>CAWHMA010000003.1:0-635610 GCA_963830435.1 uncultured Solirubrobacterales bacterium | reverse complement strand
GTCGGCACCAACGCCTCGACGCACCTGTTCTGGGTCCTCAGTCGCGGTGCCGGCACGACCGCACTGATCCTCGCGAGCGCGTCGGTCGGCTTCGGCATGCTGATGAGCGGCAAGCTGGTGAAGGGCAGCAGCCCGGATCGTCGTACCTACCACGAGGTCCTGTCGCTCGCGGTGATGGCGGCGATCGCCGTGCACGCGGTTGCGCTCCTGGGCGACAGCTTCCTGCGCCCAAGCGTGCTGGACGTGACCGTGCCGTTCGTATTCTCCTACAAGACGCTTTCCACGTCTCTGGGGATCATTGCCGGCTGGGGGATGATCCTCCTCGGGCTGTCGTATTACTTGCGTGACCGGATCGGCAACGAGCGCTGGAGGCTGATCCACCGCTTCACGTTGCTCGTCTGGCTGGGCGGGTTGGTGCATACGTTCACCGAGGGCACGGACAGAGGCCAGCTGTGGTTCATCGCGCTGATCGTGCTGACCACGGTGCCGGCGCTGATGCTGCTCGCCTACCGGGTCGCGGGACGACGACTGCCCCCGGCGCTTGCTTCGGTGTGGCGATGAGCGACGGGGTCGTGATCGCGGGCGGAGGCCTTGCCGCGCAGCGTGCCGCTGAGACGCTCCGTCGCCTGGGGTATAACGGACCGATCCGGATGGTGTGCGCCGAGTCGCGCCTGCCGTATGACCGCCCGCCGCTGTCGAAGGGAGTCTTGACCGGCGAGTTCACCGACGAGTCGCTCGGCTTTCGATCCGACGCGTGGTACCAGGACAATGGTGTTGACCTGCTGATCGACGTGAGGACCACCGACCTCTCAACCGAGAAGCGACGCGTCGGGCTCTCCGACGGCACGACGCTGCGCTATGACCAGCTGTTGATCGCCACGGGCAGCCGTCCGCGTGCGCTGCCGATGCTGGCAGGCTATGAGAATGTCTCGGAGCTGCGAACGATCGCCGACGCGCAGCGGTTACGCCTCGCGCTGCGCGGCGGCATGCGCTTGGCGGTGGTCGGTGCCGGGTTCATTGGCATGGAAGTGGCGTCGACGGCGCGCAAGCTCGGTGCCGAGATTACGATGATCGAAGCCGCTCCAAGCCCGGTGTTCGGGGTGCTCGGAGAGACGCTCGGAACGTCGTTCGCGGAGCTGCACCGCGAGGAGGGCGTCGAGGTGATAACCGATCGGACCGTGATCGGCGTGAGCGGCGACCGCGCGGTGAAATCTTTGCGGCTCTCTGATGGGCGCGCGATTGAGACCGAGCACGTGCTCGCCGGCGTGGGTGTGCAACCGAACGTCGAGTGGTTGGCTGCAGCCGGGCTCGCCAATGGCGGTGTGCCGGTGACCGTGCACGGTCAGACCGGCGCGGACGGTGTGTTCGCTGCGGGGGACGCAGCCGCGACTTACGATTACCGGGTCCGGCGTCGCGTGCCCGGGTCTCATTGGGAGGCCGCGGGGCGCCAAGCGGTGCGTGCGGCGCGCCTGATGCTCGGTCTCGAGCCGGGGCCGGTGGAGCTCTCGAGCTTCTGGACTGACCAGTACGGCATCCGAATTCAGTACCTCGGCAATGCTCAGCTCGCCGACGCGATCGTGATCGACGGGGATCCCAGAGATCGCAACTTCACCGCGATGTTCACCCGTCAGGCCCGGCCGGTCGCGGCATTGCTTGTTGACCGCCCGCGGTCGCTGCCGGCGATGCGCAAGCTAATCAGTGGGGTAGAAGTCGCATGACCTACTTGGCGAGCGTCGACGTGGATGCGTGTGCAGCGCACGGGGACTGTGCTGATCTGGCGCCCGAGGTGTTCGAGGTGGAGGACGTGGCCCGAGTTGTCGGGACGGGTCCCGACGAGCTGCTGCTTGCCGCGGCGGAGCTCTGTCCGACCACTGCCATCCGGGTCGTCGATCAGCAGACCGGCGAGCAGGTATTCCCGTAAGGAGGGGCCGCATGCGCGTCTTGCTGATCGAGGACGACGATTCGGTGCGCTCGGCGGTGCGGCGGGCGCTTCTGCTCGACGGCTTTGAGGTACTGCCAGCCCTGACAGGTCAGGAGGGCATGCTGAAGGCCGAGACGGTGGTACCGGACGCGATCATCCTCGATCTCGGCTTGCCCGACATCGATGGCATGGAGGTGTGCCGCAGGCTACGCAGCGTCGGCAATCGAGCGCCGATCTTGATGCTGACCGCCCGCGAGGCGGTCGAGGACCGCGTCGACGGGCTGGAGGCAGGGGCCGACGACTATCTCGTAAAGCCATACGACGTGCGCGAGCTGCGGGCTCGGCTGCACGCGCTCATGCGCCGCCACGTCGAAGGTGCTGATGGCCGTTCGCTTCGCTTCAGTGACCTCGAGCTTGACGCCGATGCCCATGCGGCGAGGATCGGCGAGCGGGTCGTCGACCTCACCCGCACCGAATACCAACTGTTGGAGCTGCTGATGCTCAATCCCCGGCGGGTGCTGAGCACCGAGCTGATCTACGACCGCATCTGGGGCTATGACTTCGGCTCGGCCGCCAACGGGTTGCGCGTTTACATCGGTTACCTGCGGCGCAAGCTCGAATCCGGCGGTGAGCGCCGGCTGATCCAGACGGTGCACGGCGTCGGCTACGTGCTGCGCGAGCCGTGAGCCTAAGGCGGCGGATCACCGGGGCGGCCGCTCTGGCGGTCGCGGCGGTCGCCGTGACGCTCGGCGTCACAGGATATCTCAGCACACGATCGCACCTGATCGGCGAAATTCAGCATCAGCTGCGGGCTCGCGTTTCGCCGCTCTTGCAACCGCACCCGTCTAACGGCAACGGTTCGGCAGGGTTGCGGCGTGCCGAAGGACCCGGCATCCCTGCCGCTCCGCTGCTTGGCGGAGCGCCGGGATACTTCCAGTTCGCCTACCCGAACGGCCGCGCCGTCGCGGCGGACGGAGGCAAACCGGAACTGCCGGTCGACGGACGCGTTCTGAGGATCGCCAGGGAGGCGGGTGGAAGCTTCTTCAGGACGGCTCGGATACACGGCGTCAATGTCGAGGTGTTCACAGTTGGCGATCCGTACGACCATTATGCGATCGAGGTCGCGTTGCCGCTGACCTCAGTCGACTCCGTCGTGCACCAGCTTCTGTTGACTTACAGCCTGCTCGTCGGTGGCGGCGTACTGTTCGCCGTGCTACTCGGTGCGGGGATCGCCAAAGCCGCCCTTGCCCCGATCCAGCGCTTCTCCAAGCAAACCGAAGAGGTCACCAGCGCGCTAGACCATCCACGCCGGCTCGAAGAGAAGGGCGCGGAGGAGCTTCGCGGGCTCGCGATGAGCTTCAATCACACTCTCGATGCCCTGGAGCGATCGATCCAGGCACAGCGTCATCTAATTCTCGACGCCTCGCATGAGCTGCGCACCCCACTGGCTGCGCTGCGCAGCGACATCCAGATCTTCCTGGCAGCACACCGTCTTCCCGACGAAGAGCGTCGGGGTCTGCAGCAGGCGATCGTCGCTGAGCTCGACGAGCTGACCCAACTCGTCGCCGATGTCGTTGAGCTCGCGCGCGGATCGTCGCCGAGCGACCACACCGAGCCGATCGAGCTCGATGGCATCGTGACGGAGGCAGTTGGCCGTGCCCAACGCCGTGCTCCGCAGCTCGCGTTCAGTCTCGAGCTCGAGCCGACGCTCATCGTAAACTCTCCGGATCGCGTGAGCCGCGCCGTCACCAATGTGATCGACAACGCGCGCAAATGGAGCCCGCCGGGCGGGCGGATCGAAGTCGTCCTGCGCAATGGAGTGCTTCGTGTGCGCGACCATGGACCTGGCTTCAAGGACGCAGACATCGAGAGCGTGTTCGATCGGTTCTACCGCGCCGACGAGGCGCGCCGGATGCCGGGGTCAGGGCTAGGTCTGGCGATCGTCAAACAGGCCGCCGAGGCACACGGCGGCTTCGCAGTCGCGGCGAATGCGCCGGATGGGGGGGCGGTAATGCGAGTTTCGTTTGGCGCTTGGACCGCCGCGACGGATCGCTCAGCCAGTCCGGCCGGGCCGGCTCCCGCGGCGCGATGAATTGAGACGTCTCTCTTAGAGCTCGCTCACCGGTTTCAGAGAGAGGGGTCATAGAACTCGATCTGTCCGTTTCTTCAACACGAGAGTTCCGGTGAAATCCTCCTCACATCGCCTTCCTGAGCGGGTAGCGCTCTTTCCCGCCGGCTCTGCTGCTTCCGTGCCGCCAGGACTGCGCCCGCGAGCGGCAGCCGCATCGAGTGCGCCTCAGCGGCAGATCCGCGCGTTGCCCCATCACGGTGAAGAGTCCGTCACGGATGTCGACATCGTGATCCCGGTCTACGACGGAGAGCGGGTCCTCGCCGCTTCGGTGCGTCGTTTGCACAGCTTCCTGTCGGAGAAGTTTCCGTTCTCATGGCGGATCATCATCGCGGACAACGCGAGCACTGACCGCACGCCGGTCATCGCCGCCCGCCTCTCGGCCGAGCTGCCAGCGGTGCGAATCCTGCGCCTGGAGGCCAA
Source organism: uncultured Solirubrobacterales bacterium (assembly GCA_963830435.1). Lineage (GTDB taxonomy): Bacteria > Actinomycetota > Thermoleophilia > Solirubrobacterales > Solirubrobacteraceae > Palsa-465. The sequence goes on along the minus strand of CAWHMA010000003.1, from coordinate 631,138 downwards.
GGGGCGCGGGCGAGCGCTCCGCGCGGCATGGTCGGCCAGCGACGCGCGGGTCGTGTGCTACATGGACGTCGATCTATCGACGGACCTAAACGGGCTGCTGCCGTTAGTCGCGCCGCTGCTCTCCGATCACAGCGATCTGGCAATCGGCACGCGGCTGGCTCGAGCCGCGCGCGTCACACGGGGGGCCAAGCGCGAGTTCATCTCGCGCTCCTACAACCGCCTGCTGCGGCTGGCGCTGCGGGCAAAGTTCAGCGATGCCCAGTGCGGCTTCAAGGCAGTCCGGGGCGACATCGTAGGCGGGCTGCTGCCCGCAGTACGCGACGAGGCCTGGTTCTTTGACACCGAGCTGCTGATCCTCGCTCAGCGCCGCGGGCTGCGAATCCACGAAGTTCCCGTCGACTGGGTCGAAGGTCCAGAGACGAGCGTGGACCTCGCGGCCACCGCGCTGGCCGATTTGCGAGGCGTCGCCAGGCTGGCAGTCACTACGCCAAGCGCTCGCTTCGTTGCCGTCGGGAGCGTCTCGACGGCTGCGTACGCGCTCCTGCTTCTGGCGCTCATGATGCCGCTCGGCTCCGAAGCGGCCAACGCGGTCGCGCTGGCCACCACCGCGGTAGCAAACATGGCCGCGAACCGGCGGGTGACTTTCGGCATGCGCGGCCGCGAGGGTCTGCTGGGCCAACACGCGGCCGGTGCGCTCGTGTTCGCGATCGCGCTCGGACTGACCAGCGGAGCGCTGGCGGTGTTGCATGGCCTGGACCCGCGGGCCCCGCACGCGCTCGAGCTCGTTGTCCTGATCGCCGCGACCCTGGCCGCGACGGTGACCCGCTCTTTGGCGCTGCGCTCCTGGGTGTTCAAGCGCGACCGACCCGCGCTGAGCCGACCCGATCAACCAAATCGCTCTTCACCCCTTACCGGAGTCGCGGCCTTCATCCCTAACCAGCACCCCGGACAATGAGCACCACCACTCTTCCCCGCCCGCTCCCGACGCCGTCTCTGCCAAAGCGCGTGTATGGCCGGCTGCGTGGCCTGGTCCGCGGTGGATCTGAGGACGCCACTTGGGTACGCCCGGCGCTGATCGCGCTGCTGCTCGCCACGGCCGTCGCGTATCTGTTGGATCTGAGCGCGTCGGGTGACGCCAACAGCTTCTACGCGGCCGCAGTGCAGGCCGGGGCCAAGAGCTGGAAGGCGTTCTTCTTCGGCTCGCTCGACTCCTCGAACTTCATCACTGTGGATAAGCCCCCGGCGTCGATCTGGGTGATGGCGCTGTCCGGGCGGATCTTCGGCTTCAGCAGCCTGACCATGCTGATCCCACAAGCCCTGGAGGGCGTCGCCGCCGTCGCCCTGCTGTACGCCGGTGTCAAGCGCTGGTTCGGGGCGGGCGCCGGCCTGATGGCCGGCGTGCTGCTGGCGATCACCCCGGTCGCCGCGCTGATGTTCCGCTTCAACAACCCCGACGCGCTCTTGGTGTGTCTGCTGGTGGCCGCCGCCTACTGCCTGATCCGCGCGCTCGAGGGCGCGTCGACGCGCTGGGTCCTCGCCGCTGGGACGATGATCGGCTTCGCCTTCCTGGCCAAGATGATGCAGGCGTTCCTGGTACTGCCCGCCTTCGGCTTGGTATACGTGGTCGCCGCCCCGACCGGGCCTCAGCACCGCCTTTGGCAGATGTTCGCCGGCGGGCTCGCGATCGTGATCAGCGCCGGGTGGTGGGTGGCGATCGTCGCGCTCTGGCCGGTGGGGTCGCGTCCGATGATCGATGGATCGCCCACCAACAACATCTTCAACCTCATCATCGGCTACAACGGCCTTGGACGGATCTTCGGCGCTAGCGGCCCGGGTGGAGGTGCCGGTGGAGGTGGAGGTGCGAACTTCAGCGGGCAGCCCGGCGGGCTACGGCTGTTCAACGATCTCATGGGCGGCCAGGCGTCCTGGCTCCTACCCGCCGCGCTGCTCGCGATCGTCGTCGGACTGTGGTCCACGCGACGCGCGCCGCGCACAGATCGCACTCGAGCGGCCTTGCTGCTCTGGGGCGGCTGGCTGGTGGTTAGCGGCCTCGTCTTCAGCTTGGCCAGCGGGATCATTCACCCCTACTACACCGTGGCCTTGGCGCCCGCGATCGCCGCGCTCGTCGCGATCGCCGCGCGCGAGCTGTGGCGCGCCCGCCACCAGACCAGAGCAAGGTTCGCGCTCGCGCTCGGCGTACTCGCAACATCCGTGTGGGCATGGGTGCTGCTCGACCGAACACCACATTGGGAATCGTGGCTCCGGGCGCTCATCGCGATCAGCGCCAGCCTTGCCATCACCGGCCTGCTGGCCGCACCCGCGCTACGGCGCTTCGGACGCCGGTCGACATACGCGACCGCCGCGTTCGCCTTGGTCGCCTGCCTATCAGGCCCAGTCGCGTACTCCGCACAGACGATCACCACCCCCGAAACGGGAGCGCTCGCCTCCGCCGGCCCGAGCTCCGGTCAGAACCTCGGCGGCCCGGGCGGCAACGGCGGCGGCGGTACCCAAAGCAGCACGAGCAGCGCGCTCGTCAACGCGCTCAAACGTGGCAGCAACAAGTACCGCTGGGTGGCGACCGTCTCCGGGTCCCAAACCGCCGCTACGCTCGAGCTCGCAACCGGCGGCGCTCCCGTAATGGCGATCGGCGGCTTCGACGGCCAGGGCGGCAACCTCACCCTCGCACAGTTCAAGCAGTACGTCGTGCGCGGTCAGATCCACTACTACATCACCGGCAATACCGGCAGAGGCGGCGGCTTCTCCGCGGGCGCGCTCCCGCGCGGGAGCAGCGGTCGGCCGGCCGGCGGTCCGGGCGCCGGTGGCGGCTCGTTCACCGGCGGACCCCCTGGCGGCGCGTCCTCGTCAGGCACCGAGATCACCAGCTGGGTCAAAGCCCACTACAAGAGTCAGACGGTGGGCGGCCAGACCCTCTACAACCTCACCCAGCCCCACGAGTCGTGACCCCGACGAACGCCGGCCGCACCGGGCGCTGCGCGGGGACCTGGTTACCACCCGAGACGCTCTTAGAGATTTCCTACGGCGATCACGCAATGGTCCGTCTTCGCCGGCCGGTCGAAGCTATCGATATCGGCCTGAACAAGAAGCTAGTGGCACAGATCAGACGTCGGGGCTGCGCCCCCACCCCCCGACCGGGCCGGGCCGTGACGAGTCGACGCTCGTACGCGACTCTTAGCGCACGACCGTAGGTGGCGGGACAACCCAAGCCGAGGGAGCCCTAGATGACCATTCGCCACCCGGTCACCCGGATCGGGATCACGGGCCTGAGCATCGCTCTCCTAGCCGCAGGCTGTGCCTCGACAGCAAACCGCCGTGACAACGCTCGACTCGTGCCAATCGGCGCCGGCATCCAAGGGCCCGCGGGGCTGCGCGCAACTGTCTACGCCAAAGGGCTGCCGGATGTCGCCACGTTCGCCTACGACCCAGAGGGTGGACTATGGGCTGCCGCGGCTGGACTGTCCAACCACCGCTACGATGGTGTGTACCTGATCTCCAAGCCCGGGGCTCGGCCACGTCGTGTGATCTCCGGGCTCGACGACCCGCTCGGCCTGCTGTGGTACGACGGCAGGCTGTACGTCTCCTCGGTGGAGCGGGTGAGCGTCTACAGCCATTTCAACGGCCGCAGCTTTACGAGGCATGAAACGCTCATCCGGGGCCCCGTGAAGGGAGGTGAGAACAACGATCTCGTGCTTGGACCAGATGGTCGATTGCTGATGGGAATCACAGCCACGTGTGATCACTGCCTATCAAAGTCGAAGTACTCAGGATCGATCGTCTCCTTCCGTTCCGACGGAAGCAACCTGGGGCTTTATGCAGCGAGGATCAGGGCTCCTGTCGGGCTCGCCTTCGATCCCGGCAGCTCGGATCTGTTCGTGACCATGAACCAGCGCGATGACCTCGGCGAGCGCACGACCGGCGATGCGCTCGCGATCGTCTCACCGGGGACGAACTGGAAGTTCCCCGCCTGCTACGCACAAGGCGGACCCGCCTGTGCCGGCGTGCCCCGTCCGATCGCGCTGCTGGACAAGCACGCCGCGGTCGGCTCCGTCGCGATACTCACCGGTCAACTTGGACGCGCCAACAGCAGCACGGCGCTCGTCGCCGAATGGCAATCAGCCAAGGTACAGCGCGTTGCGCTCACCAAGGCCGGGGGCGGCTACACGGGATCAGTGGGCCCGTGGCTTACCGGCCTGCCACATCCGCTCGCGCTGATCGTCACCCGCACGCACTCGGTACTGGTCGGCGACTGGGGAACGGGAACGATCTACCGGATAGCACGCGCCGCCTCCTGAGAGTCCTCTCTGCCGCCGCGGTGGCCACGCGCGCAACTCGGCCGTCTCCTGTGATCAGGGAGCCGGCCGAGTCGCTGTGGGACTACATGTTGGGACAGTTCCTTGATCCCTTCGCACCGGCCGGCGGCGCTGTCGGCATTGTCTTCGCCGGCGCGGTGGTCGTCGTCCTCGAGGCTGTCGAGGAGGTCGACGTCGCCGCGCTCGCGATCGCCGCGCCGCCTCCGGCGAGCAAACCCGTCGCCGCCAGCGTCGCTACTAGGGGCCTTATCCGATGCATGCTTGGTTCACCTCCTTTCGTTGCTCTCACCAGATCATGCCCCGCAAGGATTTGATCTCCGGCAGAAGTAGATAAGAGTTCCGCGCCCATAGCACGGCATCACGCAGCTGGGCCAGCTGAAGGAAGGCATCGACATCAAGCGATTCGTCGACGAGGCGGCCGTTGCGGGGAAATCGTGCGCTGCTCTGGTCGAGCGGGCTCGATGCGTTCAGCTCGTTGGGATGGCGAGGGTGTCAAGATTGTCCCCCAGCCAGGCCAAACCCGCATCCCGTGCCTGGCTGTGAGCCCTGAATTCCCCCACAAAGCCGCGTTTCAGCTGGCTGAGGCGGCCCGGGTGCGCACGAGCCAGTGATCGCTGGGTTCGCGCGATCCCGGCTGCTGCGCTTGGCAGCCGCACGAATCGCACCGACCGGGCAACCACACAGAGCGAGCTCATCGCCCAATGCGACCAGGTTCTTGTGACGGCTAGAGAAGTGAAGCTTCATAGGACTCCCATATGCATCGTTCACGGCGTTGCGACACCCGGCGGCGACTCTTTGCGCCAATCAGATAGCTCCCCAAACAGCCGGAGGATGCGATTATGTTCCCCAGTCTTTCGAGGATCTCGAAGCCGCTCCTAGGAGCGGATCAGCCGACGGTGATCTCGGGTCCACCACCCGACAAAAGGAGTCACGGGTTCCGCCTCGTCCCGGGGGCAGAGCGGCGGCCCGGAGTGATGCGTATTCGCGTCCTCACAACCGCGACAGCGGCAACCCCCCTCCAGACACACCGACGAGAGACGGCGATGAGTGACGCGGCGACGCCGCCGGTGGCGCCTCGGGCTGCGTCCCTGCTCCTGCGTCGCCATCCGACATCGCTGCAAGGGCCTTCGCGCTCCCCTCGCCGGATCCATGTGGCCTCTCCACGCCGGGCTGCCTCCGGGCTTATCGGGCTACAAGCCGGGCCAAGGATTAACCGGCGGTCGCTGCCGGGGCACACCGCTCACCATCATGTGGGCCGCAAAGGACGTCATCCCGAGCGGTGGCAGCAGCAGGTTGGCTCAGGCCGCAGCGATGCTGCAAGTAGCGGCAACCCGCCCCGACCGCGCGGCGCGCTGCGCAACGATCTGCGACGGCGGCACCGACGGTCAGCGGCATCAAGATTAACTGACCAAGAGCTTGGTGAAGCGCGGACTGCACGGCCGCGCGCTTCGACACGCCAGTTCAGCCAAAGAACACAGATGATTCCTCCTCTTGAAGCACAGTCTCAAGTACCGTCGCCACCCGAGGGATGGTTCCGATGAGCACATCGACAATCACCAGGGCGATCTTGGCTGGTGTGATCGCCGCGCTAAGTGTTCTTGCAGCCGCTGGCGTGTACACCGAGGCGACACACGCTCCCGATCAGTCCTGACTTGGACCTGGGCGGACCGCCCGCCTTCACAAGCGCGCGCGGCATGCAGGCGTGTTCCACCCGCTCCCATGTCCCCTCATTTGCGCTCCACGCGGGCGCGGGCACGAAATCTGATTTGCATACCAGACGCGGTGTCGCAGCGCTTCAAGAATCACAAAGCACCGACTGAGAGCAGCGGTCGCCGAGATCCTCGAGCAACAGCTCAAGGCACACGGGATCACCCCGGCGATGCCGATCGACCAGCTAACGATCGCGGTCAACGGCCTGGCCAACGGCCTCGCGGTCGAAGACCTCTCAGACCTCTGCTCGGTTTCCGAAGAGCTGCTCAGCAACGCCTTGGCGCTGCTTGTATCCCACCGCGCGCCAGCCTCATGATTGAGCTGGTCTTGCGTCGGCGCTGACCTGCAGTCCGCGCTAACGGAAGTGTCGGCGCTGCGCTTCCGAAATCGCCTCCGTTATTGGGCGTGCAGTGCAGGTGCTGCCGGACGCTTGTGTGGACCTGCTGTGGCGCTCCGATCAGAATATGTTTGCGGAGGCGGGATACCGGGGTGGTTGGCACCACTCGGACGCGGCTCACCCGCAATCCGCGCAAGGGGGGGCGCTGCTGGCACCGCGGCACATGCTCGTCGCCGTACCAAATCAGGGCCCGCGCTCCGGCGGGGTCCGACGCGAGTGTCGCGTTCATGCGAGAGGGGAAGCGAACCCCCTTATGCGGCGGGCCCGCCACTTCGCACGCCAGCAACGTTGTCTTGGCCGCTCCGCTAGCGCGTATGCGAGCTTGAGCGCTCGGTGTTGGCATGACCGTCTACTGCACGCTGCTGGCGCCGAGTCGATGCACCGAGTGCTCGGCGGCTGGCTCGCCGAGCTCGGACATGAGGCTTTCGCCAGCGGCAATGGAGCTTCAGCGCCTCTCACGGTTGCAGCACTCCGCGGCGCGAACGGGATCACCCGGTGTGGGTGAGGCTCGCTCACTCGACTGTGCATAAAGTCGAAGGCGACGGACGCGGCGCGCGGCTCGCGCGACATTGTGTGATGCGGGCCCGGCACGGCCGCGGATCAGGACTCTGGAGGTTGGCGTGTCGGCTCAGTTCAAGGGCAGCGTGAGTCTGGATGTGCGTGATTCGGTGGCGGATTGGGATCCGTTCGTCGAGCCACAGGCGCCGGCAGGCGCGCCGAACGTCTTGTTCGTCGTGTGGGACGACATGGGATTCGGTTCGTGGGACCTGTATGGCGGGTTGATCGAGATGCCCAACATGCGGCGGATTGCCGATGCCGGCGTGCGGTTCACGCAGTTCCACACAACGGCGCTGTGTTCGCCGACGCGCTCCTGCCTGCTGACGGGGCGCAACGCGCAGAGCAACGGGATGGGCACGATCGGGGAGTTCTCGGACGGCTTTCCGCACATCTCCTGCCTGATCCCTCCCGAGAACGGGTTCATTCCCGAGGTGCTGGTCGAGCGCGGCTACAACACGATGGCGATCGGCAAATGGCACCTGTCGCCGGTCGCCGAGATGAACATGGGGGGATCGAAGCGCACGTGGCCGCTCTCGCGCGGGTTCGATCGCTTCTACGGGTTCCTGGGTGGGTTGACCGACCAGTGGTATCCGAGCTTGAGCTACGACAACCACCTCGTCGATCCGCCCGCGTCACCGGCCGAGGGCTACCACCTGTCGGCGGACCTGGCCGACCGGACGATCGAGTTCATCCGCGATGCGAAGGCGACCGCGCCGGACAAGCCGTGGTTCACGTACTTCGCGCCGGGGGCCTGCCACGCGCCCCATCACGTCGCGAAGGAGTGGGCCGACCGCTACCGCGGCGTGTTCGACATGGGCTATGAGCGTTATCGCGAGGTGGTGCTGGAGAACCAGAAGCGGCTCGGGATGATGCCGGCCGGCACCGAGTTGCCACCGATCAACCCATTCGCCTCGGTCACCGGCCCCAACGGTCAGCCGTGGAACGCGTCCGACGAGGTGCAACCGTGGGACTCGCTGTCCGACGGTGAGCGGCGGCTGTTCGTGCGCCAGGCGGAGGTCTACGCCGGATTCGCCAGCTTCACGGACCACCACGTCGGCCGGGTGCTGGACTACCTGGAGCAGTCCGGCCAGTGGGAGAACACGATCATCGTGGCGCTCTCGGACAACGGCGCCAGCGCCGAGGGCGGCCCGAACGGGTCCGTCAACGAGAACCGCTGGTACAACGGTCTCCCCGAGAACCTCGACGAGAACCTGCGCATGCTCGACGAGCTCGGGTCGGAGTCCACCCATCCGCACTTCTCCAACGGCTGGGCGATGGCGTTCAACACGCCGTTCAAGATGTACAAGACCTACGCCAGCTACGAGGGCGGCACCGCCGACCCGCTGCTCATCTCGTGGCCGGACGGCATCAGCGCCCGAGGCGAGACGCGCGAGCAGTACGTCCACGCCATCGACATCGTCCCGACGCTCTACGACCTGCTCGACATCGAGGCACCCGCGCAGATCAAGGGCCACGTCCAGCGTCCGATCGAAGGCGCGAGCTTCCGCGCGGCGCTCGATGACGCCGGCGCGCCAGCGCCGAAGAAGCAGCAGTTCTACTGCATGGTCGGCACACGGGGATCTGGAGCGAGGGCTGGCACGCCTGCGCACGTCACGCCGTCGCACCCTCGGGCTGGGGGCACTACGACCAGGACGTCTGGGAGCTCTATCACCTCGATCAGGACCGCAACCAGACCAACGACCTCGCAGCCGCCGAGCCCGAGCGGCTGGAACGCCTGAAGGCGTTGTGGATGGAGGAAGCAGAGCGCTTCCAGGCCCTTCCGCTGGACGACCGCGACGCGACCGAGCTCTTGGCCATCGAACGTCCGAGCCTGGCCGGCGGCCGGGACCGCATGACGCTGCACCCAGGGTGCGCCGAGGTGCCCGAGCGCTCCGGGCTCGTCGATCTCCACGGCCGCTCGTTCACGGTGATGGCCGAGGTCACGATCGACGACTCCAGCGCGGAAGGCATCCTCTACTCGCTGGGCGCGCGGTTCGGCGGCCACGCGCTCTACCTCAAGGGCGGTCGCCTGCACTACGTCTACAACTGGCTCGGCGAGATCGAGCAGAAGCTCTCCAGCGACCGGCCCTTCCCGACCGGACCCTGCATCCTCGGCGTGCGCTACGAGATCGACGGCCGCGCCGAGGGCGGCTCACCCACGGGCATCGCCACGCTCCACATCGGCGACGACCAGGTCGCCGAAGCACGCATCAAGACGCAGCCCGCCTACTTCACCCTCGCCGGCGAAGGCTCCTGCGCCGGCCGCGACACCGGCCAACCCGTCTCCACGGACTACAAATCCCCGTTCACGTTCCGCGGCGGCACGATCACCGAGGTCGTCATCGACGTCACCGGCGCGCCGTATCACGACCTCGAGCTCGACGTCGCGACCGCCTTCGCGCGCGACTAGAGCAAGCTGCGCGCCACTGGACTCGCGGGAGGGCACCCAGTACTTTGAGATCGTCTGTAACCGCGGTATCTATCACCGCGGCTGGTCGACGGTGAGCCACCATCACCTCCCTGGGAACAGACCGGCAGGGGTAGCGACCTCGACGACGACGTGTGGGAACTCTATGACGGCACGACGGAATGGACCCAAGCGCCCGACGTCGCCCAGGCACATCCGGAGAAGCTGGCTGAAATGCAGCGGCTGTTTCTGATCGAGGCGGCCAAGTACAACGTCCTGCCGCTGGACCCACGCATGGCGGCGAGTTTACCGCCGAGCTCGCTGGCCGTCCGCAGCTGATCACGGGCAACTCGCTCGTGGTGTTCTCGGGCATGCGCAGCCTCACCGAGAACACGATGCTCAACCTCAAGAACAAGTCGCACTCAGTCACCGCCCACGTTGTTATCCCCGCCGGCGGGGCCGAGGGGGTTCTCCTCAACCAGGGCGGGATCACAGGCGGCTCGTCCTTGTATAAGAACGGCACCCCGACCTACCATTACAGCTTCATCGGCCTCGATCGCTTCACGGTCACCGCCGCCGCTCCCCTCACTGTCGGCAAGCACCAGGTGCGGATGGCGGTCGCCTACGACGGCGGCGGACTCGGTAAGGGCGGCACCGTTACGCTCTACGTCGACGGCGACCAAGCCGGCTCCGGACACGTTGAGCGCACCCACGCCTTCGTGTTCTCGCTCGACGAGACGGCCGACATCGGCTGCGACACCGGGTCCCCCGTCTGCAACGACCATCCGGCGGTCGATAACCGCTTCGCAGGAACGATCAGCTGGACGCTCGACATCGGCGAGGACTCCCACGACCACCTCATCGACCCAGACCAACTCATGCACCTCGCCATGAGCCGCGAATAACGCCGCGACCCCGCTAGCTTCCCAAGCGCCCGACCCCGAGACTTTCTGCATGCTCGCTAACGCAGCCACGAGACCGCGGCTCGGCACCGGGTTGAGTGCCCACGGCCCGACGCGGGAGCGCCCGCCTCTTAAACTGACGCGTCCCGCTGACTCAGACGAGGAGAAGTTCGCCCGGTGGCCCGACGCGCCCGCGAGATGCTGAGTCTTCGCGAACGTGGCGATCTCGCCAGTCGCTCTGTAGCTGCGGCATGGTGCATGGATCGGAAGTCGGGTCATGTCTGGCTGGTCGGATCGTCGAAGACGACTCCCGCGACGGGTGGAGCCGCACCTCGATGGTCGGGAATCACCCCGGTGGGACGACGCGGTGTCGCCCGGGAGCCCGGGAGGGTCTTCGATGCCCCTCCGCGGATAGATGGAGTCGCTTCGGGACGGCGGGTCAGAATCCAGACTCATCGAGAGAGGAGCATCCCGTGCCCACTGATTCGGGATGATGACCACGCGACGCCGCAGAATCAGGACTCCTCGTCATTTCGAGCCGAAGCATGAGCAGCGCAGAGCCTCTCGTCGACCCGCGTGCGTGGGCCCCGCCTCCGCCGTCCGGGGTCCGTCGGTTTGCGCCGATCCTGGGGTGGTTGCCGAGATACGATCGCCGGTGGCTGCGGTTCGATGTGATCGCCGGGGCGACGGTGTGGGGTTTGTTGGTGCCGGAGTCGATCGCGTATGCCGGGCTGGCCGGGCTTCCGCCTCAGGCCGGTCTGTACACATTGCTGGTGACGCTCGCCGCGTACGCGCTGTTCGGCACGAGCCGACACCTGGTGGCGGCAGCAACATCGGCGGCAGCGGTGCTGCTCGCCTCCTCGGTCGGCGGGCTGGCGGGGACGGACGCCACCCGGTACATGTCCGACGCAGCAGGACTGGTGATCTTCTGCGGCGGCCTGCTCCTGATCGCGGGCTTGTTGCGGCTGGGGTTTGTGGCGCAGTTCCTGTCGCGGCCGGTGATGGAGGGGTTCGTGTTCGGCCTGGCGATCTTCGTGACTGTCAGCCAGCTGCCGAAGCTGTTCGGGATCGAGAAGGGGTCGGGGGACACGATCAAGCAGTTCATCCACCTGATCGGGCATCTCGGCGACACGAGCGGAGCGACGCTGGCGATCGGGGCCGGCGCGCTGGTGCTCTTGTTCGCGGTCGAGCGGTTGGCGCCCAAGGTCCCCGGCGGGCTGCTCGCCCTCGTGTTGGGGATCCTCCTCAGCATTGTGTTCAGCCTGTCCGCGCACGGGGTGAAGATCGTCGGACACGTCCCGAGCGGACTCCCGACCCCGGGCGTCCCGTCCATCGACGGTGGCGACGTGCTGCCGCTGATCACCGCGGCCGCGGGGTTGGTGCTGGTGATCTTCAGCGAGTCGCTCGGCGCCGCGGATAACTTCGCGACGAAATACGGGTACGAGATCGACCCGAATCAGGAGCTCATCGCGCTCGGGGTCGCCAACGCGGGCTCAGGACTCGTGGGCGGCCTCGCGGGCGGCGGCAGCCTGTCGCAGTCGGCGGTCAACGAGGGTGCCGGCGCTCGCTCAGAGCTCTCGCCGCTGATCGCGGCTCTCCTGATCCTGATCACGGTGCTCGTCCTCACCCCGTTGTTCAAGAACCTGCCCGAAGCGGTCCTGGCCGCACTCATCATCCACGCCGTCTCGCATCTGTGGAAGGTCGCCGAGATGCGGCGCTACTACAACTTGCAGCGGCTTGAGTTCTGGCTCGCGCTGGCGACGCTGCTCGGAGTGATCACGATCGATGTCCTCCCCGGCCTGGTGATCGGCGTGGCCGCCATGCTGCTGCTCGTGATCTACCACGCCTCAAGGCCTCAGATCGGATCGCTCGGTCGGGTCCCGGGAGAGCCTGGCGCCTACGGGGATCTCGCTCGGCATCCCGACTATGACCGCATCCCCGACTTGCTCGTGCTCCGGCTCGAGGCGCCACTGTTCTACGCCAACGCGACCCCGGTTCGCGATCGCATCAAGACGGTCGTCGGAGCCAGCTCCCCGCCACCGAAAGCGCTCATCATCGATCTCGGCGGCAACGAACGCCTGGACATCACCAGCGCCGAGATGCTCAGCGACCTCATCCAAACGATGCATTCGGCCGGAATCGATGTGGCGCTCGCGGACGTGCGTCAGCCCGTGGCCAGGATGGCGCGACGCTCAGGGCTGATCACACGGCTCGGAGGCGACAGGATCTTCCACACGATCGATGAGGCCGTCCAAGCGCTCAGCGGCAGAACGCCGGACGCGTGTCAGGACACGAGCCCGAGGGTTTGGAGGTTCAGTGATGGGACAGGCGATCGGGCAGGTTCTGTCGTTCGGCGTCGGCGTGGCGCTGAGCCCTGTGCCGATCATCGCGGTTGTGCTGATGCTCGCCACGCCGAAAGGCCGCACAAACGGGCCGGCGTTCCTGGTGGGCTGGATCGTCGGGATCGCCGTGCTCGGCACGATCGTGCTGCTGATCTCCAGCGGAGCGTCGCCCAGCAGCCAGGGAGAGCCCGCTACGTGGGTGAGCGTTCTCAAGATCGTGCTCGGCGTGCTACTGGTGCTGCTCGCGATCAAGCAATGGCGAGGACGTCCGCGCGGCGACGCCAAGCCCGAGCTCCCGGCGTGGATGAAGACGATCGACACCTTCGCACCGGTGAAATCCGCGGGTATGGGGGTGCTGCTCTCCGCAATCAACCCGAAGAACCTGTTGCTGGTCGTCGGAGCTGCCGCCGCGATCGCCCAGACCGGATCGAGCATGATCGATCAGGCAGTCGCGTTGGCGGTGTTCATCGTGATCGCCACGCTCGGCGTCGGCGCGCCGGTCGCGATCTACTTCCTGATGGGCGACCGCGCGGCCAAGATCCTCGGCGAGCTGCACGACTGGATGGTCCGCGAAAACGCCACGATCATGGCGGTCATCTGCCTGATCATCGGAGCCAAGCTGATCGGGGATGCGATCACCGCTCTCGCGACCTGACACTCCCCACGCCCGGATCGACCTCCTCCCGCAGCTCGACAAAATCTTGCCGCACACCGCGGCACATCGCTTACGCTCGCCCATGATGGCTCGTGACGAGATGATCGAGATCCCGCCGGGAAGCTTTTGGATGGGCTCGGAGAGGTTCTATCCCGAGGAAGGCCCTGTCCGCGAGGTCAACATCGACGCGTTCGCGATCGACCGCGGGCCCGTAACGGTCTCGCAGTTCGCCGAGTTCGTCCAGAACACCGGGTACGTGACGCTCGCCGAGCGTCCACCCGACCATGCCGACTATCCGGACGCCGACCCCTCGCTCCTGGTCGCCGGCTCGGCCGTGTTCCACCCCACCGCCCATCCCGTGCCACTCAACGATCCGAGCCGATGGTGGGCGTACGTCCCGGGCGCCAGCTGGCGCCATCCCTGGGGTCCCCGCAGCGACAACTCTCAACGCGAAGATCATCCCGCCACGCACATCGCCTACGAGGACGCCGAAGCGTACGCGTTCTGGGCAGGCAAGACGCTACCGACCGAGGCGGAGTGGGAGTACGCAGGGCGCGGCGGGCTCGACGGCAAAGTGTTCGCCTGGGGCGACGAAATGCACCCCAACGGCGAGCTGATGGCGAACTTCTGGCAGGGCGATTTTCCCTGGCGAAACACTGGCGCCAACGGCTGGCGGGGCACCACCCCGGTCGGACAGTTCGCACCGAACGGCTACGGGCTGCACGACATGACCGGAAACGCGTGGGAATGGACCAGCGACTACTACGCGCCGCGCGGCGCCGGTGCCGATACCACCGCCAACGCCTGCTGCAAACCTCTTACAAACCCGCGGATCGAGACCCCCGACGGGAGCTGCGACATCGGGCGCCCCGGTGCACACATCCCCCGCCGGGTGATCAAGGGAGGCTCCCACCTCTGCGCACCCAGCTACTGCCTGCGGTACCGGCCCGCAGCCCGCCAACCCGAAGCGATCGACACCTCCACAAGTCACATCGGCTTCCGCTTCATCACGCGCTGACGGGTCCGCCTAACCGGAAGGCGCGCGGGATCCGCCGCTGCGTTTCTCAGTCGGGCTAGATCCGACAGACAGCGCCCGTCACGGCCCGTCGGCGCTCGACCGTCCCTTGGGTGCTCGCCCCCGTGCGCTGTCGATCCGCTTAGAGACATCGGTGCGCCAACCCGCCAGCGGCGTTGCTGGTCGTCTGCCAAAGCAGCCACGATCGAGGTTCTCGACGACGAGGCGCTGCTTCCAACGGGACAGAGGGAGTCACGACGACCGCGCTGGCTCCGCGTGCGCGCGCCGACACAGCAGTTCGCCGCCGACCACGTCGCGGCGTTCACCTCAGGCGAATGACCATGCCCACCTATGCCGTCACCGGAGCCTCAGGCCGACGCGCCCGACTCGCCCGCCGGCCCGCAGCCCCAGCCCCTCGATACCGCCCCGCGCCACCGCCCCGGCGACTCCCCGCGGCCGGCGTAATAATCCTCCACCCCCGCCGCCACCTGCGCATCGAAATACTCAAGCTGAGCCGCGCTCGTGCGCCCAGCTTGCCGATCGTCAACACGAGCCCGCGGCCCCGAAGACGAAAAGGCCGCGCAGCGATTCCGCGGCCAAAACCCCCGTCAGACGCCCGCAAAATCCCGCAATCGAAGAGGGCTGAACAGCGCCCCCAGGTGGGACTAAATCTGCTGCAAATCGCGTGTTCTGGCTGCCCCCGCTCTCGCTACTTACAAGCAGGAGGTCACTGGTTCGAGCCCAGTACCGCCCATCGCCCGGACCACGTAGTTTGGTTCGGCCAACGGTCGCCGGAGCCTCGCCGCGTCGTTCGCATCGGAAGCCGGACGGAACCCTCAGGAGCAGCCTCGAGTTTCGACAGCGGCTCTGGATCTCGCTGGCAGCGGCCAGGTCTACTTGCACCGGACGGAGGCCGTGCCGCCGGCGGCGTCGAGCACCGCCAAGGCTCGACCGTGCCTGGAGGGCCGCCATTGGCGGCGCAGGATCGTCCCTTCACCGCCGCGCACCCGGCCCGAGCAGCTCACCCTGAGGCGCGGGAACATCCGGACCGTGATCGTCCAAGAGACCTTGTTGCCTCGGGTGTCCTGACCGAACGCGCGGACGCGGTAGATCCCCGGCCGGAACGAGTGGCTGAACAGCACCGGCTTGCCGTGCGGTCCCTGACCGGTTTGCCCGTAGTCCTGGCCCACCGACAGGTATCCCGTGTCGGCGTGGCTGCCATCGCCGAAGTCCCAGTGCACCTGCCCGGACAGCGGAGCATCGATCTGCGCGGCGGGCATGTAGATCGCCTGAAGCGTGGTCGTGAAACCACCCGAGCCCCCCGCATCGCCCGTCGGCGGGGAGGCCAGCGTCTGCAGCCCGGGCAGCTTCTTCTGCGCGTAGTTGTTGGCGAGTGGCGTCGCCGCCAGGCTCCGTGTCCGGAACCCAATCGCCGAAAGCAGCGTCTCCTGCGAAGCGATGATCTGGTCGCCGACGTACGGCGAGAGGTTGAACGTCGCGTGGTCGGAGTTGTACAGCTGGGGGTAGGGCGCGTCGAAGGCCGGATAGAAGTAGCCGAAGTCATCCTGACCTTTGGATAGCGCCACCACGGTCCCTGCGGTGGTCGTTTTGGCGAGCGTTAGGCGGACCTCCGGAAATGGCTCTCCGGGCATCGACAGGAACGCCAGGTCGCCGATGCGGAACGCCGTCAGCCACGTCCCGAACGTATCCCCGGTGCGGAACGGAACGCGGTTGGCCCTGTCGATCGGATAGACGCCGCTGGCTGCCGCTAACTGCTCCTTCTTGGCATCGGAAAGCGACCATGCGTCGTTGAAGGCGACCAGCGCGCCGTTGGTCGCGGTGAACCGAAGCGTCGACTCGTGCGCTTCGAGCCTCGTGCTGGTGAGCCACTGAGCGTGCGAGAGCGCCTCTAGCAAGTCGTTGGCGATCACTCCACTGATCCAATCCATGTTCCTGAAGCCGGTCGTCTCCACCGGGCTCTCCAGTCGCCCGAGCGAGGCCGGGCCGACGACGCTGACGCCCCCGAGAAGGCGGTCGAGCTCGGCTCGCACCGCACCAAAGTAATCCGCGCTCAGGATCCGCAGGCACTGCCCGCACACGTGCGCGCCGTGGGTAGGAACGCTCGCGAATACGCCGATCGTGGCGCCGGTGGAGGGCGAGACCGCGCGGAGGATCGAGATCTGCGTGTCGTTGACCCAGCCCTGATAGCTGTCCTGATTGATGTTGACAGAAGCGATGTTGCGGTCATCGAGCGTGGCGAACTGGAGGAACGCGGGGTGCCCCGAGCGGGCCGCCGCCGCGACCGCGGCTACGACCTGGCGGTGGACGAGCTTCAAGTAGCTGACAGGGACAGGTCCCCAGATGCCCTCGAGCGTCGGACCCGCGTGGGTATGGGTCGCCTGCACGATCACGTCCCCCTGTGACATATGAACACGGCCCGCTGTGCTCGCCGCTCGCGCCGCGTCGACGCGATCCGCCAGTGCTCCGAGGTTCGATCCCTCCTGATATCCGGAGAAGTAGCCCTGGGCGTCGATCGTCGCGAACGCAAGCGCCGTATGGCCGTTGCTCACGTAGAAGGCGCGGACCTGAAGGGGATCGTGGAGCTTCTTTATCGGAGGGCTGAGTGAGAACCCACCTGAATAGACCGGCACCGACGGGTCGATGCTACGGACGGCCGCTCCAACCCGGAACAAAGCCGGCCTCGAGGCGGCATGAGCGGCAGCGCCAGAGGCGACCATGACCGTCACCGCCAGCGATGCGAGCAGACGAACCCTCAGCGCCACCGGCGTCACGATACTACGGGCTGTTCACCTGGCGACGTGGCTCATTGGGGATGTCGGGATGGAGACTCCTCGCTTCCGCGAGCGCTCGAGCCGTTCGTGATCATGCTCGCCATCTGGGCGCTCGCGACGGCTGCGGCGCACGCACCCCACCGCGTACGGCACAGCGCTCCTCTGGTCAGGGCTTGACCACAGCCGATCCCGCGGATCCGCCTGATCCTGAAGTTTGAATATCCGCGCAAACGGATATGTGTGTGAGTCATACATCTCGACGAGGAGGAGGCAGGATGAGCACCCGGGCGACGAGCAAGTTCAAGATCGAAGGCTGGGACGAACAGCCTTATGTGGAGAGCGAGGATGGCGGGAAGCTGACGCGCGCGAGCGTCAAGCAGACGTTCGAGGGCGACATCGCTGGGGAAGGCGAGGTCGAATGGCTGATGTGCTACCGGCCTGACCAGACCGCCGACTTCGTCGGCCTTCAGCGCGTGGTCGGCCGTGTCGGTGAGCATTGGGGCAGCGTGGTGCTCGAGACCACAGGCACGTTCGACGGCAAGGAGGCCAAGGGGCCATTGACGATCGTCTCTGGCTCGGGTACCGGCGAGCTCAAGGGCATCGCCGGGAACGGGGAGCTCTGCGCTCCTCTCGGCGGTGAGCCGTCAGTCACCCTCAACTACCGGTTCGGCTGAGGCCAGATGAGCGAGGCGATCGAGGTCGAGTCCGAGCACACCGCCAACCTCCTCGGGGCGCTCTCGCTCGTTCTTCACGATCGCGCCTCGGAGGCCGTATCAAATGCGATCGTTCAGTCCGAGACCGCTGCTGCCGCGCTGTCCTCGCTGGAGAACTTCCTCAATCAGCCGAGCATCGGCCTGCTGCATCGCGTTCTCGGCCTGACTCCGTCGGGAACCGTGCGGCTCGTCGATCGTCTGGAGACGGAGGGATACCTCGAGCGTCGAGAAGGGGGAGATGGCCGCTCGACGGTCGTGCGTCTCACCCGGAGGGGCCGCCGAGCGGCACGGACGGTGGCGGGAGCGCGGGCCGAAGTACTCGGCCAAGCGCTGTCCGCGCTCTCGGCGGACGAGCAGCGAACCCTTGATCAACTGCTCTCCCGCCTGCTCGTCGGGATGATCCGCGGTCCCAACGCGCAGCGTTTCATGTGCCGAATGTGTGACGCACGAGCCTGCGGCCACGCCGAGGGACGCTGTCCAGTCAGAAATGCAGCGCGCGAGCGTTTCGAAGCGACCGGCGAACCCCGAGAGCGGGCATAGCCAGCCACCACAATCGCTTTCAAGGCGCGGTCGTCAGTTGTTCAGGTTCGGCTCGTCCCGAGCTGACTGTACGGGCGTCTCCGCTCCTGGCGAGAGGGATGGCGCCGCTGGCTCTGAGCTGCCCGTGGCCGGAGCTCCGGAAAGGCGACGGTAGAAGTCCGAGGTGTTGCGCTCGAGGATTTCCGCCAGAGTCGCTCGGAGCCGCCGGCGCTGAGCCGATTTCCAATAGGTCCGAGCGGCCACTAGTACTGCTGCCAGGACGGCTAGAGCCACGACGAGTAGCAGCGCCGTGCCAGCGCGCGAGCGCAGAACCTGGTTGATAACCGCGCTGGGGAGAGCCAGCCTACGATCTGCTGAACCGGATGCCCGCCCCGCGCTCTTGCTTTGGATGCCTCCTACGTACCGCCCCGCGTTTTGACCGGCCGGGCTCAGAATCGTCGACCCCAGCATCAAGGGTGAAAACGGCGATGCGAACGGGTTTGACACCCCGCCCCCAAGAACGGACAGCGACCGGCTGGCACAGCCGCCATGAGTCGCCACCCACTGGAGCTCGAGCACTGCTACGGCCTCGACCAGACGCTCCTGCCGCAGACTGATCCCGAGCTGCTCGGCGACGCGCGCCGGGCTCTGTGGAGCTTCGTACAACCCGGCGCGCATGATCAACACCTGCCGGAATTCGGGCGCCATCACCCATAGACATCCGGCCAGCTCTCTGACCAAACCAGCGAGGTTGCGTTCAGCGGTTCGCGCCTGGCGGACCCACGAGGCGTAGCCCGTGCGTCCCCCGGAAGCGCTCAGGCCGGTGAGGATTGTGCGGGAGCCGGCGAGGATCCCGCCGAGCCCCGCGGTGCCTGCGCCGTCCCCGATCCCCGGGAACAAACCGATTCCACCGATGTCAGCCGGCACCGGCCTGGTCAGCGAGAAGGTCCCGCCCTCCACCGGGTTGGCTAACCCTGGCAGCCCCAAGTACGGGGGCGCTGTGATGCCGCCCAGCGAGGTCACCGACGAGAACAAGGGGGCGGATGAAATACGCAATGATGGCGCTGCGAGGGACAGCGCCCCCACCGATGGGGTCGATACCGACGGCGTTCGCACCACCGGCACCGATACCGAAGGCGTTCGCACCACCGGAACCGACACTGACGGCGTTCGCACCGACGGCACCGAGGCCGGCGGCGTGCTCAACGGCGGAATCGAGACCGGCGGGGTGCGCACTGGCGGAGTCGATACCGGCGACGTCGAGACCGGCGGCGTTCGCACGGACGGAACCGAGACTGGCGGCGTTGAGACCGCGGGTGTCGAGACCGACGGTGTCGAGAGGCTCGGGGTGCTGGGTGCAGTAGTGGGGACAGTTGGCACGGCCGCGGTTGGGATCTGCACCGCGGGTGCCTTGGGGGCCGGAACACTGGCCGTAGCCGCTCCGCCTGGAAGGCTGGAGCTCGCGGCGTCCACCGGCGCGTTGACCGCAGAAGCAGTCACCGGGGGCGGGCTCGCGGCCGGCTCGCCGAGTGGGGCTAGCGCGGCCGCGCCGGTCGAGACGGATCCAATCGCGATCAACAGGCCTGCAAGAACCCCTACGAATGCCCAGCCACGCAAGCTCAGTACGGTCCTCCGGTGCGTTCTCGTGACGGGCCCTGAGAGCACGCTGCGGCGCGGACCCCCATCCCGTCCGCGAGTCTTCGCCGACGGCAAGCGGGAGACCAGGCTGCGACGCACTTTTCCCTGCCGCCCTTCCATCGCTGCGCAATTCTACTCTTTCCTGGTAGAAAGTAAACGTCTTTTCCGGGTGTTCGTCGCTTAACCCCGTCGAAGGCGCCGTCCGGCCGAGGCGGGCGGGAGGACATTCCGCCGCAGAGCAAGGCCAGCGAATGGGAAGACAAGCGTCGAGAGGATTGCCGCTCCGACAAGCGCCGCCGCGGTCGATGGCCGCATCTTGCCGTCAGCGATCGCGACCGTCGTGATGGCAACCACGAGCGGCAGCGCGGTTGCGGACATGAAGGCGAGCGCGATCCGGTCGCGCAGATCGAACAACGCCCGGTAGAGCAGGATCGCCGGGGCGCCCCTGACGATCAAGAAAAGCGCCATGAACAGCGGGAGCTTTGCCAGCGCCGAGGGCGTTGCCAGCGCCGACAGGTCGAATTTCATGCCGCTGGTCACGAAGAAGAAGGGGATCAAGAAGCCAAAGCTCAGGGCGGTCAGCTTTGACTCGAAGATGTCGAGCTCTTGTCTGCGCAGCGAACCGCGGACGATGATGCCGGCGGCAAAGCCGCCGAGCAGGAGGTCAAGGCCGAGCCGGACCGCCACCACCACCAGGGCCAAGACCAGCACCACCACGAGACGCACGGCGAGCTGGGAGCTGCTCTCGAGCGTGCGCTCAATGACCGGCCAGCCTTTCCAGGCGTAGCGAACCGTCAGCACGGCGACGCCGGCGGCGAGCGCAATGAACGCCGCCAGCAGAGCGGCGCGCTTGAACGGATCTTCGGTGGTGAGCACCAGCGTGGTCACCATGATCGGCGCGAACTCGCCCAACGCACCGGCCGCGACCACGTACGTACCGAACATTGTCTGCAGCTCGCCGGCGTCGCCGAGGATCGGTATCAGGGTGCCAAGCGCGGTCGTCGCCAGCGCCGTGCCCACGTAGAGAAACCTCAGCACTACATCGAGGGCAGCGAGCAGGCCAGCCAACCCCAACCCGGCGGCGATCGACAACAACCAGCCCCAAGTGGCGAGTCGCAGTGGCTGACCACGCACCCGGTCAAAATCGATCTCATAGCCTGCGAAGAAGAACAACATTCCCAGGCCGAGATCCCCCAAGAAGCTGATGAAACTCGTGGGGTGGGCAATGTGCAGCACGTGCGGCCCGATCACGATCCCGAGCACGAGCTCAACCACGACTACAGGCGGAGCCACTCGTCGTGGCAGTACGGCCACCACGGTCCCGGCCAGCGCGGCGACCACCGCAACGGCCAGGAACCCGCTGTCGATCGCCTGCACGGCAACATCATCTCTAAAGTGCCGGCAAGTAACGGGTGACGCCGACGCCCGCGAGCTGCGCGATTTCCTCGCGGCGTAGGCCTGACGTGCAGCGGCGGCCGCGTCAGGGTGAAGGAGACCCAAAGCCCATGAAGTTGAAAGTCTCAGGCGCGAGCGTCGATGTGTGGCGGTGAGCGCGCCACGGGCATACGAGCGCGACCCGCGAGTCGATCGCTACCTCGACGCGTTACCGGAATGGCAGCGGCGGATCTGCCAGCAGCTGCGCGACCTGATCCATGCCGCCGACCCCGACATCACCGAGACGATCAAGCGAACCGTGCGCCCGTACTTCGTGCTCCAGGGAAACGTCTGCGCGCTGCTCGCCGCCAAGGACCACGTCAACCTGTTCCTCTACGACGGAGCGATCGTCCCCGACCCCGAGGGCATCATCACCTCAGGCCACGACAACAAAACCGCCAGAACGATCTCCTTTCACCAGGGGGAGACGATCAACGGTCCCGCCCTGACCACCATGCTCAAGCAAATCATCGCCAACAACCGCGCCGGCGGATGGCGCAAGCTGAAGACCTCGTAGTGCGCAGGGCAACCTCCCGGTAGGGTGACGCGCCACACGCAGCCGGTCTGGATGGCAGGGGGTCTTGATGCAGAAGCCGCACGTATCGAGGTGGAAGTCACGGCCCCCCGAACCGTGGAGGGTCGCGATAAGCACGTGCGCTGCCTGCGTGATCGTCGCCGTCGCGCTGGTGATCGCCGCGGCGATGCCCGTTGCCCTGGGCGCTCATCGACAGCCGCCCGACCGCCGGGCAAGCCGCCCCACCTGTCGTCCCGCCGCCTCAACGCTTGCGTGTGCCGCGCGCCGGGCCGGCCTACTAATCGGCATTGGTCGCGAAGCCGGCAATCCCGCCGACGATGCCTTAGCCGCTCAGCAATTCGATGCGATGACGCTCGAGACCTCGCTGATTTGGAGCGTCGTGGAGCCAACCCCAAACCACTGGAACTTCGCGGCTGCGGACCGCTCAGTGGCGTTCGCGCGGCGCCACCACCTGTATCTCACGGCAACGCATTTCGTATGGGATCAGATCGTCTACGCATCGACGCCGCCGTGGGTCGAGCAGATAACCGCTGCGGTTCAACTCAGAGCGGTGATGGCGGAGCACCTGCGCGTGATCACGCACCGCTACGGTGGCGCAATCAACCGCTGGATCGTCGTTAACGAGCCACTGAACGTCATCGGCGACACCGCGGCGATCCACGAAAATGTCTTCAGTCGGGTCCTGGGACGTGACTGGATCGGCGAGAGCTTCCGGATCGCTCATCGCGAGGCGCCCCGCGCTTCGTTGTGGTTGAACGAGGACTTCACCGAGACCGACGCAGCCAAGGCGAACGCGCTCGTGGGCATCGCCCGTTCGTTGGTCGCCGAGCACGCGCCGATCAACGGCGTCGCCCTGCAAGGGCACCTGTTCTCGCCGGTGCCGCTCCCGCTTCACCCGGTAGCGCCGAACGCCGGGCTCGTGCAGCGCACCCTCCGTAGGCTTGCCGGGCTCGGCCTGCAGGTGTCCTTCACCGAGGTCGACGCTCCCACCCTGTCCGGCGTGCCCAACCGCTTCGCCGAGCAAAGCGCCCGTATCACCACGCTGGTGAATGCTTGTCTGGCCGTGCGTCGTTGCACCAGCATCACGTTTTGGGACCTGCGAGATTCGGAGTCATGGCTCGGCTCCCTGTTCGCACTCCACGACCTGGCCCCGACGTTGTTCTTCCCCAATGGTCAACCGCACCTGGCCTTCTCCGCTGTCCGCCACGCGCTACTCGGCCGCAGATCCGCGCATGCGGCAGATCCAACCCCAGACGGCTGGGGGGAGTAAGGGAGCGCCATTAACCCGGACATGCGTATCTCGATTGAGTACGTGACGCTTAGCCGAGGTCCGGCCCGTTTGGGGTGCTCGACGTACGATGCATGGGCGTCAAGCCGACCGCTTAGTTCTCCGCGGTCCAGTCGTGACGATGCGTTTTCTCGCCCGCCATCCGATCCACGAGCTGATTCCAACGGCTCGGCTTGACCCCGGGTTCGTGGACACGCCAGGCGGGCGCAAGACCATGAGGCTCAGGGAGCGCCCCAGCAGCCGCAGCGTCGATGCGCAGATCCACGCCCTGCTCGTGCAGGGATGCAACCTGGTCAGCTGGGACGAAGCGTTGGCCTCTCTCGCAATGGATCACTATTCCGTGGAAGATGTCTTCCGCGGGCGCGGAGACAACGTGATCGACCGTGCCCACTTGCTCGCCATCTGAAGCGAAGACGGGAACGTTTCGGTCCAGTATCTGGTAGGCAATCGGAAGCCCTTCGTCCACGCAGCACAGGGTAGCGTCATGGCCATTCTTAGAATCATCCTCAGCCCTAACGCCGGATACGTTCGATCGCCACCCTTTCCTTCGGGCGGCTCATGAACCGGCTACGCCAGGCCGGCCAGAACCCGTCGCAAGTACCCGCTGCATACCTCCGGCGCTGGCCGAACGATAGCCAGCCTCCGTATTACCCGCCATCCCCGCAGATGACCAGGTTGGTGAGTCCGACGCGTCTAGAGCGGTAAGCGGGCCAAGAGCGGCCGGACGAGGCCGTGGGGAACAGGTGATAGGGCTGCGGTCCCGGCGCTGTTGTCCTTCCTCACCGCACTTCTACGGCGGTCAGATGGCACGGTCGGGTAGCCGCAGGCCCTTCAACCTCACGACTACGGGCGGCGGTACCCGCATGGCAAGCCTCTACCGCCCAGCACCGGCGGCGCGAGTCAGGGGCAAGCTGCTCGGTCGGCCCGAAACGCGACGTTCCTGACGCGGGCGTCGGATTGCGCAGGTGGCCAGATCGGTCGCTGGCGCGGTGTGAGATGGCCTGACTTCGACGGAGAGCGGGTTTAGGTGGTTTCCGGTTTTCATTGGTGTTCCAGCGAGGGTCTCGTACCGTCGAGCGTATAGCTGCTCGTGCTCGGCGGGTGATCGGTAGCCGAGGGCGCTGTGGAGTCGGTCGTTGTTAAACCAGGCGATGTACTCCACGACGGCCAGCTCGAGCTGTGATCGGGTTCGCCACACGCGGTCGGCGATCAGCTCGGTCTTGAAGCTGTCGACGAAGCTTTCGGCCAGGGCGTTGTCGAACGCGTCGCCGATGGTGCCGATCGATCCGAGCACCCGATGGTCGTTGAGCGTCTGGGTGTAGTCAAAGCTGGTGTATTGCCAGCCGGCGTCGGAGTGATGCACCAGCTGCACATCAGCACCGTGCTGGCGGGTGCCCAACGCCATCCGCAGGGCATCGAGGACCAGGGTGGTGCGCATGTTCGAGGAGAGCTGCCAGCCGACCACGCGACGGCTGAACGCGTCGATCACGAAGCTGAAGAACACCAGTCCCTCCCAGCAGCGCAGATAGCTGAAGTCCGCCACCCACAGCGTGTTCGGCTCGGTCACCTGGAACTGGAGGGAAGTTGCCGGTGAAGATCGATGATCGCGACGGACAGCACAACGAATCCGATACGAAGTAATCAACGAACGTCATCCCGTGGCGCTGCATGGCCCTCACGTGCGGCATGAAACGGAGCAGGTTCATCGACAGATCGTCGGTGAGGATGAACACGATGTTGGGAGGGTTTGCCCGCCTCACGGCACGCGGTCGTGGCCCATGGTTGCTCGGCACCGGAGGTTGCACCGCGGCGAGGATGCCGCCGGCCACCGCCGCGTAGGCACGAATGCGAGCAGAGAGCGATTTCGCAACAGAGTCAAGAGCACCCCCAGGTGAGGACCATCAGGCGTCCGCCGCAACCCGGTAGCTCCGATTTGACCAGTGTAGGAACCGGGCGGCAGCAGGGTTGCTGACCCATGGTCAGGGGTAGCACCGTCCCGAGGAGTCGGAGAGAGGAGGCGAAGTGCCGGAAACAGGTGACGCCCCGGGCGGCGAGGCGACCAATCCTCCTATCCGCTGGCGCGAGATTGCCGAGTCGGCCGAGTTCAGGCGGCTCGAGTCGCTTCGGCGCCGCGCGATGACGGCCACGCTGGGAATCTTCGCCGTGGTATTTGGCACGTTTCTGGTGCTGAGCGGATACGCGCGCCCGTTCATGCGCAAATCTGTCGACGGCGGCCTGACCGTGGCCTACGTGTGGGTCCTCGCGCTCACGGTGTTCGCGTGGGTGCTGGTGTGGTCGTATCTGCGCTTCGCCAGGCGCCTCGAGGTGATGGCGCAAGAGATGCTCAGGCGCGGCGGCCACGGATAGGAGGGTCGATGAGCTACTCCACGATCTTGCTCAGCGGCGCCGCGCCAGCCCGCGGCCTGACGATCGGCATCTTCATCGCGGTGCTAACGATCGCCCTCGGCATCACCTTCTGGGCGGCGCGGCGGATCCAGTCGGCGACCGACTTCTGGTCGGCCGGGCGCGGCATCAGTGGCGCCCAGAACGGGATCGCGATCGCCGGGGAGTTCTTGTCCGCGGCGGCGTTCCTCGGCGTCGTGGGGTTGATGTTCCTCTCCGGCTTTGACGGCTACCTGACCGGGATCGCCGCGCTGCTGTCGTTCGTGCCTCTGCTCGTGCTGCTGGCTGACCGAATGCGCCACGCCGGGCGCTACACCATGGCCGACGTCCTCGGGCTTCGCCTTCCCATCGGCCGGGTGCTCGTCGCGTCGGGGATCTCGACCATGTGCATCGCAGTCTTCTACGTGGTCGCGCAGTCGGTGGCCGCAGGATCGCTCGTCGAGGCGCTGGTCGGGATCCCCTACTGGGTGTCGGTACTCATCACCGTGGCGGCGATTCTCACCTACGTAGTGCTCGGCGGCATGGTCTCAACCACCTGGGTGCAGATCATCAAGGCGACAATGCTGATGGTCGGAGTGGCGACGATGGCGATCTGGGTGCTGGCCAAGTTCGGCTTTGACCCGATCCGACTCCTTAACCGTGCGCAAGCGCGTTCGGGCCAGGGGGCGGCCTACGGCGGTCCCGGGCTGGCCTTTCCCAACCGCGTGGATGAGATCTCGACCGGGCTGGCCTTCATGCTCGGCACGCTGGGGCTGCCGCACATCATCATGCGCTTCATGACGGTTCCCGACGGCCGCGCCGCGCGCCGTTCGATTGGCTGGGCGGTGGGGCTGATCGGCGTCTTCTACGTCTTTGTGGCCATCATCGGCTTGGGCGGGCGCGCCATCCTTGGTCCCGCGGGCGAGAAGCTGGGTGGCCCGAGCGGGAACCTGATCGCGCCCTATCTGGCCCAGAACTTGGGCGGCGGACCAGGGACCACCGGTGGGGACATCTTCTTTGCCGCGATCAGCGCCATCGCCTTCACCACGATCCTCGCCGTCGTCGCCGGGGTGGTGATGGCCGCCTCCGGCGCTGCCGCTCACGACGTCTACGGCACCGTGTGGCGCAAGGGCAAAGCCACCGACCGCGAGGAGATCGTCGCCGGCCGCGTGGCCGTGGCCGTAGTCGGGGTCATCGGCGCGGTCATCGCGCTGATCGCCGGCAAGACCTTCAACGTCCAGCTGCTCGTCGGCCTGACATTCGCCGTCGCGGCATCGGCCAACTTCCCGGTGCTCCTGCTCTCGCTCACCTGGCGCCGGTTCAACTCCCTCGGCGCCGTCCTTGGCATCGCCTTCGGGCTGATCTCCTCGATCGTGCTGATCATCCTCTCGCCGATGGTCTGGTCTCCCAAGACGGCAGCTCCGTTCCCGCTTGGCAACCCAGCGATCGTGTCGGTGCCGATCGGGTTCCTCGGGTGCCTGCTCGGAACCTGGCTCGGCCGGCGAGAGCAGCTCGGCCTCGACAGCTTCGATGAGGTCCGCGTCCGCAGCACGACGGGACTCGGAGCAGAGGTCGCTCCGGGGCGCTCGCAGGCTCCAAGCCCACCTCCGCGGGAGCCGGTGGCCCGATGAGGTCGCGCAGCTCGACATGAACACTCGCGTCGGGCTGATCGTCCCGTCTTCGAACACCGTGGCCGAAGTCGACTTCTACCGCCATCTCCCGGCCGCCGCGACGCTGCATACCGCGCGGATGTATCTGCAGGAGGTCACGCCCGACGACGAGGCGGTGATGCTCGAGACGCACCTGCCGGGAGCGCTCCGGGACCTCGCCACCACGCGGCCGGACATGGTCGTATTTGCCTGCACCAGCGCAGGGACGCTCCGCGGCAACGCCGGGGAGGAGGAGCTGATCGCGCGGATCGGCAACCAGACAGCTGCCGCCGCGATCAGCGTCGCGGCGTCCGTCCGCAAGGCGATCTCCGCCCGCGGAGCCCACAGGGTCGGCGTGCTCACCCCCTACGTGGATGGCCTCAACGACAAGATCCGTGCCAGCCTCGAGGAGGAAGGAATGGAGATCCCGAGAATCCACGGCCTGGGCATCACCGCGAACGCGGAGATCGGCGCTGTCGAGCCAGGGCGAATCGCCGAGTCTGCGATTGAGAAGTTCCACGGTGTCGACATCGAGCTGCTGTTCATCTCGTGCACGAACTTCCGCGCCTTGGAGGCCCGCGAACGCATCGAGCAGGAGTTGCAGCTCCCGGTGGTGACGAGCAACCACGCCGCACTCGAGGCGGTGCTGCAGCTCCTCCCGATCAATCGGGGATCGGCTGCTTCTCCGGAGCCGGCGAGCTAGACGCTGATTCCAACTGCGGGATGTTCTCGGTAGCCGCGTCCAGCGCCTTGCGCGCAGCGCTAAGCGCCTCTTCCAGACCTGCGCGCTCGTCTGGATCGTCGATGTTGGCGCTACGCCTCTGAGCGGCGTTGACCAGGGGCCCGATCACATCCAGCGGCAGCGGAAAGACGATGGTTGAGCTCTGGTTGCCTGAGACTTCCATCAGCGTCTGCAGGTAGCGCAGCTGGATCGTCACGGGATTGCGGCTGATCACGTCGGCAGCGTCGCTCAAGCGGGCCGCGGCTTGAAACTCCCCTTCGGCGTTGATGATCTTCGCCCGCCGCTCTCGCTCGGCCTCGGCCTGACGAGCCATCGCGTGCTGCATACGCTCCGGGATCTCCACGTCCTTGATCTCCACGGTTGTGACCTTGACCCCCCACGGCTCGGTTTGGTCGTCGATGATCTGCTGCAGGTGCTCGTTCAGCTGCTCACGCTCGGATAGCAGGGCATCGAGCTCAGCCTTACCGAGTACCGATCGCAGCGTCGTCTGTGCGATTTGCGAGGTTGCGTCGAGCACGTGCTCGATCTCGATCACCGACCTGGTGGGATCCATCACCCGGTAGTACGCGACCGCAGTGACGCGCGCGGGGACGTTATCCCGGGTGATGACCTCCTGGGCCGGGATCTTCAGCGTGACCGTGCGCAGGCTCACGCGCACCATGCGGTCGATCGCCGGCATCAGCAGGGTCAGGCCCGGCCCCCGCTGGTGGGTGACGCGCCCGAGCCGGAACACCACGCCACGCTCATACTCGCGCAGCACGCGCACCGACGAGCCCACGATCACCAGCACCGTCGTCAGCAGGCACGCCAGCACGATCAGCGCGATGATCATCAGATCAGCTCCCAATCCTCGGCCCGCCGCACCCGCAGGGTTAGGCCATTGACACGCTCGACGACGACCTGATCTCCCTCTTGGAGCACCCCGAGATCATCCTCAACCAAGTTGTGCCGCGCGTGCCACAGGGCGCCATCGAGGAATACCTGTCCCGCCGGTTCACGCCAGCGGCGGACAACGCCAACCCGCCCCGCTAGCGACTCCGTGCCCGCGCGAATCCGAGTACGCCTCGATCCTGAGGCTTGACGCGCGACCACCAGCGTCCAGCCAGCGGCACCCACACCAAGGCCGACGCCAACCGGGACCGCGATCGCCGCGCCGCCACCCAGCCCGAGGATCACGACCAACCCTCCCGCGATCAGCGCCAATCCGCCGAGGATCCCCAGCGCCCCGCTGGGCAAGTGCGCCTCGGCCACAACCAAGGCGGCGCCGCACATCACGAGCATGAAACCAAGAGCGGTCACGCGTAATTACCTCACCCGATGATACGCCCACAGCCAAGCCGGCTCGCCGGACCCCCGACGTCGCGCGGCATGGTGTTCAGAGTCCGATCACGGTCATGCTGAACCGCTGGCGGGGCGAGAGCGTGTCCCCGTTGGCGCTCGGGCCTGACCACCACCGACTGCGCGTCACGGTGAAGACTTCAAGGCGAAGGAGGTCGGGGGGAGCTTGCTTGGGGGGATGACCGGGAGCAGGTACGGCTTGCGCGGTTTCTGGTTGAAGTTGAAGTCCTTGATCAGGTTGCCAAGAATCGGCTCGTTCTCGCGAACATCCGGACGGGAGTCGGGTCGACCATCGGTCCTGGGGTTCAGCCGCTGGCCGCTGAGGAAGTCATCCTCGATGAACTTCAGGTAGGCGTCGAACGAGAGGGTCTGGTGGTCGATGTAGCCCTTGCGGGCGTAGGCGCTGATCGCTAGGCCGGGCACGCGTATGCCGTAGCCCTGGCCATCGACGTGGGGCGGATTGAGGTGATCGTAGAACCCGCCCCAGTCATCCCAGGCGAGGAAGATCACCGTCGAGTCCCAGTCCTTGCTCCGCATCACGGCGTCGATCGCGTTGGTGACGTAGTTCTGGCCCAAGCTGATCCGCGCGGGCGGGTGCTCGCTGACGTCACCGCTCGGGATCAGCCACGACACCGCCGGCAGCGTGCCGGCGCGCGCGTCCTGGAAGAACGCGGTACTGGGGACGATGTTGCCGAGCTGGCGGTCCTGATGCACGGTCGTGAACCCAACCAGGGGGTTCCAGATCTCAGGGGTCTTGAGGTTCTGGGGCACCTGCGGGCAGGTCATCTCGCCATCGGCACAGTCAGGCTCGGTGCCCAGGGAGAGGTAGTAGCGCCAGCTCACGTGGTGGCGGTGCAACAGGTAGGTGATGTCCGTCCAGGCGTACTGCGGCTGGTCGTTGGGATTAGAGCTGTAGTGGTTGTCAGGCTCGCTGTAATCCGTCAACGCTGTGGGATTGATGATCGGACTGCCACCATTGAGGAAGCGATCGGGTTGAGCAAGGTCGGTCCTGCATGTCTGCGGCCGGTTCGGGATGCATTTGGCTGCCCACCCCGAGACCATGTAGAGGTGGGAGATCTGACTCCAGCTGGTCGCGGGCTCGAACATGTGATCCTGGAGGACGAAGTTCTTGGCGTACGCCCAGTAGTGCTTCAGCTGACGTCCGTCGTGGTACCCCATCACGTCGTCACAGCTGGTCGGCAGTCCCACCTCCGCGCAACCGAGGATGTCTGTGTCGAGCGACTTTGAGGACGCCTCACGACTCCTGATGAACCCATCCATCCTTCCGTGGTCGATGTCGGCGAGCGCGCTGTCGACCAGATGAGGCCCTCCGGAGGTGATGTCGCTGGGGTCGTAGTAGGGCCTCACGCAGTCGTGCGCATTGGGGTCAGGCACGCAGACGGTGAACTGGCCCCGCTTGTTTCGTGGGAGCCCGTCCGCGCCCGGGTAGGTCCCAAAGTAGTTGTCGAACGTGCGGTTCTCCTGCATGATGATCACGACGTGCTTGATCTTGTGGATGCCGGTTGCCACAGCTGGCGGGCCGGCCCTCGCGGCCGCGACGGCACGACCGATGTGCGACTCACCCGCGGTCGCAAATGCCACCACCGTCCCGGTGACCAACGCCACGGCCAGCAATCCGATGACACGGGATCTAGATCCCACTCTGACACCTGGCGCGCACTCGGTCCGACATCTCCCGCCTCCCTCGACATCGGCGCCGTACCGAGGACGCGGCGCGCGGGCAAATAGCACCTCGCGCCAAGCTCGGCTAACACGCCGCTTCCCGCGGCATCATATGCGCTGCAGCAGGGGACCTCAAGGTCGACCCTGAGTCGGTCGACCGTCTTCTCCTGGCTGCTGAGTGCACTCGCAGGCAGGTGCGCAGCGGCTAGGTTCTATCGCCTAGGGGGCCGTTCTGGCACAGAGAAGACGACCTTCTCGCCGGGCGATGGACGCTCGTCACACCTCCCAGCCGCGGTAAACGCCTGCGCGCCCGCGGTGCCGCAATAGGATGGATCGATGCCGGCGAGGAAGCGCTTCGAGACATTGAAGGTGGTGGAGGAGGAGGGCGGCGTTGGCCAGCTGGTCCTGAGCCGCCCCCAACAGCTCAACGCGCTCTCCCCGCAAGCGCTGAGCGAATTGATCGAAGCCGCGAACTGGTTCAACGCGCGGCGGCAGGTGCGAGTGGTGATCGTCCGCGGTGAGGGTCGGGCATTCTGCGCCGGTGCCGACCTCGAGACAATGCGCGACCGCCCGCGATCCGGGGGCGACGCGCCATTGGAGGCACTGGATCTAGGGCGTCGGATGACCGACGCGATCACGACGATGACGGCGCTTACCGTGGCGGCGATCCATGGTCATTGTGTCGGCGGCGGAGTGGTACTTGCCGCCGCGTGCGACTTGCGGATGGTTGGCCAGTCGACCAGCTTCTCGATCCCGGAGGTCGAGCTCGGCCTTCCGCTCGGGTGGGGCGGGATCCCTCGGCTGGTCCGCGAGCTTGGCCCCGCGATCACTAAGGAGCTGGTACTGACTTGCCGCCCGTTCAGAGCCGCAGAGGCACGGGAACTGCGCTTCGTCAACGCGGTCGTCGCCGACGACGAGCTCCACGACGCGGTGGCAGCACTAGCGGGCGAACTCGCCGCCCGGGCGCCATACGTTCTCGCCCAGACCAAGCAGCACGTCAATGCGGCGGCCGAAGAGCTGGCTTCCACGACCCAGTCGTTCCGCGATGCACAGACGCTGTCCGTCGCCCTGCACGACGCCGAGTCGCAGTCGGCGATGCGGCGCTACCTCGATCGCCGGAGCAGATAGTTACCGCGGGCGCACGAGCAGCGATTGCGCCACCACCCGTCCGCTGCGGTCCAGGGCCTGCGCGCTGACATAGGTCTGGGCGGAAACGACGGTCTGGGTCTCGAACCCCTGCGTGGATGTGGTTCGCAGCGTCTTCAGCGCCGTCGCTGACGCGCCCCCGAGGATGCGCCAGGAGCTGACACCGGTGCCGCCGTTCCAGCTCGCGTAGACGGTTGTGTTGTGGCCGCTGGTGTGAGCGGCGACGGCGGGGCGGGTGGTTGGTGTCCCGCTCCAGGGGAAGCGGTAGGCGCGGTAATGGCTCTGCGCGTCCACGAATCGACCGTCGAAAACGAGCTTGCCTCGTTGATCGTATTCACTGAAGTACGGCTGCTGGCCCCAGCCGATCATGTAGTCGCCGTTGGACAACGCCTGCATGTTGCCCTCATAGAACGCCAGCAGGCTCGGAACGTGCTGGTAGGCCGCAACCCGTGTGGCCGTGTGGTGGACGAAGTCGAGGGACAAGCTGAGCCCTCGGGATTGGTGGTGGAAAACCGTGTCTCCGGCACCGTCATCGAACAGGGTGACGAGCCGCGGCGAGCGGACACGGATGTCGTGCTGCCAGCCGAACTGCACGCCGGGCCCGAGCTTGAACGTCGAGCGCCGCCCCCCCAGGGTCCAGATAATCGACCCCGTGTGGTGGTCGATCTTGTAGCCCGCCCACGTGTTTCGCGAGGACACGACGAGATTGCCATCGGTGTCCTGCTGGATCGAGTTGATGTGGAAGTAGTCGTAGGGTTGCTTGGCCGAGCGGGCTCGGGTGGCGTGGCTGTCGGTCAGCGGAACGTGATCGAGGCTGTCCCACTGGTAGAGCACCAACCCGGTCTTGACGTCGAGTTCCTGGACGACGGCATCGAGCACGACCTGGTTGCTCGAACTGTGTACCGAGCGGGCATCCCACAGAACCGGGTAGTAGGAAGTGATCAATGCCGTGCCCTGCGGCGTCAGCTGGAACTCGTGCAGATCGGCACGGAGGCCGTTGCCGGCTCCCAGCGAGTAGAGCTGGCGGTAGCTCGAGTCGTAGATCACGTCCCTGCCGTTGCCGACACCGAAGCTCACGTTCCCCTGCCACCAGGTGAGGACACTGGAACCGCCCAACGTCTGGACCCGGAAGTCGGTGGCGTACGTGTTCCGGGGGAGTGGCTTGAACCAGATCAACCGGCCAGCGGGATCGACCAGCATGGGCCCGTTTTGAATCGGCCCGCCTTGAGGGCCGAGGAAGATGTCGCCGGCCGCGGCTGCGCTGGTGCGCTTGAGGATTCTGATCGCCGGGGGCTGCAGGTCCGACCTCGAGTGGAAGTGCTGGACGTCGCCGCGGACGCGGGGAGAGGACGGCACCTGTGAAAAACCCAGCGAGCTTGCGGGCCTCGCGGTGATGAACTGGTACCGGTCGCCACTGCCGCCCACAATGGGCACGCCCGCGGTGACGGTCACCCGCTCGCCCGAGGCGAATGGGCGCGTGGGAAGGAAGCTGCCACCGTCACCGTCGGAGTCGGCGAGCAAGCGGCCGGGGTGAGCTCCGCTGCGCGAACCGATCACGGTGACCGTGCCGAGTTGTCCCACCGGAACGCCGCGGAAGGTGATCTGCGTGTTCGGAGACGCGACCCGAGCCCCAGGGATCGGGTACACGTAGACGCCGGCGGATGCCGCCCCCGCACCCAAGGTGATCGCGAGCGTCGACAGCAGCGCCATCGCCAGCACCACGAGGACTGGAATCAACGGTCGACGGCGAAGGCGGAGCGGTGGCGAAGTCAAGAGCACCTCGATTGTAGGAAACCATCTTGGACCCATTCGTTGCGGCGTTTGTCGACGACGTCGACCCCGTCCGCGTCTTCGCTCGACGACGATGGCGAGGTCCCCGGTCAATCCAATCGCCTTTCCTGGCGCCAGTCCGAGTGGGGATGGTGCATACTATTTCACGCTTCTCGGAGGCCTTAGCTGCTCCGATCCCGCGGCCTGCGCTACGCCTCCTCCGGAGTAGCCGGAGCCTCTGAATGTCAGTCGAGACCTTTCCCGTAACGCCGGAACGACCACCGGCCGAGCCACATCGCCCGCCGTCACGGCGGTTCATGCCGCTGCGCTGGTCGATCCCGCTCACGCGGGCTACCGCCCTGACGATCCTCGGCGCCCTGACGGTGGCTTCGCTGCTGCTGCGCCTCCACGGCTTGCACTTTTTCTACTGGGTCGACGAGGGGCTCTCGGTGGGGATCGCCTCTCATCCGCTGGGCCACATCCCGTCGCTGCTGCGCCAGGATGGCTCCCCCCCGCTGTACTACCTGCTTCTGCACGTGTGGATGGGCATGCGCGGACACGGCGAGGCGGCCACGCATGAGCTATCGCTGCTGTTCGGGCTGTTGACGGTCCCGGCCTCCTACTGGGCCGGGTCGAGCCTGTTCGATCGCCGCACCGGGCTGATTTGTGCGGTGCTCGCCGCCGGGGCTCCATATCTGTCGTCCTACGCCGAGGAAACGCGGATGTACGCGTTGCTGGCGCTGCTGGCGATCTTCGTTGCCGCGTCGTTCCTGCACGCGTTCGTGTACCGACGCCGGCGCTACCTGCCGATGTTCGCAATCTCGCTCACCGCCTGCCTGTACACCCACAACTGGTCGCTGTTCCTGGGCGTGGCCAGCGTGGTGGCGTTCGGGATCTGCCTATGGTGGGCTCCGCAGAGCGAGCGCCGGTCGCTGCTACTCGAGGGCGTCATCACCTACGGAGCGATTGCGCTGATGTACGCGCCGTGGCTCCCCACGCTGGCCTATCAGGCCGGCCACACCGGGGCCCCCTGGGACCTGCCGCCGGTGTTCTGGTCGCTCACCCAAGGGGCCTATTCGCTGGTGGGGGGGCGCGGCGCGGCGATCGCGATCCTGCTCGCTGGCGGCAGCGGGCTGTTGGCGCTGCGGGCGCTCGGTCCGACTCAGCGCCGGATCCAGGTGGCGGCGATCTCGCTGCTGACGCTCGGCTTTGGCACCCTGCTCGTGGCCTGGGCGTACGCGAAGATCACCCCCGCCTGGGCGGACCGCTACCTGGCGGTGACAGTCGGGCCGCTGATCCTGGTTTGGGGCTTGGGACTGGCTCGGGCCGCACGGCTGGGCCTGGTGGCGTTGGCGCTGGTCGCGTGCTTCTGGACGCTTGACCCGCTTCCCACCACTCGCGTAGCCAAGAGCAACGTGGCCTGGGTCACGGCAGGAACGCGAGCCAAGCTCAACTCTGGCTCACTGGTGCTCTCGACCCAGCCCGAGCAGGTGCCGACGATCGCCTACTACCTGCCCCAGGTCAACCGGTTCGGAACCGCGCTGGGGCCGACCGCCGATCCCCACGTGATGGACTGGCGCGATGCGCTGGCGCGCCTGAAGCGGGCATCGCGGGCGACGGTGCGAGGCACGCTGATGCCGATGGTCGACTCGTTGCCGATCGGGCAGCGGGTGTTGGTCGTGGTGCCGGTGAACTTCCCCGACACCCCGACGTGGATGAAGCTGATTAAGCGCGATAGCAACCGCTGGATCCGGGCCCTCGAGCACTCCCGGTCGCTGCGTCTGGTCAAGGTGGCCAGCCACGGTATCTACTCGACTGGAGCCCCCGTGCGCGGCTACCTGTTCGTCAAGCGAGCCTGACGCTTGATGCTGCCTCCGCGCCGCCGAACTCTTTGGGTGCGGACAGCGCTGGTTGCCGGCTGCGTCGCCGGCCTGCTCGCGGTCGCGGTCCAAGCCACGGCAACGTTGCCGCAGGGGATGGCGGCCCGCGTCACGGTGGCACCGGTACCGGCGAAGTACCGGGCGCTCTATGAGGCGGTGAATGGCCAGCTGAATGCCTTCGGCCATGCCGTCACGGCGATGCCGCGCCAGAAGCCTCTGGTGAGAAGCCAGGGGCCTCCCACCGCGGGCGTCGAGCTGCTTGCCGCCAACGGCAACCGCCTGTCAGCGCTGTTGCAGCCTGGCGCTTTGAATCTGGTTGATCTCTCACTCGATCGCTTTCGAGCCCTGGGCGTGGGCGGCGTGACCCTCGGTATCAAGTTGCCGATGCTGTTGAGCTCAGCCACCTCTCAGGCTGATCGCTATCTGAACTTCTACGCCGCCGTGGCGAATCACATACGCGCTCGAAGGATGGCGCTGTCGGTTGAGCTCGGCGCGCTCTTCTGCGGCACCGTGTACGCCGCCTGCACCAACCCCTTCGCGGGATCGTTGACGACCTTCGTCACCGACACGGCACTCCAAGCCCGCATCGTGATCAAGCGATTGCACCCAGACTATCTGACGTTGTTCTCCGAACCCGACACCGAAGCCGAGCTCACCGGGGTGCGGAGGCTCGACACGCCTGCCGGCGCGGCCCAGGCCGTGGCCGAGATTCTGGCCCGGATCGGACCTCGAGGCCGAACTCGCGTGGGCGCCGGAGCTCCAACCTGGCTCCCGACCTCATTCGCCCGAGCCATCGCCGGCCAACGGATTGATTACCTCGACACCCACATCTATCCCGTCGGCCCCCAGGAGGGAGCCAACGCCGTCGCCATCGCGGCAATCGCTCGGCAGGCGCATAAGCCCTTGGTGGCCGACGAAGTCTGGCTGTACAAGACCGACAATCCCGGAGCCATCGGTGGCGCGGGAGGTGCCGATCAGGTGTTCCGCCAGGATATGTTCTCGTTCTGGCAGCCGCTGGACGCTCGCTTTCTGGCGACAGCGGCGACCTGGGCCAACAAGGCTCGGGCGCTCTACGTATCCGCGTTCTGGTCATGGCAGTTCTTCACCTACTTGACCTGGACTGCTGTGCTCGACGCAGATTCCTACGCCCAGCTCAGCTCGGCATTCGCGCCGCCGCTCACCCGCGCCCTGCTGGACCGCCAAACCACGGTCCCGGGGATGAGCTGGAAGCGAGACCTTCTTCAAGCCCACTAGCCCTTGGGTCTCGACCCCCTCGGCGCCAACGGATCCTTGTAGCGATCACTCGCAGCAGCTGACTGGGTGGCGCGCGGGCTGCTCGTGGAGGACGACGGAGGCATGGCGATGGTGAAGGCCGTCATCTTGTCCCCGTTGGCGACGAACAGTCTGCCGTCCCCAGCGCTCGGGGTGCTGAAGTGGTCAAATGTCCCCAGATTGGAGCTGAACTTGACCGCGCCGGTGGTCGGGTCGAGGCCGAACAGCTGGCCTGTGGTCCAGCCCGCATCCCAGACCAGGCCGCCAGCGATGATCGGCGGCCCGATCGCGCTCGCCGGCACCGTCCAGCCCGGAGCCGGCGCGAAGCTGGGGGCAGAAGCATTGAGCGAGAGCGCGTGCAGGCCGTCTGAGCACGGGACGTAGATGACCCCGTTGTCGTACACGCTGGCGCCGTAGCTGCCTGAGCACACGTTGGCGTGGAACAGCGACGGCTCGGCGGGGTTTCCGGTCCCACCGGTACCGCCGAGGTGGGTCGCTGAGAGGAGATAGCCGACGCCCGCCTTGCCGATCTGAAACACGAGGCCATCGGGTAGCAGAAGCGGATCGCTGGAGCCGATGTCGAGGTCGCTCTGATCGAGCTGCAACCAGTTCTCGGGCGTGTAGTGATCGAGCACGTTGAGGTTCGAATCGAGCTTGAACACGGACTCGCTGCCGTCGTAGGTGCTCAGGAAGCCATTGCCAGTGGCCACGAAGATGTCCCGGCTGGAGTCGACCACGGGGCC
Organism: uncultured Solirubrobacterales bacterium; assembly: GCA_963830435.1. GTDB lineage: Bacteria > Actinomycetota > Thermoleophilia > Solirubrobacterales > Solirubrobacteraceae > Palsa-465. The sequence goes on along the minus strand of CAWHMA010000003.1, from coordinate 593,300 downwards.
GTCACCCGATCCCCAGATCGCCCCGCCGCGGTCACCCGCGCCGGCGTCGGCCTCGAAGGTGCGCAGCGGCCCGCTGCCATCCTCGGGAGTGCCCACCAGCCAACCGTGATAGGTGCTGCAGTCGCCGGCGTTCCCGCCGTAGCCAATCACGATCTCGCTTCCATCCAGCGCCAACGCCGCGCGCTGAAGCTGCGCCGTTGGAGTGCTCCCCGGGGGGTCTACGGTGATCGGCAGGCCGGGCGCAGGGGCGCCGTCGGCAAGCCCAAAGCCCACCAGATGGTGGGCGATGGAGCCGGGGTTGGTCCCATCCCAGGTGTCCGCCACGGCGTAGATGCGCTCGGTCGTCGGATCTATCACCGGCGTGCTCGTGATGCCAACCGTCGGAGTGATGTCCCCGCAGGGCAGCTGACCGGCCGGAACCGCAGTGCCGGCGCTGCGCTGCCAGATGATCGCTCCGGTGGAGGCGTCGAGGGCATAGACGGAATCGTTTTCTGTAGCCACATAGACGCGGGACCCGAAGATCAGGGGCTGACCGTAGATAGGGCCGTCGAGCGCCGGCGTCTGCCACAGCTGGCTCGGCGCGACCGGTGACCCGGTGTAGGGGTCAATGCCGCTGCGGGCAGCGTCATGTCCATAGGTGGTCCAGACAGCACAACCCGACGACGCGAGCCCCAGGAAGGCAGCCACGCTGAGGGCTGACAGGTGACGACTCTTGGCACACCGAGAAAAGAACGGCATCGATTCCTCTCGTGCGCCTCCCGCTTGGTCAGCGTACTAGTTTGTGCCGGGGGAGCTTCTCCTCATCGCCTCGCTGCTGATGCGGTCAGGTCAGAAATCGGCCGCTGGGGGTAAATCACGACCTCGGCGTCACGAAGCAGGCGCAGCACCCGGGTCTCGCGACCGTAGGCCAGCGGGTTGAAGAAGAACTCGTCCAGGGGGAACCACAGGCCGAGCCACGCCAGCACCCAGCCGAGATGATCGGTGACCACGTGAGCGGCGCCGGTCTCGGGACGAATCGTGGTCGCCTCCACGGTCATCACCAGCCCCAGCGCGGCGATCGGCAGGCCGACGCGCAGATCGCTGAGGCCCCCAACGCGGTGCGCGCGCATCTCCCGCCGGTTGTAGCGAATTCGGTGGTCGCAGTAGCGGCGCAGGGTCCGAGACAGCCGCGCACTCACCCCGTCGTTGATCTCCTCGGGTGGCAGCTGGATCTGCAGCCGTACGGCTCGCCAGGATCGGCGGGAGCGCAGCTCGCTGATGCAGAAGTCGATCCCGGTGAGGAAGTTGCGGTATTCCGAGAACAGGTCCGTCTGGGGCATCTCGAACATGTCGTGAGCGCGCATCAGCCGCAGCTCGATGACCTGACGTTCGCGTCCGGCCGAGAAGCGGCTGAGGGTCGTGCTCATGTTCGGCACCCTACGCGCACCGCGTCTATGCCCACGGGACCAGCGGAGCGGGTCGCTGACCGGCGACGCCGTTGAGCTCGGCGACTGCTCCGACAACGTCGCCTCGGTTGTAGTAGTCGGTGAGGATCAGGTTCGGGACCATTCCGCGCTGGACCACGCACTGTCGCGCGCGGGCCAGGACGAAGGCCCGCTTGACCAGAGGCAGATTCGGAGTCGGACGTGGTGGGAAAATATCGGCCCAGTCGTTCATCATCAGCAGCGGGTTATCGGACTGGCCACGATTAAGGCGACAGGTGAACTGGCTCGCTTTCTCGGCCCCCAGCGGAGTGTCCTGGATCCAGGTGAAGGCGTTCATGTTCCAGGAATATGCCCCGCTCGGTGGGGTTTGCGCGAACACGAGGACGTTGTGACGCGAGCTGATCAGCGACGCCAGCGTGGGCAGCGGCTGGCCCCGCTGCAGCCTCGCCAGGCGGCGGTACAGCCCAGAGCGCTTGAACGCATCCTGTAGATCGCGTTCGGACACGTAGTCCTCGTCGAACAGGATCACGAGCTGGTTGGGGTTGCGGTCCAAGAAGCGTCGGATCGTCGTTAGGAAGGCGATCATCTGCGTCGCACCCAGCTCGCAAAGCGTGTGGCAGAGCCAGATGGCGCGCTTGCTTGTCTTCAGCGAGCCCGGGCTCAGGGAGCGACTGAACCGCTCGAGCGCCGAGCGGGCAACGGGCGCGAGCTTGGCCGCCACGCGGTTCAGGCGCGAGCCCTCGGCGCCGATGTCGGTGACCACGCGCCCCCTGGAGTCTGCCGTACCGTAGTGCGTCGAGATCTTGAACAGCCTGATGCCGTCGTCGAGCTGCTGGGTGAGGGCGCGATCCTGGTTTGCGATCAACCATCCCCTGGAGTCGGCCGCCGACATCGAGTTGTGCGTTCCGGCAAACACCACCTCATCCACCCGCCGACCGCACAGCTGTGCATATCCGTTGCACGTCGGCACCGAGCTCGCGTTCACCTTTGCCGTGCCCGCCGTGAGCACGAAGGCCACGACCACCACCGCGACAGCGGCCGCGCCGAGCCCGCCGACAACGGCGATATTCCAGCGCCGTCTGGGGCGTGCACGGCGGACGCGCGGGCCCGCTGGCGCAATCGCGGTCAGCAACTCGCCCCATCCGAAGTAGACCAACAGGCAGCCGCTGGCGACGGCGAGGGTTCGCAGCGCAACGGCCGGATGGAGGATCGTGACCAGGCCGATGGCGAGGACGATCCCGCCACGGACCGCCCGACCACGGGGGGAGACCGGACGGCGAGCCCAACCCAATAACCGCCGCATACCCGCTACCGCGGAGTAGGGCGCGAACACTGATGCCGAGGCCGCGGCCACGAGCCAGGCCACGGCGGTCAGCGTCAGCATCCAGGTGAACAGGTCCCCCAGATAGACACCCCAGAGCTCGTCGACCGCTCCGCGCACATCCCCGTTGGTCAGCTCATTGCTACCGAAGGTGTGCGCTACCGCGTAGCGGCGCAGCAGCTCCAAGACGATGGTCGAGAAGACACCGGTCACGCCGAGCGCGATCGCGCTCCGCGTGATCCCCCGTCTGCGGTCGGGTGCGGCTAGGATCGACAGCGCGAGCAGCACGATCGCCGCCACGGGCAGCACGCTTCCCAGCACTCGCACGTGGTCAGCAAAGCGCAAGCTCGCCGCGGCGAAGCTTCGCCGTCGGATGGACGCCAGGACAGCCTCGGTCCGGCGGGGAATTTCCTGGGCCAGCCGCGGGACCAGCGTGCGCAGGGCCGACGAGACGACCGTGCCGGCGTCGGCGATGTCGAAAACGGCATTCCCGGTGCCTCGGGCGAACAGCAGTCGGTGCCCTTGCTCGGCAGCGAGATGGATGACCGGGGCCAACGGCGGTGATCCGATCACCAGCTTGATCGCCGACTCGACCACCGGACGGGCGGCGATGGCATCCGGAAGGCTGGGTTCGACCAGCTGCACCGCGATCTCTCGCGCGAGCACGCGCTGCACCACCGGCTGATGAACGGCATCCACCGCACGGTCCGCAAACGCAGAAGCATTGATGACCTCACTCCGGGCGTACAGGGTCACGCCGCCGGCCAGCGCCGTCAGCGACGCCAGCACCGCCAACCCGATGCTCAAGGCTGTGCGCACGCGACCCATGCTCGCGGCCGCTTGGCTGTGCTCGCCGGAGCCGGTGAGCGCCGAGTCAACCATCACGACCGAGCTTCAGGTTCCTGGGTTGAGCCTAGATCTGGATCGATCGCCAGCGCAGCCTCTGGAGCGCCGGCGACTGCGTCGCTCAACCGCCGCCGCCGGGCGTTGATGCGCTGCCAGCGAGCCTCGGACCGAGCCAGCTTGCGCCCGCCAGGAGCATAGAATCGGCGGGCCCACGGCGACTTGGGCGAGGCCAGGCGTAGAGCGCCGAACAGCGCCACCAGGGGGATGAAAAGGCCGATCATGCCCTGTAGAGGCTTACCTTTGAGACTGACCGCGGCGGCCAAGAGAACGTCGATGATCACGGCGCTGCTCAGCGTTTCGACAGACGACGCGTTATTCGGAAGATCGAACGGAACCGCCCCGAGGACGATCAGCCCGCCGAGCACCGCAGCCACGATCACAGCGTCTAACGATGAGCGACCTTCCTCGCTCCAGTAGACGTCTCGCAGGTGAATCCACAGCGCGAACTCATCCAGAGTCAGGCCCGCGCCGATGCCGAAGAGCGCCGCGAAGATCTCCGTCCGCGGACTGCCCTCACCGGTCGCAAAGCCCAGGAAACCGCCGAGCAGCAGCAGCACGATGCCCCAAACCAGGTGGTGTAGGTGTAGCCCACCGCTCGTCTTCACGCTCCCGGGCCACCACGAGACCTTCGGACTGCGCATCAGCCGCGCGCTCGTGCGGATGAACAGGAACGAGACGAGAAACGCGGCCAGGAGCACAAAACCCGCACGGCGACCACTACCGTCCAGAAAATGCGCCGGCAGCTCGAGGCGCAGTCGCAACACGATCGCTGGAGCCACGATGAACGAAGTCATCTGCCGGACACAAAGCAGCCCAGGCCGAGCTGGAGGCTTAGGATGATGGCTTCCCGGTCTCCGAGCATTCCGGCGGGGCTGCCTCCGCCGGCAAGCGCCTCAAGCAGTCTGAGATCCACAGTCCGCGCCGTGCCCTGGGCCCACCACACTTTCCTTTTACCTCAGCCGCGAGCCACAGTCAACGGCGCGCGCGTATATGCACACCACGATCTAGCCTGTCTTGGCACCACCCTCGCCGGCGTCCGATGACTCTGCCCTCAAGGAGGCTGAGATTGGCCGCGGCGGCCGCTGCCCCCCGCGATCGCAGGGGATCCCGCATGATGGTGGCCACGTTGATGATCGTCGCTTTGGCTGCCGTGATCCCGGCGGCGGCGGCTCCGACCATCGACGCCGCTGCGAACCGATCAACGTCCAGGAGTCCCGCTCCTGGCCCGGGGTGTGATCGCTCTCGGCGGGCCGTCGCTCACTATCCCGGCGCCGTCCAGCTCTCGCCTCAGCCGGCTCGCAGGCCGATTGCTTGCCTGACGTTCGTCGGTCGTAGCGCCGAGGCGGCGATGGTCGGGATCACCCGAAGCCAAGCGGTCATCTACGCGCCCCGGATCGGCAGCGTTGCGCCGCCGCCGGAGAACGTTCTCCACGGTCCGGAGTTCGTGATTCGCTCGCGGGACAGGGGCCGGAGCTTCACCGCGCTCACGTCCGGCGGGCCTACCACGGGGGGCCTGGTGCCGCCGTGGATGGATGTCGACCCAACGACCTCGCGAATCTGGTTCCTGACCACGCTGCCTGGTCTTTGTGGGGCGCGCATCTCGTGGAGCGATAACGACGGGAACCGGTGGCATACGAATCCGAAGGTTGGGTGCCCAGGGCAGGGCTCAGAGCGCGTGCTCGAAGGTCCGCCGCCCCGCGGCGGCGCCAAGCCAACCGACTACCCGCACGTCGTCTACTACTGCGGCAACGGCACTGACGTCGCGCCGAGCGTCGTCTACTGCTACAGATCACTGAACGGCGGGCGGACGTTCGTCCCCCTGGGCGCCCACCCCGATCCGCCTGGCCAGCCGGGTTCGTGCGGGATCAATCACGCGGCGCGGCCCGGGGCAGTGGGTCCCGATGGGTTCCTCTACTTCAGCTTGGATCTGTGCGACCGGCTCGGCGTAGCGATCAGCCGCAACGAAGGCCGAACCTGGCAGCGCCTGCGGGTAGCCAACACGAACGTCCAAGACATGTACATCACCTCGGTCGCGACCGATGCGGTCGGTGATGTCTTCATCGCGTGGCTAGCCGGACGAGGACACTCGAGCGGCAACGGCGGTACCGGCCTCCCTTACCTGACGATCTCGCGCGACCACGGGCGCAGGTGGAGCAAGCCGATGATGATCGCCGCCCCGGGAGTGCGTGAGGCTCGTCATGAGGCGGTCACGGCAACGGGGAGCGGTCACGTGGCCGTCTCCTACCTCGGCAGCCGCGACGGCGCGAACTACGGCGGTTACATCACCGAGTCCTGGGATGCGCTCAGTCGCCGTCCGGTGTTCTGGAGCGCGCCGGTCAACAAGGCGGAGCAACCACTGATCATCGGCTCCCGTCCCGAGACCTTCGGCGACCGACTGTTCGTGATCAGCGACGCGTTTGCGCCTAACGGCGTCGCCTGGGGAGCATTCCAGTGTGCCTACGAACGTGCTTGTCCGGGTAAGCGCGTGGGCGTCCTTGGCCGCCTGGAAATGCCGTGAGAGGCACCAGTGTGATCTAGAGTACGGTGCGGCGATGACCGTGGACGTCAGGCCCGTGAGCGGCTTCGTCCAGCTCCGTGAGTTCGTCTCATTGCCGTTCCGGCTGCACGCGGGGACCCCATGGGTCCCGCCGCTGAAGCTGGAGCGCTACGTGTTCCTGAGCCGGCGCCTGAATGCGTATTTCACTCACGGCGAGGCCCAGTACTTCCTCGCTCGGCGGAACGGACTCGTCGTCGGCCGGATCAGTGCCCAGATCGACCGCGCCTTCAACGACTTCCATGGCAACCGGTGGGGAATGTTCGGCTTCCTCGAGTTCGAGGACGATCCGAACGTCCTCGAGACGCTCCTGCTCACCGCGGCCGACTGGCTCTCCGCCCGCGGATGCGACCGAATGGTGGGGCCGATGGACTTCCAAATGAACGATGAGAGCGGTGTCTTGATCGAGGGATTCGACCGGCCGCCGATGATCAAGCAGCCCTGGCATCCTCCTTACTACCGGCAGCGATGTGAGGCCGCCGGGCTCACGAAAGCCATGGACCTGCTCATGTGGGAGCGCCACGTGTTCGACGCCGAGCAGGTTAGTCCCCAGTTGCTCCGCATCGCCGAGCGCGCTCACGCCCGTTACCGGGTGCGTGTCCGCTCGATGTCACGCCGCCACCTTCGTCGCGAGCTGGATGAGTTCGCCAAGGTTTACAACTCGGCGTGGTCGAAGAATTGGGGCTTTGTGCCGTACTCCAAGGAAGATCTCGACGGCTACGCCCTAGATCTCCAGCTCGTGTTCGCCCGGGATTGGTTCATGATCGCCGAGGTGGACGGCAACACCGCCGGATTGGCGATCACCGTGCCGGATGTCAACCAGGTCCTGAGCAAGATGCGGGGCCACCTGTTGCCGTTGGGCTGGTGGTATTTCCTGAACCGCAACCGGATCATCGACCAAGTCAGGGTCGGCTTCCTCGGCGTGGTACCGGAGTACCAGCACACCGGCGCCGGAGTGGCACTGTATCTCGCGCAATTCCGCTCTGGAGAGCGAACCAGGCAGAAGGGCGGTGAGATGGGTTGGATCCTCGAAACCAACCATTCGATGAACCGCGCGATGGAAGCCCTCGGCGGCCGCATCGTGAAGCGCTTCCGCGTGTATGAGCGGATGCTGGCCTAGGCTCGGCGGCTCGGCTCAGCCAGAATCCGACGGGCGCCACTGCAGGATCGTCGCCCCCCACGTGAATCCGCCCCCAAACGCGGCCAGCAACACGTGCGCGCCAGGCCTGAGCCGTCCCTCGCGCTCGGCCACCGATAACGCGATTGGAAGCGTGGCCGTGGAGGAGTTGGCGAAGCGCTCGACGTAATCCACGACGCGCTCGGGTGGCAGCCCCAAGCGCTGTCCCACCGCGCGAATGATGCGTGAGTTCGCCTGGTGGTAGACGAACACATCGATGTCCTGGACCCCGAGCTCGGCATGTTCAAGCGCCTCTTTGGTCACGCTTGCCAGTGAGTCCACCGCGGCGCGAAACGTCTCGTGGCCGTGCATTCGGATGCGGCCGTTGCGTTCCAGACGGATCAGCTCTGCTCCGGCGGGATCGGCGTGGAGAAGGACGGGCCCGATGCGTCCGGGGCCGACGCTTGGAGAGATCACCACGGCGCCGGCGCCGTCGGCGAACAGCGGCGTCGTCTCCCTGTCGCAGAGGTCCAGGAAGCGCGAGAGGAAGTCAGCTCCAACCACCACCGCATGGGTAGCCCGACCGGACTCGATCTGCCCGCAGGCCATCGCCACTCCGGCCAGCCACCCAGTGCAGGCGGAGCCGACATCGAAGGCGCCCGCGTTGCCTGCTCCGATCAGCCCGGCGACCACCGGCGCCGCGTTCGGCGTGATCTCGTCCGCCGTCGAGGTAGCGACGATCACCAGATCCACGTCACTGGCCTCGGTACCCGCTTGCGCGAGCGCATCGAGCGCCGCTTGGGCGGCGAAGTCGCTCAGACGCTCCTCAGCCTCCGCCCAGGGACGCTCCCGGGTCCCAGTTCGCTTCGCGATCCAGTGCTCCTCGACACCCAGCCTCCCGGCGATCTCCTCGTTGGACACTCGTCGCGCTGGCACCGCCATCGCTACGCCGGCGATCGCGGCGCCGGTCCGGCCAGCTTGGTCACGCTGCGGCTGGGCGCGCGAGGCGGGGGTACGGGAGCCGACGGCCACGTCGCGAGTCTAACCCTGGCCCGGGTATGCGCAACGCGGTCAGACCGGAAATAGGCGAGCGTCTCGGTTCGGTTGAGCCGCTCAAAGGGAGTGGTGCGAGCCAGCGCCAGCGCGCGCCGGAGATCGAACGCCTCGGCCTGACCCGCCAACCACGGTCGGCCGATACCGCAGGTACGCGTCAACGAGCCGAAGGACGCGATCATCGCCGCGCCCGAGTCCGTGGATCTCCGTCGAAAATCCATAACCACATCTTGCCTTAGCCACACGAGATGTGCCGCCAAGATGGACGCGCCTCACCGAGGAACGCCGCGCCGCGGGGTCCTCGCTTGCTTGTACGATCCGACGTCAAGGACGCCTCGTCGGCCGGCTCTCGTGTTTGCGTTAGGGCATCGTGGCCATGGTGTCGGCTGACCCTCGCGCTTGAAGTCTCCGGCGGTGGAGCAAGAGCGGTAATCCAACAGATCGATGTCCTACACAGCTCAGGGGACCAGGCGACGTGAGTTTGCGGTGCCCGTTGGACCTGGAATGGCCTGGACGGTGGTCGCTCTCGCGGGTATTGCGATCGCGGTCGCCTCTTTGACGTTCCAGCGGGCTGCCAACTTCGATCCCTGGGGCTGGATTGTCTGGGGTCGCGAGGTTCTACATCTGAACTTGGACACCGCCACTGGGCCGTCCTGGAAGCCGGGTCCCGTTGTGTTTACCACTGGATTTGCCCTCTTCGGAGCTCTCGCGCCAACGCTCTGGCTGCTGGCCGCCCGCCTGGGCGCCGTGCTCGCCGTCGTGATGGCATACCGGCTTGCGCAGCGCGAAGCTGGCTGGCTTGCTGGCGTGGTCGCGGCGAGTCTGTTGCTCCTCATGGGCGGCTTCCTCCAGGACGCCGTTTACGGACAGTCGGATTCGATGATGGTTGGACTGCTGCTGTTTGGGATCGACAACGCGCTCGAGAGTCGGCAGCGAACTGCCCTCGCGGCGCTCCTCGGGGCGTCACTCATGCGACCAGAAGTCGTCCTCATCCTCGCGGCCTACTCGGCGTACCTTTGGCGCAAGCCGGACGCGCGGCGAATCTGGATCGTTACGACGTTGGGACTGTTCCCGCTTCTGTGGTTCGGCGGAGATTGGGTGGGGTCTGGAAACCCGTTCATGGCAAGCGTTGCCGCGAAGCAGTTCCAAGTTGTCAACACCAGGTTTCACACTTCCCATCCAGCTCTAACCATGGTCAAGCTGGCTGGTCAGCTTCTGCATACTCCGGCCCTCCTTCTAGCCGTTGCCGCCCTGACGATGGCGGTTCTCCGTCGCGACCGCTTTGTGCTCGGGCTAACGGCGGCTGCGGTCGCATTGTTTGTGGTGGTCGCAGCGATGGCTCAGGACGGCTACCCGGTACTGGGTCGCTTCCTGTTCGGGAGCATTGCGCTCGTGTTCATTCTCAGCGGGATCGGGTTGGCACAGCTCGTCAGCCTGGCCGCGCGTCGGCAGGTGTTTCTCGGGGTCGTCGCCGCCGCAGCATTCCTGGGGGGACTGGCTCCCCTGGCAATCGCCGATGCTCGCGCCTGGAAGCCGGAGGTCGCTGACGCAAGACAGTGGTCGCAGTCACTGAACGCGCTCCCGCGGGCAATCGCGGCTGCCGGGGGCCGTATCCGGATTCTTGCCTGCCGAGGATCGATCACGACTTACTACCTGATGAGGCCGGCGCTTGCCTGGGACCTAGGGACGAACATGAACCGCACATTCGACTGGGACCAGGAACCAAACGGAGTCATTTTTGCTCACGGGTCCGACTCGGCGAGGCGCGTCCAGCCGCGGAGGCCGCTGCATGTGCGTAGGCTCGCCGTAGCGGCGGGTTGGAAGGTCCTCTACGTAGTGACCCACGTGCCTGCACGAGCAAGCTGTTGATAAGTGCACCAGGCGCAGCAACTCGGTTGACAAACGTCTGCAACCTGACCGGCGTCTCATCCGCCACCGCTACCGTTCGGCGGCGATGGACCTCGAGAACGCGATCCGGAGCAGACGCACACACAAGACTTTTGACCCGAAGCCCGTGCCAGCCGAGCTGATCGACGAGCTGCTTGAGTTGGCACGTTGGGCGCCAAACCATCACCTCACGAACCCGTGGCGGTTCCGGGTGGTGGGCCCACTCGCACTCACGAGACTGAAAGGCGTTGCCGGTCCGCAGGCGGGATCCAAGCTCGATCGTGCACCGACGTTGGTCGTGGCCAGTGCGCTCCGCTCTGCAGACGCAGTCCAGGATCAGGAGGACTTGTGTGCAACCGCCTGCGCCGTCTACGCGGTGCTGCTCGCGGCTCACAGTCGAGGCCTCGCGGGTTACTGGCGTACGCCCGAGGTGCTCAGGACACCCCAAGGTCTAAAGGCCGTCGGGATTTCGTCCGACGAACGCTTCGTTGCGCTGATCCACCTCGGCTGGGCGCGGCAGGAGAAGGACCCGCCGCTCCGACTACCGGTCACCGACATCGTGACCTACCTTCCTTGACCCGGTTGGCTCGGCTTACTCGCGCTCGAGGACCACGACCGGGATCTCGCGTTCAGTCTTGCCCTGGTACTCGTCGTAGGCAGGCCATACCTCCCTCATCAGGTGCCACAGTCGCTCTCGCTCATCGCCTCGCGCTGTGCGAGCACGGACAGCTATCCGGTCGCCCTTGACCTGGATCGTCGCGTTGGGGTTGGCGTCGAGGTTCTTGTACCAGTCCGGATGGTCCGGCGATCCGCCCTTGGAGGCGACCACCACCCACCTCTCGCCGTCGGTGCGATGAATCAACGGCGTCGTGCGCGGTGCGCCCGACGCTCGTCCGGTGGTGGACAAGAGCAGGATCGTCGTGCCGCGCCAGTGGTAGCCCTGCCGACCTTCAGTCTCACGGTACACGCGGACATGCTCCTGGCCAAAGAGCTCTTGGCCAAACGGATTCGGATCGGCCGGCATGGCGACAGCCTACCCGGAGCGCGCCACGCTCTTCTCCTAGTCTGAGTGCTCCCTACCTTGCGTCTCGCTCGAGTTCTCCCGGATCGTGCGAGCAGATCAGCTGCACGTCTCCAGGCCGTCGGACGAGCTCGCGCAGGCGTTCCTGATTTTCGAGCCGGAGCTTGCGGTTCACCTGCGTGAGATTCTGGAACAGGCTCAGCCCCGGCGGACAGCGGCGCGGCGTCTCGATCTCACCGTGGTGAAAGTACGCATCGCCGCAATGCAGCAACCATCCCTCGGGCTGGCGCACAGCCACGCCCGTGTGCCCTCGGGTGTGTCCGGGCAGAGGGATCAGCAGGACCTCATCGTCGACGGCAGGCAGGACGCGCACGCTCTGGAAACCGAGCCAGCGATCGCCGGTGAGTTCGTGGGTGACCCAGCGCGGATGGTGCGCCCACTGGGCGGCGATGTAGCGCGAGCGCTCGAGACGAGACGGTCTCATGCCGGCTTCGTACTCGCGCGCGAACACGTGAATCGCTGCCGCAGGAAAGTCGGCCAAGCCACCAGCATGATCGAGATCGAGATGAGTGACCACGACGTGGCGCACGTCAGCGGGATCAAAGCCGCGCTCGCGCAGCTGCGAGACGGCTGTCTCGCCGGGCTCGAGTCGAGGACGGACCAGCTTTAGAAACGGACCGCCGAGGCGACCCGGGTCGCGAACGTCCCCGCTACCGAACCCGGTGTCGATCAGCACGAGACCATCAGCGCCCTCGACCAGCAGCACATGGCACACCAGCCGTGCGCTCGTCAGCAGCGGCCCCTTCCCAGCGATCAGGCGCCCGCCCCACGGGCACAGGGTGCCGCAGTTAAGATGATGAACCCGCCCGGTCGCCATCTCCCCCATCCTATGCGGCTGAGCAGGAGAGGGTATGGTGCCCTCGTGGACAGTTCCGGAGCTCTGCGTCGCCAGCTGACCCCGCTGGAGCCGCTCGTGAGTCGGATCGAATCAGCGGAAGCTCTGGATTCGGCTGGCAAGGCTGTAGGCAAAGCTGTGCGCGGGCGGTTGGGGAAGGGGCGGTTGAAGGACGCGCTCAGCGGTACGTGGCTCGGTCACGCGGTCCATCCGATGCTCACAGATGTGGTCATCGGCTCCTTCATGAGCGCCTCGCTCCTCGACCTCCTAACCCCCACCGACGATGGTGCCGCCAGCGAACGGCTGATCGCGGTCGGCCTCGCCGCGTACGTTCCGACGGCCGCGGCTGGCGTCAACGATTGGGCGGACACCGAACCGGTCGATGACGGCATCCGCCGAGCAGGGCTCGTGCATGCTGGATGCAATGCCATCGCGGCGTCGCTGTATGCAGCATCATGGAGAGCACGCAGGCGAGGAGCCCAAGGCAGGGGAGCGGCGCTCGGTCTCACGGGTATGACGATCCTGTTGGCCGGCGGCTACCTGGGCGGTCATCTAACTCTGAGCAAGGGTGTCGGCCCGGACCAGACGGTGTTCGACCCGGGGCCGACCGATTGGACACCGGCCGCAGACCCTTCTCAGCTAGCCGACAGCAAACCGCTGCGCACGGTCGTAGGCGAGACGCCCGTGCTCTTGCTCCGTGACGGCGAGAACATCTTTGCCATCCACGACCGTTGCTCCCACCGCGGCTGCTCGCTCAGCGAAGGCAAGCTCGAGGGGGATGAGATCGTTTGCGCCTGCCACGGATCTCGCTTTGATCGGCGCGACGGATCGGTCAGGGGGGGGCCAGCCACCGCCGCGCAGCCGAGCTTCCAGGTCCGTGTAGAAAACGAAAGAGTCGAGGTTCGTCGCACCGAACCAGCTTGATCAAGGCGCTTCGAGGCAGCTGGACCCCGCCCGCGGCACCAGTAGCATGCAGCGATGCGGTTCTACCGCGAGTTGTTCGTCTGGCTTGGTCGCACGCGGTGGTTCAGCTGGTTGTCGATCAACGTGCTCGTTCCCGTTGATCGCTTCTGTTATCGCCGGAGCGGCGGGCGCTTCTCGCTGTTGCACGTACCGGGAGGCCGGGCGACTGCGCTTCCGACGTTGCTGCTAACGACGAAGGGACGCAAGAGCGGGCAGCCACGGACGACGCCCGTCCTCTATCTCGAGGATGGTGATCGTGTGGTTGTCGTCGGATCCAACTTCGGGCAAGCTCACCATCCAGCGTGGTCCACAAACCTGCTAGCTGAGCCACGGGCGATGATTCAGATTCACACCGATGAGAAGCGGGTCCGGGCTCGATTAGCCAGCGAGGACGAAAAGCGGGTGCTGTGGCCGAGGCTGCTCGAGTTGTACCCGACTTGGGAGGCCTACACGGATCGCACCGATAGAAGCTTTCGTGCGTTCTTCCTGGAGCCCACGGCGGCTGAAGCCGATCAGGTGCTCGGCAGTAACAAACCCGCAGACCCGTGACTGGTTGGAGCTCAAAGCGGAAGCGTGCGGAGCGTCCTGCTGAGGCCTTGCGGTCTCCAGCGGCGCGAAGGTAGCGTTCTACCACTTCCTTGAATCGATCGGCGGGGTGGTATGGGAGGGCGACGTCTTAGCTATGCGTTCCTGGCCGGGGTGGTGTGTTTGGCCGCAGCTGGGTGCGCGGCGCAGACCGATCCGGCGTCGAACGTGGAGGCGCTGACCGCGATTCTGAACGCCCACGGGCATACGGACAATACCCCGGCGCACTATTACTTCCTTATGCGACGGCGCAGCAGGCTCTGGGGACCGGGTTCGGATTTCTGACGCCGACGCGGGGCCCGATCCCGCCGAACGTCCCCGGCAGCGGAGGCGATGTGCCCTTTGGCGAGAACGTCGGCGGACTGACGCTGGGGACGACCTACTACTACCGCGTGTGCGGGGGCGATGGCCAGGTCCACCCCGATGCATGCTCCAGCACGCAAAGCTTCACCACAGCCTCGACTCCGACGATCACCACGTATGCGGTACCGACCCCATCTCTCCGGGGCTGACGAGGCTGGTCGCGGGTCCGGACGGGGCGCTGTGGTTCACCGAGGGTTCAGCCAACCAGATCGGGCGGATCACCACCGGTGGGCAGGTGAGCGAGTTTCCGGTGCCGACGGTGAACTCAGGCCCCTACGATCACCACCCAAGGGCAGGTCTCGAATTCGATGAGCAGCTGTCGAACCAGGTGATCGATGCTCACGTTTCCGCCACCAGCGGTCCCGATGGCGCCGTCTGGTTCCTGAACCCAGCTGCCGACCAGATCGGCCGCGCGGGCTGAGCGATCGCCTGGCGCTAGCGATCTGCCTAGCTACCTCACCAGGACCTTCGAGAGGGCGGTCCACGACTGCCGCGGGATGCCCTCCTCGCCCAGCGGCTGCAGACAAACGTGATCGGCGCCGGCGTCGAGGTGCGCGCGGACAACTTCGGCGATCTGCTCCGCGCTGCCCTGCGGGATGATGGCGTCGATCAGCCGATCCGAGCCACCGTAGGCGACGTCTGCCTCACTGAAGCCGAAGCGGAGGAGGTTCTGCGTGTAATTGCGCAGCCCGAGATACAACTTGGCGTAGTCGCGGGCGACCGCCTTGGCGCGCACCGGATCGGTGTCGATTACACACGCCAATTCGGGCGCCAGGAACTTGCCCGAACCGAGTCGCTCGCGGGCGAACCGCGTGTGCTCGACCGGCACAAAGTACGTGTGGGCCCCGGCAGTGCGCTCACCGGCGAGGTCGAGCATCTTCGGGCCCAGCGCGGCGAGGCAGCGCTCCTTGACCGGCGGCGGGGTGGGCGACGCCTCTAGGCCGTCGAGGAACGCGCGCATCGTCGCCAACGGCCGGCCGTAGTCGCTCGTCGCCTCGGGGTGCCCGATCCCGATGCCGAGCATGAACCTCCGGGGGAACTCCGCACGCAGGGCCGCGTTCGCGGCGGCCGTCTCGGCGGGGTCGTTGATCCAGATGTTGAGGATGCCGGTCGCGGCGGCGAGCGTCGAGGTGGCCTCGAGGAGCGGGCGCATGTCGGGCACATGGGGAGACCCGCCAACCCACCAGGCGCGAAATCCCAGCTGCTCGGCAAGCTCAGCCGCCTCTCCGGCCCGTTCGATACCGAACGGCCGGTAGCTGCTCCAGATGCCGATCTGCCCCAACTCCACGCCGACAGCCTGACAGACCAGATCAAGCCCCGGCGCGGTTAAAGGTTCGGTTCCGAAGGCAACGGCGCGTGATCCTCGGGCACGAACCGCGAACGCTAGCCTGAACCGGACGCCGTGCCGACGACGGCGGTTGTGGCCTCGATCGCCTGAGCGTACTCCTGATGGTATTGCGCATAGTCCGGAGATTGGGGATCAAACGCGGTGAGGAGATCTTTCGGGTTGAGCTCGAAGATCTGGGCGTGGAGCGCGAGCCCCGTCTGGAGCAGGGGCGGTAAGGGTCCGATCAGGCCGCCCGCTGGCTGCGTCGCGTTCAGCGGCTGAAGGTGCAGGGGGATCTTTCCGGCCTCTTGCTCGAACGCCGCGCACCAGTTGACCACACAAGGTCGACGGTTCTGGACGTCAACCACATCCTTGGCCTGCAGCCCCTGCATGCCGATCCCGATCCCAGCCTGCGCGGCGTCCTGGCCAACGGTCGTGGGCGGTGGGACGCCGTCGAAGGTGTTGAGGCCGAGGTCGAGTTGCTTTGGCGAGTGCAGCGAACCCTCGAACGTGATCATCTCGCGGGTGTACGCCGGATACGCGGTTTGGTAGCCGGCGGCGTCCCACTGGGCCGCGCACGCGGGCTGCCTGATCGCCGGACTGACTAGACCCTCTCCGCCGGTGCCAAGACCGAAACGGAGGTAGCCGACGTGTGGGTCGGAGGCGAACTCGGCAACGCTTTTCTTGATGAAGGCCTGCCAGTTGTTCATGTAGCCGGGCTGCCAGAACACCGGTGTGGGTTCGGTCCGCGCGCCCGCGCAGTTGATCATCTGAACCTGGGATTGCACCCACCGTGGGGTCGACAGCTGCACGCCGGAACTCTCGGACGCGCCCCACACGATCAGGTTCACGGTCTTGCCCGCAGCCTCCCAGGGTGCCATCTGCTGCTTGACTCGGCTCCAGTCATAGCGTGGACTCGCACCGGGTCCGCGGTCGACCTGACTCCAATTCACGAACAGGCTGGCTCCGCACACGTTGGGGTTGTGCAGCAGGTTTTGGACGATCGCCGAGCCATTTGCGCCTAATGTCGAGCCGAGCACGAAAATGCCGTGGGGACCTCGCGGGTCGGCGACCTTGGGGTCGCGGGCCGCTCCGGGCGCTGTGCACGAGACTGGCTCGTGGCGATTTGGTGGCGACAGCCCGGCCAGCACGTGCTCAAACGCCAACGCCAGCACGCTGTAACCCGTGTCGTTGGCGTGACGGCCGTTGTGCATCAGTACCTCGGCGATGTTGGCTCCGTAGCTGCACATGTGCGTCCACTGGCAGATGAGGTCCACGTTGCTGGGCAGCGTGTGGCCGCCAACCGAGCCGTCTGGGCTGAAGTCCGAGCTGTGGAAGGCCGCCTGGCCATCGGCGATCCTGAGGCCGTACTGGTGGTAGATCTGGCGCAGCGCCCGATTGAACTGCTTCACCAGCCCCAGGCTCTGGTGCGCCGTGGCCGGGCCAGCGGCTCCCCCGCGGAGCCAGTAGGCCAGGTACGGGTCGTAGTAGGTCAGGCCGACGAACGGCGCGGCGCCGCCGACGGATCGCAACTGAGCGAGGATCCTGGGCAGGTTCGCCTTCACCCGCTGAAGCCCGGCCTCGAAGCACGGCTTATCGATGGACGTCCCGGAGAAGCAGCCGGAGATGTCATCACCACCAACATCGATCGTCGCGAAGGCGACTTGACCGCGATGGACCCTCAAGAAAGCCTTCGCGTCGCCTAATTGATCGCCCGTTGAGTAGTTGTGGCACAGCCCACCGTGGATCATGCGGGTGGTCGAGTCGCCGCCGCAGCCAAGGTTCTTGAGGGAAAGCCTGGGAATCGACCGTTGTTCGACGGCGAAAAGATCGTCGACGTAGCCGTGACCCGGAGTCGCGCCCGCGCCAGTCGAGAGCGAATCACCGAGGGCGACGTAGTAGCGCGTGCCGGCGCTCTCCGGCGACCGGATGGTTGCTCTACTCGCGCTGGCAAGACCCAGCCAACAGGCCACCACGGCCCCGCACGCGACAAGCGTTCCGAAAAACGCAGACTGTCGTCGAGATCTACTCACCAGTCGAACCTCCTCTACGCCTGCGAATGTGTTGACTTCTCGCAACCCGAATGGGCGAAGAAAGTTTCGACCTCCGGCGCCGAACCGGGCTGATAGCAACAGCGACGATGGCGAGCCTCAAGACGCGTCACGCTCCGAGCGCGGGTCGGAACAGCTCACCGGCGCCCGGTTCGCCATAAGATCCGGACTCGTCCCGTTCTTGAGGAGGAGGCCTGATGATCGTGAAATCGACAGGTGACCGTCGGTTGGCTCGCGGTGGGATCGCGGCGGCTCCGCGGCTGGGTCGCGCCGCGACAGTTTGGGGGGCGCTGGTGGCGACGGCGCTGGTGTCGGCATTCACCGCCGCGGCTGCCACCGGCCCGACACCTCCGGGACAGGACTCGTTCTACCGCTACGCCCGCCCGCTCGGGAAGATCGCGCCGGGCACCGTGCTGCGCACCCGAGCGGTCACGGTGACGGGAGTGAGCGTACCCGTCACCGCCACGCAGATCCTGTACCGGACGAGCGGCGAGCTCGGGCAGCCGACGGTCACGGTGACGACGCTCCTTCGCTCGTCGACGTCTGCCCTCACCCCGACGAAGATCGTCTCGTATCAGTCGGCATACGACGCACTCGGCGCACAATGCGATCCGTCCTACACCCTGCAGGGGGGTGGTCCGGCGGGCGATGTCACCCGCTCGCAGCTGGGCTTCATCTCCAACTACGTGAAGAGCGGTTACGCCGTCCTCGTCCCCGACTACGAGGGAGAGGGCTTGGACTGGACGGCCGGGCAGGAATCGGGCTACGACACGCTCGACAGCATTCGCGCCGCCGAGCGTTACCTGCATCTGCAGGCGAGGACCACCCCGGTCGGCATCACCGGCTACTCCGGCGGATCGATCGCGACCGAGTTCGCCGCCGAGCTTGCTCGGAGCTACGCGCCGTCGTTGCACATCGTGGCCGCTGCGGCCGGGGGCGTCCCGGTCGACCTGCTGCACAACCTCACCTACATCAACGGGACCCCGAGCTGGGCCTCCACGATTCCTCCCAGCACCGTGGCGACCGCCCGGGCGGTCGGCCTGAACCTGCTGCCGGCGCTTTCACCCTACGGCCTGCAGCTGACTGAGCAGGTGAGGCAGGCATGCATCGCGCAGTTCCTTGGCCGCTATCCGGGATTGACCTACCAGAAGCTCTTCAAGCCGCAGTACGCCGACGTCCTGAAAGCGCTTCCGAGCTTTGTCTCCGTCGGCGACCACCTGATCATGGGCCGGAGCGGCACGCCGACGATGCCGATGCTCCTCGGCGTCGGCAATGCCGACGGGACTGGTGACGGCGTAATGATCAGCCGGGATGTCCAGCAGTTGGCCTACGAGTACTGCCGCCGCGGGGTCTCCGTGCAGTTCCACGAGTACACCGGCGACACCCACACGATCGCCGCGGTGGCCTTCGAACCGCAGGCAGCGGCTTTCCTGGAACAGCGGCTGAACGGACAGCCGGCGGTCAACGGCTGCGCCTCGATCACGCCCGGCAATTCGCTCGCCCCCACGCCCGTGCCGCAGTCAAAGCTGCTGCGCTTCAGCTGGCTCGGTCTCCGCGTTCCCGCGCGCGGAATCGCGGTGCAGGTGCGGGCGCCCGACGGGACGCAGCGGGACGTCGGCATCATCTTGAGGCGCCAGGGCGCGGTGGTCGCCCGCACCCACCTCACGCGGGTGGGGACGACGACGCGAACGCTGATCCTCCGCGCCAACGGACGGATGCCGCCGCCCGGTGACTACACGGTGACCGTATCGGTGTCTGGCGGATCGCTGATCTGGCAGGATCAGCGTGTGGGCTAGGCGGTGCGCGCCCCCGCTACGCGGCGGCTCTCCCTAGGCTCTCACTGAGGCGACAAAAGTGCTCTTCCCGTGAAAGCCAGAGGCACTCCCGGTCGGGCATGCTACCCACGCGTCGCGGCCTCGCGAACCGGCTGGGCGATCCCGATGAGGTTGCCCTCGCTGTCGAAGAAGAACGTGCCGAGCTCGCCGGTGCCCTTGCTCGGGTAGTTATCGGGAGCGGCGATCGTGTCGTCGCGGACCTCGAAGCCAGACATCTCGAAGCGCTCGAAGGTCACACCCCGGCCGCGCAGATCGGCCAGGGTCGCCTCGAGATCCTCGACCTCGAATGCCATCTGGGTCGATGTCCCCGACGGTGCCCCCGCCGAGCTGAAGAGATGGAACTCGGTTGGCCCACAAACGTAGCGCAGGCCGCCCTCGCGCTTCTCGACCGGCTCGAGCCCGAGCTTGTCTCGGTAGAAGGCGCGGGCCCGCTCGAGGTCCTGAGCGGGGAGCTTGGTGACTGTGTGGGCGCTGCTGAGCGGTCCGGGCATGGTCGTTTCCTCTGATTTGGGTCCGGCTAACAAGGTCCGGTTCGGGTGCGGGGTAATTCGTCTTGCCGTGGCCGGTTTCCTCAAGGAGAATCGGCACACGTTTCGCGAACGATTGGAGGCTGACATGCCGCTCTATCTTGGTCGCTTCAAGTACTCCGCCGAGGCGATAGAGGCGATGATCGAGAAGCCGCACGATCGCGGCGCGGTCGCCGCGCAGGCGGCCGAGTCGCTCGGCTGCAAGCTGCGCGGCATCTGGTGGGCGTTCGGTGAGCACGATGGCGTGTTCCTTCTGGAGGCGCCGGACAACGTCGCCGTGGTCGCGCTGGCGATGGCGGTCGGGGCAAGCGGACAGATAAGCACCGAGACCACTGCGCTGATCGACATGGACGAGGCGCAGGAGGCCATGCGCAGGGCCGCGACCGCGACCTTCCGCCCGCCGAGCTGATCTGCTCGCTGGCCGGCCACCCGGCCGAGCGACAGAGGCCCGGCGGCAGCGGCGGTGTGGATCAGTACTCCGGATACTCAGAGATCCTCGAAGTAGACAAAGACCAGCCGCTCGACCGAGGACTCATCGGTGGAACTTGCGCCGCCATTAGGAGCTTCGCCCGGCGGTCAGTGGCCCTTTACGGGTTCAGTCGATACTGCGTCGATACCGGCGGCGTCCCCAGCGGCTTGCCGCCGTAGATCACATGGCCGCCGGCATCCTGGTAGGTCAGCCACGGGATCGTCGGCTGCTGGTCGACGCCCGGCTTCGAGAAGTCGCAGACGCCCGAGGGGAACGTCCTCTGGAGCGCCGTCCACTGGGAGTCCGTGAACGTGATCCCGGGATAGTCGGCGCGGCTCAGCGGTTTTAGCTGGCACTTGTTGGCGTCGGTGGTGATCGCGTCGCCGGCCACCGTGCGCGGGGTGCCCTCGACGTTCACGACGCCGGCTGGGCAGAGTCCGTTTGAGAGCTTGTGTCCGGTGCCGTCCCAGCACGCGTCGCCGAGATCCCCGGGCTTGTCGCGAATCAGCTTCTGCGGCAAGGGCGTGCGGCTGTGGTCCTCCTCAACTCCACTGAGCCAGCGATCCATCGCGATGAAGCTGTTGAGCTCGCAGTTCTTATCGGCGGTTAGCGCGACCGGACCCTCCCAGATCAGCTGGTTGCCGTGGCTGCCGTGCTCGCGATCGAGTCGCGCCCGGACCGCGAAGGCGCGGTAGGCGTCGTGGAAGATCCCGGGATTGGGGCCGCGGCAGTCGATGATCGCGGTCTGATTGAGGTTGTTGGCCTCGTTGATCATCCCGCTGCGATAGGCCCTGGCCAGCGACGGGGACGCACTGCTGTCGATGCGATTTGGCACCGGGTTGGCATCGATGTCGAGGCCGCCGATGCTCGCGTTGAGATCGACGAACTGGCCGGGGGTGATCTCGCCCGTCTTCAGCGCGCCGAGTCCATACTGGACGCCTACGTTGTCCACCGGTGGCCGCACGAAGCCCCTGCCCAGCGCCCGTTCGATCGGAGACCAGAGCGCAGGTGGCTCCGGGCCGAAGATGTTGATCGCCGCGTCGTTGATCGTGCAGCGGATGCCGCCCGGGTTTGTGCTCGCGTTGTAGCGGTCTGCGGTGGTGGTACCGGCGCACGGGTCGGTGGGAACGGCGACGTGGAACTGAGCCGCGTCCGAGACCTCGGCGTTCTGAACGCCGTCGGGGCCGCCGAGGACGTCGGCCATCTGCGTCGGGAGCCACCCGAGCCCGACCTTCGAGGGATTCTTGAAGTAGGCGAGCAGGAGGTGATAGTCCAGGAACTGCGTCGCGGTGCTCCATGCATCGGGGAACGAGCAGGTCGGCAGAATCCCCTGGTAGACGCCGGGGTAGGCGTTCGCGATCCACTGCTGCGCCAGCGACCCGCCCGAGCACCCGGTGCCGATCGTGTACCGAAGCGTGCCGTAGGACTTCACGATGTGCTCCTTGGCCATCACCAGCGACTCGGCCTGCAGCGCGAGGTTGCAGTTGTGGCCGCTGTTGTCCAGCGCAGTGGACATCGTCATGAAGCCCTTGCCGAGGGCGTAGTCGCCGGCGCTGTCGCTTGTCGTCCCCGGGGCGGTGCCCGTCTGGTACTGGACTCCGCACGATGCGCCGTGCAGGATCAGCAGCTTGTGGTCGAACTGCGGCTGGGGGGCGACCGCGGCCCATGGCTTGCCCGGCTGGTAGAGGACCGCGATCTGGTACTGGTCGCGATCCATGTAGCCGGTTTCGACGCGAACGATGAACGGCAGCGTCACTCCCTGATCCGTCGTCGTCTGCGCCACGTCGGACGGCGGATTCGAGGGGTCATAGGGCTGAAATCCCCGCTTGGCCGAGTTGATCGACATGTACAGGTACCTGAAGCTCGGCGCCTGATCGCATTGCTGGTCGATCGCGCTCGACTCGCAGGTCCACGGTTCGAGCTGGGGACCGGAGAACACCGGTCCGCTGCTGGGGTGGTTGACCAACGTGATCCGCGTGCTCCAGCCGCTGCGCAGGGTCGCCTGCAGCACGTTGGGCCCCAGCGCGAGCGGCGCCACCAGCCCCTCGAAGCGCCCGTCCTGGCGGATCGCGAACTCCCCGGTCACGTTGGTGCGACCGAGCGTGACCTTGACCTGCCTTGCATCAGACCGCCTGGGCAGATTGATCGCCACGAGCGCCGAGCCGCCGCTGACGAGATCAGCGCGACCCGAGAGGATCGCGATCGACAGCCCGGGTCCGCGGTGCCGGGTGGTCTGCGCCGGGGCCGCGGCCACGCACGAAAGCAACAGCACGGCGATGACAATCCCCAGCCCACCTCTGCCTGCGCTGCTCCGCCTGATCCGCATTCTGTCTCCCCTCGACTTCGGCCTGACGCTCTACCCAGCGTCGCAATACTCGCATACGCCGAAGGACGCCGGGCGTTGGCCGACGGAGCGGGCTCGTCAGGAAGCACTCAGGGAGAGTTGCTGAGACCAGTCGCGACGCAACCCGACGTCAACCCGAACGCCCGTCACGCCACATCATTAGATGGTTGATACCGCTCCGCGGACTGACTTCCGTCGCTGCGAGGGTAGGCTGACGCCATGCCGATGCCCAAGCGGTCAAGCGTCGATGACTTCTTCGCGCAACTGAACGACGTCCAGCGGCCGCACCTCGAGGCACTCAGGGAGCTGAGCCGGGCTACTGACCCGGAGGCGCGGGAGCAACTGAAGTGGAACCTGCCGGTGTACATCCGCGGCAAGAAGACGAACCTGTGGATGCTTCAGAACTTCAAGAACCACTGCTCGCTGCGGTTCCCGCCACCGTTCTTCGCCACCCAAAAGGCTGCGGTTGAGGCCGCCGGGTACGAGGCCGGTGAGGGGTTCATCAAGCTCCCCTACGACCGTGAGCTGCCGACCGAGCTCCTGAAGGTGCTGATGCAGGCACGGGTCGAGGAGTACGAAACGACCGGCGCCGGCTGGAGCGACCGCTGACTTGTCCTCCAAACCGTGCCGAGCGCGGGACTACGGTTGATCGGCGATCAGCTCTACCGCGGCCGCGACGAGTTCGGCGTTGCTGGCGGCAGCACTGCCGTCCGGCAGCGTGAGTACGTCCTCGAATCCTACGCGAACGTCGTGTCCAGCTGCCGCGGCGACTGCCACCACTTCCCACGTCCGCTGACCGTAGCCGTGCCATAGCTGCCGGACACCGTCGGGAATCAGCTGTGCCACGGCGCGGGCGTCTTCGGCGCCGCCGTCGACCTCCACGAGCGCTCGCACGAGCCGGTGCGCGAAGGGGCTACCAGCGAGCTCCTCGGCATCAGCTGGTCTGCTGAGCCCGGCCTCAACGCCGATGCCGGCGTGCAACGAGGCGCGGACGATCCCAGCCCAACCGAGTTCTGAGAGATTCACCGAGACGAAGTCTGGTGGTTGCCGCCAGGTCTGTATCGCGGCAGCGCGAGCGAACGGGTCCCGCTCAATCGACTCCGACGTCGAGAGTCCGACCGGCATGCCGCGAACCGCTGCGCGGATCGCCGCAACCGCCGCATCGCAAGCGCCGGCGTTCAGCGTCTCGCCGCCGTCAGTATCGCGAGGATGAACGTGCACAGCGAACGCGCCCGCGCGTCGAACCGCGATCGCGTCGGCGGCGAGCTCGGTCGGGGTCTGTGGTACCGCGAGGTGGGCGCTGCGAGGGCGTCCACCGTTCAAGCAAGCCTTCACCGCCATTTCAGATACCTCGCGGGCGATCGGTGCTCCGAAACAGATCGGTCGGGCGCGACGATCATTCCCGGGAGCATGACATCAGCCCCACTGAGGACAGCGGGGCCCTCGGGCGGAGAGCGGTGCGTGGTCGAGCCGGGAAGCTGCTGAGACGATGGTATGGGCCCGGCTTCCGGGCTCGAACCCCACGGACCAGGTCGCCAGATGACGCTCATGAGTCCCGCTTCGAACCTCACGGGACGGATCTGCTCGTCGATCGAGCGCTCCCGCCGACTCTGTCAGAGTGTCGAATCGCTGCCGAGACTGAGTGTCTGCTGGAACAAACGGAGACCAAGGTTTTACCTTTGGCGCGCAGGCAGGAAGCGACCGGGCAGCCACCACTCGCCCGACCACGGCCCGCCCGACCTGAGACGTCCATGACCACGCGACCTGGAACGGACGGGGCTGGTCCACTCCTACGCCCGAAGCGGGTCTCCGCGTTCGACGCTCCGCCGTCGGCGCGTTGACTCCTGGCCGTCATTCTTCCTCGCCTTCGACAGATCAATCGAGTAGCCCGATAGCTCCCTTGAGGATGAGCAACACACCGATCGCCGCGAGTCCGCGCACAAGGAGTCGCGGGCCTCTCTGAGCCAAACTCGACTTGGCCCGCTCGATCGCGCCGGGCGTCCATTCCGGGGCGACCACGAAGCACAACAGCGGTACCTCGAGTAGAGCGAGCATCACGACGTTGAACAAGACCACGGCCAGAACTTCGCCGGCTGTCGAGTAATGCAGCTTGTGAATTTGGTGAAGGCCGGCGAGGTAGGAGGCGCCCGGCAGCGAGAGCAACGCGCCGATCACGAACGTCGTCCGCGCTGATCCCCCGCTCATGGCGCGCTTCCAGCGTGGATCCTTCTTCTCGCGTGCTGGTGACCCGATGCGCCGTCCTTGACGGCGCGGAAGCACGGTCGAAAGCACGTAAGCGACCACCAGCGCGATCGCTCCCAGCGCGATGTCGGCGATCGGACTGAGCGTCCGCTTAGTCGTGCTCACCGCCCCCGAATTATCGAGCGCGTTCACGATCACCAGCCCCGCCGTGATGCTGGTCATCAGGGCGCCGACCAGGTAGCCGAGCATCAGCGCTAGCGGTCGGGGCAGCAGCATCATCAGCGTCGAGGCCGCAACCAGCGTCGGGTTGAAAGCTGCGGTCAGCGATAGAACCGCGACCTGACCCACCGTTCCGCTCCGGTTCCGTAGGTCGCGCGGCGCGTCATCCCGCCAAATGGCTCCACGGGCGCCTCCATCGAGCGATCATCACCCGAATGGGATGAGCGAGGAAGATGGACAGGTGAGTCGGCAGCGCGAGATCGGCGGCCCGGCGCCGGTGATCGGCGAGCAAGCGTTCCTCCCTGGGGACGGCCCCGCAGGTAACGAACGGCGGGCTTTACGCTTCGTCCTGCAGGCCGGCGGGATGAACACGGTGTCCGTCTCACCTGACCCCTACACCGAGGTCGGCCTCTTCCAGAATGAGTCCATCGCGTTTCACCGTGGCTAAGTCGAGGTTGCGTGCTGCCTTGACCGCGGCGCGCCCCAAAGCGTTGGCGTAGGTGGGAAATGAGAATGGGACCAGGGCGAGCTGCTCGAGCGTCATCCCCGAAGCGATCACGATTCCCGCCAGCTGAGCCAGTTCAACGGCACGCTCGCCGACGATGTGGCAGCCGAGGATGCTGTGGTGCCGGCGGTCGGCGATCAGTTTGCAGAAGCCGACGGGACGGCCGTCGATAATCGGCCGGGGCAGCGACTCGAACGATTGCGTCGAAACGATGACGTCGTGCGTCTCTCGGGCTGTCGCCTCGGTGAGCCCGACGGAGGCGTATTCGGGGTCGGTGAAGCTGCCGACCGGACTGACCTCCGGCGGCAGCGTGGTCGTACGTCCGAGCACGGCGTTTGTTGCGGCGAGATAAGCCTCACGTACGGCTTCGTGGACGACCATGACGTGCCCGGTGACATCGCCGGCGGCGAAGATGTGCGGCGCCGTTGTGCGAAGTTCAGAGTCCACCCAGACATAGCCGCGCTCGTCGGTCTGCACTTCCGCCGCGGCGAGGTTGAGTCCGGCTGTGTCTGCTACCCAGCCGATTGCCGCGACTGCGAGGGTCGCGTCAACGGGACTTCGACCCCCGTTCTTCGAGTGGATCAGGCGTACCCCGGCGTGGGAGGGCTCAAGGCGCTCAATCGTCCCGCCGTCCTCGAGCACTTGGATTCCGGATGCTTGAAGCGCGGAGGCGACCGCCGTTGCGACGTCTAGGTCTTCGCTCATCAGGATCCGCGGCCCGGCCTCGAACAGAGTCACTCGCGAGCCGAAGGCGTTGAAGATCGAAGCCACCTGCACGCCGGTCGCCCCGGCGCCGATCACGAGCATCGAAGGCGGCACGGATGACAGAGCCCAGACGTCGCTGTGGGTGCAGGTGAGGTCGAAGCCGGGCAGCTCAAGTCGGCGTGACAGGCCGCCGGTGCAGATGACGATCTTCTCGGCAGTGAGTCGTGGTCCGCGCTCGCTTTCGACTGCGTGAGCGCCGATGAAGCGGGCGGCGCCGACATGTTCGTGAACCGTTACCCCGGCCTGCCTGAGATCTTCGCGCAGCACCGAATGTGTGCGCACGTCGTCGGTGACCTCTTGTACGCGCTCGAGCAGCCGCGAATAGTCGAGCGCGGGTGTACCGGCGGCGATGCCGTAGCGGGGGAACTGGCTGGCCTCCCGCATCAATCGCGCGGCCTGCGCGAGCGTTCGAACGGGGACGGGGCCGTCGTTGGCGGCCATGCCTCCGAAGGCGTCTCGGGTGACCAGTGCGGTTCGGGCTCCGAGGCGCGCGCAGCGAAGCGCAGCGACGACGCCGGCTGGTCCGGCGCCAATCACGAGGACGTCCGCGATCTCGCGGTCCAAGGAGGTCATCGTGTCCATCGTCCGGGCCGCGGCGGCGGTCGTCGTCGTCCGTTTTGGGTGAAGCGATGCAGGCTTGAGACGTCGGCGCAATCCACCTGTCCAGTCACTGAACTAGCCGACTCTTTCGTCTAGGCCGTCGCTTGAATGTCGTGGTTCTCCCTCTCGCGGTCTAGTGGAAATCCTGGTACTGATCCTGCGTCGGGGCGCTGTAGCCGCGCCCACAGGTAGTCCGTGGCCCCGGGCGCCGGCTCACCGCGCAAATGTTCGTCGAGGTCCGCGATCTCGATGAGCCGGCGCGACCCAGCGACATCCCGCGCGCACGGACAATGCGGATCGCCCAGGCCTTCCCGCGCGGGTGCGTCTCGGATCCACTCTTCGGGAGGGTTTCTCAACGAATAGCGGATCGGACATCGACCGCCTTAGGTGCGTCTGCCGGTCGGCTCCGCGGGCTCGCCGTAGACGACGAGTCCGTGAATGATCCACAGCGACAGAGCGAACACCGCGAGCGACCAAAACGGGTACGCGGGGATGTCCAGCAGGGCGCCGATGGACGCCAGCGAGGCGGCGAAGATGCCGAACCAGCGGCCGAACGAATTCCCCGCGAACAGCGACATCGCCGCAAGCAGCTCGATCACGCCAAGGATCAGCATAACCCAGCCCCAGCCTTTCAAGCTGGCAAACACGTACTTGGTGTTGTGTACAAAGAAGCTTGAGTTAGAGATCGCCGCGATCCCGTAGATGACGTTCAAGATGCCGCCGATCATCAGGAACACGGCCGCGAATATCGCGCGACCTAGGCCTCTGACTTCGTCCATCGCACGTCCTCCTTGTTCTCCTGTTGGTTTCTATGCAACCTGCCACAAGGCCGACCTCCTGGAATCATCCAAACCGGGTGATCCCCGACCTGTGACAAACCTTAGTGCGGGGCGCGGTCATCCGATTCGGGCGATGCGCGGGACGATGACGGCACCGATCATCCGGCACCAGGTATGGACACGGATTCGACAGCCGGCGAGGCCAGCCACTCCTCCTCGACGCTTGAGGATGACCGCCCGACCAAGCGTCCGGCGGGAAGGTCAATCTCTCGAACCAGGCTCGTCTGGGTCGACGCGCTGATCGTTTTCTCGACGGTTCTCGCCATCATAGGGATGCTGTCGGTGTGGGCGAACCGCCTTCTGTTCAACCCGGACAATTGGGCGAACACGAGCACTCAACTCCTCCAAAACAGCGCGATCCGAAGCGCCACAGCGAACTACGTCGTCGATCAGCTGTACGCGAACGTGAATGTGGAGGGGTTGATCAAGTCAGGACTGCCGACCCAGTTTCAAGGACTGGCGGGACCCGCTTCCGGCGCATTACGGAACTTGGCCGTGCAAGGGACCGGCCTCGCCCTCACCCGCCCGGGCGTGCAGAGCCTGTGGGCAAAGGCCAACCGGGCCGCGGACGAGACCTTTATCGCGATCGTGAACGGGGGAAAGGGGGCAGTCAGGGTCAACAACGGAGCCGTCACGCTCGACCTGGCCCAGGTCGTGAATACGGTTGCCGCCCGGCTTGGGCTTCCGTCAGGCCTCGGCTCCAAGCTTCCGGCGTCAATCGCGCATCTGACCGTGTTCAAGTCCAATCAGCTGAAGTTCGTACAGGACGCGGGCAATGGCGTACGAAGTCTGGCGCTGTGGTTGACCATTCTCGTGCCGCTCCTCTATGGGCTGGCGATCGTCCTCGCCCGCGGTCACCGCCGGAGGTCACTGATGACGGTCGGCTTCGCGATCGTGTTCGCCGGCCTGGTCGGCATCGCAGGTCGCGCGATCCTGGAATCACAGGTCACCGATTCACTGGTCAACGATGCTTCACTGCGCCCCGCGGCTAGAGCCGTTGTGGTCATCGGAACCGGCCTGCTAGGTGAGATCGCGGGGGCGTTCCTGCTGGTCGGCGCTGTGGTCGTGCTCGCAGCCTGGTTCGCCGGACCGGCGCGGGTGATCGTGCCCGTTCGCCGCGCGATCGCCCCCTTCCTGCGTGAGCGGCCCGTCGCCACGTTCGCAATCACGGCGGCGGTGATGGTGCTGGTCTTCATCTGGAATCCGATCCCGGCCACGGGCACTGCGGTGGGGATCATTGTGTTCATGCTGCTCGCGCTGGCGGGAGCAGAGATGCTCCGCCGCCAGACGGCGGCTGAGTTCCCGGATGCACATGTGGGCGACGCGACTGCGGCCATCCGCGCCCGGCTGCAGGCCTTTCAAGACCGGCGCCAGGGCCACGATCGCGCAGCGCGGGGGCCGACCACGGCGCTGCCCGAGCAGCTTGAGCGGCTGGTCGCCCTGCGCGACAGCGGCGAGCTGACGGCCGACGAGTACGGGGCGGCCAAAACAAGTCTGCTTCAAGGCTGAGCTGCTCGGCTCACCTGACGGAGAACCTTGTGAGCAACGAAGCCAGGGATCTGCTCCGCCGATTGGCAGCGAACGACGGGGGCTGTCTCCGCACGAACCTCGTGGCGTCCCCCGGGCCGGGCACATGGCCTGGTCCGACCGGCGGGCTGAGCCGGAGGAGCCGCGAACTCGTTCGTCTCGCGGCGCTTCTTGCTGTCGACGCTCCCACTTCGTCGCTGCGCTGGGCGGTGGAGTTGGCATGCGCCGCGGGTGTGGACGACTACGCGGTGGTCGGCGTGCTGGCGGCCGCTGCGTCCGTCACCGGCTCTGCGCAGGTGGTCCTGAGCGCACCGCGGCTGGCGCTGGCGCTCGACCTCGAACCCGCTCAGGACGGAAACGCAGGAGAACGCTAGTGTCCCAGCAGACCCGCCTTCTCAGCCCGGACGATTGCCTCCGAGCGCGAGGCTGCCCCAAGCTTCCGGTACACCGCGTGCGCCTGGGTCTTGACCGTATTGGTCGACACCCCGAGCTGGTCGGCGATCTCTCGAAATGAGCGATGGCTCGGGAGATACCGCAGAACTCTGAGCTCGGCCACCGTCAGTGCGGAGGGTCCGGCGAGACTCGTCTCGGCGAGCGTGTCCAGGTACGACCATGCCTCCGCAAACCACGACTCGAAGACGACCCCATCCACGGTCTTGCGGGCAAAGCGTGACGCCTGCGCAAGCAGCGAACGGGCACCGACGATGTCGGCCAGCCAAAGTGACGCGTGCGCCAGCAAGAGGCTTACCTCGGCACCACGCCAGCTGACGTCGTTCCCGAGCTCCGTGAGACGAGCGATACCTCGACGCAAGTCTTGCTTGGCCTCATCGACGCGTCCCTCATGGGCCAGCGAAGCGGCGCGGGCGGCGAACACCAGCGCCATGGATGGTTCGCGCTCCAGTCCCGCGTTACCGATGATCTGCGCGGCGCGGTCGGTCAGCTCGCCGACAAGGTCCCACTCCCGGCTCTCCATCGCAATCATCGCCCGCTGCGCGAGGCTCACGGCGGTCAGGCTTGGCAGCGTTTCACCTCCCAGCTCGATGGCTGATTCCAGGAGTGTCGACGCGCGGCCGGGATCGCCAGTGAGGTGCGTCGAGACTCCCCTGAGATACAGGCACACGGGACGCCACGGACTTGCCTCCGGCACGAGCTCGTAGGCCTGCTCTACCGCCTGGCGCATCCCGCAGAGCCCGGTCCGCGCGACCACCGCGGCGATCACCAGAAGACCGGCGCTCACCGCTCGAGCCGGACCCCGGGTGGGTCCGCGGCCCGCAGATGCCGAGGCGTTCGCGCTCAGTGCCCACTGCTCGGCTTGCCCGATATCTCCAGCCGCCAGGCATGTCAGCCCCGCGCACATCGCCAGCGGTGGGCAGTCGCCGATCCGCTCGTGCGTGAACGCGCTCAACCAGGCCCGGACTTGCTGAGACCGGCCTCGCGTCAGGACCGGGACGATGCTCTCGGCTAGCAGCTCGCCAACTCGGTCCGCGTCTTGCGCCCGGCATGCGTGATCAATCGCCCGCTCGGTATCTCCACGATCGCCGTACCACTTGCTCGCTCGCCGCTGGAGCTGAGTCTCGAGGCCAGGCTCAAGCCGACGTAGCTCGGCGGCGAGGGTCTCTCGAACCAGGGGGTGCCAGCAGTAGCAGTCATGTACCTGGTTCAACGGTCTGAGCAGCTGAGTCGCTCGAGCCACGTTTGCCAGTGCGGTTGCCGAAGCTCGATCGTCCAGCAGCCGATCGCAGGAGCTCGCCGACATGTCATCGAGAACCGCGGTGCGAAGGACGAACCTTCTGAGCTCCACCGGAAGCGCTAGCAGGACGTCATCTCGCAGGTACTCCGAGAGCAGGTGATCGTCCCCACGAAAGCCTGCGATGCCTTGGGGCGTGCCGGGATGATCGCGCTGGGAGAGCGCGGCCAGGTAGATCGCCGCTGCCCAGCCTTCGGTCCGTGCTACCAGCGCCTCTATGGCCTCACCTTCGAATTGGAACCCGGCGAGGCGAAGCAGGTCCGTGGCTTCGTCTGGCGTCATCGCCAGATCTTTCATCCGAAGCTCGACGATCGCTCGGTGAGCTCGCATCCGTCCGACCGGCAGGTGAGGCTCGGTGCGGGTCGCCAGAACGAGGATCGAGTCCGACGGCAGGGTTCTCAGCACCGCATCGACGAGGTCTCGTAAGTGATCTGGAGCGATGAGATGCGCGTCGTCCAGGACGACGACGCAGCCGCCAGTGGCTCTGTCGGCCGGCCAGACCTGATCGTACAGCGAAGCCACATCGTGGTAAGGGCGCTTGGACCAATCCGGTGCGAGCCATATGAATGGGCGCTCGTCTCTCTGCGCCCAGTTGGACAGGAGGCTGGTCTTCCCGTAGCCCGGCGGGGCGACGATCAGGGCGAGCGCGGCGTTGCGCGCCTCGCGGAGTCTCCGGACCAGGGCTGGCCTCGGGACGAACTCCGACGCAAATTCGGGCCGCTTCTCCCGTGGCTTGTTCCGCCCGCAGAGGGTAAGGCCCGCGGCTCGCGGGTTCGGACCTCGGAGGAGCTCAGCTGCTTGTGCGGTGGGGGTCAAGTCTTCTTAGGCAATCGGTCGCGCCGCGCCAGACATGTTCTCCCGCAACCGGCGCGCGCTGACAAGGTGGCCTGCCTGCATGTTCAGAGGGGTGGGCACTACCCCCAGTGTTTGCGCTGACTAGAGCTTCGTCACCCAGTTTGGGCGATGCGCCACGCCCAGCCTGACCTATGTTCGAGCGGTGGATGAAGTGGAACGGCTGCTTCGTTGTCTGGCCCTCAACGATGAGAGATCAATCGAGATGGTCCTCGTGAACGGGGGCGATGACAGCTTTGCGGCAATGCTTGTGCCAAAGGACCGTCTGCTCGTGCGGCTTGCCGCACTGCTCGCACTTGGCGCCGCAACGGCCTCGCTCCAGACCACCGTCGATCAAGCGAAGGGCTCCGGGGCGACTGAGACCGAGATCGTCGGCGTCCTGGTCGCCGTCGCACCAGCGATTGGTCTGGCGCGGATGGTGGCCACCGCTCCCCGGCTCGCGGCGGCGATCGGATACGACCTTGATGACGACACATGAAGACGCTGGGGATAGGTGCGCACAGTGAAATCCGCGGCTCGGCTCAGAGGCGCGCTGGTGGATATCGTTGCCGGGATCGCTCCGAACCGCGAACCTTGACGCCGGCCTGACGTCTAGCCGGATGTAATCGCACGACGATCCTCGTCCTGGCGACGGCGCAGTTCGTGATGGTGCTGGACAGCACCGTGATGAACGTCTCGCTCTCGGAGGTCGTCAAGGACCTGCATACCTCGGTGCCCAGCGTGCAGACGGCGATCACCATGTACACGCTCGTGATGGCGGCGTTCATGCTCACCGGGGCGAAGCTGGGGGACATCTGGCATCGACGACGTGCGCGGCGGGGGTGCCCGCGGCTAATGGCTATCCCCTGAACGTTGAATGCAGCCGCAACGGCCGCGAGGAGGAGCCGGTAGCGACGCGATCGGCACGAGGACGGTCAGATGCCCGTCTCGGCTACAACCGTTCCCGCCTCGACTGCCGCCGCCAGGCGTCGATAGTCACGGCCGTTCTGATCCGCATACGCCCTGGAGAACTGGAGGATCGCCCGGTCAAAGCTGTCGCGCTTGCCGAGATATGCGGCAATCGCCACGCGGTCACCACTACGAGCATGAGCTCGCGCGAGTGTCCATCCGCACAGCTTCCCGTAGGTCGCCATTGCTTCGGGGCGCATCTGGTCGATCTCCGCGGAGCCCTTCCAGTCCTTTAGCTGGCGGCCATAGAAATCGCGTTCACGGCCGTCTAACGGTGACACTACGCGCAGCCACCCGAGAAAGATGTCGCTGGCCGCCTGCATCAGCCTCTGGCCGACGACGACGCGTTCGCCGTGGTTGGCGAATACGCTGGGCGCTAGGGCGTCCTCGAGCACCGACTCCGAGGCCTCCTTCATCTGTAGGAACAGAGGATCCTTGCCGTCGCGGCCAAGCAGGAGGGCGATCCATGCGCGCGTACCGACGCTGCCGACTCCGACAACCTTTTGTGCAAAATCGATCAGCTCGTACTGATCCAGCAGAGTCCATCGGTCGGCATCAAGCGATGATCGGTACGCGCGCAGCAGCCCGCGGAGCTCGTCGAGAATGCGGGCCCGTTCGTGGCCTGACGCGAGCACGTCGAGCGGAACGACCAGCGGTGACTGATCAACGATCCGCATCTGGCCGTTCTTTGACTGAATCAGCTTTGAGAAGACAGACATGCTGTCCCGCGTTCTGGCCTTCGCCAGCGTGTGCTCGGCGCGCTTTACCGCCGTCCGCTTGAACTGCGGCGCCCGATCGGCCAGGAGCGACTCGATCTCCAACCGCGAGTACCACACCGACAGATTGCTCATCTGGGCGAACTCCCGCATCGCCGTCCGATACTGGCCAATCGTGGAGAGCACGATTCGGTCCTGATCCTTGGCGCGGTACCCATTGTCATCGGCGGCGATGAGCATGCTCGCCGCCAATCGCTTGACGTCCCACTCCCAGGGGCCCGGCAACGTCTCGTCGAAGTCGTTGATGTCGAAGATCAGCCGCCGGTCCGGAGAGGCAAACACGCCGAAATTCGACAGATGAGCGTCGCCGCAACATTGCACAGTGAATCCAGACCGTGGCGTGGAGGCCAGGTCATCTGCCATGACCTTCGCCGCGCCGCGGTAGAAGGTGAACGGGGACACAAGCATTCGCCCGTAGCGGATCGGCACCAGCTCCCGAACCCTGGTCTGCGCCTGGCGTTCGAGCAGAATGACCGGATCGGCCCGATTGGCCGCCGGCTCAAAGACCCCATGGCTGGAGCGCGGAACCTCAGCCCGTGCTGCCCTGCCGCGAGCAATCCGTTCGGCGACGCTGAGGTAAGGACGTGCCGGAGGCTCGACACGACTGTTGCCGGCGCCTCGCGCCGCGGCAGGTCGCACCCTGGGTTGCTCAGTCTGTCTGGACACTTGTCGATCCTCCCTGGCGCAGGTGGCGCGTCATAGCTCCAAGCGAGTGAACGGCGCGGTAGATACGAGCGGCATCGTCAACCGCACTTGGACGACGTCGAGTCGGCAAAGTTCTTGACGGACGTCACGGCGGCGGCCACCTGAGTCCCGACTGTGGCCAGATTCGCCGCCGTGGGCGAACTCGGGAGTTGCTGGACCGTAGTGTGCAATGAATCGAGCGAGGTCTTCATCGCGGTGGTCTCGTTGGGGAAGTCGCTCTTCGCCGAGCTAATTACCGCATTTGCGTTGGTCTCGACTGTCTGAAGCGAGCTCTTCAGCGTGTCGACGCCGTTCTCGGATACGTTGGCAGGAAGGTTCTGAACGGATTTCTCCAGGTCACTGACCTTCGAGCAGTAACTAGGCTTGCTGCTCCCTCCGCACCCGGCGATTAGCAGCGAGAAGACGGTGACCGCAAGCGCGCACGATCGTGATGGATGCGGAAACTCGGGCATGCGAACGGCTCCTTTTCGACTTGTAGCCAACCGGCTGAGCTCCATCTGAACTGGGCCTCGTCAGCCCCACTTCCAACTCGATCCTCAGCGCGACCTCGTCCCGCCGTCGGACCCACGCGAGCCTAGGGGTAAACCCACGCCACACATCGTCCGAACCGGGTGAGGAGGGGAAGCCAGAACGAATCCGCGGCAACGCCGTGACCGCAGTTCGCTCCTCCGAGACACCCTACTGCGGTGCGGGCGGCTGATCGCTGGTTTCGAGCGCGGCCGCCTCGGCCCGCTCTCGTGCGCGTTCGGCCGCCCGAGCCTCTTCAGCGGCGGCGCCAGCCCGTTTGCCGGCCTGCTCGAGCTCTTCTGCGCGCTGCTGCGCCTCGACCTCTAGTTCGTGTGCGCGCCGGGTGGCCTCCTCGGCTTCGACGCGGCGCCGTTCGATCAAGCTTGCGCTGTAAAGCGGTCCGTCCGCGGGCAGAGTGCGCTTGAACAGCGCGCCGACGGAGGCGACATGCTCGGCGCTTAGCTCGTCGTCGACGTGGCCGCTCTGCGCTTGATTGATCTGGTCGGTGCTGTAGGGCACGCGGAGATAGTCGTGGCTCAGGACGACCTCGTCGGCCGGAATCAACGACACATGACGTCCCATCATGCCGTGCTTGACCGACAGCAGGATGGGTTGCTGGGCGCTGGAGTCGTAGTAGACGTCTTCGAGGCGGCCCGTTTTCTCGCCGGCGCGGTCCAGTACGTCTTGTCCATTCCAGGTCTCCATGCGTTCAACAGTTGGCATAGCTTGCTACTCCTTCTCCGTGAGTCGTTCTTGTTTGCAGGCGGTTTCGGCTAGCCGATGGGTGGTCCATTCCTCGGTGAGCCGGCGCCGTCGGTTACGTCATGCAAGGCGGCTCACCGTCCGATCGATCCTCAGAGGACCTTGGTCACGAGTGGGCCCGGCCGTGCCGTCTTGCTCGCGGGTCACGATCACGGCATCGTCGACCTCGATGATTCTCGCCTGCATCGCCTCGGCGAGCCGCCCGCGGACGCGCTCGGCAGTGGCCAAGTCTGGATAGGCGGTGGCTACCAGGTCACTCATGGGTCCTCGTCTTCAGGGATTCAGTGTCGGCCACGCATAGGCCGGCGCTTGTGATCAAGTATTCCCAGACCGCTACCGTGTCATCTGTCTCCGGCGCCGACAAGGGGGCCAGCACGAGTGCTGCGGGTCGTGCGCTCACCCACCCCCGAGCGTGACATACCCGGGGCCGACCCGCCCACGGCCAGCGGCGGCTGTCCGTGGCTTCGTCTCTTGCTCTCCCATCAGGAGGCAGGTCGCCCTGATAGCAAGACCGGCGAGCCGCGCGCACGGGAGCCTACGAGTGGCCGACTGGGAGCTAATACCACGTACCCAAAAGCGCCCCGCACATGCGATCGCGAGCCGCCGGTGGTGCTCGCTCGCGCCGAGACGGGTGCCTATCCCCTTGCCCGAAACAGACTGCAGGTTGAGACTACGCAATGACTGCTGGAGCACGGCGGCGTAAAACCGAGGTTGATCATGCGCTTCATCCTGATCGTGACGATCCCGTTTGGGGTTGCGGCGATGAGAATCGCCGGCTACACGCTCTGGCCGTTCGGCCGTACAGTCGTCCGCCGACCCGACGCGGGGGCAGGCTCGACAGTCGGCAAACGTAATTTGGGTCCTGCTGTTTGGATGGTGGCTGGCGCTCGAGCACCTGATCACCGGAATCGCGCTCTGCATCACGATCACCGGGATTCCGCTCGGGCTAGCGAACTTCAAACTGATTCCGATCTCCTTCGCTCCCCTCGGCCGTGAGATCATTTCGGACCACCGCGCAGAAATGTCTGCCGTGCGCCAATAAGAAGTAGCCGGCGCCCAACCAGCAGCGGGTCGGCGCGGGAGGAGTCTCGGTGCGGTCGGGATACCGGATTAGGCGTCGAGCGTGGGATGGTGGTGACGTTAAACGCGCCCGGGCATATCGATTCGATAGGGCACATCCGTATGCCCCCTACCGCCCCCCACCGAGCGCTAGGCCAACCGGCTGAGTGCGGAGGATGCGACCGGCCGCAAACGCGACGCGCACCACAGTGACCCAGGGAGCGGGCGACTCGCACCGACCCACGACGGCCGCCGGGAGTCCGCCCGGGTCCTCGTCCTCACTCTGAGGGCAGTCCGAGAAGCGACCTTCCCGACGACGGTTTCAGTTATACGCCAGAAGCCTGACTAGCGCAGCGTCCTCGACGCGGCGAACTCCACCCGGTAGCCAGATACGAGGCGGTTGGCCAGTCGTGCCGGCCGCCTCCGGCACCCTGGCCAAAACCTCACGAACGCTGAACTACTCGACGCCCGAGCCCGTCCTGCTGGGTCGCCGCGTTCAACAGGTGATGCGTGTGCTGTTGGAGATTCCTCTGATGTGCTTCGAGGTCGCTCCCGGTTGGCCGATCGGGGGCGACCGACGGGTCGATCGGACGCCACGGCCATCGATTCGCGGCGATCGTGATTGCCGTGCTCGGCGGGCTGATGGTGATCAAGGGGCTGATTGATCTGTCGAGCTGAGGCCGGCAGCCGAGGTTCCGAGGGCGTCGTCGTGCTCGCGCGACGCTTCTGACCGGGCCGCCACGGGCTGCTCGGTTGGGATGCTGAGGCTGAAGAACAACGCCATCAGAGCGATGACGGCGATGACCGACAGCGATGTGCGCAGCCCCTTGATGCGCGCGTTCGCGTTCTCCTCGACGATCGCGTCGGCGGTTGCCTTCGGCACACCGGCCTTGTCGAGGGCGGTGTGGAGGTCCTTGTCAGACAGGAACGGGACGCCGCTGGCCAGCTCCGTCTTGGCCTTGGACTTGATGTCCGCGGGGACGGCGGGGTTGTTCTGGATGCCGGCGATCAGTGTCGTGGTCAGCGCGGCGACCAGCACCGCGCCGCTGAGCGCCGTGCCGATCGACGCGCCAAGGTTCGTGACCGTGTTCTGCAGACCCCCGACCTCGGCGCTCTCCTCGTCCGGGACCGATGACACGGTGACGCTCCCGAGTTGCGATGCGAGCGCGCCGATCCCCAGGCCGGCGAGCAGCATCGGCCAGGTCACGATCTCCGGTCCGGCGCCGGCATCGAGCGCCCCCACCATCACCACCAGCCCGGCGAACAGCGACAGAAAGCCGATCTGCACGACCCGGCGCGGTGAGGCGTTCGGGAAGACCTTCGGGACTCCGGCCGCGGCCAAAAGGAGCGTGATCGAGAGCGGCAACAGGCGCACGCCGGTCGCGACCGCCGATAGCCCGAGCGAAACGGACAGAAACAGCGGTACCGCGAAGAACAGCCCGGCCTGCAGCAGGTACTGAAAGAAGAACGAAGTCAGGCCGCCGCGCAGCGTCCGGTTCAACAGGATCGAGGGGTTGATCAGCGGTGCGAGGCCGCGGGCGAGTCGGCGGTTCTCCCAGCTGAAGAACAGCCACACCACCGCCCCGCCGGCGAGCACCAGCCAGATCGCCGGTGACAGGCCGAGCCACTGCGGGGCGTCCGGCTTGGGCTGAACGAATCCCCACGAACCCGCCTTGAGGATTCCGAACACGAGCAGCCCCAGGCCCAACGCCGACAGTGCCGTCCCGACGAGATCCAGCCGCGGACGCGACTGCGGGGGCGCATCAGCGATCCGGCGCCCGACCACGAGAATCGCCAAAACGATCAGAACCTCGCCTACGAACACCCACCGCCACGACGCATAGGTCGTAGACAGCCCGCCGATCAGCGGACCCGCGGCCACCGCGATCGCGCCCGCCGACGCGACCAGCCCATACGCCCGCGGCCGTCCCGCCGGCTCGAAATTCGACGCCACCAACGCGACGATCGCGGGCAAGATCAAGGCGGCGCCAACCCCCTCCAAAAACGACCATCCGATAATCAGCACCGCGAGACTCTGGGAGATCGCGGTGATGAACGAACCGCAACCGTAGATCACACACCCGATCGCGAACGCGCGCTTGCGACCAAGGATCTGACCGAGCTTCCCGCCCGTGATCATCAACGACGCCATCACCAGCGTGTAGAACGTGATCGCCGTCTGAATCCCCGTCACCGTCGTACCCACATCCTTGGCGACCGTCGCAATCGACACGTTCATCACCGAGCTGTCGAGCGTCATCAAAAACTGGCCCGAGGCCAACGTCAACAGCACGACCCCCGAAGAGCTCGCTGCGTGCTCACTCCTATCCATCGCGCCGCGAACGTATCAAGCATCGCGCCGGCCCCGGCAATCCGAACCGGACTGACGGCGCCGGGTTTGGGGAGATGGCGGGACGGTCAGACGACCTATCTCTAACGCAGCTGCCCTGTTCCGCACCCACGGTGCGCGAACGGGCTGCCGCGCCCCCAACACCGCGCAGGCAGAGCTGTCGGCCGAGCCAGTTGCCCCCGAACTCGAGAAGCCGATCTGGAACACGGACCACGAAACACCGATATTAGGCGCGATTACGGCCGATGAGCAGATCGGTGACCGCCAGGCACTCGCCCGCACCCTGTTCGACACTCTGCTAGGCGAGGTGATGATCGATGGCATCTTCCACGCCGATCCGCATCCGGGCAACGTGCTGCTGCTCGCCAATGGACAGCTCGCCCTGCTCGACTTCGGCTCCGTTGGACGGATCGACTCCGGGCTTCGGGCCGGGCTGCAGCGGCTGCTGGTCGCCGTCGATCGTTGGCGATCCGGCGGCGCTAAACGACGCGCTGCTGGAGATCGTTCAGCGACCCGAAGAGCTCGACGAGACCGCGCTCGAGCGGGCGCTCGGCGTCTTCATGGCCCGCCACGTGGGGGCCGGAATCACTCCCGATGTGCGCATGTTCGCCGATCTCTTCCGGATCATCGCTGAGCATGAACTATCGGTGCCGCCCGAGATCGCGGGGGCGTTCCGCGCGCTGGCGACGATCGAGGGCACGCTGACCCAGCTCGCGTCCGGCTTCGACATCCTCACGGACGCCCGCCGCTTCACCACCGACTACCTCGCCGCGCAGCTCAGCCCCGCAGCGCTACGCAAGACCGCCACCGACGAACTGATCTCGTTGGTGCCGATGCTACGCCGGCTGCCGCGCCGGCTGGATCGGATCAGCGCCTCATTCGAGTACGGGCGACTCGGCCTCAACGTCCGCCTGCTGGCCGACGAGGGCGACCGCCGCTACCTAACCGGACTCGTGCACCAGCTGGTGCTCGCGTTTCTGGCCGCCACCCTCGGCGTCATGTCGGTACTCATCCTTGGTCTTCACGGAGGGCCGAAGGTGACCCACAGCGTGACCCTATACGCGTTCTTCGGCTACTGCCTACTCGTGTTCGCCGGCGTCCTCGCGCTACGCGTGCTCGTGCTCGTATTCCGGTCGGATACAGGCTGAGGAAGCCGGTTCATAGTCGTATTCAACGACCGTTCGAGGCCGTCGAGGACCAGATCGCAACTTGACCCAGGACGGTCTTGCGGCGTACAGTCAATCCTGGGCCGAAGTTCTAAGCAGCACTGAGCGGGGTCTTCATGGTGGCGGTGCGATGACCGACCTAGCTGTTCAAGGTAGGAGTGAGCACGCTGCTAGCGCCAGGCTTCCAACCGCTGGCGAGGAGCGGGCAGCGTCTTGGGCTGGATGGTTCATGGCG
This sequence comes from uncultured Solirubrobacterales bacterium, assembly GCA_963830435.1. Taxonomy (GTDB): domain Bacteria; phylum Actinomycetota; class Thermoleophilia; order Solirubrobacterales; family Solirubrobacteraceae; genus Palsa-465. Next base: position 552,894 of record CAWHMA010000003.1, on the reverse strand, counting down.
ATCACGTTCGTCACGTCGATCGCGGCGCTGCTTCTGTACCACCCGGTCCTGCACGACCACAAATACATCCTGGTGGCGGGCCACGATACGCGTATCGAGTTTGCGGCCGTTCTCGAGGTTTTCTTGATGATCTCTGGCATCGGCGTGGCGGTCGTGATGTTCCCGATCCTCAGACGCGAGAGCGAGCGCCTCGCGCTCGGCTACGTCGCGTCGCGGATCGTCGAATCGACGATGATCGGCGTTGGCCTCATCAGCCTCCTATCGGTCCTGACGCTGCGTGGTGATCTGGCGGCATCCGTTGGCGCCAGCAGCGGATCGCTTGTGATCGCCGGTCGAACGCTCGTCGCGATCCATGATTGGACGTTCCTAATGGGACCGGGATTCTGTGTCGGCGTCAACGATGTCCTGCTGGGCTATCTTATGTACAGCACTGGTCTGATGCCGCCGCGCCTCGCGACGGTCGGCCTGATCGGCGGCCCACTGATCTTCGCTTCGAAGATCGTCGTTGTATTCGGTGCCTGGGGCATAACCAGCTCAACGGCCGGCATCTTCGCGATTCCGGTGTTCGTCTTCGAGGCCTCGTTTGCGATCTACCTGATCGTCAAGGGGTTCAGGCCGTCCCGAGTCCTCTCTGGAGAGCCGGCAACATAGGGCCGGGACGGCCATCGGCTCGCCTGTCCTTTGCGATCGCTTCGATCGACGAGCTAGAGGGCGGCAATGACCTCCCAGATTCACTTCCTGCGTAAGTGGTGCCAGTGCAACGGGATGACCGAGCTCGATGCCGGGCTCCTCGGATCGTCTTGTGCTCAGCGCGAATACCAGCGGTGAGCTCTTGACCTGCCCCTGCAGTCCGCGCATTCCGAGACTCTCGCCGTGGGTAGGCGGAACGCGCGTGGCACGAGCAAAGCGGGTGCGGCAGCGGGTCGGCCTCCGGTATCGGCGGCGCTGGCTGCCTCGCCAGCGGGGTGCGCATTTCTGTTCCACGAGAAAGGGGCGGTCACGCCAGACCGCTGCCGGTCGTCCGCGGGAGAGCCAGATCGATGACCGCGCTGGTGAGCGCTCGTGCAGGGGAGCAGGCGCGAACATCTCTCGCGCTGGTGGGCGCGCGATAGACCTCGCCGCGGCGGGTCCCGCGCGGATCGAGCTCGGGCGGTATCACCTCCAGCGCACGTTCGAACAGGTCGACGGCCTGCTCGGGAGCGGCGCGCTCCAGCGCGAGCACTGCGGCGCGCTCGGCGTAGCGCGCGGCACGGTCGCCCTCGCCGACGGCGGCGGCCTCACCGAAGTGATGCGCCAACTCGGCGACAGCGCTGTCGGCGTCACCGAACCGGCGTTCCAGTGCGAGCCCGATCCGCTGGTGCAGATGCAGCCGGCGCAGCGTTGACAGCTCGTCCTCGAGCGTCTGGCGCACCAGCGCGTGCGGGAAGCGCAGACGCCCGGGCACGCTGGTCTCAAGCAGCAGTCGCGACGCGATCGCCTCGTCGAACCCGTCCAGCGCGGCAGCGATCGTCTGGCCGCTGACCTCGCCGGCGATCGCGGCGTCGAACTGGGGCCCCATCACCGCGGCCACCGTGAGCAGCTCCCCGGTCTGCGCCGAGAGCCGCGAGACGCGGCGTCCGACCACCTCGCGCACGCCCTCGGGAACCGTGAAGTTCACGGCCGCCGGGGTCCCCACCCAGCGTCCATCCACCTGCTCGACCACCCCGGACTCGGCGAGGTGACGGAGCACCTGGCCGACGAAGAACGGGTTGCCCTGCGTCTGCTCGCTCAGGAGCTGCGCGAGCTCGTGCCCCTGCTCGTCGAGCGTGTCTCCGCGCGCGGCCTCCACGAACGCCGAGACCCGTCCTCGTCGAGGCCGCGGACGCTGATGCGCTCGACGCCCTCCTCGCGGCGAAGGTCCGCGAGGACATCCGCCAACGGGTGCTTACGGTCCGCAAGAGCCGCTCAATCGAGCGGCTTTCGACTACCGGCCGGCTTGATCGCGGCCGGCTGAACTGCCCCGCTGGAGCGCGGGCAGTTCAGCCGACTGACGCGGCAGTCCTAACGGGCGAACGCCCGGTTGGCGGCGGTCGCGTCGGCGAGTGTGTCGAACGCGATGAGCTTGCCATCCGGGTTGTAGGTCATGACGTCGGCACTCTCGGTCGTCTCGCCGCCGAGGTGCACGGTCGTGAGGACGACGACCTTGTCGCCTTCAGCGACGAAGTCGTGCGGCTCGGAGCGCAAGTCCGAGCTCATGAACGTTCCCCACAGTTCGCCGACCGCCTTCTTGCCTCGGTAGGTTCCGGTCAACGCGTTGTCACCGCGTGCCGTCCAGACGATCGACTCGTCGATGTTGGTCATCGCGCCTTCAGCGTCGCCGTTGCGAAACGCCGAATACGCGGCCTGAGCCGACTGCTTGTTCTGCTGGGCACCCATGGGTGGTCCCTTCCATAGAGGCGTCTCCACCAGGTAGGCGGAACAACGCCGGGCGTTCGAGCCAGAGCCTGCGGTCGGGAGGGGAAGCACAACTCCACGCCTCGTGCGCCTTGGGCGCCGTCGGTCTCCGTCGTAGCTGAGGTCCAGATCGGGACCGCAGTGACCAGCTCACTGCCACTCTACTCGCTCCGAGCCTTGCGTGGGATAACTGTCGTCCGTGCCCGGATCCCGGCAGGCCCACAGCCCCATCGTAAGAGCGAGGGCCTGGCACCGAGTGGCGACATCGTCGTCGACTTCGACGCGCATAACACCGAAGGCCCGCTTGGTGTCTCGGTCCGCGGCCCGGTGCTGCCGGGCGCACGCCAGTTTGTCGATGCTGCCGTGGCCGCCGGCATCCCGAAAATTCGCACCCGCTGCCTCGCCCTGGCGCGTCTGTGATGTGCTTCCTGCTGCGACGGCTTTCCTACAGGCTCAACGAGTGCCGCTGCGCGGCGGTGCGGTGAGCGCTCGGTAGTGGTCGCGCCAGATCAGCTTGTAGATCGGGACGCGTCGCGGAAGGTCGCGCACTCCCGGGATGAACGGGATCAGGATGAACGTCAGGCTCAGCACGCCCATCAGCGCCATCACTAGGATGTCGGCGTTGGTCGAGGTCGAGAACGGCTTGATCTGATACCAGAACGTGTAGAGCCAAAGCCACGACTGCCCGGGGTAGCTGCCGGTCTCGTTCATCATTCCCCACTGGGCGCCGAGCAGATGCTGGGCTTTTGCCCGGGCCGCGAGCACGCCGCCGTCGGCCATGAACAGCAGCGGCCTGGTGTAGTCGGTCTGGTAGAACTGCCGGCTCGTCAAGAGCGCGCCGTCGAGCCCGCCGCCTTGGGCGAAGCTCAGCAGAGAACCCATCATGGTCGGCAAAGGCCCGTAGTTACCGGGCTTGACCGTGATCGAGCCGTCGGGCTTGGCGCTCGCGTTGCCCAGTCCCTTCTCGTAGGCGGTCGTCCAAGCGGTCTGCTGCTTGGACGGCGCGGATTCGTAGCTCGTGAGGGCGGCCTGCAGCGCCGGCTGGCCGGCGATCGAGGCCAGCGGTGCCAGCACGAAGTCCTTTACCGTGTCGATCGGGTGGCTGACCCCCAGCCACTTCTGCAGGTAGATGAACGCGATGTGCTGCCCCTTGGAGGCATGGTTGTAAGGCGGACCGTAACCCCCGGTTCCGCTCGAGCCATCGAGCTCAGTGGTCGCAGTGGTGACGAAATCGACCGGATCGCTGTGCGACCACTGCTGGATCGTCGAGGGCCTCTCGTCCGGAGACGAGAACAGGATGCTCAGCACGAGCGTGAGTGCGAGCACCACCCCCAGCGCGATCGACGCCTCCTTGACGATGTCATAGGAGCGGTAGCCCCCGGTCCACTCGCGGTAGACAGCATCCTCCTGCGTGCGACGCTCTCGCCGGGTCACCAGGGCTCCGGGCCGGCGGCCGGCTCGCTCTCGGCACCGCTCGCCGAGGCCTTCGCCGCCAGCTCGCGCAGGTGAAGCGGCGGCACCACCCCGTGCTTTCGCACTAGCAGGACGTGCGCCACGACCAGCGCGACCACCGCCAGCGGCAACAGCAGCACGTGGTAGCTGTACATCTGGCCGAAGTTCGTGAGGTTGAAAAACGAGCCGATTCCGGCCGCGTTCATCGCGTCCTTCGCCTGCGTGGAGATCCACTGGGCATCGAAGTTCTGCTGGGAGACGTAGCCAGTCAGCGCACACGGGATTGCCACGAGGAAGGTCACTGCCCCGGTGACCCAGACGCGGGCGCGTCCGCCTCGCCATGCCGACATCCAGTACTTGCCCCACAGGTGGATGACCATGAAGAAGAAGAACAGCTCGACCGACCACAGGTGAATCGAGTTGAAGAAATGGCCGATCCCGGTGAAGTGCCACCACTGCGGGCCCTTCAGCGTCAGGATCGTCCCCGAGCCGACGATCACGACCAGCGAGGTGAGCGACAACACCCCGAACACGTAGATCCACGAGGACACATACGACGGCTGGCTGTCAGGCAGGAGCTTCTCCGGCGGCAGCGCACCGACCGCGCGCTCACGCACTCCCCCAGTCCAGGAACGCGGCGCCGAAGCACTCACGACGACTCCCCACCCACGCCCTCACCGGGAAGGCGCGCGAGGATCGCGACCACGAACACGACCAGCATCAGCACGATCACCACCACGTTCGACACCGACATCGAGAAGAAGTGCCAGTGGACGGTGTGCGCCGGATGGTTCAGGTTGAAGATCGCCGCCATCGACTGAGAACCCTAGGTGCCGCAGACAGAGGCCTCCATCGAGGCACGGGCGCACAGTCGCTGCGGATAACTACGGGTGGCGCTGCGGATCCCGCGAGCACCGCCAGACCGAGTGGTCTGAGCGGCGTACTATCGGCGGATCCGGCGCGACGGTCACCACGGTTATCCTGAGTCGGGAGCATGAGCACTCACCAGGGCGACCGGAGCCGGCGGCTGCTCGACATGGGCAAGGCCCTCGTGGCAGAGCTAGACCGCGAGGCGGTGCTCGACCGGATCCTGGAGGAGGCACGCGAGCTGACCGGCGCGCGGTATGCGGCCCTCGGCGTCCTGGATGAGCAAAGGCGGGAGCTCGGCCGCTTCCTCACTCTCGGCGTCGACCAGGCGACTCACCCCAGGATCGGTGGGCTGCCGCGAGGACGGGGCATCCTCGGCCTGCTGATCGAGGATCCTCGGCCCCTGCGACTGGCGGATGTGAGCGATCACCCGCAGAGCTACGGGTTTCCCTCAGGCCATCCCGAGATGCACAGCTTCCTCGGCGTCCCGATCATCATCCGGGGACAGGCGTGGGGCAACCTGTACCTCACCGAGAAAGAGGGTGGCGAGGAGTTCACCGAAGAGGACGAGGAAGCAGCGGCCGCGCTGGCCCAGTGGGCGGCCATCGCGATCGAGAACGCGCGCGTCCACGAGACGAGCGAGCGCCGGCGTGAGCAGCTCGAGCACGCAGTGCGCTCGCTGGAGGCCTCCAGGGACATCGCCGATGCGATCGGCAGCGTCGACGACCTGGACCGGGTGCTGGAGCTGATCGTCAAGCGTGGGCGGGCGCTAGTCCGTGCGCAGAGCCTGCTGATCATGCTGCGCGAGGGCAACGAGCTGGTGGTCGCTGCCAGCGCCGGACACGCCGCCGATTCGCGCGGCCGCCGCCTGCCTGTCTCGGGCTCGACATCGGGCGAGGTACTGAGGCTTGGCCGGCCGCGGCGAGTGGCTGATGCCGCCACGCACCTGCGGATCAAGCCGGGCGCGTTGGGGGTCCCGGACGCCCAGACGGCGCTGCTAGTCCCGATGTTGCATCGGGGCGAGGGGGTGGGCATGCTCGTCGCATTCGACCACGGGACAGACGGCGGCGAGTTCTCGGGCGACGAGGAGCAGATGCTGTGCAGCTTCGCGCAATCCGCGGCGAACGCGGTGGCGATCAAACGAAGCGTCGAGATGGACAGGCTGCGCACCGCAATCGCCGCCGCCGACGCCGAGCGCGCTCGCTGGGCCCGTGAGCTACACGACGAGACGCTGCAGTCGCTCGGCGGTCTGCGGGTGGTGTTGGCATCGACCCGGGGACGCGGCGATGCCACAGCAAAGGATCAGGCGATCCGGCAGGCGGTTGAGGACATCGAGCTCGAGATCGCCAACCTGCGGGAGATCATCGCCGACCTCCGGCCATCATTGCTGGACGATCTGGGACTGCTTCCCGCTATCGAGGCGCTGCTGGAGCGCCGGGCCGACGGTATTCTTCACATCGAGAGCGAGCTGACCAGCACGCGATGGGGACAAGCGGGAACGGGGCTCACGCCCGAGCTGGAGACCACCGTTTATCGGGTGGTCCAAGAGGCGCTGACGAACGTGATCAAGCACGCCAGCGCACGACGCGTGCACGTGTCTGTCGATGTCGGGGACAACGAGGTCGTGGTCGAGGTCAAGGACGACGGCATCGGATTCGACGTCGATGCCCGAACCGGGGGATTCGGCCTCGCCGGCGTGCGAGAGCGGGTCAGCCTCGTCGACGGTACCCTCTGGCTGCAGTCGAGCCAGCGCGGCACCGTGCTCCGCGCCCAGCTCCCAGCGCCGCGGCCCAAGCTCGGGAGTCGCGCCGACCTAGGCTCCGGTCAGGTGGCGTCGTAGCGCGTACTGGACGGCTCGACGCGTCTGGTCAATCCGAGCTTGCGCAGGATCCACGCGCGATGCGTCGACGGCGCGGCGGGTGAGACGAAGCTTGCTCGCGATCTCGCACTCGTGTGGCCGAGCGCGATCAGCCGCAGGACCTCGGTTTCCCCAGGGCGGAGACCGTTGCCGCTGACCGGCACGGCGCAGGGCGTCCAGACCCGCGCCGACGTGAGGGCAGATGTACTCGCGATCACCCGCGCTCCTCACGGCCGTCAGCAGCTCGGTATCTGGGCGGTCTTCGGCACGAACCCAACCGCGCCCGCGTCGATCGCCTGCTGGCCGAATCCAGCAAGAGCACTTGCGGTCGATGAGCCACAGCGTGAGATCGACCAGATCACGGCGGCGATCGGTGCCGTCCGCACGTGAGCACCGGCGGTCCGCAGGCAGGAACCGGCGACGTCGCGACGAGCCGGTGCTCAAGCGCGTAGCGAACCAGCTCTGACCGGGAGCCCAACCGGAGCTTCTGCTGTATGTGGGCGCGGTGGGTCTCCACCGTTCGCACGGAGAGGTACAGCTTCTCGGCGATCTCCGCGTTCGTGTGACCGAGCGCGATCAGCCGCAGCACCTCCACCTCGCGCTCGGAGAGGCCGTCTGGCGGCCCAGGTGGCGGCTCGGCAGCCACCCGGGCGCCGAGCCGCGGGTTCAGGTAGGTGTCGCCGACAGCAGCGCGTCTGACCGCTTCCACCAGCTCGGTTTCGGCGGCCTCCTTGAGCACGAAGCCGAGCGCGCCCGAGCTCAGGGCCTCGCGCGCGTAGGCGGACTCGTTCTGCATCGTCAGCACCACGATCTGGGTCTCCGGGCATTCGCTGCGGATCTCCGGAATCGCCTTGAGGCTCAGTCCCTCGGGCAGGTGCAGATCGAGCACCAGCACATCGGGATGGTGGCCGCGCACGTAGCGCCGGGCACCATCGAGGTCTGCCGCCTCGGCGACCACCTCGAGGTCCCCCTCGGCGTTGAGCACCTGTCTCAGACCGCGGCGAACGACCGCGTGATCGTCTGCGATCACTATTCGGATCGCGCGGAGGGAGCCTTCTGGTTTCCCTTCCGCCGGCGGTCCCTGGTGGCCTGGCCCGGACACCGGCATCAAGCTAGTGCGGTGCGATCACGTGACGCCAGGTAGGGAGCCAGGTACTTCGCGGCGATCTTGGTGGGTGGTGACCAGGTCGGTTCTTCGCTGATCTGCGAGCTGGACCCATGCCCGCCTGTGACGTGCGCACTCAGGTAGAGGGGCCTGTCGGCTCCGAGCAGGATCGCGTGAATCTCAGGATGGAAGGGCTTGGGCTCGACGGGCGCTCCGGCGAGCGCCGCGATCGCCGTCGCAGCGGTGTCCGCCTGCTGCGCGGCGATGCCGCCCAGCTTGATCGGGAAGTCGGTCGCGTCGCCAGCGGCGAACACGTTCTCGAGTCCGCGCACCCGGCAAAGTGTGTCGATCGGGATAAAGCCGCCCTGGGCTCCACCCGGGACTCCCGGCGTGGAGGGCCCAGACAGCTGAGGCAGCGCCACCACGCGGTCGACGCTCAGCGTTTTGCTGCCGGGGTGAACCAACACTCGGCCCGGCTCCGGCACCGAACAGTGAGCAGAAGTAATTGTCGTGATGCCATTCTTCTCCAGCAGCTGCGCAACTGCTTCGCTTACCGCGCTGCCGAAGATCGCGAGGGGTTGGTCTTCAGGCGTGGCGATGGTGATCGAGACGTCGATCTGCATCTCGTAGGCGCGGCGCGCGGTCATCAACGCGAGCTCGTAGATTGGTAGCGGCCAGGGCATCTCTGTGGGAGCTACGAAGGCGATCGAGTGCGTGTAACCGCCCTCGACGTCCTGGATCAGCCCGTGAAGCTGGTCGTCGAGCTGGCGGTCATCGATCGTCAGCCCGTGGGTGAAGGCAGGATGCAGCCGCGCTCCCATTGCGAGCAATAGCGCGTCGTAAGCAAGCGCCTTCTCCTGCTCAGTGTGGACGACGGCTGCCGGCGCATCGAGCCATCTGAAGCCGTCGCGCACAAGCTCGAATCCGATGTCGCTGGCTAGCTCGGCCAGCGAGTAGCTCTTGGCGCCGCTGCGGGCGAACGGTTCTAGCACGCGCATCGGGCGGTAGACGAACTCCGGTTCGGGGGCCAGCAGGGTTGTGCTGACGCGCTCCCCGGCGAGCTCGCGCAGCGCAAGCGCCTCCTCGAGCGCCGCGACACCGCCGCCCGCGATCAGCACTCTCAGGGGTGTCTGGTCGGTCGAGGTCACTGAAACCAGGCTAAGGATTCGCCGGCCGCCCGCCAGCCGCGCCGCCCCGAATCCTGATTGCGGAGAACTACTGAGACAATGCCTGTCTGTCGCCGTTCAGAAGCGGTTGTTACGAGCGCTCACGACCCTTAGCCGCGCCCTCATGAGCACCGGCCCTGAAATCGAGCTCACATCGGTCGAGCTCGGGCGCCCAGCCACCGTCGTGCTTACAAACTGGTAAGATAGCTGCATGACAACTATCGCTGATGTGGCCGCCACCGACGTCGATGCCGTGAGGGCCCTCGGCCTGCGGTGGGGCACGGCCTGGAACGATCATGACGGCGACGCCGTCGCGGAGATGTGCGCGGAAGATCTGGTCTACGACGAGCCGGCCCTGGGACCGACGGTGCACGGCCGCGAGTCGATCCGCGAGTTCGTGGAACGGATGTCGCGGGCGTACCCTGACTACGCGTTCACGCTGGAAGGCCTCTACGGCGATGTGACGCGGCGCGCCGTGCTTGTGGCATGGCACTTCACGGGGACACGTGCCGAGACGGGTCAGCGCGTCGAGTTCCACGGCGATGATCGCCTGGAGTTGGGGCCTGACGGGTTGATCCACCGCTATCGGTGCGTGTACGACCACGACCTCGTGCTGCGCCAGCTCGGCCGCCAGCTGGCGGCGGTCTGAGTTGCGTGGCGGTCAGGGAGCGCAAACCGGCCGCGCTGAGACGAGCGGAGATCCTCGAGGCGGCCGCGGCCGAGTTCGCCGAGACCGGGTTGGCAGGCACGCGCCTGGAGGCGATCGGCGCGCGGGCGGCGATCTCGCATCCACGGATCGTCCAGATGTTCGGCTCCAAACACGCGCTGTTCCTGGAGGTCATCGATGGCGTCTTCGACCACGTCGAGCGGACGTTCGCGGCGGTTGAGGAGCCAACGCTGCTATCGCTCGGCGAGAGCTACCGAAGGTTGCTGGCGCGTGAACGCGCCGTCGGACTGCTGATGCTGCAGGGATACGCGGCGGCGGCAGACCAGACCGTCCGTCAGCTCGTGGCCCGCCGCTACCTCGGGCTGCAACGTGTCGTCACCCAGCTCACCGAGGCCGACGCGCTGCAGCTACGCACGTTCTTCGCCGCAGGCCTCGTGATAACGATTACGACGGTCCTCGAGCTGCCCGGTCGGCGCAACGATGCGACCTGGGGAGCCTGGCTGCTCCAACTGGCCGCGACAAGCGGCGCGACCGGTATGCCATAGAAGCCGGACGGGTTAGCGAAACACATATCCACAGTCAGCCCACCGCAGCTCGACCCAAAGAAGAGCTGAGGCAATCCTGGCCCGCAGATCTCATCCCGACGCGTCCCGACCGCCCCAGCTCAGATACCGCCGTCACGCGAAAGCAAGAGCATCACGCTCGCTGGCGAGTTCCCTCTCATTCGCCGAACCCGCGCATCAGGTGCTTGCACGCTCGCGGCTAACGGTACTGTCGATGCAGAAGTCTCAGGCGAGCCTCGCGCGCTACCGGATTCACGAAAACTCAGCACTGTCGACCCCCCGCAGCTCGGGTGGTCGCGCTTCTGCTCTTGACGGGACCCGGCAGAGAGAGACCCCGTGGCGTTAGCCGGGCCCTGCCTTCTCCCGATAAGGGACGACACCGTGACGCGTGCAGAGTCTCGGATCGTCGCCGGATCCCGTGCACCGGCGACGACCACCGTGAGCGTGTCCGAACACTCCACGGGCCAGTTCAGAGCGGCGCTCCTAGAACCCGCGCGTCGAGGAGAAGGGTCCTGGAGGACCGATGGGTCCTGTCGCGCGCGGACTGGCGGCCAAGCATCCATGCTCGGCAAAACCTCGCGCGGCGGAGGACGGCAGCATGAGCGAGAGAGTCTGACGCGCGCGGATCTGAACGCAGCGACCTCACATCCTTGTTCGCTGATCTCTCCCGCGCGCGCGAAGAGAATGGCAGTGGACCAACCCGTTCGGCCGTGCGGCCACCGCAGCTCGCCCCTGATCTCTGTATCGGGTTAGCGCGGCGTGGGTTCGATGGCAGCGAGTAGACAGGGCGCCATGGGTTCGAGCGCTACTCCGCAGCGCTACTTCGCATCGTCTGTCAGGCCCGGGGTCGAATCGCAGCAACCGCGCCGAAAGCGCATGTGGCGCCGGCACGTGCGGCAGCGGGAGCGACGGGACTCGAACCCGCGACCTCCGGCGTGACAGGACGATGACGACACAAGCAGAGGCGGACGCTCCCAAATTCGTTAGCGCCACCGCTCGTGGGGTCCAGCGCACGAGCGCTCGGCGGGTTTGGTACCCACGAGTGGTACCCACGGCACCGGCTCGAGCAGAATCTCCAATACCCCCAGCCGGATTCGAACCGGCGATCTCCTGCGTGAAAGGCAGGCGTCCTGACCGCTAGACCATGGGGGCGATCCGTCGATTCTAGGTATCGTGCCCGCGGATCCAATTGAGCCCGCCTCAGCGCTCATCTCGGCTCAGTCCGGGCGCGAATCGTCAAGCCTCCTTGTCGGCGGAGATCGATCGCCGTTCGTTCCTGGCCCGCGCGCTTCTTCAAGGTAGGGCGGGCGGGTCGCCTCGGCGCAACCAGGATTGAGCGCGATCCAGCCCGCGGTGGGCGGGTACCACCGCGGATGTCAGGTGCGCCAAGCAGCTGGTTTGACGCTCAGCTGAACGGCACGCTCGGTCGCGCCACTCGATCACGTCGTTGATCACGTCTTCGGCTCCAACGGCCTCAACGGGTTTATTGCCTCGAGCGGTTAGATCGTCGCTTGGAGGGGAGAAGATCATGGCGATCCTCGGCTCACGTCCCCCATCGCACGGGTCGCCTCGCGTCGGCCTCGCCGCCGGGCTCGCCGGCAGGCTGCTCGTCCCGCGGCCGGGAGTGTCGAAACGATGAAGGGCGCCGCGATCGTCATCGGCTCTGGTCCGAATGGGCTCGCGGCCGCGATCACCCTGGCGCAGTCCGGGCGGAACGTCATCGTGCTGGAGGCTGCCGAGCACCCGGGCGGCGCGGTGCGGACCGAAGAGCTGACGCTCCCGGGATTCGCCCACGACACCTTCTCCGCGGTATATCCGGCGGCGGCGGCCTCACCTGTGTTCGAGCGATTCCCGCTGCACGAGCATGGCCTTCGCTGGGTGCACCCCGACGTCTGCTACGCCCACCCGCTCCCGGATGGACGGGGAGCGGCGCTGTATCAGGATGTGGACCGCACCGCCCACAGCCTTGAGCGGCTCGATCCCGGAGCCGGCGAGGCCTGGCAGCGGTTTGCCATCCCGTTCGTCGAGCACTTCGACGCGATCCGGCGAACGATGCTCTCCGGCTTCCCGCCGCTCGTAGGAGCTGCACGCTTGACCGCCGGGCTCGGACCTGGGGGCGTGATCGACTTCGCGCGACTGCTGCTGATGCCCGCCCAGGCGCTGGCCGGAGAGCTGTTCTCGGCCTCCGGCGCTCGCGCCTGGCTGTACGGCCCGGCGATGCATGGTGACGTTCCCCCCAACAGCGCGGGGAGCGCGATCGCCGCGGCCTATCTGAACTTCCTGGGGCATGGGGTGGGATGGCCCAGTCCTGAAGGGGGGTCCGGGCGGCTCAGCTCCGCGCTGGTGTCCTACCTCCAAAGCCTCGGAGGCGCGGTGCGGACCGGCGCGGAGGTGGTGGAGATCATCGCTCGAGGCAGAGGCGTGATCGGTGTTCGGTTGGCCAACGGCGAGCGGCTGGCCGCGGATCTCGTGGTCGCCGACGTGATGCCTGGAGCCCTGGCATCTCTGGCCGAGGACGCGCTGCCGGCTCGTTACGCCCACGGGCTGCGTCGCTACCGACTCGGTCCGGCCACCGTCAAGGTGGACTGGGCGCTGGATGGTCCGATCCCCTGGAGCACCGCCGAGGCGCGGGCCGCGGGCACGGTGCACGTAGGTGGCGATGAAGACGCCGTGTTGCAGGCCACCTCACCGCTCAGCGGATTGCCCGAGCGACCATTCATGCTCCTGGGTCAGCAGTCACTTGCCGACCCGACTCGAGCCCCCGCCGGCAAGCACACCGCCTGGGCCTACACGCACGGTCCCCAGGAGGTCGACTGGCGGCGGGAGACCGAGGGCCACGTGGAGCGCATGGAGGCGCAGATCGAGCGCTTTGCCCCGGGTTTCCGGGACCTGATCATGGGCCGCCACGTACTCGCGCCTGCCGACCTCCAACGGCGCAACGCCAACCTCGTCGGCGGCGATGTGGGGGCGGGAAGCTACGCGCTGGACCAGGTGATCTTCCGGCCGATTCCGTCCCTCATCCCCTACCGCACACCGGTCGCTGGCTTGTACCTCGGAAGTGCAGCCACCTTTCCCGGCGGTGCCGTGCACGGCGTACCGGGGCAGGCCGCTGCCAGACACGCATTGGTCTCGGCCCGCGTGGCGCGACTCTGGCGGCGCAGGCCCTAGGCAGGAGTTCATCGCCGCGGTTCCAGCTCCGGATCCTCGGCGACAGCGCGGGCGAGTGCGTGAGCGAAGTTGACCGGGTCAACGTCGAAGAGCTGCATCCCGGAGGGATCGGTGACCACGGTGGGCACCGACAGCCCCTCGATCAACGGTCGGGCGACACCCGTGTCGACGGGCGTGACCAGACCGATCCACAGCGATGAGAGCCACGGCGTGATCAACGGCACGGGGATGCGGGGCCGCCGACGCACGTTCAGAACCTCGGCCATCCGGTCCAACATCTCGCCATAGGTGAGCACATCGGGGCCACCGATCTGAATCTCGCGACCCGCCGAGGCCGACACGCTCAGCGCCTGGACCAGGTAGCTGAGCGTGTCCTCGATCGCGATCGGCTGGGTCGGGTTCTTCAGCCACGCCGGCGCGATCATCGCTGGCAGCCGCTGGACCAGGTAGCGCAGCGTCCGGTAGGACTCGCTCTGGGGACCGACGACCATCCCCGCGCGAAAGTAGGTCAGCGGGGGGCCGTTCTCCCGGAGCGTCAGTGCCGTGTCGTGCCGGCTGCGCAGGTGCTCAGAGCGCGGTTGGTCACCCAGCCCGCCGAGGTAGATGATTCGCTCCACCCCGTCCGCGCGCGCCATTTGAGCAAATCCCGTTGCAGCGGCAAGCTCGCCGGCCGCGAAATCGCTGGGACCGCCTCGGCCCATCGAGTGGATCAGGTAGTAGGCCACCTCCACACCAGCTCCGGCGCCGTGAAGCGTCTCCGGGCGCAGCACATCGCCCTGGTGCAGGTCGAAGCCCTGCCGCTCGAGCTCCCGAGCGCGCAGCCCGCGCCGATCTCGCACCAAGCAACGAACCTCTCGGCCAGAGGTTGCCAATGCCCTCGCCAGGCGCCCGCCGATGAATCCGGTCGCACCGGTGATGAGCACTCTGCCGGTCATGTCCGGATGCTATTGCCAGTCAGAGACCGGAGCTGGTCAGATCCATATCGCAGCGCCGTGGCTGGCAGGCGCGAGGACTTCATCGGTGGCGCGCGGCGCAGATCAGCCGGTCGCGGCCGCAGCGACCGCCGCTGCCTGCCCGTCCCGGGCCGCCTGAGCGTGCTCGCGGCTGTCACGCGAGGAGATCAGGACTGACGCGAGGATTGCGCCGAGAACCGCAAAACCACTCCCGACCAGGAAGGCCCGGTCAAAGCCCTTGGTCAGCGCTACCGCGGGGTTGTGGATGCCGGCGTGAAACAAACCTTGGGTGCGGCTGTTGGCGACAGTGGCGAGGATCGCCAGACCTAGCGCTCCCCCTACCTGCTGTGAGGTGTTGATCAGCCCCGAGGCGAGACCGGCCTCTCGCGGCTCGGTCCCGGTGACGGCGGCGATGGTCACCGGCACGAACGCCAGCCCGAGCCCGAAGGCGGCCAGCAGCGACGGCCCGAGGACGTCGGCCAGGAACGACCCACCCTGGGCGGGAACCTGCGAGAACCACAGCAGACCTGCCGCCACCAGCAGCAGGCCGGCGACCAGCGGAGGCTTGAAGCCGACCCGCGTGACCAGCTGTGACGCCCCGCCGGCGGACAGGATGATCCCCACCGACAGGGGAAGGTAGGAGAGGCCCGCCTGGATCGGCGAGTAGTGCAGGACGTTCTGCAGGTACAGCGAGATAAAGAAGAACATCGAGAACAGGGACATCCCGATCAGCAGGCCGACGATGTTCGCGCCCCGCAGCGTGCGCAGACGGAAGATCGAGAACGGCATCAGCGGGTGAGCAGACCGCAGCTCGATGCCCAGGAACGTGACCAGCAGAACCGCGGCGCCGGCGAGCCGTAGCAGCGTCGCCGTCGACCCCCAACCGGCATTGACAGCCTCGACGACGGCGTACACGAGCAGAGCGAGGCCAGCGGTGACGGTCACCGCACCCGGCAAGTCGAAGGTCTTGTCGGCGCCCTCGGCCCGGCTCTCGCGCAGGGTGCGCGGAGCCAGAAGAGCAGCGGTGATACCGATCGGGACGTTGACGAACAGCACCCAGCGCCAGTTGAGGCCGCTGGTGAGGATCCCGCCCAGCAGCACACCGGCAGCACCACCGGCCCCGGCAACCGCTCCCCAGATGCCAAGCGCGCGATTGCGCTCGGCCCCTTCGGAGAACGTGGTGGTGATGATCGACAGTGCCGCGGGCGAGACGATCGCCGCGCCGAGGCCCTGGATCGCCCTCGCGGCGATCAGCCAACCCTCGGACTGGGACAGCCCGCCGGCCAGAGAGGCGAGCGAAAACAGCACCAGGCCAAGCGTGAACATCCTCCGTCGGCCAAGCAGGTCCGCCATCCGCCCGCCGAGGAGGAGAAACCCGCCGAAGGTGAGGGTGTACGCATTGACCACCCACGACAGATCCGCGCGGGCGAAATGCAAGTGAGCGCCGATGGACGGCAGGGCGACGTTCACGATCGCTGCGTCGATCACGATCACGAACTGGGTCGTCGCCAGCAGCAGCAGAGCGAAGTTCTTCGCCCGGGGGGTGTAGGACGACGATGCCTCAGGTGAAGTGCGCGGCGCCATGGAAGGGGACCTCCGGTTCCGGTTGCGCGCGAGACTATAGTGAACTACGATTCCGGTTGTCAAGGACTTCGAGTGATGATGGCCGATGATTAATACGATCGAGAGCGAGCGTCCGCTCCGCGCCGACGCACGCCGCAATCGGGAACGCATCCTGCAAAGCGCACGTGAGGCCTTTTCCGATTCCGGAGTCGACGCCCAGGTCGACGATATCGCCCGTGGCGCGGGCGTCGGGGTGGGGACCGTCTATCGACATTTTCCGACCAAGGAAGCGCTGATGGTGGAGTTGGTGCGGCAGCGGTTTCGGATGCTCACGGCCCTGGCTCAGGAGGCGCTGGGCACCGAAGGCGAGCCATTCACTGTGTTCGTGGAGATGCTGCGCCGCAGCGGGGAGGTGTGCGCGCGCGACGCCGCGGTCCAGCATGCCCTGACCGGGATGGGCGAGCACATCTGGGCCCAGGCTCGCGACGAGCAGGGGGAGCTGGCCGCGGCCAGTGAGCAGTTGCTTGCTCGGGCGCAGCGGACGGGGAAGTTGCGCCGGGATGTGGGCGCAAGCGACATCGCGATGTTGATGTGCGGCGTCTCGGCGACGATGGCTCACCCCGATCCCCGCTTCGACTGGCACCGCCATCTGGAGCTGGTGATCGACGGGCTGCGGGCACGGTGAGAGCACTTTCGGCTCTCGTGGCCGTGATCGCGCTGGCCAGTGCCGGGGTCGGACGGGCGCTCACCGCCCCGGCCACCCCCGACCCGACGTGCTCGGCCAATTACGTGGGCGGACCCTTGGCAGCGGCGCGCAATCTCAGATTAGGGATCGACCCCGAGCTCGCCGGCAGCGCCGGCTCGGTGCAGAACGAGGTCAAGCCGATCAACAACGCCGCGGCCCTCCGAGCGCTGCGGGCCCTGCGTCCGCGCGGCAAGGAGCTGGTGTTGCGGGTCAACCGACTGTTCGAAGCCGACGGCGAGGCGGGAATACGCCGATTCCAGCAGACGATCAATGGCTACACCCGAGCCGGGTTCGACACCGAGTTGCAGGTCCGCTACCACCCGAGTCCTCAGCAGGCCGGTGACATCGCCGGGTGGACGCGTTACGTCCGCCATGTCGTTGACGTGTTCGGATCCAACCGGCGCCTGCTGGCGATGACGATCACCAACGAGATCAACCTATCGACCTCCCCCAACACCTCCGACGGGACGTATCCGAAAGCCGAGCAGGCCCTCGTGCAAGGCATCATCGCGGCTCATCGGGAGGCGGTGCGCCGCGGCTTCACCCAGTTGCGCTTCGGCTTCACGTTCGCCTATCGCTTCAACGCCGAGCAGGATGCGGCTGTGTTCACTGGTCTGGCCCAGGGCGGAGCGGCCTTCCGCAGCGCGCTCGGGTTCGTCGGCGTCGACTACTACCCAGAGCTGTATCCCGGCCGCTCGACCGCGATCCCGGCAGCAACCCTCCAGATGATGGCATCAATGCGCCGCTGCTTTATGCGGCTCGGGGGATTGGGACAGAACGTCCCGATTTGGATCACCGAGAGCGGCTACGACACCAGTCCTGGAACCGTCACCGGGGCCCAGCAGCGGACTGCCATGCTGGAGATCGTCAACACGATCCGCAGTGCCGCCAGGACCTTCGGAGTCACCGACTATCGCTGGTTCAACCTGCGCGACAACCTGTCCACCGCGCCTGGGTTCGGCGAGACCACCGGCCTGCTCAACGACGGCTATGGGCAAAAGCCCGCCTTCGCCGCCTACCGTCAGCTGATCCAGCGTTTCGGCAGCGCCACCCCGTCATTGCGCCCAGCCAGCTCCCACCGACGAGGCTAGGGCCCTTGGATCCTAGCCGCTCAGGCTCGCGCCAGGGATTATGCGCGCGTCGACCGGGGTAGATAAGACTGATGCCTGAGAAGAAGGGAACGCACAAGAACATCGAGCGGCTTCGTCACGGTCCGCCTGCGGTGGAGGTGCCGGGTACCCGCACAAAGGTCAACCTGCCCGATCGGGCCGGCCTTCTCTGGTACGCGGGAATCGGCGCGATGGCCGCCATCGAGCTGGTCGAGTGGCCGATCGCGCTGCTGTTGGCGGGAACGCACTTCGTCGAGAATCACTCCCGCAGCCGTGACATGCAGGAGCTGGCGGAAGGCGTCGACGCGGGCGCGTAGCGCGCGAGTCGGCGTCGCAGCTGTCCGGGCGGATCAAGCCTGCGATGGCCGCCGCCACGCCAGCATCAGCCCATCTCCGACCGTGAGCAACACGTTGTCCACGCGTGGGTCCGCCTGCACGCGGCGAGCGAACTCACGAATGCCCCCGGTGTTCTCGTCATCGGCGTGCTCGTCGAGCGCGCGGCCTCCGCGGAACAGGTTGTCGGCGACGATCACCCCTCGCTGGGCGAGCTTCGGCACCACGGCCTCGTAGTAAGCCGGGTACTCCGCCTTCCACGCATCGATGTAGATGAGGTCGAACGGGCCGTCAAGGCCGGCGATGGTGTGCAAGGCGTCGCCGACGATCAGATCGATCCGCTCGCGGTCTGGGCTCGCTTGGATGTGGCGTCGCGCCGCGGCCGCCGTCTCCTCGTCCACCTCAAGCGTGGTCACGTGTCCGCCAGGCCCCAGTGCCGCAGCCATGGCCAGCGCTCCGAACCCGGTGAAGGTGCCGATCTCCAGCACACGCTCGGCGCCGCCAGCCACAATCAGGGCCTCGAGCAACCGTGCCTCCGCCAACCCGCTCATCATGCCCGGAGAGGAGGTGTGGGCTTGCGTCCAGGCCGCCACTTCTCCCATGTGACCCTCCACCGGCGTGGTGTAGGCCTGCGCGTACTCGACCGCCTGCGACGCGACGATCTCGGTCATGCGATAGACCTCATCGCCGCGCGGGACCTCGACCCATACGATCCTCCCTCGTTCCCGCTGGCCGCGCCAGCAGCGGGCTAGCCTACACGATCACGCGCGGCCGGAAACCGGGCTAGCGCCCTGGCGTGGGCCAGGTTTACCTACTTGGAGACTGAGAGTCGGCGACGCTCCTCACGCAGAGTTCGCCGCTCCTCGCGCGTCGGGCGCAGCTTGAGCGGTTCCCGTCGGGTGTGACGAAGGATCAGGAACGCCACTGTGCCCCACATGGCCGGGACCCAGAGGGATATGGCGTGGTAGACGACCGTCGCCGCCGTCGACGTGGTCGCGTTGATGCCGTAGACAACGAGCATGCCGATCAGGCTGCCGTCCAGCACCCCGATGCCGCCGGGAATGGGGATCACGTTGGAGAGGTAGGCGATCTGGTAGGCCAGCACCACCGACGCCAGGGGCACGGTGATGCCGGCGGCGGCGAAACACGCAACCAAAACTCCGATGTCGAACCACAGGTAGCCGATCGCCCCAAGAATTCGCCAGTCGGGCCTCAGCAGCAGCTGCTGGGTGTCACGGATGCTCATCGCCGTGGTGCGCAGGACCACGTGGAGCCGCCGCGGCAGCCGCCGCGCCACCCGGCGATCGATGATCCCGGGCAGCACCAGGAAGAACGCGAGCACCGCCACTCCGACCCCCGCGGGTAGGATGCTCAGCAGCGGATCGCTGGGCCCGGGCACGATGCCGACGAACAGCGCGAGCCCGGCGAGCACGAAGGTCACGACGTTGATCGCGCTGGTCAACAGGAACAGGACAGCGGAGCGCTCGGCGACGCGGGCCACCGGCGCTCCGCGCTCGGCCAAGAGCCATGCGCCGACGGCGGCGCTGCCCGCTCCGCCCAGCGAAACGGCGGCGTTGAAGGCCAGCTCCGACAGGGCGACCCGCGCGCCGAAGCGAATCGGTGCCCGGTCAAAGACCTGCAGGAACGCCACCACATAGCCCAGGCAGGAGAAGATCTCCAGGACCACGGCTACTGCCACCCAGCCACCCTGCATGCGGGTCACTGTGCGCGCAACGCCGTGAAGGCCGGGGATCGCCACCAGCAGGCCAACGACGATCGCGACCAGGACCGCAAGCGAGATAAGCCCATGACGCAGACGACGACTTGCCTCCCGGCCATCCGACTCGAAGCCGGCCCCGGCATTCTCGGCGGTCTCATACTCGCGGTCGAGGCTCACGCCGACGCTCCCATCATTCGACCGCTCCTGAACCTGGGGGCATTGCTAGCGGGAGAAGACCTTCCCGAGCCGGGCACGGTCAGGCATGCTGTTCCTCCGGCTGGGCTGCGCGTGCGGACCGGGTGCGCGCGATCGCTGGCTCGCCATGGATTGGTTCCGCCCGCTCCTCGGCGTAGTGGTACTGGCCACCGCGCATCAGCGAGGCCGCGGCCGCGAGCAGGCAGGCGGCGATGGCGAACGTGAACGTCTCGTGCAGGCCGGTGCGGAACGGGTCTGAGATCAGTCGGGGGAAGAACGATCGTCCGATCAGCAGCGCGTGAGCGTGGGGGGCGAGGGCCGCCAGGGCGTGCGTCCCCAGCAGGTGCTGGATCGGGTTGTAGCCGAGGAATGCGGCGAACAGGATCGACACCGGCGGAAGGTGCGCGGCGTGGCTGGCGATCGCCGCGGAGACTCCATGCGCCTGCAGACCGGCGCGCATGGCCTGCGGCAGGGTGGACGCGAGGCCCGCGATCATCAGGGTGAAGAACACGCCGATCGAGACCACCTGCGCGGAGTTCTGAAATGTCTGGTTCATCCCCCCACCCGCGCCGCGATCGGCGCGAGGAAGACTGTTCATCACTCCGGCCCGATTGGGAGAGGCGAACATGCCCATCGAGATCCCGTTCAGGGCCAGGATCAGCGCGAACGGGAGATAGGAGAAGTTCGTCGGCAGCAGCAGCAGCAGCGCGAAGCTGACCGCCGCGCCGAGCATTCCCCCAGTGGCAAACGGACGAGCTCCGAAGCGGTCTGAGAGATAGCCGGACAGTGGTCCGGCGAACAGCATGCCAACCGTCAACGGGAGCATGTAGATCCCCGCCCACAGCGGCGTCTGGGCGAAGTCGTAGCCGTGCTGGGGAAGCCAGATTCCCTGCAGCCAGATGATCAGCATGAACATCAGCCCCCCTCGTGCAACTGCCGAGAGGAAGGTCGAGGCGGTGCCAAACGTAAATGCCCGGATCCGGAACAGGGCCAGGTGGAACATCGGATCGCGCACCCGCCGCTCGATCGCCCCGAACGCCGCCAGGAAAGCGATCCCCACGACGAACAGAACGAGCACGCGCGGGCTCGACCAGCCGGTGGGATGACCGCCGTAGGGCCGGATCCCGTAGGTCACCGCGACCATCAGGCACACCAGCCCAACGGCGAAGGTGACGTTCCCCCACCAGTCAATCGGTCGTCGCCTGGGCTCGCCGCGCTCCTCGAGCTTCACATACGCCCACACCGTCCCGAACAATCCCACCGGGACGGAGATCAGGAACACCAGCCGCCAGCTGATCGGGGCGAGCAGCCCGCCGAGCACCAGCCCGACGAACATGCCGCTGACGGCGACGATGTTGTTGATCCCCAGCGCCATCCCGCGCTGGTTCTCCGGAAACGCGTCGGTGATGATGGCCGCGGCATTGCCCATCAGGCAAGCACCGCCGATCCCCTGCACGATCCGAAACACGATCAAATATGTGGCGCCCGCGCGCCCGGTCAGCCAATCGACAGCCAGAACGAGCGACGCCGCCGTATAGATGACGAAGCCCAGGTTGTAGATCCGGACCCGACCAAAGATGTCGCCCAGGCGGCCGACGCTGACGATCAGCACGCTGCCCACGATCATGTAGCCGAGGATCATCCACAACAGGTAGAAGCTGTTGGAGGCCACCAGCGGATCAAGGTGAATGCCGCGAAAGATGTCCGGCATCGCGATCAAGGTGATCGACACGTCGAGCGTCGCGAGCAGCACCGCGAGCGTCGTGTTCGACAGCGCGATCCACTTGTATCGCGTATCCACGGTAAAGATCATACAGGCAAACTGACCAGTTTGCCTGTATGTAGACGGCTATACTTTCGTCGCTGATGCCGGCCAAGACCAACCCGCCGCTGGTGGCGAGCGACCTGCGCGGAGTGCTCGGACAACTGCTCCGTCGCCTGCGGGCCGAATACCGACTCCCCCTCTCCCACGGCGCCGTGCTCGGCAGGCTGGACCGTGAGGGCGCGCAGAGTGTCTCCGACCTCGCGCACGCGGAGCATGTCAGACCACAGTCAATGGCCCAGACGGTCAGCGACCTCGAAGCCGAGGGTCTGCTCGAGCGTCACCCCGATCCCGATGATCGTCGCCGCGCGTTGATCCAGCTGACCGAAGGTGGTCGGGCGATGCTCGAAAGCGAGCGCGGCCGCCGGGAAGGATGGCTGGCGCAGGCGATCACCACCGACCTCTCCCTCGAGGAGCAGGCGGTGCTCAGCCACGCGGTCGAGCTCCTCCGTCGGCTGGCCGAAAGCTGACGCCAAACCGGGAGTCCTGGCTCAGCGCCAGGATCTCGCATTTCACCCATGCCTCTGCGCGTACGTTCTCGCCTCGATGTTGACCAGCTGGATCAGGTTGCCGAGCGCGATCTGCCCGTCGAGGAGGTGCAGCCCCCATGTCGGATCCGGGCTCGGCTTGGGTGTCTGAGCGCCGTTGATCGCGGTGATCTGGAGCACGTGAGCGTTGTTGGCCGCTGAGCACGAGGCGCGATAGGCGTTGGGCTCGCTGACCCACACCGTCGGCGGGCGCGGCTGGGTCAGCCCGAGGAGCTTGATCCCGGCCGCAAGCGTGCTCGTGGGGTCGAAAGGCTGGCTCGGCACGATCAGCCTGGCCACAGCCGAGCCGCCGCTGAGCGAGGTGGGATTGACGCACAACACCGACTGGCCCGGGGTCGAGCTGACGCCGAACAGACTCCCGGTGACCACGGGGGTGTCGAAGGTCGAGAACGCCACCACGCAGCCGAGCTGGGTGTTCGACCGGCAGGCGGGGATGTGCTGAAAGTCACCGCCGATGCCGGAACCCGTCTTGACAAGGACGTTGCCGCCCATCAGGATCGCCGACAGCAGCCGCTTGCGCACGGCGGGCTTACTGTCGACGTCGTCCTTGATGAGGCTGCGCAGCTCGAACGCACCCTGAGAGTGGCCGATGAGTACGAACGGCCGACCGTGGTTGAAGTGGGTGAGGTAGTCCCGGAAGGCGTTGCGAACGTCGGCCAGCGCCAACGCGGCATTCGCCGGAGTTGTGGGATGGCCGAGGCCAATCGCCGATAACGTGAGCTGCCGGTACATCGGGGCAAACACCCGGCAATACTGGGAGTAACGCGCTGCCTGGTACTGCGCGATCGAACGTTCCTGAGGGTCGATGTGAAGGTTGGCGTTGCCGGTCGTCTGGTCGCTGACTGTCGGGTAGACGTAGAAGCAGTCGGCAATCGGGTGCCTGAGCGGCTGGGGGTTCTGGACCGCGAGCTGCTTGCCTGTCGGCGAGTAGACCGTGGTCGAGAGGCCCGGCGTGCACGGGTCAGGTTGAACGCCGGGTTTGCAGAGCCAGACGGTCTTCGCCACTCCGGCGGAGGGAGCGAGGGCCGCGAGCATCAGCGCGCCGGCGAGCAGGACTGGGAGCAGACGGAGGTTCGATCGCATAACCGGCGAATCTATTCGTTACCGGGGCGTGTGGCAACTGTCAACCGCGCGTCGCCGAACCCCGAGGCGTGGCCGATTTGCCGTTTCGGCTGGGGAAGACCTCGGAGTGGTCGGTGATTCCGGGTAGATGACGCCTGGAGGCCGCAAGCAGTGGATAGAGCGAAAGCCAAAGCCCTCCTCGACCGGCTGCACCAGGTGCAGAATGATTTCTACGCCGGCGGCGAGAGCGCGCCATTGCTCGACCTCCTCGCCCCCGACGTGAGCTGGGTGGTTCCCGGCGACAACGCCATCGCCGGCCGCTATTGCGGGATCGAGGAGGTGCTCGATTACTTCCTCCGTCGACGGGATCTCGCTGCCGCCACCTTCCGGATGCACCGCAGAGACATCCTCACCGGAGATGGCGAGCGCCTGGCCGCGCTCACCGATGGAACCGCCAGGATCGACGGCCGCGACCATCACTGGTCGACGGTTGGCCTGTACGACGTCTCGTATGACCGGCGGATCGCCGCGTGCTGGCTGCTTCCCCTGAATCAGCCTGAGTTTGACTTTATCTGGGCGCGCTGAACCAGCCGCCACACCCGTGCCAGCGCCGGGTCGGCGCATCGGGACGCCGCGGCGCGTTTGCCGGCGGCACGCGTGGGTAGACCGACCACGGCCATCCCGAGGATCGGAGATACGACGATGCTGAGCGACGAAGAAGCCGCCCGCCTGGTTGGGACAGCGCTGGTCAGCGCGGACGGTCGTGAGTTGGGCGATGTCGTCACCGTGGTCGCTCACGCGGCGCATAACCGAGCCGCCTGGGCGGCATCAACCGTGAGTGACCGGCAGGTACTGGTGCCTCTCGATCAAGCGCGATTGGAGGATGATCGACTCCTGGTCCGCTACAGCGCCGAGGAGATCACCTCGTCGCCTAGCCAGGACGCCGAGACACTCGACGCCGAGGGCGCGCGCGTGCTCTACGAGCACTACGGCATCGACGATTCCGTGCTGCGCGACGACTCCGGGTTTGCCACCGATACCGGTGGTCGTGAGCAGGGAACCTCGCGGGACCCGCGCGGTGGAACCGGCGCCGATGATGGCGCTCAAGCACATCCCTAGCGCCGAGCCCGCCAACTGTGGCTGGTGCCCGGACTGACGTGCGCGCATCGTGAAGGCATGGCGGTCCGAGTCCCGCCGTGGTCTCCCCGCTTCGTTACGGTACGCAACTCGTAGCTGGCGATCGTGTTGACGGTGGGAGGATGACGATGAACGGAATGGATGAGGACCTGCGCGGCGACCGTCTGACGCGACGCCAGGCGGTTACACGCGCGGCGGCCGGTGCGGGGGCGCTCGCGCTTGGTGGGGCGTCACCGGCGCTCGCCGCGCATGTCCGCAGGCGTCGCGTCGACGTGGCCATCGTCGGAGCCGGACTGTCCGGGCTGACCGCGGCCCGCGACCTGACCGCCGCCGGTCGCAACGTGCTCGTGCTCGAGGCCCGCGATCGCGTCGGCGGGCGGACGCTGAATCATTCGATTGGCGATGGCCATGTGGTCGAGGTCGGGGGTGAGTATGTAGGTCCGACCCAGGACCGAATACTGGCGCTCGCTGACGCCGTCGGTGTGGGCACGTTCCTGGTCTACAACCAGGGATCCAACATCGAGGTGATCGGTGGCCAGCGGGTGCCCTATCCGGCTTCGTCGGGGGTCCCAACCGATGCGGAAACCGCGCAGATACTGATCAATCTCGTCACCAAGATCGATCCGCTGGCCAAGGAGGTGGGAGCAATCACGCCGTGGAAGGCCAAGCAGGCAAAGCAACTCGACGCGACGACGTTTGCGGAGTACGCGAAGCCGTTTGTCAGCGCCCGGGTGCGTCCGATCTTCGAGGCCGTCAACAACTCGGTCTGGGGCGTGGACTCCGATCAGCTTTCCATGCTCTATGTCGCGTCGTATGTCGCGTCGGCGGGCGACCAGAAGAATCCGGGTTCGCTGCTGCGCCTGCTCACCACGGCGGGCGGGGCCCAGGAGCGGCGGTTCCTCGGCGGGTCACAGCTCGTGTCGCAGAGGGTGGCCGAGAGGCTGGGGTCGCGAGTGTTGCTCGGAACACCGGTCACCGGGCTGACTCTGAGGAGCGGCGGCGTGCGCATCCACGCCCATGGCCTCGAGCTCGACGCCAACCGGGCCATCATCGCCGTGCCGCCACCGCTCGCGCTCAAGATCACGCGCTCGCTCAGTCAGCGGCGGGCCAAGCTCCTGGGCGGAACGCACATGGGGCACCTGATCAAGTCGGAGGCCGTCTACCCAACCCCGTTCTGGCGTGCCGAGGGCCTGAGCGGTCAGGGGGTCAACGACGAGGGCATCGCCTCGGTTCCGTTTGACAACTCCCCGCCGGACGGGAGCGTTGGCGTCCTGTTCGCGTTTACCGGCGGTCGCGCTGCGGACCGTCTGGCCAGTCTCCCTGCCGCCCAGCGCCGCACGCAGGTTCTGCAACGGTTTCGTGAGTATGTCGGCGACCAAGCGCTCTCGCCCACGCAGTTCATCGAGCACGATTGGCGTTCGGAGAGGTGGACAGGCGGCTGTCCGACCGGCATCCCGCGCCCAGGCATCTTGTCCCGCTACGGCGACACGCTGCGGGCTCCCATCGGTCCGGTGCACTTCGCCGGCACGGAGACCGCCGACTACTGGCAGGGTTACATGGACGGGGCCGTGCGGGCTGGTGAACGCGCTGCCCGCGAGATCCTGTCGGCACGAACCTAGCGCTGCCTCAGGAGGCGAGCACAGCGTCGGCAAGCCGCTGCGCCGATCCCTCGGCGCAGCCCAGGTAGAGACGTGGTTCGATGAGCTCAACCTCGGAAACGGCTGGCTCACCGGCGGCCTCGGCGACGAGGTCAACTCGCGCATAGACCGGCGTGTCAAAGCGACCGGCAATCTCCTCGTGAACCGAGCGAGCAACCGAGATCTCGTCCGCACTGGCAACGCCGGGCACGACAAGGTCCTGCTCGAACATCGCCGAGGCGACGCGCAGCTTTCCCTCGGCGACGGGGGCGACGCCCTGACATCGCAGCACTGGCCGCTTTGTCAAGACGTGCGAGACCTCGCCGCCGATGAAAACCACCGAGGTCTCTCCTTGCTCCTCTACGGCAGAGAGATAGGGCTGCACGAGCGCGGTCCGTCCGCTTGCATGGATCCGCTCGATGAGTTCCGCCGCCGCGCACATCGATACAAAGCGCCCTGTGTCTCGCGCTCCAGCGGAGATATTGGGCTTGACAACGACCTCATGAGCGAGGTTTGGAAGTGAGTCGCCGGCATCCACATAGGTGGTAGGCACCGAGCGAGCCTCGATATCAGCCAGATAGCGCTTGTCGACATTGAAGGCAACCATCTCTGGTGGATTGCGAAGGCGTGCTGGACCAACCCAGCGGCACCAGTCCAGGAACTGACGATGGCGCGAGCTGTAGTCCCAAACCGAGCGAAGGATCACCCGGTCATAGCCCGACCAGTCGGTCGCCGCGTCGTCCCAGACTCGGAAATCCGCGCCGAGAAGCGATGCCGCCTCGCGGTCGTCATCCCCGCCCAGCGGAACGGCAGAGCAAGTCGCGAACGCGATCTTCATACCCACAAGTTGCCATAGGACCTGGCGAGAACCAGCACCGTCGCATTGGGGTACGGTCCCGGGTTATGGAGGCGTGGAGGAGATGACCGGGAGCTTTGAGGTCACCGAGCTGCTGGCGTCGCAGCGTGGGCAGGCGAGGGAGGTGCTGGCCAGAGCGTTCCTGCACGATCCGGCATGGGTCGCGATCGGCCCAACCCGATTGGCCGCACGGCGCAGGCTGCTCGAGCGCTACTACAGCATCCTGCTCGGTGAGGGATTGCGCTGGGGCGGGCCGAACTGGTGCGTGATCCGCGAGCGCTCGGTCGTCGGCGTTGCCCTCACCTACGCCAACGGGCTGGGCTTTCCACCGCCGCGGGCGATGCTGCGCGAGGCGCCACCGTTCCTGCTCGCAGGACCGGCGCCAGGGTTGCGTGGGGCCTGGGTGGACTGGGTGATGAAGCGACACCATCCCCAGCACGAGCACGTATGGCTCTGGTACCTGGCCGCGGAGCCGAGCCAGCAACGCCAGGGCATCGGCCGCGCGCTCCTGGATCACGTCCGGCGCGAGGCACAGCGCGCGCAGCGACCGATCTACCTCGACACCACCAAGCCCGAGAACGTCCCCTATTACCAGTCGCATGGGTATCAACAGCTCGGCCACGCACAGCTGCTGCGCGGAGCGACGGCGTGGTTCATGCACCACGACACCCCCAGGATCGGAGAAGATCAGCCGGGTTAGGCAGAAGGCGATTGATGAATCACGTTGGATCATTTGCGAGAGTGATAGCTGCGGCAGCGCTGTCCGCGGCGCTGCTCGCGGCGGCGCCCGCCGGCGCCGGGATCATCAAGGCGACCTCGATCCTGCCGCCGGGCGAGAGCGGCTTCGTTTCGCTGACCGGCCTCGCCAAGGGCACGGGATCCCCTCACCTCTATGACCAGCAGCAGCCGTTCATCGAGTTTGAGCGCAAGGGCGCCATGTTCAACCAGCCGGGCACCACGGAGAACCCGAAACCCGGGGTGAAGATCGTCCGCGACAGGTACGGGGTCCCGTCGGTTACGGGTGCCACCAGCAACGACCTGTGGTGGGGAGCAGGGTGGGCAACCGCTCAGGACCGGCTGGTCGAGCTCGAAGTCTTCCGCCACACGACGACCGGGACGATGTCCGCGCTTCTGGGGCCGAGCTACCTGCCGATGGACATCGAGGTGCGGCGCGACTTCTACACCAGCGCCGAGCTCACGCGGATGTTCGACCGGCTCCCGTCCTTGATGCGAGCCCGCTACGACGCCTACGTCGCCGGGATCAATGCGTGGGTCGATCGCGTGAACGGGGACACGAGCAACGAGCCCGGCGAGTTCGCCGCGTTGGGCATCAAGCCGACCCACTTCTCGGTTGACGATCTCGTCGCGATCGGCGTCTACCTGGGTCGCACCACGCCCAACACCGACGGCTCTGAGCTGACCAACATGGAGGCGATCCAGAAGAGCGGACCGCCCAAGTTCAACCGGATCCTGCCGCTGTCGATCAAGGGACAGATCTCGACGATCCCACGCGCCGACGGCCTATTTCCCTCGGTGCGCGGTCGTAAGGCTACGCAGGCGCGCGCGGCCCTGCAGCGCTCCTACGCCTACGTGCGCAGGCTCCCGGTCCCGGCCTCGGACAATCTCGGCACCACGTACGTGAGCGGGACGATGCCGAAGCTGTCCGCCTCGGCGCTCGCCCGTGCCGCCGACGATGGTGCGGGAATGGTCAATCCGGGCTCCCCGCTTCATCGCGGCGGGTCGTACATGGTCGCGATCGGCAACACGCGCACCCACCACGCGTTCTTCTTCAACGGACCCGAGCTCGGCTTTGAGGCGCCCGAGGAGCTCTACGAAATGGAGCTACACGGGCCGGACCTCGAGGTCCGGGGGATCACCGCACCAGGAGTACCAGTGATCGTCAGCGGCCACAATGCCGGTGTAGCGTTCGGAGTCACGAGCGGCCTGTCGCAGACGAACGCGCTCTATGTCGAGCGCCTCGTTCCCGGCCATCCCGACGAGTACTACTACCGCGGCACGGTGCGCCGCATGGACTGCCGCAACGAGACCTTCGACTACCACGAGTCCTCCGCCTCGGAGCCCAACTCGGTCACGCTGCGCCTGTGCCGGACGATCAACGGGCCGGTCCAGGAGCGGGTTGGCAACATCGCCTATGCCCGCCGTTACGCCACCTGGATGCGTGAGAGCGACACCATCACCGGCATCGCCCAGGTGGACACGGCTGGCAGCATCGCCGACGTCAACCGCGCGGTCGCCCAGCTCACCTGGAACGAGAACCTGATGGCCGCCGACGACCGGGGCAACATCGGCTATTGGCACCCGGGTCTCTTGCCGATCCGCCCGAAGGGTTGGGATGAGCGCCTTCCCTATCCTGGCGGTGGCCAGGCGGAGTGGCAGGGCTTCTTGCCGCCGTCAGAACGCCCGCACGTGATCGATCCGAGCCAGCGGTGGCTGGCCAACTGGAACACGCTTCCCTCACAGGGCTGGACGACCGGCAATGACCCCGCTTCCGAGCGCGTAGCTGGCCCCTGGTTCCGGGGGGCGTGGCTAGACCGCCTGGCGTCGAGGCTGGCCACCCATTCGTCCTTCAGCGGCATGGATGAACTGATCCACCAGGCCGGGACCGTCGTCGAGCAGCGGCCGCTGGCCACCCCGGAGCTCAAACACGCACTGCACGGGGCGACCGGCGGCGCCGCCCAGGTGCTGCGGACGATCCTGCGCTGGAACGGCTCCTACGTCGAGACAAACTCCAGCGGTACGGTCGATCCGGGCGTCGCGGCCTGGCAGACGTTCAAGGACCGGCTGCAGTCGCTCGCGCTGGCTCCGCTCGGCGCCGCCGGCCAGCTGATCGGCGGCGGCGAGCCCAACGACGAGCATGACTTCGACGTCAACATTGGGCAGGCGTACGCCCTGCGCACGCTCGGGCCCTCGAGCTGGCGCCGGGCTGCGTCGGCGACGTTCACCGCGCTGGTGCGCCGGTTCCGCAGCACGGATCCCGCCCGCTGGCGCGAGCCTCGGACGATGTTCCCGGAGAGCTCGCTCGGGGCCGAGCAGCCGCCACCGATGCCGTTCTTCGACCGCGGCACGTTCGAGCAGGTGGACGAACTGGGTCCCGTTCCGCATCACGCTTGAACGCCACGACCACGCCTCGCTGGGGGAGCCAAAGAACGGCGCGCGATCGCACCTGCACGCGTAGGAGTGCGCTCACGCCTCGGTCGAGGTAAGGAGGATGCGAACCTCCTCAACCGGGGCGGCCGCGAAATCCTCCCTGAAGCTGTGCACATCCGGCCACCGGCGCTTGACGACCAGGCGTGTGCTCATGCGCAGGCTGACCGGAGTGGCCGCGAACGGGAACGGGTCACAGCGGACGGTCCACGGAGTGTCCCCGGGAACGAGATTAAACGGCCTCGTCTGGGAGTTGGCAGGCTCCGCGCCATCGATCCCGATATCCATTGTCTGCCGGTCGCCGCGACCAAGATCGGCCAGACCTAGATACAGCGAGAAGATGTCGTAGACCTGCAGAAGCCGGTAGGCCTGCCATTGCTCCTCCTCGGCAAAGCCGAGCACTTCTGTCAGCACAGCTTGTCGCTGCTCCTCGCCGCAGACGAACTCGCGAACGGCGGGCTCCATCTCACCCAGCGGCTTGGGATGCGCGTCCGCTTCCATGATGCCATAGCGATTGCGTTGCAGGCCCGAGACATGCATCGAGGCAAACAACCCCGCACCGGGGCTGTCTGCGCAGAGCACGTCAACACACGCGCGGTAGGACGTGAGCAGCGAACCGACGGGGACGGCGCTGAAGATCTGCGGGCGACCTTGCTCATCCAGGCGGGGTCGACGTTCCCAGACCGCCCAGCCGTCGTCGTGCCGGGCCGCGGCCAAGCGCAACGCCTCGTGAACCTCCGGCGACAGCCCGCCGACGTGCTTCCAGGCGTCGGCGATCTGACCGCTCAGGTCGCCGTGGTCGGGCTGGAGGACGATCTGAAAATGGTCGTCGAGATCTCGGACGAGCATGGGTAGGACCCTAGGCGATCTCACCCGCGACGGGAGCGGGATTTCGCGGACGATGCGCTTACCAGGATCTCGGCCCGCAGGAGCAACCTGATTGTTTGTTTGCCGTCGGGGGTGGTTTAGCTCCTGGACGGGAGCTGGTCGGGGCTGGGGTTGGGCTCCAGCACGAAGTTCTCGATGGCGATGTCGGGGTTGAGGTGGTTTGAGCTCATGAACGCGATCACCTGGCGGCCGGTGAGCTCCTGCACACCATCGATCAGCTCGCGCCGCATCGTCTGCTGGTAGGCATGACGCATCTCGAGGACCAGCTGCGCCTGGCTGTCTGAGACCAGGCTCTGCTCGCCCTTGGTCAACGTGTCGCGCAACACCACGCTGACGAGGTCATCGCCGATCGAGGTTCGCGCCTTGGTCGGCCCCCGACCGGTGTAGGTGTGCAGCAGCTGCACCACCAGGTTGGAGATCCTGGCCGCCACCGACTGCTCGGCGGGAACGTTCTCATGGATGCCGGACATCAGCCGGCTCCTGTCTCGTCTTCGGCCTTAGGCAAAGGACCCGGGAAAAGCAAGGCGCGAAGACGGTTAGCAAACCGTTCCCTGGGACCAACGGTTCCCCCCGACCTGCGGTTACGGGCTAACCGGGGAAAAACTCGCCTGTATCACCAACGCTAGCGCGAACCATCGGCGTGAGGGCGACAGCCATCGCTCGGCGCGCGCTTTCGAGCACGCGGGGATCACGGTCGAGCTGGTACGCGCAGTTCGCCCCCATGGCCAGGGCGTTGATCGCGAACGCGGTGTCCTTGAGGTCGGCGGCTTCCGGCAGCTCTCCGTTTCCGATCGCGGTCGCGACCTCGCGCTCGAGAGTGTCGATCCAGCGACGCATGAATGTCTTGATGGCCTGGTTTACCGGGCCCGGGCGAGCGTCGAACTCCACTGATGCGGTCGTCAGGAAGCAGCCGCCAGGAAACGGAGGATCGTGGAGGTACTTCACCCAGGCATCGCAGATCGCGTTCAGGCGGCGAAGGCCGGCGGGCTCTCCGGCAGCCGGGGCGTAGACGGCCCGGCGGAACATCTCAGCGGCGAGCTCGAGCGCAGCGAGCTGGAGCTGCTCCTTGGAGCCGAAGCGTCCGACGAGTCCGCTCTTGCTCATGCCGAGCTCTCCGGCGAGGCGGCCGATCGTCAGGCCTTCGAGACCGACCACCGAGGCCAACGAGACAGCGGCATCAAGCGTGTCGGCGCGCGCGCCTTCGATCTGACTTGCTGAGCGACGGGGCATCGGAGCATCCGAGTTTACGAACGAACGATCGTTTCCTATATCTTTTGCGTACGATCGTTTTGTATACAACCTACGAATCGGAGGATGCGGATGAGGATCCGGTGGCTGGGATGGGCTGGGGTCGAAGTAGAAGTGCAGGAAGAGCGAGTCGTCGTCGACCCCCTCGAGGACCCCGCGGCGGTGTTCGCCGCGCTCGGCGAGAAAGCGGCGGCAATACCGCTTCCCGAGGTCATCCCGCCAAGGCCGGGCGCCGCGGCCGGACTAGTCACCCACCTTCACCGCGACCACGCCGACGCGGCAGCTCTCACGAATGCGCTCCGCGGCGATGCAGCAGTTCACGAACCGCAGGGCTACGGAGGCTTCGGCACGGAACAGCTGGCGATCGCCCAGGCCGATCGCGACCTGACCGCGGCCGGCCTTGCGCGTCGACCGACTGGGCCATGGGTGACCATGACCGTGGGACGGTTCACCCTTACCGCGCTTCCCGCCGTGGACGGAACCGGGGACCCGCAGGTGTCCTGGCTGATCGAGAGCAGCGGCAAGCGACTGCTGCACCTCGGCGACACGATGTTCCATGGCTGGTGGTGGCGGATCGCTGAGCGCTTCGGATCCCCTGACGCGTTGCTTGCGCCGATCAACGGCGCTCGTGTCACCTTTCCACATCGCCGTCCCGCGAGCCCCCTACCCGCCGTGATGGACCCCGAGCAGGCTGCTCTGGCCGCCAAACTCCTCGGAGCCCAGCGGCTCGTGCCGATCCACTACGGCGGCTACGAACTGCCCGGGCTGTATGAACCGGTGCCCGATGCGCTCGAACGGGTCAGGCGGGCAAGCGATCGAGTGACCGCACTCCAGCTCGGAGAGTCCCTGGAGGTCTGAGGTGACGCGCACCGGCTGCGGGTGAATATTCCTGGTTCATCTATCCGATGTCCGGAATGGACATCGGCCTCGCGGTACATTTCGCGACTGTGTGGGACCGCAGCAGGGATGGGCCGGATCACGATGGTTGAGCGCCAGCAGGGGCCGGAATCCCGCGATGAAGAGGTTCTGCGAGGGCGCTCCCTGCTACTCGGCTTCACCGGACTCATACCTCTGGTGCTCATGGTTCCAATCCTCATGCTGCACCTCTATGCAGCCGGGATCATCGAAGGGCTGCTGGCGGGCTCCGTGGTCATCGGATACCACCTCGCGCGAGGACAGGGAGTCACCAGCGTTGATCTCCTGGCCATTGGGTTTGCTGGAGTCAACGCCTTGCTGTATTTCGGCTTCGGCAACAGGACGATCATCGAGAATCTCGACATCGCGATCTATACGCTGCTCACCGCGATCATCGCGGTGTCGCTGATTCGACAACGGCCCTGGACGACACAGTTCGCCAAGCGGATGGTCCCCGCTGACCTATGGGAGCAACCCGCGTTCCACACCATCAACATGAGGATCACCGCGATCTGGGCGGCGGCGTTTGCGACCTGTGACCTGATTGCGCTGCTGGGATCGGGCTCGACGCGGCACTATGTCCCAATCGGGGTGCTGCTCGCGACGGCCGCGCTGGTACCCCGGCTTGCCCGTTGGTACCGCGCCCGCCTGGCTGAACCAAACCGCACCGCAACGCGGTCTGACAATCAGACCCTCGCCCAGACGCTGACGGACGAGGAACTTCAACCAAGAGGGTGAAAAATGACTCCGGAGCAGCGCCGGCAGTTCGTCGCCGACCATCGCACGGCGATCTTTGGCTACGGCCGCGCTAAGGACGGCCCTGCGATGTCGATCGTGTTCTACACGACCGACGGTGAGGAGATTCTCGTCTCCACGATGGTCGAGAGAGCTAAGGCAAAGGCGGTGGCGAGAAATCCGAAGATCTCCCTGTGCGTGCTCGACGAGCAATGGCCACCTAGCTACCTGCAGGTGTACTGCGACGCGATCATCGACACCAACTTCGATTTCGTCGTCGAGGTAATGATGCGGATCGCCGGGGTGATGGCTGGGACCCCGATCTCCGATGACGTGCGGCCAATGGTGGAAGAGGGGGCGCGCCAGGAGAAACGGGTGGCTCTGAGGCTTCGCCCATATGCCACCTTCTACACTCCGCCGCGCCACGTCCACAGCGAGGCGGACATAGGTCCCGGCCTTCGCCACGAGACCAGCGCGTCACTTCCTTGGTGAGCTTGGCCCCTACGGCCGCGGTCGGCGGGAACTCGCGCTCGACGGTGAGACTTCGCATTGTTCGTTGCTGAGCGCGCCGCCATGGGGCAATGGTTCCAGCCCGCGCTGCTTGCAAATCACAATCACTTTGGAGGAGAGAATGGCCGACACCACCTGCCACATGTCGATCTCCCTCGACGGCTTCGTCGCCGGGCCGGATCAAAGCCGCGAAGACCCGCTCGGCAAGCGGGGTCGCGAGCTTCACGGCTGGCACCTTGGCGATGAGCGCGCGAACGAGGCGGACGCCACCGCCGAGCGCCGTTTGCTGCGCCCCCGTGGCGCCTACGTCATGGGCCGCAACATGTTTGGCCCGATCCGCGGCGAGTGGGACGAGGAGTGGTCGGGCTGGTGGGGGCCCGAGCCGCCCTACCACGCGCCCGTGTTCGTCCTAACCCATCACACTCAGGCGCCGATCGAGATGGAGGGCGGGACGACGTTTCACTTCGTCACCGATGGCTTCGACGCCGCCTACGCCCAGGCCCGCGAGACTGCCGGCGCAGACGGCATCGACATCGCGGGCGGCGCCTCGACCGTCCGCCAAGCGCTGCTGGCGGGCGTCATCGACGAGCTTTGGCTCGACATCGTTCCCGTTCTACTCGGGTCCGGCGAGGGGATATTCAACGGCGTCGCCGAGTTCGATTTCGAGCCCGACGAGGTCCTCCATTCCTCACTGGCGACGCACATCTGCTACCGCCGGGCGGGATGAGATGGACACTCCGGCCCGGATCGCCCCTTGCGCGGAGAGCTCACCTTGGGGCAGGAGGAAGCTGCCGGTGGCTTCGAAGGTGTCGTCGCTTTGGTGCGCGCCCTTGCTGGTTTCATCACTCCCGGAGAACCACCGACCAGAAGCGCTGGTCAGGGTTATGACGCGCGGAATGCGGGCGGGCGCTCTCGCCCGGCCTTCATCAACCCCTCACGCAACCCCTCGGCACCGAAGTCTGTCCCGTACACCGGAGTGCCGGGCTGCTGTCGCCAGGAGTCATCCAGGCCCCCGGCGTCGACAGGATCAAACCCGAGCTCATCGATGAGGCGCATGACGGTCGACTTGGCCGCCGA
The DNA here is from genome assembly GCA_963830435.1 of uncultured Solirubrobacterales bacterium. Taxonomy (GTDB): domain Bacteria; phylum Actinomycetota; class Thermoleophilia; order Solirubrobacterales; family Solirubrobacteraceae; genus Palsa-465. Next base: position 517,397 of record CAWHMA010000003.1, on the reverse strand, counting down.
TTCGTCGCCCGCTACCGGCAAGGCGATGCGATCGGCTGCTCCTGGCGGGCGTGGACGGTCGCGGAGGTGCTGTGCATAGATGTTGTTGAAGGCCTTAATCACGGGCCGCCCCAGCTGTTCTGCGACCCACAAGCTCTCCGTCATCCCGGACTCGATCGCGTCGATCCTGCCGTCCCGCTGCTGGGGGTAGTAATTGCCGGTGTCGACCACGACCAGCTCGTGGGACGCCCCGTGGAATAGGTCGGCCGGGAGGCTGGGCACGTTCTTCTCAGGAATCGTGATGACAACCACGTCCTTGCCTTGCGCGGCCTCCGGTGCGGGGACCGCCGAGGCTCCCGTCTCCTTCTCCACCTCGCGCAGCGTCTCCGGTCCGCGAGAGTTCGCGACCGACACCTCATGACCGAGGTCAGTGAACCGGCGCGCCAACGCGCTACCGATGTTCCCGGCACCGATGATTCCGATCTTCATCCTCGCTCCTTCGCCGCGATCACGTGAACGTCCGATGCTAGTCAGCATGAGCGCCAGGCTGGGGCCGGGCTCCGGGTTTCCCATCCGACCCTTGATTGGGGTGATCACGCCGCGTGCAACTGCTGTGCCCACCCCTGACAGCCGACCGGGCTTCGCGTTGGAATGGGACCGGGCGGGTAGGTCTTCTCCCGTGACGACTCTTCCACACGCGGTCGACGTACGGCGCAGAGCCGGATGGTTGCCGGGCGACCAGGAGGACTTGGAAGCCTGGCTTGACGGCCATCGTCAGCGGGTGGAAGCCCGCGGGGAGGAGATCGTGCTTCACCCCGTCGTCAGCGAGTTTCAGGAGTTGATTGACGCCGATCCGGTGGTGCGGATGTACGTCAACCAGATGATCGCGCAGGTGCCCAACACCAAGCCGTACCGTCAGCGGCATGTGGAGAGCGTCGAGGAGCTGTTGCGCCTGATCAACGAGGTGCTCACCATTGCGCCCGAGTTCGGCTCCGCGATGGTGGCGACCCCCCTCGGCGCGATCCTCGACTGGACGATGGGGACACCGGCTGGATTCGCGGCCTATCGGGACCCGCGGATCAACACGATGCTCAAGAACATCCTGACCGTCTGGTGCGAGTTCCTCACCAGCCGCGACTCGCTGTATGTGCTCAACGACTCGCCGTCAGGCTGGAAGTCCGACAAGGCCCAGCGTGAAGTAGGGATCGAGCAGTTCGAATACGACCCGCAGGACGAGCATTGGGGATTTGCCTCGTGGAACGATTTCTTCACGCGACGGTTCAAGGAGGGCGCGCGTCCGGTGGACTCCCCGGATGACGACAAGGTGATCGTGAGCGCCTGCGAGTCGCTGCCCTACGGCATCAGCACCGACGTCCAGCGGCAAGATCGCTTCTGGATCAAGAGTCAGCCGTATTCGCTGGAGGACATGCTCGCTAATGATGATTCGGTCGATCGATTCGTCGGCGGGACCGTGTATCAGGCATTTCTGAGCGCGACCAACTACCACCGGTGGCACAGCCCGGTAGCGGGCACGATCGTCCGAGCGTTCGTCCAACCGGGCACCTACTACTCCGAGGCCGACTCAGAAGGCAAGGACGCGGTCGAGCCGATGAACTCGCAGTCCTACCTCGCCCACGTTGCGGCTCGAGCGATCATCCTGATCGAAGCCGACGATCCCGTCATCGGGCTGATGGCCTTCGTGCCGATCGGCATGTCAGAGGTCTCCTCGTGTCTGATCGGCTCAAAGGTCACGCCCGGCTATCACGTCGGAAAGGGCGAGGAGCTCGGCTACTTCCAATTCGGCGGCTCGACCCACTGTCTCGTCTTCCGCCCGGGCGTAATTGCCGAGTTCACCCTCGCGGCGATTCCTCAGCCACACGACCCCAGCGCGCCGCTGGTGCGCGTCCGCTCCAAGCTCGCGACCGCTCGCCCCACGGCCTGACCACGCGCGTCCCCGCGTGCACCTGGCGCTCGCCTGGACATCACGATGTCGAGCGTCCCCTGGAATATCGGAAACCGCGAGGGCGGTTGCCCGCGGCGGGTCCCCAGGAGAGGCGATGGATGGTCGTACGCCGGCCGCTATCTGCCGGTGCGGTCGCGGTGCTTGCACCCGGGCCAGCAGCAGGGTCGGCGCTGGCCGTCCTCCAGCTCCTCCTGGGTTCGCTGAATGCGGCGCGCTCGGGTGGTCTCCTGCTTGGCATCCTCGACCCAGCAGATGAACTCGTTGCGAGCTAAGGGGGTGATGTCCTTCCAGGCATCGAGTGCCGTGGCGTTGGCTATCAGGGCCGTATGCAGGTCCGCAGGCAGTTTATGCACCACGCCGCCGGGCAGTCTCTGGCCGCTCACAGACCCATGGTAGTGGCGCGCCGCCAGGCGACCCGGTGGGCCCGCGTACCCGCCCTTCCGCGCGAAGCGGGTGTCTCTCCGCTAGCCACCACCAGGGCACCCGAGTCCCAAGTGTCGTGTCGTTGTGGCAGTGCTGAAGGCGAGTCGGAGGTCTGCGGGGCCCCCTGATCTGCCGTATCTTTGGTGTCGCCGGGGTTCAGGAGCTGCCTCGGTGACCATGGGTGAGCAAGTGTTCGACGATCTGCGCGACCGCTGGGCTCAGCGCATCGGCCCCGAGGAACTCGAACGTCTCGAAGCAGCACCTCGCCGACCTCGGGATCCGGATCTCATCTCGTTTCGACGCCCCGGGCTGGTTTGCTGGCTCATCTCCGGAGTGAGACCCACACCGCCCCAACCACGGCAGTGCCCCTTTGCCGTTAGCTGGGTCGCGTCGTCCGCCCGCGTCAGACAACTCCTACCCGCTGAATCCAGCCATTGATGCTCGTGCACGTGGGTGCTCTGCCGAACCTGGGCTCCATCCTGATTGCCGCCAGGCTTGCCGCCCCGGGGGTCCCGCGCGGGCTACGTGCAAGCAGATCAGTTTTTGGGTGTCCCCTCGGGCATGGGTCGTTCGTGGTAGGGGTGTAACCGATTGCCCTCTGAAAGGAGGCTGAGATGCAGTACGCGATTCTGATCTATGACAAGCCCGGCTCGTATGAGGCGCTGAGCCCGGATGAGTTCCAGCGGGTGATGGCCGAGTACGGTCCGATCACCGAGGATCCGGCAGTCCGCGGCGGGGCGCAGCTTCAGCCGGTGCACACCGCGACGACCGTTCGCGTCAGCGACGGCGAGACGCTGACCACGGACGGGCCGTTCGCCGCGACCAAGGAGGTGTTCGGCGGCTACTACGTCATCGAGGTTGACGATCTCGATCAGGCACTCGCGTTTGCCGGTCGGATCCCGTCGGCGCGGATGGGCGGCGCCGTTGAGGTCCGCCCGATCGTCGATCGTGGCGCGGTCGAGATCCGTCCGGAGAGCTAGCGCTGCTCGACCGCGTTTTCCGCGACGAGTGGGGCCGCGTGTTGGCCTCGCTGGTTGGCTTCCTCGGCGACTTGGACCTCGCCGAGGAAGCCACCGCGGACGCGTTCGCGACCGCGGCCGAACGCTGGCCCCGGGAGGGCACGCCGCCGAACCCGGGCGGGTGGCTGACCACCACCGCCAAGCGGCGCGCGATCGACCTGATCCGCCGGCGGCGAACGCTGGCCGAGAAGACCCAGCAGCTCGAGCTCCCAGAACACAGCACCGAGGATGACGTGGACGAGATCGAAAACCCAGCAACTGTTATCGCGGACGAGCGACTCGAGCTGATCTTCATGTGCTGCCATCCCGCACTGGCGACCGAGGCCCAGGTTGCGCTCACCCTCCGCGCGCTTGGTGGCCTGAGCACCGAGGAGATCGCCCGCGCGTTCCTGGTCGGCGAGGAGGCGATGAAACGCCGGCTCTCGCGCGCGAAGGCGAAGATCCAGGCGACCCGGATCCCGTTCGCGGTCCCCGCAGGCCATCAGCTCCCGGCCCGACTGCAGGCCGTGCTGGCGGTGATCTACTTGATCTACAACGAGGGGTACAGCGGCCGGGTTGATCTTGCTGGCGAGGCGATCCGGCTCGGCGAGCTGCTCGCGGCGTTGATGCCCGACGAGCCCGAAGCGCACGGCCTGCTCGCGTTGATGCTGTTGCAGCACGCGCGGCGGGCGGCGCGCTTTGACGCCAACGGCGATCTCGTGCTGCTCTCAGACCAGGACCGGTCGCTGTGGGACGCCGCCATGATCGCCGCCGGTCGGCGGCGGCTCGACCGCGCGATCGCGCTGCGCGGACGCTGCCCCTACGTCGTGCAGGCGGCGATCGCGTCCCTGCAGATCGCGCCACACCCTGACTGGCACGAGCTCTCCGAGCTCCATGCCCGCTTGGTGGAACTCACCGGCTCAGCGGTCGTGAAGCTCAACCACGCGGTCGCGATCGCACAAGCCGGCGACCCCGAGCGGGCACTGACGATCGTCGATGCGCTTGACCTGGAGGACTATCCGTACCTTCATTCCACTCGCGGCGAGCTGCTGGCGCGCCTCGGGCGAGTCGCTGAGGCCAAGGCCGCCTTCGGCGCCGCCCTGAAGCGCGTCTGCAGCGATGCCGAGCGCAGGTTCCTGCAGCGCCGCATCACGCAGCTCTGACGCTTGCACGGCGACCGGTGTCCCCAACGGGGCGGTTCGTTCGTGGTCTGAACGACAACCAACCGCCCTCAAGAAGGAGGCACCGTGCATACCCACGCTCACCCCGAATCATCGACCGGCAAGACCTGGACGATCGTCCTGGCGGGGCTGGCCGCGTTCATGACCGCTCTGGACACGCTGGTCGTAACCACCGCGCTTCCGGTTCTGCGCGCCGATCTGCACGCCAGCCTCGGCTCGCTGGAATGGACGGTCAATGCCTACAACCTCGCGTTCGCCTGCCTGCTGCTCACCGGCGCCGCGCTCGGCGACCGTTTCGGCCGCCGGCGCATGTTCTGCCTCGGCCTGTTCGGGTTCACAGTGGCATCAGCCGCCTCAGCTCTGGCCCCGACCGCGCAGGCGCTGATCGCCACCCGCGCGCTGCAGGGCGCCGGCGCGGCAATCGTCACCCCCCTGACCCTGACCCTCATCTCTGAGGCGTTCCCGGTCGAGAAGCGCGGCGCGGCGATCGGATTGTGGGGCGGAATCGTCGGGCTGGCCGTCGCCGCGGGTCCAGTGGTCGGCGGCGCCGTCGTCTCTGGGATCGACTGGCACTGGATCTTCTGGCTCAACGTCCCGATCGGGCTAGCCGTGATCCCGACCGCCGCCCGGCGGCTGACCGAGAGTCACGGCCCGCGATCCCAACTGGACCTGCCCGGACTCGGCCTCGCGGCCACGGGCGTGCTCGGCCTCACCTGGGGAGCAATCCGCGCCAATACCGTCGGCTGGACCAGCCCCGAAGTGATGCTCGCGCTCACCGCCGGCGTCGCCCTCGTCGCCGCCTTCATCGCGTGGGAGCGCCACGCCGAGCAGCCGATGATCTCTCCAGCATTGTTTAGGAGCCGCACGTTCACCGCCGCCAACGGGGTGAGCTTCTTCATGTACGCGGGTCTGTTCGGCGCGCTGTTTCTGATGAGCCAGCTGCTGCAGACCGGCCTGGGCTACTCGCCGCTGCAGGCCGGTATCCGGCTGCTGCCCTGGACGCTGCCGCCGATGTTCATTGCGCCTGTCGCCGGCGCGCTGGCCGAGCGCTGCGGCAACCGTCCGTTCATGGTCTGTGGCCTGGCGCTGCAGGCCGCCGGCTACGCCTGGGTGGCGAGCATCGCCGCCCCCGGCGTCGAGTATCTGCAACTCGGCGCCGCATGCACGCTGGCGGGGATCGGTACCTCGTTGTGCTTCCCGACCGTCGCCGGGGCGATCATGAGCTCGGTCCCGCTGGCCGAGGCCGGGGTCGCCTCCGGAGCCAACTCGGCAATCCGCGAGCTCGGAGGCGTCGTGGGCGTTGCCGTACTGGCCAGTGTGTTCCTCCACCACGGCGGCTACCGCAGCCCCCAGGCGTTCGTCAGCGGCTTCACACCCGCAATCTGGGTTGCCGTTGCGCTATCGGCGACTGGGATCCTGGCCGCAATCGCCACCGGCAGCCGCCGCGACGCTGGCGTCGGCGAGGGCGACCTCGCGCAGCTGCAACCTCAGCCGGCGTGACCCATCAGCACGACCACCACCGGGCGGGCGAGTTCTTGAATCGCAGGCCCGAGCCGGCGGTGAGGTCTCGCACCGTGCGCGACACGAGCACCTCGTCGCCGGCTGCCTTGCTCATGATCCGAGCCGACGCGTGGACGGCGAGGCCGGCGATGTCGTCCTCTCTGCGCTCGATCTCGCCGACGTGGATGCCCGCGCGAGCGTGGAGGTCCTCAGCGGGTAGCGCTTCGAGGATCCAGCGCGCGGCGTGGCTCGCGCGTTGCGCAAGCCGCGCTGGCGCTCCGGCCGGCGCTCATACCGAGCCCGACCCAACCAGGTGTCGAACTCCTCCTCGACCGCCCGCTGAATGATCAACCTCGCCCCGAGCCGCCCGAGCTCGGACAAGATCTTCTGCGGGTCATCGACCATCCCCTTCCCAAGCAGCTCGTCGATGCTCGCTTGTATCTCCGCTGACGGCGGTACGGTGCATCTCACGGCGTAGGCCTCCTTCATCGTCTGGCAGGACATGAGGGAACCTACGCCGTCGCTCTGACAGCACCACCTCGACTATTTACAGCAGTCCTGAGACGCAACCTCAGCTGGCTCGGAGCCCTGCCTTCAACTCGGCGACGATCTCCGTAGGGGAAATCCGAGTCGGTCGCGGGCTCAAGGCGACCTGATCTCGCGTGCCAGCTTCTGGATGCTCCACGTGTATCGCAGTTTGGCTGGCGTGCCGTGGAGCCGACTTGCCACCCCGCCTGGCGGCGAGATCGCGGCTCGTCCCACGCATTTCCCGCCGCGGGCCTCGTAGAAAGCCTGAGCTACGACGTTCTGCTCCTGCACCCACAGGTAAAGACCGGTCCGCCGCTCGATCACCGCTTGCGCGATAAAGGCCAGCAACTGCGAGCCGATGCCTCGTCCCTGGTGGCCGTGTGCGACATGCAGGTTGTCAAGTAGCGCTCCCCATGTTGAATCGTCGTCAAAGGCGGCATGCGCGAAACCGACCACGCCTCCCCGGTCTTCGGTGACGATCGTCAGACGCAACGGATCAGGGTCCCGGAGCCGGTCAGCCCAAACGGCGAGGCGATCGGGGATCACGTCGCCGTCAAGGAACGCGTTGGAATACGCGCCGCGGTAGTGCCGGCGCCAGCTTTCGGCGTGAAGCGCAGCAATCGCTGCAGCGTCCGAGGGATCTGCGGGGCGCAGCTGCAGGCCCTTGAGGTATGCCACGGAAGCCCTCCTTCATCGATCCTGGCGTTAGCACCGCGCTCAAAGCCGGATGCCGGACCATGTGGTCCCTGAGGCGGTCCTGGAAAAGCGCGGATACCAGGGCTTTCACGATGCCGCCGGCAGGATTCGAACCTGCGACCCTCGGATTAAAAGTCTTTAATATAAATAATAATAAAAAAAATAATATAAAATAAAAAAAAAATAAAATAATAATAAAATTAAATATAATAATAATAAAAATAAAAAAAATTTATATATTAAAAATATAAATTAAAACACTAAATAAATTACAATAAACAAATATAACACTATATACTCACAACAACACAACAACAACAACTACAACAAACACAAAACAATAAACAACACATAAAAACACAACAACATACTACTCAAAACAAAATACACAAAACACACACAACTACTACAACAAACAACAAAAAATAAACACTCAAACACAACAAATACTAATACACCCACACATTAACAACAACACACACAACATTTACACAAAACAAAAAATAAAATACAAATAATAAACAAATAATAATAAATACAATAAAAAAACAAAAAAAAAAACAAAAAAATAAATATCATCAAAACTTAGTCCGCTGCTCTGCCAGCTGAGCTACGGCGGCTCTGAGCCTGATGATCGCGCATCGACGGCGCGAGCAGTCAAGCGGGGCCTACCCATCAAGCGCGACGGCCTCGATCTCCACCAGCATCCGGGGGTCGATCAGCGCGCTGACCTGCACCATCGTCATCAATGGCCTGAGGTCACCGAAGGCCTGCCTGTGAGCCCGGCCGACTTCGTCCGCACGTGAGATGTCGGTGACGAACACGCGGGTGTGGACGACATCGCTCAGTCGGCGCTCTACGCGCCCAAGCTCGTGCTCGATCTTGCGTAGGGCCTCCGTCGCCTGCTCGTAGGCAGTCTCGCCGAGCACCGCTCCGCCCGGCCCGACCGAGGTGGTGCCGCCGACCAGCACGAACCCGCCGGCGCGGATCAGCCGGCTGAATCCATAGGCCTCCTCCCACGGGGACGGCGGGTCACCCTCCAGGCGCGTGATCCGCTCCATCAGTGACGGAAGTGGCGACGGCCGGTGAACACCAGCGTCACCCCGGCCGCGTCGGCGGCGGCCACCACATCGGGGTCGCGGATCGAGCCACCCGGCTCGATGATCGCCGCCACCCCCGCCTGGATGGCCAGCTCAGGTCCATCGGCGAACGGGAAGTAGGCGTCGGAGGCCATCGCCGCCCCGGTCAGCTCCGAACGTGCCTTGTCCAGCGCCAGCCGCACCGAGTCCACGCGGCTCATCTGGCCGGCGCCAACACCGACGCTGGCCAGCCCTCGGGAGAGGACGATCGCGTTGGAGCGCACGTGCTTGCAGACCTTCCACGCGAACAGCATCTCGTCCCACTCAGCCTCGGTGGGGCGACGCGCGGAGACGACCTGCATCTGCTCGCGCTCCTCCAGGCGCTCGTCCCGATCCTGCACCAGCATCCCCCCCAGCACCTGGCGCAGGTAGGGCTCCGTCATGTTCGCGCTGCGGCGTTCACGGTTGTCGAGAATCCGCAGGTTCGGCTTGCTGGAGAGCACTTCAAGTGCCTCCGCTTCGTAGCCGCTAGCAAACACAATCTCCGCGAACTGACCCACTACCGCCTGCGCCAGGACTCGATCGATACTCCGGTTGAAGCAGATCACGCCACCGTAAGCCGACATCGGATCGCACGCGAAAGCCCGCTGGTAGGCCTCCAGCGCGGTAGCGCCAACGGCGACCCCACACGGGTTGTTGTGCTTGACGATCACGCAGGCCGGCACGCGGAACTCGTCGGTCAGCAGTCGAGCGGAATCGAGATCCAGCAGGTTGTTGTAGGACAGCGCCTTGCCGCCGAGCTGAGCGACCATCGACAGGACGTGGGTCCGGGCGCCGATTTGGGCGTAGTAGGCGGCCCGCTGGTGAGGGTTCTCCCCGTAGGGCAATTCGAGCGTCTTCTCGAACGCTCTCACCATCAGCGGCGGGAAATCCTCCCGCTTCTCCTGAAACCAGCGAGTGATGGCGGTGTCGTAGCGAGCCGTGTACGAGAACGCCTCTGCGGCGAGGCTCTCGCGGGTCGCCGGCGACAGCCTTCGCTCGGATGCGCGCAGCTCCTCCAGCACCGCGTCATAGCTCTCGGGACTGACCACCGGTGCCGCGTAGACATGGTTCTTGGCCGCAGCGCGGATCATCGTCGGACCGCCGATGTCGATGTTCTCGATCACCTCCGCCTCGTCCACCCCGCGCGCGCCGGCGGTGCGCTCGAACGGATACAGGTTCACGCACACCAGATCGACGAGCTCCACGTCCTGCTCACGAGCGGCCCGCATGTGCTCGGGGTTGTCCCGCACCGCCAGCAGGCCGGCGTACAACTTCGGGTGCAGCGTCTTCACCCGCCCGTCCATGATCTCCGGGAATCCCGTCAGGTCGGTGACCGTCCGGACCGAGACTCCGGCCGCCTCCAGTCCCCGAGCCGTCCCGCCGGTGGAAATGATCTCGATGCCCAGCTCGGCCAATCCTCGGGCGAACTCCACGATCCCGGTCTTGTCGGAAACGGACAGCAGCGCCCGCGCCACCTGCACCTCGGAGCCGTCGCCAGAGCTCGTCGAGGAGGCTCCGTCGATCGCGAACTGGCTTCGTTCCACAAGCCGCGACTCTACCGTTCGATGAGGATGCGCCTGCGGTTCTCAGGGTCAGCTCTGACCGCGCCGCGAGCAATCAGCCTGACCGCTTCAGGCAGGAGCTCGTGCTCGAGGGGACGCAGCTGCGCAAGCACCTGCTCAGGGTCATGGGCTTGGGGAAGCTCGAGCGCGCGCTGCAGGATCACCGGACCGCTGTCCACGCCCTCGTCGACGAAGTGCACCGTGACCCCGAAGACCTTGACGCCGTAGGCGATGGCCTGATCGACGGCTTTCAGGCCCGGAAACGCCGGCAGCAGCGCGGGATGGACATTGATCACCCGCTCGGGAAAGCAGCGCAAGAAGGATCGTTCGAGCAGCTGCATGTATCCCGCCAGGACCACCAGCTCCACCTGCTGCGCCAGCAGCCAGGCCGCGATCGCGTCGTCTCGAGCCTGGCGGTGAGGAAACTCTGACCGCGGGAAGACGTTCCGCTCGATCCCCGCGGCTCGCGCTCGCTCGAGGGCAGGCGAGCTGGGGCGGTCCGAGGCGACCGCGGCGATGCGTACCCCGTCCCGACCATGCGCGCGGTCGATCAGCGCCTGAAGGTTCGTCCCCGTGCCGGACGCCAGGACGGCGACGTTCACTCGCCCGGCTCCTCCACGCCTGCGGGCGCCCCCACGGTGATCATGCCGCCCGAGGCGCCGCGGAGCCTTTCATCGCCTGGGCGACGATAGCGGCGCTTCCGGCGGCGGTGCCGGGGTCGCCTGCGGGCCTTGGACGCAGCGGGGGCGGCCGCCAAACGCGACCGCCCCAGCATTCACACGATCTCGTTCGAGAACTCCTACGGTGCCCAGAAGCTCGTGATGAAGATCCGCTGGGCCTTCCGTCCCCGAGTCAGCTCTGGACTGGCGATGCCGATCTCCTCCACGATCCCGTGGCGAACCTTGATTAACCACGTCGTGTTGCCGTGCCGGGCGAAGTACCAGTAGTTCAGGCCTACGTGGAACAGGTTGCCCTTGCCGAGGAGCTTGCGGGCCGCGGCCAGAGTGGCTCCCGGTCGGATGCCATGCAGCGAGTAATACGCAGCCGAGGTGGTTGCCACGACTACCCGGTCCTTGTACTGCCGCCGCTCGCGGGCTGGCAACGATCTCCGCAAGGTATTCGATGCGTAGCCGACCCTCACGCCGGTCGGCGTCAGGCAGAAGAAGTCCTGGTAGCGCCGACCGCGGTTGGAGCTGTGTGTGTAGGCGCGGTGAGCCGCAGTGCGGCTCATCCCCAGCCTCACGAGCCCGAGCGTCGTACCGGTCAACCGGCCGCTCGGACCGGGACAGCGAGGCACGTAAGGCACCTTCACCGTGACCGGGGCACTCGTGGCGGGACGGCTCGCCCCACCCCCGTTGTAGGCCACGACAACACAGGTCAGCGTCGTCGCCTCATCGCTGATCCGAACCGTATAAGTGCTGCCCGTGGCACCGACTATCGGAGTTCCGCCCCGATTCCATTGGAAGGTAAACCGGGTCGGACTCCCCGCCCAGGCGCCGGTCGAGCAGCTCAGCCGCTGGCCCACGGCCACGATGCCGTGGATGCCGGGCTGTCCTCCGCCGGGGTTACCCCCGCTGCCCCCAGTCGACGTTCCGCCGTTGCCCCCACCGGGGGTTCCGCCGCTGCCCGGCTGCCCTCCCACCGAGGACACTGAAATCACCGGAGGCGACGTGTTGGTGGGCGAACCACCTTGGCTCGGTGAGGGCGCACCGCCCTGGTTGGGCGACGGCGATCCACCTTGGTTCGGCGACGGGCTCGTCGATGGACCCGGCTGTGAGGCGCCCGGGCAGGGATTCCCCGACACTCCCGCCTGGGCCTCGCCCAGGACGATCTCGGCGCCGCCATAGAGACCACTCAGGACGGTAATGTCAACGGCGCGTTGGGTTATCGCGGTCGCGGTTTTGATCGTCCGATTGAGCTCCACGTCGACCAAGCCGACGAGGGGAAGGCTGAACTGGCCGCTGGTCGTGATCGGTTGGCCGCTCCCGATACTCAGGCCGACCACGTTCGAACTCGACTGGGGCGTGGGTGTCCCGGCTTGACATGTATAGCTCGCCGAGGCGGTCGCGACCTGCGCGTTGAGGTTGAGCGAGGCCGGGAGCAGGGTCAGATCGGCGACTTCCGAGGATGCCGACCCGCTGTTCGATCCGGAGGTCGTGGTCGCATTGATCACACCCGTCCCACTCGAGACCAGGGTGTTGAGCGGAGGCGGCACGTTGGCGACCGCGGTGTGCTCACTTCCGCACGGATCGTTCATCGCATTGGCGATCGACGGCTCGAGATTCAGCAGGATCCCGGACAGTCCTTGCGCGCGCAGCGCGCTCGCGCGACAAGTGAAGTGATCGCCCGTAGCGGCGCTTGCCGGAGCGGCCAGCACCGTCAGCATCGCGCCTGCGCCGAGCAGGATGGTGACCGCGATGAGCGGCAGAGTCGCCCGCCGGCGACCTATGAGAGAAGACAACTGACCCTCCGTTCGAGAACAGGCCCCGGATGAGGAGCCGTTGATCATCGTTCCGGGCGGGGTTATCGACCGTTTTCCGGTCGGACTTGAGTAGTTGGCCTCCAACTGCACGCTTGCGCCCAAGCAGGTCCGACCTGGCCGGCCGGCCGGAGCGGCGTCCCCGCTTCAGCGGGTAGACGACGGGCGGCTAGGCCCGCACCAGCGGCAGCGGAGACTCGAGCGCGAACTTCCCCGTCGATCGTTCGGAGCCGCGCAGCGGGTACTCGCCGCTGAAGCACGCGTCGCAATGGGTCTCACGGGTGCTGCCGATGGCCTGGTAGACGCCGGCGAGCGACAGGTAGTGGAGCGAGTCGGCACCCAGCTCGGCCGCGATCTCCTCTCCCGAGCGCCCGTGGGCGATCATCTCCTCGCGCGTGGACATGTCGATCCCGTAGTAACAGGGGTGCTTGATCGGGGGCGCGGAGATGCGCAGGTGAACCTCGGCCGCGCCCGCGTCCCGGAGCATCTGCACGATCTGACGTGTGGTGTTCCCGCGGACGATCGAATCGTCGACGACCACCAGTCGCTGGCCGGCCACGACCTCGGGCAGCGGATTGAACTTCAGGCGCAGGCCGTGGCGGCGGAGCTCCTGACCCGGCTGGATGAACGTGCGGGCGACGTAACGGTTCTTGATGAAGCCGTCGTCCTGGGGCAGCCCCGCGGCGCGGGCCAGCCCGCGGGCGGCAGCGTTGCCGGAGTCGGGCACGGGGATGACCACATCAGCCTCGACGGGGGCCTCCTGCCAAAGGATCTCGCCCATCCTCGCGCGCGCAACCTGCAGCACGGTCCCCGCCATCCGCGAGTCCGGTCGAGCGAAGTAGATGTACTCGAACACGCAGAACGCGTGGCGCTCGCCGCCGGCCACGAGCTTGGTCTTGATCCCCCGTTCGGTCAGCGTCACAACCTCGCCTGGCTGTACCTCCCGCAGCAGCTTGGCCCCGATCAGGTCGAAGGCGCAGGACTCGCTGGCCACGCAGTAGACCGGCTCGCCCTCACCGGCGTCCTCGATCATCCCCAGCACGAGCGGACGCAGGCCGTGGGGATCGCGAAAGGCCACGACGGCATCTTCGGTCATCACCACCGTTGAGAAGGCCCCCCGCAGCCGCGGTAGCACATCGGCGACGGCGTCCTCGATCCGCTCGGCTGGATGCGTGGCCAGCAGCGCCGCGATGATCTCGGAGTCCGAGGTGGAGCGAAAGGGAACGTCACGTCCGCGCAGCTCGGAGTGCAGCTCCACCGCGTTGATCAGGTTGCCGTTGTGGGCCAGCGCGAGCGTGCGCCGGTCATCGCGGACGATCGGCTGCGCGTTCTCCCATTCCGATGAGCCGGTGGTGGAGTAGCGCACGTGGCCGATCGCCATGTCGCCCACCAGTGAGCGCAGCGTGTGCTCGTCGAACACCTGGGCCACGAGCCCCTGGTCACGGATCGCCATGATGCTGCCCCCGCGCGGTGCGGTGGCGATGCCGGCAGATTCCTGACCGCGGTGCTGGAGCGCGAACAGCGAGAAGTAGGCCAAGCGGGCGACGTCGTGCTCCGGCGCGTAGATACCGAACACGCCGCATTCGTCGCGCGGGCCATCGCGATGATCGTCGAGGAGAGGCATACCTAACCCCTGACCCAGGCTAGCAGCGGGTCTAGACCAATCCGGCGAGGCCACGTTCCCAGCTCTCGGCCAGCTCGGAGACGGCGAGATCGACCAGGATGATGGGCGCGCGGCCCGAATCAGCGTGGCCGAAAGCCGAGCCAGCAGCCGGCGCTTGCCCGTCGATCCTCAGTCGCTCGCCACCGACGTGCCCGATGATCCGCCAGCCACTCAGCGCCGGCTCGGGGCCGGAGACCACAAAACCCTGTCCCGGCGCCTCGGCGAACGGCGCCAGGCTTTCCGGCAGCTGCACGGAGGCGCCGATCCCGCCGGCGATGCAGCACTCCGCCAGCGCGACCGCGAGGCCGCCCTCGGCTATGTCATGGGCGTTGTGGAGTGCGCCTGAACGCACCCCATCCCGGACTCCCTGGTGTGCACCACGGACGGCTTGTCCATCCATCGGCGGCAGTGCCCCGGCGAGGGCATGACCCTGGAGCTTGGCCAGCTCCGAGGCCTCCAGCCGGGCGGGAAAGGGACCGGCGAGGGCGATCGCGTCGCCCTCGGCCAAGAATCCAATCCGCCCGGCACGGACGGCGTCGGGCACCTTTCCGACCAGGCCGATGACCGGAGTGGGCAGAATCGGGCCCATCGGTGCCTCGTTGTAGAGCGAGACGTTGCCGCCGACCACCGGGATCCCCAGCTCCTCGCAGGCAAGGGCGATCCCCTCCACGACCTCCGATAGCTGCCAGGCGACGTGCGGCTTCTCGGGGTTGCCGAAGTTCAGACAGTTGGTGAGCCCCAGCGGAGCGGCGCCGACGCAGGCCAGGTTAGCTGCGCACTCGTACACCGCCTCGGCGGCGCCCGCGCGGGGATCGCAGGCGACGCGCCGACCGTTGCCATCGATGCTGACGGCGATCGCTGAGCCGTCGGGCAGCGACAGGACAGCCGCGTCGGCCTCCTGCGGACGGCGCACAGTGCGCGACTGCACGACCGGGTCGTACTGCTCGAACACGGCGCGGCGCGAGGCGATGTTCAGCGAGGCCAGCAACGCCAGCAGCATCTCAGCCGCCGTCTCTGTGCCTGCGAGCATCGATGGTGGCGCCGGGTACAGCTCAACCTGTTGGGGCGAGGCGTCCAGGTCGTAGAGCGGACAGTCGTCGACCATCACCGCCACCGGCAGCTCAGCGGCGACCACCTCCCGGTCCAGGACCCGCAGCGCGTCGCCCCTCGTCACCGAACCGATTGGCGTCGCCAGCACCTCCCACCGCTGGCACACCTCGAGCACGCGGCCGATGCAGTCGGGTGCGACGACGCACAGCATCCGCTCTTGGGACTCGGAGATCATGATCTCGAACGGCTCCATCCCGGCCTCGCGCAACGGCACCCGGGAGACGTCGATGTCCAGGCCGACGCCGCCTTTGCTGGCCATCTCCGACGCCGACGAGGTCAGCCCGGCCGCGCCGAGGTCCTGCAGCGACACCAACAGCCCGCCCTCGAGCAGCTCCAAGCAGCACTCGAGCAGCTTCTTCTCCGTGAACGGGTCGCCGATCTGGACCGACGGGCGCTTGGCCTCGTCACCCTCCCCGAGCTCCGCGCTGGCCAAGACCGAGGCTCCCCCGATGCCGTCACGGCCGGTCAGCGCGCCGAGCAGCACCAGCGCGTTCCCGGCTCCGGCGGCGGCACTGCGGATCAGCCGCTGGTGCGGGGCGAGTCCCAAGCACATGACGTTGATCAGGCAGTTCTGCTCATAGCTGGGCTCGAAGTAGATCTCCCCGCCTACCGTCGGCACCCCGATCGAGTTGCCGTAGTGGCCGATTCCGGCAACGGCGTGCTCGAGCAGGTAGCGCGAGCGTGCTGAGCGGTCGGGCTCGCCGAAGCGGAGCGAGTCGAGGATTGCGATCGGCCGCGCGCCGACAGCGAACACGTCGCGCAGGATCCCGCCGACGCCGGTGGCCGCTCCCTGGAACGGCTCGACCGCGCTGGGATGATTGTGGGACTCGACCTTGAATGCAAGCGCCAGGCCCCCGCCGACGTCGACCACGCCGGCGTTCTCGCCCGGACCCAGCAGGACGTGCTCGCCGTCCTTGGGCAACCGCCGCAGCAGCTTGCGGCTGTGCTTGTAGCCGCAGTGCTCGGACCACATCAGCGACAGCATCGCCAGCTCGACCTGGTTCGGCTCGCGGCCCAGCTTGTCGAGGATCAGTTCGTATTCGTGATCGCTCAGCCCGAGGGCGCGGTGCCTAGACGAGGACGTGGCCGGCAAGATGTGCTCGCATCGACTCGAAGATCCTCAGCCCGTCGGCGGAGCCCCTGAGCGCGTCTACGGCGTGCTCGGGGTGGGGCATGAGCCCGAACACGTTTCCCTGCTCGTTGCAGACTCCGGCGATGTCCGCCACCGACCCGTTGGGGTTGTGGCCGGGCGCGTAGCGCAGCAGCACCTGATCCTCGGCCAGAAGGCGTCGGATCTGATCTGGCGGGGCATAGAAGCGCCCGGTGGTGTGCTTGACGGGGATCGACAGCCGCTGCCGGTTGACGCATTCCCGCGTGAACGGGCTATCGATGCTCTGCACCTCCAGCTCCACCTGACGGAAGACGAAGCGGAGGCTGGTGTTGCGCAGCAGCGCACCCGGCAACAGCCGCGCCTCGCACAGGACCTGGAAGCCGTTGCAGATCCCGAGCACCAGCCCACCTTCCCGGGCAAACTGTGCCACTGATTCCATCACCGGCGCAAAGCGGGCGATGGCGCCGGCGCGCAGATAGTCGCCGTAGGAAAAGCCGCCCGGCACGATCACCGCGTCCACCCCCTGTAGGTCACGCTCGGCGTGCCACAGCATCACCGCCTCGCCTACGTGCCCCGCTGCCCCGGCAGCGTCGAGCTCGTCGCACGAGCCGGGGAAGCGAACGACACCGAACCTCACGAGGCAGTCCGCCGCGGAGTTTCGAGCCGCGTGCTGTGATCGCTGTCTGCCTCCAGCATCGCTTCGCCGGTCGCGCGCTGCCCAACCTCGAGGATCTCGTAGTCCTCCACCAGCGGGTTGGCCAGCAGCCGCTCACACATCTCCGGCAGCCGCCCCGGGTCCTCGACGTCGAGCTCGATCACCCGGCCGACGTGCACGTTGCTGACGCCAGTGAAGCCGAGGGCGGGGAGGGCACGCTCCACCGCCTGACCCTGGGGGTCGAGGATGCCCTGCTTCGGCCTGACCAGGACGCGGGCCCGCACGCGTTCATGCTCCGGTGAGCCGGAGCCACTGCGTGAACGGCTCGCCGGTGACGAGCTCGTAGGCCTCCACGTACTTGGCGCGCGTATGAGCGACGATGTCGCCGGGAATGTCCGGTGCCGGGGGGTTTCGGTCCCACCCCGTCGAGGAGGCCCAGTCACGCACGAACTGCTTGTCGAAGCTCGGCTGAGTATGTCCGGGCTCGTATTGATCGGCGGGCCAGAAGCGCGAGGAATCAGGGGTGCAGACCTCGTCGCCGAGCGTCAGCCGGCCATCACTGTCCAGACCGAGCTCGAATTTGGTGTCGGCGAGGATGATCCCCCGCTCCCGGGCGTGATCGGCTGCGTGTCGGTAGACCGCCAGGGAGACGTCGCGCAACCGCTCCGCCAGCTCGCGATCGCCGACCAGTTCGACCACCCCGTCGAAGTCGATCGCCTCGTCGTGACCACTCTGGGCCTTGGTGCTGGGAGTGAAGATCGGCTCTGGCAGCTGGTCTGACTCCCGCAGGCCCGGCGGCAGCTCGATCCCGCTGACGGTACCGCTGACCTGATAGTCCTTCCACCCCGATCCGCTCAGGTAGCCGCGAACCACGCACTCGACGGGCAGCATGGCCAGGCGCTTGACCACCATCGCGCGCCCGCGGACCTCCTGAGGGACGCCGTCGGTAACCGAAACGAGATGGTGGGCCACGATCTCGGCGCTGTGCTGGAACCAGAACGTCGATAGACCGGTGAGCACGCTGCCCTTGTCTGGGATCGGCGTAGGGTGGACGACGTCGTAGGTCGAGATCCGGTCGCTGGCGACGATCAGCAGCGTGTGGTCATCCCGCCCATAAATCTCGCGGACCTTGCCCGAGGCCACGAGGGGCAAGTCTGCGAGGGCGATCACTGGCGCGATCCTAGCAACGGCATCGGTCTGGACGGCTGAGCTGGATCCGGCATAACCTCCGCCATCTGGTTGTTCGAGCCGCTGGATATCCCATCCCCAAAGCCGTCGCGCCCGTGGCCGCGGTACTGCACGTCGGAGTTCCCGGGAGGCCATAGTTGATGGCGCTGGCCAGCCAATCGAACCCGCTGGCGCCCCGCTGGGAGCGGCTCGCGCGACTGGGCGCGTCCGACCGGCTGCGAAGTGGGGCCGTTCTTGTCCTGTACCTGCTGATCTCAATACTGCTGGTCGGGCGTCAGATGCTGGCTGACCCCAGCCATATCTGTGCATGCTCGGGCTCCACGGATGCGGCGGCCTACATGTGGTCGCTCGTGTGGTGGCCACATGCGCTCGTTCACGGACTCGATCCCTTTGTCAGCCACGTCATCTGGGTTCCGGATGGCGCGAACTTGGCGAGCGCGGCCACGCTGCCAGCGGCCAGCCTGCTGATCTCTCCCCTGACGGCTGCGGCAGGTCCGGTAGCGGCCTACAACCTGCTGAGCGTGCTCAGCCCCGTGCTGGCCGCCTGGTTCGCGTTTCGTCTCTGCCGGTATCTGTGCGGAAGGTGGCTCCCCTCGGTAGCCGGCGGCTACCTGTTCGGGTTCTCCTCCTACGAGCTCGTGCAGCTGACGAGCCATCTCAACCTGGTCCTCACCTTCCTCGTGCCGGCCGCAGCGCACCTCGTTCTGCTGCGTTTGGACGGACGGATCAGCGCTCGCCGGTTAGTCGTGCTGCTGACCGTCGTCCTCGTGCTGCTGCTGGGAACCTCGGAGGAGATCCTGGTCACCTTCCTGGCGTTCGGAGCGGTCGCTTTGCTTCTGGGCTACTGCTTCGGATCGGCGGCCAAGCGCACGGCCATCGTCGCTCTGGTGCCAACGATATTGCTGGCCGGAGCGGCCACATGCGTTATCGCGGCTCCGTTTCTCTATTACGCGCTGACGGGGCTCGGGCCAAACCCGACCGCGAGCTGGACCGAAGTGGCCAACCGCGTCTCGACCGACCCCCTCAACTATCTGCTCCCCACGCCGCTCACGTGGCTCGGCCACGGACTCGACGCATCACTAGCGACGAAGTTCAACGAAGGCAACTTCTCAGAGGGTGTGGCCTACCTTGGCATCCCCGTGGTGGCGATCTTGGCGCTGTTCCTCATCCCGCGCCGTCGGGAGCCAGGGGCTCGGATCTTGCTCGGCCTCCTGGTCGTCACCGTGGTCGCCTCGCTCGGGCCGCATCTGCACATCGCGAGTCCTCCCCGGCCGATGGCCGGAACCTTCGTCTACCGACCGTCGATTCCGCTCCCGTGGCTGCCGGTCAGTCATCTGCCGCTGTTCAAGCAGGTCGCGCCGGCGCGCATCGCGATGTACGTCTCGCTCATCGCCGCGGTGGTCGTGGCCCTGTGGCTGGCGGCGCCGGGAAAACGTCGCTGGCCGCGGTGGCTCCTGGTCGTCGCCGGGGTCGTTCTTCTGCTTCCCGACGTCTCCCCACCGTACTGGCATGCCCGCATGGACGACCCACGCTTCTTCACCGACAGCACGTATCGACGGTACATGTTCCCAGGAGAGCGGGCCCTGATATTCCCATTCGGCCACAACGGGAACAGCATGCTGTGGCAGGCGCAAACCGGCATGTACTTCCAAATGACGGAGGGTTACGTGGGCGTCGCGACCCCGCCCTCCTATTACAACGAAGCCATCGACCGCGACATGCAGTTCGGGGGGACCTCCCAGCTCCCCCTGTCGCAGGTCGGGCCTCAGCTCAAAGACTTCATCCGCCGCCGAAAAGTCGACGTCATCATCGTGGAAGCATCAGGGCTCACAGCTTGGTCGCTGCTCGTCCCGGCCACGCTTCATCTGCGTGCCCGCAAAGTGGACGGGGTGGAGATCTACGACATCCCGCCCAGCTGGCGGCAGTGACGTCCGGTCACGCGACCTGGTCCAGGCGCCCGACGATCGTCGGCGCGTAGCGTACGAACGGGGCATAGTCGAAGATCGCGTCGAGGTCCAGGTGCGCAGCCGCGGGATCGGCGGCCAGCAGCTCCCGCAGCGGCGTGTGACGATCCAGCGCCTGCTGGGCCAGGCGCTGGACCATCCGGTAGGCATCATCGCGGGCCAGGCCCCCGCGCACCAGCGCCAGCAGCACCCGCTGCGAGAACAGCGCGCCGCAGGTGAGATCGAGGTTCTCCCGCATCCTCCGCGCGTCGACGACCATCCCCTCCACCAGCGTGATCACGCGGCGCTGCATGTGATCGAGCAAGCTTGTCGAGTCGGGCAGGATCACTCGCTCCACCGACGAGTGCGAGATGTCGCGCTCGTGCCACAGCGCGACGTTCTCCAGCCCCGCCTGCGCGTTGCCGCGCAGGATCCGGGCCAAGCCGCTGACCTGCTCGGACTTGATCGGGTTGCGCTTGTGGGGCATCGCGCTGGACCCCTTTTGTCCGGACGCGAACGGCTCACGGACCTCGCTGACCTCGGTCCGGGCCAGGTGACGGAGCTCGGTGGCAAACCGCTCCAGGCCCACGCCGGCGAGGGCCATCGCCTGCAGCAGCTCCGCGTGACGGTCCCGAGGAACGATCTGGGTGGAGACCGGCTCGGGCGCCAGCTCCAGACGCGCCAGCACCCGCTGCTCAAACTCGGGTGAGGTGGCGGCGTAGGTCCCCACGGCGCCCGACAGCGCGCCGACGGTCGCCTGCGCGAAGGCTTGCCGGAGCCGGAGCTCGTTGCGGGCGGCCTCGAACGCAAAGCCGGCCAGCTTGATTCCGAACGTCGTCGGCTCGGCGTGGATCCCGTGCGTGCGTCCTACGCACAAGGTGCCCACGTGCTCCCGGGCGCGGGCGACCAGCGCCTGTACCAGCCGCTGCGCGTCCGGCAGCACGAGCTCGGCGACCCGTCGCAGCTGCAACGCCAGGCCGGTGTCGAGCACGTCGCTGGAGGTGAGGCCGTGGTGGATCCAGCGACCGGCGGGGCCGGCGCCTGCCGCGAGCACGTCGACGAACGCGGCCACGTCGTGGTCGGTGACCCGTTCGCGCTCGGCGATCTGCTCGACCGAGAACGTGGCCGCACGGATCGCCCGCAGCTCCTCCGGGGTAGGACCATCCATCTCCTCACAGGCGGCCACCTCGACCCGCCGCATCGCCTCGAAGCGGGAGTGCTCGGACCAGATCTCCGCCAGCTGGGGGCGGGTGTAGCGAGAGATCACCTGGAGGGCTCCAGGCAGCCCGCTATGCGGTCAGGATCCGCGCCGCCAGCACCGCGGCGTTGCGGGCGTTGTCGACCCCCACACAGGCGACCGGAACACCAGGCGGCATCTGCGAGATCGACAACAGCGCGTCGAGCCCGCCGGCGACCGAGGTGCGAGTGGTGAGCGGCACGCCGATCACCGGCAGCTCGCTGTGGGCGGCGACGACCCCGGGAAGCGCCGCCGACAGCCCGGCGCCGGCGATGATCACCCGCAGGCCGCGAAGCTTGGCGTTGCGCGCGTACTCGGCAACGGTGTCCGGCTCGCGGTGAGCAGACATGACTCTGGTCTCCGAGCGGATGCCGCGAGCGGCCAGCTCCCGCTCAGCCGCCTCCATCGCCCCCATGTCGCTCTTGGAGCCCATCACGATGCCAACCACCGGCTCGCCGACCTCGAGCTCCTCCAGGCTCGCGGCCTCGGGGTCCGGGAGCGGCTCGGGATCACTCAGCGACTCAGAGCCGGCGACCGGCTCGGGGGCCTCCAGCGACTCCGACTCGGCGCCAGAGACGGGAGGCTCCGGCGACTCGAGACCGCTCAGCGGTTCGAGACCGCAAGCGTTGTGCTCGCTCATGACATCACCCCGGAGGCGATGTCGTGTCGCAGCTGCATGCCGTCGAAGTCGATCATGTCAGCGGCAGCATAGGCGGACTTCCGGGCGGCAGCGGCGTCGCCGCCGAGCGCGGTCACGCTCAGCACCCGCCCGCCGGCTGTCACCAGCTGGCCGCCAGCCGTGCGGGCGGTGCCGGCGTGGGTGACCGATACCTCCGGCGGCACCCGCTCCAGGCCACGGATCACCTCGCCGCCGGAGGCGCTGTCCGGATAACCGCGGCTGGCCAGCACCACCGTGACTGCCGTCTGCGTCGACCACCGAAGCTCAGTCCCACCCAAGCCGCCCCACTCGCCGGCGCCCCACTCGCCGCGCCGGCCCGCGGCAGTCTGCAACAGAGCCAGCAGGTCGGTCTGCAGCCGGGGCAGGATCGCCTGGGTCTCCGGGTCTCCGAAGCGAACGTTGAACTCCAGCACCTTCGCTCCCGCGCGGGTGAGCATCAGGCCTGCGTAGAGGACGCCCCGAAACTCGATGCCGCGGCCGACCAGCTCGTCGAGCACCGGCTGGTGGACGATCCGGCACAGCTCCTGCGCCCGCGGCACGTCGACCGCGGGCACCGGCGAGTAGGAGCCCATCCCGCCGGTGTTTGGGCCCCGGTCGCCATCGAAGGCGCGCTTGTAGTCCTGCGCGGAAGCGAGTGGGAGGGCGCTGACCCCGTCGCACAGCGCCAGCAGCGAGCACTCCTGGCCCTCCAGGTACTCCTCCACCACCACCCGCTCGGTCCCGAACCGTCGCTGCACGAGCAGCTCCTGGAGCGCGCGCCTCGCCTCCGGCTCGTCGAGCGCGATGATCACGCCCTTGCCCGCCGCCAGCCCATCGGCCTTGATCACGGCCGGATAGCTGAGGATCGCATCCAGCCCAGCCTGCACGTCGCTGACGACGGCATGGGCGGCGGTTGGGACTCCGGCCGCGATCATCACCTCCTTGCAGAACGCCTTGGAGCCCTCCAGCGCAGCGCCCGCCGCCCCGGGGCCAAAGCAGCTGATGCCCGCGGCCCGCAGCGCGTCGGCAAGCCCCGCGACCAGCGGCGCTTCAGGACCGACGACGACGAGGTCGACCGCCTGGTGCTCGGCCGCAGCCACGAGCGCGCCGACGTCGCCGGCATCCGCGTCGAGGGCCTGAGCTTCACCGGCGATCCCGGGGTTACCGGGAGCGGAGAGGATCTCCGGACGCTGTGGCGACCTGGCCAGCGCCTTCACGATCGCGTGCTCGCGGGCCCCCGCGCCCACCACCAGCACGCGCGGAGGGCTCGTCTGAGACGAGCCCTCAGATCGAGCCAATGAAGTCGTCGATCGGGATCGCGCTCAGCGTCTCGTAGCGACCGGTTCCGCGCGACCCCAACTCCAGCGAGACTCTGGCGATGGTCTTCTCGTCGGGGGCCTCGACCACGTTGACGAAGTCGTACTGTCCCAGCGTCGCCCATTGCGCCTTGACCGTGGCTCCGAGCTGTTCGATCTCACGGTTGACCTCCCGGATCCGGGAAGGATTGTTCTTGATCGTCTGCACGCCATCAGGGGTGAGGGTGGTCAGCATGATGTACGTCGGCACAACGGCCTCCTTCTCCGGGTGGTTTGATGGCGCACTTGTACCACGCGGGACGGGTTCGGTCCCGGGTGCGCTGGGGCTCGGCGGACCAGGTCGCGCGTCCACTTGAGCCCGAGCGCGCTGCCCGGGTCCGGCAGCCGTCACACGGCCGCTGCGGTCTGCGCCTTGGTCAGCACCAGGTCGCCGTCGGCCGCGTCGACCCTGACGGTGTCGCCAGAGACGAACCGACCCTCCAGGATCGCCAGCGCCAGTGGGTCCAACAACCGCTTCTGAATCACCCGCTTCAGCGGCCGGGCACCATAGGTCGGGTCATACCCGAGGTTGCCCAACAGCGTCCGCGCCTGATCAGTGAGCTCGACTTCGATCTCCCGCTCGCGCACCCGGGCAATCAGTCGCTGCACCTGCAGGTCGACGATCTCACCGAGCTGCTGGCGAGTCAACGGCTCGAACTCGACGATGTCATCTAGGCGGTTGATGAACTCCGGCTTGAAGTACGCCTCGACGCCGGCGCGTCCACCCGGAATGTTGGAGGTCATGATCAGCACCGTGTTCTTGAACGACACGGTCCGGCCCTGCCCATCTGTGAGGCGGCCGTCGTCCATCACCTGCAGCAGCATGTTGAACACGTCGGGATGCGCCTTCTCGATCTCGTCGAGCAGCACCACCGAGTACGGGCGGCGGCGAACCGCCTCGGTCAGCTGTCCACCCTCGTCGTAGCCGACGTAGCCGGGCGGCGCGCCGACCAGGCGGGACACTGAATGCTTCTCCATGTACTCAGACATGTCGATCCGGATCATCGCCTCGGCGCTGTCGAACATGAACTCCGCCAGCGCCCGCGCCAGCTCGGTCTTGCCGACTCCAGTGGGACCCAGGAACAAGAACGTGCCGATCGGCCGGTCGGGATCCTGCAGGCCCGCGCGTGAGCGGCGCAGCGCCGCCGAGACCGCCTCCACGGCCTCGTCCTGCCCGATCACTCGCTGATGCAGGCGCTCTTCCATGTGCACGAGCTTCTCGATCTCGCCCTCCAGCAGCCGCGAGACGGGAATCCCTGTCCACTTGGCCACAACCTCGGCCACATCCTCGGCGTCGACGCGATCCTTGAGGAACCGGGGCTCGGTCCGTACACCCGAGGACTCGGCGGACTCGGCCTGGGCCAGCTGCTTCTCCAGCTCGGGGATCGTCCCGTACTGAAGCTCGGCGGCGCGGCCGAGATCGGCCTCTCGCTGGGCCCGCTCGAGCTCGGTGCGGGCACCGTCCAGCTTCGACTGAAGGTCGGCGACGGCGTCGGTGGCAGCCTTCTCCCGCTGCCACTCGGCGTGCATCGCGGCCGAGCTCTCCTTCTCCTCGGCCAGCGTGCGCTCCAGCTGCTCCCGTCGCGCCACCGTTCCCGGGTCCTCGTCATCGCCCAGCGACTGCAGCTCGATCTCCAGCTGCATGACGTGTCGGTCGACCTCGTCGATCTCGGTCGGCTTGGAATCGATCTCCATCCGAATCCGCGAGGCGGCCTCGTCGACGAGATCGATGGCCTTGTCGGGCAGGAACCGGTCGGCGATGTAGCGGTGGCTGAGGGTCGCCGCGGCGACCAGCGCAGAGTCGAGGATCTGGACCTTGTGGTGGACCTGGTAGCGCTCCTTGAGGCCGCGCAGGATCGCGATCGTGTCCTGCAGCGAGGGCTCACCGACCATCACCGGCTGGAAGCGGCGCTCCAGCGCCGGATCCTTCTCGATGTGCTTGCGGTACTCGTCCAGCGTGGTCGCGCCAATGCATCGCAGCTCGCCCCGGGCGAGCATCGGCTTGAGCATGTTGCCCGCGTCCATCGCCCCCTCCGCGGCGCCGGCGCCGACGATCGTGTGCAGCTCGTCGATGAACACGATCACCTGGCCTCGAGCATCCGTGATCTCCTTGAGCACCGCCTTGAGCCGATCCTCGAACTCCCCCCGGTACTTGGAGCCCGCGACCATCGCGCTGAGGTCGAGCGCCATCAGCCGCCGGTCACGCAGACCCTCGGGCACGTCCCCGTCGACAATCCGCTGGGCCAGGCCCTCGACGATCGCCGTCTTGCCCACCCCAGGCTCCCCGATCAGCACCGGGTTGTTCTTGGTCCGGCGTGAGAGCACCTGGATGACGCGGCGGATCTCATCGTCGCGGCCGATCACCGGATCGAGCTGGCCCTGGGCCGCGGCCTCGGTGAGGTCGCGCGCGTAGCGCTCGAGCGCTTGGAACTTGTCCTCGGGGTTCTGGTCGGTGACGCGATGGCTGCCCCGGACCTCCGCCAGCGCCTTGAGCAGCTGGTCACGGGTGGCGCCGGCGCTGCGCAGAGCCTCGCCTCCCGGACCCGCGTGGGCGGCAATCGCCAGCATCAGGTGCTCGGTGGACAGGTACTCGTCACCCAGCTCGCGCATCTCGGTCTCGGCCGCGCGCAGGACCTGCACCAGCTCGGTGGAGCCACCGGCCGGATCAGCAGGGCCGGTGCCGCTCAGCTTCGGCAGCGCATCGAGAGCCGGCGTCAGCGCCTGGCGGACGGCGGCGGGGTCGTTGCCCAGCTTGCGCAAGATCGGCGCGACGATGCCTCCGTCCTGCTCCAGCAGCACGGCGAGCAGATGCTCGGGCGTCGTCTGGGGGTTGCGACGGCGCTCGGCCAGCTGGCCCGCCGCCTGGAGTGCCTCGGAAGACTTGATGGTGAATCGATCGGGTTGCATCATGTTCTCGGTTTCAGCTCGGAAAAATCTTAGTCAGTATGACTGAGATTATGGCACACCACAGGGCCGGAAAGCAAGGCCGCTGCCGGGCTCTTGAAGACCTTGCTAGCTGGTGATGCTGGTCACCAGGCCAGCGGTGACATCAGCCGTCTCGCCGTGAGGCCCGATGGTCACCCCGAACACCTCGGCCTCGACACGTTGGCGCTTGGCCAGCCCGGAGCGCATCGACCCCAGCTGGCCAGTGGAGAAGCCGATCGAGACCGTCTGGGTTCCCGCCCGGCGAAACCCGTGCACGGCGGACTTGGCGGAGAACGCCCCGCCAGAGTTGATCGTCACCACGGCAAAGGCGTAGGCGCGGCAGGGCAGCGAGCAGTGCAGCTTGACCCTCAACGTGCGCGCCCGAACCGGATGTTGCGAGCGGGGTATAGCCACCGACAGGTTGCCGGAGCGGGGAAGCATGCTCTGGGCCGCGAGGTCGAGGGCGGCCAGGTCGATGCTCCCCAATCCCGACGCCGCATCGAATCCTGCTTTGGCACTGCAGCAGCCGAGCGGCTGACCGTCGCCGTCGAGGATGTAGGGGCCGAGGTCGTCGTCACCGGCGATCACGTCGGAGAACACGCTGCCCCGCTGCGGGGTGGAGTAGATCGCATACAGCAGGGGGTTCATGAAACCCAGCAGCTCCCGCGCGTGTCGATGCAGGTCCTGATCTACGAGCGCCGCGCCGCCGGCGAGCAGAGGAGAGGCTGCGCTGGTGCCGCCGACGCTGTGCCACGGAGGTGCGTCGGCACAGGTGGGATCGTTCGCGGCCGTGCAGTAGACCGCGTAGCCAGGCTCCAGATCAGCCAGCATGGCCACGTCGGGAACCGACCGGCGGGCCCCGGACACGACGTGCTGCTGGTAGGAGGGGCGCCCGAATACGTCGCTGAAGCCGCCGCCGCCGGCCGCCGGCGCCGCGGGCGCGTCGTTCCAGACGACCTGCTGCTGGATCGTGTTGGCCGCAGTGAGGGTGAAGTTGGTGCCACCCACCGCGGTGACCCACGGGGAGGACGCCGGGTAACTGACGGCCAGCTGATCGACCAGCTGATTATGAGCGTCCACGCAGGCGGACGAGCCGTTGTCGCCGCTGGCTGCCACCACGCTGACTCCAGTGGCAGCGGCAAGCTCCACGTCGCGGTCGATGACGCCCAATCCGGCCTGACCGAAGGCAGCGATCATGTCCGGCTCGCACAATCCCAGTGAGGCCGAGACGACCTGTGGTTTGGCCCCGGGCGTGATCAGGGGCAGCGCCAGCGACCTGGTCACCTCGGCGGCGTCGCCCGCGTTCTCGTAGACGTCGATGTCGGCGAGATCCGGAGCCACCGAGTCCAGGACCTCCAGATCCAGCGTCGACTCCCCGCCCGCCGGCAGCGCCTGGTTGGAGCCGACGTGAAACACGCTCAGCCGTGGGATGCTCAGCCCGAAGCAGGTCGCATAGGCGCGAAGATCGGAGTACTTGAAGCCGTCGATCTCAATCAGCGCCACGCGTTCACCCTCTCCGGCCAGGCCCGCCTGGCGCAGCGGCGTGTAGCCGTAGGCGGTCAGGTACTGGTTGGGGGTAAAGCCCCCGCTGGCCACGGCGGCGGGGCACCCCGCGGGAGTACCGCTGGCCTGGGGGTAGGCGGACGGGAGCTGGCCGGCGGCCGCCTGATCCCCAGCGGTCGACTTGGCGTTGCCGCGAGCCACAGAGCTCGCTGACGGCGCCGGGTTGCCAATCAGGGGTCGGGTGTCGAGCCCGACGACGCCGGTGGCCACCCCCCGCAGCGCCGGCGGCAGGGCCACGGCGGCGGCACTGGCCTGCCCGGCGATTTCGGGGGCGATGAACGTCCCCGTGCCGGGGGTGTGGAAACGGGCGAGCTGGGTGCGGAAGACGCGTTCAGCGCCGACGACGGTGAACGTGGCCTCAGCGAACATCCCGGTCGGGTTGATCCGAATCTGGCGGGCTCCGGCGGCGGCCAAGAAGCGGGTTGCCCGGGCGCGAGTCGACGCCATCGCCCCGAAGCGGCGGGCGAGGAGCGCGATCGGCTCGTAGTGCCCGTAAAGCGGGGACCGCGGCGTTGATACCGCGTCAGCGAAGCTCTGCAGCCCGGCGTCGTCGGCCACCAGCGGCACGACGATCTCCAGCGTCTGCCTCGCCGGCGCCGAACCCAGGACGGTGGCGCCGGCGGGCGGCACGGTGGCGAGCAGCCCCCCGATCACTCCGAGTGCGATCGCCAGCCAGCGCCAGAGTGAACCCGCAGTATTCGACAAGGCATGCTCCCTGAAGCGTCGAGGAGGAAAGCGATCTCTCCGGGATCGCCCGCGACTCGATCTTCTCACACCGGCGGCGCTATTGACGAGGGTGCGGCGCGCGGATCTCGAAGCGGCGGAGATCCCCGCGGCGGACGAGCTCGCCGCCGCCGGCATAGGGCACGATATCCGCCCGCAGTTCGCGTCGCAGCGCTTCCAGACGCTGCACTTCGCTGCTCAGCTCGCGCGCGCGCCGTTCCAGCGCCCCAACCTTGCGTGACATCGATTCCAGCTCCTCCTCGAGCTCAAAGACGCGCTCCACGCCGGCGAGGTTCATGCCCAGCTCCGCGGTCATGGCCTGGATCCTGCGCAGCCGCTCGACATCCCGGCGCGAGTACAACCGCGTCCCCTTGGGCGAGCGCTTGGGCTCGATCAACCCGCGAGCCTCGTACATCCGCAGCGTCTGCGGATGCATCTCGGCGAGCTCCGCGGCGACCGAGATCATGAACACCCCTCGGTCCGAGGAGACCTCGATCCGCGTCGTCGTGCGGCGCACACGCGGCACCGACTGCTTGCCCTCGCGTGCCGCCATCACCGGCCCCCACCCGCCGCGGGCACCTCGAACAGCTTTGCGCGTGGATTGCCATTGATCACCTCGGACAGCTTGTCAACCGCCTCGGTCTGCTCGGGGGAGAGTGCGTCGGGCACGTCGATCACGAACCGGTAATGGATGTCGCTGCGAGCTTTGCTCCCAGGGCGGGTCGGGCCCTCCCCGCGTAGGCGCTGCACGGTTCCGTGCTTGGTTCCCCGCGGCACCCGCAGCCGCTTGGAGCCGTTCAGCGTCGGGACCTCGATCACCGCGCCGCGGATGGCCTCGGGGATCGTCAGCGGCACCTCCACCTCGAGGTGGTCGCCGACCTGCTTGAACACCGGCGACTCGCTCACGCGCGTGATCACGAACAGGTCCCCAGGAGGAGCTCCTCGGAGTCCCGGTTCCCCCTTGCCGGCCAGCCGGATGCGACTGCCGTCACGGACGCCAGCCGGGATGTTGACTCGCAGCCGGCGAACGCTGCGCTGAGCGCCGCTGCCCCCGCAGGTTGGGCAGGGATCGTCGATCACCGTCCCTGAGCCGTGGCAGCGGGAGCAGGGTTGAGAGATCGAGAAGATGCCCTGACTCTCGGACTCGACCCCGCGCCCGTTGCACACCGGGCACACCTTGGGGCTGGTTCCCGGCTTGGCTCCGGTGCCGTGGCAGGTCTCGCACGGTTGCGAGGTCGGCACCGCGAGCGGAACCTGGGTGCCGCCCATCGCCTGGTCGAAGGACAGCGAAACCTCGGTCTCGAGGTCGCGGCCGCGGGCCTCACGGGCACGGCCGCCACGCACTCCCCCAGCGCGCCCGCCGGCGGTGCCGGCGGCTCCGCCGAACAGGTTGGAGAGGATGTCGCCGAAACCGCCGCTGACCGAGCCGGGATCAAAGCCACCCGGCATCCCGAAGCCGCCGAATGGTCCGGTTCCTCGATCGTAGGCCTTGCGCTTGTCCGGGTCGGAGAGCACGTCGTGCGCCTGGGAGATCTCCTTGAAGCGCTCCTCGGCCTGCTTGTTGCCGTGGTTGCGGTCGGGGTGGTACTGGCGCGCCAGCTTGCGATAAGCCTTCTTGATCTCCTCGTCGGAGGCGTTCTTGCCGACCCCGAGGATCTTGTAGTAGTCAGGTCGCTCGGCCATCGCTCATCACCGCGGCCTACTGGGCGACGACGACTCGCGCCGGTCTGAGCACGCTGTCCCCAATGCGATAGCCAGACTGGTAGACCTCGACGATCGAGCCTGACTCGGCACCGGGCACCGGCTGCTGGGCGACCGCCTCGTGGTGCTGGGGATCAAACGGCTCACCGCGGGGGGAGAAGCGCTCGATCCCCACCCGTGAGAGCGCGGCGATCACGTCGGCATGGACGAGCTTGATCCCGGACACCAGCGGTGAGTCCGGATTGCCGTTCTCCTCATCCCGGGTCGGCTCGGCCTCGGCGGCCTCCAGCGCTCGATCGAGGTTGTCAACGGCCGGCAGCAGCTCCTTGGCCAGCTTGGTGATCCCCCGCTCCTGGGCCGCCGCGGTCTCCCGCGCGGCGCGCTTACGGTAGTTCTCGAAGTCGGCCTTGGTCCGCTGGGCCAGCTCCAGGTACTCCCCAGCCTTCCGGGCCTTGACCGTCAGCTCGTCCAGGTCGCGGGCGCCATGCTGTTCGTCCGCCGGCTCGCAACCGGAGGCGGGCGCCGGTCCGACCGGCGCCTCGGGCTCCCCCGACGGCGGCGAGGGCTCCCCCACCGGCGCTGGCCGCTCCGGCTGGTCCTCGTGGCGTTGATCCTCCGGCGCCGGGTCGAGCTGCTCTTCCCGTTCGTCAACCGCGGCCTCATCCATCACTGGATCGCCATGCGCAGGGGTCACCGGAGACCCAGCTGCCGACGGGGCCACGTGTGCGGCGGCCTCGTCGGCGGCGGCCGACCTAGTTACCCCAGCATTGCTGGCGGGAGCCTTGCCGCGGTCAGGACCCATGCGGTTCATCGACCACCTCGGCATCGACAACATCCTCGGCACCCGCACCGTCGGGCGAGGCGCCATCCGTGGCCCCATTGGGTGAACCGGCCGCAGCCTGCTCCTGGGCCCGCTGGTACATCGCCTCCGAGACCTTGTGGAAGGAGGCCTGCAACGCCTCGGTCTTGGCGTTGATCTCGGCCGCGTCCTCGCTGGTGAGGGAGTCCCGGACCGTCTTGATCGCGGCCTCGATCTCCTCCTTGGAGGAGGAGTCGACGGAGTCGCCGAGGTCCTTGACCTGACGCTCGGCCTGGTAGGCGGCGTTCTCACCGTTGTTGCGGGCCTCGGCCAGCTCACGCTGACGGCGGTCGTCCTCGGCGTGCGACTCGGCGTCGCCGACCATCCGCTTGATCTCCTCGTCGGACAGACCGGAGCCGGCCTTGATCTCGATCTTCTGCTCCTTACCGGTACCGAGATCCTTGGCCGAGACGTTGAGGATGCCGTTGGCATCGATGTCGAAGGCCACCTCGACCTGAGGTATGCCGCGGGGGGCGGGCGGGATCCCGGTGAGCTGGAACTTGCCCAGCGACTTGTTGTAGGCGGCCATCTCCCGCTCGCCCTGGAGCACGTGGATCTCCACGCTGGGCTGGTTGTCCTCGGCGGTGGAGAAGATCTCGGACTTGCGCGTGGGGATCGTGGTATTGCGCTCGATCAGCTTCGTCATGACCCCGCCCTTGGTCTCGATCCCGAGCGTCAATGGAGTGACGTCGAGCAGCAGCACGTCCTTGACGTCGCCGGCGAGCACTCCCGCCTGGATCGCGGCGCCGACGGCGACCACCTCGTCGGGGTTCACACCCCGGTGTGGCTCCTTGCCGGTCAGCTCCTTCACCTTCTCCTGAACCGCCGGCATCCGGGTCATGCCACCCACCATCACCACGTGATCGATGCTGGCCGCACCCTTCTCCTTGGCATCCGCCAGCGCTTGGCGAACCGGAGCGATGGTGCGATCGAGCAGCTCGACCGTGAGCTCGTTCAGCTTGGCGCGGGTCAGCCGCGTATCCAGGTGCTTGGGGCCGCTCGTGTCGGCGGTGATGAACGGCAGGTTGATCTGCGTCTCCTGCGTGGTCGAGAGCTCGATCTTGGCCTTCTCGGCAGCCTCATAGAGACGCTGGAGAGCCATCGGGTCAGCCGCTAGGTCGATGCCCTGCGACTTCTTGAACTCGGCCACGAGCCAGTCCACGATCGCCTTGTCGAAGTTGTCGCCGCCGAGGTGGTTGTCACCCGCCGTGGCCTTGACCTCGAACACGCCGTCGCCGATCTCGAGTACTGACACGTCGAACGTCCCGCCGCCGAGGTCGAAGACCAGGATCGTCTGGTCGGACTCCTTGTCCAAGCCATAGGCGAGCGATGCCGCCGTCGGCTCGTTGATGATCCGCTTTACGTCGAGTCCGGCGACCCTGCCAGCGTCCTTGGTCGCCTGGCGCTGGTCGTCGTTGAAGTACGCGGGCACCGTGATCACCGCGCTGTCGACCGTCTCGCCGAGATAGGCCTCGGCATCAGCCTTGAGCTTCTGCAGGATCATCGCGCTGATCTCCGGCGGGGAGTACTGCTTGCCGCCGGCTTCGACGCGCGCATCGCCGCCGGGTCCCGAGACCACCTTGTACGGAACGATCGCCTCCTCCTCGCGCACCTCGGCCTCCTTGCGGCCCATGAAGCGCTTGATCGAGAAGACCGTGTTCTGGGGGTTGGTCACCGCCTGCCGCTTGGCCACTGTCCCGACGAGCCGCTCCCCCGAGCTCGTGAACGCCACCACCGACGGGGTAGTGCGCCCACCCTCCGCGTTCTCGATCACGGTCGGCTCGCCGCCCTCGAGCACGGCCATGCAGCTATTGGTCGTTCCGAGGTCGATTCCGATCGTCTTGCCCATATTAGTTCTGCTCCTATCGAGTCGTAAAAATCTTAGCCCAGTTATAGCAGATCTGTGGGAAGGGATCCAGGTCCTCGAAGCCGAACCCGGGCGGGCCAATTCCGGGCTCTGAGATCAACTTCAACGTGCTCGCGAGGGCTTCAGGAAGCCGACATCGCCTTCACCCGCGGGAATCGACTCGCACCGCAGCCGGCTTCGGTCCCGGAAGGCGCAGCAGCAGTAGTGGCAGCACGAGCAGAGCGAAGATCGCGCAGTAGAGCAACGGCTTCTGGAAGCTCTTGGTCGCTGCACGCTCGACCACCGAGTGCACGTAGGCCTGGATCCGGGTCAGCACCAGTCTCGTCGGTGGGGTGGCCTTCTTGGAGACGTTCGTGAACGCGGGGCGGAAGTCCGGAAGCTGGGCCTGCGGTGCGCTGGCATTGGCGGCGAGGAGGCCGGCGCCCAACTGCAGCTTGAGGTTGTTGGACATCGGCGCACTGAAGATGGATTTGGCGATCGGCGGCAACGCCCGACCAGGGGCAGCCTTGAGCTGATCGACGAACACCGGCGTGAGGATCAGCAGACCGAGCACGAGGCCGGCATCGCGAGCGGCGATCGTCCTGGCCACCCGCGCGAGCAGCTGGCCCCGCCCGCCCAGTGCGGTGTCGGTGAGCGCGGGAAACGAGAGTCCCAGGCCAGTGCCGCACAGTGCCAGCCCGAGGAGGGCCGGAACCAGTTGACGATGGGACAAGAGAGCGAGAATCGTCAGTCCGACCGCGAGGGTCACCGAGCCGACGGTGCCCGAGCGGACCGGCGAACGTCCATGGGTAACACGCTCGGCGATCGCTGTCGACAACGGCAGAGCCGTGAGCATCGCCGCCGCACCGAGCGGCGTAAGTCCCCACACGTTGATCAGCAGGACGGTGATCAGGAATAGGGCGCCGATCAGTCCCGCGGATAGGAACACCAAGGCGACATTGGCCGTCCGCGGGGCGAGCGCTCTCCGGTCTGAGCCTTCGATCACCGCCGCCAGCTCGGCGGAGTCGGCCTCGAAGGCCTGCTGGGCATCCGCACCCGGGGATCTCCAAATCGCCAACGCGGCCAAGGCGGCCACCGGCGCCTGGGCCAGGAAGATCGCTCGCCAGTCGAAGACCTCGGTCAGGATTCCGCCGGCGGCGGGCCCCAACGCCGCCCCAATCGCTGCTGCCGCCGCCCATAGCCCCAGCGGGGGTTCTCCCGCGCGCGTTGCCCCCGCCAGCCGTGGCAGTGAGCCGCAGAGCAGCAGCGCGCCGCCCAACCCCTGGAGCACACGGAAGAACACCAGCACCTTCAGTGAGTTGGACAGTCCAGAGCCGATGGACGCGCTGCCGAACAGCAATAGGCCCGCGATCAGCGCGTGGGTGAAACGCAACCGCCTGGCTGCGACCACCACCGATACCGACCCCAGGATCAGCGCGGCGTTGTAGGCGGTGATGACCCAGGTGACGTGGGAAATCGAGGTATGCAAGCGATCGACGATCTGCGGCAGACCCAGCACCACGATCGATGCGTCGGCGAAGGCCAGAGCTACCGCGGCGGACACCCACAGCCGCAGCCAGGCCTGGCTGGTGAGCGTCCCGCCCAGTGAGAATCGGCGGCGATCGATTTGCGTAGATTCCATCTTGACGTCGAGGCGACCCCACACGTAAGGCGGAACGCCTGCCGAGGCGTCAGCGCCGATCTGCTGGTGCAATCGACGCCAGGCTCGGGGGGCGAGGCTACATGTCCGCCCGATTGGATGCGTCGCCCGTGGTCCACCCCACCTTCCCCGCGCTCGGGCACATCCGCCGCAGGGCGCAGCCGGGGCAGTCGGGCTGCCGGGCGTGGCAGGTCCTGCGGCCGTGACGCAGGAGGTTCAGATGGAGCTCCAGCTCCTGGCCGGGCGGAGTAAGGCGCAGCATCGCGTCATGCAGCTCCTCGAATGGAGCGCCGGGCCGGAGCAGCCCCAGCCGGGTTCCCACGCGAGACACGTGGGTGTCGACCGGGACCTCGCGCATGCCGAGGGAGAACAGCAGCACGCAGGCGGCGGTCTTGCGGCCCACTCCCGGCAGCCCGCCCAGGTACTGGCGGGCCTCGAGCACGCTCCGCCCAGTCAGCCAATCCAGCGACAACTCCGCGCCCGGAGCAGTGTCGCTGAGCGCCTGCAGGATCTGCTTGATCCGCGCCGACTTGACCTTCGAGATCCCGCCGGGACGAATCGCCTCCTCCACCTGATCGACGGGGGCATCACGAACCTTCTCCCAGGTGGGAAAGCGCTCAACTAGAGCCAGGTAGGCGACATCGCGGTTGCGGTCGTTGGTCGACTGCGAAAGGACGGTCAGGATCAGTTCGTCGATCGGCTTCCCATGGGGCTTGGCCGCGGGAATCCCGTAGACCAGGCGCAGCCGGTCTCGGATCGCGCGCACGCGCCGACCCGGCGGAGGCCGCCAACCACTATTCAAGTGTCCCCCAACGCTGGCACGCGCTCGCGGCAGCAGCCACCGCCTCCGGCAGGGCCGCGGCGACCGCCGGCGGGTAGAAGCCGGCGAGCGCCAACCGCGCCAGCAGGAAGCCACTGAGCACGTCGCCGGCGCCAATCGTGCTCAACACGTCCACCGCCGGGCCACGCACATCGGCCCGCAGCTCGCCCCGCAGGATCGCTCCGCGCGCGCCGAGCGTCACCACTGCCATCCGGGCTCCGGCCTTGGTCAGGGCCAGCGCCGCGCGCTCGGGATCCTCCTCGCCGGTCATCACCATCGCCTCGTGCTCGTTGCAGCGCACCAGCAGCGCCCCCGGGACACATGCGTTGGCGGTGGCGGCGGCGTCGGCGCGCGAGCGCCAGCGATGCAGACGCAGATTGGGATCGAAGATCACCGGTCGCTGGAGTGCCAGCGCCAGCTCTCGAGCGCGCATCGTCACCGCCCGCTCCTCGCCGCCGACCAGGGTGTTGGAGCTGATGAACAGCGCCGCCGAGCCCGTCACTGCCGGCTCGACTTGATCTTCCAGCGCATGCACAACGGTGGCGATCGTGTCGCCGTAGATCGAGTAGTGAGCTTCGCCGTGCTCGTCCACGGCAACCAATGCCAGGGGCGTCGGCTGGTCCGGCACCAGCGCAAACCACGACACATCGACGCCCTCGCTGGCAAGTCGAGCCAGCAACCATCGGCCCCAGCTGTCCTCGCCCGCACCCCCGGCCAGGGACACGCCCGCGCCACAACGCGAAGCCACCACGGCGACGTTTGCCACCGCCCCGCCAAAGTGGGGAACGAAGCTGTCGGCCTCGGTGAGGTCCTGCAACGGGCGCGGGCAGATCAGGTCGATCAGCGCCTCGCCCAGACACAGGACCCTCGACGGTCGCGGCGGATCAAGCTGCCCGCTGTCGATCACAGGTCCGGACGTTATCCTCGCCGGCGGGTGCGCGTCGAGGAGCACACGATCGAACTCGCGGGATCGCCAGTGTTCTTCCGTACCGCCCCCACACCCGAGCCTCAGCCCGTGTACTTGCACGGAGTCCCGACCAGCGCCGACGACTGGACGGAGCTGCTGGCCCTCACAGGTGGCCTGGCGCCGGACCTACTCGGCTTTGGACGCACCGGCAAGGGCGGTCAACTGGATCTCACGATCGACGGTCACGTCGATTTCCTGGAGCAGCTGCTGGAGGCAGCCGGAGTCCGACGAGTGCAGCTGGTGGCCCACGATTGGGGTGCCGCGGCCGGTCTGTTGTTCGCCATGCGCCATCCACAGCGGGTGGAGCGGCTGGTGCTGATCGATGCCGTGCCGATGATCGAAGGCTTCCCCTGGCCGCTGTCCGCGCAAATCTGGCGCCGGCGCCTGCTGGGCGAGCTGGCGATGGGTGCGGTGACCGAGCGGATGCTGGCGCGGAGGCTGCGGCATGGCACCGTGTCGGCGGACGTGTGGACGGCCGAGCGCGCGCAGGAGGTGTGGCGCCACTTCGATCAGGGCACTCAACGAGCCGTTCTGCGCCTGCATCGTTCGCTGAACGCGGATCAGCTGCGGCGCGTGGGCCAGCAACTGCCGGGGTTGGCGATGCCGGCGCTGGTGCTGTGGGGCGAGCGGGATCCGTGGTGGCCGGCGGCCGTGGGCGAGGAGTATGCCCGCCGACTACCGAATGCGCAGCTGATGCGCTTACCCGAGACGGGTCACTGGCCGTGGCTGGAGCGGCCCGAGGCGCGCGAGCGAGTGGTCTCGTTCCTGGGGCGAGCATGAGCGCACTCCAGGCCCCCGGGATCGCGCCGACGCTGGTCGGGCGCCGGCGGATGGCGCCGACGCTGGTCGCGGCCGTGCTGGCGCTCGCCTACGTGATCGTCTCACCGCCGAGCCTCGATCTGGCTGCGCACCTGCTGCGGGCAAAGCTGTTCCGAGCCGAGGGATTCGGGCTCTGGAACAACTGGTGGTACGCCGGTCACCACGTTTCCGGCTACAGCGTGCTGTTTCCTCCGCTGGCGGCGCTGCTGACCCCGCAGGTGGTCGCTGCCCTGGCGGCGGTGGCGACCGCCGCGGCGTTCGAAGCCCTGGTATGGGATCGCTCCGGCGAACGCTCCTGGCTGGCGGCTCTGTGGTTTGGCATCGCGACCGCCACCGACCTCTTCACCGGCCGGCTGACGTTCGCGTTCGGACTGTTGCCGGCGGTGGCGGCAGTGCTGGCGCTGCAGCGAGGCCGACCGTGGCTGGCGGTGCTGCTGGCGAGCGTGACCGCACTGGCCAGTCCGGTGGCCGCGCTGTTCGCGGCCCTCGCGGGTGGCGCCGTGGTCATCGGGAGCTGGCCGGGCGACAGCGATCGACGAGCGGCACTGGCCGGCGCCGGCGTCGTGGTCGCGGCGCTGCTTCCCGTGTTGGCTCTGTCGCTCGCCTTTCCCGAGGGCGGCACGGAGCCCTTCACCTTCGCCACGCTGTGGCCGATCGCGGTGGTCGCGGTGATCACGATCGCGGTGCTGCCGCGCGGGGAAAGGGTGCTGCGGGCGGGAGCGTTCCTGTACCTGGCCGGCTGCGTGCTCGCCTATGCGGTGCCCTCACCGGTGGGCAGCAACGCCACTCGCCTGGGAGCACTGATCGCCGGGCCGGTGGCCGCGCTGGTGTGGTGGCGGCGCCGGACGTTGTGGCTGGGGCTGGCCGCGCTGCCGCTGTTCTACCTTCAGTGGCAGGCGCCGGTGCGTGATGTCCGCACCGCCGCCGGCGACCCGTCCGCCTCGGCCGGCTACTGGCGGCCGCTGCTCGGGTTCCTGGCCCATCAGGGAGGACCGCCGTTCCGGGTCGAGATCCCCTTCACTCAGTTCCACATGGAGGCCTACGAAATCGCCCCACGCTATCCGAGCGCGCGTGGATGGGAGCGGCAGCTCGACATCAAGTACAACCATCTCTTCTATGGCCCCGTCCTGAGCGCCGCCGCCTACGAGGCTTGGCTGCACCAGCTGGCGATCCGCTTCGTCGCGGTCTCTGACGCTCCCTTGGACTACGCCGGAAAGCGCGAGCAGGCGCTGATCGACCGGGGTCTGGCCTACCTGCGCCCGGTTATGCACTCCCGTCACTGGCGGGTCTACGCCGTCAGCGACCCCACACCGATCGTCTCCGGGACGGCCGCGCTTCAGGCGATTGGGGCGAACTCGCTGACGCTGCAGGCGTTCCGGCCGGGAAGCGTGTTCGTGCGGGTCCGCTTCACTCCGTACTGGAAGTTGTCAGGAGCCTCGGGGTGCGTGCGGCCGATGGGGGACTTCACCGCACTGGAGCTGAGGACGGCCGGGTCGCTGCGACTGGTGATCTCCTTCTCCCTGACTCGGGTCGGCGCCCGGTCGCCCCGCTGTAGCACAACCCGGCCAGGCCGAGGGCGCCGCTAGCATCCCTCCAGCTATGCGGCGGCGACTGCGTTCGATCGATCAGCGATTGCTCCCGCACGGGTGGCGGGACGTGGTCCGTCAGCTCGCGCTGTTCCTGGCCGCATACGTGCTCTATCAGGTGGCCCGCGGCCTGGTGGATGGCGGAAGCGGCTACAAGCCATTCGGCGATGCGATGCGGATCATCGACCTCGAGCGGCTGCTGCACATCTTCGTCGAGCCCAGCATCCAGGCGTGGGCGGCGAACAAGCACTGGCTGATGGACTTCGCCGACTGGACATATCTGAACGCGCACTACTTCGTCACCATCGGGACCCTGATCTTCATCTACGTGCGGCGTAACGACTCGTTTTACTTCGTGCGCAACATGTTCATGATCGCCATGGCGATCGCCCTGGTCGGCTACGCCGTGTACCCCACCGCGCCGCCGCGGCTGCTGCCGGAGTGGGGCTTCACCGATTCGATCTCGCGGTTCCTTGGCACCCCGGTCGACTACGGACCGGGAAAGCAGTTCCTCAACTTCTACGCCGCCGTCCCGTCCATGCACGTGTGCTTCGCGATCATGATCGGCTGGCCGATGTCGCGACTGGTGCGCCACCGCGCGCTCAGACTCGTGTGGATCCTGTATCCGCTGCTGATCACGTTCGTCGTCGTCGCCACCGGCAACCACTACCTGACCGACGTGTTCCTGGGCGCGGTCACGGCCGCGGGATCGTGGCTGCTCGCCGGCAGGTTGCTGGCGCGGGCACGCCCGGAGGTGTGGAGCTTCAGCCACCAGGCCGCGGCGTAACAGATGCCCCCGCAGACCAAGCCCTCCCAGGCAGGGCCGCGTCAGCCGCGCCGGTTGCGCACCCGCGGTGAGGGCCCGCGGACCCAAGAGCTGATGCGTGAGCGACTGATCGAGTCGCGGCTGACCCCCAACGCGATCTCGCTGACCGGATTCCTGCTCAACCTGGCCGCGGCCGGCCTGGTCGTCGGGCGGCTGTTCTTCCTGGCCGGGGTCGCGTTCGTCGTTGGCTCGATTATGGACACGCTCGACGGGCGCTATTCCCGCATGTCCGGCAAGGGAACGCCGTTCGGGGCGTTCCTGGACTCGACCCTCGACCGCCTGGAGGAGGGGATCGTGCTCACGGCGGTGGCGGCGTACTTCGCTTCGCGCCACGACCAGGTCGCGGTGGCGGCTGTGGTCGCCGCAGTCCTGGGATCACTGATGGTGTCCTATACGCGTGCGCGCGCCGAAGCACTCGGTGTCGCCTGCAAGGTCGGGCTGGCCACGCGCCCGGTGCGAGTGGTGATCCTGGCCATCGGCCTGGTGTTCGCGAAGGGTGCCTCGATCGGCCACTTCGAGCTGCTGGCGCCGGCTGTCTACGTGCTCGCCGGCCTCACGGTGCTGACCACGATCCAGCGGATCGTGCATGTCCGCGGGCAGTTGAACGCGGCCGTCGAGCCGGGGTAGCCAGCGGGGCGGAGAATCAGCGTGCGGGTGCTCGTGAGCGCGGTTCCCGCCCTGGGCCACGTCGTGCCCCTGCTTGATCTTGCCCGGGCACTGCAACTCGCTGGCCACGAGGTTCGCTTCGCCACCAACGAGCAGAGCCATGCGGTGATCGCTGGGGCGGGGCTCGCGCCCGTAGCGGCGGGGATGAGCACCATGGAGATGCGCAAGGAGCGAGTGCGTCGCTGGCCCAAGACGGGTACTCAGCCGGTGTCCGCGTGGGCCACGCGGATGTGGGCCCAGGTGATGGCACCGAGCACGCTGGAGGACCTCCTCGAGTTGATGAGTCGCTGGCCGCCGCACGTCGTCGTCCACGACGAAGGCGAGTACGCGGCGCCGGTCGCGGCGACGAGGGCCGGCATCCCGTGGGTCACGCACGGGTGGGGAAGCCCCCAGCGCTCGGCGAGCGAGCTCGTAGACCTCAAGGAGCTTGCTGGCGGCCTCTGGGAGTCCTGCGGGTGCGACGTCCCGGCGGCGGCCGGCCTGTATGCGCACGCGCTGGTCAACCCGTGCCCGCCGGTGCTGCAGAGTGTGCCGCCGCCCGGCGCCTCGGTGGTGTGGCCGATCCGACCGCGGCTTCTTGGAGAAGCAGGACCAACAGCCGAGGCTGACGTCTACGTCGGGTTTGGGACCGTCCCATCCTTCGCCAACGCTGGTGCCGAGCTGAGCGCCGCAGTCCGGGCGTGCACGGCTCGCGGCCTGCGGGTTGTGGTCACCGCCCCCAGTGAGGAGCTCCGGCGCGAGCTGGCCGAAATCGACCAGCGACTCGTCATCGCGCGCGAATTCGTGTCGCTGGCCAGCCTGATCCCCTCGTGCCGGGTCGTCGTCTCCCACGCAGGAGCGGGAACCGTGATCGCCGCGCTCGCCGGCGGCGTTCCGGTTGTGCTCGTGCCTGGCGGCTCGCCAAGCCAGCTGCGCATGGCGGAGGCCTGCGACCATGCCGGGGTGGGGCGCTGCTGCGATGCGGCCGGTCTGGACGCAGCGCTCGAGGAGGTGCTTTCCGACCCCGGGTTCGCGGCCGCGGCCCGGGCAGCGGCACGAGAGATCGCCGACCTCCCCGACGCGTCGGAAGTGGTCTCGTTGATCGAGTCGCTTGCGGCGGCCAAACGCGCTGAGGTGCATCGCGGCGCCTGAGCCGTGGTGTAACAAAACGAGCCCGCCGGGAGTACCTAAGGTCGCCCCTGCGCGCCGGGCGCAGGCAGACTCTTCACAGAAGGGACTTCTTCCAACGTGAGCAATACGAACGGTTCCACCGACGGCGCCGCGGCCTCGAACGGCGTCGCCCGCTACCAGCAGGACAAGGTCCGGGTGGCGATCATCGGCGTCGGCAACTGCGCCAGCGCGTTCGTGCAGGGCGTTCAGTACTACCGGGACGCCGAGCCCACCCAACCCGTTCCCGGCCTCATGCACGTCGACCTCGGCGGCTATCACATCAGCGACATCGAGTTCAGCGCCGCCTTCGACATCGACGCCGAGAAGGTGGGCAAGGATCTGTCGACAGCGATCTTCGCCGGCCAGAACAACACCCTGAAGTTCGCCGGCAAGGTCCCGAAGCTCGGCGTCGAGGTCCATCGCGGGATGACCCACGACGGGCTGGGCAAGTACCTCAGCG
Source organism: uncultured Solirubrobacterales bacterium (assembly GCA_963830435.1). GTDB lineage: Bacteria > Actinomycetota > Thermoleophilia > Solirubrobacterales > Solirubrobacteraceae > Palsa-465. Next base: position 475,477 of record CAWHMA010000003.1, on the reverse strand, counting down.
AGAAGATCACCAAGGCTCCCGGTCCGACCGTCGACATCGTCGAGGTGCTCAAGGAGACCCACACCGACGTCGTCGTCTCCTACCTCCCGGTGGGCTCCGAGCAGGCGACCAAGTGGTACGTGGAGCAGGTGCTCGAGGCCGGCTGCGGATTCGTCAACTGCATTCCCGTGTTCATCGCCCGCGAGGACTACTGGAACAATCGGTTCAAGAAGGCCGGGCTGCCGATCGTCGGCGACGACATCAAGTCCCAGGTCGGCGCGACGATCGTCCACCGGGCGTTGGCGCGCCTGTTTCACGACCGCGGCGTCAAGCTGATGCGCACCTCGCAGCTGAACGTGGGAGGCAACATGGACTTCTACAACATGCTCGAGCGGGAGCGGCTGGAATCCAAGAAGATCTCCAAGACCAACGCCGTGACCTCGATCATGGGCCACACGCTGCCCGCCGACGATGTCCACGTTGGGCCTTCGGACTACGTGCCGTGGCTCACCGACCGCAAGTGGGCCCACATCCGCCTGGAGGGAGAGGCCTTCGGCAACGTGCCGCTGACGGCGGAGCTGAAGCTCGAGGTATGGGATTCGCCGAACTCCGCCGGAATCGTGATCGACGCGGTCCGCTGCTGCAAGCTGGCGCTCAACAACGGGATCTCCGGCCAGCTCGACGGTCCAAGCTCGTACCTGATGAAGTCGCCGATGCACCAGCGGCCTGATGACGAAGCGCGGGCGCTGACCGATAGGTTCATCGCCGAGAACGCGCGCGGCGCGGTCGCGACCAAATTGCCAGCCACAGCGGCCAAGTAACGAGTCCAGCGCCCTGGGGGCCACGCCGCGCGGCGGCGAGGCATTCCCCGGCGGGCGGAAGTCCTCTTATATTTCAGCGGGTGCTCCCGGAGCGGCTCGCCATCGCGCAGGTCTCCCCGTTCGCGCTCGAGGCCGCCAGCGACGTCGGCGACTACGTCCAGCGCGTGTCCGCCGAGCTTGGCGCACGCGGCCACCGTGTCCTGATCGTCGGCCCGTCGCAATCTGCAGGCCTCGTGCGGGACGGCCGCCGGGCGCTCCGGAGCGATCCGGAGCAGCTGCTCGAACGCGCGCAGGACGGACCGTTGGTGCTCGCCGTCGGGGAAGTTCTGCCGTTCTCACCGGCGCGGCGGCGTTCGGCCTCCTTGCCGGTCGACGTCGCGCGCACAATCGAGGAGGCGCTGTCGGTACTCCCGCTCGATGTCGTCCACGTACACGAGCCATTCGCGCCCAGCGCCTCCAGCGCCGCTCTGCGCCATTCGCGCGCACTCAACGTGGGCAGCTTCCACGCCCCTAGCGAGCGCGTCCTCTCGACCCAGCTCGCCGCCCCGCTGACGCGGCTGCTGTTCTCCCGTCTTGACGCTCGCACCGCCAGTTACCGGGCCACCCGAGATCTGCTGCAGCGCTTCTTCCCCGGCGACTACCAGGTGATCATGCCGGGGGCAGCGGCGCCGGCAGCGGTGGATCTCGGCCCGGGGTCTCGGGCCGCCGGCGAGCCGGTTCGGCTGGTGATCGTCGCCGACGAGGAGCGCGGTGCGCTGCGCACCATCCTGCGTGCGCTGCGGGGGCTGCCGGATGAGCTTCCTTGGCGCGGGACGGTCTGGTCCGCGCGGCCGCTGGCGGCGCCGGCCACGCTCAGCCGCGCCCTGCGGGAGCGGGTGGAGTTTCTCGGCGTCGAAGAGCTTTCCAAGGAGCGGGCGATGCAGGCTGGCGACGTGATCATCCTCGCCTCCGAGGGCTATTCGCTCAGTCCAGGAACGCTCTTGCAGGCATTGGGCGCGGGCGTCGTGCCCGTGGCCTCCCGGCTGCCCGCCTATGAGGAGCTGCTGGGCGAGGGTCACTACGGGCTGCTGTTCGAGCCCGGCGATGTCGAGACGCTGCGGGCGCAGCTGACCCGGCTGATCTCCGAGCCGCCGCTGCGCGAGCGCCTGCGTGACGATGCCGCCCCGCTGCGCGAGACGCTGCGCTGGCCCCGGGTGGCCGACCAGATCCAGGAGGTGTACTCGGCGTTGATCGCTCGCCGTCACGACGGCCTGAGCGTGGGGCCGCTCGCCTCGCGGCTCAGGTCCCGGTCATTGATCGACGTCGACCTGCATATGCACACCGACCATTCCTACGACTGCGCGACTCCGGTGGAGGTGCTGCTCGCGGAGGCCCAGGAGCGTGGACTCGGGGCGATCGCGGTGACCGACCACAACGAGATCTCAGGCGCGCTGGAGGCTCAGAAGAAAGCCCCGGCAGGGCTCCAGGTGATCGTCGGCGAGGAGATCAAGACCGCCGATCAGGGGGAGGTCATCGGGCTGTTCATCAGCGAGTGGATCCCGCGGGGAATGACGCTGCAGCAGACGATCGCCGAGATCAAGCGCCAGGGCGGCCTGGTCTACGTCCCCCACCCATTCGATCGCCTGCACTCGGTCCCCGACTACGAGCATCTCCTCGACGTGCTCGAGGAGGTCGACGCGATCGAGGTCTTCAATCCGCGGGTGGCCATCAACGAGTTCAACCAGGAGGCGGTCAGGTTCGCGGCCAAGTATCGGATCCCGGCCGGTGCCGGATCCGACGCCCACGTTCCCCAGGGATTGGGATCGGTCCGCATCCGTATGCGGGACTTCGACGGGGCCGAGGAATTCTTGGAGTCGCTGCGCGATGCCGACATCATCCGCAATCCGGCCAGCCTGCTCTATGTACAGGCGTTGAAGTTCCTGCAGACCAAGGCGATGCCCGGGTCGGCGCGCCGGGCAGCGCGCGACCGCCGCGTGCGTCGGGCCACGCGCAAGTCCTGATGCACCGGCAAGGACAAGCACGTCCCCTGTCCAATCCGGCAGAGATGCCCGCTACAGATGACGAGATCCGGGAGAAGTACCTGGAGCGGGCGATCCGTGAGCTCAACGCCTTCGCTCGGGAGCTTCAGAGCTGCCCGCACTGTCCGCGGGGCGCGCTGATGCCGGTGCTCGGCTCAGGCCACCCCCAGGCAGAGATCTTCCTGATCAAGTATTCGGCTCGGCCTGCGGAGATCGAGGAGGGGGTGGCCTTCTACGGTCGCACCGGCAACGCCTTGATGAAGTCGCTCAAGCGGCTGTCGATCGATCCCCTCGCCGTTTACGGCACGCTATGCGTGAAGTGTCCACTCGCGGATCCTGAGCTGGCGGACCCGTCATGCGTGGCCCGGCTGGCCGAGGAGCTGGCCATCGTGGCCCCGAAGATCGTGGTGGTGATGGGTGAGGACACCCTGGGGGTGGTCAACGACTTGGACGTGCCGCTGCGACGCGAGCTGCAGTCCGATCCCGGCGTGCTGCAGACGTTCACCCCGTCGATCGAGGCGCTGTATGTACCTTCGATCGACGAGTCGCTCGACGAGGAGCAGGCCAAGCGTGAGTTCTGGACCGCGTTCCGGGCGCTCGGCCAGTGGTGGGCGGATCTGCCCCCGTACTGAGGGCAGGTAGACTCCGCTCCGATGGACCTGGAGGAGAAGACGCTCGACCCGCTGGGGGAGCGCTGCGAGGAGTGCGGCACAAAGCTGACCCCGGCAGAGCTGCAGGCGGCGATGGAATCAGGCGGCCCCGCGCTGTGTGCGATCCACGCCGCCGAGGACGAGCCGGGGTTGGCCGCCGAGGATGCCGGGTTCGCCGGCGAGTAGCCGCCGCGCTCGGGGCTACATCTCCAGGACGATCTTGCCGAGCTTGCCGCCGGCGGCAAATCGCTCGTAGGCCGCCTCGGCCTGCTCCAGCGGAAAGGTTGCGGCGATCGGGACCTGCACGGTGCCGTCGGCGAGCAGCGGCAGCACCGAGCGCTCCACCGCTCGAGCGCTCAGCGCCTTCTCCTCCAGCGGTCGAGCCCGCAACGTCGAGCCGTGGATCCGCGCCCGCTTGCTCATCAGCAGGCCCAGGTTCATCTCACCCTTGGCGCCGGCGCCGATGCCGATCACGGTGATGCGGCCACCGGTGTTCAGGGCGACCAGGTTGTCCGGCAGGTTCGGCGCGCCCACCAGCTCCAGGATGACGTCGAAGGGGCCATGTTCGGCGAACCCATCAGGCTCGATCACCCTGGCGCCCAGCTGTGCGACCGCGGCCCTGGAATCCGGATTGCGCACGGTGGCGGTAACGCTGGCACCAGCGGCGCGCCCGAGCTGGATCGCCGCCGTACCGACGCCGCCGGCGCCACCATGAACCAGCAGGTGCTCCCCGCTGCGCAGTTGCGCCTGAGTGAAGATCGCGTCGTGGGCGGTGGTGAACACCTCCGGCAGTCCGCCGGCCCGGGTCCAGTCGAGTGGGTCTGGGACCGGCATCAGGACCCGCTCGTGCACCAGCGCCAGCTGGGCCTGACCACCGCCGCCGACGATCGCCATCACGCGCTGGCCGGGCTCGAACCGGGTCGCATCCGGACCCAAGGCGGCGACCTCGCCGGCGAGCTCGAGCCCGGGGATCTCCTGCGGGGAGTCAGGTGGGGCCGGATACCGGCCGCGGCGCTGCAGCATGTCGGCTCCGTTGAGGCCGGCGGCCCTGACCCGGACGAGCACTTGACCGGCCCCGGGAACGGGATCGGGATGGTAATCGACGCTCAGCTGCTGCTCGCGGATGGTGACGGCGCGCATCGGGTCCAAAACCCTACCGAGGCAGCGACCGTCAGCTGGGGCCGGAGAGCCGCTCCAGCACCGCCACACACTCGATGTGGGGCGTTTGGGGGAACATGTCCACGGGCCGCACGCGCCCCAGCTGGTAGCCGGCCTGCACCAGCTGCCCGGCGTTGGGCGCGAGCGTCGTCGGATTGCAGGAGATATAGACGATCCGGCTCGGGGCGGCCTCGATGATCCGCCGCACCACCTTTTGTGAGAGTCCCGCCCGTGGTGGGTCGAGCACCAGCACGTCCGGCCGGCCAGCCTTGGCCACCAGTTCGCGCAGCGCCAGGCGCACGTCTCCGGCGAAGAAGCGGGCGTTGTCGATCTCGTTGGCCCGGGCGTTGGCGATCGCGTCGGCGATGGAGTCCTCCACCAGCTCCAGCCCCCACACCGCCGCCGCCCGCGGAGCCATCAGCAACCCGATCGTGCCGATCCCGCAGTACAGGTCATAGACCCGCTCGAAGCCACGCAGCTGTGCGTACGCGGCAGCAACGCCGTAGAGCCGCTCCGCCATCTCGGTGTTGGTCTGAAAGAACGCCTGTGAGGAGATTCGCACCTGGAGCCCCCCGAGCTCCTCGTCGATCCGATCATCGCCGGAGAGCAGCTCGGTCTCACCGCCCTGGGTCGTCTCGGCGACGCTGTCGATGCGCGTCCACAGCACGCCCGAGGCGGTGGTGGCGGCTCGGACCAGCCCCTCGCGATCGAGCACTCCGCGGGCGGTCACCAGCCTCACCTGAACCTGCCCGCTGCGCCGCCCCTCTCGGACCACCAGGTTGCGCAGCAACCCTTCGCCGCTACGGCGATCGTAGGCGCGCAGCCCCTGACGGCGGCACCATTTCACCACCTCCTCGCGGGCGCGGTTGCCAGCGGGCGAGGCCAGCAGACAATCGTGCACCTCGACGATCTCGTGCCAGCGCCCGGGCGCGTGGAAGCCACAGGCGAGCCCGCCGCCCGCATCAGTGCCAAACGAGTACTCGAGCTTGTTGCGATAGCGCCATTGCTCCACCGCGGGAACGATCGGCTCCAGCTCGTAGGCGGTCAGCCCGCCCAGCCGCTGCAGCGCCTCCTGCACTTGTGCCTGCTTGACCTCAAGCTGGCGCTCGTAGGGCAGCACCTGCCAGGGCACCCCGGGATGATTGGCCGTCTCGGGAATGCGGTCGAGGCTCGGCTGCAGGATCTCGACCGTCCGGGCTTCGGCGTAGGCGCGCTTGGACTTGCCCACGACCGCGCGCACGGTATCGCCGGGAAGCGCGCCCTGGACGAACACGACGTATCCCTCCAGCCGTGCCACTCCGGCTCCCCCGTAGGAGAGCGTGTCTACGTGCAGGGTGAGTTCGTCCCCGCGGGACGGTCGTGAGCCGGTGGAGAGCGCGGTCATCGCCCTTAGCATGGCAGCCGAGGACGTAGCCCCGGTCTTTAGCGGGTGTCTTTAGCCGAGCCGGCGACCGCGTGCCCTACGCGAGCGCGCGCTCAATGGCCGCAAGCACGGTCTTGCGGTTGGCATGGCGGCGCTCGTGCTCACGGACCTGGCGCAGCTGCGCCGGATTCAGGCCGCTGAGCCGCTCCTGCACCCGCTTTGCCGAGAGGTCGTCGTAGCCGACGATCGGGAACTCCGGCCCGGCGCCGACGGTACGCCGCGCCCGATCGGCGCCCCGGACCAGACGCTCCACCGGCTCGGCCTGCCGGGCCTTCCTGGTTGCCGACTCGAGCTGATCGCGCCCACGGCCCACGAGTTGCTCGACCTCCCTGAGCAGCTCCTCGCTCTGCTGACGGCCCCGCTGGACGAGCTCTGACACGAGCACGTTGGCGTCAGTGCGTGTCACTCGGCCACGCTCGGCGGCCTCATCCAGCGTCTCCTGAATCCGCTCCCGGGTCAGCATCACCAGGTCGAGCTGCTTTGAGACCCTGCTCAGCAGCTCCTGGCTCGCGTTCACGAAAGCCTCGGACGAACGAGCTGATCGCCCGGGGTCGGCGGGCGTCTGGGTCGAGTCCGAGGCCGAAGGCGAGCTCGACGGCTGGGCGGGACGGCGACTCGATCCTGGCGAGCTGCCGGACGATCTCGGAGTGGGCATGGCGGTTCCTCCTCTGGACGGTGTCCTACCACGAGCGTACTCCACGGCGCCCGGCTAAATCCCGATGTTCCGTCCCCCCAGCAACATCGTCAGCAGCGCTTTTTGTACGTGCCGGCGATTCTCGGCCTGGTCCCAGATCCGCTGCCGCGAGCCGTAGAGCACCTCGGCGGTGATCTCCTCGCCGGGGTGCGCCGGCAAGCAGTGCAGCGCGATCGCGTTCGGCGCGGCGAGGTCTAGGAGCTCATCGTCGATTCGATAGGGAGCCAGGGCGCGGCGGCGCTCAGCGCTCGACTCAGGGTCATCACTCATGCTCACCCAGACATCGGTGTAGAGCGCGTTCGCATCCCGGGCCGCCTCCCGCGGGTCCTCCAACAACTGCGCGCCGGCAACTGGTTCGAGCTCGAATTCCGGCGGGGAGGCGATCCTGATCTGCATGCCGGCGAGGGCACCAAGGATGGCCAGGGACCGGGCCACGTTGTTGCCGTCACCGACATAGGCCAGCGTCAGGCCATCCACGTGTCCAAACGTCTCTCGCAACGTGAGCAGATCTGCCAGTGCCTGGCAGGGATGGTGATCGGCGGTGAGCATGTTGATCACCGGCACCGTCGCGTGAGCGGCCAGCTCGGCCACGAGGACGTCGTCGCTGGTGCGGATCCCGATGGCGGCGACGTGGCGGGAGAGCACGTAGGCGGTGTCGCGGACGGACTCTCCTCGGGCCAGCTGCATCTCTTCGCTGCGCAGCAGCATCGGATGTCCCCCGAGCTCCACGATCCCGGCCTCGAACGAAACCCGGGTGCGGGTGGAGGGAGCCTGGAAGATCAGCGCGATGCTCCGGCCCGCGAGCACCTCGAGCGCGAGCGGACGGGCCTTCAGCTCCCGCGCCTGTTCGATCAGCGCCTGCAGCCCCTCAGGGCTCAGCTCCGCTCCGGTGAGGAAGTGCGCGGCCATAGCGGGCCGCGGAGTGTACGTTGAGGCCGGTGCCGCTGCGGATCCTCACCTGGAACCTCCGGCACGGACGCTCGCTGCCGCCGTCGGGTCGAGACCTGCGCAACGAGTTCGCGGACGCACTGGCGGCTTGGAGCTGGGACGTGGCGCTGCTTCAAGAAGTGCCGCCATGGTGGCCGCCGGAGCTCGGCCGCCGGCTGGGCGCTGAGTCGCGCCTGGTCCTCACCAGCCGCAACTCACTGCTGCCACTGCGCCGAGCGATCGCGATCCGTCGACCCGACCTGATCAAGTCAAACGGCGGCGGGGCCAACGCGATCCTGGTCCGTCAGCGGGGGATCGTCGTCCGACGCAGCCTCCGGCTGCGGATCCTGCCTGAGCGGCGCTGGCTGCTGGGAACGATGCTCGAAGGAGGCATCTGGGTGGGGACCCTGCACGCGACCGTGCGCAACGACGCGGCTGCCGTCTCCGAGGCGCAGCTGGCGGCGCGCACCCTGCTGGGTTGGGCCGGCCTGGCTCCTGTCGCACTCGGCGGGGACTTCAACGTGCGTGCGCTGTCGCTGCCCGGCCTGCAGCTGGTCGCCGGGCACGACGTCGACCTGGTGTTCACGCGCGGCCTGGGGAGTGGCGGAGAGGCCGAGGTACTGGAGCGCGGGAGCCTTTCCGACCACGCTCCCGTGGCCGTCACCCTCGGACGGTGAACGTGGTGTTCCCGCCCGCGGATCAGGCCAGACGCGAAGCGTGGGCCCGCACGAGCTCCACGACCGCGGGGCTGGCAGTGGCGGGACTGCCGCTGCCAAACGGAGGCTGCGGGTCATATTCGATCCCCAACTGGATCGCCTGCGCCAGCTCCGCGCCGGCGATCTCCGCGGCCAGGCTCAGGGCCATGTCGATCCCCGCCGAGACGCCTGCGGCGGTGATCACCTTGCCTTCGCGTACGACCCGTCGCTGGACAGCGGTGGCGCCATAGCCGGCGAGCTCGTCTAACGCCAGCCAATGGGTCGTCGCCGCCAGGCCGTCGAGGATCCCGGCGGCCGCCAGCAGCAGCGAACCAGTGCAGACCGAGGTCGTCCACTGGGAGCGCTGATGGGCGTGCCGCAGCCAGTCGAGCATGCCGGCGTCCTTGGTCAGCGCCCTCGTCCCGCGACCGCCGGGGACGACGATCACCTCGGGCGCTGGCAGCTCGGCCAGGCTGACGTCGGCGAGGAGAGCGAGCATCCCGGTCTCGGTGCGCTTGAGTCCCGGCTGAGCGGCCACGAAGTGCACGCGGGCGCCCGGCAGCCGCGAGAGCACCTCGTAGGGGCCAATGGCGTCGAGCGCGGTGAGCTGGTCGAAGATCGGGATTGCGATGTTCATGCCGAGGTCCGGCGCCGGAGCGGGATCACGTTCTCGGGCGGCGGCGGAGCGAAGCGCATGCGGTACTCGTTCGGGCTGATGTGCAGCCGGCGCCCGAACGTGCGACGCATCGTCTCCACCGTCCCGAATCCGCACCGCTGGGCGATCTCCTCGAGCTGAAAGTCCGTGGTCTCGAGCAGCGTTCGCGCCCGCTCGAGGCGTACCGACTGCACGTACGAGGCCGGGCTGAGCCCGACCTGGCGGGAGAACAACCGGGAGAAGTTCCGCTCGCTCGTGTACGCCCGCTGGGCCAGCGCAGCCACGGACAGATCCAGGTCCAGGTGGTCGGCGATCCACGCCTGCAGAGCACTTAGCGATGGCCGCTCGGCAGCCTGGCCGGCGAGCACCGTGCTGAACTGCTCCTGCCCGCCAGGGCGGCGCATGAACAGCACCAGCTGACGGGCCACCTGCAGCGCAGTGTGACGACCCAGGTCCTCCTCCACGAGCGCCAGCGTCAGGTCGATCCCCGCGGTCACTCCGGCAGAGGTGTAGACGCTGCCGTCGCGAACGAAGATCGGGTCGCGCTGGACCTCGATGTCCGGATGAAGGCGCTGCAGCGAGGCGCACGCAGCCCAGTGGGTCGTGGCGCGACGTCCGGCCAGCAGCCCCGCGCGAGCGAGCAGGAAGGCGCCGGTGCAGACCGAGGCGACCCGGCGTGAGCGACCGGCGGCACTGGCCACCCAGTCCACCAGCGGCGCGTTTGCGCACGCCTGCCGTGTACCGAGCCCGCCGACCACGATCAGCGTGTCGATCGGGCTGGTGCTCTCGGCGATCGTCCGGTCCGGGATCAGCTGCAGTCCGCTGGAGGTGCGCACGTGGCCCGGGCCGGGCGATACGAGCTCCAGCGTGTAGCCGCGGCTGGCGGTGCCCTGGCCTGCGCTGCGGCTGGCCAGCGAGAGGACCTCGGAGGGGCCGACGGCGTCGAGCGCCTGCATACCCTCGAAGACGAGGATCACCACCCGGCGAGAATCGATCATGAAAGTGATGATCCCGTCTCGGCGCTCTGGCCGCAATGACAATCACCGGACAATTACGGCCAGAATGTCGATTCGGGTCAGCAGGAGCGACCTTTCTCGGCAGCCCCGATCGGTCCTCGGGGTGCCACAGTGGCCCTGGTGCTCGCTCCGAGCGCTCTGGCTGCCAGCCCGGTCGACACCGTGACCGCCACCGGCAGCAGCACGAGCATCTACTCGAACATCGACATCAGCGCGCAGAGCGGCACCTCTGGGCAGAATCCGACCGGGAGCGGGTCGTTCACGCTGTATGGCGCCATCCTGACTCAGGGGCAGTGTCCTGTCTGAGCGTGACAGGCCCCGATATGGCCGCCGGCAAGCCGGGAGCGCCGACGACCGCGGTACTGAATCTGCAGAACACCGTATTTGGCGTCACCACCTTGGAGTTGGTGGACAACGGCGGAAACGGTGCCGACATCATCAGCGGCGGTGCGTTCTTGCGCGCGCCCACGGACTGCTCGCCGGTGACAAACGGCACCACAGATACCCTGACCAACGGCCGCGCGGTTGTGGTCGACGCGCCATCGCTGCCGACGTCCAAGGAGCAGTGCAAGAACGGCGGCTGGCGAGACTACCCGCAGTTCAAGAACCAGGGCGACTGCGTGAGCTTCGTCGCCACAGGTGGTAAGAACCCGCCAGGGGGCGGTACCTAGGCGAGTCCGGGACGACCTGCGCTTCGCGCTGGATCCCGCGCGCCGACGAGGCGGCGGAATCCTCGCGTGCTGGCGTCCCTACCCGCGCCCCGCCCGCAGTCCGAAACCGCGCAGCACCAGCAGCGCCTTCTCCCCGAGCGTCCCCCGCGCAGGTAGCACCCCCAGCTGCGTGGCCGCGTCGTAGAGGTCGAAGAACGCCCGGACGCGGAGCAGCCGGTCGTGAGCCAGCTCGCAGTAGAACACGCAATGCACGACGAGGAAGCGGTTGGTGGCCGGGAGCCCCTCGAGCGCCTCCCGATGCGTGGCCAGGACCTTGCTCGGCGCGGCCACGTAGCGGCCGTCGCTCAGACGGGAGCCGGTGCGTTCCATCCGGGCATCGGGAAAGCCCGCCCACAGCCGCTCAGCGTGGCGGCCGATCTCGTCCGGACCCTCCAGGGGCTCGCCCGTGACCGGATCCTCGTAGTGGACGTTCTCCTCGCACAGCGCGACAAACGCCTCCGGATCACGCCCCGACCACGCCGCCTCCCAGCCGTCGATCAGCGCCTCGACGTTCATCCCGGTGCGCCGGGAAGATCGAACACCGGTAGCCCAGCTTGAGGTGTCGACGCCTGGGCGTAGCGCCGGCGGGGAATCCTGCCGGCGTCACGGGCGAGCGTGCCCGCCTCCACGCCGAGGCGAATCGCCTCGGCCATCGCCACCGGGTCGTGGGCCCGGGAGATCGCGCTGGCACACAGGACCGCGTCGCAGCCGAGCTCGATCGCGCAGGCCGCATCCGAGGCCGTACCGACGCCCGCATCGAGGATCACCGGCACGCCGGCCCGCTCGACGATGATCGACAGGTTGTACGGGTTGCAGATCCCCATGCCGCTGCCAATCGGCGAGCCGAGCGGCATCACCGCGGCGCAGCCGGCATCCTCCAGGCGTCGAGCGAGGATCGGATCGTCGCTGGTGTAGGGGAGGACCACGAAGCCGTCGTCGACCAGGGCCTCGGCGGCCGACACCAGCTCGACCCCGTCGGGCAGCAGCGTGCGCTCGTCGCCGATGACCTCGAGCTTGATCCAGTGGGTCTGAAGGGCCTCCCGGGCCAGCTGAGCGGTGAGGATCGCATCGCGAGCGGTGTAGCAGCCGGCGGTGTTCGGCAGCACCTCGACCTCCACACGTTCGAGAACCTCCAGAATCGAGCCCCGGGCGCCGGGATCCAGGCGCCGCAGAGCGACGGTGCACAGCTCGGCCCCCGAGGCCTTCAGCGCCGCCGCGAGGACGTCGTGGTTGGTGTAGCCACCGCTGCCCAGGATCAGCCTGGAGCCCAGCCGGCGCCCGGCGATGTGAAGCTCCGCGCCGGCCATCGTCATCCGCCCTGCACTGCTGTCAGCACCTCCACCGTCGCCCCTTCAGGCAGCATGGTGTCGGCCCACGCGCTGCGGGGAACGACCTCGCCGCCGAGCGCGACCGCGAGCCCGCGCCCCTCGGGGACCTCCCGGAGCGATGCCACCAGCGTCGACACCGTCGCTCCGGCAGGGATATCTCGCCGGTTGCCGTTCACGGTGATGATCATCGCGCAGCTCCGATCGGCGTGCGCGTGAACCGCTGCGGCGAGAACGCACCGACGTCGACCTCCGGCTCCTGGCCGGCCAACATCTCCGCCACCAGTTGGGCGGTGACCGGCGCCAGCAGCACGCCGCTGCGGTAGTGGCCGGTGGCCCAGTGCAGGCCGGCGAGGCCACCCGGTCCGATGATCGGTTTGTTGTCGGGCGTGCCCGGACGTAGGCCCGCGGAGAGCTCGTCGATCACCAGCTCGCTGAGGCCGGGCAGCAGCTCGGTGGCCTCCCGGAGCAGCTCGAGCACCCCGCCCGCGGTGACGGTCACGTCGAATCCCCGCTCCTCCATCGTCGCCCCGAGGACGTAGCGGCCGTCGCCGCGAGGCACGACATAGATCCTCTCCAGCCGCAGCACTCGGTTGAGCAACCCAGGACCAGTGGGATCATGCATCCGCAGGATCTGTCCCTTGATCGGTCGCAGCGGCACTTGCGCGGTGGCGGGAACGCCGCCGATCCGGCCCGACCAGACCCCGGCCGCCACCACCACCTGCTCGGCGGCGATCCGCCTCCCGCCGACCAGTGTCACGCCCTGGACGCGATCCTCGCGGCGATTGAGCGTTGCCACCTCGGTGCCCTCACACACCCTCCCGCCGGCGCGAGTCAACGCGTCGGCCAGCGCCGCAGTCAGCGCCCGCGGGTCGACGGCATGGTCCTCCGGGAGCTCCAGAGCCAGCCGCAGCGTCGGCGCGAGCGCTGGTTCCAGCGCCCGTGCGTGGCTGCCGCGCAGCCGTCTGACCGGGAGACCTAGCCGCTCGCGCAGCGCCAGCGCCCGGGCCAGCGCCTCTGCCTCATCGGCGTCGCGAGCCGCCAACAGCGTTCCACAGCGCTGATAGCCAGGATCAAGCGGCGATTGGGACTCCAGCTGGGCGATGAACTCGGGGTAGGCACGCGCGGCCATGCTCCCGAGCGCCAGCAGCTGCGGCTCGGAGGGATCGGCCTCAGCCACCGGGGCCAGCATCCCGGCCGCCAGCCGGGAGGTGCCGCCGCCGACCCGGCCACGTTCGACCACGACCACGCCCAATCCCTTCTGTGCCGCCTGCCAACCCACCGCCAGCCCGATCACGCCGCCGCCGATGACCACGACATCGGCTGATAATGAAAGGCGCTGGTGCAAGTGGCTCCTCCCTGCGCCGGCATTACCCGGGTCAGGTTCAGACGGTCGGCGGATCGATCTCCGCCCTCTCAGCCCGCCATCGGGCTCCCGTGATGCCAATGCTAGCGCGGCATCCCTGCCAGACTCCCGGCATGGAATCGCGTATGCGCCGGCTACATGAGGCGCGGCTGTACCTCGTCTGCGACGAGCCCGCAGATTCCTGGCTGGAGGCGGCGCTGCGCGGAGGCGTGGACATCGTCCAGCTGAGGATGAAGTCGGCGCCGGAGGAGCGGATACGTGGCGCCGCCGCGCGCGTCGCCGCCGCCTGCCGCCGCCACCAAGCGCTGTTCATCATCAACGATCGTCCGGAGCTCGTTGCCGCGGCGGGGGCCGATGGCGTCCACGTGGGGCAGGGCGACGTCTCGCCCGCGCACGCCCGCCGCCTCGTCGGCGCGGATCGGATCGTCGGGCTGTCCACGCACACGCCCACGCAGATCGACGCGGCCGCCGAATCCGGCGCGGACTACATCGGCGTCGGTCCGGTGCACCAGACTCCGACCAAGCCGGGCCGACCCGCGGTCGGGATGGATCTGGTGCGCTATGCCGCCGAGCATGCGGATCTCCCATTCTTCGCCATCGGCGGGATTGGGGCGAACAGCATCGGCGCGGTGCAGGCGGCGGGGGCGCGGCGGGTGGCCGTGGTCAGAGCGCTGGCCCACGCTGCAGACCCGCAGCGCACCGCCGCCGAGCTGAGGAGCGCACTAATGACTCCCAACGAAGCGGACATCGAGCCACGTGCAGCCAGGGAGGCCCGCGTTGGGACAACGTAGCCGCAAACGGGGACAGCGCCAGCGACCCTCGCGCTCCCCATCCGCGCCCGCCGCTCCGGGCAGGGCGGCCGCCCCACCCCCAGCGCCCAAACCACCCATCCCCCGCGTCAGCCGTTCTGAGGAGCGCAACGCCGCCGTGCGCGCGACGCTCGCGCCCCTGGCGCCGCACGAGCGTCCGTGGGCAATCCGGATCGCGGTGGCAATCGCCCTGCTGGTAGGGGTAGGCGACCTGGCCGACGTGATCCTCGGCGGGCGGATCAAGTTCGGCAGCGCACACACCAGCGTCGGCGGGGTGGTCCTGTTCTCGCTGATGATGCTCGTGTGCGCTTTCGGGATGTGGCAGATGCGCTACTGGGCCGTGCTCGGGTTCCAGGCGATCCTGGCGATCGTGGTCCTGATCTTCTCGTTGCTCCTGATTCGGGCCAGCAACCTGCTCGGGTTCGTGGTGGCGATCGCCATCGTGGGCGGCGGCGGCTACCTGTTCTACAAGCTCGTTCGCGTTCTCAGCCGGCTGCAACTGCCCCGTCCGCCGTAGCCTGCGCTGGCGCCGGCGGCGGTTCAGATAGGCTGCGAGCCGATGGCGCAATCCAGCTACGACTGCCTGGTGATCGGCTCGGGTCCCGGCGGCTATGTGGCGGCGATTCGCGCCGCGCAGCTGGGGATGAACACCGCCGTGGTCGAGAAGGATCGCGTCGGCGGGCGCTGCCTGAACTACGCCTGCATCCCGGCCAAGGCCGTGCTGCGGGTCGCCGACGTGCTCTCCGAAGTGCGCGAGGCCGGTGACTTCGGGATCAAGGTTTCCCGGCCCGAGGTCGACTTCGCCGCTGTGGGCAAGCGGCGCGAACGCGTGATCTCGACGCTCACCGGCGGGGTGGACGGCCTGTTCAAGAAGAACGGGATCGAGGTGATCGAGGGCGAGGCGTCGCTGGCCGGCGCCGGCAACGTCAGCGTCGACGGCCAGACGATCGCGGCCAAGACGATCGTGGTGGCCAGCGGATCGGTGAAGCGGCCGATCCCCGGGACCCAGTTCGGTGGACGGGTGATCGGAACCGAGGAGGCATGGGGACTGGCGGAGCTGCCGGAGACGATGGCGGTGGTCGGAGCCGGGGCCTCGGGCGCCGAGATTGCCTCGGCTTATGCACGCCTGGGCGTCAAGGTGATGCTGTTCGAGGCGCTTGATCGGGTGCTCCCGACCGAGGACGCCGACATCTCCAAGGCGGCTGAGCGCGGTCTGAAGAAGCAGGGTATGAGCGTCCACACGAACACCTTGGTAACCGACGTGCGCTCGGGGGAGAGCGGGGTTACCTTCAGCCACGGAGATCTCGCCGGCGATGTCGACTGGCTGGTGATCGCCGCCGGCCGCGGGCCTGACGTGGCGGCGTTGAGATTGGAGACCGCGGGAGTCAAGCTCGCCGCGGGAGGGCTGATCGAGGTCGATGGCGCGATGCGGACCAGCGCAGAGGGTGTCTATGCGATCGGCGACGTCGTGCCCGGGCCCGCGCTCGCGCACAAGGCCTCCGACGAGGGGGTGATCGCCGTCGAGGACGCCGCCGGCATGTCCACGCATACGATCGAGTACATCGACATTCCTCGAGCGACGTTCTGCACCCCAAACGTAGCCAGCTTCGGGCTCACCGAGGCGCAGGCCAGAGAAGCGGGCCACGACGTCGTCGTCGGCAAGGTGCAGTACGGCGCCGTCGGCGCTGGGACCGTCTACGGCGACCGCACCGGGGTGATCAAGATCATCGGGGAGAAGAAGTACGGTGAGCTGCTCGGGGGTCACGTCGTCGGCGCCAAGGCGACCGAGCTGATCCAGGAGCTGGTCAACGCCCGCGAGCTCGAGGGTGGCTACCCCGAGGTCGCCCGCATCGTCCACGGCCATCCGACTCTCTCCGAGGGGGTCATGGAGGCGGCGAGAGCCGCCGACGGCTGGCTAATCCACGGTTGACCGGCCGCTGCCCGTGCCCGCTTCGGGGGAACGCCAGCCGGTCTTCTTCTACGACCTCGCCAACGTATGGTGCTACCTGGCCGCCGAACGGGTCATGTCGGCGCTCCCGACGGTCCCCGAATGGGAGCCGGTGCTTGCTGCCGACGTCGATGCCGGCCACGACGAGGGGAAGGTCGATCGGGAGCTGGTGGCGCGCCGGGTGGCCGAGCTGGGCCTGCAGCCGCTGCGCTGGCCGCGGCACTGGCCACCGGACCCGCGGCCCTGCGCGCTGGCGGCCACCTACGCCAAGCGGGGGGGCCGAGCGGTGGCGTTT
This sequence comes from uncultured Solirubrobacterales bacterium, assembly GCA_963830435.1. Taxonomy (GTDB): domain Bacteria; phylum Actinomycetota; class Thermoleophilia; order Solirubrobacterales; family Solirubrobacteraceae; genus Palsa-465. The sequence goes on along the minus strand of CAWHMA010000003.1, from coordinate 458,988 downwards.
TCCTTGGCCGCCTTCCGTCAGCAGTTCGCCGGCGGACGAGACATCGGCGAGCAGGAGACCGTGCTGATCGCCGCCGCGGCCTGCGAGATGCACCCGAGCGCAGTGCTCAAGGGGATGGAGCTTCGCTCGACCGCCGAGGCGCTACGTCGAGCGGGCGAGCGGGCGCGAGCGGCGGGCATCGTGGAGCTGCCGGCGATTGCGCTCGATGGAAGCCTGTTCGCCGGCGCGGCCGCAGTCGAGCGGGTGGCGGGCGAACTGATGCGAGGTGCGCGGTGAGAGCCAACCGCGCGTTCCGGTTGATCGTTGCCCGGGACGGCCACCAGCCGGCGTTCCTGGCCGATCCGCAGCGACACGACCGGATCGAGGTGGTCTCCATCGAGGACGGCGAGATCCTGCTCTACTGGAGCCTTCCGCCCAAGGAGGCGGCGCAGCTGCTGCGGGCACTGCGGGCCGACCTCGCCGCCATGGAGCGCGAGCAGTTCATCCGGGCTTGGGCTGACGCCGATGCTCCCGCCGATCCCTAGTGGCACCAGCTATGTTGCCGGCCATGGCCGACCCAGCGCAGGTAGGGCCGCCGACGGCCGGCGCCAAGGGCGAGATCCGAGTGACCGAGCCGACGCGATTGGAGCGAACGGTCGCGCGGCGCAGCGCCGAGTCGCGAGCGACGGTACCCACCGTCGAGCTGGAGGTGGAGGTGAAGATGGACCGTGCGCTGGCGGTCGCTGCCCGGACCGGCTCGGAGGTGACCACGGTCCTCGTGCGCGCCTGCGCCCAGGCGCTGGCCATGCACCCGCGGGCCAACGGCGCCTATCGTGATGGACGCTTCGAGCGCTATCGGCGGGTCAACGTCGGGCTGGTGCTCGCCAATGAGAGCACCTACACGATCGCGACGGTGTTCGACGCCGAGCGCAAGCCCCTATCCGAGTTGGGAGCCGAGTTGACCGATCTGACCAGCCGCGGCGCGCGCGGGGAGCTCTCGGCCCCGGAGCTTGGGGGCGCGACGTTCACGTTCTGGGATGCAGGCCAGCTTGGCCTCTCCCGCGCCAGCGCGCTGGTGGTGCCACCTCAGGCGGCGGCACTGACGGCTGGTGCAGTGCGTCCCACCCCGGCCATGCGTGACGGGGTCATCATCCCCGCGAACCTGACGACGCTGTCACTCGCCTGTGATCATCGGATCATGTACGGGGCCGTGGCCGCGAGCTTCCTGACCGACATCAAGATGCGGCTGGAGGAGGGAACCGGGTGAGCCGCGCGCTCGAGCCGGCGAGGTTCAGGCGGGCTCGCGCAGCAACGCGCGGATGTCGTGGGCAAGATCCTCCGGGGTGAGCTGATCGGCCGGAAAGCCCACTCGTTCGATCCCCCGCCGATCGATCAGCAGGACGAAGGTCGAGTGGTCGATCGGCCCCTCCACCGGTTGGATCGCGTAGGCGTGCCAGACCGTCCGCAGCGCCGGCAGCGGGCCATTCAGGAACGCCAGGCGGCCTACCATCTCGTGCTGACGCAGGAACGCAAGTCGGCTACGCGGGGTGTCCTCGGCCGGAGCGACGCTGACACCAAGCGCGGGAACGCCACGACCCGCATCGGGCAGCAGGTTCAGGGCCCCCTTTATCTGCTCGACCATGAACGGACACGTGTCGTGGCAGTGAGAATGGATGAAGGTGAGCACGACCACGCGGCCGTGGTAACTGGCCAGCGTCACGCGGCGTCCGTTCTCGTCCCACAGCGAGAAGCTAGTTGCCCGCAGGCCCGGCGGGAGGGTCGGACCGTCGAACCGGGAGCCGCTGTGCGCCGGCAGGGATGTCGGCGTCCCACTCGATGGGCCGCCGATCACCAGCACTGCGACGATCGCCGCCACCAGTGCCACCAGCACCAGCAGCAGAAACCTCTGCAACGCCGAGCCGACGATCATCGTCCTGATTCTGGCATCTCCAGCCCCCGCTGGAGCCGCCGTGCAGGTTGCTGCGGGGAGGGTCGCTGGCGCACCGGCGGTCGGCAACAGCCGCGGTGCGGCCAGGCCTGCGTGGGAAGCATCGCGATATGGACCCGGTCGCCCAGCTCCTGTGCCAGCTCCGGCCCTCGATCGGCGACGAGCGCGTGCTGGCGGCAATCGCCGCCGTGCCGCGCGAGTGCTTCGTGCCGCCGGCGCACCGCCACCGCGCGTATGAGAACTGCGCCCTGCCGATCTCGTGCGGGCAAACCATCTCGCAGCCGCTGGTGGTGGCGCGGATGCTCGAGCTGCTTCGCTTGCGCGGGCGGGACATCGTCCTCGATGTCGGGACCGGCTCGGGGTATCACGCCGCGCTGCTGGCGCGGCTGGCCGGTCGCGTCTACACGATCGAGCGTCATGCCGAGCTGGCCGAGCTGGCCCGGGAGACGTTGGCTGAGCTTGAGATCGCCAACGTCGAGGTGTTCATCGGGGACGGATCGGCCGGGTTGCCCGCCCACGCCCCTTATGACGCGATCAACGTCGCCGCGGCTACCGGCGATGCTGTTCCGGACGCGCTGGAGGCACAGCTCGCGCTTGGAGGGCGGCTGGTTGCCCCCGTCGGTGAAGGTCGGCAGCGGCTGATGCTCGCCTGGAGGGGCTTGGACGGAGTCAGACGCCACCGCCTGGAGTCGGTCAAGTTCGTGCCCCTGGTGCGAGGAGAGCCCGAGCCGCCTTGACCTCGCCAAGCCGCCGGCGCATCACCTCGACCGCGGTTGGGCTGTTGTCGACGAGCACGAACCTGCGGTCCAGCTGCCGACAGACCGCCCCCAACGTTCCTGAGCCCGCAAACGGATCCAGGCACCACCCGCCGGGACGCGAGGAGGCAGCCACCATCCGACGCAGGATCCCCTCGGGCTTCTGCGTCGGGTAGCCGGTCTTCTCGCGGCCGCCCGTGGGGACGATCGTGTGAAACCAGACGTCGGTCGGCCGCTTGCCGCGGGCGGCCTTCTCGGGACCGACCAGGCCTGGGGCCATATAGGGCTCGCGCTGCACCGCGTCGGCGTCGAAGTGATGACCACCGGGGGTGCGGACGTAGACCAGGATCGTGTCGTGCTTGGCCGGCCACCGCCGGCGCGGCTTGGCGCCGTAGTCATAACTCCAGATGAGCTCGTTGAGAAACGCGTCCCGGCCGAAGATCTCATCGAGCAGCAGCTTGCAGTAGTGCGCCTCGCGGTAGTCGATGTGGAAGTACAGCGTGCCGTCGGGAGCCAGCAGCTCACGCGCCGCCATCAGCCGCGGCTCCAGGAAGGCCAGGTAGTCCGCAAATTCGTCGTCGTAGCTGAGCGTGCCCAGCAGGCGCGAGCGGTAGCGCCGGCCGCCGAAGCCGGTGCGCTCACCCGTGCGGTCAGCGGCCACCGACAGTGTCCGCCGCCGCTGGGCCCGCCCGGTGTTGAACGGCGGATCCATGTAGATCAGGTCAAAGCGCCCGGCCGGCAGCCGCGGCAGCACGAACGCGTTGTCATCGGCGATCACCAGGTCATCGTCGAGCGCGGGCTGCTCGTGTGCGGGCAGGATTCTCATCGCCGGCACGCTAGCGCCCGCCGCGGGGGCCGCGACCGCAGCCGCTACAGTTTCCTTGGTGAAGTACGAACGCCTGCGGGCCGTGCGCCGCTCCGCGCTCGGCGTCCGGATAACTCGCTATGCCCTCGGCTCTTGCGTTGCCCTCGCGACCAGCGTGGTCGTGTTTGCGCTGCTGTACGTGCTCGGCGTCGGCACGACGATCGACTCGATTGTGGCCTTCGTCGCTGGCGCGGTTCCGAACTGGATCCTCAACCGGCGCTGGGCCTGGCGGGTCAGCGGCAAGGTCGCCTTCGGGCGCGAGATCATCGGCTACGTGGCCGTGTCGCTGCTCGCACTGGTCGCCGCCTCGGCGGCGACCGGCTGGACCCAGGAGCAGGTGGAGGGTATCCCCGCTCACCACGGGATCCGCGTCGCACTGGTCACGTTGTCCTACGTGGCGGTCCAGGCGATCCTGTTCGGGGCGAAGTTCATCGCCTACGAGCACTGGGTCTTTTACGGCCGCAGTCGTGTGCGCGCCGCAGTCCGATCGCGCCACCAGGTGTGGATGGCCGCGCGGGCGAACCGCAGTCCGTAGCCGAGGTTTCCGCCCTTCTTGGTCCCGGTCGCGTGCCGGCCTCGGTCACGCATCGTCGTCGGCACCTCGGCCAGGCGAAAGCCGTGTAGTGCCGCACTGATCATCAGCTCCGAAGCCTGATACTGCGGCTGCTCCAGCACCACGGCGCCGGTCACGTCAGAGCGCATCGCCCGGATCCCGCAGGCGGGATCGGTGATTCTATGGCGGACCAGGACGCTGATCAGCGCCCCGAACACCAGCACCCCCAGATGGCGGGTGCGATCGGTGGTCAGCTCGGCCCCCAGCCGCCGGGAGCCGGATACGAACTCGGCCCTGCCCTCGAGGATCGGCGCCACCACGCGTCCCAGCTCCTCCGGCTCGTACTGGCCATCAGCGTCGATCGTCGCGATCACGTGGGCGCCGCGGGCGCGGGCCAGCCAATAGCCCAGGCGCAGCGCCGCACCCTGTCCGCGGTTGACGGGAACATCGCACACCAGCGCGCCCGCCTGGGCGGCATGAGCCGCGGTCGCATCCTGGGCTCCGTCGACAACCACGATCGTCTCCGTCGGCAGGCCCGCGGCTTCGCCGGGGATCTCGGCGATCACCGCGGCGACCGTCGGCTCCTCGTTGTAGGCCGGGATCACCACGGCCAGCGGAGCGCCAACGCCAGGCGGGTGGGCGGCCAAGAAGGCGGCGGCGGCGGCTCGCTCCTGGGGAGGCAGCTTGGCCAGCTCGGCCTGGGCCGAGAACGGCGTTGCTGAGACGAGCATCACGCCGTCCCTCCGGCGCCGACCGCTGCCGCCGGTGCGCCGGTGGCGATCGTCTCCGGATCAGCGCGCGACCATTCCTCCCACACGGCGGCCAGACCTCGGTCGAAGTCGAAGCGGGGCGACCAGCCCGCTGCCCGGGCGCGGCTGGGGTCGACGATCACTGCCGGCATCTCGCCCGGCTTGGCCGGTCCGTGGCGGACGTCGATCTCGGCGCCGGTGGCTTCCCGCACCGCCCGCACCACCTCCAGCACCGACAGCGAGCTGCCGGCGCCGATCACCATCGGCCCCGACCACTGGTCGTTCAGCAGCGCCAACCGAAACGCGGCCACGACATCGGCAGCGTTGACGTAATCGCGCATCTGGGTGCCGTCGCCGTAGATCTCGAAACCACCGCCGAGGCGAATCACGCGCATCAGGCGCGCGACGATGCTGTCCTTGGCCTGCATTCCCAGGCCGTATACGTTGGTCAGCCGCAGGCATGCGCAGCGCACGCCGTAGGAGGCGGTGTAGGCCGACATCAGCATCTCCCCGGCAGCCTTGGTCGCTCCGTAGGGTGTGAGCGGCGCCAGCACGGCGCGCTCAGTGATCGCGGGCGCCTGCATCGGCCCCGTGACCGCGTTAGTGGAGGCGAATGCAAGCGCCTTGACCCCGGCCCTGCGGGCGCCCTCCAGGAGGCCGTGGGTGGCGGCGACGTTGGTGGCGTAGGTGAGATCGGGCTGCTCCAGCGAGCGCAGCACCGATGTCACCGCGGCCAGATGAACCACCGCGTCGAAGCCGCCTTCCAGCGCGGCCCCGAGCACATCCGGATCGGTGAGGTCGCCGATCACGATCTCCACCTGCGGATCGGGATGGGGCCGCAGGTCGATCACGCGCACGTTTGCGTCCTCGCCGCTGAGCAACGCCACCACGTGTCGGCCGATAAAGCCGGAGCCGCCGGTGACGAGGACCCGGCGCCCGCTCAAGCCCCCCAGGGCAAGACCGGTCACGTCTGCGCCAGCGCGCTGGCGGTGTGGGGCAACTCGCTCGTTGTCTGCGCCCAGCGCACCGTCGGCATGATCGCTCTCAGGTCGACGCGATCCCGGTGCTGCTCGACGACATCGAACAGGTGGTCGATCAGCGTCGTCGAGAGCAGCGTCGGCTTGAGGCCGAGTCCCTCGAGCGCGGTATGCACGACGTTGTAGTAGTGGTCGTAGCTCTCGACCCGCGGGTTGGCGACGTGCTCGATTGTGGCCTCGCCCGGGAACTCGTCGGCGATCGTCTGAGCGATCTGGTTGATCGACATCGACTCGGTCATCTGGTTGAAGACCCGGAACTCTCCCCTCTGGGCGGGAGTCTCGGAGGCCAGCCGGATGCACTCGACCGTGTCGACGATGTTGATCAGGCCGCGCGTCTGGGAGCCGTTGCCGTAGACGGTCAGCGGATGGCCCAGCACGGCCTGGATGACCATCCGGTTGAGCACGGTGCCGAATACACCGTCGTAGTCAAAGCGTGTGGTTAGACGGGGGTCGAGCTTGGTCTGCTCGGTATCGGCGCCGTAGACGACCCCCTGGTTGAGGTCGGTGGCCCGCAGGCCCCAGATGCGACATCCGAATTCGATGTTGTGGCTGTCGTGGACCTTGGAGAGGTGGTAGAACGAGCCCGGCTTCTTCGGATAGATCATCCGGTCCTTGCGGCCCTTGTGCTCGATCTCGATCCACCCCTCCTCGATGTCGATGTTGGGCTGCCCGTACTCGCCCATGGTGCCGAGCTTGACCAGGTGGATGTCCCGGTCGAAGTCGGCGATCGCGTACATCACGTTGAGGTTGCCGACGACGTTGTTGGTCTGGGTGTAGACGGCATGGGCCTGGTCGATCATCGAGTACGGCGCCGCCCGCTGCTCGCCGAAGTGCACGATCGTGTCGGGGTGGAAGTCCCGGACCATCTGGTGCACGAAGGCTCCGTCGCAGAGGTCGCCCAAGTAGCTCTTGACCGTCTTGCCGCTGATCTCGGCCCAGGCGGCGATGCGCTCATCCAGCGTGGCGATCGGAATCAGGCTCTCGACGCCCATCTCCTCGTCGTAGCCACGGCGAGCGAGGTTGTCGTTTACGGCAACCTCATGGCCGAGCGCCGACAAGTGGAGGGCAGTCGGCCAGCCTAAGTACCCGTCACCACCAAGAACCAGGATTTGCATACGGATGTCCAATACCTTCAAGCTCGACGTGGATCTTCAGCGCGCTCGACCTGCAGGCGGCCCCGTGCGAACCGGCCAGAAGCTGAAAGATCGCCAGCAATTACGAGCGCACGAGGATAGCCGACCGCTCCAACGGTAGTAGACCGAAAGCGGCATAAGGTCACGATAAACGGTGATCCGGCGGCACCTCGCGGCCGTAGGCTGCACGCATACGGCGAGCGGTGTAGGTTCTACGCCGTGCAAGACGCGGTCCGCACCCCGGAAGAGCTGCTTGCCGGACTGCCCGACTTCGCCTTTGAGCCACGCTACCGCGACTACGACGGACTGCGACTGGCCCACCTCGACGAGGGTGATGGAGCGCCGGTGATCTTCTTTCACGGTGAGCCGACGTGGTCGTTTCTGTGGCGCAAGGTGATCCCGCCGGTACGGGAGGCGGGCTTCCGCTGCATCGCTCCCGACCTGCCGGGTTTCGGGCGTTCGGATAAGCCGACCGACGTCGGGTGGTACAGCTACGACCGTCATGTCGCCGCGATCGCGCCGCTGCTGGAGAAGCTCGATCTGCGCGGTGCGACGGTGGTCGTCCACGATTGGGGTGGTCCGATCGGCCTGCGCCTGGCCGCTGAGCACCCTGATCGGATCGCCCGCATGGTGGTGCTCGATACCGGCCTGTTCACCGGCCATCAGCAGATGACCGGCGCCTGGAACCAGTTCCGCGACTTCGTCGCGCGGACCGACGACCTGCCCGTCGGCATGCTGGTCAGGGGTGCTTGTCAGCGCGATCCCGGTGACGAGGTCATCGCCGCCTACGATGCGCCGTATCCCAACCCAGAGTCCAAGGCCGGTGCCCGTGCCTTTCCGCTGATGCTGCCGACCTCCCCGGAGATGCCCGGGGCAACAGCCGGTCAGAGGGTGCTGGAGGCGATGAAAGGTGACACGCGATCCAAATTTGTGCTCTGGGCCGAGTCCGATCCTGTACTACCCCTCGAGGTCGGGCATCGATTCGCCGCCGCGCTCGGCACCTCGGTCGAGCACGTGATCGCGCAGGCCAGCCACTTCCTGCAGGAGGATGCGGGAGCGCAGATCGGCGGGCTGATCGCCGACTGGTTGGGGGCTACAGACTGAGAGGCTGGTCAGCTTCTCGCTAGCCCTAGACCTTCTCCGGCTGGCGCTCAGCCTCCGTGGAGGACATCTCCTGCTCGGCCGGAGCGATCGTCTCCTTCATCCGAGCCTCGTAGGCGGCGCGGGCGCCGTGGTCAGGAGCCATCAGCACCTGATCTCCCTTCAGCACTCGACCGAGCCCCTCCATCGCACGGCGCGGCATCAGCGCGTTCATCCGCACCAGGCGGCTCATCGACTTGGGCACGAAAACCTCGAAGCGTCCTGTCTGCAGCGCCTCGACGATCGCGTCGGCGACGTCCTCGGGTTGCATCGCCTTGAACCCGCGGGTCTCGGGTAGGCCCGATCCGAGCTCGGTGTTGACAACCACCGGCATCACCAGGCTGACGTCCACGCCGGTGCCGCGCAGCTCGGCGCGCAGCGCCTCACTCAGGCCGACCACGGCGTGCTTGGTGGCGCAGTAGCTAACCCCGCCGGGCAACCCCGCCTTGCCGGCCGCCGAGGCAATCTGCACCAGGTGACCCCGGCTCCGGGGAAGGAAGCGTGCCAGGGCGAGCTTGGAGCCGTGGATGACGCCGTGCAGGTTGATGTCGACCATCCGCTTGGCGGTTGCGTCGCTCTCCTCCGTGAACGGGCCGATGGGCATGATTCCGGCGTTGTTGACGAGCACGTCGAGGGGGCCAAGGCGCCGGTCGACCTCCTGCAGGAATGACTCGAAGCTCGCGCTGTCGGTGACGTCGAGTGGCAGTCCCACCGTGCCCGCGCCCAGCTCCTGAGCTGTGCGCTCGGCCAGCGCGGCATCAATGTCGCCGATGGCCACGCGCGCACCCTGCGCGATCAGGGCTGAGGCGGTGGCGCGACCGATACCGCGGGCGCCGCCGGTGATTGCCACCACCTGTCCGGCGAGCGAACGAAGGGCTTTGGCCATGAAAATCTCCTCCTGGTCGGTACGTCCTGCGGGTGCAGGTTCGGCAACGGTACCGCGCTCAAGGAATGGCCGGCGCGCCGGACACGTCGGCCCCCGAGCTGACGTCCCCTGGTCTGGCGCCGATGTCGCCGTCAGCGCCCACGGTGACCGCCAGGGCTCCGGCCGATCCGCCCGGTCGAGCCGCCGTCGTGCCAGCAAGCCCCGACGTGGATCCAGCGGAACCCGGCGAGACGTTCACGCTCGCTCCCCGCTGGCCGACGGCAACCGTCGGTGCCTCCGGCTGCGAGGGCGTGGGCAGGCTGGCCGTAGCGCCCGTGCCCGCAGGTATCGCTGGGTCTGGCACCGCAGGCCCCGGTGCCGCCACAGGTGTCGCTGGATCGGGAGCGGGTGCCGCCGACGGTGTCGCTGGGTCCGGACCCGCTGGCCCCCGCTCGGCCGAAGTTGTCGCCGGATCGGGAGCGGGTGCCGCCGACGGTGTCGCTGGGTCCGGACCCGCTGGCCCCCGCTCGGCCGCAGTCGTCGCCGGATCTGGCACCGCTGACCCCGGCGACGCCGCAATCGTCGCTGAATCTGGCACCGCAGGCCACGAGATCGCGGCCGGTGTTGCTTTGTCGGGAACGAGTGCCGCCGGCGGTATCGCTGGGTCCGGCACCGCTGGCCCTGGCTCTGCCACGGATGTCGCTGGGTCCGGAGCCGCTGCCGCCGGCTCCGCGCCAGATGTCGCTGGGTCCGGGACCGCTGGCCCCGCCACAGATGTCGCTGGGTCGGGCAGCGGAGCCCCCGCCGCCTCTACAGGCGTGGCTGAGTCTGCAGCCGGAGGGATTTCTACCGGCGCCGGGAACGGTGTGGCGGTCTCCTCTCCCGGCAGCGGTTGATCCGCGGTGCCGATGGCAACCCGGGGCGATGACCCTGCCCCGGGCAGACCGGGCGCGCTGAGGGGCGCGCTGCCGGCCCCGGCGGAGGCAGTGATCGAGACAGGCAGTCCGGCATGTGACCAGAAGGCCACGCTCACGCTCGATGCGGCGGTGAAGGTGACCAGTGTGAGGCTCGAACCTCCGCGGGCAGGGGAAACCTGAGCCCTTCCGGGAACGGCTGCCGATGTTGAGTCGCTCCCCGGCCCGGGGAGGACCCGACTCCCGGTCACCGCGACCGTACCCGCGGTTCCGAGGCCCGCCAGCAGCAGACAGGCTCCGCCCTTGATCAGGCCGCTCTTGAAGGGGACAGACAAGACCAAGCCCGCACCTCCAGCACCGCCGCCCACGCCGGCACTGCTCCCTCGACCCTCTAGCCTGCCGAGCACGGTTTTCCGCAGCGCGAGCGCCGGACCGAGCGGTAGGACCAATGCGGGCAGCCGAGACTGACGCTCCATCTGCCGGCGGTACGCGCGGCAGCCCGGGCACTCAGCGAGATGGCGACGTAGGTTCCTGCGCCGCAGAGCCGCGCCGCGCTGGGTGGCCAGCTGGAGGCGAATCTCCGAGCATTCGGTCTCACGCGCAATGCGGGTGGCCAACAGTGACTCGCGGGCCTGGAACACCAGCGCCTTGACCTTGGTACGTGGAACCCCGAGGGCGTGGCCGATCTGTTCGTGACTCAATGCCTCGAGCTCGGCCAACACCAGTGCCGCGCGCTGTTCCGGGGGGAGTCGTTGCATATCCACGACGAGATCGCGCAGATCCTCGCGGCGCTGGACCTGGACTGCGAGGCCCTCGCTGGGCGATTCCTCCACCCCGGCCACCGGAAGCTCGCGTCGACCCCGCAGGACCGAGTAGCAGCGATTGCGCGCGATCGTGAACAGCCACGCGCGTAGGTGAATCGGCTTCTGCGACGAGACCAGCTCGACGTATGCAGCCAGGAATGTGTGCTGGACGGCATCCTCGGCCTCATGCACGTCCCCGAGGATCTGGGCGCAGAAGGACAGGATCGCTCGGTGATGACGCTCGTAGGCGGCGTCGAAGGCCCTCGGATGGCCGTCGCGAATCAGACGCACCAGTCCCGCATCTGAAGCAAGCCGCAACAGATGTGGAACGGTCGCTGTGGCTACCCCTGCCGACGCCTTCCCTGGCGCCGTGCTCGCTTGCATGTGAGAAGGTTATCAGCCCGATACCTGGAGGTTTGGGTAATCGCGGCCAGGGATTTGGACATCCTGCCGCCCCCCGACGACATCCTCCCGCGTCTCTGAATCCCGCGCCGTGGCCGCCGCTTCGCCCGGAGACATCGCCGGCTTCAGCTCATCGGAGTCGGCGGCCCCGGCGGATCGATGATGTCCCGTCCGGTCGGCCGCAGCTGCCCGTCGAGCTCGAGCTGCCAGAAGTATCGACTGAAGGTGACCCCGGCCCGGAAGCTCCCGACATGCGTCGCCACCTCCTCGCCGGCGGCCATACGGACGATCAGCTCGGGATAGCTGCGCCCGGGCAGGGCCGCGTACACCGGGGCGGGGAAGGCTCCCCCGAAACGCGTGTTGACGTCGGTGATCCCCAGCCCGATCTCCGGGTCTCGGAACACCTGGATCGTGCACGGCCCGCGCACGCCCAGCGCCTCGACGACTCGCGCGCCGAGGTTCACCAGCTCGAGGTCGGCGATCACCGTCCCCTTGATCGATTCACCCCCGCGGGACTCGATCATCGTCCGCGGGATCGCGTTCAGGCAGCGACCGGTCAGATCCGACAGGCAGTCGATCGAGAACTCCGGGCCCTCCATCAGTCGCTGCACCATTGTTGGCTCCTTTACGTACCCGACGAAGAACTGGGCCGCGCAGGCGTCGTCGGCGCGGTGGATCGAGCGCGCACCCGAGCCCCGCCGAGGCTTGACCATCACCGGGTAGTGCGCCACCGGCTCTCCCGGCAGCGCGGTTGGGGGCGAGGGTAAACCGAGCCGCGTCAGCAGCAGGTGGGCCTCGTACTTGTCGAAGGTGGCACGAGCGATCTCCGGATCGGGGACGAATGCAGGCAGCTGACCGTCCCGGCGGGCCCGCGCCAGCACCTCCAGGTCGAGGTCGGTGAGCGGCACTACCGCCTCCACATGGTGAGTCGCGCACAGCTCCATGAGCGCGGGGACGTAGTCGGGGTCGTCGATCGAGGGCACGGCACAACGGTGATGGGCCGCGTACTGCGCGGGCGCCAGCGGATTCGGATCGACGGCGATCACGGTTGCGTGTTGAGCGAACGCCGAGACGATGTCGTAGCGCTTGCCCGCACCGGTCAGCAGCACGCCTAGCTCACGTCGGGGGGATGCCATCCGCCACTCTCTCCCTTGTAGAGGCCGTGTCCGCCGAGCACCATCGCCACCGTCCTGGCCATGATCCGTAGATCGAGCCACAGCGACTGGTGCTCGACGTACCAGATGTCGAGCTCGATTCGCTCGCTCCACGGCAGCGACGCCCGGCCGTTGACCTGCGCCCAGCCGGTGATCCCGGGCTTGACCGCCAGCCTACGACGCTGGTGTTCGGTGTACTGAGCCACCTGGACCGGCACCGTTGGCCGGGGTCCGACGATCGACATCTCCCCCCGCAGCACGTTCCACAGGTTGGGCAGCTCGTCCAGGGAGTAGCGGCGCAGAAAGGCTCCCAGCCGCGTGATCCGATCATCACCCTCCTGGATGGCCAGGCCCGCGCCGGTGAACTCGGCTCCGCGAACCATGGTGCGCAGCTTGTAGATCGAGAACGTCATGCCATCGCGGCCAACGCGCGTCTGGCGGTAGATCGGGTGCCCGGGTGACTCCAGGCGCACCAGGCCGGTGAGCACTCCGATCATCGGTACGGTCAGGATCGAGCCGACACCCGCGATCAGCAGGTCAAGCACTCGCTTGATCAACGCGTGCCCTCGGCCGGTTCCCAGCCCGCGGCCGTGCCGCGGACCAGCCAATCCCACAGCCCGGCGGCCAGCGACGCCGTGGTCAGGACGTAGTAGCGGGCCACCAGCAACGGACGCAGCGGCAGTATTGGGGCCACCAGCGCTGCCAGCAGCACCGCCAGCTGGAGGGCCAGCGCCAGGGCGTACACCCAGCCGGAGCCGACCAGCATGGCGCTGGTGACCAGCGCCCCCAGATGCAGGAACGGCGAGAGGTAGCGAAGCACGCGATGGGACACGATCATCAGCCCATACAGTGGGTCATAGCCGCGGGGAGAGAGCATCCCGCCGCGCACGACGATCGGCCATCCGTGGCTCATCATCCGGCGCTTGCGTGCGAACTCCCCCTCGAGCGTCGGCACCATCCTCTCGCTTGCCCGGGCCTCGGGCACGTACACCGCCCGCCAGCCGCGCTTGACCATGTTGAAGGGGAACGACAGGTCGTGACCCATGATCGGATCGACCACCAGGTATGCCTCCCGCCGGGTGGCGTAGATCGCGCCATTGCCGCCGGTCACTGATCGGACCCGCGACTCCAACCTGCGCAGCGTCATCTCGTAGCGCCAGTAGAGCCCCTCCTGGTTGCTGCCATCTCCGGCAAACCGAACCTGGCCGCAGGCGTAGCCGACCCGCGGATCGGCGAACGCGTCCACCAGCCGCACGAGGGCATCGGATTCCCAGCTGGCGTTGGCGTCCGAGAAGGCCACGAGATCCCGCTGGGAACGCTGGACGGCGGCGTCCTGGGCCCGGACCTTTCCCTCACGCGGCAACTCCAGCACGAGATCGGCGCCGGCCGCCCGGGCGCGGGCTGCGGTGAGGTCGACGGATCCGTCGCAGGCGACGATCACCTCCAGCAACCCGGCTGGGTAATCGAGCCGGCGCAGGTTTGCGATCCGCCGCTCGATCACGTCCTGCTCCGCGTAAGCGGCGATGATCACCGAGACGCTTGGAAGCGCCCCCGAGCCCGATGGCCGGGAGCGTCGCGGCCGCAGCCACGCCAGCAGGGTCAACAACAGCGGGTAGCCGGCGTGGGTGTAGACCAGCAGCCCGGTGCAGACCCAGAAGCAGATCGCGAGTGCGGTCACGGCGGCGGATTGTGAACGACCGCTCTCACCCGAGCACCTCGTGGTAGACGGCGAGCGTGCGCCGAGCGGCCAGATCCCAGGAGTAGGGGCCCGCGGCGGCCGCCATCGCACCTCGGCGCAGACGTGCCCGCGCCGCCGAATCGGCCAGCAGCGACGTCAGCGTACGGTGCCAGGCGGCGGGATCCCCGGGGGCCACCGATTCGGCGGCGCCGGCCGCGGTGATCTCGCTCAGACCGCCGATGTCACTGACCACGGCTGGCTTGCCGAAGGCCAAGGCGGTGGCCAGTACGCCGGACTGGTCAAAGCGCTCGGTGCCGGCGTACGGGAGCGCGACGAGGTCCGCCCGGCGGAAGTACGCGGGCAACTCGGAGTCAGCGATGTACCTGGTCACGAACCGCACCCCCGGGGGGGCGGCGGCCCGCAGCGGTGCCAGCGGCATCCGCGGACGCCCGACGATCCACAGCTCGGCGTCCTCGATTCCGCGCCAAGCCGCGAGCAGCATGCCGATCCCCTTGTACGGACGCAGCAGGCCGAAGAACAGCACGACGGGACCTTCGACGCGAGCCAGCTCGGGTGGCAGCGGCCGCTCATGCGGCTGCTCGGTGAGGTGAGTGAACGCCCCGTGGGGAACCACGTGGACGCGAGCTGGATCGAGCCCGAGACGCCGCACGAGCTGACCCCGCCCGTAGTCCGAGTGCGCAATCACCGCATCCATGCGCTCGTACAGCGCCCGCTGGGCCCGCGTCTGCCCCGGCCGTGGCTCACGCGGGAGCAGGTCGTGTGCGGTTAGCAGAAGCGGCCCGGGTGGGAGCAGATGGCGGTCGAGCCACTGCACGTCGAGCCACTGGAAGTGAGTCACGTCCGCGGCCGCTGCGGTCCCCCTCAGGGCGAGCATGTTCGGCACGTGCTGGGCGAGCTTGCTCATCTGCCGCAACCGCGACCCAGGGGCACCGAGCGAGTGCCGATAGAACATCTCCAGCCTTCGGTAGCCGTCGCTGTGCGGAGTCTCACCGTAGGCGAAGCGGCTGGTGGCCAAGGTCACACCCGCGCCGTGGTGGGCAAGCGCCGCACACAGGGCGTGGTCATAGGGCGCCGTGAACGAGGACGGATCTACGATGCAGACGCGCATCAACTTGGCGAGGTCACTCACTCAGCTGTCCCACCAGTGCCCGCCCGCTCAGCGCCGCCAGCCGTGCCGCCGTGGAGCGCGCGCGGGCACCCCCAAGCGGATGCACGCTTGCGCCGCGCTCGCGCGCCAGCCGTCGTATCGCGGGGGCCAGCGCCGACAGCGAAATGCCCTCGGTGTCCCTGGCCTTCACGGCATCACGCAGGCAGCGCACCGGATGGCGGCCGACCAGCGCCACCAACGCCAGGACCCGCTCAGCGACGCCGTCGTCCTCCCGATAGACGACCAGCAGGCCAGCGGGGTCGGTGCCGGCAGCGATCGCCTCCGGCCGTGCCCCCGCCTCCACGCGAGCCCCCCCGAGTGTGCGCGCGAGCTCCACCAGTGGGTCATCGGGGATCGGGAAGCGATCGGCGACGAGCACCGTGCCCACGGGCGGGAGGACGGGGCTGGGTCCAGGCGACCGGGCGGGACGGTTCGACTGCGTCAGGCCCCGTAGCTCCTCGACGGCCAGCAGCACATCGAGTGCGAGGTTGCGTCCCCGCTCCAGCTGGCCTGGCTCAGCGGTCGTTCGAGTGGCTGCGGTTCCGGCTCCGAGGCCAGCTTCCGCATACGGTCGATTCGCGTCCCGTTCCGGCTCGGTCGCGCCCCGCCGCGCTCGGGCGAAGCCGATGCCTGCCCGCACCCTGCCGGGGATGCGCGACACCGCCGGCTGCGGGCTGAACCCCGGGTAGCGACGGCCCAGCCACGCACGGCCAGCCGCGTAGCCTCGCCATTGGCGCCGCAGCTGCGCCACAGTGGTCCGGTAGGTGTGCTCGACTAGTGCCTCCGGGCACAACTCCAACCGCCAGCCGGCGCGCTGCAGTCGCCAGCAGAAGTCGGTGTCCTCGGCCGCCCACAGCCCCTCCAGGAACCCGCCGAGCTGCCTGAACGCGCTGGCGCGGACCATCAGGTTGGCGGCGACCGCGCGCGGCAGGTACGGGTGAGCCAGATGAGACCGCTGACTGAGAAAGCTTCTGGTCGCCCCATAGCGCGCGGCGAGCGTGGCCGCATCGGCTGCCGGTACGACCTCACCGGCAAGCGCTCCCACGTCCGGCGCCACCGGATGCGCGAAGTACGCTCCCAGCAGCCAAGCCGGCGGCCGGCAGTCGGCATCCAGAAACAGGATCCATTCGCCATCAGCCCGTCGGGCTCCGGCATTGCGCGCGTGCGCCGGCGACCGCTCACCCAGGGCGCGCAGGATCGTGATTCCCTCTGCCGCGGGCGCGGTACCGGCATTATCGACCAGGATCAGCTCATCGCCGGGCTGGGTTTGCAGCCCGCTCAGCGCCCGCGCTGCCGCCAATGCCGCCTCGATGTCGCCGGCGAATGGCATCACGACGCTGACGGGGGGCCGGTTCAAGCGGCCCCCCCGGCCGGACCGGGCGGGCGGGGACGGAGGCGCCGGGCCAACTGCCGCAGCTGCGCCCGCTCCTGTGCGTTGGCAAAGCGAAGCCCGAATAGCACCATCGGGATCGCCAGCCATACCGCGGCCCGGCTCAGCAGCCCGACGGCGCCATGGGTGGGCAGCAGCAGCTCGCCGCCGGCCGCAAACACCCCCAGCACGGTCACCGTCTGGCTCAGGCGCAGCCATTCGAACTGCACCTGGAAGACGCTGCGGGTCAACCCGTGGATGACGGTCAGCATCACCGCATAGGCACCGCAGAGCGCGATTCCCGCGCCCGCGATCCCCAGCGGTGGCACCAGCAGCACGATCAGCACGACGTTGGTCACCAGACCGGCGAGCGACGCCGGAAAGTTCCGGCTGGTCACCTGCGCCCGGCCGGCGACGACCAGGAACACCACCCACAACCCGTACATCGCCCAGCCGAGCGCCACCCACGGCAGCGCTCGGTAAGCGCCGTAGAAGTGCGGCGTGGTCAGCAGGCGTAGGACCCAGCGACCGAGCAATGTCAGGGCGGCCACCGCCCAGCCACTGACCAGCACGTAATAGGTCGTGACCAGCCCGTAGAACCGCGATGCCTGGCGGTCGTCGGTGATGGAGTAGGCCAGCGGTGGCCACGCGTACTGGAACGCCCGCACGATGAACGCCACCGATCCGGCCAGCTTGACCGCGATCGAGTACAGGCCGGCGAGTGCCGTGCTCCGGTGGTAGATGTAGTAACGGTCGACGATGCTGAGCGCGTACACCGAGAGCTCAGCCGGGACCGTCGGCAGACCGAAGCGCAGCAGCAGTGGCAGCCGCTCGCCTCGCCGGCGCTGCCGTCCCAGTCGGTGGCGCAGTGTCCACCACAAGCCCACGAGCACGATCGTGGAAGCCCCGTAATTGCCGATCAGCAGCCCTTGCGCTCCCTGGCCCAATCCGACCACGAGCACGACCGAGATGGCGATCGTCAGCCCGACGTTGGTCAGCGAGGCGACGGCATACGCCCGGATCCGCTCGTCGACCCGCAGCAGCCCATAGGCCAGCTCCAGGTTGGTGAAGCTCCACAGCCCGAGCACGGCGACGAGGAAGATGGGGACGTCCCGGTAGCCAAGAACGATTCGGGACAGCGGGCCGGAGGCGGCGGCGAGAACGGCGGCGGCGATCGTGGTCGTGATCAGCAGGAACGACACCGCGCGGCGGGCCAGAGCCTCGCGGCGCGCCTGATCGGAATCGGTGTAGTGGAAGCGCAGGAACGCCTCGATCATCCCGAAGCGGATCAGAATGCTCACGAAGATCACCCCGTTGGCCAGCAGCTCGACGGTGCCGTAGCCGCTGGGGCTGATGTAGCGGGTGTACACCGGCAGCAGCAGCACGGCGATCAGCTTCGAGACCACGTCTGCCACCTGGTAAGCGGCCAATGAGCTCACCAGGCGCTTGAGGAGCCCAGTCACGTCGCCACACGGTACGGATCGCGCCTGCGGGCGGCAGCCCTCAGCGACCGAGCACCCGCCACAGGTTGGCGATCAGCTCTTGGGCATCCACGTTGCCGGCCAGACTGTGTCCGAACCCCGGCAATCCGATCTCGACCACGACGCCGCTGCCGGAGCGAAATCCGGCCACCGCCACCGCGGCTCCGCCCACGCCCGCAACGGTGGTGAAGGTGATGCCCGGACCGGGGGTGAAGGGCTGATAGGCGCGCCAGCCGGACAGCGCTCCAGAGGTGCCGGTAAACAGCCCGAGGTCGTCGCGCGAGACCGTGATCAGGTCCCGTGTGCCCGCCACTGCGCCCGGCCTGGCTCCGAAGATGTCCGCCGCGGCGGGCGAGGTGGGGTCGATGGCCTGGCCGGCGCTGACCTCGACCTGACGGCGCAGCGAATCGAGCCCCAGGGAGAGCACGTGACCACCGCTGTCAACGTAGGCGCGCAGGCGCGCGCTCAGCGCCGGCGTGAGCCAGCGCTCCGAGCCGGCGAGAACAACCCCGGCATGACCCGAGAGCGAGGGGCCAATGCCGTCTATCAGCCCCACATCGGTGGTCAACTGGTAGCCGAGCCCGGAGCGGTCGAGGTAGCCCAGCAGGCCCTGCTCGTCGGCGAGCCCCGCGGGAGGGGCCTCGGTCAGCACCCGCGCCAACTTCACCGGGCCTCCGGCGTCGAGCGTGTTCGGGAGCCCGTCGCCGTTGTCGTCGACCGGGTTCAGACCCTGCCAGGTAAGCGCGGGCAAGACCACGAGGATCCGCGGCTCCCGTCCGGCGCGACCGATGCCGCTCGCCACCAACGGGACCACGGTGGCATGTGGACCCGAGCGAACCGTCAGCAGGAACAGACCCGGAGAACCCCGCGGCAGCGGCACGTGCAGCATCACCGCTGTGCCGCTTCCGTGGGCGAGGGCCCGGGCATCCCCGCCTCGCTGCAGAGTCCAGCTGTAGGACTGGTGGCGGGAGTCGATCAGGACCTCGGCGTCGGTTCCCGCTGGCACCGGATCCAGCGGTGGCTGCACTGCGAGGTAGCGCACGGTCACGCCCGCGTGGGCCGTGGACCCAGGTCGCGGCGGGATCGTGGCTGGAAACCGGCCGGTGTTGCAGGCCTTGTCGGTGACCTGCAGACCGACGAGATAGATACCGGCGGGCGCCGGCCGCTGCGCGATCTTCCCATCCCATGTCGTGGTCGACCCGTTCCCCCGGGTGCGGAAGGTCTTGACCAGCTGCGGACCGGCGGGAAGGTCGGTTCGGAACAGACGCACCAAGCCCCGGTAGCGCTCGTTGCCGCGGAAATGGATGCTCACCGAGCTGCCAGCGGCTGTCGGGATCAACGCCGGGCTGACGTCGCTCACCACCGGTCGCGGCGGTATCGATTTGACGACGATCGGAAGCGGCGCCTCAACCGTGCGCCCCTGCCCGAGCAGCGCGATGCGGAAGTAGTAGTCGCCGTCGGGGGCGATCCGACCGTTGTCCATCCTGCCGTTCCAGACGAAGCTGCCGTCCGGAAATCGCACCCGGCGACGCATGTGACGGTTCGAGGCAAGCGTGCGGACGATCGTCCCCCCCGAATCGACCACGTAGACGGCAACCTGATCGCTCCGATGGAGCAGGTAAAAGGAGAACCTCGACCACCGGCGAGCCCCGCCGCACCCCGTCCCGGCGGGAGAGATCGTCTCCGGGTTGGGGCGCCCGAGGCCGGCGATCAGCGGCGTGGTGACCTTCAGGTGCTGGGTGACGAAGAACGCCGCCACGGTGGCCACCGCCAGCGCGGCAAACGCGGCCAGCGCCAGCCGGCTCAAATCGGCACCACCGCAAGATTCGGAACCTCAAAGTCGTGAAACGCGTCAAGGCCGCGAGGATCACGCGCGGCCAGCATCACCCGGATCGAGCCGCCGTGGCAGACAACCAGCGCCGGTAGCCGGCCGTGGCGGCGGATTTCCAGCACCGCCGCCTGAACTCGCTGCTGCTGTTCCTGCAGCGACTCGCCGCCGGGAAACCGAAACGACGCTCCCGCCCGTCGCCAGGCCGCGTACAGCTCCGGCTCCTGACGCTCGATGTCGATGAACAGCCTTCCCTCCCAGCGCCCGCGGCTGGCCTCGCGTAGGCGCGGGTCGAGGCGAGGCACCATTCCGATCCGTGCGCCGACGATCTCTGCCGTCTCTCTCGCCCGCGAGAGATCGGAGGCCCACAGCGAGCTAACCGCAGGGCCCCGCGCGATCCGCTCGGCGGCCTGCGTCGCCTGATGGCGACCGGTTTCGTTGAGCGGAGTGTCGGCGAAGCCCTGCACGCGGATCGGCGGACGATTGTCATCGGTCTGGCCATGGCGAACGAGCAGGACTCCGCCGATGGCGGAGCCACCTTCAACCACGCCTGGGCATGCCCATCGTGTCCGAGCGCAGCCCGAGGCGGAGCGTCTCCAGCGAGAGCACGTCGCCGGTGGCGATGTTGCCGAGGTTGACCCCGGAGCCGAAGCGGCGGACGAACCAGACCTGCTGATGCTTGCGGGGGGCATCAAACATGATCTGAGCCGAATCGATTTCGTGCACGATCTCGTCGATCAACCCCTCACGCACCTCACCGGTGGGCCTGAAGATCCCGGCGGTACCGGCCTCCCGCCCCTCGGCGATCACCTTCCAGGCGCCAGCGGCCAGCTCCTCGCGCATCTGCTCGACCCAGCGGTAGGGCGGCGTGATCGCCCCGGTGTCGTCCTTGGAGCCAACCTCGGAGAGGACCGTGAACTCCTGCGAAAGCGTTCGGATCAGCTCGAGCTTTCGTTCGCGCTCCAGGGTGATCGTGCCATCGGAGATCTCGAAGTGCCGCAGGCCGAGCTCGTGCACCCAGCCGATCAGGCGATCGAGACGGTTCTGGGAAATGGCCAGCTCGGTCAAGGTTCCCCCCAGCACCACCGGTATTCCGTGTTCTCGATAGCGGCGGAGCTTGCCGACCAGGTTCCCCGTTGCCAGCGCCGTTCCCCAGCCGAGCTTGACGATGTCGATAGCGCTGCCCGCAACCTCGACCATACCGTCCACATCGAGAGTCGAAAGCCCCTTGTCGAGCACGTGGGTCACTCCCTGCTGACGGGGCTTGGCACTCCGGTCGGGGAGGTCGAGCAGGTCCACCATCGGACGGCTGACCACTACTGGATGTTGGCGAGGTCTGAACCGACCGTGACGATGACTGTGGCGGTGCATGGTGCCGGTGGAGGGCACGCCACCGCCTGGGTACTCTGATCCACCGGCGCCACCGACGCCGAGCCGAGCTTGAGCCTCGAGGCCACCGCGATCGCGTCCCGCCGGCGGCCGGGCGTGTAGGCCACCACCGTGGCCGTTCTTGTCTGATCAGTGGCGGTGGCGACAGTCCCCTGCTTGAACCCGCTGCCGGTCAGCTTCAACGCCACCCGGTGGGCCAGACCCGCGGTGGCGGTCCCGTTGAGCACCGCGACTTTGACGGCGGAGGGAGCAAGCGCGCCGGTACGAGGATGGTGACCGGCCACGGGCGCGTTGCTGCGAGTGCCGCTGGTGGCGGAGGTGTTGGTGCCCCCACTGGAGGTCACTGCCAACAGCACGACGACCACGGCTGCGACCACCAGCAGGACTATCGCCGCCGTCAGGATCTGCCGACCTCGAGAGAAGCGGGCCTGCTGAGCGGGCTCTCGGAAGATGGGCCCGGATCGAGGCGTCGCCGCTCGCGCACCGGGACGGATCTGGATCCGGGATGGCGGGTCGGCGGCTTGACGCGATGGAGGCGGCGCCGCGATGCCGTTGCCGCCCGCGGCCGCGCTCACCGGCGGTGGAGTGACCGGCGAGACCGTACCCCCGACGGGCCCGGTCGCAACCGCAGCAGCGGGTTGCCCACTCTGCACTCCGGGGATCAGCCGTGTCGCGTCGCTCAGCGGAGGAGCGCCGACCCCGGCGGGGGCTTCGGAGCGGTCGGCAACCGCGGTGGCGCCGGCGGCAGTGCCGCCAGCCGCAGCCGGTACTGCGGGCCCGGGTGCTGCCACCGTTCCAGCCCCGGCCGCAGCCGCTGCCGTTCCCCGCGCAGCCACGGGAGTCGATTGCGGTGCCGGGACAGGCTGCACCCCGGGCGTGGATTGGCGCCCAGGAGCTTGGGAGTGCGCCGAGGCGGGCTGGCTTGATGGACCCGGGGATGGTTGAGGACCCGAAGGTGCGCCGAGGCGCGACAGCTGTGCCTGGCGCGCCTCGAGCTGCTGCATCCGCTGCGCGGCGGCCACCAGCTGTTCCCGCAGCGACGACGTCTCCCGCGCCTGAGCGAAGTAGAGCAGCACGAGGATGGCCAGACCGATGATCGAGGCAAAGCCAGCATCCGCACCCACCGAATTGATGAAGTGATGAACCGAGAAGGCGAAGGGTATGGGACCCATCTCTGCCGTCGCAGTCTACGTCGCGATCCGGGCGCCTGATTCGCCGGTCGGAATGCCCCGCAAGCCAGCGAGCCGCGAGACGTGCTCAGCCAGACCGGCGGCGTCTCCCTCCAGCGCCAGCAGGTTGATCTGTGAGAACGTCTCCTCCACCCAGCCGGGGTCGAGCGGCTCCCGCTCGGCGCGGAGGATCTTCTGCGCCGGGGTCGGCTGTGGTCGCTCGTAGGGATTGAACAGATCCTCGTGGAACTTCTCCCCCGGGCGTGCTCCGGTGATCTCGATGGCGATGTCCTGCTCGGGCTCCAGCCCCGACAGGGTGATCATCGTGTGGGCGAGGTCGATGATCTTCACTGGATCGCCCATCTCCAACACGAACACTCCGCCGGCGCCCTCGCTCAGCGAGCCGGCACGGATGATCAGCTGCACCGCCTCGGGGATGGTCATGAAGTACCGCGTCATGCGCGGATCGGTGACCGTGACCGGCCCTCCGGTTCTGATCTGGCGGCGGAAGATCGGTACCACCGAGCCCGAGGAGGCGAGCACGTTGCCAAAGCGCACGGTGGCATACCGTGTCCGCGGATACCAGGCCGCGGCGGCTTCCACCGCCCATTCAGCCAGAGCCTTGGAGGCGCCCATCACCGTAGCCGGCTTGACCGCCTTGTCGGTGGAGACGAGCACAAACGTGCCCACCCCCGTCTCTCCGGCGATCCTTGCCACCAGCCGCGTGGCCAAAGCGTTGTTGCGGACCGCCTCCACCGGGTTGAGCTCCATCATCGTCACGTGCTTGTAGGCGGCAGCGTGGAACACGACCGCGGGCCGATGCTCGGTGAGCACCTCCCGCATCCGCTCCTCCTCCTTGCAGTCCGCCAGCACTGGCACCGCCGTGCGCACATGCCGGTCCTCCTCGAGCTCGCGCAGGATCTCGAACAGGTTGTCCTCGGCATGGTCGACCAGGACCAGGCGTCGCGGGGCGACGCGGGCGATCTGGCGGCAAAGCTCGCTGCCGATCGAGCCGCCGGCCCCGGTGACGACCACGACCTGACCAGCCAGGTAAGCCCCGACCCGCTCCAGCTCCATGCGCACCGGCTCCCGGCCGAGGATGTCCTCCACCCTGACCTCGCGGAGCTGGCGGGTCACCCTCAGCTGACCGGAGCCGTCGGCCAGCAGCTCGAACACAGTCGGGGTGGTGCGAACGGGAATGCCCCGCGCGCGGCAGGCGGTGACCACGCGGCCGCGTAGGGTGCCCGGAGCCGAGGGAATCGCGATCACCACCTCGTCGGGCTCGACCTCATCGAGGATCCGTGCCAGGTCCTCCGAGGCCGTGGTTCCCAGCACCTTCAGCCCGTGCTCGTCCTTCATGCCCAGCTTGCGCGGGTCGTCGTCGACGAAGCCCACCGGGCGTAGACCGAGCTGGCGGTTGCGGATCAGCTCCCGGACGACCAGGCGACCGCCGTCGCCGCCACCGATGACCAGCACATCACGGGCGCCCTTGCCCGCGCGGAAGCTGCTCGTAACCCGACCCTCGACCACCAGGTGCACGAGGAACCGCACGCCGAT
Source organism: uncultured Solirubrobacterales bacterium (assembly GCA_963830435.1). Classification (GTDB taxonomy): domain Bacteria; phylum Actinomycetota; class Thermoleophilia; order Solirubrobacterales; family Solirubrobacteraceae; genus Palsa-465. The sequence goes on along the minus strand of CAWHMA010000003.1, from coordinate 435,052 downwards.
GAGCAGCGCCAGGGTCAGCAGCAGGAACAGCGCGATCACGCTCGCCGGCAGGGTGACGGCGGTCGACTCCACCCGAAAGGTGTTGTGCCTGAAGACGAGCTGAGTGCCGGTCTGAACCGGGTGCAACAGCGCGATCGCTCCGACGATCACGAGCGTCGCCACCAGCGTCCCCTTGACCACCGCCTCGTAGTCACGTTGGCTCACGTAGGTCCACAGCCGCTGGTAGAGGCCGAAGGCCGCGAGCACTGCCAGAGTCACCGGCACGATCCACAGGATCGTGGCTTCGAACAGCTGCTCATATCTTCCCCGGACGTGGAAGTCGAACCTCAGCCGATAGGCGAGGAAGTAGGCAAGGGCGACCAGGATCCCGTCCACGAGCAGCTGGGGCAGCGAGTGGCGACGGACGGGGACGGCCGCGGATGTGATCCGCCGGCGCATGCGTGGCGATTCTAGTGGTGGCACCGGCCTGAGCGGCGGCAATAGCCTCGTGCCACAGAGCACGGCAATGTGGATTGCAACGGAGAGCCCGATTGGGGATCGTCGGTCAGCGATCCGGCAGGGCCTCGAGCAGGAGCTCCACGAGCACCTCCGGATCTCGCCGGACCCGCACCGGGGCGCCCGGAGCCAGTGGCGCCCGCTTGGCCAGCGTGACCTCGCGCGGCGTTTCCAGGCGCCGGAGGCGTCCCTGCTCGAGCAAGCGTTCGTCGACCGCTCCGATCCGGCCCTCGAACACGGTGAATACCGGCGTGCCCAAGGCAGCCGCCTCCCGGTTCATCGTCCCCCCGGCGGAGACCATCAGGTCGGAGTACGCGATCAGCGACTGGGCGTCGATGGCGCGCTCGGGGACGATGAAGCCTCCCGCTTGCGTCAACTCCGCACGCTGCTCGGGCGTACGGGGCAGCACCACCGTCTGGGCACCGCGCAGCCGCTCCAGCACCCCGGCGAACAGATCGTTCTCAAAGCGGTGGTAGAGCGATACCGCCGGAGGCGTGCGGACCACCGCGATCGGCTGTCCCGCGTCGAGCCCGAGCTGCGAGAGGACCGCCTGATCGGGCTCGAAGTCAGCCAGGTAGTACTCCTCCTTGAGGCCCGCGTAGGAATGAAGCTTCCCGCGGGCCCCGCAGCGATACAGCCGCTCCGGTGGGATCGCGTCGGGAACGACGACAGCTTGCGCCAGCCGGCAGTTGACGTGGTGCTGAACCGTCGCCCACTCGTAGTCGAACGTAGTCGCGCACGGGATCCGTAGCAGCGCGGCCGCGACGGTGATGTCGTTCGAGCCGTGCCCGAGAGCGAGATGAAAGCCCCGCGGTCGCGCCCAACGGACAAGCGCCGACGAACGCGCGCCCAGTCCCCATCCCTTGGCCAGAAGGCCGCTGCCGCGATGGCGGCCAACCTCGGTGTGCTCGATCTGAAAGCGCCGGCACAGCTCGAGGGTCTGAGCGAAGTCCCGCGCCGTGACCTCGACGCTGTGACCTCGTCCCCGCAGCGCCGCGATCACCGGACGCATCACCAGGACGTGCGGTGAGTTGGTGAGATCGACCCAGACGTTCACGTCGCCGCGGCCGCGATCGCCGCAAAAACCTCTTGCGCCTGCTCATCGCCCAGCACCGGACTCATCGGCAGCGCCAGATGGGTCCGAGCCAGCTCCTCGGTCACCGGCAGCGGGGGCCCCTGCTCCAGGTACGGCGCCATCGCCGGCTGGCGGTGAAGGGGACGCCGGTAGTAGGCCCGCGCCCCGATCTTGGCCTCGTTCAGGCGCGCCACCAGGGCGTCCGCGGCCGGATGGGTGACGACGTACAGGTGCCAGGCCGGCCTGGCCTGCGGCGGCAGCACCGGCAGTCCGACATAGGACCCCACTCCCGCCTGCTCGTAAGCGCCCGCCGCGTTGCCACGGCCCTCGATCCAGCCATCCAGCCGAGGCAGCAGCACCCGCAGGATCGCCGCCTGCAGCTCGTCCAGACGCGAGTTGTAGCCGACGTAGTCGAAGGTGACCTTGTCCCTGGACCCGTGGAAGCGAAGGGCGCGGACGAGCGCAGCGATGTCGTCGTCGTCGGTGGCCACCGCGCCGCCGTCGCCGACGCAGCCGAGGTTCTTGGATGGGTAGAACGAGAGCGTTGCGGCGTCGCCGAGCGCGCCGGCGCGGTGGCCGTCCAGCGTGGCGCCGATCGCCTGAGCGGCGTCTTCCAGCACGGGCACCCCTAGCGAGCGGATCTCCGGCGTGGGGGCCGGACATCCGAACAGATCGACGGTGACGATCGCCGTGGTGGAGGGCGTGAGCGCGGCCCGGACCGTGTCGATGGTGACGTTTCGGGTGCCCGGGTCGATGTCGCAGAACACGGGACTGGCACCGGCACCGACCACCGCCTCGGCACTGGCGTAGAAGGTGAACGACGGAACGACGACGTCGTCCCCGGGCCTGACCCCCAGCGCGCGCAAGGCGATGGTGATCGCGTCGGTGCCGTTGGCCACGCCAATCACGTGGCGCACCCCCAGGTAGCCCGCGAGCTCCCGCTCGAAGGCCTCCACCTCGGGTCCAAGGATGAACCGGCCACCGTCAAGCACCCGGGCAATCGCCAGATCGAGGTCGCCGCGTACCGGCGCCAGCGGGGTGGCCGTGTCGAACAGAGGGACGGTCATCGGCGCCAACCCTACCCGCGCTACGCTTGCCGCTTGCTGATCGCCGCCTCCGTCACCGATTCGCTGGTCACCCTGGCCACACACGTGATCCGCGACCTCGGTCTGGCCGGGGTGGCGCTGCTGAACCTGGCCTCAGCGGTGATCGGCGTGCCCGGAACCGAGCCGACGATGCTGTTCGCCGGCTTCAACGTCTACGACCATCATCTGACGCTGGTGGGGATCATCGTCTTCGGCGTGCTCGGCGACATCATCGGAGCATCGATCGCCTACGCCATCGGCTACTTCGGCCGGATGGAGCTGCTCGAGCGCCACGGCAGCAAGCTGCACGTCTCGCAGCGGCGGCTGGAGCTCGCCCACCGCTGGTTCGACCGTTACGGAGCCCCGGTGATCTTTTTCTCTCGGCTAATCCCGTTGGTGCGGGCGGTGTTCCCGTACGTGGCTGGGGTGGCGGAGATGCCCTACGGCCGCTTTCTGGCCTTTGCCACGCTCGGGTCGATCCCGTGGATCACCGGCCTGGCGATCCTCGGTCGCGCTGTGGGCAGCAACTGGGTGCACTGGCGCCACAACCTGGAGTACGTCGACTACGTCGCGCTCGCGCTGCTGATCGCGGCGGTCGTGTTGTTCGTATTCAGGCGCATTCGCGGGCCGGATGAACCGGCCGTCGATGTCGTGTCCGAATAGTCCGCGGTCGCCCGACCTCCCGCTGGCGCAGGCGATCGCCCTCGGCGCGCTCCACGGCCCGGCGGAGCTGCTGCCGATCTCCTCTTCAGGACACGTCGCGCTGATCCCGTGGCTGCTGCGCTGGCGCTACCAGGCGCTGGACGACGAGCTGCGCAAGTCGTTCGAGGTGGCGCTGCACGCGGGCACCGCCGCTGCCCTGCTGATCACGCTGCGCATCGAGGTCGCCGAGGCGTTGGCCCAGTTGAGCGCTCGCCGCCTGTCGCTGATCGCCCTGTCGTTTGCTCCCCCGGCGCTCGCGGGCCTGCGCCTGGAGCGAACGATCGAGTCACGGCTCGGCACGCCCGGCACCACCGCCGGCGGCTTGATCGCCGGCTCGGTGGTTATGGCCTTGGCCGATCGCCGTCCGCAGCGGCGCGCACATCACGATGCCGGCGCACTCGACGCGCTCGCGCTCGGGGTGGCTCAGGCGTGCGCGCTGGTGCCCGGTGTCTCTCGCAACGGAGCCACGCTGGCCGTCGCCCGCCTGCGCGGCTTCACGCGCGCCGACGCCAACATCCTCTCTCGTCATGCCGCGCTGCCGGTGATCGCCGGTGCTACGGCACTGAAAGTGATGCGTCTGCAGCGTCGGGGGCTGGCCGCGGGAACCGCGGCGCCGCTGCTAATCGGCGCCTCGGCGTCGTTCGTCTCCACGCTCGGCTCAACGTGGCTGATCGCCCAGGTGGAGCGGGACCGTTCGCTGGCGCCCTACGCGCTGTACCGGATCATGCTGGCCGGGCTGGTGCTGGCGCGGTTGCGATCGGGGTCCGGGCGATGGGCGAAAATGCAGTCGTGAGCGGCGCCTACGCAGCAGCCGGAGTCGACACCGCCAATGCCGGCAGCGGCGTGGATGCCCTGGTGGCAGTGTTGAGCGCGATCGATCCCGGCCGCTCCCGGTTGGCTGTGCCGCTGCCCGGCCACTACGCCAGCGTGCTTGCGGTGACAGCGGAGCTGGGCATCGCCCTGGCCACCGACAGCGTCGGCTCCAAGGTGATCGTCGCCGAGCAGCTGGGGCGATTCGACACGATCGGGATCGACTGCATCGCCATGAACGTCAACGACCTGATCTGTGTGGGGGCGCGGCCGCTGGCGATGCTCGACTACGTCGCGGTCGAGCGGGCTGATGCCGGCCAGCTGCGCGAACTGGCCGTGGGATTGAAAGCCGGTGCCGAGCTGGCGGGTATCGAGATCCCCGGGGGCGAGGTCTGCCAGCTGCCGGAGGTGATCCGCGGCCACCCCTCGCCACACGGCTTCGACCTCGTCGGCTCGGCCTTCGGCACCGTCGCGCTGGACCGGATCCTCGATGGCTCGGCGATCCGTCCCGGCGACGCGCTGATCGGGCTGCCCGCTTCCGGCGTGCACGCAAACGGCTTGACCTTGGCTCGGCGAGCGTTGCTCGAACGCGGCGATTTGACGCTCGACCTGCGACCCGCTGAGCTTGGTGGGGCGAGCGTCGGTGAAGCGCTGCTCGAGCCTACGGTGATCTACGTACGTGCGGTGCTGGAGCTGCTAGCCAACGAGATCCCTGTTCACGGCCTCGCGCACATCACCGGCGGCGGGACTCTGAACCTGCTGCGTCTGGGTGACGGAGTCGGCTACGAGATCGACCGGCCGCTGCCGGTGCCGCCGATCTTCCCGCTGATCGCCGAGTGCGGCGCGGTAACGCCGGCGGAGATGTGGGAGGTGTTCAACATGGGCTGCGGGTTCTGCGCAATCGTGGCCGCCGAGCACGCCGAGCGGACCGTGCGGCTGATGGGCGTCCATCACCCCGGGACGGCGAGGATTGGGAGCGTGGTCGCGGACACGGGGCGAGTCAGCCTGCCGGCGGCGGGGCTGGCCGGGGGCGCCCACGGACTGAAGCCAATCGGCTGATCGATCCGGCATCCTGATCACACCACTTCCACCGGCCCGCGACTCCCTTTCACGGGCTCCCGTATTGGTGCCGACCGGTGGCGTAGCCGATGATCGAGAGGTCGGTCAGCCACTCCACCGGGGCTCGGTCATCGGTGTAGACCTCGCCGCCACCCAGCCCCGGCTGCAGGCGTGCGGCCACCTCCTCAGCGAGGGGCAGCAGCTCCGCTGGGAGCTCACCCGCTCGCGTAGCCGAAAGCATCCGCGCCGGGGTCAGCGGCTGGGTGCTGGCCAGCACGAGGGTGTTGGTGGCGCTGACCGGATCCCGCATCACCACCGGGAAGGTCGCCCGCAGCGTGCCGGCGACGACCTTCTCCAACGCATCGGAACCAGGGATGTGGCCCACGTTGACGATCGCGACGCCGCCGGCCAGCAGGTGAGCGCGCAAGAGAGCGAAGAACTCGCGGGTGAGCAGGTAGAACGGGATGTAGGGCTGCCGGTAGGCGTCGAGGAAGATCGCGTCATAGTGGGATCGCTCCGCGGCCAGCCAGGGGCGCGCATCCGCTGTGTATAGGTGCAGCTTCGAGCCCCGCAGATCGAAGAACCGCCGGCCGATCGCGCTCAGCTCCCCGTCGAGCTCGACGGCGTCCACCCGCACGTGAGGAAAGTAGTGACCGTAGGCGCGCGCGACCGTGCCTGCGGCGTTGCCGAGGATCGCTATGCGCCTCGGAGCGCCGCGGATGCCCGAGAACGGCAGAGCCAGGAAGTCGTCCCAGTAGCCGCCGGTCAGGTAGCTCCAGGGACGATAGTCAGAGTGGATGGCCACTCCCTCGTTGAGCTGGAGCCAGCGCTCGCCGCTGGCGAACTGCAACACGCGTGCGTACTGGTAGGGCGTCTCGGCCGAGAAGATCACCCGGGCTCCGGCCACGCCGGCGCCGATTGAAGGGCTCGGCACGGCCAGCAGCCCGGCCACGATCAGCGGGGCCAGCAGGTACCGAGGTCGTCGCAGCCCCGGCAGCGCGACCAGGCTCAGTGCCAGGGCGAAGACCAAGAACGTGCGGTGGGTTCCGATCACCGGGATCAGCAGCAGCGCAGCGGCAAACGTCCCCACCAGCGACCCCGCGGTGGAGATCGCGTACAGCCGACCGGTCACCGTGCCCGCCTCGGCGACCCGCTCCAGCGCCAGCCGGTTGGTATATGGAGCCACGGTGCCGAGCAGCATCACTGGGACGGCTACGAGCACCAGCACCGCAGCCAGGGACCCGAGGAAGCCCCCGACCGACAGCCCGCCGAGCGCGCGGACCGACAGGCGCAAGAACGGGTCGGCCACGAATGGCACCACCGCCAGGAGCAGCCCGGCGATCAGCACCACCGCGCACAGGCCGCGCAGATGCGGCCACCGATCGGCCAGCCGACCGCCCAGCGCATAGCCCGCGGAGAGCGCCACCAGTACCGTCGCGATCGTGTTGGCCCAGATGATCGTCGAGGCGCCAAAGTAGGGCGCCAGCAGCCGTGCCGCGGCGATCTCGGCCCCCAGGCTCGCCGAGCCGACCACGAACGCGATCGCGCGGATGAAGCCCTGTTGCGGAGGACCGCCCCGCCAGCCGCTCGCAGAGAATTCCCGCTCGCTGTCGGTGGCAGTCATCCCAGCATGTTCGCCGATGCACGCGCGGCCCAGCCCAGGCATCCGCCCGGCCGCAGACGGCGAGGGCGAGGACATCCGTTGTCAATATGACCACAAATCTCCATGATGTCGCGCAGATCTTCGCGCCATGGGCTGCCGCACGACGCCCGCGAGCGCCGAGGCCGCCAGCACCAGCAGCGAGACGTCCGCAGCCACCCGGAAGCGGCCGATCCCCCACCCGAGCGCGCTGACGATCGCCACCATGGCCACTGGTGCCAGCAGCTCCAAGCGGAAGCGGCGGATGCGGGCCAGGCCCAGCACCGCCAACACCAGCACGGAATAGAAGAACACGAGGCCAGCGACGTCGACCCAGCGGCGGCGCAGTTCGTGATTACCCTGCCGCAGTGGCTGGAACAGGTCGAATGTGCGCAGCACGCGCACGGTGCCGACGAGGGGAAGGCGGCCCAGGTGGGCGCCGGCATAGCGCCACGCGGCGCCGGTCGAGGCATCCCCGTCCAGCAGCTGTCGGCGGGTGCGCGCCTCGGCCAGGCAACGCAGGCTCCACCAGCCGATGTCGTGGCCGTAGTAGGTGGCGCGGCAGTTGGCTCCGGCGATCAGGGTGTTGGCATCGGTGGCGACAATCGGGCGATCGAACACCACCAGGTTGCGGATCACCCACGGCGCGAGGAGGATTGCCGCGGCCACGGTCACCGCGGCCAAACGTCCGCCGCGGCCAGCTCGTCCGCCGGCCACAGCGGCCGGCCAGCCCAGCAGCGCCACCAGCAGCAGGCCCTCGCCGCGGGTGAGCGTGGCCAGACCAATGGCCGCCCCCAATAGCAGCGAACGTCCCACGGTGGGTCGTTTCCGCAGCTCGAGCGCCACCAACAGCGCCGCGGTGATCGTGAGCACGAACAGCGGCTCGCTCATCACCAGTCCATCGGCGGTAATCAGCGGCGGGTAGAGCGCCGCCAGGGCGCCGGCGATCCAGCCCGCCCGCTCTCCCGCCACTCTCCGCGCCAGCAGCGAGATCAGCACCACGGCCACGCTACCGATGACGCACCCGGTCACCCGATGGGCCAGCAGCGACCGCTGGCCCAGACGCGAGACCACCGCCAGCGCCAGTGGGAACAACGGTGGGTGCTCCGCGGTCACGTAAGCGTGGCCAAGTATGACGCGATACAGAAAGTGCCCGTCGGCGATCAGGTTGGCGGCGCTGTGGTAGTAACCGGCGTCGCCACCGACCCCGACCGGAGCGCGGGCGATGACCAGGATGTAGAGCAGGCGAACGGCGAGCGCGCCGGCCCCGAGCAGCGCCAGGCGAAGCAGATCGGGCCTGCGAACCAGGATGACTGGCAAGTAGCGCAAAATAGAGGCCAAACGGATGAACACGATCCTCGGCACGACGCTCAGCGGCCGCTACCGGCTGGAGGCGCGAATCGGCGCGGGCGGTATGTCGACGGTCTACCGCGCCCTCGACGAGACACTCGAGCGCCGGGTGGCGATCAAGCTGATGAACCGGGAGGTCGCCACCGACTCCGATCAGCTCGAGCGATTTCGCCGCGAGGCCCGCGCTGTGGCGCAGCTCTCGCACCCGCACATCGTCGGCGTGATCGACGCCGGCGAGGACGAAGGTCGGCCCTACATCGTGTTCGAGTACGTCGAAGGAGAGACGCTCAAGGAGCGGATCCGCCGCCTCGGCCGTCTGCCGATCAGCGAAGCCGTGGCCTATGCGATCGAGATCGCCCGCGCCCTCGGCGTCGCCCATGCCCGTCACATCGTCCACCGTGACGTCAAGCCTCAGAACGTGCTCGTCGATGAGGAGGGCTCGGCCAAGGTCACCGACTTCGGGATCGCCCGGACGCTCGACGAAGAGGGGTTGACCGTCGACGGGCGCGTCCTCGGCACCACCGACTACGTCTCTCCCGAGCAGGCGCTCGGGCAGCCCGTGACCGGCCAGTCGGACCTGTACTCGCTGGGCATCGTCCTTTACGAGATGCTGACCGGGGAGGTGCCATTCAAGGGTGAGAGCCAGGTCGCGGTGGCGATGAAGCACGTGCGCGAGCAGCTTCCCGACGTGCAGGCCAAGCGTCCCGAGGTTTCAGCGGCGCTGGCTTCGGTGATCGACACCGCCACGGCCAAGCACCAGGAGGATCGCTACGCCGATGACGCCGAGCTGATCGCTGATCTGGAGGACGTGCTGGCGATCGAAACCGCGCGGGCGGGGAGCGCCACCGGCGAGGTCACGACGGTGCTGCGGACGCTGCCCTCGGACACCCAGAGCCGCGTCCCGTTCGGGATTCGCCACCGCGCGCGCGCCCTGATCGCGGCGGTCGTGGTGCTGGCGCTTGCCGTGGGCGCCACGGTGTGGCTGGTGACGCGCACACACCGGAGCGCCGGCAAGCTCGATCAGCCGGCCCCGGCCCGCGCGCCGACCCAGGACCGACTCTGCACCTCGTGCGCGCATGGCTTCAATCCACTGGGGAATCCCAAGAACGAGCATCCGGACCCTGGCCTGGCCATCGACAGCGATCTCAACACGGCGTGGACGACCCAGCACTACACCGACGACGACCTGGGCAAGGCGGGTACGGGACTCTACCTCGACGCCAGCCCCGGATTCGCCGCCCGGGTGCTCCAGATCAGGACCAGGACCCCGGGTTGGAGCACGACGATCTACGCGCGTACGACCACGCCGCCGTTGACCTGGCCCGACCCGGGCTGGCACCGCGTTGGTGGAGTGGCATCGGTAGCGGGAACACAGACGATCCCGCTGAGCACCGCCGGCGTACGCTATAGCTATTACCTGGTCTGGATCACCGCTCTCGGACCCCACGACCAGGTGGCGCTGAACGAGGTCACGCTGTTCCGCTGAGCGTGCGCCCTCGGGCTCGGCGATCAGAACCGAAACCGCGTCCGCGCCTCGTGTCGCTCCAGCGCCAGGTGCACGAGCCGGTCCAGCAGTTGCTCGTAGGCAATTCCGTCGGCCTTGAACAGCGAGGCGAACACGCTCGTCTGCGTGAACCCGGGGATGGTGTTGAGCTCGTTGACCAGCACCTGCTCTCCGTCAACGAAGAAGTCCACGCGCGCGAGGCCAGAGCAGCCGACGCGCAAGAACGTGCTCACCGCAAGCCGACGTACCTGCTCCCGGGCACTGACCGAGATCCGAGCAGGGACGATCAGCTCCATCGCCCCAGGGGTGTACTTGGCCTCGTAGTCATACCATCCCGACTCGCCGAGGGCGAGCACGATCTCCCCCGGCTCGGAGGCGACAGGGCGTTCGTTCCCCAGTACCGAGCACTCGACCTCAAGTCCGCTCGCCGCCGCCTCCACGATCACCAGCGGGTCATGCGCGAACGCTCTCTCCAGCGCGCCCGCCAGCGCCTCGGTCGCGTCGACCCGCTCGATGCCGACCGAGGAGCCCAGGTGCGCCGGCTTGACGAACACGGGGAGTCCTAAGGCCACCAGTGCCCGAAGCTGGGCATGAGGATCATCGCGATGCTCCTCGATCCGGACGGCACGGTATTCGACCTGGGGGATCCCCGCGCGGACCATCAGCTCCTTGAAGATGACCTTGTCCATGCTCAGCGCCGAGGCGAGGACGTTGGCGCCGACGTAGGGCACGCCCAGGCATTCGAGCAGCCCCTGCACCGTCCCGTCCTCACCGAAAGGTCCGTGCAGGACGGGAAACACCGCGTCGGCCCCGCTCAGTCCGCGGCCCGGGACCAGCTGCAGCTCGACCCCCTGTGCGCGCCACACCCCGTCGCGACCGACTTCGATCTGCCGCACCTCGTGACCGGCGTGCTGTAGGCCGGCGGCCACCGACGCCGCCGAGGCAAGCGAGACCTCGTGCTCGGAGGATCGGCCTCCGCCGAGCACGGCCACGCACAGGCCTGCCGTCACGTGTGGGTGGTGCGGGTCGACGTGGTCGTGGTCGTGGTCGTGGGTGTGGTGCTCGTGGTCGTCGTCGTAGCGTGGAAGCGCCCGATCACAATCGTCACCGTGCTGCCCTTGTTGGCGGTGCCATTGGCGGGCGGATTCTGTGAGATCACGATCCCGTCGCGGTTCTGCTGGGTGACCTCCTGGGTACGCTTGATGACATTGAAGCCGGCACCGGTGAGGCTGGCGGTGGCGGCGTCCACGGTGTCTCCGGTGACCAGGGGCACCTTCGCCGTCGTCGGAGCAGTGGGAGCAGTGGCCACCACCAGGTTGACGTTGGAGCCCGGCGCGGCGCTCGAGCCGCCAGCCGGGTTCTGGCTGATCACGTCGCCCGGCGACACCGAGGTCGACGCCTGAGTGGTGGTGGACACCTTGAAGCCGGCGTGCCTGAGCGCGGCAGCGGCCGTGGCCTCAGGCTGGTTGGTGACGTCGGGCACGATCGTCTGGGGCTTTCCGGAGGACACGAACAGAGTCACGGCAGCGCCGATCGGCACCGAGGCGCCCGCGGCAGGATCGGTGCGCGTGGCCTCGCCTGAGGGGACATCGCCCGAGCTCTCAGACTCGATCCGGGCGATCCTGAGATGCTGGCTGGTCAGTGTGCTCACCGCCTGTGGCTGGGGCAAGCCAGCGACTGAGGGGACGCTTGTGTTGCCCGGGCCCTGCGAGACCGTCAGCGTGACCGTCGACCCCGGCGCCGCCTTGCTCCCGCCGAGCGGATCCTGGAGTATCACCGTTCCTGCAGGCTGCCGAGCGGTGCGCGTGATCAGGTTCGGCGTGAAGCCCGCATTCTGTATCTGGGCCTGGGCGACGCTCACCTGCTCGCCTGCCACCGTCGGAACGATCTTGGTCGCCGCCGGGCGGGTCAGCAGGTAGGCGCCGATGCCAGCCCCGCCCAGCAGCACCAGCGCGAGCAGGATCCAGATCCACTTCGCGCCCCCATCGGGCTCCGGCAGTGGATCACGATGGTCTGCGGCCGGCGGCTCTTCGATCACCGGGGCGGGATCCAGCGCCGCCGCGGCGGCGACCCCCGCTCCGGCCGGCACGGCCGCCGCCAGGGCGGCGAAGCTTGCCGTGCGCTCGCTCGGGGCGCCGGCCAGGATCGTCGCCCTGACCGCCTCCAGCGCCGAGATCAGCGCGTCGGCGTCGGCAGGGCGATCGGCCGGGTTCTTGTTCAGCGTCCACAGCACGACCTGCTCCAGCTCAGGCGGAATCTTGGGATTGATCTGCCTCGGCGAGACCGGCGGCTCAGAGACGTGCTTGATCGCAATCGTCACCGCGGACTCGGCATCGAAGGGCAGCCTGCCAGTTAGCAGCTCGTAGAGGATCACGCCGACTGAATAGAGGTCGGAGGCCGGGCTGACGGCGACCCCCTGCGCTTGCTCGGGAGACAGATACTGAGCCGTACCCATGATCGACCCTGTCTCGGTCATGTCGGAGGCTCCGGCGCGAGCGATTCCGAAGTCGGTGACCTTGGCGTGATCGCCGTCGTCGACGATCACGTTGTGGGGCTTGAGGTCCCGATGGATCACGCCTCGCCGGTGGGCAAAGCGCGCGGCCTTGAGGATCTGGATCGTGATCTCGATCGCCCGCAGAGGCTCCAGCGGTGCCTGCTGGCGGATCAGCTGCTTGAGCGACGGGCCGGCTAGGTACTCCATGGCGATGTAGTAGGTCCCGTCGTAGGCCCCGCGGTCATAGATGCTGACGACGTTGGGGTGCTGGAGGCCGGCGGCCGACTGAGCCTCGCGGCGAAAGCGCTCGACGAAGTCAGGATCCTCGGAGAAGCGCCGATGCAACAACTTCAGCGCGACCTTGCGTCCCAGCTGCTGGTCCTGGGCCAGGAACACCTCCGCCATCCCGCCGGCGCCCAGCCGGGAGATGACCTTGTAACGGCCGTCGATCAATGTCCCTTCCTCCACGTCGGGCATCTCATCCTCCCCCAGATAGCAGCGTCTGGACCACGGCCTTGGCGATTGGTGCCGCCACGGTTCCGCCAAAGCCACCTTGGGAGACGTCGACGGTGACGGCGATCGCCACCTTGGGATCCTGCAGCGGGGCGAAGCCGATGAACCACGGCTGGGTGAGGTTCGATCCCGGCAGCCCCTTGGACGCAGTTCCGGTCTTGCCGGCGAACTCGACTCCCCCGCCGAGCTGGGCCGGCGTCCCGGTTCCCTCGTCGACGACCTTCCTCATCATCTGGGCCACCGCTTGTGCGGTCGAGGGCTTCATCACGCGGCTCATCACGCTTGGACGGATGGTCTGGACCGTGCGTCCGTCGGCGTCGACGACCCGGCCGGTCAAGTGCGGCACCATCAGCGTGCCGCGGTTGGCCACGGCGGCAGCGACCATCGCCATCTGCAGCGGCGTCACCTGCAGACCTCCCTGGCCGATCGCGATCCGGCCGATATCCTCGTTCGGGCTGTCTGGCGGCAGCGGCCGTCCGCGGGACGAGAACGGACGACTGGCGTTGAGCTCACTCGGTGGGTAGTCCACGGGCGGTTTGGAGTAGAAGCCGAACCGCTGCATGTACGTGGTCATCGTCGCCCCACCGAGGTGCTCGGCGACCTGGGCCCACACGGTGTTGACCGAGTAGGTCAGCGCGGTCGTCAGGTCGATCGACCCAAAGCTCTGGTTGTTGTCATTGTTGAGCGGAACTCCCGAGATCGTCACCGGTGAGCTGCCGTCGACGATCGAGCTGGGCGAGTAGCGCCCGCTGTCGATCGCCGCCGTGGCGGTGACAATCTTGAACGTTGACCCGGGCGGGTAGCCGGCCTGGGTGGCCCGATTGAAGGTCGAGACGCCCGGTCCATGCGCGAAGGGATGATTGTCGTCGTAGCCCGGGATCGAGATCATCACCTTGATGGCGCCGGTGCGGGGATCCAGCGCCACCACCGACCCCGCCTGACCGCCCAGCTGCTGGAGTGCCGTGCGCTGGGCGTTGGGATCCAGCGTCGTGTAGACGTCGTCGCCGACCGGATGCGGGCTCAGTTGCCCGAGCACCGAACCGATCCCGGTCTGCAGACCGCGCAGCGCATCTCCCCGGGAGCGCTCGATTCCCGCTGCGCTGCCAAGCAGGGCAATCGAGTAGCCGACCGGCTGGGCGAACAGGCTGCCGGTCGGATAGGCGCGAGTCCAGGTCCCACCCGGACCGGCTACCGACCGGGCCAGCACCGTCCCGTCGGTGGCGAGGATCCGTCCGCGCTTGATCCGCAGCTCGTCGAACAGGGTGCGCTTGTTCAGCGGGTTGTCGTTGAGCGACTTGGCCTCGAACACTGTCCAGCGACTGGTCCAGCCAATCAGCAGCGCGAACAGCAGCGCGATCACGCCGAACAACCGCACGATCGGCCGCCTCATCGCGGCCTCCGCGCCCGGTCGGAGATCAGCAGCAACAGCGCCAGCAGCACCAGGTTGGCGACGATCGACGAGCCGCCATAGGAGATGAAGGGAAGCGTCACCCCGGTCAGGGGAATGACCCGAGTCACGCCGCCGACGATCACGAACACCTGCAGCGCGAACACCGAGCTGAGGCCGACGGCCAGCAGCGTCGAGAACGAATCCCGCGCCAGCACGGCGATCTTGAACCCTCGGGCCACGAACAGCAGATAGGTGAGCAACACCGCCACCGCGCCGAATAGGCCCAGCTCGCCGGTGATGACCGCGTAGATCATGTCCGTCTGCGGAGCGGGCAACAGGTAGGCCGTGGGACGGGTGCCGGGGATCGTGAGCGTCGCTTGGCCGAACCCCTGGCCAAAGAACCCTCCCGCCGCCTGGGCGAACAGCGAGTTGGCGAGCTGGTAGCTACCGCCGATCTTGTTGTAGAGCACCGGCGTGAGCGGGTGCAGCCAGGCTTCGATGCGATCGTGGACGTGGGCGACGTGGACACCGGCATACCAGGCACCGACGGCGAAGGCGAGCACGCCCACGACCACGAACGACAGCCTGTCGGTGGCGACGTAGAGCACGGCCAGCAGGCTGCCGTAGAACATTAGCGAGGAGCCGATGTCGTGCAGCAGGAACATGATCACCATGGCAATGCCCCAGATCACCAGCACCGGACCGAAGTGCTTGATCGGCGGGATGGTCACGCCGAGGATCCGTCGCGCCCCCATCACCATCACCTGCCGCGTGTCACGGAGATAGCTGGCCAGGAAGATGACCAGCCCGATCTTCGCCACCTCGGAAGGCTGGAAGACGAACAGACCCGGGATCCGGACGCCGAGATACGCACCGTTGGCCTGGTAGCCGATTCCGGGCAGCCTAGGCAGCACCAGTAGCGCCAGGGAGCTGAACACGATCACGTACCGGTACTGCTCGAGCTTGCGGTAGTCCCTGAAGACGATGATCGTGAATGCGAACAGCACGAGCCCGAGCACGAACCATTGCGCCTGCTGGCGCGCCAGCGTCGGATCGATCCGGTAGACCATCACGATCCCGAAGCTGGCCAGCAGCGTGACCAGCGGGAACAGGTAGGGATCGGCGTAGGGCAGCGTCATCCGGATGACGATGTGGCCGGCAACACACAGCGCCAGGAAGATCGCGCCGTAGGTCAGCGAGACGTTGGAGAGGACGTTCGAGCGCTGGATGAATACCCCCGCGAACCCGGCGGTGACCAACAGCGACGCCGGGATCAGACCCAACAGCTCCCGGTTGCGGGCGCTCATCGGACCAGCTGTCCCAGCTCTACGGTGCGCACCAGGTTGGAGGCATCCTGCTGGGAGCGCAAGTGGTGGTTGAGCAGCGACTGTCGGCGATCGGCCGGAACCTCGGCCGCCGGCATGCCGGAGACGTAGAAGGTCTCGTAGAGACGGATGCCGCCGGGAAGGTCATACGGCAGCCCGCGGTAGACCGTGACGATCCCCTGGGGGTTGGCACCGATGAAGTACAGCTGGCGGGTGGCGAGATAGCCGCCGCCGAGGACCAGGAACAGCACGATAACCATCGCCACCAGCGCCGCGATCGGCTTGATCCAGCGACGCCCTCGGCGTCGCGACGGCCCCGCTGGGTCGTGAGCCTGGTCCGATGGGCGTGGCCCGCGGGGACGAATCCGCGCAGGGACCGCGGCGGCGTCGGGGGGCATGGCAGTGGTAGCCGCCTGCGCGGATCGCACCGCCGACGACGCCGGCGTAGCGACCATCGTTGGTTGGTCGCCGTCGCTGCGGGCACCGACCTCCTCCAGGCGAAACAGCACGACCGTGATGTTGTCCCGGCCCCCAGCCTCATTGGCGTCGGCGATGAGCCGATCCGCCGCCTGACGCAGGTCGGCAGAGTTCCGGAGCACGGCGGCTATGTGCTCTTCGCCGACCATCGAGGTGAGGCCGTCGCTGCACAGCAGCAGGGCATCACCGGGGCGGACGGGATAAGTCCAGGTGTCGACCTTGACCGTCGGCTCGGGCCCGAGGGCGCGGGTGATGATCGATCGCTGAGGGTGCTCCTCCGCCTGCTCCTCGGTCAGCTTGCCCTGCTCGACCAGTTCGCCCACCAGCGAGTGGTCGCGGGTTAGTCGGGTCAGCGCGTCGTCGCGGAACAGGTATGCCCGGCTATCGCCGACGTGCGCGATCGCCACCTGGGTCTCGTCGAGCAGCGCCGCCGTCAGCGTGGTGCCCATCCCGGCGCGCTCGTGCTCGCTCCGCGAGAGCTCGTGGATGCGTTGGTTGGCCTCGCGGACACGGACGGCCAGCCGCTCCTCGGGCGAGCCGTCCTCGGGTAGTCCCTGCGCGAACGCATCGACGGCAAGCTGAGAGGCGACCTCCCCGGCCTGGGCTCCACCCATCCCGTCGGCGACCACGAACACGGGGGCCCGGGCGAACGAATTGTCCTCGTTGCCGCGGCGCTGGCGCCCGGTGTCGGTCCTGACAGTCGTCTCTGCGGCCCGGAGCATGATCAGTCTGGGGGGGTCATTGCAGGTAGGTGAACTCGCTGTCACCGATCCGGATCCGATCCCCCGGATGGAGCGGCTGCGGCCCGCTCAGCGGTTCCTCGTTGAGGTAGGTACCGTTGGTGGAGCCGAGATCCTCGATCACCAGCACCTGTCCCTGGCGGCTGATATGGGCGTGTCGGGAGGATGCAAACGGATCCTCGAGGCGGATCTCTGCGTCGGCCCGCCCCAGCGTAGCGCCCCGATAGGGGATCTCGTAGGCACTGCCGGGCTCGTGCCCAGCGGCCCGCTCGACCAGCAACCGAGGGTCGAACTCGGCTTCCTCGGCCCCTAGCAGCCCGTCGGCAGCCGCGTATAGGCCGGTGGCGTCGGAGGGTACGGCAAGCTGGGCCTGTTCCGGGCCCCGCCGTAAATCCTTGAGGGCACTGCGGACGATCCACAGCAGGAACAGGTACAGAACCGCGAGGAACCCGAACTTCAACCCCACCGAGACCGGCTCGAGCATCGCCGCCTACTCCTCCTGGAAGCGGATCGTCGAGGTGCCGACCTGGAGCTCATCTCCGGGCTTGAGCACCTCAGGGCCGGCCAGCCGCCGGCCGTTGATGCTCGACCCGTTGGTCGACCCGAGGTCGGTCAACACCCACGAACCGCCGCGCGGACGGATCTCGGCATGCTGACGGGACACGTTGGGGTCATCGAGGACGACGTCGCACTGGCGACTGCGCCCGATCGTGACCCCGGTTGGCCCCACCACCAGCCGCCGTCCGTCGATCAGCAGCAGCGCGCTCTGGTGCCGGGCCCGCGCGCGTTCCTCCAGCGGCTCGGCCACGCGCCCGGCGGCGCTGTAGATCATCGTCCGACCAGATTCCTCAACCTCGGGAGCAGGCTGGTCGGGTTCGGCCGGCTGCTGAACCACCCGCGTCTGGATGCCGAACTCTCCCAAGCCGAGCCGATCGTCGGTCTCGAACTCGATCACCGGACGGGAGAGAAGCGCCAGCCGCTCCCGACGGGCATGCTCGAGCAGGTAGCCCCCCAGCTCGGTGGCCAACGCCTCCTCGTAGGCGGCAAAGCGCTCGCGGTCACGGGGTGAGAGGAAGACGCGGTACTCGTTGGGTACGTAGGTGCGGCTGACCGAGAACGCCTTGTGCTCCTCCATCTCTCGCGCCAGCTTGCGCGCGATCTCGACCGGACGCACCTCCGAGCGGAAAGCACGGCTGAACGTGCCTTCGACGAGGCCGGCGATCTTGCTCTCGAGGCTTCTGAGGACGCTCATGGCTGGGCCCTGTCGGGCCGTCTCATGCTACGGAAGTTGAGGCCAGGGACCCCGCGCGTGAGCCCGTCGTCGTTGCGCTGCAATCGCCGTCGGCGCCACGGCAACGATGGCACCGGCCAGGCCCCCAAGAACCGCCTTTGGAGCGCTGATCGCGCTGCCGGAACCACGAGCGGCCACGAGCGACGCCTGCGTAGCTATGACGCTCACCACCGCCCATGCCCCAGCCAACGCGCAGTCCCAGGCCAGTGATCGGCGGCGCAACAGCCACGGCAGCACTGCGGCCGAGAGCCCCCATACGAGCGCCGCGGTCAGCATCCCGGAGCCGACGATTGGGACCAGGACGTCGTGCCACGCCACCGTGGGCGATGCGGTCCACAGCGCAGGCGCCGGAAGCCCCGGCGGGCGGTGGGCGTACAGATCGCGGCCGGCCAGCGGGGAGCTCAACTCCAGCCACATCCAGCCGATGATCCCGAGTGCCGCCCGGCGCCACGCTCCTCGCGAGACCAGTCCAGCCAGGGCGGGCCAGGCTCCGGCGAGCGCGGCCAGACCAAGTGCCGGCGCGAGCACCGAGAGGCCCCAGAAATGGCCGTTGCGCGGAAGCAGCAGGACCGGCACCAGCAGCGCCGGCGCCACCAGCAGCGCGACGCCGGGCCGACCCTGGACGATCGCTCCGCTCGCCAGCGCCGCGACCATCGCCAACCAGCCGACCCTTGGCAGAATCAGCACGAGCACCGCGGCGAGCAACGCCGCCACGAGTGGCGTCGGAGAGGACGTCCCGAGGGCGTGTCCGGAGAGCCAGCCGGCCACCAGGGCGGCGCTGATGGCACTGGCCGAGCGGGCCGGCCACCGCGGGTGAGGGGGACGGTCCAGAGGATGCGTGGCCGGGGCGGGCTCGAGGTACGGCGCACCCTCCAAACCGACGGCTGAAGCGGGTTCGAGGTGCGGCGCAGCTCTCAACCCGACCGCCGGCCGGAAGGGCTGGGCAGCGCCCGCCACCACCCCGGGCACGTCATCGACCACGTCGAGGCAGGCCACCAGGGAGAGGCGCAGCTCCGACAGGGTCCCCCGCTCGCGCGGGCGCGGCCTGAGGGCCAGGTCGACCCCACGGCCGAGCTCACGCGGAAGGTTGCGGCGCTGCCGGCGCAGCGGTGGCAGGTGGGTGGCCAGGCGCCGGGCACGCGTGGCTGCGGTGCCAGTACGAACCGGATTGATCCCGGTCAGGGCTTCGTAGACGACGAGGGCGAGCGCGTAGAGGTCGGCGGGAGCCTGCGCCTCCCGGCCCTCGGCCTGCTCGGGAGCCATATAGGCGGCGGTGCCGACCACATCACCCGTGCGGGTCAGCGAGTCGCCGCCGATCACCCGCGCCACCCCGAAGTCGGTCAGCTTCGCCGGGTGAGCGGAGCTCGTGGGATCGTCTGGGACCAACACATTGGATGGCTTGACGTCACGATGGATCACCCCCTGGGCATGCGCGTGGCTGAGGGCATCACACAGCGAGATCGCGATCGCCACGATGTCCCGGTCCGACAGGCGTCCCTGGGTCAGCAGGGTCTGTAGCGTCTCGCCACGCACCAGTTCGGAAACCAGGTAGGCCCCATCGTCGTCGACGGCCGCCTCGTACAGGGTGACGATGCCTGGATGCGCCAGTCTGGCCGCCGCCCGGGCCTCGCGCTCGAAGCGGCCGCCGATGACCCGCTCGCGGGGAACGATCTTGACCGCCACTTCACGGTCCAGTCGCTCGTCGTGAGCTATCCAGACGACGCCGAAGGCGCCCGCCCCGAGGCGCTGGCACAGGCGATAGCGACCGAGAAGGAGCTCGGCCGGGGCGACGGGGCTCGGACTGCGTCCGATGGTCGCGGGGACCGTGTCCGCCGTCAGACTTTGCGCGGCGTCCGCCGGGCGAGCGCGGCGCGCTGTGGGCAGCTGGCTCGCGCGCATGCCGCCTCTTTCAACGTGTAAGCGCACGTCCCTGCGCACTCACCGCTGCCTGCGCCCCATACGCCGTGGCCGCGACCATCGACGCCACTCTCGAGCGGCGTGCACAGAGGATTGCGCGGGGACTTCCAACCGCCGGGACGGTCATACTGCGGTTCCCAAAATTCCGCAAGGAGCAAGACAGGTTGTCGTTCTTCGACGAGGCGGACGAGCCTCCGGCAGCGCCGCGAACAGCGCCGCGTAGACGGCGTCCACGAGGAAGCGGGCGCCGTCCGCCGAGCGATCAGCAGGCAATCCAGATTCGCCGGCTGGTCGCTGTGGCGACGATCCTGATCGTGCTGATCCTGCTCGTGGTCGGCATCCGCGGCTGCCAGATCAGTGCACGCAACAGCTCGCTCAAGGACTATGCCAACAACGTCTCCTCGTTGATCCAGCAGTCAGACCAGACCGGCACGCAGCTGTTCGGCCAGCTCTCCGGCGGCGGCGGCAGTGCCAACGCGACGGCGCTGCAGAACCAGATCAACCAGACCAGCGTCAGCGCCGACAGCGAGTTCAGTCACGCCAAGGGCCTCGATGTCCCCGACGAGATGCGCCCGGCCCACCAAAACCTTCTGCTCGCGCTCCAGATGCGCCGCGACGGGATTGCCAATACTGCCGCGCACATCCAGCAGGCGCTCGGGACCGCAACCAACCAAGATGCGATCAATGCGATCGCCGCCGACATGGCCCGGTTCTATGCCTCCGACGTGGTCTACAAGGGCTACACCACCACTCGAATCGCCGCCGCCCTCCATGCCGCCGGGATCGCCGTCGGCGGCAGCAACGGCATCCAGATCGAACCGGGACAGTTCCTGCCCGACATCCAATGGCTGACGCCGGCGTTCATCGCCGGCAAGCTCGGCGCGCAGTCCTCGACACCCTCGGGCAAGCCCGCTCCGGGCCTGCACGGCCACTCGCTCGACTCGGTCAGCGTCGCCGGCACGACGCTGCAGAGCGGATCCACGAACACGATCCCACGCTCGCCAGCCCCGTCGTTCACGCTCAACCTCACCAACGGCGGACAGAACACCGAGCGCAACGTCGTCTGCAAGGTGACGATCGGCGGGGCCAGCGTCAGTGGCCAGACCACGATCCCGCAGACCACCGCGGGCCAGTCGACCAGCTGCACAGTCCAGCTCAGTTCCGCCCCAGCGGCCGGGAGCTATACCGTCACCGCCACCGTGGAGCCCGTCCCCGGAGAAAAGGACACCGCCAACAACACGCTCTCCTTCCCGGTCACGTTCCAGTAGACCGCTGGCCATCCGCTTATTCTTCGGGCGGTGCATCAGCTGACCAGCACGGTGGGGATCGTCGCGCTCGCGGCCGCGGTGGTGGCGCTCGTCGCGCTCGCGACGGCGGTGGCGCTCGCCCTGAGGCTGCGCCGCGTTCGCACCGACCAGCGGGCCGTGCTGGGCGAGGAGCGCCAGGATCTGGTCGGCCACGCCGCCGCGCTGCAGTCTCAGTTTCAGGCCCTGTCGGAATATGTACAAGACGCGGCCGGCGGTCTCGAGGCGCGCATGGCTCAAGCCGAGGTGCGGCTCGATCAAGCAGTCAGCTTCCGTTCGCTGATCCGCTATGACGCCTATGGCGAGATGTCCGGGCGCCAGTCGACTTCGATCGCCCTGCTCGACGCGACGAAGTCGGGCATCGTGCTGTCCTCGATACACCACCGGGACCACGCCCGCCTGTACGCCAAGCAGGTACACGAGGGACGCTCGGAACTGGAGCTCTCACCCGAGGAGGACGAGGCGGTGCGCATCGCCCTTCAGCAGCCTCGCCAGAACGCCCCATAGTCCGGTGCGAGTCGGTTACTTCGGCCCCCGGGGCACGTTCACCCAGGAGGCGCTGGACCAGGAGGCAGCTGGACGACACTTGGAATCGCTGCCCTTCCCGACCATCTACGACACCGTCGCGGCAGTGCAGGAGAGAGTCGTCGAGCTGGCGCTCGTGCCGATCGAGAACTCGCTCGAGGGCTCGGTCAACGCGACGCTCGACGCCCTCGTCTTCGAGACCGAGGACGTCGAGATCGTGGGAGAGCTCGTGCATCCGATCCGCCATTGCCTGATCGCGCGCGAGGAGGTCGAGCTCACCGCGATTGAGGTCGTCGTCTCCCACCCGCAGGCCAACGCGCAGTGTGCCCGGTTCATCCGCGCACACCTGCCGCAGGCGCGGGTGATGCCCGGCAGCTCCACCGCCGAAGCGGTGCGGCTGGTCGCAGATCACGATGGCCCGTGGGCGGCGCTGGGCAACCGGCTGGCCGCGGAGCTTTACGGCGCCGTGGTGCTGCGTGCCGGCGTCGAGGACATCGCCGGCAACGAAACCCGATTCGTGTGGCTCGCGCGCAGCGCAGAGCCGCTCGCCGAGTTGGGGCTGGCTGGGGGCACGCGGCCGTGGAAGACGGCGATCGTCTTCTGGGGCGTCGGCGCGGAGGCGCCGGGCTGGCTGGTGCGTTGTCTGTCCGAGTTCGCCGAGCGAGAAGTCAACCTCACGCGGATCGAGTCCCGCCCGCGCAAGCAGGGCCTCGGCCGGTACATGTTCTTCGTCGATCTCGAGGGCAGGAGCACGGAGAGGCGGATTCGGGAGGCGCTGGCGGGATTGCGCGGGCACGTCCAGGCCCTGCGTGTCCTCGGTTCCTTCCCCTCCGTTTAGGGGGTTCTGAGGTCAGCCAGGGAGCGTTTTCTCGGCCTTCGAGATGGCCTACCAGCGCTGGCCCCCTCGCTACACTGCCGCCAAAGCCATGGTCAGCTCAGTACCAGCGCCAGCATGGTCCGCGTCGCTACCAGAGCACCAGCGGCGCGGGCGAGCCGTCGGCCGGGTGCTCGTGCTCAACGCGACGTATGAGCCGATCAACGTCTGCACCGTTCGCCGCGCCGTGGTGCTGCTGCTCAAGGCCAAGGCGGAGATCCTGGAGCAGACCGAGTGGGAGCTGCACTCGGTCTCAACCACGATCGCCCGGCCAGTGGTCATCCGCCTGGTCAGCTACGTCCGCATCCCGCGGGATACCCACCGCCGGAAGATCACCCGGCGCGCGGTGTTCGCACGGGATGACTGGACCTGCCAATACTGTGGCTCGCGATCCAACCTGACCGTCGATCACGTCGTACCGCGCTCCAAGGGGGGCTCCTCGACCTGGGAGAACATCGTCTCCTCGTGTGCGCCGTGCAACCGGCGCAAAGGGAATGCGTCGCCGCGCCAGGCCGGGATGCAGCTGCTGCGCCCGCCCCGGACGCCGAGCCCGCACGTGTTCATCCAGGTGGCGAGCCCGACGATCCCGAGCGCCTGGCAGCAGTACCTCGCGGCTTAGCGGAAGCAGGTCACGCGGGGTAGCGCCCGGGTCCGAGGACGCGAGTCATGCGGCGTAGCGCCGGGCAGCGCGGGCCCGGGCCTTGGCCGCCTCCGCCTCTCGGTTCTTGGGTGGCGCGGCGCTCTGCAGTTCGCCCAGCAGCTCAGCGGAGATCGCGGTTACTTGGCTCACCGCCCGCTCGAACGCCTCCCCATTGGCATGAGAAGGCTTGGTGAAGCCGCTGATCTTGCGCACGTACTGAAGCGCCGCGGCATGGATCTCCTCCGAGCTGCAGGGGGGATCGAAGTTGTGGAGCGTTCGGATGTTTCGGCACATGGCGCAAGCCTAGCGGCACGTTCCGGCCGAACGCGCGAAGGGCGCCGCTCGACGCCGGCGCCCTTCGCAAACTTCTCACTGACTAGGCCGTAATGTGCGTGCGGTGCCGGAGGGACCAGTCCCGGCGCCCACTACGGCGGTGTCTCGGGTGGACTCCGCTAAGCGGGGTCAGTTTCCGACCTAGCGGCCAGACACCTCCAGGGTCCCGCGAAAACTGTCAGACAAGTTCGGACCACCTCCTTTCTCTGGTAACCGGGAGCTTAGCGAACGAGACGGGTGACTTTCTAGGTCGTAGGGTCGCCGTTGTCGGCGTCGTCGGTCGCCTCGGCCTCGTCGGTGAGCAGAGAGACCTCCGGGTCGTCGCTGCTGTCGTTGAGCATCGCCGACGCGTCAGTGTCGTCGTCGGCCACCTGGGCGGCGGTCGCCGCCTCTGACTCCACCACCAGCGCGACAGCGCTCACCAGGTCATCGTCGCGGATGTTCATCACCCTCACGCCCTGGGATCCCCGACCGTAGCGATTGATCCCGCGCACCGATGTCCGCTGGACCATTCCGTTCTGGGAGATGAACACCAGCTCTTGGTGCTCGCGCACGACCAGTGCGCCCGCGAGCTGCCCTTTGTTCTCGGTCAGGGTGATCGTCTTGACCCCCATCGTCCCCCGGCCTTTGACCGGATAGTCGGCGATCGGGGTGCGCTTGCCGTAGCCGTTCTCGGTGACCACCAACAGCTCCTGGTCATCCCGGGCCACGTCCATCGCCAGCACCGAGTTGTTCCGCTGTCCGACGTTCATCCCGCGCACGCCACTGGTATCCCGACCCATCGCCCGCACCTGGTCCTCGTTGAAGCGAGCCGCCTGCCCCGAGCGGGAGACGATGATGATGTCGTCGTGGCCGCTGGTGCGCCGTACGGCAACGAGCTCGTCGTCGTCACGGATGTTGATCGCGATAATGCCATCGGCCTTGATCGGCGTGTTGTAGGCCCCGAACTCGGTCTTCTTCACCAGTCCGTCGCCCGTCGCGAAGACCAGGTACTTGCCCTCGTTGAAGTCACGGGTGGCCAGTACGGACTGGACGCGTTCGCCCTCTCGCAGCGGCAGCAGGTTGACCAGGGCTCGGCCCTTGGCCGTGCGCGAGGCTTCCGGTAGCTCGTACACCTTCAAGCGGTAGACCTTCCCGCGGTTGGTGAAGAACAACAGGTAATCGTGGGTGGAGGAGACGAACAGATGCTCGATGTAGTCCTCGTCCTTCATGTCCATCCCAGTGACGCCGATCCCTCCGCGCCGCTGCTGCCGGTAGGTCGACAACGGCAACGACTTGATGTAGCCAGACCGGGTGATCGAGATCACCATCTGCTGGTCGGCGATCAGATCCTCGACGTCGATCTCGCCGTCGGCGTGGGTGATCTCCGTCCGGCGTTCGTCGCCATAGGCCTGCGCGATCTCCGACAGCTCGTCCTTGATCAAGCCATACACCCGGCCCTCGTCTCCGAGAATCTCACGCAGCTCCTTGATCCGCTCGACGAGATCGGCGTGCTCCTGCTTGATCTTGTCGGATTCGAGCGCGGTCAGGCGGCTCAGGGTCAGCTGCAGGATCGCTTGGGCCTGGATCACCGTGAGCTCGAAGCGCTCCACCAGCCCCTCGCGAGCGGCCTCGGGGTTCCGAGAGCCTCGGATCAGCGCGATCACCTCGTCGAGGTTGGCGAGCGCGATCAGCAGGCCCTCCAGTACGTGGGCACGGTCCTCCGCCCGGCGCAGCTCGTACTTGGTGCGCCGCACGACAATCTCGCGTTGATGATCGGCGTAGTGCCCGATCACCTCGCGCAGCGACAACGTGCGAGGCACGTTGTCGACCAACGCGACCATGTTGACCCCGAAGGTGGCCTGCATCGGCGTGTGCTTGTAGAGCTTGTTGAGCACGACCTTTGGGATCGCGTCGCGTTTGAGCTCGATCACGATCCGCATCCCGTGGCGGTCTGACTCGTCGCGCAGGTCGGTGATCTCGGAGATCTTCTTGTCCACCACCAGATCACGGATCTTCAGAATCAATCCACCCTCGCCCCCCTTGCGTACCTGATAGGGAAGCTCGGTGACGATGATCGCCTCCTTGCCTTGGCCGATCGGCTCGATGTGCGCCTTGGCCTGCACCCGGATGCGGCCGCGCCCGGTGGCGTAAGCATCGCGAATGCCGTCGCGGCCGAGAATCGTGCCGGCGGTCGGAAAGTCGGGCCCCTTGACGTGCTTCATCAACCCGTCGACGTCGATCATCGGATCCTCGATGTAGGCGATCGTGGCCCTGATCACCTCGCGCAGGTTGTGAGGCGGGATGTTGGTGGCCATCCCCACAGCGATCCCCGAACCCCCGTTGACGAGCAGGTTGGGAAACCGAGCCGGCAGCACCACCGGCTCCTGCCGAGAGCCGTCGTAGGTGGGGACGAAGTCCACGGTCTCGGCGTCGATATCGCGCAGCATCTCCGTGGCCAGGCGATCCAAGCGGGCCTCGGTGTAGCGCATCGCGGCCGCCGAGTAGCCGTCGATGTTGCCGAAGTTGCCGTGACCATCGACCAGCGGATAGCGCATCGAGAAGTCCTGGGCCAGGCGGACGAGCGTGTCGTAGATCGCAGAGTCGCCATGGGGGTGGTACTTACCCATTACCTCACCCACGATCTGGGCGCACTTGACGTGCTTGCGGTTGGGCTGGAGGCCGAGCTCGTTCATCACGTACAAGACCCGGCGGTGGACTGGCTTCAGGCCATCGCGCACATCGGGCAGCGCCCGCCCGACGATCACCGACATGGCGTAGTCGAGATACGCCGAGCGCATCTCCTCCTCGAGTCCGCGCGGCTCGATGTTGCCGCCGCCGATGGTGTCGATCGTGGACATCGCTACCTCCTACACGTCGAGGTTGGTCACGAGCCGCGCGTTCTCCTCGATGAACGCGCGTCGCGGCTCGACCTGATCGCCCATCAACATCGAGAACACACGGTCGGCAGACGCCGCGTCCTCCATCGTCACCTGCACGAGCGTCCGCGTGGCCGGATCCATCGTCGTCTCGCGCAGCTCGTCCGCATCCATTTCGCCAAGGCCCTTGAAGCGGTAGTAGTCGATCCCCTTCTGAGCCACGGACAGGATCGCGTCCCGCAGCTCCTCGAACGTCGCCGCGTCACTCGACGCCTCCCCTAGCCGCACTTCGAACGGCGGCGCGCCGACCAAAGTCTCCAGCTCCCGGTGAACGTCGGCAAGGCGGTGATACTCGTGCGCCTCCAGCGCCGTTCGCCGCAGACGGTGGGTCGTGGCCAGTCCGGTCTTGGCCTCGATCGTTCGTACCACAACCTCGTCCTCGTCCTGGCCGATCAGCCGCGCGCTGAACGCTTCTCCGTTGTGCCCGTCACCGTCAGCGTCGACGTGACGGAGAAGTTGGTCGATGTCGGTAACCTGCTCCTCCAGCAGCCGCGCCTGCTGGACGAAGGTGACCACCCCGTGCCCATAGCTGGCCCGCAGCGCCGAAGCCCAGCCTTCGTACTGCTTGAGCAACCGCGTGAACTTCTTCCAGCGGGTGTCGGTCAGCTTGAACTGCTTGGCGTGCCGGTCGTAGACCTCGATCTTCTCGAACTTGTCTCCGAGCAAGATGTCCTCAAGATCGGACTCCCGCTCGAGGTACCGGTGCTTTTGCCCCCGCGTCAGCCGGTACAACGGCGGCTTGGCGATGAACACGTATCCCGCCTCGATCAGAGGCTGCATCTCCCGGAACAGCAGCGTCAGCGCCAGTGTTCGGATATGAGCACCGTCGACGTCGGCGTCGGTCAGGAGGACGATCTTGTGGTACCTCGCGCGGGCGAGATCGAACTCGTCGCGGACCCCGGTGCCAACCGCGGTGATCAACGCCTGAACCTCGGTGTTGGCGAGAACCTTGTCGATCCGGCTCTTCTCGACGTTCAGAATCTTCCCGCGCAGAGGAAGGATTGCCTGGGTGCTGCGGTCTCGAGCGCTCACTGCCGAGCCCCCCGCGGAGTCGCCCTCAACGACGAACAACTCGGCCAGCGATGGATCCTTCACCGAGCAATCGGCGAGCTTGCCCGGAAGCGTCGAGTTCTCCAGCGCCGACTTGCGGCGGGTCAGGTCCCGAGCCTTGCGCGCGGCCGAGCGAGCCTGCGCGGCCGAGACGGCCTTGCGGATCACTGCGCGGGCATCTTGGGGGTTTTCCTCTAGAAACTCTGCCAGCCCCGCGTTGACCACCGAGTGCACGAAGC
Organism: uncultured Solirubrobacterales bacterium; assembly: GCA_963830435.1. GTDB lineage: Bacteria > Actinomycetota > Thermoleophilia > Solirubrobacterales > Solirubrobacteraceae > Palsa-465. The sequence continues at coordinate 407,303 of CAWHMA010000003.1, read as the reverse complement.
CCTGCATGCCGGGGTTACCGAGCTTGGTCTTGGTCTGACCTTCGAACTGCGGGTCGGTCAGCTTGGCCGAGATCACCGCTGTCAGGCCCTCACGCACATCCTCACCGGTCAGATTCTCGTCGCGTTCGCGGAGCTCGCCCTTGTCACGGGCGTACTTGTTCAGCGCCCCGGTCAGCGCCGAGCGAAACCCAGACATGTGGGAGCCGCCCTCGAGAGTGTTGATGTTGTTGGCAAACGAGAACACCGACTCCTGGTAGGAGGAGTTCCACTGCATCGCGACCTCGACGGCACCTTCCTCGCTCTCGCCCGAGAAGAACACAACCTTGCTGTGGATCGGCTCCTTGTTCTCATTGAGGTAGGCGACGAAGTCGACGATCCCGCCGTCGTACTGGAACTCGACTTCGTGGCCCTCGCCGCGCTCGTCAACGATCGCGATGTGCAGGCCGCGGGTGAGGAAGGCGGTGTCGCGCATCCGCTCTTCCAGCGTCGTGAAGTCGAGATCGATCGCCTCGAAGACATCGGGATCGGGGAAGAAGGTGATCGTCGTTCCCGTCTCCCTGGTCGCCTCCCCGCGCACCACGTCGCTTTGTGGGATGCCGCGGGCGTAGGACTGCGTCCAGCGGTGGCCGTCACGGCAGATCTCGACGTCCAGGCGCTCAGAGAGCGCATTCACCACCGACACTCCGACTCCATGCAGACCCCCGGAGACCTTGTAGCCGCCACCCTGGCCGAACTTCCCGCCAGCGTGCAGAACCGTGAGCACGACCTCAACTGCCGGGCGCTGCTCCTTCTCCATGGTCGCCACCGGAATTCCGCGGCCGTTGTCGGTGACCGTCACCGAGTTGTCCGGGTGGATGGTGAGCGAGACCTCATCGCAGTGCCCGGCCAGGGCCTCGTCAACGGAATTGTCGACGACCTCGTAGACGAGGTGGTGAAGTCCACGCGCGCCAGTTGAGCCGATGTACATGCCGGGCCGGCGTCGAACCGCCTCCAGGCCCTCGAGGACCGTGATGTCCTGAGCGTCGTAGGTGCTTGAGGTCTGTTTGCGCCCAGGGGCTTTGTCGTTGCTTGCCAACGATCCTCCGATGACATCGAGACGCCCCGGATACGCGCCTGTCAGCGCACCGGAGCATCGGAAGTTTGGTGTACAGAACAATAGCACAGTGCGCGGCTGGAACCCGGGCCCGGGCACCAACGTATTCCCTGCAAATGACGAGAATCTGGCACCCTCTGCGACGCCTCTGTGACAATCAGGCGCCGGATCCCTGGGGAGGCTCGGCGTAGGGGTTTCGAACTGCTTCTGTAGGGGCGTACGTGGCGGCGACAAAAACGTGTTTTGCCGGTGCTCGAGCGCCCTATTGCCGGTCGGACACCGCGGTGCAGCGCAGGCGCTCGATCGTGCCGGTGCGCAGCTGACGGTTCAGGCGCTCGACGATCGTCGGGCCCATCAGGTCCAGCTCCTGCGCCCACACCGAGGCCGAGCACGAGATCGTCAGCACGCGGCCGCGTTCGCGCGTGGGGATCGCCTCGGCGGCGATCGCCGGCCCGACGACGCCGTACCACACGCGCTGGACCTCTCCCAGCAGCGTCTGGGGCTCCCAGTCGCCGCGCACGAGCTCGAGCGCAGCGGAGACTGGACGGGGACCTCGGCGTGAGGGGCTCACGCCGCCAGTGCCTCCTGGAGCACCCGCCCTGTCGCGACACCGAGGCGGGCGACTCCGGGGCCACGCGCGCCGGGAACGTGATCGAGGTCGGTGGTGGTGATAACGGATTGGCCGCCGCCAGCCCGTAGCAGCTCGGTCAACGATTGGCGGCGGGCGCCGTCGAGTTCGCTCATGACATCATCGAGCAACATCAGCGGTGGCGCGGCGTGCGTGGCGGCGAGGGCCTCGCGCTCGGCCAGCAGCAGCGCCAGGAGGGCGAGTCGCTGCTGGCCCTGGGAGCCGTAGACGCGTAGATCCCGACCAGCGCGAACCGTGGTCAGCTCGTCGCGGTGCGGGCCGTGGCCGGTGAAGCCTCGTGCCAGGTCTGAGTCCACGCGCTCGGCCAGCTCGGCGGCCAGACCGTCGGCGGACAGCGCGCGGGACCGGGGTCGATAGCTGATCTGTACCCCACCGTCGAGTCCCAGCTGCTCACCCAGGCGGGCAAACGGCTCCTCCAGCGTGCTCACGGCTTGGCGTCGGTCGGCCATCAGGCCGATCCCGTGTCGCGCCAGCTGCTGATCCCAGGCCTCCAGAGAAGCGCGAGAGCCATGGCCGGCACGAATGCGATAGATCAGCGCGTTGCGTTGGGCAAGCGCCTGGCCGTAGGCCCGGCGGGTAGCCCTCCGAGCCGGCCACATCGCGGCGACAAACTGATCGAGATGGCCGCGTCGGAGCATCGGCATGCCCTTGATCAACTCCAGGCGGTCGGGCAGGAACACGCTGACCAGGGGTCGGGTGGGGGAGTCGAGGACTCGCTCCACGGCGGCACCGTCGAGCTTCATCCGCTTCGGTTGCCCAGGGGCAAAGCCCACCGACAGCTCATGGGTGCCTTCTTCGCTGCGGGCGCTGACCACGACCCGCGTGGCGGTAGCTCCAAATCGAACCAGCTCCCGTTCATTGCTGGTGCGGCACGATCGTCCGGTACAGCCGAAGTAGAGAGCCTCGAGCAGGTTCGTCTTGCCTGCGCCGTTGGGACCCGAGACCACAGTGAGACCACCGCCGAGCTCGACCTCGGCGCGCTCGTAGCCGCGGAAGTCGCGGAGGGTGATCCCGAGGACGACCATCTCCCTGGTGCTACACGTTCAGCCTGATGGGCATGATCAGGTACTTGAAACCACTCTCGTCGGCAGCCTCGATGAGACCCGGGCGCAGCGGGCTGATCAACTTCAGCAACACATCGCCGTCCTCGATCGCCTCGAGCCCGGCGCGCAGGAACTCCGGGTTGAAGCCGATCTCCAGTGGCTCGCCCTGAAAAGCGACGGGCAGCGATTCCTGCGCCTCACCCACGTCCGGAGTCTGCGCTGACACGGTCAGCTCTCCCGGTGCAAACGCCAACCGCAGCGGCGCGTTCTTCTGGGCCAACAGACTTACCCGGCGCACCACGTCGGTCAACTCCGAGCCCGACACGTGCAGCTCATGCTCGAACGCCTCCGGAAGCAACTGCCGGTAGTTGGGAAACTGACCGTCGATCAGCCGCGAGGACAGCACCACGCGACCAAGCACGAACAGCACCTGGTTCTGCCGCACGCTGACGCTTAGTTGCTCATCCTCGCCGTGAGAGGAGACCCGGGCCAGTTCCTGAAGCGCACGAGCGGGGACGTTCACCTCAAACGCAGCCGACAGAGCCGATTCCAGCGCCGTTTCCTTGACGCTCAGCCGATAGGAATCTGTGGCCACCATCCGCAGCTCTCGTTCGGAGGCCGAGACGAGGATTCCGGTCAGCACTGGTCTGGTCTCATCACGCGAGGCCGAGCCAGCAACCTTGAGCGCGGTGGATATGAAGGCGCTCGCAGGCAAGGACACCGCCGACGCGGGATCGGGTTCGGGAAAGGGCGGGAAGTCCTCGCCGCGAAGCGTGCGGATGTGGAAACTCGCCTTCCCGGAGATCAGCTCCACATCCTGCTCGGAGGCGCGCAGCTCGAGCGAGACGGCGTTGGCCGGCAGCGAGCGAACGACATCGACGAGTAGGCGCGCGGGGAGTACGACGATGCCCTCGCGCTCAACCTCTGCCGGAAGCGGCACCCGCAGCCCCACATCCATATCAGTAGCCCGCAGCTCGCACACCGCCTCAGCCACCGCGAGTTGCACGCCCGAGAGTGCCTGGATGGAGCTACGTGTAGAGGCGACGCGGCTTACCGTCTGGAGCTGTCCCAGCAGGGCGTCTCGCTCGATAGAAATCTTCACGATGAATACCTCAAAAGGAAGGTAGAAGTCATAGAGCGAATAGAAGCTGTGGAGAAGTCTGCATTCATCCGCAACGAGCGAGGAAGTTGTCGCTTCAGCCGGACAGACCAGTGTGTCAGCAGATCCGGTCGACTCAGTCTGCGGTGATCAGCGCAATCAGGTCGCGCAACTCATGGTCTGCGTCTGCGTCGCTCGCCACGCGTTCGGCGACACGCTTGCAGGCGTGCAGCACGGTGGCATGACTACGCCCGCCGAACGCTTCTCCGATTACCTGTAATGGCGAGCCGGTGAGCTCTCGCGCTAGGTGGACGGCGAGCTGGCGTGGCCATGAGAGCCTTGCGGTGCGGCTGGAGGACAACAATTCGGCCACGGAGAGCCCATAGTGGCGAGCGACTGCTTGCTGGATGCTGGTGATGGTCACGGCACCGCGACCTACCGGCGGATGGATTTCGTCCAGCACGTCAGCGGCGAGATTTCGATCGAGTGGCCTCCCGGTGAGCGAATGGTGGGCCACGATCCGGATCAGGGCTCCCTCGAGTGCTCTGACGTTGTCGGTGACTCGTTCGGCGATCAGCTCCAGGACCTCGCCGTTGGTCAGCCTGATGCCGTCGAGCCGAGCCCGCTTACGCAAGATGGTCAGCCGGGTGGCGAAATCTGGGGGTTCGATGTCCGCGACCAGGCCAGCCTCGAACCGTTCGCGCAAGCGCTCCTCCACCCCCAGGAGCTGACGCGGAAGTCGATCGCACGTGAGCACGAGCTGTCGGCCGTTGTCATACAGAGCGTTGAAGGTGTGGAAGAACTCCTCCTCGGTCTTGGCCTTGTTGGCGAGGAACTGGACGTCGTCGAGCAACAGCACGTCGGCGTCGCGGTAGACATGTTTGAAGTGATCCAGTGAGCGGGAGCCGAGCGCGGCGATGAAGTGATTGGTGAAGGCTTCGACGGTGGCGTAGCGGATAGCAGCGCTGCCCCCGAAATGCAGCACGTAGTTGCCGATCGCGTGCAATAGATGGGTCTTTCCCAGGCCCGGAGGAGCATGCAGGAACAACGGGTTGTAGGCCTGTCCTGGCTGTTCGGCCACCGCCAGGGCGGCAGCGTGAGCAAGACGGTTGCCATCGCCGATGATGAATTGATCGAAGTTGTAGCGGGGATTCAGACCGGGGAGCGACTCCCGCTGCCGCGACGTCGATGGGATGCGTGCGGCTGTCTGGTCGTCCCGCCCGGTGAACGAAACGTGGGCCTGCTCGCCGATCACCGCTTGCGCGCACTTCTCGATTGCCGCGCCGAAGTGCTTTGTCACCCACGACTGGGTCGCCGGGGGCGCCTGGAGGAGCAAGATCGCCCCATCCCACGCCTTGAGCTCAAGGGGGGCCAGCCAGATTTCGTAACTGGACTCGCCCACGGCTTGTCTGAGCCGCGCCCGAATCTCACGCCAAGCTGAGCCAGGCTCAAGTTGCGCAGGCAGGTCCACGCACCCTCCTCAGGAGCGTCCAGGGAACATTGGTGAGGACCGGACAACCGACGTCCGGCGGGCGAATATAACAGTGGCTCTGCGACGGCGGTCGCGTCCCCGGGACCCCTTCGCGCAAAGCGCGGAAAAAGGGATTCGGCCGGTGAGGGCGAAGCCTGCCGGGGCGGCGCGCAGGTGCCGATTCGGGCTTCCGCGGCGTGCGTATACTGGGCCCTACCCCGATTTTCCGGGATCGTGAGTCATGAAGCGCACCTATCAGCCAAAGAAGCGCAAACGCGCCCGGACGCACGGCTTCCGCGCCAGAATGAGCACGCGCGCGGGGCGGGTCATCCTCAAGCGGCGCCGCGACAAGGGCCGCACGCGCTTGACTGTCTGATGGAACCCCCGGCCGCTCCTCGGCCGCGTCAGGGAAGGGCGAGGCTTTCGCGCAGCGCTGACTTCGATCGGGTGTTCCGCAGCGGCCGCTCCCATGCTGGACGCGAATTCGTGCTCTACGTCTTTCCCCGAGCTGAGGAGGAGGCACCACGGCTGGGATTGTCGGTGTCCAGGAAGGTGGGCGGCGCCGTGGAGCGGAACCGGGTCAAGCGGCTGGTCCGGGAGGCTTTCGCCTACGAGAGCGATCGGCTGCCAGTGGGCACCGACGCGGTGATCGTGGCCAGACACGACGCCAGGGACCTGGCCGCGCGCGAGGGTGGAGCCGGGGTCCGCGCCGCCGTGGCCGAGTTGGTGAGCCGGGCCGTGGACAAGCCGGGAGCGCACACTTGAGCCCGGCTAGCCGCGCGGCGGTGGTGCCGATCCGGGTCTACCAGCGACTGCTCTCGCCCCTACTGGGCTCCCGCTGCCGGTATTACCCGTCGTGCTCGGAGTACGCCGCGCAGGCAATCGTCAGATTCGGCATACTCCGCGGGCTGGTGCTGGCCGTCTGGAGGGTGCTGCGATGCAACCCCCTCAGCCATGGGGGTTTCGATCCAGTCGAAGCCCAGCAGTTGTTCAAGCCCCACGTTCCGGCCGCGAACGTCTGACATGCTCGTCAACGCCAACATCTTCCAACCGCTGATCGACGTGTTCGAGGCGGTGCTGAAGTTCTTCCACAACTCCATTGGCGTGCAGTGGGGCTGGTCGATCGTGCTGCTCACCGTGGTTATCCGGGCACTGCTCGTGCCCCTGACCCTGAAGCAGTTCTCGTCGATGCAGAAGCTGCAGCAGCTTCAGCCGGAGCTCAAGGCCGTTCAGGCGAAGTACAAGGACGACAAGCAGCGCCAGCAGCAGGAGTTGATGAAGTTCTACAAGGAGAACCAGGTCAACCCGCTCGGCTCCTGCCTGCCGATGGTCGCGCAGCTGCCCGTGTTCATCTCGCTGTTCTACATGCTGCGCCAGAGCCTGCGCAAGGACATCTGCCCCGCCATTCAGCACCAGTACCAGCAGGTCCATGGCGCCGCGAGCACGACACCCTGCGGCGCTGGACACGGGGCTGGCTTCCTGTTCATCCCCGACCTGACCGACAAAGCGACGGGCGCCGTGCTGATCGTGCTGATCGTGCTCTACGTCGGCACCCAGCTGGTGTCGAGCCGGATGATGGCGAGTCCGACCATGGACCAGACCCAACGCCGCATCATCCTGCTGATGCCGTTGTTCTTCGTCGTCTTCATCATCAACTTCCCCGCCGGGGTGATCCTCTACTGGGTGACCACGAACACGTGGACGATGGGCCAGCAGTACGTGGTACGCAAGCGGCTTGGCCTACCTGGTCCATCCCCGCCCGCCGCTGACGTGGAGACCGACAGCCGGTCCAGACCCACGCCGAGCCCGCCGACCACGGGTAACGGAACCAGCCCGCTCGACGGTGCGGGTCGCCTGGCCGGCCTGCTCCGCGGTCGCGGCAAGGATGTCGAGGGAGAAGAGGAAGAGGCGGCTGTTGGTGCGTCCCGCGGCGCCCGGACTGCGGCGCCGCCGCCACCACCCCGTAAGAAGAAGAAGCGCTCCGGACGGCGGAGGTAGCGTGTTGTGGGCCTGACCGAGGCGGGGGCGCGAGTTCAGGACCTGATGGAGCGGCTGGCGGGTGAGATCGCAGGAGAGGCCAGCGTCGATGTACGTGAGGACGAGGAGGGCGTCTCTGGTGAATTCGTCGGCGACGATGTCGGCTTGCTGATCGGGCACCACGGCCAGACCCTCGACGCGATCCAGCACATCGCCTACCGGGTGGCGTACCAGGGCGCGAGCGACCGCAAGCGAGTGGTGGTTGACGCCGCCGGGTACCGGGAGCGCAGAGCGGTTTCTCTGAAGGCGGCCGCCGATCAGGCCGCCGAGGCGGCAGTCCACGACGGGAATCCGGTGGCGCTCGAGGCAATGACCGCACTTGAGCGCAAGGTCGTCCACGAGCACCTGAAGGACCGCCGCGACGTCGAGACCTACAGCGAGGGCGACGAGCCGTCGCGTCGGCTGGTCGTCGCTCCGCTGGTGGACTAAGCGTTTCACGTTTTTCTTGACGGTGAAACAGGCTGACCGGGCCGCTACAACTCCGGGCCGCTACAACTCCACACGTGGGTTCTCTGTCTGATTTCGACCGTGGTGTGGTCATCGGCCTGCTGATCGGAGAGGGATCGTTCGGCGGAGATGGCAAGCAGCCGCAGGTGACGTTGCGGATGCACGAGCGCCACGAGAGCCTGTTCCACTGGCTCATCGATCGGTTTCCCGACAGCAGGCTCTACGGCCCATATCACCACGGCGGAAGGTCGTACTTCCAATGGATGGCGCGCGGCCGGGTGCTCGTTCGTGACCTTCTACCCCTGCTCGAACAGGAGCTGCACGACGAGCTCGACGGCCATGCCGCGGCGCGATTGACCAGCATGACCAAGCGCTACGAGGCGTTCATCGCGCGCGAGCGGGCGCGCGAGGACATATGACGGCGGCCCGCTTGAACGCCCTCACCGGCCGCTATCGCCTCGGGACCGAGGCGGGGTCGAAGCTGGCGGCGTTGCTGGCCACGCTCGCCACCGACCCCCAGGCGCCATCCTCGGTGCGGGACCCCGAGTTGGTGCTGAACGACCATCTCGCTGACTCACTCGTCGCGCTGGAGCTCGAGGAGCTGCTTGGCGCCCGGCGGCTGGTTGACATCGGCTCTGGCGCGGGCCTGCCCGCGCTGCCGCTGGCGATCGCGCTGCCCCACGCGAGAGTCGTCGCCCTCGACAGCAGCGCCCGTAAGACCGCCTTCATTGCGCGCGCGATCGATCACTGCGCGATCGACAATGCCTGCGCTGTGACCGCGCGAGCGGAGGACTGGGCAATCGGCAAGGGACAGTTCGACGTGGTCACCGCCCGGGCGCTGGCACCACTGGAGGTGGTCGCCGAGTACGCTGCGCCGTTATTGCGTATCGGGGGAGTGCTGGTCTCGTGGCGGGGACGGCGCGAGGTGACCGCCGAAGCGGCGCTCCAGGCCGCCGCACCACTGCTCGGCCTGGACGTGGGGCCGATTCGCCGCGTGGCGCCCTACGCCGGGACTCAGCACCGCCACCTCCACGTCATCACCAAGGTGCAGCCCACGCCCGAGCGCTTCCCGCGACGGGTCGGTGTCGCTCGCAAGCGCCCATTGGGAAGTACCCGGCGCGCATCTGACCGCGTACGCCGCTAGCTTCCGGGCAGATGGGCACCGTCTACGCGATCGCTAACCAGAAGGGCGGTGTCGGCAAGACGACCACGGCGGTGAATCTCGCCGCCTGCGTGGCCGAGGCTGGATACGAGACCCTGCTGGTGGACATCGACCCGCAGTGCAACGCCACCCTGGGCCTCGGGCTGGCCAAGGACGCGCCCGTGACCGTCTACGACGTCCTCCTGGGTCAGGCCAGGCTCGACCAGGTGATGTGCTCGACCTCGATCGAGCACCTGCTGGTGGTCCCCGCGGGACCGGATCTCGCCGGGGCGAGCGTCGAGCTTCCCCGCGAGCCGGGCTCGGAGGCGAGGCTCCGCGATGCCTTGACGGCGGTGGGGCAGCGCTTCGCGTTCACGCTGCTCGACTGTCCTCCGTCCCTAGGCCCGCTGACCGTCAACGCGTTGGTTGCCGCCGACCGGGTGATTGTCCCGGTTCAGGCCGAATACTTTGCGCTGGAGGGTCTCGCCGGGCTGCTCGACACGCTGTCGCTGGTGCAGCGCGAGCTGAATCCTCGGCTGACGGTCGCTGGGATGCTGCTGACGATGCACGATGCCAGGACCCGGCTGGCCCAAGATGTGGAGCGGGAGGTGCGGCAGCACTTCCCGGAGCTGGTGTTCGAGACGGTGATCCCACGTAACGTGCGCGTCGGGGAGGCGCCCAGCTTCGGCAAGCCGGTAATCCACCACGATCCTCACTGCGCGGGCGCCGACGCGTACTTCGAGCTGGCCAAGGAGGTGGCCGCTCGTGGCTGAGCGACCGAAGGGGATGGGTCGCGGGCTGGCGGCGATCCTGTCGGTCGCGCCCAGGGATGAGCCCGAGGAGCTGCGACAGCTTCCGCTCGAGCTGATCGAACCCAACCCGAGCCAGCCGCGGCGTCGCTTCGACGACGAGTCGTTGGTCGCGCTGGCGGAGTCAATCAAGCAACGAGGCGTGCTCCAGCCGGTGCTGGTGCGCCCCCTGGTCGGCGGACGCTACGAGCTCGTTGCCGGCGAGCGGCGCTGGCGCGCAGCCATGTCGTCCGGGCGCGAAACGATCCCGGCGGTCATCCGCCATCACGACGATGCCGCCTCACTGGAGGTGGCCCTGATCGAGAACATGGCCCGCGAGGATCTGAGCCCGGTCGAGGAGGCGCGTGCGTGTGCCGCTCTGGTCGAGGAACTCGGGCTGACCCGTGAGGAGGTGGGGCTTCGTGTCGGTCGTAGCCGCGTGGCCGTGTCGAACCTGATTCGTTTGCTCGATCTCCCGGACGAGGCGCTCGAGCTGCTCGATCGCGGCGAGCTGAGTCCCGGCCACGGTCGTGCTCTGCTGCTCGCCGACGATCACCGCCAGCGCCGCAGGCTAGCCCGGGAAGCCCTGGCCGCAGGGTGGTCGGTGCGCCAGCTCGAGTCCCGTGCCCGCGCCGGCGCCACGGGTGCCGCGCCCGGTCCGCCCGGCCGCGGCGGCCAACGCCGACTGCATCCCGACCAGGAGGCCGCCGTCGAGCAGATCGGCGACGCCCTCGGCCGCGCCCTCGGCTGCGAGGTCGAGGTGACTCCCGGCAGAGACGGCTACCGCGTGCAGCTGTTGCTGCCATCGCTTGATGACGCGCTGGATCTTGCTCGCCGTCTTCGTGTGCGGGCTGCCGCCTGAGGGGCGGGGGGTAATATCTCATCGCTGCTACGGGCGATTAGCTCAGTCGGTTAGAGCGCTTCTCTGATAAGGAAGAGGTCCCAGGTTCGAGTCCTGGATCGCCCACTAGGGGATCGCCCGTCGTTGTAGGCGTGTGACCTCTGGACCTACCCAAGCGTCCGGCTCAGGTGCCGCCGCATGTAAGCGCTGCGCAGCCTCGCCCGGCGTCCACATCCTGGGTGATGCCGCCGGCCGAGCCTCATGGCGTGAGTTCGCCGGCTGGTTCACGAATCCTCCGTGGCCGGTGCAACCTCCAAATCGACGATCGTCGCCCGGGGTCCGTCTTGGAGGCGTCTGCTGACGGTCAGGTAACTGTAAGCGTTCCCTGCATCCCGGCCTGACGGTGACCTGGCACGGGGCAGTAGAACGTGTAGGTCCCCGGCTTCAGCTTGACGGTCACGGCCGAAATTCCGCCGTGCTGGACGACCTGGCCGTCCTTATCGACTCCATTGCCTTCGACCGAGATGCCGTGAGGAAGCGTTGAAGGGTTGGACATCGACAAGGTAACGGCCCCCGCCTTCGCCGTCAGCTTCGTGGTGTTGAAGGCAAGCTTGCCTGGAATGGCGTGAAGGCTTACGGTCTCGCCTCCGGCGGCGGATGACGGGGACGCGACCGTGGAACTGCTCGGCGTCGAGGCGGGCGTCGAACTCGAAGGTGTGCCGGTAGCGGTGCTGCTGCTGGAGCCACCGCATCCGGCCACCAACAGCACTACTCCCGCCATCAGCAGACTCATTGCTCTACCCATGCTTCTCCTCCTCATCAGGTGGGTTCTCTCGTCGATGACAAAGACGCGTTTGGTGTGCGATCCTTCCCACATCGGCCGTGGGAGGCCCAAGCGTCAATAGGGATAGGTCGGTGTCGTGTTCGACGCCGAGCTTGTGTTCGAAGTGGAGGTCGTCGTTGTCGAGGCTGTGGTTGTCGACATGGTGGAGGTCCTGGAGCTCTGCGACCTGAGCGCGATCACGTGCCAGGTTCCCCCGAAGGAGACGATGCCCTCACCGGTCGCGCTGCGCCTCTTGGTGCCGTCGCCGATAAACGTGTAGAGCGGACGCCCGCCGAGCGTCACCTGATAGATGCCGTCCCGGTGCAGAGTTCCGAGCTTGCCCTTGATCCCGCGCGCTGCGGTGAGCTTGGTCCGCGCTGAGTTCACCTGGACCGGCAACCAGAACTTGAAACAGGTGTTCGCCTTCGTGCATTGCAGATGATGGACATTCTCGCCGCTGAGTGTGTATACGGTGAGGCCGCGGGGGTTGACCACCACGCTGTCGAGGTTGTTCTTGACGGGAACATTTGTCGCGATGCTGAGCGTGGCTGGCGATTTCGCTGCCGCGATGGCGGGCAAGGCTAGAGCTCCCCCGCCGGCAAGCCCGGCAATGAACGACGCGGCTGTGTATCCGACACCGCGCGGTCCGAACGGGAAGAGCTCTGCGAGATGTTCCATGAGGCTCCTTGGCATTTGCCGTCGTGAACGAAGATGCTGCGAACCGTCGCGTCGAAGGTTGGTAGCGAGGGGGCGGTGCCGTTGGTTGATCATGAGTCCTAGGACGCAACACAACGGAAATCCTTCCCGACCAGTTGCGCGCCTGAGACTGCCGGCGGTCCGGACCGCAGCGATAGCCCGAGGGCGTTGACGGGACGACGAGCTTTGAGACGGGAAGGAATCGCTGCTTCCGGCCGTCTTCAGCGGTACCGGTCGCAAACCCATCGCCCTCTCAAGGAGATCGCCATGCGAGCAACGATGAAGCTCCTGATTCCCTCTGTCCTGATTGTGTTGGCGCTGTCAGCATGCGGAAGCAGCTCCAGCACAACCAGTAAAGCTGCGGCGGCATCCAGCCAGCCGGCGGCGGCTAAACCCGGTGTTCCAGCGTCGGATGTGGTCGTGAAGACGGCTGCCAGCTCCAAGCTGGGCACTACGATTCTGGTGGACGCGCAAGGATTGACTTTGTACAGCCTGAGCGGGGAGCTGAACGGGAAGTTCATCTGCTCCAGCGCCAAGTGCCTGAAGGTGTGGCGTCCGCTCATCGCCACCGGCGGCAGCACCCCGACCGGCACAGTCAGCTCCCTCAGCACAGCCTCGCGTCCCGGTATCGGTGATCAGGTCACTTACAAGGGTATGCCGCTGTACACCTTCGCTCAGGACAAGACGGCCGGAGAGGCCAACGGGCGGGGCATCGTGGACGTTGGGGTCTGGAACGCTGTCCCGGCTAGGACGAGCCCCGCGAGCGCTCCCGCAGCCCCAGCCGCACCAGTACAGCCCGCTTCCTCCGGAGGCGGAGGCTACGGATATTAGGTGCCCGGCTGCAGCACCGTCTGGCCGGTATTGAAGATCAGTGGCAAGCCGGTGCCCGGAAAGGGCCTGAGGGTGTCTCTCCTGGGAACGATCACGCTCGCGCGCGGTCTTAAGCAGGTCACCTATGCTGGTCATCCGCTCTATGGCTACGTCGGCGACTCTGCCCCTGGCAGAACCTCCTACGTTGGCGTGCTGCAGTCCGGGGGTGCCTGGTACGCGATCAGCGCTGCCGGCAAGATCGTCAAGTAGGGGGCTCGTCGGCCGGAGCGAACGCAGCCAACATGGCGTCCTTCGCCAGTGACACCTTGCACACACCAAGGCTGTTGGTGTGCGCAAGGCGGTGGTTTGGCGCGACGGTAGCCGGAGCTCGCTCCTTGCTGGTTACGGCCTGGCCTCGAGGACCAGGTTGAACGGTGTCTCAGTTGCGCGGCGAACGCGGGTGAAGCCGCCCTCCTTGATCACCTCGGCGAGCCGTGCCTCGCCGGCCTGCGCGCCGAGGGCGAGCCCGACCTCCTGGTCCAGCGACGCCGGCGTGCAGATCACCGTCGAGGCGCCGTAGAACACGCGTCCGACCGGGTTGAGGTTGTCCTCGACCCGGTCGTTGGCGAACGGCTCGACGATCAGCCAGGTGCCGTTCTCGGACAGTGTCTCGAGCACGTGCGCCGACGCCCCGACCGGATCGCCCATGTCGTGCAGGCAGTCGAACACGCACACGAGGTCATAGCCAGTGCCGGGGTAGTCATGGCCCGAGGCGACCTCGAACTTGATCTGATCGCCCACGCCGGCCTGCTCGGCGGCCACACGTGCCGCCTTGATGGACGCTTCGTGGTAGTCGAATCCGAAGAACCGCGAGTTCGGGAACGCCTTTGCCATGACGATCGTCGACGCTCCGTGTCCGCACCCGACGTCGGCGACCTTGGCGCCCAGCTCGAGCTTCTCCTGCACGCCGTTGAGCGCCGGGATCCACGAGTCCACCAGGTGTCCGCGGTACCCGGGCCGGAAGAACCTCTCGGTGCCGCGGAACAGCCGGTGGTCGTGCTCGTGCCAGCCCATCCCCTCACCGGATTGGAACGCCTCGCGGATCCGTTTCTCGTCGGCGTACAGCGACGCGATCAGCTCGTACATGCCGAGGATGTAGAACGGGCTGTCCTCGTCCGCCAGCGCGAGCGCGTTCTCCTCCGGCAACTCGTAGCGATCGCTCCCGGGGTCGTACTCGACGTAGCCGCCGGCCGCCTGGTTGCGGAGCCACTCACGCACGTAGCGCTCAGCGGCGCCGGAACGATCGGCGACCTCCTGCGAGGTCAGGGGGCCGGCGTGTGCCATGGCCTTGTACAGCCCGAGCTTCTCGCCGATCACGAACAGCGGCGCGCTGATCACGGCGCCGATGTCCGTCACGGCCTGGCCCATGAAGGCCTCGAGCTTGCGCTCGTCGATTGCGGTTGCACTCATGATGAGGATCTCCTTCGATCGGTGGTGTGTGCTCCTCACCAAGCACCTTCTCAGCCGCCCGGGAATCCACCGCGAATCTGGCGTGAGAGAACCGCGGAACGCGCTCAGCAACCCGCCACCAGCTCGACGAAGCGCCGCAACTCGAGGTTGAAGCGCACCGGCTTGCGGCCCCCGGGGTGGTGGCCCGCGCCCTCGATCATCGTGAGCTCGCCGCCGGTGTCATCGGCAAGCGCCCTGGCCCAGCGCGGAAGCGCAACCCTGTCGAGCTCGCCTTGAACGACCAGGACCGGGCAGTGCACTTGGGCGGCGAGCGGGCGAAGCTTCGCGGCCGCCGCGGCCAGGCGGTCCGCCGCGCAATGGAGCCGATCGAGACCGGAGGCGTCGAGCGTCGCGAGGATTACCTCGGGCGTCGTGTCGAGCGCCATCCCGACAGCGAACTCGACTGCCCGGGATGAGTGCGGCTCGGGACAGCAGATCCCCCACCAGAACTTCACGAACTCCTGATAGTGGTCGCGGATGAAGTATCGGTTCTGGGCCTCGAACCCGTCATAGCTGTCGAAGCGCTCGTTGAACGGAGCAGTGGCCCAGGCGGGGAACGGACCCGAGACGGCGTACGGGGTGGGCCCGACGAACACCGCGGCCATGACCCGCTCGGACGTGAGCGCGGCCAGCCCAAGGTTCCACACCGTGCCCCATGAGAGCGACACCGTGACGGCGCGCTCGGTTCCAGTGGCGTCCATCACGGCGAGGGCGTCGGCCATGAACTCCCGCGGCTCATACGCGGCCGGATCGGTGGGCCGGTCGGACCTGCCGTTGCCGCGTCCGTCGAACACCACGACCCGGAAGTGGCGGGCGAAATAGGCGATCTGGTTGCGCCACACCCGCGCGTGCACGATCGACCAGCTCGGCAGGAACAAGATCGTGGGGTCACCCCGGCCGTAGACCTCGTAGAACGTGCGCACGCCGTCGCGCTCGACAGAGCCCCCGCCTTCGGGAAGGCAGGCGTGGGTGCCCTCGTACTCCTGAGCCACAGCGACAGCCATCACGCTCGCTCCGGCAACCGTGGTTGCGCCTGACCCGAGCGCACCGACTCGAAGAACTCGCGCAGCACGAGGTTCATCGCCACCGGCCAGCGGGCGGCGACGTTCGGCCCGAGCCCGTCGAACACATGCAGGCGCCCGCCGGTGGCCTCCGCCAGCGGACCGCTGGTGTGCTTTGGGTACTTCGCCTGGCCGCCGTTCTGGGTCACGAGCACGGGACAGCGCACATCACGGCCCTGCTGCAGGGCCTCCTCGCGCTCGAACATCTCGAACCCCACGTTCGCTCGGATCAGCGTCTCAGCGTCGGTCCCGAGCCCGTGCCTGACCGCCTCCTCGGTCACCCGGGTCGAGTGCGGATGCGAGGCCATCCAGCGCGCGAACCACTCGACGAAGCCCCGGTAGTCCTGCCTCCAGTAGTGCCGGCTGAACTTCTCCATGCCGTCGTAGCGCTCCCGCTCGCCGGACGTGAAGGGCCGAGCGAACCCCGGCTCGATCCACAGCTGCGGCGTAATGAAGACCGCGGCGCGAACGCGTTCAGGATGCTCGACGCACAGCGCCAGGCCCAGCACGGCCCGGGGACTGGCGGAGACGATCATGGCGTGCTCGGTGCCGGTGGCATCGAGCACGGCGATCACGTCGGCCACGTGCGCGGCGCGGGAATACGAGCTCGGGTGTGGCGGCCGGTCGGAGCGGCCATTGCCGCGCGGATCGATCGCTAGCACGCGGAAGTGGCGCGAAAGGTAGGGGATCTGGGCCCGCCAGTAGCGCAGGTCCAGCAGCGGCCACGGCGGCAGCAGGCAAACGACGTCCTCGGAGTCGCCGTGCACCTCGTAGAACACGCGTACCCCGTGCTCGTCCTGCACCCACCCTTCGGCATCCGGATACCGCCCGCGCGTGGGCTCGGGCGCCTCGAGGACCGTCTGCGGCAACCGGTCCGGGAGCTCGATCACAGCATGTCCGCGATCCGCTCGGCCGCCCGGCGCGCGCCATCGGTCTCGACCGGCAGGTAATCCACGTCCCGGCCGATCTCCTCGGCGATCACGCTGCCGATCAGCTCCGGCGACTCGTCGTACTCCATCCGCCGACCGGCGCGATAGCGATCGAGGCGTTGAGTCACGTGGATCCGCTGCTCGAAGTGGTGCTTGAGCGGGAAGTAGATGAATGGGCGGCGGTTGGCGGTCAGCTCCATCGCGGTGGTCAGGCCACCCTGGACGACGGCGAGGTCACACGCAGCCAGGTGGCGGTACAGGTTGTGCACGTACGCGCGGACCTCGAGCCCGTCGGCCGTAGGCAGGGTCTCGGGCTCGATCCGGGGGCCGGCGATGACGATCATTCGCAGCTCCGGCACTTTCGCCTTCGCGGACGGGTAGGCGTCGATCACTCGGCGCAGCAGGCTCTCGCCGACACCGGAGCCACCCACGCTGACGATGCACACCCGCTCCTCTGGCCCGTACCCCAGCTCGGCGCGCAGCGCCGCGCGGTCACCCAGCTCTGCCGGATCGAAACCGGTGATGTAGCCGGGGAAGTCGAAGTGCTGCTCGGTCCAGTCGGCGATCATCGGAAGCCTTTCACCGAGCGGTGCCGGGACGATGTCCTCGGCGTTCCCGACGAATAGCGAGCGGTCGCGCAGCGCCGGGTACGCCGCGATGTGCTCGACCATCTGCTCGTTGTAGTCCTGGGTCAGGAACCGCTCGTAGTCGTCGGCATCGTCCATTGGCAGCAACCCGACGAAGTCGGTCAGCCAGACGTAGTGGGCGTTCTTGAGTCCCGGATTCTCGTGCAGGTAATAGTCCACCTCCCAGCCCTCGTCGGCGATCCACAGGTCGTAGCGGTCTTCAGTCACGACGTCGTGGAACAGCATGAAGTTGGCGATCAGGATCTCGTCCATCCGCCGCCAGGCGTGGAAGCAATGGAGATCGTGCTCGGCCGACTCCGACTCGAAGTGGCCTGATTCAGAGGCGAGGTGGACGCTGGCCGGATGGATCCGCTCGCCGTCCGCATCGAGCACCCGCGTCACCGGATCCTGGGCCAGCCAGTCGATCTGGAGACCGGGCACGAGCGCCCGTAGCTGGCGGGCGATGGCGATGTCGCGCTGGGCATGACCCAGCCCGATCGGCGAACTTATGAACAGCGCGCGCTTGTCCGGCATTGAGCCTCCGTTGGGGAACATTGTCGCTTCACTTGCTCCAGCAGGGTTCCAGGTCGCCGTGTCGTGGGCGCGAAACGAGCGCGAAACGGCCGTGAATCGGCGTACGCTTGATAGATGCTGCGCGTCCGGGTATTGGGCGAGCTGGGGCTCGAGCTGGATGGTAAGCCACTTCATGCGCCCACAAGCCGGCGTGCCCGCTCGCTGCTGGGGCTGCTGGCGGTGGACCGCCGGACACACTCCCGCTCGCAGCTCGCGGCGCGGTTCTGGCCCGACGTGCTCGACGAGAGCGCCCGCACCAGCCTGCGCAGTGCGCTGTCGTCCGTGCGCAAGTCGCTGGGTGCAGACGTCGACCGCTACCTGATCACCGGCCGGGAACGCGTGGCCCTGGCCGATGAGAGCCTGGTGTGGGTCGATCTGACGGAGTTCGAAGCGCTGCTCGCCTCCGGGAGCGCGGAGGAGGCTCTGGCGCTCTGCCGCGGTGAGTTGCTGGCGGGGCTCGACGACGACTGGATCTACGAGTGCCGCGATGAGCACCGGGATCGGATGGCGCAGGCCCTGGGTCGGCTCGCAACGGAGGCGGAGGACCGCGGCGAACTGGCCCAGGCCGCTGGTCTCACACGCCGTGAGGTTGCACTCGATCCGCTGGCGGAGGAGCCCCAACGGGAGCTGATCCGCCGACTCGCCGCCGCGGGCGACCGTTCGGGCGCGCTGACGGCCTACCGGCGGCTCCAGGATCGCCTTCGGAGCGAGCTCGGGATCGCGCCGTCGGCGCGAACGCGAGAGGTTGTCGAGTCGGTGCGCGACGGTCCGGGGGCCAGGTCGTCGGATCCGGCGCCCCGCGACTTCCCTCCACCTTCCGACCAAGCGTCGCCGGCGGGGCCCGCGCCGCAGCGTCCGGCCGGGACAGTGACGCTCCTGTTCACCGACCAGGTGAGCTCAACCGAGACGCTGCAGCGGCTGGGTGACGACGAGGCCGAACGCCTCAGGCGCACGCACTTCGCGATGCTGCGCGACGTGGCGGGCGCCCACGGCGGCCAGGAGGTGAAGAACCTCGGCGATGGGCTGATGGTCGCATTCGCCAGCGCGATCGATGCGGTCGCTGCGGCCATCGGCATCCAGCAGGCCGTGCACCGCCACGCCGAGCGGTTGGGCGACGACCGTCTCGGAGTGCGCGTCGGCCTCAACGTCGGCGAGCCGATTGTCGACGAGGACGACTACTTCGGGACGCCAGTCGTCGTGGCCAAGCGGCTCTGCGACGCCGCCGACACTGGCCAGATCCTGGCCACTGACATCGTGCGCGCGCTGATCGGCACGCGTGGCGGCTTCGAGTTCAGGCCGCTGCCCCCGATGTCGTTGAAGGGAATCGCCGGGCCGGTGACATCGACTGAAGTCGCCTGGACCCCGACCGCGGAGCAGCGGATCCCGCTGCCGGCGCCGCTGACCGGGGGCGAAATCGGGGCGTTCGTGGGCCGCGAGGACGCACGGGCGCGCCTCGACGCTCACTGGCGTGACGTGCTCCAGGGACAGCGGCGCGTCGTCCTGCTGGCCGGTGAGCCCGGCATCGGCAAGACGCGCCTGGCCGCGGAATTCAGCCGCGCCGCGCACGCCGATGGCGCCGCTGTCCTCGCCGGCCGCTGCTACGAGGAGATGCTGATCCCGCACCAACCGTTTGCCGAGGCACTACGCCATTACGTGGCCGCCTGCCCACCTGCCGAGCTCACGGTTCAGGTGGCATCGCGCCGGCTCGAGCTGGCCGCCCTCGTTCCGGAACTGGCTTCGGCGGGCGCCGCGCCCCAACGCCATCGGGGAGCCGAGCAGGAGCGCTTTCGGCTGTTCGAGGCGGTGGCGTCGCTGCTCTCGGAGGTCGCCCTCGCGCGTCCCACGATCCTCATGCTGGACGACCTGCACTGGGCGGACGAGGCAAGCCTTTTGCTGCTGCGCCACGTGGTCCGTGCCATCGAGACCTCGCCCCTGCTCGTTCTCGGGACCTACCGGAAGACGGAGCTGGACCCCCGTGGTTATTTGGCGATCACGCTCGCTGAGCTTCGCCGTGCTCGCGCGCTCCACGAGCTGGAGCTCGAAGGACTGCGGGAACGCGAGGTCGCGGCGCTGATCCGTGACCAGTCGGGCAACGCGGCGCCGGAGCCGTTCACACGGCAGGTGGCCGAACGCACGGCGGGGAACCCGTTCTTCATCGAGGAGCTGCTGCGTTACGTGGACAGCCCGGCGGGCCTAGAGCTGGGGGAACTTGTGCTTCCCGACAGCGTCAAGGATCTGTTGCTGCGGAGGCTGGCGCGCCTCAGCGATGAGTGCCAACGGGCGCTCGCAGTGGCAGCCGTCGCGGGCCGGGAGTTCGAGCTGTCGGTCCTCGAGCAGGTCCTCGGCCTGGGACCGGAGGAGCTCGTCGACCTCCTCGATGTAGCCGTGCAGGATCAGGTGCTGGCTGAGGAGCCGGGCGCCATCGGCCGCTACCGCTTCGCCCACCCGCTGATCCCCGAGACGATTTACGGCGACATCTCGATTACCCGCAGGGCCCTGCTGCATCGGCGCCTTGGCGAGGCGGTGGAGTCGCTGTACGCGGATGGTCTCGCCGAGCGCTCACGGGAGCTGGCGCGCCATTACCAGGCGGCCGGCGATGTCCACAAGGCATTTCACTACCACCGCCAAGCGGCCGACCAGGCCGAGCGTGGGATGGCGCCCGAGACCGCGTTCGAGCACCTGACCGGCGCCATCGCAGCCGGCGAGTTGCTCGGGCTGTCGGCCAGCTCGGACGCGGCCATGCGGGATCTCTATCGCCGGCGCGCCTGGATGGGGTCATTTGCCGGTACCGCCGAGATCGCTGAGCGCGACTATGCGGTGGCGTTGGAGGCGGCACGCCTGGCCGGAGACCGCAGGCTCGAGATGCAAGTCCTCAACGGACTCGGCGTCTTCCGGCACGCCCTCGACAGCAAAGCCGCGATCGGCTACCACGAGCAGTCGTTGGCGATCGCCGAGGAGCTCGGGGACGCGCCGGGTCAGGTCAGCGCCCTGAACCGTCTGTCGCTGGTCTGCGCGAACCGGCTGGACTACAAGCGCGCGCTGGAGCTGAGTGAGCGAGCCCTGACGCTGGCAGGCGGCAGCGACGATCACGACGCCACGATGCGCGCGATGGACGGCCTCAAGTTCGTCGCTCTGCAGCTGGGAGACATCGACAGGCTCGAACAGCTGACCTCCGACCTCGAACGCCAGCAACGCGCCCACCAGGACATCTGGTTTCTGCAGTGGACGCTGTTCGAGCGGTCGCTCGTGCCGATCGCGCACGGAAGCTGGGACCAAGCGGCCGCGATGCTCCACGAAGCGGAGACGCTCGGCGAACGGATAGGGGACACGAACGCTCTGTCGCTGACGCTGCACGGACGATGCTGGATGGAGCGCCTCCGCGGCGACTACGGCCGCGCCCTGCAGGCCGGTCGCGCTGCGATGGCGAAGGCACAAGGGAGCGCGGGAGCCTGGCTCGGCTGGACCAGCATGGCACTGGCGCTCGCGCTGCGCGACCTGTGCGCGGTCGAGGAAGCTCGGGAGACACTGGAGCGCGGGTTCGCCGAAGCGGAGCGCAATGACGCGCGCGTACAGATCCTGAGCTGCGCCTCCGACCTGGCGTGGCTCCGCTGGCTCACCGGCGATGAGTTGACCGCCCGCACGCTGCTCGAACGGGTCGAGCGGCTGCTCGACGACGTGCGGACGCCCCCGGGTCACGCTTACCTGTACACGATCGGCACGTACACGAGCGCAGCGCGGGTGGCGCTTGCCGCGGGTGAGCCCGCCCGGGCCGAGGCCATGCTGAGTCGCTACCTCAGGCCCGCGGAGCGGTCCGGGCTTGCCTACGCGATCGCCGAGGGCGACTACCTGCTCGCCGATTGTGCCGACGCCCGTGGCGACCGAGCCGAGGCGGAGCGGCTGCTCAGGGCGGCACTGAAGGCCGCCGGCACGAACGGATTGCCGACGTTCCGGCGGGAGACCCACGGGGCCCTCGCCGCGCTCAACGCCGTTGATGGCCGGATCGAGGAGGCGCGCGAGCACACGCAGGCGGCGCGCGAGCTGATCGAGCAGATCGCGGCATCCGTCGGCGAGGAGGCGCTGGCTGAGCGATTCCGGGTGGCCGCGCTCGGGGAGCTCGCGCTTGGGGCTTCGGCTCGGTCCTAGGACGCCGGCAGGCGCCAGGTGACCTCGTAGCCGAGCAGCTCGGGATCGTCGATCCGGGTACCGGCCGACTGCTCGATCGTCGCGACCTGGCTCGCGTAGGCCCGCACGGCCCGCGCTTTGCGCGCGAACGACTTCGGCGACAGCCGTCGCACCTCGGGCGAAAGCCGCTCGGGCGCGAGCTCCGCCGCCGTCAGGCCCGCATCCCAGAGTTCGGCCGCTTGCCGACCACGCTGGCTGCCGCGATCGCCCGTGACCCAGTCCGGCCAGCCGTACAGGCTTGCGTGGGGGAGGTCGGCGTAGAGCGCCACCGCATGACCTTGGGCGCGGATTGCAACTGCCGCGTTCCGAACCGCCACGTGGTCGGGGTGCGGCTCGCCTGCGGCCGCGCGGGCGTGCCCGTGATTGGGCTGCGGCGCGAACGCCCCTGGAGCCCAGACCACGGCGTCGGGTGGAAGTGACGCGAGCAAGGCGTCGACCAGCGGCTTGATCGGTTGGGGACCACGGCGGTACTGGTTGTCCAAGAACTCGAGGTTCAGCGCCACGCGCCCGATCAGCGCCAGCGCGAGGCGATCCTCATCGATCCGCTCACGCATCGTCTCCATCGGTTGGTGGCGCCCGCTCGACACGTCCCACCAGCCCGGCTCCGCATCCTTCGACGGCACGCCGGCAAAGACGTTCATGATTTGTACGTCAACCGGGCTCGTGAGCACGTGCCAGCACGACAGCACCGCATCATCCAAATGTGGAGAGAGGATCACGACCGGCGGTGTCATCACGACACAGGCTCCCCGGTGCGCGTTGACTCATCGTGAAAGCTGCGCGAAATGCGTTCGCCTGTCTACCGCTGTGGTTATCCCCGTCTCTGCACGATCAGCAGCGTCTTCGGGGACTTGCGGGCGCCGTCGAGCGTCGGCGCCGAAACCCCGAGCGTCTGGCTGAAGGTGTTTGTCGGCATCCCACCAAACATCGTCGATAGCCCGATGTCGTTGGGGAGGCTGTTATTGAAGACAACGACGAACTTCATGATCCCTGGACCCGGATTCCGGATGTAGTGCGCCCAACCCTGCGGGATGAAACCGATGTCGCCCGACGAAAGCGTCTGAACACGTTGCTCGCCATCGGGGGTGACGATGCCGAGCTCCCCCCGCCCAGCCGCGCAGTAGTCCATCTCCCATGCGTTTGGATGCCAATGTGGCTCTCGCAGTGCGCCCGGCTCGAGTACGAGGAAGAAGACCCCGGCGGCGTTGCCTTTGAAGATCGGGAAGTTGTCCTCGGTCAACTCGGTGACAGTCCCACCGGGTGTGCTAGCGGTCGGCTTTGCTGAGGCCAGCGGAAAGTGGTAGCTGTCCTTGTCCTGGGGCAGCACCGGTGTTCCCTCCGAAGCGTCGACGGCCAACGGTCCACGGCTGGTCATGTCGCTGACGGCGGCTGCGGCCACGACCCCGCCGGCCCCGGCAGCTGCTCCCACACCAACGAGCAGATCTCGACGTTTGATCCCGGCCATGGCTCTTGGGCTCCTCTCTATCTCACGGCACCGTAGCTGCTGTTACAAATAGCCCCGGCTCACGCCAGGACCACATCCGAATCGGCAGGGATGCGTGGGAGGACAAGTACCGGCGGACAGATTGCGTTCCTGTACGCGGGACCGTTCCTCGGCCGCGCGCCGGCCTATTTCGCACACGCTGCCCCCCGGGAGGCACGGGTTGGGGATCTCTGGCCGCCGGTCGCCGTCACCCCAGCTGACGCCAGAAACGAACCCATTCCCGCTCGTGACCGATGCCGGATTGGAGTGACAGCCGAATCCCTTCCGGACTTTCCGGCGGGAGTTCCTGGGCAAGCTGCTCGTAATCGCGCAGCCGGTCCTCGTGGGCGGCAAGCTGGACCTGCGCCAGGGGGGAAGGCTCGGCACCCAGAAATAGTTGAAGCAGACCGTGGTCGCGGAGCTCGGTGAACTCGGTGGTGGGCGTGGCCAGCCATTGCTCGAGCGCCCTACGACCAGCTTTCGTTACCCGGAAGCGTCGTCGTCGACGACCTTGCGCTTCGCGCTCCTCTTCGAGGAGTCCCTGCCGAGCCAGACGCTCGGGCTCGCGGTAGACCTGGTCGTGGCGCAGCGTCCACAGCCCGGAGATCGATGCCGCCATCTGCTTGAGCTCGTATGGGGTCGCGACGCGGGCCCGTTCGATCAAGCCAAGGACGAGATACGAAACCTCGGACAGGGAGCTCGGGACCGGATCACCGGATGGAGATGATGAGGCCACTTGACAACTCTATCGCATCAAGGTACCTTACCTACCATAGCATTGCAACCGTATGAAAGATACTATCAGATGTCGGCGACGAAACAGATCGGCCAGGATCCCGGCATCGGCTACCGCAGCCTCGAGGCCGAGGTAGCCGTTGACTCGCTCCCCGTGGACGGCGACCTGCCCCCCTGGCTTGCCGGGAGCTTGTTGCGCAATGGACCGGCGCTGTTCGAGGACGCGGAGCGCTCGGTGCGTCACTGGTTTGACGGGCAGGCAATGTTGCACCGCTTCACCCTCGGGGAGGGGAGGGTCGCCTATGCAAACCGGTTCTTGCAGACCAAGGCATACAGCGCGGTACGTGACGGTCGGCTTTCCTTCTCGGAATTCGCCACCGATCCTTGCCGGTCGATCTTCAAGCGACTGATGACGGTGTTCGACCCGCAAGTGACCGACAACACCGCAGTCAGTCTCACGAGACTCGGGGACCGCCACTACGCGATGACCGAGGCACCGATCTCGGTGCAGTTCGATCCGCGAACGCTCGAGACGCTCGGCTATGGCGATCAATATCCCGGAACGTTCGCCACTGCTCATCCTCATCAGGATCCGCGCACCGGGGCACTCATCAACGTCGCTACTCGGATGGGACCGCGCAACAGCTATCGCTTCTTCGTCCACGCCCCGGGTGGGCGCCCGCGTGTGCTTGCTACCAAGGGCGTAGGCCAGCCCGCATACATCCATTCGTTTGCAATGAGCGAGCGCCACGTCGCGCTAGCGGAGTTTCCGTTTCTTGTCCGGTCGATCGAGATCCCGCTCAGTGCCAGGCCGTTCATTGAGAACTTTCGCTGGAAGCCGGAACGCGGCACGCGCGTCCTGGTCTTCGAGCGCCACTCCGGTGAACCGGTCGGGACCTACGAAATGGAGCCTGGCTTTGCCTTTCACCATGTCGGAGCCTGGGACGAGGGCCGCAAGCTGGTGATGGAGTACTGCGACCACGGATCGCCCGCGATCATCGACGCCCTCTATCTCGATCGCCTGCGTTCGCCCCGTGCATCGACTCCCACCCAATCGCGGCTACGACGAGTGACCATTGATCTGAGCGCAAAGACGATCACCGACGAATATCGCAGTGAGCATGACATCGAGCTCCCGCGGATCAACGAGCAGGCTGGCTACCTGCGTCCGTACCGCTACGTCTACGGGATCTCCAGGTCTCCAGACAGTGCTTACGACACCGCGGACCGCCTGGTCAAGATCGACAACCAAACCGGCGATGCGACCACGTGGCAAGAGGAGGCTGCGTACGTGGGCGAACCCGTATTCGTGCCGAGTCCCCATCCGAGGGCAGAGGACGAGGGAGTCCTCCTCTCGGTCGTGATCGACACGGGACGGGAAGCGTCCTACCTCCTCGTACTCGATGCCCGATCGATGACCGAGCTTGCCCGCGCGCAGGCTCCCCACAGCATTCCGTTCGGCTTCCACGGCCAATTTCTTGCCGAGGGCTGAGATGAGCGCGCAAACAAGCCGTTACGCCTCAGCAGGAACCGATCGGGGGACTGACGCAGTGCGCGTCTCAGACCAGGAGCGTGAGACCGCGGCGTTGTTGCTGCGGGAGCACGCCGCCGCCGGACGACTCAGCATCGAGGAGCTCAGCGCGCGCCTGGAGATTACGTTGTCCGCCCGGAACCGAGGTCAGCTCGACGCCCAATTTCACGACCTGCCCCTCGCTTCTCGTGACCGCCGCGGCCAGCAGATGCAACCCGGCGCCCGTGGGTTGCGGGCCCACGTGCGCACCTACCTCTGGGTTTCGCTCGCGATGATCGTGATCTGGGCGATGACCGGGACCGGCTACTTCTGGCCACTGTGGCCCATCTTCGGATGGGGCATTGGCATCGTTGCTCACCGAGCTTCCTGCGGCTCCGTCCGCACTCCTCGTCGGATGCGGCCTGATCGTTAGCGGCCAAACTGAGCATCTCATCCAACGGCAGGCCGCCGAATCAGCGCGCATCATGGAGGGCGGCTACGCACTCACTGCGACTGTGCCTTCGACCGGGAGGGGTTAGTGGGCAGCGCGCGAACGATTTGGCCGCGCGCCCACTCGAGATCGGCGTCCAGCTCGGCTTGGTTGTGGGCGGCAAACCGTCCACCTGCCTCCGAGGCAGCGAAGCCGATCATGAACGTGCTCAGCAAGCGCTCGAGGCGAGGCACGAGTCCGTCAGGGACGCCAGCGTCCCGCAGTGCCAGGTAGACCGCGTCGCGCGGCCGTCGCGCTCCAGCCGTCGTCGCTGGCCGTCGTAGCAGCATCCCAAACACCTCAGGGTGGCGGGCGGCCGTGGCGCGGAGACTGAACGCCATCGCCCCCAGGCGCTCCTCCCACGGCAGCGTCGGGGTGGGCAACGGGAGCTCCGCGAGCAGTCGCTCCACGAGACCATCTAGTAGGTCCTCCTTATCGCGAACATGGTGGTAGAGCGCCATCGGCGTCACCCCGAGGCGTGCGGCCACCACACGCATGGTGACGGCTTCCAGCCCGCGCTCTTCGGCGATCGCGAACGTCGCCTCGAGCACTGAGTCGCGTGAGATGCGGGCTTGACGAGGAATGGAGAGATGATAGTGTACGCCGTAGATATACGATGTATACCAAATGCCTTTCAATCCTCCTGAGCGACGGCTCGGGCCTGACCTCTCGGCAGGTGGCCACACAGGCCGCCACCGCTGGTCATTTCGTCGAGGCCCTCAGCCCGACGCGACTGGGACTGGCAAGCTTCACCCGCCACGTCCGCCGCGTACACCGGGTTCCGGCCTTCGGAGCCAAGCCGTGGGAGTGGCTGGAGGCAACCTTGGAGCTCCTGAGGCTCGGTCGGCACGACTTGCTCCTGCCGACCCAGGAGCAAGTCGCGTTGCTCTCGCGAGAAGCGTCGCAGGTGCGCGAGCTCGGCGTGGGCTTGGCCGTTCCCCCCTTCGCGAGCCTCCTGCGAGTGCAGGACAAGGTGGAGCAGGCCACGACTCTGCGCGAGCTTGGGCTGCCGCACCCGCCGACATGGATCGCCCATTCGCGTGAGCAGCTGCTGTCCCTCGTGTCAGCGCCGGTGTTCCTGAAGGCGCCGATCGGGACCGCGAGCAATGCCGTGAAATATGCGCGGGACGAGGAGGAGTTGATCCACGCTGCCGGCGAGCTCGACCTTACCCACGGCCTCGTAGTCCAGGATCCCGTGCCCGGTCCGCTGGCGATGATCCAAGCCGTGTTCGACGACGGTTCGCTGGTCGCCTGGCACGCCAACCTGCGCGAACGCGAAGGGAGCTCCGGCGGGGCGAGCGTCAAGCAGAGCATTAGCGCGCCGGCCGTGGGCGATCACCTGCGCCTGCTCGGAGGTGGGCTGCGATGGCATGGAGCCATCTCGCTCGACGCCATCCTGACGCCCGGCGGCCCGTGCTACATCGATATCAACCCCCGTCTGGTCGAGCCCGGCAACGCGTGGCGCGCCGGCGTCGACCTGGTTGGCGCGCTGCTGGCCGTTTCACGAGGCGAAGGCGTGAAGCCCCAGGCGGTCGGGCGACCCGGGATCCGAACCCACCAGCTGCTCGTCTCGGTGCTGGGGATAGCCCAGCACACCGGCAGCCGGCGGGCGATCGTCGGCGAGATCGCCAGCGCGATCGCCAGCCGCGGGACGTACGCCGGCAGCAGCGAGGAATTGACCCCGGTCGCCGGTGATCCAGTGGCGGCCGTGCCGGTCGCGGCCGCCACCCTGGCCACCCTGGCCCATCCACCAAGCTGGCGAATGTTCGCCGGCGGGGCCGTGTCAGCCTATGCGCTTACCCCCGCGGCTTGGAGCCGGATCCTGGAGGGCTCGACACCGCCTGGGGCGCCAGTTCGCGGCCGGGGACAGGGGAAGATTGACCGATCCCGTCGTCTGGGCCAACAAGCCCGACGCGCTGGAGAGCCAACGCGCGAAGATGAAGGGACCGCCTCGGCTTAGGCGGAGCGGTTGACCAGCGGGCGATAGCGCCGACAGGGCTCGCCGCGCAGGCTTCCGCAGGGCGGCAGAGGGGTGGGGATCCCGATTTCCGGGACCACGGGAAGGATCAGCCGCGAGGGCATCTGCGGCGAGTAGGCCAGCGACACCTTGGCCCGGCCAAGCGGGCTGGTTTCGGCAAACGACCAGACAGGCTGGTCTCCACCGGGGGCGGTGATCGTGACGCGTATTCGCGAACCTCGCCGATAGGCATGACCCTCGTAGTAGAGCGGGACGATCACCTGCGCCCAACGTCCCTTGGGCAGGGGCGCGACGTCGGCGCGTCGGAAGCTCGGGTACGGGGCGAGCAGGGTGCTCTGGCGCGGATCGAGCTTGCGACCGCTGGTACGCAGCCAGCCGTTCTGGACAAACGTCTCGTTCCCATCCGGCCTCACCTCGGAGATCGTCACCTGCAGGTCGACGCTGGGCGCCGAGGCCTTGATCCAGGCCTGTACTGCACCGCCGCCGACCACCACGGTGTTTGCGCGCAGCGGCGAGGTGATGTAGGACAGGGCGCTGCCAGGCGGGTTCTGGAGCCAGTGGTATGTCGGCGTCGTGGTCCACAGCCCATTGGTGCCCGAGGCGGTGTCCCCGGAGAAATCAGTTGGCGGTCGAGCGTGCGGATTCCAGGTGAACGCGTCGGCGCCGAACCTGCCGGCCTTGCCCGAGGTGAGCTTGCCATCCCGCGTCAGGTACCAGAAGCGCGCCTGGGTTCCCGGGAGGGGGAAGCGGGGGAACGACTGCTCGAAGCTAGCCACCGGCACCAGTCGTCTCGAGGTGCCGGCGCCGTTGTCGAACATGATCCGGACCTGTGGCAAGCGCTCGAAGGCTGCCAGGGCGGCGCCGTAGCTGGGCTCCTGCTGAATCGGATCGTTCGGTAGGTTCACACCGGAGATTCCCATCGCGGTCGTATAAACCGCCGGTGCCAGCGCCAAGTCGCCGGATGACAGATGCGGCCTGCGGCCGGCCACGTAGAGCTCGAGAAAGTCATACCAGCGGGTGAAGGTCGCGGGGTCCAGTGAATCGATGTGCGCGCCGTTGGTGAACGTGAACCACTTGTGCGCGGTGCCGGTGAAGTGCTCGGCCAGATCGGCGCAGTGCCCGCCGGTCTGCTCGTCGGTCCACTGGCAGGCGAGAAAGGTTGGAACCTTGATCCGATTGACGAAGGTGATCGGAGACACGGGGTCTGCGACCGAAGGCACGTAGTAGTGGTTGGCGCGGATCTTGGCGATCAGGTTCACCGCCTTGCCGTGCAACGCCTGGTTGGCCTTACAGACCTCGTCGCCCTGCTGGATTCTCTTCAGCGCCCAGGGCTGTCCGCCCGTGGGCGACGCCGGCTTGGCGTCGTGGACGCGCTCCTGGGCCCAGGACAGCGCGAACCCGGTGTTGAGGATCCCGCCTGGATAGAGGGTGGTAGCGGTGTTGTCGATCACCGACAGCGGGGCGATAGCCGCCAGGCTGGGAGGATCGGTGGCGGCGACGAACAGCTGGCTGATCCCGCCATACGAGATCCCCATCATTCCGACACGGTGGTGTAGAGCCCAGGGCTGGCGCGCCACCGTCTCGATCACGTCGTATCCGTCAAGGCTTTGGAGCGGCTCGAAGTAGTCGAACGCGCCTCCCGAGCACCCCGTGCCACGCATGTTTACATCGACCACGGCGTAGCCGAGGAGGAGGTAGCCGATCTCCGAGATGCCGCTTTCGGCCCCGGCCGGATCGGCGTACCCGTAACCCGCGTACTCGATCATCGTCGGATACGGCCCCGGGCCGCTCGGCGTATGCACGTAGATGGCCAGCTTGGTGCCGTCACGCGTGGTCAGATATCCGTAACCACTCGTGGGCAGCTTCTGGTTGTAGACCTTTGGGCTCGGCGGAGCCGAGCGCAGCGACATGACGGTGACCGGTGGCGACAGAATTGCCTTCGGCGCACCTTGAGAGACGCGATAGCCGGATCCGGGGTTGACGTTGCGGAACAGGCCCCCGCCCAGCGAGTCGGCGAGCTGCGCGTCGACCCGATGACCGCGCTGGCTGAGAACCAACCGAGCTCCCGCGCGCGCGCCGGTGACGTCGACCTGCTCCACGCTACCGCGGACCGTGAACGGATTTGTTTGCGCCGCGGCTGTCCTTGCCCCATTGGAGGCGAGTGCCCCCGCTGGCGCCAGCGCCATCGCAAGCATGACGACGATGGCCAGAGGGATGGCGCGCGCGGCCGCGCGAATTCTCAGCACCCCAACACCCTTTCACAAATCGCCAACCGCAGCCAAATGACAACCGGCGCGGCAAGCACGCCGCTGATGCCATCGCTCTCGGGGTAGAACATCGGGATGCGAGACGAGCAGCGCCGGTATGAGCTCGCGTTCGTGCTCGGCGGGGGCGGTCTGCTCGGGGCCCACGAAGTGGGAATGCTGCAGGCACTGGCGGAGCGCTCGATCCGCCCCGACGTCGTTCTGGGCACCTCGGTGGGAGCGATCAACGGAGCGTTCTTCGCCGCCGATCCGACGCCAGCCGGGGTGCAACGGCTGATCGAGCACTGGCGCCAGACCAACACCGGCGAGCTCTCCCGCGTGACCATGCTCAGGCGAGTGTCCACGCTGGCTCGCACCGGGACCCACCTACAGTCCTTCGAAGCGGTCCGCCGCCGCCTGATCGAAGTGCTCCCCGCCGAGCGGGTCGAGGACCTGACGGTCCCGTTTCAATGCGTCGCCGCCTCGATCGAGCGCGCAGCCGAGCACTGGTTCGACTCCGGGTCGCTGGCGGAGGTGTTGCTGGCCTCCTGTGCCGTACCCGGGCTGCTGCCGCCGATCAGGATCGGCAGCGAGCACTTCATCGACGGCGGGATCGTCAACTCGATCCCGGTCAGTCGGGCGGTCGCCCTGGGAGCCAAGCGCATCTATGTTCTGCAGGTGGGACGACTCGAGCAGGCGCTCAAGCCACCGCGCTGGCCGTGGGAGGTGGGGTTGGTGGCCTTCGAGGTCGCACGTCGTCATCGCTTCGCCCACGACCTGACCTCGCTGCCCGAGAGCGTGGATCTGCATGTGCTGCCCACAGGCGGATCGGTTGCCCCCGCCTACAACGACATCTCCGCCCAGCTGCGGGTCCGGCGCGTGGCTCGCAGCCTCGAGCGTCAGATCGAGTCGGCCTACGAAGCCTCGATGCACTACCTGGAGCAGAGCTGATGCCACCGGCGTGGATCCGGCGGCCGCTGAGCATCACGGCATGGCTGCTCCTGTCGGGGATCTGTCTGTTGGTCTCGCCGCTGCTGCTGGCCGCGGCCGCCGTGGCCGCTGCAGTCATGCATGACCCCAAGCCGCTGATCCTGATCCGCATCATGCTCACCTACTGGTGGCGCGAACTGGCCACGCTGCTGGCGTGCGGCGCGCTGTGGTTGCTCAGCGCCTCGGGGCGGCTGCTCGGCACGCGGTGGATACAGATGCTCCACTGGTGGCTGCTGCGCTGGTTCGTGGACGGGATCGCGAGCTCGGTGCTGGCGGCGCTGGAGGTGCAGGTGGCTTCGGACTGGGCGCCGGGGGTGACCGAAGCGCTGGCCGATGATCATCCCGTAATCGTCTTCAGCCGTCATGCCGGTCCCGCCGACACGGTGCTGCTCGTCCACAGCCTGATGGTGCGCTTCGCGCGGCGGCCAAGCGTGGTCTTCAAGGAGGCGATCGCCCTGGATCCGTGCGTCGATCTGCTCGCCCACCGCCTGCCCCACGCGGTGCTCGACACCGACGATCGGGCTGAATGCGAGGAGCGGATCGGGCGGACCTCGGCGGCGATGGGCGCGCGCGGGGTCCTGCTCCTGTTCCCCGAGGGCGGGAACTTCACCCGTGAGCGGCGGCGACAAGCGCTGCGCTCCCTACGACGTAAGGGTCGATCAAAGGCTGCCGCGGCGGCGCAGCAGATGTCGCATGTGCTCCCGCCCAAGCCATCGGGAGCACAGGCGGCGCTGGGCGCGAACCCGAGCGCGGCGGTGATCTTCGCCGCCCATACGGGACTCGGGTTGGCCGCATACCCACGCGAGCTCTGGCGCGACATGCCGATCGGGCGAACGCTCCGGACTCGGATGTGGCTCGTTCCCCGCTCGGAGGTTCCCGCCGATCCTCAGGAGCAGACAACCTGGCTGAACGAGTGGTGGAAGCGGGTCGACGATTGGATCGACCAGCAGCAGAGCGAGAGCTAAGGCTTGTGAGTGAGTTTGCCGGGACGCCGCCGCGGACATGGGCCGGCGCCCGAGCGCTGACCCGCCTGCGGGGTCAGAACTGCGTCCGTCGACTCTTAGCCGGCTCCTACGCCGGTCACACGTTCACGTCTCATCATCGTCCCACCAACGACTGATTGGAGGTGAAAGAACATGAAACGGATCAAGCCCCTGATCACTGGGCTGGCTGTCACCGCCGTCGTTGCCGGGGGCGGGACGGCCATCGCCAGTGCGGCGACGTCGACGTCCTCAACGACCACGCCCCCGGCGGCGAAGACCGCCGCGCCCGCGCCCGCGCCCGGTGCGGCTCACCCCGGCGGCGCCAACGGATCACGGAACTGCCCGAACATGTAGCCCGCACATGCGGCTCAGCTGCCTCCGGGTTACCGGTAGGCAGCTGAGCCTGCGGCGGCGAAACGTCGACCCGGGTGGTGCATCCTCAGGGCGACCGGCTGATGATCCTGTAGCTCGTCCCGGTTCCCCAGTCGCCCACCAGCCACGAGTTGCGGCCGGTGCGGATCAGCGCCAGCGGGTTCCTCAGCCCCGTCAACCACGGACCCACCGAGCCGCTGAAGCCATCCGTGGCCTTCCTCAGGGAAACCCGCAGGACCTTGCCGGTTTGCCACTCAGTGACCAGCGCCGCGGCGCCTGAGCCGTTCTCCCGGCCTTCGCTGACGAACGCGATCGAGCCGACGGCCGCGTGCTCGTCCAGCACCGCCACGGGTGTGGGAACCCCGACGCAAGCGGGTCCTACCTGTCCGTAGCAGGTCGGAAACCTCCAGTTGGTGTTGGCTCGGACAACGGCCAAGGCGTCACCGGTGGTGCGGGGCCCCAGGTCGTCGCGCTGGTTCATGCTCACGAACAGATCGGAGCTGCCGGGGTAATAGGTCAGGCCGACCGGAGCCCGGACCCGGGCCGCGTACAGGCGTAGGTCACGGCCATCGGGACGGAAGGAAACGATCGAGCCGGAGAAGCGCGCTCGAGGTAAGCAGTGGTCGCAGGTGGCGGTGATGCCCATGACCAGACGATGGTCTGGAGACATGACCAGGTTGTTGTTCTCCCCACCCCGGACCGGGCCGTCGACGATCGTCGTCCGGGTCGTGAAGCGCGTGCCGGTGAAACTGCCATAGGCGGTTACCTGGCCCACGGAGGCGACGTACAGCCTTCCGCCATACCAGAGGAGCCCGAGTGGATCGTCCAGGCCGGAGATGATCCGCACCGGCCGGGCACCAGCTCTGGCGATCAGGTAAACGCCGTCACGGTCGTGGTTGGTCAAGCCGGCGGCCGCTGCCCACAGGCGACCGTGAGGATCGAGAGCGAACGTGGCCACCGTCGGCAGGCCGCGCGCGTAAACCGTCGCCTTCAGGCCGGCCGGACCGGACAGACCGGCTCCGATCGGGCGCTGACGGCTCGGGCGCGAGACCGATGATCCGCACCCAGCCACCAGCGCCACCAACAGGTAGCCGAGGACAGGTCCCAGCCGAGCTCCGTCCGCCGATTTGGTCAGCGAAATCGAATGCGATGAGGTGGACATATTGGCCCCTGGGCTGTCGTATAACCGGCAGCACGCTCTACCGAGTCACGGGTCGACTGAGGGCTCGGCCTCACCCAGTCGGGGTCAGGCAGCCTGCCCATCTCCGGCCGCCGCTCCGGCGAGTCGCTGCTCACGGCTGCGTTGACGGCGCTCGGCGAACGAGGCCAAGATGACGCTGAGCTCGAACAGCAGGTAGAGCGGCACCGTCTCCAGCAGCATCGTGATCGCGTCGCCTGGGAGCACCGCGGCGACCAGGGCACAGGCGCCGATGGCGTAGCGCCGGTTCTTGCGCAGCTGGCGGGGTGTGATCACTCCCGCCTGGGTGACGGCGAGGATCGCCACCGGCACCTCGAACAGGAGCCCCATCGCCAACAGGGTCGTGGCCGCGAACTTGTAGTACTGACTGGCCTGGACGAGCACGTTGAACTGCCCGCTGTTGAAGTTCTGGAAGAAGTGCACAGCCGCCGGCAGGACCACGAAGTAGCCAAAGGCCACGCCGGTGATGAACAGTAGCGGCACGGCGGCGGTCAGGGGCAGCGTTCGTCGCCGGTGCTGGGGCTCGAGTGCCGGCATCAAGAAGGCATAGAGCTGATGGAGCAGCACCGGCAGCGACAGGATCAGGGCAAAGATCAGTGTGACCGTCAGCGTCGTGGTGAATGGCTCGCCGATCCCCAGTGTCACCGGCCGGTCGCCCTGCGGGGGCGCAGAGAGCGCGGCAACGTCATGGACGAGGCTGCGCTGGACCGTCGCGAGCGCACCGGCGGGGCCGGTGTGAGGATGCTCGGCCGCCACCACCCCGGTAAGGGTGCGCAGCTGGACGGCGATGTCCCGGGCGCTCAGCTGGACCTTGTAGGTGGCCCCGAGGGGGCCATGTCCCTGCCGCACCTGCTGCTGGGTCTGGTGGGCCAGGGGCGAGTTGATCAGATGCAGGAGGCGGTGGTTCTGCCAGAAGCAGAAGCCAAACGCGACCACGACCGCCAGCAGCGACACGATCAGGCGCGTTCGGAGCTCGTCGAGATGATCGACGACGCTCAGGGCGTCCTCGTGGCCGATCGGCCGCAGCGCGCTTGGCATCCGCATCCGCATGATTTGTGAGACTCCGAGTTTGGGCCGACGCTCACGCCGCCGGAGCGGCCGGGGTGTGGTCGGGAGTGGTCTCGGTGGCCACCGGAGTCGGGGCCGGAGTCGGGGTGACCGTCAGCTCGGTCGCCGGATCGTTGCCGCTGATCGTCTCCTTGAAGCCGCGCAGGCCGGCTCCGAGCGAGCGGCCCATCTCCGGCAGCCGCTTGGCGCCGAACACCAGCAACAGAATCACGAGTAGAAGGGCGATGTGGATCGGGTTGTCAAGTCCCATGTGAGTACTCCGTTCGCTTGATTGGGTGGATGTGTGAGAGTGATGGCGCGGCTCCCGAGGAGGAGGGAACTCAGGAGGGCCGCGCCATCACGTTGCGGGAAGTCCTAGGCCTTAATCAGGGGGCCGGCCTTGGCCAGCACCTCAGCCTTGGTCAGCGGCTTGTCGAAGCCACCGTTGGGCACCGGCGACCGATTGGAGACGAGGCCAATCGCCGCAGCGTGTCGCGCCTCGACCTGGACGATTGAGCCCGCAGCGGCCAGGTATTGCGGGTTGGAGAGCTTGGGCCCGGCGCCGTTGTAGGCCCCAACCCCGGTGTTCTCCAGCACGTAGGCGAGCTTCAGGAAGCTGGCCTGGTCGGTGACCGGAAAGACGAACGTGGGCTTCTTGACCGGGGCTCCCCCGGCGGCCGTGATCGCCTTGGTCAAGGCGGCGACGTGCTCAGCTTCCTGATCCCCGAGCATCGTCGCTAGCGAACGAGCCTGTCCGCTTAGCCCGACTGCCTTCCCCTTGACCTTGTAGAAGTCGGTTTCCAGATACTCCAGCGTCAGCGCGAAGTTGAGGATGGCAACGTCCCCGCCTCCGGCCGCGCCTAGCGCGCCACTGACCCAGGGGCCGACTGCGGTGGCACCGTATACGGCCCCCGCTGTCATCGCCCCCCGGAGCAGGAAGCTTGCGCGGGTCACGCCGTGGACTTCGACGGCGGCCAGCTCAGGGCTGGCGATCTCGGAATGTGTCATGTCAGTGTTCCTCTCTGGAATTCGCAGTCGGCTAGGCGATGAACGGCTTAACGACCTTCAGGACCTCGGCCATGGTCATCGGCTTGGCGAAGGCGCCATCCGGCGTGGGCGACTGCTTGAGCACTGTGTTCAGCGTCGCCGCGTGGCGCGCCTCGACGGTGTGAATCGCCAGCGCGGCAGCGAGAATCTCCTTGCTCTGGATGTTCCCGGCCTGCCCGAGGTAGGCGGCGGCACCGAGGTTCTCGACCGTCGCGGCCAGGTTGGTCACCGAGGCTGCATCCTTGAGCGGGAACTTCCCCACCGGCTGGGCCGCGGGAGTGCCCAGGCTCATCGCCACCTTGTGCAGTGCGATCACGTGCTCGTGCTCCTCAGAGCCGAAGAGCTTGATCACCGACAGGTTCTGTCCACTGAACAGCCCGCTGCCGATCGCCTTGTCGTAGAACTGCGCTTCCAGGTACTCGAGCGTCAGCGCGTAGTTGACGATCGCCAGATCCCCACCGCCGGCTCTGGCGCTGGCACTGCTGCCAGCCGTAGTCGTGGACGCACTCGAGACCGTGGCGCTGCTGGCGGTGCTCGAGCTGCTGGAGCTGCCGCAGGCGGCGATGAACGCTCCTAGCGCGGTTGCTGCCGCACCGCTGCCCATCGTCCTGCCGGCGATTTTCAGGAACTTCTTCCGGGCGACGTCATCACGCGCGAGCTCCTGGACCGCTCCGTCGGTCGGCTGCTCTACCGTGTTGGATTCCGTCATGGTTCTCCTTGGTTCTCGCCCGAGCGCTTGCCCTCAGGTTCGTCCTCTCTACGGCGGCGGGGCCAACCCGGATCACTGATCCGAATCGGCGCTGAGGACGTAGGCAGCGGTATGAGACTTCACCTTCCCGTGCGCGCAGGCGCTGCCGCGCTCACCCTGGCCTACCTTCTCGCCGCCTGCGGCTCCTCCGCGAGCACGTCCTCGTCGGCGAGCCCGTCTTTTGCGGCGGCCACGACATCCTCGGCCGCCTCGGCCCCTGCCGACCCACCGGCACGCCCCAAGCCCGTGGCGGTGACGGTCCAGGGGTACGCGTACCAGCCAGCGACGCTGATCGTCGCGGCCGGCACCCGATTGACGTTCACCAACCGAGATGCCACTGCCCATACCGCCACATCGACCTCGCCCCCCTTCGATACGGGCACGATCGACCCCGGGCACAGCGCATCGGTGACGCTGACCAAGCCGGGAACCTACAGCTACATCTGCTCGTTTCACCCGTTCATGCACGCGATCGTGCAGGTCAGGTAGCGCCGCGCGGAGCGATCCCCCAAAAGGGGATCTGAACAGCCGGTGAACGAGCCGCTCGCCACGCAGCGAAGCGGGGGGCGGATGCGACAATCGTCCCGATGGAGGATCACGTCCGAGGCTCGGTGCTGGTCGTCGACGACGAGCCGACGATCGCCGAGGTGGTGGCTCGTTATCTCGAGCGAGCCGGCTATCGGACGCACGTGGCCGCCGACGGAGCGCAGGCGCTCGAGTCCGCTGCCCGCCAGCGTCCGGACCTGGTGGTGCTCGACCTGATGCTTCCCGGAATCGACGGGCTCGAGGTGATGCGCCGCCTGCGCGATCAGGATCGCGAGCGCATCGCGGTGATACTGCTGACCGCCAAAGGCGATGAGTCTGATCGGGTGATCGGGCTGCGTTTCGGGGCCGATGACTACGTGGTCAAGCCGTTCTCCCCAGCCGAGCTCGTGGCGCGCGTCGACGCAGTGCTGCGGCGGGTCGACACCTCACCGGCGCGGGAGCTGCCGTTGCAGTTGATCGACATGACGATCGATCCCGCCTCCCGCCGGGTGCACGTCCGCGGCGAGGAGGCGCTGCTGACCCAGCGTGAGTTCGACGTGCTGTTGTTCATGGCTCGGCATCCCGGTCGAGTGTTCTCACGCAACGAGCTGATGGACGCCGTCTGGCAGTACTCGTTCTACACCGACACCTCGACCGTGACCGTCCACATCCGTCGTCTGCGGGCGAAGATCGAATCTGACCCGGCCCAGCCGCGGCACATCCAGACCGTGTGGGGCGTGGGCTACCGATTCCAACCATGACTGTCGCCGCCGTCGGTCGTGTCCGCGGATGGGCAGGCTCCCTCTCCCGTCAGTTCGCGCTTGGCGTGGCCATCGTGGTCGCGCCGGTGCTGGTGGCGCTGGTGGTAATCGGGCTGCTGATGGTCATCTCCGACCACGACGCCGCGTTGGTGGCGGCGATCGTGATCGGAGCCGGGGTGATCGCGGTGCTGGCGGCGAAGCTGATCGCGGGCGGCATCCTGCGCGACGTCGAGGCCGTGCGCGACGGGCTGGTCGCAGTCGGCGAGGGCGCGCGTGAGGTGCGGATCGATACGGGGGCGCGCGACGAGCTGGCCGAATTGGCGGTGGCGGCCAACGCGATGATCTTCCGTCTGCGCGCCGAGGAGGTCGCCCGCGACCAGTCCGACGCCGCGCGTCGGGACCTCGTCGCCGCCGTCTCCCACGATCTGCGCACGCCCATCACCTCGCTTCGCCTGCTCGCGGAGGCGGTGGGCGACGACATCGTCGACGGCGAGCTGCGGCGCAGCTACCTGGAGCGGATGCGAACGCACATCGATGCTCTGAGCGCGTTGATCGATGACCTGTTCGAGCTCTCCCGCCTGGAGGCCGGCGACATCCGCTGGTCCCTGGAGCGCGTGCCGTTGCATGAGCTCGTGGGCGAGACGGTCGCGGCGATGCGCGTGCAAGCGGAGGTCAAGCGGATCGCGATGGTGGCCGAGGTGCCGGAGGCGCTGCTCCCGGTGCGGGCTAATCCGGAGAAGCTCCAGCGGGTGCTGTTCAACTTGATCCAGAACGCAATCCGCCATACCCCCGCCGATGGCAGCGTGGTCATCCGCGCGGGACTCGGTGACGAGTTCGTCGAGGTGGAGGTCATCGATGACGGCGATGGGATCGCGTTCGAGGAGCGCGAGCGGGTGTTCACCGCCTTCTACCGCGGGGGAGCCGACGCGGCGCGCACCAGTGCCGGGGCCGGGCTGGGGCTCGCGGTCTCCCGAGCCATCGTCGAAGCCCACGGGGGCCGCATCTGGCTGGGCGAGACCGCCGTCGGGACCAGCGTTCGCTTCAGTCTTCCCGCCGCCGGGTAGCTCGGGCGATCGGGACCGGCGATCCAGGGTTGGCCCCCAAACGCGGGGAGATGCACGGCGATCAGGTACAGGGTGGCGGCAAGCGCGACCGCGCGGAGCGGGACGCTGCGTCCCAGCGCGGCGAGCGGCAGGAGCCAGACGAGATACCAGGGTGCCAGCGAGGCAATCGAGGCCAGCAGAGCGACGAACGCCCAGCCGCCGGCGGCGATCGGGTCGGCTCCGCGCCAGGCCCGGATCACCGCCATGACCGCCACCGCGCCAGCCGCGAGCGTGCACAGCGTGCGCAGGATCGGGGTGATGTGCGTGCCGAGCGCCCCGGCCAGCTCGTCGGGGCCGCTGAACCGGGTGTCGAACCGGGCGTCGGTGGTGATTCGGTGCAGCTGGTCGAACACGTGCGGGCCGAACACCAGCAGCGTCAAGCTGCCGATTACAAGCGTCGCCAACGCCGTGCCCCGCACCGCCCGCCCCCGCCGACGGGCGATCAGGACGAAGGGCAGGGCCAGCCCGAGCGTGATCTTGATCGCGGCCGCGGCGACGGCGGCGGCCGCCGCGGCTCCGTCTCGCTCCCGTACGGCGAGCGTGATCGCCACCAGCACGAGCAGCATCGCCAGCAGGTCGTTGTGGGCGCCGCTGACGGCGTAGAACAGCAGCACCGGGTTCAGGCCCACGAACAGCGTCGTCCGCACCGGATGAAGCCTGCGGCGACGAGCGG
Organism: uncultured Solirubrobacterales bacterium; assembly: GCA_963830435.1. GTDB lineage: Bacteria > Actinomycetota > Thermoleophilia > Solirubrobacterales > Solirubrobacteraceae > Palsa-465. The sequence continues at coordinate 367,599 of CAWHMA010000003.1, read as the reverse complement.
CGTCGGCGGTCAGGAACGCGATCGCGATGCTGGCGGCCCCGGCGGCCACCTTGTAGGTCCATAGGGCGGCGGCGGCGGACGTCAGCCCCAGCGGCAGGCTGAGGATCGTGAACACGGGGCCGTACGGAGTCGCCTCGTGCTTCCAGTAGACGAACTGGAGGACTGAGTCGTGCATCAGCGCACTCGGGGGCAAGACGTAGGGGTTGAGCCCGTGCCGCGCCGCCTCCCGCGCGTAGGCGATGTAGCCGAATACATCGGTGGAGAGGATCGTCGGGGCGAGCATGAAGGCGAGGTTGGCGAGCACGACTGCCCCCAGAGCCAGGCGCAGCGAGATCGACTCCGCGCAGGCCAAGGCGACCAGATAGGCGCCCACGAGGACGATCAGACCGGCGCTCAGCCTTCCGGCCGAAAGTGTCCCGGCGCTGCCGGCGAGAGTCTGGAGCGGACCGTCGATCCAGGATGGTCCGGCGCCGGCGGGGAGCTCGAGCCAGCGTGGGGTGCCGGACGCAGTGATGGCGATCCAGCTCGCCCCGCCGACGGCCGCGACGAGCGCGGCCACGCCCGCCACCGCGCGCGCCGCTTTCGGTGACCGGATCGCCCCGGCGGCGCTGCGCCCGCGTGGCCGGACGTGGGTCACGATCTGGACCGGCGAGACGGGATGATCGTGGCTGCTGATGAGCGGGCTCAGCTTCCGGCGCTCAGCAGCAGGCCCATGTCGCGCACTGCGCGCATGGTTCCCTGGGCGCTGCCACTGACCTTCGAGTGGCCGCCAAGCCGTGGTCGATACGTGGCCTGGACCTCACGGATCCCCCACCCGCTCGCGCTCGCCTTCAGGACCATCTCCAGCGGCCAGCCGAAGCCTCGGTCACGGAGGTCGAGCCCCAGCAGGGCCTCGCGGCGGCCGGCCCGCATCGGCCCAATGTCGCTCAGCCTGAGCCCGCAGCGCCGCCGTAGCTCGAGCGCCAGCACGCGGTTGGCCAGGCGGGCATGCCACGGCCAGGCTCCCGGCTGCGCCACGCGCGCCCCCAGGCACAGGTCGACCTCGCCGGCGCGGACCGGATCGGCCACCATCGGGAGCTGGCGCGGGTCCAGCGACCCGTCGCAGTCCATGAAGCACACGATCTCTGAGCGCGCCGCCTGCAGTCCGGCAAAGCAGGCGGCGCCAAAGCCGGGCCGGAGCTCGCTCACCACCCTGGAACCGTGCCTGACCGCCACCTGAGCCGAGCCGTCGCGGGATCCGTTGTCGACCACCAGGGGGACGAAGCCGGCGGGCATCATGCCGAGAACCGCGGGAATTGCCGCCGCCTCGTCGAGCACTGGAAGGATCACCTCGATCACTGGCGCCAGGCTACGCAGCCAAAGCTTACGCAGAGCGAAACTCGGCTGCGGTCGCCTTGCGCGGGCGACGCGGTGCCGTAGCGTGGCGACAATGATCCTGGTCACCGGCGGCGCCGGCTTCATCGGCTCGCACGTCGTCGATGCGCTGGTGGACAGCGGACGCGCCGTGCGGGTGCTGGACTCGATCCTGCCCGCGGCCCACCGTTGCTCCCCCGATTACCTCAACCCGGCCGCCGAGTACCTCCATGGCGACGTCGCCGATCCCGCTGTGCTCCGGCGCGCGCTGTCCGGGGTCACCGCCGTCTGCCATCAGGCGGCGATGGTCGGGCTCGGCCAGGACATGCGCGACATCGTCGACTACGTGCGCCACAACGACCTTGCCACCGCAGTGCTGCTGCGTGAGCTCGCGGGAGCGGGATTCGGCGGCAGGTTGGTACTGGCCAGCAGCATGGTGGTCTACGGCGAGGGCGGCTATCGCTGCTCGGCGCACGGCCGCGTCACGCCGGGTCCGCGTGCGGTTGAGGACCTTCGGACGGGGATCTTCGCCGCCCGATGCCCGGCCTGCCGGGGGGCGCTGGAGCCGGTCGCCGTGCAGGAGTCCGACCCGATCGACCCCCGCAGCGTTTACGCCGCAACCAAGGTCCATCAGGAACATCTCTGCGCTGCCTTTGCCCGGGAGGCGGGGGCGACGGTCACGGCGCTGCGCTACCACAACGTCTACGGCCCGCGGATGCCCCGGGACACGCCGTACGCTGGCGTGGCCGCGCTGTTCGCAAGTGCGGTGGCCGACGGCAGGGCACCACGGGTATTCGAGGACGGTGAGCAACTGCGCGACTTCGTCCACGTGCGCGACGTTGCCCGTGCGAACGTGCTCGCGCTCAGTTGCGAGCAGCCGGTCGCGGGGGCGCTCAACGTCGCCAGCGGGAGTCCGCGCAGCGTCGGCGAGATGGCGGGCATGCTGGCCGCCGCTGCCGGGCCGACGGCGCCGGGACCGCTCACCACGGGCGAGTTTCGCCTGGGGGATGTTCGGCATGTGTTCGCCTCCGCCCGCCGGGCCACGGAGCTGCTGGGCTTCACCGCGGTCGAGGAGTTCCCGGCGGGAATGGCGGAGTTCGCGCGGGCGCCGCTACGGGCGGCCTGAGCGCGGGTGCCGCTGAAGCGGCTGGGTGAATCGCTCCTCGTCGGCACCCTCAGCGTGGCCTGCGCCGCCTGGGTGCTGAGGTTGTGGCGCGTCGATCTGGCGCTGCCGCTGCGCTACGCCCCGGTCGACGACACGAAGTTCTACCTGATGCTGGTGAAGGGCATCATCGAGCACGGCTGGTACCTCTCCAACCCGAGCCTCGGGGCGCCATTCGGGCAGCATCTCAACGACTATCCCCAGGGCGCGGACAACCTCAGCCTGCTGATCATCCGCGGCCTGGCGATGCTGTTCTCCAACCCGGCGCTGGTGGTCAACCTGTTCTTCCTGCTGACCTTCGCGCTGGCCGGCGCCAGCGCGCACCTGGTGCTGCGCAGCCAGGGCCTGAGCGGTCCAGTGGCCGCAGTGATGTCCGTGCTGTTCTCGTTGCTGGCCTATCACTTCTTCCGCGGCGAGTCGCACCTGCTGCTCTCGGCCTACTACGCGGTGCCGCTGGCGGCGTACCTGTTTCTGAGCGTGCTCGGCGACCGGCCGCTGTTCTCCCGCCGGGCGCCGACAGCGGGCCGAGGCCTGCCGGCGTGGGCCTCGCGCCGAACGCTGAAGACGATCGTGGTGTGCGTGGTGATCGGCTCGGACAACCTGTACTACGCCATTTTCGCGATAGTGCTGCTGGTGGCGGCGGTGCTGATCGCACTCGTCCGAGCACGCGGACGGCCGGCGCTGAGCGGTGCGGTGGCGATGGCGGTGGTGGTGGTCGGCCTGGGGGCGAATCTGGCCCCCAGCCTGGCCTACCGGGCCGCACACGGCGCCAACCCCGACCTGGAGCGCTCAGCCGTGCTCGACGAGGCCTCGGGCGAGGCCTTTAGCCTGCGGCTCACCAACCTGATCCTGCCCGCTCCCGGCAGCTCGATCCCGCCGCTGCGGCGTCTCGCCGCGCGCTATGACCACGCCATCGCGCCAGGGTACTGCGAGGCCTGCTACGCCAGCTTGGGTACGGCCGGAACCGTCGGCTTTCTCTGGCTGGGGGTCTGCGCCTTGGCGACCCTGGCGGGCGCAGGCGAATGGTACGGCGGACGGCGGCTGTTTCGTCACGCCGCCGCGGGCGTGGCCGTCGCGCTGGCGGTCGGCGCGGTCGGCGGCCTGTCGAGCGTGATCGAGTTCCTGCTTACGCCTGACATCCGCGGCTGGAACCGGATCTCCGTGCTCATCGCCTTTTTGTCGCTGCTCGCCGTCGGCCTGCTACTGGACTCGCTGACGGCGTGGCTGCGACCTCGTCGGCACGGAGCGACGGTGGCGGCGCTGATGCTGGCTGCGGTGCTGATGTTGGGCGTCTATGACCAGACGAGCGGGACGCTCGCGCCCGCCTCGGCGACCGTCACCCGTGAGTACCGCAGCGATGACACCTTCGTAGCCGAGATTCAGGCGCGGCTGCCCCGCGAAGCTGCCGTTTTCCAGCTCCCCTACGTGCCGTTCCCCGAGGGATACCCGAATACTGCGGTCGGGGACCAGGTGGCCACCTACGCGACCAAGTACGAGCCACTGCGCGGGTACTTGCACTCCTCGACGCTGCGCTGGAGCTATGGCGCGGTCAAGGGACGACCTGCTGACTGGGCCGCCGCGCTCGCCGGTCAGCCGCTGCGGCTCGTCCTCGTGGCGGCGATCGCCGCCGGCTTCGAGGGGCTATGGGTCGACCCCGCGGGCTTCGAGCCGCGCATGGGCGCGCGGGTGCTGGCGGCGCTGCGATCGCTGTTCGGTACGGCACCGCTGGTGAGCCCCGATCGTGATCTGTGGTTCTTCGATCTGCGTCCCCTCCGGGCGGTCCTGTTTCCCGCCCACTCGCTGGCGCTACTGGCTCGGCTGCGGGAGCTGACGCTGTTCCCGCTCCGCAGCGGCTGCGCAGCGGGAGGGTTGACGCTGTTCAACCCCAGCCCGTCCGCGCGGCCGGCGAGGCTGACGGTGTACATGCCCGGCGGGATCCTGCGCCGCCGGTTGGCGCTGGCGCCGGGGTCCACCTTGGTCAGGATCAGCGGACGGGTGCTTGACGCTGCGCTCGCCGACGACGCGCTGGCGCAATTTGATCCGGCGGGCGGCGGAGCCGGTGACTCGCCTGTCGTGGGCCTCACTGGTCCCCCGTGTCCTCGTTGACCGTATTCCGGCCCGCGTTCGCGTCGAGCGCATTCCGGCGCCGGGCCCGGGCCAGGCTGCCCGCGTACGCTAGCCCGGAGAGCGCGAACAACGCGCCGCACGTGAGCAGCAGCCGGGCAAGGTAGACGTTCTGAGCCAGCCCGCTGGCGGTGCGAAAGGTCTGATTCCCGAGGCGGAGGGCCTCAGGGAAGAACACGATCAGCAGCAGCCCGCTGAGCAGCGCCGGGACGCGCACGTAGATCCAGGCTCTGGGCACCTGTGGAGCCACCTGGTCACGGCGCGCGTGCAGCGTGCCCGAGGCGATCCGGTCGAGCAGCGAGTACAGCGGCAGCAGCACCAGGTCGTGGGCAAGGATCGCGCCCAGGAACCAGATCAGGATCCGGATCGTGTCAGAGGTCGTGAAGCTGTCAAACCATCCCGCCACCGCGGCGGCGGCGATCAGCAGGCTGGCCAGCAGTGCCAGCAGGTGCAGCGGACTCGCGCCGTAGGCGCGACGAAAACGACCGGCCATCGTCTCAGACCCGCTCGAAGGTCATCGCTGCCGCCCACTTGGTGCAGTGCACGCCGGGGATCGCCGGACCGATCACGCGAGCCGGGAAGCCGTGGTCCAGCGACAGGTCGCTGCCGTTGACCTTGAGCGCCAGTAGCGTGCGGTCATCGCCGGTTTGTTCTGAGGCCAGCGTGGCCGCGTCGAACACGCCGTCCCGGGCGATCGAGCGCGTCAGAACTGTGAAGTGTCCGTGCACCCCGACCAGCGCGGCGAGATCACTGATCCGGACGCCCGTCCACCGCTGGGTCGTCGACCAGCCCTCGACGCAGGCGATCGGCAAGTCGTAGGAGTGGTTGGCCATGCCCAGCAGCTCGGGGCGGGACAGCGACACCTTACGCCCGGAAGCGAGTAGCTGCAGGCGCCAGTCAGCTCCCACCTGAGCCGGCGTGATCTGGGCGGCGGCGGCCGTGCGGTTGATCGGGAAGCTACCCGGGCCATTGCCGTGGCGACCACGCGGGGCCAGGAACGCCAGGCTGCGCAAGGGTCCCCCAATCGACTGTCCCGCCCCCTGCAGGAGCAGGAACAGGGAGCCCACTCCAACGGTCCCGAGCAGCGCGCGGCGAGACATGCTCGGCGGTGCGGGGGTGAGAGCGATCAGCCCGTGGTCGTCCTCCGAGAACGGTTCCGGACGGGTGTCGGCGAGGCTCTCGCGCAGCGGCGCCAGGCCTCGGCGGGCGGCGAGTGATCGGCGCATGGTTCCGAACTTGAGAGAGACGTGGAAGGCGAACGCTGCGGTGAACACCCAGGCGCCGTAGTAATGCGCAGTGGTGAAGAAGAACCCGAACAGATAGGCGTACTGGATGTCGAGGATTCCGGTGGCGAACTCGAACAGCGCGCCGCCCACCAGCAGCGCCAGCGACAGCCGCTCCAGCGCATGAGCGGGGCTGCGCACGGCCGGCCATTCGAACAGCTTCGGGATGACCGACCACAGCTTGGCCAGCAGGATGGGGAACACCGCCAGCCCGATGGTCACGTGCAGCCCCTGGGTCAGTGCGTACAGCCATGCCGGGTGAGTGGGAAACGAGAACAGGTAGAAGTCCAGTGGGCCTAGCGGTCGCCCGACCGAGTTTCCGCCCAGCCGGGGGTAATAGGCGACGTTGGACAGGAAGCCGGTCACGGCGACGATCGGGATGCCGACCAGCAGTGCTGACCCGAGGATCGAGGTCAGCCACGGCCCGCGCAGCGGACTGCGCCAGAACGAGGCCCGAAACGGCCCCGGTGGGGGTCGGTGGGGGGCGGGCCGGGGCACGCGCACGAGACTCAGGGTGACACAGGCAACCGCCTCCACCGGGCGAAAATGCCAACCGTTAAGGCATTGTTTCTGGGCACCGGTCACCCAAGGTTGCCCTGCTCATTCTGCTGATGGTGGTCGGCGCCTACTTTCGTTTTTCGTAATCGGAATCGAGGCCGCCAGTCACTACGTTGATGCGCGTGGAACCGCCAATCGCCTTGCTGGTGATCGCCAAGGAGCCGCGGCCCGGCGTTGTCAAGACGAGGCTGTCGCCACCCTGCAGTCCTGTCCAGGCGGCGGCACTGGCGCAGGCGGCGCTGCGGGATACGCTCGCGGCGGTGGCTCGCACGCCGGCGCAGCGCCGGGTGTTGGTGTTCGAGGGTGACCCGCGTCGATGGAGGCAGACGGGCTTGGAGGTGATCCCTCAGCGAGGCTTCGGACTCGGCGAGCGGCTGGCCAACGCGTTTGCCGATGTCGGTGGTCCGGCGCTGCTGGTGGGAATGGACACGCCGCAGCTGACGCCCAAGCTGCTGTCCGCGGGGATCCGCGCGCTGGCGCACCCGAGCACCGATGCCGTCCTCGGCCGCGCCCACGACGGCGGCTACTGGAGCATCGGGCTGGCCCGATGCCCCGAGAACGCCTTCGCCGGGGTGCCGATGAGCTCGGCCACGACCTGGCGCCAACAGCGCGCCCGCCTGCGCGCCCTTGGCCTGCGGGTGCGCGAGCAGCCGGTACTGCGCGATGTCGACACGATTGAGGACGCCGCCGCGGTCGCGGACGAGGCGCCCAGTTCGCGGTTCGCGCACACATTCGCCTCGCTGCAGGCGATGGCGGCGTGATCCACCCCCTCAGCCTCTACGCCGATGGCCTGCTTAGTGCCGCCGCCACCCTGGGTCCCGCGCAGCAGGTGCGCCTGCGCGACGGCACGCTGTTGCCGGTGCCCCTGGAGCGCTACGTCGGCGCTGCCAATCACACCGACGAGCAGCTGCTCAGCGACCTGTGCGGTCCGGTTCTCGACGTCGGTTGCGGACCGGGGCGCCACCTGCATGCGCTCGCCGCCCGCGGCGTGTTCGCGCTCGGGGTCGATCTATCCCCGGTGGCGGTGGCGCTGGCCCGGGGACGCGGCGTCCGGGCAATCGTGGGCTCGATCTTCGACGAGCTGCCGGGTCTCGGCGCTTGGCGGAGCGCGATCTTGCTCGATGGCAACATCGGGATCGGGGGCGCTCCGGCGCGGCTGCTGGCCCGGATCGGCAGCCTTCTCGACGAGGATGGAGAACTCCTGCTGGAGCTCGACCCACCGGAAACCCCGACCATGTGCACGCTGGCGCGGATCGAGGCCGCGCACGGAGTCAGCAGCTGGTTTCCCTGGGGCTGCGCCTCGATCGACGACGTGGACACCATCTCGAGGGCCGGCGGCTTCGTGACCTCCGCTCGGTGGTCGCGGGAGGGTCGGTGGTTCGCCCGCCTGCGCCGCCGAGGTTCGGCGGCGCCGGCAGTCCTTAAGCGCGGCTGAACTCGGCGTCGGCACTGGCCCGGCGCGGGATCGTGCTCGCTACCGTGGGCCTGTGCCGGTGCTGCACGCCGATCGCCTCACGAAGACCGTGGGGAGCGGTCGGGCGCACCGACGCGTGCTCGAGCAGGTCAGCCTGTCGGTGCAGACGGACGAGCTCGTTGCCGTGCTGGGACGATCGGGCAGCGGCAAGTCCACGCTGCTGCACCTGCTGGGCGGACTCGATGCGCCGGACGCCGGCGAGATCACGCTGGCCGGGGAGCGGCTGACCGGGCGTAGCGCTCGGGCCCTGGCCCGGCTTCGGTTGCGCCACGTGGGCTTTGTCTTTCAGCAGTTTCAGCTCATCGAGGAGCTCAGCGGGGCCGAGAACGTGCTCCTACCGACTCGATTGCCGGGCGCTCCCGGAGGCGGAGCCCGTCGAGGGGCGGAGCTGATCGAAGAGCTGGGGCTGAGCTCGGTGGCTGAGCATCTCCCTCATGAGCTATCCGGGGGTGAGCAGCAGCGCTTCGCGCTCGCGCGGGCGCTGGTCAACGACCCGGAGCTGGTGCTGGCCGACGAGCCGACCGGAAGTCTCGACGCCGAGAACGGATCAGCGGTGCTGGGCCTGCTGCGGGGCCTCAGGCGCCGGGGGGTGGTGATCGTCACCCACGAGCCGGAGGCGGCGGGGATCGCCGACCGGGTGCTCCACCTGGCCGACGGTCGCCTGGACGCGCCGGCCCTGGCCGGAGGGCTCGGCGTGAACCGGATCCAGGCGTGAGAGCGGCCTTGGCCGAGGCCTGGCGGGCGCTGTGGCTGCGCCGGCGCCGGACGCTGCTGAGCGCGGTCGGCATCGCCCTCGCCAGCGCGATGCTGTCAGCGGCGATCGTCGTCGCCGATGGTCTCGGCGGCGGGTTCGCCCGCGCCGCGCGAGCCGCCGGTCTCCCCGACTTGATCGTCCGCTTCGATCCCGAGTCAGCCCAGCGGGTGCGCCAGCGGATCGGAGCCCTGCCGGATCTCGCCAGCGTGTCGCTGCGCTTTGAGTTGACCAATGTCGGCATCGCGGCGGCCGGACGTGGGCGCGGGGACGCGGTGGCCGAGGTGGTCGACTCCAGTCGACGTCGCGGCTACGCCATCGTCGCCGGCAGGGACCTGCGCGGCGCCGGCGCCGAGGTGCTGCTCGAACGTGGCTTCGCCCAGGCCTGGGGCGTCCGTCTCGGCAGCACCCTGTTCGTCGAGGGGCTCGGGCCTCAGCGTGTGGTTGGGTTGGTCGAGGCGCCCGACAACGTCGGCTTCCCGCTGGCCAAGCCCCGGTTCTACGTTTCCCGGACGGCGATCGACGCTCGATTCGGCCCCGAGCCCGATCCGCGGGTCAACCTCGCCGAGATCTGGCTCCGAGATCCCCGCTACCTGAACGAGGTCCTGGTTCAGGCCCGCGCGAGCAGCTTCGGACTGCACGACATCCGCTTCGCCACCCGCTCGGGCCTGCGGGTACTGCTCGACCAGGCGGCGGGGATCGTCATCGACCTGCTGGTGGCGCTGTCGGCGATCGCCCTGGTGACCGCCGGGGTGATGCTGGCCGCTTCCGCGCGGGCAGAGGTACAACGGCGGCTGGCGGGGATCGGCATCCGTCGCGCCGTGGGCGCCTCGGGCGGCCACGTCATCCTGGCCCAGGGCGGCGAGGCTCTGTTGGTCGCCGCGCCGGCGGCGAGCCTTGGGTTGGCAATCGGCATGGTGGCGACCTACGGCCCGACGAGTCGGCTGTTGACTCTGCTGAACGAGCCGGCACCCGGGACGGGGCTGGCGTTGCCGCTGATCGGGGGCTGGCTGGCCAGCGTCGCGATCCCGGTGGCCGGTGTGATCCTGCCTACGTGGCGCGCGGCCCGGGGTCAGGTGGTGGGACTGTTGCAGGGGGCCGACGTCTCCGCCCGAGTACGCATGCCGAGCCGTGGCGGACGGCTGGCCCGACGCGCCCGACCTGGTGGGCGGCGACCAGGCGCCGGAGGCCGGGGGCTGATCGTCCTGGGGGTGCGACTGGTCGGAGCACGGCGAGTTCGGTTGGGGGCCACGATCGTCACCCTCGGGCTCTCGACCGCGTTCGTGCTCCTGATGCTGGCTCTGGCCTCGGCGCTGAGCAGCCTGGAGACCGATCCGGGGGCGCTCGGCAAGCGCTACCAGCTGACGGCGTCGCTGCCTCCCTCCGCGGCGGCCGAGGTGCGGAGCATCTCCGGGGTGCAGGCTGCGTCGCCGCGCTACGAGGTCCAGGCTGCGGACTCGTTCTCGCTCGGCGAGACGATCGACGTGATCGCCTATCCCGGCGACCACACCGTGTTCGAGGCCCCGCCACTGGTCTCCGGGGATCGGCTGCGTGGGTCCGGCGAGGCCGAGGTGGGCGCCGGCCTGGCCCAGGCGCTGGGGCTCGGCGAGGGCCAAACGGTTGCCCTCGCACTTCCCTCCGGAGCGGAGCTGCGCCTGCGCGTGGCCGGGGTGGTCAGCTCGCTGGACCACGACGGCCGTGTGGCCTATGTCCCCGCCTCGGCGCTATTGGCCGCGGAGTCCTCCGCGCCCTCCCAGCTTGCGGTCCGTCTGGTGGCGCATGCCAACCCCGCTGCAGTCACCGCCGCGATGACCGCCTTGGGGGCCACGCCGGCACCGGCGAGTGGAGCCACCGCCCGCGGGGCGCCGCTGGTCGCCGTACTGCGAACGATTCTCCGGGCCGTAGCCGTGGTTGACGGTCTCGTGTGCCTGTATGCCCTGATCCAGGCCTGCGCGTTAACCGTGCAGGAGCGCCGGCGCACGATTTCGGTACTGCGGGCCTGTGGGGCCGGCCCGGAAGCGGTACACCGACTGCTTCTCGGCGCGGCGTTGACGTTGGTCATTCCCGCCGCCGTCGTGGGCATCTTGCTTGAGCGCTTCGTACTGGGTCCGGCGATGGCCCAGTTGGCGGCTAGCTACGCGATCTTGCCCCTGAGCGCGGCTCCAAGCGAGGTGCTGGCAACGCTGGCCGGTCTGGCGGGGAGCGCGGTCGTCGCGGTGGCATGGGTGGCTGGCCAGGTCGGCCGCGAGTCGGTCCTGGCCGGGCTGGCGGGATGAGTCTCCATCGTCGGCTGGGATGATTGAGCGGGTCCGGCTGCAGATGAGGGTCATCACCCGACGTCAGGCGCTGCGCGAGGGGCTGGTGGGAACGGCTGCCCTGACGCTTGCCCGCTGCGGCGCGGGGGACGAGCCGGAAGTGCCGGCCCACTCGGGCTCAACCCTGCGCTCGACGTGGGCGGATCCGGTGGGCGACGGGCAGCTGCGGGTGGCCGCGGGCGAGCAGCTGCTCGATCGCCTCGAGCTGGGGCCGCCGGCGGCCTCGATCGGGGTGCTGGCGACACTCGCGCACCTGACAGACGCCCACGTGCTCGATGCCTCCTCCCCGGCCCGGGTCACGTTCCTGGATCGCCTCGGTCCTCCTTTCCAGTCGACCTTCAGACCCCAGGAGGCGCTGACCGCCCAGGTGCTCTCGGGGGCGGTGGGCGCGGTGCGGGCCCTCGACCCCCAGGTGGTGATCCAGGGTGGTGACCTGATCGACAACGATCAGACCAACGAGCTCCAGCAGGCGCTGGCGATCCTTCGCGGCGGCAGAGTGCGCCCGGGCAGCGGCCCCAACGGGTACGTCGGGGTGCAGTCCGCGGCCAACGGAGATCCGTTCTACTACCGCCCCGACGTTGATGCGCCAAGGTATCCCGGCCTGCTGGCGGCGGCCGTGGCACCGTTTTCCAGCCCCGCCCTGGAGACTCCCTGGCACGCGGTGCTCGGCGACCACGATGCGCTCGTGGCCGGGGAGATCGTTCCCACGACGCTGACCCGCTCGCTGGCCGTCGGCGACCGAGCGCTGTGGGACCTGCCGTCGGGACTTCAGCTGCCCGCCGGTGCCCGCAGGACCGTGACGCTCTCACCTGACGGTCCGCCGGATCCAGGACTCGTCGATGTGCTGCTGCGACGGGCTCTGAGCGGACCGACGGTGCAGGTGCCGGCCGACCCCGGCCGACAGGAGCTATCGATCGAGGAGGTCGTGGCCCGGCTGGGGGCGGCCAGCGCGGCGGGCCTCTCCGGCGCAGGGGCGACGCCATCGGCCAGCGGTCCCCGGCTCGACTACGCATTTGACGTCGGTCGGCGGCTGCGCGTGATCGTGCTTGATCTGGTCCGCCGCGCAGGAGGATCGGGAGGGCTGGTGGCCACCGATCAGCCGCATTGGCTGCAGCGGCAGCTGATGGGTGCCGGTCAGCGCTGGGTGGTAGTGGTCTCCCACCAGCCGCTGACGACATCGTCGGGAGGCGAGGCGCTGCTGGAGCGGCTGGACCGCTGGCCGCGCGTGATCGCGATCCTCTCCGGGCACACGCACCGGAACCGAATCGTCGCGCGCACCACGCCGGCCGGCGGCTACTGGATCATCAGCACCGCGTCGCTGATCGACTATCCCCAACAGGCTCGTGCGCTGAGACTGCTGGCTACCGCGGGCGGGGGCGTGGCCATCCAGACCTGGATGCTCGATCACGTCTTTCCGGGACAACTCGGGCGGACGGCGCGGCAGCTGTCCTTCCTCGACGCCCAGGGCGGCCGCCCCGAGCACCTCGCCGGCGCTCACCAAGACCGCAACGTCACTCTGTACCGGCGTGGCGTGGCCTGAGCGCCGGACGGCGAACCCTGGCTCACGTCTCGCGACGTGGCCCGGGTCGCCGTGCCGGCCGACGGATTACGCGGCGGCGTGGAGGGACTCAAGCTCAGGACTGTGGGCCAGCCGCTGCAGACCCTGCTCCTCCAGCTGGCGCGCCTGCTCCAGGGAGATGCCCAGCTCGCTGCCGGTCTGACGCAAGGTCCTGGGCTCATCGCCGGCGAGGCCGAAGCGTAGACGGATCACGTTGCGCTCATTCGTGGGAAGCTGGTCGACGACAGCGTTGACCTGCTGATTTCGCTGGATCCCGGCAACCTCCTCGATTGGCTCGGGTCGCTCGCTGGCGAGCATGTCCCCGAGGGCGGTTTCCCCGTCCTCGCCGACCGGCTGGTCGAGGCTGGCCAGTCCGCGGCTGAGCTCGCGAAGCTCGCTGACCTCCTCGACCGCCAGCTCCGCCGCGTGGGCGATCTCCTCGTCCGTTGGCTCGCGCCCGAGCCGCGTGTTCAGCTCAGCCTCGAGCTTGCGGACCTTCACCTGGCGTTGAGCGACGTGGACCGGCACGCGGATCGTGCGGCCGTGGTTCTGCAGGCCGCGCTGGATCGCCTGGCGGATCCACAGGGTCCCGTAGGTGGAGAACTTGAAGCCCTTGCGCCAGTCGAACTTCTCGACCGCGCGGATCAGGCCGAGCATTCCCTCCTGGACCAGGTCCTCCATCGGAAGCCCATGGCCCTGATAGCGCCGGGCCTGAGCCACGACCAGCCTGAGGTTGGCGTTGATCATGCGGTCCTTGGCCGCCAGGTCACCGCGTTCGATGCGCTGGGAAAGCTCCACCTCTTCGGCGGCGGTGAGCAGGGGATGGGCCCGGGCGCGGCGCAGGAACAGGTCCAGCGAATCGATGCCGACGGTCCCGCCTGTGACCTCCGCCTCGTTGCCGTGCTCGGCGCGCAGACCCGCGTGCGCGGCCTGACGCCGGTTCTGTCGTCGGTTGACGCCGCCTGCGGTGCTCCGCTTGGACGGATTCTGCGCGCGTGGCGGCTGATTCTGTTGATGTCGATCGCCGCGCGCTCGCTGCGCGCCGTCGCGACCATGTGTCTCAAAGCTGCTCAGTTCGGACTCCGATGCTTGTGTTCGATGGTTATCGAATTATACCACTTGTTCGACGTAGATCGAACAACGGGAGGCTGAGATCTTCTGTTTCGCGGCAGGCGGCGCAGACGCGCGCGATTACCGGCTCCCCTGACCGCTGACCGCGAGGCCACGTCGACCACCTTCCCATAGCCGACGTATCCATATGTAGATACCCCAGCAACGGGAATTGGCAACGTCGGGACGAGCCTATACTTGCCTCCCCCGGCGGATTAGGAGCACGACGTGCAGGAGATGGTGATCTACGGTGTGAGCTTCGACATGGTCGGCAAGCAGCCGATCGTGTTGCTCAAGACCGTCGAGAGCAACAAGTTCCTGCCCATCTGGATCGGCCATCCCGAGGCCGCGGCAATCCTGATGAAGCTCCAGGGAGCCTCGACGCCGCGTCCGATGACCCATGACCTGCTTTCGGACGTACTCGGCGAGCTGGACGTCGAATGCACGCGCGTGGCCGTCACCGAGCTGCGGGAGAATACGTTCTACGCGTCGATCAGCCTGCGCGCCAACGGCCGCGAGATGGAGATAGATTCCCGGCCCAGCGATGCTCTCGCGCTGGCGGTCCGCGCCGGGGCGCCGATCTTCGCCGCCGACGACGTCATCGCGGAGTCGGCGATCGAGTTCGAGCACGAGGTCGAGGACACCGAGGAGGTGGTGGAGAAGTTCAAGGACTTCCTCGACCGGGTCACGCCAGAGGATTTCGCCGGCGAAGAGTCCTGATCGCCGACGCCTACCGGGGCCAGGACCGCAGCGCCAGTTCGACCTGCTGGTGGTGGTGGATCAGGGCGGGTTCGTTGCGCCCGTAGAGGACTTCGGGCATCAGCCCCGTCCGCAACGAGCGGTGGATGTCCTGCTGCTGGCCGAAGTCCTCTTCGAATACCACCTTGGTGGTGAAGCGGATGTTCGCCTCCCAGAAGGACTCCTCCTCCTCGGAGGCGGGTGCTCGCGGAACGTAGAAGCGCACGGTGACCCGCGTGCGGTGGGGATTCTCCGGCTCGGGATACATGTCCCACAGCTCCGCGTGACCGCTCATCGGCAGGTTGATGACCACGTTGGGGAAGATGATGTAGACGATCGAGGCGTTGGCTCGCAGATCCCATTCGGACTCCGGGCGCTCGAGCAGGCCGGTCACCTCCTTGCGCATCACCGCGCCCCGCGTGTGGGCGCCGAAGTTCTGGCCCACGAAGGGGGTCGATAGCATGTCCGGAGCCAGGGTGTCGCGGTGCAGCGAGAACACGTGGTAGCTCTCCAGGAACGTGTCGTGGACGAGCTTCCAGTTGGCCTCGAACGTCCCCTCGCGCTCCGCCAGCAATCGCCAGCGGTCAAAGCCGTAGTCGGCCAGCTCCGGTCCGAGGCCGCAGAGCTCGGCTCCGACGTCGATCGATCCGCCCCCGGGGTTGAGCGCTACGAGGATCAGCCCGAACCGCTCGGCCGCCGGCATCTCAACCAGCCCAAGCTCTTGGCGATCGATCTCGGCAAAGGCATCGCGTGCCAGGGGCTGACCGAGCAGCTCGCCGTTCAGGTCGTAGGCCCAGGAGTGGTAGGGGCACTTCAGCGCGCGCCCCGGACGGCCGCGACCGGTGAAAACACGGCCGCCTCGGTGGCGGCAGATGTTCAGAAACGCGCGCACCTCTGCGTCCTCACCGCGGATCAGCAGCAGCGGCACGCCCGCCACCTCGCGCGCTACGCAGTCGCCGGTTCCCGGCAGGTCGGCACTCATTGCCGCGACCAAGGGCCGCGCGCGGAACAGCGCCGCGGTCTCCGCCTGTAGCCGGGCGGGATCGGTATAGACCGAGGCCTGCTGGCGGTAGAGCGCCGAAGCCATCGTGGTCGTGTGAGCTGCGCGCAGCTCGAAGAACTGCCGCAGGATCTCGCACTGGGTCTGCGCTCTCATCGACGTCCCGGCGCGCCCAGGATCAGATCGATCAGCTCGTCGAAACCGATGCCGTCAGCGTCGGCGGCCTGGGGCAGCAGGCTGGTCTCGGTCAGGCCCGGGATCGGATTGACCTCCAGCACGTACAGCTCCCCGCGCTCACGCTCCATCATCAGATCCACGCGAGCGAAGCCCGCACAGCCGAGCAGTTTGTAAGTCGCGAGCGCGAGCTCGCTGGCGCGAGCGGCGGCCACGGCGTCGAGCTCGGCGGGGCACACGAAACGCGTCCGCCCGATCTCGTAGCGGCTCTCGAAGTCATAGAAATCCTCCTGCTCGGGGAGCGCCTCGACGATCGGCAGGGCTTGCGGACCGTCGTCGCGGTCGATGATCGAGACCGCCAGCTCGCGTCCGGCGACGTAGCGCTCGAGCAACACCTTGCGGTCATAGGAGAAAGCCGCCACCAGTGCGGCCGGCACGTCAGCGGGCGTGCGGGCGAACTTGATCCCCAGCGCCGATCCCTGGCTGGCGGGCTTGACCACGATCGGGAACCGCAGCCGCTCCTCCATCGCCGGCAGCGCGGCGGCCGCTCCCAGCTCCCGGAACGCCGTCTCGTTGAAGGCGAAGAAGTCAGGAGTGGAGATGCCGGCGTCACGCATCGCGTGCTTGGCCAGCACCTTGTCGGCGGCGCGGATGCAGGCCGAGACTCCAGAACCAGTGTGGGGGATGCCCATCGCCTCCAGCAGCTCCTGCACGGTTCCGTCCTCGCCGTCGCGACCGTGAAGCGCGACGAAGGCGATCTCCGGCGCCGCCTCACTCAGCCGCGGTACGAGATCGTGATCGACGTCGATCGGGATCACCGCGTGCCCGCGACGCTCCAGGGCGTCCTCCACGCGTGCCCCGGACTTCAACGAGACCTGACGCTCGAGCGAGCGACCACCCTTCAGCACTGCAACCCGGGTCCTGGGGCTAAGCGGCGAGCGCGGCATCCTGCGTTCTCATGCGCCGCGCTCAAGCCCTCCCGCGGCGCGCTTGCGGGGCAGCCGCAGGACCTTTCCCAGCTCGTCCTTCCCCGGCTCGGGCGTGCCGGCGCCGGTGTCTGACCGCGTGCTCTCGGGGGCGGCCTGAGCGCTCCCGGTCAGCGTGCCGTACAGCGCCACCTGCTCGCGCAGGACCTCTCCGATCCGGCGGATCCCCTCGCGGATCTCGTCGTCCCCCACGCCGGAGAAGTTCAGCCGCATCGACGATCCACCGCGACCGTCCACATACGCTGCGCGGCCCGGTACGAACGCCACATGCTCCTGGAGCGCGCGCGCCAGCAGGTCGGTGGTGTCGATGTACTCCGGCAGCGTGGCCCAGATGAACAGGCCGCCCTGGGGGTGGGTCCACTGCGCCTCTCGCGGGAAGTGCTCGGCCAGCGCGTCGAGCATGACATCCCGCCGGCGCCGATAGATCTCGATCAGCGAGCGCACGTAGTCCTCCCACGGCCCGGAGTCGAAGTACGCGCTGACGAAGTACTGCGAGATCGAGGAGGAGCAAAGGTCCGAGGCCTGCTTGCCGATGTTCATCTTCGCCAGCACCGGGGCCGCGGCCACGGTCCAGCCCAGCCGCACCCCGGGAGAGAGGATCTTGGAGAACGTGCTGGCATAGATCACGAACTCGTCATCGAGCGAGAACAGCGTTGGCAGCGGCTCACCCTCGTAGCGCAGCAGCCCGTAGGGGTTGTCCTCCAGCACGAGCAGCTCACGCTGGGCGGCCAATCCCACCAGCTGGCGGCGGCGCTCGAGCGACATCGTCACCCCGGCTGGGTTATGGAAGTTCGGCACGGTGTAGATGAACTTCGGTCGTCGTCCGCTTCGTTCCAGCTCGCCCAGGGTCCGCTCCAGCTCGTCGATCCTCATCCCATCGCGGTCCATCGTCACCTGCACGACCTCGGCCTGGTAGGCGCAGAAGGTTGGCACCGCCCCGGGGTAGGTCGGGGCTTCGGTGACCACGACATCCCCGGGGTCGAGCAGGGTCTTGCACGCGAGGTCGATCACCTGTTGGCCGCCGGTGGTAACGAGGACCTCGTCGGCGTCGACGCTCATGCCCTCGGCGGCCATCACCTGAGCAATGCAGCGCTTGACCAGCATCAGCCCTTCAGTGGGGCCGTACTGCAGGGCCCGGGCGCAGGACTCCGCGGCCACGGTTCGCATCAGCGAGGCGTAGGAGTCCGGAGGAAAGGTCGAGGTGTCCGGCAGGCCGCCGGCCAGCGAGATGACGTCCTGACGCTCGGTCAGCGCCATCAGGTCGCGCATCGCCGAGGACTTCATCACCCCAGTCCGCTCCGCGAACAGCGACGCGTAGCGCTCGATGTCCCGCGCTGCCGACCGCTGCCGCCGCCCGCCGGCTCCGGAGCTCTGAAGGCCGGAGCCGCGGCTCATCGGTCCCTCTCCACTATCGTCACGCCCGATCACGGTACACCACCCACACGGGGAGACATCCCTCCGCGGGCCCCTCGAAAGGAGCCGGGACACTCCCGTACCTCCCGGCTGGCACACCATCCATCTCATCTTCGACATCTTTCAGGGCGTCGGCGTAGCGGCGGCCGTCGGCATCAGGCCGTTCCTTCCGGCGTTGGTGGTGGCTGCATTGGCCGCCGGCGACGTGCAGATCGACTTCAGCAAGACGCACTTCTCTTTCCTGCAGGCCGCGCCTTTCCTGCTCGGAGTCGCCGTGCTGGCGATGCTGGTGGCATTGGCTGAGCGCCGCTTCGGTCAGGAGCGGCTCGAACGGCCGCCCGGTGCCGTAATCCTCGCCGCAGCGGGGGTCGTGCTCGGAGCGCTGCTGTTCGCCGGCTCGCTGGCTCATGGCCACCACACCGTGTGGCCCGGGTACATCGGCGGCGTGGTCTGCGCGGTGATCGGGATCCTGGCCACCCGGCCGCTGTTCGCGCGGGTGCGGGCACGGCTGGATGCCGGCGCGGCGATCGCCCTGTCGTTGTATGCCGAGGGCCTGGCGGTCCTGCTCGCCGCGCTCTCGGTGGTGGCGCCTCCGGTCGGCCCGGTCGCGCTCGCGCTGCTGCTCTGGCTGCTGGTGGCCGGCCGGCGGCGCGAGGGCCAGAAGTACGCCGGGCTGCGGATTCTCAGGTGAGCAACGGCACTGGGAAGAAGCTGGTGTTGGTGGTGATCGATGCGCTCAAGCCGGCGATGCTGGAGCGAGCGATCGCCGCCGGCCGCGCCCCGGCGCTGGCCCGCATCCGCGACGAGGGGGTATACGTCGATGACTGCGTGGCCGCGTTCCCCTCGGTTACCCCGGTATGTGCCGCGACCATCGCCACCGGTGTGGGACCCGACCGGCACCGGATCCCGAGCATGAACTGGTATCACCGCGACGAACGGCGCTATGTGGAATACGGCTCGAGCTTCTCCGCTAGCCGGCAGTTCGGAGTGTTGCGTTCGCTCACCGACACCGTCTACCGGATGAACGCCGAGCATCTGTCGCCCGACCTCAACACCGTGTTCGAGTCCCTTGACGACGCCGAGCTTCGGACCGCGGGCACCACCTATCTGATCTACCGTGGCCGCCATCCGCACGAGGTCGCCAACGAGTCGGCGTTGGCTCGGATCGTGACCTCTACGTTGTTCCGGCGCACGATCGACGGTCCTCTCGAGCTGTTCTACGCCGACCTCTACGCCAGCCGCA
Source organism: uncultured Solirubrobacterales bacterium (assembly GCA_963830435.1). GTDB lineage: Bacteria > Actinomycetota > Thermoleophilia > Solirubrobacterales > Solirubrobacteraceae > Palsa-465. Next base: position 348,357 of record CAWHMA010000003.1, on the reverse strand, counting down.
AGACCGGGTGCCGCGGCCAGCTGGGCATGCCCGGGATCCGCGATCAGCACACCGGCTGCGTCGGCGCCTACCTGGTGGAGCACGACCTGTTCGACTTCCTGTTGTTCTCGTTGCCCGATAACGATGCCTGGTCGCACAAGAATGGCCCCCACGCGCAGGTCACCTCTATCGCCGCTGCCGACCGCCAGCTCGAGCGTCTGATGCACGCCGGGGGTGGGCCGGACGCGTTCCTGGCCGACCACGCAGTGGTCGTCTGCTCTGACCACTCCCAGGCTCCGGTCGAGGAGCGAATCCGGCTGGACCAAGCGTTCGCCGAGTTCGACGTGGCCGCGCCGGGCAGCGCCCGCGCCGCCGCGGGGGAGGTGGCGCTCAGCCCCGCCCAGCGCTCGGCGATGATCTACGCGCTCGATGACGATCGGCGTGGGGAGCTGCTCGAGCGCTCAGTGGGGACCGTGCGCGATCTCGAGGGCGTCGACCTGATCATGTGGCGCGCGGGGCACTCGCCGGAGGCCGTCGTCGGCAGTTCACGGGGGGAGCTGCGCTTTGCCGCTGGGGGCGAGATCCTCGATCAGCGAGGAGAGTCCTGGAGCATCGAGGGCGATCTTGCCGCGCTCGGTGCCGAGATTCGTGAAGGACGATTCGTCAGCGTCGATTATCCCGATGCGCTGCAGCGGATCTGGTCGGCGCTCTCTTGCCCCACCGCCGGAGACATCTTGTTGTCGGCCGCGCCCGGCTACGAGTTCGTCGACTGGGGCGGTGCCGATCATGTCGGCGGCGGCAGCCACGGTTCGCTGCACCACTCCGACTCCCTCGGCGCGCTGCTGTGGTGCGGTACCGGACCAGGCGATCGGCGGGCACGGCGGCAGTGGTCGCTCCGAGACGTAGCCCCGATGATTCGTGAGCATTTCGGGGTCTCCGAGCTTGCGGGCGAGCGTGAGGGTGAGCATTAGGGGCCGGTTAGCCGCTCTCCGCATCCGCCGTTAGTCCGGCTGCTGCCGATAAATTCTCCGCCATGTCCGACGAGCTCGCCACTGCCGTAGAGCTTTCTTTCCGGGTCCGCATTCGCGCTGGCGTTCGGCACTCGCGCAACTGGCTGCAACTGGTCCGCTTCGGCGCGGTCGGCGCCAGTGGCTACGTCGTCAACCTCGCCGTGTTCGCGGCCTGTGTGCATCTGCTCAGGATTGACTACCGCATGGCTTCGGCGGTTGCCTTCGTGGTCTCGGTGGTCAACAACTTCTGGCTCAACCGTCACTGGACCTTCGCCGCCAGGCACGAGCACCCAATGCGCCAGGCCGTCCGGTTCTTCGCCGTGTCCCTGCTCGCCTTCGGCTTCACCTACGCGATGCTGGTCGCGCTGGTGGACGGCGCCGGCATGAGCAAGGTGCCAGCCCAAGCGATCGCTGTGGTGGCCGGAATGCCGCTGTCCTTCGTGGGGCAGAAGCTGTGGAGTTTCCGCGCGTAGGCGCGAACGTCTCCGCCTTCATCGCCACGCTGGCTACGTTGGTTGTCCTGGCGGGGGACATATCTCCGGCCTCGGCGGCCGCGCAGAACGCGAGCGCTGCCAGCGATCTGAACGCACCGATGCTGGTTGGCGATCCGGCTATGCGACCGGATGGCTACCGGCTGACGGGCACGCAGGCGCGCCGGATCGCGGCCGCCGACCCGAAGATCGTGGTGGAGCTGCGCCGCCATCCGGGCGCGATCGCCTACGAGTACACCAAAGGCTCGGGGCGCTGGCAGGTGAGCTGGTTCTCCCCTGGGCCCAGGCCGGCGGAGCTGGCCCAGGTCTACGTGGACGACGCCCGCGGACGGGTCACCGAGGCGTGGACGGGCTTCCAGGTTGCGTGGATGATGGCCCGCGGGTATCCAGGGGCATTTGGTCGCCGGGCCGCGGCCTGGTACGTGTGGCTGCCGCTGTGTGTGATGTTCGCGCTGCCGTTCCTGGGCCTTGGCACGTCGGGGTCCCGCTCCTCGGTCTCGTCCGGCCGGTTCCGGGGCAGCGCTGGCCGCTGGCGTCCATCGCTGCTGCATCTGGACCTGGGGGTGCTGCTCGGGTTCTCGATCTCGTTGGCGTTCTTCAACCACGGCCAGATCGGTCTGTCGGTCCCCCTGGCCTACCCGTTCCTGCTCTACCTGTTGATCCGGATGTTGTTGCTGGCCTTCGGCCGGGGCCGCCCGAGTGAGCAGCTGCGCCTGGTGGTCCCGCCGGCGTGGCTGGCCGTGGCGATCGTCTTCCTGGTGGCCTTCCGGGTCGGTTTGAACATCGCTGATTCCAACGTCATCGATGTCGGTTACGCGGGGGTCATCGGTGCCAACAAGCTGGTGCACGGCAAACCCATCTACGGCAACTGGCCTCAGGACAATGCCCACGGGGACACCTACGGCCCGGTCAACTATCTGGCCTACGTGCCCTTTCGCGCCGCACTGGGCTGGAGCGGGAGCTGGGACGAGCTCCCGGCCGCCCACGCTGCGGCGATCGTCTTCGACCTGCTGACCCTGATCGGCCTGTACTTCCTGGGCCGGATGGTGCGCGGACCGACCACCGGAATCGTCCTCGCCTACGCCTGGGCCGCCTACCCGTTCACGCTCTATGCCCTCAACTCCAACAGTGACGACTCTCTGGTGGCGCTGCTCGTGGTGCTCGCGCTGCTGCTCGTGCACTCGCCTCCGGCACGCGGTGTCGCGGTCGGGCTGGCGGGATTGACCAAGTTCGCCCCGCTGGCGCTGGCGCCGCTGCTAATGCGGGGTGTCGATCCTCCGCCCTCCCGGCGGGCAATGGCGGCCTACGCGCTGGGCTTGGTCACCGCCAGTGTCCTGGTGATGGTGCCGGTGCTCGCCGTGGGAAACCTCGACGCCTTCTGGCGAGACACGATCTCTTATCAGGCGGGTCGTAGTTCGCCATTCTCGATCTGGGGCCTGTGGGGGGGTCTGGGCCTCGAACAGCATCTGGTCCAAGGAGGAGCGGCGGCGTTGGCCCTTCTCGGCGCCCTGGTGCCCCGCCGTCGCGATATCGGCCAGCTCGCAGCGCTTGGCGCCGCGGTGCTGATCGCGCTGCAGCTGGGAATCTCTCACTGGTTCTACCTGTACATCCCGTGGTTCTTCCCCCTGGTGATGCTGGCGCTCCTGTACACGCCAGCCACCGCCACTGAGACCGGGTCCGAACGGGACCAATCCTCGGAGTTCGTCCGGCCGCCGCTGAGCGCCGCGCTCAGCTGATCCCAGTCGCCGGCAGCAGTAGCTGCTCGATCGAGTCCGCCCGCATCGGCGAGCTGGCTCGGATCAGGACCCCACCCAGCCACGGGTCCTCGCCGGAGGTCTCGAACTTGACCGGCATCTTCGTGATCATCGATTGCAGTGCCTGCTCGCGCTTGACGCCGATCACCCCCCCGCGCGGGCCGGTCATGCCGACATCGGTGATGTAGGCGGTCCCCCCGGAAGCACCCGCGCATCGGCGGTGGGCACGTGTGTATGGGTTCCAACCACCGCCGTGACCCGGCCGTCCAGGTGCCATCCCATCCCGATCTTCTCGCTCGTCGCCTCCGCGTGGACGTCGACGAGCACGTGATCGGCTTGCTCGCGCAGCGAGTGCAGCGCCGCATCGATCTCGCTGAACGCGTGCCGCCCGGCGTTCATGAACAGGTTGCCCGAGACTGAGATCACGCCGAGCCGCACGCCGTCGCGAGTGACGGCGCAGGTCCCGTGTCCAGGCTGGCCGGCCAGGAAATTGATCGGTCGCAGGATCCGCTCCTGGGAGTCCAGGTACGGGTACACCTCGTGGTGGCGATAGGTGTGGTTGCCGAGCGTGATCACGTCCACGCCGGCGGCAAACAGGCTCTCGGCGATCTTGGAGGTGATGCCGATCCCACCGGCGGCGTTCTCGCCGTTGACGACCACGAACGTCGGCTCGAGCCGCTCCCGGAGGCCCGGCAGCAGCGCCAGCAGCGTCCGCCGCCCAATCCCGCCGACGATGTCGCCCACGAACAGAATGCTGATTGCTTGTGCGTTCACGCTTCCTGCCGCGCATACTTCCAGTTGCATGCAGTCGAGGCTTTCCAGGCATGGCCGTAAGGGTGGGCCGCCCGCCGGGCGCGGAGCCGCCGGGAGCGAGGATCCGGAAGCGGGCACACCCACCCCCGGCGCGCAGGAGTCGCGTGAAGACGCCCCGCGCCCGCGGCGGGCCCAGAACCCGCATGAAGAGGCCCCGCGCGGCGATCCGGCCGCGCCCCCGCCGGATCTGAGCGCCACCGAGCCACTGGTGGCCCCAGTGGTAGTGCCGCGCTGGATCCAGCTCGTGCTGCTGCCGATCGCCCTGCTCGGGCTGTGGGCGCTGGCGCGCGCGGCCGGCCCGGTGCTGCTGATCCTAATCGCGGCGAGCACCATCGCCCTGATCCTCAACCCGCTGGTGAGCATGATGGAGCGCCGCCAAACTCCGCGCGGACTGGCGATTCTGGCCGTCTATGTCGGCGGCCTGGCGATCCTCGGAGGTGTGGGGGTGCTGTTGTCCAACCCGGTCAGCACCCAGATCAGCCGCTTCCAGCACGACGTGCCCCAGCTGGTTCATCAGGCCAACCACGATCTGAGCAACGTGCAGAACTGGCTGGACCGTCAGGGCATCAACATCCATGTCCAGCGGCAGGGGCAGACCGCGCTGCAGACGCTGCAGAAGACGATCCTCAAACGCTCGGGGGACATCGTCTCGTTCTCTCGCGATCTGCTGGGCCAGATCGTGACCTTCTCCTTCGACTTGGTCCTGGTGCTCGTGCTGTCGGTGTACCTGCTGATCTACGGACGGGACATCGGGCACCTGACCCGGCGAATCATGCCCCCAAGCGACGGCACCCCGGAGGACGATTTTCCGCTGCTCATCCAGCAGGCGGTATTCGGCTACGTCCGCGGCCAGATCATGTTCAGCTTGATCATGGGCCTGAGCGCCGCGCTGTCGCTGTGGATCTTCGGGATGATCGGGATCTTCCCCGATGGCGCCCATTACGCGCTGTTCTTTGCTGCCTTCTACGGGTTGATGGAGTTCATCCCTTACATCGGGCCGATCATCGGGCCGCTGCCGGCCGTGCTGGTGGCGCTGTTCAACGATCCGATCAGCGCGGTCTGGGTGATTCTGTTGTTCGTCGCCCTGCAGCAGCTCGAGGGTCACCTCGTGGCACCGCAGGTGTTCCGCATCTCACTGCGGATCAACCCGATCCTGATCATCCTCGGGCTGCTGGTCGGCTATCAGCTCTACGGGATCGTGGGCGCCCTGGTCGCCCTGCCGGTGGCGGCGGTGATCCGCCAGACGGTGATCTATCTGCGGCGCCATCTGGTGTTGGAGCCGTGGGCGATTCGGCGGGCGGGGGACGGGCCGCTGTCGCTCACCTCCGAGAGCTGCCCGGACTGCGGCTCGCCCACCAACGCCGCCGATGCCTTCTGCCGTTCCTGCGGCGCCGAGCTGGCTCCGCAGGTTCGGGTCCCGCGCTAGCGAGCCGCGTTGGCCGGCCGCGCGCAGGGGCACCGCGGTCATCACGCTCAGGCTCGCAGCACTCTGATCCACGGTGCCTAATTCGACAACGACACCGTGCCTGCGCCCCGCTGACGCGTCAGCCACCTCCACGGTGGTGAACACGACAGCGACGCTGGAAAAAGCGATGTTTGTCGCGTTAGGCACGCTCGAGCGCGATCGGGTTGCGCTCGGCTACAGCGTTGTTCAGCGCCCGACCGTGCGCCGGAACATCACCAGACAGATCGCCGCCACGATCAGCGCGATGATCGGCCACCCGGCGGTGGTCACGCCGACCACGGCCAGCACCAGTCCCACCACACCGATCGTCCCGGCGACCCCGCCGGTGACCACCAGGCGGTAGGCGCGCCGCTCGCGCGCCTGGCGCGGGGTGTAGCTCCCCCGCTTCTCGATATCGGCCATAACCGAAGCGTACCGCGCATCACCTCCGGTTCTAGCCGCCGGGACGCACCTCGGCCCGGCAACCGCGTGCGGGTGTCGACCCGGGACTAGATCCCGCGCATGTCGCACCTACCGACCAGTACGTTCTCGCCGGTATCCTCAACTGAGTCATGCCCTTCCCCCAGACCCGCCTGCGGCGACTGCGCGCCACCCACGCGCTGCGGGGGCTGGTCCGCGAGACGCGCCTCTCGCCCGCTGATCTGGTCCTGCCGATGTTCATCGCCCACGGCCTGGATCGCCGTGAGCCGATCGAGTCGATGCCCGGCGTCGATCGTCTGTCGATTCACCACGCCGTGACCGAGGCCGGCCGGGCCGCTGAGCTGGGAATTCCCGCGGTGCTGCTGTTCGGCCTGCCCGCGACCAAGGACGAGGAGGGGTCCGGCGCCTGGGACGATGAGGGGGTTGTGCAGCTGGCCACCCGTGCCATCAAGGAGGCTCGGCCTGAGCTGCTCGTGATCACCGACCTGTGCCTGTGCGAGTACACCAGCCACGGTCATTGCGGGGTCGTGCGTCAGTTGGATGATGCTTCCGCCGCCGTACTTCACGAGGCCGAAGGCCGAGTTGGCGGCGAGCGCGAGGGTGCCGTCGACAACGACGCGACGCTCGAGTTGCTGGCTCGCACGGCCGTCTCTCAAGCCCGCGCCGGGGCCGACATCGTCGCGCCCAGCGACATGATGGATGGCCGCGTCGGCAGCATCCGGGCCGCGCTTGACGAAGATGGCCTCTCCGACACTCCGATCCTCGCCTACTCGGCCAAGTTCGCCTCTGCGTTCTACGGGCCCTTCCGCGAGGCTGCCGACTCAGCCCCGGCATTCGGTGATCGCCGCGCCTACCAGATGGATCCAGCCAACGCCCAGGAGGCGGTGCGCGAGGCCCGTCTCGACGTCGAGGAAGGCGCCGACATCGTGATGGTCAAGCCGGCGTTGCCCTATCTCGACCTGATCCGCCGGATCAAGGATGAGACGGCGATGCCGCTGGCCGCCTACAACGTCAGCGGCGAGTACGCGATGCTCAAGGCTGCCGCCGCCGCCGGATATCTGAACGAGCAGGCGGCGGTGCTCGAGGCGCTGACGGGCATCCGCCGTGCCGGCGCGGACATCATCATCACCTACCACGCAAAGGAGGCCGCGGGATGGCTGCAATAGGCTCGACCTCGTCCGCCGACCGCTCCACCACGGCCTTCGGTCCCAAGCTGCGCGCGCGCAAACACGGTGCCGCGGTTCCGCTGGAGGACATCGACCGGCGGCTGCTGAACCTGATGCAGGGTTCGTTTCCGATCGCCCGCCGGCCCTATGAGCACATCGCCGCGGAGGCAGGGATCCACGCGGACGAGGTGCTCGCCCGGGTGCAGCACCTACTGGGCGAACGCATCATCCGCCAGGTCACGCCGATCTTCGACACCCGTGCGCTGGGCTACTCCTCGATGCTGGTTGCGGCCAAGGTCGACCCGGAGAACCCGTGGCGGGCCGCCAACGTGATCAACGAGCACCCAGGTGTCTCGCACAACTACTTGCGAAACCACGAGTTCAACATCTGGTTCACGATCGCCACCGAACCCGGGTCGCCGCTGGGGTTGGACGGGACGCTGGAGGTCCTCAGTGGCCTGGCCGGCGCCGAGTCGATCCGCCAGCTGCCGACGTTGAAGCTGTTCAAGATCCGGATGGACCTGGAGATGGAGGGCGGGACCGAGGCGCTGGCCAAGGCGGCCGAGGCGGTTCCTCCGGCCGAGACCGAGGCTCAGCCCTATGACGACTTCGACATCGCCGTGATCCGGGCGTTGCAAGGCGACATGCCGGTGGTCTCCGAGCCCTACGCCCCCGCCGCCGCCGAGCTCGGGATCCCCCAGCAGCGGCTGCTCGACCACCTGCAGGCCATGCAGGAGCGCAGGCTGCTGCGTCGCGTGGCCGCGATCCTGTTCCATCGCCGCGCCGGTTTCAGCGCCAACGGCATGGGCGTGTGGAAGGTTCCGGCCGAGGAGGTCATGGAGATCGGGCCGCGGATGGCGGCGTTCCGTGGGATCTCGCACTGCTATCAGCGTCCAACCTACGCCGACTGGCCCTACTCGGTGTTCACGATGGCCCACGGGCGCTCCAAGCAGGAGTGCGACGAGATTCTCGACTCGATCGCCGCCGACACCGGCATCGCCGAACGCGCCACGCTCTACTCCTCGACCGAGTTCAAGAAGATTCGCCTGCTCTACTTCACCGGGGAGTTCCGCGCCTGGGAGCGCGAGCACGCCGGGGTGTGAGCACCGATACGTACAGCACCGCCCGCTCCAGCGAGCTCTACCACCGAGCCGAGGAGCTGCTGCCGGGCGGCGTCAACTCGCCCGTCCGGGCGATGCGCTCGATCGGACGGGACCCGATCTTCATCGCGCGCGGAGCGGGGTCCCGGTTGACCGACGTCGACGGCAACGAGTATGTCGACTGGGTCGGATCCTGGGGCCCGCTGATCGCGGGTCATGCCCACCCGGCGATCGTCGATGCGGTGGCTTCGGCTGCCGCTGACGGAACCACGTTCGGCGCGCCCACCGAGCGCGAGGTTCAGCTCGCGGCCGAGGTTGCCGAGCGAGTTCCCTCGGTGCAGATGCTGCGGATGACGTCGTCCGGGACCGAGGCCACGATGAGTGCGATCCGGCTGGCCCGCGCCGTCACCGGGCGTGAGCGGGTGCTCAAGTTCGCCGGTGCCTACCATGGTCACGTCGACGGCCTGCTGGCCCGGGGTGGCTCGGGCCTGGCTACTCAGGGAATTCCCGCCAGCCCTGGCGTACCCGAGGCCGCCACGACCGCCACCGTGATCGTGCCCTGGAACGACCCGGAGGCGGTGATCGAAGCCACCGACCGCTACGAGCTGGCGGCAATCCTGGCCGAGCCGATTCCGGCCAACATGGGCGTCGTCCCACCCATCGCGGGCTTCCTCGAGCTCTTGCGCCACCGCGCGGATGAGACCGGAGCGCTGTTGATCTTCGATGAGGTGATCACTGGCTTCCGGGTTGGTCCCGGTGGTGCGCAGGAGCGCTTCGGGGTGCTTCCGGATCTGACGATCCTGGGCAAGATCATCGGCGGCGGCCTGCCCGCGGCCGCCTATGGCGGTCCGCCGGCGCTGATGGAGCGGATCGCCCCGGCCGGCGACGTCTACCAGGCCGGGACCCTGTCCGGCAATCCGCTTGCGGTTGCGGCCGGGCTGGTCACGCTCGAGCTGCTCGACGGATCGGCATACGAGCGGCTCTCGACGATCACCGACGCGATGGCCAGCGGATTGCTGGCAGCGGCCGAGCGCAGCGGCGTCGCGCTTCAGGTCCAGACGGTTCCAGGTGTGCTGACGCCGTTCTTCAGCCCCCGCCCGGTGCGCGACTACGCGGACGCCGCTGAGTGCGCCACCGACGCCTACGGCGCCTGGTGTCGGGCCCTGCTGGCCCGTGGCGTCTACCCTCCGCCATCGCAGTTCGAGGCCTGGTTTCCATCGTTGGCCCACTCCGACGAGGACATCGAGCGTACGGTTGCCGCTGCCGCCGCCGCCTTCGGGGAGGTTGCGTGACCATCGGGGACGCGGTCAGCGGCCTGTGCGCGCTGCGTGCCGCCCTGGCTCGGATCGGGGGGCCCGTCAGCGAAATGCTGCGGGCTGAGGAGGAGCTGCGGGAGCTGCCATCCGAGCCCGGGCCGCCTCAATTGGCCGCCGCGGGTCCGCGCACTCGTGGCCATGAGCTCGAATACGAGCTGCTGCTGGAGATGATCTATGAGGGCTCGCTTCTGCACTACGGACGCCCCCGAGTGCTGGCGGTGATCGACCCCGACTTAGCTCTCCTGCTGGGAGACCAGCTGTATGCCCTGGGCCTGTCTCGCCTGGCGGCCCTCGGCGACGTACAGGCCGTCGGCGAGCTGGCCGACGTGATCTCACTGGTGGCTCAGGCTCACGCGCGAGCTGATTCCGTGCTAGCCGATGCCGTCTGGAGCGCCGGAGCGGCGGCGGTGGGTTGGGGCGCCGACCACTCGCTGATCCAGGCCAAGACGCTGGCCCGTCAGCAGCAGCCCGGGGCAGCCGCGGCACTCATTTTGGTTGCGGCGGAAAAGAGCGGGAACATAAGGTCTGCGGAACCCCCAGATCGCGTTGACGGTAAGCTTCAACCGGTGGTCAGACAGCCGCACGACAGGTAGACGACAAGTGCCAGATCGCCATCAGCAAGGACCATCGAAGTACACGCTCGATCGGCAGATGCCGGGGGCGTTCGAGGGTGAGACCGTCACCCGGCGGCGATTCATGAACATCTCGGTGCAGGGAATGGGCCTTGTTGCGGCGGCCTCGTTCACACTTCCGGCGCTCGGCTTTGCCATCGGTCCGCTGTTCAGCCGAGTTCCCTTTCAGTGGCAGCCGATCGGGGTGCCCTCCGACTTCCCCAGCGACACCTACGTGACCAAGACGATCACGATCGTCCCCGGCGTCGGCGAGGTCGGCAAGTCGATCGCCTACGTGCGGGCTCGGAATCCGTCGATCGACACCGAGCATGAGGATCAGTACAACCACTTCATCGCGCTGTCCTCGCGCTGCATGCACCTCGGCTGTCCGGTCCGCTTCACGCCGGCGGCAGGACGCTTCATCTGCCCCTGTCACGGCGGCGTGTACGACTTCCGGGGGATGGTTTCCGGCGGTCCGCCCGTGCGCCCGCTGGATCGCTTCTACACCCGCCTGAACAACGGCGTCGTCGAGATTGGTCCGCGCTACTCGGTCAACTCCGAGCTGCAGCGGTTCTCTCCCCGTGACCCCGCCGAGCCCCTCGACGGCATCGGCCAGTTCCTCTACCCCAAGCGGTTCTCCACCTCAGTCATTCCCAAGAACTAGCAGCATATGCCCCGTCTTCCCGCTCCACCACGTCCGAAGGCCCTGCAGCCCAAGCCCCGCCCGCCCGGGTCGGTCGACACCCCCAGGAATCCCGCGGTCGACGCCGGCCTGACCGTCGTCGACTGGATCGACGAGCGGACCTCGATGTCCGGGGGTATCCGCTGGATGCTGTTCCGCAAGGTTCCGCGTGGAGTCAACTGGTTCTACACCCTCGGCTCGGCGACGATGTTCGCCTTCCTCTCCCAGGCTGTCACCGGGGTGTTCCTGGCCATGTACTACCGGCCCGACGCCCAGGGCGGAGCCTACGAATCGATCCGTTACATCACCGATCAGGCGTTCCTGGGCCAGTTCGTGCGCGGGATGCACAAGTGGGGGTCCTCGGTGATGGTGATCCTGATCTTCCTGCACATGGCCCGTACATTCTTCTTTGGCGCCTACAAGTATCCGCGCGAGCTGACCTGGGTGATCGGCGTGGTGCTGCTGATTCTGACGATGGCGATGTCGTTCACCGGGTACCTGCTGCCGTTCGATCAGCGCGCCTACTGGGCTTCGATCGTGGGCGTCAACATCAACGGCACCGGTCCGTTCATCGGCCCTTACCTGTCGGACTTCCTGCGTGCCGGCCCGGAGTTCGGCGCCACGACGTTATCGCGCTTCTACGCGATCCACATGATGCTGATACCGGGGGCGATCGCCGCGCTGATCGGCGCCCACCTGTACCTGATCACCAAGCTGGGGATCTCGGCCCCGCCGTGGCTGCGGGTCGAGCCCGACCCCGATCCGCAGTCCGAACTGCAGCCGGACCGGGTTGAGGTTTGAGGACCTCGTGAGCCAGAGGTCACTTCCATGAACCAGGCTGAGAAGGAGGCATACCTCCGCGAGTACTCGATCCTGAAGAACTCGGGCAAGCCGTTCTTCCCCTACATCGTGGCCAAGGACTCGGCGATGGCGGTGATCGTGATGGTGGTGATCATCTTCCTGTCGCTGATGTTCGGCGCCGAGATCGGACCCAAGGTCGATCCGACCACGACGACCTACGTGCCCCGGCCCGAGTGGTACTTCTTCTTCCTATTCGAAGTCCTCCGCGTGATGAAGAGCGTGCCGAAGTTCACGCCCATGGCCACCATCGGTGTGCCGACGATATGCATGATCCTGCTGTTCCTGCTCCCGTTCTACGACCGCAGCCCCGAGCGACGGATCGAGCGGCGCCCGGTGGCGCTCGCCGCTGGTCTGGCCACGATTGTCGCTGTCGCTTATCTGACCTACTCCGGTGCCTCGACTGGCTCGCCGAACTCCGTCGACATGGTTGCACCGGCCAGCCTGACCGCGTCGCAGCTTCCCGCTTTCAATGCCGGCAAGCTGATCGTGGGACAGTCAGGCTGCCTGGCTTGCCACGTGATCGGCGAGAACGGCAACAACGGGCCGGGGCCACCGCTCACCCACATCGGGTCCAAGCTTCGCCCCGGCGCGATCGCTTCGACGCTGCGCAACCCGACTGCCCCGATGCCGTCGTTTAAGAATCTCGCCCAGCAGTCGCCGCAGAAGTTCCAGAACCTGGTCTCATTCCTTTCCGAGCTGCAGTAGTCGCCGCGATCGCTGCGGTGGGGGCCAGTCCCGGAGCCGTCGCCCCCAGTGGCGAGGGAACGCTGGAGGAATCGCAGGTGCGTGCGATGTTCGATCGCATCGCGCGCCTCTACGACCGCATGAACACCGTGATGACGGCAGGCCTCCACCACCGGTGGCGTGCCCGGGCTGCCGACCTGGCTGGTCTGGTACCGGGTGCACGGGCGCTTGATGTGGCCACGGGAACCGGTGATCTGGCCTTTGCCCTAGCCCAGCGAGTCGGTGACCGAGGCGAGGTCTTGGGCAGCGATTTCTCGCCCCGGATGCTGGAGCTGGCGCGCGCCAAGGCGACGGCGGCCGGGGTTGGCGCGCACGTGCGCTTCGAGGCTGCCAACGCGCTCGCGCTCCCCTATCCTGATGCATCCTTCGATGCCGCCACCGTCGGCTTTGGCGCACGCAACTTCGCCGACCTCGAGGCCGGCCTGCGCGAGCTGAGCAGGGTCGTCAGGCCGGGTGGACGCGTGGTCGTGCTCGAGATCACCTCGCCCACTCGCCCGCCGCTGTCGGTCTTCTTCAAGCTCTGGTTCGATCGAGTCGTGCCCGCCCTCGGACGGGTTGCCGGCGACTCCCAGGCCTACAGCTATCTCCCGAGCTCAGTGCGCAGGTTCCCGTCCCCGGATAGGCTGGCGGCGATCATGGCCACTTGCGGACTCCGGGACATTCGCTACGTCCTCACCGCCGGTGGCATCATCGGCCTGCACGTGGGAGTGCGGGCATGAGCGTCGAGGCCGTGCTCGACGCCGGGGGGACAGAGATCCCGCGCCTGATGGCCCGGATCGAAGAGCGTATGGTCGAGTTGACCCGCGGGCATGGGCCGCTGCTCGCGCTTCACGCCGGCGAGACGATCAGTGCGGGGGGCAAGCGCCTGCGACCGCTGCTGGTATGCCTAGCCGCCGGGGTGCCGCTTCCCGACCGCGCGTCGCTCCTGCGGGCGGCGGTCGCGGTTGAGCTGGTGCACGCAGCCACTTTGGTTCACGACGACGTGCTCGACCGCGCCGCCACGCGGCGCAGCCGTCCCACCGTGGTCGCCGCCGCCGGCCGCCAGATGGCGACCGCCACCGGCGACCTCCTCTTCTCTCGCGCCTTCGCGGAGCTGTCCCTCACCGGCTCGATGGAGGCGATTCGCATCCTGGCTCAGGCCTGTTCCGGGCTCGCCGCCGGTGAGTTGATGCAGCGGGCCGATGCCTATGACGCCGACGTCGGTGTGGATCGCTACCTGGAGCGCTGCCGGCTCAAGACCGCCGTCCTCTTCCGCGCCTCCTGCGAGCTGGGCGCCCTGGTCGGCGCTGGCGACCAACACGCACTGGGTGAGTTCGGCGAGCGGATCGGCGTGGCCTTTCAGGTCTTAGACGATGTGCTGGACATCTCCGGCCCTCCGGAGCGAACGGGCAAACCGCAAGGTACGGATCTCCTCGACGGGACGGTCACCCTCCCGGTGATCCTCGCCCGTGCCCGTGACGCGGGGTTGGCCGCGCTGGACCCCCGCGAGATCGGGACGCCCAAACGCGCTGCCACCGTCTGCGAGCAGATCATCGCCACCGGTGCTCTGGATGAGTGCCGGGAGCGGGCGCTACAGTTGGTTGGCGATGCCAAGTCACTCCTCCTGGCCCTCGACTCCGGGCGGCGAAGCGCCCTCGAGCTCGTCGCCGATGGCGTCGTCGATCGGTACGCCTAGCGCCCGGGCCTAGAAGTCCTCGGGCAGAATCAGATCGACCCGGAGCGCGGCCAGGAACCGTTCGATGCTCTCGCTCATGTTGACGTGGGTCAAGCTTCGGAGGTCGTCGAGCATCTGCGCCACTCCCTCGTCGAGTCGCTCCTCGAGCTGGTCGATCTGCTCCTGGGCAAACGCGCCCGCTCGCATCCAGCCGCAGTTCGGGCACCGGAGGATGAGCTCCCACCGGTCCGACCCGGACTCGTTCCAGGTGAGCGGCTGGACCAGCTCCGATTCACACTCAGTGCAGATGTGGAGCCCTCGCGGTGGCGCCTCGTGGTCGTCGAAGCGAACGACTTCAATCGAGCGACCGCTCGGGAGGACGATTCGCCGAACCGATGGTTGTGCAGGTTGGTCGTTCACATGTCGCTCCTGGATGTGCACTTCATCGGCGCGGCGCCGCTCAAGCTTGAGCCAGAAACGGGAACGCGTTCGCGATCAGGCTCGCGTCAGAACCCACGACCGCTAACCTTGGGAGCCCCCTCCCGAGGCAGAGTGAGATGTTTCGCAATCCCACCACCGATCTGATCGTCGCCCTAGTGATCGTGCTGCTGATCTTCGGACCCAAGCGGCTTCCCGGTCTCGGGCGGCAGCTCGGTCAGGGATTGCGAGAGTTCAAGGAGTCGATCACCGGGGACACGCCCCACGAGGATGAGCCTGATCGACCGGCGCTGAGTCGAGCCCCGGAACCGGCTCCGGGACAACGGGACACCGGTGTCGCTCCGGAGCGCGAGCGGGCTCCCGCCGAGGCCCGACCCGAGCGGCATTCCTGACCGGCGCGCCGGGAGGTAGCGGCTGATGGCGAAGGTGCTCCGCCCCATCGGGTACGAGGATCGACTCAGCGTGATCGATCATCTGGACGAGCTTCGGTCGCGTCTGATCATCTGCGTGATCGCGCTCGGGATCGCGTTCGCGGTCTGCTTCTGGCAGAACCACGCGCTGCTGAGCGTGCTCAACCGGGCACTGCCGGAGTCACCGAAGACGAGCGCCAACCACCTCTCGGGCCTGACTGACGACTCGGTCAAAGCCGCGCGGGAGTTCTCGGCGCTGGCGGGGGACCTGCGCGGGCTGGCCGCTTCGCCCGGGCAGACCAGGGGCGATCAGCATCTCTTCGCTGCCGCCGCCGCCCATGCTGAGGCGGCAGCCAAGTCGCTTCCACAGTCGATCCCCAAGCGCCTGCCGATCACCATTGGGATCGGAGAGCCGTTCACCACCACGCTCACCGTCGCGGCCTACTTTGCGTTGCTGTTCGCGCTGCCACTCCTGATCTACGAGGCGTATGCATACGTTATTCCGGCGCTCAGCTCCCAGGAGCGCCGGGTGGCGCTGCCGCTGATGCTCGTGGCGCCGATCCTGTTCATCACCGGCGTCGTGTTCGCCTACCTGATCGTCCTCCCGCCCGCGGTTCGATTCCTGCAGGGCTACAACAGCCAGAACTTCGACATCCTCGTCCAGGCCAAGACCTACTACTCCTTCCAGATGCTGACCATGCTCGGCATCGGCTTGGCCTTTCAGCTCCCCCTCGGCCTGCTGGCTCTGCAGCGACTTGGCGTGATCAACGCTCGGACCCTGACCCGGAACTGGCGCTACGCTACCGTCGGGATCGCCGTGATCGCTGCGGCGATGCCCGGGGCAGATCCGGTCACCACCGGGCTGGAGATGCTCCCCCTCGTCGTGCTCTATCTCGCCAGTATCGTGATGCTCAAGATCGCCGACCGCCGCGCCGCCGCGCGGGCTGCAGCCGAGCTGTCGCCTGCGGGTGAGGGCTCGGACCTGGCCTAGTCGATGCTGTTCGACCTTCGTGGGCGCGGCCGCCGCCGCACGGTGCAGGTGATCTACCTGGGTCTGGCGGTCATCATGGTCGGTGGTCTGCTGCTCGTCGGTGTGGGCACGGGGAGCGGAGGTGGGATCCTCAATGCCTTCACCAACAATGGCTCCGGCGGTGGCCAAACCCAGGTTGTCGGCCAGGCGGAGAAGAGCGCCCTGGCCCAGACCAGGCTGCATCCTGCCGAGCCCGCTGGGTGGGCGGCGCTGGTGCAGGCTCGCTGGACCGCGGCGGGCCAGGGAAGCAACTACAACGCCAGCACGAGCACGTTCACCGCTGCGGGCAAGAACCAGCTGAGCGCGACGACCCAGGCGTGGCAGAAGTACCTCAGCCTCGTCCGCAACCCCGATCCAAACCTCTCCATCCTGGCCGCTCGCGCCTATTCCGCCCTCGGCGACTATGCCGCGGCGGCCACCACCTGGGAGACCGAGACGCTGGCCAATCCCAACCAGTCCAAGGGCTTTCAGTGCCTGGCCGCCAACGCCTACGCGGCCAAGCAGACGCGCAAGGGTGATCTCGCCGCGGCCAAGGCCGTGAGCCTGGCTCCGAAGACGACGAGACTGACCCTCAACCAGGCCCTGCAGCAGGCCAAGACCAGCCCCCAGGTCGCCCAGAGCTGCTGATCCGTCAAGGCGTCAGGGCATCTCCGCGCCCGGCGGCCACGGGTAACATCGGGTGCGAGGGCCGTTAGCTCAATTGGCAGAGCAGGGGACTCTTAATCCCAAGGTTGGAGGTTCGATTCCTCCACGGCCCATCGAAAAGCCCTGCAGCAGCAGGGTTGCGCTTGACAGGGGTCCGGGGACAGGAGCGATATGTCCCCGATATGTCCCCGGATCTGCAGCGAAGAGCACCCACCGGCCACGTGTTCCGGGTAGAGCGGGCGCGGGGGCCGGTCTGGTACGCGAAGTACCGGCTGCAAGACGGGCGGCAGGTGCAGAAGAAGCTCGGGCCGGCCTGGACCGGCCGCGGCCGGCCGCCGGGCGGGTACTTCACGAAGCGCCTGGCGGAGGACCGGCTGCGCGAGACGCTCGAGGAAGCGCGTCGGGGAACGCTCTCCGGGATGGTCCGCACTGGGGCCACTTTCGCCGATGCGGCTGCGGAGTACCTGCGCTACGTCGAGCACGATCGCGGCCGGAAGCCGTCGACGCTTCGCGGCTACCGCTCAACAATTGGCGCCCACCTGTTGCCGGCGTTCGGTTCGGCGCCGCTGGAGGACGTGACTCCGGCGGTGATCGAGGCCTGGCTGGCGGATTTTGCCGGCTCGCCGCGGAGTCGGAACAAGGTGCTGATCCAGCTGCACGGGATCCTCAGACGGGCAAAGAAGGCGTACGGCCTGCGGGAGAACGCGGCGGCAGAGGTCGAGAAGTTCCCCCAGCGGATGAGCGGCGAGATCCAGGTGTTCTCGCCGGAGGAGATCTGGGCGCTCGTTCGGGTGGCGGCGAACCCGCAGGACGCGGCTGTGTTCCTCACCGCTGCATTCACCGGGTTACGGATGGGAGAGCTACTGGCGCTCCGCTGGCGCGACGTCGACTTCGCCGGCCAGACGCTGCGCGTGCGGGCGAGCTACTACCTGGGTCAGCAAACGACCCCGAAGTCCGGCAAGGTGCGCTCGGTGCCGCTGGCGCCGGACGTCGCCACGGCCCTCGCTGCGCTCGGGCAGCGCGAGGACTGGGTGGGGGACGACGACCTGGTTTTCGTGGGCGAGGCGGGCGGCCATCTCGACGGCTCGGCGATCCGGCGGCGGTATAAGGCGGCCCTGGCTGCTGCTGGTCTGCGACCGCTCCGCTTTCACGATCTGCGCCACACTTTCGGGACGCGGATGATCGCCAAGGCGGACATCCGCCGGGTGCAGGAGTGGATGGGCCACGCCGACATCCAGACGACGATGCGCTACCTGCACTACGCCCCCCGGAGCGAGGACGCGGCGCTCGTGGCCGAGGCATTCGCGCTGCGTCGCTTTTGCTCCGTCACGTGAGCGAGCGTGTCGTGGCCTGAGTCCGAACTGGCGCAGGGACGAACCTGTGATCCGTTCTCCCTTCCGCGCGCAAGGCAGGACGCGACCCGTGCGCGGTCGGCAGTAGCGCGCGACGAGGAAGGCGGGACCGTCGCCTCGCCGGCGGAGCCTTGCACGGCGTCGCATGTTTCGGATCTGTCCGGCTGTTCTGGATCTCCGCAGCTGAGGGACGCCAATTGCTGTGGTCGATCAAGCTGCTGTTGATCTTTCGATTCAAGCGCCTCGCGGGGCCTAGCTGGCGTTGAATGCCTCCTGGACCGCGGATGCGGAAGGCTCGACGCGTTTGGGCCGCTGTGCTGGGTCAAGCCAGGGCGTACAGCTGCCAGTCGTCGGGGATGCCCTTGAGTCTGTGGGTGCCGCGGTCCTTGAATCGCAGGCCCGAGCCCGCGGTGAGGTCTCGCACCGTGCGCGACACGAGCACCTCGTCGCCGGCTGCCTTGCTCATGATCCGAGCCGACACGTGGACGGCGAGGCCAGCGATGTCGTCCCCTCTGCGCTCGATCTCGCCGACGTGGATGCCCGCGCGAGCGTGGAGGTCCTCAGCGGGTAGCGCCTCGAGGATCCAGCGCGCGGCCTGAGTCGCGCGTGCGGGACCGGAGAAGACGGCGAGGACGCCGTCGCCGGTTGACTTGATCAGCCGGCCCTCGAAACGGTCTAGGCCATCGCGGACGATTCTCGCGTGGTGGTCGAGTCGAGCGGTCCACACCGCATCCCCAAGTCTGCCGAGCTGGTCGGTGGATCCCACGAGGTCGGTGAACAGGATCGTCGCGAGCACCCGATCCGTGCGCGCGGCGGGCGGCAGGGCCCCAACGAAGTCGCGCAGTTGCGCGAGTATCTCCGCCGTGTCCCCAAGCCACGGCAGGTGCTCGGCGCCGGGCAGCTCGACCATCTTCGCACCGGAAATCCGCTGCGCAGCGACACGGGCGGCCTTGATCGGCAGCACGCGGTCATCGGTGCGTTGGAGGACAAGCGTGGGCTGACGGATCGCAGGCAGCGCGTCCCACGCCGTCAGCCCGTCCGCCCAAGACTCGTAATACCGGCGCGCGACCGCCGGGGAGGCACAGGCACGCTGCAGCAGACCCCATCCCCTGTCAGCGTCACGTGCGCCCGCGAGCCAGACGTCTCCGTCGCGTCCCTCCCCCCAGGTCTCCGCGGTCCGCCGGATAAAGGCTTTCCACGCCTCATGCTCTGCATCGCTCATCTCGCCCTTGGCCCGCGGATCGAACAAGCAGGCGGTTGCGTCGAGCATGACGAGACGCCCGACCCGTTCAGGCCTGGCGGCGGCTGCCAAGCAGGCCGTCACGCCGCCCTCGGAGACCCCTACGACCGTCGGACAGCTCAGACCCGCGGCATCCATCACCCCGACGAGCTGATCGATTCGCTCCTCGACCGGTGGCGCCACATCGATCGGATCAGACGCACCGGTGCCCGGCTTGTCGTACACCGCAACTCGCGCGAACGCCGCCAGCTCGGTGAAGAACTCACGCGGCTGCGGGTACTGCCAGAACAGGTCGACGTTCGATACCCAGCCCGGAACGAACAGAATCTCGGCAGGACCGTCACCGAAGACCTGCCACGCGATCTTGACACCCTCGTGCTCGACATAACGGGTCCGCGGTATCTCCACGACTATGTTCTAACCAAACCCGGTGACGTCCGCGTTGACCCAGGACGACCAGCCCACCGCACCACTGACTGATGCCCTGGCGGGAAACGGGCGTTTGAGTGCGAGCGCCACGTACCGCGCTGACGTCGAAGCAGGTCCAGCGAGCCGAAATGCGCCGCCCTCCAAATTGCCGAGGCCAGGCCTCTTGGCCTCGCCCCGTGGTCCTCCGACGGGTGGTCCCACAGACCCGCGTTCACGCACCAGCAGCCACGTCGGCAGCGGCTGCGGCGTGCCGCCGCACTTCTCCTTCAGCCGAGCCAAGCCCGAGAGCAGCAGCGGGACCGAGACGGCCCTGTCGGCGATGAAGCGGACGCGCGGGCGTCGTCGCCGACGAGCACACCATGGCGGAGAGGGGTCTGGCAGGGCGATCGAGGTGGCTTGTCTAGGGGACCGTGACGATGAGCCGGCCGGCGGTGTGCCCGGCTTGGCTGGCTGCCTGCGCCTCGCTGGCATCCCGGAGCGCGAACGTCTTCTCCACGGGTAGGTGAAAAGCGCCCCCGGAGAACAAGCGGGCGGCCTCTCGAAACGCCGCCGGAGCGTTCGTGCTCTGCGTGGATACCTGCGCGCCGTGCTCGGGGGCGCTGAAGTCCGCGATCGAGAGCACCTTGGACGGCTCGCCGGTCAGCTCGATCAACTCCGGGATGATCCCCGAGCCGGCGACGTCCAGCGCCGCGTCGACACCGTCGGGCGCCAACCTGCGCACACGGTCCGTCAAACCGTCGCCGTAGGTGGTCGGCGTCGCCCCCAGTGAGCGCAAATACTCCTGGTTGCGGTCGCTGGCGGTGCCGATGACCGTAATCCCACGATCGCGCGCGATCTGGACGACGGCCGAACCAACCCCTCCGGCAGCGCCGCTGACCAGCAGCGTCTCCCCAGCCCTGACCCCGACCTGATCAAGAATCCGAATCGCGGTCTCGACCGGCACCGGATACCCGGCGGCCTCCACGAAGGACAACCCCTCCGGGATCACCGCCCAGCTCGTCAACACCGCATACTCCGCCAGCGTCGCCCGACCGGTCCCAAACACCGCATCACCAACCTCGACGTCGCCAACCCCGTCACCCACTTCATCGACTACTCCGGCGGCGTCCATCCCGGTCCCGGGGGGCAGCGCAAGCTTCATCCGCTCGCGCATGTATCCCGCGCGGACCTTCCAATCGATCCCGTTCACTCCCGCCGCTCGAACCGCGATTCTGCCCTCACCCGCCCCAGCATGCGGTTCGTCGACCTCCGCGACCGCGAGCACCTCGGGACCACCGTACTCCGCAAACTCAACCGCCTGCATCGATCTCCTCCAGGTTCGGACCAGGCCAGGCGAGCACGATCGCTCAGCCCACCACTCTAGGTCTAAGTCAGGAACCGTCCTTCCGGACACCTGCTTCTGCTTGCCTAAAGCGCCGCTCCCTAAGCGGCATCGCTGCTCGAGCGGCCGGTCCGGCGACAGACGAGGAGCCTTCGTTTAGGGCGTGGGGTTAGCGCGAGCTGTGGCCGGGGTCGGCCAGACGCACCGCGATGAGTTTCTTCACCAGCGCCTTCGGCAGGGGACGGTCGGGCGTGAAGTGCAGGGAGCTCTTGGTCATCGTGTAGCCGTGAAGCTCATCGGCAAGCTGCGCGAGGACCGCGCCGCTGAACGGCAGGTAGCTCAAGTGGTCCTTGAACGCCGCAAAGCCCGCGACGGTCTGACCGCGCACGCAGAAGGCGGGAACGCGGTAGGAGATCACCTGTTCT
The DNA here is from genome assembly GCA_963830435.1 of uncultured Solirubrobacterales bacterium. GTDB lineage: Bacteria > Actinomycetota > Thermoleophilia > Solirubrobacterales > Solirubrobacteraceae > Palsa-465. Next base: position 327,001 of record CAWHMA010000003.1, on the reverse strand, counting down.
GCTTCGGGGACGATCTCCAGGATCGTGCGGCGCAGCGCCTCGAGCGTGCCGCGTTTGGGCTCCTCGACAGCGTTCAGGTACTCGTCAACGTCCTGGGCGGACATCGCCACGCAGTCTAGGCAGGTGATGTTCCTGCGGCCCGGGTTTTCGCATCCTTGCGCACCGCCTCCGCTACTGCTTCGTCCCCAGCCAGATGCCTAGGCGGCAGCGACACCGTTTGTGCCTGCTGCGGCGACGAAGCGGCAGTGATTGTTGACGCACCTGTGGCTGGGGCGAGAGCGCACCCGCTCCCGACCGGGGTCTTCGATGAGGTTGCCCCGGTCGGGCTTTGGGTTGTTGGGCTTGATGAGCTGCCGCAGTCCGTTTGTGGCTAGGCGTCGATGCTTCGGTAGAAGTCGAGGAGCGCCTGGGCGAGCGCCTTATGGGCTTCCATTGCGGCGTAGTGGCCGACGCCGTTCAGGGTGACGGCGCTGACGTGGTCTGCGACCTGGGTCATGGTTTGGTGCGGGAAGTCGCCGGACCCAGCGCCGACGGCCAGGACGGGCATGTGCAGCTTGTTCTGGGTGGCCAGCTTCTGTATCTCGTCACCTTCGTGGAGCATGGAGCGGTACAGGCCGCTGGCCAGGCAGTCCAGCACGAGTTCAAACATCGAGCCAAGCGAGTAGCGCAGCCGACCCCTCCCCGGAACTCCGTGACGCTGTCACCCTACTTCTACGAGCCGCAGAGCATCAAGACGTTCGTGCCGCTCATCACGGGGCTACGACGAGCGAGCGGGGCACTCATCCGCCAGTTGGGCCTCGCCGCACGCTTTCGCGATGATCGAGTCAGAGCATTCCGCCGCGACCGAGTCAGCATGCTCCAACCACCGCAATGCCGGGCACGATCGAACCAGCTCCGGACAGCGACTGACGAGCCTCAGCTCAAGCCCACCGTTCACACCATGAGTCGAACATTGGAACTCGGGAGAACGGGGTGATCCTCAACTTCACATCCGCTATCTCGGGCGTGGTGGCCTTGACCGTCGTCTGAGCCAAAGACGATGGATAACGGCCGCCTTCTGCTTGGTCGCCGGCGGTCCGCGACAAGGGTCGATCCTGGCGTCCTTGGTTCCACTGTTCGGCGGCGCTATCAGCCCGACAACGTCGCGCGTGCCCGAGGCCGGCTGCGATCCCGCGCGGTCCCAGTCGCGGCGACGGGCGGGTCCTCTCCGTCGGCCCGGCACTTGGCGAGCGTCATCTCGATATTGGGCGCGGGCGGGAGCCTCAGAGGCTCGGGCAGCCTCCGTCTGGTGATGTCGAACATGTCGCTGAGGTCCCAGGCGGCCGCGTCGCGGCGGGTCATCGGGGGCAGGTTCCATTTGCGCTCGATGAAAGCGAGGGTCGACGTGAGGTCCGCCAGCTCGTGCGACACGTAACGAGGCCGACCCCACGGCGAGATCACGGTCAGCGGGACGCGGAAGCCGTAGCGGTCAAAGCGGGCCGGGAACGTTCCCTTCGCGGACAGCGTGAGATCGGGCTGGATGTTGTCGGGCGGTACCGCCCGCGGTGGCGGCACATGGTCATACCAGCCGCCGTGCTCGTCGTATGTAATGAATAAAGCGGTCCTCGACCACAGCGGCCCCTCCATCACCGCCACCGCGACCTGTCTGAGAAAACCCTCGCCGAACGCGATGTCCTGCGGGTTCTCCTCGGACGCGTAGCTGAAGTTCGGCTCCACATACGAGACCGACGGCAGGCGCCCGGCCGAGGCGTCGGCAAAGAACTGCTCGTTCTTGACGCACCGGCCCACCTGGCCAGGGTTATTCCGGAAATTCGGAAAGTAGAACGGGCTCGGAGTGTTGCCGTAGTAGACGCGCCACGAGACCTTGCCCGCATCAAGACGATCGAAGATCGTGCCGTTAGCGGCGGACACGAGGATGCTGGACGTATCGTCGTTGATCTGACCGCTCGAGGTGCCGCTGAAGAAGTAGCGGCGGTTCGGCAGCGTCTGGCCGAGGACTGAGCAGAAGAACCGGTCGCTTATGGGAAAATGCCGCGCCAACGCGTATGTGACCGGCATCTGTTCCGGGGTGAGGTATCCCATCGGAGTGGTCGAGTTGGCGTTCGTGACGAATCCGTCGTTACGCCCGCCGTGCCACTGGTTGTGGCTCGAGTTCCAGTTCTGGGTCAGCCCATGAGCCGGGCACACGTCGGGCAGCGCGAACGACCGCACACGGTTCCCGTGGCCGTCGGGATTGCTGGCGATCGGAATTCCACGCCAGTTCGCCGGTAGGCCATCGAAATTCCGACGCCGCGCGGATGAGACGTGCGGCAACATCCCGAGCACGTTGTCGGCGGAGTGGTTCTCGAGCATCAACAGCACGACGTGCTCGATCTGCGGGATCCCAGGCTCGCCCAACGGGCGGTCCGGGAAAGGCAACACGTCCGGCCGGCCTCGGTGCCAACGCAGTTGGCTCGGCGCTGCCGTGCGGGCCCAAGCCGGTAGGCCGCCAATCGCCAACGCGGCTGCGGCACCGGCACCGATCCCCACAGCGGACCGGCGCGTGAGCAGACCTCGATCGTCCGGCCTCGACGGCGCACACACGGAGCTCGCGCCCGGATCAGACCCCGAAGGGACACGCTGCCGCATGGCACACAATCCTAGTCCTGCACCGGCGGCCGTGTGACATGGCGGGGAACTGCTCGGTCACCGGCGCTGCAACGCCGGCAACCAGCCAGGATCGCTGCCCACGTTCATGGCGTGCACAACCAGTGCCCATATCCTCGCTTCCCGTTCGGGCTAGACGCATCGTCACGCCCGCTGGCCCCTGTCGTCAAAGCAACAGTCGTAGCTTTGCGCGGACGGGTTCCTGTTTCGGCGGAAACCGCGCACGCCGCGGGCGATCGCTTTCGCGATCTCGGCCACCGTCAGATCCAGCGAGTCCTATGGCGACGACGCGCTGGCGGGCTCCGACGTTGAGCAGCGAGCGCTCTTCGCGCAGAGCGATCGCACGAACGTCGATGTTGAGCTGCCGGTGGTGCACCGGTTGTGCATATGCATTACGCGCGCTCAGGCTGCGACGAGCGACCCGCATCTGCCTCGACAAGCAGGTCGCGACCCCCAATTGGGCACGACACCCGCTTTGCCGGTCAGACGCAACTCGTGCCCGGTGTCCCTTGCGGCTCCGGTCCGGTACGTCGGTGCTGCGACGTGCGTGCGCTGGCGGTCACGTCGCTACTCCGGCCCTGCTCGCCTTGCGGACGGATTGACCCCTCACGACACGCGCGAATACGACGTCGTTGCGCAGCCTTGTAATCCCGTGCGAGCGGAGGTTCCTTAGTCGCTTAGCGCAGCACGAGCCCACGCGAGCGACTCAGTGCCAATCCTGACGATTTCCCCAACGTCAACCACGGGAACGACCTTCGTATCGTTCCAATAGAAGAACTTCGAGACGAACGAGTACACGACGTCAGCATCCGCGGCTTCTACGAGCACGTAGCCACCGTTGTTCAGGTTGGACACAAATGCGTGAACCTTGAGGCCATCCTCAGGCGCCCACTTGCCAAAGGCCTTCAGCAGCGCGTCCTGATTAGCAAGGTTCTGGTCGTGGCTGAGGCCAACGGTGCGAACCTCGTATTCGATCATGTATTTCACTGCAGCCCCCTCGTGGAGTTGGGGTAAGCGCAAAGTTGACGGCCTTTGCGAGCCTACTGTCTGCAAGGCTCGTAAGCAAGCTCTCGTCGATCGCCGCGGGAAGCTAACGACGGGCGCCTGCGTAGTCAGGCGTAACGGTGTCACGGCGGGCCAGGAACGGCGCGATCGGATTGCCACGCGAGCGATCGCCCCGCCCGGCCTGCTCACGTTCCGAACGCGCCTCTCCACTGCAATGGGCACGTGTGTGGGCCGACGATCTGTATAAGCGGACGCCTCGCAAATACGAGCGGTTCAGTGCTGCTCGCCCACTAGCGAGCAGTCGTCAGCTGACCGCGACACGACGTGACCGCCCTGGACGAGACGCGAGAGCACGGCCGGGCTGCTGGCGAGCTTCCGAATCCTCATGACGATGCAGAAAGCAGGCCGTGCCGATCAGCCGTAGGCCACAGGGTCTCGCCGAGACCCGCTTCGATGCTGGCGCGGTACTCGGCCGGTGATCGTCCTGCGGGCCCCGCATTGCGCGGACACAGGGGAGCCGACGCGTTCCGATCGGACTGGCGCAAAGGCGAGATGCCGCACACCGTCCCGATCGCCTTCTTCACCTACGCCGGCATGCACATCGGGCGTGACAACGGCCTAGTCGTCGACCTCGACTACGAGCTCAAGGCCCCCTACACCTTCACCGGCACGGTCAAACGAGTCATCTTTGACCTCAAACCCGGCATCCACGACGACGAACACGCGCTACACACCACGCCAGCCTCAACGAAGTGGCGCAAGGGGTCGGCGCATGACCGGAATCGCCAGCGTCGGCGCGCACTCGCTGGCGCCCCACGCGACACGTCCGCCGGGGCGTCCATCATCCCGGATCGGATGAGGTGTAGGCGGTCCTGATCGCCAACGATCAGGCCGTCTAGATTACGCGAACTTCCGTGACCGGCTCGAGGGGCGGTCAACGAGAGAAAGTAAGCGAACATGAGAGGGATTGGCCGCTCGATCTTCGTCGCGATCCTGTTACTGATCGCGGGCGTGCTCAACGTCATGAGGCCGTCGGAAAATGCGCAACGAGCGAGAAGGCTGACTCGCGCGTGGTTTCCGCGGAGCGGTGAATCGCCGGGGTATTGATCGCCGACCCGGTGTGTTAGGCCGGTGTGGCGATCCAGTGGCTGTGGAGCTTGAGCAAGTTGTGGGTGGCGGTGATCATCCGCCACTCCGACCCGGCGGCTGCCCGGCCTCTTCGCATGAACCGGTCGATGTGCCGGTTGTATTTGATCTGTCCGAACACCGGCTCGATCGTGATCTTCCGCTGGGCGTAGAGCTGGCGGCCGCGCTCGCTGGTCAGCTTCTCGCGCATCTGCTCATAGCGCCCGTGCTCCCAGCCGGGGCGTTTGCCGGCGCGCAGGTTCCCGTCCGGCGGTGCGAGCACCTCGATCCCCTGCCGCTCGATGGCCTGCATCTGGGCGGTGTGCCAGTAGCCGGCATCGGCGAGCACCACCTCAGGGACCTGCTCGACGCCCTGCTCGCGTAGCCCGTCGAGCGTGGCTTCGAGCATCGGGGCGAGGTGCCCGAAGTCCGGGGCGGCGACGCTGATCTCGGCGGCCAGGACGACCTGCTGGTCGTTGACAGTGGCCTGCGCGTTGTAGGCCTGCCGCGGCGGAGTGCCCTGCGTGCGCATCACCCTGGAGTCCGGATCTGAGACATTGATCACGCCGTCGGGCAGCTCCGGCGCCGTGAACGATTTGCTGTTGCCCTTCAGCACCCTGCCCTTCGTGTCTCTGGCGGTCGCGCGCCACCGCTCATAAGACTCGTTGGCGGCCAGGTCGACCCGCTGGTTCTCCTCGAACCGCTCGAGCGTCTCGACCAGCCGATCGTCACGATCGCGCGGGATCGGCTGCGCCTGCCGGGCGCGACGGGCATCGAGCTCGCTGCGTGCGACCCGGAACCATTCGCGCCGGCCGCCACGACGTAGCACCGGTCTGGCCAACACTGCCTGCTCGAGATCGCCCTCCATCTCCGCCGCCGGCTGCTCGTCGCGCGGGCGGGCTTTGCGCTCCGCCAGCCGGCGCTTCGCATCGGCCAATGCCTGCCGGCGACCCTCCGGGGTCCGCAACGGCTCGGGCAGCTCATCGCCACGCGCCTCGCCGTAGAGCTCGTCCTCCCGCCGGTCGATCTCTTCAGCTTCGCGGAGGATGTCGTTGACCAGCCCGCTGTAGCTGCGGTTCTGATCCATCGACGCGTTCGCCTTGATCTTCGTGCCGTCGATCGTGATCACCCCCACCGACACCAGGCCCGCCTCCCGGCAGAGCCCGAGCACCTCGTCGAACAGCCCGGCGATCTCCACCTCGTGGCGGCGGCGGAACTCCGCGATCGTCGAATGATCCGGCGTCTGCATCCCGGAGATCACCTTGAACGCCACGTCCTCCCAACACGCCCGCTCGATCCCGCGCGAGGACCGGATCCCGCGCGCATACGCGTAGAGCAACAACGCCACCATCACCGACGGATCAAACGGAGCCCGACCCGCAGCACCAAGGCGATACGCCTCCCGAAACCGATCCAGATCCATCTGATCAACGACGCCGAGCACGGTCCACACCAAGTGATCCTCCGGCAACCACTCCGTCAACGACGGCGGCATCAACAACAACTGACCACGGTCAACCCCAGCGAATTCTCGAGCCATACCCGCAGTCTCTGTTAAACCCGGCGGACGACCCCGATTCTCCGACAGCCTCTCATCTATGGCATCGCCGCCGTGAGCAATGCTCATTTCTTTACCAACACGCAGTACGCATTCTCGTCCCTTCACACCTGGGGGTGGATCACAATCATCGTCGGCGCAATCCAGCTCGCTGCCGGTCTCTCCCTCATGGGTGGCGGGGGCTTCGGTCGGGTGATCGGGATCGTCGCGGCCAGCATCGGCGCGCTCGAATCGCTGCTGTCGGTAGGCAGCGCACACCCACTTTGGTCGCTGGGCATCTTCGCCATCTGCTTGTGGATCCTGCATGGCTTGGTCATTTACGGCACTGAAGAAGCGCCTGCCACGGAGCCGCGCGGCTCGGCTAGGACGCTCGACTAGGAGGACAGCTTGAGTCTCGCCCGGCTACCGCCATGGCGAGTAGGAAGCGCCACTCTCGGAGCCGGCTGCTGCTGAGGACCCCGCAGAAGTGGCGCGCGCCGCTGCTGAAAGCTGGCTATGCGGACCGTCTCGTTTCCGGCTGCGATGTCCGCGAGGTCCACCATCGTAACCAGTGTTAATCGGACCGTTGGCCCGCTTTGATGCCGCGACGAGCATCTCCGGATCGCTGGCCTCGCACCTGCTAAGCGCGGTGAGCGGGGCGGCCGCCCAGGCCCGGGCCGCTGGTTGCGCTCGTGGCGAGTTGCGAGTCTCTCGCCATGCGGGGCACGAGACCTGCGTTCGCGTCAGCGCGGGTACGCACGAGCCGCTCAGCGGCGATTCTGGCCTGTGCTCGCAAAGGCGCGATGGCAATCAAGTGAGAGGCCGCAAGGTCGCGGTCGCATCGCGCTCCATGCAGTAGCGACCGCCTTTGGTCGCGGACACGTCACCGATCCGGGGGCATACCTCTGACGCTCGTTTCGGACAGCTTGTTAGGGACGCTGTCGGGGCGCTCATGCCCGGTGTGCCAGGCCGAACGCCCCGATCCGAGCTGCGGCTAAGCGTTGGCGCCAACTGTTGCGGGCACGACGCCGAGCTGTTACATCAGCGCGGCGGCGTTCCAGTAGTTGCCGGCGCGGTGGATGTCCTGGCGGCATCCGACGGGACATCGGGCCCAATGGATGTGTATAGCACGGTCACATGGAGGTGTATGCTTGGGTCAAGATGGGCGAGACCAAGATCAGGCGCACGAACATCAATCTCGATGCCCAGCTTGTAGACGCAGCGGCAGCTGTGCTCGGCACCGGGCGGACCACGGACACGGTTCACGCTGCGCTGCGTGCCGTGATCGATCGTGCGGCTCGCGAGCGGCTGGCAGCACGCGACTTCGGTGACTTGACGCCGGACGTGTTGGAGCAGCTCCGCCGCCCGCGGCAGACCGCATAGGTGTACCTGGCCGATACCAGCGCTTGGGCGTGGACGCGCGCCGTCGGCGGCGAGCTGCGCACTGTCTTCGATGAAGACGTCGTTGAGGGTCAGGTGGCGACCTGCGACGTGGTCCGCCTTGAGCTCCTCTACAGCGCCCGCAACGCCACGGACTTCACGAGTGTGCGCGTTGAGCTCGACGCGCTACCGGACTGCGCGATCGGGGTAGATGAGTGGCACCGGGCGCTGGAGGTCTACGAGCGACTCGTGCGACACGGCGGGCTGCATCAGCGTTCGGTTCGTCATCCCGATCTGCTGATCGCCGCTGCCGCCGAAGCCAGCGGCATTCCGGTGCTGCACTACGACGAGGACTACGACCGCATCACCGCGATCACCGGGCAAGAAGTCCGGTGGCTGGCGCCGCGCGGATCACTGCGCTGAGCAATGTCCACGCTTCGAGCCGATTGGGCAGCAACTCGATCTCGCTGCCTAATCCCCAGCAATCCGCCGCTAAATCCGAGGTTCTGAGAAGGGGTGGCGCGGAACTCTGGCAATCCGATTTGCAGGGCTTTTCCGTCTGCGGGCTGGATTTCGCCCGTAATTCGGGTCGTTGAGGTCCCCGGTTCAAATCCGGGCGCCCCGATGTATTTATGGGCGATTTGCAGGGATTTCTGCGGGAGGGGGTCGCTCGCGGATAGAAGTCATGGATCGTAGGTCTCGAGATGTATCGCATTGACAGCGGCTGCGCAGGCAGAACGTCCGGCACCGTCCGGCTGGGCCGATTCCGCACGACAAGTGCCTCCGCGTGAAAGCACGCACGACCACGGGACCGGTCAACGGCTTCTACGTCGCAGTAGCGCTCGTGCGGTCCGGGGGCGCTGAGCGGATGAAGGCACTCGCCGTCGGAGGAGAGTTGTTCAGGCGTAGCAGGACCGTTGCTCAGCCGAGTGTGGGCTTCTAGGGTTACGCAATCGTGCAAGTGCAGGCATCGCCAGGCCCTCGCCTGTCGTTTCTTCTGCGGCCCGGCCGGGCAAGAGATGGCCTACGTGACGGCACGCACAGCATCGCTGCAAGCGCCTTCGCTGGTCCGCCTGGGGTGGGAGGCGCTCAGCGGGCTGGAGCTAGCAAGGCTCGCGGCGCATAGCCATCAGCTCGCGCGGGCGCCGCGCGGCCAGGCGCCGGTGATCGTCCTGCCCGGCTTCGGCGCCGACGATCTCTCCACAGTCCCGCTGCGGGCGTTCCTGAGGCGGCTGGGCCACCACGTCGAGGGTTGGGCGCTGGGTCGCAACGGCGGCGACGTCGAAGCGCTGCTGCCGAAGGTCGCCGAGCGCGCACGCATCCTCGCAAAGCGGCGGGCGGAGCCGGTGCACCTAATCGGCCAGAGCCTAGGTGGAGTCCTGGCTCGAGAGCTGGCCCGCGATCAGCCAGCGATTGTGGCCCAAGTCATCACGTTGGGCACACCGGTGGTCGGCGGGCCCTCCTACACCCGGGTGGGCTTCGCCTACGACTCTGCGGAACAGGCAAGGATCGGGGCGGCCATCAGCCAGCGCAACCGTATCCCGATCCGCGTGGCTGTGACAGCGGTCTACAGCCGCCGTGACGGCATCGTCGCCTGGCAGGCATGCATCGACCACAGCAATCACCAGGTCGAGCACATCGAGGTGTCCAGCTCCCACTTCGGAATGGGCATCGACCCCACCGTATGGCTCCTCAGCGCGAAGCTGCTAGCCGAACCCGCCGCGGAAACCCGCCACGCCTGATATGCGGAGGGTTCCGCACCGCCTACGCCTCGACGATCGTGGTGATCGCTTCGCGCCCAAGGAGCGCTCGTCTGATGGTTGGCTCGGCCGGCGAGGGCCTGGTCGCCGAAGGCGTCGCCAGATCCGAGGTGGCCCGAGGCCGAAAGACGTCCTGTGTCATCCATGAAGGGCCGGCTTGTGTCAAGGGATGGTTGGGTTAGGGGCCTCTTGTGGTTGGGTGCCGGTTCGCGGACTGCGGTCCGGCGTGGGAGGAGGCTCCAGTCATCCATTCGGTCGCGTTGGGCGGACCAGGGTGTCGTGCGGTGCCAGGGGGCTCAATCAAGACCGGCGGCCGTCCGTATCACGGGTGTGCAGGAGACCAGACACAGGAGCGAGCTCGCCCTGGCATGCACCTCGCGCCCGTTGGTTGAGCGCAAGCTTGGTTGCGGCTGGCGGATCTCATGCGATGTCCGCCAGTTCGCTGTCGATGTCGTTGGATTGGTGGGCCAGGCAGCGGATCTCGCCGTCGCGCAGGCCGTAGTAGCAGAGGGTGAGGATCTGGCGGGCGACGGCGACTTTGGCGATCTTGCTGCCGCGGCGTTTGGCGATCCGTTCGTATTGCGCGCGCAGTGGCCCGCCGCCGGTAGGGGTGTGCTGCGCGGCTTCGGTGAGCGCCCAGCGCAGGATGGTGGAGCCTTGGCGGGAGATGTGCCCGAGGCGGGCTTTGCCGTCGGAGCTGCGGACGGTCGGGGTGAGTCCGGCCCAGGCGCACAGGTGTTTAGCGGTGGGGAACCGCTTGACCTCGCCGACCTCGGCGATGATCAGCATCGCCGTGTAGCGGCCGATGCCGCGGATCTGGCAGAGCAGCTTCACGCGCTTGTCGGCCTTGGCGCGTTGGTCGATCTCGCTGGTCGTATGGGTGATTTCGCGGTCGAAGTCGCCGATCAGCGCGAGCAGGCTGTCGAGCCGCCGGCGGGGCCCGTCGGGCAACCGCAGCGTGGCCAGGTACTCTCGGCCGGCGGTGCCGAACAGGTCTGTGTGCTCGGGCAGGATGCCTTGGCGGGCGAGCAGTGCGTGCACACGGTTCTTGATCGAGGTGCGCAGGTGCACGAGCGTCGCGCGGTGGCGGAGCAGATCGCGCAGGTCGCGCAGCTCCGGCGGTGCGATGTACGCCTCGGGCAACAGGCCGGTGCGCAGCAGATGCGCGAGCGTGCGCGCGTCCACCGCGTCGGTCTTCACCCTGGCGGCAGCGATCGCCCTGGTCCGGAGCGGGTGCGCGAGGTGCACGTCAAAGCCGGCGTCCTCAAGCAGCTCCGCGAGCCATTCCCAACCGTAGGTCGCCTCGAGCGCGACGTGCGTGCTCTCGGGATCGCCGAGCAGCTCCCTGATCGTCTCGCGCCCTGTCGGAATGCGTTTAGAGAGCGTCAGCTCGCCGTGCTGGTCGATCATCGCGATCTGCGAACGCCGACGGTGCAGGTCGATGCCGACCCACCGCGTAGGGTTGGACATCGTCGGTCCTCCTCTCGAATTGTCCGGCCGCGCGGCCGTAATCCGCGCGGTCTTCAAACCTGCGGTTCGGGACGGAGGACCGACTTCCTGCCACCTGACGGGTCGATGGCATCAAGGTCGCTGCGACCCCGGCCCTTCATGACATCAAGCAGTGGCTGCTGATGCCTTGGGTGTCTTGGCGTGTGGGACCTGCGGGATGGTGATCGTGATGTGCTGTTGCAGCCCGGTATGTCGGGCGGCGTCGTATGGGGTGCGGTTCTGCCAGCAGCGCCAGATGATCCGGCTCCACGCGCGGCCCAGGGTGCGCAGCGCGCGGCGGTGGTTGTGGCCGCGCTGGCGTGCCGTGGCGTAGCGGTCGGCGGCCCAGGGGTTCGATCGGCGGGTGCAGTGCGCCAGTGTGGCGAGCGCGTTGCGCAGCCGCTTGTTGCAGGCCCACCGGAACTTCGCGTGCTTGCGTTTGCCTGACTCGACCGCCACCGGGGCTTGCCCGGCGTCGGCAGCGATCGCGTCGCGGTGCGGATACCGGCGCCGGCAGTCGCCGATCTCCGCGAGCAGGGTCGCGGCGCAGATCACCGACTCGGGTGAGCGGAAGAAGCTGCGGAAGATCTCACCGTCGGGATGCGCGTCGAGCGCTTGGCCGATCTCGCTCTCAAGCCCGCGGATCTGCTCGGCCAGCACTTGGAGGGTGCGGGTGATGCGCAGCACGATCGCACGACGAGTACGGGTCTCGATCTCGCCAGCGCGACCCCTCGGCGCGGCCCGCAGCCGGTCGAGCAGCTGTCCTGGCGTCTTGCGCGCCGAGTAGCGGTGCGCCTTCCAGGAACCCAGCCATCCGCTTCTCACCCAGACTGCGCGCATCATCGGGGCTGGGGTAGCGGTCAAGGAACGCCAATGAGATCGGGCTGTCAAGATCGGAGAACAGGCCGATCGGCCCGGGCCAGAACCGCTCGAGCTCGGCGCGTAGCTGATTGGCGAGCGCGACCCTCGCCGCCACCAGATCCTCCCGCGAGCGGGTCAGCGCGCGCAGCGCCTTGGTCTGGTCGCAGTCGGGCTCTAAGAGCCGGAAGCGATGACCGTCGGTCCGCGCCAGCTCGCACAGCACAAAACAATCGAACCGATCAGACTTCCCACCCGAGGCGCGGAACCGCTCGCGCGCCGCCTTGACCTGATTGGGATGCAACGCCAGCACCCGCACCCCGGCCTCCAACAACCGCTCGACCAGCACACCATCGCCGCGCTCGATCGCGACGACGTCGACCTCGAAGCAGACCAGCGCGTCGCACAACGCGGTGATCCCTTGCTCGTCATGCACGAACGTCTGCGCCAACACGCGGCCGCCGTGCTCGTCGGCGATCAACACGTCGTGCTTCTCCGAGGCCCAGTCGATCCCGGCGTAGCTACCCATACCCACCAACTCCCTCCGTTCGGACACTCGACCGTGCCCCGACCAGGAGGTACCGTTGCGGGTGCTCATAGACAAGGCCCTCAAACGGGGCTACGTCCTGTCGCCGCTCGCTCGCGCGTGAACGCGGGCGTGGTGTCGTGTCCCGGTTGTCGCCCCTGCATCGGGCATTTCATCGGGCGGGTCTTGCGGGACACGTTGCATGCGAACACGGGGAAAGCGCCAGCTATGCAGGCAAAGTGCCCGGTGAGGGCTCCCTTCCGTACGCAGCATCCGCTTGGCGCGGTGGTCAACCGCCCTCGGTGTGGTCTGACCGATGAATTTTCCGCGCCGTGTTGGTCTGTACGCCGGATACCGCCTCACGGGGGGCTGACGCCATGCGGAAACTGACCTTTGGCATGAACCTGAGCCTGGACGGCTACATCGCCGCGCCCGGCGACGACCTCGGCTGGAGCGTGCCGAGCGACGAGCTGTTCCAGTGGTGGTCCGACCGGGTGGGGGCGACGGGCCTGGCGCTGTACGGGCGCAAACTGTGGGAGACGATGAGCTCCCACTGGCCCACCGCCGACCAGCAGCCTGGCGCCACACCGGCGGAGATCGAGTTCGCCCGCCGCTGGCGGGACATGCCGAAGGTGGTGTTCTCCTCGACGACCAGCGCGGTCGACTGGAACGCCCGCCTGGTCACCGGCGACGCTGTCACCGAGATCACCCGGCTCAAGACTGAGGATGGCGGTCCGATGGACGTCGGCGGCGCCACCCTCGCCGCGGCGGCCATGCGGGCCGGGCTGATCGACGAGTACGCGATCGTCACCCACTCGGTCCTGGTGGGCGGCGGCACGCCGTTCTTCACGGCCCTGGACAACTGGGTGAACCTGAACCTGGTGGAGACCCGGACGTTTCCCGACGGCGTGCTCCTGACCAGGTACGAGACCAGGCGCTGAATACCCGACCTCGGATCGGCGCGGGCTCGGGCCACCCAAGGATCCCGTGGCCGTTAGGGGATCACTTGCGGGACACCACGCCCGCTGTCCCACGGATGCGGGTGTCCCAGCGATTCCGCCAGGCGCTGTTCGGGACGAAACTGAAGAGCCTCAGACGGGCTGAGCGAAATCGTTGAGACTCTCGCAATCGCCCGGCCGAGCGACAGCCAGTGTGGCTGTGGTTTCGTTCATGCCAAGCGCGGGATTCCGCTGCGCAAGTTCCTTAGCGCCGCGCTATCACCTTGGCGACGACGGAACGACCACGCGGTAGGACGGCCGAGGCGTCCGTTAGGTTGACGCCCAGTGTCAGCCTCCTCTGAGAACACGCCCACACGACGCGTATTCCTGCGGCGCGCAGGCGGATCGGTCCTCGCCGCGTCCCTGGCGGGACAACTCGAACTCCTGGCTGGCACTGGATCGGCATCAGGCGTCTCCCGGCCGCGATGGGATGAGCTTGCGGCGAAGCTGGGCAGTAAGCTCGTCAGGCTCGGCGATCGCGGCTACCTGCAGATCAGCCGTCCGTTGAACCTCCGCTACGCGGGCATTCATCCGGGAGGCGTCGCTGTGTGCTCGCGTGTCCAGGATGTGAGGACCGCGGTCGGGTGGGCGCACGAGAACGGCGTTCCCGTCGCGGTTCGCTCCGGTGGTCACAACTACGCCGGCTACTGCGTAGGGCCGGGCCTGGTCGTCAACGTCGGTGGCATGCGGGCGGTGTCTGTGGACGACGCCAGGGGTTCCGTGGCCGTTCAGCCGGGCGCGCGGAACACGACGATCTACGCGGCTCTCCAGCCGCACGGCGTCGCGATCTCTGCCGGCAGGTGCCCGACGGTGGCGATCGGCGGGTTGGTGCTCGGCGGAGGGATCGGGTTCAGCTCGCGGAAGATGGGGTTGACGTGCGATCACCTCATCGAGGCACAAGTCGTCACTGCGGATGGCCGCTTACTCACCTGCAGCGAACGCGAGAACTCGGATCTATTCTGGGCGCTGCGTGGCGGCGGCGGGGGGAACTTCGGGGTGTGCACGTCGTACACGTTTGTGACCAACCCCGTCTCGAATGTGACCCTGTACGACATCTCGTGGGAATGGGCGGACGCGCCTGCCGTGTTCGAGGCGTTCCAGCAGGTGATCCAGCGGGCGCCCGAGGAGTTCTCAGCGCGGTTGGGCGTTGGTAGGGCGGGTGAGCCGCGGACCGGCGGCAAGGGAGCGCCAGCGATCTCGGCGCTCGGGCAGTACTTCGGAACGAAACATGAGCTGGTCGACTTGCTCGCGCCGGCGCTGCGCGCCGGTCGGATCAAGAAGCGGCTGATCGCACAGCGGACGTTCTGGCAGGCCAAGGACTACTTCTTTCACAACACTCCTGAGATCGCCTACGAGGTGAAGTCGGCCTATCTCGACCGGCCGCTCAATGGACGCGGGGTCGATGTCCTGCTGCGCGCCGTCGAGCGGTGGCCGGGCAGTCGCAACCCGGATGGCGCCGGAGCGGCGATGTTTGCGTCGGGCGGTGCGATCAACCGGGTACCCGCCGATGCCACGGCGTTCGTCCACCGGAACTCGTTCGCGGTGCTTGCCAGTGAGACGGAGTGGACGCCGCGGGACTCACGGCGAACGGTGGCACGTGGTCTGGCCTGGATCGACCGGCTCGCCGACGAACTCCGTCCACACACAAACGGGTCCGCCTACCAGAACTTCATTGACCCTGCTCAACCCCAGTGGCAGGCCGCCTACTACGGCAGGAACTTCAAACGCCTGACCAAGGTCAAGCGCCGGTACGACCCCGCCAACGTCTTTCGCTTCCAGCAGAGCATCCCGCGCGCCTAACGGCCATCGGCTACTGGGCGCGTCACTCCCAGCCACTTGCGGAGCACATGCTCAACAACCTCGGTTGGGCGGGCCCGCTACAACCGAGCCGCGCCGCGCGATCCGCTTGCCGGCCATCCGCCAATACGGATCGATGATTCGGGCCAAGGGACAGGCCCGAATCTGGACGTGTACTGGTTGTGAGTCAACCGCTGGTCCTCCGTGCTAGAGCCGTTCCGAACGGGCCGACGCTGAGCGCACTCACGATCGCAATCATCCCTTGACCGGCGATGGCCCGGCGAGCCCTTTAGACGGTATGGAGGACCGGCTGGCTGTTGATCGAAGGTAGTCGGTACCCCTGCGTCGCGGGGGGTTGTTCGCGTCGAAGATTGAGGCTTCGGCGCGGGCCCACAACACAGGGGGTACCGATGGCTGACGGTATCCGTTGGGTCGGTCTGGACGTGCACGCGCGCGCGGGTGTTTGATCAGGCGACGGGCGAGGTGGCCACACCTCGACCCGAACGACGCCACCACCTCGCTTCCGCTTCGGGCCGACCGGCGGCTAATCGCGCTCGGGAACGCCCAAGCGACGTCGTCGGGCAGTGGTCCTAGCATTGCCCAAGGGTTGCTCGGCGTCCGCTCCGAGCGCAACTCGGCGAGCGGGTCGTCGAGCACCCGTGGAGGACCGTCAAACGCGCCGGGATGCATCGTGCTGCGGTGGCGATCTGGGCGGTCCGACTCAGAGGCACGGTACTGCGACCCGACTCGACACAACGCGATGCGCCCGCATGGAACACTCCCGTGTCATGCGCTTTTCCTTCACCGAGCTGAGCGATGCCGAGCTGACACTTCAGTCGGAGGTGCGGGAGTTCCTGGCCTGCGAGCTGCCGCGAGGTGGCTTCACGCCCGGTCTGGGGATGGCTGCCCCGCGCGACCCTGGGTTCTCCCGGCTGTTGGCCGGGCGTGGCTGGGTGGGGATGGCGCTGCCGGCCGAGTACGGTGGCGGAGATCGAAGCGCGGTCGAGCGCTTCATCGTCGTGGAAGAGCTGCTGCGTTGGGGCGCGCCTGTCGGCTTCCACTGGGTGGCCGACCGGCAGACCGGACCGATGCTGGCCCGGTTCGGGGCCGAGGAGCAGAAGCGGCGCTTCCTTCCGGCGATCTGTCGTGGCGAGCTGTCGTTTTCCATCGGGATGAGCGAACCCGGCGCGGGCAGCGACTTGGCGGCAGTTTCCACGCGGGCTTCTCAGGTGGATGGCGGCTGGAGGGTGACTGGGACCAAGATCTGGACGGGTGGCGCCCATGTGAACGACTGGTTCGTCGTCCTTTGCCGGACGAGCGAGGAGGGTCCTCAGTCGGCGCGCGCCAAGCAGGAGGGGTTGTCGCAGCTGATCGTGGACCTGCACTCGCCTGGACTTACCGCCCGTCCGATCGAGTACCTCGACGGCGAGGCGTTCTTCTGTGAGGTGACTCTGGAGGATGTGTTCGTGCCCGACGAGCTGGTGCTCGGAGAGGTCGGGCGCGGGTGGGCGCAGAACACGTCGGAGCTCGCGTTCGAGCGCGCTGGGCCAGAGCGGTGGCTCTCGACATACCTGCTGGTGGAGGAGGCGGTTCGGCGCGGACTGGTCAGCGACGGGATCCTCGGTGAGCTGCTCTCCCGGTGGTGGGCGATCCGCGCCTTATCGCTCTCGGTCGCCCGCTCGATCGACGTTGGCGCGGCGCCCGCGGCCGAATCCGCGCTGGTCAAGGAGCTCGGAACGCGATTCGAGCAGGAAGCGCTCGATGCGATCTGGACCCTAGTGGACGGAGAGCCCGACCTGGCAGCGCAGTCTCTGTTCGAGCAGCTGCTGGCACGGACCATTCTTGGTGCGCCGTCGTTCACGATCCGGGGCGGCACCAATGAGATCCTCCGCACCGTGGCGGCGCGGGCGCTGCTGGCATGAGTGACGCTCTGCGCGAGTTGCGGCACCGCGGACCGGATCCGACCCTAGAGAGCCGTGCCTTCGGGGAGTGGCTGCTGGAACTAGCGGGGATCCAGACGCCCGGCGGCCTGGTCACGGTCTCCCTCACCTTCAGGACGGAGCGCGTTCCCTGGGGGCGTCGGGCAGACTGGATGATCGCCGCCTCCAGCGAGGAGATCGTCCTGTGGTCGCTGTCCGATGCGGTCGTGGAACCGGGCGAGAGCCTGGCCGGGGAGGAGCGAGACACCGTGCGGCTGGACGGCGTCGAGCCCGTCGCCCGTGCAGCGCTGCCTGCTGACGCGGTCCGATTGCGCGGCGCTCTCGTCCGATCTGTGCTGATGGCGCACGCGCTCGAGAAGATCTGCGAGATGTCGATCGCCCACGCACGCGAGCGCCGTCAGTTCGGCCGCCCGATCGGCTCCTTTCAGGCGGTGCAGGCCCACCTAGTCACGATCGCTCAACAGACAGCGCTCGTCGGTGTGGCGGTCGACGCCGCCGTGGCGCGCCAAGGTGCATTCGAGATCGCCGCCGCCACCCTGATGGCCGCCAGCGCGGCCATCACCGCCGCGCGCGCAGCCCATCAGGTGCATGGCGCCCGCGGGGTCACGCGGGTACATCCGCTTGGCGTGCAGACCCGACGGCTGTGGTCCTGGCGGTGCGAATGGGGCAGCGAGCGGGAGTGGGCCGAGCGGCTCGGGGCGCCAGCGGCACGCGCCGGGGCCGATCGGCTCTACCCGGCGATCACCGGCGGCTCGCTGGAGCTCGAGGTCTGAGCATGTCGATTCTCTACCGCGACAGTGTGAAGCTCCGTTACGACGTCCATGGCGGCGGCGCGGACAGGCCGGTGCTACTGACACATGGATACGGCGCCAGCGGTCGGATGTGGGAGCCGAACCTTTCCGGCCTCGGCCGTGATCGCCTGGCGATCACCTGGGACATGCGCGGCCACGGCTCGAGCGACGCCCCCGGCGACGGCTCGCTCTACACCCACGACGCATGCGTGGAGGACATGGCTGCGCTTCTCGACGCGGTTGGGGTCGAGGCGGCCATTCTGTGCGGGATGTCGCTCGGCGGCTTCCTTTCGCTGCGCTTCCGGCTCCGGTATCCCGTCCGCGTGCGCGCGCTGGTGCTGGTCGACACCGGCCCGGGCTTCCGCGATCCCGGCGCGCGCGAGCGCTGGAACCAGTGGGCGCGGGCGAGGGCAGACGAGTTGGAGGCGCGCGGCGTGGACGCGCTACCGGCCGGGCGGGAGCAGGCGCAAGCCCAGCATGTCCATGGCACGCGCGGGATCGCCCACGCGGCGCGCGGATTGCTCGTTCAGGATGACTCCTCGGTCTTCGACTCGCTCGGTGAGATCGACGTCCCCACGCTCGTCGTTGTGGGCTCCGAGGACACGCAGTTCCTCGCCGCCGCTGAGGTCATCGAGGCGCGCGTGGCGAGCGCGCGGCGGGTCGTGCTCGAGGGGGCGGGTCATGCCGCCAACCTAGACGCGCCCGAGGAGTTCAACGCCGCCGTCAACAAGTTCCTGGAGGCGCTGTGAGCAGAGAGCAGGCGAGCGACGAGGTCTCTATCGAGCAGGTGGCCGACGGTCTCGCGATCGTGGAGTTCGATCGCCCGCCCCACAACTTCTTTGACGCCAAGCTCATCGGCGACGTGGCTGACGCATACGAGCGGCTTGAGACCGAAGGCTGTCGCGCGATCGTCCTCGCCTCGGCGGGACGACACTTCTGCGCGGGCGCGAACTTCGCCAACGAGAACCCGGCTAGCTCGGGTGCGCTATACGAGCAGGCGGTGCGGCTGTTCTCGTATTCGGTGCCCGTGGTGGCGGCGGTCCAAGGAGCGGCGATCGGCGGTGGACTGGGCGTGGCGCTATCTGCCGACCTGCGGGTGGCTACACCCCACTCGCGCTTCTCGGCTAACTTCGCCCGCCTCGGCATCCACCACGGCTTTGGGCTCACGGTGACGCTGCCACTCGTCGTCGGGCATCAGAAGTCGCTCGAGCTGCTCTACACAGGCGCGCGGCTCCATGGCAAGGACGCATTAGAGATCGGATTGTGCGACCAGCTGGTCTCGAGCGAGGAGCTGCGCACGGCAGCGATCGCGCTGGCCGGCGAAATCGCCACCTCGGCGCCCCTAGCCGTCAAGGCGATCCGTCGGACGATGCGCGGCGATTTGCCCGCCCGCGTGCTGGCGGCCACCGCCCACGAGGGCACCGAGCAGGCCAAGCTGTTCGCCACCGAGGACTTCGAGGAGGGGATCGAGGCGAGCAGAGAACGGCGGGCGCCGCGGTTCACGGGCCGCTAGCACGGCCTAGCCCCTCCGAACCTCGCTGCCGGAATTGACGCACCCCGCCACCGGCACGGCTCGATCGACATCGACCAAGCCAGGGTCGCCCTGCACTCCCTTTCAGGCCAACAGCCAGAACGCGTTAGCGACCCAACAGCCGCGGGTTCCCCGCGCCGCGCCGCTGCTCTCCCGATCACCAATGGACAGCCGAACAGCGGCGGCACACAAACTCGCGCGCCTGAGCTCAGACAGCAGGGCGAAGTCTCGCGGCCCGCTCCTGCTTTCGTCGCGGCAAGGGCATCTCCACCTCGTCGGACAGTCCTGGCTTGCGCGGACACCGGGTGGTCCGGCGAGAGGTAGCCGGCAGCTCTTCCCCGGTGGTACGGCCGTCCCTCCCGAGCACCCAGCAGTGTTGACCACTCGTCTTGGCACTCCTGCTCCTGCTGCCCGACGAGCATCCCGTCGGCGCGCGCGCGAGAGACCCGTTAAAGCGCGCGGAAGGGCAGAACCGTTGCTCAGCATCGGCTTTGCGATACGTCCGCGAGCTGATGGCGGCCAGAGGGCTAGGCCCTCGGCGCGATTCGCAGCGGCTCGAGCCACTCGGGATCCAGGAACGGCGGGAGCTCGGCGCGGTAGCCGGGGAACAGCTCGCGCGCCGGTTCGGAGCATGCATGGGAGGCGACCAGCTCGGCGAGGTCGGCGAACTGGCCCATCAGGTTGACGCTCGCCATGATCTGGAGCGCGGCGGCGTTCGGCGGGTCGAGCGTCAGCGTCCCGTCGCCCAGCAGTCGGTCCACGTGGTCGAGCAGCGCGGGCAGCGCCGCGAGGTCGGCCCTCAGCCCCGCTTGGGTTGCCTGCCGGCCATCGGCCTCGACCGTGCGGACGTACCACTCCACCGCCGGGCGGATCGCTTGCGCGGTCAGCGCGGGGACCGGCAGGCGCTGGGCCCGAACGACCCAGTGCCGCAACTGCGGATTGCGCGCGATGCCGTAGCGGAACAGCCGTCGCGGGATGGGCTGCAACTGCTGCTCGCCCCACCGCTCCGCCTCCTCGACGCGGGGGCGCAGCGCGGGATCGGCGGGGAACAGCGGCGGCTCGGGCCAGCGCTCGTCGAGCGCACGCGCGATCTGCCGCGAACCCTGGACACGCTGGCCGTCGAGCTTGAGCGCCGGCACGGTGCCGCCCGAAAAACCGGCGAGCCGCAGATGGATCCTTTGGTTCAGCGGGACCACGTCGACGAGCTCATACTCGACGTCCTTCAGGTCGAGCATCTTGCGCGCCACCTGCGAGGGATGCGAGATCGACATCCAGTAGAGGACGACCGTCATCCTGCAAAGGCTAGTTGCTCAGGCATCGAGCTCGGCGTACAGTCGCAACGCCACGTAACGCCTGACCGCGATCAGCGACCAGATCGCCTCGACTACGCCGATGGGGGCTACCGCCGATCCGTCGCACGGCCTGACCAGCAGCTCCAGGCAACCCGATGAAGCCGCACAAACAGCGATCTGTGTGGATAAACGCGATCAGACCCGCCAATCGCTCCGGCGGCACCACGCACCCCAATCAGGCTCGCGTCTCGGATCGAGCCGGTCACTGCAAGGATTAGGAGCACCGCCCGCACGTAGCGGCATCCAGCAAAAAACGCGAGCGCTTGTGTTTCGATCGGGATCCTCACTACGCGGCTGGCCTTCGTTTCTTGCCCCAGCGGTTCGCCAGCCAAGCGATCACGCCAACTGCGATGACGTATGCGCCGCGCAAGCGGTCGTGGATCCCGCCTCCGACGGCGCGAGCTGAACCCAGAAGGCAGAGCGTCTTGGTCCCCAGCGATCACTTATAGATCCCTTCGTAGGTGAGGGTGAGGAACTTGAACGTTGGGTCGCTCTTGGCTGTGAAAGTTCCCGAGAAGCTGTGGCCGTTCTGGCCGCCTCGCCCCCGGGTCAGCGACAGCCTGCCGACGACTGTCTCTCCAGTGGCCTTGACGGTCGCCGTCCCGGTTGCGGTGCCGGTCAGAGACCCGTCGGCGGTGTAGAAAACGACGGGCTTGACGGTCAGGTGGATCCCGGTCTTGTTGAAGAGCGCCTTGATCGCGTAGGTGCTTGCGCCCGCTCCGAGCAGCTTGTCGTGGTTCTCACCCGCGGCGTATTCGAGCATGACGGAACGCGCGTGCGTGATTGCCATGTACACGATGCCGCTGTCGGACCTGCTCGTGTTGGGCGAGAGCTGTGCGGCTCCCGCGGCACCCAGCCCCGGAGCGATAAGTGCGCAAGCCCCGAGCATGCACGCTGCGCCAGCCATCGGTCGTCTAACTCCCGTCACGCCGACCTCCTCTTTCCGTTGTCAGTGTCGGTACGGCCAAAGTATCGTTCCCTCCCTTGGACCCCTCCGCGGCGAGCCGAGCGGGAGGCTCTTACGCGGAGCAGGGTGGCACGGTGATGCGCCATGAGCCCCCCGACTGACCCGCGTCGGCCTAACCGCCGCTGTCGCAGCGCGGCAACGTTGCGCTCGACGGTGCGGATGGCGACGCCGGGATCGGCGAGAAGCGCATTCTGCACCGGGCGGCGCTGACGCTCGCTTCCTGCGCCGGACCTGCGCTTCCTATCAACGGAAAGCACCGTCTCAACGGCTCGCTGCTCACGCCTCCTTCGGCGACCAGGCGCCTGTGAGAGACCCGGCGCCACGGATGAGTGCTTGTCGCGCCAAGCGCTCGTGCCGCCGAGCGCCATCTCGTAGGCCGTGGTCGCGGCTCTGCCGATGCGCGACGGCGTCCTCTGGAGCGCAGCGACGGGACTTGCTTCTGGATAGCGTCCTCGCCGATGAATTTGATCCGTCGTATCCGCGCCGGTGAGAGCGAGTTCCTGCTCTTTGCTCTCACCCCGCCGCGACTTAAGACGAGTCGCGAACGCGCCCAGGAGATCGCCGACGCGACGGTTGCTCGGCTTCGTCCGCTGGGTCTGGATGGTCTGATCCTTTACGACATCGACGATGAAACTGAGCGGAACCCGGCCGAGCGTCCATTTCCGTTCATGCCGACACTTGACCCCGCTGACTACCTCGCCAACCATCTCGGGACCTGGGAAACGCCGGTGATCGTCTATCGCGCAGTCGGTAAATACGCTCCCGCCGAGCTTCGCGGCTGGCTGTCTGCGCAGGATCCCGAGCGGACAATGACGGTCCTGGTGGGGGCAGCCTCAAGCAGCGCGACGGCTCGGACTTCGTTGCGCGACGCCCAGGCGATACGACGAGAAGTCAACCCCGGGGTGTTGTCGGGCGGTGTGGCGATACCGGAGCGCCATGCCCGCCGCGACGATGAACACCTACGACTCCTCGCCAAGCAGGACGCGGGCTGTCGCTTCTTCGTAACCCAAGTGGTCTACGACATCAACGCAGCCAAGAACCTCGTCTCGGACTATCGCTACGAATGCGGCGCGCGAGGGATCTCGCCAGCGCCTCTCGTCTTTACCTTCTCGGTATGCGGATCGATGAAGACGTTGGACTTTCTGCGGTGGTTGGGTGTCGACGTGCCGAGATGGATCGAGAATGACCTCAAGCACGCTGCCGATACGCTCGAGGCCTCGTACCAGCAAGCCGTGGCGACGGCCACCGAGCTGATGAGCTACTGCCGTACCCTCTGTGTGCCGTTCGGAATCAACGTAGAAAGCGTCTCGATCAGGCGAGTGGAAATCGAGGCCTCGGTCAGACTTGCGCAAGAACTGCGAGCGCAACTAAGAAGCCGAGTTTCCGCTACAGCTGAGGCCCGACGAGGTTCCTCCGTGCAGAGCTCCTCCACGTCGCGGCGCCCATGAGCGACCCGGGTTTATGTCCGCCGAGGGATCTCCCGTCCGAAGCTCGACGTCCGAGTCTCGGTTTGCGCGGCAGGCAGGGCACGGGCGGTGACGGCTCGCGGTGCTGGCCGGGGCCGGTCGCGCTCGTGGCGAGGAGCGGGTGAGCCGTCCACGGCCGATTGGTTCCCGGTTTCGCGCGGGTGCGGATGTCCTCTCCGAGGCAACGTTTCCTCGAATGCCTTGAGCCCGTTCCCACTGCCGCCGGTTGCCGTGACCGAGATTCTCGCCGGGCAGGACACCCTCGGCGTCGGCATATGGCTCCGCCACCCATGTGTGCAGTGGGCGCGAGCGAGGGTATTGATGAAGTCCGCCTGCGAGCCCCCATCTTCGCTCCGGCGCCGGTGGCTGAAAAGAAACGGCCGCTGCACCTGTATTCGGCGAGCCTGGCTCCGCCTCTCGCGCGGGGGCCAGCGTAGTCTGCGCGGATCCCTTGCCGGCGCGGAGCCGTACAGTTAGGCTCGCGGGTGCAGCACCTATACGTGGTCATGTCGACGGGACGGAGGAGCGATGAGATCGAGAGTGCGCGCCGGTGCATTGGTAGTTGGGTGCGGGGGTGTACTGATCGTCACCGTTGGCGTCGCGGCCGTCGCGGCTAAATCCGTACCCAAGAAACTGCAGATCAGCTGCACGGCCACGGCATACAACGTGGACTATCCCAAGCTCTCGGGCGTTGCCTTCGGCCAGCTGAACTGCACGAAGCCATTCGGTGCCGGGGTGCAGCAGGCGCACAACACGACATCGATTACTGGCTCCACCGTGACTGTGATCGCCTCGTTCAAGAACTATTTTGACAACGGCACTGACTCCGGAAAACTGAAGCTGAGCGGTCCGGTCGCCCCTGGAGCGGTCACCGTCAAAGGCACCGCAACCGTCACCGGGGGCACTGGTGCCTACAAGCACATCAAAGGGACCGGACCGATAACCTGCACGTCGACCGACGCCAGCAAGACCTTCCGCTGCACCGTGAAGGGAACCGCAACTCTGTGAGCTCTCACGCCGACTAGTCAGCGCCGGAGGTTGCCTCAGCGTGTGTAGGCGACCTAGGCCCGGATTTGGCCGACCACTGCGCCGGTGCGCGGACGCGGTCAATCCAACCCGTGCCGACCATGAACTGATGGCTATCCCGGTAGCGCTGACACTTGGCGGCGGCGGTGAGCCACAGCAGCTCGAACGTGAGGTCGCGCTCCCGCTTCGATCACGACACGCGGATCTACCGCCACCGCGTCGCGTCCTGCTCCGCGCGGGAAGCGGGGGACGGCGGTTACCCCCGGGGGATCGGCCACGTCGTATCAATGCTTAAGCATCGACGGCCGGGTCGCTGGCGCACCCCGGCGCGGCTCGCGCCATCCCTATCGCGTAAAAGAGATCGCCGCGCTGACCCTTGCGTCGCCGTGCGGACTCGGCCTCGGGCGACCGATCGAACGCCGGGCCGGCGTGATCGCTTTCGCCAGCCGCAGCCGGGCGCTGCCCGCGAGCGCCTCGGCGACGCTCGGATCGTCACGCGGTAATGGCTGGGTTGGCCTGGCGGTGTGCCGGCCGGTTCGGCCCCGCGCCCCGTAATCGAGTCGTCAGCCCGGAAGTGGTGATCTGGGGCTTTCTGTGAGCCTGTCTTCCTGCCCTACAGTGGCTCAGCATGGCCGGCCGCGATGACGTCCCGCTGACCAACCTCGACCAACCGCTGTTCGACGGTGCGCGGGCGACGAAGCGGGATCTTGTCGACTACCTCGAGGTCGTGAGCGAGCAGCTGCTCCGCGAGCTGCACGATCGGCCGCTGTCGGTGGTTCGGGCGCTGCGCGGTCAGAAGCCATTCATGCAGAAGAACGTCCCGAAGTACGCGCCGCCGTGGCTAAAGACGGTGACAATCTGGGCGGAGCGGTCAAAGCGCGACGTCGCCTACGCGCTGTGCAACGACCGTCGAACGCTGCTGTGGTTCGCAAACCAGCGCGCGATCGAGTATCACCCGACGGTCGCGCGCGGCGACGCGTGTGGGTTTGTCCAGACGCACCTGGTGCTCGATCTGGACCCGCCGGCCGAGGCCGGGTTCGGCGCCGTCGCGGGCGCCGCGGGGCTCGTGCGCCAGGCGCTCGCCGACGTTGGGCTCGCCGGCGCCGTCAAGACCAGCGGGGCTAAAGGCTTGCACGTGTTCGTTCCAGTAGTGCAGCCGGCAACTGGCGAGGAGATCGCTGCGGCCACACGGGCGCTCGCCGCGCGCGCTGAGCGCATCGCCCCGCAGCTGGCGACAACCGCCTACGTCCTCGAGGAGCGGGGCGGGAAGGTGTTTCTCGATGCCACACGCGCGGGCGGAGCGACCGTCGTTGCTGCCTACAGCCCACGCATCCGGCCGGACACGCCGGTTTCGTTTCCGGTCTCGTGGGATGAACTCGATGGCCTGAGGCCAACCGACTTCACCATCCACACCGTGCCAGCCCTACTGCGCGGCGGCAACCCCTGGGCAGATCGCCTCCCCGAGCCACAGTCGCTGCCCACCGACCTGATCCAGGAAGGCCGTGCGATCCCAGTCGCTCGCGTCCAAGCGATGCATGAGGGCAGGCGCCGCGCCCGCGCGCGGCGCGCGGGCTCTTAGCTGAAGGCACATCCGGTCATCACCGCTGCTTTGAGGTCTGCCGCAGCCGGCGGGTACAGACCCACTCCCGTCAGTCAATCGCCGAGCGCGATAAGCCGCCCCTGCGAGCCGTCCGAGGCTGGCGAGCCGAACGGGCGCTCCCGAACTCGCGGCATGCTCGGACGATGGCATGGGCGACTGCAGGCTGCTCGGCGCCAGCACCGAAACGGGGGACTCAGCGCTCTCGCTTTTTCGCGATGGACTGCCTTGCGGGTGCCGTCCGGGGTAGCGGCCCTCCGTCTGGCGTGGGGGTGGGTCGCGGGTGGCACGGCCCACCCCCGGTTGGTTTAGGAGCTAGGGGCCAGCCGTTGTGGGCGGGGATCATCGGGGCGGGTCTCTCGTGGACGGCATGGACGATCTCGGGGTTATCAGGGCCGCTTGGCGCTTCCCGGTCGTCCGGATCAGTTGATTGCGCAGCCGGCGGCAGGCGCTCAGCCGGCCCTGCTCCACATCGAGCGAGCGCGCGACGTCTCGATCGCTGCACTGAGGTGATCGGCGGCATCGAGCAGCGCCGTCTCGTTGCCCCACGCCGCGAGCAGCTGAATCCCGATCGGCAGGCCGCTGGAGTGCAATCCGAGGGGGACCGAGATGCCGGGAACGCCGGCGAGGTTGGCGATCACCGCCTGCCGCAGGTTCGGGCCATCGGGGAGGGCGGGGCCGGAGGGGAGAGCGAGCACGGGCGCGCTCAGCGGGGGTGAGGGCGCCGGGTTGGTCGGCCATGCGAGCACGTCAACCTCGCTGAACGCTGCCGCGATTTCGCGGCGGACTGCGGCTCGGATGCGGTCGGCACGAATCAGCCGCAGCGCGGGGTGCAGAGCGGAGAACTGAAATAGAGCGCGGGTGGTCGGCGCAACATCGCCGATGACCCCGGCAGGCACCAGTGCGGCGAGTTCGACGCCGACACGGACCGTTCCGGCTGGTGAAGACAGCGCCGCATTCTTCAGCGTGATCTCGCGAATGTCGGCAAACGTGGTCAGGGCCGACTCGCAGGTCGCGGCGACTTCGGGATCGAGGTCCTCCCAGAACGGCGAGCGGACAATCCCGACCCGTAGAGCGCTGCCGTCACCAGCGGGCAACCCGCGCGCGAGGAATGCCTCGCCCAGCAGACGGGCGTCGGTGCTATCGCGGGCAAAGACGCCCGGTGCCGACAGCGAGGAATTAGCGCCGGAATAACCATCGTAAGGGACCGCGCCATAGGTGACCTTCAGCCCCACTACCCCGGACCAGCCCGCGGGGAGCCGGGTCGACCCGCCGCTATCGCTGCCGAGCGCGCCAGCGACCAAGTGCCCCCCGACCGCGGATGCCGAGCCACTTGACGACCCACCGGGGCAGTGCTCAAGGTTGACCGGGTTTCGCGCCGGACCGTGCGGCGACACCAGGCCGGTCGTCCCCATGCCGAGCTCGTGCTGGTTCTCAACGGCGGCGATGACCGCCCCCGCCTCGACCAACCGCCGCACCGGTCCTGACAGCACACGCGGCCCCAGCTCCCGCCGGGTCCCGTTGTGGTACCCACGCCACGGCAACCCGAACATGTCCTTGACAGAGATCGGGACCCCGTGCAGCAGGCCCCGCGGCGCAGCCGCGAGCATCTGCCGAGAGTGCTCGGGAAACGTCGCGATGAGCGCGTTCAACTGCGGGTTACGATCCTCAGCGCGCTCCAGCGTCAAATCGAGCAGCTCACTCCCGGCAAGGTCACCGCAGGCAATCGCCTGCGCCTGCGCAGCAAGTCCAAGGTCCTGAGGATGCGTCATCGCGGTGCTCGCGCGGGATCGAGGTCATGCTCGGGTGACAGCGAGCGCACATCAACCTCGTCTAGCGCGGCAAGGCCCGGCCCGAGCACCTCCGCAACCATCGTCAGTAACTCGAGATCCTCACCGGTACAGGGCAAGCCGGCATCCGTCAGCATCGCACGAGCGACAACGGCAAACTCCGCCCTCCCCCCAGGCTCCGGAGCCGCTGGCGTTGTGTCCTCATCACCACCCGGATGATGATCAGAAGCACTCACCGCACCCACCCTACCCGTAAGCCAGCACCGTCGAAAGCCCAGGGACACGATCCCGAGGTCCGCGACCCAACCGTGCCAACGAACCTTGAACCAGCGCATGGCCGATCCACCTTTCCGGACGCGCGGAGAAAAATCTTGGTGGGATGTCGGTTTCGTCCCGCCTCGTTCGACGTGCGAGTACGAACGACCCCAAACCACCACGAGGAGGCAGGAATGCGTTTCATGGTTCTGGTCCCCGGAAGCCGCGAGTCCGAGGCGGGCGAGATGCCCAGTACGGAGCTTCTGGAGGCGATGACGAAGTACAACGAGGAGCTCGTCAAGGCGGGTGTCATGCTGGCGGCCGACGGTCTGCACCCGACCTCCAAGGGCGCCAAGGTCCGCTTCGACGGCCGCCAGCGCACCGTCATCGACGGTCCGTTCACCGAAGCGAAGGAGCTCGTCGCGGGCTACTGGATCTGGGAGTGCGCGTCGCGCGAGGAGGCGCTGGAGTGGCTCAAGCGCGCGCCGTTCGATGGCGGCGTGGAGGTCGAGTTGCGTCAGATCTTCGAGGCCGATGACTTCGGGGAGCAGCTGACGCCCGAGCTGCGCGAGGCCAATGAGCGGCTGCGCGAGCAGTCCGGCGGCCGGCGCTGAGGCCGTGGCGGTGTCGGCGGCCCATCGTGCGATCGACGCCGTGTGGCGGATCGAGTCAGCCCGGCTGATCGCCGGGCTGACTCGCATCGTCCGCGACGTGTCAGTGGCCGAGGACCTGGCCCAGGAAGCGCTCGTCGCGGCGTTGGAGCAGTGGCCGCAGGAAGGCATTCCGGACAACCCTGGTGCCTGGCTCATGGCTACCGCGAAGCGCCGGGGCATCGACGCGTTGCGCCGCCGCGTCACGCTTGAGCGCAAGCAGGAGCTGATCGGGCGCGAGCTGCAGATCCTCGGGCAGCTCGATCAGCCCGACCTCGTTGCGCTGGTCGAAGACGTGCAGGACGACGTCCTGCGCCTGGTCTTCATGACGTGCCACCCGGTCTTGTCCCGGGAGGCACGGGTCGCGCTGACGCTGCGCCTGCTCGGCGGCTTGTCAACGCCGGAGATCGCCCGGGCGTTCCTGGTCTCCGATGGGACCGTCACGCAACGCATCGTCCGCGCTAAGCGCACCCTCGGCGAGGCCCGGGTGCCGTTCGAGGTCCCCGGCCGCGACGAGCTGGCCGACCGCCTGTCTGCGGTGCTCGAGGTGATCTACCTGGTCTTCAACGAGGGCTACGCCGCGACCGCCGGCGAGCACTGGGTCCGGCCGGCGCTGTGCCGGGACGCCTTGCGCCTCGGGCGCATTCTCGCCGCGCTGATGCCGCGCGAGCCCGAGGTTCACGGCCTGCTGGCCCTGATGGAGCTGCAGGCCTCGAGGCTACGGGCGCGGGTCGGGCCGCACGGCGAGCCGGTGCTGCTCGCCGACCAGGACCGCGCTGCCTGGGACCGCCTGCTCGTGCAGCGCGGCCTGGCCGGGCTACAGCGCGCCGAGGAGCTCAGCGGCGCGCTGGGCCCGTACACGTTGCAGGCCGCGATCGCCGCCTGCCACGCGCACGCGCGCAGCGTCGAGCAGACCGACTGGCCGCGCATCGTCGCGCTCTACGACGGCCTGGCGGCGCTCACCGGCTCCCCGGTCGTCGAGCTCAACCGCGCGGTCGCGGTGATGATGGCCTTCGGCCCGGAGGCCGGGCTCGAGCTGATCGACTCGCTCGCCGACGAGCCCGCGCTGCGCGGCTACCACCTGCTGCCCAGCGTGCGCGGCGACCTCCTCGTTCGCCTGGGGCGACTCGGCGAGGCCCGCGACGAGTTCGTGCGCGCGGCCGACCTGTGCGCCAACGCCCCCGAGCGCGAGCTGCTTCTGTCGCGCGCGGTTGCCTGTGGCACATGAGATCTGCGTGCTAAAGCCGACCTGTCGTGGCTGCCTGGCCGACAAGGCAGAGGCGACGGCGCTAGGTCGTGGCCATGGCTTCTAGCTCGGGATGCTGCGCCAGCCGCGGTCGCGCGCAACTCCGGAACTCCCGTGGGGTTTTAGGTGCTGATCTGAAATCCGAGGAGAGGGCGTGGCATGGGAGATCGCCGCCGTCATCAGACGTTCAACGTTCGGCCGCGGGCCGAAGGCTCGACACGGACGCGCAGGTGGGTCAGGCTTGCTACGAGCCTGGTTCTCGTGCTTGGCGTCGCGACTGGATGCACGCTGCCCGAGCCCGCGGGGGTGGCACCGCTCCGCTACCGCGATGCGATCTTCTCCACTGTCACCAGCACCGATGGGCTGACCTACGGCACCGCGCCAGACGCCGCTGGCAATCCCGAGACGTTGACGCTGGACATGTATCAGCCGACCGGGGACACTCAGACCAGCCGCCCCGCGATTGTGCTCGTCCACGGTGGGGGGTTCACCTCGGGCACCTCCAAGGCCGGGAACATGGTCGAGCTCGCCAACGCGTTCGCACAGCGAGGCTACGTCGCGGTCTCGATCAACTACCGGCTGCTCAACACTTCCGGCGAGAAATGCGGAGACGAGGGCACAGCATCGACGAACTGCGTCAACGCCGGGATGGCTGCAATCCACGACACCCAAGCCGCCGTCCGCTGGCTGCGCGCCAACGCCACCACCTACGGCGTCGACCCGTCGCGGATCGCGGTCGAGGGCGCCTCGGCGGGCGCGGCCACTGCGCTCGGGGTCGCCGTCGACGCCAACGATCCCGGCGACAGCGGCAATCCCGGCTACTCCTCCGCGGTCCAAGCCGCCATCTCCATCTCCGGGGAACTGCCGCATTCCGAAGCGAGCCTCTACAACTCCTCCGACGCGCCCGTGCTCATGTTCAACGGCACCGCCGACAACACCGTCCCGTTCGCCGAGGGAGTTCAGACCGCCGTCGATCTCGACAGCGCCGGCGTTCCCATCGTCTTCGAAGCACTGCAAGGCGCCGGCCACGTGCCCTTCAGCACCGACGGCCCATTGATGATCCAGCAGTCGGTCTACTTCTGCTACGACTTCATGAACCTCGGCCGGGCCGCCGGGCAGCCGGAATCAGCCGCCACCGCCTTTCAACGACAGACCGAGTCCCTGCTCAAGCAGAACCCAAAGCTCGCCCACCAGCTCACCGCCAAAGAGAAGCTGATCCGCTGAACCGGCCCTCTGTTGCCTGGCACCGCAGACGGCCCCCGAGGCGACTTCTACATCACGCAGGTGCCCCGCCTACGCGCAGGCCCAGTCTACGATCAGAGTTAGAGCACGATCCAGCCGGCGAGAGGGTCGCCGCCGCGTCTTGCTGCGTACGATCACGCGATGACTGAAAACGTTCGCGTTGAGCGTGGCTGGATCGTCATCAACGCCACCCGGCAGGATGACGGGGCGATCCAGCTCGGGACCGGGGGCGAGATGCGGTTCAGCCCATTCGAGGCGATTTCAGAACACCGGAACGCGCAGATCACCTGGGGCCACATCCTCAAGGCGTCAGTGCAGCGGCTCGCGTTCTGGCGCCGTTGAACGCAGGAAGCCTGAAAGCCGATGGCCGCAGCTCGCAGCCTCGAGCTCATCCAGGCCGGTCGCCTCACTCGTACCCGAGCAGCGGCGCGGGCGGCCCCACGCTGAGCTGAGGCGGCGAAACCAGCGTGCTGGCCGCGACGTGAACCGTCAACACTGCAGCGCTCTCGCCGCTGACCCGCAGGACATACCCGCTCCGGGTCGGGTTGACCGTCTCCAATTGCTCCTTGCCCTGCCACATAGCCTGGTGGTCGAGCCGCTGGCCGGCCAGCGTCACGTCCGCGGTTGACGAGGCCGAGGGCGCCAGCAGGCGCTGGACGGAGGCCTGGCTGGTCGCGGGTAGGTGGAGGTTGATCCGCGCCGATCTGCGTCCCTTGTTGATGACCAGCACGTTGAGTGTGTTGAGCGTGCTGCTCCCCTCCCTCACTGCCCATACCTTGAGGTGCAGCGATCGCGAGCTGCGCATCCGCACAGAGACCAGTCGGGCGTGGGCGCCCAGCATGCGCTTGAAGAGGATCAGGCCATAGAGCAGCGGATGCGTCTGGAGACCTTGCTGGGTGAAGTAGAACGGATCGTTGATCGACTGCACGCGGGCGTGCAGGTTGACCCCTTCGACGCCCGCGCGCATTAGCTCGAACAACGCATCCGGGGCCCAGAGCGCGGTGGCGAACGTGTTGCTCACTCCCTTCACTCCACCGCAGGTCACCGAGTTGATCTCGGTCAGGCGAAGCGAAAAGCCGGCCTTGTGGGTGAGCGCGAGCGCCGGTGCGATCGTCGTGGCCATCCCCGCTGTGGCGTTCTCGCTGAGCAGTTTTTGCACCGTCGGGTAAAACGGGCGGCCGGGGCGCGAGCATGCACCGTAGGGATAGACATGGGCGGATACCACCCGCAGGCGCGGGTGTGGGCGCTGCAGCAGCGTTGAGATCCACCGCAGGTTGCTGCGGGCCATGGCGAGCGCTGGAGCCACCAGAGGCACATCGGGTGCTGGGGAAGCGAGTGCACGAGCGAACGTCTCGTAGGTCCGGGCGTAGCTCGCCGGCGTGATCCGCTTGGGCAGCCTCACCGGGTTGAGGGTGGCTTGCTTGAGCGTCGATGGAGGATTCGCTGCCAGGAGGTCGTGTGCCCACGTAGCGCGGTTATAGATGTCGGGCTCATTGCCGATCTCGAAGGCGAGGAGGCTCCCCGCCGGCAGGTTGGCGTCCCGGATGGCCGCCCGCACCCAACCGCCGGTCAGGGCCGGGGTGGTAGAGACCGTGTTGAGGTCGATGATGACCCGCAAGCGGAGGTCCCTGATGATCCCCACCGTGCGCGCCACCAGGGCGGGGGTGACCGGGAACGCCCACGGCGGCAGGCGATCTCCTGACGGGTCGAAGATCGCGTGGTCGGAAGAGTCGCCGCCGATGCGCAGAACGAACCGCCCGTCTCCGGGCACGTGCAGCAAGGACAGCACCCGCTCATACAGAGCGGTGTGCTGCTCGACCAGGGGCAGCGTCGCGTATTCGGTCGAAAGCCCCAGGAACGCGCGCGGGATGGGGGTCGTGCGCGCCTGGGCCGGGACAGTCACATCGGCCTGGTTTGCCCCCGGCGCTGGTGTGCCCGCCACCGGTGCGGCCACGTCTGCCGTAGCGGCCTCCGGCGATCCGTTGCCACTGCGAGCCGGGCGGCCGAGCGACAGTCCGGCGATCACCATCCCGAGCAGCAATGCTGCCAGCAGGCGGCGGCCCGTCCGAGGGTTACGGTCTGGGATCAACCCGGCCGGGGGGTCGCGGCCAGCGCCATCGCGCTTGGATCATATAGCCGAACCCAGGCTCGGCCCTAGTTTCACTGTGCGACGACGGCCCGGACTCCGCGCGACGTGCCCGGTGGTGAGCGTTGCGCGGTGGTGGGGTGCTCAGGCTGCCGCGGCGGCGAAGTAATGGCCCTGCACCAGATCCGCGACCAGTCCCGGCCCCGACGGCTCCCAGGGGAGCAACTGTCGGGTGAGCGCGCTGGAGACCGGCATGTCGAGCGCGAGGAAGCGGGCGAGGAACCCGAACTGGGCCTCCGCCTGCTCGGCCGTGATCGACGTGACCGGCAGCTCAAGCCCCCGCCCGATCGCTTCCGCGACGTCGCGGATGGTGACGCCCTCCTCGCCGACGGCGTGGAGCACCGAACCGGCCGGCGCGCCCTCGATCCCAAGTCGGACCAGACGGGCGGCGTCGGAGCGATGGACTGCCGGCCAGCGATTCAGGCCGTCGCCGATGTAGGCGG
The DNA here is from genome assembly GCA_963830435.1 of uncultured Solirubrobacterales bacterium. Lineage (GTDB taxonomy): Bacteria > Actinomycetota > Thermoleophilia > Solirubrobacterales > Solirubrobacteraceae > Palsa-465. The sequence goes on along the minus strand of CAWHMA010000003.1, from coordinate 293,439 downwards.
CCGAGCCGGCCGTGCGGTCTGCTGCGACGATCATCGCGATGAAGCCGTTGTCGCCGTCACCGTGGACGGTCGGGGCGAAGCGGACGCTGATCGAGCGCACCCCGCGCTCGGCGAGCGCAAGTGCCGTGCGCTCGTTGAGGACCCGGCCTCCGGGCCCGGGGAACGGCTCGGCCATGTCGCGCTCGGTAGCGAGCCTGCCCGGCTTCAGGCCGGCGACGCCTGAGGCGATCGCCAGCGGCCGGTCGGTCCCGGCCAGCGCCTCGCCGAGCGTCTCGATCGCCGCCCGGTCTGAGCTGACAGCGGTCTCGAAGTCGCCGCCGAAGGCAACGTCGTGGCGGAACGCGAGGTGGACGACGGCGTCGCTTTCGTCCGCCGCGGCGCGTAGCACGTCAAGGTCGCCGATATCGCCCCGGCGAACCTCGGCGCCGGCGGCGGCGACGGCCTCGGCGGACGCGTCAGAGCGGGCGAGGCCGAGAACTTCGTGATCGGCCGCGAGCAGCTCAGCCACGACAGCGGAGCCGATCCAGCCGGACGCGCCGGTGATGAATATGCGCATGGGATACCTCCAGTGGGGAGCCGCGACCGGCGCGGCGCAGAGGGCTACGCGAGGCGCTGGACGACCAGTAATGTCAGTTGCTGTCGTCAGCCTATCACACGATGACAGTGGCTGTCGTAGCTGTACAGTCTGGACATGAGTCGTTGGGAGCCAAATGCCCCCGAGCGCCTGCAGCAGGCCGCGTTTGATCTTTACACCGCGCGGGGCTATGACCAGACCACCGTGGCCGAGATCGCGGCGCGCGCCGGACTCACCGAGCGCACGTTCTTCCGCCACTTCGCTGACAAGCGCGAGGTGCTGTTTGACGGCGGTGATCGTTTCCGCGCAACGCTCGTTGACCCGGTCGCCGCCGCCCCCCCGTCGGCAACCGCGCTGGAAGCGGTGGCGGCAGGAATTGACGCGGCCGGCTCGGTGTTCCCGGCGTTGGAGCTCGTCCGCCGCCGCCAGGCGTTGATCCTTGCCAATCCGGAGCTGCAGGAACGCGAGCTGATCAAGCTCGCGTCGCTCGCCACCTCGCTCGGCGAGGCGCTGCGACGGCGCGGGGTGCCCGACACAGCCGCCCAGCTCGCCGCGGAGACCGGCGTCACCGTCCTCCGGATCGCCCTGACCCGCTGGATCGAGGATCCCGCGGAGCGGCCGTGGGAGGTCCATGTCCGCGAGGCGATGGATGAGCTGCGCTGTCTCACCGCGGAGAGCAGCGTCGCCACCCAGGCCTGATGCGACCCTCCCTGATCAAGCGCTCGAGTTCGATTCCCTCATGATGGTTCGGCGCGGTAGAGGCGGTCGTGATCGGGGTAGGCTGCGGGCGTGGGCTTGCTCGCCTATCTCATCGTCTTGTTCTTCGTCGGTCTGTTTGTGGGTGCGCTGGCGCGGCTGCTGCTTCCGGGCCCGGATCCCATGGGGATTGGGATGACCGTGCTCGTTGGCTTGTGTGGGACCTTCAGCGCCGGACTGTTCGGGTGGTATGTGCTGCATCGGCACGGCGGAGGACTCGTGCTTTCGGTTGTGTTCTCAATGCTGGTGGTGTGGATCTACCGCCGCTCTCGCGGCGGCGCGTACCAGCGTCGAGGTCCGGGCGGTCGGCGAGGCCCGTACTAGCTCGCGACCGTCTGGCGGTGCTGGGCGGCCTACCTGTGCTGGAGCGTGCTGTGCCTCAGCTTCCCTGGTCAGGAATCGGGGCGCGCTGGGCGATGAGCTGCGCCGGGTCGGGCAGCCCGGTGCGGGAGCGGTCGACGAGGACGGGAGCGTCCACCTCTTCGCTCAGGGCACCTGGGGCGGCGTCATCGGGCGACTCCAGCGCGTGCAGGACGCTCTGGACGAACGCGTCTGGCCGGTCGTTCTGGAGATAGTGGTTGGCTCCTGGGATCAGGTAGAGAGCGTTGCGGCCGGGCTTGAACATCAGGTACTCGTGCCAGACGTGGGTCGCCACCCGGATCGGCGAGACTGCGTCATACACGCCCCAGATGACGGTCGTGGGGACCGCGGCGGCCGCGAGCGCCAGCAGCCAGGACTGCTCGTCGACCGAGCGCTCGACGAGGTACTGGACCGTTTCGTGTAACACGGCGACACCGTTGTCGTGGGCGAACGTCGCGCTCAACGCCTGCACTTCGGGATCCTCGGGCCCGCGGGGGGGCGTGAACGTCAGGGCGCCCATGCCCGCCGCGAGAAGCTCCGGCGTCAGTTGCTCGAGCAGCTTGGGGTTGTGGAGCATCAGCCGTTGAGCGTCGGTCAGGTTCGAGAGCGGCAGAAAGATGTTGGCGTTGGACAGCACCAAGTGCCCGAGCGCGACCCGCGTCCGTCTCTCGGCTGCGTTCGCGGCGTGGATCAGCGCGACGCTGTCCCCCCGGTCGTGCGCCACCATGACCACCGACTCGGCACCCACGACCTCCGCCAGGTAATGGTCCAGCAGCTCGGCGTCGCGCCGGAGGCTGTACCCCCACCCGCGAGGCTTGTCGGAGAACCCGTAGCCAGGGAAGTCGAGCGCGCACACCCGGTAGCGCGTGCTCAGCCGCTCGGCGGCCTCGAACCAGTCGATGCTGCACGTCGGGAAGCCGTGCACCAGCGCGAGGACAGGGTTGCCCGGCTCGCCGAGCTCCACGTGGAAGATCTGCACCGGTGCCGTGTCCTCACTTGACGGCCGCCACGAGAAGTGCGCGCCCCTGGCGCGCCACGCATCGGCGCGGGGGGTCGTCTTCGGGTCGATCATCGGCGGACTCTAACCGGCCTGACCTGGGCTGGAGACGCGGGGAATCGAATCCGCCTTCCTCGTACCGGTCGGACGGGTGCGTGTTCATCCGTTTCGTGCGACGCCGCCTCACCCGGGCGCGCGGGACCCTGCCGCTCATGACATCTCTTCTCGAGAACAAGGTTCTACTCCGAGCCGTCCTTCCAGAAGTACTGAAATGAAGCCGTAAGTCGCGCCCGTGCGCCTGGACTACTCGGCCACTCCACCCGCCACGACTGAGAAGCAACCTCACTCGATGAGTGCGATGTGGGCTCACTCGCTCAGGCGCCACGCTGTCGCCATGGATGACAAGAGCAACGCGACGCTGTACGAGATCCGCGTAAATGGCGAGATGGGCAGGTCCTTGCTGAACGCCTTTCCAGGCCTCACCGGACAGATGGGCGGAGGGATAACCGTGCTCTCGGGCGACTTGCCCGACCAGGCCGCGCTCTTCGGCGTGCTGGACCAAGTCCAATCTCTGGGCCTGGAACTGCTCGATATACGCCGGGTGGGCTGATCCAAGGTCGGGGGTGAGGATTGAGGCGCCGTGGGCACCGTCCCATCTACCGTGCAGGTCATGGGTCAGCAAACGGCGCGGACGGGCGCGGCATCCACCGCTCGACTCGAGTGAACGCTTGCTCATAAATACGTGCAGCACTCTCTTCATGCTTGACGCTCATGCGGTGACGGCGGGAGTATCTCCCGAACATGTCCCGGATTGAGGACCTCGCCGCGATCGGGCGGATTGGATGAAAGCCGTCACCTACCAGGCCCCGGGCGAGATCCGGATCGTCGAGCGTCCCGAGCCGGATCTGCAGTCTCGTAACGACGCGGTGGTCGCCGTCGGGGCAAGCGGGATCTGTGGCTCTGACCTGCACATCTACCACGGGCGGGTGAAGATCGAGCCCGGGTTTACGATCGGGCACGAGATCGTCGGCACGGTGCTTGCCGCGGGTGATGACACACGCGTCAATCCCGGCGATCGCGTGCTCGGCTGCTTTCACACCGCGTGCGGGACGTGCTTCTTCTGCCTGCGAGGCGTCTACCACAAGTGCGATCACCAGCGGGTATTCGGCCACGGTGCGCTGCTCGGCTCCCTCCAGGGAACCCAGGCCGAGCAGGCGCTGGTGCCAGAAGCTGACCTTACGCTTCGCAGAGTGCCCGACGGCGTCAGCGACGAGGCGGCGCTGTTCGCTGGCGACGTGCTGGCCACGGGCTACCACGCGGTGCTCGAGGGCGGTGTGAAACCGGGCGACAGCGTCGCCATACTCGGGCTTGGTCCAGTAGGACTATGTGCCGTCCAGGTCGCGCTCGCCGCTGGCGCTGGCCCGGTGCTGGCGATCGACACTGTCCCTGAGCGGCTTGAAATGGCCCGCCGGTTTGGCGCTCTCCCGGTGCATCTGAGCGACGAGAGCCCCCGCGAGGCTGTCAAGCGACTGACGTCGGGCCGCGGGGTCGACGCCGCGATCGACGCGGTGGGGCATCCGGACGCGCTCGATCTCGCGCTGCGACTGGCGCGCAAGGCGGGCATCGTGGTCGCGATCGGCGTTTACGCCGAGCCCTGCCAGATCCACATGGGCTTGATCTGGATCAAGGCGCTGACGCTCAAGACCGGGCACGCGAACGTGATCGCCCACGTCGACCAGGTGCTGACGATGCTCGCCGCCGGGACGCTTGACCCCACCCCGCTGGTCACCCACCACATGCCACTCGAACAGGCGGCTGACGCCTATGCGATCTTCGACCGGCGCGAGGCGCTGAAGATCGTCCTCAACCCCTGAGGGGTTGGAGCGGACCGCCGCGCGGTGGCCGGGCGACAGTCGACACCGGGCCCGTGCCCTTCGACGTTCAGGTGGGGCAGGCTCCGGTTCAATAGGGAATCTCGCCTCCGCCTCTCCAGGAGGCGAGGCGGAGCAGCACCGGCAGTGCCGTGTCGGTGGCGGTGACGACGCAGGTGTGACCGCGGCGCAGCCAGGTGACGATCAGCCGTCCGTGCGCGCTCAGGGTGCGCAGGGGGATGTCGTTGCCGAGCGTGCTGTGGGCGCGCGCGCCAATCGGGAGCGCTGGGCCGGAGATGATCGTGTAGGCGACCCGGCGGTCCCCGCGCATGTAGTAGACAGTGGTCGCCTGGCGGCCGGCGAGGCGGTCGTGGCGGAGCCCCGTGGCTCTGTAGCCGAAGTGATCCTCCCAATAGGGGTAGGGAAGTCCGGCGGCGCGCAGCCGAGGGAGAGTGACGCTGTTGCCGTGGCGCGCGGGTACGGGCGCCACCGGCGGGCGAACGGCGAGGGTCGCGGCCTGAGCGACGGTCGGAACCCCGGTTGCGCTCCCGCTGATCGCCAGCACGGCGACGAGCACCATTGCGGCTGCGGCAAGCGCCGCCGACGTGAACGTGGCCAATCTGCGCTGCGGGGCGAGTTGGCGTCGGCGGGGCGCGCGAGCAAGCGCGAGCCGCGCCCGCAGGGCGGCTGGCGCGGGCTCGTCGGCGGCGCGGTGGATGGCGAGAAGGGCGCGTCGCTGCGCGGCCAGGTTCGCTTGCAGCTCAGGTGAGTCGGCCACCGCCCGCTCCACACGGGCACGTCGGGTAGCCGGCAGCGAACCGTCGGCGAGTGCGATCAGGTCCCGTTCGGTTGGCTGCTCTTGCGGGGTCATTGGGCTCTGTTGATGTTGACGCCTTCACTGCCGGGATCGTTCCCGTCCAGGGCCTGTGCGAGCCGCTGCCGGGCGCGATAAAGCCGGGTGGTGATCGTCGCTTCGCGCATACGCAGCGCTCGAGCGGCCTCACGGTAGGAGAGGCCCAGCAGGTCGACCGCCACCAGCACCTCCTTGAAGCCGTCCGGGAGCTGAGCGATCAGGGCATACAGCTCACCGGCGTTCAAACGCACGTCGAGGGCATCTGCGGGGCCGACGATGCTGTGATCCTCGAGGTGGTCGAGATCGTCGGGCAGCGGTTCGGGGCGCAGTCGGCGTCCGGCGGCGCGGTGGGCGGAGAAGTGGGTGTTTCGCAGCACCCGCAGCAGGTAGCCGAGATCATCGTCAGAGCGCAGCAGTCGCGGCTTTCGAAGCACCTTGGCGTAGGTCTCCTGGACCAAGTCCTCCGCGTCCTCGCGCGACCCGCACAGTCCCCAGGCCGCGCGGTAGAGGCGATCCAGATGATCCCCAAGACGCTCGGGATCGAGCTGGCGGGATGCGAGCGACATTGGACTCCGAGCCAGCTGAGCATAGTCCGTGGCCGAGACCATCATCAGCTCGCGACCACCGGGGGACCAGCCTCGAGCGCCCGGCCGCTGGACAGCCAGGCAAACGAGCCTGTGGCGGTAGTTGCCGCGCTGGTTGCGACGCTCCCAGCGCACGCAGCGAGCGCGACCCCGAGCAGCCCGACCGGGGAGCCGACGGGTTGGGTGGATCGCATCTCAGATTCTCCTTATCGGGTGGGCGGATGTTGCGCGTCTGGAAGGCAAGGACTCCGGCCCGCGGGGATCCTTCCCGGGAATTGCGGAAAGGTCTGGCCGCCGCCGGGGTGCTTGGTCAGCCGAATTGACTTACCGCCGCCAGAAGCGGTGGCTCGCTGAACGCCAGGCCAGCCTGCTTGTAGAGCGAGGCGAGGTCACCGAGCCAGGTACCCGCATAGGAGGTCGTGATGCTTGGAATCGTCGGCTTATCGCTGCTCCTGGATGCGTGGGGTGCGCCTGGTACCGGATGGCTCGGAGGGCTGACCGCGATCGAAACATTGGTGGTGGGGCCGGAGTCACGAATCGGCTGGGCCTGGGCACCGACCCGGGCCATGTCGACCGGTTGGCCGTACAGGCCAGAGGCCGGGATCTTCTCGGGGACGCGCCGCTGGACTGGGCTGATGCCCGCGAAGCGCCCCGTCCACGTCGATCCCTGGATGCCGTTCAGACCCCAGATGATCTGGGTGTAATTCTGGTTCCAGAAGAACTCCGGAATGACGTAAGGTCCGAAGTTGGTCAGCTGGCGGATCGCTTTCGTCCTGACGTCGACGGCGTAGAGGTCGGAATGAAAGCCGCCCGGGCCGGTGAAGTCCGAGAGGAACTGAAGGGTCTGCGAAGTGCCCGTGTCCGGCGCGTCGAAGTTCGTTCGCATCGCGGCGGCGACCACCAGGTCATACCAGGACTGCTGGGTGTCGTTGCGGTCAGACATCATGATCACCGTCTTCATGTCCGGCGTGAAGATCGACTGCTCCTGGTAGGCGGGCAGGTTGTCGCTGATCTGGGTCACCCGCGGGTGCTCGGCCGAGGCTCCTCGTCCGTAGAGGCGCATGTAGTAGAGCTGCATGTGGCCCCATCCAGGCGGAGCCGTTTGATAAGGCGACTTGTAGCCGCCCGCCGCGCAGAACAGAAAGCCGCTCCCGTCTGGGGCCCACGGCTGGGTCTCGTAGGCGCCGTAGGGCTTGCCCACGACGCGGACGTTCTGCAGTGACGGGACGCCAGATTTGACCGTGAAGTCACCGACGAGCATTTCCCATGTCTGACCACCGGCAGACGGCGGGTTGGCCTCGGTATGGGTCCAGACGATCTGCTTTCCGTCAGGAGACCAGTAGGCATGGAAGTTGTCGTAGGGAACGCCGGACGCCGCGCTGAACCTCTTGCCGGAGTTGGGGTCAGAAGTCGTCGTCAGACGGTACGGGTGGGAGCCGTCGGCCCGCATCGCGTACAGATCGCCGCCGTAGCCACCCAAACCCGGCGCGCCAGTATGGGTCGATTGCTGGCCGAAGGACTCGAACAGGATCCAGTCGCCTCGCGGGCGATCCTGAGGCAGGCCGTTGGGACCCTTGACCGTCTTGCAGGTCAGGCAGCGTTGGTCGCTGCCATTGAGTTTGGAGCGGTAGATCTGGGTCAGGCCAGCACTGTCGAGCTGAGTTGACAGGACCTGGCCGTCGGGGGTCCACGACGGGGCCTGGCCAAAGTTGTAGGTGTTCTTGCTGACCTTGAAGGCTGCGCCGAGGTAGGGGCCGATCAGCGACTGTTGCCCGGCGGCGGCCGGGCCGGCGGCAAGCGCCGAAGCGAGGCACATCAGCACGCCCGCTGTCAGCCGGCAGGCATGGCTCTTCAAGCGAGTGCGCAACGACTCCTCTTGCAAGGTCACTGCATACTGCCGCGTTCGGCTAGCCTCCGCTCGATCCAGGTGTGCGGAGCCGTTCTCCAGGGAGGAAAGTTGAGCAAGCGCGATCTTGGCCTCGGCCTGACGCTGGCGATCCTGGTGGTCTGGGCTTCTGTCGCCTGGGGGCAGACGTCACGAGAGGCTGCCACTGTTTCAGCCCAGGCGCTGTCGCGAGTACCGATCGCGGCAAGCTCACGGTGGCGTGGCTATGACGAGGCGCCGGCGCAGGTTCTGGTCCGACCGGTGAGGGTGCTCGAGGTCACGGGAAGCGTCACGAATGCGCAGGCGCTGGCCCGGTCGGCCTCGGGTCAGACCACGACGCTGACGTACGCGCCCGGCGGGGAGCCTCCGTCACTGGTGCTCGACTACGGCAAGGACGTCGCCGGCCTGGCCAACTTCGACGTGGCGGCCACCTCAGGCACGACGATCGAAGCGACGTATTCGGAGACCCTCAGGAACCTCGGCGATGACGGCGCCGCCAGCGTGGCTCTGTTCCAGGCGGGCAACCCGCAGCGGACCGACAGCTTTCCAGTGACCCACCCGGGAGTGGTGGTCGCATCATTGATCCAGGGTGGTGAGCGCTACGAGCGGGTCACGCTGACAACGCCCGGGAGCGTGAGGCTGAAGACGGCGGGAATCCGTTTCACCGCACTGCGTGAGAGGCCGTCGGTGATGCAGGGGCACTTCCTCTCCAGCGATGATCTGCTCAACCGCATCTGGTACGCCGGCACCTACACCTTGAACCTCAACCAGATGACACCGGGCACGGCGGTCGTGCCGGGCGCGGTCAACCAGCGGCACCTGATCCTCGACGGCGCAAAGCGGGATCGTCTGGTTTGGAGCGGAGATCACCTGATCTCCGACCTGACCGACTACTACGTGAGCGATCCGAACTACGCCCGGGACTCAGACGCATTGTTCCTTGAGCATCCGGCAACGACCGCGGGGCAGCTGACACCGGCAGCGGGAAGCATTCCGGAGCCCGGCCCGCTGCCCGGCGTGTGCTCTCCCAACCCAAACCGAGACGCCTGTGACACCTGGTCGGCGAGCTACTCGATGGTGGTCATGACCGCCCTCTACAACTATTACCTGTATACGGGGGATCTTGCACTCGCTCGACGGTACTGGGAGGCGGTCGTCCGTCAGATGAAGTGGGATGCCCAGCAGGTCGGCTCGGATGGGCTCGTCGCCGTCGATTCCGTCGACGATTCCGACTGGAACATCGAGAAAATCAGCGGCACGTTGACCTACGTCAACGCCGTCTACGTTCAGGCGCTGCAGTCCGCCGCCAAGCTGGCTGTGGCGCTCGGCCATCGAGGTCAGGCCAGAGCGTGGTCGGCCGCAGCGCGGTCGGTCAAGAAGGCCGTCAATCGCGACCTCTGGAACCGCGAGACCGGCGTCTACGACGCGAGCACGACTGAGCGCGGCTCGGTGGTGCAGGACGCCAACGTCACGGCGATCCTCGCCGGCATTCCGAGCGCTGCGCGGGCCAGGAAGATCGTGACCGTGCTCCAGCACGCGCTGCGCAACCGGTTCGGTCCCCTGAACGTCAGCAGCCCCGTTCCCTCCGGCTACACGCAGGACATCTCCCCGTACATGGGCAGCTTCCAGGTGTTGGCCGACTTCGCCATCGGGAACGATGCCGGGGCCCTGTCGATCATTCGCCAGGAATGGGGCTTCATGATCTCCCACGACCCTGGAGGCGTCGCGTGGGAGCGCATCCAGCTCAGCGGGATACCGGTCCCCGGTGGGATCGCCGACAGCTCCGCCCACGCCTGGTCGACCGGTCCCACGGCTGCCCTTTCGCAGTACGTGCTCGGCGTCACGCCCGCCACACCCGGCTACCTCCACTGGACCGTTGCCCCGGAGCCCGACGCCCTGCGGTGGGCGCAAGGCGTGGTCCCCACCCCCCACGGGCCGATCAGCGTGCGCTGGCAACGAGGCGGCAGCGGCACGTCGTTCAAGCTCACCGTGATCGTCCCGAGTCGGCAGACGGGCGTGGTCGAGCTGCCGCTGCTGGGACGGCGGCGGGTGATCGCGATGGACGGACGGATTGTCTGGGACGGGCGGCACGCCACCGGTGGCGCCCGGGCGCACGCGGTAGGCGGCGCAATCGCGTTCGCCAACCTTGCTGGCCAGCACACGTTGGCGTGGACTGAAGTGGCGTAGAGCAACTTGAGGGCCAGGGTGCGAACCGGCTGGCGGCGAGTGTCGTACCTGGCCGCGCTCGCAGGTGTGGCTGGTCTATTCGCCTGCCTCGCCGGCGGGTATGCGGCGCGCGCAACCGGTGTCAAGGCAGAGGCGCAGTGGCGGGTCGGGTGGGCGGCGGCGGTGGATGACCTGACGGCTCCGTCACTCTGGACAGCACATCCAACCGCGCCGGGCACAGCCACCCCATCCGGAGTGACCTATCGCTTCATCGTCCGTCCGACGCTATCGGGAACGGCGGTGCGCCTGCGCTTCGCAAACGCCAAGGACTCGCCCCTGGCTCCAGCTTCCGGCACGCGACCCGTAACCTTCGCTGCTGTCCGGGTCGGAGTCCGCGCCGGCGCCCGAGGCGCGAGCCTGGTCCCCGGAACGAACGCGACCGTGACCTTCGGCGGCAGGCACACGGTCACGCTTGCTCCCGGCGGGACCATCCTCAGCGACCGCATCGTACTCACGGTCAGGCAGTTCGAGGATCTTGCCGTGAGCGTGTACGTACCGCGGTCGGTCGTTCCGCCGCTGCACCCGCAGACCTACGTGACGCAGTACCTGACCCGCGCCGGCGCGGGTAACCGCACCGGCGCGAACTCCGGAGCCGCCTTCACCGACGTGCAGGAACCGGTCTACTGGCTGGACGCGGTCGACGTCCTAACGCGAGCTCCCCGGGCGATCGTGGCGATTGGCGACTCGATCACCGACGGCGACCAGGGGCCCAAGTACAGCGACGACTTCGGGATGGACCGGTACCCGACCTACCCCGACTTCCTTGCCCGGCGGATCGCGTCACTGAGGGGGTTCGCCCAAACCGCGGTAGTCAACGAGGGCGTCAACGGCGACTCGCTCGCCGGGCTCGCCGGCAACACCGAAGGCCTCGAACGTCGACTGGAGCACGATCTACTCGACCTGTCGGGCGTCACCGACGTGGTGCTCGAGATCGGCACCAACGACATCACGCTCGGCAACAATGCCGCGCAGATCATCCACGGGATCACCCAGATTGTCAGCACCCTTCACCGCCGCGGGATCCACGTCATCGGAGCCACGCTTGTGCCGCGCGGCGCCTACGCGGCCCACGCTCCAGCGACCGATGCCCTCCGCGCGCGCATCAACCAGTTCATTCGCACGAGCCGGATTTTTGATGGCGTTCTCGACATCGCCAAGGCGGTGGGGCAGCTCGGCAGCGACAACCTGTACCAGCCGCGCTATGACTCGGGTGACCATCTCCATCCCAACACCGCCGGCTACCGGGCCATCGCCTACCGCCTGAATCTCAGCGGGGAGGGCTGGCGGCTGGCCGGGACGCGAGGTGCGCGATTTGCTGCTCAGGCTGCGGGTTCTGCTCATCCGGCGTCTTGTACGTGGATGAAGGCGTCGCTGTCGGCGAACGCGCGCGCGACGATGCTGCTGCATGCGATGTCGCTGTCGGAGAAGGTCGCGATGACCTATCAGAAGTACTCGATCCTCAACCACTACGGCGCGGCGGGCTACATCCCGGGAGTCCCGAGCCTGTGCCTCCCGGACCTGGTGTTCAACGACGCCGGTCAGGGCGTCGCCGACACGCAGACGGGGACGACCGCGTTTCCGGCGCCGATCGCTCAATCCTCCAGCTGGGATCCGCAGCTGCAGGACGAGTTCGGTCGGGCTCTGGGCCAGGAGGCGCGGGGCAAGGGGATCGATGTGCAGCTGGCTCCGGGAATCGAGACGGACCGGGTGCCGATGAATGGTCGTAACTGGGAGTACATGGGCGAGGACCCATTCCTGTCCGGCCAGGGTGCCGCGGCCGAGGTTCGAGGCGTCCAGTCCCAGCACGTGATCGTGACCCTCAAGCACTTCATCGCCAACAGCCAGGAGACGGACCGGGGCAATGCCCTGTTCGGTTCCTCAACCTTCCAGACCGATTCCTCAGATGTCGATCCGCGCACGCTGGAGGAGATGTACGCGGCGCAGTACGACATCGCGATCCGGCAGGGCGGCGCGATGGGCGTGATGTGCTCGTATAACCGCATAAACAGTGTGTACTCGTGCCAAAACGCGCGGACGCTGGGGATGCTCGACAAGCAGTTCGGCTTCAGGGGTTTTGTCGTCTCGGACTGGGGCGCGACGCACTCGACGGCTTCCTCGGCAAAAGCCGGACTCAACATCGAGATGAACAGCACGCCGGGCGTCTACTTCGGGCCGGCGCTGGAGGCCGCGGTCCAGGCCGGTGAGGTACCGATGAGCACGCTCAACGGCATGGTGCTGAGAATCCTCCGCGCGATGTTCCAGGTCGGAGTGTTCGACCATCCTCCCGCGTCGCAGCCCGCCGCCTCCCGCGCCACCGTCTCGACACCCGCGCACGTGTCGCTGGCGCGGAGGATCTCCGAGGAGGGCACGGTGCTGCTGAAGAACGAGAACCATGTCCTTCCCCTCCGGGGACGGCACCGCACGATCGCGGTGATCGGCCCCGCCGCCGGTCAAGCGGGGGCTGAGAACGAGTACAACGGCCAGGGGAGCGGCCACGTCCCCTTGGGCGGCAGTGTCGCGGGAGTCGTGAGCCCCCTCCAGGCGATCAGCCGGCGGGCAGCAGCCCAGCAGGACAGGCTCGTCTACGCCGACGGATCCGACACGCCGCTGGCGGTCTCAGTGGCCAAGACGGCGCGCGTTGCCGTCGTGTTCGCCGGGGATTCCGAGACCGAGGGAATCGACCGATCCAACCTCACGCTGCGCGGGGGCACGTGCTCGCTGTTCACCGGCTGCACCCCACCGCCGGTCGATCAGAACGCTCTCATCGCCAAGGTCGCCGCTGCCAATCCGGATACGGTCGTCGTCCTGAACACCGGCGGCCCGGTGCTGATGCCGTGGGTCGACCACGTCAAGGGGATCTTCGAGGCCTGGTATCCCGGCCAGCAGGACGGCAACGCGATCGCCCCGCTGCTGTTCGGCGACGTGGACCCCTCGGGGCACCTGCCCGAGACCTTCCCGGCGGCGATGCGCGACCTACCAATCCGCTCCACGGCCCAGTGGCCGGGGGTGACCAAGCCCGGCGACATCGTCGGGCCGCACTCGCTGTACTCAGAGCGCTTGCTCGTCGGCTATCGCTGGTATGAGACCGAGCGGATCAGACCGCTGTTCCCCTTCGGCTACGGCCTCTCATACACCACGTTCCGCTTCTCGCGTATGAGGCTGAGCGCGACCCGCGCTGGAGTGTCGGTCACCTTCACGCTGAGCAACACCGGCCACCGCACCGGGGCCGACGTGGCCCAGGTCTACGTGGGCGATCCGCGCGCGGCCGCCGAGCCAGTCCGGCAGCTCAAGGGCTACCAGCGCGTCTCGCTGCGGGCCGGCCAGTCCAAGCGCGTGACGATCTCGCTGAACCAGGTTTCGTTCGCGCACTGGAGCAACCGCGCCAACACCTGGGTGGTCGCTCCCGGGAGCTACGCGATCTACGTCGGCGACAGCTCACAGCGCCTCCCACTCCAGGCGACTCTCAACCGCAGATCACAGCGACTTCCCTCGAGCGCCTACTGAGTCCCGAAGTGTCAATTCGATCAGCGACGGCTGCGAGCCCGGCGCATGAACTCCAGCGCTTGCGTAGCCGCGACGAGCCCGTTCGACGTTGGCACGGGTCATGTCCAGAAAGTCTCCCACCGGGGACGAAGCTCGGCCATAGGTCCACGATCCTGGGGTTTTTCCTAGGAGAACCCCAGTGCGGCCGATTGGCTTCCGTGGCATGCTCGTATCCGATTTTGCGAAGGCACGGGAGATGGCTGTGGCGGTGGAACTGGTGATGCAGGTCTCGCGCGGGGAAGGCGATCGTCTGATTGGCAGCGTGCGTCCCGCGCGGGAAGCAGATGCCCGCGACTTCTCGGGCACCCTTGAGCTGATGCGTGTGTTCGAGGAGCTGGTGCCGGCCAGTGGCAGCAGCCACGAGCCGTCCGGCCCGGCGGAGCTCTGATTGATGCTCGCCTCGGTTGAGCACATCGCCCTCGCCGCCTCGCAACTCATGCCTGGGCGCGAGAGGCGGCGCGAGCGATGACCGGAGTTCTCTACCGCCTGGCCCAGTTCTGCGTTCGGGGCCGGTTCGTGGTCGCCGCCGTCTGGGTCGCGCTGACGATCGCGGTCGTCGCCGTATCGCAGGGACTCGGTGACAACACCAACGACAACCTGTCGTTGCCCGGTACCGGCAGCCAAAAGGCGACCAACACCCTGACCAAGTCCTTCCCGGATCAAGCCAACGGCACCAGCCCAATCGTCCTGCACGCTCCCAGCGGCAAGCTCACCGACTCCAAGTACTCCACCGCAGTCAACAACGCGGCCGCCGGCGTGGCCAAAGAGCCGAATGTTGCCTCGGTCCTCAACCCGCTCACCCCGCAAGGCGCATCCGCGCTGAGCAAGGACCAGTCGACCGGTTATCTGTCGGTAACGCTGTCCGTGAGCCCGGGCTCGCTGTCGGTAGGCGACGTGCAGAAGATCATCGATGGGGCAAATCCGGCCAAGTCCGCCGGGCTGCAGGTGGAGACCGGCGGGCAGCTCGGCCAGAAGGTGTCCAAGACCTCCACCGAGTCCAGCGAGCTGATCGGAATCATCGCCGCGATGGTGATCCTGACCCTCACCTTCGGCACGGTGGTGGCGATGGTGCTGCCGATCCTCAACGCGATCATTGGCTTGCTCACGACGCTGGCCATCATCCGAATGCTCGGTCACGTGGCCACGGTTCCCACGGTCGCGCCGACGCTGTCGACGATGATCGGCCTGGGGGTCGGGATCGACTACGCCCTGTTCATCGTCACGCGCCACCTGCGCGGACTGCGTGACGGACTCGAGCTCCACGAATCGATCGCCCGGGCCACCGCGACCTCGGGCGGAGCTGTGTTCTTCGCCGGCTGCACGGTGACGATCGCGCTCGTATCCCTGGCCGTGGCCGGCATTCCGCTGGTCACAACCTTGGGTCTGATGGCCGGCATCGCGGTGGTGGTGGCGGTGCTTGCGGCGTTGACGCTGCTGCCTGCTCTGCTGGCCATCATGGGACCGCGGATCAACTCGTTGCGCGTCCGCACTCCTCCCAGCGACGAGCAAGCCCGGCAGGGCCTGTGGGCCAAGTGGGCCGCCGAGATCGCCAGGTTCCCGGTGATCGCCGGCCTGTTGGCACTGGCTATCTTGATCCCCCTGATGATCCCACTGGGATCGCTGACCCTGGGCCAACAGGATGTTGCCGCGCTCTCGACCTCGACCACGGCGCGCAGGGCCTACGACTTGATCTCGAAGAACTTCGGACCCGGGGTGAACGGGCCGCTGCTGATCGCCGTCTCGCTCAAGTCGCCAGCAACGGCACCGTCTTCGGGAAGCTCCAGTTCATCGTCTGGAAGCTCGAGCTCCGGGAGTGGCTCTCAGAGCGACCCCCGCGCCTCGGATCCGCGGCTGGTGACGCTGCAGAAGGACATCTCCTCCACCACCAACGTCGCCGGGATCTCGCCGATCCAGATCGACCAGGCGGGAACCACCGCCTACTTCAACGCGATCTCCAAGTACGGGCCGGCGGAGAACGCCACCACCAAGCTCGTCAGTCACTTGCGTTCGAGCGTGATCCCGGGAGCCGAGAAGGGCACCGACATGGAGGCCTATGTCGGCGGCACCACTGCCGCCTACGAGGATCTCGCAGCCAAGATCTCGAGCAAGCTCCCGTTGCAGATCCTGGTCGTCATCGCCCTCAGCTTCGCCTTGCTGACGCTGGCCTTCCGCACCGTGGTCATTCCCGCTCAGGCCGCGATCATGAACCTGCTCTCGATCGCTGCCTCGTATGGCGTGCTCACGGCGATCTTCCAGTATGGGTGGCTCAGCGGCCTGATCGGGCTGAGCGGGCCGGTGCCGATCGTCTCCTATGTCCCCCTGTTCATGTTCGCGATCCTGTTCGGTCTGTCGATGGACTACGAGGTGTTCCTGGTCAGCCAGATCGAGGAGCACGTTCATGCCGGCGAGGACAACAAGAGCTCGGTCGTATCGGGCCTGGTTACCAGCGCCCGTGTGATTACCGCCGCCGCTCTGATCATGGTGTTCGTGTTCGGCAGCTTCGTGCTCAACGGAGACCCGACGATCAAGCAGTTCGGGATTGGGCTTGCGGTTGCCGTGATCCTCGACGCGACGGTGGTTCGGTGCCTACTGGTGCCCGCGCTGATGGTGATGATGGGCAGGCTGAACTGGTACCTCCCGCGCTGGCTTGACCGGGCCGTGCCGCACCTGAGCATCGAGGGGGCCGAGTTCTTCGAGCGTCGCGACCGGCAACCGCCGATGGAGCGGGAGCCGGTTCCCGCCGGCCCGCGCGCATCCTAAGCTGGGGAGAGGCTCGACGCGACCTTGCCAGGTGTGATCACGGCTGAGCTCATCGCTGTGCGGGGCGTTCTGCCGCCAGCGGTTCTAGGTGGAACACCGCGAGTCAGCGCAGAGCCGCATCCGCTCGGGATTGATCCGGTTTTGCTGTGAGGACTCCGGTCAAACGTACGCCGAGCTGATGGCGGGAGCGAATGCCGACCTTGCTGAAGATGTTGGCCAGGTGGTACTCGATCGCTTTCGTCGACAGGTACAGCTCTGCCGCCACCTCGCGATTTGACTGGCCCTGGGCGACGAGCCGGGCGACAACCTGCTCACGCGGCGTCAGGCCATAATCGTCAGTTCCCCGAGCCTTGGGCCGTATTCCGCATGCCGCGAGCTCAGCATCGCACCGCTCCACGAGGGGACGAGCTCTGAGCACGTCAAAGCACTCCCGCGCGTCGCGCAGTGTGGCGATGGCAGCCCGACGGCTCCCAGTTCGACGAAGAAATCGTCCATGAGCCAGGGCCAAAGAGGCTCCAGCAATCGGCGAGGCGGTGGTCTGAGCAACGTCTTGACCCTGGCGAAACACAGCTCTCGCCTTCGCCGGGTGTCCCCGGGCGTGCTCAAGAATCCCTCGGAGCCGGCAGATTCCAACCCCGACCACGCCACTGATGCTCCCTCCCAGCGCTTCCTCGAGCTCGGCGAGGACTCGGTTGGCGTCCTCGCCTCGGTGTGTGCCGTGCATCGCCTCCGCTGCCAGCAGCTCCCAGGTTCGATGACCAAAGTCCGCCACCCGCCCGCTGGACGAATCCTCCAGTGGCTCCAGCGCAAGCAGGACCGCCTCCCAGTCGCCTCGGGCCTGGGCGAGGTTGGCGGCCGCAACGGAGCCGTAGTAGATGCTGACGGGGAGCGGAGCCAGTTGCGCGGCCCGCCTGGCCGCCTCCACATGCTCGCTGGCGAACCTCCAGTTTCCGCGTCCGGCGTGAAAGAAGCTGGTTACGGCATGGACGAACGGAAGCTCCCAAAGTTGGTCGCTGTCTTGAGCCAGGGAGACCGCGAGGTCGGCATGAACCAGGCCCTCGTCCCAACGCCCGAGGTGATACTCGGCTTCGGCCAACGAGCCGTAAGCGTTGGGGAGATTGCGCAGCGGTGTCCCGGCGCGAGACCATCTGATCACCGCCGAGAGGTCCTCAACGGCGCCGCGGAGGTCGCCGCACCAAGCCTTGAGATTGCCGCGGGTCGCCATCAACTCAGGCTCGAATGGCTGAGGGTCGATCCGCCCCGGCGACAACGCTTCGAGCAGCGCGATGCCCTCGGGGGCGCGTCCAGACATCGCCAAGCCGAGCGCCAGAGCCTGTTTCGCCGTCACCTCAACCGTCGCCGTGGATTCGTCGACCTCCAGGGCTCGGCGCGCCCAGGCAATCGCGTCTGCGCCCTGGCCGGCATAGGCGCAGACGATCGCCAGGGAGGAGGTGACGGGACCCAGCAGCTCCGGATGCCCGGGGAAATCCGCGCGGCCGATCACGTCTCGGAGCGCCTCTTCGGCCTCAGGCAGACGTCCCGCGGAGGCGGTCAACACCCCGAGGATGAAGCTTCTCCGGGGACTGTCGCTGCACGACATGACCTCGTCACGGAACCCGTGAGCCCGCGGCACATCTCCGGCCATGCCCAGCCACTCGACCGCACGCAGCAGCGCTGCCTCTCGCAGCTGACGGCTGTCGGCGATGCGCGAGGCCCACAGCAGATGCTCGATTCCGACTGCCAGAGCGCCGGCGGCAACCTCGTCCTCACCAGCTGCCGCCAGCTCGTTGGCCAGCGCATCGTCGGCACCGTCGCTGGCGGCCACGCGGTGGAACAGCGAAGCTGTTCCACGGGTCACCCTTGCCCACGCCAGGTGCAGCGTGTGTCGCCGTCTGGGCGAGAGATCATCGTAGATCGCGGCCCTTACGAGCGGATGCGGGAAGCGCAGCTCCTCGGGGATTCGCGTCGGCACGAGCACCAACAGCTCGGCGGTAAGCGCCTCCTCTAGAGGATCCAGGGGGTCGCTGAGGCCAGCCACCGAACCCGCGAGGGTCAGAGGGCACTGAGCGCCGGCGACTGCCGCCGCAGCCACGAGATCCTGCGCCTCGCTGGCAACCCCGGTGAGACGAGCCAGGACCGTCGCGGCGAATGACTGCGGAGCCGGCAGTGGCCCCTGATCAAAGGCCAGCGCTTCACGTGGCAGCTCGTTGAGAAGAGCCTTGATGCGCAGCGGATTGCCGCCGGTGTGCTCGCGCAGGCGCTCGGCGGCAGCGAGAGTCAGGCCGCCGAAGTCGAGCGAGCCGGCCAGCTCGCGCACCTCATGGGCGCCCAGGCCGAACAGGCTCAAGCGCTGCGCGCGCTCGGAATCGTTCAACAGCTTCGACCACCCCGGCCCCAGCCGATCGACGCCTTCGGGGCGACTGACCACCACCACCAGCACGCGATCCGCACAGAGGCGACGGAGAGTGAACAGCAGCACCCCGGCCGAGGGCTGATCCACCCATTGCACGTCGTCAATGACCAAGACCAGCGGCGCATAGCTTTCCAGGGAGCCGAGCAACCCGAGCAGCTCGGCCCCGACGGCGAACACGCCGCCCGGCGATCCTTTGCTGGGACTCTCGTTCGGCGGCTCAGACCTCGGGGTCGGGGTGGCCTGAGCCAGGATCTGCGAGAGGACCCCAAAGTCCAGCGTCGCCTCGGTCTCATCGCCGCTGACCTCGAGCGTGACGATGTCTTCCGCGGAGGCCAGGAACTGGCGTACGAAGGCGGTCTTGCCGATGCCCGGCTCGCCTTCGATCCACACGATCTGCGGATCGGAGGCGCGCGCTCCCTCCAGTGCCCTCGACATCACGTCCAGCTCGGCCTGGCGCCCGACGAATACACCTCTGCTAGCGAGCAACCTCTCGACCATGCCGCCCCTTGGTGCGCAGAGCAGTGCGCTGACTCCCGGCCAGCCTACCATCATCGGATGTCCCACCAGCGCTCGTCACGGGGTCAGGCCCGACACGTGATCCGGCACCGGCCGCTCCGCGTATCCAACCAACTGGACCGGGGCGGACGACGTTGGCCCGGACCTGAAGTACAAGCTGCAGGACTGATGTTTAGCCCGCGGGCCCAAGGCGAAGAGGTTCCAACCGGCAATCATTGCCCTCACCAACTGATGTGGCGGAGGTGGTTTTGATGAGTCCCGAGCGAACGAACGCATACCGCAGGGTGGTCAAGACCCTTGACGAGCTGGGGCCGACCAAGCTGTTGGGTGCAGAACAGGATCGGATCCGTGATGCTGCTGACCAGTTGATCTTCACTGCCGATCTGGACACCGATCTGGCGGCGCGCGAGGCGCTCACCGACGCCCAGCGCCTGTGCGAGTCGCTGGTCGAGAGTGGGCGCTGGGAGCAGACCACGGCGTGCCGACTGCTCGACGACGTCACCGACTGTGGGCCGGCCTCGTCCCCGTGCTTACGTGCGGCCTGACCGTCGTTCGGCCTGGCCCCCAACCCTCGGGTAGTGAGACCGGCGATCGCGGGTCATCAGCGCACCGCCACTCCGTGCAGCAGCACGCGTAACGCGATCACCAGCAGTCCGAGGACGATTCCGACCCCGGTTTGGGCGGCGAAGTCCGCGGGCGCGAGCCGGTCCTTGACTCCCACCACGAGCTCGACCACCACGACCAAGACCGCCGCCACCCAGGTGGCGGCGACAACCGCGCTGGTCAGCCCCACCCCGGCCATCCAGCAGATCACCAGCGATAGCAGTGGCACTGCCGCGCCGCCGAGGATTGACATTTCACGTTGGATCACGCCCAGCAGCGCCTCGAGCTTCAGCGGCTCGCTTTGCTCCGCTCGGAGCTCAGTGAACTCGGCGTACGAGTGAGCCAGCCAGTAGAGCGCCAATGCGATGATGGCGGCGCCCAGTGTGCTCGGGTAGGTCTCGTGCATGGCGCTCTCGGCTGACAGCACCGCTCCGACCGCGATCGAGCCGTAGACCACGCGTCCGGGGTTGGAGAGCATCTAAGGCATTCTCGCCACGGCTGACGCAGACGCCTCAAGGAGGCGTTTAAAGGCGGGGAGTGGGTAAACCTTGCCGATGAACAGCGCTCAGGCCTATTCGCCAGAGGAGCCGAAGCCCCTTGGCGGCTACGCGATCCTGCTGATGGTCTTCCACCTTCTGGTCGCCCTGATCGCCGCGCTCTTGGTGAGGTCGCGCAAGCGCCTGCCCGAGCAGATCCCCACCCAGGACCTGGCCTTGATGAGCGTGGCGACGTTCAAGGTCAGTCGGCTGATCACCAAGGATAAGGTGACCGCCGCCGTCCGGGCCCCGTTCACGCGCTATCAGGAGGACGCCGGTCCGGCCGAGGTATCAGAACAAGCGCGAGGAACTGGGCTTCAGCGCGCGGTTGGCGAACTACTGGCCTGTCCATACTGCATCGGGCAGTGGATCGCCACCGTGCTGCTGGCCACGTACGTCTGGCAGCCGCGTCTGGCTCGAACGGTGTCCTCGGTGTTTGCCATCTTGACCGGAGCCGATTACTTGCAGCAGGCCTGGGTGGCTGTGGACAAGGCCGCCTGAGGCGAACGCCGAGGTGCAGGCGGCCCTGCTGTGCTGGAACGTCGCCGGGCGAGTCAAGCGCCTGGCCGAGCAGGCCGAGTTGGTCCTGGCCGCCCGGCCGGACGTCGTCTGCCTGCAGGAGGTGACGTCGGCCACCGCCGGGTTGTGGACAGAGCTGCTGCTGGGCGGCGGGCTCGCCCACATCGCCGCCGGCGACGTTGCCGCTGCCCGCGCTCAGGGACGCTCGCGCCTGCTGAGCACGCTGACGGCAAGCAGGATCTCGCAGCAGGTGGTCTCGGTGGAGGGGCTTCCGTGGCCCGAGCGCGTGCTGGCCAGCCGAATCGATCAGCTCGAGTTGATCAACCTGCACTCGCCGATAAGTCCCAAACCCGACCTGGCGAAGGTCCGCACACACGAGGCGGTGTACCGCCGCCTGGCCGGCGGATCTGGCCCTAGGGCGGTGTGTGGCGACTTCAACACACCCCGCAAAGAGCATCCGGATGGACGGGTCTGGACGTTCGCGCGGACCCAGCACGGGCACCTCAGGCCCGACCGCGGCGAGCGCTGGGATCGAGCTGAGCTGGCGCTGATCAAGGGACTCGAGCCCAACGGCTTCCGGGATGCGTTCCGGGACGTCCACGGGCTCACGGTCCGCGCGTTGAGTTGGGAGTGGCCGACCTGGGGCGGCGGCTACCGTCTTGACCATCTGATCGTCTCTGCCCAGGTTCGCGTCGAGGCGATCGGCTATCTCCACGACTGGCGCAGAGCGGGGCTCTCCGACCACTCCCCTCTGTTCGCCCGGCTCTCCTGGTCACAGGGTCCTTGAAGGTCAGGCAGGCCTCCTTCCCGGAGCGGGAACGCGTTCTGACCACTCGCTGGGTTTCAACTCGCCCCTGGGGGGTGATCAGATGTCGAGACAGAGTGAAAGGACGATGCGATGGCCCCGAGCACGCTCGAGCAGCAGCTGACCAAGTACCTGACCGACGTGCATTCGATCGAGGAGCAGGCGCTTGTGCAGATGCGTCTGGCCCCGAGGATCGCCGGTGACGCTGAGATTGCTTCGGCGTTCGCCGCTCACGAGCGTGAGACCGAAAGCCATGAGAGGCTGGTCCGAGAGCGGCTGCAGGCCCGCGACGCCGACCCATCGATGGTCAAGGACCTCGCGGGGAAGCTCACCGGCGTCGGCTTTGCTCTGTTCGCCCGGTTCCAGCCCGACACTCCGGGCAAGCTGGTCGCCCACGCCTACTCCTACGAGCACATGGAGCTGGCGGCTTACGATCTGCTGAGCGAGATCTCCGAGCGGACTGGTGACACCGCCACGGCTGGTGTCGCCGGTCACATCCGCCAGCAGGAGCAGGCGATGGGCGAGCGACTGGCGGCCCTGTTCGATCGTGCCGTGCAGGCGTCGCTGCGTGAGAAGAGTGCCGATGATCTGCAGGAGGAGCTGAACCGGTACCTGAGCGACGCCCACGCGATCGAGAGTCAGGCGATCCAGCTGCTGGACAAGGGTGCAAACCTCGTCGGCTCGGACGAGCTGGCCTCGACTTACGAGCATCACCTGACGCAGACGCGGGAGCATGCGCGGCTGATCGAGGAGCGGCTGCACGCCCGCGACGCGAGCCCATCGAGGCTCAAGGATGCCGGGCTGGCGTTGGGGGCGCTGAATCTTGGTGGCTTCTTCGCGGCCCAGCCCGACACGCCGGCAAAGCTCGCCGGCTTCTCCTATGCCTTCGAGCATCTGGAGATTGCCGCCTACGAGCTGCTCATCCGGGTGGCTAGGCGCGCGGGCGACGGCGAGACCGAGGCCGTCGGTCAGCGGATCCTCCAGCAGGAGCGCGACGCAGCCGAGCAGGTCCACCGACGATTTCCTGTAGCGCTGGAGGATTCCCTGCGCGCGCAGGGGGTCGACCTTCCGTCACTGCACTAGGCACGGGCGCGAGCTGGCTACGGCCGCCCGCCCACGCCGGTAAGCAGCTCACGCACCCGCGCCGGTCCGCTGCTCTGGCGAGACAGGGGCGGCGTGTCCATGTCTGCTCCCTGCCGAAGCCCGCCGAGCAGCTCCCGCAACGCTTCAGTTGCTGAATGTCGCGGGGCCCAATCCAGCTCGGCGCGGGCGCGGCCACTGTCCATCAGCGGCACAGCCAGCGCCATATCCAGCCATCCTGGCTCGCTCGGCTGCAGTCGCAGGGCATAGCTGGCCGCGGCGAGGGAGCGCACCGGACCGAGCGGAAGCTTCAGCGCGCGAGCGTGGAAGATCTCGGCCAGCTCGGTTGGCCCGATCGGCGGGTCGGCGGCGAGGTTGAAGGGTCCGCGTGCGTCGCTGCGCACTGCCAGCCGGAAGGCCTCGCCGACGTCGAGCGAGTGCACCGCCTGGAAGCGGAGCCGGGGGAGGTTTGGCACAACCGGGATCAGCCCAGGACGGACTAGGCTGCCGGGTAGCAGCGGCCCGGCGAACAGCCGGCGGATCTCCGTTGCCGCCTCTCGCTTGAAGATCAGCCCCGGCCGCATGCGGACCAGGCGTAGCGTTGGCTGCTCACGCTGCAGTCGGTCGAGCTGGCGCTCGACGGCGGCTTTGTGCCGGGCGTAGAACGAGCTCTGGATCCCCTCCGTCGGCCACGACTCGTCGACGAACCGATCCTTGGGCCCCGGCGAGTAGGCGCCGACCGAGGAGGAATAGAGCAGCGCCGGCACGCCCGCCTCTACCGTGGCCCGGAACACCCGCTCGCTGCCTCTGACGTTCACGGCGTGGGTGAGCGCCTCGTCGCGACCGGGCTGGATCAGCCACGCGAGATGGACGACCGCGTCAGCTCCCCGGAACAGTTGCGTGAGCTCGTCGGTGACGATGTCGGCGGCGCTGAAGCTCACGCGCTCGAGGCTCACCGTCGGCCGGCGGCGAGCCACGGCGACGATCTCGTGGACCTCCTGATCTCCGGCGAGAGCGCTCAGCACGCTGGTGCCGACGTTGCCGGTCGCACCGATCACCACCACTCGCATAGACCTCGTCTACCCGCGAATCGGCGAGAGAAGCCACCGGCGTCTCCACGTCCACGTCGGCCAGTTCAGGTGTACGTCCCCGCTGGTCGGGTAGCTCGCCAGGGAAAGCCAAACCACCGCAGGAGGGAGAACTCGCATGAGCACCAGCGAGACCGGTCAGGTTACCGGCACCAAGGACAAGGACTACAACCTGATCTGGTTCACCGAGCAGTGCCTGAGCAACGCGCTGCGACTGGAGCAGTACATCCAGGACGCCGAGCGCGATGGCGACTCCGACCTGGCCGATTTCTTCCGCCGAGCACAGGGGGAGAGCCGCAAGGGGGGAGAGCAAGGCAAGGAGCAGCTGCGCAAGCGGCTTTCATCCTGAGCCCGCCTGGGGTCAGGCCCAACGCCGATCAGGGTGAGGGGGCGGCGATCGCCGCGCCCTCTCCCGCCGTTCCACCTCCGTCCGGAGCGCCTGTGCTGGGCGCTTGGGCGCGGATGACCAACATCTCCTCGTCTTCGTGTCCGCGGGAGGTGGGCAGCAGTCCCCGGCTGCGCAGCCACTCCGCCCGCGCCCGCAGGATCGGCCCGAGCGGCCCGCGGTGGCGCAGGGCGACCTCGGCCTGCAGGCCCTGAACCGTGAGCTGATCGAGCGTTGCCCGCTCGCCGCAGACCGCTGAGTGCACCAGCAGCATCACCCCGTCTGGGCGTAGATGAGCCGCCGCTCCGTGGCATATGCGATCCACCAGGGCGCGGCCATCGGCACCGCCCTCCCACGCGCGCGAGAGACCGCGCCGAGGCAGTTCTCCGCGCCCGGGAGTGGGCACGTAGGGTGGGTTGGAGACGATCAGGTCGAAGCGTTCCTCGGCCACCGGCTGGTAGAGGTCTCCTCGCCGGGACCGAACCTTTGCGCCGTTGAGGGCACCATTCAGCCGGGCAGCGATCACCGCTCGGCGGGAGACATCCACGGCCACCACCGTCGAGCATCCGGTCTGGGCCGCGGCGATTGCCAGCACTCCGCTCCCGGTCCCCAGGTCGAGTCCGCGGGCCCGAGGCGGGAGCGGCTGCCGGCGCAATACGTCGATGAGCAACCAGCTGTCACTAGGAGGCTGAAAGACTCCAGGCAATGGAAGGAGCCGCACCAGAGCGTGGTGCTATCCCGCCGCCGGAGCCGGCAAACGCGCTGCCCGACGCCGGCGTGCTGCGCGCCGCGTTTAATGCGCCACTGCCATACACGGTGGGCATCGAAGACGAGGTGATGCTGCTCGATCCGGAAACGATGGAGCTGGCTCCGGCGGCCCAGGAGCTGCTGGGGCGATGTGACGACGGGGATCCGTTCAAGCTGGAGCTGCCGGCGGCTCAGCTGGAGATCGTCTCGCCGATCTCGCCGGCCGTCGACGGACTAACTGAAGCGCTGCTGAGCGCCCGCCGCACCGCCGTGCACCGGGGCCGTGGGCTGGTGACCCTGGCCTCCGCCGGCGTTCACCCTTTCAGTAGTGGCATCGGCAAACTGAACCGCCTGCCGCGTTACCGCCGCACCGTGCAGGAGTACGGCTCCATCGCCAGCCGACAGCTCGTCTGCGCACTGCAGGTGCACGTTGCCGTGGGAGAGGCCACCGCGGCATTGGCGGTCTACAACGCTGCCCGCAGCTATTTGCCGCTGGTGGCTGCGCTGGCGGCCAACGCGCCGGCCTACGAGGGGTGCGACAGTGGCTTGGCCTCGGTGCGGCCCAAGCTCTCGGGCTTGCTGCCGCGCCAGGGTGTTCCGCCGGCGCTCGAGAGTTGGGAGGCGCTGGCCGAGGTGTATCGATGGGGGGCCAGCGCCGGTGCGTTCTCCGAGCCCCGAACCTGGTGGTGGGAGCTGCGGCCTCACCCCAGCTACGGAACGCTCGAGTTCAGGGTCCCGGACGCGCAGAGTGGGGTGAGCGACGCCATCGCGGTCGCGGGGGTCATCCAGGCGCTCGTGGTGTGGCTGGCCGAGCGTCACCAGTCGGGGGAGCGGCTTCGGGTTGACCCGACGTGGATGATCGAGGAGAGCAGCTGGTCGGCTTGCCGTCACGGGGTCGCCGGGACGATGGCCGACCTGCGCACCGGGATCGAGCGCTCCACCGCCGAATCCCTGCTCGAGCTGCTCGACTCGCTGGAGCCGGTCGCACGGCGGCTCGGTGGCCCGGCGGCACTCGCGCACGCGCGCCAGCTGGCAATCCGTAACGGCGCGATGGCTCAGCGGGAGGTGCTCCGTGAGGGCGGCCCGCGGGAGCTGATGCGGTGGTTGGTGGCGCGCTTCCTGGCGCCGGGTGCCGGGTAGCAAAAGGGCATGATGGCTACCACGCGCCCGCGCGGGGTGATCAGCGAGGCGCTGCTGCAGGCACTCGGCCGTGATGTGCACCCGGTGAAGTTCAGCTCGCTCGGACCGACGCCGGACCTGCTGCGCAACGAGGATGTGCAGCTTTCTCTGTACCTGTGTTATGAGCTGCACTATCGGGGGCTCCCGGGAGTGGACGACCGCTGGGAGTGGGAGCCGACGCTGCTGGCGCTGCGACGCGAGCTGGAGTCTCGGTTTGAGCATGCCCTGCTAGAGGTGGTGCCGCCCCTGGAGGTGGACCCCGCCCCAGCCGAGATCGACCTGGCACTGCGGGAGATCTCGGAGCGAGAGTCGCCGCCGCTGTCGAGCTACGTCCGCTCCCGGGCCACGCTGTCGCAGATCCGGGAGTTCATGGTGCATCGTTCGGCCTATCAGCTCAAGGAGGCCGATCCTCATTCCTGGGCCATTCCCCGTCTGTGGGGCGCGCCCAAGGCGGCTTTGATCGAGATCCAGGCCGACGAGTACGGCGGCGGCCGGCCGGAGTGGGTCCACGCCGAGCTGTTCGCGCGCGCGATGCACGCCCTCGAGCTCGACCGCAGCTACGGCGCCTACCTGAACGTGATCCCGGCGGTGACGCTGGCCACCGTAAACCTGATGTCGTTGTTCGGCCTGCATCGTCGCTGGCGAGGGGCGATTGTTGGGCACCTGGCCCTGTTCGAGATGACCTCCTCGATTCCCAATCGTCGCTACGGAGATGGTCTCCGGCGCCTGGGCTTCGACGGAGATGCGACCCTGTTCTTTGATGAGCACGTCGAGGCCGACGCCGTCCACGAGAACGTCGCCGCGGTCGATCTCGCCGGCGGCCTGGTCGCCCAGGAGCCCTCTCTAGCTCGGTCAGTGCTGTGGGGGGCCGAGGCTCTAGCCGCCGTGGATGAGCGCTGGGCCGCGCATCTGCTCTCATGTTGGCGCGCGGGTCGTAGCTCGCTGCTGGCCGAGGTCCCGGGTCGCCGCGAGGCTAGCTGTCGTGAGCCGCCGGAGGCGCGTGAGCCGGTGGAGCTGCCGGCGCGCTGAAGCCGATCAGTTTGTGGGTGCCGTCGCAGAACGGCCGCAGTCGAGATTTTCCGCACCGACACAGGGCCACGGTTCGGCGTTTGCTGGGGATCGCGTTACCCCGGTCGTCGAGCAACTCGAACGGACCACGGATCACCAGCGGGCCGTCACGATACGGGGTGATCAACACGGCGTCCTTGGCCACCATTCACAAGGCACTTCCCGCCGCACTCGACGCTCAAGCACCACCGGGTCCGGTTTGCCTGATCTACTTGTGGGTAGCCGAGATTCAGATGCAGCGTGTGCGGTTCGGTCATAGTACGTTTCCTATGTGTCCGTGCATCCGCACCAGCCTGGGCCGCACCAGCCTGGCGATCCCCCGGTGGTAGCCGCGGATCGAATCGCGTCAACCGAGCTCTTCGTCCGCTGGCAAGACCGAGGTGACGTGCGTGCGCGCGAGGAGCTGGTGGCACGCTTCCTGCCGCTGGCCCGGAAGCTCGCTCGCCGCTACAGCGGCGCTCACGAGCCCTTCGACGATCTCCTGCAGGTGGCCAGTCTCGGTTTGGTCAAGGCGATCGACCGCTATGACATCAGCCGCGGCACCGCGTTCTCGTCATTCGCGGTGCCGACGATCCTGGGGGAGCTGAAGCGATATTTCCGGGACCTTGGCTGGTCGGTCCACGTGCCTCGTGGCGCTCAGGAGCTGGCGCTGAAGGTCGAGGATGGTCGTCAGCAGCTGATGACCCGCACCGGCCGGCCCCCGAGTGTTGCCGAGTTGGCCGAGTTCCTGGAGCTGAGCCTGGAGGAGGTGCTCGAGGCGCTGGAGACCGCCGGCGCCCACCACACCGCTTCGCTGGACTCTCCTCGTGAAGATGGGGAGGAGGACTCGGGCACGCTGGCCGATGCTTTCGGCCAGGTTGACGACCGCTTTGAGTTGGTCGAAGCCAAGGTGACGATCGCCGAGGCGGCAAGGCATCTGGGCGCGCGTGAGCGGCGAGTCCTGCTGCTGCGGTTCGTCGAGGATCTCACCCAGAGCCAGATCGCCGAGATGATCGGGGTCTCTCAGATGCAGGTCTCGCGGATCCTGCGCCGGGCGCTCGAGCAGCTGCGGGAGCTGACCCAGGCCGAGTCGCTTCCTGAGGCCTGACGGCCTTCAGCGGCGGCCGCGTAGATTCGCTGCCGGTTTGGAACCGCTCCTGACCGGGAACGGCCTAAACGACCACCTTGCCAGCCCAGGAATCCGAGGCGCAGGGGTCCCCGACCATGCCCCCCCTCAACCGTCAGGTCGAGCTCTCCGGCGATCCCTGTGTCAGCCTCCGGCTCGACAGCCGGCCCGAGACCCTGACGCTGGTACGCGCGATGCTCGGCGCCGTCGCCGAGCTGTTGGCAATCGACCCTGAGCTGGTGGACGACCTCAAGACCGCCGTTAGCGAGGCCTGCAACAACGTCGTCCTCCACGCTTACCCGGGGCAGCCACCGGGTCCGCTGTCGGTGGAGCTGTACGTGCTGGAACGCTCCCTGGTGACAATGATCGGGGATCGCGGTGTGGGCATCGGTGACCACGCCCAGCCCGCCGATCAGCTGGGCGTGGGTATCCCGGTCATCCGCGCGCTCGCCGAGCACGCCGAGTTCAGTCCCCGGAGTGGCGGTGGCACAGAGGTGCTGATGTCGTTCGCTGGGGTCCGCGAGGGGAATCGCCTGTTCGAGCCGCTGATCGCGCCGCTGCCACCGGACGGCTGGCCCGCCGAGCTGCAGGGAGATGCGGTTGGCTCGATCTCGCCCATCGACCTGCTGGGGACGGTGCTCGGGCGCCTTGCTCGGGCGCTGGCGGCAACGGCGCAGTTCTCGCTCGACCGTTTCTCCGACCTGTACTTGCTAACCGACGCACTCGCCGCGCACGTGCGGTCGGCGGCAATCACCAACCGAATGGCGTTCGCGCTGGAGGCCCAAGGTCGTCGCCTGGAGCTGTCGATCGGCCCGCTGAGCCCGGGAAGCGGCGAGAAGATCCGCGCCGACGCCGAGCAGGAGGCGCGGACCTCGCCCCTGGCGCTCCTCAGCGATCAGCTTCACGTCGACTCACTGCCGGGCGACGGAGAGCTGCTGCGGGTCGTGATGCTCGACCACGGCCCGAATTAGGCCGGCCGGCCACCACGATGGCGTCTCGCCGTCAGCGGCTGCTCCTCAGAAGCTCCTCGAGCTCGTCGGCCAGCTCGAGCCGGTCCGCCACTCCGGTCAGGCTCAGCAGCCGCTGCACCTGCTCCGAGCCTCTGACCAGGGCAAAGCGCTGGCCCGCCCCGGCAGCGCGCTGGTAACCCTTGACCAGCGTCCCGAGACCGGTCGAGTCCATGAACTCGAGTTGCCTGAGGTCGACGATCACCTGCTCGGCGCCGGAGTCGGTGATGCGCAGGAGCTCTTCCTCCAAGGCGCCGCTCGAAGCCAGGTCCAGCTCCCCGCTGACTTCGACCACGCTGGACCGGCCCTCGGTGTGAACCGCTACGGAAAACGGGGTCTGCACGCCAGCGCGAGCGTACCGCTAAGCCGGTCGACCTGCCTAACCTGTTGTCCGGCACTGTAATCTTGAGCATGGCCGGCTCCGTCCGCGGGTAATCCTAGCCTACGGCGCTGAGAGGTCCGATGGCTTCAACAAGGAGGCTGAGATGGTTGCGCTGATCGTGCTGCTGGTAATCCTCGCGGTGTTCGGTGGATTGGGATTCGCCGTACACCTGCTTTGGTTGGTGCTGGTAGCCGCACTCATTCTGTGGGTACTGGGGTTCTTCATCGGCAGCATCGAATCCGGGGCTTCCAGGGGACGTCGCCGCTGGTACGGCCGCTGGTAACGCACCGGCGCGTCACCTGATCGCGGGAGCCGTCGGAGGCACTCAGGTGACTGGTGCTGGTGCCGGTAGCAGCGCGGGCGAATCCTCGTCGTCTTGGAGCAGGTCGAGTACCGCCTGCTCCAGCCGCGCGCGGTCACGCTCGTCGGTGACGTCGATCTCGCCCAACCGCTCCAGCCCGGCCGCGATCGTCCACCCCGATAGGTACCGGTCGAACACGCGTGGGTCGATGTAGGACCGTCGCGCTACGGCTGGCGTGTTGCCGAGCATCTCGCTGACTCCACGCACTGCCCGGTCGATCGCGCGTTTGCGGGCGGTCTTGGTGGTGGCCAGCGGCGCATCGGCGCCCACCGACACCGAGGCCAGAACCGTCGCGTTCCAAGTACGGAAGTCCTTGGCGCTGAACTCGTCTCCGAGAGTGAGCTTGAGGTATTCGTTGATGTCGTGCGAGCGAACTCCGCTCCACCCCCGTCCGTTGCGGTAGGCCAGCAGTTCCGGCGGCCCACCTCGTCTGCGCCGGAGCGTCCGCACGAGGTCGCCGCTCAGCGGGTCGATGATGGTGTGCAGCCGGCGGATGCCGCCTTTGCCGGGATAGTCGAACTCGATCGCCTCCCGGCGCAGGATGACGTGATCCTTGCGTACCGTCGCCAATCCGACGCCATGGTCCTCGTCGGCGTACTGTTCGGAGCCGACGCGGAACAGACCCACGTCCAGCAGCCGCACCGCGCACGCCAGCACGGCCCCGCGCGTCGGCTCTCCCGGGGCCAGATCCCGGGTCAGCTGCCGGCGCAGCGCCGGCAGCGAGCGGCCGAAACGCTCCATCCGCTCGAACTTCTCCCGGTCACGGCGCGCACGCCAGCGCGGGTGGTAGAGGTACTGCTTGCGTCCGGCGGCGTCGATTCCGGTCGCTTGCAGGTGGCCCCACGGATCTGAGCAGATCCAAACGTCCTTCCATGCCGGCGGAATCGCCAGCGCCCGCACTCGCTCGATCGTCTCGGGTTCGGCGATTCGACTGCCGTCGCCATCGAGATAGACGAAGCCGCGTCCGCGGCGCACCCGGTGTAGCCCCGGACCGGAGCAATCTGATCGCCGCAGCCGCGGCCGTGGGTTGGTCGTGACCATGCTCGACCCCTCTACCCGCGCCGGGGTGCCTGCTCCCTCATCGGCTCAACGAAAAGGCCCGCCCTCGAAAGGGCGGGCCTCATAATCGGCGACAGTCCGCGGAATGCTTACGCCAGCTGCCTGAGCTGGCTGACGACGTTGCCGACATCCGAACGGACGGAGTCTGCCTGACGGGATGCCTCACGCTGGGCGCTGCGGACATCGTGGCGCAGGTCACGGCGAGTGCGCTTCAGTGTCCGCTCGCTGCGGTTCAGGACCCGTGCACCACGGCGCTCGAACCGATTCAGCTCGCGTACCACGCCGTTCAGGTTGCTGTAGGTCCTGGCCGTCTGGGTGATCGTGTCACGCAGCTCGGCGGCGGCGCCGACCTGGATCAGCAGCGCGCGCTCAGCCTGACGCCCCACGGCGTCGAGGCGAGCAGCTGCCGCCTCCAGGCCACTGCCTGCAGTGCGGCCGGCCTGACGGCCGGTGCGCCGAGCTGCACGCGTGGTCTCCTGTGCCGAGCGTTGTGCTGAGCGCTGGGTCTCGCGTGCGGAGGCCTTGGTCGCCGAGGCGCTGCGCCTGGTGGCGTTGCGCTTGCGGGTCGCGGCTGCCTTCTTGCCTGCAGCCTGGCGCTGCGTGGTTGTCTGTGTCGCCATGAGAGTGCTCCTCTGCAATCGTTGTAGCGCTAGGTAGTCGGTTTCCCTGTCCCGAAAAATACCCCAAACGTGCGTTCGGGTTACCCTGACGTCACCCACCAGATGATGAACGACGCCCCCTACACCTCAGAGCAGGCTCAGCGGCTGTCAGACGACCTGCTGACGCGTTTCCTGCGCTACGTGCAGATCGACACGCAGGCGCGCCGGGAGCGCGAACGCTCACCCAGCTCACCCGGACAGCTGGAGCTGGGGCGGCTGCTGGCCCAGGAGCTGGGCCAGCTCGACCTCACCGACGTGGCCCAGGACGGCAACGGCTACGTGACCGCAACGCTACCGGGCGCCGGCCCTACGGTGGGCCTGATCGCGCATTTGGACACCAGCCCGGACGCTCCGGGTGCGGGGGTGACGCCGATTGTTCACCAGCGCTACGGCGGCGACGTGATCGAGCTGCCCCGTGGAGGGACCCATCTGGATCCCGCCGCGATGCCCGAGCTGGCAGGCAAGGTCGGCCACGATTTGGTCACCGCCAGCGGTGACACGCTGCTCGGGGCCGACGACAAGGCCGGCGTGGCCATCATCATGGCCGCGCTGGCCCAGCTGAGCGCCGATCCCCAGCTGCCGCGCACGAGGCTGCGGATCTGCTTCACCCCCGACGAGGAGATCGGCGAGGGAGCCACACTTTTCGACATCCCCGCTTTTGGCGCCCAGTGCGCATACACGATCGACGGCTCTGAGCTGGGGGAGCTGCAGGACGAGACGTTCAGCGCGCAGGAGGCGATCGTCACCGTCGAGGGCATCGACGTCCATCCCGGGCAGGCCACGGGCAAGCTCGTCAACGCCCTCCGGCTGGCGGCAGAGATCATCAGCGAGCTACCCACGGAGCTGACGCCCGAGCGCACCGCCGGACGGGAGGGCTTCATCCACGTCTACGAGCTGCGGGGTACGGCGGCCCAAGCGCGGTTTCGCGCAATCGTGCGCGACTTTGACGATCGGCTGCTGGACGAGCACGTGGGGCTGCTCGAGCACACCGCACAACAGGCGGCGGCTCGGGAGCCGCGGGCGACGGTGAAGGTCGAGGTTCGGACCCAGTACCGCAACATGCACCGGTACCTGGAGCAGGTGCCGCACGTGCTCGGCGCCGCCGAGGCGGCGATGCGTGCGGAGGGAATCGAGCCCATTCGGGCTCCGATCCGTGGCGGCACCGACGGCTCTCGGCTGAGCGAGATGGGGCTGCCGACGCCGAACATCTTCACCGGCGGCCATGACTATCACTCGGTTCGCGAGTGGGCTTCGGTCCAGGACATGGCCGCCGCGGCATCGACCGTGGTGCGGCTGGCGGGCGACTGGGCCAAGCCGGCGATGCGGAAGGCCGGCGGGGACGCCGACGCCGAGCCGCGGGGGCGCTGAAGTAGGCTCTGAAGCGATGACCGAGTCCGCTTGCCTGGCCAGTCTGGACGGGGAGATCATGGCCGCCGAGGAGGCGAGGATTCCCGCCACCGACGAGGGGCTGCTGCGCGGCGACGGCGTGTTCGAGGTGATCCGCGTGTACGACGGGCGACCGTTCGCGCTCGAGGAGCACCTAGCGCGGCTGGAGCGCTCGGCGGCCAACCTGCGCCTGCCGGTCGACGTCGAAGCCGTTCGCGCCGAGGCCCACCGGCTGCTGGCTCGTGCCGGCGCGGGACCTGCCCACGAGGCGCTGCGGATCGTGCTCACGCGGGGCGGACGCCGGCTGCTGCTGACCGAGCCGCTGCATCAGATGCCCCCTCGGGTCCGGTTGGCCAGCATCACCTACGCCCCGACGCGGGTGCTCGACGGCGTCAAGTCGCTCTCCTACGCTGCCAACATGCTCGCCGGAAGACTCGCCCGGGAGCGCGGCTTCGACGAAGCGCTGCTGGTGACCCCACATGGACGCGTACTGGAGGCGCCGACCAGCTCGATCTTCTGGGTCAAGGACGGCGAGGTGCTGACGCCTCCGTTGGAGGAGCACATCCTGGCCTCGATCACCCGCGCCCTGGTGATCGAGTCGACCGGCGCGCGCGAGCTCGCCTGCACGCTGGCCGACCTCGCCGCCGCCGACGAGGCGTTCCTGGCCTCGACCATCCGTGAGGTGCACCCAGTGGCGGCGATCGATGAGACCACGTTCGCGGGCGAGGGACCGGTGACGACTGAGGCCTCGGTGACGGTGCGGGAGCGGATCAGTACGGAGCTTGGCCGCGGGTGAGGATCCTCACGGTGATCGGCAACCGCCCGCAGTTCATCAAGGCGGCGGCCGTCTCGCCACGACTGCGGGAGCATCACCAGGAGCTGCTGGTGCATACCGGCCAGCATTTTGACGACCAGCTCTCGGCGGTGTTCTTCGCCGAGCTCGGTCTGCCCGGGCCTGACCGCCAGCTGCAGGTCGCGCTCGGCTCCAACAGCTCGCAGACGGCGAGGATGCTGGGAGCGCTCGAACCGCTGCTGGCCGAGCTCTCACCCGATGCTGTGCTGGTCTACGGCGACACGAACTCGACCTTGGCCGGAGCGTTGGCCGGGGCACAGGCCAGGGTTCCGGTGGTCCACGTGGAGGCGGGGATGCGCTCGTTCGATCGCTCGATGCCCGAGGAGCTCAATCGCGTGCTCGCCGATCACGCCAGCTCGCTGCTGCTCTGCTCCTCGACGACAGCGGTTGAGAACCTGCGCGCCGAGCGGGCCGCCGGCGAGGTGGCACTGGTGGGGGACGTGATGGTGGACGTGGCGGCGGCGGTACAGCCGCGCGCCCGGGAGCGGGTCGACCTCGTGCGTGAGCACGGGGTAGAGCCGGGAGACTACGTGCTCGCCACCGCCCATCGGGCCGGCAACGTCGACGCACCGGAGCGCCTGGAGCGGCTGGTGGAGCTGCTCTGCCGGGTGCCGTTCCCGGTCGTGCTAGCGCTTCATCCCCGGACCGAGGACCGGCTGCGCCGGGCCGGGCTCTGGCAACACCTGGTCGACGGCGGGGTGGTGATCACACCGCCGCTGGGCTACGTCGAGCTGACCGCGCTGCTATGCAACGCTCGCGCGGTGATGACCGACTCTGGGGGGCTGCAGAAGGAGGCCTATTTGGCGGGGGTCCCATGCATCACCCTGCGGGCCAGCACGGAGTGGGTGGAGACGGTGGAGCAGGGCTGGAACGTGCTCGTCGACCTCGACGCCGACGCCGCGATGAGGGCGCTCGAGGTCCCCCCGCCCCCGGCCAGGCCGCCGCTCTATGGCGACGGCCACGCCGGCGAGCGGGTCCGGGACGCGCTTACACTCCTGTGAGATGAGCTCCGGGGGCGCAGATCACACGCCGCTGCGGGTCGGCGTCGTCGGCCTCGGCTACTGGGGGCCGAACCTGGCCCGCAACTTCGGCGCACTCCCGGGCTGCGAGCTGAGCTGGTGCTGCGACGCCTCTTCGGCGGCTCGCGAGCGTTTCCGCGCGCGCTTCCCGGAGTCCCGGATGACCGCCGAGCTGACCGAGCTGCTGGAAGATCCGCGGCTGGACGCGGTCGTGCTGGCGACGCCGGTTCCCACTCATGCCCAGCTGGCGGTCCGGGTGTTATCGGCGGGGAAGCATTGCTTTGTCGAGAAGCCGCTGGCGCAATCGGTGGCCGACGCACAGCTCGCCGTTGATGCGGCGGTTGACAACGACCGGGTGCTGATGGTGGGCCATCTGCTCGAGTACCACCCGGGGGTGCAAAAGCTGGCCGATCTCGCCGCCTCCGGTGAACTCGGCGAGATCTACTACATCTACGGCAACCGTCTGAACCTCGGCCAGCTGCGCGCGGATGAGAACGCGCTCTGGAGCTTGGGCGCGCACGACGTTTCCGTGCTGCTGTACCTAGCTGGGGAGGAGCCGTGGGAGGTGGTGGCGCATGGCGAATCCTATGTGCGCAGCGACGTCGAGGACGTCGTCTTCTGCTTTCTGCGCTTTCCGTCGGGACTGGCGGCGCACCTGCACCTCTCCTGGCTCGATCCCCACAAGGAACGACGCTTCACCGTGGTCGGCTCACGGCGAATGGCGACCTTCGACGATATGGCGCTGGAGGGCAAGCTGACCGTCTATGACAAGGGCTTCGACGAGGACAGCCACGGCTACGGCGAGTACATCACTCGCAGCGGGGATATCTTTTCCCCTCGGATCCCCAATATCGAGCCGCTCCGGCTGGAGTGCGAGCACTTCGTGCAGTGCATCCGCACCGGTGCCGCGCCTCGCTCGGATGGTGCCAGCGGGCTACGCGTGGTCGCGGTGCTGGAGCGGCTGCAACACTCGCTGCAGGAGTCTCGCCGGCAGCGGGTGGATACGACCCGGCTGCGGGTCACCGCCGATGGGTGAGCTTCCGAGGGAGGGCCACGCCTCGGAGGACACCGCACCGGGGGATTCGGCGTCGACGGGTTGGTCGGTGGCCGCCGGCGGCGCCTGGGTCTCGGCGCAGGCCGAGGTGGAGGATGGGGTGGCCCTGGCTCCCGGAGCGGTGGTGCACCCTGGAGTGACGATCGCCTCCGGCAGCGTGATCGGCGCCGCGGCCGTCGTGCACGAAAGGACGAGGATCGCCGAGGACTGCGTGATCGAGGATCATGCCGTCCTGGGCAAGCGGCCGCGGCTGAGACCCGGATCAAGCGCCGCGGCCTCCACGGTCGACGACCTCGAGCTGGGCCCCGGCGTCACCGTCTGCTGCGGCGCGGTCGTCTACGCCGGCAGCGTCATCGACGAGCGGGCCATCGTCGGCGATCAGGCGCAGATCCGCGAGCGGGCGCGGATCGGGGCCCACAGCGTGGTCGGCCGAGCCTCGACGGTCGATTTCGATGCTCGCATCGGCGAACGCGTGCTGATCCAGACCGGTGTGTACCTGACCGGCGGCTCGGTAGTGGAGGACGACGTATTCGTGGGACCCGGCGTGCAGACCACCAACGACGACACGATGGGGCGCCATCGGGCTCGCGAGCCGCTGCGCGGTCCCGTGCTTCGCCGTGCCTGCCGGCTCGGGGGTGGCGTCGTGCTCGTGCCCGGCGTGGAGATCGGCGAGGAGGCTTTCGTGGCCGCCGGCGCGCTGGTCACTCGCGACGTCGGCCCGCGCGAGGTGGCGATGGGTGTGCCGGCGAGGGTCGTCCGCCAGGTGGAGGAGGCGGACCTGCTCGAACGCTGGCGCTGAGGCACGGGGACGGCGAGCGTCGGGTAGGTTCCCAGCGTACCCCCGGATCAGGAGGAAGCGATGCAGACTTGGGATATACGCACGCTGGAGCTCGAACCGCACAAGCCGCAGGTGCTGCGCTCCGATGACGACACACGCGTGATCGCCATCAATCTCCCGGCCGGCGAGGAGCTGCAGGAGCACCAGGTGCACGAGCGGGCCTACCTGGTGGTGGCGGAGGGGTCAGTGGAGATCGATCAGGATGGAGAGCGAGTCAGGGCGGACGCCGGCTTGGTCGCTCACTTCGACCCCAACGAGCGCCACGCGGTCCGTGCCGTCGGTGACGCGCGGCTGTTGCTGTTACTGGCGCCGTGGCCGGGGGAGGGTCACCCATCACGGCGGTAGTGGTCGCTGGCGCTCGGCGGGAGCCGTCGGTGCACAACCCGCCAATCGCGCCGATCGTCCTCGACGTTGTCGTGTTGACCCCCTGTGAGGGGGCCAGCGTGACAGCGAGATCCAAAATCTCGATGATTGTCGAGCTGACCACCCTAGGGCGCGCGCTCGGCAACGCTCGAGAAAAGCGTCACGCGCGCGCGGCGGCCCGCCCACCCGCGCCGGCCATCTCTGCCCCCGCCGAGGTCCAGATCACCTCGTCACGTCCGGGCCCCACACCGATCAGCGCCACCGGGACGCGCACGAACTCGGAAACGAAGCGCAGATAGTCACGCGCAGCCGCGGGGAGCTCGTCTTCGCTGCGGCATTCGCGTATGTCCTCGGCCCACCCCGGTAGCTCGTCGTATTCGCCGACCGAATGGTGGAGGACTGACTGGTGGTAGGGGAAGTAATCGAACTCGGCGCCCTCGGCTCCGCGGTAGCGGGTGCAGATGCGGATCGGGTCGATCCCGGTGAGCACGTCCAGCTTGGTCACCGCCAGTGCCGTGAGCGAGTTGATACGCGCCGCGTAGCGGAGCGCGACAAGATCGATCCAGCCGACGCGGCGGGATCGCCCCGTGGTCGTCCCGTATTCGCCTCCTCGCTCGCGCAGTTCGTCGGCGGCGGGTCCCTCCATCTCCGTCGGGAACGGGCCGGCGCCGACGCGGGTGGAGTACGCCTTGGTCACGCCCCAGATCTCATCGATGTCCTTGGGCCCGACACCGGCTCCGATGCACGCCGCCCCGGCCACCGGATTGGAGGAAGTGACGAACGGATAGGTCCCGTGATCGATGTCCAGGAGTACGCCCTGGGCACCTTCGAAGACGACCAGCTGGTTGCTGTCGAGGCTTTCGAGCACCAGTCGGCTGGTGTCGGCGATGTAGCGCTCGAGCCGGTGGCCGTAGGTGAGGTACTCGTCGGTCATCGCTTGCAGGTCCAGCCGCGGATCCTTGGCGAAAGGGCGCAGCGACAACCGCTTGGGATCAAGCGCGGCGAAGATCTTCTTCTTGAGGATCTTCTCGTCGAGCAGGTCCTGGACCCGGATCCCCAATCGGGCCGCCTTGTCTGCGTAACAGGGTCCGATACCGCGACGCGTGGTGCCAATCTGCAGCTTGCCGAGCTTCGCCTCGCCCGCGTGGTCGAGCATCAGGTGGTAGGGCATGATCAGGTGAGCGTTGGCGGATATCCGTAGCGCCGTCGTGTCGACACCACGCCGCCGCAGCTCGTCGAGTTCGTCGGTCAACACGCGCGGGTCGATCACGACTCCGTTGCCGATCACGCAGAGCTTTCCGGGATGGAGGATGCCCGAGGGCATGAGGTGCAGCTTCCACGTGTTCCCGCCGCGCACGATCGTGTGCCCGGCGTTGTTGCCGCCCTGAAAGCGCACGATCGCATCGGCCTCCTCGGCCAGCAGGTCGGTCACCTTCCCCTTGCCCTCATCGCCCCACTGGGCGCCGATAATCACAATTCCGGCCATCGGGATCAGTGTACGTCGGGGTGGGGGGCCTGCCGCGCTACGGTTGGGGCCGTGGACGAGGAGCGCGACGCAGAGGAGCTGAGCGCCGACCAGCTGGAGCGAGCGGTCCGGGAAGAGATCCTGGCCCAACGCGCCTCCGAGGATGACGAGGCCGATCAGCATCAGCGGCGCGCGGAGAAAGCGCGATACCTCCGGGAGAAGCTCAAACAGCGCAGCCGGTCGGAGCGAGAGCGCGACCAGTAGTTCCTGCCTGGGCCCCGGGGCGACGACCGCCGTCACTGCCCCCGCCTTCACTGCCCCCGGATCGTTTTGCCCCCCTCGCGCTCGGGTAGGCGACATGGCACCACTATCAAGGAGAGCGCGATGAGCGACGGAGCACTGGACGACGCCAAAGGGCGGGTGAAAGAGGCCGCGGGGGATGTGACCGACGACGACAGCCTCAAGAACGAGGGCAAGGTCGACAGAGCGAGCGGGACGGTCAAGGATAAGGTCGGCGGTGCCGCCGACGCGGTCAAGGACACGGTCAACCCCGACGACTAGCTCGACGGCCGGGGCAGACTCCGGGCGGGCTCCTCACGCGCTGAGGTGCCCGCTCCGGCCGCTAGGCCAGCCGCAGCTCCATCCGCCGATCATGTCCGTGCAGCGGCAGCTGGACGCACATCTCGGTCAGGCGCGAGACCGTGCGCTCTGAGATCTGGATGCCGAGCTGATCGTGGTCGAGGTTGGTGGTGATCACCATGGAGCGGCGATCCTCATAGCGCGCATTGACGATCGAGTACAGCTCCTCCAGCACCCAGTCGGTCGTGCGCTCGGCGCCAACATCGTCAAGGTGCAGCAGGTCGACGGCGGTTAGACGATCGAGCAGCTCGACGTGCGACCGCTCGGCCCGGTGGGCATCGCGGATCTCGTTGAGCAGGCGGGGTAAGGAGTAGATCGCCACCGAGCGTCCGGCCTTGAGCGCGGCCTTGGCTACCAGCATCGCCAGCGTCGTCTTGCCGGTCCCGGGGGGCCCGACGAACCACAACCCCTGACCTTCATCGAGTCGCTGGTCGATCCGATCGACGAATCTATGCGTTTCGCTGACCACGACGGGCGGCTGGATCTCGGTCACCGGAGAGCGCTCGAAGGAAACCTCGCGATAGCGGCGGGGGATCACCGCCGAGAGACTTCGGGCCTTGTACTGGGCGATCAGCTGCGGCCGGCACCGGCAGTCGTAGGCGGTGTTGGTCGCGTCGTCGACGATCAGCCCGGAGCCGTCGCAGAGCTCAAACGGGCAGCCGCTCATACCGGCGCCCCGTTTCGCGGACGGCTAGTCGTCCGCTGGCTCATCCCGACGGTTCCTTCTGCTGATCGCTGACCGGAGGCACTCACGCGGCAAAGCGCTCCCCGGCGTAGTTCATGAACTTCGGGTACTCCTTCTGGAAGGTCAGCACGACCTCGCCGACGGGGCCGTTGCGGTGCTTGGCGATGATGATGTCGGCCTCGCCGGGACGCTCTGACTCCTTGTCGTAGTACTCGTCTCGGTAGATGAACATCACCAGGTCCGCGTCTTGCTCGATCGCTCCGGAATCGCGAAGATCCGATAGCACCGGCCGCTTGTCGCCGCCGCGCTGCTCAACGCCGCGGCTCAGCTGCGAGAGCGCGATCACGGGCACGTTCAACTCCCGCGCCAGGCCCTTGAGACCGCGAGAGATTTGCCCCACCTGCTCGACTCGACTGTCCACGCGACCCTCGTGGCGCATCAGCTGTAGGTAGTCGACGATGACCAGACCGAGGCCGCCTTCGAGCTGATGGTGCAGCCGCCGCGCCTTGGCGCGAACCTCCAGCACGCCCGTGTCGCTGGAGTCGTCGATGTACAGCGGCGCCGCCGCGAGGCGCTGACAGGCCTCCAGGATCTTTGGCCAACGATGCTCGGCGACCTTCCCGCGACGCAGCTCCTCTCCCTTGATCCGGGCCTGCGAGGCAACGAACCGCTGGGCCAGCTCCGACTCGGACATCTCGAGCGAGAACAGGGCAACGGCGTGCTTGGCCAACACCGCGTTCTCGGCGATGTTGGCCACCAGCGCTGATTTGCCCATCGAC
This sequence comes from uncultured Solirubrobacterales bacterium, assembly GCA_963830435.1. Classification (GTDB taxonomy): domain Bacteria; phylum Actinomycetota; class Thermoleophilia; order Solirubrobacterales; family Solirubrobacteraceae; genus Palsa-465. The sequence goes on along the minus strand of CAWHMA010000003.1, from coordinate 252,437 downwards.
GGGCGGGCGGCGATGATCACGAGGTTGCCGGACTGGAAGCCTCCGGTCTTCTCGTCGAGGTCCTTGAATCCTGACGGCGTGCCGGTGAGCGAGGTCTTCAACACCGACAGCCGGTGAAGCTTGTCGGTCTCGCCCTCCAGGATGTCCGCGATCGACCGAATCTTCTTCTGCCGGTCATCGTGGGCCACCTCGAGCATTGCCCGTTCGGCCTGCTCGACCAACTCGTGCGCGGGCGCCTCCCGGGAGAGTACGCTGGCCTGGATCTCGTAGGAGGCGCTCAGCAGGGCGCGCATCTGCGCCTGCCCTCGCACGATCCGGCCGTAGTCACGAGCGTGACCAGCAGCGGGCACCCAACCGGCAAGCTCCTCGATGGCCTCAGGTCCGCCGGCCTCCTCCAGGTTTCCGCGCTCGCGCAATGCCTCGGAGACGGTCAGGTGGTCGATCTTGCGGTCGCCGTTGTGCAGCTCCAGCATCGCTTCGAACACCAGCGCGTGCCGCTGCACGTAGAAGTGCTCGGGCCGCAGGTGTTCCTCCACCAGTAGGGAGAACAGGTGGCGCTCGTCGAGCAGCACGGCGCCGAGCACGGACTTCTCGGCTTCCGGGTTGTGCGGCGGGACGGCGATGTTCGGGACCGTGCTCATTCGTCGATCCGAGTCTAGGTTGGGGAACGGCGGCTAGCCCGGGCCCTTCCCGCACTCAGCAGGAAGTTCAAGATCCTGGCGGATGCCGGCACCGGTCCAGTCGTCTACGAGATTCGACCGAGCCTGGCGCGGACACGCGTGTTCCGGAAGTCGATGCTTGAGCGCTTACACCAGGAGCCGCCTGACTCGGTTCGGATTTCCTGGCCAGGCGCGGAACGTTCCCGGCCGGCTGCCGTGACAGGATCGCCTACGACGCCTCTAGGCGCCGACGACCATCGTCTTGACCGTAGCGGTCACGCCATCAGTGACCTCCACTACGACCATATAGGTGCCGATGTTGCGGATCGGCTCCTCCAGCTGGATCTTGCGCCGGTCAACCTTGAGTCCGCGAGCATCCCGGATAGCGTCGGCGATGTCCTGGGTGGTGACCGAGCCGAACAGTCGTCCGTCGTCGCCGGCCTGCTGAGGAATCGTCAGCACCGTACGGCCGAGCGTCGCCGCGCTTTCTTGGGCACGCTCCTCGGCCTCGCGCTGCGCACGCTCTGCCTGCTCGCGCCGGCGGGAGGCAGCCTCGATCGAGCCCTTGGTGGCGGGCTCGGCCAGCTTGCGGGGCAACAAGAAGTTGCGCAGATAGCCCGACGAGACATCGATGACCGCGCCTCGCTCGCCGAGCGTCTCAACGTCCTGGAGCAGAATTGCCTGCGGCATTGCTGCCTCTGGATCCCTACCGGTCTCGGTCCCGGTCGCCGCGACCACCGCGCTCACGATGGTCGCCTCCGCCTTCGGCCACGTAGGGCAGCAGCGCGAGCTCGCGCGCACGCTTCACCGCGCGCGCGACCTGGCTCTGGTGGCGGCGGCAGGCGCCGGTGATGCGGCGTGAGCGGATCTTGCCGCGCTCGGAGATGAATCTCCGGAGCGAGGAGAGGTCCTTGTAGTCGACCTGGTCGACCTTGTCGCGACAGTACGGGCACGGCTTCCTGCGTCCGGAAGTCGGGCCGCCCTTCCTGTCGCGCCGGCGCACCGGCCTTCTACGTTGCTTGGCCACCTGTCATCACCTAACTGGTCTCAGCTTGCTCTCGGTCAGCCGCCTAGAACGGAATGTCGTCGTCGGCAGCTCCGGCACCCACGGGAGCGCGCTCGAAGTCACCGGTGTCGATTGGAACGTCGCTCTCGCTCGCGCGAACGCTGCTGGAGAAACCGTTCCCGTTGCCGCCGGCGGCGTCGTCGCGCCCGCCAAGGAACTGCACGGATTCAGCGATGATATCGACAGCCTGGCGCTTCTGTCCCTCGTTGGAGGTCCACTCACGCCAGCGCAGCCGCCCGTCGACCGCCACCGGGCGCCCTTTGGCGAGATACCGGGCGCAGTTCTCGCCCTGCGCCCCCCAGACCGTGACGTCGAAGTAGTTCGGCTGATCCTCCCACTGATTGGTGTCGCTGTTCTTGCGGCGGCCGTTGCACGCGACTCGCAGGCTGCAGACGGTCGTGCCACTCTCGGGCAGCGTCCTCAGCTCGGGATCCCGAGTCAGGTTGCCGGTGATGATCACCCTGTTGATGTTGGTTCCTGCCATTTGCCGAGCTCCTTTCAGAGGAACGTGGGAAAGCCTTGATTCGAGTCTATGCCTGCCCCAGGCGGCAAACCCCGGTGTCCACGGAAAATGGACCGAAACGTTGCACAGCCGCCGGAGGCTGGTGACACGTCGACACGAACACGGCACTGAGTTCAGCGGCGGCGGCGTCAATGCGCGCGCCCGCGAACTTCAGGACTCGCTGTCCTCGCCGCCGGAGGGGGCTGCGGAATGAGCTGGCCCTGCGGTGGCGCCCACCAGCGGCGGCGGCGCTTCCGGAGCGGGCGGAGTTCCGGGAAGAACCTTGATGATGCGAAAGCGCAGGACCCCGTCGTTGATCCTCAGGTTATGGGAGAGCGACTCCAGCAACGAGCTTGGTCCCGAGAACTGAAGCAGGTGGTACTCGGCGTCGCCCTGATGCTCGATGCGAAAGCTCAGCGGGCGCGTACCCCAATGCTGCCGATGCTCGACTCGTCCCCCGCCCCCGTTGATCGCTGCCTCCACATCGGAGAGAATCTTGCTTCGATCATCCTCGGTGGCGGCGGTCGAGAGCAGCAGGACGAGGTCGTAGATGGTGGGAAGCGATGCCATGGCCGGTGGCCCAAACGGGCGGCCGCCGACTATAGCAACGGGTCTGTGAGCCGCCCCGTGGAGGACCGGGAGGCCGAGGGTACCCACGAGACCTCGGTATAAGGGCGTCATGACCGAAAAGCCGGATCTCCCGATCGTCCAGCTGAGCGACCAGCAGGAGTTCCAGCAGTGGCTCGAGGACAATCACGACACCGTCGGCGGGGCGTGGCTGAAGCTGGCCAAGAAGGGCGCGCCGACCCGAACTGTTACCTACGCCCAGGCGGTTGAGATCGCCCTGTGCTACGGCTGGATCGACGGCCAGGTTCGTCGGTTCGACGAGCATTACTACCTGCAGCGATTCACCCCGCGCCGGCCTCAGAGCAAATGGTCACAGGTCAACCGCGGCAAGGCCGAGCAGCTGGTGGCCGACGGTCGGATGCGGCCCCCAGGCCTGCGTCAGGTCCAGGCGGCCCAGGCCGACGGCCGGTGGGCGGCGGCCTACCCTCCGGCTAGCGAGGCGACCGTGCCGGATGATCTCCGCCAGGCGCTCCAGCACGACCCGCAGGCTGAGCGGTTCTTCGAGACACTGTCCGGAGCCAGACGCTACGCGTTCCTGTATCGACTGCACAACGTGAAGGATCCGCAAGCCCGGGCTGAGCGGATCGCGAGCTACATCGAGATGCTGGCAGCCGGCAAGACGCTGACCTGACGCCGCCTTATGGAGCGGACTCAGGCGAACGGAAACCCAAGCCGCCAGCCGCGCTCGGTGTGACGCTCACCAGCCCTTGCGCCGGATGTCCTCGAGCTGATCATCGATCCAGTCGCCGGGATCGCGTGCGGTCACGATCGACTTCAACCCCTGGTGCCGATGCTGACGCTCCTCCACCGGCATGGTCAGCGCGGCGTGGATCGAGTCCGCCAGCTCCTGCAGGTCGAACGGGTTGACCGACAACGCGTAGTCGCCCAGCTCCTCGTGGGCGCCAGTGTTCTCGGAGAGGATCGAAACGCCGGCACGCTCGTTGACCATCGGGCCCTCCTTGGCGACCAGGTTCATGCCGTCGAACATCGCGTTGACGATCAGCACGTCGTAGTGCTTGTAGGCGGCCACAGCCTCTTCCAGGTCGTCGCGCAGCTTGAGCTGGATCGGCATCCAGTCGGGCGAACCGTGACGATGGTTGACGACCGCCACCACGGCTTCGATTCGCTCCAGGTACTCGGCGTACTCGGGCACGTCCGTCCGGGAGGGCATCAGCTGCGCGATGAACGTCACCCTCTCCCGGAACTCCGGGTGCTGCTCCAGGAACACGTCGAAGGCACCGAAGCCGCGGAGCACGTTCTTGCTCAGATCGGCGCGATCCACCCGTAGGATCAGGTAGTCCCGGCGGCGGCGCAGCAGCTCGTCCTCGAACTGCCGCGTCCGGTCGCGGCGGGCGACTGCCTGCACCGCGGTTGAGTCGATCGGCAGCGGGTAGTTGCGCACCCACACGTCGCGTTCCTCCGAGTGCACGATGCCGCGCTGGTGATCGACGTCGAGGTCGAGCAGGTCATCGCAGCACTGCAGGAAGTTGCGCCGGTAGGAACGGGTGTGGAAGCCGATGATGTCGTTGGCCAGGATGCCCGCATAGATCTCCCGGCACATCATCGACGGCAGTACCCGCCAGGAATCCGACTGGCTCCACGGGATGTGCACGAAATGGTGCAAGAACGCGTCCGGGCGCGCGCGACGGATCAGCCCCGGCAACGTGTACAGGTGGTAGTCGTGGACCATCACGACCGGGTTCTGCACCCCGTCGATCTCCTCGAGCACCGCCCGCGCCAAGTCCTCGTTGACCGCGTTGTAGCCGAACTCGAACGCTTCGGTCTCGTTGCGGCGGATGTCCGGTGCGTTGGAGAGATCCCAGAGGTAGTGCTGGATGAACCACAGCATCGGATTGGCGATGATGTTGTAGAAACGCTCGTAGGCGTCGGTATCGGAGGCGACCAGCTTTACGCTGTAGTCGCCGCCATCGGGGGTTCGCACCGGAAACGGACGGCCGTCGTGGCCCTCGGCAACGGCTACGTCCTCATCGGTCATCGCCGAGGCGATCCATGTGACCTTGCGGTGGGAAGCAAGGCCGGTCAGCGCGGTCACCAGCCCGCCCGTGCCTCGTCTCACCTCACCGTCGGGCTCGAAAGTCACGGGACCTCGATTGGAAACCAGCACCAGGGGAGCGTCGGCCATCTCCGGATCCTCTCAGATGGCCCCTCAGACGGCCATCTGCTCGAACAGCACCAGCCAGTCACGCAGCAGCCGCGGGGTCAGGAAGCGCCGACGAACGCTTTCCTTGCCCGCTCGCCCGAGGCGCTGGCCCAGCTCCGGATCGGACAGGATCTCGACCGCCCGCTGCGCGCACTCCTGCGGGCTGGAGACCAGGAAGCCGGTCTCGCCGTCGCTGACCTGTAGCGGAATGCCGCCGACGTTGCCGCCGATGAACGGACGCCCTTTCCAGATCGCCTCCGTGACGGTCAGGCCGAAGCCCTCACGGATGGACTTCTGGATCACCACGTCGCAGTGAGATTGGAACGCGTTGACCTCGATCGCCCCCACGTTGTTGAGGTTGTTGAGGATGTGGATGTCGGGATCGCCGTCGGCGTGGGCGACGGTGGCGTTGAAGAAGTCCCATCCCTCCGGATCATCGGTGGCCATCGAACCGACCAGCGCCAGCTGCACCTCAGGCACCTGCTCCTTGACGATCCGGTAAGCGTCGATCACGCCCAGCGGGTCCTTCCAGGGATCGAAACGGGAGACCTGACACAGCAGCGGCCGGTCGATGTCGATCCCGAACTGCTGGCAGATGTAGGTGGCATCGTCGGGGGCAAAGGCCATGTTCTTGGGCGCCAGGGGATCAATCGCCGGGGGCACGATGTGAGCATTTCCCCGCAGCCCGGTGGGCACGTAGACGGGCATGTGGAACACCGCGCTGGGAAAGCAGTTGACCGCGGGGAGCAGTCGCGCCAGCGTCGCCGGATTGGGCGCCGAGAGGTCGATGTGACAGCGCCAGATCCAGTGACGGGCCTTGTCTCCAACCAACGAGCAGAGTGCGGCTGGCTGTGGGTCGTGGACGATCGCCACGTCCCACCCGTCGGTCAGCTCGTGGGCGTTGATCTCGCTGTAGTGGCGCCAGGTCTCCCATTGCTCCTCGGTCAGGTCCTGAGGATTGCCCTGCAGGGCGTTGTGCATCACCTTGGTCGCGTTGAAGAACTCCTCACGACCATAGATCACCTGCCAATCGACCTCCAGCCCGACGTCGACCATCAGGGGTATGAGCGTGTACAGGATCTCCGCCACACCGCCGCCGAAGGCGGTCGCGGACAGGTGGACGATCCGTTTGCCCTCCAGGCGCCGGGCTCGCTCTCGGATCTCGTCGACCAGCGGGCGCCCCACGATGCTGGCGTAGTCGGAGAGGTGCTTGTGGGCGACGGCGACGGGTTGGAGCATGGCAGGCGAGCGCGTCGCCAATCGGGCAAGCGGCAGCGCGCCAAGATACACGCCGACGCGAGTCAGGGACCTCCGCGTTACCAGGGATACTCAGACGCCGACACCGATGAGGACCCGCGCGTCGCCAGCGATACTCGGTGTGCCGGCGCCTGGAGCCTCAGCGCGTCGCTGCCTGGAGCCGCTCGATACCGTCCTGCACGGCGCGCACCAGCTGAGCATGGAGCTCACGGTTGGCGGCCGAGATCGAGGACATCTGGAACTCGTGCCCCGAGCCGAGCAGGCGCCCAGGATCGAGCGGTTCCCCCCAGCCGTCGCTGACCACACCCCCGGCCTCGATCACACACAGCCACGGGGCCGCGAGGTCGTAGGGAGAATTGTTGAGCACCTGTCCGCCACCGAGCCGCTCGAACTCGGCTCGCATCCCGGGCACATCATCGACCAGCCGTGACCCGACCTCGATGACCGCGTCGAGTTGACCGGTGACGATTCGGGTCATCGAAAACGCCTGCGAGCCGAGCTCGAACGTCCCCCCTCCAACCGAGGAGGCATCGATCAGGTCACCGATCACCTCGACACTGGGGCGAACCGGACGTCCGCGGAACCCGTAGCTCCAGAACATCCGCCTCAAGTCGACTGCCGAGCTGAGCCGTATGGAGCGGCTGGCGCTGACTCCCTGGCCGCGGCGGGCCAGGAACCAGTCTCCGGACTTGATCTCGACCACGCAGCCCACGGTGACGTCGGCCATCGTTGGTTGGCCATCGCCCAATGGGGCGAGGGCCACGGCCACACAGGCTGATTCCAGCCCAGCCATTGCCGGCCTGGTTCCGTCGATTGGATCGACCACCAGCACGTGGGTCGCGTCGGTGGCCGCGACGAGACCACGATCCTCTGAGAAGAAGGCCAGGCGGGGAGCGCGCTCGGCTACGAACTGCTCGAGTGCTGCCTCGGCGAGCTCGTCGACCGCGAAGGTCACATCGCCGCCCGCGCCTGACCCCCGGTGAGCCCGACCGGCGTAGGAGCCGAGCTCTGGACGCACCCGCGCCCGCAGCATGTGGGCCAGCTCCAGCACCAGCTGGGGGTCGGTCTCGTCGCTGCGCCCGGTCATGGCGGCAGCTCGGCGATGAACACGGTCTGCCCGCCGCGCCCGGTCATGCCGGCAGCTCGAGCATGAACATGGTCTCCCCGCCACCCGATCGCACCGTCAGCCGCCCCCCCATCCGCTCAGCCAGCTCGCTGGCGATCGCCAGTCCGAGACCTGACCCCTGGGCCCCGTCGGCGGTGTAGAACGGCTCGAAGATCCGCTGGATCGCTGGCGGGTCGATCCCGTGCCCGTTGTCTCGCACGGCCATCCGTACGAGGCCGTCCTCCCGGTCCGCCGTGACCCCGATCTGCGTGCCCGATGGGGTGTGGGTGAGGGCGTTGTCGAGGAGGATCCGCAGGATCTGCGCCACCCGAACGGGATCGCAGAAGGCCTCGACCCGGCGCGCAGACAGCCGCAGCTGCAGGTGCGAGTCGTGCTGGACCAACGACGGCTCGAATTCGCCCGAGACCGAACGTGTCAGCTCGCCCAGGTCGACGCTCTCCGGGCGCAGCTCGAGGGACCCCGCCTCCAGCCGGGAGAGATCCAGCAGGTCCACGGACAGCTTGCGCAGGCGCTCGACCTGGTCGCGCAACTGCTCCAGGAAGCGGCGCCGGGTCTCAGGGTCGAGCTCCTCGTCTTCCAGCAACTCGACAAACCCGCCGAGCGAGAAGATCGGCGTTCGCAGCTCGTGGGAGGCGGTGGCAATGAACTTCTTGCGGGCGAGATCGAGCTGCGCCAGCTGGCGCTGCATGTCGTTGAAGGCCCGGGCCAGCTGTCCGAGCTCGTCCCGGGAGCCGACGGGGATCGGATGCTGGAATTCGCCGGCGGCAATGCGCTCGGCGGCTCGCTCGAGTCGCTTGACCCGCTGGGCCAGCACTCTGGCGAGCAGATAGCCGCCGATCAGCGCGAGAAGCAGGGCAATCACTCCGGCGACGAGGATCTCGTGGCGTACGGTGGCAACGTTGCGGACGATGTCCGAGACCGGGTCCGAGTAGACGATCACCCGGACGATTCGGCCCTGGTAGGAGATCGGGTACGCGGCCTCCGCAACCGTGCCCGCGCCCGTGCGCTCGGTGGCGGTTCGCAGCTCGTGGGTCCGGACCGCTTCATAGGCGACGGGGACACGAAGCGCGCCGGCGGCGCTCGGATTGGTGGAGTCGGCCAGCGGCGAGAGCTGAGGGCCGCCTGGCGTGACGGCCACGCTGACCGACATCAGCGTGACGCGCGCGCCCGAGGTCAGGGCGGCGCTGTTGACCCGGGACTTGATCACCGGCAGTGGGTCGTTGGCACCGACGGTGCGGGAGATCGGGCCCGAGTAGCTGCGAGCAGCGCTGGCCAGCCCGCTCAGCTTCTCGGAGATCAGTCGATTCTGGAGCCCGGGGGCGATGTACACGTACAGCGCGCCGATGGCCAGGAAGGTGATCGCCGAGAACACCAGCGCCAGCCGGTTGCTCAGCGAGGTCCGCACATTCCCTCCTACAGCTCGGTGTCGCGGAAGCGGTAGCCGACTCCGCGAACCGTGAACAGGTACTCGGGGTCCTTGGGGTCGCGCTCGATCTTCTCGCGCAGATGGCGGATGTGCACGTCGATCGTCCTGGGATCGCGGTAGGCCGAGTCGCCCCAGATCCGGGCCAGCAGCATGTCCCGCGTGAACACCCGTCCCGGAGCCCGGGCCAGCGCGGCCAGGATCTCGAACTCCACGAACGTCAGCTCGGCCTCGTCACCTCGCACCCGGACCGTTCGCTTGGGGAACTCCACCCGCAGCTCGCGCACCAGCAGCGGTGCCTCGCCGGGAGCGGTCTCGGTCGGACGGCTCATCTCCGTGCGGCGCAGCGCCGCCTTGATGCGGCTGGAGAACTCACGCAGCGAGAACGGCTTGGTGATGTAATCGTCGGCCCCGAGCTCGAGTCCCAGCACCTTGTCGATCTCCTCGGATCTGGCGGTCAGCATGATGATCGGAACCGAGCTTCGGTTGCGCAGCCGCCGGCACACCTCGAGTCCGTCGAGCCTCGGCAGCATCAAATCCAGCACGACCAGGTCGAACGGCTGCTCGTCGAATCGCTCCAGGGCCTGGCGCCCATCGGTGGCCTGGACTACGTCGTAGCCCTCCTTGCGCAGCGGGTAGGAGAGGAGCGTCTGGATCGACTGCTCATCGTCCACGAGCAGGATGCGAGCTGTGCGATCTGCCACGGGTTTTCGAGTCTCCGTTGTCAAGGGTAGGCCACCTATCCGATCCCCGCCCGGCCGGCGCGGATAACCTGCGTACTCGATGCTGGATCCGCGCATCTACCGGATGGGCTTCGTCGTGGTCGCACTGGCGGTGGTGGTGCTCGCATTCTCCCTGGTCGACCAGCAGGGTTCCCTGAGCAGCACCCTGGCACCCGATGCCTTCAGCGGCCAGAACGCCGCGGGGCTGATGAGCTCGCTGGCACAGGCAAATCCCCACCGGCGCCCCGGCTCGACCGGCGACGAGGACCTGGCTTCGTCAGTGGCCGCCCGGCTGCGCCAGTACAACTACAGCGTCTCGGTGCGCCGGTTCCGTGGTGACACCGTCGACGGCAGGAGGAGGCTGGAGAATGTAGTCGGCGTACGCGCCGGCCTCGGCGGAGGAAGCATCGTCGTGCTCTCCCACCGCGATTCGTTGCACTCACCGGCGCTGGCCGATCTGTCGGGAACGGCGACGCTGCTGGAGCTGGCCCGGGTCCTGGCCGGCGAGACCCAGCACCACACGATCGTGCTCGTGTCCACCAGCGGCTCCGCCGGGATGGCCGGCGCTCTCCAGCTGTCGCGGACGCTGCCGGGGCCGATCGACGCGGTGATCGCGCTGGGGGACCTGGCCGGCGTGAGTGCGCACGCGCCGGTGGTGATCCCGTGGTCGACCGGCGAGAGCGTGGCGCCGGTGCTGCTGCGCAACACGCTCGCCTCCGCCCTCAACGCGCAGGCGGGCGTGCCGGCCGGAGGCGCCGGGCTCGCGGGCCAGCTTGCTCACCTGGCCTTTCCCATCACCTTGAACGAGCAAGGACCGTTCGGAGCCCGCGGCATCCCGGCGGTGACCGTGTCGTTGTCCGGGGATCATCCCGTGCCGGCTGACCAGCCGACCAGCGTCGATCGTCTGGGGGCGATGGGGCGGGCGGTCCTGCAGACGGTCAACGCGCTCGATGGAGGTCAGGACGTTCCCCGCGCCGTCCCCTATCTGCTCCTCTCCGGCAAGGTGGTGCCTGCCTGGGCGATACGGCTGCTGCTGCTGGCATTGCTAGCGCCGGTGTTGCTGGTGGCGGTGGACGGACTCGCACGGGCGCGTCGCCGCGGCTATCGCGTTGGCGTCGGGATCGCCCAGGCGCTGGCGCACGGGCTTCCGTTTCTGATCGTGGCGCTGCTGGTCGTCGCTGCCCGGCCTCTGGGCCTGCTGCCCGACGCGCCGCCCGGTCCGGTCGCGGCCGGCGAAGTGCCACTGCACAGCTCCGGCGTGGGCTTGCTGGCAGGCCTCGCGATCGTGTTGGTGGGCGGATGCCTACTCGTGTACCGGATCGTCCGCCGCGCTGCCGGCGATCGACTCCGGGAGTCAGCAACTGCGGACGGCGCCGAGCCGGGCCAGGCGATCGGGACGGTGATCGTGATGTGCCTGGTCACGCTCGGACTGTGGACGCTCAACCCCTTCGCAGCCATCCTCGTCATCCCCGCCCTGCACCTGTGGCTGTGGCTGTTGGATCCCGAGCTTCGACCACATCCGGCGCTGTCGCTCGTCCTGGTGACGCTTGGCCTCGTTCCGCCGGCGCTCGTGGTCCTGGACTACGCGCGCACGCTCGGTCTCGATCCCATCGAAGTGATCTGGAACGGGCTGCTGCTGCTGGCCGGTGGTCAGCTGGGGATCGCGACGGTGGTGGCCTGGACGCTTTTGCTCGGGTGCGCCTACAGCGTCGTGGTGATCGCGGTGCAGACGCTGCGGCGCCCCGGGCTTCACGACGCTCCGGTCACCGTGCGCGGCCCGGTCACCTATGCGGGCCCAGGCTCGCTCGGCGGCACCGAATCGGCGCTACGACGATGAGAAGACTGATCCGCGACATCTCCTCGGTGCTGATCATCTCCGGCGTGCTGCTGGTGGTCGACGCGGCGGTCACGCTCGTGTGGCAGGAGCCGGTGACGGCGGTGATCGCGATGATCAAGCGCAGCGAGATCGACAACCGCTACCTCTCCTATCGCAGTGCGCCGCTGTCCCGGGTGGACGTAAACGCACTCGCGGCGCTGCGGTCGATGCGGCAACGCATCTCGTATCTCGCTCGTCTGGAGGCGCGCAAGGTAGGCACCGGTGACGCCATCGGGCGGATCAGGATTGCCAAGATCGGCGCCAACTACGCGGTCGTGCAGGGTACCGATACCGAGTCGCTGGAGAAGGGGCCGGGCCACTATCCGGGCACCGCCTTCCCCGGCCTGGGGCGGACCGTGGGGATCGCCGGCCACCGGACCACCTATCTGGCTCCGTTCCGGCACATTGACCAGCTCGTGAGCGGCGATCGGATCGTGCTGCGGATGCCCTACGCAGTGTTCACATACGTCGTCCAGTTCCGCAAGATCGTGCTGCCGACGGCAGTGTGGGTGACCCGGGACGTCGGCTACGAGCGCTTGGTGCTCTCGGCTTGCAATCCGCTGTACAGCGCGGCCCAGCGAATCATCGTGTTCGCGCGCCTGGCCAATGTTCAGCCCACGGCGACGGCTCTGCGGCACGATTGAACGCGTCTCGCGCCCGCAGACGATCGAGCTCGGGCGGGAATGCCAACAGCCGGCACGACATTCAGATCGAGTGTTCGTAGCCGGCCAGGGTGGACCGCCCGGCCGGGTCGGTCGGGCCGTCGCTGAACGCGATGCCCGGCGTCCCGTTGACGACCACGCCGATCCAGCTGAGGCCTGATCCCCCGGAGATGTCCGCCACCAGCTCCTCGGCCCTCGCCCGTGCCCGCGGCGGCACGCAGGCGCACAGCTCGTAGTCCTCGCCCGCGGTCGCAGCTAGCTTGCCGGGATCGGTCCCCAGCTGCCTGGCCACCTCGGAGACGCCGGCGTCTAGCGCCAGCGCCGCGAGCGACAGCTCGATCCGGACATCGCTGCGAGCGGCGACATGGGCCGCATCGGTGGCCAGGCCGTCAGACAGGTCGATCATCGCCGTGGCGCCCGCTTGAGCCAGCGCGCGGCCCTCGTGCAGGCGTGGACACGGCAGCGAATAGCGGCGCCGGAGCGCGGCGGCGGCCTCGCCGCCCAGCTGTGCCCGGCCCTCGAGCAGCGCCAGTCCCGCGCCCGCACTGCCGATCCGTCCGGTCAGCCCGACGAGATCACCCGGACGCGCGCCATCACGTCCGACGAGCTCGCCGGGATCGTCGCTCCAACCGACCACGGTGAACGACAACGTGAGTACCGGGGAGCGGGTGATGTCGCCTCCGGCGATCCGGACCCCGGTTCGCTCGGCCAACGCCTTCGCGCCCCGCACGAGTGAGAGCGCGTCCGGCGCGGCGGCCCCCGGCAGCCCCAGCGCGAGGTAGGCCTCTCCGGGTATCGCACCCATTGCCGCCAGGTCCGAAAGCGCGCCCGCCAAGGCGCGATGGCCGATCTCGGCAGGTGAGAGTTGATCGCGACGAAAATGCACGCCCTCGACCATCGTGTCGACCGAGGTCACCGCGTAACCTCGGGCACGGACCACGGCGGCGTCGTCTCCGATGCCTCGCAGTAGGTGTCTGCCCTCCCGTGGCAGCTCCCGCTCCAGCCGTTCGATCAGCTCGAGCTCACGCACGAGCACCCGCTCGCTAGCGGTGCCGGTAGACGATCCGCGCTCGGTCCAGGTCGTAGGGGGAGAGCTCCACCCGTACGCGGTCGCCGGGCAGGATCCTGATCCGGAAGCGCCGCATCTTGCCGGCCACGTGACCCAGCACGACCCGGTCCATGTTGTCGAGCTTGACGCGGAACATCGCATTTGGGAGGGCCTCCACGACCTCCCCTTCGAGCTCGACCTTTTCTTCCTTGGGCATGGCGGCGCCAACGCTAGCAGGGAGTCTCGGCCGCTCCGGAGATCCCTCAGGGGTGGTGCTTGACATTTGCGCCCCCGGTCGCCGGGGCGTGCCCGCCGCCGTTCCCGCCGGATGACGGCGTGCTGTCGTTGCCGCTGGGATTACCAGGCGGGCCTTGAGGCGGATGGGCGTACAGCGTCGGATTGTTATACGGAGAGCTCGAAGTCGTGGTCGAAGACCCAGGCCCGCCCCCGGAGTTGGACCCCGATCCGCCCAAGGAGCCGGAGCCCGAGCCGCCCGAGGAGTCCGAGCCCGAGCCGCCCGAGGAATCCGAGCCGGAACCGCCCGAGGAGTTGTTGTCGTTGGGGCCATTGGCGGAGAAGTTGCCGGAGAACGCGGTGCCGCTCCAGGGGGTGCTCGGTGGCGGGAAATCGCCGCAGAAGCCGTTCGAGGCCGGGCTCATGTAGTCGTGCCAGATCGGTGCCGCCAGGGTGCCGCCGAAGCCTGGGCCGAGGCCGTTGACGTCGTCCATCGAGGTCGTGGCGTTCGGGTAGCCGACCCACACCGCAGTGGTGAGCTGCGGCGTATAGCCGTCAAAGTACGCGTCGGTGTAGTTGCTGGTCGTCCCGGTCTTGCCAGCCGCGGGGCAGCCGTAGTCGGCGGCGGTGCCGGTGCCGCTTTGGATCACCGTCTTCAGCACCTTGGTGGCGGCATCGGCCTCGCCATCGGTGAACACGCGGCGGCTGGAAGTGCCGCCGAGGTCGCTGACGCTGCCGTCGGGGAACACGACCTTGCTGATCGCCGTGGCGTCGTGGTGGACCCCGCCGCTGGCCAGGGTCGCGTACGCATCGGCCATCTCCAGCGGCGAAACCGCGACCGCGCCCAGCGCCTCAGACGGGAATCCGGTCAGCGGCGAGGTGATGCCCATTGCATGAGCGGTGGCGCTGACTTTGTCCATCCCCAGGTCCTGGGCCAGCTGTGCGAACACCGTGTTGTCGGAGATCGTCGTCGCCTTGGTTACGCTGATCGTGCCCTGGTAGCTCTTCTCTGCGGTCTGGACGTGGTAGTCGGGGTAGGCGGGCAGCCACCCCGGGAACAGTTCCTTGGAGGTGTAGTAGGTCTGATTGGGATCCCCGTCGTAGTCGTGGATCAGGGTCATCAGCGAGAACACCTTGAACGCCGATCCGGTCTGCCGGTGTGATTGGGTGGCGTAGTCGAAGTTCGTTTGCCCGGAGCCTGAGCCGTAGTTGCCCGTGGTCGCCATGGCCAGGATGTGGCCGTTGTGCGGATCGATCGAGACCAGGGCAGCCGCGGGATCCCCGGGCTGCCCCTCGTTGTTGAGCAGCGCCTGGCGGGCTTCCTCCTGACGCTTGAGGTCGATCGTGGTGTAGACCTTGAGCCCGCCGCGCTCCACGGTGTTCAGGCCCAGACGCTGGATCAGCGTTCGCTTGACGTAGTCGAACACGTAAGGCTCGCGCTTGGCCGTGTACGCGTTGTTGCGCTGCAGCTGCAGCGGCGAGGCGGCGGCGGCATCAGCCTGGCCTGGCGTGATGTAGTGGGACTGCACCATCGCGTGCAGCACCTGCTGCCGGCGGTGGCGCGCGAGCCCGGGAGCCAGGAACGGGTTGTACTGAGATGGCGCCTGCGGCAGACCTGCCAGCAGCGCCATCTGGGCCAGGTCCAGCTGCGACACCGGCTCGTCGAAGTACATCTGCGAAGCGGCGCCGACACCGTAGGCGGTCTGTCCCCCGAGCGTGCCGTAGTCGACGTCGTTGAGGTACTGGGTGAGGATCCAGTTCTTGGGCCGCTTCTGCTCCAGCTCCTGGGCCAGCTTGGCCTGGACGATCTTGTACTTGAGATTGTGGTGTTCGCGGATCTGCGTGGGCAGGTAGACGTTGTCGACCAGCTGCATGGTCAGCGTCGACCCGCCCTGCACGCTGCGCCCGCCTCCGAAGACGTCGCGCACCCCAGCTCTGAGGATGCCTTGATAGTCGACGCCGCCATGGTGGTAGAAGCGCCGGTCCTCGATCGCGACAGTCGCGTTCTTGAGCGTCCGCGGGATCTGGCCGCCGCTGACGTAGGTGCGCAGCACGTCGGACGAGATGTAACCCAGGAGCGTGCCGTCGCTGGCGAACACCTCTGAGAGCTGGCCGGGATCCCGCGGCTTGAGCTGGCTGATGTCTGGCGCCGAGTCGGCGACACTCACCACCCAGCCGGTCACGCCCGCCACCCCTAATACCACGCCGCAAACCAGCAACGCGGCCAGCATAGCTCCCGTCCGCTTGACCGGAGACCCGTGGTTGCGCTTGCGGCGGCGCTGTCGTTCGCGTCGGCTCATGGGCAGGTGGACAGGAGGCGGCGCGTGAAACCCGGCGCGCCGGTAGGACCGCTCAGTCTAGCTGTGACTGGTTGTTTCGCCCCGCGATGAACGCCATCCTGCTAGGGGGAAGTCGATCAGGCAGGGGTGGCCGCTCCCGCTCCGCGTCCGAGCTGACTCATCGCCTGCTCGCGGAGCTTGTACTTCTGCACCTTGCCGGTGATGGTTAGTGGGAATGCCTCGCAGATGAGGATGTGGCGGGGGATCTTGTAGTGGGCGATTTTCTGTCGACAGAACTCGCGCAGGTCCTCGGCTTCCAGCTGCTGGTCCTCCTTTGGGATCACGAAGGCGACGATCTCCTCGCCGTAGCGCTCGTCGGGCACGCCTACGACCTGTACGTCAGAGACGCCGGGATGTCCGAACAGGAACTCCTCTATCTCTCGCGGGTAGACGTTTTCACCGCCGCGGATGATCATGTCCTTGATCCGGCCCACGATCCTGACGTACCCGTCCTCGGCCATCATCGCGAGGTCTCCGGTGCGCATCCAGCGAGCGGAGTCGATCGCCTCGGCGGTGCGCTCGGGGTCCTCCCAATAGCCGAGCATCACGCTGTACCCGCGCGTCTGGAACTCCCCCGCGTTCCCGCGCGGCAGCGTTCGGCCGCTGTCGGGATCGGCGATCCGGATCTCCACGTGGGGTGCTACGGCGCCGACGGTTTCGGTGCGATGCTCGAGGTCATCCTCGGCGCCGGTCTGGGTCGAGACCGGTGAGGTCTCGGTCATGCCGTAGCAGATCGTGACCCCGTGCATGTGCATTCGCTGCACGACCTTGCGCATCACCTCGCCCGGGCAGGGGGCTCCGGCCATGATCCCCGTGCGCAGCGAGCTCAGGTCGTAGCGGTCGAACTCAGGGTGCTCGAGCTCGGCGATGAACATCGTCGGCACGCCGTAGAGCGCGGTGCATCTTTCCTCCTCGACGGCGCTCAGCACCGCAGCCGGCGCGAAGCTCTCCGCCGGCAGCACCACGCACGCACCGTGCGAGGTCGCGGCCAGGTTGCCCATGACCATCCCGAAGCAGTGGTAGTACGGGACCGGAACGCAGATCCGGTCGTGCTCGCTTATCCCGCATCGCTCGCCGACGAAGAACCCGTTGTTGAGGATGTTGTGGTGGCTGAGTGTCGCCCCCTTGGGAAAGCCGGTCGTTCCGCTGGTGTATTGGATGTTGATGGCGTCGCTGAAGTCCAGTTGCGCCGAGCGCGCTCGCAACTGGTCGATGCCGACGCCCGCGGCGCCCTCCAGCAGATCCTCCCATGAAGGCGTGTCGAAGAACACCGCCGACTCGAGGTGTGGCAGCTCAGGACGCGCCTGGTCGGTCATCTGCACGTAGTCGCTGACCGGCGTGCCCGCGGCCGCGATCAGCATTCGGCAGCCGGATTGCGAGAGGGCGTACTGGAGCTCGTGCACGCGGTAGGCGGGGTTGACGTTGACCAGCACGATGCCCGCCCTCGCGGTCGCGTACTGGACCAGCGCCCACTCGACTCGATTGGGGCTCCAGATCCCGAGCCGGTCGCCTGCGCCCATCCCCGCCCCGATCAGCGCGCAGGCGAGGCGATCGACCTCGGCGTCCAGCTGTGCGTAGGTCAGCCGGATGCCCTGATGGCAGCTAACGATCGCCTCGCGGTCGGGATGTGCGGCCACGGTCAGGCGTAGGTTCTCGCCGATTGTGTCTCCCAGCAGCGGCGTCGTCGCGGTGCCGTGGGCGTAGGAGCGAAGGGTGTCGTGGGCGTAGGCGCTGAGCTGGCTCGTGGTGGCCACCGCTGAAGCATCGCGCGTGAGCAGCGGCAGTTCAAGCTGCTTGCATGACCACCTTGGGCTCCGCCGCTCAGCCCTCGCCTCCAGCTCTGCGCGCCGTGCTGGTCGATGCGCTCGGAACCCTAGTGACGCTGGCGCCGCCGGTAGCTCGGTTGCGGGCCGAGATGGTCGAGCGCTTTGGCGTGCACCTGACCGAGGCGCAGGCCGCGGCCGCGCTGGCGAGGGAGATCGCCTACTACCGCGGTCACCTCCAGGAGGGAAGCGATAGCCGGCGTCTGTGGCAGCTCCGGCGCCGGTGCGCGGAGGTCCTGAGGGCGGCGATGCCGGCCACCCCGGAGCTGATGGCGGTGTCCCCCGAGGCGCTCACCGAGGCACTGCTGTCCTCGCTGCGATTCACCGCGTTTCCGGATGCCGCCCCGGCGCTGCGGGCACTGCGCCGGCGGCGCATCGCGGTCGTCGCCGTCAGCAACTGGGACGTCTCGCTGCACGAGGTCCTGGCCCGGCTCTCACTGGCCGAGCTGCTGGACGCCGTCGTCACCTCGGCCGAGGTCGGTGTGCGCAAACCAGGGCGAGAGGTCTTCGATCGTGCCCTGGCGCTGGTGAGGGTTCAGCCCCAGGAGGCCGTTCACGTCGGCGACAGCTTGGAGGAGGACGTGGCCGGGGCACGCGCCGCCGGAATCGAGCCGGTTCTGTTAGCCAGGACCCAACCGGTGGCGCTCCCAGCAGGGGTGAGAGTGATCTCGAGCCTCCGGGAGCTGGCCGAGGCCTAACCTCCTAAAGCGATGACGAGCGTTCCTCCGCCTCGCACCTCGAGCCCGCCAGCCGCTCCCCCGCCACCACCGAGAGCGACTCTCGGCACCGCGTCCCCCTCCTGGCCGCTGTGGATCGCTCCGGCGGCGATCCTGCTCGGGCTGGGACTCGGTCAGATCGGCGTGATCGTTGTCAACGTCGTTGGTCAGGCGGCCGGTGGCTCCACCGTCAGCCATCCCTCACCGGCGGTCAGCATCGTCAGCGATGTCGTCGCCGACCTGGCGTTCGTGCTCGCGGCGATCTACTTCAGCTCGCTCCGTGGTCGTTCCCGTCCCGGCGACTTTGGTTTTCGTCCGACTCCGGCCCGCCGCGCGCTTGGCCTCGTCGTGCTCGCAGCCGTCTCCTACTACGTGCTCACCTGGGCCTATGCCGTGGCGCTGAACCTGCATGGCAAGGACCGGCTCCCCAGCGAGCTGGGCGTCGCCCATAGCACCGCTGCCCTCGTGGGCGCGGCCGTGTTCGTGTGCGTGATCGCGCCGATGGCTGAGGAGTTCTTCTTCCGCGGATTCCTGTTCGGCGTGCTGGCGCAGTGGCGCATCCGCGTGTTCGGACGGGAGGCCGGCGTGTGGCTGGCGGCGCTGGTCGTCGGGGTCCTGTTTGGCCTGGCCCATACCGGATCCGCCTCGCCGCAGTATCTGGTTCCGCTCGGCTTTCTGGGCTTCGTGTTGTGCCTGGTGCGCTGGCGTACGTGCTCGTTGTATCCCTGCATGGCCCTGCACTCGTTCAACAACTCATTGGCACTGGGTGTCAACGAGCTGCATTGGGGAGCGGGGGCGATCCTGGCGTTGATCGCGGGAGCGTTGCTGGTGATCGGAGTCCTCACCGGGCCACTGGCCGCCAGGCCGGCATCGGCGGCTACGTCCGCGGCGGGCGGCGGCTGAAGCTTTCCGTTGTCGGCCGCCCTCGCCCGCGGCGACTGATTTACTTCCCGTTCATGTTCCGCATCCGCAAGCGGATCCTCGCGCTGGTTGTGGCTGCGGTCCTGGCTCCGGTAGCAGGTGCCGCCGCGGCAACCACCGAAACGGCGCCCACTGGACCCGCGGCCACCACGAGCATGGCGCCCACTGGCCTCACGACCACCACGGGCACGACGCCCGGCGAACCCGTGTCCACCACCCCCGCCCCACCCCCGACTCCACCCCCCGCGGCCGGATCGCTGAGGCTGTACCTGCCCGACGTGTTCGTGGTCTCCCGCCAGGCGGTGACCGTGCCCGGCCGGACGCTGCACGTGGCGGGTGTGGTCCGGCCCTATGTGCCCGGCCAGTGGGTGACCGTCCGGACGTTCCTCGGCCGCCGGCTGATCAAGCGAGACCTGCTGCGGATAAAGCCCTCGCGCACGCACACCTTCGGCCGCTTTACCGAGCGGGTGGTCAGCCCCAGCGCGGGGATCGTGACCGTGAACGTGACCCATGCTCGCAGCGCTCAGCAGGTCGGCTTCCGATCTGAGCGCCGCTACGCCGCGCTGGCCGAGAGCATCGGCTTCGGCTCCATCGGCCGGTTCGTACAGCTGATTCAGCAGCGACTGGCGGCGCTGCACCTCTACCTGCCTCAGACCGGGGTCTACGACAGCGGCACCGGACTGGCCATCGACGCCTACCACCGCCTGCTCGGGTGGGGAACCTCGCAGACGCTGGGCGGGGCAACGATCAGCGCCCTGCTGAACGGGCGCGGACGGTTTCGGATCCGCTATCCCGGCCATGGCCATCACGCCGAGGGCAGCCTCGGCCAGCAGCTGCTGGCGCTCGCCGACGGCCCCCACGTGCGCTACGTCTTCCCGATCAGCTCGGGTAAGCCCTCGACGCCGACGGTGCTGGGCGACTTCCGTATCTACCTGCGCGATCCGGGATACCTACCCGACGGTATGTACTACTCCAGCTTCTTCATTGGCGGCTACGCGATCCATGGCTACGATCCCGCGCCCGACTACCCAGCCAGCCACGGCTGCATGCGGCTGCCGATCCAGGACGCGATCTTCGTCTATGACCGGCTGACCTACGGCGACTGGGTCGACGTCTACTACTGATCCGCCGCCGGGGAGCCGCCTGATGCCGCTCGACGAACCGACGACCGCCCGGGAGGCCTTGGTGGCAGAGCTGCGCGAGCAGGCGCTGGTGGTCGGCGAGGTGGTGCTCACCAGCGGTGCCACCGCTCAGTACCTGATCGATGCCAAGCGAGCGATCCTCCGGCCTCGCGGGTTCCGCGCCCTGGCCGAGCTGGTCGCCGGGCAGGCGCGGCAATGGCGAGCCAGCGCCGTTGGCGGGATGACGATGGGTGCCGATCCGATCGCGTGCGCGGCTCTGGCCGGAGGCGCCGAGGTCAAGGCCTTCTTCGTGCGCAAGGAGGTCAAGCAGCACGGGCTGGCGCGGCGGATCGAGGGGCCGCCACTGGAGCCGGGCGAGCGCTGCATGCTCGTCGAGGATGTCGTCACCACCGGTGGCTCGACGATCCGCGCGCTGGAAGCGGTACGGGCCGAGGGCCACGAGCTGTGCGGGGTATTGGCGATCTGCGATCGCCTCGCCGGCGGGGGCCCGGCGATCGAGGCCGCCGCGGGTGTGCCCTACCTGTCTCTGACCACGATCGACGAGGTTTACCCCGAGCGTCCGGACCGTCCCGCTCCAGTGCAGTGAGCTGTCCTCCTATCGGGGGAGCGTGCTGCAGGCGCGCACGCGCTGGTGAAGCGCCTGCACCCTCCAGCCATCGCGAGCGGTTGGCGTGTAGAGCACGATCGGACGCCGGCTGGCGATCGCTCGCGGGTACCTCCAACCGATTCTCGCGACGTTGAGTTGCAGGTTCCAGGCCAGGATCGTCTGCCACTGCAGCCGGGTCAGCGGCTCGCCGCAACGACGCAATCGAGCTGGCCCGCCGAGCCCACTGATCGTGCTCGCCAACCGGTTGATCTGCTCCGTCCGGGCCCGCTGTACCCGGAGGTCGCGGAGCTCAGCCCGGCTTCGGGAGCGAGCCGTCGGCACCAATGCGGCGACGAGCGCGAGCACCGCGACGAGGCCGATCCAGCGCGGCAGCCGCGGGAGTGCCAGGTCCCCGGTCAGTATCCGGCCCACCAGCACCGCTGCGATAACCACCATCACCGCGGCGGCCTCGAACATGTATCGAGCCAGGCTCGGCCAGCCGTGGAGCGCGAACGCGATCTCAACCGCAACCCAGCCGACCACGCCCCCAGCGAGGACGAGAATGATCCGGTCACGCCGCCAGGCTGCCAACACCACCGACACCAGCGCGGCCAGCTCCAGCGGAGCGGCATGTAGGTCCAGGAAGCGTCCGATCGTTCCCAGCACCTTGTCCCCCCGCAGCGCTCGTCCCGAGCCGAGCGCATTGCTGCCGGCCACGAATGGGCTACGTGAGCTCAACGCCGGGATGCCGAACCACAGCGCCATCAGCACGATCACGCCGCCGACGATGAGCCGGCGCATCGACGGGATCGCGCGCCAGGCCCAGACGCAGTACAGACCGAGGAACGGCCACGCCTCGGGTCGGCCGAGCGAGGCGAGCGCGCCGAGCACGAACGCCCAGCGCGGCCTGGCGCTCAGGTGGCAGTCGATTGCGCCCAGGCAGAGAGCAACGATCACCGGGTCGGACTGTGCGCTGAGGACGTAGTGAGAGTAGTTCTGGATGCCCAGCAGCGAGACAGCGGCAAAAGCGCCCGCCGCCAGGCCGGCGTAGCGGCGCTGCGAGGGGGCGGCGGTCAGCCGGTGGGCGATCCGGGCCGCGAACCCGACGCCGCTCAGCGATACAGCCACCGAGGTCAGCAGCCACAGCCATACCTGGTCGTGGCCGGCCAGCGCGAACGGCACCGTGAGCAGATACGGCAGCGGTTTCCATGACGGCGCCGCATTGGTGTCCAGGGCTCCGGAGACCGTCTGGCGCCCCCAGACCAGCCAGCCATACGGGTCAAACCCCGGCCGCGTGCGCGCCCACAGCACCAGGAGCACGGCCCCGATCAGCAGCACCGCGGCGATCAACATCGCCGAGCCGGACAGCGCTTGCCGCCGCCGGGGTGGCGCCCGGGACAACGGAGTATGTGCCGGCCCCGGTAGTTGGGCGATCGTGGATGAGGCCACGGCGGGAGGCTGGCTAGTGGATCGGGGCGCTGATGTATCTGGTGATGACGCCGTCGGGATGGCGGCGGGTGAACAGGACGGTCTTCTTCAACTGCGAGCAGGTGCGGAAATGGCTGCGGTGCAGGCGCCAGGGCAGCACCGACCAGCCGCTGTGCAGGGGTGTGAACAGCACGGTGGGGTGATGCTGGCGAAGCTCCAGCTTCGGGTGGTGTCCGAGGATCCCGCCGTTGAGCCCCGTCATCCAGGCCAGGATGCTGATGTACTCCACTGTGGTCACGGGACGCCCGCACTCCCTGATCAGCCCGGCACCGCCGACGCTGTCCACCGTCATCTGCAGCCGGTTGATCGATGCCGCGCGGGCGCGCTCGTGCCTGATGTCCCGGTGCTCGGTGTGCAGGCGCGCAACGGCGCCAGGGACGAGGCTGACGACGATCAGCCCGACCAGCAGCGGGCCCACCCACTGGGGTATCCGATGGCGGGGCAGCCTCGGCGCTGCATCCAGGATCCAGCCCACCGCGACCCCGGCCAGGACGACCATGAAGCCGGCGGGCTCGAACAGGTAACGCGGCACCCCTGGCCAGCCGTGGAGCACGAATGCGATCTCGACGATCAGCCAGCTCAGCGCGCCGGCGGCGAGGATCAGCAGCGCCCGGTCACGACGCATCCACGCGATCGCCACGGCGCCCAGCGCCAGCAGCTGCACGGGCAGGTAGTGCAGCGCGGTGAAACGATGGATCGTGCCGATGATCCTGTTCTGGTGAAGCTCCCGCGGAGAGTCCAGCGCCAGCTGCCCCGCGATCAGCGGCTTCCCATTGGTGATCATCGGTACGCCGAACCACAGCAACGGCACCACCGCCAACCCGGCGACGAGCAGCCACCGCAGCGAGGGAACCTTCCGCCAGGCCCAGATCGCGTACACGACCAGAAACGGCCATGCCTCCGGCCGCCCCAGCGAGGCCAGCACCCCGAGCGCCAGTGCCCACCGCAGTCTTCCACACAGGTAGCAGTCGACCGCAGCCAGGCACATGGTCACGATCATCGGGTCGGACTGGTCGCTGAACACGTAGTGCATGTAGTTCTGGATCCCGAGCAGGCCCGCTCCGGCGAAGATCGCGCCGGCCAGAGCCGACCTCCGGTCCAGCTCCAGCAGCTGGCCCAGGCGGTAGGCGATCCGCCCGGCGAAGATCACCCCCGCCAGCGCGATCGCCACCGAGGTCGTCATCCACAGCCACAACGCGGTGCGGCCGACCACGGCGAAGGGGACGTCGAACAGCCACGTCAACGGCTTCCACGATGGAGCGCCGGCGAGGTCCAGGTTCAGGTGCAGGGTCTGGTAGCCCCAGATCAGCCAGCCGTAGGGGTCATAGCCCGGGCGAGTTCCGGCCCAGCGTACGAGCAGGAACGACAGCAGCACCAGGCCCGCTGCCCCTATCAGCCACGGGTGACGGCGGACCGGCAGGGGGATCCGCGCTCGGGATGAGGGCGGCTCGGAGATCTTTGGCTCGGGAACCGCCGCTGCTTGCAGCGTGCTCTCGGACACGAGAACCAGGCAAGCTAGCAGCACCATCAGCCGGCGCCGTGCAGCGCCCCCGGCAGGAATCGAACCTGCATCCCGCGCTTAGGAGGCGCGTGCTCTATCCATTGAGCTACGAGGGCGGGCTGACCCGGCAGGCGCCGTCCGTAACGGCGGCGGGGACAGAGGTTATCCCTGCGCAGCGGTTGGTTGGGCGTCGGCTAGGAGTAGATGACCAGCGAGCGGCGCTGGTGGTCGACTCCGGCATCGTGCAGCAGGGATCGCCGGGCTTCTGGCGTCACCGGGTGGCGATGGCCTCCGCGGGCAGTGACTCGACCGCGGGGCTCTAGCTCTGGTCTTCGTCCTCGACGTACAGTGACTCGACCGCCAGCTCCTCGCCGCGCTTGCCCCACAGCTTGACCTCGAGGTAGTCGCCGCGATAGTTGTCCGGCGCGATCAGGGTGAAGCGCTCGTCCACCAGCTCGCACTGGTCGACGGCCAGGTTGGCCAGCTCGGCGCTGACCACGGCGCCGCCGGGCATCAGCGGCACTCCCCAGACCAGCGTCATCTCCGCCACCTTGCCATCCTCGCCCCGCCAGCGGCCGATCACGTCATCGTTGAGGTCGAGCTTCCAGTCGGGATTGGATTCGGCCACTTCGGAGGTGAAGTCGGCTCGGGCCTGGAAGTCGGCCGGTCCGCCTGACCCTTCGGTGAAGGCGACGAAGCCGAACAGCTCGTACCCCGCGGTGGTGCGGGCCACCGCGGGGATGTAGGTCGTGCCGGCATAGGAGCGATCGGGAAACCAGGCGATCTCCCCCGGCTCGCCGAGTTGCTCGTCGCCGGCGTCGATCTCGCGGCAGGCGGCGAGGAAATGCTCGCGCAGCGTGTCCGCCCAGCGGCCGTAGGGAATCCCCTCCTGCGGAGGCTCGGCGGCAAAGCTGATCACGAAGCGGTCGGTCGGCGGCATCGGGGCGGGAGCCTAGCGGCGGCGCCGCCGGGGCGATCAGAACGCGCCGCGCCGGCTGAGCACGGCGGGGATCGTCTTCAGCAGGATCGAGAGGTCGAGGAACATCGACCACCGCTCCAGGTAGAGGAAGTCCAGGCGCACGAGGTCGTCGAAGTCGAGCTCGGAGCGTCCGGAGACCTGCCACAGGCCGGTGATTCCCGGGAGCACGAGATAGCGCTTCTTGTGCCAGTCCTCCAGCCGCTCGAAGTCGCGCATTGGCAGCGGGCGGGGACCGACCAGCGACATCTCGCCGCGGACGACGTTGATCAGCTGCGGCAGCTCGTCGAGCGAGAAGCGCCGCAGCATGCGGCCGATCCTGGTCAGCCGCGGATCGTTGCGGATCTTGAACAGCG
Source organism: uncultured Solirubrobacterales bacterium (assembly GCA_963830435.1). Taxonomy (GTDB): domain Bacteria; phylum Actinomycetota; class Thermoleophilia; order Solirubrobacterales; family Solirubrobacteraceae; genus Palsa-465. The sequence continues at coordinate 227,226 of CAWHMA010000003.1, read as the reverse complement.
CTCCGGACTTCTCGTTGAGCTGCTCGAGGTCGCCTTGGACCTGCTCGGCATGCTCGCGCATGGTCCGGAACTTCAAGCAGGCGAACGGCTGGCCGGCCATGCCCGGTCGCACCGAGCGATAGATGATCGGGCCCCGGGAGCTCAGCTTGATGGCGATCGCGATCACCAGCAGCAGCGGCGAGAGCACGATCAGCGCGACGATCGAGAGGACCAGGTCGAAGGTGCGCTTGAGCGCATAGTCGAGGCCCTCGAACACCGGGGGGCGCAAGGTGAACAGCGGCACCGTCTGACCGGGCACGAACTCTGCACGGTTGATCAGGATCTCCATCGTCGTGGGCGCGATGTTCACGGTGATCCCGCGTTGGTGGCAGACGTCCACCAGCTCCACCGCCTTCTCCTGGGGAAACTCCGGGTCGGCGATGATCACCTCCTGGACCCGCTCCCGGGCCAAGATCTGCGCCAGGTCCTCCAGCGGGCCGAGTGAGCGCAGGCCGTTCTCCGGACGCGCCGTCAGCGACACGTAGCCCACCAGCAGCACACTGGTCCGCGACCGATCGGCTAACGCGTGGGCCACTGCCTCCAGATGCTTCCCTGAGCCCACCAGCAGCGCCCGCCGTTCATAGCCAGCCTGCTCCAGCACCCAGCCGGTGGCCCGCAGGTGAAGCGCGCGCAGCGCTGCGATGTAGATCGTCCCGAACACCAGCGCTCCGTAGAAGATGAAGTAGCTGGAGAAGTGCTCGCCGTTGGCCAGGGCGAACACCAGGGCGATCACCGTGGCCTGGAACAGCGCCGTGGCGATCCGTCCCAGGCCCGGACGCCGCGAGCGTTCGGAATACAAATCGACGCGGGCAAACATCAGCACCGTCAGCAGGTAGGCGAAGGCCAGCGAGGGTTTGGCGTCCCGCCAGGTGGCGGCGAGGGTGAAATCGCCGTGCAGGGCGTGCCTCAGCCCCAGCCCGGTGAGCAGGGCGGCTCCCACCCCGATGAAGTCCAGCACCAGCAGCGACAGGATCCGGCCCACCCGACGCAGCGTCTCCAGCCGCAGCAGGAACGACAGTGCCGGCGGTCGCTTGCGGCGTACGTCGCGCGTGGGCGGCGACAGAGGGTCGGCACCGGCGAGGGTCCGCTGGGGGCTGTGCTGCGTGGCCTCTCTCTGTTCTGGCGTCACGTTCCTCCGGGGCCGCGAACAGCCCCCCAGATCAGGTAACGAGTTTCTGCCCTCGAAGTTACGAGGTAGATGCCGGGGGCGGTTACCGCGGGCGTACCCGCGAGCCGCCGCGGCCTACCGCACGCCGCCGACAAGGACCTCGACGCCCGACTTCTCGATCGTCCGCCGGAGCCCCTCGCGCAGGTCGATCATTGGCTCCCAGCCCAGGATCTGCCTGGCGAGCGAGATATCGGGCTGGCGTACCTTGGGATCATCGGTGGGCAGCGCCTCGAACACGATCTCCGACCGGGAGCCGGTGACCTCAACCACCGCCTGGGCCAGTTCCAGCAGCGTGAACTCGTTGGGATTGCCGATGTTGACCGGATCGTGGTAGCCCGACTCGGCCAACGCGATGATCCCACGGATCAAATCGTCGACGTAGCAGAACGAGCGTGTCTGGGAGCCGTCGCCGAAGACGGTGATCGATCGATCCTGCAGGGCCTGGCGCAGGAACGTCGGAATCGCCCGCCCATCGTGAGGCCTCATCTTGGGGCCGTAGGTATTGAAGATCCTCACGATCGCCGTGTCCACGCCCTGCTGGCGGTGGTAGGCCATGGTCAGCGCCTCGGCATACCGCTTGGCCTCGTCGTAGACGCCGCGGGGCCCGATCGGGTTCACATGACCCCAGTAGCTCTCCGGCTGGGGATGAATCTCCGGATCGCCGTAGACCTCGCTTGTGGAGGCGGTCAGGAATCTGGCGCGATGCTGCTTGGCCAGCCCCAGGGTGTGGTGGGTTCCGTATGAGCCGACCTTGAGCGTGTGCAGCGGCAGACGCAGGTAGTCGATCGGGGAGGCGGGGGAGGCGAGGTGGTAGACGAAGTCGACGGGCTCCTCGATGAAGTAGGGCGTGATGATGTCGAGGTTCAGGTGGACGAAATCGCGGGTGCGGATGTGCGCGATGTTGGCCAGCGAGCCGGTCTCGAGGTTGTCGACACAGATCACGCGATGGCCGCGCTGCAGCAGCTCATCGCACAGGTGCGAGCCGAGAAACCCGGCGCCGCCGGTGACCAGGCACGTAGGCATTGCTCCGCAATCTACCGTGATGGCGCTTCATTAGCACCCCCGGGCGCCACTTGGCCCCGCCTCCGGGTCTCAGGTGTCGCCCACCCCCCGGCGGAGCATGTGCGCATCGCCGCGCCGTATCGTCACTTTTTCGGAATCGAGGTGCTCCAGCAGCGCCTGCGCGTACTTACGCGAGGTGCCGAGCTCATCCCTGACCTGGGCCAGCGTGATCGCGCCCTCATCGTTGGCCAGCGCGATCACCCGCTGGCGGACCTGGGTCAGCACCTCAGGGTGGTAGTGCAGCGTTTTCGACACCCGGATTGCTCGTCCCGTGGCCCGTAGCGCGGCGAGATCCTCAGCGTTCAGCTTCGACTCTGACGGTGGCTCCAGACCCGCGCTCCGCAGCTGCGCCTCCAGGGCGAGGGCGCTCTGGGTAAGCGGGGATGACTGCGCCGCCGCACCGGGCGAGGCGGTCCGCAGGGCCACATTTCGGGCGTGCCGCACTGCTCGCTCACCACCGGCTGACTGCACCTCGGTAGGGCCGCTGGCCAGAGCCTGCAGGCGCGCCAGCAGGTCCCGGCTAGGGCCGTGCCGGCGGGGCCGACTATCGAGCACTCGTCCGCCGCCGATCGTGTCCGGCGGTGCGATGCGACGGATCACCAATCGATCTCCGTCCGCAGCGATCAGCGGCTGCTCGAGGCGGACCTGCCAGAACCGGCCTCCGAGCCAGGCGAGCCGGGCCGAGGACTCTCGGGTCCCGTGGTGGATCTGGACGCGGTCGCCGGGCTCGAGTTGGCGCTCAGAGTCCCGGGACTCCAACACGACGTCGAGCCGATAGGAGGGCTGCAGCGGCGAGCCAGCGGCCACGATCACGTCTCCCCGCGCGAGCTCGGCGGTTGAGACGCCGGTCAGGTTCACCGCCACCCGCTGACCGGCGGCGACCCGTTCGACCGGCTGATCGTGAACGTGGAGCGCTCGCACCCGGGTCCGCAGTCGCTGCGGACGGAGCTCGATCTGCTCCCCCCGCGCGATTTCTCCCGCCCACAAGGTGCCGGTGACAACGGTGCCGGCGCCGCGGATCGTGAACACTCGATCGATGTGCAGCCGGGTCCTCCCCGGGACTTGCGCGCGGCTGGGCACCTTCAACGCGGTGCGCTCCAGCGCCGCCGTCAGCGCCTCTAGCCCCGCTCCCGTTCGGGCGCTGACGGTCACGACCTCCGCCTCCGGCAGCAGCTCCGCCGCTTGCAGCATCGCCGGTTGCGGATCGGCCAGGTCGGTCTTGGTCACCGCCACCACTCCTTGCCTGACCGCCAACGCTTCCAGCACAGCGGCGTGCTCCCGCGTCTGGGGCATCACGCCGTCCTCGGCGGCCACCGCCATGAGATACAGGTCGATGCCGGTGGCGCCGGCGACCATCGTGCGGACGAAGCGCTCATGTCCAGGGACGTCGATCACCGACAGACGCCGGCCGGAGGGCAGCCGCAGGCTGGCAAAGCCGAGCTCGATCGAGATTCCGCGCGCACGCTCCTGAGGTAGGCGGTCGGTGTCGACCCCGGTCAATGCGCGGATGAGCGCCGTCTTGCCGTGGTCTATGTGGCCGCCGGTGCCGAGCGTCAGCGGAAGCGATTCAGTCATCGCTGGCCAGCGCCGTCTGGACCGCGAGGGCGAGCGGAACCAGCTCGTCCTCGCTCAGCGTTCGCGGATCCAGCAGCAGCCGACCGTCCTGGACCCGCCCGAGGACGGCAGGGTCGCCGCGTCGCAGCCGTGCCGCCACCCGGTCGGGATCGGCGACCTCCAGGGCCAGCACAGGCCCGGGCAGCTCCAGCAGTGGCAGCGCGCCGCCGCCGACCTTCGCCACCGCGGTGACCAGCTGGCAACGGGCGACGCCGATCGCTTCACGCAGCGCCCGGGCCCGACGAGCCAGCTCATGATCGCTGGCGGTGAGCATCGCCAGCACCGGGATCTCACGCTGCGCCAGGGCCGGATCACGGTGGAGCATGAGCGTTGCCTCCAGCGCCGCCAGCGAGAGCTTGTCGATTCGCAGTGCTCGAGCCAGAGGATGCGCCGCCGCTGCAGCGATGCTCTCGTGACGGCCGAGGAGCAGGCCCGCTTGAGGACCGCCTAGCAGCTTGTCAGCAGAGCAGCAGACGATCGCCGCACCGGCTCGAAGCGATTGCCTAACCGAGGGTTCATCCTCCAGCTCCGGGATCGCTTCGCCGTCTATCAGCACCCCCGAGCCGACATCGTCGATCACCGGCACACCCAGCTGGCACAGGGCCTCGATTGGAACCTCCTGCACGAACCCCAACGAGCGGAAGTTCGACGGATGCACTCGCAGGATCGCGCCGACGGTGTCGTGTGCGGCCTCCAGCGCCCGAGCGTAATCCGAGACTCGCGTCCGGTTCGTCGTCCCGACCTCGATCAACCTCGCCCCTGACTCGGCGAGCACCTCCGGGATGCGGAAGCCTCCGCCGATCTCCACCAGCTGCCCGCGAGAGACGATGACGCCCCGACGAGGCCGCGCCAGCGCGGCAACAGCCAGCAGCACCGCGCCGGCGCCGTTACCCACCACGAGTGCCGCCTGCGCCCCGCTCAGCTCCTGCAGCAGCGTCTGCACGTGGGCCTGGCGACTGCCGCGACGTCCGTCCTGGAGGTCGAGCTCCAGGTTGCAGTACCCCTCGGCCGCTCGCCTCACGGCCTCTCCCGCGGCTCGGGCCAGCGGCGCACGTCCCAGATTGGTGTGGATGATCACGCCGGTGGCGTTCAGCACCCGCCGCAGGGAAGGGGTCGCCGCCTCGGCCAGCAGCTGCTGAGCGCGCGATTTCAACTCGCCGTCATCGGTGGCGCCCTCGACGATCGCCGCCCGCCGTTCAGCAATCGCCCGCCGGGCCGCGGTAACGGCCAGGGAACGAGAGGCGCCCTGAGCCTCCAGTGATGCCGCCAACTCGTGCACGGCGGGCAGCGATCTCAGTTGGGCGTCGTTCCCTTCACCCACTCGCCCTCCTCCTTCTTCCAGATCGGCACCCGGGCCTTGATCTCGTCGATCAGCTCGCGCGCCCCCGCGAACGCCGCCTCTCGATGCGGTGCGGAGACAGCGACGAGGACCGACGCTTGCGAGCGCGGCACCCGGCCGACGCGGTGCTCGGCCGCCGCGGCACACAGGCCATGGCTACGAATTACCGTGGCCACGATTTCGGCGATCGTTTCCTCAGCCATCGAAACGTAGGCCTCGTAGTCGAGCTCGGCCACCTGACGGGTGACCCCGGAGAAGGACACGATCGCCCCGGCGCGAGGATCCCGAACTTGCTCCAGCAGCGGCTCGAGGGCCAGCGGCTGATCGGTGACGCGTACGTGCCAAGCCGCCCGCGAGCCGCCGGAGACTGGCGGGATCAGCGCGACTTCGTCGCCGGCGTGCAGCCGCGACTCGGGGCGCGCGTACTCACGGTTGACGGCCATCACCACCGAGACCCCGTCAGTGACCGCTCGCAGGCGCTCCAGTGCGTCGGCTACGCATGCGCCCTCGGGTAGCTCCAGCTCGACTGCGTTCGCTCCGGCGCGCTCACGCAGACCAGCGAACAGTCGCACTTCGACGAGCATCAGCACAGGCTAGCCCGCCGCCGACGCAGCGTTGGCAGGCCGTGAGGTCGCCGACGAGCTCGTGTCATGGACCAGGGGTCAGGGGGTGGAGTCAGGCCGACCACGTGAGCGCTCGACCCCTCGCGCCAGTTGCGCACCCAGGCCTTTCCGGCCAAGGTCCTGTAGGCCCTCGGATGAGCCCGGCTCGGCGGAGCGACGAAGTTCCCGCGCTCGAGCGACGTCGCTCCCGAGGCTGCTCCCGCCGCAGCCCTGTCGGATCGGATCCCGCCCGGGTAACCTCCTCTGGGATGGCCACGACCGACGAGCACCGCACGATCGCCCCGATCGTCGGCCCGGACGATCCGCGCCACTTCACGGATTCCGGAATCGAGGTCCGGCCGCTGTACACCGAGCAGGACCTCCCCCAGGACCTGCCGCAGCGGCTCGGTGAGCCTGGCGCCTACCCGTACACGCGCGGGGTGCATCGCGACATGTACCGCAAGCAGCTGTGGACGATGCGCCAGTACGCGGGCTACGCCAGCGCCAAGGAGTCAAACGAGCGCTACCGCTACCTGCTCGAACACGGCTCGACGGGTCTGTCCATGGCCTTCGATCTCCCCACTCAGCTTGGCTTGGACTCCGATGACCCCCGCTGCCTGGGCGAGGTCGGGCGCACCGGCGTGGCCATCGACACGATCGACGACATGCGGACCGCGTTCGACGGGATCCCGCTGGACAAGGTCTCGACCTCGATGACCATCAACGCGCCCGCCTCGGTGCTGCTGCTGCTCTACGAGCTGGTGGGGGAGGAGCAGGGGGTGACGTCCGAGCAGCTGCGGGGCACCACCCAGAACGACATCCTCAAGGAGTACATCGCGCGCGGGAACTTCATCTACCCGCCTCAGGGGGCGATTCGGCTCACCACCGACCTATTCGCCTACTGCAACGTACGGGTTCCGAGGTGGAACACGATCTCGATCAGCGGCTACCACTTCCGCGAGAAGGGTTGCTCGGCGGTGCAGGAAGTGGCGTTCACCCTGGCCAACGGCAGCGCCTACGTGCAGGCGGCGCTCGATGCCGGGCTCGAGATCGACAAGTTCGGGCCGCGCCTGGCGTTCTTCTTCAACGGGCACAACAACGTCTTTCAAGAAGTGGCCAAGTTCCGGGCTGCGCGCAAGATGTGGGCGGAGATCATGCGCGAGCGGTTCGGAGCCAAGGACGAGCGCTCGTGGCGGCTGCGCTTCCACACCCAGACCGGCGGCGTGACCTTGACCGCCCAGCAGCCCGAGAACAACATCGTCCGGGTGGCCCTCCAGGGTTTCGCCGCCGTCTGCGGCGGGACCCAGTCGCTGCACACCAACGGCTTCGACGAGGCGCTGGCGCTGCCAACCGAGCGGGCGGCGAAGATTGCGCTGCGCACGCAGCAGATCATCGGGTACGAGTCCGGCGCTGCGGACACGGTGGATCCGTTCGCCGGCTCCTACTTTGTAGAGGCGTTGACCGACGAGATCGAGGCCGGCGCGCGCGAGCTGATCGCTAAGGTCGACGAGCTCGGCGGATCGGTGCAGGCGATCGACTTCATCAAGAACGAGATCGAGGAGTCTGCGTTCGGCTACCACGAGCGCTACCGGATCGAGCAGGACATCGTCGTCGGCGTCAACAGGTTCGTCGAGGACGATCCCGAGGTGCCGGACATCCTGCGCGTCGACCCCGAGTCCGAACGCCAGCAGCTGCAGCGGCTGGCGAAGTTCAAGGCCGACCGGGACCCCGAGCTCGTGGCGCAGCGGCTGGAGGAGGTCCGGGCTGCGTCTCGCGGCAGCGCCAATCTGCTGCCCGTGCTCCGTCAGGCCCTTAAGGATCGGTGCTCGATGGGTGAGGTATGCGGCGCGATGAAGGACGTCTTCGGCGAGTATCAGCCGACTTTCTGAGCTCATTGGTTCCCGCACGGACGACGTTGTCATCCGCCGCCAACCGGAGGGCCGCGTTCTCGCTGGTTGTGCCGGCCGCTGCAACACCGGCAACGGCGGAAGGACTCCCACGCTACGGCGGCGAAACCCGACGGCATGACAGAGCACGAGGTGAGCCGGACGCTGGTCAAGTCACCGCCGGAGCTGTGGACGCAGTGCAGTCAGGTGGAGTTGCTGACGCGTCACCTTGATCAATTCGGAGAGATCCACATCACGAGGCTCGAGCCCGAGACCACCGTCGCCTGGGAGGGCGAGGATGTGCGCGGCACGGTGCGGCTCGAGCCCTCGGGATGGGGAACGAAGGTGATCCTCACCGCCCGACACCCATCGGCCGTTCCCGCGTTCAGCGAGCCGCCCAGCCAGCCGGAACCCGCCTTGACCCGCCGCGGCTGGTTCGCCCGGTTGCTGGTGCGGCTCGGGGTCAGGCCCGCGGTGACGCCGGTGGCCGAAGAACCCACCACCACGCCGCCGCCCCAGACTGAACTGCTCCTGACTCCGGGCGAAGAGGCGCTCGCGGCAGCACTCGACAGCCTGGGGTCGGCCCACCATCGTCCGTTCTCGCGCGCGTGAGCGAAGCCCGCGGCGGGCACCGGTAGCGCTCGCAAGTAGACTCGCGCACCCAATGCGCGACAAGGCTCCCGAGACCTACGACGAGAAGCTCGCCCAGCTGCATGAGCTGCGTGAGGAGGCGGTCCATGCTGGCTCTCAGGCTGCGGTCGAGAAGCACCACGCCAAGGGCAAGTACACCGCCCGCGAGCGGGTTGAGAAGCTGCTCGATCCCGGCTCGTTCCAGGAGCTGGACACGTTCGTGCGCCATCGCACGCACGAGTTCGAGATGCAGAAGAACCGCCCGTTCGGTGACGCGGTGGTCACCGGGCACGGCACGATCGAGGGTCGTCGGGTGTGCGTGTTCAGCCAGGACTTCACCGTCTTCGGCGGCTCACTGGGCGAGGTGATGGGCGAGAAGATGTGCAAGGTGATGGACCTGGCCGCCAAGATCGGCTGCCCGGTGATCGGGATCAACGACTCCGGCGGGGCCCGGATCCAGGAGGGGGTTGTGTCGCTAGGCGCCTACGGCGACGTGTTCGTGCGCAACGTCAAGTGCAGCGGCGTGATCCCGCAGATCAGCCTGATCATGGGTCCTTGCGCCGGCGGCGCCGTCTACTCGCCGGCGATCACCGACTTCATCTTCATGGTCAAGGAGACCGCACACATGTTCATCACCGGTCCCGACGTGATCAAGACCGTCACCGGCGAGGAGGTCGACTTCGAGTCGTTGGGTGGAGCCATGTCGCACAACTCCAAGTCGGGCGTTGCCCACTTCGCCTCCGACGATGAGGAGGCCTGCCTGGAGGACACCCGGTACCTGCTCTCGTTCCTGCCGCAGAACAACCTGGAGATCCCGCCGAGGGTGATGCCGACCGACGACCCGCTGCGGATGGACCCCGAGCTGGACAGCGCCGTTCCCGACAATCCCAACAAGCCTTACGACATGCGTGAGGTAGTGCGCCTGATCGTCGATGACGGCGAGTTCTTCGAGGTCCACGAGCACTACGCCCGCAACATCATCTGCGGCTTCGCGCGGCTGAACGGCTACGCCGTCGGGATCGTCGGCAACCAGCCCGCGCAACTGGCCGGTGTACTCGACATCGATTCCTCGGCCAAGGGTGCCCGGTTCGTGCGCACCTGCGATGCCTTCAACATTCCGCTCATCACCTTCACCGACGTTCCCGGGTTCCTTCCCGGCACCGCCCAGGAGTGGGGCGGGATCATCCGCCACGGGGCCAAGCTGCTCTACGCCTACACCGAGGCGACGGTCCCGAAGATCACGATCATCACCCGCAAGGCCTACGGAGGCGCCTACGACGTGATGGCTTCAAAGCACATGCTCGCCGACTTCAACTTCGCCTGGCCGACAGCCGAGGTCGCGGTGATGGGGCCTGAGGGCGCGGTCAACATCATCTACCGCCGGGACATCCAGTCCTCGCCCACTCCCGACACCCGCCGCCAGAAGCTGATCACCGACTACAAGGCGCACTTCGCCAACCCCTATGCGGCCGCCGAGCGTGGCTACATCGACGATGTGATCGTGCCGCACGAGACGCGGCCGAAGATCATCACCGCGCTGGAAACGTTGCAGACCAAGCGCGAGGCCGGTCCCAAGCGCAAGCACGGCAACATACCGCTGTAGCCGCCGAGCATCGGGAACGCGGGACGCTGCCCCCGCCCCCGCCTCAAGACCTGAGAGCGGCGGCTAGAGACGCAGCGTCTGACCGCTGACCGACCCCTCCCGCCAGGCGGCCAGCGCGGCGGCGGCGACGGCCAGGTCCTGGATCGCCAGCCCGGTGGAATCGAACAGCGTGACTGCCTCCCGCCCCGCACGCCCGGGCGCGTCGCCGGCCAGCACCGCTCCTAGCTCGGTCACGCGATCGCGGGTGATCAGACCCGCCGCGACCGCTCCCGTCAGCTCGCCGCCATGGGAGGCCTGCGTCCACTCATCGCAGAACAGGGCGCACGCGGCCACCGCTTGCGCAGTTGCCTCGGCCTTCCCCGGTCCATCGGCGCCGAGCATGTTGAGGTGAAGTCCCGGCCGCAGGTCCCCGACCTCCAGCACCGTCTCGACTCCGGGAGTGACGCAGCAGACGATCTCGCCCTCGAGCGCCTCCTCCCGGGCGCCGGCGCGCCACCCGAGCTCGCGCGCGACCGCGCCGGTGGCGTCCGCCCGCGGGTCGAAGCAGACGCCGGGGCCGTAGCCCGCTGCGGCCAGGCAGCGAGCCGTCCACAGCCCGTGCAGGCCGCAGCCGACGATCCCCACCGTGGCGGCGCCGGGTGCGGCCAGGGCGTCGGCTGCCACGGCCGCGACGGCGCCGGTGCGCAGAGCCGTGACCGAGCGTGCGTCGAGGAGCATCAGCGGCTCGCCAGTGTGCGCGTCGGACAGGCAGATGATCCCGGTAACCGTGGGCAGGGAACGCCGCGGATTGCCCGGGAACGAGGTGATCCACTTCAGCAGCGCCAGCCCGTCGCCGAGTGCGGGCATGGCGCGAAAGTCGCCGAACGGCGGGCTCTCCAGGTACACCTTGGCCGGCATCGTCCACTCGCCGCGGTGAAACCGCAGCAGCGCCTCGCGCACCCGCTCGATCGCCTGCTGCGGCGAGACGGCGGCCAGCACCGCATCGTGATCGAGTACCGCCAGCTCGGTCATCGTCGGCGCACGATAGCCTCGACGCCCAGATGAACCGCCGACCGAAGCTGTCGATCGTCGCCCCGAACGCCACTCCGGAGGAAGCAGCCGCCGTGGTGGCGGCGCTGGAGCAGTTCATGCGGGCGACCGCGCCCACTCGCGTCAACGCGGAGCCGACGACGAATCCTTGGCAGCAGGCGGCTTTGCACGAGGGCGTCGCGCGGGATACCCAGCTGCCGCTGCCCTGGCATTGACCTGCGCCGAGCGGAGGAGATGCGGGTCGACGCGCCCCGCTAAGGATCGGGTCTCGCGCATCAGCTGACCCAGGAGCGTGAGTTCGTGCTCGCGTGGGTGGCGCAGGTGCTCGCCGCACGTCGTGCCGCTTGAAGCAGGCGCTTCACCAGGTGCTCGTCGCGCGTCGCGCGCTTAAGCAGAACCCCGGCGGCGTGCAGTGCTTGCCGCACGCATCGCCGGGCCGGTTCAGGCAGGAACGGCAGCGACGTGACCGAAACTCGGTTATTCAGATTGCCTTTTGGTACATTCACTGCTCCCTCCCTGACGGCCAACACAGGAAGAGTGCATGGAGCCTGCATCGCTTGAAAACTCCAAGACGAAGTCTCCCCGCAGTGGCTCGCTGGAGAATCCCGAGCTGCTCGAGAGCGTTCCCGGGCACGTGATCCCCATCCTGCAGCGCGAGTTCGAGGACTTCGACACCGAGTCCACGCGTTACCTGAAGGGGCAGTTGCAGGAGGACGACTTCATCAAGTTCCGTCTCAAGCAGGGCGTCTACGGTCAGCGCCAGCCGGACGTCCAGATGATTCGGGTGAAGCTGCCGCTGGGTGGGGTGAACCCCGATCAGCTCGACGCGTTCGCCGAGGTCATCGAAAGGTATGTCCCCCTGCGCAAGGGCCACATCACCACGCGACAGAACATCCAGATGCATCACGTGCCTCTGCCTGAGGCCGCCAAGCTGATCCGGGAGCTCGGGGACGCCGGTTTGTCCAGCCGTGAGGGGTGCGGCAACACGATGCGCAACGTCACCGGCGACCCTCGTGCGGGGGTGCTGACCGGCGAGCTGTTCGACATCACACCCTACGCTGGCGCGTACGTGCGGTACTTCGTGCGCCATCCCACCACTCAGGCGATGCCGCGCAAGGTCAAGACGGCGTTCACCGCCACCGACCAGGACAACGCGATCACCAAGATCCACGACATGGCCTTCCTGCCGCGGATCCGTGACGGGGTCCGGGGGGTTGAGGTCCGGGTCGGGGGCGGTACCTCGATCATGCCGCGGCTGGCGCCGACCCTGTACGAGTTCGTGGAGCTCGACAACGGCGACTACCTCAAGGTGACCGAAGCCTGCATGCGCATCTTCGATCGCCAGGAGTGGCTGCGGGCCAACCGGGCCCGGGCGCGGATCAAGGTCCTGATCGACAAGATCGGGATCGACGAGTTTCGCCAGCAGGTGGAAGAGGAGCTGCAGGGCGATTGGCTGAGCGAGCGTGACTTCTCCCTGGGAGAGATCATGTACGACCACGACGAGGAGGCTCACGCCTCGGCCCGCCGCGAGAGCTACACCTCTGCCAACGGCGACCTGCGGGAATTCGACCGCTTCGTCTCCACCAACGTCGTCGGGCAGCGTCAAGCCGGGTTCTCCACCGTGGAGGTCAAGATCCGGCGGGGAGACCTCGTTCCGGAACAGCTGCGGGGGCTGGCCGAGATCATGCGCGAGTACAGCGGTGGCTACGCCCGCACGACCGTGCACCAGAACCTGGTACTGCGGTGGGTGCGTGACGAAGCCCTCTACGAGGTGTGGCAGCGGTTGACCGAATTGGAGCTCGGCGACGCCGGCGCCGACGAAATCACCGACGTCGTCAGCTGCCCGGGCACGGACTCCTGCAAGCTGGGGATCACCAGCTCGATGGGTCTCAACCAGTCCATCCAGGAACGCCTGATTCAGATGCAGCTCGACGACGAGCTCACGCGGCGGATCCACATCAAGATGAGTGGCTGCCCGAACGGGTGCGGCCAGCATCACATCGCCAACATCGGCTTCTACGGCGCCTCGATCAAGGTCGGCGACCATACGATCCCGGCCTACATCCCGCACGTTGGAGGGACCTATGAGGGTGGCGACGTCCAGTACGGACAGCGGCTGAAGACGCGCTTGCCGGCCAAGCGCGTGCCGGATGCGGTCGAGCGCTGGGTACGCTTCTACGAGTCCGAGCGCAGCGAGGGCGAAGCCTTCAACGCCTTTGCGCAACGGGTCGGGCCGCAGGAGTTCGAGGCCAGGGTCAAGGATCTGGCAATGCCGGTGCAGTTCAGCCTCGAGAACATGGGCATGTTCATCGACTGGACCAAGAACGCCCCGTTTGAGGTCATCCGCGGCGAGGGCGAGTGCGCCGTCTAGCCTCCTCGACAGCATGAGCGCCACAGCTCCCGATCTCGAGCAGGCCTCGGCCCAGGAAGTTCTGGGCTACGCCGTGGAGCAGTTCCATCCGCGGCTGACCATGGCTTGCTCGTTCCAGAAGGAGGAGTCGGTGCTCGTCCACATGCTTACCGAGATCGAGCCGGAAGCCCGGATCTTCACCATCGACACCGGCGTCCTGTTCGCCGAGACCGTTCAGACCTGGAAGCGGTTCGAGGAGCGCTTCGGCGTGCAGATCGAGGTCATGGACGCGCGCAGCCCGGACGAGCCGTGGACGATCGTCCGCTGCTGCGGGGCAGCCAAGGTCGACGCGCTGGAGCGCGGTCTCGCCGACGTGGATGCCTGGATCACTGGGATCCGCCGTGAGCAGGCGCCAACGCGCGTCGCCTCGCCCAAGGTGCAGCGTGACGAGCGTCGCGGGATCTGGAAGGTCAACCCGCTCGCCGACTGGACGGAAAAGGACCTGTGGAGCTACATCTTCAAGCACGAGCTGCCCTACCACCCCCTCCACGACCACGGCTATGCCTCGATCGGCTGTCAGCCGTGTACCCAGCCCGGAGAAGGTCGCGACGGTCGCTGGGTAGGCCAGGACAAGACCGAATGCGGGATCCACGTGAGATGAACCCGGTGGGCTACGAACTGTCGCATCTGGAGACGCTGGAGGCGGAGTCGATTCACATCTTCCGTGAGGTCGCTGCCGAGTTTGAGCGACCGGTGCTGCTGTTCAGCGGTGGCAAGGACTCGATCGTGTTGCTTCGCCTGGCCGAGAAGGCCTTCCGGCCGGCGCGGTTCCCATTCCCGATCATGCACGTCGACACCGGGCACAACTTCCCCGAGGTGATCGAGTTCCGCGATCGGATCATCTCGGAGCTCGGCGAGCGGCTGATCGTCGCCAGCGTGCAGGAGTCGATCGACGCCGGCCGTGTGGTGGAGGAGGCGGGGCCACGAGCCTCACGGAACCGCCTGCAGACGACTACGCTGCTCGATGCGATTGAGGAGCATGGCTTCGACGCGGCATTCGGCGGTGCGCGCCGCGACGAGGAGCGCGCTCGGGCCAAAGAACGGGTGTTCTCCTTCCGTGATGACTTCGGCCAATGGGATCCCAAGGCGCAGCGTCCGGAGCTGTGGTCGCTTTACAACGGACGAATCCGCAAGGGAGAGCACGTCCGCGTATTCCCGATCTCAAACTGGACCGAGCTCGACGTCTGGCAGTACATCGACCACGAGCACCTCGAGGTTCCCCCGATCTACTTCGCCCACACCAGGGAGGTGTTCCGCCGAGACGGGATGCTGTACGCGCTGAACTCCCACGTCGAGCTGATCGACGGCGAGGAGCCCTTCCCGGAGTCGGTGCGCTACCGCACCGTTGGCGACATGACCTGTACCGGAGCGGTCCGCTCCCAAGCCCAGACGTTGCCCGAGGTGGTGAGCGAGATCGCGGCCAGTCGCATCACCGAGCGCGGCGAAACGCGGGCCGACGACCGGGTGACCGAGGCGGCGATGGAGGATCGCAAGCGCGAGGGATACTTCTAGGGCCCATGCCGGGCGCGGCCACCAACGGACACCTGGTCGGCACGCGTGCCAGTGAGCTGCTGCGGATCGCCACCTCGGGCTCGGTGGATGACGGCAAGTCGACGTTGATTGGCCGGCTGCTGCACGACTCCAAGTCGATCTTCGATGATCAGCTCGAGCACGTGCGGACGACCTCTGAACGGCGCGGGGACGGCTACGTCAACCTCGCGCTGCTGACCGACGGTCTTCGCGCCGAGCGCGAGCAGGGAATCACCATCGATGTCGCCTATCGCTACTTCTCCACCCCGCGACGCAAGTTCATCATCGCCGACACCCCCGGGCACGAGCAGTACACCCGTAACATGGTCACGGGATCCTCAACCGCCGACCTGTCACTGGTGCTGGTCGATGCGCGCAAGGGGGTCAGCGAGCAGACCCGCCGCCACACCTTCATCACCTCGTTGCTGCGCATTCCCCACCTGGTGGTGTGCGTGAACAAGATGGATCTTGTCGACTATGACGAGGCGCTGTTCTACCGCATCGTCGACGAGATGACCGATTGGGCCGCGCGGCTGGAGATCCCCGACATCACCTTCATCCCGATCTCAGCGTTGCACGGTGACAACGTGGTCGATCGTTCGCCGGCGATGTCCTGGTATGGGGGCGCGCCGTTGCTCTACCACTTGGAGCACGTGGTGATCGCGTCCGATCGCAACCTCACCGACGTCCGCTTTCCCGTGCAGTGGGTGATCCGTCCGATCAGCGAGGAGCATCACGACTACCGGGGGTACGCCGGTCAGATCGCCGGCGGCGTCCTGGCGCCTGGGGACGAGGTGATGGTCCTGCCGAGCGGGCGCCGCACGCGGATCGTCGCGATCGACACCTATGATGGTGAGCTGGAATCCGCGTTCCCAACGATGTCAGTCGCGCTGCGCCTGGCCGACGACCTCGACATCTCCCGCGGCGACATGATCGTCGACGTCGCCGACGCGCCCGCGCCGACCCGAGAGATCGAAGCGATGATCTGCTGGATGGCCCAGGCTCCGCTGGTTCCCGGCGGCCGCTATGCGATCAAGCACACGAGTCGCCTGGCGCGCGCAGTGCTCGACGAGCTCGAGTACCGCGTCGACGTAAACACGCTCGCGCACGAGGCCGCCTCCGAGTTGGGACTCAACGAGATCGCGCGGGTCCGGCTGCGCTGTAGCGCACCGCTGATGGTCGATCCGTACGTGCGCAACCGGACCACTGGCAGCTTCATCCTGATCGATGAGGCGAGCAACGACACCGTGGCCGCGGGTCTGGTGTTGGCCGCCCGTTAGCACTCCGTTTTCCCGCCCGGCGCCTGTCCTGGGGGCCCTTATATTTGTCCCTCCGTGTCAGCCCTGACCCATACGCGCCTCCGCCGCCGCCCGGCGGCGGCCGGTCCCGCTGTGTTCGTGCTGGCGACGCTGGTGTTGGTGGTGATCATCGGCGTTCCCTATCAGCGGGACCTCGTCGCAGTGTGGCTCTTGCTCGGCCTGTTGAGCTGCTCGCTGTCGGATCTGCGCGGATTTGCGCGCGGAGCGGTGGGCGATTGGCTGCCGTTCATCGTGATCCTGATCGCCTACGACTCCCTGCGGGGCAGTGCCGGTCACCTATTCGGCGTTCACTATCTCCCGCAGTTGCAAGTCGATCAATGGCTGTTCGGCGGCAGCGTGCCAACCGTCACCCTTCAGCATTGGCTGTGGCACGGCCACGTCGTCTGGTATGACGTGATCTTCTGGTGCGTCTACCTGACGCACTTCCTGGCCACGCCTCTGCTGGCGGCGGTCCTGTGGAAGCTCGACCGGCAGCGGTTCCGGAGCTTCGCCGTGCTCGTGGCGGCCTTGTCGGTGGCCGGGCTGATCACCTATGCCCTGTTTCCCGCGGCGCCGCCGTGGATGGCCAGCCAGGCGCACCTGCTCTCCCCGACCGTCCGGATCGTTCCCCTGGTCTGGCGGAGCCTGGGGCTGCACTCGGCCGGGTCGCTGGTCGAGCACGGCTACAAGTACGCCAACGACGTCGCCGCTGTCCCGTCGCTGCACGCGGGCTTTTCGCTGCTGATCGCGATCACGGTGTGGCCGCGGAGGCGCAAGTGGCTGCGGCCGCTGGTGGCGCTGTACCCGCTGGCAATGGCGTTCTCGCTCGTACTCGGCGCCGAACACTACGTCTTCGACATCCTCCTCGGGTGGCTGTACACGGCGTTCGTGGTGCTGGCGGTCCGCCGGACGGCGCGCCGCTGGGAAACCCGGCGGGTGTCGGCCGGGCCCGCCGGCAGCTCGCGCGGCGAGCGCCCGCACCTGGTGCCGGAGCCGGCTTACGCCGAGTCTGTCGGCGGGATCTAGGTCCGGTTCGGGCGGCTGATCGGGTCGCGCACCCGGACGGCTCGCCGACTGCCTCGCAGGTAAAGTCTCGCCGCGGATGTTCTCCAAGATCCTGATCGCCAACCGCGGCGAGATCGCGATCCGCATAATCCGCGCCTGCGAGGAGCTCGGGGTGCAAACCGTCGCCGTGTACTCCGAGCTTGACCGCGACGCCCCCCACGTGAAGCGGGCGGACGAGGCCTACCTGCTGGGTCCGGGGCCGGCAAGCGAGAGCTATCTGTCGATCGAGAAGCTGCTCGACGCTGTCGAGCGCTCCGGCGCCCAAGCCGTGCATCCCGGCTACGGGTTCCTGGCCGAGAACAGCGCCTTCGCCAAAGCACTCGAGGATCAAGGGATCACCTTTATCGGTCCGCCGGCATCGGCGATCGAGGCGATGGGATCGAAGACTCGGGCGCGTGAGCTGATGGCCAAGGCCGAGGTGCCGATCGTTCCTGGCACCACCGAGCCGGTGCAGACGCTCGATGATGCCCACCAGGTGATCGAGGAGACGATCGGCTATCCGGTAGCGGTCAAGGCCGCGGGTGGTGGGGGCGGCAAGGGCTTCCGAGTCGCGCTCACCGGGGACGAGCTCAAGGACGCCTTCGAGGGGGCCGCGCGTGAGGGTGAGAAGTTCTTCTCGGACCCAACCGTGTACCTGGAGCGCTACCTACCCGACCCCCGTCACGTGGAGGTTCAGGTGCTGGCCGATACGCACGGCAGCGTGATCCACCTGGGCGAGCGTGACTGCTCGCTGCAGCGCCGCCACCAGAAGCTGATCGAGGAGGCGCCTGCCCCCGCGGTGGACGAGCAGCTCCGGGCACGGATCGGGAAGATCGCCACCGAAGCCGCCGCCGCGGTCAAGTACACCGGTGCGGGCACGATCGAGGGACTGCTCCAGGAGGGCGAGTACTTCTTCCTGGAGATGAACACTCGTGTCCAGGTCGAGCATTGCGTGACCGAGATGGTCACCGGCATCGACATCGTCAAGGAGGGAATTCGCGTCGCCGCCGGCGAGCCGCTGTCTATCACCCAGGAGCAGCTTCAGATCCGCGGTCACGCGATCGAGTGCCGGATCAACGCCGAGGATGCGGCCAAGAACTTCGCCCCTGCGCCGGGAATGATCACCGCCTACCGGGAGCCCGCGGGCCCTGGAGTGCGCGTGGACTCAGGGGTCGCTTCCGGATCGGAGATCTCGCCGATGTACGACCCAATGGTGGCGAAGCTGATTGTCTGGGACGTCGACCGCGAGCAGGCGACACTGCGGATGGTGCGAGCGCTGCGCGAATACGAGATCGGAGGACTGAAGACGCTGCTCCCCTTCCACGAGGCCATCCTCCAGACTCCCCAGTGGGCCGCCGCCGAGACCTGCCGTGACCTGATCGAGGATCGTCAGTGGCTGAAACAGCTTGCTTTCCCCTCGCCTGGGGACGGAGCCTCGGAAGCCGAGGAGGAGCCGAAGGTTCAGCAGGACTACACCGTCGAGGTCTCGGGCAAGCGCTTCGAGGTCAAGGTGATCGGACCGCCGTTTGCCGGCGGGGGCGGTGGCGATGGCGCAGCCAATGGCGCAGGGCCGGTGGGCGGCGCCGCGCGCAAGCCATCGCGGCGGGAGCGCTCCTCCAGCGCCGGCGGGAGCGGCGGCGACACGCTGTCCTCGCCGCTCCAGGGCACGGTGCTCAAGGTTGCGGTGCAGGCTGGTGCGAGTGTCGAGGAGGGCGCGCTGGTGTGCGTGATCGAGGCGATGAAGATGGAGAACGAGATCACGGCTCACAAGGGCGGGACGGTCAAGGACCTACCGATCGCCGTCGGGGCGTCGGTGGCCAGCGGAGACACGCTGGCGGTGATCAGCTCCGGGGAATAGGCCCGCCGCCCGCTGCCGCTGCTTGTACGTTGCCATCGTGGATCAGCCGCTGCTTCGGGCTGCCGCGCCCGGGCGGCAACGAAGCGTCGGCGCCCCGCTGCTGAAGCGCGATCAGGTAGTCCCGATCCTCCCCCAGCACCCGGAGGGCATCCGTTCGCTCCAGCGGGGTCCCGTGACCGGGGATCACGGTCCGTGCTTGCGCCAGCAGCGTCTCCAGTCGGGCCAGCGTCTCCAGATACCTGGCCACCGAGCCGCCGTGGGAGATCATCGGGATCTCCACCGGGGAGAGATAGTCGCCGCAGGCGAGCGCGGCGGCCCAGGGAATCCAGTAGGCGGTTCCGTCGGCAGTGTGCCCTGCGGCGGGATGGAGCTCCAGCTCCTGCTCACCCTGTCACCCTCGCCCGACCCGAGCGTGAGTCGGCCGGGCAGCGGCAGTTCCTGGATGCCCGTGAGCCGCAAGGCTGCGCGATCGCCGATGTAGTGCTCGGCGTCGAAGGCCTTCAGCGCCCGCTGCGCGGCGCCTGGTTCGGCGGCCAAACGCGCTGCCGTGGGTGCGGCGCAGCCAAGGGGCATCCCATCCAGCACCGTTCTCACCAGCAGGTGATCCCAATCCGCGTGGGTGCAGAGGAGCCCGGAAACGGGGAACCCGGCCTGGCCGAGGACGTCCGGAAGGGCTTCGAGCTCCTCGGGAAGCACGGGCGAATCGATCACGAATCCCTCATCGCCCACGCGAAGCGCAGTGCACGTCGTCTGCCAGATCGCGCTGACGAACACGATCACGTCGGAGTCGATCGCCAGCGCTCTCAGCTGATCCCGATCAGCTTCGACGCCTCGCGCAGGGTCTTGACCTCGGCGTCCGGTTTCTTCTGGCCGGACTCGAGCTGCTCGCCCGAGCGGTTGACCCAGATGACCGGGATCTTCTTCTTCAGGCACGGCTCAACGTCGTGGTAATAGCTCTCGGCGACGTGCACCCAGCCCTTCTTGCCCCCGATGCGACGCTCGCACTCGGTGAAGTGGGCTGGATCCGGCTTGTAGGAACGGACCTGCTGGGCAGTGACGACGAGATCGAAGTCAAGCGGGATGTGGCGGCGCGTCTGACCCAGCAGCTTGTCGTCGATGTTCGAGATCAGCCCGACCTTGTGCTTCTTGGCGATCTTCGACAGCACCGGACTGGTCTCCTTGAACGGGGCCCAGCGCTGGACCGAGTCAGGCAGGAAGCCTGAGCGGGAGGGCTCCAGCGGCCACCCCAGCGTCCTGGCGATGTCGACCGCGGTGCGCCGCAGCACCTCGGCGTAGAGCTCGTATGAGCCGGCCTGGATCTTCTGCTGGACCTCGTGGAAGAGTGGGATCAGCTCATCACGCTCGATCGTGAAGCCATCGCGCTCGGCCTCGCGGCGGAAGGCCTCGTAGGCGCCGGTTTCCCAATCGATCAACGTGCCGTAGACATCGAAGGTGACAAACGAGACTTGCTTTGGGATCGCCATGGCGCGGGCATGATGCCACGGCGGCAGTTTAAGTAGAGTCCTCCCCCCGATGGACCTGCTCGAGTATCAAGGCAAGCAGCTGTTCGCGCGCCATGGCGTTCCCGTTCCCAGCGGCCGGCCCGCCACCACCGTCGAGGAAGCGGTGGCCGCTGCCGACGACATCGGCTATCCATGTGTGGTGAAGGCCCAGGTTCAGATCGGCGGACGCGGCAAGGCTGGCGGCATCAAGGTCGCCAAGGACGGTCCCGAGGCACGACGAGCCGCCGAGGCGATCCTCGGGATGGACATCCGCGGCCTCACCGTGCACGAGCTGTGGATCGAGGGTGCCTCGGAGATAGCCGCCGAGTACTACGCGTCGGTGATCTTCGACCGGTCGGCCAAGGCTCCGCTGGTGATGCTCTCCACCAAGGGCGGGATGGACATCGAGGCCGTGGCCGAGGAGGACCCGGAGGCGATCGCGCGCCTGCACGTCGACCCGCTGTTGGGCTTCCAGGACTTCCACGGACGCCGGCTGGCGTTCCAGGCCAACGTAGACGAGGATGTCGTTCGTCCGGTGGGAGCGATGCTGGCCGGGCTCTACGACACGTTCATCGCCGAGGACGCGACACTGGTCGAGGTCAATCCGATGATCATCACGCCGGGGCCCTCCGAGGGAAGCGGTGCACGTCAGGTCAAGGCACTCGACGCCAAGGTGACGCTGGATGACAACGCGCTCTATCGCCATCCCGACAACGCCGGCCTGCGCGACCTCTCCCAGGAGGATCCCCAGGAGCGGATGGCCAAGGAGCGAGGTCTGACCTACGTCAAGCTCGACGGCGATATCGGCATCCTCGGCAACGGCGCGGGGCTGGTGATGTCGACGCTCGACGTCGTCGATCAGGCCGGGGGCAAGCCCGCAAACTTCCTCGATGCGGGCGGCGGCTCGAAGGCCGAGGCGATCACCAGCGCGGTCGAGGTGATCCTCTCCGACGAGAAGGTCAAGGCGGTCCTGTTCAACATCTTTGGGGGCATCACTCGCTGCGACGAGGTGGCCAAGGGGCTGATCGAGGCGTTTGCCCAGATCAAGCCGACGGTGCCGTTCGTGGTTCGCCTGGATGGGACCAACGACCAGGAGGGTCGCCGACTGCTGGCCGAGGCCAACCTGGGGGGCGTGCACACGGAGGCGACGATGGATGGGGCGGCCAAGAAGGTGGTCGAGCTGGCGGAAGCGGTCGGATGAGCATCCTCGTCGGCGACGACACTAGGCTGTGCGTGTCCGGGATCACCGGTCGTGAGGGAACGTTCCATTCCCTTCGCAACCGGGAGTACGGCACGCAGGTCGTGGGCGGCGTCACGCCGGGCAAGGGCGGACAGGACGTGGAGGGGATCCCGGTGTTCAACACCTTCCACGACGCCGTCGAGCAGACCGGCGCCAACACGGCGATGGTCTTCGTCCCGCCGCGGTTTGCCGCCGATTCGATCCTCGAGGCCGAGGATGCCGGGATCGAGCTGATCGTCACCATCACCGAAGGCATCCCGGCCCACGACGAGCTGCGCGTGTACAACGCCCTGGGCAAGAACGGCCGCTCACGGCTGATCGGACCAAACTGCCCGGGGATCCTCTCTCCGGGCGAGGCCAATGTCGGGATCATCCCCGCCTCCTTCTTCAAGCCGGGCAACGTCGGCGTCGTCTCGCGGTCGGGGACGTTGACCTACCAGATCGGCAACGTCTTGGCCCAGAGCGGCTTTGGCAACTCGACGATCGTCGGCATCGGCGGCGACCCAGTGCCCGGAACCGACTTCATCGACGTCATCGGGATGTTTGAGCAGGACCAGGAGACCGAGCTGATCGTGATGTGCGGTGAGATCGGCGGCGACGCCGAGGAGCGCGCCGCGGACTTCATCGAGGCCCATGTCTCCAAGCCGGTGGTTGCCTACATCGCCGGCTTCACCGCGCCTCCGGGCAAGACCATGGGGCATGCTGGCGCAATCGTGTCAGGTTCCCGCGGTACCGCGCTCGCCAAGGCGCAGGCCCTCGAGAGCAAGGGCGTTCGCGTTGGGCGCACGCCCACGCAGGTGGCCGAGGTGGCGGTGTCTCTGCTGGGAGCCGTGGGCTCGGCCTCGAGCCGCGCCTGAGCGCAGAACCACGTTTGGCCGCATCGGCGCCTGGGTCGATCAAGCCGTCGGTCCGAGAAGGTCGCTAGCCTCGATGTTTCCCGATGCCGCAGCCGAGCCCAGGGCAATCTGAGCTTGACGCGCGCCTGGCGGAGATCGACCGCCGGTTGCGCGAAATCCAGGCTGACCTGGTTCCGGACCGCGAGCCCTCGCCACCCGCCGCCATCGACACGGGCGGACGGAGGAGGATCCCGCCGGCTGGGCAGCCCAGCTCCACCGTCGATGTTGCTGGTCCCCCTGCTCGGGAGGCGAGTCCGCCAACGGATGAGCCAGACCGTGCCGTCGACGAGCCGAGCTCGGTGCCCGAAGTCCCGGACAGGGAGCCGAGGCTCCCGTCCGGAGACCAGATCGCCGTAGCCCGCGGGCCTGGAGCCTCCGCAGGTGAGGCGGGGCAGCAGGCCGAGGACGCGAGCCGTCCGGCCGAGGACCCGAGCCGCCCGGGTGACGAAGTGGACCCCAGCGGCGATGACGCCGACGCGAAGACGGCCGCGGCGGCTCCTGCCGAGGACTACGCTGAGCAGCGCGGTCGGGCTGGTCCGCTGGCGGCGCTGTTGCAGCGCTCCCGGCGGCGCCGCGACCCACCCGAGGGCCAGGCCCAGGCCGATCTCGCGGCGCTGGCGCAGATGCACGATCAGGTGCTGGGGGCGATGCGGGAGCTGATCGAGGCCTACGGGGTGACGCTGCGCCGGCTGTCGCAGGAGGACGCGGTACCGCCGCTCGAAGTGGAGCTGTCGGCCGGCCCATTTGCCAGCACCGAAGCCGTGCACCGGTTCGTCGCCGAGCTCTCGGGGCTGGAGTCGGTGCGCGAGGTCATCGTGCGCGGCTACGAGGGCGAGAACCGGGCGCTGCTCGAGCTGCAGCTGGTCACGCCAAGTGCGTAGTCTTCAGATCATGGCCAAGTCGATCTCCTTCGCCCGTGGGGCGCCGTCCTTGGACATCGTCGACGTCGACGGGCTCAGGGCGGCGGCGGCCGAGGCGTTTGTCAGCGACCCGGGAGGAGCCACCGCATATGGCACCTCGGTCGGGTATCTCCCGCTGCGCCAATGGATCGCCGAGCGCCACCAGGTGGCCCCGGAGCAGGTGATCGTCACCAACGGCTCGATGCAGGCCGACGCGTTCATGTTCGATGCGCTGGTCGGCGAGGGGGACACGGTGATCGTCGAGCGGCCCACCTACGACCGCACGCTGCTATCCCTGCGTCAGCGTGGCGCCGACGTGCGTCCGGTGGAGCTGGAGTCAGACGGACTTGACGTCTCGGCGCTGCAGCGTGTGCTGGCCGCTGGGGCCAAGCCGAAGCTCGCCCACGTCATTCCCAACTTCCAGAATCCCGCCGGCTACACGCTTTCGGCCGATAAGCGCCGCCGGCTGATCGAGCTAGCCCGCGCTCACGATTTCACGATCTTCGAGGATGACCCCTACATCGAGTTGCGCTTCGAGGGGCGCCCGTTGGCGACGATGCTCTCAACTGGCGACGACTCCGTGGTCTACGCGTCCTCGTTCTCCAAGACGGTCTGTCCCGGGATCCGGGTGGGGTATCTGGTCGGACCGGCCGAGCTGATCGCCAAGATTGCCAAGCTCGCCACCGGCGCCTACATCTCGCCGAGCATGGTCTCGCAGGCGATTGTCTTCCAGTTCTGCCGCTCGGGCGCGCTCGAGCGCTCGATCGAGAGTGTCAAGGCCGCCCTCCAGGAACGCGCGCGGACGCTGTGCCAGGCACTTGCCCGGGAGCTCCCCGACGCTCGCTTCATCGCGCCCCAAGGCGGCTACTTCCTATGGGTCGAGCTGCCACGCGGGAGCGACGTCGCCGCGCTGGTCACCGCGGCCGCCGAGCGGAGCGTCCAGTTCGTCAAGGGTTCAGACTTCGTCCTCGACGGCGCGGAATCGAGCCTGCGGCTGGCCTACGCAGGAGTCACACCGGCAGAGATCGAGGAGGGCGTGCGCCGTCTGGCGCAGGCCTACGAGGAGGTCTCGTCCGGCGCCAGTGCCGATGCGGCCTGAGGAAGGAAAGTGGCCGATGGCGCGGCTCAGCGGCCGTAGCGCTCGCGGCCGAGGACCAGTTGCTCGGGCAGCGCGGTGCGCGCCGGTGGGGAGGGATCGGCCAGCACCGAGACCGTCTCGGCGACGCTGGCGGTGACGGTCGAGCTTCCATGCTCGGTGATCACGGTCACCAGCTCGGCGTCGCTGGAGAGGATCTCCCCGGTTAGCCCGGGCTCGATCCCAGCCGCCTTCAGGTAGTGCAGCAGATCCTCGGCCTCGTTCTCCAGCCGGAGGATGCGCACCTGCGCGCCCGGTTCACAGTCGGCCAGGGGAACCCCGATGATCCGCTCTCCAACCTTGATCGGGTGACCGTGCGGACAGGTACTGGCTTCTCCCACCGCCGAGCGCACGTAAGCCTCGAAGCGGGGAGTCATCGCGTGCTCCAGATGCTCGGCCTCCTCGTGCACGTCATCCCACGGAACCCCGACGATGTCGGTCAGGAAGCGTTCGATCATCCGGTGACGGCTGACGATCCGCTCCGCGTGCTCACGTCCGGATGGCGTGAAGTCGATCGCGCGCTCAGCATCGCGGATGATGTATCCCTCCCGCTGCAGTCGTCCCAGCATCTCGTGCACGGTCGGGGCCGACAGCTGCATGGCTCGGGACAGGTTGGCGCCGGTCATCGGCAGGCCCGCCTCCAGCAGCCAGTACAGCGATTGCAAGTACTCCTCCTCGGCGGCCGTGACCTGATCTTCCGGCATCGTCTGATCCTAGCGACGGGCTCTTGCTGCGCGGTTTAGGATCGTCGCTGCGATGTCGCTGCCACTGAACCCGCCGCTCGAGCCTCAGCTGGCACGCTCCAAGCCGGAGCTCCCTCTCGGAGAGCAGTGGGTCTACGAGCCCAAGTACGACGGCTTCCGGGCAATCGTGTTCGTGGACGGCGACCAGTGCACGATCCAGTCCCGCTCGGGCAAGCCCCTGTCGCGCTACTTCCCCGAGCTCTCCTTCTCACCTGGCCGCTACGTCCTCGATGGTGAGATCGTGATCGACGGCAGCGGCCATGAGGAACAGGACTTCGATGCGCTGCAGCAGCGGATCCACCCGGCTGCCAGCCGGATCGAGCTGCTGGCCGAGCAGACTCCCGCCCACTACGTCGCCTTTGACCTGCTCGCGTGCGAGGACGAAGTGCTGCTGGCGCTCCCGCTGGACCAGCGTCGGGCGGCGCTGGAAGGGCTGGCCGATCGACCGGTCACGCTGACGCCGCTGACCGAGGATCCGGCCCACGCGGAGCCCTGGCTGCTGCGGGGGGAGGGAGTCGTGGCCAAGGATCGGCGCGCGCCCTACCGCCCGGGACAGCGGGTGGGGATGGTCAAGGTCAAGCGCGTGCGGACGATCGACGCCGTCGTCGCCGGTTACCGCCCCGGCAAGGAGCCTGGCACCGTCGGCTCGCTGATCCTCGGTCTCTATGACGACGCAGGAACATTGCACGTCGTCGGCCACTCCTCGGGCCTACGAACAGCGGAGAAGCGTGCCCTGGTGGGACGGCTGACGGAATACGAGACCGGCAAACGCGGCCACGGCGATCCCAGCCGCTGGAAGAGCGAAAAGGAGCTGGAGTGGATCGACTTGCGACCGGAGCTCGTGGTCGAGGTCACTTTCGACCATGCCAGCGGCGGCCGTATCCGCCACGGCACGAAGATCCTCCGCTGGCGTGAAGACAAGCCGCCGCGGGAGTGTCGGCTTCAGCAGATGCAGGGCTAGCCGGGAATCATCCTGGACGGGCCCGGCTCGGCTGCACGCGCTTGGGCTCGTTTCGCTGCTTGCGGAAATGCGGCGGCCACGGGGCATCACCCAGTCCCTCTGCCTCCTGGCGGGCCACCAGTTCGAGCAGTGGCTCCAGCGGTGCCGCATGCGCATCGATGTCGGCGCTCGGGTCCCCCCGCTCCCTGACTCGAGCCGGGATGGTGTCGATCCGCAGCTCCGCCGCCTCGACGTCGGACACCTCGTCCCAGTCAAGTGGCGTCGAGACCCGGGCGTCGACGGTCGGGCGCACGCTGTAGGCGGAGGCGACGGTACGGTCTCGTGCGTTCTGGTTGTAGTCCACGAACACGCCGTGCCGCTCCTCCTTCCACCACTTCGTCGTGGCCAACTGCGGTGCGCGGCGCTCGACCTCTCGGGCCAGCGCCAGCGCCGCACGACGCACCTGGTCGAATTCGTGTTCGGGACGGATACGGACGTTGATATGGATCCCGCGTGAGCCGCTGGTCTTGGGAAAGCCGGTCAGCCCGTGGTCGTAGAGCACCTCGCGGACGACCAGCGCCAGCCGGCGGACGTCGTCCCAGCTGGCCTCTGGGGTGGGGTCGAGGTCGACGCGCAACTCGTCGGGATGATCGAGATCGGGAACGCGCACCGGCCACGGGTTCCAGTCGATCACCCCGAGGTTCACTCCCCAGACCAGATGCGCGGAATCGTTGGGCAGCAGTTCGCGGGCGGTGCGGCCGCTGGGGAAGGTGACGGTCGTCGTCTGGATCCAAGGCGGGGCGGAGTCGGGCACGCGCTTCTGGAAGAAAGGCTCTCCGGCGGCCCCGTCGACGAAGCGCTTTAGGACGGTCGGGCGATCACGGAGGTGGTTGATCACCGGCTGGGCGAGCGCCAGGTAGTAGTTCACCAGGTCGAGCTTCGTGATCCCGCCCTGGGCAAAGAACACCTTGGCTGGATTGGAGATCCTCACCTGCGTGCCGGCGGTCTCGATCAACGCATGCTCGGCCATCCTCAACAGCATGACGGATGGCAAACGCCGCGCGATACTGGCCCTGTGCCGCCCGTCCCCGCAGCTCCCGGGAGCGTGCTCCTGGCCCCCGATTCGTTCAAGGGCACGCTCAGCTCGAATGAAGTTGCCCAGGCGCTGGCGGCGGGCCTGAGGCCGGCCGGGCTGGAGGTCGACGTGTGTCCGGTTGCCGATGGCGGCGAAGGCACGTTGGCAGCTCTCGCCCCGGGCCTCCGGGCGCCGGAGCTCAGCGCGGTGGTCGGCGATCCGCTCGGTCGGCCGGTGGAAGCTCGGTTCGCGCTGACTCGGGCCGCACGCGGCCGGGCGCCTGCGGCGGTGGTCGAGGTCGCGGCGGCGAGCGGACTTGAGCTGGTGGCAGAGGCCGAGCGTGACCCGTTAGCCGCGAGCACGTCAGGGACCGGCGAGCTGATCCTCGCGGCGGTGCGGGCGGGAGCCCAGGTGGTGTACGTCGCCGTCGGCGGCAGCGCCACCACCGACGGTGGCGCCGGCGCGATCCGCGCGATCCGCGCGGGCGGCGGTCTGGGCGCGGCGAAGCTGGTGGTGCTCTGTGATGTGCGCACGCGGTTTGAGGACGCGGCCCGGGTGTTCGCGCCGCAGAAGGGAGCTGATGCCCAGCAGGTGCGCAGCCTGACGGCGCGACTGGGTGCGTTGGCACGACGGTTCGAGCGCGATCCGCGCGGCCTGCCGATGACCGGCGCGGCCGGCGGGCTGGCGGGAGGGCTATGGGCGGCGTTCGGGGCCGAGCTCGTTCCCGGGGCGGCGTTCGTGCTCGATGCCGTCGGCTTCGACGAGCGGATGCGTGCGGTGCGGGCGGTGGTGACTGGCGAAGGCCAGCTGGACCGGCAGAGCCTCGCCGGCAAGGCCGTTTCCGAGGTGGCGATCCGGGCACGCCAAGGGGGAGTGCCCTGCTACGCGGTCGTCGGGTCCTGCCAGCTTGACCGCTTCGGTCTACGAATCCTTGACCTGGAGGGGGTGATCGTGGCCAGCACGCCGGCGGAGCTCGAACGCGCGGGAACGGAGCTGGGTGGTCTAATCTGGCCATCCAGTGGCCAAGGTGTTTCCGCAGATCGATGATCACCTGCAGCGCTGGATCGAGGCCCAGGCGCTGTTCTTCGTCGGTACCGCTCCGGTGGCCGGCGACGGACATGTAAACGTCTCGCCCAAGGGTCCGATCGATACCCTGCGGGTGCTCGGTCCGCGAACGCTCGCATACCTGGATCTCGTCGGGAGCGGGGCGGAAACGGTCGCCCACCTGCGGGAGAACGGACGCATCGTGATCATGCTCTGCGCCTTCCAGGGACCACCGCGAATCCTCCGCCTGCACGGGCGCGGGACAGTGCTCACGTCCGACGAGCCGGACTTCGAGGAGCTGGTGGCCCGGTGCGCCTTCACCGAGCCGCGGGTGCCCCAGGCGCGGCGTGCGGTCGTGAGCGTGGAGGTCGAGCGGATCGCCGACTCGTGCGGGTACGGGGTGCCGCTGATGCGCCTGGAGGGACTGCGTCCCCACCAGGACGCCTGGGCGGCGAAGAAAATCCGGGTCGGCGGCCCCGAGGCTCTGGTCGAGTACCAGCGTGAGAAGAATGCCCGCAGCATCGACGGGTTGCCGGCGCTCGATCGTCTCTAGCGCGGGGACGAGGCGCTACCCGATGGGTCCTCGACCGGGAACACCCGATCAGTGCCTGAAGGCTTCACGCACCTCCGGCCGCTGGGCGGGAAGCGGCGCCTCGAGCGACTGCAGGAAGTCGGTTTGCTCGGCGAGGTGGTCGAGCAGCATGTCGGCCATCTCGTGGTTCATCCCCGCCCGGACGACGATGCGCAGCACGCTGAGATCCTGCCGGTTCTCCGGGAACGTGTAGGCGGGCACCAGCCAGCCGCGCTGGCGCAGGCGATCGGAGACGTCGAACACGGTGTAGTTCTTGATCTCGCGGTCGAGCGCGAAGGCGAACACGGGTAGCTCGCTTCCGTCGCTGAGCAGGTTGAAGGGGCCCATCTCGCCGATCGCGCCCGAAAGCTGGCGAGCGACGTCCTGGGCGTTTTCCATCACCCGCCGGTATCCCTCGTGCCCGAGGCTCGTGAACATGAAGTACTGCGCGATCACCTCGCTGCCGGGCCGGGAGAAGTTGAGCGCGAAGGTCGGCATGTTGCCGCCTAGGTAGTTGACGTTGAAGATCAGCTCCTGCGGCAGCGCCGCCTGGTCTCGCCAGATCGCCCAGCCGACGCCTGGATAGACCAGCCCGTACTTGTGCCCGGAGGCATTTATCGACTGCACGCGCGGCAGCCGGAAGTCCCACTCCAGCTCCGGAGCCAGGAACGGCGCCACGAAGCCGCCCGAGGCCGCATCGACATGTACGGGAACGTCGAGCCCGCGCTCCTCCTGGAGCTCGTCCAGTGCGCCGACGATCGCCTGGATCGGCTCATAGCTGCCATCGAACGTCGAGCCGAGGATCGCCACCACCCCGATCGTGTTCTCGTCGCACCGCGCCACCGCCTCCTCGGCACCAAGGTGGAAGCGCTCGCCCTCCAGCGGCACCATCCGGGGCTCGACATCCCAGTAGCGGCAGAACTTCTCCCAGCACACCTGGACATTGGCGCCCATCACGAGGTTCGGGCGGTCGGCCGACGCTCCCGCTTTCTGCCGACGCTGGCGCCAGTGCCACTTCAGGGCCATTCCGGCCAGCATCGCGGCCTCGCTGGAGCCGGTGGTGGAGCAGCCGGTGGCCTGCGCCTGCTCCGGCGCGTTCCACAGTTGGGCGATGATGCTGACGCAGCGCGACTCGATCTGCGCCGTCTGCGGATATTCGTCCTTGTCGATCATGTTCTTGTCCGCCGTGTCGGCCATCAGCGTGGCCGCGGTGGAGGGCATCCACGTCGTCACGAACGTCGCCAGGTTCAGCCGCGCCTGCCCGTCGAGAAGCAGCTCGCTGGAGATCAACTCGTAGGCGGTATCGGCTCCCAGCCCGGTCTGGGGGAGGCTGTGCGTCGGCGTCTGCGCCATCGGGTGGGGAGGGTGAACCGGGGCAGCGAGTGGACGGTGACGGCGAGTCTGAGTGCCGTGCCGGTTGAGCGCCATCGGAGCTTCTCCTTGGTTGGTGGGCGGTGAGCGGACGGGTGGTCGGAGTGCGCAGGCGCTTGGAGCGCGGAGCGGTAGGCCCGCGGGGGCAAGAGATCATCGCGCATGGGCGGTGGCTCCCGCAGTGGCGACCGCGTACGACTACTGGTCCGCAGACCAGGGCGGCAGCGCGTCAATCCCAGAGCGCGTGCAACTCCGGTGGCTTGCGGAACACCAAGCCGCGGGTGCGCGATGGACGCGCGGTATCCAGGCGGAGGTCAGGCAGCCGCCGGAGCAGCATCGCGATCCCGATGCGCGTCTCCAGCCGCGCGAGGTGGACCCCGACGCACACGTGAGGACCCTGGGCGAAGGCCAGGTGTCGGCGGGCATCTTCCCGGGTCAGATCGAAGCGATCTGGGTCTGCGAACACGCTCGGGTCTCGATTGGCGGCGGTGATGGAGATCCGCACCAGGTCGCCGGCGCCGATGTCGGCCTCGCCGAGTCGCGCCTGGCGCGTGGCGTAACGGTCGACCACGGCCGCCGCGGGTTCGAGCCGGAGCGACTCCTCGATGGCCGCATTCAGCAGTTGCGGCTGGTCCCGAACCCGAGCCAACGTCTCCGGGCGCTCCAGTAGGTGCAGCAGAACTCCCGCGATCATGCCCTCGGTCGTCTCGATTCCTCCGAACAGCAGGACTGCGGCGTTGGCAATGACCTGCTCGCGGGTCAGCCCCGACCCGGCGGCTGCCGTGGCCAGCAGCGAGTCCCTGCCCGACGATTCGATCACCGCCTCCAGGCGCTCCGCCAGCCGCCCGAACGCCGCGCGGCCCCGAGATCCGGTACCGGCGCCGGCGGTGATCTCGGTCACGCCGGCGACGATCGCCTCGTAGCAGGCGAGCACCAGTGGCACCTCACTGCGGCGCACCCCAAGGGCGTGACTGGCGATGGTGGCGGCGAGCGGAGCGGCAAATCCACGTCGCAGCTCACCGCCACGCCGCGGACCCAGAGCATCGATCACCGCGGCTGCTTCCTCCTCGGCGGCTCGCTCAAATCGCGCTTTGACCGCCGCGGACCGGAACGGAGCCACGAACGGCTTGCGGTGGCGGTCGTGCTCGGAGCCGTCGAGGCTGAGCATGCTCGGGCCGATCACGCGCGCGGTCGAGAAGCGCGGATCGTCCACGGTGAAGGTAGCCGGGTCGCGCATCGCCTGCACGGCGAAGTCGTAGCCCGTCACCAACCAGCCATCCAGGTCGGGGACCCACGAAACCGGCTCGTGCATGCGCAGACGCGCCAGCAGCGGATGCGGATCCCAATCCAGCCGCGCCGTGGTGACCTGCGCTCCAAGGGGATAGTGAACGCCGGACGGCATGGGGGCAGGGTGTCATGGTTGGGTTGGCGGTTGGCAACCAAGACCGGACAGGTAGTGGACGAACCTGGCGCGGTCGCGGTCGGGATGGAAAGGCTCACCGCCGTCTCGCAGCAGGGCTCCGATCCGCTCCAGGTCGTAGAGCAGCGCCAGCTTGCCCGGTGGGTCCTCCCATTCGCCTGAGTCGTAGCCCTCCACCCAGGCGGCGAGCGCGGCTAGCGCCTCGACCTGGATGTGGTCCTCCCACCAGCCCGCGCGGATCGGGAGCCGATAGCGATCACGGAGTCGGCAGGTGTCCTGCCACAGCCGCTCGAACCACAGCCAACGCTGGAGTGGCTGCAGCTCGCGCCAGCCCGCCGGCCAACCCGGTAACTCTTGCCCATCGCCCTCCTGGTCGGCGTCGGGCCAGCTCACGAGCCCGCCAGCTTCTGCAGCCGCCGGTCGGCGAACCACATCCGCAACCGCACGATCGCCGGCGGGATGCGTCCGTAGAGCAGGAGCGCCTGACCAGGCGGAAGCTGGCGCAACTGCTCCGGTGCCACCAATGGCCTCCGGCGTCTGCCGCTGGAGCGCGTGGTCCCGCCCGCCCCGGTGGTGCGGGTCAGTTCCCGCGCCTCCTCCTCACCGACCAGCCCCGCGAAGTAGCGCAGCGTCTCCAGGTCCGCGACGCCGGGCAGCAGCATCCGCGCGCGATGGCTGTTGACGACGGTCTCGGCCTGTTGGCCATAGCGAGTGCGCGCCTGCGCCAGGTCGTGGAAGATCGAGACGAGCTGGATGTTGTGACTGGGAGCGGTTGAGGCGACCTCAGCCAGGTTGGGCAGCGGGGCGACGTTTCCGGCTTCGTCGAGGCACAGCAACAGCGGCAGCTCCAGCCGTCCGCCGGCCAGCGTGGCTCGCTCGTAAGCTCTGTCGACCACTTCTGAGAGCAGCGCGAGGAAGATCGGGCGCAGCAGCTTCGAAGCCTTGGCATCGCCGATCAGGTACAGCGTCGCGCGCTCGTCCAGGAGCCGGTCGGCAGTGACCTGACAGGAGCTGGCGGAGCGGGCCACGCGACTGAACCGATAGGCGCGCAGCAACGTCTGTGCGGTGGCTTCGATCGAGGAGCGCGTCCGGTCGGCTTGGGCCTCGAATGCTCGCACCGCGTCATACGCGGCATAAGCGTCGGCCAGCTGCTGCTCGTCGCTTGCTTCCCCCGTTGCTCGCGCCAGCGCCTGGTCCAGTTCCCGCGCACCCTGCCCGTAGACCCACCGCACCACCGCCTCCACCGCGGCACCGGCGCGTGCAGCCGCGTACAGCAAGGGGGCCAGACGCTGCTCGGCGGCAATGGCCCAGAAGTCGCCACCTTCGACGCTGCGCCGGTCTAGTTCGCCCGCCGCCGCCAGTCGCCAGGCCACCTCCAGCGCCCCATCCCACGTCCGGGCCTGGCGCAGCGGCGACCAGGTATGCGCGGGCACTCCGGCCAGCCCGAATGGATCGAAGACAAACACCCGGCCGAGCTCCCGGCGGCGCCGGATAGTGGCACTGAGGAGGTCGGTTTTGATCGAGGATGCGACCGCGGGACCATCCCACTCCAGTAGTGCCGGAACGGCCAGACCCGCCGACTTGCCGGACTGAGGCGGCCCGAAGGCCACCAGCGCATGACGCTGCTCGGCGTACAGCAGACGCTTCCCGCGGCGACCGAGCACGAGCCGTCCACCGTGGCGCTGCATCGGCGGCGAACGCAGCGCCCGCAGCTCTGAACCGCGGGCCCAGCGAGCTCCGCCCACCTGCCCGCCGACCGGAGCCCTCCGCCACATCCGCATAACAGCGAGCGCTACGGCGCCGAGCAGCAGCGCCACCAGCGCCAGCGCGGCGTAGAAGCCGCCGGGGCCAGGCAGGCAAGGCCGGGCGGGGGCGGGCCAGGCTGCCCCGGGGTCAGACAGCCGTTCCGGCAACCGCGTGAGCACGCTCAGCAGCTGACCGGCCTCAACCCGGGGCCAGCCGCGACCGAACACCGCCCCGGCGAGGCCGCCCCACAGCCACACGATTGCTCCCGTTGCCAGCACCGCGCCGACGGTCATCAGCACCGCTGTGTCGGAGACACCCCCAGCGCGGTTGCGGCTCATCCGCTCCGGTCTCCATCGCTGCTGAGCCGCATACCCGTGTCGGTGTTCGTCAGCTGCGCCTCCAGCCGTGAGCGATAGTGCTGGACCACGAACGAACGCGCTCCCACTCGCCACAGCGCCTGGCCGGTGGAGAGCATCGAGATCAGCTGCGACTCCGTCTCGGAGAGGCCGAGCAGCTGGCGGGTCAGAGGCACCTGACTCTCGTCCTGGTGGTACACGACGCGGGTGGAGGCGTCGGCGACCAGCCCTTCGGCGATCCGCGCGGCGCGCGAACCGGCGTCGCCAGCCGCCTGCAGATCAGCCAGCTTGTGCAACACGACCAGGTTCATGACGCCGAACTGACGGGCCAGCTTGAAGTTCGACTGGAACCATTCGCCGAGGCCGGTGTGCTGGACGATCTTCCACGATTCGTCGGCGACGTTGATGAGGCGCTCGCGCCCAGGCCGCTCGGCCACGCGCGCCAGCAGCGCGCTCATCCAAGCGGTCGCGCAGGCCATCAGGATGCCCACCGCGGGAGAGTCACGCACCGCGTGCAGATCGAGCACCAGCAGCTTCGCGTCGAGGTCCAGTCCCGGAGTCGTAGGCCCGTCGAACATCCCGCGCAGCGGCCCCTCGCACAGATCCTGCAGCGCCAGCGCCGCGCGCCGAACATCGGCGGCGAGTCCCTCGACTCCGGTTCGGAGCCGCTCCGCCATGTCCGCCACGGGAGCGAAGAGCAGCCGGGCGATGTCCGGGAGCGTCGGTTCAGCCCCTCGCGCGCGCACGGTACGCAGCGCCTCCCGCAGCGCCGCCGCCTCGACCTGCGTCAGCGGCGCGCCGACCGCCGTCAAAGCCACCGCCCGCAGCAGCTCCAGCTGTGCGTGCTCCTCGGGCCGCGAGGCGAGGGGATTCAGCCGCACGCCTGCACCCGGGACCAGCGAGATCGGCTTCACCCCCACGGCCGCACACAGGGGCCCGTACTCGCGCTTGACGTCGAGCACGAACGCGCGCCGACCGAACAGCAGCATGCGCCACAGCAGCGTCTTGACCAGCGCGCTCTTGCCCTGCCCGAGCTTGCCGAGCACGATCACGTTGGGGTCGTCGAGCGTCCCCTCGCCGTACTGGAGCCACGGATCGAAGCAGAACGCCCCGCCGCTGCTGTCACGCCCGACGAACACTCCTCGGCCGCCCAGGACGCCCGCCGCCATGAACGGGTAGATCGCCTGCGCGTGCCTGGTCGTCGCCCGATGAGCCGGCCGCTCGGCGGCACGCAGGCTCATCGCAGCCCTCGGCACAGCGGCAGCGTGAAGGTGAACGCCTCCGCCTGCTGGCCGTACATCCTGTGCAGCTCCAGCCGCGCCCGGGCCGCGTGCTCGAGCACCTCGGCGCCGGCGCGTCGGAGGTCCTCCTGATCACGGCCGGAGACGGTCACGAACCCGGTCAGACGAACCTCGCCATGGCCGGCGGCGAGCTCGGACTCGCGCCGGGCCGTCGCCTCCTGGGCCTGGCGCTGGCGAGCCGTCTCGGACTGACCGAACCGGTGGCGGAGGTCGCGGTCGGCATGGTCGCGGGTGATCGCCGCTTCCACCTCGCGAGTCGACCGCTCCGGGGGAATCGGCTCGAATGTGACCGCTACCGTTCGCACCACGCTCGAGCGGCCCAGCAGTGCGTCCATGAACATCGGCGAGACCCCAACTCGCGGCCAGCCGGCGATCCAGTAGGTGGCGTGCAGCGCACCGTCGCAGCGGTAGTGGTCCCATCTCTCGCCGGCGCCCAGTGGCCATGCGTTGACCTCCGCCAATCCGTCTCGGCTGGGATCGGCTGCCTCGAGCGTGGCCAGCTCCGCTCGCGCGTAGGGGTCAAAGGCGGTCCGCAGGGCGCGGGCCAGCTGTCCGGCGCTGAGGGCTCCGAGGACCTTCACCTCAGCGGCCTCCAATCCCCGCGCGACCCGTTCTGTCTCCTCCAGCAACGCCCGATCGACGGCATCGGGCCCGCCTTCCCGTACCCGCCGCGCGTCGACCTGCACCGCGACCAGGATCTCGTGCTCCTGCGTGACCCTCGCGGTGGTGCCGATCAACTCCAGGTAGGACTCGATGATCGGCGTGCCCCGCAGCGGGATCGTCGGGTCTCGCGCGGAGTGCAGCCACCGCGCCAGCTCATCTCCCTGGGCCGGGGCGGTTCGCTCCAGCCAGGCGATTCGCCTGATCGCCGTGTTCGCCGCCCCCGAGAGGAGGAGCCCCCAGCGCCCCAATCGCCGCTCCTGGGAGTCCGCGTCCAGCAGCGAGAACGCGCCGACGCGACATGCCAGCACGGCGGTCAACCGGCGGCCGGAGCGCTCGGACAGTGCTCCGACCGCGCGGCCGCGATACTCGAGCCTGGCGATGCGGACCTCCCGCAGGGCCCGCGGGGGCTGCGCGGCGGGCGACGCATCCGGCGGGTTGGTGGTACGAGTCCGCGACAGAGGCGCCCGCATCCCGCGCATCGGTGCCGCCGAGAAAAACCACCGGCGTCCGCTGAGCCGGCGGGACAGGAACGTGATCGCCAGGGGTGCCCACTCGTCCGCGCTGCGCCTGCCGAGCGGGATCAGCGTGAACGTGCAGGCGAGGCCGAAGACACAGGTGGCGAGCACAGCGCCCGTGACCGAGGGGGCGGCATCCAGGGCGACGATCGCCCCCAGCGCGCCGACGGCGATGATCGCTGCCTGCCCAACCCGGATGGCGCCAAGGAGCCCACGCCGCTCCAGCGGCCCGAAACGGTAGGAGAGACGCGTGAAGGTCACAGCGCACCGTCCTCGGATTCCTGACCGGGCGGGAGTGGATCGTGATCCTCAGCGTCGCCATCAGACGCCGCGGAACCGCTCGCGGCCGGTCCCGGGGTCGGCGGGAGGGCCTCATAGCCAATCCTCGGCGCGTCGGTGAACAACGACGCGAGCTGGTCGGTCTGTCGCCGAGGCGTGGTGGCGGGGTCAGCAGCCGGTGCCGTCTCCTTCGCACCCGGACCAGTTGCCCTCGCCGCGCCTGAAGCCGCCGCTTCGCCTGCTCCGCCTGGGTCCCGGAGGGCTTCGGGGTCACCCGGCGTGGCTGCATCCTCGCCGGCGGCGACCGCACGCTCAACCTCCGACTCGTCACCCGCCGTGGCTGAGTTTGTCCGGGGTGCTCCACCCTCGCCGGGGGCGTTGGCACCGTGGAGCTTCTCGGTCTCTGATCTGGCTCCGTTCCCGCGGGCGGCGAGCTCTCCAATGTGATCGGCCTGGCCGCGCATGGCCGCCGGCACCGAGGTCAGCCAATCGCTGGCGTCACTGGCGCGGGCCTCGACCTGGTCGTGGGCCGGACGCAGTTGCCCAGCCTCACCTCGCAGCTGTCCCGCGGCAGCGCTGGCCAACTCGGTCATCGGCAGCAGGCGCACGAGCGCCCACGGCGCCAGGGCCGCCAGGCTCACCAGCACCAGGCCCATCAGCATCCCGCCAACGCCGCCGCTTCCGGCCTGCCCGAGCGGGGCACCGCTGAGCGAGAGGACCGAGACGACGACGAACTTCGACAGGATCAGCGCGATCAGGACCTCGATCGCGCGGACCGCCCACACCCGGCGCGCCGGCCAGACCAACGAGGCGAATACCAGTGGCAGCATCAGCACGACGATGTAGATCGCGGCGGAACGCATCAGCATCTCCACCCACAGGAGCACCGCAGCTCCCACCACCAGCAGCCCGATGACGAACGAGATGAAGGGGGAGCGGGAGATCAGGTCGAGCGTTCCGCTGTAGATCCCGATTTTGGTGAGGGCGCGAGCGCTCGCTCCTCCCGCGGCTGAGGAGACGACAGCGGAGGCCCCGTCCGAGGCGGCCAATAGCAACATCGTCAGCGGCGCGGCAACGCTCACTGCCAGCAGTGACAGCGGCAGGTAACCGAAGGCTGCGCGCAGGAGCAGTGTCAAGTCAGATCGGAGCAGCGCCTGAATCGCGGCTGCGAACAGGAACGGCAGCGTCAACAGCGCCCCAATCCCCGCGATCCGCCAGTAGGTCGAGGAGAACCACGTCGTCCGCAATTGCGGGCTGGTCGTCTTGTCCAGCAGCGAGGCCGTGAGCTTCAACGCGGTTCTCGCCCCGCCCAGCACCCAGCCTCCAACCGCCGCGAGGCCGGCGACGAAGGCGGCTTTGCCGACGACGCTGCTGCTGCTGCTGGCGCCGCCCCCGCCGAGCAGCGCATTGACGGCCCCGCCGACATGGCCGGTGAGCAGCTTCTTGCCCGCGCCGATCACCCGGCCGCCGTTCTGGACGACCTTGCATGCCCTTCCGGCCATGCCGCTGATCAGCCCGGTCACCCCGCAGATCGGCTTCAGCGGGTTCAAGCCCACCGCCGAGGACGGATGGGACAAGCTGGCGCCGCCGATGACTGTCAGCGTCAGAAAGCCGCCCATGACCGCGCCTCGCAGGTGAGGGCGCATCACTTCGCCTGCGTTCCAAGGTGCTGGAAGAAATTGACCAGGCCCGGCGCGGCGCCGACGATCAGCGCCGAGGCACCCGAGATCAGTGCCGCCATCCGACCGCGACCCGCGAACTGGTGGTTGTGACTGTGAGAGGCGATCGCCCACACCGCGGCCCCGATGAACGCGCCCAGAAGGGCGATCGCCAGCGCCCAGGCTTCCGCGCCGTTGACCAGCTGCTGGAGCACGTTGCTCCCCGGCAACGCGCGGAGATTCGGCTGGGCACTTACGGCAAGGATCATGTCTTCCTTCAACCAACTGAATATTATTGACACTAAACAAACCTACCAGCTATGTTGTAAGCGCACTAGGCCTGTTCGCGCCAACTTCGCTTCAACTGGACATGACCTCAGAACTGCTCGCACCCCCGCCGACCCCGCCTCCGTTGTTGGACGTGGATGCGCTGTATCGATCCCTGTCGCTCCGGCTCGCCCGCATCGTCCGCGGTGATGTGAACGCGCCAGAGGCGGTGATCGAGGACGCCTGCCAGTACGCTTGGAGCAGGCTCCTCTGCCACGCTCACCGCGTCCGGCAGGAGGCGGTCCTCTCCTGGCTGGCCCGGACGGCGATCCACGAGGCGTTCAAGTTGGTTCACCGCGATCGACGAGAGCTCTCGCTCGACGGCGGTGCAGAAGAGGACTGTCTTGGTGCCAGGCTCGTCGCGCCGGTGCCCGGGCCAGAGGAGATCGTCGAGTACCGGTTGCGACTGGAGCTGGTTGCGGACCTATCAGCACGCCAGCAGCGGATGCTGTGGTTGCACGCGCTTGGTCTCTCCTACCAGGAGATCGCGCTCAGCACCGGGGTTACAAGGAGAACCGTGGAGCGTCAGCTGCTGCGGGCTAAGCGGTCGGTGCGCCGGATCGCCGCCGCATAGTGGCGCCTAGCCGGAGGCGGTGCCTAACGCGCCCGCCCCCGTTTGCGTCGCCGCCGCTCGGCGGGGCTCGGCCGGCGCTGCTTGGGTCTTGGCTTGCTGGATCCGAGGCGACCCGTCCCGTCCCCGCTGGCCGCCGCGGCGCGCTGGCGGACCGGAGCACGCCGGCGAGCGTCACGCCAGATGAACAGCGAAATCCCCACCAGCACCACCACCGCCCCCACACCGATGGCCAGGGCACTGCTGCCGCTGAGCCCGCTGTCACTTCCGGTGGAGGTCGTCGCGGTGGTGGTGACCGTTGGTGTGGTCGCGGTCGGGGCGGCGGCCGGCGATTGGGGAACGCCGGGCACGAACGGATTGCCGCCGCTTCCCTGACCGAGGGCTGACGAGGGCGCGGTGACAGCAGCGGCCGAGCCGGTGAGCGTTCCTGCGGTCAGCGTCAGCGCCGCCACCACGAACGTGCAGGCCAGCCGCCAACGCACCGGGGCTAGCGCTCCGAAGCGAGCGGCTGCTCCATCGCCTTGGTATCAGGCGGCTTGATGTAGGGCTGCTGAGGCTCCTGATGCTCCTCGTGGTAGACGCTCTCGGCGTTGACCGCCCAGATGTCGTGGTTGCTACCCAGGAGGATGTTGTCGACGGCGCGCATCGCCGTCAGCATCGAGTGGTCGGAGTTGTTGTAGCGATGCAGGCCGTTGCGGCCGACCTGGATCAGGTTGTCGACGCCCTTCAGCCAGTCCTTGATCGTCTCCAGGCGCTCGCCGTACTCGGCGTCATAAATTGGGTACGCCTTGTGCACCCGCACGGCGAAGCCGAACTTGACCTTCTCTGCCCGCGCCAGACCCAGCTGCTGGATCTCCCGCTTGGCGAATTCAACGAGCTCATCGTCGGGCATGCTCCAGAGCTCATCGCCTTCGAAGCAGAAGTACTCCATGCCGATCGAGGCGTCGGTGTCGTTGGGCACCATCCACGGGCTCCAGGAGCGGAAGTTCTGGATCCTTCCGACCTTCACTCCCGGTTCGTGAATGTAGATCCAGTTGTCCGGAAACAAGTCCTCCCCCTCGATCACCAGCGATACGGTAAGAAAGTCCCGATAACGCAGGCCCCGGGCAGCGTCACGCACGTCAGCCGGCGCGTCGGGTTCGGTGATGGCGACCGTCGTGCGCAGCGGTAGCGATGAGATCACGAACGAGGGGTGCAGCGTCTCGCCGCCCGCCACGACTTCCGTCACCTGGCCCTCAGGCGACATCCGCAGGCGAGTCACCGGCGCGTTCATTCGCACCTCGCCACCGTGCTGGCGAATGTCGGCGGTCATCTGCTCCCACATCTGCCCGGGTCCATAACGCGGATAGTTGAACTCGGAGATCAGCGACTTGATCTCGTTCCCCCGGTTGCCGAAGAAGGCCGACTTGGCGGCGCTGAAGAACGACAGCCCCTTGATCCGCTGCGCCGCCCACTCCGCGCGCAGCTCCGAACACGGGACCCCCCAGACCTTCTCGGTATAGGTCTTGAAGAACAGGTTGTACAGACGCTTTCCGAAGCGATTGGACACCCATTGCTCAACGGTCTCCTCGCGCCCCTTGGGCTTCATCGCGGCCCACAGGTAGGACACCCCCACGCGAAACAGCTCGATCGGACCGAGCTTGCGGATGACGTCCATGCCCTCGAGCGGGTACTCCAGGAACTTCTTGTTCCAGTAGATCCGGCTCTGGCGCGGCCGCTTGAGGAACTCCTCCTTCATGATCTCGTGCCAAAGGTCGTCGACCTCCTTGACCTTGGTGAAGAAGCGATGGCCACCGAGGTCGAAGCGGTAACCGTTCCTAACCTCGGTCCGGGCGATCCCGCCCACCTGGTCGGTGCTCTCTACCACCAGGACAGGCTTGCCCTGCTTGGCCAGCAGGTAGCCCGCGGTCAGGCCGGCCGGTCCCCCGCCGAGGACGACGACGGGATGGTCGGGAGTGATCTCGGCCTGCGGCCGCGGCGTTGGCGATGAAGATGTTTCGGTCATCTCAGGAGTTCACGCGATCTTCTTGTAGAGGACGGCACTGTCACCCACGCAGCAGGCGCCGCGATAGTTGTGAGGGGCCAGCCAAACCGGCTTGAGGCTTCGATCGGCCGAGAGGATCGCTCCCCATTGCGCAGAGCGTCGCCGGACCAACTGCGTCCACGACGCCTCCCAGCTCTGGGCCCCCTCAGTCAAGGGGCGCACGAACAGGATCTGCTGGCCGGGCCTGAGGGTAGCAATCAGCGGTGCCAGCGTCGCCTGCGGGTTGGCGTGCTGCATTCGGCTCAGAGCATGCACCCAGTTCATCGACTGCGGATCCTTGGTGGCTCCGGTGGTATCGGCGAACCGCAGCCCCGCGGGCAGGTAGTACCACGCCAGCGGCACCTGCTCTGGCTGGCCGACGATCACCAGATCTTTGGCGTGCAGGTAGGGGCTCATCTCGCCGGCGAGGTCCCGCATATCGGACTTGTACTGAGGGGTGTACGACGCCGGGTTGGCCCAGAAGACGACGGTCAAGGCCAGCGCGATCAGCCCCACTCCCCGCGCGCGCGCCAGCCCCCACGCCGCCAGCAGCAGCAGCGCGGCCAGGATCGGCGCAAAGTAGCGGTACTGCCAGGCGGGGGAGAAGCGGGACACGACCCAGCCGAAGGCCAACGTGCCGGCAGGGATGATCATCAGCGTCCACATGGTCAGCCCGTCGGGCGTGGCCCGGCGGGAACGTGTCCACAGCGCGGCCAGACCGAGGGCCGCGGCCAGCACCAACGCGGTGGTGGCGCGATCGCCGCCCATCAGGTTGCGCGAGATCTGCACCGGGGCGCCGAAGTTCGGCGCCGAGTCCCATGGGCTGCCGGTGTGCGTGGCCTGGTAGAGCAACGTCGGCAGCCAGGGCAGGAACAGGAGCGCAGCCGCGCCGAAGGCGAGGATTCCGTCCCGCAGCACACGCGAGCGATCGTCGCTGGTGACCCATACCGGAATCAGCGCCAGCGCCGCGCCGACGCCAAAGAAGATCCCCCACGCGTGCGTGTACAGCATCAGCGCTTGGCAGATGGCGAACAGGATCAGGTATCGCCGCCGGCCGAAGATGAAGCCATGGATGAAGCCGGCGGTGGCCAGCAGCCCGAGCAGCGCCATCAGTGTGTACATCCGGGTCTCTTGGCTGTACGCGGTGAGGAAGGGATTCATCGCGAACAGCACCGCGGCGATCAGCGCGGCGCGCCGTCCGAACAGGCTCCCGGCGACCCAGGCACCGGCGGGGACGATGAGCAGGCCGAACACCAGCGACAGCGCATGCGAGTCGGCTTCGCTGGAGCCGGCGATACTCATCCACACGTGCAGCAGCAGGTAGTAGAGCGGTGGCGAACCATCGTGGCGCAGCACCCCGGGGATAGCTGTCAGCGAGTGGGAGGAGATGCCGACCGACAACGCCTCGTCCATCCAGAACTGACCGCTGAGGTAGCGCGTCCTCAGGAACGCCGACAGGCCGACCAGCAGGATGATCGGGACGGCCATGGTGACCCAACCCGGAAGCCGGTCGAGCCAGGGTGGCGTACCCAGGTCGAAGTCCACACGCGGGCGTCGTGGTGCGGCGACGGTTGCCATCTGCCAGCTCAGACTAGTGGGAGCAGTGCTCGTAGACCTTAAAGGTCCGGTTGCGAAGGACAAGCTGGTAGCGGGTGCTGGGCCAGGTGCTCAGCCTCGGGAGCAGCTGCGCGTGACGGTGCTCACGAGTCTGGAAGATCACGTTCGGCGCCGGTGGCGGAGGGCCGGTACCGACGGGTGCGGCTTGGACCTGCTTGGTGTGAACGCCGAGCGTCCAAGCGAGCATCGGCACCTGAAAGCCCTCGGTCATGACGCTGCCGCAGGCATAGGCCCGTCCGGCCCCACCGAGCCGGGCCACCGCTGCGGCTGCGCTGGAACGCAGATGCGCCTGATAGACCAGCGAGCCGTGCGTGCGCTGGATGTCGATCAGGTTCCTGCCGACC
This sequence comes from uncultured Solirubrobacterales bacterium, assembly GCA_963830435.1. Classification (GTDB taxonomy): domain Bacteria; phylum Actinomycetota; class Thermoleophilia; order Solirubrobacterales; family Solirubrobacteraceae; genus Palsa-465. Next base: position 183,878 of record CAWHMA010000003.1, on the reverse strand, counting down.
TGGTTGGGGATGAACACGAACACGAGCGCGACCGATATGACCGCCGTACTGCTCAGAGCCGCGGCGTGATCGCGTAGGGCGCCAATCCGCAGCGGCAGTTGCCGGGCCAGCGTGCTCGCCAACCACCCGAAGGCGACGCCGCCCGCGATCTCGATCAGCGCCGCCCCCAACACGAGATAGCGGTCGTTGCCCGAGAAACCGGCCTGGGTGAGGATGGCGATCAGCACCCACCAGGCGAGACCGAGTCCGCCGGCGACGATGGTGCTGGCCATTGCCTGCTCCCGCGGCTCGGTCCCGCGCCAGCTGCGCCACCCACCCCGGGAGCGAAGCCCGCGGAAGAGCATCCAACTGGCCAGCCCGGCCCCAAGTGCGGCCGCGACCTTGATCCGCAGCAGCACGGTTGGCCACGCGTGCTTGACCAGCTCCGAGCAGAACGGGCAGCTCGAGAACGCGGCGCTGTTGGACCGCGGCGTGTGTGCCCGGCTGACGCCGCGAAACAAGTGACCCGAACCCCAGTACTCGGGCAGGAACCAGAGGATCGGGATGAGCGCGAACAGTCCGAGCACCAGCTTGCGTGCCCCAGGATCGCGCCAGAACAGCCACATCCCGTACGGCCCCCAGAACAGCCACAGCTCGGGACGATCCAGCGCGGCGGCGAAACCGACCGTGAACGCTTGGCGCGGGGCACCATCGAGATGGCGCTCCACCGCGATCAGCACCAGCGCGGTCATGAGCCCCTCGGAGTACCCGAGCGCGCTGTCGCTGGCGAAGCCGTCGGTAAACGCCAGGCCAACCGCGGCAATGGCACCGGCGAGCACCGCGGGGCCGAACCTGACGATGGTCGATGCAGGCTCCCCGGGATCCCTCACCGCCCCTGCCTCGACCGCCCGGACGAGCCGGACGCAGAGACGGAACACCATCGCCACCGCCATGACCGCGCCCGCTCGCGCCACTACCAGCCATAGGTCGGGCGCGGCCTTGCCGAACAGAGCGAACACCGTGGTGAAGAGCACCGTCAACGGCTTCCAAGTCGGGCCGCCCGTGGTCTGGAGGTTGAGGTGCACGATCTCCCGCCCCCAAACCAGCCACGCCCACGGGTCGTAGCTGGGCGTGGATGGGAGCAGCAACGAGATCGCGCCGATCAGCAGCGCCAGGGCGCCCAGTGCGAGGTACAGCCTCGCCCCGTCAGGCCGCGCGGTCAGCACTGCCCGGTGAGCCCTCGCTGGGGCGCGCGCGGCCGGCGCGTGAAGCTCGGCGGTGGGAACAGACACGGAAAGAATCTCCAGCGCACCCGAGCAGCTTCGAGCGCGACGTACGCACAAGCTCGCGCGGGGTACGCGAGCATGCCGGATCATTCTAGAGGGCGCAGCGGCACCCGGCCGGAGACCGAGGACGCGGCGACGCCGGGGGCCGAAAGGCCGTCGAGCGATCGCCATGCGCCGGCGGCCGGCGCTGCCCCCGACCGCTTATCCGGAGACGCCCTGGGCCAGGCAGTCCTCGATCGACTTCAGCTCCTGGTCGGACATCGCGTCCGGGAACAGCAGGGCGCTTCCGATCACCTCGGCGCCCTGCACTTGGCCCGAGATCTGCGCCTCCTGGGCAGCGCCGGGCGTGGGCTCGAACCTGATGCGTGCCCGCGCCGGAGTGGCACCGACCAGCAGGTCGGTGGTCCCGAGCTTAAGCACGGGCAGATGCAGGCGCTGCAGGCAGATCAGGTGCTTGCGACGCGGGTCGTCGATCACGCCGCGGCCCGGCGGCTGGCCCGAGCGCAGGCTGGTCGCGCCGGCCTCGGGCTTGGCCGTCGATCCGCATGCACACAGCGTCATGACGGCACATGTGGCGGCGATCGTCAGCCGTCCCCGGGACATGGCCGCCAGCCTAGAGGATCGCCATCAGCGCGTTTCTCTACGCTGAGCGGCGTGCTCACGCTCGCCGCGTTGACCGGCCCCCTGCCAAAGGCCGGCGTGGTGGCGGTGGCGCTGCTGGCAGCAGGAGCGATCCTGTTCTCGAACATGCGCACCCGGGCGATCTCGATGCTCGGCGCGCTCGCGCTCGCGCCTGTCCTGCTGCTGGACGACATCTGGCATTCACCCCAGCTGAGCGTGGTTCACCGCCATCCGCTCCTGGCCGGCGCTGTTGTCGCGCTCGGGCTGTGCGGGCTGACCGGCGGTGCGCGACTGCTCTCGCGCCGCCCGTGGCTACTGGCTCCGCTTGCCGTGCTGGCGCTGCCGTTCCGGATTCCGATCTCAGCAGGGGGCACGACCTCCAACCTGCTGGTGCCCCTGTACCTCGTGGTGGCGGCGGGATCGTTGTCGGTGATCGTTTCCACGCTGGCTCGGTCCACGAGGGCGGCGGAACCCACGCCTCCGCCGCGCCCTAGAGCCTCTCGGCAGCCGGGTCAGCCTGAGCGGCCCACGGGAGCACCCCGCCGGCCGGGCTGGATCGACCGCCTGCTGGCGCTGTACGTCGTCATTTACGCGCTTCAGTCGGTGTACTCGCCGGACTTCGAGAAGGCCCTCCAGCAGATGGTCTTCTTCTATGTCCCGTTCACGCTGCTGTTCTGCCTGCTGCGCGATCTCGCCTGGTCGCCGCGGTTGGTCCGCAGCTGCTTACGGGTCGTGGTTCTGTTGGCGCTGGTGTTCGCCGCCGTGGGGTTTGTCGAGTATGCAACCAAGACCATCATCCTCAACCCCAAGCTGATCGCCGCCAACAACCTCCATGCGTATTTCACCGTCAACTCGGTGTTCTTCGACCCGGATATCTTCGGCCGCTTCCTGGCCCTGGTGATGATCCTGTTGGCTTCCTTGCTGCTGTTCGAGCGTGGGCGTCGCGCCCAACTGGTGGCGATCGCCGTGCTGGCGACCCTGTGGTGCGGCCTGGTGCTGACCCTGAGTCGCTCCAGTCTCGGCGCGCTGCTGGTGGGACTCGGAGTCCTGGCCGCGATCCGCTGGCGTCCGGGACGGGTGCTGCTGCTGGCGGGAGCGGTGGTTGCGCTTGGTGCCGCCGCGGTCCTGGCCACGCCAAAGACGTTCGGGCTCAACCAGGGCCTCAACGGAGCCTCGAGCGGCCGCGCAGACTTGGTCAGCGGAGGCATCAGCATGTTCGGCGAGCGTCCGTTGTGGGGCTACGGATCGGGTGCGTTCGTCTACGAGTATCGGGCCAAGCACCCCGGGAGCACGCAGACGCTATCGGCCTCGCACACGATTCCGATCACGATCGCCGCCGAACAGGGCCTGATTGGGGAGCTTCCGTATATCGCGCTCGTGGTGGTCGCCGCGCTCACCATGGTTGCCGGCACGGGCTCAGATCCCGTGCGCGCGGCAGTCGCCGCCGCCTTCCTGGCGCTCGTGTTCCACACGATGCTCTATGCCGACTTCCTGGAGGACCCGATGACCTGGACGCTGCTCGGGATCGGCGTCGCCCTGGCCCCCGGTGCCCGGTCTGGGCGCGTGGCGCGTCCGCAGGCGGCTGCGCTCGCGGCGGCGGCCCGCGCCTGAGGAGTTGCCGGCGGCTAGTCCGGCAGCGGCAGGAGCTCGGTTGCGTCCCGCGCCAGCCGCGCACCAGGCATCTCTGCCTCCGCCTCGCGGATGAGCGCTTCGAGGCTCTCCACGAACGGCGGGAGGTGGGTCAGCAGCAGCTGTTGCACCCGTGCCCGCTCGGCCACGGCGACGGCCTGTGCGGCCGAGGAGTGGATCTCCTGGTTGCGAGGTTCGGCGGACGGGAACCAGGCCTCATGGGCCAGCAGTGTGCAATCCGCGGCGAAGCGAGCCGACTCGGGGTCGTATGCGGTATCGGTGATCCAGGTCAGCGCGTCATCAAAGCGCAGGGCCACGGTCGGTGCCGAATGACGGTCCTGCCGGCGGATGGCCACCCGGCTTCCGGGAAGGTCCAGCTCGCCGGCGGGGAGGTCCCGGACGGAGATGTCTTGGGCCTCCAGTGGCACGGGATGAAATGGCTCGTGAGACAGCCGAGCCAGCATCTCGACGGTCGGCGCGTCATAGAGCAGCCGTCCGGGTCCCCAGATGACCGTCTGGTCGCAGTTGCCGACCGCAGGCAGGTACGCCAGTCCGGCGATGTGGTCCAGGTGGAAGTGCGTGAGCAGGATATCCAGACGCGTGATTCCGTCCAGCAGCTCAGGGCGCTCCACCAGGCGACCGACTCCGGTGCCGGCGTCGATCATGATTGCGTTCTCCCCGCTGCGCATCAACGCGCAGGCCGTATGCCGGCCGTGAGCGGGGAACCAGCCGCCGCCTCCGAGGATCACCATTGACTCGACCACGGTTCAGAGTATGTCCTGCCCGCGCCCGCATCCACGCCGGTGCGCTGGCCGAGGGCGAGCGGTAAGTCGACGAAGATAATCTCCTACCGAAGCGTGAGTCCAAGGAGCAGGCAATGATGACCTCGATCACCCGCGCGGTGCTGGCGCACAGACGCGTCGTGATCACGGTGTGGATCCTGATCACGCTCGTCGGCATCGCCACCGTGGGCAAGTCCACCAGCGCGTTCAGCAAGAAGTTCAGCGTTCCCGGCCGCGAGGGCTACAGCACCAACACCAGGATCCTTCAGCTTTTCCATCAGGGTGGGCGCAACGCTCCGCTGGTGCCGGTGGTGACTCTGCCCGCAGGACTGTCGGTGTCCTCATCTCAGGTGCGGTCAGGGCTCGAGCAGGTGGAAGCAAAGCTGCGCCGTGCCCTTCCGGGGATGAGGGTCGCGTCGTACGCCGACACCGGCGATCGTGCCTTCGTGTCCGCCGATGGCCGCACCGCGTTCGTGCTTGCCTACCCTCCGCCCGACAACGAATCCTTCGGGAACAACACCAAGGCGGCCAAGACGGCGCGATCGGCGCTCGCCGGCGCGACCATCGCCGGTACGCCGGTGCACCTGACCGGAGTTGACGCGCTGCAGAGTCAGACCAGCAGCGGCAACGGTCCGGGAGTGCTGCTGGAGTCGCTGCTCGGGGGTCTGGGGGCGCTGGTCGTGCTGGCGTTCGTGTTCGCCTCGCTGCTGGCGCTGGTGCCAATCCTGATGGCGATCGTCTCGATCATGACCACGTTCCTGGTCCTGTGGGGCGTGACCTCACTGACCGACGTCTCGATGATCGTCGAGTTCCTCGTCGCGCTGATCGGCCTCGGCGTAGCGATCGACTATTCGCTGCTCGTGGTCGTGCGCTGGCGCGAGGAGCGTGCCCACGGGCACGAGGGCGAGGAGGCGGTCGTGCGCGCGATGGCGACGGCCGGCCGCGCCGTCGTCTTCAGCGGCACGACGGTGGCCATCGGGTTGCTGGCAATGGTGGTACTGCCGCTGCCGTTCCTGCGCTCGATCGGGTTTGCCGGCATGCTGATCCCGCTGGTCAGCGTGATCGTCGCGATGACGCTGCTGCCGATTGTGCTGCTCAAGGTTGGCGGTCGCCTTGACTGGCCCCACCTGCGCAAGGAGGATCGAGCCAGCCGCTCCTGGACGGCGTGGGCGCAGACGATCGTGCGCCGGCGCTGGGTCGCTGCCGCGAGCGCGCTGGTCGTGCTCGCGGTGCTTGTGCTGGCGGCTACTTCGCTGCGGCCGGGAAGCGCGAACCTAAATACGCTGACCAAGCAGGGTGAGGCTCGCGCAGGGCTGGTTGCCCTCGAGCGTGCCGGCATCGGTCCGGGCGCCCTGGAACCGATCGAGATCCTCTCTCCCGTGACCGAGGCCGCCCGCGTGGTCGCGAACACCCGCGGGCTTCCGGGTGTGCATGGAGCCGTCGCGCCCGGTGGGCGGCAGTGGCAGCGCTCCGGCACGGCGCTCGTCAACGTGCTTCCGCTCGCCGACGGCTCCAGCGCCGCCGGACGGGACACGATCAGTCGCGTTCGCGACGCCGCTCACGCAGCCGGTCCGGGTGTGCGGGTCGGCGGCATCGGGGCCGAAAATGCCGACTTCGTCTCCGCGATCTACGGTGGCTTCCCCGAGATGATCGCGCTGATTGCGCTGCTCACCTTCCTGTTGTTGGCGCGTGCCTTCCGCTCGCTGCTGCTGCCGCTCAAGGCCGTGGTGCTGAACGTCATCAGCGTCGCCGCCGCGTGGGGTGTGATCACCCTCGTCTGGCAGGAGGGACACGGTTCCAGCCTGCTGTGGGGAATTGCCGCCACCCATTCGGTGACTGCCTGGATCCCGTTGATGGTGTTCGCATTCCTGTTCGGACTGTCGATGGACTACGAGGTGTTCATCCTCTCCCGCATGCGCGAGGAGTTCGACCAAACCGGCTCCACCGACACCGCGGTTGTGCGTGGCATCGGCCGCACCGGGCGGCTGGTGACCAGCGCGGCGCTGATCCTGTTCCTGGCCTTCGTATCGATGGCCTCCGGACCCGAGACCGACGTCAAGGTCTTCGCCACCGGCCTGGCCGCCGGGATCCTGCTCGACGCCACGGTGATCCGGGCGCTGCTGGTGCCGGCGGTGGTGTCGCTGTTCGGTCGCTGGAACTGGTGGCTGCCGGAGCGACCCGCGCGCCTGCTGCGCGTGGAGCCCTCGCTGCCGCCGCCGGCGGCGCCCGAGGCCGCCAGGTAGCGGCCTTGCGCAACCTACAGTGGCGTTGTGTACGCGCCGCTGATGCCTCCGTCGACCACGAACGTGGCCGCGTTGACGTAGCTTGACTCGTCGCTGGCCAGAAACAGGACGGCACTGGCGATCTCCTCGGCGCGGGCGAAGCGACCCATCGGCACGTGCACCAGGCGGCGAGCCGCCTGCTCGGGATCCTTGGCGTAGAGCTCGCGCAGCAGCGGCGTGTCGACGGGGCCCGGGCACAGCGCATTGACGCGTATGCCGCGGCGGGCGTACTGCACCCCCAGCTCACGAGTCAGCGACACGACCCCGCCCTTGGAGGCGGTGTAGGAGATCTGTGAGGTCGCCGAGCCCATCACGGCCACGAACGAGGCGGTGTTGATCACCGAGCCGCCGCCGCCCTCCAGTAGGTGCGGAATGCCGTGCTTACAGCACAGGAACACGCTGCGCAGGTTTGACGCCTGCACCCGATCCCACACCGCCAGTGAGGTCTCGGTCACCGAAGTGTCATCGGTGGGGGAGATGCCGGCGTTGTTGAACAGCACCGAGGGTGCGCCGACGCGCTCACGTACGCCCGCGTAGAGCTCGGACACCGTCTGCTCGTCGGTGAGATCCGCCTGCAGCGACAGCTCGCCGATCCCGTGCTCACGCACATCTACTCCCACCACCCGCGCGCCCTCACGCTGGAACAGCTCTGCGGTGGCGGTGCCGATCCCACCCGCTGCCCCGGTGACCACGCAGACCTTGCCCTGAAGCCTCCTCACGCTGATCGCCTCCGCTCGCCCACGGGCTTGCTGCCCGCTCGGCTATCCCGCCTGGCTGGAGCGGGCAGCGCCCGGGCCATCCGGCTGGCTGGCTTGAAGGTCGGCGGCGTAAGTCATCCGGCTGTGGCGTAGTAGATCGACTTGACCTCGGTGTAAGCCTCCACCGCGTGCGGGCCGAGCTCGCGACCGTATCCCGACTGCTTGAAGCCGCCAAACGGGGTACTGACTCGAACCGAGGTGTTGGAGTTGATCGACAGGACTCCGCTCTCCAACCTGCGGGCGACGCGCAGCGCCCGCGCGCCGTCGCGGGTCCAGATCGAGCCGCTGAGCCCGTAGATCGTGTCGTTGGCCAGACGCACGGCCTCGTCCTCGTCGACGAACGGGATCACCGCCGCCACCGGCCCGAAGATCTCCTCCCGCGCCGGACGCGCGCGGGGGTCGACCGGGCACAGGACCGTGGGCGGGAACCAGTAACCCGGTCCCTCGGGAGCGGTGCCGCGGAACGCCACCGGAGCCTCGCCGTTCACGAACGAAGAGACGGTCTCGCGCTGGGATGCGGATATCAGCGGGCCCATCTGAGTGTCGGAAGCGAGCGGGTCGCCGACCCGGATCGCCTCGACCGCCGGCTCCAGCAGGCTCATGAAGCGATCGAGCACCGTGTCCTGAACCAGCACTCGACTGCGCGCGCAGCAGTCCTGACCGGCGTTGGCGAACACCGCCGCGGGCGCGGCGGCCGCGGCGGCTTCCAAATCAGCGTCGGCGAACACGATGTTCGGCGACTTGCCGCCGAGCTCGAGCGTCACGCGCTTGATCGTCGCCCCCGCGCCTGCCGCGATCTGCCGCCCGACTTCGGTCGACCCGGTGAAGGCGATCTTGGCCACGTCCGGATGCTCCACCAGTCTCTGGCCGCAGGTGCGACCGGGACCGACGACGACGTTGACCACGCCGGGCGGGAGCCCGACCTGCGTGGCGATCTCGGCAAAGCGCAGGGCCGACAGCGGTGTCAGCTCGGCGGGCTTGAGCACGACCGTGTTGCCGGCGGCCAGCGCCGGCGCCAGCTTCCAGGTGGCGATCGTCAGGGGGAAGTTCCACGGCACGATCAGGCCGACCACGCCGAGCGGCTCTCGCACCGTGAACGCCTGGCCGCCCGCTACCGGGATCGTCTCCCCGAGCAGCCGTTCCGGCGCGCCGGCGTAGTAACGGAAGGTGGCCGCCACCATCTCCATCTCTCCGCGCGCGTCCGGAAGCGGTTTGCCAGCATTTCGGGCCTCGAGCTGGGCCAGCTCCTCCTGGTGAGCGCTCAGCGCATCGGCGAGCGCATGCAGGCGCCCGGCGCGCTCGCCTGGATTCAATGCGCGCCAGCCGGGAAATGCCCGACGCGCGCGCGCAACCGCGGCGTCGATCTCCGGCACCCCGCCGCGATCCACCGTCTCGAGTACCGCCTCGGTGGCGGGCTCGAGCACCTGCAGCGTGTCGCTCACGGGGTGGACTGCGCGGGTGCGGCCCCCGGGGCGACGGCGGCCCCGTCGCTGAACTCGATCGTCCGCACCGGGCCCTTGAAGTACCGGCGCGCCGACACCAGGTACCAGAGGGTGACTCCGGTCATAACCGCGATCGTCACCAGCGGCGCGTAGTTGACCGAGGACCAGCTGAAGCTCTTGCCGAAGTACACGCCGGCAGGGGTGAACGGCAGGCAGAAGATGATCACGCAGATCGCCACCCACACGAAGGCGATCGGGTTGATCCACCGGTACTTGGCGCCGAGCGTCCACGGACCGGGCTGAAAGCGGTCCCGCAGCCGCCAGCGCAGGAACACCGGGATCGTGTACGCGATGTACAGCCCGATCACCGAGATCGAGGTCACCGCCAGGAAGGCCACCGGGGTGCCCTTGGAGTTGGGGAAGACGGCCGGGAAGGTGATCACCATCGCGAACAGCACGACGAAGAACACCGCCCACGTCGGAGTCCGGTTTCGCCCCAGCCGGCGCCACAGGTTGTGACCGGGAATGGCGCCATCACGGGAGAAGGCGAAGGTCATCCGGCTGGCGCTGGTCACGCAGGCCATGCCGCAGAACAGCTGCCCGATGGTCGAGATCAAGATCACCGCCTTGGCGGCGGCGGAGCTGAGCGAGGTGGTGAAGATTTGCAGCGCGGGGAAGCTGGCCTTGAGGATCGCCGGCTCCTGGCTCTTCTGAATGGCAAAGGTGATCGCCAGCAGCACGATCCAGCCGATCACCGCCGAGTAGAACACCGAGCGCCACACGCCTTTGGGCGCCTGGATGGCCGCGTCGTGGGTCTCCTCGGAGACGTGGGCCGAGGCGTCATAGCCGGTGATCGTGTACATGGTGAGCAGGAAGCCGACCGGCAGGACGTAGAACCAGTACATGTGGCTGCCGAAGCCGCTGTTGTTGATCCGGTGGCCGAACACGTAGGAGAAGCTCGCGTGGTGGGAGGGGACGGCCACCAGCAGGACCACGATCACGGCAACGCCGATCACGTGCCACCACACCGAGACGCCGTTGAACACCGAGACGAGGTGGCTGGAGAAGACGTTGATGAGGCCGTGGAGGATCAGGATCGCCGCGAACAGCGCGAAGTTGACGTGGGCGCTGTAGTGGACGTTGGTGCCGGCGGCGGCCTTGGTGAAGTTGAAGATGAAGTGGACGTTGTAGAGGCCCAGCAGGTTCATCAGGAAGCTCGCGCACACGTAGTCGACCGAGGCCACCACGGCCACCAGACCGATCAGGTTGAACCAGCCGGTGAACCAGCCCCAGCCGGGGCCGCCGAGGCGGGAGGCCCAGAAGTAGATACCGCCGGCGGTGGGAAACGCGGAGGCGAGCTCGGACATCGAGAAGGCCACGCACAGGATCAGCAGGCTGATGAGCGGCCAGGCGATCGAGATCGCCACCGGTCCCCCGTTGTTCAACGCCTGGCCGTAGGTGGTGAAGCACCCGGCGAGTACCGAGATGATCGAGAACGAGATGGCGAAGTTGGAGAAGCCGCTCCAGCCCCGCCTGAGCTCCTGGGCGTAGCCGAGCTCCGCCAGTCGCTGTTCGTCGGTTGACAGGGTCTGCGTCTCGGCCACGCGCCTCTCTCCTAAAGGTCTGATGGTCCTTCCTTATGACGGAACGATATGCCTGCTCCCGGTCGCAAGTCAAGGCGCTTCTGGAAGCAGTCCGGCGAGGACGTGCTCGGTCCCGCGCAGGTGCTCGATCATCGCCCGGACCGCCTTCGCCTCGTCGCGCCGGCGGAGCGCTGCCAGCACACGCCGATGCTGGTCGTTGGCCCAGTGAAGGACCTCCGGGGGATGGGCGATATGCGAGATCAGCTCGGTCATCGAACCCTGCACCTCGGTGCTGGCCGAGACCAGTCGGCGGTTTCCGGTGGCCTCGGCAAGAGCGACGTGCCAGCGGATGTCGAGCTGCCGGTAGGCCGGGAAATCCTCCAGCACCTCATCCAGTGTGCCCACCAGCTGCTGCAGGCGCCTCAGGTCTTCGCCGCCAGCACGCTCGGCGGCCAGCACGGTCACGCCAACCTCCACCGCGATGCGCTCGTCGCACACCTCCCGCCAGGCGGCGAGCAGCTTCATCGACGGAGGCTGGGCTGGCGGCTGAGGGTTGGCCACGAACGTCCCCCCGCCTCGTCCCCGAGTCGCTTGCAGATGTCCGCTCTGCCCCAGGGCGACCAGGGCCTGGCGCAGGGTCGAGCGGGCGATTCCAAGCTTGGCGCAGAGCTCGCGCTCGGCCGGAAGTCGGGTTCCCGGCGGGAGCAGTCCCAGCTTGATCGCGGTGCCCAGCCGCTCGACTGTCTCCTCGAACGCCGTCTGCGAGCGGACCGGCGCGAACAGGGCATCGAGCGAGACCGCGGACTCGAGCCCCTCGAGCTGGCTCACCGCCGTGGCCAGCGGCCGCGGCGGGCTCATAGCCGCTCGAAGCCGCGGATGCGCTCCCAGTCGGTCACCGCTGACTCGAAGCTGCCGAGCTCGACATCGGCAGCATGCACGTAGTGGCGCACCAGCTCCTCGCCGAACGCCGCGCGGGCGATTTCACTGTCGGCGAACAGGTCACGCGCGTCCCGCAGGGTCGCCGGCAGACGCGGCTTGTCACTGGCGAGGTAGGCATTGCCGCGGAACTCCGGCTCCAACGCCAGGCCGTTCTCGACTCCATGCAGGCCGGCGGCGACGATCGCGCTGAGGGCGAGGTAGGGGTTCAGGTCAGAGCCACCGGCCCGGTTCTCGAAGCGCAGCGAAGATCCCTCGCCGACGACCCGCAGCGCGCACGTGCGATTGTCGTGGGCCCACGCCACTGTGGTGGGCGCAAACGAACCCTCGGCGAAGCGCTTGTAGGAATTGACGTTGGGAGCCAGCAGCAGCGTCAGCTCCCGCAACGCGGCGAGCTGACCCGCGAGGAAGCTCTCGAACGTCGGGCGGTTGCGCTCGAACAGGGGACCGTCGTCGTCGGCCAGGGAGAAGTGGATGTGACACGAGCTGCCCTCCCGCTGGTTGAACTTGGCCATGAAGCTGATCGACATCCCCTCCTGCGCGGCGATCTCCTTGGCCGCGTTCTTGTAGATCGCGTGGTGGTCGGCGGCCCGAAGCGCCTCGTCATAGCGAAAGTTGATCTCGTGCTGGCCGAGGTTGCACTCCCCCTTGGAGTTCTCCACCGCCAGCCCCGCCCGCTCCATCTCGTTGCGGATGCGGCGGATCAGCGGTTCCACTCGACTCGTGCCCAGCAGGGAGTAGTCGATGTTGTAGAGGTTGGCCGGCTGCAGGTCCCGGTAGGCCTTGGCCCAGGCCTGCTCGTAGGTGTCACGGAAGACCAGGAACTCCAGCTCGGTGCTGGCGTTGGCGCTCAGGCCGCGGTGGCGCAGGCGCGCGAGCTGAGCTCGCAGCACCTGGCGGGGCGAGGCAACCACATCGGTGCCGTCGGCCCAGGCGAGATCGCTCAGGCACATAACCGTGCCCGGCAGCCACGGCGCCGGGGACAGCGTCGAGAGGTCGGGACGCATCACGAAGTCGCCATAGCCACGCTCCCACGAGGACATCTCATAGCCCTCGACCGGGTTCATCTCAACATCCACGGCCAGCAGGTAGTTACAACCCTCGGCGGCGTGCTCGACGACCTCCTCCAGGAAGTGACGCGCGGTCATGCGCTTGCCCTGCAGGCGTCCCTGCATGTCGGTCAGCGCCAGCAGCACGGTGTCGATCTCCCCGCGCTCCACCTGCTCGGTCAGCGTCTCGAGCGTCATCGCGTCTCGGTGGCGGCGACCGCCCTCCTCCTCGGCACCTTCATCATCGAGCGTTTGAAGGTATAGGAAGCGAGCCTTAAACGCTAGGTTTTGCCCATGGCCGAGATCGAGGCGATCCTGGATGGGCTCGCAGATCGCCTGGGGCCGCTCCGAGGGCCGCCGCGGCCGCTGCCGGGTGGGATCACCAACCGCAATTACCGGGTGGAGATGGGCGACGCCGAGTACGTGGTGCGGGTGCCCGGCCGCGACACCGAGCTGTTGGGAATCAATCGGCAGGCCGAACGGCTCGCCGCTCGGCAGGCGGCCGAGCTCGGAATCGGACCGGCAGTCCTGGTCGCCGACGAACGTTGCCTGGTCACCCATTACATCCCTTATGGGCCGGTCGACCCCGACCGGCTGCGAACCCGTCCGGAGTCGGCGGCCATGGCGCTGCGCGCCTTCCACGGGTGCGGGCTGCAGCTCCCGACGCGCTTTTGGGTCCCCGAGCAGCTCGACTCCTACGCGGCGGTTGTCCGTGACCGCCGCGGCCGCCTCCCGGCCGCCTTCGAGCCGACTCGCCGGATCGCTGCCGAGATCGCCCAGGCGCTGCCGCTGCGCGAGCCGGTCCCGTGCCATAACGACCTGCTGCCCGCCAACCTGCTCGCTTCCACACCGAGCGGAGACGCATACGCGGCCACCTTGGTGGTTGACTGGGAGTACGCCGGGATGGGGCACCGGCTGTTCGATCTGGGCAACCTGGCCGCAGGCAGCGAGTTCGACGACGCCGCGCAGGAGCGGCTGCTGAGCGCGTACTTCGACGAGCCGCCGTCGCCTGGTCGCCGGGCAGCGCTGGCGCTGATGCGGATCCTCTCCGATGCCCGTGAGGCGGCGTGGGCATTGGTACAAGCGGCGGTCTCCGAGCTCGACTTCGACTTCGGCGCCTACGCGACCAGGCACTTCAAGCGCCTACTCGAAGCTGCCGCGGATTCGCGACTGGAGGCTTGGCTAGATGCCGCGGCCGCGTGAGCTCCCCGCGCGCGCCCGCATCGTGATCATCGGCGGTGGCGTCGGAGGGGCAGCGATCGCCTACCACCTGGCACAGCTCGGCGAGCGGGACGTGATCCTGCTCGACCGCAACGAGCTCACCAGCGGCTCGACGTTCCACTCCGCCGGGCTTGTCGGCCAGCTGCGCTCCAGCGTGTCGCTGACGAGGATGATGATGGATTCGGTCGCCCTCTACCGCCAGCTCGACTGTGGCTGGGTGGAGTGCGGCGGGATTCGGCTCGCGGGCACGCCCGAGCGCGAGCAGGAGGTGCTGCGCCAGGTGGCGTGGGCAAAGACGTTCGGACTGCCACTTGAGCTGATCACGCCTCGGCAGGCTCGCGAGCTGTTTCCGCTGATGGTCGCGGACGGTGTCCGCTGCGCCTCCTACCTGCCGACCGATGGCTATCTGGACCCCTCCCGCCTGACCTACGCGCTGATCGAGGGAGCGAGAGCCGGCGGCTGCCAGGTCTACACACACACCCGCGTGAGCGCGATCATGGTTGCCGACCGACGCGTGCGCGGAGTTCGGACGCAGTGGGGGGACGTTGAGGCCGAAATCGTCGTCAACGCCGGCGGCATGTTCGCCGCCGAGATCGCCCGCATGGCCGGGGTGCGCGTGCCGGTGGTGCCGTTCGCGCACGAGTACCTGGTGACCCAGCCGTTCCACGAGCGCGCTCCAGGCGAGCACCTGCCCACGCTGCGCGACCCGGATCTGCTGGTCTACTTTCGCGAGGAGGGCGAGGGGCTGGTCATGGGTGGCTACGAGCGGGCCAGTGCACCGTGGGGGCTCGATGAGCACCAGCTCGACCGGATCCCGAAGGACTTCAACGGCCGGCTGCTGGAGGAGGACTGGCCGCGCTTCGAGGAGATCGCGCGGAACTCGGCGCGGCGGGTTCCGGCGATGGAGGAGGTCAAGGTCACGCGGCTGATCAACGGGCCCGAGGCGTTCACGCCCGACAACGAGTTCTGCCTCGGCGAGAGCGAAGTGCGCGGGTTCTTCGTCGCCGCAGGCTTCTGTGCCCATGGCCTCGCCGGCGCGGGCGGGATCGGCAAGCTGATGGCCGGGTGGATCCTCCACGGTGAGCCCGAGACCGACGCCTGGGAGATGGACATCCGCCGCTTCGGCGCGCACTACCGCTCGCCGCGGTACACGCTTGCCCGGGCCCGAGAGGTCTACGAGACCTACTACGACATCCGTTATCCCGGCCACGAGCGTCAGGCCGGCCGTCCGCTGCGAGTCTCCAGCGTCTATGACTGGCACCTCCGGCACGGGGCGGTGTTCGGCGAGAAGTCCGGGTGGGAGCGGGTCAACTGGTATGCGGAGAACGAGCCGACCGGCGACTACGCATTGCGCCCGCGCGGCTGGGCGGGCATGCACTGGTCGCCGGCGATCGGCGTCGAGCACCGCGCTACGCGGGAGGCGGCGGGGCTGTTCGACGAGTCCTCGTTTGCCAAGCTCGAGCTCACTGGACCCGGGGCGGCTGCGTTGCTGGAGCGCCTCTGCGACAACGACGTCGTCCGCGAGATCGGTGCGATCACCTACACGCAGATGCTCAACCACCGCGGCGGAATCGAGTGCGACTTCACCGTCACGAGGATCTCCTCAGAGGAGTTCGCGATCGTGACCGGGACGGCGTTTGGCAACCACGACGCGAGCTGGATCCGCCGCCACCTTCCCGACGACGGTTCTGTGCTCCTGCGCGACGTGACCTCCCGCTGGGCGTGCTTTGCCCTGTGGGGGCCGCGGGCATCGTCGATCCTGTCATCGCTGTGCGCCGACAGCCTGGACTTCGGCTACATGCGGATGCGCGAGCTCGCCGTCGGCAACGTGCCCGTCCGCGCCCTGCGGGTGTCGTTCGCCGGCGAGTTCGGTTGGGAGCTGTACTGCCCGACGGAGTACGGCGCTGAGCTGTGGCGGGCGCTATGGGCGGCCGGGCGACCATTCGGCCTTCGCGCCTGCGGGTACCGCGCCATCGACTCGCTGCGACTCGAGAAGGGCTACCGGGTGTGGGCCGCGGACATCACTGCGGACGAGACGCCTGTGGAGGCCGGCCTCGACTTCTGCCTGCGCTCCGACCGGGGGTTCATCGGTGCCGGCGCCCTGCGGGAGCCGGCTCGCCGGTTGCGGTGCATCGTGCTCGCCGATTCCCGCTCGGTGGTGCTCGGCAACGAACCAGTGCGGATCGACGGCGAGGTCTGCGGACGGGTTACCAGCGGCGGCTACGGCTACACCGTGGAGCAGTCCATCGCCTATGCCTACCTGCCCGCCGCGGTGGAGATCGGGCAGACGGTGGAGATCGACATCTTCGGTTCTTGGATCGCCGGTGAGGTGAGCGTCGAGCCGCTATTCGATCCGGAGGGGGAGCGGCTGCGGGGGCGCTATCCGGCGTAGTCGCCGGGTCTTCCCGTACCCCCGCACCGCACCCCGGCGCGGGCGCCGATAGCCTTGCCCGCCGCATGCCCGTCACCGTGGTCGGATCGATCGCCTATGACGCCGTGACCACCCCGTTCGGCTCCCGCGAGCGGATGCTGGGGGGCTCAGCGGTGCACTTCGCCCTCGCCGCCTCGTTCTTCGACGAGGTGCGCGTCGTTGGCCCCGTCGGTGACGACTTCGGCGACAACGAGCTGGCGGTGCTCGTGCGGCGGGGGGTCAACACCGACGACATCGAGCGCATTCCCGGGGGAAGGACGTTCTTCTGGCGCGGTGTCTACGGCTGGGACCTCAACGATCGGGATACGCTCGACACGCAGCTGAACGTGTTCGCGGACTTCCAGCCGAAGCTCTCCGCCCGCTCGCGTCAGTCCGAGGTGCTGTTTCTGGCCAACATCCAGCCGGATCTCCAGCGCCAGGTTCGAGATCAATGCGAAGGCGCGCGGTTTGTCGCGTTGGACTCGATGAACCTGTGGATCGAGACGGCACGGGATTCTTTGATCGAGACCATCTCCGGGGTGCAGTGTCTGCTGCTCAACGACGCCGAGTTGCGTCAGCTCACCGCTGAGCCGAATCTGGTTCGCGCTGCCGCCAAGATCCGTGACTGGGGTCCGCAGGTGGTGGTGGCAAAGCAGGGCGAGTATGGCGCCGCGCTCCTCACCAGCGCGGGCTTCTTCGCGCTCCCGGCGTTCCCGCTGGAGACGGTCGTCGATCCCACCGGCGCCGGTGACACGTTCGCCGGCGGCTTCATCGGCTACATCGCCGCCCACGCGCACGAGGAGCTGGGTCACGAGCTGCTCACCCGGGCGATGGCCTACGGGACCGCGCTGGCGTCGTTCAACGTCGAGGCGTTCGGGACCGAGCGAGTGGTCGGGCTGGCTCGCGAGCAGATCACCGATCGGGTTGCTGAGCTTCAGCGGATCACCAGCTTCGTCGAGAAGCCGGTTACGCTGCGCGGCTGACTCGCGGCCGTCGTAGGGGCCGGGGGGTGACATCGGGCTCTGTTCGAGCTAGGATCGCGCCCAGTGACCTGGGGATTCCTGTGGCTGATGCTGGCGTTGAAGATTCCGCTTGCTGCGCTCATCTACCTGGTCTGGTGGGCGATTAAGCAGGAGCCCGAGGACGCGCAGCCCAAGGATGACGACGGTGGAGTCCGGCGCCCGCGACCGCATCCCCGTAAGCCGTTTCCGCGCCATCCGCGCCGCGGGCCCCACGGCGATCCGGCGCCGGTGCCGCCAGCGCGGGTGCGGACCGTTCGCGCCCGGGCTCGAACCTTCGGTCACTGAGGCTGCGGAAGTCGGGCTCGAGCGAGCTCGCCGCGGTCCGTGATCCGACGCCACTGGCACACTCCCTGAGGCGATGAGCTCCGCTTCCGCCCCCGTCTCGGTTCTCTCCGACGGCACGATCCTCCAGCTCGTGCAGGATGGCCGGATCCGGATCGATCCCTGGGATCCTGATCTGGTGCAGCCGGCCAGCGTGGATCTGCGCCTCGGAGACTCGTTCCGCGTGTTCCACAACCATCGTGCCTCGGCCATCGACCTCCGTCGGCCTCCGTCCGGTCTGACCGAGGAGGTGACGATCGACCCCGAGGAATCGTTCCTGATCCACCCCGGCGAGTTCTGCCTCGGACGTACGCTCGAGTGGGTCGAGCTGCCCGATGACATCGTGGCTCGGATCGAGGGCAAGAGCTCGATCGGTCGCCTCGGACTGATCGTCCACGCCACCGCTGGCTTCTGCGACCCGGGCTGGAAAGGAACGCTGACGCTGGAGCTCAACAACCTCACCCGAATACCGATCAAGCTCTATCCGGGGCTGCAGATCGCACAGCTGTCGTTCATGTCGCTGGATCGTCCCGCTCAACGCCCCTACGGCAGCCCGGAGCTGGGCAGCCACTATCAGGGACAGCGGGCCGCCACCGAGAGCCGCTACGAGGGGGGCCGCCCGCGGGTGGACGCGAGAGATCCGGGGAGCGATGTCAAGAGCGGTCCGAACCCGCGAAGCGCCGCCCAGATCGGATAGGCTCGCGCGGGATGTTGTCGCTACTGCTCGCGGCTGGTGAGCCCTCCAAGGTTCCGTTCTTCATCGCTGGCGGCCTGTTCGCCGTGTACGCAGTCGTGCTCGCCGCCGTCGGCATCACCCGCCCGAACTTCCCTGGCGGCGGCGGCGGCGCCCGCGCGGTCATGGGTCTCAGCTTCGTGCTCATGGTCATCGCCGTCGCGATGGCCATTGTCACCGACAAATAGCCGCGGGACCGCTTCCGCCCGAGCAGTCTGGGTACTAGAGTCTGCGGGCGGTCTCGCTCGCCGCCACCGCGAGCCGGAGAGACCACCCGGCAAACGCGAGAGGAGTGCCCGTGACAACAGAGACCCAGCAGCAGGATGGTGCCGACGTAGGTAGGTCGGAGGACACGCTCACCGTCACCGACAATCGCACTGGGAAGCAGTACCAGATCCCGATCGAGGACAACACGATCCGGGCCACCGAGCTGCGGAAGATCAAGGTCGACGAGGAGGACTTCGGCCTGATGACCTACGACCCCGCCTACATGGCGACGGCAGCTTGCCGGTCGGGGGTCACGTTCATCGACGGGGAGAAGGGAATCCTTGAGTACCGCGGCTATCCGATCGAGCAGCTGGCGGAGAAGTCGAGTTACCTCGAGGTCGCCTACCTGCTGATCCACGGGCATCTTCCTAGCCAGCAGGAGCTCGAGACCTGGAACCACGAGGTCACGGTCCACACCTTCGTGCACGAAAACGTCAAGGAGTTCATGCAGGGGTTCCGCTACGACGCCCACCCGATGGGGATGCTGTTGGCGTCGGTCGGCGCGCTCTCGACCTTCTATCCCGAGGCCAGCGCGATCAAGGACGAGGCGATCCGGTACATGCAGGTGATTCGGCTGATCGCCAAGATGCCGACGCTGGCCGCGTTCTCTTACCGCCACAACCGCGGGATGCCCTACGTGTACCCGGACAACGATCTGAGTTACGCCGGCAACTTCCTGTCGATGATCTACAAGATGACCGAGCTGCGGTACGAGCCGGATCCCCGGCTCGAGCACGCCCTCGACGTCCTGTTCATCCTCCACGCCGACCACGAGCAGAACTGCTCTACCAGCGCGGTGCGCAGCGTCGGCTCCTCCCAGGTCGATCCCTACTCAGCGGTCGCCGCGGGTGTGGCCGCGCTGTATGGGCCGCTGCACGGCGGCGCCAACGAAGCCGTCCTGCGGATGCTGCGCCGGATCGAGACGACCGAGAACATCCCCGACTTCATCCAGGAGGTCAAGGACGGCAACGAGAAGCTGATGGGCTTTGGCCACCGCGTCTACAAGAACTTTGATCCGCGCGCGAAGATCATCAAGCAGGCAACCGAGGAAGTGTTCGAGGTCACGGGCAAGAATCCGCTGCTCGACATCGCCACCGAGTTGGAGAAGATCGCGCTGGAGGACCAGTACTTCATCGATCGCAAGCTGTACCCGAACGTCGACTTCTACTCGGGTCTGATCTATGAGGCGCTGGGGATGCCGGTGGAGATGTTCCCGGTGCTGTTCGCGATTGGCCGCACCAGCGGCTGGATCGCGCAATGGCTGGAGATGATCGACGACTCCGAGCAGAAGATCGCGCGTCCGCGGCAGATCTACACCGGTCCGCGTGGACAGGACTACGTGCCCCTGAAGCAGCGGGGCGGACGCTCCTAGACCAGCGAGCGCGCACACCCGAGAGACAGCCGCACGGCTCGTCCGCGCCGTGTGAGCACACCCACAGAAAGACGCGCCATTGCGACCTAGTCTGATGGCATGGAGATCGTACGTCTACGCAGTGGCCGGGAAGTGGTCATCCGCTCGATCCGCCCCAGTGACGCCTCGGAGCTGGAGGCGGCCTACGACCGGCTCTCGCCGCAGTCCAAGTACCTCCGTTTCCTGGCCCCCAAGCCCCACCTGAGCGGATCCGATACTCGCTACCTGGTCCACGTGGACGGCGTCAACCACTTCGCGCTGGTCGCCACCACGGTTGGCAGACCCGAGCGCATCCTGGGCGTTGCCCGCTTCGTGCGCCTGGCCGAGGATCCGCAGACAGCAGAGTTCGCGATCGCCGTCGGCGACCACTTCCAGCAGGAGGGGCTAGGCAGCGAACTGATGGAGCGGCTGGCGCAAGCGGCCTCCGCGCGTGGCATTGCTCGCTTCCAGGCCACCGTGCTGGCCGAGAACGCAGCCGCCCACCGACTGGTGCGCGGGCTGCCTGGCCATGTGGTGCACCAGCGCAATGCTGGAACCGTCAACGAGTTTGAGATCGAGCTCCCGGCCGTGCCCGAGCGGCTCGCGGCCTAGCCACCGCCGGGTCCGAGCCAATTCGAGACCCAGCCACCGCCGGGTCCGACTCCACTCGCAGCCTAGCCGCGCACGTTGGGCCGAACTTCGTTCCGTGTCATCATCGCGCCGCGATGCCATGGAAGCTGACGATTCGCACTGGGCCGCGCGTGCAGCGCCGGCGCTTCGACTCGCTGGAGCAGGCCCTGAGCGCTGCTGAAGCACGTGCCCGTGAGCTGTCCCAGCGAGGTTCTCGGCCCGCCGTCGATGCCAGGTTCCGGCGTTTTGCCCCGGTCGAGCAGGTGGCGGCAAGAATCGAGCTGGCCGGTCCTCAGCGGCTGATCCCCTCGGTGCGGGCCGGCCTCGACGTCCGTGGCGACGGCTCGACCGAGGCCTACGTGGGCCGCGTCAGGCGTGAGCTGATCGAGCAGCACGGTGGCGAGACGCCGTACCGCGCGCTGCGCCGGGTGTTGACCTCAGACCGCCGCTGAGCCTGCCACCGCGGGCCTCGGCCACCCGCTGTGCACCCGGACATACGCCAGC
Organism: uncultured Solirubrobacterales bacterium; assembly: GCA_963830435.1. Classification (GTDB taxonomy): domain Bacteria; phylum Actinomycetota; class Thermoleophilia; order Solirubrobacterales; family Solirubrobacteraceae; genus Palsa-465. Next base: position 163,033 of record CAWHMA010000003.1, on the reverse strand, counting down.
AGCGGCACGCGGCTCGCGCCAGCGCACGCATCGACGCTAGGCGAGCACGAGCGTCGCCCCGTGGCGGCGTAGCCAGCGCGACTGCTCGCGGTAGCCGGGGCAGTGGGCCGCCAGCAGGGCCCAGAACCGGGCCGAGTGGTCCATCACCTCCAGGTGGCAGACCTCGTGCCACACGACGTAGTCGAGCACCGGCTCCGGGGCCAGCAGCAGTCGCCAGTTGAAGCTCATCGCACCGGAAGGCGAGCAGCTCGCCCAGCGGGTGCGCTGTCCGCGGATCGTCAGCTTCGTATAGGCCATCCCGGTGCGTGCGCAGGCCCGGTCAAGCCGCGGAGCCACCTCCAGGCGCGCCGCCCGGCGATACCAACGTTCGAGGGCCGGCACGCGCTCGATGCCCGCCGGCACCGCGAGCTCGCCGGCGCCACGCCGACGCACACGCGTCCGCCCGGGCTCGGGTACCAGCGACAGCTGCTTCCCCAAGTAGGGAACGGTGCCGCCTCGCGCCGCCACCAGCGCCCGTGCCCGCTCCAGCTCGGCCATCCGCCGCTCGATCCATGGCCGCAGCTCGATCACCGCCGCGGCAGCGTCGCGCGCCGGCGCGCGACGCGGGAGCACCACCTCGACTCCGCCTGTCGGATCGACCGTCACCCGCACGCGCTGGGCGCGCTCCGAGCGACGGACGCTGTAGGCGATCGAGTCCACGGCGCGACAGGGTACGGTGCCGGGACGACATGGTCGCCATCCCCGAGCCACCGCAGCCGCTCAGTGACGGCACGATCAGCCTCAGGCTCACCGCCGAGCGCGACATCCCCGAAATCCTGATTGCCTACCAGGACGACCCACAGCTGCACATGCGCCTGGGCGAGGACCGGCCACCGACCGGCGCGCAGCTCGGCCAGCGTCAGGACGGCGCCGCGGTGGCCCGCGCCGCCGGCGCGCAGGTGACGCTGACGATCGTGCCGGCGAACGCGGATGTGTGCCTCGGCCAGGTGTACGCGATGGGCTTCGACGCCGAGCAGGCGCGAGCCGAGCTGGGGATGTGGCTGGTACCGCAGGTACGCGGTCGCGGCTACGCCCCGCGCGCGCTCCGGCTCGCGTCGGGCTGGCTGTTCGATGCCTGCGCCCTGGAGCGATTGCAGCTGCTCACCGATCCGGACAACGAACCGATGCTTGCTGCCGCGCGCCGCGCCGGATTTCAGCCCCGCGGGACCTATCGGGAGGACGAGCGCGAACGGGGCCGGCCCGTGGAGTTGGTCATCCTGTCGCTTTCGGCCCCGGAGCGAACGCGGCGATGAGCGACCGGCGTTGGCGGGTGCAGCTGCCGCCGGGGGTGCGGCCTCCGTTCGAGGTCTACGTCAACGGTGTGCGCCAGGAGCTCGGCGTGGACTACCGCGTGGCCCGTGGCGAGCTGCTGTTCGGGCGCGAGTTGATCAGCCAGAAGCTCGGAGCTGGGGCGTGGTTTCTCGGCTTCTGGGGGATCGGCACCTACAAGCGCAACGACGAGGTCGACGTGCGCTACGAGGTGAACGGGCGGCCGATGGTCGCGCACGCGTTGCCGATCATCCCGCCCGACTGACGCGCAGCTGAAGCGCTCGCGCCCGACCAGGTTGTTCGAAACGGATCGCCAGGCTGACCAAATCGAACACGCTCCCCCGTTTTGCGACCCTCGCTGGCGCCGGATGAGGACTCAGATCCTGACCACCTCGCGCCGCACCCACGGCTGCAGCAGGCGCAGGGCAGACAGGATCGCTCGGGTGGCCGGCGAGCGGTTGAGCGTATAGAAATGGATGCCCGGTGCGCCGCGGGCCAGGAGCTCGGCACACTGCAGCGTCGCATAGGCGACGCCCAGCTCCAGCACGGCGTACCGATCCTCGGCGCGCCACTCCAGCGCCTCCAGCAGCGCCGCGGGAATCGTCGCCCCGCACATGCCGGTGATCGTCTTGATCTGCCCCACATCGGTGATCGGCATGACCCCGGGCAGGATCGGCACCTCGATGCCGTTTGCCCGCGCCTGGTCGACGAAGTTGAAGTACAGCTCGTTGTCCATGAACAGCTGCGTGATCAGAAATGACGCGCCGGCGTCCACCTTGGCCTTGAGGAAATGCAGATCGTGGGCGAGATCGGGCGCCTCGGGATGGACTTCCGGAAAGCAGGCCGCACCGATGGCAAAGGGATAGTTGTCCCGGATCAGCGCGGCCAGCTCGGTGGAGTAGCGAAGCCCGCCCGGATGCGCGCTCCACACGCTCTGCCCGCGAGGCGGGTCTCCGCGCAGCGCCAGCACGTTCTCGATCCCGGCCCGCCGCATCCCGGCCAGGGTCTCCAGCAGCTCCTCACGGGTGGAGCCGACACAGCTGAGATGGGCCATCGCCTCGATTCCGAGGTCCCGCTTGATCCAGTGCGTCAGCTCAACCGTCCGCGCGCGGGTGCCCCCACCGGCCCCGTAGGTGACCGAGACGAAATCCGGGTCGAACGAGCGCAGATCCTCGAGCGTGGCCCGGAGGTTGCGCTCGCCCTCGTCGGTCTTCGGGGGAAAGAACTCAAACGAGAAAACGGGGCCGTCGCTGGCGGCGATGATCTCGTCGATCCGCACGGTCGATTTAGGCTAGCAACCTTGACACGAGCATGTCAAGGTTGACGGCGCCAGCGCTCGGTGGCGCCGTCGGACTCGCGCGTGATCCGTCCCTCGATCTCCAGGTGGCGCAGGTAGCACAGCGTCTCCGACAGCCACCAGCTCGCCCGCTGCTCGGTGATCGGCTCCCCGAACACCCGCGGGACGATCTCGACTGCGGTACGTGGGCCGGCGCCGTCCAGGGCCTCCGTCACCGCGGCCACCCGCTCACGCACCAGCTTGCGGTTGGCCTCGATGTGGCCGTGCACGTCGACGAACGGCTTGCCGTGGCCCGACAGGCACAGTCGCGCCTGCAACCGGTCGACGACATCCAGTGAGGACAGGAACTCGCCGGCCGGATCCGGCGTCCAGCCGTAGTCGTAGAACGGGGAGATCCGTCCCAGCAGGTGGTCGCCGGAGATCATCAGCCGCCGCTGGTCCTGGAACAGACACACGTGCGAGGGCGCATGTCCCGGGGTCTCGTACACGCTCCAGAAGCCCAGGTCGGTCTCGATCTCCACCCCGGGCAGGAGGTCGCGATCGGGCTCGACCAGTTGGGCCACACCCGAGGGCATCTCCCGCACCCGCTCGGCGTAGCGCTCGAGCGCCACCTCGGGCACCCCGCTCTGACGCGCGACCTCGATCCGCCGGGCCAGCGCGAGCTCGGGCTCCTCCTGCGAGCGGAAGGCGTGCTGGTGGTTGGGGTGCATCCACAGCTCACAGCCGGCCCGGTCGAGGATCGGCGCCGCCTGACCCCAGTGGTCGGAGTGGGCGTGGGTGCAGACCAGCAGGCGCACGTGCTCCAGGCGCAGGTTGACCTGCTCCATCGCACGCTCCAGCTGGGCCAGTGAACCGGGCAAATGCATGCCGGTGTCGACGAGGACGATCCCCGATCCCGCCGCGATCGCCCAGGCGTTGCAGTGCGGCACCCCCGGCCAGGGCAGCGGCAGGCGCAGCCGCCACAGCCCGGGTAGCACCCGCTCGCCCCGTCCCAGCTCTCGCTGCCTGCTCATCCTCCCCACGATATTGCCGACGCGTAGACTGCGCCGCAGCGATGGAGATCGCCCGCCGCTACTTCGACGCTCTGTCTGCGCACGACCTCGACGCGGCGGTGCAATGCTGGAAGCCCGGGTCCGTCGATCGGTTGGTTGGTGGCCCGGAGCTCGTCGCTCCCGAGGGCATCCGCGAGTACTTCCGCGGCGTGTTTGCCGCGTTTCCGGACTTTGGCTTTGAGATCCTCGATGCAACCGCCTCCGGCAACCGCGTTGCCGTGCGCTGGCGGGCCCGGGCGACGTTCGCCGGGCCGGGGATGTTCCAGGGCTTTCGTCCCACCGGCGCCCAGATCTCGCTCGAGGGCTGCGACGTCGTCGTCGTGGACGAGGACCTGATCACCCACAACGACGGCTACCTCGACACCGCTGACCTCGCCCGTCAGCTCGGATTCCTCCCGCCTGTCGGCTCCAAGAGCGAGCAGCGGTTGACCAAGCTGAGCAACGTCCGCACTCGGCTCCACGACTGGCGGCACGGCGCCGAGCCGGAGTGGATCGCCGAGGGCGTGTGGGTGGTCCGCGGCGGCCGGCCGCGAACGATGAACGTCTATCTGATCGAGGACGAGGGCGGCGTGACGATGTTCGATGCCGGCATATCGGACATGACCGGGGCGCTGCGCTCGATCACCGCCCGGCTTGGAGGCCTGCGGAGGATCGTGCTCGGGCACGCCGACTGCGACCACCGCGGCGCCGCCCCGGGACTCGAGGTGCCGGTCGTCTGCCATCCTGGCGAACGCGAGGCGGCGGAATCCGACAGCACCTTCCGGCCCTACTGGCAGCTGTCGCTGCTCGCACCCCCCGTGCGGCCGATCTTTCCGAAGCTGCTCACCAGTTGGGACGGGGGGAAGGTACGGATCGAAGCCACGGTGCGTGAGGGCGACGAGGTCGCCGGCTTCCGCGTGATCGATCTCCCCGGCCATGCCCCGGGGCTGATCGGGCTGTTCCGCGAGGACGACCGCCTGGCCCTGGTCTCGGATTGCTTCTACACGCTGGATCCACAGACGGGCATCAAGAACGCGGCCCACGTGCCCCACCGCGCGTTCAACCACGACACCGAGCAGGCGCGAGTCTCGATCCGCAAGCTGGCGGCGCTGGAACCGGCGGTGGCCTGGGCCGGCCACGCCCGCCCGGTATCCGGAGACGTGGTGGCCCAGCTCGAGCGAGCTGCCAGCGCCCCGGCCTAGCGGTGGGGCGCCGCCACCGCCAGCGCGACAAGCTCGCTGCGCCGAACAGCGAGTACCGAGATGGCGAAGCCAACACGTTGAAGCTGCGGGGCGCCCTTACTCCGGCCAGTCGCCGCGAGTATGCCGCGGTACTGGAGGCAGGCCTCCACCGCGAGGATGCCCAGCAGCGAGCCCTGGAGATCCTGTTCGAACGGCTCGCGGTCTCGTGGACTATTGCCGGCCTGGAGCTGACCCGGCAAAAGGACCTGCTCGGCCGCTACCGCATGGCCTCCGGCCGGGAGCGTCAATTCGTCCGCGACGCGATCCGTGAACACGTACAAGTCAACTTTCCCGAGCTGCCGGTGCCATGATCGATCCCGACGCGTTTGCCGCGCTGCTGTGTGACTGGTGCCTGGAGGTTCAGGCCGCCCAGCAGGTGCTGATCTCCGCCAGCACCCTGGCCGACGCGCCGGCGCGCGCGCTGCACCGAGCGGTGCTGGAGCGTGGGGCGTGGCCGCTGCTGCGAGCGATGCCGCCGTGGGCCGGGGGCGACTTCTACGCCTACGCCCGCGCCGAGCATCTCGATCGCTTCGCGCCGCTGGAGCTGACCGAGGTGCAGGACGCCGACGCGGTCCTGAGCATCACTGCACCAGCCAACACGCGCGCGCTGGCGGCGGTCGATCCCGCGCTGATCGCCCGCGCCGGCCGAGCCCGGGCCCCGATCCAGGAGGCGCGCCTGGCCCGTCGCTGGTGCGGGACGCTATGGCCCACGCCGGCGCTGGCGCAACAAGCCGGGATGAGCGAGGACGGCTATGCCGCCTTCGTTCGTGCGGCGCTGCTCCTAGATCAGAGTGACCCGGTGATGGCGTGGCGGGACCTGAGCCAGAGTCAGGCGCGTCTGGTCACGCGGCTCTCGCGCGCAGCCGAGATCCGCATCGAGGCCGAGGGCACCGATCTGCGGCTGCGCGTCGACGGGCGCACCTGGGTCAACTCCGATGGGCGCCGCAACATGCCCAGTGGCGAGGTGTTCACCGGGCCGGTGGAAGACTCCGCGCAGGGAACGATCCGGTTCACGATTCCCTCCAGCCCCGGAGGTCTCGACGTCCGGGGGGTGGCGCTGACCTTCGACGCCGGCCAGGTCGTAGCCTCCCGCGCGGACAGCGGTCAGGAGTACCTGGACGCCGCCCTGGCGACCGACGCCGGAGCCCGCTGGCTGGGGGAGCTCGGCATCGGCACGAACACCGGAATCGACCGCCCCACGGGCACGATCCTGCTCGACGAGAAGATGGCTGGCACGGTGCATCTGGCCCTCGGTCGCTCCTATCCAGAAACCGGCGGCACCAACGTCTCCGCGCTGCACTGGGACCTGATCTGCGACCTGCGGCAGGGCGGGAGGCTGAGTGCCGACGGCGAGCCGATCACGCCGTAACTTGACCGCGTGCGCCGTCGCCGCAGGTCCACTAGGCAGGGATGCCCGTGCAGTAGCTTCCAGCGCACATGCGTCGGACCAAGATCGTCGCCACCATCGGCCCGGCTTCGCGCGATCCGGAGACGCTCACGAAGATGGTGCAGGCGGGCCTCGACGTCGCCCGGCTGAACTTCTCCCACGGCAACCGCGAGCTCCACGCCGAGAATGCGCGCTGCGTGCGGGAGGCCGCGGCCCGGGCCGGACGGCCGGTGGCGATCCTCCAGGACCTGCCGGGTCCGAAGATCCGGATCGGGGCCCTTGAGGGAGGAATCATCGAGCTCAAGCCGGGCGAGACGCTGATCCTCCGTTGCGGATTGGACTCGCTCGGCGACGAGACGTGCATGTCGGTCAGCTGGGGCGGCCTGGCCGCTGCGGTGCAAGCCGACGATGTCGTCTACCTGGCCGATGGAGCGATCCGGCTACGGGTCAACGCGGTACGCGAAGGCGATGGCGAGGTCGAGACTGGCGTGGAGATCGGCGGCAGCGTCGCTTCGCGCCAGGGGCTCAACATCCCCGGCTCGGCTAGCGGACTGCCCGCCGTGCCCGAGGAGGACCTGGAGATGCTTCGCTTCGGCGAGAAGATCGGCGTGGACATGGTGGCGCTGTCGTTTGTCCGCACCGCCGAGGACGTGACCAGCGTGCGCAAGCACACGCGGCTGCCGCTGATCGCCAAGATCGAGAAACCCCAGGCCGTCGACGCCGCCGAGGAGATCCTGCACGCCGCCGACTGCGTGATGGTGGCGCGGGGAGACCTGGGGATCGAGCTGCCGATCGAGGACGTGCCGATGGTCCAGAAGCAGCTGCTGCGAGCGGCGGGAAGGCTGGCGCGTCCGTCGATCACCGCCACGCAGATGCTCGACTCGATGGTCTCCTCCTCGCGACCGACGCGGGCTGAGGTCGCTGACGTGGCCAATGCGATCCTGGACGGCACCGACGCGGTGATGCTCTCCCAGGAGACAGCAATTGGCGCCTATCCCGTCCAGGCGGTGGAGATGATGGCCTCGGTCGCGCTGCGCACCGAGCGCTCGCTGCCCTACCAGCAATGGAACCAGGACCGCGTCCGGCGCGACACCCGTGATCCCGCCTACACCGTTGCCTCCAGCGCCTGCGCGGCCGCCCGTGACCTGCACCTGGCCGCGCTGGTGGTGCCGACGCTGTCCGGCCGCTCGGCGCGGCTGCTCTCGGCCCATCGGCCTCAGGTTCCGATCCTCGCGCTCAGCCCAGGTCGGGAGACCGTGCGCCGGTGCGCGCTGATGTGGGGCGTGCAGGCGGCCTCGATGCGCCGCCACGAGATCACCGAGGCGCTGATCGCCGACGCCGCCCGTCGCGTCGTGGAGCTCGGCTGGGTCAAGTCCGGCGAGCGCGTGGGCATCACCGCCGGGTTGCCGAGCGGGCGGCCGGGGACCACCAGCCTGGTGCAGATCCAGCGCGTGTAGCGCTAGAGGATCGGGCACGGCGCCAGTCGCTGCTGCGAGCTACGCCACCGCCCGCTCGTAGAACGCGGCTTCCTGCTCGCCGAGCTCGGTCGCCGGCTCGTCACCGTAGAACCACTCGCGCGCGATCCGGTGAAAGTTGCCGCGCGCGCGCAGCTGCGAGATCACGGCCAGCGTCAGCACCTCCATGCGCCGGCCGAAGATGTGATCGGGCGGGGCGGACTCGTGGCGCAGCTGACCGAAGTACTCGGAACGGGGATCGCTCATGTCGATCAACACCTGAGTTGCCCACTCGGGTGTCAACTCGATGTACTCGTCGACCGTGTACCAGGCAGTGGCCGCGCGGAAGTGCTCGAGCACCTTGTCCGGGTCGAACTTCTCGGGCTCGGGGAAGAAGCCGGTGGCGGTGCCCAGGCGCATGATCGTGTCCTTGTCGCCCTCGATCACCGCCCGCGCCACCCCCATCTCCAGCTCTACCGCCCCAGCCGGCATTCGCTTGAACAGGCCGAAGTCGAAGAACGCCACGCGGCCGTCGTCGAGCAGCATCGAGTTGCCGGGGTGGGGATCGCCCGAGAACTGGTGGTGGCGGTACAGGCAGCCGAAGTAGAAGCGGAACAGGATCTCGCCCATCCGATCGCGTGCCTCCTGCGGGTAGCCCTTCAGCTGCTCGAACCCGGTGCCGCTGACGTACTCGCTGACCATCACGCGCTCGTGCGAGAGCGAGGTCACGACCTGGGGGACAAAGATGAACGGATGGCCGTGGAAGATCCGGGCCAGCGCTCGCTGGTTCTGCGCCTCCAGCTCGTAATCGAGCTCCTCCTCGATCCGGCCCCGGATCTCCTGCCCGATCGCCTTGGGGTCCATCCCGGGGGCGATCCGCTTGGCCAGCCGCAAGATCAGTCCGAGGTTCTGCATGTCCGCGCGCACCGCGGCGGCGACGCCCGGGTACTGCACCTTGACCGCCACCGGGCGGCCGTCGTGCAGCCGCGCGCGGTAGACCTGGCCGATCGACGCGGCGGCGATCGGCTCCTCGTCGAACTCGTCGAAGACGTCGCTGACGCGCTCGCCGAGGTCGTCCTCGATCACCTGGCGCATTTGTCTGAAGGTCACCGTCGGCGCGGCATCACGCAGCGCCGCCAGCTTGCGCTGGAACTCCTCACGGTACTCCTCGGGTACCACGCCGACGTCCAAGAACGACATCACCTGCCCGACCTTCATCGCCGCACCCTTCATCGTCCCCAACGCGGCCACGATCTGCTCGGCCGCCTCGACGTGGCGGCGCTCGAGCGCCGCCTGGCGCCCGTCCGGGGTCCGGGTCACGTTGGCCGCGCGGGTGCCGGCCTGGCGAATTGCCTGTCCCGCCGCCAGCCCCCCGATCTTCGCGGTTCGCCCCACGCGGGAGCTGGGAATCTTCTCCTTCGCCACTGCCGTCGAGTTTACGCGGGGCCGATTTGAACCTGAGAGCCGGGGACGATGTCCTCGGCGCCATCCGGCCAGCGCACCCAGGCCTTGTGGCCGCCGTCGTAGTCGTCGCCCAGCAGAATCAGCGTTGCCTCCTGGCCCAATGCCGTGCACCGCTGCTCACCCTCGGGATCGAGGCCGCGCCAGATGCGCACGAACCGGTTGTGCTCCAGCTCCGCGGCCACGGTGGTGGGCTCGGTGTGACCCGGATGAATCCGGGTCTGTGCCGGCAGCTTCAGGAGCTCGTCCATGATCGAGCGCCGAAGGTCGGCGTAGGTCGTGTGGCCTGGTGCGCGGACACCGCCGACCGAGCCCTTGAACAGCGTGTCGCCGGTGAACACGTCGGTCTCGTTGATCAGCAGCGACACCATCCCCGCCGTGTGCCCCGGGGTGTGCAGGGGCACGATCTCCAGCGCGCCGCACGAGATCGGCTGTCCCGGGATGATCGCTCCGCTGGCCTGCGGCACCCGATCGCGCTCGGCATCGTGGATCAGCACCGGGGTGCCGGGGTGACGCTCCAGCACCTGGTCCAGCTCGGCGACGTGATCGTGATGATGGTGGGTAAGCAGCACGTGGGTGAGCTCGAAGCGCATCCGCGCCAGCACGTCCAGAAGTGGCGAGACCGGGCCCCCGGCATCGATCATCACCGCCTGCGAGCCCAACTCGTCGGCGACCAGATAGGTGTTGGAGAGCCACTGCTCGTTCATCGAGCGTTCGACGATCATCGCGCTCCAGCGTATCCGCTCGCTCGCGATCATCGCGCTGGGCGACGGTTGGCGCGGCGCAGGCTCGTGATGCGCTGATCTGCGCTGGGCTCACCGCGGGCCCGCGCGTTGCTTTCGCAACTCGATGCGAGTAGGTTGGGAGTTGGGCGGTGTCGCCCGCTCCCCCGGGAGGGAATGGTGCTTGCGCGGTTGTTCTCGGTCGGTGCCCGTAAGGGCTGGGTCTTGGTCGGCACGTTGGCGACCGCGTTGCTGCTTGCCGCGTGTGGCGCCAACACCACCGGGACGACCGATGTCGCCGGCAGTTTTGCCACGCTTCATGCCACTGCTCACTGCGATTCGGGTCAATCCTGTACGTGGTACTGGGAATACTGGCGCGCAGACCAGCCGCGCTCGTCGAGCATCAAGACCGCCGTCTATGGGCCCGTCAATGGACCCACGGGCAACGTCCCCTTGTCGACCAAGATCACCGGCCTGTATCCCAGCGTGGTCTACCGCTGGGTGTTCTGCGCGTCACCGAACGCCGGCGGGGTCTACGGGTGCGCGGGTCCCAACGGCACGTTCGGCTCGACCACGGCGGATCCGCCACCGGACTATGGGACGTTCACCACCGAACCCGCGCAGACGACGCTGGCCGAGGGCTGGGACGGCACCGCCTGGAGGCTGCAGAACACCCCGCTCGTTGCCGGCGCGACGATCAACAACCTGCGCTTGGTGTCCTGCTCGTCGGCCACGGCGTGTACCGCCGTCGGGAGCACCAACGCCACCGCCAGCCAGGGGCCGCTGGCCGAGCGCCGGGACGGCACGGCCTGGACGATCCAGCCCGCATATCAGCCGCCGAATGCGAACTTCAGCAGCTTCTCAGGGGTGTCGTGCCCGTCGGCCACGGCGTGCGCTGCCGTCGGGAGCTACGTCACCACCGTCCTGCGGACCAACTACACGGCTCCGCTGGCCGAGACCTGGGACGGCACCGCCTGGGGCCAGCAGAGCGTCCCCACTCCGACCAGCGCTACGGACGCCTACCTGTCGGAGGTGTCATGCACGTCGGCCACCGCGTGCACCGCCGTCGGGACGTCCTACGACCAGCAGACCGGGGTCGATTCGCCGCTGGCCGAGCGCTGGGATGGGACGGCCTGGACGATCCAGACCACCCCGCAGCCGACCAGCCCGGCCGACAGCTACCTCTCGGGGGTGTCGTGTACGTCGGCCACGTCATGCACCGCCGTCGGGTACTCCAACGTCGCCAGCAGCACGGCCAGCTACGTGCCGCTGGTCGAACACTGGGACGGCACCACCTGGACGATCCAGTCCACGCCCAGCCCCACCGGTGTGACCAGCAGCCTCCTATCGGCGGTGTCGTGCACGTCGGCCACGGCGTGCACCGCGGTCGGGGTCTCCAACAACAACGCCAGCGCGCCCGCCGTGCCCTTGGCCGAGCGCTGGGATGGGACCGCCTGGACGATCCAGCCCACACCGGCCCCGACCAATCCGCCGGCCAGCGGGCTGTCGGACGTGTCGTGCACGTCGGCCACCGCGTGCACCGCGGTCGGGAGCTCCTACGTCAACAGCGCCACGGGTGGCTATGTGCCGCTGGCCGAGCGCTGGGACGGCAACGCCTGGACGATCCAGACGACGCTGTCACCGGCAAACGCACAGGACAGCCTGCTGACCGGAGTCTCGTGCCCGTCGGCGACGAACTGCGCCGCCGTTGGGTATTTCAATCCTGGCTAGGAGGCGGTCAACGGGTGGGCGTCCGCGTGTTCATCCTGGCTGGCGTAAGCTTGGACGCGTGGGTCTCATCCACACCTGCTACCGCATCACCAACATCGACCGCTCGGTCGCCTTCTACCGGGCCCTGGGGTTTGAGGAGATCGGGCGGCTGCCGATTCGTCAGGAGGCGATCAACGTGTTCATGGGCCTGCCCGAGGACGGCCCCGAGCCGCGCCTGGAGCTGACCTACAACGTCGGCCAGGACGAGCCGTACGACCTCGGCACCGGCTACGGCCACATCGCCGTCGCGACCCCGGACCTGGATGGCAGCCTCTCGCGCCTGCACGAGCAGGGCATCGAGCCTGAGCGAGCGCCCTACACGGTCGCCGAGCACGGGCCGCGACTGTGTTTCGTCCGGGATCCGGACGGCTATCGGATCGAGCTGATCGAGCGCGGCGGCTAAGTCCGGATCCCCGGCTATCCGATCAAGCTTCACCGCGGGAAGCAGCGAAGTCCGGAGGCTCGCTTCCCTAGCCCCGATTGAGTCAAGCCGGGCTCCAGGATAAAGTTTTCTTGTGCGCACTGGGGTGGTGCCGGGCCGCCGGACGCAGGAGGGAGCCTGGCCGGGTTTGTGGCCCGGCCTGGTGTTGACCGCGCTGTGCGCGGCGGCGGCGGCGCTGGTGGTCATCCTGGGCCTGCGGTTGACGTTCTTCAACGACGACTGGTACATCCTGCTTGGCCCCCCGGGCATACCGTCGGTTCTGAGGCCGTACAACGGCAACATCGTCATCCTGTTCGTCGCCGTCTACCGGGCGATGGTCTCGCTCTTCGGCCTGCGCTCGCAGTTGCCCTATCGCCTGTTCCTCGGGCTGTGGGTTGCCGCGCTCGGGGTCGTGGTGTACCTCATCGTGAGGTCGCGCCAGGGGACGGTTTTGGCTCTGGCCGCCGCCGCGATCACCCTGTTTCTCGGCGCCGCCTGGGAGTCGTTGCTGTGGTTTGCCGGGTTTGGTGATTTTGCCCCTGTCGCGCTCGGCCTCGGAGCCCTCCTGGTGCTGCAGACCGATACCCCGCGGCGCAACGCCGTCGCCTGCCTGCTGCTGGTCCTGTCAGTGCTGACGTTCAGCATCGGGATTCCCTTCGCGCTGGGGGCAGCGGTGGTGATCGCTGTCCGCCGACGTCCTAAGCAGGCTTGGATTCCCGCGCTGCCACTGGGTCTGTTCGGCGTCTGGTGGATCTCCTACGGCACCAACGAGTCCTCTCCCTCGACCTACAACCCGGTCCATGTCGCACACTGGGCGGCGGACTCCGTCGTGGCCAGTCTGGGCGCGATCATCGGCCGTCAGCGCGCCGGCTATCCCGCCCTGCTGCTCATCTGTGTGGCGGCGCTGCTCGTCTGGTGGAAGCTGGCCCGGCCTCGCCCCTGGTTGCTGGTCTACTTGGTGACCGCCGTGTCCTTCTGGGTCCTGACTGGAGCCAGCGATCCCGTCGGTCGAAGCCCGGGAGCAAGTCGCTACGCCGTGTTCAACGCTCCGATGATGATCGTGATCCTGGCCGAGCTGTTCCGTGAGATCAGGTTTGGGCCTGCGGCCAAAGCGGCCATCGTGGCGGGAACGGCGGCGTCGATCGCGCTGAACGCGGCGAACCTCGAAGCCGGCTTTGACTCCATGCAGATGCACGCCGGTTACGCCGAGGCCGATCTTGGTGCTCTGCAGCTGGTGGCGGGGCGAGCGCCGCCGAACCTTCGACTAGCCACCTGGATGGCCCACGACCCGTTCCTCGGAGGCGTGACTTCGGCACGTTACTTCGATGCGACCAGAGAGCATGGAACGCCGGCCTACCTCCATCCCGCTCAGCTCGCGGCTGCACCCGTGAGGGATCGCTTCGCGGCCGACACCGTGCTCCTGGCTGCAGGAGGACTGCGGCTCGGGCCATGGCCTGGGGGACTCCGACTCCATGCTTGCCAACGGCTGAGGATCAGTGGTGGCGGCCACGTCGCCGAGACCCTCAACGCACCCGAGACAATGATCGAGAACCTCTCCCACCGAACCCTGCTCCTCGAGGTCTACCGCTTTGCTCCTACTGCGCTCGCGCATCCGGTCTGGTCTTTGGCTCCCCTCGGGACCACATTGATGACGGTAGCTCCGGACGACGCGCGCACACCATGGGGACTTCTGCTTGTGGACCCGGGTCCCGCCACCCAGCTCGCAGCCACCTGTCAGCTCAGATCCGGCCACCTCGAGGAGAGCTCGCTTCGCAGCTAGGTGCGGCTTGCCTGATGCCGCTACCTTTTCCCTGTGGCGCAGACCAGCAAGATCGCCTACCTGCTCGAGCGTCTGGCCCAGGGGATCGCGGCACACGACCGGGAGAATCCAGGTCACCACAGCTGGGGGATTGGGATGTCGCACTTCGACATCGAGCGCCTGGGACTCGAGGAAGGCGAGGAGATCCTCCCCGGCATCGTGCTCCAGGCCGATGGAGGGGTCACCGGAGCCTTCCGAGTTCTCTGCGACGGCGATCACGACGCCGAGCTGACCGAGGAGGAAGAGGAGGTCATCGACGCGGTGGCCCCCGAGGAGATCGCCGAGCCGGTGTACGCGCCGAGCGCTCCAGGTGCTCCGGGGGCTCCCGACGCGCCCGACGAGGTGCCGGAAGTCCGGCCTCCGTTCTGAGCTGCCGGGGCGCCCGTGGGAAGAACCCGGGAGATCTCCGGGACACATCCCGCGCCCCCGCGCCGCTTCGACCACAGGATCTGGGCCTCACCGGCGCCGATCTCCGCCGGGATCTGGGCGTCTGAGAGTAGGGCCGCGGTCCGTTCGCCGATCATCCCGCTGCAGCGTATGGTCTCCGGCTCGTGAGCCCGATCATCCCGCTCCAGCGTATGCTCTCCGGCTCGTGAGCCTGGTCCACACCTGCTACCGCATCACCAACATCGACCGCTCGGTGGCCTTCTACCGGGCCCTGGGCTTTGAGGAGATCGGGCGGCTACCGATTCGTCAAGAGGCGATCAACGTGTTCCTGGGCCTTCCCGAGGACGGGCCCGAGCCGCGCCTGGAGCTGACCTACAACGTCGGCCAGGACGACCCGTACGACCTCGGAACCGGCTACGGCCACATTGCGATCACCACCCCCGACCTCGACGGCGCGCTCTCCCGCCTGGGCGAGCAGGGGATCGAGCCTGAGCGGGCGCCCTACACCGTCTCCGAGCACGGGCCGCGGCTGTGCTTCGTCCGAGATCCGGACGGCTACCGGATCGAGCTGATCGCGCGCCCGGGCTAACGCCGGTCACCGTGGAGACGCCGACGATGTGGGTGCGTCTGCAGCGGCGGCAGGCTGGGCGTCTGGTCGTTGCGCTCGGTTCTTCGGTCGTGGCCCCGGTGGTGGTCGCGGCTTTGGCCTTTCTGGTCATCGGGTACGGACAGTCGAAGGCTGCGGGCAGGAAGCACACAATCGATCCGAGCGTGTTCATCAAGGCGGGGTCGCTATTTGAGGCTCCGGCTCTCTTGCCTCACCAGACGGTAATCTTTCGCCCCGCCGGGTACGACGGCCAGTTCTTCTTCTACCTCGCGCAGGATCCGCTCCTGACCGGCAAGGCGGCCAAGCCCGACGAGGTCAGCTCACCTCATATCGATGATCTCGCGTATCGCTACCAGCGGATTCTCCTGCCGGTCCTCGGATGGTTGACCTCATGGGGTGATCCCCAGGTGCTGCAGTGGAGCCTCCCGCTGATAAACCTGATCGCGGTGCTGGGCGCCGGATTTCTCCTGGCCCGCTTTTCGGTCCGGCACGGGCGATCGCCGTGGCTCTCGCTCGCCTTCATGCTGTCCCTCGGTGTCGTGGTTGGTGTCGTCGACGATCTCTCGGATCCGCTCGCGGCTGGCCTGTTCGTTGCCGGGGTCGTGGCGTGGCTAGAGGTGCGGCCCGTGCCCGCTGCCATCGCGCTTACTGGATGCATGCTCGCGCGCGAGATCTACCTCGTGCCGGTCGCGATAATCTGCCTCTCCGAACTGGCGCGCCGGGGGCGGCGGGCCTGGCTTTGGCTAGCGCCGCCGCTGGTGTGGGGGGTATGGGAGCTTTATCTGAGGTTGGCGTTCGCCGCCAGCCCCACCGCCGGAGCCCACGACCCAGCATTAGTTCCGTTGCTTGGAGCCGCACGAAAACTGAAGCTTGTGTTGAACCAGGACCCGTGGGGGGTGGCGAACTGGGAGATCGCCTTTATCGGATTGCTGCTGATCATCTGGCTGGTGTTCTTTGTGCGCAGCATCGACATGCTCCGGCTGCGCATCGAAGGTCACGGTCTATCCAGGGAACAGCTGCTGCCGGTCGTGGGTGTCGCCACGGTCGTGTTCGTGCCGTTCCTCACGCTCGCGCTCTGGACCTACATACCGTCTTACTCACGGTATGCCGCCCCGGCTGGCGGTCTGATGGTTCTCGCCTACGCGATCCGCCCCGACCGTGTACTGCGCGGGCTGATGTTCGCCCTGCTGCTGCTTTCGTTGACGAGCCCGATCATCGGAGTGCTCCCCAGCAGCGGGCCTGCCGGCGGCCCGGCGATTGGAATCGGTTTTCCCCAGTGACGTTCGGTCGTTGAGCAGAACTCCGGCCTCGGGGGGTCGCTGGCGGAGGAGGTCGTCGATGCGGTGGCCCGAAGAGATCGCCGAGGTGGTGTACGCGCCGAGCGCTCCTGGCGCGCCAGGAGCGCTTGATGAGGCGCCGGAGATCCGGCCTTGGTTCTGAACTGTCGGGGAAGACACCCGGACTTTCTCCGGGACACCCCCCGCGCCCCTAGGTCCGCGGCGGCTCGATCCCCGCTCGGGCCGCCACCACACGAGCCAGCCGCGCGATCGTCGGACACGCCAAACCGTGACGTGCGGCTGCCCGCAGCACCGACCCGGCGATGGCGTCCAGCTCCGGCTCGCGTCCGGCGGCGATGTCGCGCTGCATCGAGGAGCCGAGCTCGGGATGGGCTGCCTCGAGCTCGCTCAGCGGCTTGGCGGGATCGATCCTCGCCCCCTCCGCGGCGGCCACGGCCGCTCCCTCCTCGATGCACTCGATCAGCGCTCCGCGCCAGCGCGGATCGTCGCGGATGAAGCCGAGCTGACGATCGCAGGCGCTGGTCGTGCATGCGAGCGCATTCAGCCGCACCAGCTTCGACCACAGGATCTGCGCCTCACTGGCGCCGATCTCAGCCGGAATCTGGGCGTGTGAGAGCGTGGCCGCGATCCGCTCCAGTGCCGCGAGAAGCACCTGGTCGTTGGCAGCCAGATCCACCCGCAGGAATGGGCTGGTCTGCACGATCCGTCCTGCCTGTGGGCGGTCAGCCTCGATCCTGATCGCTCCTGCGGCCACGCGCCCGGCGGCGAAGCGTCGACGCAGGACGAGCATGTGATCAAGGCCGTTGAGCAGCGGCACGACGAGATCCGGCGGCGACTGGATCCGACTCAGTGCATCCTCGAGTCCGGTGGCTTTGGTGGCGACGAACAGCACCTCCACCCGCTGATCGAGGATTGGAGCCGCCGGCGGCCGAGCGTGGAACTCGCCCAGGCGGACGCTCTGGACCTCGATTCCCTGGCGGCCGATCAGAGCCGCCGTCTGCTCACGGGCGATGACCGTGACGTCATTGCCGGCTCGCGTCAGGGTGGCGGCGAGAAAGCCACCAACGCCACCTGGCCCGAGAACTGCCATCGCCGCCATGGCTGGCAAAGTAGCGACATGGCCTACTCGATCAGTTGCCGGAGCTGCGTGCGAGACTTGCTCGACCTCCTCGGTTGCCTCAGCTTCTTAGTCGCAGCGGGTCGATCAGCACCCCCGGGTTCAGCGCGCCGCTCGGATCGAGCGCGAGCTTGGCGCCGCGCAGCGCGTTGGCGAAGGGGTCGGGTCGCTGGCGGTCATACCACGGGCGGTGATCTCGTCCGACCGCGTGATGATGGGTGATCGTGGCGCCGCCGCCGATCAGGATCTCGGAGGCGACTTGCTTGATGTGGGCCCATTGCTCCAGCTCGCCGCCTGGGTCTGCGGGGGCGAGCACGGTGTAGTAGGGCGCGGGGCCGTCGGGATACACATGCGTGAAACGGCAGCTGACGGTGCCGGTGCGGCATGCCTCCCTCACTGCCTCCGGCACGCGCTCCATCACCGCTCGATGGAGCTCCGGGAAGCGATCCCAGGTGACCGCGGTCTCGAAGGTCTCCGAGACCACGCCCATGGCCACGAACGTGTCCCGCAGGTAGGGCGCACGCAGAAACGCCTCCCGCCAGCTCCCGAGCGATGCCGCGCCTGCGGATTTGGACTCGCCGCGGGGCTCCTCGGCGCCGCCGTAGTCACGGCAGAGCGTCAGCGCGAGCCTCATCCACGGCTCGACGTCGTGCTCTGCGGACTCGAACCCCAGCATCAGCAGAGCCGCCTCGCCGTTGCCGGCCCCGGTGATGGCTGCCTCCAGCGGATCGATCAGCCGGCAGGATTCCGGGTGCAGCCCACTCTGTGCCAGCGCCCTCACCGCCCGGGCACCGGTGAGGAAGTCAGGAAACCGCACCGCGGCAGAGCTCCGGTGGCGCGGCCGCGGACGCACTCGTACCCAGGCCTCGGTGATCACCCCGAGAATCCCCTCGGAGCCGATCAGCATCCGATCCGGAGACACCCCTGCGCCCGATCCCGGCAGCCGCCGTGACTCCCACACCCCGGCGGGCGTGAGTGCTCGAACCGACTCGACGAGATCGTCGATGTGCGTGTACAGCGTCGAGAAGTGGCCTGCGGCCCGAGTAGCGATCCAACCGCCCAGAGTGGCGAACTGAAACGACTGCGGATAGTGGCGCAGAGTGAGCCCGTGTGCGCCCAGCTGATCCTCCAGCCGAGGCCCGGTCGCCCCAGCCTGGATCCGAGCCGCCCGCGAGATCGGGTCCACCTCCAGCACACGATCGAGCCCCTTGAGGTCAATCGTGACTGTCCCGGTGTAGCCCTCACCGACGTCGGGCTGAACGCCGCCGACGACGCTGGTGCCGCCACCGAACGGGATCACCGCCGCGCCGGCGCTCAGCGCCCAGTCAAGTACGGCCTGGACCTGACCCTCCTCGCGCGGCAGAGCCACGACATCGGGAAGGTGCGGGAACTGACCGCCGAAGCCGCGGACGACGTCGCTGTAGGAGCTGCCGTGAGCGTGGAGGGCGCGCTGGTAGTCATCGCCGGCGCAGATCTCGGCCAGCCCCGCAGGGGCGCGCAGGCGTGGGGGCGGAAGTTCCGGCAGCGGCGCCGGCGCCCGCAGCGAGGTGCCGCCGAAACCCAAGTGGGCAGCCACGAGCTCCGCGGTGCCCCGCTGCTCGGTCGGGCCAGGCTGCTCGTCCTCGTAGCCCCATCCCCAGTGCTTCAGTCGCCGCGCCACGTGGCCTCAGCCTACCCCGCTACCGTTTCTGGACGTGGCGAGTGCACCCGCTCTGCTGGCGCGTGGACCCTGGGAACCGGGTCAGGTTGAGGTCACGTGGCGGACCGAGACCTACGATCCCACCAGCGGCGCGGTCGAGGCTGCCGACGTCGCGCTCGATGCCTTGCGTCGGCGCGGATCTCCCAGCCACGACGGTCTGGCCGCGCGGCTGGCCGGCTATCAGAGCGACGGTCGTCGGCTGCGGCTCGAGCTACAGCCGGCGCGGTGGGCGCTGCGCCTGAACGTCGAGGATGCTGTGCAGAGCATGTCCGTACTGTGCATCGTTCGCGGGGCGGACGGCCGCTGGCTGGCCGGACGCCGGGCGGCTTGGCTGGCCTCGTGGGCGGGACGATGGGCGCTGGGGGCAGGCGGCTCGGTCGAGGTCGACGAGAACCCGACCGAGACGCTGGCCCGCGAGTTGCAGGAGGAATGGTCGGTGGAGGCCGAGCGGATGCAGATCGAGGCGCTGGTGGCGTTGCCGAGCCGGGTAGTGCTCCTGGTCGGCCAGGCCTGGCTCCCGCCGGATGCGTCGGTTGCTCCCGACCACGAACACGACGAATTCGCGTGGTGGCCGGCGGACGTGCAGGAGTGGCCGGGGGAGGCCGACGAGCCGCTGCGGCGCATGGCGACGCTGCTGAACCAGCCGTGACGGCGTCATGACGGCGCGAGACGCGATCACCTTCCGGCGCCTCGAGGTGGCGTCGTTCACCCACTCCACCGTCTACCTGGCGCTGCTGGTGTGCGCCTTCATCGCCGGGAATCCCCAGCCGGAGACCTTCGTCCTCGGCCTCAGCCACGGACTGATCTGGATCGCCATGTCGCTGATCTGCATTCTCGCTGCGCGCTTGCGGATCATCCCCTTCTGGTTGGCGGTGACGGTGGCGGTCCTGGGTGGGTTGGGGCCGTTCGCGGGATCGATTGGGTTCGTGATCGCCGAGCGTCGCCGCGGTGACGAAAACAAGCCATCTGTACCCGTACGCACGCGTTACAGTTGAAGCCGATGGCGGTCGACGCGAGCACGGTTCAGGTCGTGATGCCGGCGATGGGCGACTCGGTCGCCGAGGGCACGGTATTGGAGTGGCACAAGCAGGAAGGTGACCCGGTGGAAGTCGACGAGACGCTCGTCGAGATCTCGACCGACAAGGTGGACGCCGAGGTGCCGGCGCCGGTCGCAGGGACGGTGGCCAGGATCCACGCCGGCGAGGGCGAGACGGTAACCGTCGGCGGGCTGCTCGCCGAGATCACCACCGCTGGCGGCGGCCGAGATGGCGGCGACGGCCACGCCGCCGGCAACGGCCAGACGCCGGGCGGCAACGGCCGCGACCGGAGCGAGGGGGGCGACGGCGTAGGCGGCGCCGCCACCCCTGCGGCGGCAGCGATGCCGGTCTCAGCCGAGTCCCCGCCGGCGACCCTCGAGGAGGCAGCCGCCGGAGCGATGACCGAGGCTCAGGGCGCGGCCGCAACCGATGCCAGCACCGGTCAGACGATCGACATCGTTACGCCCACCGGCGGCGAGTCGGTCACCGAGGGCACGATCCTCGAGTGGTCGGTGAAGGTTGGTGACACGGTCAAGGACGGGGACACCGTGGTCGAGATCTCCACCGACAAGGTGGACATGGAGCTGCCCGCACCCGCCGACGGCACGATCGTCGAGATCCTGGTCCAGGATGGAGACACGGTCACGGTCGGCCAGCTGATCGCGCGGATGACCGCTGAGTCCGCAGCGAGCCCGGCCTCCGCCTCCGCCGGGCCGCCGGTGGCGGATCCCGCTCCTGCTCCCTTGCCCCCCTCCGCTCCTGTCACGACCGGCGGCAACGGCGCGTCACCGGTGGCGCGACGGATTGCCGCGGCGGAGGGTATCGACCTCGCCCAGGTGACCGGCAGCGCGCGTACCGGCCGGATAACCAAGGCCGATGTACTCGCGGCGGCATCCGCAAACGGCGACCGGGTCGTGGCCGCGCCGGCTCGGCCGGGAGCGGATAAGCAACTGCTCAAGGGAGGCGCGGCAACGCTGGCGCGGTACATGGACGAGAGTCGTTCGATTCCCACCGCGACCTCGTTCCGAACGCTCACGGTGACCACGTTGGACGCTCGGCGCCAGCAGCTCAAGAACGTCGGACAACGCGTCTCGTTCACGCATCTGATCGCTTACGCGATCGCCCGCGTGGCCACCGAGGAGATGCCGGTGATGGCCCACCACTTCGTCCAGATCGACAGCAAGCCGCATCGCGTCGACGACGGGGCGGTGAATCTCGGGCTGGCGGTCGACGTCGAGAAGAAGGACGGTAGCCGCACGCTGATGGTGCCGGTGATCAGGGATGCTGGTCGGCTGTCGTTCGGCGAGTTCCTAGCCGCCTACAACGGGCTGGTGGAGAAGGCGCGGACCAACACGCTCACCGCGGATGATCTCACCGGGGCCAACGTCTCGCTCACCAATCCTGGTGGCCTCGGCACGGTCGCCTCGGTACCGCGGCTGATGTCCGGGCAGGGCACGATCCTCGCCACCGGCTCGATCGCCTATCCGCCGGGGCTCAGCAGCATCGGCGCGATGATCGGAGCCGAGAAGGTCATGACGATGACCTCCACCTATGACCACAGGATCATCCAAGGCGCCGAGTCCGGGCGCTTCCTGGCCCGGATCGAGGCTCACCTCCAAGGCGAGGAGGGCTTTTATCGGCGCGTGTTCGAGGACCTCGGTGTGGAGCTTCCCGAGCTTCCGCCGCCGCCGGCTCCCGCCGCGGCCGCGGCCGACGCGAGCTCGGCGCCGGCCCCGCCCGCACCGCCGCCGGCAGCGCTGGACGAGGAGTTGCTCCAAGCGATCCAGGCCGCCTCTTCGCTGGTCAAGGCTCACCGCACCCACGGTCACCTTGCCGCCAAGCTCGATCCCCTCGGGCGCGAGCCCGGGGGCGATCCGGCGCTTGATCCCGAGCCACTCAGTCTCACCCCGGAGCTGATGGCCAGGATCCCGGCGAAGATCCTGCGCATGTACGTCCCCGGAGCCACCCTGGCCGAGGCGCTACCCCACCTGCGTGAGACCTACTGCGGCCCGATCGCCTACGAGATCGAGCACATCTCCTCACACCGTCAGCGGCTGTGGCTGCGGGAGGCGATCGAGTCAGGCCAGTTCCGCAAGCCCCTGACCAACGACGAGAGCAAGGCGCTGCTCAAGCGCCTGACCGAGGTGGACGCGCTCGAGCGCTTTATGCACAAGGCCTACCTTGGCCAGAAGCAGTTCTCGATCGAGGGTCTGGACATGACCGTGCCGATGATCGACGAGCTGATCCAGCTCTCCGCCACGCGCGGCACGCGTGAGGTCGTGATCGGCATGGCCCACCGCGGCCGCCTGAACGTGCTCGCTCACAACCTCGGACGACCCTACGACACGATCTTCGCCGAGTTCGAGGGGACCTCCACCCTGGAACCGATCACCACGATTCCCCAGGGCGGGACCGGCGACGTCAAGTACCACCATGGTGCCAGTGGCTCATATCAGTTGGCCAACGGCGAGACGGTGGTCGTGCGGCTGGAGTCCAACCCGTCTCACCTGGAGTTCGTCTCGCCGGTTGCCGCGGGCGCCACCCGCGCAGCCCAGACCGCCCGCCAGGGCCCGCACGCCCATCGTGACACCAACGCGGCGATCCCGGTGATCCTCCACGGCGACGCCTCCTTCCCGGGGCAGGGGGTGGTCGCCGAGACGTTCAACCTGCAGGCCCTCGACGGCTACACCGTCGGCGGCACGGTGCACCTGATCCAGAACAACCAGGTTGGCTTCACGACCGACCCCGACGATGCCCGCTCCACCACCTGGGCCTCGGATCTCGCCAAGGGGTACGACGTCCCGATCATCCACGTCAACGCCGACGACGTTGCTGCCTGCATCGCCGCGTTGCGTCTGGCGTTCGCCTTCCGTCAGGAGTTCGGCCACGATGTGCTGATCGACCTGATCGGCTACCGCCGCTTCGGCCACAACGAGGCCGACGAGCCCGCCTACACCCAGCCGGAGATGTACCAGGTGATCAAGAGGCAACCGCCGACGCGGGAGATCTTCGCCAAGCAGCTGATCGAGCAGGGGGTGGTCACCGAGCAGGAATCCACCGAGATGACCGATCAGGTCTGGTCGATGCTGGCCGAGCGCCACCAGGAGCTCAAGGAGCGCATCGCGCGGGCCAAGGAGGTCGAGCACGCCACCGGCGAGTACCAGCTCGATCGCAGCGCCTCGCCCGAGGTGCAGACGGCGGTCCCCAGCGAGCGTCTCAGGGTGCTGGGGGAGGAGCTGCTGGCCGTGCCCGACGGCTTTACCGTGCACCCGAAGCTGGTCAAGCAGCTGGAGCAGCGTCGCGAGGCGCTCAGTTCCGAGCAGCCGGGCATCGTCTGGGCCCACGCCGAGTCCCTGGCCTTCGCCTCGCTGCTGACCGAGGGGATCCCGATCCGGCTCACTGGCCAGGACGCCGAGCGGGGGACGTTCTCCCAGCGCCATCTGGTGCTGCACGACCCCAGGACCGGGCAGGAGCACTGCGCCATCCAACACCTCCCCGGGGCGCTGGCGCCGATGGAGCTGCACAACAGTCCGCTGTCAGAGGTTGCCTGCCTGGGCTTCGAGTACGGGTACTCGCAGGAGGGACCGGAGACGCTGGTGCTGTGGGAAGCTCAGTTCGGGGACTTCGTCAACGCTGCCCAGGTGATCATCGATCAGTTCATCGTCTCCGGGATGGCCAAGTGGGGCCAGACCTCACGGCTGACGCTGCTGTTGCCCCACGGCTACGAGGGTTCGGGGCCTGAGCATTCATCGGCGCGGCTGGAGCGTTTCCTGCAGCTCGCCGCCGAGGGCAACATCCGCATCGCCAACCCGACCACCCCGGCGCAGTACTTCCACCTGCTCCGACGCCAGGCGCGGATCGCCAAACAGCGTCCGCTGGTGGTGATGACGCCCAAGAGCCTGCTGCGGCTGCCCCAGGCTGCCAGCCGCCTCGATGATCTCGCCGAGGGACGATTTCGGCCGGTGCTTGCCGAGTCCGGGCTCGCTGCCGAGGGGATCCAGCGCCTGATCCTGTGCTGCGGCAAGATCTACTACGACCTCACCGGCCACGCCGCGCGCGCCGATGCGCAGGGCGTGGCCATTGGCCGGGTGGAGCTGCTTTATCCCTTCCCCCAGGGCGAGATCCTGAAGCTGGTGCAGAGCTACCCGAACCTCCGTGAGGTCGTGTGGGTGCAAGAGGAGCCGCGCAACATGGGCGCTCGCGCGCATATGTCCCCGCGGCTACTGCAGATCCTGCCTCAGCACCTGGACTTCGGCTACATCGGCCGTCCCGAGCGGGCTGCCTCGGGTGAGGGCTATCCGATCGCCCACTCCCTCGAGCAGAATCGAATCGTCACCACGGCGCTGGATCTGTCACAGCCAGTCTCGCAGTACCCGCGCAAGCTTCCCGGCGAGCGCTAGCTGAACCTGGGGTAGGCTCGACACGGCTGGCCTCGGGCGTACTGGCGGTCCGAGGCCGACGGGGTGACTGCCCACCGGCGGGTCGATGACCCCGCCAGTCTGTCACCCTAGGCGGGATGGGCTTTCGCCGCGACGGCTCCCGCCGTGACACATCGCGCCTGCGCCTGACGCCGAGCCTCGGCGTGCACGACATGGCGATCGACCTCGGCACCGCCAATACCCTGGTCTACGTTGCCGGCCAGGGGATCGTCGTCTCGGAGCCGTCGGTCGTCGCCTCCGAAGTCGATACCGGCGTGGTCCATGCCGTCGGCGCCGATGCGGAGCGGATGATCGGTCGCACTCCGGCCACCATCTCAGCGATGCGGCCGCTGCGCCACGGCGTGATCGCCGACTTCGAAGTCACCGAGGAGATGCTGCGGTACTTCATCCGCCGGGTCCTCAACCGCCGCGCGGCCCATCCACGCCTGATCGTGTGCGCGCCATCGGGAGTCACCGAAGTGGAAAAGCGTGCGGTCGAGGAGGCCTCACTGGCCGCGGGTGCCCGGCGCGTGCACCTGATCGAGGAGCCGATTGCGGCGGCGATTGGGGCGGGGGTGGCGATCGAGGAGCCGATCGGGCGGATGGTGGTGGACATCGGGGGCGGCACCAGCGAAATGGCGGTGATCTCGCTGGGCGGCATCGTCATCTCTCGCTCGGTGCGCGTCGGCGGCTATGAGATGGATGAGGCAATCGCCGGGCACATGCGGAGCGTCTACGGGCTGGCAATCGGTTCGCAGACCGCGGAGAAGATCAAGATCGCCATCGGCTCGGTCACCCAGCTCGACCCCGAGAAGACACTCGAAGTCCGCGGGCGTCACCTGCTGAGCGGTCTGCCCACGGCGGTGCAGCTGCGTAGCGACGAGGTTCGCAGCGCGATCCGGGGCCCGATCCGAGAGATCCTGCAGGCGATCCGCGACACGCTGGAGGAGACGCCTCCGGAGTTGGCCAGCGACATCGCTCGCGACGGCATCCTGCTGGCGGGCGGTGGCACGCTGATCCGGGGCTTCCCGGACCTGGTTGCGGCCGAGACGGGGATGCCGGTGTTCCGGGCCGAGTCGCCGCTGACCTGCGTCGCCTTCGGGTCGGGCCAGGCGCTCGACCACTTCGATCAGCTGACCGTGGCGTCGCGCCACCGCCGACTGGTGACCACACCTGATTGGCGCACCGCCTAGGGCAGTGAGCCCGGCCCCGGATGGCTAACGAAGGCCTGGACGAGAACGAGGAGACACCGTCGCTCCCCCTCGGCCGCGAGGGTCAGTGGATCCCGACGATCCCCGCGCAGACCCACTGCGAGGCCCCGGAGCCGCCATTCCAGATGCGTCCAGCGACCGCGTCCTGCTCTGCCTTGCTGGCCAGATATGCCGCCGGACCGCTGCCGCCGTAAAGCCTCCAGGTGCTGGGGAGGATCTGGTAGTAGCCCGAAGCACCGGCGCTGTTGGGGGGCAGGTTCTGCCCGCCGGATTCGCACAGGACGATGGCATACGGGATCGCCCAGCCGCCGGAGGAGCCGAGGGCGGGGCCGGAGGCGACCGGCGATGCCGCCGAGGGGGAGGAAGACGACGACGCGGACGGGGAGGAAGACGAGGAGTCGGGTGAGGGCGGGGTCGCGGCCGCCGCTGCCGCGGCCGCCGCCCGCGCCGCCGCTGCCTGCTGCGCGCGGACCCCGGCGATCTCCGAGCGCAGCTCACCTCCGCGGGTGCGGCTTGCCGCCAGGGCGGTCTGCTGAAGCGCTTGCACACGAGCCAGCGCCCCCTGCTTGACGGCCAGCAGGCTGTTCATCCCGGACAGCGCTCGGACCTGCAGCACCGCGGCCTGGGTCGTGCGACGATCGGAGGCCTCGAGGATCACCAGCCGGCGGCTGGCGCGATCCGCCTCGGCCTTGGCCTCCCGGGTGAAGGAGATGATCGACTGCTGCTGCTGCTCGGCCCGGTGCAGGAAGTCCAGCTTCTCCAGCAGGTCGGTGAATCCCCGAGCATTCAGTACGACATTGATCAGATCCGGGCGCTGACCCTCGTAGCTGCTGACCAGCTGGCGGGAGAGCAGCAGGCGTGACCACGCCAGCCGGCGCCGCAGGCGGGCCAGCAGCTGGCGCTCACGGCTCAGCGCGCCCTGGGTGAGGTCGAGCGTTGTGCGATCCTGGCTCAGCT
Source organism: uncultured Solirubrobacterales bacterium (assembly GCA_963830435.1). Taxonomy (GTDB): domain Bacteria; phylum Actinomycetota; class Thermoleophilia; order Solirubrobacterales; family Solirubrobacteraceae; genus Palsa-465. Next base: position 136,391 of record CAWHMA010000003.1, on the reverse strand, counting down.
CGCCGGCAACCTGGTTCTCACGCGACTGCACCAGGGTGATCTGCGAGTCCAGCGAGGCGATCAGGCCGGAGAGGCGGCCAAGGCTGCCGGACAGGCTCTGCTGGCGTGCTTGCTCGGCGCTCAGCTGCGAGCTCAATTGATCCAGAGTGGCTCCCGCCGCCGGTTGCGGCGGGCCGACGCTGACCAGCGCGAGGACGATCCCGACCACGACGAAGGCGACGATCAGCTTGGCGGCGTGAAGGCGGCGGCTGGACATGCGAGCGGCCTACGGGGTTAGCTGTCGGGCTCGCGCTCGTGTTCAAGCGCTACGCGGCATCAGCTCGCGATTCGCCCCGAGGATCCTGGGTTCCCCGCTTCCCCGCTATGAGCAGGGAATTCGGCGCGCCCGACGATACCAGGAGTCCGGCTACGCCTATCCTGCGAGAGATGAACGCGGGCCGCGCGGATCTGATCTTGGCGCGCGTTCGTGCCGTTCCTGCTGGATTCGTCCGCACCTACGGTGATGTCTCCCCAGGCGCACCTCGGGCCGCCGGGGCGGCACTGCATGCCTGCCAGGATGCCGGACTTCCCTGGCACCGCATCGTCCGCGCCGACGGCTCCCTGGCCAAGGGAGCACGTCAGCGCGCGCTGCTGGAATCTGAAGGGGTGCCGTTCTGCGGAGAGCGGGTGGACCTGCGCGCGGCACGACTGCCCGAGGGACTCTGAGCAGCGTGTGGGTCCAGCGCCAGATCATGCTCGAGGCGCGCGCGCGCGGCTTTCACCTCATCACCGGAGAGCTACTCGGTGCGCTGCCGGAGCTCGGCCATCTCAAGGTCGGGCTGCTGCACCTGCTGATCCAGCACACCTCGGCATCGCTGGCGGTGAGCGAGAACGCATCGCCGCAGGTCAGGCGGGACTTCGAGACCTGGTTCGACCAAGCGGTGCCCGAAGGTGCGCGCTACTGGACCCATACGTTGGAGGGGCCCGACGACATGCCCGCTCACATCAAGGCGGCCCTGCTCGGCCCAGCGCTTACGCTGCCGATCGCCGACGGTCGGTTGGGCCTGGGGACCTGGCAGGGAATCTATCTATGCGAGCATCGCGATCGAGGGGGCTCACGGACGGTCGCGGCGACGGCGTGGGGCGAGAGTCGCTGAGGTCGCTCAGCGACCTTGCCACCGCGGCGGGCGTTTCTCGGTGAAAGCCCGTGCCCCCTCGCGGGCGTCCTCGGAGGCCATCACCGGACCCACGATCTCGCCCTGGCGCTCCCAGAACTCGTTCTCGGACCAGTCGGGCGACTCGGCCAAGATGCGCTTGGTTGCGGCCAGCGCCAGAGGACCGTTGGCGGCGATTGCGTCGGCGAGCTCGAGCGCGGCCGCCAGCGCTCGGCCGGGCGCGGCCAGACGGTTGACCAGCCCCAGCTCATAACCGCGCTCGGCGGAGATCGGCTCGCCGGTCAGCGCGAGCTCGGTCGCGAGGTTGCGGGGCAGCATCTGCGGGAGGCGGAGCAGCGCGCCGGCCGCCGCCACCAGCGAGCGCTTGACCTCGGGAATCCCGAGCCTGGCCCCGCGGGCGGCGACGAGCATGTCGCAGGCCAGCGCCACCTCCAGCCCCCCGGCCACCGCGAAGCCCTCGACGGCGGCGATCAACGGCTTGTTGGCGGAGCGGCGGGTGATGCCGGCAAAGCCGCGGTCACCGGCGTGGGGAACCTCGCCCTCGACGAACGCCTTCAAATCCATCCCGGCGCAGAAGCCCTTCCCGGCGCCGGTGAGCACGCCGACAGTCAGCTCGCGGTCGCCGTCGAGCCGGTCCAGCGCCCCGGCTATGCCCTCGGCAACGGCGGCGTTGACCGCGTTGCGCTGATCGGGCCGGTTGAGTGTGATCACCAACACGCGGTCACGACGCTCGGTCAGGATCGGCGGTTCTGCGCTCATGCCGCAAACAATTTCAGCTCGGGCTGGCGGTCGCCGCGCAGGACCGCCAGATCCACCTCCACGCAGTGGATCCCGCGTGCCTGCGCCAACACCCTCGCCTGCGGCTTGATTGCCTGGGCAGCGAGCACGCCGCGGCAGGAGGCGAACGCCGGGTCCAGGCGGATTCGCTCCAGGTAACGCGCGAGCTGCTCGACCGCGTCGATGCCGGCGACGCGCTTGATCTCGACCGCCACCCAGCCGTCCTCAGCGTCCCGGCACATCAGGTCGACGGGGCCGATGTCGGTGACCCATTCGCGCCGGACCAGCCGCAGTCCATCGCCGCACCACCGCGGTTGCTCGGCCAGCAGCTCCTGCAGGTGCGCCTCGACCCCGTCCTTGGCCAGCGCCAGCGCACCGCCCTCCCTTGGGGAATCCATCTCGTGACGTACGTCTGAGAGCACGTGCGCGAGCTTGATCTCCACCCGCTCGTCGCTGGAGCCCGCCCGCCTGCGCACGACGATCAGCCCCGCCGACTCCTCGATGACCGTCGGTGGGGTCATCCAGTTGAGCGGCTTTACCTTAGGTCCACCATTGTCGTCCCAGACCATGAAGGTGCCGTCGGCCTTGATCATCAGCAGGCGAACGGCCTCGGGCAGGGTCGTGGATAGGCGACCGGTATAGGCGATGGAGCATCGAGCGACGATTAGGCGCACAAGCAGCAACGCTACGGCGCCGCTCGGATGGCTGCGTACTGCCCGAGCGCTCGGGCTCGTGCTCCTGTCTGTCGTCCGGCGCGGATGGCCATTATCCTCTCGTCGTGGCAGGGCAAGGCTTGAACTGGATTAGTCGCGCCAAGGACGGCACCAGGCGCGGGCTCGAGAGGCTCGGCTACGAGATCCGTGCCATCGGGTCGGCGGACCGGGACGCCGTCGCGCTCACACTTCAGCGTCTGGGCGCCGCGAATCGACGGCTTTGGCTCTACGACACCTTCGCCACGATGCCGGACCCTGGACCCAGAGACCTCGATATTCGAGGTCGCTCGATGCAGGCAGAGTGGGCGCGACTTGCGGCGGCCGGAGAGCAGGTCGAGGTCAAGAGCGTGGACGAGACGCGCTCGGCCTTGCTCGCCACCGGCTAGGACCCCACGCTGCTGACGCTTGTCGAGGGACTGGTCGAGGAGACCATCCCCGCCCAGGCGCCCGACCGAATCGCGCTGCTGCGGCTCGATACCGACTGGTACGACTCGACCCGGCACGAACTCGAGCACCTGTACCCGCGCCTCGAGCCGGGAGGCGTCCTGATCGTCGATGACTACGGCGAGTTCCTCGGCGACAGGCGGGCCGTGGACGATTATTTCGTCAACGACCCCATCCTGCTCAACCGGATCGACTATGAGGCAGCTCGAGCTCGCGCGGACAGGGGCTGGGCGAAAGCGCGAAGCAAGTTGTGGGTTATCGTCGTTCCGTGAGTCTGCACCCTGAGTTCGAGTCCTCCCAGGTCGTGGAGACGGCCCCCACTGCGGGGGCGGGTCCATCCGCCAAGGGGCCGAGATTCGGCATACGTTGGCGCTCGGCCGGGCCTAGCGGTGATGTCGCCGCTCTAGCCGCGTATGCAGGCCTCTGGTTGCTGTTGTTCGGTCGCCATGCCGTGGTTGCTCCCGGCCACGTTTGTTCCTGCGACGGTAATGGCGATCCCACGGCTTACATGTGGGGTTTGGTCTGGTGGCCACACGCTTTGTTTCATGGCCTGAATCCGTTTGTGTCGCACATCATATGGACGCCCGAGGGCGTAAACCTCGCCGCGTTCAGCGCGCTCGTGCCCGCTCCAAGCATCGTGATCACGCCGATCACCGAACTGTTCGGCCCGGTGGTCGGTTACAACGTTTTGAATATGCTCGGGCAGGTCCTGGCGGCATGGACCGGGTTCCGTCTATGCCGCTACCTCACAGGACGCTATCTGCCGTCGTTGACGGGCGGCTACATCTTTGGCTTCTCGTCGTATGAAGCCGGACAACTCCTGGGCCATCCAAACCTGGTGTGGATCTGGCTGGTTCCGGCCGCTATTCATCTCATCCTATTGCGTCTGCATGAGCGCATGAATGCGCGTCGCTTCGTGGTCTTGATGGCGGCGCTGATTTGTTTTCAGCTGTTGACGTCAAGCGAGATATTACTCACGATGGTGATGTTCGGCGGATGTGCACTGGCTCTCGCATACCTGTTCTATCGCGACATTGCGCACAAGGATCGTCGGCCTCGTATATTCGCTCTTTGCCGCTGGCGCCGCCGCAGCTGTGGTGTGCAGCCCGTACCTGTATTACGAGCTGAGCTCCCGCTCGACGCTTCCGTGGCGACAGATCGGTAACGAGGTTTCGGCTGATCCGTTGAATTACGTGTTGCCCACCCCGGTGACGTGGCTCGGGCACAGCCTCGTGACCTCGGTGACCAATAGTTTCAACTCGCTCGATGGGGGCCTCCACGGCAATTTCTCCGAGAGCGGGGCGTACATCGGGATCCCGTTGCTGTGTGCTGTCATCGCTTATCTCGTTGGCGCGCGACGATCAGCTCACGCCAAGCTCCTGTTGACAATGCTCGCGGTCCTGTTCATCGCCTCGCTGGGACCATTTCTTCATGTCGCGCAGGCTCCGACGGGGCTGCCGACGAACACGATCTATCACCCGGCGATTCCGTTGCCGTGGTGGATTTAATCACCTGCCGGGTCTGAACCAGGCGGAGTCGGCTCGCTTCTCCATGTATGTCTTTCTCGCCGTCGGCATAACGGCATCGTTGTGGCTCGCGCAGACCGCCCGTCCACGTTGGCCTCGATGGCTACTTGTCGGGATCGGCCTCGTGGCTCTGCTGCCGAACTTCAGCGGCAGCTACTGGCGGGGCCGACCCACTGACCCTCGGTTCTTCTCCACGACTGTGTACCGCCGGTACCTGCATCCCGGTGAGACCGCGCTCGTGTTTCCATACGGGTACACCGGGAACAGCATGCTCTGGCAAGCGCAGACACATATGTACTTCAAGATGACAGGCGGGTACGCAGGTCAGGAGATCCCACCCAGCTACCAAGCCGAACCTATAGTGAATGCCTTCCTTGGGAACACCCCGCGCAGGCCAGTAGGGGATGTTCCCACCGCGCTGCGGAGCTTTATCTCACGCAGGCGGGTAGGCGTTGTCATCGACGCCTCGCCGGGAGTTGATGCTTGGCAGCTCGTACTCGCCTTCCGCGAGGGTCTGCGGCCGATACATGTCGGGGGAGTGGTCCTGTTCAACATACCCCGCAGTTGGAATCGGGGGGCCGCAGCCGGGCCATGAACGGGCGGGTAGCGGCTTCGTCGCCGGCGACGAGTCGGCAGATGGCGGAGATACGTGAGCGCCGGCTCGCACCGTCTGCGACAAGTCGCAGTCAAGGCCTCAATGCGGCGGCAGATTCGAGCGTGCCTATCATCCGCAGCCAGTGCGCAGCCAGCTTCGCCCCCTATTTGATCGCGTCGTCATCAAGGAGCTCGATCCCGACCGGATCCGCCGCTCCGGATTGCTCGTGCCCCCTGGCAGCGATGAGCCCCCGCCCCAGCATGGGATCGTCCTGGCCGTCGGTCCAGGCCTCGACTGGTGGGACCACGTTGGAGTACGGATGCCGGTCCGGCCCGGCGATCACGTCGTCTTCCCAGCCTCGGCTGGCGCGTGGGTGGAGGTGGAGGAGGAACGGCTGCTGGTTTGCCGGGTTGGAGAGCTGCTCGGAGTGCTGGAGCAGGCCGACGAGTGCCCGCGTTGCGGCGGCCGCGGGCTTGGTGGCCACCAGACCTGCCCGGTGTGCGGCCGCGAGGGGTCGCTCGCTTAGCGCACAGCCGCGGGTCTCGTCGAGAGCGCGAAATGGCGCGGACCGCCGGTACGCCCACCGCGCGGGGAGGTTCAGGCGGCGGCGGTCTGCGCCGCCAGCTCACGCGGACGCAGCGACTGCATTCGCGCCAGCAGCTGCGTGACCTCGGCATCGGCTGCCAGCGCCAGCGCGCGCTCGCAGGCGGTCATGCATTCCTGCGGGCGGTCGGTGCGGGCGAGCGCATGGGCGTAGGTCGACCAAGCGACCTGTGAGCGCTCGTCGATCATCGTCGCTGCGCGCGCGGCCGAGACCTCGGCACCGACGTCTCCGGAGAGGTGGTAGGCCAGGGCCAGGTCCAGCAGGCCCTCCAGGGAAGGACCGATCCCCCGCGCACGCTCGAGCGCGCTGATCGCTCCCAGGCGGTCCATCAGCTGTAGCCGCAACCTACCCAGCCGCTCCCACGCAGAGGCGTCGGTGGGGGCTCGCTCGGCGGCCCGCGCGGCAGCGTCAGCGGCGAGATCGTAGGCGCCCATGTCCTCGTAGATCCGTGAGGCGAACCGCTCCGGCGTTGGCCGGTCGGTCTCGACCCGGGACCAGTCGCGGACCGTTCGCGCTGCCGCGGGAAGGTTCCCTGCCTGCCAGAAGGCGGCGGTCAGCAGCCTGAGCACTGCCGGGTTCTCGGGCTCGGCATCGCGCGCGTACACCAGCCGCTGGGCCGCGAGCCCGGCGTCGCCCTCGGCGAGCGCGTGCTGGGCCGCGGTCATGAAGCGCTGCACGCGGTCGGCTCCGGCATCGGGCTTTGAGAAGTCGACAAATTGCAGCGAGCCTGCCGGGACCGTTCTCACGCCGACCGAGAACAACACCCGTGCCCACTGCTGGACGTCCTCGCCCTCGCCGGAGAAGTAGATGCCGCTGACCGTGCCCACCCCCCACTCGGGGTAGGACATGCAGCGCGCGTAGCGGTGTACGACCGAGTGGTCGGGGACCCGGGCCCCGAATGGGTCGTGCTTGGCCCTGTCCTGCTCCTGGGCCTGTTGGCGCTGCTCCTCCTCGTAGGCGCGGCGACCCGCCTCGGCGCGGGCGCGTCGGGTGGCGGCGGCCGAGACCTTCACGGCTCCCCGGCTGACCCGCCCCCCGCGCGAAGACTCCGCCAGCTGCTGAAGCTGGTCGGCCGCCTCGTTGATCGCCTGGAGGTGGCGCTGGTGCTCGTGCTGGCGCCCCGTCGGCGCGATGTCGGGATGCCAGCGCTTAGCCATGCGGCGACGAGCCAGCTGCACCGCGCGCTGGTCGAACGGAGCCTCGAGCTCCAGCAGGAGCATCGCTTGTTCGACGTCGAGGATCCGAGCCATCGGGCCCTACGTTAGCGGCCGGCCTTGGTCATCAAGTGCAAAAAGAGTGTGGCAATAGAGGCGAGCTCGGCGGAGCGCGCTTATCGTCGGCACGGTGATCGCCAGCCGCCGTAGAAGCGCCTCGAGGCAGCGCCTGCTCATCGCCCTGGCTCTCGGCGGCGGGATCTGCACCGCTGGAGTCGGTGCCGCCGTGCTCACCGTGCTGCTGGGTGTGCTGGCCCAGCAGCAGGATTGCCCGAGCGCTGCCGCGGGGCCGGGTTCGACGATCGTTCTCGGGCCTCCGGGCACCGGGCAGATGGTGGGCGCCAGCGAGTACGGCGGCCCCGGTGACCCGAGCTCGGGCACCGTCGGCGCGCGCGGCGATGACCTGCTCCAGCACCCGGACAGCTACGCGGAGCTCGGCGGTCTCACCTGGCAGACCGCCACGGCGATGGGGGGTCTGGCCTACATGACGCCGCTGCGCATCACCTGGAGCGGCCACTCCACGATCGCCTACAAGCGGGACTTCGGCTTCGGCGGCGGACCGGTGGCTGGGTTGCCGCGGGTGATCGACCTGTGGTGGCAGCTCGCCGGGCACCTGGGCATCCCCTACGAGAACGGGCTGTGGTCTGGCCCGGTCCGGCTCCAGAGCCCGCCGGCGACCGGCGCCGGGAACGTCTTGGATCAGGCCGCGCTCGGCAGCGACTCGGCGCAGGCGGCGAATCCCGGGACCTGCGCCCCCGGCGGGCTGGCCGCGCTGGCGCTGACGCCGGGGCTCCGGGCGCGGCTGCTTCCGAACGGTCTGGCGGCGGCGCCCGCGTCAGCGCCGCCGGCGGTCAGGGAGATGATCGCAGCCGGCAACCAGATCGTCGGGAAGCCCTACCGCTACGGCGGCGGCCATGGCCTGCCGCTGTCGGAGATCGGGCCGGCCTATGACTGCTCCAGCAGCGTCGAGCACCTGCTCTACGGCGCCGGGCTGCTGCCCGTCACCTACGGCGCGGCCTCCTCGCAGCTGGAGTCGTTCGGCCTGCCCGGACCCGGACGCTGGGTCACGCTCTATGCCGACTCCGACCACGTCTTCATGTACGTGGCGGGGCTGCGCTGGGACACTCACGACGCCGCCGGCGCGGGCGACGGCAGCGGAGGCATCGGCTGGCACCCGCTGATCCGCAGCTCGGCCGGCTTTGTCGCGCGGCATCCGGCGGGGTTGTGATGCCCCGCGCCCGATCCTTATTGCTCGCGGCCGTGGTGGGCGCGGTGATGGCGAGCGGGGTGATCGAGGGGTGTGGTCCGTTCGGGTCCGCGTCCCACCAGCCGTGGAGCGGCAGCTCGAAGTTAGCTCGAGCCGAGGCCACCCACGAGTATCCCTCGCCGCCTGCGCCGACCGAAGAGCCGATGGGTGCCAGCCCCACGGCCTCGGAGGCGGTACGGAGCTTTGCCTGGGTCTACATCAACTGGAATGCGGGCACGGTCGCGGCACGACTTCGTGAGTTGGCAGGCCGCAGCGTCGGTCAGGCCCGCTCGGCAATGGAACTGGCCGCGGCACAGGCTGGGGGGGACTACGAGCTCCAGCGCGGCGGGATCGCCAACCAGGGCACGATCGAGGCGGTCGCGGCGCTGTCAGGCGGGGGAGATCGGTACGTGGTCGTGACCCGTGAGCGCACCACCGCCGCGCTCAGCAGCGCCTACGAGGGTCTACAGCCGGCCTGGCACGTGACGATCGCGACCGTCCGCCGGACGACCGCCGGACTGTGGACGGTCAGCGGTTGGCGGCCGGAGAGCTGAACGCGCCGCCTCGGTCGCGCCGGCGGGCTCGGCCGGAGCGGACGCCGTGGCGTCAGTTCACCGTCTTCCCGTTGGCGGTCAGCGTTACCTCGATGTTGCTGCGGGTGGCGGCCGAATATGGGCACACCTGGTGCGCGGCCCGGACCAGCTTCACCGCCTCCTCGCCGTCGCCGACATCGGGAAGCGTGACGTGGAGCTCGGCGCCCAGCTTGAAGCCGCGCTCGGGCGTGGGGTAGAGGCTTACGCGGCTGTCGATCGAGACGTCCCCGAGCTCCATCCGCTCGCGGCGGGCGACCGCGCTGAGTGCGCCCTCGAAGCAGGCTGCGTAGCCGACTGCGAACAGCTGCTCCGGGTTGGTTCCGGCTGGCCTCTCACCCTGGCCCGGCGGACGTAGCTGGACGTCGAGGGCGCCGTCGGTGGACTGTCCGTGGCCGTGTTCACGTCCGCCGGTGACCGTCGCCTCGGCCGTATAGATCGCCTTCGCCATGCTGCCTCCAGTCGCTCGCGGGTTCGGTTCTTCGAAGGCTACCCCGGCGGATGCTCAGCGGGAGGCGACGTTGAGGACCACCGCGGCCGCGAACAGCAACACCGCCAGCGCTCGCACCAGCAGGCCGGCGCGATCTCCCGGCCGTCCCGTGACCATGCCGACGATCGCCAGCGCCATGCAGGCAATGGCTCCCAGGGCGAGCACGGCGGCGACAGCACGCATTTCCACCGGTGTTCTACCCTCGAGCCGAGTGTCAGCACAGTACATCTTCACGACCTACAGGCTCACGCGCCGCTTTCCGCCTGGCAAGCAGGTCCTCAGCGACATCTCGCTGTCCTTCTTGCCCGGGGCGAAGATCGGCGTGCTCGGCTACAACGGCGCGGGTAAATCGACGCTGCTGCGGATCATGGCCGGCCTGGACACCGAGTTCGACGGCGAGGCCCAGCTGGCGCCAGGCGCTACCGTCGGGCTGCTGGAGCAGGAGCCTGACCTCGATCCGGCCAAAGACGTGCGCGGCAACGTCGAGGACGGCGCCGGTGAGATCCGCGCGCTGCTTGATCGTTTCAACGAGCTGTCGATGAACTACTCCGATGAGACCGCCGAGGAGTTCGCCCGGGTGCAGGAGCGGATCGACGCCGTCGACGGCTGGAACCTCGACACCACGCTGGAGATTGCGATGGACGCGCTTCGTTGTCCCCCCGCCGACGCCGACGTGACCAAGCTGTCCGGAGGCGAACGCCGCCGAGTGGCCCTGTGCCGGCTGCTGCTGGGGCAGCCTGACCTGCTGCTGCTCGACGAGCCGACCAACCATCTCGACGCCGAGTCGGTGGCGTGGCTGGAGCGCCACCTCCACGACTACCCGGGAACAGTGGTGGCAGTCACCCATGATCGCTACTTCCTGGACAACGTGGCCGGGTGGATATTGGAGCTCGACCGCGGACGAGGAATTCCCTATCAGGGCAACTACTCGGGCTGGCTGGAGCAGAAGCGGGCACGGCTGGAGTCCGAGGCCCGGCAGGAGAGCGCACGTCAGCGGACGATCGAGCAGGAGCTGGAATGGGTGAGGATGAACGCCAGCGCGCGCCGCAACAAGCCCAGGGCCCGGCTCAACGCCTACGAGGCGCTGCTGGCGCAGGATCGCAACGTCAAGCTCGACCAGGTCCAGATCCACATCCCGGCGGGGCCGCGATTGGGCGACGTTGTGGTCGAAGCCGAGGGACTGCGCAAGGCCTACGGCGAACGGGTGCTGATCGACGAGCTGTCGTTCCAGCTCCCACCCGGCGGGATCGTCGGCGTGATCGGCCCCAATGGCGCGGGCAAGACGACGCTGATGCGGTTGATCACCGGCGCCGAGCAGCCCGACGCTGGCAGCCTGCGCCTGGGCGAGACTGTGGAGCTGGCCTATGTCGATCAGTCGCGGGATGCCCTCGACGCGGACAAGACGGTGTGGGAGGAGGTTTCCGGCGGCGCCGACCAGATCCCGCTCGGAGACCGGACGGTGAACAGCCGCGCCTACGTCGCCGGCTTCAACTTCAAGGGCACCGACCAGCAGCAGAAGGTGGGCAAGCTCTCAGGCGGGGAGCGCAACCGTTTGCATCTGGCCAAGCTGCTGCGCACCGGCGGCAATCTGCTGCTTCTCGACGAGCCCACCAACGACCTCGATGTCGATACCCTGCGCGCGCTCGAGGAGGCGCTGCTGAGCTTCGCCGGATGCGCGATGGTCGTCTCCCACGATCGCTGGTTTCTCGATCGCATCGCCACCCACGTGCTGGCCTTCGAGGGTGACTCCCAGGTGCGTTGGTTCGAGGGCAACTTCGAGGCCTACGAGAGCCATCGTCGCGAGCAATTGGGGGCCGAGGCTGACCGGCCCAAGCGAATCACCTACAAGAAGCTCGTGCGGGGATAGGCGCGCGGGGTAGGATCCACGCGATGGCAGTGGATCGATCTCAGCCCGTTCTCATCACCGGCTGCTCCTCAGGTATCGGACGGGCCACCGCCGAGCTCCTGGTCGAGCAGGGCTGGAACGTCTACGCCACTGCGCGGCGGCCGGAGACGATCGCCGACCTGCAGCAGAAGGGCGCCAAGACGCTGACCCTCGACGTCACCGACGAAGCCTCGATGGAGGCAGCGGTGGCGCAGCTCACCGACGCCGAGGGCGGTGTGGGGGTGCTGATCAACAATGCCGGCTATAGCCAGTCGGGCGCGGTGGAGACCGTGGCCATCGACGACGTTCGGCGCCAGTTCGAGACCAACGTGTTCGGCTTGCTGCGCATGTGCCAGCTCGTGCTTCCGGGCATGCGCCGGCAGCACGGCGGCAAGATCGTGAACCTGGGCTCGATGGGCGGGAGGCTGACGTTCCCTGGCGGCGGTCTGTATCACGCCACCAAGTATGCGGTGGAGGCGATCAGCGACGCCCTCCGGTTCGAGGTGCGGGGCTTCGGCGTTGACGTGATCCTGATTGAGCCGGGGCTGATCGTCACCGACTTCGCCGAGACCGCGACCGCGACCGTGTCCACCGACGAGACCGGACCCTACGCGCACTTCAACCAGGCGGTGGCCAAGATCACCACCGGGGCCTACCAGGGGCCGATGCGCCGGCTCGGGGGCGGCCCGGAGGCGGTGGCCACGACGATCGCGGGGGCGCTCGCGGCGACCCGGCCGCGGGCGCGCTACCCGGTCACTCCCAGCGCGCACCTGATGATCAACCAGCGCCGCTTCACTCCTGACCGTCTCTGGGACCTGATGATGCGCGCGCAGTTCCCCACGCCGAAGGCCTAGGCGCGCCGTCGAGCAGCTGCGTCAGGACGTGCTCCAGCGAGCGCACATCGGTGGCGACGTGGTCGGCCTCGGTGAGCTCGGCCGGGGAGTGCGGTCCGGTCGCCACCGCGATGCAGCGCACGCCACCGGCTCGCGCGCAGGCGATGTCTCGTGGGGTGTCGCCGATCACCATCGTCCGCTCCCGGGGGTGTGACCGCGGCCCGGCACGGGCTCGGCGCCGCGCGATTGCCGGCAGCGCCGTCCGATCCTCGGAGTCCGAGCCGAACGCGCCCGGGGCGCCGGCGAAGTAGCCGCCGATTCCGGCGCAGCCCAGCTTGATGCGGGCCACCGGCTCGAAGTTCCCGGTCAGCAGCCCGAGCTGCACGTCCTCGCGTGTGGCCAGGCGGCCGAGCAGCTCCGACATCCCGGGCAGCACCGTGCGTGAGAGGTCCTCTGTGGCCAGATGCGCATAGATGCGGCAGCACTCCTGTCGCAGGGCATCGGCGCGGGCGTCGATGCGCTGCGCCGACACACCGGCCTCGAGCAAGATCATCCGGGCGATCTCGCCGTCGGTGCGCCCGGCCGGCGAGAGCTGCCCGCGGAAGGTCCCGGCGTCGACTCCGTGCACCGAGGTTACGGCGCGGCTCAGCGCCTCGCGATGGGCCTGAGTGGCGCCGGACACCAGCGTGCCGTCGATGTCGAAGAGCAGCAGCAGCGCCGGCGCCTCAGCGCGCAAACGAAACGTCCGCCTTCAGGGCCAGGGCAAAGGCCGCGATCAGTCGGGCGGCGCCGTCGATGTCCGCCAGCGAGACCATCTCCACCGGCGAATGCATGTAGCGGCAGGGAACCGAGACCAGCCCCGTGGCCACGCCTGAGCGCGAAAGGTGGATCGCGTCGGCGTCGGTGCCGGTGGCCCGGCCCAGCGATTCGACCGTGAACGGGATCGCCTCCGCCTCGGCAGCGTCGTGCAGCAGCTCGAACACGAGCGGATGAAGCGTTGTCCCGCGCGCGATCACCGGACCGGATCCGAGCTCGCTCTTGGTGATCTGACCGAGCTCGATGCCGGGCTGGTCGGTGGCGAAGGTCAGGTCGACGACGATCGCCACATCGGGATCGTGGGCGAAGGCGCTGGTTCGCGAGCCGCCGAACGACGTCTCCTCCTGGGCCACGGCCAGCGCCGTGACATCTCCCGCAGCGCGGCCGCGGGCGGCCACGATCCGGGCGGCCTGCGCGGCGATGAAGCAGCCAACGCGATTGTCGAGCGCCCGAGCGATGATGCGGTCGTGACGCAGCTGCACAGGTCCGGCCTCGATCACGGCAACGTCGCCAATCCGCACCAGCCGGCGCGCCTCCTCGCCGTCCTTGGCGCCGATGTCGATGTGCAGGTCCTTGATCTCCGGCGCCTGCTTGCGGTCATCGCCCTTCATCAGGTGAATCGGCTTGCGGCCGATGACGCCGATGATCTGGCCCCCGCGGGTGGCCAGCCTGACTCGCTGGCCCACGAGCACGACCGCATCCCACCCGCCAACGTCGCCGATGCGCAGGAAGCCGTCGTCGTCGATGTGGGAGACGTGCACGCCGATCTCGTCGATGTGCCCGACCACGACCAGCGAACGTCCCCCGCCGCTCCCGCCGATCCGGGCAAACGAGGAGCCGACGGTGTCGTTGCCGACCTCGTCCGCGAACTCCTGGCAGGCCTCACGCCACGCGCGCGCGGCATCGGCCTCGTGTCCGGAGGGACCGGTCGCGATGAGCAGGCTCTGCAGCAGCGGCGGGATGATCACGCGGGCAAGGCTATTGCAACGCTCCGCGCGTCACGACGGCCACCAACCCGATCAAGCTGCCAACAGCTCCCTGAGCACGAACTGAAGGATTCCGCCGTGACGGAAGTACCGCTGCTCCTTGGGCGTATCGATCCTCACCGTCGCCGTGAACTCCTGCTCATCGGCCTTGACCGTGACCTGCCGTGGCATCTCCTGTCCCTCGGTGAGACCGGCGACGGTGAACCGCTCGTGGCCGCTGAGGCCCAGCGACTCCACCGAGTCGCCGTCGGCGAACTGCAGCGGGAGCACTCCCATCCCGACGAGGTTCGAGCGGTGGATTCGCTCGAAGCTCTCGGCGATCACTGCTCGGACCCCGAGAAGCCGGGTGCCCTTCGCGGCCCAGTCCCGAGATGAGCCCGAGCCGTACTCCTTGCCGGCGAGCACCACCAGCGGGATGCCCTCGGCCTGGTAGCGCATCGCCGCATCGTAGATCGGCATTTGCTCCTCACCGTCGCCCGCGAGGTACAGGGTCACCCCTCCCTCCGGAAGTGAACCCCCGTCCGCGCTCGCGAGTTGGTTGCGCAGCCGGATGTTGGCAAACGTTCCCCGCATCATCACCTCGTGGTTGCCGCGCCGGGAGCCGTACTGGTTGAACTCCTTCGGCGGTACGTCGTGCTCGATCAGGTACTGGCCGGCGGGGCTGTCCCGCTTGATCGAGCCGGCGGGGGAGATGTGATCGGTGGTGACGCTGTCTCCCAGCACCGCGAGCACGCGGGCGTTCTCGATGTCGGTTAGGGCCTCGGGCTCGCGTGGGAGGTCTTCGAAGAACGGCGGCCGGCGGACGTAGGTCGAGTCCTCGTCCCAGGCAAACCGCTCACCGGTAGGCACCTTCAGCGAGTGCCAGCGCTCATCGCCGTCGAACACCTCGCCGTAGCTCTTGCGGAACATGTCCGACTGCACGGCATCCTCCACCGTTTCGGCCACCTCGGCGGCGGACGGCCAGATGTCCTTGAGGAACACCGGCTGGCCTGCTTCGTCCTCACCCAGCGGCTCGTCGTAGAGGTCGATATCCATCGTTCCCGCCAGTGCGTAGGCCACGCACAACGGTGGCGAGGCCAGGTAGTTCATCTTCACATCGGGGTTGATCCGGCCTTCGAAGTTGCGGTTGCCCGACAGCACCGAGACGACAGCGAGATCCTCAGCTCCGACCACGTCGGATATCTCCTCGGGCAGCGGACCGCTGTTGCCGATACAGGTCGTGCAGCCGTAGCCGACCAGGTTGAAGCCGAGAGCCTCGAGCGGCTCGGTCAGCCCGGCGCGGTCCAGGTACTCGGTGACCACCTTGGAGCCAGGAGCCAGCGAGGTCTTCACCCACGGCTTGACCTCCAGGCCCTTCTGCACGGCGTTGCGCGCCAGGATCCCCGCCCCCAGCATCACCGACGGATTGGAGGTGTTGGTGCAACTGGTGATCGCGGCGATGACCACGTGTCCGTGGTCGAGCTCGGTTTCGGTTCCATCAGCCAGTCTCACAGCCGCATGCGTACGCGCGCGCTCGGACACCTGAGCGCCACCGGTCCCGCCCTCGGGCTCGTGGCCGGGGCCGTTGGCGCGGTAGGTGGAGACGGGGTCGCTGGCCGGGAAGCTGTCCGAGCCCGAGTCGTCCTGCCCGCTGGCGTTGGGGAGCAGGCCCTCCAGCGCCATTCGGAAGGCGGCCTTCGACTCAGTCAGCGAGACCCGATCCTGGGGGCGCTTGGGACCGGCGATGCTCGGCACCACGGTCGACAGGTCCAGCTCGATGACGTCGGTGAAGGTCGGCTCCTCGGAGTGCTCGTCGTGCCACAGGCCCTGCTCCTTGGCGTAGGCCTCGACCAATTCGCGAAGCTCCTTGGGCCGGCCGGAGAACTCCAGGTAGCGCAGCGTCTCCGCATCGATTGGAAAGATCGCGCAGGTCGACCCGAACTCGGGCGACATGTTGCCGATCGTGGCCCGGTCGGCCAGCGGTAGGTTGGCCAGGCCAGCCCCGAAGAACTCCACGAACCTGCCGACGACGCCGCGCTGGCGCAGCATCTCGGTGACCGTCAGCACCAGATCGGTGGCGGTCGCGCCCTCCTGGAGGTCGCCGCTGAGCCGGAAGCCGAGCACCTGGGGGATCAGCATCGACATCGGCTGCCCGAGCATCGCCGCCTCGGCCTCGATCCCCCCGACGCCCCAGCCGAGGACGCCGAGACCGTTGATCATCGTCGTGTGAGAGTCGGTGCCGACGAGCGTGTCGGGATAGGCCCGGCCACGCTCCTCGTCCACGAACACCACCCGCGCCAGGTACTCGAGGTTGACCTGGTGGACGATGCCGGTGTCCGGCGGCACAACCGAGAGGTTGTGAAATGCCTCTTGACCCCACCGCAGGAACGCGTAGCGCTCCTGATTGCGCTCGAACTCCAGCTCGGCATTGCGCCGGAACGCCTGCTGGGTCCCGTAGACGTCGACCTGCACCGAATGGTCGATCACCAGCTCAGCGGGGACCAGCGGGTTGATCTTGTCCGGGTCGCCACCCATAGCGCTGATCGCGTCGCGCATCGCGGCCAGATCGACGATCGCCGGAACGCCCGTGAAGTCCTGCATGACCACGCGTGCTGGGGTGAACGAGATCTCCTGGCTGGGCTCGGCCTTGGCGTTCCAGCTGGCCAGCGCCTCGATGTCCCGGGCGCGGATCGTCTCTCCGTCTTCGTTGCGCAGCAGGTTCTCGAGCAGGATCTTGAGCGAGAACGGCAGTCGCGCGACGTCGAACTTGGCCTGCAGTGCGTCGAGGCGAAAGATCTCGTAGTCGCGCTCCCCGACTCTCAGGCGGCCCTTGGCGTCAAAGCTGTTCTCGCTCACATCGTTCTCCTGATCGGTGGTCCCTTGTAACTGTAATGCTGAGCGCCACTGGCCAGGGCGGCGATCAGGAGCTGCTTGGCGTGGGCTCCTACACAGCTCTTATTGACGTCTTCGATCCGCCTTCAGGCGGGGGACGATTCTCTTCCGCACTCGCCAACCAGGCTTTGAAGGAGACACCATGACCTTGCTGATCCGTACCACCGGCGGTCTCACCGTGGGCGCCGCCGTGACGCTGCTGGCGGCGGCGCTGTACACCGAGGCCCACCGCGCCCCGGACCAGCCCTAGCTGTGAGCACGGAGTCGATCGCTCACCCCCTGCCGTCCCCGGGCAGGGGGGCGGGGCTACCGGCACGCCGCCTGTACTCGACGCGGCGGCTGCTGCGGCCTGAGCTGTTGAGCCTGATGGGCCTGGCCTCGGTGCTCAACCTGTGGGGGCTGGGCATCAACGGCTGGGCGAACACGTACTACAGCGCTGCTGTGCGCTCGATGACAGCGAGCTGGCACGACTTCCTGTTCGTCTCGCTGGACCGCAGCGGGCTGATGAGTGTTGACAAGCCCCCGCTCAGCCTCTGGGTCCAGGCGCTGTCCGCGCGGGTCTTCGGTTTCCATCCGTTGAGCCTGCTGGTGCCTCAGGCATTGATGGGGGTGCTGGCCGTGTGGTTGCTCTACGACCTGACCGCGAGACGCTTCGGCCGCATCGCCGGGTTCGTGGCCGGTCTCGCACTGGCCACTACGCCGGTGGTGGTGGCCGTCAGCCGACACAACAACCCTGACGAGCTGCTGCTGCTGTGCTCGGTGTCGGCGCTGTGGTGCGCTCTGCGCGCGCTGGACACCGGGCGCGCGAGATGGCTGATGCTGGCGAGTGTCGCGGTCGGTCTCGGCTTTGAGACCAAGATGGGAGTGGCCCTGTTCGTGGTGCCGGGAATCGCGCTGGCCTGGCTGTGGACTCGCGTGCTTGGTCAGCCGACCGCCCGTGCCCGCCGCCGCGGAGCGGGGCAGCTGCTTTGGGGCGGGATCGCGATGGTGCTCGTGGCCGGTGCCTGGCCGCTGCTCGTGATGCTGACCCCGGCTAATGATCGTCCCTGGATCTCCGGCACCTCCGACAACAGCATCTGGTCGCTGGTCTTCGGCTACAACGGCATCGGTCGCATCGCCGGTCAAGCCGGAGGGCCCACCGGCGCCTCGGGCGTCGGGAAGTTGCCTCGCGGGCTGGCGATCCCGGGCGCCGCCGCCGGCGCCGGCAATCCCGGCGGCCCGGGCGGAAGTCTGTTCGGCGGTGCCACCGGTCCGCTGCGGCTGCTGCACTCGGGACTGGGTGACCAGGCCGGATGGCTGCTGGGCTTTGCCGTCGTCTCGGCCCTGGGGCTGATCGTGCTGACCCGGATGCGGCGCCGAGATCCACGCACCGCGTGGCTGCTCGTGGTCGGCGGAGCATTTCTCTGCACCGCGGTCGTGTTCAGCTTTGCCGGAGGCATCTTCCATCCCTATTACGTGTCGCTGCTGGCGCCCTTCGGCGCGGCGCTGGTCGGAGCGGGAATCGGTGTGATGCTGCCCGCGCCGCTGGGCGTGGGCACGATCGCCGGCGCGCGCTGGTTGGCTCCGCTGGCGATCCTCGGCGGCGTGATCACTGAGCTGGCGGTGCTTGGTGAGCTCAATGGTCAGCTGGGTTGGGCGAGGCCGGTGCTGATCGGGCTGGCCATTGCCGGATGCCTGGCGCTGGTGACGGGACGGTCCTCCCGCGTCAGCGGGGCTGCGCTGGCCGCGGCGCTGGTCGGGCTGCTGGCGGCTCCGACGGCGTGGGCGGCGCAGACGCTCGGTCACGCCGCCAACGGCACCTTCCCCGCGGGAGGGCCGGCGACCGCCGGCGGCGCGGGACCCGGTGGCCTTGCGCCGGGTGGCGGTCCTGGGGCCGCGGCCTTCGGACCGAGAGGCCTCGGGTTGGGGCCGGGCGCGCCGTCCGCTCCTGCGAGCTTCGGACCAGCTCCTGGCGCGCCGGGTGCTCCGGCGGCCGGTGGCCCCTTCGGCGGCGCCTCCGGGAGCCTCCCGGCGGCGATCGCCTACGCCCGCGCCCACGGCGGGGGCACGATCGGCGTAGCGAGCCAGAGCAGCGCGGCCGCCGCGATCATTGCCGACGATGCCAACGTGGCCGGTTTGGGAGGATTCTCCGGGCGTGAGAGCTCTGTCAGCATCGGGTGGCTAGCCACCGAGGTGCGGGTGGGTAGGCTTAACTGGGTGATGCCCCAGGACGCCTCAGGACCTAGGCTCCCCGGCGACAGCCGCGCCGGGAGCACATCCGCCTTCGCCGCCGTCACTCGCGCCTGTCGCCCGATCAAGCTCGGCTCCTCAGGTACGGGCCACGCGCTCACCATCTATGACTGTCGCGGTGCAGCGACGTCGATCATCGAGGCGGGTGCCAGATGAGCCCGCGGCTCAGGCTCTCCGCCGCAGTGCCGACGCGCTCCTGGGTACGTGCCCTGGTGGCTTGGAGCAGCGTGGCGATCGCGCTGCTGACCGTCGCCGCCGGCACAGCCGCCACCGCTGATGCGGACACGACCTCCAGCTCCAACTGGTCCGGCTACGCCGTGCATCGCGCTGGCACCCGCTTCAATCGCGTGGTGGGAGCGTGGGTCCAGCCAAGGCCGCACTGCGTAAAGGGCAACCAGACCTACTCGGCGGCCTGGGTCGGCCTGGGCGGCTTCGCCGGGACCGCAAACGCCCTCGAGCAGATCGGCAGCGAGAGCGACTGCTCCGCCTCGGGCGCGATCCAGTCGAGCGCCTGGTTTGAGCTCGTGCCGGCGCCTTCGCGCACGATCAAGTTGCGGGTCCGTCCGGGCGACGCGCTGGTGGCCACCGTCAGCGCCACCGGGCACCAGGTAAGCCTCTCCCTCGCCGACAACACGACGCACCATTCCTTCCACACGACGATCCGCGCCGCCACCGTCGACGTCTCGTCGGCAGAGTGGATCGTCGAGGCTCCATCGGAATGTGTCACCGCCGGGGAGTGCCAGACGCTGCCGCTGGCCGATTTTGGCTCGATCCCCTTCAGCCGCGTCTCGGCGCGAACCGTCGGTGGCCGTCTTGGAGGAGTCTCGTCTCGCTTCTGGGGCTTCACCCAGATCCGGCTGGTCCCCGACTTCGGCGAGGGAGGGCAGGAATTCGTGGTCTACGCCGGATCCGGTCTGGCGGCGGGTACGGCGACTCCTTCGGCGGTGAGCTCGGGAGGAAACTCATTCAACGTGAGCTTCGGAACGCTGGTCGTGCCGGGGGTCCGGTTCGAGGCCCGCCGAGCCAGCGTACTGACGGGGCGGATCGTGCATCCGCGGCGGTAGAGCACGGCCGCGGTCCCGGCGGCCCAGCAGAGCTTCTTTCCTGGCGGTAGAGCAGAGCTACAGGCCCGGCGGGTGGCGGGCGACGAAGCCGGAGGTGTCGGCCATCGACTGCGACCAGCGGGTGCCACCCTCCGACAGCGCGACCGTGTCGAACCGCCAACCGGCGACGACCATGAACGCGTGGCCGGCGTTGGCGTAGACGGTGATCCAGCGACCGGGTCCGGGATCGCCCCAGCTCTCGAACCCGGTCGAGTCCAGCGGCGAGCTGAGCAGGCCGGCCGCGGCCAAGGCGTAACTGACCGAACCAGAACAGTCATAGCCGCTGTCGTGGAAGGAGCCGTGGCCTCCGCCCCAGACGTAAGGCAGGGTGGCGATCGCATTCCCGGCCGCGATCACCTGAGCGACGGCTGCCGGCGCTCCCGGGGGTGGCTGCACCTGGCCGCCGCTGTCGAGCGCTACCGGGCTCGATGGTGCCGAGCCCACCGGCGGTGTCGCCTCGGTCGTGGCGCCCGCTGCGGGCGCCGTGGTCACCGCCGCGGCCGCCGCCGCAGTCGCTGCCGCCTGTCGAGCCTCCTCGGCAGCACGGGACTGCAGAGCGCCCAGCTGCCCCACCAGGATCTGAAGTCGCGCCGAGTCGTGGGCACGCGTGCCGAGCTCGGCGATCTGCCGACGCAGGAGCGCGGCATGCACTGCGGAGACCTGGTTCCGCGCCACCAGCACCTGATCGGTCAACGTCCTTCGACGCTGCTCGAGCCCAGCCAGCGCGGCGGTCTGAGTGGCCACCGCGGCCCGGGCGGTGCGCGTGCCGGAGAGAATCGTCGCGTCCTGATGGCCGACTCGCTCCAGGAAGCTCACCTGCTCAAGCAGGTCCTTGAATCCCCGCGCGGACAGGATCACGCTGATCAGATCCGGGCGGCTGCCCTCGTAGCCGGCGACGAGGTTGGCGGCCAGCAACCTGGAGGCTGTCTGCATCCGATTCTCCAGCACGACCAGCCGTGCCCGCGCCGCCAGCAGACGCCGCTGGGTGTCCCGCAGCTGGTCCTCGCGCGTGCTCAGCTGCCCCTGGATCGCCGCGAGTCGGCGTTCGGCATCCTGCAGGCTCCCGGAGGTCTGACTGATCCGGGTGCTGTCGGCGGCGATCGTCGACCGTAGCGAGCCGGCCGCGGCTCGGCTGGAGTCGATCTGACTCTGGAGATCTCCTGCGCTGCTGGTGGTGAGCTCGGTACCCAGCATCAGCGCAAGCGCGGTGATGACGACGAGCGCGCGCATCAAGACTGTGGTGGAGGCACGGTTCATGGTTGGACTGGGTGACGGGGCATGGGGACTGGCCGTCTGAGGCACAAGCAACGGGGGACGAGCGGCGTCGAAACGCTCGGAGCGAGGGCCTCCGATTACGTCTCGCGCACCCTGCCCAGGCACGACCGCGGCGCACCGTAACACGACTCCTCGCGCCGACGGTGCGTAGTCCTGCCTCTGCAATAAATCCTGCAAATGGTGGCTTTGCCAGTCCGCAACCGCGCGACTGGGACACCCGTTGAAAGCGGCATGGCATACTCAGCGCCATGCGCCTGCTCAAAGCAACGATGATGATGCTGATTCTGTTGGCCCTGATGGCCCCGACCGTCGCGCTGGCGGCGAGCCCTTCCGCCGGCGACCAGCAGTACACCGATCCACTCAGCGGGTCCTCCAACCCGACTTCCAACTCGTCGGGGTCCTCGGGCTCGGGCTCCGGCTCACAGGGCACCTCGGCGAGTGGCTTGAGTTCACCGTCAAACGGCGGCTCGACTGGCTCGAGCGGCTCGAGCGGCTCGAGCGGTTCGAGTGGCTCGAGCACGGGCACTGGCTCCGCGGGCGGCTCGACCTCCAATGGGAACTCGACCTCCACGGGAAGCTCGTCCACCCAGGGCGGTACCGCAGGCTCGGCATCGGGCACCACGGGGAGCACGCTTCCCTATACCGGCCTCGACCTGTGGCCGGTGGTCGGCATCGGCGGCGGAATGCTCGGCGCCGGGCTCCTCCTGCGGCGGCGGGTGCAGCGAAAGGCTTGAGTGCTCCCGCGTCGGGCTCGCGATCCTCGGTCGCGGGCTCGCCGGCGGTGGTGGCGATCAACCTTCGCGCCGCCGTGCGCGCGCAGATAGGTGGGGTTGAGCGGTACGCCCGGGAGATGGCAAGGCGGCTACCCGCTTTGCGCCCGGCCCGTTACCGGAACATCCGTCCACCTGATGCCCTGGCGTATCGAGCCGGCCACGCCTGGGAGCAGGTGATCCTGCCGGTCCGCGCGCGTGAGGCGGCGATCGT
The DNA here is from genome assembly GCA_963830435.1 of uncultured Solirubrobacterales bacterium. Classification (GTDB taxonomy): domain Bacteria; phylum Actinomycetota; class Thermoleophilia; order Solirubrobacterales; family Solirubrobacteraceae; genus Palsa-465. Next base: position 114,056 of record CAWHMA010000003.1, on the reverse strand, counting down.
GTACTCGCCGGCCAACCTGGCTCCCGTTCTGTCCTCTCGCAACGTGGTCGTGATCCACGACGTGGCTGCGCTGCGCCATCCGCAGGCCTACTCGACCTCATACGTCGCCTACCAGCGTCGGATGCTCCCCCTGATCGCACGGCGAGCCCGGCTGGTGGTGACCGTCTCGGAGTTCTCACGCGGTGAGCTGAGCGACGTCCTCGCACTCGATCCGGCTCGGATCACCGTCGCCTCCGGCGGCGTGGACGAGCGCTTCGGACCCGCTGTGGACCCGGAGGCCGTGCTGAGGCGGTACGGCCTGCGGCGGCCCTACGTGCTCGCCGTCGGCACCGCCTCGGCACGTAAGAACCTCTCCGTGCTCCCGCCGGTCTCACGAGCGCTGGCCGACGACGGGGTGGACGTGGTGCAGGCCGGGTCTGACCGCGGCTACCTGCGTGGCGCGGCCGGGGAGGACACCGCGGTGCGGCGGCTTGGATATGTCGCGGAAGGAGACCTGCCGGCGCTGTATGCCGGTGCCAGGGCGTTCGTGATGCCCTCGTTGCACGAGGGCTTCGGGTTGCCCTGCTTGGAGGCGATGGCCTCGGGTGTGCCTGTCGTGGCTGCCCGATCAGGCGCGCTGCCGGAGACCTGCGCGGAGGCGGCGACACTCGTACCGCCGGACGATCCTGGCGCGATCATCGAGGCGCTGCGGACGGTGCTGGTTGCCGGCCAGGCACGTCAGGCCCGCATCGACGCCGGCCTGCAGCGCGCCGCCCAGTTTCCCTGGAGCCGGACCGCCGCCCTCACCGACGCGGCGCTGAGCGGGTTGCTCGCCGAGCCCTGAGGCGCCAGGCCTAATCGGGGCCGTGTGATCGAGCCGACCGGGGAACGGACGCCGCCGACAGCCCACGCGCTAGCAAACCTGCAGCGTCTGACGAGGCGCTCTGGCGGCACGCAGCCCGGCGGTGAACGCGTCCTGCGAGGCAGTGCTGCCCCCGCCGTGTGGCGGGTGGATCCCGAACCAGTCGTTGCCGTCGCTGCGATTGCGCTCAGGGGTCACCCACGCGTACAGGTAGAGGCCGCCGATGCCGCAGTTCGTGTGGGCGAGCGCCGCGATCGTCGCCTCGATGTAGCCAGGACGCAGACGGGCGGGAAGCCAGCCGGTAGCGCCGCGAGGGCGTGGAGTCCAGCCGAACTCGGTCACATACAGCGGGACGGTGGCCAGGCCGAGGCTGCTGAGCACGGCGCGATCGCTCTTCACCGTCTGGAGGATCGTCAGCGGGTTCGGTTTGTAGAGGTGGATCCCAATGCCGTCGATGTGGCCGCGAAGGTCCGGACGCGCGCTGATCACGGCGGGCACGAACCCGCCCAGGTTGGTGAGCCCACCGACAATCACCCGGATCCCCGGTTGAACCGCTTCCACGGCCGCCCGGGTGGAGGCGTACAGGTCGGCGTACGCGCGTGGCTGCGGCCCCGGCAGCCAGAACAGCCCGCCGTCTGGTTCGTTCCAGATCTCGAGCGTCGTCACCGGGCGCGCGGGAAGCGCTGGATGCTCTCGCCAGAAGGTGCCGGCGGTTCCGTAGCGCGCGGCGAAGGCGGCGGCGTAGGCGGCATACTCCTGTGGCAAGCTCGGCGCGGAATGCTCCTGACCGGGCAGCGACTCGGCCCACAGGGCGGAGTAATCGATGATCGGCAGCCAACGCTCGCCGTGCGCGGCCAGGGCGGCCGCCGTCTGGTCGTCGAAAGTCCAGTCGTAGTGGTGAACTCCGCCCATCGGCGGGCTCAGCTCGGTGGCCTCCCACAGAGCATCGCTGCGCGCGTCGGTGACGCCGGTGGCCGCCAGCGCCCGCAGCTGGGCATCAATCTCGGGTTCGGTGTAGGTGCCGTCCAGAAACAGATGGTTGACGCTGATTCCCAGCGTCGGAGTGGCGGGAGCGGGGAGCGCCGGTCCTCCGGTGGGAGTCGGCGCCGAGGGGATCCTCCCCCCACGCCGAGGGAAGTGGCGTGGCGAGCCGTGGCTGGCCAGCACCACGATCACCGCGACCACAGCGGCCAGGGCCGCCAGCGTGGCGGCGACGCGCCCGCTGGGACCGCCGCCCCTGGAACCGCCGCCGCTCGTCGGGCGACGGTGATCCTGACTCACCTCGGCGCGCGCTGCCGGATGGCCAGAACCGCCCGCAGCTGGCGGCGTTCGCGGAGGCGTGGGCGTCCAAGCGCCGCCTTGATCGCGGCGCGGGTGAGGAAGGTGAGCGCCTGGGCGCCGTCGTCGATTCTGGCCCGTGTGGTCCCCAGGCACCGGGCGACCGCGTCATGACGGGTGCGCGCCAGCAGCTCAAACGGCTCCGAGCCGAAGGCCCGCGTGGATGCGTGAGCCCGGTGGTGGACAACCCTTGCCTGCGGCCAGAACCAGGTTTCGATCCCCTGGGCGGCCCCGCGCAGTCCCAGGTCCAGATCCTCGCCGTAGAGGAAGATGCGCTGGTCGAAGGGTCCGAGTACGCGGAACGTCTCGGTCCGGGCCAGCAATGCGCAGCCGACGGCCCAGCCCACTCGCCGCGGGGCGTCGGCGCGCCAGGGCGCCAGCGGCTGCGCCAGCGCGTCCGGCAGCGCCGCCGTGGGTACGAGCGTCCGTACCAGGTCGGCCGCGGAGGTCGGCAGGGGGTGCACCGTGTCCTGGCGCGCACCATCGGGATACAGCACCCGCGGCGCGAGCAGCCGTGTTGATCCCGTCGGCGCAAGCGCCTCCGCCCCCAGCTCCAGCAGCGAGTCGTCGAGCAGCTCGACGTCGGGGTTCAGCAGCACCGTCACCGGCTCGCTCAGCGACGCCACCCCGGCGTTGCAGCCGGAGCCGAACCCAGCGTTTGCCCCCAGATCGATGACCGAAGTCGATGCGCTGGCCTCCGCCACGGCCAGCGAGTCGTCACTCGAGCCGGAGTCGACGACCACCACTCGGGAGCCGGGGAGGTGCCGCGTCACCGACGCCAGCAGTCGACGCAGCTCCCCCGCGGAGTTGTGGGTCACGGTCACGATCGCCAGCTCGCGTGGGCTGATCGCCGGCGTTCTGCGGCGGCGGGAGATACGTTGCGTCGCCGCGGCCCAGCGGCGCCGGCTTTGCTCCAGCTCGAAGCGCGCCTGCACGCGCGTACGGCCTGCGGCGCCCAGCCGCACCAGGAGCGCGGGATCGCTGAGGACTTCTACCAACGCCTCGGCGGCGGCGGCCGCATCGCCCGGGGAGTATCGCCGCCCGCATGAGCTGTCGACGATCTCTGCCGGTCCGGCGGCGTCAGGGACGATCGCCGGTCGCCCCGCCGCCAGCGCCTCCAGCACCGCCATTCCGAAGGGCTCCGAGGGGGCACAATGCAGCAGGCAGGCGGCGCGCCGCAGCTCGTTCAGCGGGTCCGGGACCTGCCCCACGAGCTCCACCGCGCCGGCCAGGTCCGGCGCCAGCGCACGCGCGCGCAAACGCCCGAGTAGTTCCTGCCCGTCCTCTTTAAAGGCACTGCCGACGAGCCGCAGCTGCAACTGCGGACAACGCTGACGAGCCAGCGCGCAGGCCTCGAGCGCCAGGTCAGGTCGCTTCCACTGCACAAGAGCGCCGAGTACCAGCACCTGGGTCGGGTGCTCCGGCTCGCCGGTCGGCTCAAACCGGGAAAGCTCGATCCCCGGGTAGACGACCGTAAGTCGGGAGCCGAGCGCTCCCTCCGGGTCGAGGTCTCGCGCCGCTGTGTGCGAAAGCGCGAGCACCACCCCGGCGCGCTCGGCCGCGCGTCGCACGGCGCGCGCGATCACCGGCCCCGGCAGCAGATCGTTGTGCTGGAAGGCGATCGGGACGCGAACCTGAGGTCCGAGTAGGCAAGCCAAAGCCGACCTCATCCCCCACGCGACGACAAGATCGGGGTTGAGATCGCCGATCAGGCGGCGCGCCTCGACCCCGTGCGCGGCCAGCTGCCGCACCGCGCCGAGACGAGCTCGCGCCGAGTCGCGCAGCAGCAGGCTGCGCTCCCGCAGCACGAATACGTGCCTGCCCTGGGAGCGCGCCGCTTGGGCCAGAGAACCTTCGGGACAGGCGAGTACGACCTCTCCCTCCAGCCCCGCGGCATAGTCGAGCAGTATCCGCTCGGCGCCCCCCAAAGCACCGGAATAGCTGACGAACAGGGTCAGGGTCACAGCCCTCGTCAGGCTATCCAGCCGGCAGGTCCGGATCGTTCGAACCGGCCAGGTGTTCTCATAGACTAAGGGCATGCGGCTTCAAGAGGAGATCCCCGACCGCGAAGCTCGCGTCGCCCTCGTGCATGACTTCCTGCTGGACGTGCGTGGTGCCGAGCGGGTGTTCCTCGAGTTGTGCCGGATGTGGCCAAAGGCGGACATCTTCACGGCGATCTACGACGAAGCAGGAACTGAGGGGAGGTTCGCTGCTCGCAACGTGCACAGCTCGTTCCTGCAGCGGGTCCGTCCTTCGGCCCGCACGTTTCGCATGCTGCTGCCGCTGTATCCAGCCGCGATCGAGTCGCTCGATCTCTCCAAATACGATCTGGTGATCTCGAGTTCCTCGGCTTGGGCTCACGCGGTCCTGTGCGATGAGCTGACCGTACACGTGAGTTACTGTCACAACCCATTCCGGTACGCCTGGAATGATCGCGCGCGTGTTCTCGCGCGCACTCCGGATCCGGTCAGCAGGGCGATTCTGCGCGGAGTTTTTCGCCGCTGGCGCCAGTGGGACTGGATCGCGGCCCAGCGAACCGACCGTTACGTGGCCAACTCGCGGGCGACGCAGGCGAGAGTTAGGGCCTATTTCGGACGCGAGGCCGTCGTCGTGTACCCCCCGGTGGACATCGACCGCTTCTCCGTGGGGCGCGTCGGCGACTACTACGCGCTGGTCTCGGAGCTGATGCCGCACAAGCAGATCGACGTCGCCATCGAGGCGTTCAACCGGCTGCGCCGACCATTGGTTGTGGTCGGCGACGGCCCGGATGCGCGCCGGCTGGCCCGGGCCGCAGGTGCGACGATCCGCTTCGCCGGTCGGGTCTCGGACCAGGAGGTCTCCGAGATCCTTCAGGGAGCACGCGCGGTGGTCGTCACCGCGGCGGAAGAATTCGGCATCGCCGCGGTCGAGAGCCAGGCCGCCGGCCGGCCGGTGATCGCCAGGCGCGGCGGGGGAGTGCTCGAGACGGTTGAGGAAGGCGTCACCGGCTGCTTGTGGTCGGGCGGCCCGGAAGAGCTGACCCAGGCTGTGGTGGAGTTCGATGACGGAGCGGTGGATCCGCAGGCGTGCCGGGCAAACGCAGCCCGGTTTGACGTCAGCAGCTTTCGCCGAGGAATGTTTGAAGAAGTGCGCCTGGCCAGCGCTGACAGGTCGCGGTCCCCAGGCGAGCGTCAGCCGCTGGCGGCTGCGCGACTGGTCCGTCGCGCGGCCAGGGTACCCTAGCGCTGGCCATGCGTGCCCCTGCCTCAAACGGGGCTCGGCTGCTGTTGCTTGCCGCGCCGACCGTCCTTGCCTTCTTCAGCGGCGGATACTTCGAGCAAGCCCGCGACTGGGTCGGCTTGGGAGCATGGTCGCTCGTCGCCGTCGGCCTGGTCCTCCGAACCCGGAAGCTTTCCCTGCGGCCCGGAGGATGGCTGGCCGTGGGCGGCCTGGGAGCATTCGCCGCGTGGACGCTGCTCTCGATTGTCTGGTCGCCCGTCGCCGGTAACGCGTATCACGCCAGCCAGGTCGTTGTGCTGTACATGGGTGCCCTGTTGGCGGCCACGCTGCTCCTGTCCGCCAGGGGCTCGCAGCGCCTGGTTGAGCCGGCGCTGACTGCCGGAACCCTGGTGGTGATCGGCTACGGGGTATCGGCGAGGCTGCTGCCCGGGTTGATCCACTTCACGGCATCGGTTACTGCTCGGGGACGACTCGAGCAGCCATTGACGTATTGGAACGCGATGGGCGAGCTGGCTGCACTCGGCCTCGTGCTCGCAGTTCGCCTCGCCGGCGACGTGACCCGGACGGCATGGTTACGGATGGCCTCCGCCGCCGCCACTGTCCCCCTGGGGATGGGTCTGTACCTAACCTTCTCCCGCGGGGCGCTGTTCGCCTGCGCCGCCGGCCTCGTGACGCTGTTCGTCGTTGCCCCGACGCGGGCTCAGCTGCGAGCGGTGCTGCTCGGCGTCTGTGCTGCAGGCCTGGCTGCGCTGTCGACGGCTGGGTTTGGCGGCGTCACCTCCCTGGCGGGTTCTCAGGTGACGCGTGAGCGGCAAGGTGCCGTCGTCCTAGCGCTGCTGGTGATCCTGATGGTCGGGGTCGCGTTGACCCAGCGGCAGCTGACTCGACGACAGCGCGAAGGCTATCTGAGGCTGCCGCGCAGAACCTCACTGATCACGCTCGGCTTGGTATGTGCGGGCTTCGCCGTGACCTTGATCTTTGGCGCCACGGAAAGCTCGACTCGACCCCTGGCCCCGGGTGCGGCACGCCTGACCACGCTACAAAGTGATCGTTACGACTATTGGGGGGTGGCGCTGCGCGTGTTCGCCCTGGAGCCGCTGCACGGGGTGGGCGCCGGCAACTGGTCGGTGTACTGGTTGCACTGGCGACCCTCCACCGTCGGCGCAGAAGATGCCCATTCCCTTCCGCTGCAGACGGCGGCGGAGCTGGGCTTGGTTGGCGTGGCGCTGCTCGGGGTGTTTCTTGGCGGGGTGGCGATTGCCGCGCGGCAGGCGCATCGCGTCGCCCCGACGCTGGCCGCCGGTCCGACCGCGGCCCTGGTGGTCTACCTGGCCCATGCGCCGCTGGACTGGGACTGGGAGATGCCGGCGGTGACGCTGATCGCCCTCGTGCTTGTGGGCTTGCTGTTGGTGGCGGCGGACGAGCTGAGGGTAAAGGTCGTCCCCGAGCGTGTCGAAGCGGCCGCGCAGAGACCCGCGGAGAGCGTGATGGCAGGGTCGGAGGCTTGAGTCCGCTGGCCCAGCTTCCGGGGCGAATCAGCGCCGCCCGTCTGGGGTTGCTGGTTCTGGCCCTGACTGTCTGCGCGTGGTACATCCTCGGGATCCGCGAGTTTGGCGAGCAGGCTCAGATCAAGTCGCTGGCATTCAGGCACTCACGGCTGACCACGGCTCAGGCCAGGGCTGCGGAAGGGACGCTGAACGAGGCTCGGATCTTGAATCCCGATCAGTCCGTGGATTCTCTACGGGCGATCGTGGCTAGCAAAGCTGGTGATTTCAAGGGCGCGCTGACGATCGCCGAGGCGATGGCTCGGCGGGAGCCGCAGGATCTCGAGGCCTGGAAGCTGGTCTCCGTTCTCGCCAAGGAGATGCACTCAGCTACGCTCCGTTCGGTCCAGGCGCACATCGATGCGCTCGCGCCGCCGATTGCCTCTTCTCGATGAGCAGTCACTGAAACGAGCACCGAGTCCAAGCTCGGCATCGGGCTTCTGACTCGGTCGGGTCGCCGCCGCGGACAGCTTCAGACGCACTTCCGCGCCACGAAGACCCATAAACTGTGACGATGCCGTCCACCCGCAGCTCAATGTCGGTGATCGTCCCGGTGTTCAACGAGGAGGCCGAGATCCCGAAGATCGTGCCCGTGATCCGTCAAGCCCTCGAAGATCGCGGCGGCGAATGGGAGATCATCGTGGTCGACAACGCGAGCACGGACGCGACCATCGAGCGCTTGAGCGCCCACCTCGAAGATCCGCGCATCAGGCTGCTGCGCAACGAGGTCAACCGCGGCAAGGGCTTCTCGGTGCGCCGCGGAATGCTCGAGGCTAAGGGCGAGCTCCGGCTGATGTGCGATGCCGATTGTGCCGCGTCGCTCACCTCGCTGCCGGCGATGGAGGCCGCGACGGCTGAGGCCGAAGTCGTTGCCGGGGTACGCAACGCTCCAGATTCCCAGGTTGTGCGCCACCAACCGCTGTACCGCCGTACTGTGAGCCTAGGCTTCATCCTTCTCTGCCGCGCCGTCATGTCCGAGCCCCTGCGCGACGTGTTCTGTGGCTTCAAGCTGTTCACCGGTGCCGCCGCTCAGGAGGTGTTCACCCGCAGCCGAATCGACGGGTGGGTATTCGATGCCGAGGCCCTGTCATTGGCCAGAGCGCTTGGCTTCCGAGTGCGCGCTTGTGGCATCGCCTGGGTGAACCGCCCCGCCTCGCGACTTTCGATTCCGCGCGTGGTCCTACCAGCACTGCGCGAGCTGGTCAAAGCCCGCGGCTATGTGCGAGGTGAGGTCCGACCCACGCACCGGACGGGCGTAGGCTCGCCCGAACCGGCGGCGAAACCCGAGCCATGAAGTCCTTCAGCTACGTCCGCGTTTGCCGCTCACGCCTGTCTGCCTGGCGTCAGGTAGCTTTCCCCCTTCCGTGAACAGCGACAACCAAACCCAGACCGTTGCCAACGAGCCGCTGTCGCCGGTCGGCGAGCCAGCCGAGAACGCTCTCGGACAGGCCAATGGTCGGCGACCGCTGAAGATCCTCGTTCTCGCCGACCGCGACTGGATGCATCCTCAAGGTGGCGGCACCGGCGCCGAGCTCTACTCCAACGTCATTCGTTGGACCGAGCGCGGTCATCACGTGACCGTGGTCGCAGGGGCGTTCCCGGGCTGCAACGCCGTGGAGAGGGTGACGCCGAAGCTCGTGGTTCACCACATGGGCGGCCGTGCCACCGTGTTCCCACGTGGAATCTGGGCAGTCCTGCGAGGTCTCGGCCACGACGCTGATGTCGTGTTCGAGGTCATCAACGGGATCACCTTCCTGACGCCCCTGTGGTTGCGCAAGCCGAGAGTCGCCTTGGTGAACCACCCCCACCGAGACCTCTATATCGGCGAATTCGGCCGCCGCCTGGGCCGGCTGCTGGCAGCGCTCTTCGAGGAGCTGCCGCTGCGACTCCTGTACCGACGCGTGCCATTCCTCACGATCTCGCGCTCGGCGCGAGACGAACTGGTTTCGATCGACCGCATTCCCGCCGAGAACATCACCGTCGCCTACTGCGGCGTAGGGCCCGGTCCGTTCGCCCCCGGGGAACGATCCGCCGACCCCCGACTGGTGTACGTCGGCCGCCTGAAGGCCTACAAGCGGATCGAGGTGCTGCTGGACATGCTCAAGGAGCTGCCCGATGTCACGCTCGACATCGCGGGCCAAGGCGATCATGGCGAGACGCTTGACGATGAGATCTCGCGCCGCGGACTTGGTTCCCGGGTGCGGGTCCACGGACATGTGGACGAACAGTTCAAGGCCGACCTGTTCCGAGCAGCATGGCTTCACGTCACCGCATCGGCCTCAGAGGGTTGGTCACTGACAGTCATGGAGGCCGCCCTGTGCGGCACACCCAGTGCGGCGCTGGCGGTCGGCGGTCTGCGCGAGTCGATCGTCGATGGCCAGACCGGTGTACTGGCGGCCGACGAATCGGAGCTCACCAGCCGTGTCAAGGCCCTGCTCGCGGACACCGAGCTTCGTGAACGACTGGGTGCCGCTGCCCGCGAGCGGGCATTGACATTCACCTGGGAGCGCACCGCCGAGGTCACCTTGGAGGTCGTACAGCAGCAGGTGACGATGGCGGTGGCGCGTCTACGGTAAGTCGCTGGCAGCGTCTTGCCGCGGGGGCGAGCCCGCGGCCGGGTCGCCGACCGAGCTCGTGCCATCTTCAGGAAGAAACGATTGGCTTGGGTCACTGCGGGGATGAGCCAGTGGCGCCTTCCTGGCCGGCCAGCTCCGCCGAAGCTGCGGGAACCTGAGCACCGGTACCAGCCACAGCGCCTCGATAGCGATCGCCAGCGAGATCTTGCTTTCCCCGACAGCGCGATCATGAAAGACGATCGGTATCTCGGTCACGCTGAAACCGGCGCGCAGGGCCCGGAAGGTCAGCTCGATGTTGAAGACGTAACCCTGGGATCTGAGCGTCGCCAACTCGACGTGCTCGAGAACCTCGCGCCGGATGCAGCGGAAGCCTCCGGTGAGGTCCTGTACGTCCACCCCGAGGATCGAGCGCGCGTAAAGTGATCCGGCGCGGCTGAGCACACGACGCAGCGCCGGCCACTCGACGATCCTTCCCCCGCTGACATAACGCGAGCCGAGCACGAGGTCGTTGTGCTCGGCGGCGGCAAGGAGCGCGGGCAGGTGGGCCGGGTCGTGGGAGTAGTCCGCATCCATGACGATCACCAGCTCTGCCCCCTGCTCGAGCGCTCGCTCGAAGCCGGCCAAATACGCCCGCCCTAGCCCCTGCTTACCGCCGTGGTGGAGTACTTCGACCGCGGACAGCTTGCTGGCCAGCTCCTCAGCAAGCCGCCCGGTGCCGTCGGGCGAGGCGTCGTCGACGATCAGAACTCTGTGATCGCCGGGTACCGCCTGCTCCAGCTGCTCCAGAGCGGCGCGGACGATTCGCTCGAGGTTGCCGACCTCGTTGAACGTCGGGATCGTGAGCCAGACGCGCGATGGCATGGTCAGAACCCTACGCAGCGGAGCGAGCTGACGCCTCCAGATCCCTGCTGCCTCCCGGTGGGCGGGCTGGTCAACCGGAGCCACGACGTGGGCCGTTTGTGCGCCCTCGGTGTCCCTGGCGGGCACGCGGCGCAACGGATCGGGGCCGGTCTAAGCTTCCCGCCTCATGCGGAACTCCGGCCGGGAAGCGGTCTTCCCCGTATCGCTGAGCGTCGGAGCATTCGCTCTCGCCTTCGCGCAGCGGCCGGGGTTGGCGACCGCCGACACCAAAATCAACCTCCACGTCGATCCCGGCCGATTTCTCGCCGACGTAGCGTCGATGTGGACCTCGACGGGTCAGCTCGGCGAAGTCCAGACGGGCCAGTACGCGGGATATCTGTTCCCAATGGGGCCGTTCTTCGCCGTGGGTCACAGCCTCGGTGTGTCCGACTGGATCCTGCAGCGACTGTGGCTGGGCACGCTGCTGGCGCTGGCCGCTTGGGGCGTAGTGCGGTTGGTCGATGTCCTGTTGGGGAGACCTCGTGGCATCGCGCAGCTCGTCGCCGGTGCGGTGACGGTGTTGAACCCTTTCGTCGTCACTTACGTGAACCGGACCACGGTCACGCTACTGGCCTACGTCGCGCTGCCCTGGCTGCTGCTCGGCGTTCACGAGGGACTGCGCGACGCCGGCCACCGGAGCGGTGTCGTCCGTTGGCGCTGGCCGGCCGCGTTCGCGCTCATCGTGGCCGCCTCTGGCGGTGGGATCAATGGCGCGGTGACAGCGTGGATGTTGGTGGGGCCGGTGTTGCTGCTGGTCTACGAACTGATCTATACGCCCGTCCGGCGACCTCATGCGCGCGCGTTCTTGGTCCGCGTCGTGCCCTTGACCGTGTTTGCCTCGGTGTGGTGGCTCATTCCCGCCTATGTGCAGTCCTCCTACGGAATCGACTTCCTGCATTTCACCGAGCAGCCGGGCACGATCTGGGGCACCACGAGCGCCACGGAGAGTCTGCGCCTGATGAGCTTCTGGCTCTCTTATGTCGGCATTGGCTTCGCGGGCCGGACGATCCCGTACTTCGACGATTCCGGAACACTGCTGTTCTCGATCCCGGTCGTAGTGGCCACGCTGCTGCTCCCGGCGCTGTCCTTGGCCGGGTTCGTGTGGACCCGGCGCTGGCGCTATGGCCCGTTCTTCCTACTTCTGGCGATCGTCGGGGTACTGGTGATGATGGCCGGCTTCCCCGAGGGCACGCCCCTGCGCCATGGTCTCAATTTCACCTACAGCCACGTCGCCGCGATTCGCTTTCTGCGCGCTTCCTACAAGGCCGCCCCGCTGCTCGCCCTGGCACTGGCGTGCTTGGCCGGCGCGGGGGCTGATGAGGGTTGGCGGCGGCTGAGCGGGAGGCGGCGTTCGGTCCCGCTGCGGATCGGCGCCGCCACGGGTGGCGCCGTGGTACTAGTCCTGGCCGCTTGGCCTCTGGTCACCGGCCGGGCGCAGGACGCCCAGGTGTCCTTCAAGCAGGTTCCCTCAGCCTGGCGGGCGGCCGCCACGGATCTGGACCGCGAGTTGCCAGCAAGCTCGCGGGCGATGGTGCTTCCCGGCGACCTGTTCTCGTTCTATCGGTGGGGCGGTACGGTCGATCCCATCCTTCCGGCGCTGAGTCGCCGGCCTGTTGCCGAACGGACCGAGGTCCCGTACGCGGACCTACGGGCCACCGATCTGCTGTGGACAATTGACAGCCTCGTGCACCAGCAGCGATTGTTGCCGGGCCAGCTGGCGCCGTTACTCGAGCTGATCGGCGTCCGCGCGGTCGTCACCGGTACTGACGACGACCTGGCCCGCAGCGACGCCCCTCCGCCGGCCGATGTGGCCTCCGAACTGGCCGCCCAGCCCGGCTTCACCCGCGCCGCGAGATCTTACGGACCGTTCACCAGCTTTGCCCCGACCGATCTCGGTCCAGCGCAACAGCTGCCGCAGGTCCGCCGCTATGACCTCCCAACTGCCCGCGGGCTCATCCACCTTGCGCCGGTGAAGGAACCGGTGGTAGTCGACGGATCGGCGGATGCTCTCGCCGGACTGGCGGCGTTCGGGGAGCTCCCGTCGCGGCGGGCGCTGCTCTACGCCGGCGACCAGACACCGGCGCAGCTACGGGCGGCGGTGGCCGGAGGCGGTGACGTCGTCATCAGCGATTCCAATCGTCGACGTGCGTTCGTTGATTCCTCACTGGAGCAGAACGTCGGTCCGGTGCTCTCGCCAGCGCAGAACGTCAGCTCCGACGGCATCATCCTCGACCCGTTCAAACGAGGCTCGGACTTCCAGACCGTGGCCAGCTTCTCCGGTGTTCGGTCGGTGGAGGCACCCGCCTCCCCCCAGCGCCGTCAGTTTCCCGAGCATGCCCCCTTCGCCGCGATCGACGGCTCGCCGCAGACTGCGTGGGTGGCGGATCCCACGCTCGATCCCACCCGGCGCTGGCTGCAGGTCGACTTCCAGCGACCTCTCCCAGTGCCGTTTGTCGACCTCCTGCCCTACGGCGACGCCGGCGGTGCGGTTCGCCAGGTGCAGATCGGCGGACGTGGCTTCGCGCTGCGCCGTGGTTGGAATCGTCTGCAGCTGGGTCTGCGATCGGTCTCAAGCCTGCGGGTCACGCTGACCAGTGTGAGTCCCCCTTTGCCGGGAGCGGTCGCCGGAGCCGGAGGTATCGCCGAGCTCCGGATCCCGGGCGTCAGCGCGAGCGAGGAGCTGCGAAGTCCGCTCGACGCGGCCAGGGCCCTGGCCGGTCAGGATCTCGACCGGATTGCCCTGAGCTACCTGTTCGCTCGCACCACTGGTGATGAGCCGTATCGACGTGATCTCGCTCTCGCCCAGGGACCAGCCTCGCAACTAGACGTGCGTAATGCCGGGGACCCCGAGCAGACGCTTCGTCGTGCTTTTGACCTTCCCGCCAGCCGTGCCTTCAGCGCTGAGGCGTGGGTCACGGTGGCGCCCCAGACCAGCGACGATGTCCTGGATCGGCTGGCCGGTTACCGCGGAGCAGTGCATGCAACCTCATCCAGCCGGCTGGACGGAGCTCCGCAGTGGCGGGCCTCCGCGGCGCTGGACGGCGACGGACGCACCGCCTGGATCGGAGACTACGTTCCCGGCCGGCCGGCGTGGCTTCAGTGGCGCGCGAACCGGACGATGACCATTGCCAGGATGCGGTTGCAGGCGCCGGCGGAGCTGGTGCGAAGGCCCGTGCAGGTCCGCGTCATCTGGCCGGGCGGATCAACCCCGGTGCTGCCGGTCGCGCCCGGAGGGCAGTTGCGGCTCGGTCGGACCGTTCGCGCACGAAGCTTTCGGCTCGAGATCCTCCGCGCCACCGCGCCGCCCGGGGCTTCGGCCGCTGGCGAGCGCGCGGTGGGCATCGCCGAGGTTCTGGGGGTGGCGGGGTTGCCGCCGGTGTCGGGGCCCGTCGTGCCGACCATCGCCGCGCCCTGCGGCAGCGTACGAGTGAAAATCGGGGGTGTAGATCTTCCGTTCGGATTGGTTGCCGGCACGAACTCCTTCGAGCGGGGAACCCCGCTGCTTGCCCGCTCGTGCGCTCGCCCCCTCCGGTTGGGAGCCGGCCTTCAGCACCTCGTCGGGCAGTCGGGACCATTCGCCGTGGACGAGTTGCGCCTGTTCTCGCCACCGCCGCGGCCGAGTCCGCCGGCGCCGGTCGGCGACAGCCGGGTGTTGGACGGCGGGACGGCCGGCCGTGGGTCCTACGATCGTGTTCGCCTGCAGGTGAGCCAGCCGTCCTGGCTCGTGCTCGGTGAGAGCTACAACCGAGGTTGGCGCGCGTCCTGTGACGGTCGCTCGCTGGGAGCGTCGGTTCCGATCGACGGCTACGCGAACGGGTGGCAGGTGCAACCGGGCTGCGCGCGGGTCAGCTTCGCATTCGCTCCCAACCGACTTGCGGCAGTCGGGTACCTGGTGTCGGGATTGGCCGGGATCGGCTGCCTGGCGTTGCTCGTCGGGGCGATGCTGTGGCGCCGCCGCCGCGTGACCGCCAGGGACTCGTCGCCGCCGGCAACGCCACCAGATGCGCGGCCGCGGCCCTTCCCCGCCGCTGATCCTGAGCTGCGCTGGTCGCCGGCGCGCGCGGTGACCGCCGCGATCCTGATCGGCGCCGCGTTTGGCTTCGTCTTCGGAGTCAAGGCCGGCATCGTCTCGGTGGCGCCAGCCGCCTTCATCCTGTGGCGGGGGGTCGGCCCGGGGGCGATGACCCTGACCGCTGGGTTACTGCTCGGCATCGTCGTGCCGTTGCTCTACGTGGCAAAGCCCAGTGATTCCAGCGGCGGCAATCACTACGCCTACGCCGTGCAGCACATCGATGCTCACTGGGCCGGCGTGGCCGCGTTGGGACTGCTCATGGCCGCCCTGTGGCGGTCACTTCGCACGCCCGTCTGAAGCGCTCCGGCTTCGGCGCGGCCGGACGGTGACTGGGCCCGGCGTCGGCTACGCTCTGCCGATGAGTGTGGCCGCGCCAGCGCCCGTAGGGGTGGCCGAGAGACCCGTCAGTGAAGACCCACCGGAAGTTGTAGCCCCACCACCGGGTCACCCGCGCTTTCCGCTCATGGACTCGTTGCGTGCGCTCGCGGCCCTGGGGGTGATCGTCGCCCACGTGACCATCGCCACCGGCACGGTCCAACGCCACGCCTGGGGCGCCTACATGGGCAACCTGGACGTGGGCGTGAGCATTTTCTTTGTCCTTTCTGGATTCCTGCTCTACCGCCCGTTCTTCAACTCCGAGCTGACGGCGGCTCCGCGTCCGCGAGCGTGGGACTTCGCGCGGCGGCGAGTCCTGCGGATCGTGCCCGCCTATTGGCTGGCGCTCACCCTCCTGGCCATCTATCCCGGTTTGGGGGGTGTCTTCTCCGCCGACTGGTGGCGCTATTACGGATTCCTCCAGATCTACAATCCCTACACATCGCTAGCTGGCCTGTCAGTGGCCTGGACCTTGTGCATCGAGGTCACCTTCTATGCGATTGTGCCGGTGTATGCCGCCGCCACCAGATTGGTATCTGCTCGGCTCGACGGCGCCGCCCGGGTTCGGCTCCAGCTCGTCCTGCTCGCTGTCCTCGGTTGCGGCTCCCTGGTGTTGCGCGTCTTGGATCAGGGCACGGTCATGCAGAACTCGCTGCTCACGCACTTCGACTGGTTCGCGCTCGGTATGGCACTGGCGGTGATCAGCGTCGCCTTCCAGGGACGGACGAATCCGCCTCGAATCGTGCACATCGTGATCACGCGACCGGTCTGGTGCTGGGCGGCTGCGCTGGCCACATACGTAGCGATGTGCGCACTGCTAACCGATTCACCCATGCATCTTTATTACTCGGTGTCACAGGCATTTTGGCAGCACCTGCTCAGAGGAGTGATCGCCGCGTTGATGGTCATGCCCGCCGTCTTCGGCTGGCAGGCGGGCGGCTGGCCACGCTCGCTTCTGAGTTGGCGCGCGATGGCGTGGCTGGGGGTCATTTCCTATGGTCTCTACCTCTGGCATCAGCCCATCGACCACAAGCTGGTCGACCTCGGTCTCGGGCCGTGGTGGTTGGTGCTGGCCATCACTGTTGCCCTCGCGACGGCGGCTGCGGCGCTCAGCTACTACGTCGTCGAACGCCCGGTGCTCCAGTTCAAGAACCGGCGCTCACGATCCCAGCCCCCGTCCGCGACCGAGGCGCATCTGGTGGGTAAGGCCCCCTAGCGCTCGCCAGGCACAGCCAGCGCCGAAGATCGGCGCGAGAAGAAACGCGACCAGAGTCCCTCGCTGCCCAGGGCGGCGAGGACCACCAACGACAGTTCCGCGGGTTGGCGGAACCTCACCGCGCCAAAGATCAGCCCGGCGGTTATGGCCACCAACACGAATGGTGTCAACAACACCCAGGGAGGTTGGCGCAACCGCTTCAGCCTCGGGATGGCGCAGAGAGCGAGCACGACCAGTACGTAGTACATCCCCACGCCGAGGTGCTCGACTTTGACCGAGCGTCCCTCCGAATGCTGCGCCAGCGGATGGTAGAGCCCCCATACCCGCAGCTCTCGGGCGGCGATGACCGTGGGAAGACGACCGGCATGGTGGAGCGCGTAATGCGCGCCATCACTGCGCATCTTCGCCGTCGTGACCGCCTCGTTTCCGTGATAGTCCTTGACGCAGAAGATGTTCCAGTAACCGATGTTCGGGCCGGAGTAGACCGACGGACAGTTAGCCCCGGCGATGGCCGAACCAGAATCGGTGGCGATCGGCACGAAATGGTGAAAGACGATCCAGTTTCTGACTGTCCATGGCGCAATCACCGCCACCATGACCACCGCCGCCGCCACGGCTGACAGCCTGCCGTGCGGACGTCGCAGGACCGGGATGACCACCAGGGGCAGGAGCAGCACGGCCTCCGCTCTGGTGAGCGCCGCCAGACCCACCACGATGCCGAGCACGACGGCGCGGCCGAGACCGGGAGACTCGAGCAGTCGGTAGGCCGCCAGCAGCGACAATCCGATGAGCAGGCCGTAGAGCGATTCACTCATCAAAGCCCCGTCGGCGGAGATCAGCATCGGATAGATCGCCGCCAGACCGGCGGCGACGAGGGCGACGCGATCCCCGGCCAGGCGCCGGGCCAGCAGGGCGACGGCCAGGATCGTCCCCAATCCGAATGCGCTCCCGGCCAGCCGTTGCGCCTCCTCGCCGGTTCCGCCGAGCTTCCCCAACGCCGCCAGCACCAACGGGTAGAACGGAGGATGCTGTGCGGTCGGCGTGGACTGGCCATGGATCCCGAACGGCAGCAGGAATCCTCGTCCCTGGTCCAGGGCGTGTGGGATCACGTTGTAATAGAACTCGTCGGTCAACACCTTGGGCGGCCAGGGTGCAACCAGAATGGTGTACAGCACCCTGATCACCACTCCGAGCGCCGCGATCGCTCCGAGGCGCCACCAGAAGCCGCGCACGAGCTCCCCGCGAGCATGGGTCCGGGGGCCGGCCGCCCCCACGGCCAGAGCTGCGGATCCCGTGCTCACCTTTCTATCTTAAGGCAAACTCTTTGGTGGCGCTGTCCGCGGTCGGGCTGATCAGCGACGGGATGGCGCCACTGCGAGCTGTGCCGGGAGCGACTTCAGGAAGCTGGGGGTGAGAATCGTCTGCATGATGCCCACGGCCGCGCGGTTGAGAAAATCACGTTCAACCGTCTCGATGATCACCGTACGAGACTGCCGCATCAACTGAACGATCTGCCGCTGGTTCGTGAACAGCCACGGCAGATTGACGAGCCTGGCGGCATAGTGCTCGAGGAAGGGGACGGCGGCGTCACCGTAGGAATCGTGCAGGAAGAGGGTGGTCCCTGATAGTACCTCGTTCGGGCCGCCATCATGCCCAGTGATGGTCATGCCGACACTCCTGAAGATCGTGCTGATCGGTCCCTCACCCGGGCGCCGAATCGTCACTGCCGGGGCGATGCCGGTCTGCGGAGTGCCGGTGAATCTCGTCATGTCTCCGGTATAGCGCTTGGTGCCCACGTGGACCTCACCCGGCCTCACGCGAACCTGATCACCGACATGCTTGAGCGCGTCCTCGACCAGGAGGATGGCGCCGAGGTCGTTCCAGTGTGAATCCAATGGTAGATACAGCAAGCGCTGTGGGTTCTGACGTTTCAACGCAAGCAGCGGTTTGCGCAGTGGAATGACATCGGGATTACGCATGGCTTCGATCGTGGTCCATAGGCGAGCCTTCTGCTGCTGTGCACACGGCCACGAGATCGTCTTGGGAGCTATGTACTCCGGGTAGATGGTTGACTTCTCGGGTGCGACCAGCAGCACCACGTTGCGCCCGCTGGCCCGAATCGTGCGAATGAAGCTGTCCCACCGTCGAACGGCGGTGGCAAAGCCCACCGGTGGCGAGCAGACAGTGTCCAATTCCCCCTGGAGGAAATACCAATTGTCCCGACCGATGGCCACGATCGGATGCCCACCCTTGGCGCCTCCGGTCTGGGCGTAGCCGCCGTTGGCATTGGCGGCATTTACTCCACCGAAGGGCAAGGCTGCTTGGTCAATGCCAGCCAAGCCCCCCCGTAGTGGGGCGTGGTGCCGAAAACGTTCTTCGAAATCCAGTTGTTCGCCGTCACGGCACTGCTGCGGAGTGGCAGCCGTTGCGTGACGTACTGGGCAGCGTCATCGAAGAACGCCCAGCCTTGCGAGAGACGAGGTGGCCCTACTTTTCGCTCACTCGAGAAGGCGCTTCCCTGCTGGCCACTGAGGTACAACAAAGCAGGGACGACAAAGAAAACCAGCGCCAGCACGGTGAAGGCCGCACGGGCGCGGGAGTCTCCTCCGCGGGGCCGTCCCGGCGCGACTAGCGTTCCGTCATCGGGGGCGAGTGGATCCATCGGCAGGTGGTCGAGCTGGGTAGACAAAGTAGGTGACCGAGTCGGAGTCAGAAGCGGAAGTACAGGAAGGGGCTGAACGATCCGGCGGCAACCAACAGCGTGGCGTATGGCAGTGTGGCCACCGCCAGGGCGCGCACCAGCACTCCCCGGCCGCTCCAGTCGCTCTGCAGGACGCGGCCGAACACGAGGTTGCGGGGGAGCAGGACCGTGGCCAGACCGACCACCAACGCGAGCTTCACTTGCGGGGTGATCGTCGACGACAGGAACGGATCCAGGGCAAAGCGGCCGTGCGGAATCATGCCTACGTAGAAGCGAACCGCCTGGGCCGGACTGCTGGCGCGGAACATCACCCAGCCCACGACGACGAGCAAGAACGTAATGGCACGACGAGAGACAGCCAGCCGCCCATCCTCCATCGCGGCAATGCCGGTCAGCCGTTCGATCACCAGCAGGGTGCCGTTGTAGATCCCCCAGATGATGAACGTCCAGGCCGCGCCGTGCCAGGCGCCAGTGAGCAGAAAGACAAACCACAGGTTGCGGATGGTCTGCCCCTGGGTTCCCCTGGATCCGCCAAGCGGGATGTAGACGTAGTCACGGAACCATCGTGACAGCGTCATGTGCCAGCGCCGCCAGAAATCGGTCATGGACACCGATGAGTAGGGACGGGCGAAGTTCTCAGGAAAGCGCAAGCCGAACATGCGGGCCATGCCGATCGCCATGTCGGTGTAGCCGGAGAAGTCGAAGTAGATCTGCACCGTATAGGCGAGGGCCCCGATCCAGGCGGTGCCAAAGCTGGGATGGCCGGGGAGCGCAAACGACACTGTGGCCACACCACCAAGGGGATCGGCGATGACGACTTTCTTGGTCAGGCCGAGCGCGAACCGAGGGAACCCCTCAGCGATGTCGGCCAGGCGTTGTGAGCGGGGTGGCGGAGTCCGAATCTGCTCGTCGATCTGGTGGTAACGGATGATCGGCCCGGCGATGAGCTGGGGGAAGAACGCCATGTACTGGACATAGTTGGCCACGCTGCGCATCGGCCGAGCGGTGCCGCGATGTATGTCGACTACGTAGCTGATGCCGTGAAAGGTAAAAAACGAGATCCCCAGGGGGAGGGTAATGCTGGGAACAGCGAGCTTGGACACGCCGATGACCGATGTCAACGAATCGAGCTGGCGAACGGCGAAGACGGCGTACTTCCAGAAAAACAGTACGGCGAGATTGACTCCCACGGCAATGCGCATGATCCATACGGCCCGCGAAGGTTCGTCCTGATCCTTGGCGCTCACGATCAGCAACCCGGCGACAAAGTTGAACAGGATGCTGATCAGGAACATGAACAGCAGCGCGTGCGCGCCTGAGGCATAGAACACGAGGCTCAGGGCGGCCAGCAGCCCGTTGCGGGCGCGGGGTGGGAACAGCAGGTAGAGCACCAGCACCGCCGGCATGAAGAACCACAAGAACTCGATCGATGAGAAGACCATGCTCGCAGCGGCAGTCAGCGGGCACCCGTTGGCCGGAGGGCGCGAGCCGCGCGATAGTCTCGCACAACGCGACACCGCTGCCGCCGCTTGGTCTGGGCCCTCGCTGGGCGGTTCACCCGGCCTCCCCGGGCACCGGTCGGCGAGGCGGCTTTCAGATTAGACTGGGCCGGTGTCAGGGGGGCCCGCGAGACTGGCGATCAGGTGGCCGTTTCCCGGCCGCGCCGGCACAACCTCTCCGGTAGTGGAGGGCTTCGGTCTACGGCTCGGCTTACTTGTGGCACTAGGAGTCCTCATCCGGGTGCCCTACACCGTCCTGGTGGCTCCGTGGCCGCCGAAGGCGCTCACCGACGAGGTGTACTTCAACGTCGTTCCCCATCTGCTCGCCGACGGTCGTGGTTTCATCCAGCCGATCCTGGCCATCGTGGGTCGCTCGGTTCCGACCGCAGCGCATCCACCGTTGTATCCACTCCTGCTGGCCGGCTTGGCCAAGCTCGGAGGGACCGCCGAGTCCGTTCAGCGGCTGACCGGAAGCGTGTTCGGAGCCGGGACGATCGTGGCCATCGCCTGGCTGACCCGCCGCATCGCCGGCGAGCGCGCGGCGCTGATCGCCGCCGCGCTCGCCGCTGTCTACCCGATCCTCGTCACCGCCGATGGGGCGTTGATGAGCGAGTCACTCTACGGGCTGCTGGTGGCCGTATCCCTGCTGGCGGCCTATCGACTATCGGAAACTCCCAGCGCTGGACGCGCAGTCGTGCTCGGGATTTTGGTCGGGCTGGCCGCCCTGACGCGCGGGGAAGCGGTACTGCTGCTGCTATTGCTGCTCATCCCGACGGCTCGCCGTCCGCGTGGTGGCCGCGCCGCGGCGATCGCCTGCGTGAGTGCGCTCGCGGTGCTCACGCCCTGGACGGTGCGCAATCAGATCGTGTTTCACCAGTTCGTTCCCATCGCCACGGATTCGGGTACGGCGGTAGGAGGAGCGAATTGCCCCGCCGTGTACTACGGGTCGGGCATCGGTGGCTGGTACCTCTTCTGCACCAAGCAGTCGTCCATCAACGAGGCAGTACAGACGGCGCGGGACAGAAGCGCTGGTATCCACTATGCACTGCACCACGTGGTTCGCCTACCGTTCGTGGCCGCCGCACGTCTACTGCGGGTTTGGGGTGTCTTACAGCCCTTCAAGACCGACAACGGCCGATCGCCAGCGGTTGAGGATGTGGGTGTGGTCATGTATTGGCTGCTCGTCCCGCTGGCCATCTACGGCTTCGTACTGTTGCGGCGGCGTAACGCTGTCACCTGGCTGCTGATCTCGCCCATCGTCGCGGTGTCGCTGACGGCACTGCTCACATATGGCCTCCAGCGTTTCCGCGAGCCGGCAGAGATATCACTGATCATCCTCGCCGCGATCGCGCTCGAGGAATTTGCCCGTCGTCGGCAGTCGAACGCCGTGGAATCAGATGGTGGGGCCAAGCACCCCGGCGCGCCGGAGGCGATCAGGCAGTGAGTGTCCGCTGACGAGCTCGACGCTGGGTGCGCCAGCCGACCAACGCAGCGGCAACGGTGATGAGCAGGCCGACGAGGCTGATGATCCAGCCAGTCCGGAAGCTGGCGGGTTGGTAGCGAAACTCGACGCGATGCGAACCCGGCGGGAGCGCAACTCCACGCAGCAGGTAGTCGACGCGCTGGATCGGGACTAGGCGTCCGTCTACGAACGCCTTCCAGCCGGGATAGAAGACGTCGGTGAGGATCAACAGGCTGCGGTTCCTTACCGCCGCCTGGGCGACGACGTGCTCGGCTCCGTAAGACAGCAGGCGGGCGGTGCCGGGGGTGGATGCGGCTCTGCCGCGAGCCTGGGGTAAGCCGGCCACGGGGGTCTCGGTTACCGCTACATAGCGGCGATCGAAGTTCGGCGCGGTCGCCGCGGTGAGCGCCGCGGTCGCGCCCTGGACGCTCTGCTGGCGGTCGACCACGAACACGCGTGGGAGTGCCTGGGAGTTTCGGTAGACCTCGCCGTCAGAGCCGCGGTAGGCCACCCGCAGGCCGGGCAGGCGCATGCGCAGGACATCGGCGCGGGTGATGGGGTTGTGGATGAGCAGGTCGCTGACGCTGAGCAGGTCGAGCGCCGGCAGCGAGAGCGGGGTAGCCGTCGCGAGCTCGATCGGCTGGGCGAAATCGGGCACGCCCGGGGCGACGTTCCGACGCCACATCGTGTCGTAGCGCTTCTCCGCCGGGTAGTCGTAGCCACGGGCGTCGTAGAGTCCGAAGTCCATTCCCGTGTCCGATGGCAGCGGCTGGAAGTGGATGTCCCCGCTGACACCCACGAACCGGTTGGGCCGGCGCGACTGGAGGTAGCGGATGGCCCCGGTAGCCGGCACGATGGCATGCGTCTTGGGGATCGCCGGGTTGAACCCCATGTTGGCGCGGAACAGATCGACAACGAGCAGGATCAGGGCCAGGGTCACGAACGTGCCCGCCGGAAGGCGGCGTCCGCGCCTCAACCGCAGAGCGATCAGGAGCAGGGCTACCCCGGCGAGGAGCAGCCACTGAAACAGCGCGCTCATGCGCACGATGTCCGCTGCGACCGAGGTGGGGTTGATATTGAGTCCGCTGATCAGGGGAGGGTGGGCAAAGCCCCAGGCCACCTTCAGGGCCGAGCCCAATCCCCGCGAGGTGATCGTGTGGGCAAGCGTCATCCACACCAACGGCACGCAGAACAACCCTCCGGCGACCGTGAGCACCAGTGCACGTTGGCGGGGGGCCAGCGGGCGCTGAGCGCTGAGCTCGTCCAGCCCCCAACCGGCCAGCAGGGCCAGGCAGAGCAGGCAGAAGATCAGCATGCGCTCGTTGTGAGCCGAGCTGAAACCGGGAAGCGATGTCACCAGGCCGAACACGGGCTGGTAACCGAGCACGACCATACCCGAGAGCACCGCGAACACCGCCACGGCAATTCGCTGCGCCGTGGGTCGTATCAGCAGTGCGACGGGAGCAAGCATCAGCGTTATCGCGCCGGCGTACCAGCCGCGAATCTGCATGAAGGGCTCGATGTCCGACTGCGTCGGGCGGCCCCAGTAGTCGTGCAGGAACAGGGCGCCCAGGTACTTGCGCGGCCAGAAGCCCTGGCCATCGGCCTTGCGCCGGGCGACGTCGTTGGAATGGGAGAGCAGCTCGGCAAAGGGCACGAGCATCACCGCGGCGATCGCCGTCCCGGCGAGGAACGCAAACGCAAACGCGAGCAGGGGCCGAATCAGCGCACGCGGGCTCGCTCGCTCCTGGCGCATTCGTAGCCACAGGCGGAATAGGAAGAACACCACGGTGAGGAACAGCGCGTGAAACGTCGTCTCCGGGTGGCCCCCGAAATAGGTCATCGCGACGAGTGCGCCCAGGCCCGCGGCCGGCAGTGGGCCGGGCCGACGGACGACCATGTCGGCGAGCACCAGCAGCCAGGGCATGAGCGGAAAGATGTTGGTCAACGGCCAGCCCAGCCAGACAATGAAGAAGGTCCCGAACGCGAACACCGTCCCCGTGAGCAGCGCGCCGCCGAAGCGCATGCCAAGGCTGCGCCCGAGCGCAAACGCTCCCAGCGCGCCGATGAACAGCTTCAGCGCGGCGATCACCGCCAACGAGCTCCAGAACGGAAGCAGGTAGGCGGGGAGGTTGAAGGGCGAGAAGATCGCCGACTGGGCGTTGGCAAGAAATGGCCGTCCCCCG
This sequence comes from uncultured Solirubrobacterales bacterium, assembly GCA_963830435.1. Taxonomy (GTDB): domain Bacteria; phylum Actinomycetota; class Thermoleophilia; order Solirubrobacterales; family Solirubrobacteraceae; genus Palsa-465. The sequence continues at coordinate 90,127 of CAWHMA010000003.1, read as the reverse complement.
GAGATGTACGGGTTCCACAGCGGTATGTGGGGCAACTGTGCGCTGGTGAATTGCAGGAACGGCTGGAACACCTGGGCCGGATCGGCAAGCTCGAAATTTGTTCCCAGACCCCGCACGCTGGCCGGTCGGACGGCTGTCCAGGGAACGTCACTGAACAGCGAGTCCGACGCCGAGAGCGTTCGGCCGGGGAGCAATCCCTGCCCCACCATGGTCAGCGATAGCAGGGCATAGATGACCGCAGCAGCGAGCATTGGCCGCCCCCGCCACCACTCAGCGCTCGTGCGCCAGCGCCCCCGCCCCGGTGCCCCGGCGGTCGGGTCTCCGGTCAGCGGTGGCTGGGGTTCGGTGGCGGTCTCCGCTCCCGCGGCGGGGATATCGGCGACAGAGGCGCGCTCGGGGTCAGAACTGGATCGAGTGTCAGCCATGATGAGAGTCCGGCGACGCCACCCGGCCTCCCCGGTGCGAGTGGTGCGGTGCGTGTGACGGGTCAGCATAGCCAAGCTCGACGGCTCGGCTGGCGGGATGCTGACCGGCACCTCGAACGGTGCCGATTGTGTTCCGCGACCTCACGTTCTCCGCTTAGGCAGGGCCAGCTCAGCAGCGCGGCCATCGTGATTTGATGTGCGCATGCCGGGGAGAGCTTCGTGAGCCGGCGGTCCCCGAATCTCCTCTTCGGCGCCCTACGGAGACGCCCGGTGCTTCTGGCGGCGGCGCTGTATGCCGTGCTGTCGCTGGCCTTGGTGGCGCCGGCCCTGGTGCCGGGCCATTCACTCGCCTCGGCGGACGTATCGTGGTTTCTGCCACCGTGGGCCAGCTCGAAGCCGGCGAGCCTGGTCAAGCCCTCGGACCTCGAGCTGGGGGATGCGCGCGACTACTACTACCCGGTGTGGCAGTACGCCAAGGACCAGATGCCGCACGTGCCGCTCTGGAATCCGTACCTGATGGCGGGACGCCCGTTCCTGGCCAACGACCAGTCGGACGTCTTCTCGCCGTACAGCGTTCCGACCTACGTGCTGCCGTTCTGGCGCTCGCTGGCCTGGATGACGGCTCTGAAGCTCTGGGTGGCGGCGTTCGGGGCGTTCTTGTTGGCGCGCGCCCTCGGTTTGCGTCGCGGTGCGCTGCTCGCTGGCGTGGTCTACGCGTTCAACTTGTGGATGGTCTCGTGGCTGCTGTACCCGGCATCGAGCGTTTGGTCATTCACACCCTGGTTGCTGCTCGCTGTGGAGCGGCTGGTGAGACGTCCCGACCCGGCCTCGGGCGGGCTGCTGGCCACGATCGTCGGTTTGCAGTTCCTGAGCGGTCACGCCGAGTCCGACGTGCACTCCGTCCTCTTTGCGACGCTGTTCTTCGCCTTCCGGCTGGTGGGCAAACGGCGCGCCGGTGGCTGGGCACGTGCTCCAACTGCCCGCTCCCTCTTGCTGTTTCTGGGTGGCCTGGCTGCAGGTGTGGCGCTGGCTGCGGTTGTGCTTCTCCCGTTTCTGGAGCTGCTGTTCCAGTCGGCCGATAACGCACAGCGGGCGAGCACGCTGCTCGACGAACACATCCGGATCACCGACGGGCTGGAGATGTTCTTTGCCACGTTCTGGGGCAAGCCCACCGGAGTGGAGCTCCAGTTGTTCCTCTTCACCCGCGCGCTTTATGCGGGCGCGCTGCCGCTGTTGCTGGCTGTGGCTGCGCTTGTCATCCGCCGTGATCGCGTGCGGCTGTTCTTCGCTATCTACGGATTGGTTGCGCTGGTGACGGCGATTGGCGTACCTCCGTTTACCCAAATCGTCACCCGGTTGCCGGTGCTCAAGCTCGTCCACACGCCGTACGTGGTAGTCAATTACATGCTCTGCCTTGGTCTGCTCGCCGGGTGGGGACTTGACGACTTGAGCCAGCTCCGGGCGTCGGTGCGCCAGCGCCGAGTTCTACTCGCGCTCGCCGTTGGGCTGCTCGTCGTCCCGCTGGTGGCCGCCTTCGCCACCGGCCAGATCGCGACGCTGCCGTTGCGTCGAGCGCTCGATGTCGCGTGGGGCTTCGCGACGGCGGCGGCGCCCAACCCGATCACCAACCCTCACGGAGCCGATGTCATCCACCTGGCCTCGATGATCATTTGGGTCACGATGGCTGGCCTTTCCGGCTTGTTGGTTATCATGCGCTTGTGGCGTCGGCTACCTGCGCTGGCGTTCACCGGTTTGGCGCTGATCCTTGTGGCTGCGGATCTGTTCCGGGCCGGGATGGGACTCAATCCCACCATCAGTGAGTCCTATGTGCGTCAGCCCGCGACGCCCGCGATCATGAAGCTGCAAGCCCAGCGGCCACGACGCTTCGTGCCGATCAGCCCGTCGCCGTTGGACATCGAACCAAACATCATTCCGCTCGACTTCCGCCTCTACAACGCGGGAGGCTACGACTTCCCGGTCATCGATCGCTTCTTTCGCTTCTGGCACAGCCAGATCGCGCCTCAGCAGCAGAACCTGACCCTGCAAGTGCCGGCGGTGACCCCACAAGCGTTGCACGCGCTGCGCCTGCTCAGCGTCAGCAACCTCGTGCAGGCCAGCAACGATCCTCAGTTGCGCCTCCCCGGCCTCAGCCTTGCCTATGCAGGCAACGACGCCCGGGTCTACCACCTGGCCGGAGCGCTTCCACGCACGTTTCTGGTCTCCGACCAGCAGATCGTGCACGGCGCACAAGCGGCCCTGGGCGCCGTGGCTTCCCCATCCTTTACAGGACAACGCGTTGCCGTAAGTGAGCAGGCGATCCCTGGAATCCCATCCGGTGAGCCCGCCCAATCTTCAGTGCCACGCGGAGCGACGCTGACCAGATATGAGCCGGAGCGGGTGACCGTGTCGGCACGATCCGCACGGACCAGCCTGCTGATCCTCACTGACACGTACTACCCAGGCTGGCAGGCCACCGTTGACGGCAAGTCAGAGCCCATCTATCGCGTCGATGACCTCTTCCGTGGCGTCGTTGTACCTAGCGGTACCCACACGATCGACTTCCGGTACCGGCCCGCAAGCTGGACGGCAGGGTGGATCGTGACTCTGTCCACGCTGGCGTGTCTCGCGCTGACGGCTGCCCTATCGCTCAGGCGAAGGGGGAAAACAGCACGGCGGCAACGTTCGACTCGCACTTCCTGAACGGCCCCCAGTCGCAGTCGTCGCCAGCTGCGTTCAGCAGCCAAACTCCTGTGGTCTGTGCTGGCAGTTGAAGGCCAACGGGCTCGCCACACCCTGCTCGACGGCAAACAGCTGCACCGTGTTCTTCTTGCTGCCGAGCTGAAAGACACCCAGCGGCAGCTGAATGCTGTAGCCCGAGTTCCGCCCGAAGGGGCCGATCGCGCTCGCTACGTCGGGCCTGGTGATGGTGGGCTTGACCGCTCCCACCAAGCTGCCGTGGGAGAAGACGAGCACCGAGTCTGCAGGGCGGCGGTCTTCGATACTGGCCGCCCACCCGCAGAACACTACTTGGTTACCAACGACCTGCGAGGCGTCGATCGAACCGATCAACCGGCCTGAGACGAGGTGCAGTCGGCTCGCCGCGGGTCCGGAGGCTGAGGTACGGGGAGCGGGCGGGCACGGGTTGGGCAACGGGATCGTCAGCGGGCGCAGGATCGAGACGGTCATCTCGGTTGGCGGCGGCTTGCCCTGCTGGGTGAAGGCGCCGGGCGGCGCCCCGTGGACGGGGACGCTGACGATCGTTTGGCCGGCGCTCGGAGGCGGCGTGTTGCTGTCCCCGACGAACAGGGGGTCGACAACCTGCCCGGGTCGGTAAGAGTAGTACGCGCCCAGTCGGATGGAGAGCTCGGGGGGCGCGAGCACGCGGTATCCGGCTCGACGTAGCTGATAGATGAGCCCTTCCTGGACAACGAAGCCCGGGATCGAGCCGGCCATCACCACCACGGAGCCCGTATGGGGAAGTCGCGTGACCAGCTGCGCCGTGAGCGTGCGGGCGGGGCGATAGGTCCACTGAAACACGTCTTTCCTCGGGTTGACGCTGGCGAGCGCTCCTACGATCGCGGTGATGCTCAGCGCGATAACCGCGACAGCGGCCAGTTGCCGGGATTCCGTCATGGTTGTGGGCCGATGCCATCTCATCGGTACCAGGAGCGATGTCAACGACCAGCCGAGCAGCAGCCACGTGAACATGCCGGCGGGCGAGGCCCATTCCAACCCGTAATCGAGGGGCAGAACGAGCCGTTGCGGTGTCGCCGCGGTAAAGGCGACCACGGCTGCACTCAGCCCCAAGCCGAGCGCTCCGGCGGCGGCGAGATCGTGACGTCGACTTCGAAGCCCGACCCCCAGCACCACCGACAACGCAATCAGGATCAGAACAGTCGAAGCGATTGCGCCACTGCCAGGCACCCCCGATAGCTCGAAGAATCGGCCCCCGGCGTGCCCGGTTGTTGGATATCGCAGCCACCACGGGGGAACCCCGATCGCTCTCACCAGCGCGTGCCAGCCGTAGCTCAGTCCGACCGTCGTCTGGTGGGCGGTGGCAGTCTGCGCCACGCGCACGAAATTTCCGGGGCGGTGGATCGCCTGGTCGAGCAGCGGAGCGCTCCAGCAAACCAAGGCCACCGCCAACGCGCCGAGCAACCAGGGCCTGGGGTGATCCTCCACAGACCCAGTCGCTTGGCCGCGCCGCACGGCCAGCCCGCGAGTCAAACCCGCCAGCGCGACGATGGTCGCCACCACGCTCCCGGGCACCAAAGAGAAGTGCGCTTGGACGACAAAGCTCACCACCACGACCGTGACCGGGAGCAGACGGTACTCACCACACGCCAACGACCAAGCCAGGAACAGCAGCAGCATGAACGGCAGCAGTGCAGCCTCCGGCGTGCGCACATCACGCAGCGCCTCGGCCGGCAGCGAGCGGCACATGAGCGCCACCGCGACCGCAGTCGCGAACATGAGCGCCCGGCCGCCACGCCGCCGGGCCAGGGCCACCGCTCCGATGATCGACGTGGTGTTGATCACGCCCATCGTCACCGGCAACGACCACGCGCCCAACCAGCGAGCCTGGAACGCGAGCAGCCAGACCGGCATCGGGCCCAAGCTGAAAACTGACCCGACGCTGGCCACGGAAGAATCGGAATGCTCCCCGACCAGGGGCGAGTGAACACTGAGCACGTCAAAGGCCCGGGTGGCGATGACCGAGTCGTCGAACACCGGCGTCCACGCGTTCAGCACGGCGCGGACGGTGGAGATGATCACGGGCAAGGCCGCCGCCAGACCCAGCGCCAGCACCAGGCGATGATCGACCACCCAGCGCAGGCCCGCGCGGATCCGGCTAGGTGATCGGTCGTGCACGCCCGGCGCCCGAGTAATCGTCACGATTCACGATCCACCGGAGCCGAGGCACCAACCATGGGCTCTTCTACCACACGTACGGCCATCCGGTGCTCGGCTCGTCGCTCAGGCCACGTCGCCGGACGGACGCAGGGTGAGGACAACTTGCAACGCGAACAGTTCTGGAAAGCGGGTGGTGAGCGATTCGCGCAACGCAGCGACTGAAGCAACGGGTGCCTGCGAGGTGCCACCCAGGCGGGAGCGGAGCAGGCCCTCCAGCGGTACCGGGGCGGTGGCAAAGCGCTCGGCGACAACCGCATAGCCGGCGTCGCGAGCGAGCGCGTGGGCGCTGCTCCGAGTGAAGAAGCGAAGATGGGTGCGGTCGAACAGCCCGTGGTCCGCGTAGGGAAAGCGACCCCGCAACAGCGCGCGTCGCCCGGTCCAGTGGGCGATGTTGGGCAACGACACGATCACCCGCCCCCGCGGCGCCAGCAGGGTCCGTGCGAACGTGAGAGTGCTCAGCGGGTCACGCAGGTGCTCGAGGACGTCTGCGAACAACACCGCGTCCCGGTCGTGGGGAAGCTGAGCCCGAATGGCCGGTTGCTCGATGTCCCCCTCGATGAGGACCGCGCACTGCTCGCGGGCCGCAGCCGCCGCTTGAGCGTCGGGCTCGAAGCCCACGACCACACAGCCACGCTCGCCCAGTCGCGCGGCGAGATAACCGCGTGGCGCAACCGACGTCCAGCACCCGTGCGCCGTCGGGCACCGCCTCCAGCACCAGGCGGTGCGAATCCGACAGGCCGTGCTCGGCGACGAGGCCCGCGTAGATCGAGGTCATAGGAAGGGATAGGCCGGTGGACGTTGCCGCGGCGCCCCCGCTCCGGCGACGATAACAGCCACGAGCCCAGCAAGCGGTGCCCGCCCAGGGCTAACCCCCCCAAGCATGGCGTCTATCCTCCCGCCGATGAGCGTGGCGACGCAAGCGTCGGCTGGGCGTGGGGCGCCAACCGGTGGATGTGTCGGTACCCGAGGTGGTGGCGCCCCCGCCGGGCCACCCGCGGTTTCCGCTCATGGATTCACTGCGCGCGCTGGCCGCGCTGGGCGTACTTGTCGCCCACGTCACCATCTTCACCGGCAACGTCCAGCACCTGTCATGGGGAGTCGTCCCGGGCAATCTCGACGTCGGCGTCACCGTGTTCTTCGTTTTGTCCGGGTTCCTCCTCTACCGGCCGTTCTTCAGCTCTGAGGTCAGCTCTGCACCGGCTCCCCGTCTCCGGGACTATGCCCGCAGGCGGGTGCTGCGCATCGTCCCGGCTTACTGGCTGGCGCTGACGGTGCTGGCCGTGTATCCGGGGGTGCCCGGCGTCTTCTCCTCCGACTGGTGGCGCTACTACGGGTTCCTTCAGTTCTACAGCTACCACACTTCGATCCGCGGGCTGGGGGTGGCCTGGACCTTGTGCGTCGAGATGGCGTTCTACGCGGTGCTGCCGTTCTACGCGGCGATGAGCCGACGCGCCACCCGCAGGCTCGGGACCCGGGGGCGCATTCGTTTTCAGCTCGTGTTGCTTGCCGTTGTTTCGGTTGCATCGGTCGCGCTGCGGGTCGCAGATCAGGGGACGGTGATGCAGAACTCATTGCTCACTCACCTCTACTGGTTCGCCCTCGGCATGGGGCTGGCCGTGGCCAGCGTGGCTCTCCATGGCCGCGAGGATCTGCCACGCGCGGTCCGGATCGTGATCGCCCGGCCAGGGCTGTGCTGGTTGGCTGCGCTCGTCACCTATCTGGTCATGTGCGCCGTGCTCAACAGCGCGCCTCAGCATCTGTTCTACTCGGTTTCTCAGGCCTTCTGGCAGCACGTGTTGGGCGGTGTCGTGGCCATCTTGCTCGTCCTGCCCGCTGTCTTCGGGCAAGGCGGCTGGCCGCGGCGCGCACTGCGCTGGCGCTGGCTGGCGTGGCTCGGCATCATCTCCTACGGCCTCTACCTCTGGCATGCAACCATCGCATACACGCTGATACGTCACGACATCCAGCATTGGGTGCCCGTGCTGTTGATCGACCTCGTGCTGACGATTTCCTGCGCCGCGGCGAGCTACTACCTCGTCGAGCGTCCGATCCTCCGGCTCAAGACCAGGCGATCCCAGCGCAGCTCGCCGCGGGTGCCCGAGGCGCGCCTGGCCAGCCCGCCGGGATAATCAGGATCAGGCTCCGACCGTGGCTGGCCGGCGATCTCGGCGCCAGGCGACCAGGGAGATTGCCACGAGCACCAGCAGGGTTACGCCGCTGATGATCCAGCCGATTCGCCAACTCGTCGGCTGGTAGCGGAACTCGACGCGATGACTGCCCGCTGGCACCTGGACACCCCGCAGCAGATAGTCGACGCGGTGGATCGGGACCGCCTTTCCGTCCACCGCCGCGTTCCAGCCCGGGAAGTAGGTATCGGTGAGCACGAGGAGGGCGCTGTGACGGCTGCTCGTCTGGACGGTTACCTGCTCGGGGTGGTAAGCGAGGATCCTCGCCTGGCCCCCGACCGCGGGTGCGGTGGCGGAACCCAGCGGCAATCCGGGCAGCCGCCGGTCGGTGATGGCCACCGCGCGAGCCGGAAACGAGGGCGCGGTGACGGTTGTGAGGGCCGCGGGATCCCCAGCCACCACCGACTGACGATCGACCATGAAGGTTCGCGGAAGCGCGTATGGGTTGATGTAGATCCGCGCGTCTGAACCCGAGTAGGCCAGGCGCAGTCTCAGGGGGGGATCTTGACGGGCCTCCAGAACATCGGTGACCCCGAACAGCCCCAGCGCATGCAGGGCCCGCGGCGTGGAGGCGACCGACTGGGGGCAGAACGCGTAGAAGCAGTTGGGGGAAAGCGCGACGTTGCCGCGCCAGAAGCGCTCGTAGCGAGCCTCCACGGGATAGTCGTAGCCGCGGGCGTCGTAGAGGCCGTAGCGCATCGCCAGGTCCGGGGTCAGCGGAACGGTGAGGCTCGACACGCCCAGCGGTCCGAGCCCCACGAACCGTGCCGGTCGCTGGCTCTGCAGGTAGCGGATCGCAGTTGTCACCGGCTGCACCGCGTGCTGCGTCGGGATCGCCGGGTTGTAGCCCATCCCGGCCCGGAACAGATCCGCCGTTACCAGCAGGATCGCCGCGGCGGCAAAGCCGGCTCCCCCCAAGCGACCACGCAGCCGCAGGCCGATCAGGAGCACGGCCACGCCCGCGGGCAGAAGCCATTCCAGCAACGAGGCGACGCGGAGCACGGCAACGAGGTGGGCCAGCGCTGGACCTCCGTAAGCGAATGGAGGCGGCTTGGCGAAGCCCCAGGCCACGCGCAGCGCCGGGACGAACGTCCCCCGGGTGAGCGTGCCACCCACGGCCATCACGATCACGGGCAAGGCCAGCAACGTCACGCTGATCCCGATCACCGCCCACTTGCTCCTCTGGGCCAGGACTCGCGGACCTACCAGCTCGTCTAGACCCCATCCGGCCAGCAGCGCCGCGCACAGGACGAAGATCACTGCCAACCTGGAGTTCTGGGCACTGCTGAAGGCCGGCAGGTGAGTCACCACGTTGAACACTGGGAGGTTCACCGCGACGGCCAGGCCGATCAGTCCGAGAACGGTCAACACAGTCCGTTCCCAGCGCGGGCGCAGGATCACCGCCGCGCAGGCGAGCATCAGCGTCAGGGCGCCGACGTAGAAGGCGCGCTCCTCCAGGGCATGGGCGGAGGCCAGCTTGGTCGTGGTCTGACGTCCCCAGTAGTCGTGCAGGAAGAGCCCGAGCAGGTACTGCGCCGGCAGCTGCTGTGAGCCGCGGCTGGTGACATCGGTCGAGTGGCTGAGCAGCTCGACGAAGGGGATCAGCATCGCTGCCGCCAGTGCGGTCCCGGCCGCTAACGCGCAGGCGAACATGAGCACGTGGTGAGCGATAGCTCGGAGCGTCGGTGGTCGATGGACCGTCAGGCGAACGATCCAGAACAGGAAGGTGAACACGAGCACGTCGAAGCTGGACTCGGGGTGGCCCCCGAAGTACTGCAGGGCGACAACCGCGGCCAGGCCGGCCAGGGGCAGCGGCCCGGGACGGCGCACCAGTCGGTCGGTCAGCAGACACAGCCACGGCAGGAACGCCCACACGCTCGTCGTCGGCCAGGACACCCACGTGACCATCCACATGCTGAATCCAAATGCCACCCCGGCCATCACGGCCCCGGCGAAGCGCATGCCCAGCGCCCGACCCAGCAGGTAGGTCCCGAGCGCGGCGACGAATAGCTTCAACGCAGCGATCAGCGCCAGCGAGCGCCAGAACGGCAGCACGTAGGCCGGAAGGCTGAAGGCGGAGAACACCGCCGATTGAACGTCGGCCAGGTAGGGCCGGCCACCCATGATGTACGGGTTCCACAACGGCATATGCGGCAGCGTCGCCCGGTTCGCTTGCAAGGCGGGTTCGAACAGCACCGACGAATCCGCCTCATCAGTGTTCGATCCTCCTCCGGGGATGACGCCCGCGGGCACGGCGGCGGCGTTCCACGGGCTGTCCGACCAGAAGTAGTCCGACGATGACAGCACCCGACCGGGAGCAAATGCTTGGCCGAAGAGGAGCAACGACAGCAGCGCGTAGAGGATTGCCGCCGCAACCGTCGGCCTACCACGCAACCAAGTGCGCGCCCTACCCAACGGCGAGGAACTGGGCCGGTCGAAGCGCCCGCGCCGCCACCGCCGGCTCGCGCGCAGAGGTTGCTGGATCAGACATGCCAGGCGATGTGAGGGTTGGTCGGCTGCCGGTGAGGGTTCTGAGAACGGCGCGCTAGCTTCAGTTCCGGCGCACCCTACACTCCACGCCATTGGCTTCGCGGAGGCCTCCGACCGTCTGGGTCCCGGGGGATTAGACTCGCGCCTACTTTGGAGGACTGGCGCTATCGCGAGCTCTACGAGCTCGAGGATCAACATTGGTGGTTCCGGGGCCGCCGGAGGATGATCTGGGCGTTGTTGAAGCGTGCCGGTGTCACCTCCTCGCCCCGCATCCTCGATGCCGGTTGCGGCACCGGACGCAACCTGGTCGAGTTTGGCGGCCTTGGCGAAGCTGAGGGAGTCGATTTCTCGTCGGAGGCTGTGGACTTCTGCCGCCGCCGTGGCCTCGCGGCTGTCCAGCGAGCGCCGATCGAAGCCCTGCCCTTCGAGGATGGACGCTTCACTCTGATCCTGGCCACCGACGTGATCGAGCACCTGGACGACGACCTTCGCGCCCTCGCGGAGCTGCGCCGCGTGGCGGCGTCGGGTGCTCACGTGGTCGTCACTGTCCCCGCTTACGAGTGGCTGTGGAGCCAGTACGACGAATCGATGCACCATCGGCGCCGGTATACGGCCCGCCAATTACGCGAGCAGCTGGATGCCGCCGGTTGGGAGCCGCGCTTCGAAACCTATTTCTACACCGCGGTGCTTCCCGTCGTAGCAGTCGTGCGCAAGCTTCGAGGCAGAAGCTCGGACGACGACCTGACGCTGGCGCCACCGGTGCTCAACCGTTTGCTCGAACTGCCCACACGAGGTGAGGCAAGGCTGGTCGGGCGCGGGCATCGGTTGCCGGCAGGCGTCTCGGTGGGCATGGTCTGTGCCGCCAAGGTGTAAACGTTCGCGGACAACCGAGCGTGCGGTACCTCACCTAGACGCGAGCCCTAACAGCCAAGCTGTACTGACGGGTCTGCACAATTGAGCGGCAGCTGCGACGCTTTACCGGCCTCCACGCCGAACAGTTGAAGTTTGCCGGTCAGTTGTCCATCGCGAACCAGGCTTGTAGGCAGGGCGATTTGCAAACCCGGACTCGGTCACGCCCTGGCTGCGATAAGCCCGAGCGACGTCAGACCTGCTGATGGTCGGCTTGACTGATCCGAAGAAGCGTCCGCCGATGAAGACGAGAACGGCACTGGCTGGGCGGTTGTCTTTCACATTGGCAACCCAGCCCGCTATTTCAGGCCGATCGAGGACCGATCTGAGCGTCCTCGACGTTGCTGACCAACCAGCCTGACACGATGGGCAGCTCCTGCCCGTTCCTGAGCTTGATCGCTCGATTGGCCAGCTGGGACGGGAGTGAAATGAACCCGGCCGGGCGGCAGTTTTCCGGCAGGGTCGAATGTGAGCTCGTGATGTGGCACGATCCCGGGGACAACGCAAACGGTGGCGGGGTACGCGGCCTCGCCGTGACGCTGAGGGCGATCACCAAACCCGAACACGATCAGCCCCACAAGCGACGAAATCCCGATTAGCTTGTTGCGCCCGGTCCTCGCCAGCAGGACCTGGATGCCGGCGGCCGCCAGCACGGCGAGGGGAATCTCGGCTGCCACCCGGTAGCGGCTGAAGCCCCAGGTGGTTGCTGCGGCGATCGCCACCAGCACGAACGGCGTGAGGAGCGGCAGAACGAGCATTCCGCGACGCCGAAGACCGACGAGGCCCGGAACGGCGAGCATCAGCAGCACGAAGTACATTGCCAGCCCGGCCTGTCCCACGGCGAAATTGCGACCACCAAGTGAGGCGTAGCTCAGGTCGGTGCGCTGTCCGAAAAGGTTCCACATGCGACCTTCCCGCGCGAGAACCACGACCGGAACACGGCGGAGATGATGCACTACATAGACTCGGGCCAAGTGTTCCAAGCAGTCTGCTTCCCGCACCTCGTCCAGGCGAACACACGGAGTATTGGTCGCACACCGACCAGAGAAGAAACCGACTTCCCGGTAATAGGCGTAGTCGCAATTGGCAGCCGCTGAGGTGAGGGCGCCGTTGGTTGAAATCAACGGAAAGCGATGCATGACAGCCCAGTTACGACCAAGCCAGGGTGAAATGACAAGTATCGCCGTTGTGCCACAGACGATGAGCGTGCGCCAATGCCTGGTGCGCCAGGCAATCGGTAACACCAAGAGTGGTAGGAGGAGGATCGCCTCCGAGCGAGTGAGCGTCGCCAGCCCAATCACCGCTCCCAGTGCGGCGCACCGGCCGATGGAAGGCCGCTCGATCATTCGCAGCGCGAGCAGCAGAACGAGCGCGATCATCGGGACGTAGAGCGACTCCGCCAGCACCATCCCGTCGATCATGAACAGGTTCGGATACGCAGCGGCTATCGCCGCCGCGATGAGCCCGGTACGCGGTCCTACGGTCCGGCGGCCGAGCAGACCTATGAGAACTACGCCGGCTGCCCCCAAGACACAAAGTGCGACACGCTGTCCGTTGAAGCTCGTAACTCCGAGCTCGCCCAGGCCAGCGAGCACAAGCGGGAACAGCGGTGGATGCGCCGCAGTGGGATGAAACGGCCCGTGAGTCGTGAGCCCCCCGTTTGAGAACCCATGCCCATGGACGAGTGCGGAGGCTTCAAAGTGATAAACGAGCGCGTCGCCTGCCAGGCGCTCGTGAGGCGACGCTGCAAGCGCGTAAGCAAGACAGCCCGCGAGGCCCAGGAGCGTGACCCCGATCAGCATCGGAGTGAAATACCCCGCCGGGGCGGGCGCTGGGCTAAACCGGGCTGACCGATGCCTGAAGAGCCGGGTGGCGAGGGTGGGACCGACGTCGACAGCGACCGCTGATTCTTGCCCCGCGCCTAGTTTCCTACGTCGCGCGAACCAGACATTGAGCTTGTCGAGCCGCGCCGGCGATCCGGCTTTCGCGACTGGGCGTGATGAACGTAGTGTCGCCGTCACCCGTGCTCGGCCTGGGCGTGCCAAAACTATGATGCGAGAGCCTATCACCTGAATTCACCAAGGACCTGGTATGGCGCCAAGATGGTTCGGCTTCAGTCACGTGCGCATGCAATCGAGCAGCGGCGAAACCTGCGGGATGGTCAATTGCGCCACTCGAGCGGTGCCAGGACCGAGCACGAAGACGGGTGATGCGGTTCGCTCCCCTTGACTCTGATGGGGCCGTAGACCACCTTTTGATGCTCGGGACGACGTGTCGGGAGGTGACCCGGCGGCCGATCGCGACGGTGGTTAAGTGACGTCAGGCAATCTCTGTTCAGGAAAGAGTCACCTGGGTGAAGGCGTACACGGTCTGCTGACCGTGGGTCGAGCGTGGACGCGGTAGGCTCAGTCGCGGTGTGAGGTTCACAGCGCGAAAGCAGCGAATCGGAGGCGTGGAACTTCCGGCTGCCCTGGCCCATGGTCAGCCGGTGCCCGCCGCGCAGGAACCCAGCGGCGCCGCGGCGCGGCCGGGCCGGCGGGTGTCGGCGAACGCCGAAGCGGAGCTCTCCCGGCATGGCTATAGGGGTGCATGGACATCTGCCAGCTGGTCGTTGACGGGCCGCCGAGCGACCGCCAGTGTGGGTCTGGCGGCGCTCACGGTGCTCTACCTCGCCACCCGACTCTGGTTCATAGCTCGCTTTCCGTACTTCTCTGACGAAGGACAGTTCGCCAGCTACACCAACCAAGCGGCGCACTCGATTCACCAGTTGTTTGTCTCTGAGAGCGACGGGGCGCCCCTGCCCCTGTTTACGTGGTTTGGCATACCGTGGGTCAAGCTGGGCTTCAATCCGCTGGTTGCAGTGCGTCTGGTCTCGGTGATCTCTGGGCTGTTGACCGTCGGCGTGGTCGGCCTGCTCGGCCGCCGGCTGGGCGGCACGGCGGTCGGATTGGTCGCAGGGGCGTTGTGCGTGTTGCTGCCGTTCTTCGTCGTTCACGACGGGATCGGGATCTACGAGCCGTTGGTCACGCTGGTGATGGCCAGCGCTCTGTACGCGCAGCTTGAACTGGCCCGCTACCCGGGTCCGCGGTGGGGAGCGCTTCTGGGGGTGGTGCTGGCTGCCGGCACCCTGACCAAGCAGAACACCGAGCCGGCGCTGGTCCTGATTCCGCTCAGCCTTCTGTGCTTCGACTGGTCCCCGCTCGGCCGGTCTCGCCGTCTGATCAGGTGGATTGCCGCGGTGGCGATCGCGGCGGTCATGGTTCTCGGCTCCGAGATCCTGCTGCGCTCTTCGCACTACTGGAGCCAGGGCTTGCTGCTCAAGAAGCTCGGAGTCTGGCCCGCTCGGAGCCTCGGTCAAGTCCTGGCCGATCCGTTCAACGCCATCCCGGGTCATGCGTGGTCGGTATTTCGGCCCGCGTTGCTCGGCTATGTCACGCTGCCACTGATCGCCCTGGGGGTGGTCGGCACTGTGCTCGCCTGGCGCGCCCGGAGCCGTCTGACCGTGGTGCTGCTGGGCTGGATCGTCGTGCCCTTCGCGGTCGCGCTGCTGTTCTCAACCCGTCCCTACCCGCGGCACATGATGTACGTCCTGCCGCCCGCGATCGTGCTCATGGCCTATGCCGCGGTGCGAAGCGCCGAATGGTTGCGCAACGCGATGAGCGTCCTACCCGCGGTGGTCGTGTGTTCGCTGGGAGCCGCGCTGCTGTTGGCTCCCGCACTCGTGTTCGACGCACGCGTCCTCGCTCATCCCGCCACCTTCCAGTACCCCAGCAGCGACTACTTCCAGTACGTCACCGGACAGCCCGCGGGGGGAGTCTGGCCGGCTGTCGCGGCCACGATCCGCCGTCGCGGCACCGGTCCCCTGGTCGTCGTCCTCACGCCCCAGGCTGAGCCCTATGTCGTGCAGCTAATGCTCTCGCCCAACCCGCGCTATCGCATCGTCCAGGGTGACTCGCCGCTGGCGTCGCGGGCTCAGTTCGCGATCAACGAGACCGGGAACCCATTCGTCGATGTCGCCGCGGCTCGCGTGGTCGCGGAGTACCACTTCACCCTCCTGCGTCGTTATCAGCGTCCCCGAGGCGGCGCGGTCGTCACCCTCCTGGAGCGGCCGCGCTAGCAGCCAGGTCAGCCCCCTCGGCCCGCGGCCTCGGAAGAGCACCTCAGTCGGGCGCCGGTTTCGGCATCCTTCGCTGAGTGCGATCCCTCAATCAGGCTGAGCAGGCGTCCCCGCCGCGCCCGCGGGCGGCTGCGGAGACTGCCGCTCCGCCCGCGCGCCGCCTGCGCATGGATGGCTTTGACGGGGGCATTCTGCTCGTCTTTGCCGCGCTGTCGGTATGGGTCCTCGGCCTGGATCTGTGGCAGGTGGTCGAGCACGGCCGAAACTGGACCGGGACCGACGGGGTCTTCCTCGAGGATCAGATGGAGTACCTGGCCTGGATTCGGTCGGCCTCGCATCATTTTCTGGCCTCGAATCTGTTCGTATTGCAGCCCACGCCGGCGGACTACTTCCAGCCCATCATCGCCGCGTCCGGGGCGGCGGTCGCCGTTGGCCTGGCACCGTGGTTGACGCTGCTGCTGTGGAAGCCGGTGGCGGTCGGGACGGTTTTCTTCGCCACGCGCGCCTACGTACGCCGCAGCTTCCGGGAGCGCACAGCCCGTCGGGCGGCGCTGATCGTCGGCCTGTTCTTCACGGGACCGGGTGAGCTCATTGCCGTAAAGCTTCTTCATGTCGGTCTGATCCCCCACCTGCAGTGGCAGGTGGTCACCGGCGACTCGGCAGTGGGCTTCTGGTCTTGGGACTACCCGTTCGGGATGATCGGCCTGGCCGCCATGGTGGCTGGCCTGTTGTCCTACGAGCGCGACAGGCACAGAGGGCGCCTCGGCTGGGCAACGCCGCTGCTCGGCGCGTTGGCGAGCTCGTTGCATCCGTGGCAGGGAGCGACACTGATCCTGGTGTTGCTGTGCACGGAGGCGCTGATGTGGCGCAGCGGAAACCGTGTCAACACGAGGGCGCTGCTGCTGACGCTCGTGGCCGCCGTGCTGCCACTCACCTATTACGAGATCCTGCAGCGCAGCGACCCGCTGTGGAAGCTGGGTCTCGACGCGCAAAGTGGACATTGGCCGCTCGGGATCGTGGTGCTCACGCTGGCCCCGCTCGCGCTCCCGGCGGCGCTGGCCTATCGAGTCCGGCCACGTAGCTTCTTGGGTTGCGCGACGCGGATCTGGCCGATCGTCGCCCTGGTCATCTTCCTGGGCGATGAGCGGCTGGGCGGAGCCGCCACGCATGCCTTCCTCGGCGTCAGCATTCCCCTGGCGATTCTCAGCGTCCAAGCCTTCCGTGACCTGCGGTGGCCCAGAACCGGACGCTATCGAACGATCCTCGGAGCGCTCGCGGTCATTGCCGTAACCGTGCCGGGAACCATCTACGAGTTGACCATCGCCCGGGGCCTGGTAGCTCCCGGCTCGACTCGCGGGGTGGTCAACGGACCCGGGGATGCAAACTTCCTGGATCGAGGTGAGGCCGACGCACTCCGTTTCCTGGCCCGGGACCCGCGGCCAGGTGGGGTGCTCACGCGTGCCTATCTGGGTGAGGTCGTGCCGCCGATTACCGGTCGCTCGACCTACGTGGGCAACTCCTACTGGTCGCTCACCGTGCGCGGCGGCACCTCGGAGTTCTACCGCCGCGTCGCCGTCGCCGATGCGCTCTTCCAGGGCGGGATGAGCACGACCACGGCTCGTAGCTTTGTCCGCAACAGTGGCGCGCGCTTTCTGCTCGTCGACTGCGAGTCGCGCCGAGACCTCGGCGCCGAGCTCGCTTCGGTCATCGGCTCGGTTCATCATTTTGGCTGCGCCAGCGTCTATACCATCCAATAGGTAGGCGTGAGGGTGCTGGCCACTAGCCGGCTGAGGCGGCGGTGGGGTATGCGACCGGCGGTCGCTGCCGCGGCGGTGTACGGGCTGCTGGCGCTGACGTTCGTTGCCCCGGGGCTGTTGCCGGGGCGCACGCTGTCGGGTGCGGATCTGCTTTGGAGCTCCGCTCCCTGGTCGAGCTCGGCGCCGACGGGCGTACCGGTGCTGGGGTCGAACTTCGAGTTGATGGACTCAGCGCGGGTGTTCGTACCCTTCCTGCAGTACACGCGGGAGGTGCTTCCTGACATCCCGCTTTGGAACCCGTACATCATGAGTGGCCGGCCGTTGCTGGCCAATGAGCAATCGGCGGTGTTATCGCCGTTCGGCTTGCCCGGCTACGTGCTTCCATTTTGGAAGTCGCTGGCGGTGATCGCCGCGTTGAAGCTCTTTGTGGCGGCGTTCGGTACCTACCTGCTGGGTCGAGCTTTGAACATGCGGTTTGGCGGGGCGTTGTTGGCCGGCGTCGTCTTTGGCTTTGGCCTGTTCATGGTCGCTTGGTTGAACGCTCCCGCCAGCAGCGTGTGGGCCATGCTTCCTTGGCTCTTGTTGCTCACCGAGGCGCTGGTGTCGCGGCCGGGACTGCTTCCCACCGCCGGGCTGGCCGGCGTGGTCGGACTCCAGTACCTTGGCGGCCACCCTGAGTCAAGCTTTCACGCCCTCTTTGCCACAGCAGCGTTCTTTCTCTTGCGGCTGTGGCAATCGTGGCGGAGGGGCGGGCGGCCGGCTCGGGCCGTAATTGGCTTCGGCCTGGCGCTGATCGCGGGTACCGCTCTGGCCGCGATCACGCTGGTCCCGTTCTTCGAGCTGCTGTCGCACTCCGTGGACACTCAGCTCCGTTCCCAGCGGCCACACGTGCACGTCGCTCAGCAATACCTGCTGGGCATTCTTCTTACCCGACTACTGGGGGCGTCCCACCCGCGGTACCGATCTCACCCGCTTGTTCACCTCGTTTCTCGCCGATCGAGCGCTGTATGTCGGCGCGCTCACCCTGATGGTCGCCGCTGGGGCATTGATCCTGCGCCCCAGGCTCGAGCGTGTCGCGGTGGCGCTGTTCGGAGCCGTCGCACTGGCGGTGGTCATGGGATTCCAGCCCGCTTTCGGAATCGCCAACCGCCTTCCCATCTTTTCCACCGCCGACAACGCTCGCCTGATCTTCCTGTTCTTGATGTGCATGGCCTTGCTCGCCGGTTGGGGGCTGGACGAGCTCGCCGGGGAAGAGTTCGACCTGCGGCGGAGGCGGCTGCTGCTCGGCTTCGCTGGCGTCCTCCTGTGCTTTCCCGTGGTCTGGATGCTCGTCAAGGGCCAGTTGAAGCTAAGTCATCTCGATGATGCGCTGCAGCTCGCCGGAGGATTTGCCGTTCCGGCATCGGCGCTTGCCGCCCCATCCGTTCTTCGTTGAGATCGAGCGCCTGAGCGCACTCGTGGAGTGGCTTGCCCTGGGCGGCGCGGGCTTCGTCTTGCTCACCTTGCGGCTGCGCCGCGTGATACCCGCCTCGGCGTTCGTAGCGCTCGCCGTGGTGCTTGTCGCCATTGATCTGTTCAAAGCCGGAATGGGCTACAACCCCTCGATCCCGTCAACGCACGCCGTCCAGCCCGCCACCGCTGCCATCCGCTACCTCCAAGCGCGCCGACCCAACCGTTTCGTGGGCCTCAGCTCGGCAAGCTTCATAGCCGCCGCGCCCCTGCCTCCAGATCTCGCCATGAGGTATCGCCTCTACGATGCCCGCGGCTACGATTTTCCGCTAGACGCTCGGTACTCGAAGTTCTGGGCCAAGAACTTGGAGTCGCTGTTCGCCACCTCGCCGCTCGTGCCGCATCTAACGCCGGTCGGCCCTCCACGCGCTGCGTCTGCTCAGCGTCACCGACGTGCTCCAGGACCCGCGCAACGCGCCGCTTCACCTCCCCGGCGTGGCGCTCGATACCAGGGTCGCGACGGGAGGATCTATGCCATCGGTGGCGCGTTGCCGCGAACCTTCGTGGTCGATCGTCAGCAGGTGATCAGAGATGACCGAGATCAGCTCACCGCCGTCAGCGCCCCCGATTTCGACGGGCGTCAAGTCGCGCTCACCGACCACGCGATTCCCGGGCTGTCGACCGGGGAAGCCGAAGCTTGCACGCGCCCGGCAGCGCCCGCCTCGTCCACTACGGGGCAGAGCGCATCGTCGCCACCGCCGATGTCACCCGGCCGAGCCTGCTGGTCCTCACCGACACCTACTATCCCGGCTGGAGCGCAACCGTGGACGGCAAGGCAGTACCCGTGGATCGGGTCGACTACATGTTGCGCGGAGTCCCGGTGCCGGCCGGTCGCCACCGCGTCGAGTTTCGGTACGCGCCCGTGAGCTGGACCGCTGGGCGGATCATCAGCGCATCCACGCTGCTGGGCCTGCTGCTCGTCGCCGCGGCGGGTTGGCGGCGCCGTCGGGCCACGCCATCAAGCATCTCGGGGTCACCGCGGCAACGTTTCGTGACGCGGTAGGGTTGGCTGCTGCTATGAACTACGAGCGGATGTACGAATACCGATTCCGGGATATCGCCCAGGCGAACCGCGAGGCGGTATGGAAGGTGCTGGCAAGCTACGTATACGCGCGCTTGGGCCGACCCCAACGTGTGCTCGATCCAGCCGCGGGTCGCTGTGAGTTCATCGACGCGATTCCAGCGCCTGAACGGTGGGCCATCGACATGGTTGACCATCGTTCCCGGGCAGCACGGGCGGACACGAAGTTCATCACCGCGGACGTCATGGACGTTGATCTGCCCGAGGGCCATTTCGACGCTGTCTGGGTGTCGAACTTCCTTGAGCATCTGGCCACCCACGAGGAGGTGGCGGCGTTTCTGGAGAAGATCCGCGAGTGCCTCAGGCCGGGCGGCGTGCTGGCGATCATGGGGCCCAACTTCCGCTTCTGCGCCGATCGCTACTTCGATGCTGCCGACCACAAGCTCGCGCTCAGCGATGTGGCCGTCAAGGAGCACGTCTATGCCGCCGGCTTCGAGGTCGCTGACGCGATCCCTCGGTTCCTGCCCTATTCCTTCCGCGGGCGCCTGCCGCCCAGCCCGCGCCTGACGCGCCTGTATCTGCGCACTCCAATCGCCTGGCGAGTGCTGGGCAAGCAGTTCCTGATCTTCGGGCGCAGACCAGCCACGGGAGTACCGGTGTCCTATGCGGCTACCGGCCTTCGGATGCCAGAGGCTGAGAAGATCGCAGAGTAGCCCTCGGATCCGCTCTCCACGTGCTCAACTCTGAACTGCTGCACCATCAACGCTCGAGTGCGGCTGCGAACCCCTCTGGGATGCTCAAGAGCGATTCGCGTAGGTTGCCGACGCGAGATCGCCGCACGCCTGGCGCCCGGCTGGCGGCACATCGTCGTCCTGCGCGGTATCTACTCCCGGGGCGCGGCCAGGTGGTTGAACCCCTATCGGATCCGTCGAAACCGCAGCCGCAGCAAGTCGTAGAGCATCTGGCTTGAGTCTCGCAAGGATCCGACCCGTGACTCCTCCACGTGGCGCCAGCGAACCGGGACCTCGGCGATTGACCAGCCCGCCCTGCGTGCACGTAGCAGCACCTCGGCGTCAAACCCGAATCGCTTGGTCTGAAGTGGAGCAAAGCATCTCAGGGCAGCGGTGTCACTGAACACTTTGAAGCCGCATTGCGTGTCGTCGATTCCGGGCAGCACGACGACACGGAGCAGGCGGTTGTAGACGCGTCCCATGAACTCACGCCAGCCAGGCTGGTGGACCTCGATGTAGCTACCGGGTGCGGCGCGCGAGGCGATTGCCACATGGCAGTCGCCGTTCAGCCGCTCGCGCAGACGCGGCAGCTCCTCGATGGGCGTACTCAGATCGGCGTCGCTGAAGACCCGATGGACACCACCCGCGCGCAGCATCCCCTCTCGTACCGCAGCTCCCTTGCCCATGTTGACCGGAAGCCGTACCACCGTGAGCTCGGGCCACTGCTGCGCGATCGTCTCGGCGTCTTTGACTGTGTCATCCTCACTTCCGTCGTCGACGACGATCACCTCGTATTCCTCCTCGCCGGCCTCGAGGTACTCCCGAGTGCGCTCGAGCGTGCCGGGCAGCCGGCCTGTCTCGTTGTAGGCCGGGATGATCAGGCTCAGCGGGACCCGCTCGTGGTGTGAGGACGTGTCCATCGGGAAAGCCCTTTAGCCGTCGATGACGTCCCGCCGTCCCGGAGTGGGTTCAGCTGGCGCGCGCGGTTAGACTAACCGACCCGTGCGCCGAAGCGTCCCCACTCCGCGCATGCTGCTCGAGCACGTGACGGGCTCGGGCTGAAGTGGTCTTGACGCGCCAGACAGGCGAGACGACGATGCTGCGCAAGCGGCTGGCGTTTCTGCTCAGCCTGATAGGGGCGATGACGCTCGTCGTCTCGGCCTTTCTGCCGCAGCGAAGCCCCGCCGCGGACACCCTGTGGCGAGAGGGAACCGGTTGGGGCATAGTGGCCGCCGCACTGCTTCTCGTCGCCTTCGCCTGGCGCGCCCGGGGGCGGGACGGGTACTCCTGGGCGGGTCTGTGGGTGGGAGCACTGGCGACGCTCAATGCGTTGGCGCTGGGTGCAGATCACAGGTTCCAGCCCCGGGGCGCGGGTGTCTACGCCCTCGGTTTGGGCGGTGTGATCGTGCTCGGGGGGTGGATGCTTTCGTTTGCCGCGGTACGACCCGCGATCGTTGGTCTGAGTGGCTGGAAGGTCCTGCTGCAGGCGCCCGCGCGAGAGCAAACGCCATCGCCATTGCTCCGGGTGCGCAGTTTCCGTGCCGATCTTCACCGCTCACCAGCCGTGTGGTCAATCGGTTTGTACGCCGCACTGTCACTGTTGTTCTGGGGTCTTCCCGTCCTGACCCACTTCCATACCACGCTGATCGCCGAGAACGACATCGATCCGGCCCAGTACACGTGGTTCTACAGCTGGTGGCCACACGCCCTTTTTCATGGCGATAACCCCTTCTTGACCAAGGTCATCCTCGCCCCCGATGGGTACAACCTGAGTTGGGCGACGGCTGTGCCGGCCCCAAGCCTGCTCGCGGCTCCGGTGACCGCCCTGTTCGGGGCGGTGGTCACTTACAACGTTCTTGCCCTGGCGGCGCCCGTGGTGGCCGCGTGGACTGGTTTTCTCCTCTGCCGTCACCTCACCGGCGCCGTGGCGCCCTCATTGGCCGGGGGCTACATCTTCGGGTTCTCGCCCTACATGCTCCGCATGCTGCAGGGCTCGCCCGACCTCTACTTCGTCGCCCTGATACCGGTGCTGGTGCTGCTGGTGGTGCGCCACCTCCAGGGCTCGCTCAGCGACCGGACGTTTCTGTTGGCGATGACCATCACGCTGGCTCTGCAATTCGTGAGCACGGTAGAGCTGGTGGCGACCTCGGCGATCTTCGGTGGCGTGGCACTCGCTGCCGGGTTTCTGCTGTACGTCGACCATCGCCCCCGGTTCGTGCACACGGTGCGGATGCTCGCCGCCGCCTACCTCGGCACCGCGGTGCTGGTCAGCCCGATGATCTACTTCATGCTCTTCCACGGTCACACCACGCCGTACAACAACGGGCCCCTACTGGCCGCTGATCTGCTCTCCTGGGTCTATCCCGATCCGGCACTCGCGGTGGCTACCACCCACCAGATCGGCGGCACGCCAGGCTACTACGGAGGTTTGGCCTACTTCACCGCGCCGCTGCTGCTCATCATCGCGCTCTGGGCATGGCAGCGCCGGCATGACCGTATCGGGCGCCTGCTGGCAATCTGCTTCTTGGTTCCCGCGGTGTTCTCGCTTGGTTCTCTGTTGAGGGTGCACGATGACCTGACCCGAATCGGGCTCCCGTGGAGCGACCTGGCGCATTTCCCGGGCCTGAAGCTGCTCATTCCGCAGCGCTTTGCCCTCTATGCGTTTCTGGCCGCCGCGCTGATCGTCGCGATCTGGCTGACCCGGCAGGCAAGTGCCTGGCGCTGGCCTCTCGTCCTGCTCGCCATGGCGCTGATGGTCCCGCACCTGGGGAGCTCGGCCTGGAAGACGCCGATCAGCGACCCCCCGTTCTTCGCCAGCGGGGGCTACCGGGCTTACCTGCGCCCGAGCGATCGCGTTCTCACCGTCCCGATCATCGGGCAGAACATGCGCTGGCAGGCCGAGGATCATTTTGGCTTTCAGCTCGTCGGGGGCGGCTTGGGGACGTTCCCGGTGACGTATACTCGATATCCCGACGTTTATCGACGCTGCTCTCCGGCCAGCTGACCACCGACTACGCGATTCAGCTCCGTCGCTTCGTCGCCGCCAAGGGCGTCACCGCGGTGGTGATCAGCAAGCGCTTCGCTGGCCAGCAGTGGCTCAAGCTATTCGCGACCCTCGGCGTTCGCCCCGTGGATACCGGCGGTGTGCTGCTCTACCGGATCAGTCGCACGGAGCCGCACGCGCCACTCAGCCTCGCCGGCCGCTGAGCAGCCCTGCGCGCGACCGGTCATGAAGACGACACCGGATTTTGTGTCACACTAGCGGTCGTGCCGGGGAATGGGGCGAGCCTGCCAGCGCTGTGGCGCCAGGACCCCCAGACGGAGATCCTCGGTGGTCATGCCATTGTTCGCCTCCTGGCTCGCGGCTCAGGGCGGCGACGGGGAGGCGATGGTGCCTGGCACTGAGTCACCACGGAACGAGCAACTCAGCCACACTCGAGCGGCGGAGCGGTTCACGACCGGGCTCATGCGGCGCTCGCCTTCAGTCTGGCCGGGGGATTCCTGCTCGTCCTGGTCTTCGTTCCTCCCCGAGCACGATGCTCCCTCCGCGTCTGCGGGTGGTTGCCGACACGCTGTGGCAAGCCGGCCCCGGCTGGAGCTATGTCGCCGCTGGCATTCTCATCAGCGCCCTCGCCTGGCGCGCCTTCCGGCGTCGACGCTGCTCCTGGGTGGGTCTCTGGATCGGGCCCCTGGTCATCTTCAACTGCGATCAAGCTTGCCGGCGCCGATCGCGTCTGCGATCGCCTGCTGGTCGTGTGCCAACGCACCACGTTGGCGCGGGCCTTTACGTGGCTGGAGTGGCTGGCGTGCTGGTGGTGGCAGGTTGGGCGATTGCTCTGGTGACCCTGCGATCGCCCGCGCCGACCTTCGGCGCCCGCGCCCGCGGATGGCTTCCGGCAGGCTCGCTGCCGCTCAGCCACTGGACAGCGCCGACGACTGATAAGCCGACGCCGGCGACTGGGAGTGACTTCGCCGGAGGTGTGGTCGCTGTTCGTGTTCGTCGCGACTTCCTTGTGGCTCTTCGGCCGACCCGTGCTGGGTCACCTGGGCTCGAGGATCATCGCGTCCAACGATGGCGACCCCAACGCGTTCACGTGGTTCTTCGCCTGGTGGCCGCACGCGGTGCTGCACGGCCTGAATCCGTTCATCACCCACGCGATCTTCGCGCCTGGGTCCTACAACCTCGCCTGGGTGACCTCGGTTCCTGGTCCCAGCCTGCTCATGGCTCCTGTGACCTTGGCCTTCGGCCCGGTCGTGGCCTGGAATGTGTTGACCCTGATGGCCCCCGCGATAGCCGCGTGGACGGCGTTCCTGCTCTGCCGTCACCTTGTGCATGCGACGGCGCCGTCGCTGGTCGGCGGCTACATCTTCGGCTTCTCCCCGTACATGCTCACGATGTTGCAGGGGTCGCCCAACCTCTACCTGGTGGCCCTCGTCCCGGTACTGGCCCTGCTGGTAATCCGCCGTGTCGAGGGCTCGATAAGGGAGCGGTCATTCCTGATCCTGACCGCGCTGGCCCTGGCTTTGCAGGCTCTCGCCAGCCTGGAGATCCTGCTCACGACCACTGTGTTTGGAGCAATCGCGCTCCTGAGCGGTTTTGCTGTGCTCCCTGACAAACGGCCCGCGCTGTTGCGGACCGGAAAGCTGCTGCTTGGAGCCTACGCCGCCAGCGCGGTGCTGATCAGTCCCATGTTGTACAGCATGGCATTTCACTCCTACACCGCGCCTGCCCAGTCCGTGGCCGCGTTTGCGTTGGACCTGGCCTCGTGGTTCGTGCCCGGCCCCGTGATGGAGGTCGTCCACAGCCACCGATTGAGCGGAGCGCCCTCGTACTACGGGGGACCGGGCTACCTCGGCATCCCACTCGCGATCATCGCGCTGGCCTACGCCTGGAGGTACTTCCATCGCCGCTCGGCGCGTCTGGCGATGATCTGCCTGGTGGTTCCTGCGGTGGCGTCGCTTGGGGGCCGGTTGATCATCGCCGGTAGTTCCACCGCGGTCGGACTGCCGTGGTCGGTGTTCGCGGAACTTCCGGGGTTGTCGCGAGCAGTACCGCAACGCTTTCCACTGTTCACGTTTCTCGCCTTGGCCGTGATCGTCGCCATGTGGCTAGCCTGGCATGTCAGTCTCGCGCGCTGGGCGCTGGCGCTATTCGCGGTCGCCTTCATCGTTCCCGACATCGGCAGCAGGGCGTGGCGATATACACTTCCGCCGACACCGGGATTCTTCACTTCTGGCCGCTACCACCACTATCTGCGCGCCAGCGATCGGGTACTTCTGTTTCCGATTATCGACGGGGAACGCTGGCAGGCGGAGGCGGGGTTTGGCTTCAAGCTCGCCGGCGGCTACGTCGGCGCTTTTCCTGCCAGTTACAAGCGTTACCCCATCTTTGCTGGACTCATCACGGGCTTTCTTCCCTCTGATTACGAATATCAGCTTCGCCGGTTCGTCAACGACAAGGGGGTGACCGCGGTGGCGGTGGCCAAGCTCGACTCTGGAGCCCTGACCCAAAAGCTGTTCGGCAGCCTTGGCGTCCGCCCGATCGATGACGATGGAGTTCTCCTCTACCGCCTGAGGGGTACTTAGCGCACTCAGGGATTCGCGGGTAGTTGGTCGGCTGGCCATGACATCACTACGGCTGCACTGGTCGGCCGAGGCTTTTCCTGGATCCCGGTCGTCGGGCGACGGGCAGGGGCAGGATTTGGCATCGTCCGGGATCATGCGTGTGCTCGTCACGGGGGGTGCGGGCTTCATCGGCGCCAACCTCGCCGTCGGCCTCGCCGCACGACATCTCGACTGGGAAATTACCGCCATGGACAACCTGCACCGGCGCGGAGCCGAGCTGAATCTGCCGCGTCTGCGGGCGGCGGGCGTCGCCTTCTTCCACGGCGACGTGCGGGTGCTCGCGGATCTCCTTGCCATCGGAGAACTGGACGTCTTGGTGGAATGCTCGGCCGAGCCCTCTGCGCTGGCGGGGGTCGGCGGCAGCCCGGATTACGTCGTTCAGTCGAACCTGATCGGGGCCTACAACTGCTTCGAGCTGGCTCGCCGGCGCGACGCCTACGTGCTCTTCCTCTCGACCAGCCGCGTCTATCCCATCGCTGGGCTCGAGGCGCTGGCGATCGAAGAGACCGATACCCGCTTCGAGCTCACCGCCGACCAGCCGCTCGCCGGCGCCTCAACGGCGGGGATCGCCGAAGACTTCCCCCTGATGGGCGCCCGCACGATCTACGGCGCGACCAAGCTCGCCGCGGAGCTCCTGCTTGAAGAGTTTCGGGCTGCCTACGGCTTGCGCGCCGTCGTCGATCGCTGTGGCGTGATCGCCGGACCGTGGCAGATGGGCCGGGTCGACCAGGGCGTCTTCACCTACTGGATGCTGGCCCATCACTTCAAGCGTCCTCTGCAGTACATCGGGTTCGGTGCCTCCGGCAAGCAGGTCAGGGACCTCCTGCACGTTGACGACCTCGTGGAGCTCGTCGACGAACAGCTGGCCAATCCCGACCATTGGGATGGCGTCACGGTCAACGTCGGCGGCGGCCGAGCGTGCAGTCTCTCGCTGCGCGAGACGACCGCGCTCTGTGCCGAGATCACCGGCAACGCAGTGCACGTGGAGGGCGCCCAGGAGTCGCGCCCGGGCGACATCCCGGTGTACATCTCCGACTGCGCACGACTCCACGCGCTGACCGCTTGGCGCCCCCGCCGTGACTCACGCGGGATCCTGCGCGACATCCATGATTGGGTCGCCGCCAATGAAGCGGCGGTCAGCTCCGCGCTTTGAGGCCCCGGGGCTCGTAGCATTACCGGGAATGCCTACCGCGATCGTCACCGGTTCTGGGGGGTTGATCGGGTCGGAGTCCGTCCAGCACTTCGTCAGGGCGGGCTTTGACGTGATCGGGCTCGAGAACGACATGAGAGCTCGATTCTTTGGCCCATCGGCTTCGACGTCACACACGACCGGGCGCCTCCTGCGCACCCTGAACGGCGCGTTTTCCTCGCGGGATCTGGACATCCGGGATCGTGATGCCGTTGATCGCGTCTTTGCCGAGGTCGCGGCTTCGCTCGAGGTGGTGATCCACGCCGCGGCGCAGCCGTCTCACGACTGGGCCGCCTCGGACCCGCAGACCGACTTCACCGTGAACGCCAATGGGACCCTCAATCTGCTCGAGGCGACACGCCGCCACGCGCCCGCGGCGAGCTTTATCTTCTGCTCCACCAACAAGGTCTACGGCGACCTGCCCAACCATCTGCCACTACGCGATCTTGGCAATCGACTCGAGCTGCCCGAGCAGCATCGGTACTTCCGCGGCATCGATACGACGATGTCGATAGATGCCTCGACCCACTCCCTGTTCGGTGTCTCCAAGGCAGCCGCTGACCTGCTGGTGCAGGAGTATGGACGCTACTTCGACATGCCCACGGCCAGTTTCCGGGGGGGCTGCCTGACCGGCCCCAACCATGCTGGCGCCAAGTTGCACGGCTTCTTGTCCTACCTGATGCGCTGCACGATCACCGGTGATCGTTACACGGTGTTCGGCTACGGGGGCAAGCAGGTCCGTGACAACATCCACTCAGCCGACTACGTGGCCGCATTCGAGGCGTTTCATCGAGATCCCCGCGCCGGCGCCGTGTACAACCTGGGCGGGGGAAGGGACAGCAATTGCTCGATGTTGGAGGCGATCGAGCTATGCGAGAAGATCGCCGGCAAGCAGCTTGACTGGGAGCTTTCAGACGAGCACCGGATCGGCGATCACCGCTGGTGGATCAGCGATCTCCAGCCGTTTCAGCGCGATTATCCAGATTGGCGGATCACCCGGGGGATCGAGCGATGTGCTGCGCGAGATCCAGGCCGAGAACGCCGAGCGGTGGTTGGTGGCGTGATGAAGCTGTCAGTGGTGATTCCGGCTCACAACGAGGTCGAATCGATCGGAGCGACGATCCAGGCGACCGCGGCGGAGCTGCGCCGGGCAGGGATCGAGCATGAGATTCTGGTCGTCGATGACGCCAGCCAGGACGGCACTGGGGAGCTGGTGCGGGCAATCGCCGAGCAAGATCCGCATGTGCACTGTTTGCGCTCGCCGTTGCCGCCGGGGTTTGGTCATGCCGTGCGGGCGGGGTTCGAGCGCTATAGCGGAGATGCAGTGGCGATCATGATGGCCGATCTGTCGGATTCTCCGCGGGATCTGGTCAGCTACTACCGGGTGCTCGAGGAGGGTTATGACTGCGCGTTTGGCACCCGGTTTGGTCACGGCGGGGCCACCCATGGCTATCCGCCAGTGAAGCTGGTGCTGAACCGGATCGTCAACCTGGGTATCCAGGTTCTCTTCCAGCATGGTTACAACGACACTACGAATGCGTTCAAGGCCTACCGCCGCTACGTGATCGACCAGCTCCAGCCGATGCTTTCAAACCATTTCAATCTGACCGTGGAGCTGCCCCTCAAGGCGGTCGCGCGCGGGTTTACCTACGGGGTCGTGCCCGTGAGCTGGACCAATCGAGTTCATGGCGAGTCGAAGCTAAAGCTCCAGGAGATGGGCAGCCGCTACTTGTTCATCGTCCTCTACGTGTGGCTGGAGGCGCATCTCAGCCGCGGTGACTACCACCGCCAGGACCTGGTCACTCAGCCACTCGTCGCCCATCACCACACCGTCAAGACGCGCAAGCGGAGCCGCAGGAGCCGGAGGCCCAGCCGCCAACCAAACCCGAGCCGGTGAGCGCTCAGGAGCTGACGGCGCCCGTGGGTTCCTGTTCGGCCACGTGTACCGGGGCGGGAGCTCGCCGCTGTTGCGGCCAAGCTCCCAGCCGGACGTGCACCAGCGCACCCAGATAACAGGCCACGGCAACCAGCGTGGCCACCGGAAACCCAGCCACGATCGCCACCGTGATCGCGCCGGCGGAGGCCACGACTGAGGCGATCCCGTTCACGCCCCACGCCCACGCCACGCCCCGCGGGTAGAGCGCCGCGAGCCGTCCCAAGCCGAGGGGCATCGCCATCCCCAGCGCGATCCCACCCGGAGCCAGGAGCCCGACGGTAACCGCGATCCGAGCCGCGAAGGGCAGATCGATGAGCGCGGCCAGTAGGGGGCGAAGTCCGAACGCGCTCGCTGCCATCAGCACGATCGCCACCGCCAGTGCTGCCGTCAGGCCGGCCTTGGGATCTCGCACTCGACCCGCCAGCAGCGACCCGACTCCGGTCCAGATGAGCAGCGCGAAGAGCACCACCGACAGCGCGTAGGTGGGGAAGCCGAGGAACAGCTCGAAGCGCTGGATGAGGGTGATCTCCAGCGTCAGGAAGCCCAGGCCGATGGCCGCGAAGAAGCCCAGAGAGCGCAACGGCGGGCGGTCACTGCGGGCGGTGACCAATAGCGGAGCCAGGACCAGCGCGAGTGAGAGCACGACCAACATCACGAAGGTCACGAGCAGCACCAGGAAGGGATCCGCCGTATAGATATAGCCCCGGCCCAAGCTCCCGAAGGACCCGAGCCGGCGCATCTCGAAGAAGAACGGCTTGTCGTCGGTCGGCGCGCAGACGTCGAGCCGGTAACTCGAGCAAAAGGCCTGCGGCGATCGTGCGCGGGCCAGCTCGGCCCACTCGCGCTGGTACGGGCCGCCGACGGCATAGGCGACCGAAGCGCCGCGCTGGGCAGCGAGCGTGCGCATGCGAGCCAGCTCGGCGCTTGTCCACGGCCGTAAGCGGACCAGTGTCGTGCCGGTGAGCTCGCCGAGGATGTCCTGCTCGAGCAGCACGACAACGTGGCGCTCGGGATGAGCGACGCCTCGCTCCCGCAGCGCCTCGAGCGCGAGCACCGTGAGCCGAAGCGCCTCATCGCCGACCAGCCGGTAAGGACGGGACAGGTCGAGCACGCCACCCGGGAGCAGATGATCAAAGTACTCGTTGATCGCCTGCACCGTGTACAGGTTGTTCTCCGTCAGGGCGAACGCTGCCGCGGAGTTGCTCGACAGTGTGTCGGTGTTCCCGATGTGTATGACGTTGTACTTTGCGCCACTCTCCGCCAACGTGGAGCGTCCGTCGCCGGCAACTGAGTGAACCCGGGGGAGTGAATACGGAGCGCCCGAGAAAGACTTAAGCGGACCGTCGACGGTGTCGATGATCCCGCGGTTGAGCTCGATGACGTCGAGGCGCCGCACCCCCGAGGTGAGCGCATTGAGGATGTCTCGGCCACCCCCTCCGCCGATCACCAGTGCCCGCCCAAGACCTCCGAAGACGTAGCCGAGTGACTGCCCTCCGAGGTGGAGGACTCTCCAGTTCGGCATCGGCCCGCCTCGCCGATACCGGGCCACTGGAGCGCCGCCCCGGTCATAGAACAGCGGCTCAAAGGGAGCGCCTTTATTGGCGGGGTAGGCGACCACGCGGCTGAGCGGCGTCCATCGATCCGACACTGCGTTCCCGAGCGAGGATTCGGCCGGCTTTGGGTTGTAGATGCTCGAGGTGCTGGCCAGGACCACCGCGACCAGACCCAGGCCGAGCAAACCCGCTGCCACCCGACCCGTCGGTGCCCGCATCTCCCCGGCGAACAGCAGCGCCGCAACCGCCGCGACGGGTCCGATGGCCACGATCAGGGTCGGCACGCTGACCCTCCACATCAGCGGCACGACCACGATCGCTCCCAAGGCGGCGCCGGCCAAGTCGAACGCGTACAGCCTGGACATCCTCAGGGCGTAGCGCCGCACCGCGAGCGCGATGACCGTACCGCCGGCTGCAAACAGCAACAGGCTGAGGACGCTGGCCAGCGCCAGGTGGAAGACGAACGTCCCGGTGATCACGTTTCCGGTGCCGTAGCGGATGCGAGCGAGCATCAGCGGGATGACGATGAGCAGTGCCGCCAGAACGATCGACCAACGGGAGAGCTCCTGGTCCAGCGAGCGCCGCTCGAACCAATCGGGACGCAGATACACGGCGATCGCGCCGGCTCCGGCCCCGAGCAGCGCCAGGGAGATCGATAGGAAGCTGAAGTGGTAGAAGAGCTCGGCCGAGAACAGGCGGCTGAGCAGGACCTGCAACGCCAGCACGCAGCCAGCCACCAGCCCGACGCCCAATCCCACCCGCAGCGGCAGCCGATCGGTCACGATCGGGCATGCTAGAGCCTTGCCGGCCGGGAAGGTCATCAACCGCCGCATCGGAGCCGGGTCGTGACCTGGGAGACTCTCTGCCGTGGAAGCGACCTCGGCCGGTTCGACACAGACACGCCCAGTCACCCCGGGCCGAGCAGCATCGCCGCCACGCGAAGGAGGGCGGTGGCGTCCTTCGCTGAGCGCGCGAGCCCTGGGCCTGTACACGCTGCTCTCGGTGGCTCTGTTCGGTGTGCCGGTACTGATCGGGAACCCGGCCCGAACCATCATCGCCAACGACCAGATCGATTCGAGCCTGTTCATGTGGTTCTTCGCCTGGTGGCCACACGCTTTGGGGCATGGCCTGAATCCCTTCGTCACTCACCTGATGTTCGTCCCCGAGGGCTTCAATCTTCAGTGGACCACGTCGATGCCCGGACCCAGCGTGGCGCTGGCGCCCATCACCCTCGCCTTTTCCCCCGCGGTGACGTGGAATGTCATCCAACTACTGTCGCCGGCTTTGAGTGCCTGGACGGCATTCTTGCTCTGCCGGTATGTGACCGACAAGACATGGCCCGCACTGATTGGTGGCTACCTCTTCGGGTTTTCACCCTACATGCTCGCCCACCTGACCGGTGGTCCCTTCCTGGCCCTCGTGCCGCTGCTGCCGGTGCTCGTCCTACTGGTGCTGCGTCGCCTCGACGGGACAGACAGCCCGCGGCGCTTCGTGATCACGATGACACTTGCCCTGACCGCCCAGTTCTTGATCTCCACGGAGGTGCTGGCGAGCACGGCGCTGTTCGGGTTAATCGCCCTGATGGCCGCGTACGCATTGTTCGCCGAACAGCGACGAGCGCTGGCCGCGGTGGCGGGGCTGCTCCTGGTGGCTCTCGCCGCGACGATGGTCCTGGTGAGCCCGTTTCTGTACTTCTTCTTCTTTGGCCGTCACTACCCGCCGATAGGAACCGCGTTCTCCGCTGATCTGCTCTCTCTCGTAAAGCCTCCCGATTTCCTGGAGCTCGCGCAGTACCACCAACCCCGGGGCGTCTTTCTCGGCTCCGGCGAGAGCTACCTCGGGGTCCCGCTGCTGGTTCTGGTCGGGGTGTTCTTATGGCAGCACCGCCGCAGCCGGTCGGCGTGGCTGGCGGTGATCTGCCTGTTCCTGGCCGCGGTCGCTTCGCTGGGCGGGGTCCTGGCCGTGGACGGTAGATCGACTGGCATCTGGCTCCCGTGGCGTCTGTTCGCACACCTGCCGGTCCTGCGCTATGCGATACCGATTCGATTCGCCGTGTACGCCGTCCTGCCGGCAGCCCTGATCGTGACCACGTGGCTGGCTCGAGGCGGCGTGCTGCGGTGGGCGCTGGGAGCGCTCACCGTCCTCAGCGTCGTGCCCAACGTGGGCAATCCCGTGTGGCACGTCAAGATCGCGGATCCCCCGTTCTTTGCCCGGGGAACCTACCGCGCCTATCTGAAGCCGAACGATCACGTGATCACCGTGCCCCCGTTGGGACCGAGCGAGCGTTGGCAGGCAAACAGCGGCTTCCGCTTCGCGCTCGCCGGCGGGTACGCGGGTGCGTATCCAGCCAGCTACTTGCGCTTTCCCACCTGGAACACCCTGCTCACGGGCACGCTCACGCCCGACTATGCAAGTCAACTACGGCGCTTCATCGCCGACAAAGCCGTGACGGCGATTGTCGTTGACAAGCGCTATCCCGGTCCGTGGGGAAAACTGTTCGGAAGCCTCGGGATACCTCCGCTGGACACCGGCGGAGTCTTGCTCTATCGGCTGCGCCCGCTCGCTGCGGCCACGGTTCCGCGCCGGAACTTGAACCGCAGCAGAGGACGCTCGACAACGTAGTAGCTCGCCGCGGCGATCGCCAACGTGATCGTCAACGTAAGCAGGCCCAGACCGAGGAAGCCGCCGACGCCGGTATTTCCATCCACGTGCACGTGACCTGCCACCTGCTCCAAGACGTTGAGGTGCCAGAGGTAGATGCCATATGAGACAAGTCCCATCCACGCCAGGGCAGGCCGCCCCAGCACTCGCCGCACCCACCCACCGGCGTTGTCTCCGAACACCGCCGGAAGCACGAGGAAGAAAGCCATCACCCCACCGAGGAGGCGGTTGAGCAGGACCTCCTTGACGTCGGAGTAACCCGCGGCGGGTGGCTTACCGAGTCCGAAGCACAGCAGCACATACAGGATCAGGGCCACCGCCCAGCACAATTCCGGGCGACGGGAGATGAGTGCCACAGCATGCGGTTGGCGCTGGCGCGGACGTTGGGCAAGCGCCGCGCTCACCAGCGGCCAGCCCCATCCCTTCGGCAAACCACTCCAGATAGAGGGGCAGGGTAATGGGGAACGTCTGATCGACAAAGCGGAGGATTAGCGAGGCGATTCCCAACGTGGCCAGAAGGCACAGCTCGGCCCCAACCCGGCTTCTCATGCTCAGCCCGCGAGTCAACCGCCCGGCTAGGTCGGAATACAGCGGCAGCAGCAGGTAAAAAGACACCTCGATACACAGGCTCCAAGCGATGACGATCCCGCCGATCGAGATGTTGTGGTTGTACACCTGCAGAAAGAAGTAGTACCACCACCAGTGGCGGGTGAAGACGCCCGGCAGCCCGGGATAGATTGCCAGGATGGTGAGCGCGAGCCAGTAGGCAGGGACGATCCGCAGCAGCCGCCGGCGAGCATAGTCGCGCCAGGTGGGTCGGGGGGCTCCGTGGAATCGCGAGCTCACCATCGGGCGATAGAGCAAGAAGCCCGAAAGGATGAAGAAGATGGTCACGCCCTGATTGCCGCTCGCCAGGAGCGGACCCCACCAGTACCTGGTCACGAGGTGAGTCGCACCCGCGGTGTGTCCCACGAGGACCCCGAGGGCAGCTATGGCCCGCAGCGAGTCGAGCAGGCGGAAGCGGGGATGCCCGGGGGGCGGGGCGACGGCTGGAGCGACCGCGGCAACCGCCTCCGGCGGGGCCTGAGGGGCCTCGACGCTCGTGCTCATCGAGGCGGCAAGAGCTTTGCTCCCCGCCCCTCGGGCGCTGCTTGCCGTTGGCGGCAAAGCCGTGTCCTGAGGCGGATCACCGCCTCCGCCGGGGCGACTGTCGGCCATGCAGACATAGCCGCAGTCTAAGGCGAGAGCCCGTTTGGAACCCTTGGTCCTTGATCGCTTCGCGGGTCCGGGGCCAGCTCGATGCGGCTGCGCTGGTGGCCCCTGGGTCACTTGGTATGCTCGCGTTCCGAGCTTCAAAGAGACAGTGAAAGGCAATGTGGACATCACATAAACGTGTGAAACGGTCCGGATTCATGTTGGCCGTAATAGTGTTGTTGACGGCGCTCACAGCAGGGTCCGGCCAGGCCGCGACTAATTCCCATCTGGTCTGTGAAATCAAGAAGCTGTGTGCTCTTCAAGCCCCAAAGGGCAGTGGCTATGGGCACGACCGTCTTTACAAGGCGCGTGGACGCAGTCGTGGCGGTGTGCTGCTGGTCCATGGGGGTGCGTTTTACCTGACGCTGCCGCAGGCGTGGCCATCAGGCGGACCCCACACGGCATTCACCCAGCGCGGCTTGGATGCACTGGTCGTGGACTACCCGGTGTCAAGCGTGCCGGCGGAGCTGCAATACGTGATCAAGGCGGAGCGGCGGCTGGCGGCCTACGAGCATGCTCGGGGTCTGCCCGTGTACGCCTACGGTGAGAGCTCCGGTGGTGATCTGGTCGGACTGCTGGCGGTGCACCGGCAGATCGCAGCAGCAGCGGTCAATGCACCCGAGGGAAATTTGCTGACCTGGCCGGTGAGCCGGCCGGGTTTCATACAGCTTCCTGACTTCTGGCAGATAAAGGTGCCGCTGAGTTTGGCCCAGCGCCGAGAGTTCAGTCCCACCCTGCAGGTCCACGGCCCGTCCGCTCCCCTGTTGGTGGAGGCCTCGCGTGCGGACACGATCACGCCGTTCAGCCAGGGAGCCGGGCTGGCCAGAGCCGCGCACGGTACCTTGGTAGTGCTCAAGGGGGATCACCTAGCCGATCCCACGGGACCGACGAGGGCGGCCCAGTGGCTCGCCAGCAAAGGTTGGCTGGTCCGCAAGCGATAAGTTACGCGCGGGGTATGCTGGGGTGATGCTGAGGGTGCGTCACCTGTTCCGGCTCAGCGGCGAATTCGTCGCCTATGCGGTGATCAACCGCGTGTGGTGGATCATCCCGCTGCTGGTCCTGCTGACGGTGGGGACACTGCTGGTGGTGGTGGGACAAGCCGCCGCGCCGGTCTCCATCTACCCTCTATTCTGACCTGGGTGGCGACCTCGGTCGACAACCCAACGGACACCGCGAAAACTCCCCCAGACTGGTCCCAGGTTCCTGATCCGGCCACCGGCGGACGCCGTCCGGCGATCGCCGCGGCGTGGCGGGCCGCAGCCGGAGTGGCCGTGGTCGTCCTACTGTGGCTCCTGGGTCGCCGGCTGCCCGCGGTCGTGCTGCTCGGGGTGCTGGTCATCGCCACTGGCGCCTCGCTGCGCTTCCCCGCGGTCGCATCCGCTCTCGATCGCGTCACTCGATCGGTTCAACGTGTGGCCGCCGCCGTCCTGACCTTCGTCATGTTGATCGTGATCCAGCTGTTGGTGTTCACGCCGATCGCGCTGGTGTTGCGGCTCGTGCGCCGGGACCCGCTGTCCCCCGGCGGCAACGCCGACCAGCGCTCGCTCTGGCGCGCGGCGCCCCGCGCCTCGGGACGGCCGCTGTACCGGCGTCAGTTCGCCTACGAGCGCAGAGCAGCGGGCGACGAGGGCGCTCGCGGCCGCCGGCGTCTGGGTCGTCCGGGGGTCGTGCTCGGGCTCCTGGCCATATTGGTGCTGCTCGACGTCGCCGTGGGGGCGCTCCTGCACGCCGGAGACCAGGCCGGGAATGTGAGAGCGGCCGTGCCGAACCTCAGCCTCCTTCCGAGTGCGAACGTGCCGGCAGGCCGCGCCGAGCCGTGGGCGAAGACGTTGGGCCTCGAGCTCGGCCATGTCTATTACGGGCAGCGCTATGACCCTTACCTAGGCTGGGTGATGCCGGACTACAACGGGCGGTATGTGCACGTGGTCGGTGGCATACGCCGCTCCTACCAGGCGCCCGACAGCCAGGCCAAGGGTGCCATCCAGGTGTTCTTCTTCGGCGGCTCGAGCATGTTCGGCGTCTTCCAGCGCGACGAGGAGACGATTCCCTCCCAGTTCGCCCGCCTGGCCGCCGCCGACGGTATCCCGGTCAAGGTCTGGAACTTCGGGCAGATCGCCTACGTCAACTGGCAGGAGGTGCTCCAGTTCCAAGAGCTCCTCTCCAGTGGACACGTGCCAAGCCTGGCTGTGTTCTACGACGGCGCCAACGAGCTCATCAGCCAATTCCGTCTCGGGCCGCACACCGTGCCGAGCAACGTTCAGGCCCGGGCGTTCGCCGAGCTGTTGCCGTTCGGGGGCGTGAGCTCGCCCGCGGCGGCCCCGGCCCAATCGCCCCTGGCTGCGCTCTACCACGCTTGGGCGAACGTGAGCGCAGTGAACTGGCTGTCCCGCACGCTGCGTGGCGTTCCCACGGTAGCCTCAACCTCATCGCAGCTGACCCTGCCTCCGTGGGCGGGCAATCAGCGCCAACAGGCAGCGCAGGCGGGCGCTGACGCCGCCACCGTCTACCTGCGGGGCGTCGACCTCGCGCGCCGCCTCGCCCTCAGCTACCACGTCAAGACGGCGTTCCTCTGGCAGCCCATTCTCTACAGCAAGCGACCAGTGGCCAACGAACTCCAGGCGCCTGAGTTGCTGGGCACCGATCCAGTCGCCTGGAGGCGCGCGTACGGGCTCGCGCAGACGCGGCTGCAGCGTCCCGTCATCGACATCGCCAACGCGTTGAATTCGGTCACCTCACCGATCATGTATGACTTCGTACACACCAACGAGGCCGGAGCCAATGTTGTCGCCCGGGTGATCTACCAGCGGGTTCTGCCGACACTCCGCGAGCTCTACCGGAGCCGGCGCGGATGAACATCCTCGGCATCAGCGCCTTCTACCACGACTCTGCGGCGGCGCTCGTACGAGACGGGGCGATCGAAGCCGCGGCCCAGGAGGAACGCTTCACGCGGGTAAAGCATGACGATCGCTTTCCTGTAAACGCAATTCGTTACTGCCTTCAAGCCAGCCAGGTTGGGCCGCGCGGACTTGATGCCGTCGTCTACTACGACAAGCCGATCAGCACGTTCGTTCGCCTACTCAGAACTTACCTCCGTGTCGCTCCGGGCGGGTTCAGGTCCTTTCACCAGGCGATGCCGCTGTGGGCACGTCAGAAGCTCTGGATCCCCTACCAGATAGAGCGGGGGCTACGCCGGTTGGGCTACCGGATGCCGCGGGAGCTGTACTTCGCCGAGCACCACGAGAGCCATGCCGCCAGTGCCTTCTTCCCATCACCGTTTGCCTCGGCCGCGGTGCTGACCTTCGACGGAGTTGGTGAATGGGCTACCAGTACGATCGGCGTCGGCGAGGGCAACCGCATCACGCTGGACCGTCAGCTCCTGTTCCCGAACTCGCTCGGGCTTCTGTACTCCGCGTTCACCTACTTCTGTGGCTTCCGCGTGAACTCGGGCGAGTACAAGCTGATGGGACTCGCGCCCTACGGCGAGCCGCGCTACGCGGGCCGCATCCTCGACGAGCTGCTCGACCTCCACGATGACGGCTCGTTTCAGATGAACATGCGCTACTTCAACTTTCTCGGTGGCCTGACCATGACCAATCAGCGATTTGATCGCTTGTTCGACGGGTCGCCACGCCAGCCGGAGTCCGAGATCACCCGCCGGGAGATGGACCTCGCCCGCTCGATCCAGGCCGTTACCGAGGAGGTCGTGCTGCGCATGGCGCGGTACGCCGCCTCGACCACGGGGGAGCGCAATGCCTGCATGGCGGGTGGCGTCGCGCTCAACTGCGTGGCCAATAGTCGGCTGCTGCGCGACGGCCCGTTCGAGCGCTTGTGGATCCAACCCGCGGCCGGTGACGCTGGCGGCGCGATCGGCGCCGCACTGCTGGCCTGGTATCAGATCGCGGGCAACTCTCGCTCACCACAGCTGCTTGAAGATGGCATGAACGGTGCCTACTTGGGTCCCGAGTACTCCGACGATGAGATCGAG
This sequence comes from uncultured Solirubrobacterales bacterium, assembly GCA_963830435.1. Taxonomy (GTDB): domain Bacteria; phylum Actinomycetota; class Thermoleophilia; order Solirubrobacterales; family Solirubrobacteraceae; genus Palsa-465. The sequence goes on along the minus strand of CAWHMA010000003.1, from coordinate 51,865 downwards.
CAATACCTCCGACACAACGGGTACCCATTTCACTCGGTTCGCGACCGCGGGCAATGGGCACGTCGGATCGCCGAGCTCGTGGCCGACGGCAAAGTCGTCGGCCTGTTCGTCGGCCGCATGGAATTCGGCCCCCGAGCCCTCGGACACCGCTCGATCCTGGGCGATCCCCGCTCGCCGGAGATGCAGTCGATCATGAACCTCAAGATCAAATACCGCGAGTCGTTTAGACCCTTCGCCCCGACGATCCTCGCCGAACGAGCGGGTGATTACTTCGATCTGTCCGTGGAATCGCCGTACATGATGCTGGTCGCGCCGGTGCGCGACCATTTGCGCACGAGCAACGGACGACCTCCCGGCGATGACCTGCGCGAGTGGGTGAACGAGGTGCGCTCGGAGATTCCGGCGGTGACGCACGTGGATTACTCAGCGCGCTTGCAAACGGCCAGCGCCGAGCGGAATCCCGAGTTTCACGCCATCCTGAGCGCGTTCGAAGAGCTGACCGGATGCCCGTTGATGATCAATACCTCTTTCAACGTCCGTGGCGAGCCGATCGTCTGCACCCCCGAAGACGCCTACCGTTGCTTCATGCGCACCGAGATGGACCACCTCGTTCTCGGCAGCCAGCTCCTCGATCGCACCGAGCAGCCAGCCTGGGCCGAGGACGCCGGATGGCAGAAGGACCTGGTGCTGGACTGATCAGCGGCTTCGCGCGATCAAGCCCCGGCGGAGCTGAAAATGACGCAGCAACTGGTCGATGGCGATGCCGGCGAGCACGACCAGCGTGATCTCCGCGGGCTCACGGAAGCGCAGGAACCCGTAGCCGAGGATCGAGGTGATGCTCACCGATACCGCCGGTGCGACCAGCATCCACGTCGGCGTCCTCCGCCGCCGCAACAGCAGGAAGCCGAAGACGGCTGGAGCCAGGAGTACGTAGTACATGATGGTGCCAGCGTTCTGGGCCCAGGGTGATCGCCCCGAGTTGGTCTGCATCGGCTGGCGCAGCCCCCATACGCGTTCCAGACGCGCGGCGACGACGGCCGGCCAGCGGCGCTTGTGCTGCAGCGCGTAATGCACGCCGGTGCTCTGCTCGCGGGCTGCCTGATCGGCCTCGTTACCGGATGACGCGTGGTTGCATATGTAGCTCCAGCCACCGATGTTGCTTCCGTAGTACGTCTCGTCGCAGTTTGCACCGCCGATCACCGCGCCGGTGTCATTGGAGATCAGGACGAAGCGCCCAAAGACGATCCAGTTGCGCACCGTCCACGGCGTGAGCACGATGACCAGCGTCGCGCATGCGACCGCGGCGACGCGCCCGCCGCGCGGACGACGGATCAGCAGGAATGACCAGCAGCAGCAGCAGTAGCCATGCCTCCCCCCGGGTCAGGGTCGCCAGGCCCACGAGAACTCCGAGCGCGATCCCCCACCTGAGCGAAGGCCTGGCCAGGAGTCGGTAGGCCACCAGCAGCGACAGAGCGATCAGCAGGCCGTAGAGCGATTCGCTCATCAGCGCGCCGTCGGCGGTGATCAGGATCGGATACGCGGAGGCGATCCCGGCGGCGAGGATCCCGGCGCGCTCACCGGCAAGACGGCGGCCGAGCAGCCCGATGGCGACGATCGTCCCTGCCCCGAACACGGTTCCGGCGAGCCGCTGCACCACGTCCCCTGTCCCTCCGAGCTTGGCCAGGACCGCCAACACAATGGAGTAGAAGGGGGCGTGCTCCGCCGTGGGCACGCTTCGGCCAATCTTCGCAAACACCGGTTCGATGAACCCGCGGCCGTGGGCGAGCAGGATCGGCTCGAGGTGGTAGTAGACCTGATCGTCGAGGCCCTTCGGCGGCCAGGGCGCGACGAGGACCGTGTACAGGACCCGGAGGAGCACGCCCACCGCCACCATGAGAGCCGAGGCGGAAAGCGAAGCTGCTCGTGGGCCGCCGAGCAACGTCAGCCCGGGCTGGCGCCGTTGCGGTCGCAGCTCTGGGTGCCACGGACACAGCGGCAGTCTAAGCCTGCGCGCCCGTCGCTCGGGACGAAGGCCCGGGGGAAACCGGCAGGAGGATCGCGACGCCCTCGCCAGGGACCTGGATACCCTGCACCTCTGAATGCGGCGCCTCACGCGCAATCAGACCATGACCGTGGGCTTCATCGCCCTGTCCTATGCCCTGGCCTTCTGGCAGCGGCCCGGCTGGGCGACCACGGACACCAAGATCGACCTGCATGTCGATCCCGGACACTTCCTCTCGTTCGTCTCCTCGGTATGGACGCCCACCACCGATCTCGGCGAGGTGCACAGCGCCCAGTACACCGGCTATCTGTGGCCGATGGGACCGTTCTATGCCGCGATGCACGCGCTCGGCCTCTCGGCCTGGGTGGCGCAGCGGGTGTGGCTCGGGCTGATGTACACGCTGGCAGCGTGGGGGATGCTCCGGCTGATGGACCTCCTGGTCAGTCGTAAGCGCGGTGTCGCGCACCTGGTCGCGGCGGCGTTCTTCCTCCTCAATCCGTATACCGTCGTCTTCACCGGCCGGACGAGCATCACGCTGCTGGGCTATGCGGCCCTCCCGTGGATTCTCATCATCGTCTACCACGGGGTCCGCTCGGTCACCAGCTGGCGCGACTGGCGAGGCTGGTGGTGGGCCGCCGCCTTCGGGCTGCTCCTGACCTCGATCGGGGGCGGCATCAACGCTGCGGTCGTCGGCTGGATGCTCGTCGGCCCCTTGGTGCTTCTGATCTACGAGCCGCTGACCGGCTCGGTTCGCTGGCGGGACTCGGGCTTGTTCCTGGTTCGAATGGGGATCTGCGGCGTGCTGGCATCGGCATGGTGGATCCTGCCGCTGCTGGTCCACGTCCAGTACGGGATCGACTTCCTGAAGTTCACCGAGCAGCCGGCGTCGATCTGGGGCACGAACAGCATCACCGAGGCGCTGCGCCTCATGTCCTACTGGACCTCATACATCGAGTTTGGGTTCTATGGGGTCCAGCGCCCCCTTTACCCCGACAGCCCGACGATGCTGTTCAACCCGCTGGTGGTCGGAGCCTCGCTCCTGCTCCCGGCGCTTGCGGCGGCGTCGTTCCTGCTCGCGCGGCGCTGGCGCTACGGCCCCTTCCTGATGTTGATGACGGTCGTGGGTGTGCTGATCATGACCGGCGGCTTCCCGGTGGGCACACCGCTGCGCGACGCCATGGACGCCGCCTACCGGGCTTCGTTCGTGGTGCGCTTCATGCGCACGACCCAGAAGGCGGCTCCCCTGGTGGCCTGTGGCGTCGCTGGTCTGCTCGGCATCGGCGCCCAGCTCGCCTGGCTGCGCCTGCGCAGCCCGCCTCGCGCCTGGCGACCCCGCTGGGCCTGGGCTCGTCGGGCGATCCTGATCGCGGGGCCGGCCGCGCTAGCCGGGCTGATCGTGCTGGCAGCGCTCCCGCTGATCCGCGGCGGCGCCCTCGATACGCAGCTCAACTGGAAGCGAATCCCCAGCGCCTGGACCAGGGCCGGCAGTGACCTCAACCACCAGCTGCCGCAGAACACGCGTGCGTTCGTGCTCCCCGGTCAGATCTTCGCCTTCTACAAGTGGGGGGGGACGATCGACGCGATCCTGCCCCGGCTCACCAAGCGTCCGGTAGCGGTGCGCTACGAGACGCCGTATTCAGACCTCCACGCCGACGACCTGCTGACCACCGTGGACGATCTCGTGCAGCAGCGCCGGCTGGTACCGGGACAGCTTTCTCCTCTGCTGCGGCTGATGGGCGTCGGGGCCGTGGTCACCGGCGCCGATGACGACATCACCCGCAGCGGCGCGATCGACCCCGCAGCCGCCGCGACCGAGCTCAGCGCCAACGGGCTCAGCCACCCGTCGCGCAGCTACGGGCCGGTGACCGCGTTGCCCCCAGCCAGCGGTGACGTCGGACCGTCGGTGTCTGTACCGGAGGTCCGCCGCTACGACATTCCTGCCGGGCGGGGGATCGTCCACGTCGATCCCGCCGGGCCGGCCACAGTCGTCGACGGCAGCGCCGAGGGACTAGCCGATCTGAGCGCTTTCGGCGCTCTGCCCGCCCGCGATCCGATCTTCTACGCCGGCGATCTGTCGACCAGTGCGCTGCGGGGGCAGGCCGCCTCGGGCGCCAACCTGGTTGTCACCGACTCCGACCGCCGGCAGCAGTTCGTCCCCGAGTTCCCCCAGCAGAATCGTGGGAACGTGCTCGGTCCGACTGATCCGATCCCCTCCAACTTCGCGGTCACTGACCCGTTCCCAAGCGCCGGCACCGACGGGCAGACCGTAACCGCGCTCCAGGGCGCGGACTACCTGCGCGCGGTCAGCGTGGGTGGCACGCTGGCGTTTCCCGAGAACGCCCCGATCGCCGCCTTCGACGGTGACCTTTCGACTTCCTGGGCCGCTGACCGCTACGTCGTGGTGTCGGATCGGTACATCGATGTCGGCTTCGCCAAGCCTCGGGACGTACCGTACGTCGATGTCTACCCGCTGAGCGGACCCCACGGTGTCGTCACCAAGGTCGATGTCAACGGCATCGCATCACCGGTTGGGCTCCGGTGGACGCGGATCCCGGTCCACCTCCACAACGTCTCGATGATCCGGATTCGCATCGACCACGTCGAGCAGCCCACGGTGGGCCTGGGCGGTCCCGGTGGCTTCAGGGAAATTCGGATCCCCGGCTTCCACGTGCACCAGCTCCTGAGAACGCCGGTCGTGGTGGCCAAGGCGCTGGCAGGCAGGAACCTTTCGCACTCGAGCCTCACCTACCTGCTCGAGCGCCAGACCGGCGAGAACCCGTTCCTGCGCAATCGCTACCGGATCTCTCCGGTGCTGGACGAGCTCCAGGGAACGGGCGACGCCGAGCAGTACATCGATCGCGCGACCTTCACCCCGGCGGCCCGGTCCTATACCGCACAAGCGTGGGTGAACCCGGCGATCGACACCCCCGACTCGACGCTTGACCGTCTCGTGGGGATGTCCGGGGCCGAGCGATTTGATTCCTCCAGTCGCTTCCAGGACCAGCCCCGCTACCGCGCCTCGAGTGCCTTTGACGGAAACAGCGGTACGGGATGGATCAGTGATTGGCTCCCCGGCGAGGTTCCCGATCCCTGGATCTCCTGGAGGGCGCCGCGCCCACTGACCATCTCGTCACTGCGTATCAGCCCGCCCACGGAGGTGGTGGCCCGGCCAACTCAGGTGCGTTTGACCTGGAATGGCGGCGTCACTCCGCCCCTGCCGGTCGCCGCCGACGGCACCGTCGTGCTGCCTAGCCCGGCGCGGGCGCGGACCTTCCGGCTCACGGTCCTGGCGGCCCAGTTCCCGGCCGGCGCGACGGCTCGTCAGCGCTCGGTGACCGCGGTCGGCATTGGCGAGCTCTCCGTCCCGGGCCTGTCGGCGGTCGCGGTGCCGCGGAGTGGGACCCTGAACGCTCCCTGCGGCACAGTCACGATCGACATGGGCGGTCACGTCGTCCCGCTCCGTCCTGCCGGAACGATTGCCCAATTCGACGCCGGCCAACCGCTCCGCGCTGGGGGGTGTGGCGCGATGACGCCAATGGGATCCGGGATCCAGGAAATACGCTCCCTCCCGGGACCGTTCAGCGTCGACCTTCTGCGACTGTACTCACCGGCTCCAGCGCCTACGGCAACGGTCCCCAGCGGGGGAGTCCTGCTCGACCCGGGTCATCTGGGCAACAGTTCGGTCGCCGGCGTCAAGGTCGCTCTGCGGGGTCCATCCTGGCTGACCCTGGGGCAGAGCTACGACCAGGGCTGGCGCGCCACCTGCGACGGCCGCTCGCTGGGAGCATCGCAACCGATCGACGGCTACGCCAACGGCTGGCTGGCGCCGGCCAGCTGCCGTCGCGCCGCGTTCACGTTCGGTCCTCAGAGCACGGCTCGCGAGGGCTATCTGATCTCGGCCGTGGTGTGCTCGCTGCTTCTCCTCTTCCTGATTGTCGGCCGAGTGCGCTCCCGGGGGCGTCTTGAGGACCTGATCCGAGGCGCCGAGTTTCCCGAGCCCGTGCGTCGAGGCATGGCGCTCCCCTACGCCATCGCCCTCTCGGTCCCCGCCGCGTTCTTGATCGGCCTGTTCTTCGCCTTCCGCGCTGGGGCGGTGGCGTATCCGATCCTCGTCGTCATTCTCTGGCGCGGCTATGGCCCGCGGTTGCTCGTGCCCGTCGCCGCCGCGCTGCTGGGCATCGTGGTCCCGTTGCTGTACGTGATCACCTCTCCGGAAAACCACGGTGGGTTCAACTTCCTTTACAGCGTTCAGCTGATCTGGGCGCACTGGGTCGGCGTCGGGGCGATCCTGCTGCTGGCCATGGCCTGCTGGAGGATGTTGGCCGCGCAGCGAAGTCAGCGGCGGCGACCGGAGCCGGAACCTGCGGGCGATCTTCCTGATTCCGACCTCGAACCGAGCCCGCGGGACGGCGAGCTGACCGGGGTCGGGGGCGCCTACGAGCGCGGCTGAGCCTCGCCGGCGCCGCTCGCTGGCGCCGCGCGTTCCATCCACCCGACGAACACCGCTCGGGCGGAATAGAGCAGGAAGTCGTAGGGAACGTCCCACACCTCCTCGAGGCCGGCCTCACGCCATCGCGTCGGACCCATACGTCGCAGTGCGCCGGTGCGGGTAAAGGAAAAAGTCCCGCTGCGCAGCGCCTCGGTGAGCCCGGGGTGATAGCCGATCGGCACGGTCAGGATCAGCTTGCCGCCCGGGGCGAGCAGCTTCTCGAGTGCGCCCACCGCCTCGATCGCTTTCTCCGGGTCCCGTGGCTCCTCGTCCCAGCCAACGTGCTCGACGGTGGAGATCGCCACCACGAGGTCAAACGCACCAAGATCAGCGAGATCAAGCACATCCCGGTTGAGGACGCCCGGCTGCTGCTCGTACTTGTCGACAATGACGTGGCTCTGAGGGCGGTAGTGCGAGAGGACATTGCCGACTTCGAGGACCCGGCGAGGGGCGTGGTCGTCGACGATCGCCTGGACAATCGGGACCTCGACGGCGCGCTCGGTCAGCCACGACCACTTGTAGGGATGGAAACGGTAGGAGTAGCTCTCGCCCCCAAACGTGAACTCGCCGTGGCACCCCCGCAGTGTCCATGGCAGGCCCGCCGCGAGATTGGTCCCCCAGCGCGCGAAGTCGCCGATCACCGGACGGACACCGCGCAGACGGGCGGCGCGAAGGACGCGCGCAGGTACGGCTTGGGGAGTGTATGCGCCCTCGGCCAATTCGGAGGCGAGCATACCTACAGCTGCGGCGCCGCATCGGTTAGGATTGCAGCCCGCCCTCGGCGCCGGCAATCGGTTCGATGGGCGAAACATCCACGCAGGTCTGCTGATGGCTTTCGACTACACCCGGATCCGGCGCGGCGAGATGATCGCCGCGGTCGGTGCGCTCGTGCTGTTCGTGGTGATGTTCCTGCAGTGGTTCAACTTCAACGGCACTAACCGGACCCGCTTCCTTCTCCGTCGCGGGGGGAAAGACGCTCCCGATCACGGGAACCGCCTGGCACGCGTTCAGCAATACCTCACTGTTGTTGGCCTTGCTCGTGGTGGTGGCGCTGGCGTTGTCGGTGGTGAGCGCGACGCAGCGGAAGGTGAACTTTCCTCTGTCCACCATTGCCGCTGGCCTCGCGCTACTCGTAACCATCTTGGTCATCTACAAGCTGTTCATTCATCGACCGGGCGGCAACACGTACAGCGAGGTCGCCATCGGCGGCTATCTCGGCCTGGTCGCGCTCATCGTGATAACAATTGGTGCCGCCCTCACCGCTCGCGAGGACATGGCCAGGCGGCCCGAGACAGCGCGTGAGGCTCCGGCAGCGCAGACCGCAGACCCCTCCGGCGCGTCTCCGCAGACCGCAGATTCCTCCGGGACGTCTACGGTCTCGGTTGCCGATCCGCCGGCTTCACCGGAGTCCTCGCCCCAGCGCGAGCAGTGAAGCCGCGTCGAAGCGGGTAGGGCTCCCGCTCGCCGCTGATCCCGCACCGGGAAGTCACCGGTTCCGACGGGCGCGCAGTGAACCGAGCAGCTCGAGGATCAGCGCGCGCTCTCGGCGGACGGCGATCGCGGTGTAGACGGTCGCGAACAGCGCCAGCTCGGCTACCGCCTGCACCAGCGGACGATGTCCGCCCCAGAGCGCCACACGCAGCGCCAGCGTCAGCCCCGATGCCATCACGATCGGGACGAGCGTGGGGCCGACCAGCTGCCGGTAGCGCACGTCGGGAAGCAGACGCCGCACGTAGATGCTGCGGACCGCCAGGGCCAACAGGGCCGCGCCGATCCGACCGGCGACGAACCCGTCGAAACCGTCGACCAGCAGGCCGGTTACTCCGAGGGCGAGAAACGCCACCGCGCCGACCGAGGCTTCGACCGCCGGGGGGCCTGTGTCTCCATGAGCGCGGAAGAACGAGAACCAGTTGAACCCCAACTGCGTGATCGCCCCGACCACCGCCAGACCCTGCAGCAGCACGACCGCTGGTCTCCAGCTCGGACCGAGGACGAAGCTGACGAGGTCGGGGGCAAAGAGCACGATTCCCACCGCGTAGGGCAGCACCCACATCAGCGTTGCCCGGTTGGACTTGACGTAGATCTCCTGCAGAGCCCGGAGCTGTCCCTGGATTGCGCAGATGGCCGGATAGATCGTCGCGGTGATGATCTGGTCGGCCCGGTCGATGTAGCGCGTGAGCGTTACCGCCAGCGTGATGTAACCGGCCGCCGCCAAGCCGTCGTGGAGCTTGATCACCAGAACCTGACCCTGGGTGATCACGATCAGGGAGATGGTGGAGACCAGGATTGGCGCCGAGAAGGTCAGGTAGCGGGCGGCCACGCGCCGGTCGAAGCGCAGGGCCAGCCGGTAAGGCGCGATCGCGATCGCGATCGCGACTGCGACTACGTAGCCCGCGATCTGCCCGATCACCAGGCTCCACACGCCAAGCCCGGTAAACGCGGCCAGCGGCACAGTGACCACGAAGCCCACCGCCGGTTGGATCGCCTGCAGAGAGCGCTGCCGGCGGAAGTCCATGCGGCGCAGGAACACCCATAGCGGTGATTGCAGCGCGAAGGCCAGCGGCAGGTAGGCGAGGCTGGCCATCAGCGGGAGCAACCGGTGATCTCGGTATACCGCGGCCACCACCGGCGAGAGGGCCAGGATGATCAGGAACATCGCCGCCGAGAGCCACAGCTCCAATGTGAACGCGTACTGGAACTCGCGCTCCTGGTCGGCTTCTTCCTGCTGGACGTACGCCTCGTCAATACCGACCCGCTTGAGCGCGATCAGCGAGATGACCGTGGTCGAGACCACGCCGTAGAGGCCGATCTGGCGTGGGCCGAGCAGACGCGTCACCACCAGGCCCTGCACGAGCACGAGCGCGTCGATCGCCACCAGGAACGTAGCCGTCACCACGGTACCCCTGAGGGTGCGCGTGCGGAGCTCCGCTCGGGGGAACGGCAGCCGTGCGCTCAGCGGAGATCCGGCCTCCGGCGAGGCGTCCTGATCGGCACCCGGGACCAGACGCTCGCTCACGGCCCTGACCTCGTTCCGGTTCCCGTTCGCAGCAGCACCTGATAGACGCCGTACTGCGCAACCGGGTGGAAATCGGTGCGCAGGTAGCGGTCGAGGATGTGCACGCCGCTGGAGCGACCCGAACCATTGGGCTCGATCTGCGAAGCGCGCGGATCGAGCCAGCGGATGACCACGCGGGTGCGGGAACGCTGCAGTGAAGCCACGATCTCCCGCTGCACGGACGCCGTGGTCACCACTCCCGGCTGCATCACGTCGTAGCGAGTGACATTGGGATGGTCGAGGATCACGTACAGCAGCGGATCGCCGGCTTGCACCAGATCGAATCGCGGGTTGGCGACAAAGATCGGTTCGCGGGGCGATGTCAGAACCGCGATCTTGTGCTCCAGCTGGCTAAGCGAGCGAGCATCCGCGGGGTCGGTCCGCACTTCGTCGGCCGCCGATCCGGGTACGAGGGCCAGCGCCGGCGGGTGCAGCAGCTGGCCGGCGCGGCGCTCGAGGCCGTGCCCGACGATCAACACGAGGGCCACGACCAGGGCGACCCGTAAGGCCAGGTTCGGAGCCAAGGCAGCCGCCCAGGCCAGCATCACCGGCAGTACCGCCGCCAGGGGTACCAGATGGAACTCGTCGGTGCGACCAAGCAGATAACTCAGCCCCACCAGCGCCAGCGGCGCCAGCGACCAGGCTCCCATCTCGGGTACTGTCGCCCGCGCTGGGGTCATGAGTCGGCCCCGGCGCGGGGCCAAGCTCACGGCTCCGAGCCGGGTAGCTGTGCTCAATCCGTGCCTGCCGCCGGACCTGGTCGCGGCGACCATCGCCAGCACCCACAGCGCCAGGCTGGCCACGAGGATCAGCGGGATGTAGAACTCGATCAACTTGCTGGGTCGAAGCGGTCCCTTGAAGTCGAGCGGGAACGGGAGGCGCTGCAGGCCCTGGATGGAGTAGAAGCCGATCGTGTCGTGGAACATCGCGTGTGGGGCAACGGCTACGAACGGGGCCAGTGAGACGATCGCGCAGATGATCGCGGTCATCAACGCCCGCGCGCGATGGCCGCTGGGCAGCTCGAGCCACAGAGCGAGGATCGTGGCCAGCCCGAGCTCGAGGCGAAAGCAACAGGTGAGGCCGGCCAGCGCTCCCGCCAGGACCGGACGCCGGCGGCTGATCAGCAGCGCCGCGAGAGCCAGCAGCAACGCCGGAGCGTTGGGACCGGGAACGCTGGGGAACGCCATCGCGCCGGCAACCGCCAGCCACGCGAGCAGCGCGTATCCCACCGCGGCCCGGCGCAGCGCCAGCAGGTAGGCCAGCAGCGAGATTGCCGCCGCCTCGCCCACGTAGACGATCCGCCAGGCCAGCAGCGAGGGGCCGAGCACCTTGGCCATGCCAGCCAGGACGAGCTCCTGTCCGGGCATGTAGTTGGTCCAAAAGTCGCGGTAGGGCCACTGGCCCGAGGCGATCCGGGCCCCCGCTTGCAGCATCAGTCCCTCGTCGTGGGGTGCGATGCCCTGGAGGATGGTGAATCCTGCCAGCCCAGCGGCCAGCACGAGCAGCAGGACGATGCGCAGGCGGCTATCCGCCGTCGCGCTGGCAATCATCCGTGAGTGCGCGGGAGTGGACGGATCGGAGCGGCCCGCCGGTGCCCGTTCCGCTGCGGAACGATCGCGGCGACCTCATCGGGCGCGAGTCTATCCAAGCCGGTCACCAGGGGGCACATCAGTGGCCGCGGATGTTGCCTAAGCGCGGGTGACCGTCGCGACGCGGTGCCGCGTGTGATTCGGCAGTATCGACAGCGATGAGTGACCACGGCGTCAGTGTCTCGATCGTCATCCCCAACTGGAACGGGCGCCGGTGGCTTCCCGGCTGCCTGGAGGCGCTCTCGGCGCAGTCGCTGGCGCCCGCAGAGGTGATCGTCGTCGACAACGGCTCGACCGACGGCTCGCTCCAGTATCTGCGCGTCGAGCACCCCGATGTGCGCACCGTGGCGCTGGAGCGCAATACCGGCTTTGCCCACGCGGCCAACCAGGGCATCCGAGCGGCCAGCAGCGAGCTCGTGGCGCTGGTGAACACCGACGTGGTGCTGGCGGCCGATTGGCTTATCCGGTTGGCTTCGGTGCTCGTCAGCGATCCGGGCGCCGCTGCGGTCGCATGCAAGATGCTCTCCCTGGAGGATCCAGCGGCGGTTTACGACGCCGGCGACGTGCTTCGCCGCGATGGTGCCTGTGAGCAGCGCGGCCGCTTTCACCGTGACGACGGTCGCTGGGATCAGCCCGGTGAGGTGTTCGGCGCCTGCGCCGGCGCGGCCCTCTACCGTCGCCAGGTGTTGCTGGCGCTGGGCGGCTTCGACGAGCGCTACTTCGCTTATCTGGAGGACGTCGATCTGGCGCTGCGCGTTCGCCTGGCCGGCTGGCGCTGCCGTTATGAGCCGGCGGTCGCGTTGCACGCCGGTGGCGGCTCCTCGCATCAGCTCCCAGGAGGACACCCGTTCCTGGTCCAGCGCAACACGTTGGTGCTGGTGGCCAAGTGGTTTCCCCTGCGCTGGCTGCCCCTGGTCGGCTACCGGCAGCTGGCCTGGGCCTGGCATGCGCTGCGCGAGCGGCGCCTGCGCAGCCACCTGCGCGCCAGTGCAGCCGCGGCCCCGTTGGTTCTCGGCGCGCTGGTCGATCGCCGCCGGCGGCATGGTGGCACCGCGCTCGGCATCGAGCAGGCGGTCCCTCCGCGTCCGATCAGAGGTCCAGCGGCGGCGGGTCATCGGAGCCAGATCGCCGCCAGCTGGCGCTGAGGCCCCGATCTTCCCGACGATCCCGCTCGGGCGTCCTCGCCCGCGCTCCTGGTGCGGGAACGGCCCGGAGCTGGCCGTCGCTGGGAATGACTAGCTCATACCTGGTCGCTGACCCCTATACCCGCGCCGCCGCCACCCGCGCCAGCTTCCGGCGGGCTCCGGACTCCAGCTCCACTTTGCGCAACCGCACCGCCGCCGGGGTCACCTCAACGCACTCGTCCTCGCGCAGGAACTCGAGCGCCTGATCGAGCGAGAGCTCGCGCTTGGGCACCAGGCGCACCAGCTCGTCGGCGGTGGAGGAGCGGATGTTGGTCAGGTGCTTCTCCTTGCAGGCATTGACATCGAGGTCCTCCGCGCGGGCGTTCTCGCCGACGATCATGCCCTCGTAGACCGGGTCGCCCGGTTCCACGAACAGGGTGCCGCGCTCCTGGAGATTGAACAGAGCGTAGGCAGCCACCGCCCCCCGGCGATCGGACACCAGCGAGCCGGTCGGCCGCGTGCGCAGCTCTCCGTGCCACGGCTCCCAGCGATCGAACACGTGGTGAACCAGACCGGTACCACGGGTCTCGGTGAGGAACTCGGTGCGAAAGCCGATCAGGCCTCGGGCCGGCACCAGGTACTCCATCCGCACCCACCCGCTGCCGTGGTTGACCATCTGATCCATGCGACCCTTGCGCAGCGCCAGCAGCTGCGTGACCACGCCCACGTAGTCCTCGGGCACGTCGACGCTCATTCGTTCCACTGGCTCGTGCAGCTTCCCTTCGATCTCTCGCGTGAGGACCCGAGGCTTGCCCACGGTCAGCTCGAAGCCCTCGCGACGCATCAGCTCCACCAGGATCGCCAGCGCCAACTCGCCACGCCCCTGCACCTCCCATACGTCGGGGCGCTCGGTCGAATGGATCCGCAGCGACACGTTGCCGATCAGCTCGCGCTCCAAACGCGCCTTGACCTGGCTGGCGGTCAGCCGGTGGCCTTCTTGACCGGCCAGCGGCGAGTCGTTGATGCCGATAGTCACCGACAGTGAGGGCTCATCGACGGTGATCACCGGGAGTGGTCGCGGGTCCTCGGGATCGGCCAGCGTGTCGCCGATCGTGATCTCCGGGATTCCGGCCACCGAGATGATCTCACCCGCCTGGGCCTGCTCGGCGTCGACCCGCTCGAGCGCCTCGGTGACGTACAGCTCGCTTACCCGGACCCGCTCGAAAGACGAGTCGGCCCGGCACCAGGCTACGGTCGCGCCGCGCCGGATCGTGCCGTGACGCACGCGGCAGATGGCGATCCGGCCGACATACGGGGAGGCATCGAGGTTGGTGACGTGCGCCTGCAGCGGGTGGTCGGGGTCGTGCTCGGGCGGTGGCACGTGCTCCAGCAGCAGCTCCAACAGGGGCTTTAGATCCGCGCCCGGGACCTCGGGGTCAAGCGAGGCCCATCCCACCTTGGCGTTGGTGTAAACGATCGGGAAGTCGATCTGCGACTCGTCGGCGTCCAGATCCAGGAACAGCTCGTAGACCTCGTCCACCACCGCATCGATCCTGGCGTCGGGCCGATCGACCTTGTTCACCACCAGGATCACCGGAAGCCGCGCCTCCAGGGCCTTGCGGAGCACGAAGCGGGTCTGGGGCAGCGGTCCCTCGCTGGCGTCGACCAGCAGCAGCACGGCGTCGACCATGGTCAAACCACGCTCGACCTCGCCGCCGAAGTCGGCGTGGCCAGGCGTGTCCACGATGTTCAGCTTCACGCCGTCAAAGCGGATCGCGGTGTTCTTGGCCAGGATGGTGATCCCCTTCTCGCGCTCCAGGTCCATCGAATCGAGCACCCGATCAGCCACGTCCTGATGACTGCGAAACGCCCCCGACTGCCATAGCAGCGCGTCCACCAGCGTGGTCTTGCCGTGGTCGACGTGGGCGACGATCGCGATGTTGCGCAGATCCGAGCGGACGGCCATGGCCGCCCACGATAGAGACGACCTTCAGGCGCTGCTCGATGGCGCCGGAGCCTGCCGGGCCTGTGCCGCGGTGGCGATCAGCTCCACGCAGCTCGCCAGCGGGATCGCCGTCGAGTCGATCACCAGGTGGTAGAGCGAGGGCCGCTGGAGGCTCTCCCCGTAGAAGTGGCGGACGTAGTCGGCATGCACGCGATCCAGGCGGCGCATCGCCCGAGCGGCGGTCGCCTGGTCGATCTGACCCAATCGCATCGCCTGGCGCAGGCGAAGCTCCGCCGGGCCGTCGAGCCGGACGCGCAGCGCGCGCGAATCCTCGCGCAGGACGATCACCGCCCCGCGCCCGAGGATCACGCCTCTGCCCTCGCGCGCTTGGCGCAGCAGCACCTCCTCGGTGGCACGCCGGAACTCGGTGCCGCTCAGCGCCTCCGGCGAGACCGGAGCCGGCACGCCGGGGTCGCTGCCTACGAAGCCGCGGAGTAGTCGCTCGAGCCACGAGCCGCCGATCTGGCCGTCGTGGGCCACGGCAGCCTCCACCGGGACCTTCAGCTCCGCGGCCACGGCCATGGGGATGGCCCGGTCCAAGAACGGCACCCCCATCCGCTCGGCCAGCGCCGGACCAACCTCACTGCCGCCCGCCCCGTAGGCGGCGGAGATCGCCACCAGCGTCACTGTCAACTCACCACCCGGACGGGTTCTGGATCGGGAAGCGCTGCTCCTCGCATACCGTTCGGATTCCCAGGCGGCTGCTGGTCCTAACCCGCTCCGCCAGCGCTAGCCTGACTGGCGATGACCGACCTCGGCAACTGGACCCGGGAGATGTCCCCACACGGCGCCTTCGTGCGCCAGACCAGCGAGTTTCGCGATTGGGTCGTGGCCGACCGCGACGCCCAGCTTCCGGCGGCACCCGGTCGCTACCACCTGTTCGTGTCGCTCGCTTGTCCGTGGGCGCACCGCACGATCATCGTTCGGCGCTGAAGGGGCTCCAGGACGTGGTCGGCATGTCGATCACCGATCCCATCCGTGACGAGCGTGGTTGGGTCCTTCGTGAGGTTCCCGGTGCCACTGGCGACCTGTCGGGCAGCGGCGTGACCTACCTGTACGAGGCCTACGAGGCCACCGAGCCTGGGTTCGAGGGTCGCGTGACGGTTCCGGTGCTATGGGACACCGAGACGGGCCGGATCGTCAACAACGAGTCAGCGGAGATCATCGTGATGCTCAACGAGGCCTGGAACGAGTGGGCGGAGCATCCCGAGCTCGACCTCTACCCCGAATCCTCCCGGGAGGACATCGACGAGCTCGCCGCGCGGATCTACGACCGCGTAAACGACGGCGTCTACCGTGCCGGGTTCGCCACCAGCCAGGAGGCTTACGAGAGGGCGGTGGTGCCGCTGTTCGAGACCCTCGCCGAACTGGACGATCGCCTCGACGCGCACCGGTTCCTGATCGGCCACCAGCCGACACTGGTGGACTGGCGCCTGTTCACGACGTTGGTCCGCTTCGACGCCGTCTACCACGGGCACTTTAAGTGCAACATCCGCCGCATCGTCGACTACCCGAACCTGTCCGAGTATCTCCGTGACCTCTATGCCACGCCCGGCGTCGCCGAGACGGTGGACATGGACCACATCAAGCGCCACTACTACCTCACCCACCGCTCGATCAACCCCAGCGGGATCGTTCCCGTGGGCCCGATCCAGGATCTCTCGCGTCCGAACTCGCGCGCGGAGCGTTTCGCTTGCGCGAGGTGAAGCCGGCAGCCGGCTGGGGGTCAGTGAGCCGTTGGTGCCTCGGCTTGCTCAGCGTCCTCCCCGGTGAGCGTCAGTTCACCGTCCAGCCCCGGTCGATCGCCAAGTGTCCGCTCGTTGTCCGGATCCGTTCCGTCGGCGAGTGCCTCCGGGCCCGGCTCCAGCTGCGGCTCGGCGGCGGCCCTCCGGCGCGCGTCCTTACGGGCCTGCTTGTCCAGCCGGCGTTCGCGCAGCCTGCTCTCTCGGCTGAGCTTTGCCATCGTTGTTTTCTTCTTGCCGCGTGAGGCCATGCCAGTCCGTCCTTTCGTCGGGTGCAATTGCCGGCCGCGATTCGCTTGTGAGCTGGAAGCTCGGGGCGCCAGCTCACGCTGCCATAGATCGACGTGCCTGTGGCCGGCGCAGGCGGCGAAGGGCTGAACCCTCCGCCGCCGTGGGGCTGCGGTTACAGCGTCTGCACGTTCGCCGCCGCTGGACCCTTGGGCCCCTGCTCGGCGTCGTAGCTCACCTTCGCGCCCTCGGAGAGCGACTTGAAGCCGCTGCCCTGGATCGCACTGTGGTGCACGAACAGGTCCTTGCCGGAATCATCAGGAGTGATGAACCCAAAACCCTTGTCGTCGTTGAACCACTTCACGGTTCCTGTTGCCATATTGGCTTACCTCCGGATATGTGCACTGCGCAACACGGAGGACGCTGCGGAGCAACGACTGCTGGCGACGCGGGGCACTGCGTTGTACGTCGAACGAGCGCTCGACCGTGGGGAAGTCTAGCGGCACCACCGGGCGATGACGTCTCGCGCCGATCAGCGATCCAGTTCGGCAAGACCACGGGTGAGGAAGCGCCGAAGACGAAACGGGACCCGCTCCAGGGGACACGACCGAGATCTGGGGGCTAGCTGGATCTACCCGGGGCGACGACCAGCCGAATCGGGTCGCCCTCCTTGGTGGCCAGGCGTTCCACGCCTCGCGGCACTTCCTCGAGGGGCATCACCTCGCTGACCGAGCGCGAGACGTCGAGCCGCCCCGAGGCGACAAAGCGCACCAGGTCGACCAGGTGCTCCTTGTTGTAGCCCAGGTGGCCGAGCAGCGAATGCGACATAACGCCGAACAGGGCGTTGATCCCCAGCGCGATCGGCTCGTTGGACAGACCGACGATGACCAGGCGCCCGCGCCGGCTCAGGCAGGCATCAGCCTGGACGAGCACGCGATTGGCGCCAAAGAGGTCGACGGCCAGGTCGAGCCCGCGGCCGCCGGTCAGCCGCCACACCTCCTGCTCGATAGCCTCGGCAACCGGATCGAGCGCGTGATCGGCACCGAACTCGAGCGCACGTTCGCGCGCCGCCGGGCTGGGGTCGAGTGCGATGATCGGCACCGCCCCGACCATGCGGGCGATCTGCACGGCATGGACGCCCAGCCCCCCGATTCCCCATAGGCCGACCGATTCCCCCGGGCGCAGGCCGCCGCGTTCGGTGAGGCCGGCGTAGGGCGTGGCCACCGCGTCGGCCAGGATCGCAGCCTGCTCGAGCGGCACGTGATCGGGCACCTGCACCAGGGCCTGCCAGGGCACGGCCACATATTCGGCCCACGCGCCGTCGTAGGCAAAACCCATCACCATCGGCGTCAGGCAGTGCGAGGGATCGAAGCCGCGCACACAGCTATCGCACGTCCCGCAGGCCTTGCCCCCCGCTATCAGGACGCGCGTGCCCGGCCGCCAGAAGTCGGGCACCTGCTCCCCGGCGCGCTCGATCACCCCGGCCGACTCGTGCCCGGGTATCACCTGCTCGCGCTCGGCCGGCAGCGTTCCGTCGATCAGGTGCACATCCGACAGGCAGATGCCGCACGCGGCCACGCGCACGAGCACTTCGCCGGGCTCGGGCTCCGGCACCGGCACGTCCTCGAGCGCCAGCCGCCTAGTGGCCGAATCGAATACCGCCGCCCGCATCGTCAACTCCCAATGGACTGATCGGAACGGCCGTAGTTCAGCTCGAGCTCGAACTCGCGCGTCTGTCCACCCGCGGCGAGAAAGCTCTCCATGCGCCCGATCGTGTCCTCGAGGGCCAGCGTCTGGTTGAACCGGTTGCCTTCCTCAAGCAGGCCGGGGACGGGATCGGGCTCGGCCGCGGCGAGCGCCGCTTTGGCGTGGGCGACAGCCGCGGGCGGGAACGATGCGATCCGAGCCGCGAGCGTGTTGACGAAGGGCCGTAACTCCGTCTCGGGTAGCGCTCGGTTTACATACCCCCAACGCTCAGCCGTCTCGGCATCGATGTCCTCACAACCCAGCACCACCTCGAGCGCTCGGCCGCGACCGACCAGCCCCGGCAGCCGCTGCGTTCCGCCACCGCCGGGAATGATCCCCACCCCCACCTCGGGTTGGGCCAGGCGTGCGCGACCGCGCGCGGCGAAACGCATGTCCATGCCCAGCACCAGCTCGCTGCCGCCTCCGCGCGCTCGTCCTTCGATCACCGCGATGCTGACCTTGGGCATCGTCCGGAAGCGGTCGACCATCGCCTGGAACGGCGAGAGCTCCGTCGGCGCCTCCTGCGATTCGCGCGGCAGCTGCAGGATCAGCCCCACGTCCGCGTGCGCGATGAAGAACTCCGGATTCGCGCTGTCGACCACCAGCACCCGCACCTCCGGGTCGGCCTCGACCTCACGCCCTAGGCGGTCGAACTCCACGATCAGGGTGGCGTCGAAGAGGTTGATCGGCGGGTTATCGATCGTCGCGAAGGCCACACCGCGCTCGACCCGTACGCGCAGCGTGTTATAGCCCTCGGTCTCCATCACGAGCAGGTTATCCGAGGTCGCCCTTTGCGCGGGACCAGATCAGCTGGTTCAGGCGTCGGAGGATGGTTCAAGCGATACCGGCGCCTCGGTCTCGGCAGGTGCCGACGCGCGTCCTCCTTGACGCCGTTGCCGACCCCGCGCCCACCAGAAGACTCCATAAGCCACCATCAAGAGGGCTGTGGCAAGCGAGATTGCCGCTCCCGCAATGAAAGACGCCGGTCGGTAGCGAAAAGTAATCACGTGGCGACCGGCGGGGATTGCGACGGCACGAAAGTTCTCGTTGGCGGGAAGGATCCGTGTCGGATGCCCATCGACGCTGGCCTGCCAGCCGGGGTAGTAGCTGTCGTCGAGAATCAGATATCCGGCGCGCCGGGCGATGGCCTGAACCTCGACCTCTTGGGCATGATCAACAGTGACACGTGCCGGAGTGGGCGCGAGCGGCGGTGCTGGAGGTGGAGCGGCCCCCTCGATCGCCGGGCTCGCCTCTGATTGGCGGGCGGTGGAGCCAACGGTGACGAACAAGGCAGCTCCGCTGGTCTTCGCAGGACGCCAGGAATACGCCACCCAGGATCGTGGCAGACCCCCTGGATTCCTCTCGAAAAGCTGCGTCCTGCCGGCGGACCGTACGAACAGAGGAGCGGGGAAGATGACGTAGCGCACTGCGAACAGGTCTGCGATTTGCACAAGGCGCGGGTTGTTCAAAGCGACTATCGGGAGATCGGATGCACCACCCCCGAGGGCCAGGAAGAGCCGCTCGTAACGGTCGGGTAGGGGGAAGTCGTACGCGCGTGGATCAAGCGTGCCGTACCGGTCGGCAAGATTCGGATACAGGGCCAGTCCGATTCCCATCACACGGCCGTCCCCCGCCTGAGCTCGTATGTAATGCAGGACCGGCGGGGTCGGAGGATTTGCCTGCGCCTCGCTGACCTGGGGCAAAAAACCTTGATTGATAGTGATCAGGTCGAGCGCGACGACGATGACTGCGAAGCTCGCCATCGCCGTCTTTCGTGTTGCGCCGAGTCGGGTGAACGCGGCCAGTCCCCCCACGGCGATCAGCGCGATCACCACCCAGCGCCACACCGCACCCAGCTGCACCGCCTGCTCAGAGCCCTCGTTGTGCTGGACCGCCGGTAGCTGGCCCAGCGCGGCTAGCCAGTGTGAAAATGACCGGTGGTCAATAAAGCGCCAGAGTGGCCAGGCCAGAGGCAAGGCTGCGAGCACGGCCATCAGCCGCAGCATGCGAGCTCGCTCGTGGGCCGTTGCCTCGAGCAGACGCTGCGCCCCAAAGCCAGCGAGCAGCGCCGCCGCGAAGCAGAGGATCGACAGTAGCCGGGTCAGGGCAATGTAATTGGCGTTTGGGAGCGCTCGGACCAACGCGTTGACCGGTGTCGGGAGCACAACTGCGACGGCCACCACCGCCACACCGGCGAAGAACAGCTGCGCGCGGCGAGGGCGGAAGGCGAGGCCGGCCAGCGCGAGCAACAGCGGCAGCACTCCGATGTAGGCGGTTCGCTCGAGGTAGTTGAGCGGGCCGTTGCCCTGGAACATGTTGTCAGGACGACCCCACAGCTCGGGGAAGATCCAGCTGTAGAGAATCGAAGCGGGCGCCGGCGGCCCGCCGCGCGGACTGGGATAGGAGTGGCTCAGAAACTCAAGGAACGGGATCGTCGCCACCGCACTCAGTGCTAGGCCGCCGAACAACGAGACGGCAACCAGCCCACCACGGCGGGCATAGGTGCGGCGGCTGAACGGCTGCTCTCGATGGAGGTCGTAGAGCTGAAATATCACCCACGCCGCCAGCGCCACGAGCACGAGCAACTCACTCTCAGGATGTCCGGCAAAGAACAGGATGCCGATAAGTGCAGTCAGGGCGAGCACATCAGGCGGTCGCCCCCGGCGACAGACCCCGCGTGTGGCCAGGAAGAGCCAAGGGAGCATGATCCACGCGTTCGTCAAGGGCCAGAACATCCACGAGATCAGGTAGGTACAGAAGGCAAAAGCCGTTCCGGCCAGAAATCCCGGCGCCCAACCGAGCCCGAGCGCCCGGGCCAACAGGTAGGTCCCAAGCGCCGCAGCTAGCAACTTCAGCGCCACTACGTATGCAAGTGAACTCCAGAACGGCAGCACGAACGCCAGCCAGTTCGGAGGAAACAACGGTGCGTGCTGCTGGGAAGCCAGCAGCGGCCTCCCGGCGCCCACGTTGGCGTTCCAGAGCGGCAGTGCTCCTTGCTCGAGCGCCTGGCGCGTCCGCCACTGATCGGGCACGAATTGCCACACCGGATCCGTGAGGTACGGATTTGAGGACTGAAGGAGGGTGGCCGGACGCTCGGTGTAAAACGGCTCCTGGAAGTAGGCCACATCGCCCGAAGACAGCACCTTCCCTCCCACCAGAGAGGGCCCCAGCAGTGCAAGGATCAGCAGGACATAACCAGCGACGGCGAGCAGCGTCTGGTGCCGCCTGCCCGAATCGATCAATCGCTGGAGATCGTGTCTACCGCGACTGGGCGCCATGGCTCGAAGTCAGAGTAGTGCAACGAGATCGGGCGGAGGACGGTCGTCCCCAGACCAATCCGCAGGTGCCGGGTGGATACGACCCGTCGCCGGGCTGCGATAGGTGGCCGAAGAAGTGGGTATCGCTCGCTCTGCGTGCCCCGATTCTCGACGCAGCACTTACGCGATCTGCTGCTGATCTTCCTGGGCGTGACCACGGGCGCCACCGACGCAACGGCCTTCGAAAGGCTCGGACACGTGTTCGCGAGCGTCATCACGGGCAACCTCGTGCTGCTCGGAGTCAGCGTCGTTCGTGGAGATGGTGCACTCGCGCTGTTCGCGGGCTGCGCCCTCGGGGGCTACTCGTTCGGGGTTCTTGCCGCCGCACCCCGCCATGTCGAGACGAGCGAACACCAGCCCACCTGGCCCGCGAGCGCGACCATCGCGATGGCGCTCGAGTTCGCGCTTCTCGTGGTGTTCGCGGTCGGCTGGGAGCTAGCCAACGATCGACCCGGGCGAACCGCCCAAGCGCTGCTGCTGAGCGTGGCGGCAGCGGCGATGGGAGTCCAGAGCACCGCGATACGACGTCTGGGCCAGATGTCCACCACGTACCTGACCAGCACGTTGACCGGCCTGGTCGAATCCATCAGGAGCCGTCGATGGTCCGAGGGGAACGGTCGGAGCCTCGGGATCATCGTCGCGGCAGTCATCGGCGCCGCAGCGGCAACCGGGCTCGTTGCCCACGGCCGGCTGCTGCTGCCGGCGCTACAGCTGATCCCGCTGACGATCGTGATCCTGGCATCGCTACGGCTGATCGAGCCGCCACCCCAAATTTGATGCGCAAGTCGCTGTGCGCAGAGCCATTCCCGGAGTCCGGGCTTAGGGCGCTACCAGCCGGCACAGCTCGATGTCTCCATCGAAGCCTTTGAGCTGGTTCTGGCTCACGCGCGTTGCTGCTCGCGGCTGGCTCAGCCGCCCACTGCAGCTCCCGCCAGCAGGGCGTCAGCCGCTTCATCCGCGGATGTTGGTCGGCGCCGCCGAGGCAGAACCCGCAGCGCGCCTGCGACGATGGAGTCCGGGCAGCTCGAGCTCGAGCCTTGACCCGCCGGTCGGCGTACCCACCGCCCGCGCTGTCCCGCCGTGGGCATCGGCGATCGCCAGCACGATGGCCAGGCCGATCCCGGCGCCGCCTGCGGCTCGGCTGCGGGCCTCGTCGGTGCGGTAGAAGCGCTCAAAGATGCGCTCGCGCTGCTCCGGATCGATGCCGGGACCGTCGTCGATCACTGCAAACAGGACGCGTCCCCCGTGACAGCGCTCGACCTCCAGCCGGACAAGGCCATCTGGCGCGTGGGTGTGCTCGATGGCGTTGCGGATCAGGTTGCGCAACCCCTGGGCTAGCCGGTCGGGGTCCGCGCTGAGCTGATCGCCGGGGACCCCCCCGAGCTCGAAGCGACGGTCGTCGTTGAGGATCACTGAAGACCAGAGCTCCTCCACGAACGACGCGAGGTCGATCTCATGCGGTTGGAGGAAGTCGTGGCGCTCCGATCGCGCCAGCAGCAGCATGTCGTCCACGAGGCGAGACGTGCGTGCGATCTCGGCGCTCACCAGCCGCTGCACGCGGCGGACCTCCTCGGCATCGGGATGGTCCTGGGCGGCGAGCACCTCCAGCTGACCAGCGATCACCGTCAGCGGCGTCCGCAGCTCGTGTGAGGCGTCACCGATGAAGTCACGCTGGGCCTCGAATGCATCTGAGAGCCGGGCGAGCATGTGGTTGAAGGATTCCGCGAGGACGTGGATCTCGCTGCTGGCCCTGACCGAGGTCTTCATTCGCGGGCGAAGGTCGCCGTCGTCCACTCGGCCTGCCACCCTGGCCATCCGCCGCAGTGGCAGCGACACCGACACGCCGGCGAGATAGGACGCGACCAGCGCCAGTGTCAGGGCCAGGCCGCCGGCGATCAGTAACGACCGCGCGATGCTGCGTTCGGCGCGAGTGACGACGATCAGCGGCTCCCCAGCTCCCACCCGGAGGTGCACCGCTCCGACGGCAAGAAGCCGCTCGTCGAACCGGACCTGGCCCACGTCGGTCACCTCCCGAGTGGTGAGGCCAGTCGGTCCAGTAAGCACGCTGCGTCCCACCGCGTTCTCGTGCTCCTGCTCGGTGGCGCTCTCACCGTCGTCAGGGCGGGCGTTCCCGAGCAGCTCGGGATGGTTGCTGGCGGTGCCATAACCAGGAATATCCGCGAACAGCAACGTCGTGGTGCCGCTGAAGGGCTGAGCATGGACGTAGGCGCTCATGCCGTCCAACAACTGTCGTGGCGATCGGCCATGAAGGGCTCGGGCGGACTGGGAAAGCTGCACCGCGTCGCCGGCGACGTCGTGGTCGATCTGTGTGCGTAGCTGGCTGCCCGTTTGGTCGTAAACGACCACGAAGATCATGGCGAAGGCGGCCAGCAGCAGGCCGGTCACCCAAGCCACGAGCCGCCAGCGAATGCTCGAGCGGCTGATCAATCCTCGTCCACCAGCCGGTAACCCCTGGAGCGCACGGTCTTGATCGGGGCGGTTCCGTCCCCGACGACGAGCTTCCGCCGCAGGTAGCCGATGTAGACGTCGACGATGTTCGTGGACGGGTCGTGGTCGTATCTCCACACCGCCCGGAGAATTTGCCGACGGTCCAGGGTCTGCCCGGGGTGGTTCATGAAATACGCCAGGAGATCAAATTCCGTCGCACTCAGGCGCACCGGATGCCCGTTGTGGGTGACGTCCCGGGTGAGGAGGTCGAGCTCCAGACCCCCGCGCCGGATCTTCGTGTTCGGCGTCTGCCGGGCGACGCGGAGCTGGGCGCGGATTCGGGCTTCGAGCTCTGACAACGCGAACGGCTTGACTAGGTAGTCGACCGCTCCGACGCTCAGGCCGTTGACGCGATCCTCAACTTCGCCGCGAGCAGTGAGCACGATCACCGGCAGGCCGGGCCGCTGTTCGGCGAGCTCGACCAGGACTTCCATCCCGCTCTTGCGCGGCAGCATGAGGTCGAGGACCACGAGATCAACACGCTGGCCAAGCGCAAGGCGAAGGCCGCTTTCGCCGTCGGGCGCGGCGTGGATCTCCAACCCCCGCGCGCTCAGTCCTCGGTCGATGAAGTCAACTATCCCGGCCTCGTCCTCGATCAGGACGATGTGAGGCACGAGCTCATGATACGAGTCAGCTCCGGCGGGGAGGGCAGAAGAGAGATCTCTCACGAACGGAAAATGCCGCTCAAGCGGACTTCAGCACCGTGTTCTACGAACAGGCACCTCGTCCTAACGTCGCCCAGCTGAGATGCCGGACTGCGGCGCCTTCGAGCCCTGAACCGCGTGCTGGTCGGCGCGGCGGTCCTGGATGCGGCCTTGCCAGGCCGCCCTGGAGCCCAGGTCGCCGGTCCTGAAGCACATGAAGCCGGCACCGATCGCCAGCAGCACGAGAGCTACGCGAAGCGTGGTGAAGATCGGTCGAGGGGAAAGCACCCGATCGACGATGCCCAGCCCCGTCGGCATGCCCCCGGAGATCCTGTAGGCGGCGAAGCTGACGATCACGGTGGCGGTGAAGACCACGTAGAGGATGGCGAGGATGTGCGCCGCCTGGGAGTGCTGAGAGATGAGGTTGGCGGCCTCGCCCCGGAGGTTGAGGTCACCGCGCAGCGCGGCGCCGGCCCGCATGGTCAGAAACACCGAGCTCATGGCGAAGATCGACACCGAGGCCAAGCCGATTCCATAGCGCCCCAGCCACTCCGGCTTGATCACGAGAACGATGGCGGCCACGATGGTGGCGGGGATCAGGATCACCGGCACGTGAACGAACAGGGGATGCGCCGGCAGGCCGCTGTAGATCGTGTTGAACCGAATCGGAAGGGCGAGGAACCCTAAGAACGCAAGCAGGGTGAGGACGAACTCGGCGCGACGCCAGTCAACTGGGGTCCGACGCTCCGTTGTGAAACTCTCGGTGGTCATGGCGCCGAGTCTGGGAATCCCTGATGAGCGATTTCTAAAGGAAGGTTTGGAGGATTCTCATCCAGCGAAGGGGGCGGTCGTCGGCCCAGGGTTGGCCGGCGGAACTGAGTTCGATTAAACGCCGTCCGCCTCGTGGCGACCGCTCCATGAGCCGCGTCTGCAGCTGAGCGATTGCGGACGTGGGGCGAACGCCTCACATCACGAGGACGTAGCTCATGCCGGTCCTCTTCGGCTAGGGTGCTCCGATGCCCGATGCGGATGGAAGTGTGCTGGTCACCGGTGGTACAGGGTTCCTGGGCGGATGGTGCATCGCGTCGCTGCTGGAGCGGGGCTACGAAGTCCGGACGACGGTTCGCGACCTTGTCCGTGAGCAGGCGGTGAGAGATGCCGTCGTGGCCGCCGGGATCGATTCGGGCTCACGACTCAGTGTCCTAGCCGCGGATCTCAGATCTGATGGCGGATGGGCGGAGGCGGTAGGTGGCTGCCGGTACGTCGTGCACGTAGCCTCTCCGTTCCCGCCGGTGCAGCCGAAGGATCCCGAGGAGCTGATCGTGCCCGCTCGTGACGGCGCCTTGCGGGTGCTGCGCGCCGCACTGGACGCTGGCGTCGAGCGGGTGGCTATGACGTCGTCGATCGCCGCGGTCCGCTCCGAGCGGCACAGCTCCGAGGCGGCGCCGTACACCGAGGCTGATTGGACCGACGGAGACGACAGCTCGCGGACACCCTACGTACGGTCGAAGACGCTCGCCGAGCAGGCTGCCTGGCAGCATGCACGTGCGGTCGGTGCGGAGGATCGTCTGGCCACGATCAACCCTGGCGCGATCATCGGACCGCCGCTCAGCGACGACCACTCCTATTCGCTGCAAGTGGTCCAGCGGCTGCTCGCAGGCATGCCCGCGGCGCCACGGCTGGGGTTCACGTTCGTGGATGTTCGCGATGTCGCCGACTTGCACATCCGCGCGCTCAGCGATCCGGGGGGTGGGGGCGAGCGCTTCATCGCAACCGACCAGTTCCTTTGGTTGTCGGAGGTCGCAGCAATCCTCCGTGGGCGCCTCGGCGACGCCGCGAGGAAGGTGCCGACCCGGGTCGCGCCTGACCTGCTCATCCGTGCTATGGCGCTGTTTGACGGCAGTCTTCGATCGGTCGTCGGCGACCTAGGAAAGAGGTCCTGGTTCTCCAGCGAGAAGGCACGCACGACGCTGGGTTGGACAACGCGTGCCGTGGAGGACTCGATCGAGGATTGCGCCCGCCGCATGGTCTGACGAACACTTAGCAGCACCGGCCCGAACGAGCCTATCGACCACGTTTCGCGACCACCTTCGCCGTCCTCGACAACGAGAAGCCGAAGCGTGGTGGATCCGCGGCGGTGCGGCCATCAGGATCGAGACATCGATCAGCACCAACAGGTAGCCGACGAGGATCACCGCCAGCACTCAGGCCGCGATGCCGTGCGTGGGCGTTCACCCGACCTCCCTGTCCACGTTGGGGGGGACCAGCCTCGGGTTGCGGCCAGCGCCTGCGGGCTCACCATCGGCTCGACGTCTGCGGGTACCGGCCGTGATTTCGGGCAGTAGCCGACATCGACCGCGTCCTCCGCCCGCTCATCGCCTTCGAGCCATCGAGAGGATGCACAATCCCGCAGGAAGTGCGTGGGTCAGCGTTTGCGGTATGCGGCGAGGAATGCGCGGACGCCGGTGTCGGCGTAGCGGTTGAGCTGCGCGGGGGTGGCCGGTTCGTCTTCACCGAGCAGCATCGCCTGGTTGAGCGGGATTGACATCACGAGCCAGTTGAGGTGCGCTGCGGCGAGGTGTGGGTCGTCGAGCTCCAGCACGCCGCGGGAGGCGAGCCGTTCCACCATCGTCGCGAGCGCGTCGATCGTGCGTCCTGGTCCTCGGTCATAGAACAGGCGCCCGAGCTGCGGGAAGCGGCCGGCTTCCCCGATCACCAGCCGCCGCAGCGCTAGCAGGCGCGGCTGCATCACCGCACGCAGTTGGCGGCGGGCGAAGCGGCGCAGGTCGCGCTCGAGCTCGCCCGTGTCCCTCAGCTTTAGCACTTCGTCGGTGTTGGGATTGGCGATCTCGTCGACGGTGGCGGTGACGATCTCTGAGAACAGGCGCTGCTTGTCGGCGAAGTGCTTGTAGACCGTTTGCTTGGAGACACGGGCCAGGGCGGCGATCTCGTCCATGCTCGCGCCCAGGTAGCCGTTGCTCAGGAACACGGTCGTGGCGGCCTCGAGGATCGCCCGGCGCTTACGCGCAGACCGATGCTGATCCTCGAACTCGTGTCGCGAAGGCCCTGGGCTCGTCATCGACCCGAGCATAACTAGACAGTCTAGTTCCGTTTCTAGTACTGTACGGTCTAGTTCCAAGACGGTCGAAGGGAGCGGCTCAATGTCCGATGTGCACGTTTTGTTGAACGGTCGCGTGTTCGGCGAGCAGCCGAGATGGCACGAAGATCGCCTCTGGTTCTCCGACTGGGGCACGCAAGAGGTGATCGCCGTCGATCTGCAGGGCAACAGCGAGGTCATGCTGAAAGGGCGATCGTTTCCGCTGTGCGTCGACTGGCTCCCAGACGGCCGGCTGCTGGTGGTGTCGGCGCGCGATGGGCTGCT
The DNA here is from genome assembly GCA_963830435.1 of uncultured Solirubrobacterales bacterium. Taxonomy (GTDB): domain Bacteria; phylum Actinomycetota; class Thermoleophilia; order Solirubrobacterales; family Solirubrobacteraceae; genus Palsa-465. The sequence continues at coordinate 24,034 of CAWHMA010000003.1, read as the reverse complement.
TTTGCGGCGCGAGCAGGATGAGTCGCTGGTGACGCATGCCGACCTGAGGGTGGCGTCTGACCCTCCGGCCGTAAACGAGCTCGTCGTCGACGCTCGCGGCAACGCGTATGTCAACGGCGGCGGGTTCAACCTGATGGCCGGCGAGGAGTTCGCCCCGGGGATCGTTGCGCTTGTCACCCCTGACGGTGCGGCCCGCGAAGTCGCCGACGGCCTGGCCTTCCCGAACGGCATGCTGATCATGGCCGACGATCGGACGCTGATCGTCGCCGAGTCCTACGCCAAGCGGCTGACCGCGTTCGACATCGACACAGACGGGGGCTTGTCGAACCGGCGCGTGTGGGCCGATCTCGGCGAGGGCGTCCCGGACAGCATCTGTGCCGACGAGGAGAACGCGGTCTGGTACGCAGACGTTCCGAACAAGCGGTGCGTGCGCGTCCGCGAAGGCGGCGAGGTGCTGCAGACGGTCGAGCTTGACCGCGGATGCTTTGCTTGCGCGCTCGGTGGCCCGGACGGAGCAACCCTATTCATGGTCGCAAACCAATGGAGCGGCCCCACCAACATGCTCCAGGGCCGCAACTCCCAGCTGCTGACCGCTCGGGCCCCAGCGACCCGCGCCGGCCGGCCCTAGCCACTCCGAGGCCGCTGACCGCGGGAAGGAGGATGAAGATGGGAAAGGTGATCGTGATGAATTGGGTAACGCTCGACGGCGTGATGCAGGGACCAGGCCGCCCGGACGAGGACACCCGGGATGGGTTTGCCGACGGCGGCTGGGGGATCCCGTACGCAGACGAGGCGACGGTCGCTGAAATGGGCGAGCGGATGGCCATCCAGACGGGCGGGAATCACGCTTGGCTGTTCGGGCGGTGGAGCTACGAGCAGCTGCTGGCGTCCTGGAACGCCCGGGGTGGCCCGTTCAAGGACGCGCTCAACAACACTCGCAAGTACGTCGCCTCGAGCAACCCCTCAACGAAGCTCGACTGGCCCAACTCGACCCTGCTGCACGACGACGTCCCGGCCGCCGTCGCGGAGCTTAAGCAAAGGTCTGGAACGAATCTCGTGATCATGGGTAGCGGCGTCCTGATCGGCTCGCTGGTGGCCGCCAATTTGATCGACGAGTACCTCCTGATGATCGCGCCGCTCGTGCTTGGCACGGGCAGGCGACTGTTCCCCGAGGGGGTGCGGACATCGCTGCAGCTCACCCACAGCGCGACCACGAGCAAGGGCGTGGTGATCGCGACCTACGAACCGACCCGGAACTAACATTGAGCCGGACCTGCCCTCACGTCACAGCGGACATCTCGGTGGTCAGGGTCGCGTACCCGCTCAGCGCGGGGTATCAGGGCGCATTGCGTCCCGGGGTGGGGCGGTGATTACGCGGCTGTCGCCGGTGATCAGGTCTCGAGCCAGCTGAGAGCCTGTTTGATCACGTGCGCGCGGCTGCGTCCGCCGTGCTCGGCGGCGATTAAGTCGTGGCCAACCCATATCGAGAGCAGCAGCAGGCACCTGACCTCGACTTCGTCCTCGTCTGGGCAGAAGGCGCCGAACAGCGAGCGCATGTACTCCATTCGCCGGTTGTCGATGCGCCTGAGGCGCTTGGCGACCGTCTTGTCGCGCCGGGCCCAGTCGCGAATTGCGAGTTCGATGTTCATGAACTCGCGGCTGGAGCCGGCGAGCGCCGATAGCCGCCCGAGCTTGGCCCTCGCCTCTCCGCCCCCGGCTTCGACGCGCTCGATCACCTGGTCGATCACCAGGCGCTCCCACGCGTCGAGCATCTCCTCGAGCAGCGCGTCCCGACCGTCGAAGTGCCAGTAGAAGCCGCCCTTGGTGACGCCGAGCGTCTCGGCGAGCTTCTCGATTCGGACCGCGTCCGGGCCGCCGACGCCGAGGGCCCGGAGCCCCACCTCGACCCAGCTAGCGCGAGGCGTGCGCGTGGGGGCGGCCATTGTTTACCTCGATCTCGTTGCTTGCGTTGACTGACCCGCTTCCATACACTACCGTATCGATACGACACCGTATGGATGGAGGTTCCGATGACGCTCCCGGATACCGCGCACACCTCGCGGCCATGGCGGATCCACGAGCTCACTTGCGATTTCCGGCTCGAGGACGTCTGGGGTATGGCCGCGCCCGGCGGCCCCGATGAGTTCCCCAACGCAGTGCGGCTGATCGCCTCGCTCGACCCCTCACGCAGCTCCTCGCGCGCGGTACGCACGCTGTTCGCGATCCGATGGAAGATCGGGCAGCTGCTCGGCTGGGATCGACCAGACACCGGGACCGGCTCAAGAGTGCCCACGCTTCGCGACCGGCTGCCGGCAGATCTGCGCGACACCATGGTGCCGCAGTTCGAGGCGCTCCCGTTCACCTCGTTGTATCTGCTCGAGGACGAGTTTGCCGCTGAAACCGCCAATCAGACTATGCACGGGGTCATGCACATCGGCTTGGTGCCCGATGGGGCCGGTGGCTACCGCAGCCAGATGGCCGTTCTCGTAAGGCCCAACGGACTGCTCGGCAGCGCGTATATGGCCGCGATCCGGCCATTCCGGCACCTAATCGTGTACCCGCCGATGCTGCGTGAGCTAGAACGGAAACTGCACACGCACGCGGGCGAGCCGACACCTACCCAGACTCGGTACGGCTAGCAACGCGAGCACGATCATCTTCTGGAGCGACTAAGCTCAGGGGCTTCTAGGTGCCGGAGCCTCCGAGCGCTTCGGTGATGTCCGCGATCACCGCGTGCTCGGGCCCGCTGACCGCCGTCCCGTCCTCCTTGTGGGCGTTGGCCACCTTGTCGGCGAGCGTGAGCACGAACCGCCGGTAGTCGTTGACCTCGTCAGACGTCGCCTTGCTCTCGAGCACTTGGACCGCATCGCGAACGTGTTGGAGACCGTGCGACTTGACCTCCTCGGGTGAATGACCCATATGACGGTCGACCTCGGGCTTGGCGGAAACGATCGCGTCGAGGAGCTCGCTCGCGCCGTGCTCCTGGCGCGCCTCGGTGTAGGACTTCGCGATCGCGAAGCTCTCGCGGAACGTGCCACCCCTCGACGCGGTGGCGACAACCGTGCCCGCGGCCGGTGGTCCCTGCAAAACGCTGTCCCACTCCTGTTCGGTGAAATCGCTCTTGCCTGGCATCGCTCGCTCCTCAGCCCGGGTGGATTGGCCGACCTCGATCAGGTGTCCGTCAGGATCGCCAACATAACAGCGAATCTCGGCGTTGGCCGCGATGACGCGCTGGGCCTGCTCGAGCAGCCTCCATCTGCTTGCAGTTCGTTTGGATACGCAGCCGGACGCTTGTATTGTTGCGTTTCGCTGCATCTTCGAGAGGGGTTGGATGGCGGTCGTGGGGCAGGAGATGGTGAATCCCATCTCGCGTGAGCGAGAGGGAACCTGTTCATGCAGGTCGCTTTCCGGCCGAGCGAGCGGTCGGTTCGTCCGGCGCGGGAGGTGTCGTTAGTTCTAGGGGTGTTTGGTTGTCGCCGGGAGCTGTGGCGCATCGGTGCAGCTCGGCTAGCGGGCGAGGGTTTCGTCGAGCCAGTCGTACATTCGTTGCTCGAGCAGTGACTTTCCCATCGGTTCGCAGTGCATGCCGGCCCCTTCGGCGTTGGTGAATGACACGAGCTCCTTGGTTGCAGACAGCGCGTCGTAGAGCTGTTGTGATTGTCCGGGCCAGAACTGTTCTCCTTCGGGGGCGGTGATCATGATCGGGGTCTTGATGTTGTTGATGAGGTCGCCGAGGCGGTACTGCTCGGCGGTCTTGAACGTCGCGTAGATAGATGGCTGGTCGCCGTATGGCTTGGCGCGCCAGGCGAACTCTTGCTGCATCGCCGGAGACATCTCCTGGGTCACCGACTCGATCGCGGCGTTGAACGCGGTTTCGTTGTCGGCGTCGAGCAGCGCGACCATCTCGGTGGGGATGTGGTCCTTCCACGAGGTTGAGACGTCGACCACGCCCGGGTCGGCGATGACTGCCGCCAGGCGGTGCTCGAACGCTGCCGCTCGGGGCGCCCAATAGCCCCCTTGGCTGGCACCGTAGAGCACGATCTTGGACGCGTCGACTTCGGGACGATCGCTGAGGAAGTCCACCAGGGGTGTGATCACGTGCTCCCAGTCAGGTCGGAACGGAACCCCGCGCTCAAACAGCATGCTCTGCTGACCGGGACCGTCGTAGATCACGGTGTTGTAGCCGCGATCCAGACCGGGCTGACCCAGTCCTGGCCAAAGGAACGTCATCGCCCCGTCGCTGCCGTTGGTCAGAATTACGGTCGGACGCGCGACGCCATCATCGGCCGGGACGAACAGGTAGCCGGGCAGATCGCTGTCTTCGTACGGGACCGTGATCGGGGTCGCGGGCGGGTCGAGCAGGCCAACGTGCTGGTCAAAGCATCTGCGGTGCGCCGCGAACAATTCGGTCAGCTGGGCGTCGGGGTTCTCGGTCCCGTCCACGAACACGAACGCGGCGGCGTAGTACACCGCGGCGCGCAGGTAAGCCCCGCGCGCACTGACCCGGTGCCCAGCCTTCAGGCATGCATCGCCGATCGCCTGGATGCGTTCGGCCAGCGCCCGGTACTCATTGACCCAGCTCGTAGCGTTGCCATTGCGAATGTTGGCAACGGCGGTCAGCATCTCCCCGGCGTCACCGGCTCCGTAGTGAATGCCTCCCAGCAGAGTTCGCGTCTCAAAGTCAAACGACGGATCTGTGAAGAACTTCTCAAACATGTTGCTCTCCTTGGTCTTGGTCACACGAAGGTCCGGCGGACTGCTGACCTGACGCCAACAGCGGTCCTCCCCGGTCGATTCATTCACCGTGCCCGGGCAGTCTCCCGACCGACCGACGATCAGTCGTCAGTAATCGACTACTGAAATCCGCCAGGCCATCACCGAGCCTCGCTGGTGGCTTGATCGCCCGGACGCGACGAAGGAGGCGCTAGAGGTCTTGGCGGTTGGAGATCCCGAGCTTCTGCATGGCGTGGTAGAGGTGGGACTCGACGGTCCGGACCGAGAGGACGAGACGGTCGGCGATCTCGGCGTTGGTGAGTCCGCGGGAGGCGAGGTCGACGAGCTGGCGCTCCCGTGAGGTCAGTGAGGTCGCTGCGTCATCTAGACCTGCGATAGCTGGCAGCGTCCCGCCCTGCCCTTGGGCGTGCAGCTCGCGGCAGCGAGTCGCGGCCCGACGCGCCGAGTCCTGATACCCGGCCTTGTGAAACGCGCCCGCGGCGTCGGCGGCGATCTCGGTCGCGTAGCGCAATGCGCCGATGGCCTCCATCGCGTCGGCGACGCTCATTAGGGCGTCGCCGTCGTCGGCGACGCGGGCGGTGGCGTGGGCTGCGTAGGCGGCGGTGAGCGGGGCGTCGCAGCGCTGGGCGAGCGCCTCGAGATCACGCGCTAAGCGCCGAGCCGGCGTGCCGGCGCGCAGGGCTTCGTAGGTGAGGCGTGCCGCGTAGAGCGGCCGCTCGCGCAGCCGTCCCGCGGCCTCGAGGAAGAGTTGTTGGGCGCGAGGCGGGTCGCCTACGGCGAGCACGGCCCAGGCCTCGGCGCGGGCGAAGTAGGGCAGCTGGTTGGGCAGGGGCTCGTTGTCGCCGACCGCAGCGCGGCAGCGGGCGAGTGCCGGGGCAACCGATTCGTGGTCAGCGGTGAAGTAGGCGACGCCGACCTGCATCGAGTTGGTGATGGCGAGCAGGCCGGCGGCGTCGTGCTGCTCGAGCTGGAGCTCAGCCTCGGCCAGCCACCGACCCGCGTCGATGAACCGGCCTTGCGAGAACCGCAGGCCGCCGAGCGCGAGGGCCCCGCGTCCGGCCGCGGCGCGGGACCCGAGCCTCACTCCATCGATGAGGGCCGCCGTCGCCCAGGTCTCAAGCTCGCTCCAGCCCAGGCCGCTCTCGATGGCGATCGCGCTCCAGAGCACGAATGCGATCTCATCGGTGAGATCTCGCAGCGGCAGGCTGGGGCGGATCCGCCGGGCCAGCTCGAACGCGTCGCGCACGCTTCCGCTGTTGAGAAGGTTGGCGGCGTGAAGCGGGGCGACCCGGCGGCGTACCTCGGGATCCACGCTCTGATCGGCGAGGATCTCGGCCGAGGCGGCGGCCGCTAGGTTCGGCGGGGTCGCCTCGTCGCCCACGAGGCGCAGGGGGCTGAGACGGTCATGCCATTCCGGGGAGTCCCACCAGGCGTGCGCGCGATCCAAGAGCCGGTGGAGTTCTTCGGAGCGCCGAAGCCCGAAGTACAGAACCGCCGTCTGCTGCTCGAGGTAGTCGATCGCGTCGACCTCGCTGTCGATGTCGCGCTCGGCGGCGGCCAGGACTCTGGCCGCCTGTTCATACTCGCTCTGGATCGTGTGCGCTCGGGCGAGCAGAAGCGAGGCCCGGAGCCCGGCGCCCGCGTCCACGGCTCTGAGCGCGAGGCGGACGCCGAGCTGCGGGTCGCCTGCCAGGTTGGCCGCCGCGGCGGCCTGCAGCAGGGTCGAGGCGGGGATCGGCTCGCCGGCCTCGAGGAGCCAGCGGGCGACACGCAGCGAGTCCCCGGTCTCGGGATCATCGCGCGCCGCTACGGTGTCGGCCAGCGCGAGCCGGGTCTGACGCGCGGCAAACGCCGGCAGCGCGGCTCGGATCGTCTCCCCGTAGAGCGGATGGGCGAGCGAGGCCGGCGCGCTCGGCGACCCGTCGCCGAGGTTCACCAGCCCGCGCGCCTCGACTCCGGCCACCGGATTGGCGCCGGTGAGCGAGATCAGCTCGCAGACGCGTAGCGGCTCGCCGAGCGCCAGCAGCTCGAGCGCCCGCTGCTCGGCGTCCGACAGCCCGGTCATGCGAACGGCGATCAGCTCAGTGAGCGAGGCGCTCACCGAAGGGGGCGCGGGCATGCGCCACAGTCCGTGCACGTCGGTGAGCGCGCCGCCCGCGAGCGCGCCGAGGGTGAGCTCGCGCACGTACAGCGGGTTGCCCAGGCTCGTCGCGTAGATCCACCGCAGCGCCGACTCCTCGATCGGTCCTCCGACGATCGTCTCGGCGAGCGCGTCGGTCTCCTCAGCGCCGAGCGTCTCGAGCTCGAGGCGCGCGGCGCCCGCGTCCTTCCACACCGACACGATCGCGTCCGGGGCCGGCTCGCCGGTTCGCAAGGTGATGACGACGAACGCGGCGTCGCTGAGCGTGAGCTCGAGCACGAGCGCGGCCGAGCTGTCGTCGAGCAGCTGAGCATCGTCGATCCCGAGCACGAGCGGACGGGTGCCGCCGAGCTCGCGCAGAGCCGTCGCGCTCAGTCGCAAGAGCTCCAGCGGATCCTCAGAGCGAGCCGCATCGGGGATGACGCCGGCGAACGCTCCGAGGGGAACGGTGGCCGCGCTGCGGGTTGCCTGCACCCACCGCGTTACCAGGCCTTCCTCGTCGGCTCGGCGCAGCACCTCGCGCGCCAGTCGTGACTTCCCGACGCCCGCCGGACCCGACAGCACGACGGCGCTGGCCCCTGCAGTCCGGGCGCGCTCGATGAACGCGAGCTCCTCACCCCGCCCGACGATCGGCCAACTCAATGCCGAAACCGAAGCCAGCTTGCACCACCTCCCTCGTGCCGCCTCATGCCAACTATAAGTCGGCGCTCAGCAACTCCTAACCGCGACTTCAGTAGCCCGGTACTGATGACACCGAGTACCCCCGGGCGCGAGGCTGTCCTCAGACATCGAAGATCGCCGCGCCGCCGCTGAGGCGGCCGGTCTGGAGAAAGGACAGAGGATGCTCTCAGCCACCCAGAACGCCGGAAACGGGACCATCAAGAAAGATGGCCGTCGTTTCGGGATCTATATCGCCTTCATTCCGTGGGTGCTCTTCACCCTCATCACCCAGCACGACACACTGAAGGCAGCGGCCGTAGTCGCGCTGCTCGGGGCGGTGGTGATCGCGCTGCCGGCGATGCTGGCCGGACGACCCAAGCTCCTCGAGCTCGGCGCCGTCGCCGCCTTCGCCGGGTTCACCGTCGTGGCGTTCGCCGCCGACGCGTCGACCGCCGCGTGGCTGGGTCGCTATGCGCGGGCGATCGCCGCCGGGCTGCTCGCGCTGATCGCCTTCGGCTCGCTGCTCATGACGCCGTTCACCGAACAGTACGCGCGGGAGTCGGTCCCGCGCCGGTTGTGGTCCTCGCCGCGCTTCGTGGCCATCAACCGACAGCTGACGCTCATGTGGGCGTGCGTCTTCACCGCCATGGTCCCCTCGCACATCATCGCCGGCGCCCTCGACACCCGGCGGGCGAACACGATCTTTAACTGGGTCATCCCGATCGTCCTCCTCGTTTGGGCCGCCAAGCGGACGACCGCCGTGAGCGACGGCGAGCAGCCCGAGGTGGCGCGATGAACGCCCACTTTGGCAACGACGACTTCCAGTTCGGCTTGGAGATCGCACTGGGCTGCGCCTATCGCCAAGCGTCGGACGTCGGCGAGGTGCTGGCCACCGCCGAGCGCATCAAGGACGGAGATGACGACGCCTGGGTGCGCGAATGGACCGCGACGGCCGGCGCGTGCTGGGCGAGCGCCCAGGAGGCGGAGGCGGCCGAGCACCGGGTCACCGCAACGTCCTTCTACCGCCGGGCGGCGACGTACTACGCGACCGCGCTGTACCGGATCGCCGGCGCCACCGACAGCCACGGCAACGGCAATCGCAACGGCGGCGCTTGGACCTCGCGCCAGCTCGACCTGTGGCGGCGTCAGCGGGCGTGCTGGGAGAAGGTCGTCGACCTGCAGCCGGTCCCGGGCGAGCGCGTGGCCATCCCCTATGAGGACACGACCCTGCCGGCGTACCTCTTCCGGGCCCCCAACGCCGAACCGGGAGAAGTCCGCCCGCTCATCATCGTCAATAACGGATCCGACGGTGCCACCTCCCAGATGCTCGTCGACGGCGGGGCAGGCGCGGCCGAGCGCGGCTATCACTGGATGACCTTCGACGGTCCGGGCCAGCAGGCCGCGCTCTACGAGCAGGGGATCCCGTTCCGGCCCGACTGGGAGGCCGTTCTCACCCCGGTGCTGGACGCGATGCTCCAGCGCCCCGACGTGGACCGCGATCGAATCGCCGTGATCGGAGTCAGCCAGGCCGGATACTGGGTGCCGCGCGCCCTGGCCTTCGAGCACCGCGTTGCCGCCGCGGTCGCAGACCCCGGGGTCGTCGACGTCTCGACCTCGTGGACGGACTCGCTCCCCCACGTGATGCGCAAGCAATTACACGACGGCCAGCAGACAGCGTTTGACCGCGAGATGCATCTCGCCGAGCTCCTCCAACACAACACCAAGACGACACTCGCCTTCCGCGGCCACCCCTACGGCGTACAGAACGACTCGCGGTTCGCGCTCTTTCAGACCGTGACGGAGTACCGCCTCGGCGACGAAATAGAACAGATCACCACGCCTCTGCTGATCACCAGCCCCGAGGACGAGCAGTTCTGGCCCGGCCAAGCCCAACAGCTCTACGACCGCCTCCCCGCGACCAAGAAGCTCGTGACGTTTACCGCTGCCGAGGGCGCCAACCGCCACTGTGAGCCGATGGCGCGATCGCTGCGCGACGCCCGGATCTACGACTGGCTCGCGGGATATCTGCGATGAAAGCCCGCCGCCCCATCTCGCCACGTTGCTGTCCAACCCGTTCGTCGGGCTCGCGCCCCCCGAGCCGCCGGAGCTCTGGGCGGATGGGGCGCCAGTCAGAATCGCGGTCTGTGTCAGACGACGCCCACAGCCAAGCAGGGGCCGATCCCACGCGGCCACCGGGTCGGGGTCGTGCCGCGGCGGCCAGATCCGTTCCCCGTGAGTTGATCCGAATCGTCTACCGGGATCCCGAGCACATCTGCGAGCGGATGACCCTGTTCGCGTCGCACCGACTGGCCGAGCCCGCGCGCGAATGGGCTCAGCAAGCCCGAGCAGACGATCCCCTGACCGACCTGCGCGAGATCGCGGACAGCCTGGGAACTCAGTCCGCGCGGATCGCGCGGATCGAAGGTGCGGTCGCAGGGACCCCCTTCTACGTCGCGCTCGTTCCCGGCTACATCAACTATCTCTGGCAGGAGATCAGGATGACCTTGCGGCTCGCCGCGCTCTACGGCCACGACCCCGCGACACTACGCACCGCGACCGAGGCGCTCTGGTTACGCGGCGTCTACCCCGACCTCCAAGCAGCCGAGGCTGGTCTGCTGGCCATACAGGCCCAGCCGCTGCCGCCCCGGCCGCCAACCCGCCGCCCGGTTCGGGTGTGGATCCGAAGCATCCGCCGGCTCCTGGTCTTCGGAGGCTTTCTGTCGCCTCCGAGCGGGACCCCGCACCACGGCCCGCTGTCCTGGCTTCGCGACGCCCTGGGCGTAGTGATCGGCCTAGCCGGCTGGGTGATCACCTGGATCTTTCCCGCGACCTTCATGATCTCGATGGCCTGGGGCTGCCACACCCACGCACGCCGCCTGTTCCGGACCACCCTCGAGTACTACTCCGGCGAAGCCACACCCACCAAAAGCCCACGTGAGCTCGGCAGCGAACTACGCCATCAGACACGACGTCAGGTTGCCCACGGCGCTGCACTGGCGGTATCCATCCTGCTCCCGATCGGGTTCCTGGCCTACGCCACCCGTATCGAGAGTCGCGCCGGCCTCAACATACTCACCGCCCCCGGGCTGCTCGTCGCAATATCCCTGGTGCTCGCCGTCAGCATGTATGGCCGGCGGTAACCGGCACCGCCGGCGTCATCCACCGGCGCCGAGACTGCTGCTAGCACGAAAACTCAGCACTGGTCGATCCCCCGCAGCTCGGGTGGTCGCGCTTCTGCTCTTGGCGGGACCCGGCAGAGAGAGTCCTCGCGGCGTTAGCCGCGCCCTGCCTTCTCCCGATCGACGAAGCGCTCGCGCGTTACGCGTGCAGATCTCGGGATCGCGCCGGATCCAGTGCACCGGCGAGGACCACCGTGAGGGTGTCCGGACGCTCCGGGGGCCAGTTCAGAGTGGCGCTCCTAGACCCCGCGCGTCGAGGAGAAGGGTCTTGGAGGACCGATGGGGTCCTGTAGCGCGCGGATTGGCGGCCAAGCATCCATGCTCGGCAAGACCTCGCGCGCGGAAAGGCGGCAGCATGAGCGAGAAGTCTGACGCGCGCGGATGTAAACGCAGCGACCTCACATCCGTGTCGGTGATGTCTCCCGCGCGCGCGAAGAGAATGGCAGTGGACCGATCGGTCACGTCCGTGCGGCCACCGCAGCTCGCCCCTGATCTCTGTATCGGGTTAGCGCGGCGGCGTGGGGTTCGATGGCGGCGAGTGGACCGGGCGCCATGGCTAAGTAGCGCTACTCCGCAGCGCTACTTCGCATCGTCAGGCCCGGGTCGAATCGCAGCAACCGCGCCGAAAGCGCATGTGGCGCCGGCACGTGCGGCAGCGCGGGAGCGACGGGACTCGAACCCGCGACCTCCGGCGTGACAGCGGGTGGGCCGGGCATCTTCCCGGTCGCGTGTTTGATGCCCAAAGTTGATGCCCAATTGAGGCGCGACGCGCACTCACGAGCTGGCAAAAAAGAAGATCGCCCGCTATCGCGGGCAATCCGAGGAGTGGAGCTAGGGGTGTGTGGGTTCACGACATATGTCTCAGGTGATAGGTCTCTCATGAGTCGGGACTTAGGTCACTGCTAGGCCGGCGGTCGTCGCGGAGGCGCGAGCGGAGCGAGTGCTGGAGCGGCGATCGCCGGTGCTGGGTGTCCGGGGGTGGGCTGACAGTCGCGGGCATGTCTCATGCTCGCGTTGCTGTCCTGCAAGTCGTTTCTAAGCAGTTGTCGGTCACCGCTGCTGCTGTCGAGTACGGGTTCTCCCGCCGGCATTTACAGCGTCTGCTGGCGCGCTACCGGGAGGGTGGTCTTGACGCGTTGGAGCCACGCTCTCGCCGACCCAGGTCAACCCCGATCGCGACGCCCGAGCACGTCCGTCGGCGGGTGGTTGAGCTCCGATCGCGGCCGACGTGATGGCCTGGACGCGGGGCCGGTGACGTCGGCTCGCATCTCGAGCGAGCAGGTCTCAGGGCGCCGTCAACCTCGACGATCCGTCGGATCTTGCACCAGGCCGGGCTGATCACGCCGGAGCCGCGCAAACGTCCGAGATCGTCCTACACGCGCTTTGAGATGGCTCAGCCGAACGAGATGTGGCAGTCGGACTTCATCCACTGGCGGCTCGCTGACGGGACCGACGTGGAGATCCTGAACTGGCTCGATGACCACTCCCGCTACCTGCTGTCCTGCACCGCCCATCGCCCCGTCCGGGGCGATGACGTGGTCGCCGTTTTCCTAGCGGTCATCGACGATCACGGGCCGCCAGCGAGCACGCTGACTGATAACGGCAGCGTCTACACCTCCCGGTTTACCGGCGGTCGCAACGCGTTCGAATACGTGCTGCCGCTGCTCGGGGTCCACCAGAAGAACGGGTCCCCCGGCCACCCCCAAACCCAAGGCAAGACCGAACGGTTCCACCAGACCCTGCAACGCTGGCTCAGAGCTCGCCCACCGGCCCCCAACATCACGCAGCTGCAGCACCAGCTCGATCAGTTCCGCGAGCACTACAACGAGCAACGCCCCCACCGCGCGCTCCACCGCAGAACCCCAGGCGACGCCTACCGCGCCACCCCCAAAGCCGCCCCCGCGACCAACGGCCACCCCCAAGGCCACTACCGCCTGCGCTACGACCACCTGGACACCAAAGGCAAGATGACGATCCGCCGCGCCGGACGGATGCACCACCTCGGCGTCGGCACCCCCCACGCCCGCAAACGCGTCCTCGCCCTCGCCGACGACCACCAGATCACCGTCACCGAGCTCACCACCGGCGAGGTCCTCTCCACCCACCTCATCCAGCCAAACAAGACCTACTGGCGCAACACCCAACAAGCGCCCGGCCGCTGGCAAAGCGAGACCTATGACGCGACTCATCAGAGACATATGTCCCGACTCATCACAGAGTGGAGCTAGGGGGACTCGAACCCCCGACCTCCTGGGTGCGATCCAGGCGCTCTCCCAACTGAGCTATAGCCCCGGGCGGCGGCGCTGTGCCGCGCGGCCAGCCGACAGTGTAGCCCTGGAGCGCCTGGTAACAGGAGCTCCGCCTTGGCCGCCGAGCGTGTTGACGAGCGGCGCGATCACCAGCGGCATGCAGGAATTGGCTCAGAACTCACGGATTTCAAGGAATGGCCGGTAGATTGGTAGGACTCGGAACGCGCATGAGCTCTCGCATTGGGTTTCCACAAGCTCCTTCGTCCTGTTCGTCGTTTTCTCGATGATGGCGGTAATCGGCGAGCTGATGTCCCTCTCTATCGGGCCGAGCCCAACGGCAGGAACGGCTCCGTTTGTCCTGCTCTGGAGATGGTTGCCGTAATCACCGGCGAGTAAGGTTTGCACTATGGGTCTGTTGGACGACGCGATCCGCGAGCACCTGGACCTCAAGCGGCGCCGAGGGGCCGACCCCGCTGAGGTCGAGCGTGCGGAACGCGAGGCGCTCGGACCAGTTCGCCGCGGGCCAGATCCGGCGGCTGAAGCCGACTCGCAGGTGGGGCTCCCCTACGATGACGAGGCCGACGAGGAGTGGGAGGAGTCGTTCGAGGAGCCGTTCGCCGACTCCCTCGAAACTGGCGGATCGCCTGAGCCGCTCGCCTCGACGAAGCCTCCATCCGTTCGCAGGCCTCCCGCCAGCGAGGGGGATCCGGTTCACGATGACGACGGTCCGCCGCCGCGCTCGCATGGGGCGGAAACGGTCGAGGACGATGGGGAGGAGCCCGTAGGTGGGCCGCCGCCTCACGGTGCGCCTGGGTCCGCACCGGCACCGGCAGCCGGTGAGGAGACAGTCGAGTTCAGGGTTGAGGACGCCGCGTCTCGCGAGGGTGAGGAAGACGTGCTCGAGGAAACGCCGGAGTTCCTTCAGGACACCCCGGACCACGACCGCCTGTGGTTTGAGCAGCGTCCCCCACGAGACTTCGACTTCGAAGGCTGAACTAATCCGCTGGCAGCGAGAGAAAGGGGCGTCAGGATCGGGTTTCCGCCACCGATCCTCCGGAAGCGCTTGGCTATACCTGATTCCAAGCCGATCAGGCTGAGTTTTCGTAAGCACGGACCAACTTGTTCTTCAAGCAGGTTCTCTACAACGACCTCGGATGCGCCTCCTATCTGCTGGGGGACGCGGGCCGGCTACTGATCGTGGATCCGCGCTGGGATATCGACGTCTACGTCGAGATCGCCCAGGCGGAGCGGCTGCGGATCACCCAGGTTCTCGACACCCACGACCACGCGGACCACGTTTCAGGACGCACTCGGCTGGCGCACCTGACGGGGGCTCGGAGCCTCCGGGCCGGCCGCCCTGATGAGAGCGGTGGCGACGTGCTCCTGGCCGGAGCGGAGATAGAGATGGGTGCGCTGCGTGTCCGGGCAGTGGCCACCCCGGGACACCGTCCGGAGCATCTCGCGCTCGTGGTCAGCGACCTCTCCCGAGGCTCTGATCCGTGGCTGGTGCTCACGGGCGATTCGCTGCTGGTAGGCGACCTCGCTCGACCTGATCTGGCCTCAGAGGCTCGCGAGGGAGCCACCACCATGTATCGAAGCTTGCAGGACCTGCTGGAGGTCGGGGATCACGTCGAGGTCTGGCCCGCGCACGTCGGCGGCTCGCTGTGCGGCGGCACCCACCTGAGCGCCAAGACGAGCTCGACCCTCGGCTTTGAGCGACTGCACAACCCCTTGCTGATGATGGAACGCGAGCAGTTCGTAACGGAGCTCGTCCACAGCCTCCCGGCGCGGCCGCCGAGCGTAGAGCGCATCGTCCAGCTCAATCGCGTCGGAGCCGCCGAGCCACCGGAGGTGAGTGAGTTGAGCGACGCGCAGCTCCGAAGGCTTGTGCATTCGGGGGTGGTGGTGCTCGACGTCAGGACCCCGGCTGAGTTCGACCGGGGGCATCTGGTTGGAGCGATCAACCTCCCGGCGCATTCGCCCGGCGTCGGCACTCGGGCCGGCTGGTCGTTCTCGTCAGACCAGCAATTTGTCATCGTCGCCGCCGATCCTGCCTCGGCAACGGCCACATCGGTTGCCCTTCAGGCGGTTGGGCTGTGGGGCGTTCGCGGATACGTGATCGCGGATACGAAGGGGTGGCGTGCGCTCGACCTGCCACTCGCCCGAGCTCGTTCCTGGGACGTGGACGAACTCGCTCGTGCGTTACGCGATGGCCGAATCGAGCTGGTCGACGTGCGCGACCCGCACGAATGGGTCCACGGCCATGTCGACGGTTCCTACCATGTTCCGTTGCATCGGCTGCGCGAGACCACGCACTTGCCGGCCAGCGATCGCCCCACGGCGGTTGCCTGCATGGCCGGTGGTCGCGCCGCGTTCGCGGCGAGCTTCCTTCGACGAGCGGGACGATCTGATGTCATACGGATCGCCGGCGGCGGCGTCCCTGACCTCGCCGCCCACGGAATCTCGCTCGTCCCCGGTGCGGATCCGGGCCGACATAGTGGGGAGCAAACCGGACGTTAAACTCGCCCGGTGACGGGGCCATAGCTCAGTTGGGAGAGCGCCTGCTTTGCAAGCAGGAGGTCGCCGGTTCGATCCCGGCTGGCTCCACTCATTGAAGTCCCTGCAAATCGCGCAGTTCTCGCGGCGTCATCGACAGGAAAGTGGAACCGGTCGACGGAGCATGGGGGCATGGCGGGGGCATCAGGTCGACCCGCCGGATGGTACGACCGTGTTCGTCGAAGAGAACACACGGCTCGGGGGAGCGCGGCTGAGAGACCTGGTTTCGTGCTCGCGCGGGAGTGAGTCCGCCGTGCTCGGCGGCGGTTGAGCCGGCCCGGCGGATGCTCGCATTCCGCGCAAGGCAGGGCAGATCGTTCGGTTCCCTGAGCCGGCGAAGCGGGGCGCTGGCGCGCAAAAGAGGCCGGTCGGAGGACGACGACGCCCTGCTCTCGCGAGAAAGCAGGCGCCCCAGCCGATCCCTCGCCCCGCGCGACGTTCGTCGACAGCAAGATGCGCGACTTTGGCGATTTGCCGGTGCGTCGCGCCGCTCGGGTCGAGACCCGCATTCGTTTCCTGCGAGTATGAGCGGGACCGCTCCGACGCGACTCGGGGGATGTACGCGCGACGCTGGCTGTGGTGGAATCAGGTGGAGACCCCTATCGGCCGAGGAGAGGAAAGAGGGATGCGGAGCGAGACAGGCGACCCGGGTGAAGGCGTGATCGTTGGCTCTGGCAAGCTGCCGGTCCAGGACGTCCTTCCGTTTCCGCCGACACCGTCGGCGAGCCGGGCGGGTCGGACGATTCAGGAGTCTTCGTATCAGAACCGCGTCAGGCCGCGCCGGCTGCCGGAGGATGCTCCGAACATCCTGATCGTGTTGATCGATGATGCGGGCCCGGGGCTGCCGGATACGTTCGGGGGGGAGGTGCGCACGGACGCGCTGACCAAGATCCACCGCGATGGGGTCGGCTTTAACCGTTTTCACACAACCGCGATGTGCTCGCCCACCCGAGCGTCGTTGCTGACCGGTCGCAACCATCACCGGATTGGCAACGGGCAGATCGCCGAGCTGGCCAACGATTGGGACGGGTACGCGGGGGAGATCCCGAAGACCAGCGCGCTCGGGGCGGAGGTGCTCAAGCAGTACGGGTACGCGACGGGGGCGTGGGGCAAGTGGCACGACACTCCGGCGTTGGAGACGAGCGCGGCCGGACCGTTTCACAATTGGCCGTCGGAGGTCGGGTTTGAGTATTTCTACGGCTTCCTGGCCGGTGAGGCGTCGCAGTACGAGCCGAACCTGGTGCGGAACACGACCAGTGTGTTGCCGCCCAAGACGCCGGAGGAGGGCTACCACCTCAGCGAGGACCTCGCCGATGACGCGATCGCGTGGCTGCATCGCCATCAGGCGTTGGAGCCCGACAAGCCGTTCTTTATGTACTGGGCTACGGGCTGCCTGCATGCGCCGCACCACGTGACCAAGGAGTGGGCGGACAAGTATGCCGGGAGGTTCGATGACGGCTGGGATGCGTATCGCGAGCGGGTGTTGGCGCGCGCGAAGGAGAGGGGCTGGATTCCGCCCGAGGCCCAGCTAACGCCGCGCGACCCGCAGATGCCGGCTTGGGACGAGATACCTGAGGACCAGCGCCCGTTTCTCGTCGAGCCCGCGCTCCAGGTCGATGAGCTGCACGAGCGCCTTACCCGAGATGCACTCACCGCTCCTCTGGGCCAGCAAGCAACACCCGAGACAGCTGGCCGCCCGGATTCACAGCACCTCCGCGGCTACGTGCCATGATCAGCCCAAGCGCAAACCACGCGGACTGCAACCCCAGCGCGGCCGCATGAGGGAGTTCGGTTTGAAAACGCCTTCGGCCTAACCCCCCAGGCGCATGGGGGTTAGCAGTGGGACTGCCGTAACCGGCGGTGCCGTAATGCGGCCGGGCGAGTGGGTTGGTCTCCGTAACGTCTAGGGGTTAGTAGATGGAGGGGGGTGCCGGTGACCCCAACCATGCACAGGCCCTCGGACAAATCGCGCTGGGCCGAGGACTCATCCGGGTAGTTCGGGACCTGATCCCGCCGGTCGGTAGAGGTGTACGCTTGTTTGACAGCTTGTGCGTGTAAGGCAGCCCTCAGCGGACGTGATTGGGGCGATCGCATCCTTCGGCAGCAGCCTCGTTCCGATGCTGATAGCTGACGACGAGCGTCGATACGTAGATGCGAATCCCGCAGCCTGCTTGTTCTTGCGCTGCGCGCGCGGGGAGGTCCTGCGTCGCTCGATTGATGATTTGACGCCTCCGGAGAGTCGCACCGATACGGCGGCGCTTTGGGATGCCTTCCTGCGCGAGGGAACGCAGAGCGGGACGTTTGAGCTGCTGATGCCGGACGGTCCACGGGTGCTAGTGGACTACAGCGCGACGGCGAACATAGAGCCCGGGCGGCATCTTTCGATTCTGCTGGTCGCCAGCGGAGAAGATCCGGAGCGGCTAGCCGCCGTTGACTCGGGGAGTTCGCTGCTCACCGAGCGCGAACGTTCAGTGCTCGCTCTGATCGCGATGGGAGAAAGCAGCGCAGGGATTGCCGCCAGGCTCGTGATCTCGCGGGCGACAGTGGAAACGCATGTGCGACATTGCGTCACCAAGCTCGGCGCCAAGAACCGGGCTCACGCAATCACCCTTGGGCTTCGGCATGGAGAGATCGCGATCAATCTCGGATCGCCTGGGAACATGGCCTCTCGCGCGTCATCTGGGGCCTGAGCCGCGCATCAAATCAACACTTTTGATGATTTCCGGCGACTGATACGACGCGTAGGATGCTCGCGCTGGCTCTGCGGAGGGACCCTCCGCGAAGCCGTGACGTTGCCCGGTCGTTGAGACCTCGACGGCTGGTTTCGTTCCTTAGTCAGGAGTCAGGCCGAGAGGGAGGTGAATCACGTGGCCGAGGTTTACCAATTGCAGGAGGAGGTCGAAAGCGGGGTCCGGGTAGCAGTTAGCCGGGGGGACAATGCGACCACTGTCCATCTCGAAGGCGAGCTGGATCTGGCCAGCAAACAGCACGTGCGAGAGACCGTTCTTGAAGCAGTCCAGCACCGACCGGCACGCCTGATCCTAGATCTCAGCCACCTCAGCTTCATTGACAGCAGCGGCGTACACGTACTGCTCGAAGTGACACAACTAAGCGCCGAACAGCAAACGAGCCTGCTGATCGTGCCGGGACCACCGCCGGTGCAGCGCCCATTCGAAATCCTCGGCCTCACCGACGCGCTCCCCTTCCTACGCACAACTCAGGAGTGACCCGCGCCGCAAGACCCCGCAGCGCCCCCCTCTCTCCCCGCTGCGGGATCTGGCGGCTCCCTCCCCGCCACCACCGACGCCGGTCGCCCCAACTTCCCCGGGCGACCGGCGTCGGTCCTACCGCTCGTCCGTAATCGGTTGCAGGCCTTGACGCTCGTCGGGATCGGGAAGTGGACGTGCCTTCGGAGTCGTCCGCTCGATAAAGCGGCCGAGCAGCGAAAAAACAAAATTCAACGGGTTGAGCAAGAGGCTCCTTCCCGTTCAGCCCACCCCCGTGTAGAGGATGCACTATCCGACCTTGGGCTAGTTCCGCGACGCCACCAGTCACACCGCGAGCGCCGAACGTCTCCAAGCCTAGCCCTCGACGCGCTACTGCGGCGAACGCAAAACATCAGCTAGCGCACCACGCGATCCCGGTTCGACCTCCAGCCGCTGGCCACGCGATGAATCAACACTGAGGCTGGGGATCGCAGCCTCAGCCCGCAGGTCCTCAAGCTCGGCTTGGAGCGAGGCCAGATGTTCTCCCGTCGGGCGATCGCGCGAGCTGAGGTATCCCCGCCCGCAGCGACTCGCTGCGGGCGTCGGCGGTCGACGCGCTCCGCTCTCCTCACCGGCAACAGGTAGCCAAGGTCCGCGTCAACGTGAATGCAGGTCTCCAGCATGATCGTCGCCGCCCCCGCTCCTCGCCGACAAGCGTGTCTCCGACGAGGCCGGTCTCGACGATCGCATTCGCCACCGGCCCGTGCAGAAGCGGACGAGTCCTATGGCGACGGCGCGGTCGCAGGATCGAGCTGTGGATCTCCGCGCGAAGGAGCCGATGTGGTCGCTATAACGCGCCACCAACAGCATCTCGCTGCTGCGCCCACCGGGACCTAGGACTGCGGGTTTGAGGCGATAGCTCTAAGTTGCCGATGCCCTTGCGTGGGACGACAATGAGGGTGTTGGTGCTGAGGGCAGGGGATGCTGCGGTCGCGCGCGGTCTGGTTGCCGAGCGTCCGTGCTCGACTGGGTGCATCGCACGCGCAGGCAGCGTTGGGGTACACGACGGGTGACGCGCGGGGATAGGGAGGCGGTGACCTCACATCCATGTTCGATGGTCTTCTCGCGCGCGGGATGGGGTGGATTCCAGCTCGAACGGAGCCGGTTGGCGGGCGCGCTTTAGGCCGACTGTGCAGGTTCGAGCGTGGCTGTGGCGAAGGCGTCGTCGAGACGTTTGAGTTCTTCGGGGCGTAGCTTGGCGCTGAGGTAGCGGTCGGTGGTCGATAGCTTGGCGTGCCCGAGGAAGTCTCGCACGAACACCGCGTCGGAGGTTCGTGCGATCAGGCTTCCGGCGGCGTGGCGCAGCCCGTGCAAGCGAACCGGTCGAAGACCGGCCGCTCGGCATCCGCGGCCGTACCGGCGGCGCAGTGCGGAGGGGTCAAGGCGCCGGCCGAGGCGGTTACAGAGCACATAGTCCTCCGCCTCAGTGAACTCGGTCCGGTCAGCAAGCCTGGCGAGCGTCGCCGCGGCCGGGGCGGGGAGCGGCACGAACCGGTGCCGGCGACCCTTGGGGAGGGTCTCCTGGCCGGCGGAGAGACCACGGCGGACCAAGAGCAGCCGGTCGGTCAGGTCGACGTCCTCCCAGCGGAGCGTGAGCACCTCCCCGAGCCGCAGCCCGGTGTAGAACAACAGGCGGAACGCCTCAGCGTCGCGCCGGTCCTCCGCCGCGCGCGCGGCCTGCTCCGCAGGATCTGGGGTGGGGCGGTCTGCGCGGTGGTCGCCGCGCTCGCAGCAGCGGGCGAGCGCCTCGACCTCCTCAACCTCGTAGTAGTCAAGCGCGGCGGCCGGGTCCTCCCGGCGCTTGTCCGTGCCCGTCACCGCGTTGGTCGGGAGCTGATAAGTGTCCGCACGACAGGCATAGGTGAACATCGCCGCCAGCACCTGGCGGTGCTTGTTGACGTTACGCGGCTTGAGCCCCTCCCGATCCAGCGAGCGCAGAAAGCCGCTCACCTCAGCCGTGGTGACGTCCGCTGCCGCCCGGTCTCCGAGCGCGCCGATGATCCGACCCGCGCTCACCCGCGAACCGCGACTGTAGGACTGCCCTGGCTCGCGCAGGAGGAACGCGTAGTCCTCAAGGGTGGAGGGCTTCGCGCCGCGTACCTCCCGTAGCCACTCAAGCCACTCGGCGCCGAGCTCTCGGACCGTGACCTTGCGCTCGGCCGCGTCCCGACGGCCACGCTCCTCATCTGCCAGTTCGCGCGAATGCTGTTCGCCGCCCGCTCATCGAACCACCCCTCCGGGCAGGGCGTCCCGTAGCGGACACTCCCGACCCGCTCCTCGCCAGCGAGGGGCCTTGTCGCTCAGTCGCGGATCCCGCGCAGAGCAGGTGCTTGTGGAGACGACGACGAGATACCTGTGCGACAACGAAGGCAGGTCTGCGTCGGCCGGCGCGAGCCGGCCCTAGTGTGGCTGCTCGACGCCTCAACCAGTCACATTGGCGTGGTGGCCGCTTAGCTCAGAGACCAGCAGTGCAGAGTAAGTCGCGTTTGGTGCCGCAGCGGAGCTGATACGGGCCGGATGGCAGAGCGGTCATCTTCAGTTCCTGGCGCTCCTCGTGCCAGCGCGGCCCTTCGGTGAGCCGCCCCGGGGCCAGCGACCACGCGACCGCGCTTGAGACTGTCATGCCGTGAGATCAACAACGACTTTGATGTCCTGCGGCTGGCGGTCCAGCGCCTCGGTCCAGCTCGTGAGTGGCACGCGCCGGGTGATCATCCCCCGCAACCAGCCGGGATCGGCAGCCGCGAGCGCGTCGACCGCCTGCTGCCAATGGCGGCGGCCGGCGTTCACGGTTCCGAACAGCACCAGGTTGCGCAGCACGGCGTTGCGATTCATCGTTGTCGCGTCCACGTCGAACTTCGGTTCGACGTTCATGATCCCGGTCAGGCAGATGATCCCGCCGCTGACGACCCTCTGGGCGGCCGAGCGTCCGACCGCACCGAGGCCGGTGCACTCGATCACGACTTCGACGTCGGCGTCGATATCCGCGGCTTCTCCGGCGTGGTAGTACGCGCCGAGGGCTTCGACCAGCTCGCGCTTGGGGCCCTGTCTCGCTAGGTCGACGACGTGCACTTCATAGCCGCGCTGCACCCCCATCAGGCACGCCAGCAGGCCGATCGGCCCGGCGCCGGTAACCAGCGCCCGCCCACGGCGGAAAAACGCGCGCTGGGAGATCCGGTCAACCTGGTCCCACGCCTTGGCCAGCACCGACGCGGGCTCGAGCAACACCCCCAGCTCGCCCATCGCCGACGGGATCTTCAAGGCGAAGTCGGGCTCAACTCGCCACTGCTCGCTGCCGTAGCCGTGGCGGCGAACGATCCCGCGCTCGGCGAACTTGCCGTTGCGGCACATGTCCCACTCGCCGGCGGCGCACGCCGGGCACGGCACCGGATCGGGCCGGCGCACGATCCCGACCACGAGATCCCCAGCATGAAAGTCTGAGTCGGCTGGTGCCTCGACCACCTCACCGAGACCCTCGTGGCCGATGATCAGCTCTTGCTCGCCGGGCGGCGGCTCGCCGTAGCTGCCCCCCGCGATCTCACGGTCGGTACCGCACACGCCCATCATGAGGCCCCGGACCAACAGTGCGCCGTCCTGCTGAGGCGGCTCGGAGACCTGCTGGACTCCGATGCTCCCGCGCCGCCCTGGCACCCCTGTGATCGCCCTCATGGGGCGACGGTGCCATACCGATCGCCCTGGTGCTTCACCCGAAACGGAGGAGGCGATCGCAATCCGCACCGGGAAAATCGTGGCCATGACTTCATCGGGGGCCACGGACCTTGATGTCGTGGTGATCGGTGCTGGACCCGCCGGCGTGGTGGCGGCGCTTCGCGCGGCCCGACTCGGGGCCCGGACGGCGTTGGTCACGAGCGATGAGTTCGGGGGCATGGCCGCCAACGACGGGCCGGTGCCGGTTCGGACGTTGGCCCACGCCGCGCGCCTGATCCGCGAATCCAGGCAGCTCGGGCGCTACGGCGTCACCGCCGGTGAACCCGCGCTCGACTATCGGCGGCTCCTTGACCGCGTCCACGCGGTCACCGACGAGGTGCGGACGCACTCATCACTGCGCACGGATCTCCACCGGGCCGGAGTCGCCGTTCATGAGCACGTCGGCATCGCGCACTTCACCGACTCGCATGCGATCGAGTGCGAGCGCGGCCCACTCCTTCACGCCGCGAAGATCATCATCTGCACTGGTGGCATGCCTCGCCGGCTTGACCTTCCCGGCTTCGACCTGGCATGCACTCACAGCGACGCGTGGGCCCTCTCCTCCGCCCCACTGTCGATGCTGGTCATCGGCGCCGGCGCTACCGGGGTGCAGCTCGCCTCAATCTTCAACGCCTTCGGCTCCCACGTCACGCTCTTCGAAGCCGCCCCACGGATCCTGATGACCGAGGACGAGGACGTCGCCACCGAGGTCAACGAAGCGCTCGCGAGGTCCGGGATCCAGGTTCTCGAGAACGCCGGGACAATCGATCGCCTCGAACCGGGCCCCGCCGGAGTCCGGCTGACCTACTCACACGACGACACTCCGCACCACATCGACACGGCGATCACCGTCGTCGCGGCCGGCTGGGTCGCCAACACCGCCGGGCTAAACCTTGACGCCGCCGGCGTCCAGACCGACCCGCGCGGCTACGTTGGAGTGGACGCCGAGCTTCGCACCAACGCGCCGCACATCTTCGCCGCCGGCGACGCCACCGGACACGTGATGGTCGTGCATGAAGCGGTACGCGAGGGATACCTCGCCGCCACCAACGCGGTCATCGGAGCCACGACCGCCCTGCCCGCCGACGTCAGCCCCATCGGCAGCTTCACCGACCCGGAATACGCCTCCGTCGGGCTCACCGAGACGGTGGCCCGCGAGACCCGTGAGGTCCTCGTCGCTACCCAACGGTTCGATTCGCTGGCACGACCGATCATCGACGGACGCCCCACCGGCTTTTGCAAACTCATCATCGACCGCCAACTGCACACTCTCCTCGGCTGCCACATAGTCGGCGAACGCGCCGGCGAACTCGCTCAGCTCGCGGCTATTGCGATGGCCGCCCACATGACCGTCGAACAGCTCGCGCTCGTTCCGTTCTCATTCCCCACTTACGCAAACGCGCTCGGCCGAGCCGCCATCACGGCACTCCGCGAACTCGACGCCCACGCCGGCTCCGCCGGGGACCGCCTCATCTACCCCGCAGACGCCACATTTGCCAGCTGACCTCCCGCGCGGCGCGGGCCGGGTCGGATCAGGTCTCCCGG
>CAWHMA010000002.1:0-1370053 GCA_963830435.1 uncultured Solirubrobacterales bacterium | reverse complement strand
AGGGTCGAACAGACGCTGAGCCTCTGGGCGAAACTAAGCCCGGGTCATCAGCCGGCCGATGGGAGCTGGATGGTTCGGAGCAGGTTTGCTGATGGCAACCGGTCGATCCCGCGCCTACTCGGCGGGTACGGGCTGCTCACGCTCGTCCCCGTGCTGGCGCTCGGCGTCGGCCTGGCGTTGGCGATCCGCAGCAGCGCGATGCACCGCGGGCTCTCGCAGGCTCGCTCGGAGGCGACGCTCATCGCGCAGACCGCAGTCGAGCCCCACCTCGACGCCCGCCCGCTGACCGGGGGCCTGTCGACCGCGGAGCGGACGGACATGGGACGCCTGGTCCGCCGTGCGGTGGCCGATCACCACGTGCTCCGCCTGCGTTTGCGGGACCTCGCCGGACAGGTCGTCTTCTCCGACGACCCGGCTGCTCGCTCGGGCGGAGATGGCGACGATGACGCGTTGGAGGCAGCGCGCGGGGCGACGGTCGCCCACCTCACCCACCTCAACGCCGACGCCGACGACGCCGGGCCGGTCGGTCCTGCCTCGGCGGAGGTGTATCTACCGCTACGCGCCGGTCAGCCGGCCCGACCGGTCGGGGTGCTGGAGATCTACCTGCCATACGCGCCGATCGCCGCCGAGGTCAACGACGAGATGCGCGTGCTCTATCTCGCGCTGGCGCTCGGACTGGCCGCGCTGTATGTGGTGTTGTGCTTCATCACCTTCTCGGTCACCCGCCGGCTCCGGCGCCAGGTGGCGACCAACGCGTTCCTAGCTCGCCACGACTCGCTGACCGGATTGCCGAACCGCTCGCTGTTCATCGAGCGCGCGCAGCAGGCGGTGCAGGCGGCCCGACGGCGCGGGCCGCCGAGCGCGATCGCCATCGTCGATCTCGACCGCTTCCAGGAGATCAACGACACCCTCGGCCATCTCACCGGCGACGAGCTGCTGGTCACCCTCGCCGAGCGCCTGGCCGCTCACGTCGAGGACCGGGACACCATTGCCCGGCTCGGCGGCGACGAGTTCGGTCTCATCCTGGGCCGGAGGGGCGATCCGGCGGTGGTGCTCAGCGAGATCCGTGAGCTGATCGGCGCCGAGCTCCGGGTCCACGGCGTATCGCTCACCGTCGAGGCGAGTATCGGCTACGTGCGCATCGTCGACGACGGCACAGACACCGTCGAGACGCTGATGCAGCGGGCCGAGCTCGCCATGTATGAGGCCAAGGCGCAGCACCTGGGGCCCGTCGAGTACCGGCCGGAGCTCGATCGCTACGACGCCGGGGACCTGGAGCTGATGAGCCAGCTGCGAGCGGCGATTCCGGCCGGTGAGCTCGTTCTTCACTATCAGCCGCAGGTCGATCCGGCGAACGGCGAGGTGGTGGCGGTGGAGGCGCTCCTGCGCTGGCAGCACCCCGATCACGGCCTGCTCGGCCCCGACCGCTTCCTGCCGATCGCCGAGCGCACCGACCTCATCCACGAGATCACCGACTGGGTGCTCGACGCCGCGATGGGCGACGCGGCGGTGTTCGAGGCCGAGGGCCTGCCCCTGACCATGGCGGTCAACGCCTCGGCCCGGAGCATCGTCCGTCCGGACTTCGCGCTGCGGGTCCTGTCCGCTGTGGAGCGTCACGCGGTCGCGCCGGAGCGGCTCGTTGTGGAGGTGACGGAGACCGCGCTGCTCACCGATCCGCGCGCCGCCGCTGACGTGCTCTCCGGCCTGTCCGCAGCCGGCGTGCAGCTGAGCATCGACGACTTCGGGGCCGGCCAGACGTCGCTCGGCTACCTGTCGGCGCTACCGGTCGATGAGCTGAAGATCGACCGCAGCTTCGTCACCGACCTGGCGAATCACCCCAGCCACGCGGCGATCGTCCGTTCGATCGTCGAGCTCGGGCACAACCTGGACCTGCGCGTCGTCGGCGAGGGCGTCGAAACCGAGGAGGTCCTGGAACGGCTGGCCGGCCTGGGGTGCGACCTCGCCCAGGGCTTCCTCATCGCGCGGCCGATGTCGGCGGAGGCGCTGGTGCGCTTCCTCGCCGGCTCGCAGTCAGCCCTGGCGGTTGGCGCGCCGGCCGACGCGGGGCGCGAGATGGTCTCGCTCACTCTAGTCGCGTCGGCCCTGGGGGGGCGCTGAGATCCGAGAGAATGAAGAACAGTAGCCGCCCAGGGGGGGAGGTGTCTCGCGCGTTCGTGGCAACTAGCCGACGGCACTGATCGGCAGCGCTCGCGTTTTGGAGCGCTGTCAGTCCTGGGTGTGCTGGTTGGCTTCGAGCTGTTGCAACAGGCGGAGCTGTTCGGCGCCGCCTACGTACACGTCGGGCCGCTGGCTGCCGCGAGTGACCCGGTGGCACGGGCACAAGAGCGGGACCGGGTTGGATCCCATCGTGTAGCCGCAGTCGAACGCGGACATGGTGAGCTCGAGACGGTGGTATGAGCGTGACTGCGAGGCGGGGATCCGACGTGTAGCCCGCAGCGCTTCCATGTTCTGCGGAGTGCGCAGGACGGGGTCCATGGCGTTCGTCAGCTGGTCGCTGCCGCCGGCGAAATATTGCTCCAATCCATCGATCAGTTGGTCGAGCCGTTCCCGGGCGGCGGCCGCGCCGCGCCGGCTTCTGGCTCTGCTGATGAGGCTGTCGAAGTCAGCGTGGCTCTCGGAGGCCACGCGCACGATGCCGGCCGTCGACGCAGCCAGGCCGAGGGGGCCGATCGGGCTGTTGTAGCGCCGGCAGGCCAGGCTCTCGAACTGCTCCGGGCGCAGGCTCGCCTTGCGCTGGACGTCGCGTACGCCGTCGCGCAGCCCCCGGTCGTAGTCCCGGCACTCGTGACAGACGCCTTCGGCGCGCACCGCGACGCTCTCGATGGCGTATCCCGGAAGAGGGCGCGCGGCCAGCTCCTGACCGCCAAGTGCGACGTCGAACAGCCGCAGGCAGACCCGGCAGCGGAAGTGGTCGTGAAGCTCGGTGTTGACCTCGTAGCGCACGGGCTCGGGCTGACCAACGGCGGCGAGCAGCTCGAGCTCAGTGAGCTCGGCGAGCGTCGCGTAGACCGTGCCGCGACTGATCTCGGGCACCACGGCAGTCGCCCGGGCATGCACCTCGTCGGCTGAGAGGTGCTCGTCCCCACTGCCTTGAAACACCGCGAGGATGGCTCGCCGCTGCGGGGTCACGCGCAGACCGTGCTGACGCAAGAGCTCGCCGGGGTCGGGTCTCATACGCCGAGCGTACCTCCGACTCGTGCGCGTTTCTGACGATGTTTCCCCATGATTCGGACGGGTATCGAGCTAGGACAATATCCTATCTAGGAGCGCGCCGCGAAAGATTGGCTCTGATCCACGCGGCCGCGAGGAGGCCAAATGTTCTACACCGACGGGAAACTGCAGTACACGGTGCGGGTGGACTCACCCAACCCGCTTGTTCGCGAAGATGCTCCAGCAGGCGATCGGCGGCGTCGAAGGCGAGATCCGCGTCGCGATGCAGTACTTCTTCCAGGCGTGGGGCGCGCGCGGACCGAAGAAGTACCGCGACCTGCTGCTGAACACCGCCACCGAGGAGCTCGGCCACATCGAGATGCTCTCGACCGCCGTGGCGCTCAACCTCGAGGGCTCGAAGTCGGCGGTCGAGAAGGGCGTCGGCGCCACGAGCGCCGCGATCCAGGCGATGCTCGGCGGCCAGGATCCCGCGTCACTACCTCTCCGCCGGCGCGGCGGCCATGCCGACAGACGCCAACGGCGTGCCGTTCGACATGTCGCACATCTACGCGTCAGCGGCAACCTCGCCGCCGACATGTACGCCAACGTCGCCGCGGAGAGCACCGGGCGCGCTGCTGGCGACCCGCCTGTACGAGCTGACCGACGACCCGGGCATGAAGGACATGCTCTCGTTCCTGATCGCCCGCGACACGATGCACCAGCAGCAGTGGCTGGCGGTGCTCGAGGAGCTCGGCGGACCGGCGGCGCCTGCCGATCCCGAACTCGTTCCCGCAGGAGCAGGAGAAGGCGGAGTTCAGCTACGCGTTCATGACGCACCGGCTCGACGGCGCCGAGGCGCCAGAGGGCCGCTGGAGCTCCGGGCCTCAATCGACGGGACGGGCGAGTTTCACACGGAGCCCGCCCGTCCGCTCGGCGATGAGCCGATCCTCTCGGCCCCGGCACCCGAGGGCTACGCACAGACCGAGCAGCTGACCGGCGCGCCGGCACAGCAGTCTCCCAACGTCGGCACCACCCAGCCCGAGCAGACCGGCGGCGGCGTGATGGACAAGCTCAAGGACAGCTTGAGCTGAGCCTCGCTGAGCGCTACCTGTGGCCGCGGCGCGAGCCGCGGCCACAGCCGTGGCGAGGTCGTCAAGTCAAGAATCGCCCTGTTCCTGCACCCACTCGTTCAAAACGGCGTCGAATGCGCTCGTCTTTGCCTCGGCCGCAGCTGCGGCCCTGGTGGACTCCTCCTCCAGCTCAGCGATCTTGATCGCCGTTCGCTCGTTGACGTCGGCTACGGCCTGCTTGATGGCGTCGAGCGTCTCCTTGAGACCCTCTGGCTTCGCGGAAGCCCGGAACGTAGATCGCACCCTCGAGAAGAACCGGAGCGTGTCGTACGGCTGGCAGGACGGTCTGCCACTCGATTGAGTGCCACGCCTTCATCCACTGGTCCGGTAGGGACGGACTCAGACGCATCTTGGCTGGATAGCCAACCCGGGTGGGCTGATACCTCTCGGGGTTGCCCAACTTGATTGATTCGAACGGCATCTCGACCTCCATCTGGCTTCCTGTGAACACTCGAATTCTGCCGCCGCAACCAGACGGCACCGCAGACTCCGATGCGTCCTCAGCCCCGCGGTCGCGTCACGGCCGGTGCGAGCACCGACTCGCACCACTCGCGGAACGTGGTCCCGTACGCCCGCCCGTCGCGCCGGCGGGTACACGCCCGGCCGCCTGCGCCTCGCGCCATCTCGACCATGCCGTCGACGATCGCCGGGCTCGCCCCGACGGACGCGTACTGGGCGCGGTAGTCGGCGAGCGCGGCCTGGCGGTAGGTCGACCGGTCGCCGAGCGCTTCGGACATGATCTGCGCCATCTCGCGTGGCGTGTGGTCGACGGGTTCGCGGACGGGGATGTCCTCGCTGGCCGCTCCAGGTCGGGTCGGCCAGCAGACGCGCGGCGGTGCGCGCGATGTCGGCGGTGGCCACCGCCGCGAGCGGCGCGTCGGGGTCGGCAGCGAGCACGAACATCCCCTGGTCCCGGATCAGCTCGACCTGGTGCAGCAGGTTCTCCATGAAGAACGGCGGCTGCAGCGAGCGGTACGCGGCGCCGCTGGCTTCGAGCACCTCGTCCATCGCCCAGGCCGCCGACAGCAGCCCGGCCGGACCGGCGAAGCCGCGGCCGAGCGAGGAGACGGCGACGACGCGGGCGTACGCCGTGCGCGCGGACCGCGTCCGCGATCGGTCGCGCGAAGCCGAGGTAGTGCTCGGTCACGTCGGGAGCGCGGAAGTTCGGGGGCACGAGCACGAACATTGCGTCGGCGCCGGTCAGCGCGGTCTCGAGCACGGCGGGGTCGGCGTGCGAGCCGGCGACGACGTCGGCGTGCTCGCGCAGCGCCGTCGGGCAGCCGGGTGGGGTCGCGGGCGATCAGCCGCAGCGGTGCGCCGGCGGCACGGAGGGATGTCGGCGACGGCGGCACCGATCGTGCCGGTGGGAGTGGTGATGACGATCATGGGTCCATCGTCACGGGCAGCCGGCGCGGCAGAGAAGGACCGGTTCGGCCGCGATCATTACCCTCGAGGGCATGAATCCGGTCGAGTCCCGGCCGCTGCGCTACTTCGTGGCCGTCGCCGAGGAGCTCAACTTCGCGCGAGCTGCGGAGCGGCTCGGCATCGCCTCACCGGCGCTGTCGCGCGCGATCTCCGGTCTCGAGGCCGACCTCGGCGTGCGGCTGCTCGAGCGCTCCACCCGCGCGTGTCGCCCTCACCGATGCGGGTGCCGCCCTGCTCGCGGACGCGCGGGCGGCGCTCGCCGCGCTCGACGCTGCCGCCCTGCGGGCCCGGCGCGCGGCCGGACGCAGCCGGCGGCACACTCGTGCTCGCGGTGAAGGCCGACGTCGAGGGCGGGCTGCTCGAGGACGTGCTCGCGGCCTACCGCGCCGAGCACTGCCGCCGTACCGATCGAGGTGCGTGTTCACCGGCTGGCACGAACAGCCCGGGCTGCTGCGCGCCGGCGAGGCCGACGTGGCGATCGTCGTCGAGCCGTTCGACTCCGACGGACTCGACGCCGAACCGCTGCTCAGCGAACCGCAGGTGCTGGCGCTGCCGACCGGTCACCCGCTCGCCGAGCGGCCCCGGCTGCGGCTCGCCGACATCGAGGCGGAGTCACCAGCAGGTCGGGTCCTGGCTCCCACGTCTACGTCCCACACGGCGCGCAGCGACCGCAGTTCGGGGACATGATGCAGATGCTGCGCCAGATCGAGCTCGGTCGGATGCTCGCGCTGTTCCCTGTCTCGCTCGCCGAACGCAACGCCCGGCCGCAGCTGACCTGGCGCCCGGTCGAGGACGCGCCCGCCGGCCTCGTTCGCAGTGGCCTGGCCGCAGAACTCCCGTCGCTCGCCGTCGCCGCGTTCGTGCGGGTCGCCACTGCGGTCTCGGCCGCGCACGACGCCCGCCGGCGGGTGGCGCCGAGGAGCCACCGGGAGACGCATCTGGCAGCACCCTGAGCACAAGTTACCGATTGGTTTACCGTGTGGTAACTTCTGCCATGGCATCCACCCCGCCGTCCTCTGACCCGCCTTCCGCTGTCGAACGTGCGCGGCTGATCGACGAAGCGGCCACGAGGCTGTTCGCTGACCAGGGGTACGCCGCGACCACGGTCGAGGACATCGTCGCCGCGGCCGGAGTGACCAAGCCGATGCTCTACCGGCACTACGAGTCCAAGCAGGACCTGTGCATCCGGCTCCTCGAGCGCTACCGGGACGAGCTCATCGGCTCCACGCTCAGCCACCTCGCCCGTGACGCTGCGCTCGGACCCCACCCTCCCGCGGCGAGTGGGATCCACCGCGGTTGGCGCAGATGATCGATGCGTGGTTGGCGTGGGTGGAGAGCCACCCCGACGCCACCCGGCTGTTGTTCACCCCGATCCGCGGCGATCGGGAGGTGCAGGCGACCCAGCTCGAGCTTTTCGAGCGCCAGCGGGACACCCAGCGGGCGCTGCTGCGGGAGTTCGCGCCCTCGCTGCCCGAGCCCGATGTGGAACCGCTGGCGGAGATCACCCGTGCCGGGTTCGCCGCCACCGCGCTCTGGTGGCTCGCTCACCCTGAGCGGCCGCGAGCCGATGCCCGCAACGCCCTGCTGACGATGGCGCGGGGAATTCTCACCGCCGCCAGCCCATGACCAACGACCCGGAGGAACGCATGCACCGCAACAAGGTCTGGTTCGACTCCGCCGGCACGCGATGCGCGGCGTGGCACTACCCGGGAGACAACGGCGCATGCGTGGTCATGGCCGGTGGCGGCGGCGTGACCAAGGAACCCGGCACCGACCGGTTCGCCGCCAGATTTCACGCCCACGGTTTCAGCGTCCTCGCCTTCGACTACCGGCGGCTCGGCGAGAGCCACGGCACGCCGCGACAGGCGATCCGCGTTCGTGACCAGCTCGCCGACTGGGAGGCCGCGATCGCCACGGCGCGCGCGCTGCCTGAGGTCGAACCAGACCGCATCGCGTTGTGGGGTTTCTCGCTCTCCGGCGGCCACGTGTTCAAGGTCGCCGCCCGCGACGACGTCGCCGCGGCCATCGCGCAGACGCCCACCGCGGATGGCCTCGCCGCCACTCCGAACGCCCTACGGCACGAGACGCTCAGCGTGATCCTCCGGATGCCGATCCTCGCGCTCCTGGACACCCTGCGCGGGGTCTTCGGTCAGCCTCCGCTCACGGTCCCGCTCGCCGGACCGCGAGGCACGGTCGCGATGCTGACCACGCCTGACGCGCAAGATGGCGCTCGCGCCCTCGACCCCGACGGTCGCTATCCCGACTGGGAACAGTCCATTGCCGCTCGCTCCGTGCTGCCGATCGGCAGCTACCGCCCAGGGCGAGACGCCCACCGAGTCTCCGCGCCCCTCCTGGTGGTCGTCGCGGAGAACGACCAGTCCGCGCTCGCCGCGCCGGCCCAGCGGGCCGCAAGAAGCGCGGCAAACGGAACGATCCTCAGCGTCCCGGGCGGTCACTACGCCCCGTTCCTCGACCAGCACGAGACCGTGATCGACGCCGAGCTCGCGTTCCTCCAGAAGCACCTCATCAGCGACGAGCGAATCGAAGCGAGCGCGGGTAGCCCCGCGGAGATCCCAGAGCCATGAGACCGATCACCGCATCAGTTCGCGTCAACTGTCCTCGAGAGGATGTGTTCTCGTTCCTGGACGTGCTCGCCAACCACGTCCAGTTCACGGATCACATGCTCGTTGACTGGTCGTTCGACGGGCCAGTCGCAGGCGTCGGCGCCAAGGCAAGGATGCGGGCCAACGCTCCCGGCAATCAGTGGATGGACATGGAGGTGCTCGAGTCCGTGGCTCCGCATACGCACGGTCGAGGAGACCATCGGCGCGCACGGCAAGCGCCGGACCCGCGGTACCTACAACCTCGACGAGCTACCCGGTGGCGCCACCGACATCCACTTCCAGCTCGAGGTGATCCGGTGCCCCTGTTCGGAGCGGTTGGCCGCCCCGCTGATCCGGGCGTACATGAAACGCGCCAACGCGAAGGCGATCCGTCGCCTCGGCCAGACGCTCAACGTCCCCTACGAGCCGCCACCGGAGGCTGGTCGATGAAGGCACCGAACACCCCGAACGGCCTGCGCGGCAGGTGGCTTTCTCCGCCGAGACCCGGCGCGCAACGCCTGATCGCGCCCTGGGAGTACCGCCACCTCCGCGGCTTTGGTCTCACCCGCATCACCGGGGGGAGTCTCGCGGGCGCAGCAGGCGTCGTGTGCCTGGCCTACGGCGCCCATCGGTGGGCGGCGTTCTTCGCGCTGCTGGGCATGCTGAATCTCGCGGGTGGCTACTGGTATCTCAGGATCGCTCGCTCCGCATCTGTCGCACCCTGAGCCGAGGTGCCCACCGGCAGCGAGACACCTCATCAGGATGCTGCGCAGCTGGACTGTCACAGCCGGACCGGCTGCGTCGTCAGAAGGGAACATCGACGAAAGGACCGACCGTGAGAATCTTTCTTGCCGGCGCGACCGGAGCGATAGGCAGGCAGCTGGTACCGCGCCTGGTTGGGGCGGGCCATGAGGTATTCGGCACGACCCGAAGCGAGGCAAAGCGCGAGTGGAGTCGAGGAGATGGGCGCGAAGGCGGTCGTCGTCGATGCGCTCGACGCCAGCAGGTCACGAAGCAATCGCCGAGGTGAGCGCCCGAGGTGATCGTCCACGACTGACAGCGATCGGCTCATTCGATATCCGCAACTTCGACCGCTCGTTCGCGATCACCAATCGGCTGAGGGTCGAAGGGACCGATAACTTGCTCGCCGCGGGACGGGCGGTCAGCGTGAAGCGTTTCATTGCCCAGAGCTATGCGGCTTGGCCGTACGCCAGGACCGGCGGCCCGGTCAAGGCCGAGGAGGACCCGCTTGATCCGACTCCTGCCCGAAAATGCGTGAGTCTTTGGACGCGATCCGCCATCTCGAGACGGCTGTGACCGGGGCTGATTGGACCGAAGGGATCGCGCTGCGCTACGGCGGATTCTATGGCCCGGGCACTCGCTGCATCACGACGGGGAGCAGTGGGAGCAGGTCCGCAAGCGGAAGTTCCCGGTCATCGGTGACGGCGGCGGTATCTGGTCCTTCGTTGACATCGCTGATGCCTCCGAGGCGACCGCGACCGCGGTCGACCGCGGCCGGCGCGGGCTCTACAACATCGTCGACGACGACCCAGCGCCGGTCGCTGACTGGCTGCCGGCGCTGGCCGAGAAGCTCGGCGCACCGAAACCATTGCGAGTGCCGAAGTTCATCGGGCGCATGGCCGCCGGCAAGTGGGAGTGGTGATGATGACCGAGATCCGCGGGGCCTCCAACGCCAAGGCCAAGCGGGAGCTCGGATGGCGCCGCGATACCCGAGCTGGCGGGAGGGCTTCGGGTCGTGAACGATGCGCACACGCCGCGGGCGCCATCACGCGGCTCGAGCTTTCAGAGGTTCTGCGGCGTGGCGAATCGGTAGAAGACCGGAGCTCCGGCTTCCTGAAGGACCGTGATCAGGATCTCGGCGAACGATTGAGCTGTTGCCGCCCGTTCCAGTGGCCCGCCGTACACAGCCTCCAGCCCGCCGTCACGGCTGAGCTGCTCGACGGCAGCCCGGGCGGTCTCGTCGCCTACCCAAAGGTTGCTGGGCCTTCTGGGTCCAGCGGCGGCCTGTTCCAGGATGGCGCCGAAGTTGAGGTGAAAGACCTTCGCGACTCGTCCACCTGTGGTCGCTTTGACGTATTCGGCGATT
The DNA here is from genome assembly GCA_963830435.1 of uncultured Solirubrobacterales bacterium. Classification (GTDB taxonomy): domain Bacteria; phylum Actinomycetota; class Thermoleophilia; order Solirubrobacterales; family Solirubrobacteraceae; genus Palsa-465. Next base: position 1,359,617 of record CAWHMA010000002.1, on the reverse strand, counting down.
GACTGATCTCCGCTGTGGTGCTTCACCACCGATCCGGCTTGTGGCGTCGAAGATGACCTTTCCGCCTAAGCCGGTAACAGCGCTCAGGGCGTCGGGCACCACGGCGCTGGGTACCGCCGAACAGCACGACGTCGGCGTCGCTGGCGTCGCCTCCGTCGCGGCCCAGTGGGATTACTTCGTGCCCGGCAGAGGTCCATCGCCGCCCGAGGGTCCCGCCGATGGTGCCTCGGCCGATTGTCGTGATCTTCACTTTGTGTTCCTACTTTCGATTGTTTGTCGGAGGAACCTGCGTGGCGCGCAGTGCGCGCTCAGCGACGCGTTCGGCCAGGGGTTTGCCCGTGCTCGATTGCACGGTCGTCGGCGGCGGCACGAAGTTCCTTGGCGAGCTCGGCGAACTGGTCGAGGCCGGGTTCACGCCGACGAGCGTGAACTCGCCCTCGACGACGCGCAGGTCGAGCTGCCAGACGTCCTCGAGGATGCGGCGCATCCAGCCGGTTGCGTGGTCCCAGCCTTCGCGGGGGGTGCCGGCGGAGTAGTTGCCGCCGCGGACGGTGGCGAGCACGGCGGGCTTGCCGGCGATGGCCGGTGTCGCTGCCGGCGGCCATGCGCGGGTCGGTGACCACCAGATCGACCCAGGTCTTGAAGTGCTGCGAGACGCCGAAGTTGTAGAGCGGGACCGCGAAGAGCATGGCGTCGGCGTCGACCATGCTGTCGACCTCGGCTTGGCCAGCGCGACGGCCTCGAGCTGCTCGGCGCTGCGTTGGTCCTCGGGGTCATGCGCGGCACCGACGGCGGCGGCCCACGCGGCCGCGGGCAGCGGCTCGATGCCGATCTCGCGCGTGACCACGGGTGCCGGGATTGTCGGCCGCCACTCGCGCTGGACGATGTCGGCGATCTCGCGGCTGTGCGAGCCCTCGGTGCGGATGCTGGCGTCGAGGCGAAACAGGGTCATGATGGCTTCCTCTGGTAATGATGGACGATCGGTGGCTGTGCAACCGTGAGCTAAGTGGACCGCAGGTCAACTTATGACAGGTGACGCTATCACAACTGGACCGGCGGTCCAGATCGAAGGGCCGCCTGAAGTCCCGGGCGCCCTCCCGATGGCGGGGCAGCGACCGGAGCGAGCCGATGCGGCGGCCAACCGTCAGCGAATCCTCCAGGCGGCGCGGCCGTTGCTCGTCGAGCGTGGCGCCGAGGGGCTCACGATGCAGGCGATCGCGACCGCAGCCGGTGTCGGAAAAGGCACGGTGTTTCACCGCTTCGGCGACCGCGACGGCCTCACCGCGCTTTGTCGACGACTACATGAGGTCCTTCAGGACCTCTTCCTGCATGGGCCTCCTCCGCTCGGGCCGGGGGCCCCGCCGCATGAACGCCTCGAGGCCTTCATGGTCGAACTCGTCGCTCGCCAGGTCGAGCACCTGGAGCTCGCCCTCGCGGCGGAGCGCATCACCAGTGGCGCGGTGCCGCCGGCCTACGGAACGTTGCTGATCCACGTCGCGACGCTGATCGCCGAAATCGACCCGCTCCTCGACGCGCAGGTCATCGGCGCGTATCTATCTTGCGCGATCGCCCCACCCGTCCTTCACCGCCTGGGGGCCGGGCGTCTCACCGATCTCCCCACACTGCAGCACGCCGCGGCGGCGCTGGTCCACCGCTTGGTACCCGCCGGCTAGTCGGGGCTAGCGGTTGTGGTTGACGACCTCGATGTTGTTCCCGTCGGGGTCGAGCACGAACGCGGCGTAGTACCCGTCGTGGTAGTCGGGCCGCTCGCCGGGCTCCCCGTTGCTCTGATAGCCGGCCGCAATCGCGTCGGCGTGAAACCTCCGCGCCGCGTCGTCGTCGCCGGAGAAGGCGATGTGGATGTGCTCGGTCGACTCGCCGGCGAACACTCCGAACACACCACCGGGTCCGCTGAGCGAGAAGCCCGTGCGCTCTGCGGTTTGGCCGCGGATCGTCAGCCCTGCGGCCGCGCCCACCGTCGCGTAGAACGAGGTTGACACCTCCAGATCGCTGGCCCGGATGGCGACGTGGTCGATGTTGCCGCGGGGTCGATCGCCGTCGCGGTAGACCGCTTCGAAGCCGTTGCCGGCTGCGTCCTTGAGAAAACCCGCGTAGTAGTCGTCGGCGTAGTGCGGACGCGGGCCCGCAGGTCCGTCATCGACCAGGCCGGCGTCGACACCCGCCTGCCAGAAGCGGTCAACGTCGGCCTGCGCCTTCGCGATGAAGGCAACGTGGACGCGCCGGGTAGGCGGACGGTCGTCGTTGTCCTGCATGAGGACGAAGTTCCCCCACATGACGAAGCTCGGCGTCTCCGCAGTCTGCTCGATCCCGAGTTCTCGCAGCCCGGCCCCAAGGGCGCCAACGGCAAAGGGGAGGTCAGAGACTCGAACGCTGACATGGTCAAACATGGTCGGCTCCTTGGGGATGGTTCACGTGGTCGGGATCGTCGTGCGCTTGAGCCCAGACGGCATCATGCCTATCTATAGACCGCTCGAACGTGCACCGCGGTTGATTTGATTGCGGATGTGATTCCGAGATTTGAGTTGGACGAGGGTCGGGAGGTTCTCATCGATCTCGCGCGAGTAGCGGCGGATGTGAGCACCGCGTACGCGAACGTTGCGCTCTCGCGCGTGGACGATGACGTGGTGCGTATCAGCGTCATGACCGAGCCCTTCTACTGCCACCGCATCCGGATTCGGATGAGACGTTTCTCGTGATCGAGGGCAAGGTCTTGCTCGAGACCACCAACGGCCGTGTCGAGCTCGGGCCGGGACAGCTCTACACCGTGCCTGCTGGCCTCGCGCATGCCACCCGACCGATTACGGCCCGCTCGGTGAACATCACGGTTGAGAAGGTGGGGATGTCCACCGAGCGTCTTGGTCCTCCCGCTCGCCCTCTGAAGACGAGCGGCTGAGTCGCAACCGTGCGGACTGGCGATTCTTCTCGGCGGCCGACCCTGGCGAGAGCCGCGTCGCCCGTGATGCCCAGCTCCCGCGCTTTTCGCGATTGTCGGCGGTGGTCGACGTGCGCGTTTGCGAGGGGATGCGGAACTGCCCGACTAGCGCTCGCCATCCGGTGAGGGTCTACTGGTCGCGCTCGGCGTGGACGGGAGGCCGCGGCCCACGCTCCAGCCGCTTCTTCTGATTGCGGAGGTACTGGATCGTGATGACGAGGCCGGTGCCGAAGACGGCAATTCGGGCACCGGTCGAGTCGGCTACGAACGTTCCTGTCGGGACGGTGAGTGCCAGGACGATTTGGCTGGCGCCGTCGAGCGCGAACATCGCGCCGATGATGGCGGTCAACATCGTGAGCACCCGTCGGCGTTCGGGCTCCGCCAGCCTGGCCGTCACTTCCGGACGGTCCGGGTTCAGCTTGGCGACGTTCTCCGCGATCACCAGCAGGAGAGGACGGCCGAGCGCTACCGAGGCCAGCGCGGCGACACCGATCGTGCCGGTAACGGCGCCACGGCGCAGCTTGATCGCCAGGGGATCACCGCCCGTGACTGCGTACGCGGCGAGGGCGATCATGACCGTCGTCGCAGAGAGGACGGCGACCGGGTCGATCCGCCGGCGGGCTATCCCGACAACAAGCAGCCACGTCGACGGGACGGCGTCGGTGATAGCGAGTGCGCCGACCGAGGAGCCGGTGAGCGCGCGGACGATCAAGTACGCGATCCACGGGAGCGTTAGGCCGGCCAGCAGCCGGACTGGGGAGAGCTGCGGCGGGCGAGCGTTCATGACATCGCCTCTGGCGGTCGCACGAAGAAGCCAACGACGCGGCGGTCGGCGTCCAATACGACGCGGCCGAGCCCGTCGGCGCGCTCGAGCGCGACCGGAATGTCGACCCCGGTGTAGCCGTCGCGCACCGAGATGACCGGGGTGCCGAAGGCCTGGACCTCACCACCGTACTCGCGCACCCTCTCGCGCACGTCGGCCAGGAGCTCGACCGAGCAGGCATCCAACATCCGCTCCCCAAATGTCGCCCGCACCTCACCGAACCGCCCGTCAAGAAACGCCTGGAGCACCGGGACGGCAGCCTCGACGGCGCCGTCCACGGGCACCGCGACCCCGTCCTCGGCGAGGGATCCCCGGGCACCGCCGAAGCGCTGGAACGCCGCTTGCCGGCTGACATGGAGCAGCTCGCCGATCTCGGCCCACGTGTGGCCGGCAGCCCGCGCTTGTTCGACCAAGGCCCGCAGCGTGTCCTGGACGATCGTCTCCAGGCTGCGCGTCGCGGCAATCGCGCGCATGACCTGGCCGGAAGAATCGTGCTCGCCGGGCCGCAGCACGTCGGCGACCAACTGCACATTCGTCATGAGCAACATGGCCATCATGTCGCGGTCCCAGTGGACGGGAGCTCGGACTTCGTCCATATCCGTCAAGGTAGCCTTTACAACACCTGCTTGTCAAGGCAATCTTTACACGGCTGCGCAGAGACCCGCAGCCGCACACCGCGTGCACGCGAGTCGACCCCCGTACGGCTCAGCTCCGGCCGCTCATGTCGCCGGATCGGCGACGCGTCGGGCGTCGGGCGTGCTCTCGCATTCCGCGCGGATGAGGATGGTGCTCGCCCCGGGGAGGTGTTGCCGGCGAGTGAGAGTTGTTCCCTAGCGGGCCGGCCACAGATCCGCCGGCGCTCGCTCGATGAACAGCTGCATCTCAGGGTGCTTAGAAGGTCCGAATCCATACCGGGTGTAGAGGCCGCGCGCGTCGGCGGTAGCCAATGTCCACTTGCGCAGGCCCTGAAGGTCGGGGTGTGAGAGGAAGCATTCGAGCAGGAACTTGCCTAGGCCCAGGTCGCGACGCCCATCTTTGACATATACGTCGCCGAGATAGGCGAAGGTCGCGAGGTCAGACACCACCCCAGCGAAACCGACCTGGTCGCCCGTCGGCGCGTATAACCCGAAGACGAGCGAGTTGACGATGGAGCGCCGCACGACGTCGATGGGGATTCCGGTCGCCCAGTACTGACGCGAGAGGAACCGGTGGACGCGGTCGATGTCGATGCGATTGGGGTATCGGTCGCACACGCACGAACCGTCCTGCCCCCGTTTGTACGGAGAATTCGCTCACGAATCTCAGTCTCTCGCTTTAAGGGTGGCAGCCTGAACCGATCTCGAACGCGGCTGGTGGTCGGGATCGGCTTTAGACCGAGGTGCCCCGCCCGTTCATCGTGCATACCGGCGCGATAGCAACTGACTCGGCTTCCGAGAAGAAGACCCGATGCGCAGAGGGCAACTAGGATTCCGCGGATAGCTAGAGACGGGCTAGCCGTGGAAGAGCGGTGACCGCCTGGCCGAACATGCGGGCAGCGCATGCAGTGAGCCGTAGAGAAGCCAGACGCCAAAAAATACGAGCAATTTGCAGGTAACTCATCATGACAAAACTCATCGAGCCTGCGTCCTGGTTGAATCTTGCTCCAAAAAACGGTTAAGATGCGCCCCTAGGGGCGAACGAGGGGCTCGGCGGGGTCGTATGCCGACGAAGTCGCGTCGCTAGATCAGGGCAGACATGGGGGGCTTCAGTGAGTTTGGAGTAGATGCGCGACTTGGTCGTTGTGGGTATGCGGTGTGCTTTGTGCTCTGGCTGCGTTGCGCTCCAGCGAGCGCCGTCGCGAAAACGCGATCGGCAGGATCGAGCCGTGTGCTGGTGCGCGTGTTCGTTCACAAGAATGTTGGTGGTTATGTCCACGCCGCCTCAGGTGAGGGGATCTTCGTGCCCCCTGGAGTGATGCGACGTTCTGGCTATGTGACGATCACGCGGGTCGGGCGCGGCGTTTTCGACGTGCACATTGCTCCCGCCTGGCGCGGCACCGTGGCGGTGACGCTGCCGCTGAGGAGTCGCTCTACGTGATCCTGCACAAGATCGGGAACCTCTGGCTGGCAGAGGGAACTCGTGACGGCGAGCGTACCGTTTGGGTGAGGCATCTCTCGTGGTTCACCGACTTGGCCGGCAAGGTCAAGAACAAGATCACCGGCAAGTTTTGCCTGACCTTTGACCTCCACGAGCTCGAGCAGTGTCTGGTCGAGAAGGCCGGCAGCTGGGTGGACGGCAAGATCATCAGTTGGATCGAATCTCATCTACCGAAAGGCTGTAACGCGGAGCTCACGGAGGCGGGTGTGACGGCCGTCCGAGGCGGCCCCGCCGCGATTGTTTGGAGCATCGTCAAGGCCGCGTTCAGCGGGTCGTGCGTCGGGAGCGCCGGCGAGTATTACGTGGTGCCTACTGGAGCGACGGCGAACGATCACGCCCGGGGTTACAACCGGCGGCGGCGGCGGGACGAGCGGCGGTGGCGGGTCGAGCGGCGGTGGCGGGACGAGCGGCGGTGGCGGCACGATCGGCGGTGGCGGCACGAGCGGCGGTGGCGGGTCCGGTGGGTCGCTGCCTGCCGGCGAGTTCTACGTCCAGAACGCCACTGGTGGCATTTACTGGCGTTCCGCGCCCGATTGGAACGCAGCCGAAGCGACCGCCGGAAACGGCTTTTATCCCGGAACCGTGATCAGGGTCTCGTGCTACCAGAGCGGTGCCGCCAACGTGCCTGGCTCAAGCGACAGCATGTGGGAGCAAGCGTCTTGGGTAAGTCGGACCGGGACGGGGAAGCGGTTGGATCAACGAGCACTTCATTGGTGACGGCTCGGCGATTAACCAACCATCGCCCGGTGCAGCACCTTGCTTCGCCGGCCTCCGCCGCCAGCGCAGACATGGGGGGAGACGGCGGGCGGGGTCGCGCACACGTGGACGAACTACACCAACGCCGGGGGCACCCAAGGCCCATCGATCGCCGGGGACAGACCGTGCAGATCGCATGCAAGGTCACCGGGTTTCCAAGTCGCCGACGGGAATACCGTGGTGGTACCGGATCGCGTCTGCCCCATGGAGCGGGAGCTATTACGTGTCCGCCGACGCCTTCTACAACAACGGCCAGACTTCGGGGAGTCTCCAGGGAACACCGTTCGTTGACACTGCAGTAGCCAACTGCTAGATGACCCGCTTGACGAGTAAAGCAGGCAGTTCGGGGCCGTTGTTCGCGACGTTGGCCCAGATCTCGTGGTCGATCAATCGCCCTACATCAACGTGCTCCGCCATGGAGGGCAAGCCACGCGCCGTGCGGCGCCGGAACTGGCGATCCGTATCGCGTGGATCCGATGGCCCGGACCAGCTGATCTGCGGCTGCAGATCGACTCGGGAGGCCGTCACGATCGCTTTCATCGCCGACGACGACGTGGGGTCCACGAGCGCATAAGTGCGGAGGGAGCAACGCCGCCACGTCGAGGCCGGTGATCGCTCCGCCGCGGAAGCGCTCATCGGCCCGATGAGCACCGTACGGGGCCTTTGACATGACTCGATCACGACGGTCGCGGGCCGGCTCACGAGTGCTCGTCGCGCAAGCAAGCGTCCGACGTGGTCAACTCGTGCGGGCGGTAGACGCCGGTCTACCTATCCATGAGCCCTCGGTATATGGCGTCGCGCGACCCGCCACCGCGCTACGCGTCGCGGTGGGCGACCCGGATCATTGCTGCCGCCAGGGCGATGGCGGCATAGGCGCCGAGGACGGCGATCGCCGCGTCGGGGGTGAGCAGTCCGCTTGAGCGGTGCCCCGTGATGGCGGCCTGGACCGCGGTCCCGGGGAGGTACTGACGCACGCCGGCGGGGAGCAGTTGGCCGAGCGTGACGTCTCCGATGATGATCAGGACCAGCGTGGTGGTCGCTCCGGCGGTGTGGCGGATGAGGCCACCGAGGCCGACGCCGATGATCGCGACGAGGCTTGCAGCGATGGCGCCGAACAGGATCGCTCGGGCACGCCTGGGTGGGTGAGGGCGACCTGGATGTGCTTGCTGGCGAAGATCCGCTGGCCGAGCTCGAAGCCGACGAGGTCGATCAGCAGCGCGATGGGAAGTACGAACGCTGCGACGGTCGCGGCCTTGGCCGCGAGGACCCGCCGCCGGGAGGGCATTGCGCTGAAGGTGGTGCGGATCATGCCGGTGGCGTATTCCGCGGTGACGCGTTCGCACGGCGAGCGCGCCGAGCAGGGTGGCGGCGATGAGGATCCCGAACAGCGAGGCGCTCGTCGCGTCGAACGTCCTGCGCTGCTGGGCGGTCATTGGCTGTGCCATTGGCTGGCCTGCGCGAGGTCGACGAGGACGGTGAAGCCCAGTGCCAGCGTCGCGGCGAACGCCGTCGTGCGCCAGGTCGAGGGCAGGGTGCGGAGCTTCGTCCACTCTGCTTTGAGGTACCGGTTGATCGTGGTGGCAGGTCCGGTGTGCGGCGAGGCGATGGGGGTGATTGCGCTCATGTCAGGCTCCTTGGGTGACGCCGGCGAGCTCGCCGGCGCGGTAGTCGGTTGCATCCTTGGTCAGTTCGAAGAACGCCTGCTCCAGTGACGCTCGGGTGGCGGCGAGCTCGATACAGGGTGATGTCGTGGGCGCAGGCGACGCCGCCGATCGCCAGGCAGTCCAGGCCGGTGACCAGCAGCGCGCCGTCGGGTGAGCGCTCGACCACGCCGCCGTCGCCGGATCAGGGCATCGGCCAGTTCGGTCTGCTCGACCGCCCGGACGTGAACGCTCGGGGCGGCGTTCTGGTTGATGAATTCCTCGGTGCTGGCGTCGGCGATGATGCGGCCCTGGGCGATCACGAGCAGGTGATCGGCGGTCTGGGCCATCTCGCTCATGAGGTGGCTGGAGAGGAACACCGTGCGTCCCTCGGCGGCCAGGCTCTTCATCAGGTTGCGGATCCAGACGATCCCGTCGGGGTCAAGGCCGTTGATCGGCTCATCGAAGATCAGCGTGTCGGGATCGCCGAGCAGGGCCGCGCGCGATCCCGAGCCGCTGACTCATGCCCAAGCGAAAAGGTCCCCACCCGCTTGCCTGCCACGTCGCCGAGCCCGACGATCTCAAGCACCTCGCCGACGCGGCGGCGGTCGATGCCGTTGCTGTCGGCCAGCCACGCGAGATGGTTGGCGGCGCTGCGGCCTCCGACGATCGCCTTGGCGTCCAACAGCGCGCCGACCGACCTGAGCGGGTCGTCCAGCCCGCGGTAGGACTTGCCGTTGACCAGCACCGAGCCGGAGCTCGGCGCGTCCAGGCCCAGGATCATCCGCATCGTGGTCGACTTGCCCGCCCCGTTGGGGCCGAGGAAACCGGTCACGACGCCGGGACGAACGGTGAAACTGACATCGTCAACGGCGCCGTCTTTCGCCGTAACGCTTGGTCAGATGGTGCGCTTCGATCATCGCGATCGGCTCCTTGGTGGGGTGTGAACTTCGTCGCCGAGGCCAATACATGACGTGCCTTCGACCTCGACACCGCGGCGGATCCGCGAGATAAGACATCCTCCCTCCCACAAGCCATGGCGCCAAGGTCCGATACCCCACGCATCCTGCCAACCTTGCGCTCCGACACGCCGCTGACCAGCCCGCCCGACGGCCTTCGTGGCCGGATGCGTGGGCTATCTGACCTTGGCGCCCAGGGCCGGATCACGCCAAGATGTGCCGATGCGAACGGCTCGTCACATCCTCGTCCTGGCGCTCGACGGATGCCAGTCGCTCGACGTCCTCGGACCGGTTGAAGTGTTCGACCACGCGTCAATCGAAGTTCCCGGCGCCTATCGCGTCGAGCTGATCGCCCCCACCGATAACGACACAGTCACGATGAGCAGCGGGGTGCGACTCGGCGTGGCACCGCTGCCCGAACCACCACCGCGCCACGACACGCTGGTCATCGCGGGTGGCGCGGGAGCGCGCGAGGGGGTCACGGACGCCGCGCTGCTCGACTGGATCGCGCGCGCGTCGCGACGAGCGCGACGGACCGTCTCGATCTGCACCGGCGCCTACCTACTCGCAGCCGCCGGCCTGCTCGACAATCGCCGCGCGACCACACACTGGGAGTACTGCGACGCCCTTGCCACGACGTACACCAACGTTCAAGTGGAACCAGATCCGGTGTTCATCCGCGACGGCGACGTGTGGACCTCCGCCGGGATCACCGCCGGCATCGACCTCACACTCGCGCTCGTCGAAGATGACCTCGGCCCCAACGTCGCGCTCGCAGTCGCACGGCAACTCGTCGTGTTCCTCAAGCGCCCCGGCGGCCAGTCGCAATTCAGCAGCGCTCTCTCAGCCCAACAGGCCGCACGACCAGAACTACGAGAGCTCCAAGCCTGGATCGCCGGCCACCTTGACGAAGACCTGTCCGTCAGCACGCTCGCGGACCGCGCGATCATGAGCGAGCGCTCATTCGCGCGCGCGTTCAGACGCGAGGTCGGGCAGACGCCCGCGGCATACGTCGAAGCGCTCCGGATCGAGCACGCCCGCGCCCTGCTCGAATCCGGCGCGCCGTCGCTCCACGCCGTCGCCCAATCCGCCGGGTTCGCCAGCGCCGAAGTCCTCCGCCGCGCGTTCCACCGGCACATCGGCATCCCGCCCGCCGACTACCGCGACCGCTTCCGACAGACCGCCAGCACATAACGATTCGTCATGGTCCGACGCCCGCTCCAGGCCGCCGTCCCGTATCGGCCACTACGGAGCGTCCGCGACGTCGCAGCGGACGTCACTACTGGCGGCGCGGTTGCTTCTCGCGCAATTCAAATCGTGAGCACATACGACGCCATCAACGGACCGCGTTGATCTTGCATAGGCGTAGAGAGCAGGATGCCGGCGCGTTCCCCGCTGCAGTGTCGATGGGCGGAATCGACTCGCCAGTGCGATCCGGCTCGTTGACGACCTGGAGCCTCCTGGCCACTCACCGAAGCCTGGGACTGCGGACCGCTTAGTTCCGGCTGTCCAGGGTGCCGAGCGCTTGGTCGTCGGGTGATCGTGAATCGGTGTCGGCGCGAACTCTCGTCGCTCATGAGTCATGAGCCGATCGGACGACTCCACGTCGCGCGTTTCGATCGTGAGCACTTTCGACCCGTCAGCGCATACGGCCGGTTCTGCGTAGGCGTCAAGGGTCGGACACCGGTTGGGCCCGGCGGCCCTCGGCATGCGTCTGCAGCTCAGGATTTCGATGAGCGACCACACTGCTCTTGCGGCGTAACGCGGCTCATACCGCGACGTCGATGAGCGACTCAGTGCTGCGTTAGCGACCCGCGCAAGCGACCTCGCTCGTTGATGGCCCGGAGCCTTTGCCGAATGCGAGTCAGGATGCCGGGAACCGCTGGCCGGCTAGATCCGGCTGTCCCACCGCTCGTAGTAGGGGCGCACGCCGAAGATCTTCGCCAGCACCGCAAGCGGCGGGAGAATCAGGTTCTGCAGCCAGATCGGCGGCGACGTGGCTCGGCTCTCGTGGCGGAAGTGCCAGAGCGTCGCGCCGAGCTGGAGCGGATTCTTCGGCGCCCCGCGGGCCGTGGCCCTGCCCTCGGAGCTGAGGCCGCCGAAGGCCTCGAACATCTGCTTGGTGTGCAGCGCCGGACGGAGCTCGATCGTGCCTTCGACGGCGATCGATCCGGGGTTTGACTCCGAGTGGGGCACGCCAACGGGGACGACGAGTGTCTCGCCGGGGCCGGCGACGCGGTGCTCGCCGGCGACGGTGAAGTGAGCCTCGCCAGCGGTTATCGCGAAGCGCTCTTCCTGGAGGGGATGGACATGCTCGGTGATCGCGCCGCGGGGCGCGCTGCGCCAGTTGAAGCGAGCGACATCCTCTGCGTCGTCTTGCGCGGTGGCGGTGAACGTGATCGACTCGCCGGTGGCCGGGTTGGCGAACTCCCGGAACGCAGCGGTCGCGGTGTCTGTGGGCTGCATGGCTCAGGTCTTTCCGTTGGCATGGTTCGAGGAGCCGTTCTTGCTGCGATACCACTCGACTGTCGCGGTGATCGCGCTCGCGAGCGGTGTGCCCGCGCTCCCGAAGGTGGCCTCGTACTTGGTCGTGTCGAGCACGAAGGGCTCGTCGAACTCGTAGGACATTTCGACCAGCTCCCGGAGTAGCGGGTTGAACAGGCCGATAGCTCGCATGGCGAGTTTGGGTAGGTTGCGGACGCCGACTGGGTGCCCGACGTCGGCGGCCAGGAGGTTGAGGAGCTGGCGGGTCGTGCCCGTCTCGGGTCCTGGTAGGTGCCAGACCTCGCCGATCGCGCGTTCGTCGGTTCCGAGTGTGGCCAGACCGGTGGCGATGTCCGGGACATAGCTGTAGGTGTGGGGCAGATTGGGGTTGCCGATGAAGTCCGCGCGTTTGTCGGCGAGCGCGTTGGCGAACACTCGCTCGCCGAGTGTCGTCCCAGTGGTGATCCCGGCGCCGAAGAAGTCAGACGCGCGCCCGATCGCGATCCGGACGCGACCGGCCTCCGATGCGTCCAACAACTCCTGGGTCATAGCGGCCCGCGTTCTTCCCTTGACGGTCGTGGCTGCGAGCGGGAGCCCCTCCGTCATCGCCTGGCCCGCGGTCGGTCCGTAGCCGTAGAGGTTCTCCAGGGTCACCAAGAGCGCTCCGTGGCGTTCCGCGGCGCTCAGCACCCCGCGCTGCAGTGGTGGGAATCGCTTCGGCCAGTCGGTGTATGGCGCGTTCAGACACTGGTAGATGACGGACGCGCCCTCGGCCGCCGCCGCGGCAGCCTCGGGGTCGCTCGCGTCGGCTGCCCGCCAATCGACGCCATCGGGCAGCGCCGGCGGACGGTTCCGCGACACCGCGCGGACCGAGAGTCCCATCTCAACCAGGCGGTCGCTCAAAGCAAGCCCCACCTGCCCGGCCCCGAACACCACATGCAGCTGATCGCCGCTCATGCCCGCGCTCCCCCGGTCGCGGGAACGACGATCTCGGCGTTCGCGCGCTGTGCGGCCTCACGCACTCGGGCAAGGTCGTGGAAGCCCGCCCACGCGGTGCCAAGAAGAAGCACGCCGGCGCTCAGACCAGTGGTCGCCACCAGTGCCGCCCCGGACAGCGCGATCACGAGGATCACCGGTCCGATGGTCAACACCCAGCCGACCGGTCGATAGCGCGGGACGCTCACGCGATGGTCCAGCCACAGCAGCAGCGGTCCGATCGTGATCGCGATCGACGGCAGCACCCAGTCCGAGTGCCCGGCCGCGCTGACGAGCACGGGCAGCACGATGGCCGCTGCGAACTCGATGACCGTGGCGATCGTCACGAGTCGCTCCGTTCGTCTGTCCTCGTGAGTTCTCGGCCGGGGACCCGTGCCGGCGGCAGCCCTAATCGCATAGAAGAACACGCCGATGGCGGCGAGGCCGAACGTAACGGTCAGAACCGATGCTGCGTCTCCGCCGATTGCTGCGCTGCCCCGGATCAGCCAGAAGGCGGCGAACGCTGCCTGGATCAGCCCGCCGACCCACCGTACGCGCTTCGACCATGGTGTGAGTGACTGGCCCGTCGCCGGTTCGGTGGCGCTTGAGGTGTTGATGACGTCGACTGCAACTGCGTCCATGGTGTGCCTTCGGCTCGAGGAAGTTGAGAGCGTCAATGTACGCCTGTACATGTACACCTGTCAAGTAATCCGCTATGTTCGTCCTATGCCCGCCTCGCAAGCCCGAGAACGGAACCCTCGCGGCGAGGGCGCCCAACTTCGCATCGCCTTGATGGAGGCAGCGCGGGAGCTGCTGCTCGAGCTCGGCGACCAGGACAAGGTCTCCGTCCGAGCCGTGACCGCCCGCGCCGCTGTCAGCCCGAACGCGCTCTACATCCACTTCGCCACCAAGGACGAGCTGCTGGGCGCCGTGATGACGGCCAGCTACCAGGAGTGGCGGGCGGCCCTCAACGCCGGAATCCACGCCGATGACGAGCCCACCGAGCAACTTCGCGCGTACTGCCACGGCTACTTTCGGTTCGCGCGTGAGCGCGGCGGGATCTTCCGCGTTCTGTTCATGACCACGATCCGCGAGGGCGTACCCGTCCCCGTCCCCGACGGTCCCGTCGGAGAGGACGAAGGCGTCGATTCCTTCAATGATTTCCTCGCGATCGTCGCCCGTTGCCTGCCCGACGACGTAGACGCCTTCGCCCAAACCGCTTACCTCTGGGCCGGACTCCACGGTCGCGTCGCGCTTGGCGACGCCATTCCAACCTTCCCGTGGCCGAGCGAAGACGACTACATCGAGCGGATGATCGAACTTCACGTCTCAGCGTCCGCCGGCGAGCCGGCGAACGGCTGAGCGCTACCGAATCACCGCGCCTGCCAGCTCTTAGGTGGGCGCGAGGGCAAGTTCCACCGAGCGCTGAGCGTGAATGATGGTGGTGTCGAACACCGGCGCGTCAACGTCATCGGCACCGATCAGAAGACCGACCTCGGTGCAGCCGAGCAGGACGCCCTCAGCTCCACGCTCCACGAGGTCCGCGATCACGGCTCGGTAGGTCTCCCGAGAGGCGTCGTTGATCACGCCCAGGCAGAGCTCGTCATAGATCACATCATGGACCAGTCGACGCCCATCTCCATTCGGTACCAGAACGTCCAGTCCGTGCAGATCGCGCAGCCGCCCGACGTAGAAGTCCTGCTCCATCGTGTAGGCCGTGGCGAGCAGCCCGACCCTCGAGAGCCCCGCAGCGCGGACGGCGTCAGCCGTCGCGTCTCCGATATGCACCAGCGGGATCCCGATCGCAGCCGTGATCACATCGGCCACCTTGTGCACTGTGTTTGGTGCACAGCACCAACAGCTCGCTGCCCGCGGCCTCGAGCGAACGCGCTTCGGCCGCCAGCCGGTCGCCGGCCTCGCCCCACGCGTCCGCCCGTTGCAGCGCTTCGATCTCCGCGAAGTCGACCGACCGCAAGACGCAATCCGCGGCATGCAAGCCGCCCAGCCGCGCCCGGGTCGCTTCGTTGATCAGCCGGTAGTGCTCCGCCGAGGACTCCAAGCTCATCCCACCCAACAGACCGATGCGTCTCATGACCCGCGAGCTTGACACAGTGAGAGCAGGCCACAGGAGGGCCCTCTCACGACCGAAGCAGATTCCCGGGCCTTGATCGAGCAGCCGCCCATCAGCCTCCGCTTCGGCCCTGTTCGAGACAAATCAGAGCCCAGAGCCGGACTACCCGAAGCACACAACGTGGGGGGCGGGTAGTCCGGCTCTGGGCGGCTCACGAACCCATCGCTTTGCAGGCGAAGCGGAAGCCCAGGTATGGACTGGCAGTCCACACCTGAGTCCACACTTCAGTCCATAGCTGACGCGACGTCGCGGACCCACCACCTGCAAATCTCGGGACACATCCGGGACACATTTGCCCTCTCAGTCAAACCGCCCGGAAACCAAAAGCGCCGATTTGCAGGAACTTCCTGATGCCGGAGGAGGGACTCGAACCCCCGACACGCGGATTATGATTCCGCTGCTCTAACCGACTGAGCTACTCCGGCGGGGTGGGCAGTCTAGCGGCGCTCGATGCCGGCTCCGACGTGTCGGCAGCCTGGGCCGATGGGGGTATGGCGAGCCGGGAGCTGACCTCGACGAGGATGACCCGCGGTGGTGTTTCGCCCGGCGCAGGCGGGCTGAGCCACAGCGAACGTAAGATGGCCGCATGTCCGAAGTCGGCTCCCGGGCGTGAACGCCAAGCCGGAGCGGCCGATCACGCTCCTGGCCGTCCCGAATTTCTCCGAGGGCCGTGACCGGGCCGCGGTTGAAGCGATCGCCCGCGCCCTTGGGCCAGGCGTGCTCGACGTCCACAGCGACCGTGATCACCACCGCAGCGTGATCACGATCGCCGGCGCGCCGGGGTCGCTTGCCCAGCGCGCGCTCGCGGGTGCTCGGGAAGCTGTGGCGAGGATCGACATCAGCGCCCACCGGGGAATCCACCCGCGGGTGGGCGCGATAGACGTGGCGCCGATCGTCTACCTGGAGCACGCTGCTCGCGGCGCGGCGTGCGCGGAGGCGTTGGTGCTGGCCGATCTGCTGGCCGAAGAGCTGGAGCTGCCGGTGTTCCTCTACGGCAGCCTCGCCGGCGGGAGAACGAGGGCGCAGCTTCGCCGCGGCGGCCCCGAGCAGCTCGCCGCCCGAATGCGGAGCGGGGAGCTGGTCCCCGAGTTCGGTCCGCGCCGCCTGCATCCGGGCGCCGGTGCGACGTTGGTTGCCGCTCGGCCTCCGCTGATCGCCTTCAACCTGGAGCTCGCTCCCCCATCCACCGTCGCCGATGCGCAGCGAATCGCCGCGCTGATCCGGGACGGAGGGCCTGAGGGTCTGCCGGCGGTGCGCGCGATCGGGCTGTGGCTCGACCGGCGCGGGGTCGCGCAGGTATCGACCAACGTGGAGGATCATCGGCTGACGCCACTCGCGCAGGTGGTGGGGGCAGTGGCCCGACATGCGCTGGTAGCGGCCGCGGAGCTGGTCGGCTTGGCTCCGAGGGATGCCTTCGAGGGCTTCCCCGCCGATCTCCCCGTCCGCGGCCAGCGGCTGCTGGAGGATGTGCTGCAGGGCGTCGAATCAGGCGGCACGCGCGCCGTCTAACCTCTGCCCCAGGAGATGGCACAGACCAAGAAGAAGCGGCGCAGCAAGCACCGGGGCACTGCCGCGGGGACGATCCAGGCCCGCGGACGCACCGGGCGGCCGCCAACCGCGGAGGAGCGCAAGCAGCAGACCCGCGCCGAGGCCAAGGAGAAGCGGCTGAACACGCCGCCGACGTGGAAGACCTCGCTCACCCGGGCCAGTCTCGCCGCGGTGATCATGTTCGCCTTCCTGCTGCTCACCACCCATGGCAAGCACCGCCTGCAAGCGGCGCTGCTGTTCGCCGTGTTTGCGCTGGTGCTCTACGTACCCGCCGGCTACTTCCTCGAACGGGCGCTCTACCGCCGCCGCCAGCGCAACCGAGAGCAGGGCCGATGATCGACGTGCGGATGTTCACGGTGGGGCCGGTGCAGGAGAACTGCTTCATCGTGCGACGAAAGGACGCGAGCAACGCGGTGATCGTGGATCCGGGGGAGGAGGCGCCGCGGCTGCTGCAGGCAATCGAGTCGCTGGGCATCACCACGCTCGAGGCGGTCCTACTCACCCACACCCACTTCGATCACATCGGCGCCGTCGCGCCGGTGGCGAAGGCGACCGGAGCCGCGGTGTACTGCCCCGCACTGGAGCGCCAGGTGCTGGCCCACATCATGGACTATGTCCCGTGGGCGGGATTCGGCCCGTTTGAGAGTTATGAGGCTGATCACACCGTCGCCGGCGGGGAGACGCTGGAGCTCGCGGGACTGAGCTTCGAGGTGATCTTCACTCCCGGCCACAGCCCCGGCCATGTCACCTACGCCGTGGCCGAGGAGAAGGCGCTGTTCTCCGGCGACGTGCTGTTCCAGGGATCCGTCGGACGCGTCGACCTGCCGGGAGGAGATTGGCCGACGCTGCTGAGCTCGATCGACGGGCTGATCACTCGCTTTCCCGAGGACAGCATGGTGTACCCCGGCCACATGGGACTGACCACCCTGGCTCGCGAGCGCGCCACCAACCCGTTCCTGCGCGAGCTCACGCACCAGTGACCCGTCCGGACAGGGCGGTACCGCGATGATCCAGGCACCGCGCGGTACGTTCGACGTGCTGCCGCAGGACGCCGAACGGCGTGAGCTGCTGGAGGTTCAGGCCAAGCGCATCCTCGAGGGAGCCGGCTACCGTCGGATCGAGACCCCGACCTTCGAGGCCACCGAGCTGTTCGCACGTGGAGTGGGGGAGGCGACGGACATCGTCCAAAAGGAGATGTACACCTTCGAGGACGGCGGTGGCCGCTCCCTCACCCTCCGGCCCGAGGGCACGGCGCCGGTCTGCCGCGCCTACATAGAGCACGGAATGCACAAGCTCCC
This sequence comes from uncultured Solirubrobacterales bacterium, assembly GCA_963830435.1. Classification (GTDB taxonomy): domain Bacteria; phylum Actinomycetota; class Thermoleophilia; order Solirubrobacterales; family Solirubrobacteraceae; genus Palsa-465. The sequence continues at coordinate 1,341,914 of CAWHMA010000002.1, read as the reverse complement.
GCAGCCGGTCAAGCTCTGGTACCTGTCGAGCTTCTTCCGTGCTGAGGCGCCCCAGCGGGGGCGCTACCGGCAGTTCTGGCAGGTGGGCGCCGAGGCCATCGGCTCCTCCGGACCTGACACGGACGCCGAGCTGATCGTGCTTCTGGCTGAGGTGCTGCAAGCGATGAGCGTCAAGGACGTGCGGCTGCGGCTGGCCAGCCTCGGCACGCCGGAGACGCGCAGCGAGTATCGCCGGGAGCTCAGCGCCTACCTGCGCGCGCACGAGCACCAGTTGAGCCCGGAGGTGAGGGCACGGCTGGAGCTGAACCCGATGCGCGCCTTCGATGCCAACGATGCCGAGACCAGGGCGGTGATGGAGGGCGCGCCCAAGCTGCTGGACCGGCTCGCCGCCGAGGACGCTCAGCACTTCTCCGAGCTGCGCCGGCTACTCGAAGAGGCGGGAATCAGCTACGAGCTCGACTCGACGCTGGTGCGGGGCCTGGACTACTACACCCGAACCGTGTTCGAGTTCACCAGCGACGCCCTCGGCTCCCAATCGGGGGTCGGTGGGGGCGGTCGCTACGACCGGCTGACCGAGCAGCTGGACGGCCCGGCGACACCGGCCTCGGGCTGGGCGGCGGGAGTCGAGCGGATCCTGCTGGCAGCCGGCGATCTGCCGATCGCCCCCGCCGTAGTCGACCTGTTCGTCGCTCGCGCCGGGGACGGTCCAGCGACGAGGGCGACGGCGTTCGCGCTGACCCGCGATGCTCGCCGGGCCGGGCTGGCGGCGCAGCTGGAGCTGGCAGGACGCTCGCTCAAGGGACAGCTCAGGCACGCCGGCCGGCTCGCGGCTCGGTACGTGGCCGTCGTCGGTGAGGAGCGCGAGGTGAGCCTCAAGGAGATGGAGTCAGGGGACCAGAGCGAAATGAGCCCCGACGCGGTGATCCCGACGATCCTGCGGGCGAGCCGGCTGTGATCCGCGCGCCGCGGCCGAATCACTACCGCGACAGCTGGTGCGGCGAGCTGACCGCCGATCGCGTCGGTACGCGGGTCCGCGTCGCCGGGTGGGTTCACCGGCGCCGTGACCACGGCGGCCTGATCTTCATCGACCTGCGTGACCGGTCGGGGCTGGTCCAGCTCGTGTTCGGACCCGAGGGCGCTCCGGCTGCTCACGCGGCCGCGCACGCGCTGCGCTCCGAGGATGTGATCAGCGCTGGCGGCACGGTGGTCCGCCGCGACCAGGCCAACGTCAACCCCAACATCTCAACCGGAGAGATCGAGCTTGCCGTCGACTCGCTGGAGATTCTCGCCGACGCGCAGACGCCGCCGTTCCCGCTCCAGGACGACGCCGGGGTCGACGAGAGCCTGCGCCTGAGGCACCGCTCGCTCGACCTGCGCCGGGCCGAGCTGCAGGCGAGCCTCGCCCTCCGCCACCGGGTGATCACCACGATGCGCCAGGTGCTAAACGAGCGTGACTTCCTGGAGATCGAAACGCCGTACCTGACTCGCTCCACACCCGAGGGCGCCCGCGACTTCCTGGTACCGGCGCGCACCGCACCGGGGTCTTTCTACGCCCTGCCGCAATCCCCGCAGCTGTTCAAGCAGCTGCTGATGATCGGCGGCTACGAGCGCTACTACCAAATTGCCCGCTGCTTTCGAGACGAGGACACCCGCGCCGATCGCCAGCCCGAGTTCACCCAGCTCGACCTGGAGATGTCGTTCGTGACCGAGGACGACGTGATCGAGTGCATGGAGGCGGTGATGGGCGCGGTGTTCGAGGAAGCGGGCTTTGACGCGCCGGCGCCGCCGTGGTCTCGGATGACCTTCGACGAAGCCGTCTCCCGCTACGGGATCGACCGTCCCGATACCCGCTTCGGGCTGGAGCTGCACGACCTCGGCGAGGGGCTGGCGGGATCCGAATTCCAGGTGTTCGCCACGGTGCTTGGATCCGGTGGGGTGGTCAGGGGAATCAACGCTGGCGGCCGCGAGCTGCCCCGGTCGGAGCTCGATGTGCTCACCGAGCTGGCCAAGCAGCACGGGGCCAAGGGGCTGGTGTGGGCGTTCGTCCAGGCGGATGGCTCGCTGCGCTCGCCGATCGCCAAGTTCCTCTCTGACGACGAGGTGCAGGCGATCACCCAGCGGCTGGGAGCCGGTGCGGGCGACCTGCTGCTGATCGTCGCCGATCAGCCGGCGACCGCCGGTCAGGCGCTGAGCGCGCTGCGGCTGGAGCTGGCGCGCCGCTACGAGCTGATCCCGCCCGGTCGCCACGACGTCCTCTGGGTGGTGGAGTTCCCGGCCTTCTTCTGGGATGCTGAGGCAGGGCGCTGGGATGCCTCGCACCACCCGTTCACCGCGCCCACCGGGGACCTAGACGATCCCGCCAGCCTGAAGTCCCGCGCCTACGACCTCGTGCTCGACGGGGCCGAGATCGGTGGCGGCTCGATCCGGATCCATCAGCGTGAAATCCAGCAGCACGTGTTCGAGCTGCTGGGAATTGGCGCCGAGGAGGCGCAGGCACGCTTCGGCTTCCTGCTCGACGCACTTGCCTACGGCGCGCCTCCCCACGGTGGGATCGCCATGGGGATCGACCGGATCGTCGCCGCGCTGGCGGGGGCGGAATCAATTCGCGAGGTGATCGCGTTCCCCAAGGCTGCCAGCGGCGCCGATCCGCTTACCGGAGCGCCGGCCGCGGTCGACCCGACTCAACTCCGGGAGCTGGGCCTGCGTCGGCTGTGAGCGAGCGGCGCCAGCTCGTATCCTCGGCGGCGTGGACACGCTGGCGCTCGAGCATCACCTGAGCTCACCCCAGGGACGTGGCCGGGTGCCCCCGCACGCGTGCACGGTCACCCGCGGCGGCGGTTCCTGCTGTGACACGATCACCTTCTCGGTAGCGGTGGAAGGCGAGACGGTGAGCGACGCCGGATTCGAGGCCCGAGGCTGCGGGTCGGCCAGCGCCGCCGGCAGCGCCGCCGTGGCGCTGGTGCGCGGGCAGCCGGTACTCTCCGCGGCCCGCATCGGCGCGGGCGAGATCGCCGCCGAGCTCGGCGGCCTCAGTCCCGGAAAGCGACATGCCGCCGAGCTTGCCGCCGACGCACTCGCCCACGCGCTGGGGGGTGCGGTAAAAGCTCGTGGATCGCTGGCCTCCGTCTCCGGACGGACGCTGGTGGCGATGAGCGGCGGGGTCGACAGCGCGCTGGCGGCGCTGCAGAGTGGTGACTGCGGCGAGGCGGTGGCGGTCACCCTGGAGCTGTGGTCGGACCCCGAGAACGACGGCGAGCGCAGCTGCTGCTCGGCCTCGGCGGTGTCGCAGGCGCGTGCGCTCGCTCACGCGATGGGGCTAGCGCACCTGACCATCGACCTGCGCCGGGAGTTTCGGCGCGGCGTGGTCGATCCATTCATCGCCGGGTACCTCGCCGGCGAGACGCCGAACCCGTGCGTGGGCTGCAACGGCCACGTCCGCCTCGACGCGCTGCTGGAGCTGGCCGAACGCCTGGGCTGCGAGGCCTTGGTCACCGGCCACTACGCCCGCACCGCCGAGGAGGACCACCTAGCCGGTCCGCTGCTGCGCACAGCCGCCGATTTGACCAAGGACCAGACGTACATGCTCGCGGCGCTGTCGCCTCGTTCGCTGGCGCGGATGCGGTTTCCGCTCGGCGCGCTGACCAAAGTCGAGGTGCGCGAGCGGGCGCGCCAGGCGGCCCTGCCGGTTGCCGACAAGGCGGATTCGCAGGACCTCTGCTTCCTGGCTGGCACCGACCGCGCGAGCTTCCTGGCCCGTCACGGCGGCGTCGGGGAGCGGCGGGGTGCGATCGTCGATACCAGCGGCCGACAGCTGGCTGAGCACGGCGGCCACCATCGCTACACCGTCGGCCAGCGCCGTGGTCTCGGTCTTGCCGGCGGCGAGCCGCTGTACGTGGTCGACAAGGATGCGAGCGGAAATCGCGTCGTGGTCGGGAAGCGCCAGGAGCTGCAGCGGGAGCACGTGCGGCTGCGATCGGTGACGCTACACCGCGATGGGGCTCGCGTCGACCGGGTGAAGCTGCGCTACCGGTCGACGCCGCTGCCCGCCGGCCTGATTGCCTCCGCCCCTCCCGGGCACCACGCTTTGCTGGAGCTGGCGCTGCGCGAGCCTGCGCACGGCGTCGCCGCTGGCCAGCTCGCGTGCCTGATGGACGGCGAGCTGATCGTCGGTTGGGGCACGATCGCCCGCGGCTGAGCTCGCCGGCAGGCTCGGCCCGCCCCGCGCGGATCCAGGTTTGGGGTCGATCTGCCCGCCTACACTGCGTCCGTGACCTCCGATGAGATCCGCCGCACGTTCCTGGACTTCTTCGAGCAGCACGACCATCGGCGGCTGCGCTCGGCGTCGTTGATCCCCGCCGAGCACGATCCCTCGGTGCTGTTCACGATCGCCGGGATGGTGCCGCTGAAGCCGTACTTCCTCGGTAACGAGCGACCGCCCCATCCGCGCGTGACCACCTGCCAGAAGACCTTTCGCACCGGTGATATCGAGATCATCGGCACGACCACTCGCCACCTGACGTTCTTCGAGATGCTCGGCAATTTCTCGTTCGGGGACTACTTCAAGGCCGGCGCGGTGCGTTTCGCCTGGGACCTGTCCCGGCACGGGTTCGGCTTCCGCGAGCAGGACATCTGGATCACCGTGTTCGCGGGCGACGACGAGCTCGAGTTGGGACCCGACGAGGAGGCAATCCAGGCATGGCTGGAGGTCGGGGTCCCGCGGGAGCGGATCGTCGAGTGCCCGCGCGCGGAGAACTTCTGGCAGATGGGCCCAACCGGACCCTGCGGCCCGTGCTCGGAGCTTTACCTGGACCGCGGAGTGCAGTTCGGCCGGTCTGACGATCTGCCTGGTGGCGAGAACGAGCGCTTCATGGAGTACTGGAATCTGGTGTTCATGCAGTACGACCAGGATCCGGAGGGGGTCCTGAAGCCGTTGCCGGCGCAGAACATAGACACCGGCCTGGGGCTCAATCGACTGGCAGCGATCCTCCAGGACAAGCAGACGGTGTTCGAGACCGATCAGTTCGCACCGCTGATTAGCCTGGGGGAGGAGCTGTCGGGACGTGGCTACGGCGAGGACTTTCCCACCGACCGCGCGCTGCGGTTGCTGGCCGACCACGGCCGGGCGATGACCTTCCTGATCGCCGATGGCGTTGTCCCCTCCAACGAGGAACGCGGCTACGTGCTACGCCGGATCATGCGCCGGGCAATCCTGCAGGGACGGCACACGCTCGGGCTCGAGCGGGGCTTCCTCGAGCGCTACGCCGATCGCGTGACCGAGCTGATGGGCGGCGAGTACCGTGAGCTCCCCGAGCAGCGGGATACGGTGGGCAAGTGGCTCCGCGCCGAGGAGGAGAGCTTCGGGCGCACGCTGGCTCAAGGAAGCAAGCTGCTGGACGAGCTCATCGCTCGCGCTCGCGCGTCCGGTGTCGAGGGAATTGCCGGGGCGGATGCGTTCCAGCTCCACGACACCTATGGCTTCCCGATCGACCTGACCCTGGAGCTGGTCGCCGAACAGGGTCTGGGGGTGGACGAGCAGGGATTCGAGTCGTTGATGGAGCAGCAGCGCACCCGGGCGCGGGCGGGCACCGGGCGCGGGCGTGGGAGTGGCGAGCTGCGTGAGCAGGCGCTGCGCTTCGCCGGCGAGGCGGCGTTCACCACCGACTTCGTCGGCTACGAGAGCATCGAGCGGGAGACCACTGTGGGCGCGGTGGCCCAGGAGAATGGACGCGTGCTGGCCAAGCTCGTCGAGTCGCCGTTCTATGCCACCGGAGGCGGTCAGATCGCCGATAGCGGCTATGTCGAGTGCCTGCACGGGGACTGCCGAGCTCGGGTGCAGGATGTGCTGCGACTGGGCGATGATCAGGTGCTGGCACTGGCCGCCGAGCGGGGGACCCTGGAGCCGGGCGTCCGCGTTCGCGCCCGGGTCGACCGCACCGCTCGTCACGCGACCGAGTGCAATCACACCGGCACGCACCTGTTACACGCGGCGCTGCGCGCGCGATTGGGCGATCACGTCCATCAGGCAGGCTCGTATGTCGGTCCGGACAAGCTCCGCTTCGACTTCACCCACGCCAGCGGCCTGCGCGCGGAGGAGCTCGCCGACGTCGAGGACGCGGTCAACCGCTGGATTCTGGAGAGCCAGCCGGTGCGCGCGATCACGACCACCCTCGACGAAGCCCGCCGGCTGGGAGCGATGGCGCTGTTCGGGGAGAAGTACGGCGACGTGGTGCGGATGGTCGAGGTGGGGGACGGCTCGTTCTCCCGCGAGCTCTGCGGTGGCACGCATGTCCGCCTGACCTCGGAGCTGGGCTTGTTCAAAGTGCTCAGCGAGAGCTCCAGCGCCGCCAACGTGCGCCGGATCGAGGCGATCACCGGTCCAGCCGCGGTGGAGCTGATGCGCTCCCACGACCGCATGCTGAGCGAAGCCGGCGCGGCGCTGCGGATCCCGCCCGAGCGGGTGGCAGCGACCGCGGGCGAGCTACGGGTGCGGGTGCGCGAGCTGGAGCGCAGCGCGCGCCGAACCGGAACGGACGCAGATGGAGGCCTCGACCTCGACGGCCTGCTGGCCGCCGCCACCGAGGTCGACGGCGCCCATGTGCTCGCCAGGGAGCTGCCACACAGGGACGGGAAGGCGCTGCTCGAGCTGGCCGAGCGGGTGAGGGCAAAGCTGGGGGATGCAGCGATCGTGCTCGGCAGCGCGGGGGAGGATCGCGTGGATCTGGTGGCTTCGGTCGCTCCTTCGTTGGTGGCGCGAGGGGTGCGTGCGGGCGCAGTCGTCAAGGTGGCGGCGGCGATGGTCGGCGGCGGTGGCGGGGGCCGGGACACGCTCGCGCGAGCGGGAGGTCGCCTACCGGCGAAGCTTCCCGAGGCGATCGTGGCAGCCCGCGAGGAGATCGAGGCCGCGCTGGCGCGGTAGCCTCATGCGGGTGCTGGCGCTTGACTACGGCAGCGCTCGTTGCGGTTGCGCGGTCAGCGATCCCACCGGAGTGCTGGCGACGCCGCTGCAGCCGGTGACGGCACCGGGAACGCGCCGCGGTCTGGGTCGCCTGCGCGCGCTTGTGCGCGAGCTCGAAGCCGAGCGGGTGATCGTCGGGTTGCCGCTCACACTCGCCGGTGGCGACTCCGATCAGACACGGGAAACGCGGGCCTTCGCCGACGCCCTGGCGGTGTCGCTGCCGGTTCCCGTGGAGCTCCACGACGAGCGCTTCACGACCAAGCTTGCCACCCGGAGTGCCGGCAGGGCCAGTGAGGACTCACGAGCGGCCGCGCACCTGCTCGAGAGCTGGCTGGCGGCACGGACCGCGGGGGGAGCGGGAACGTGAGCGGCGGGCGCGAGCGCAGCGCCGAGGAACGGGAGGCGGCGTGGCTGGAGCGCCAGCGGCGGCGCGGGGGGGAAGGCGATCAGGGCGCGCCGCCACCATCGCCGTCTGAGCCCACCGCGTCGTCCGCGGCAGCACCCCCGGGATCCGCGAAAGCCCCGGCGCCAGCGCCGGCCCCGGGCGCGCCGGTCGTCACTACCGTGCCGGCGAGCTCCGAGGGGCTTCACGATGAGCACACGGATGACCTCGAGCCGTTCGACGACGGCGAGGCGCCGGTTGGCACCAAGCGCGTCAGCGGCCTGCACCGCCCGCGGAGCCGGCAGCCGCTGCGGCGCTCGTCCAGCCGTTCGCAGCGGATCCCGCGCGGCCGGGCGCGGATCTCGCGTGGCGGGCGTGTCGTGGCCGTGGTGGCGATCGTCCTCGCCATCGCGCTGATCTGGCTCCTGGCCCAGCTGTTCCAGCCCTTCCACGGACCGGGGGGCAGCCGGATCAGGGTGGTGATCCCGCCGCGGCTGAGCTCGAGCCAGGTTGGCGACCTACTGGCCCGGGACGGCGTGATCTCCTCGAGCTTCTTCTTCGAGCTGCGAGCCACGGTTGCCGGTGAGCGGGGCAGCCTGCGCGCCGGCACCTACGAGCTACGCGCCGATATGAGCTACGGAGACGTGCTCCGGACGCTGACGACCGTACCCCCAGCCGCGAGGGTTACCCAGCTGACGGTGATCGAGGGCCAGACCCGCAGCCGACTGAACGCGCTGCTGTCAAGCCAGGGCGTCCACGGCAGTTACCTGGCGCAGACTCGCGGCTCGCCGCTGCTGAGTCCCACCGATTACGGCGCCCCGCGAGGGGTGTCATCGCTGGAGGGCTTCCTGTTTCCCTCGACCTACCAGCTGCGGGAACCGATCAGCATCGCCGCACTGGTGGCCGACCAGCTGCAAACCTTCCGCCAGCGCTTTGGCCAGGTGAATCTCGGCTACGCGCGGAGCCAGCATCTGACTCCCTACGACGTGCTGATCATCGCCTCGATCATCCAGGGAGAGGCCCGGACGGCCGCGGACCGGGGGCTGATCTCGTCGGTCATCTACAACCGCCTGCGCGCGCGCATGCCGCTGCAGATGGACGACACCGTCCGCTATGCCACCGGTAACTACGACACGCCGATCACTGTTCCGCAGCTCGCCTCATCCTCGGCCTGGAACACCTACACGCACGCCGGGCTGCCGCCGACGCCGATCAACAATCCCGGGCTGGCGGCGATACAAGCGGCCGCGCATCCAGCGAACACAAACTACGTGTTCTTCGTCGTGAAGCCGTGCGGCAACGGCTCGCATGCGTTCGCCAGCAACTACGCGCAGTTCCAGGCGCTCCAGAGTCGCTACAACGCCGCTCGGACCCAGCGCGGCGGACGCTCACCGGAGTTCTGCCGCTGACCCCGTCGGCGCGAGTTGCGACGTGACCCGCCTCGGCGTCCTCGGCTGGCCCGTGGGGCACAGTCGCTCCCCCATGATCCAGAACGCCGCGCTGCTGGCGTGCGGGCTTGAGCGCTGGCGTTATCAGCTGCTGCCGGTCCCGCCCGAGCTGCTGGCCGAAACGGTCCGGGCTCTACCCGGTGCGGGGTTCCGGGGCGTGAACGTGACCATCCCGCACAAGTCGGCGGCACTCAGGCTGGCCAGCGAGGCGAGCGCGAGGGCACGTGGGATCGGCGCGGCCAACACGCTGATTTTCGCCGGGGGCGAAGTTCAGGCCGAGAACACCGACGCGCCGGCGCTGATCGCCACGCTGCCCTGGGCGCCGGCAGGACGAACCGCGCTCGTCCTCGGAGCAGGAGGGAGCGCCCGCGCGGCGGTCTGGGCGCTGCTGGACGCCGGTGCCGCCGAAGTCCGAGTCTGGAACCGCACCCCAGAGCGCGCGCACCGATTGTCCGCGGAGCTGGACGCGAGGGCGGTGAACGAAATCGCTCCCGCCGATCTGCTCGTCAATTGCACGTCGATCGGTCTCGACGGGCTCGACGCGATGTTCGGGCAGCTACCGCTGCGCGTCGACGACCTCGCCGGCTACGAGTGCGTGGTCGACTTCGTCTACAGAGACACGGACACCGAGCTCGTGGCAGCCGCACGGTCCTTGAGGATCTCGACCGTCGACGGCTTGGATCTGCTCGTCGGCCAAGGAGCCTTGAGCTTCGAACGCTTCACCGGCCTGCCTGCGCCGCTCGAGGTCATGCGCGCGGCGGCACGGTCCGACGGTCACTCGCTCGGCCGGTATCGTGAGCCCAGGTGATTGCGGTGGTACGAACATGAGTCCGCAGGGGCGCGGCCGCGCTCGGCCGGAGCCGGCCGAGCAGGATCGCAGCCAGTGCACACCATGCCGCGGCACCGGCACGCTGGTGTCTGGACTGGCTGGTAGTCCGCATCGGGTCAACTGCCCCTGGTGCGGTGGATCCGGGCGCTTTCTCAGCGGCGTCGATGCTCAGGAGCAGGGGCCGGCGGATCGCTCTGGCGGATAGGTCGCTGCTGCCACCGTTATCAGAAGCCGATCGCGGTCAACGATCGTCTGGTCCGCAACCCGTCACCAGCGGCCGTAACCTACGCCGCCGATGACGCTACGCCTTACTACTGCCGGGGAGTCCCACGGCCCCGGTCTGACCTGCATCATCGAGGGCCTGCCGGCGGGTCTGGTCCTGGAGCGTGAGGCTCTCGACCGTGACCTGGCGCGGCGTCAGCTCGGTCACGGTCGTGGCGGACGGATGAAGATCGAGAAGGACCGCGTCGACGTCAGCGCTGGAATCCGGCACGGCCGTACGCTCGGCGGCCCGATCGCCTTGCAGATCGCCAACCGCGACTACGCCAACTGGGCGGAGCGGATGGATCCGTGGCCGGTCGAGACGCCCGTAACCGAGGTGCATCTTCCCCGCCCCGGTCATGCCGATCTGGTCGGCACGCAGAAATACGGCCTCACCGACGTTCGGGACATCCTCGAGCGCGCCAGCGCCCGAGAGACGGCAGCGCGCGTGGCGGGCGGTGCGGTGGCCAAGGCGTTCCTGGCTCAGCTGGACGTCCGGGTGCTCTCGCACGTGCTCCAGATCGCTTCCGTCCACGCGCCCCAGCGCGACGATCTCGTCCCGGGGGACTTCGCGGCCGTCGACGAATCCCCCGTCCGCTGTCTGGATCCCGAGGCCACCAAAGCGATGGTGGCCGAGATCGACCGGCTGCGGAAGGCCAACGAGTCGTTGGGCGGCGTGTTCGAGGTGCGGGCGTTCGGACTGGTGCCTGGTCTGGGCTCACACGTCTCTTGGGAGGAGCGCCTGGACGCGCGGTTGGGGCAGGCGGTGCTGTCGATCCAGGCGATCAAGGGGGTTTCGCTCGGTGACGGGTTCGAGGTCGCAGGGCTACCCGGCTCACAGGCTCACGACGAGATCTTCTACGACGAGCGGCGCGGCTATTACCGCTCCACCAACCGCGCCGGCGGGCTGGAGGGCGGGATGAGCACCGGGTCGCCGCTGGTGGTTCGGGCCGCGATGAAGCCGCTGCCAACCCTGACCAAGCCGCTTCGCTCCGTGGACATCGATACGCACGAGCCGGCTGAGGCGCTGCGGGAGCGAACCGACTCCTGCACGGTTCCCGCCGCGGGGGTGGTGGGGGAGGCGATGGTCGCGTTCGTGCTCGCCGATGCCTACCGGCGGAAGTTCGGCGGCGACCACATCGATGACGTCAAGGCTGCCGTGGACGCCTATCGGGAACGCATCGGGGGGCGCTCAGTGACAGGGTCACTCCCGTGACCTCGTCGACGTTCTGGAAGCTCCCGCCGCTCGAGCCCCCCGCGACTGAAGCCGCCTACCCATACGCTGAGGAGAATGGGCAAGATCGTCTGCATCGGCTTCATGGGGGCCGGTAAGTCGACCGCGGCGGCGGCGATTGCGACGGCCACCAAACGGACCGCGGTCGACGCCGATCAGGTAATCGAGCAGCGATTGGGCCAGCCGATCCCGCAGCTGTTCGCCAGGGATGGGGAGGTCGGGTTCCGCCGCACCGAGGAACAGGTGACGCTGGAGCTGCTGGATGATCCTGGTGCCGGCGTGCTGTCGCTGGGTGGGGGCGCGGTCGCTTCGCCGGCGGTGCGCACGGCGCTTATAGAGGCCGAAGCGTTGGTGATCTGGGTCGACGTCGACGCCCGGGTGGCGTGGGAGCGCGTGCAGGGCAGCGGCCGCCCGCTCGCCCGCGACCAGGTTCAGTTCGAGCGATTGCACGCGCAGCGCGAGCCGCTGTACGCGCAGCTGGCCGATGTCGTGCTCCCGGCCGCGCGCAGCCGCCGGCCGGAGCCGATCCTGAACGCGATCGAGAGGCTGCCTCGGGGGACGAAGGTTCTGTGGGCAGCCAGCGAATCGGGTGATTATCCCGTCTTCATCGCCTCCGGGCTGGTCACTCGGGAATGCTTCTGGCCCGCTGCGATTGATGGCCGCCGGTTCCTGGTCACCGACGGCAATGCTGGGCGCCACTACGCGCAGGCGCTGGCGCCGCTGAGCGCCCGGGTGGCCATCATGCCCGGAGAGCAATCGAAGACCATCGCCCACGCCGAGATCGTCTGGACCGAGCTGGTGCGGGCTGGCATGACCCGTCGGGATGTGCTGGTGGCCCTTGGCGGTGGCGTCGTCGGTGACCTCGCCGGCTTCTGCGCCGCCACCTATCAGCGGGGAGTCCGGTATGTGCAGGTGCCGACGACGCTGGTGGCTCAGGTCGACTCGGCCTACGGGGGCAAGACCGGAGTCGACCTCCCCGAGGCCAAGAACTACGTGGGGGCCTACCACCAACCGGCGTCGGTACTGGTCGACCCTGAGACGCTCGGAACCCTGCCGGCGGCTGAGCTTGCCGCCGGCTATGCGGAGGTGGTCAAGACGGCGCTGATCGCCGGAGGCTCGCTCTGGGAGCGGGTAGCCGCCGGCGCCGATCCTCAGGACCCCGGGATGATCACGGCCTGCGCGTTGACCAAGCTGCGGATCGTCGCCCAGGATGAGCGCGACGGCAGCCTGCGGCAGGTGCTCAACCTCGGACATACGGTCGCCCACGCGATCGAGACAGTGAGCGGCTACGCGCGCTATCGCCACGGCGAAGCGGTTGCGCTTGGCCTGCTCGCGGCGCTCAGGCTCTCCGGTCAAGATGGCCTCAGAGCCACGGTGCAGGAGCTCCTGGCCGCCCATGCCCTGCCTACGCGGCTAGACCCCGCCACCGATCCCGACGCGATCGTGATGGCCACCGTGCGGGACAAGAAGAGAGTGGGCGAGGGACCTGTCCCGTTCGTGCTCCTGGACGAGCCCGGGCAGGCCCGTCCCGGCTGTGTCGTCGCGGCTCGCGATCTGATCGCGGCCGTGCGAGAGTTGACCTGACGTGCAGCCCCGCAACCGCATCGAGATCATGCACGGCGTCAACCTGGATCAACTGGAACGGCGCGATCCCCATCACTACGAGAGGCTCAGCCTGACCCAGCTCGAGCGCGGGATCGCCGACGCCGCGGCGGAGCTCGGCCTGGTGACTCGGTTCTTTCACACCAACCACGAGGGCGAGTTCATCGAGCATCTGCACCGTCTGGATGGGCTCGCCGATGGACTCGTGCTCAATCCCGGCGCTTGGACACACTACTCGTTCGCGATCCGCGACGCCCTGGAGCTGACCGGGCTGCCGACGGTTGAGGTCCACCTCTCCGATGTCGACTCCCGGGAGCAGTGGCGCCGGCACTCGGTGATCGCGGAACTGTGCCTCGCTCGCGTCGCCGGCAAGGGCCTCGCCGGCTACAGCGAAGCGCTGGCGCGCCTGAGGATGGAGCTGGCGGCGTGAACGCCCGTGCGGAACGGCTGGCGGCTTTGCTGGCCGAGCATCAGGTGGAGGTGATGCTCGTCACCTCGCGCGTCAATGTCCGCTACCTGACCGGCTTTACCGGCACCAACGGGCTGGCTTTGATTGGGCCGCGAACGCGATCCTTCGTCACCGATTTTCGCTATGTCGAGCAGGCGGCGGCGGAGGTGGATTCTGCCTTCGAGCGCCGCCAGGCCTCCCAGGACCTGCGCGAGTGCATCCAGGAGCTCCTCCCAGAGGGTCAGGTCCGGCTCGGGTTCGAGAGCGAGTCCGTCTCCGTCCGCACCCATGCGCGCCTGCGGGGGCTGCTCCCCGAATCGATCGAGCTTGTGCCCGCCACCGGCCTGGTGGAGCAGCTGCGGATGGTCAAGGAGCCGGCCGAGGTCGAGCGCATCCGCGCTGCGTCCACGCTCGCCGACGAGGCGCTGGAACTGGTGCTGGCCCACGGGTTGGTGGGCCGGACCGAGCGGGACGTGGCGCTGGCGCTGGAGGTGCAGATGCGCGAGCTGGGGGCGCAGCGGCCGAGCTTCGAGACGATCGTCGCCTCCGGTGACCACGGGGCGCTGCCGCACGCCCAGCCTCGTGACGTGGTGATCGAGCCCGGACAGCTGGTGGTGATCGACTGGGGGGCGGAGCTCGACGGCTATTGCTCTGACTGCACTCGCACCGTGGCCACCGGGGAGCTGAGCGAGCGCGCTCAGGCGGCCTACGCCCTGGTCCGCTCCGCGCAGCTGACCGGGCTGGAGGCCATCCGCGCCGGCGCCGATGGCCGCGAGGTCGACGCCCTGGCCCGAGCCGTGATCGAGCAGGGCGGCCACGGTCAAAACTACGGCCACGGCCTCGGCCACGGTGTCGGACTCGAGGTCCACGAGGCCCCGCGGCTTTCGCAGCGCTCCGAGGATCGGCTGCAGGCGGGGACCGTGGTTACCGTCGAACCGGGCGTGTACCTGCCGGGGGAGCTGGGGGTGCGGATCGAGGATCTGGTGGTGGTTACCGACCGTGGCAGCGAGATCCTGACCTCGATGCCCAAGCAGCTGCGGACGGTCAGCTGAGGTTGTCTGGCAACATCGAGGCAGCTCATGATCGGCACCAATCAGTTCCGCAACGGAAGCCACATCGACATCGATGGCACCGTGTTCAAGATCCTCGAGTTCCAGCACGTCAAGCCCGGCAAGGGCGGCGCTTTCGTCCGCACCAAGCTTCGCCGCGCCAGCGATGGCGCGGTGATCGACCGCACGTTCCGGGCGGGAGAGAAGTTCCGGCCGGTGCGCACCGAGGTTCGGCGCATGCAGTACCTCTACAAGGACGGCAGCGATGCTCATTTCATGGACTCCGAGAGCTACGAGCAGCTGACGATCCCGGAGGAGGCGATCGCGCCGGCGCTGCGATGGATGCGGGAATCGGAGGCGGTCGAGATCCTCTACATCGACGATCAACCCGCTGATGTGCAGCTGCCGAGCGCGCTGGACCTCAGGATCGCGCAGACGGAGCCCGGCGTGCGCGGCGACACCGCCTCCGGCGGCGGCACCAAGCCGGCCGTGCTGGAGACCGGGACCAGGATCCAGGTGCCGCTGTTCATCGACGTCGGGGAGACGGTCCGGGTCGATACCCGCACCGGCGACTACGTCTCGCGTGCGTAGGACCGACCAGCGCCGGGCCGCAATCTGGGCGCTTTACCAGAGTGATCTGCTCAGTCGGCCGCTGGAGCAGACGTTCCCGCGGGACACGCCCCCGTTCACGCGCGCGCTGGCGGAGCTGGTCAGCGGCCATCGGGCCGAGCTGGACGAGCTGATTTCCACGCATGCCACCGGCTGGTCGCTGCAGCGGATCGCGCCGCTGGAGCGCTCGATCATGCGCGTAGGCCTGGCCGAGCTCCTCTATGGGCCAGATCTTCCCGGTGAGCACGCGATCCCGCCGGAGGGGGCGATCAACGAGGCGGTGGAGACGGCCAAGCGGTTTTGTGGCACCGAGGCTCCGGCGTTCGTCAACGGGATCCTCGCCGCGGTCCTGCGTGAGCGTCAGGCCGGGACGACAGCCGAGTAAGGGCAAGGTAGGAATCGGTGGCGCCGAGCCGCTCGCGTCGGCGACAATCGCGTCATGAGACTGCTGGTGGTCGAGGACGACCGCGCCCTGCGCGAGGTGCTGCGCAGGATGCTGACGCTGGCGGGCTACGACCTGCGGCTGGCCGAGAGCGGGGCCGACGCCCTGACGCAGGCGGGCACGGCCAGTCCCGACGCGATCATCCTGGACATCGGGCTGCCCGACATCGACGGCCTCGACGTCTGCCGGATGCTGCGCCGCGAGGGCAACCGTGTTCCCGTGCTGATGCTGACCGCGCGCGATGCCGTCGCCGACCGGATCGACGGCCTCGACGCGGGTGCGGACGACTATTTGGTCAAGCCGTTCGACCTCGACGAGCTCAAAGCCCGGTTGCGCGCGTTGCTGCGCCGAGCTGGCGGGGACACCGATGCCGCTGGCGGCATGTCCTTCGCTGACCTGCACCTGGACCCCGCGCGTCATGGCGTGCAGGTCGACGAGCAGTTCGTGGAGTTGACGCGGACCGAGTATCAGCTGCTGGAACTGCTGATGCTCAACCCGCGGCGGGTGTTGCCTCACAGCCTGATCTACGACCGGGTGTGGGGGTATGACTTCGGACCGTCCTCCAACGCGCTGCGTGTGTACATCGGCTACCTGCGCCGCAAGCTGGAGCTGGCCGGTGCTGGGTCGGTGATCCACACCGTTCGCGGCGTCGGCTACGCCCTGCGGGAGCCCGACCCCAGTGGCGCGTCGCAATGAGCCTGCGAGCCCGGCTCGCGGTCGCGGCGGGGGTGGCCGTCGCGCTGGCGGTACTGGCGGTGACGATCACCGCTTACGCCGGCACCAAGTCAGAGCTCCGCGGCCAGCTCGACAGCTCGCTGGCCAGCTTGGCCGACCGGATCGCCTCCCCCGGCCGGGATCAGGCCGCACCGGGCGCGCCAGGAATCAGCTCGTCGGGTGTCGGTTCTTCGGGTGTCGGCTCGTCTGCAGGAGGGCCGGGATCACCGGGACAGCCGTTCGCCTTCGCTGGCGGCCCGCCCTTCGGCGGCGAGCCCCCGGGAACCGGCGACGAGGGACTCGCGCTCGATCGCCGCCCCGGATTTGGCGGGGCCACGGGAATCGTCACCGTGATCTATCGCAACGGTGGCACCTACGTGCCCCCCGGCCAGAGCCACCGGATTTCGGTCAACGCTCGGATGCGAGCGCTGGCCGCCGGCGGGCATGGCCAGTACTTCAGCGAGCAGCATCTAGGTGGTACCCATGTGCGCGTGCTGGTGCGCGGACTTGGGGCCGGTGGCGCGATCGCCGTGGCGCTGCCGATGACCGACGTCGACCACGCGCTCGAGGGTGAGCTGCTGCTGTTGCTCGGGATCGCCGCCGGCGGGATCGCCCTGGCCGCACTGCTCGGAGTGCTCGTGGCGCGGACGGCGCTGGCTCCGATCGCCCGCTTCACCGGTCAGGCGGAGGCGATCGCGGCCAACCCCGAGCGGCTCGAACAAGCCCGGCTGCAGGTCAGCGGCAGCGACGAGCTGGCGCGTCTGGGCCGCACCTTCAACACCACCCTCGACGCGCTGGCCCGTTCGATCGACTCCCAGCGCAACCTCGTCGCCGACGCCTCCCACGAGCTGCGAACACCGATCGCGTCGATTCGAGCAAACCTCCAGCTGCTGCGCGACGAGGCGCTGCTATCCGCCAGCGACCGTGCCGCGCTGCGACAGGACATGATCCAGGAGCTCGACGAGCTGACCGCGCTGGTTGCCGATGTCGTGGAGCTGGCCCGAGGCTCCAAGCCTCCGGCAGCGCGCGGGGACGTTCGCGTCGACGAGATTGCCGCCGAGGCGATCTCCCGCACCCGCCGTCGTGATCCGCAGCTGAGCGTGGAGGCCGAGCTGGAGCCGACGCTGGTCCGAGGCGAAGGGGACAGGATCGCCCGCGCGGTGTCGAACTTGCTCGACAACGCCGCCAAGTGGAGCCCGGCCGGGGGCACGATCGAAGTCTCCCTCCGCGGCGGCACACTGAGTGTCCGCGATCACGGACCCGGATTCCACGAGGAGGACCTTCCGTTCGTGTTCGATCGCTTCCATCGCGCTCGGGATGCGCGCTCCAAGCCCGGATCGGGCCTGGGGTTGGCGATCGTGCGCCAGGCGACCGAGGCCCACGGTGGCTTCGCCCAGGCGGACAATGCCGCCGACGGCGGGGCGCTGATGAGGGTCGGCTTTGGTCCCACACTGCCGCTGCCCGCACCGGTGGCGGAGGCACTCAGAGCGTCCTGACCGCCGGCGCGCCGCGCGCGGCGTGTCCTGGTGCTACACGACGCCGGAGCAGAGGCGCCAGCGCCGGCGTGCATGCACAGCCGGCCTCGGCCAGACGCGGCAGCGCCAGCAGATCCTCGATCGTCTGCAGCACCGAGTAGTGATCGACGGGCGTCCTCAGACGCGCGCCCGGTCGCGCCAATCCGCCGGCCAGGATCGTGACGACGTGACCTCCCCGGGCCACCCCGCAGCAGCCGTTATCGCTCGAGCCCTCGTCCCAGGTCAGGATCAGCAGGCCGCGCGGGCCGAGCGAATGCAGCAGCGGCGGGATCATCCCGGCCAAGAAGCGGTCCCCGGTCGCCGGGTCGCAGTCGTGCATGTCGTGACACAGGTTCGGCGTGATCCACACCAACCGCGGCAGCTGCCGGTCGCTTTCGTCGGTAGCGAGGTTGCCGTAGGGCACGATCCGCTGGCACGCTCCAGGATCGTTGCGAACCCCGACGTAGTAGATGAACGGGTCGTGCTTGCGCGCGTACCCGCCCACGCCCGAGCCGGCAAAGCACGGGCGCGGCAGGTCCTCCATGTACGCCTTCCAGCTGATCCCCGCGCGCTGCAGCTGGCCCACCAGACCCGCCCCGGAGACCGAGCAGCCGGTGCAGTCGTCGGTGATCCCATGGGTGGCGCCGCTCGTGAGGGCAAGGTAGTTCGGCAGCGACGGGTGGGCGATCGCGTACATCTGTTGCGCCAGCGCCCCGCGGCGGGCGAGGGCGTTGATGTACGGCGTTGAGCCCGTGCCGATGATGTCCCCGTACTCCTCGTTCTCCATCACGACCACGGCAATGTGGCCAGGAGGACCACTCCCCAGGCTCGCCCTCGGAGCGGGACGATTCTGGGCGGGCAGCTGGTGAGCGGCACCGCCGCACGCGCCCACAGTCAACGGGACGGCCAGCGCCAGGGCGACACGCGTGGCCGTGGTCAGCGCTCGCCCGATGAAATCGGCGACGGACCGGGAGCTGGACTGCGCCATCGGCGGCTCAGTTTGCCAACCGCGGCGGGTCCATCGCTTCAGCTCCGCGACCGGTGAAGTAAGCTCGCCCGCCATGTCGACGCCGCGGCTCTGGTCCTGGAACCTGTCACCGTTTGCGGGCAAGGTACGGGTGGCCTTCGCCGAAAAGGGCGTCGACGTCGAGCTACTGGAGATCGATCCGCGCCACCGCCCGGGCCGGCTGCGCGAGCTCAACCCGACGGGCCGAGTGCCGGTGCTGGAGGTCGGGCCCGTGGCCATCCGGGAGTCGACCGCGATCTGCGAGTGGCTGCAGGAGGCTCATCCCAACCCGCCGCTTTGGCCCACCGAGGTCGACGAGCGCGCGGCCGCTCGCGGTCTGCTGCGATTCGTCGACGACGAGCTGACCACGAATTTCTTTCTCTCCATGCGACGGGAGGCGTTCGGCTTGGAGCCTACCGATCACCCCGACCTCATCTCCACCCTGCGCGAGCGGCTGCTCAAGCGGTGGGCGACGCTCGAGGGGTTGCTGGGGCGCAGCCAGGGACCGTGGATGATGGCCGGGGATCAGCCTTCACTGGTCGATCTGGCCGCCGTCCCGCTCGCTGTGCGGCTGCCGGTCTGGAAGCCGGAGCTGAGCCCCTCTCCGGAGGAGCATCCGCAGACGGCGTCATGGCTCGCTCGCCTGGGTGAGCGGCCTTCGGCGGCCGCCGTCGATCAGCGCGGTCAGCGCGTCGACGGCTGAGCCGACGCGCCTCCCACCAGGACGTCAATCGAGCCATTCTGTCCCGGTTCCAGCTGCTTGACTGGAATCCGGTCCATCCGGCGTCTCATTTGTCCCAGATTTTTGCTTGGTTCAAGTGCCTCCGGGGTAGGTAGCAGGGGCCAGCCAACAAACCACACCCCTTTTGGAAGGGAGGTCGCAGATGCCGGATATGACCGAAGCGTACGAATGGCAGGGCCGCACGATCGTCGGTAGCGACGGGGAGAAGATCGGCAAGGTCTCTGAGATCTACCTCGACGGCAACACCGACAAGCCGGAATGGGCGACGGTGAACACCGGAATGTTCGGGATGAAGTCCCACTTCGTCCCTCTGGCCGGCGCCTCCCCGGATGGCGAAGGGGTGCGAGTCAAGGTGACCAAGGATCAGGTCAAGGATGCGCCGAGCATCGATCCCGAAGGCGAGCTCTCAGAGCAAGAGGAGCAGCAGCTGTTCCAGCACTACAAGGTCCCCTACACCAGTGAAGGCAGCACCACCGCTCAGGGGGCGCCGCAGAGCGGAGCCGGCGATGAAGGCCGGAGAGGCGTCGGTCGCGACACCAGCGGTCCTACAACCGATGAGGCGATGACCCGCTCCGAGGAGGAGCTGCGCGTTGGCACCACACAGCGGGAGGCCGGCCGCGCTCGCTTGCGCAAGTACGTGGTCACCGAGCAGGTCACCAAGACCGTCCCGGTGCAGCGCGAGGAGGTCCGGGTCGAGCGCGAGCCGATCACCGACGAAAACGCAGGTCGGGCGACTTCCGGCCCAAGCATCTCCGAGGAGGAGCACGAGGTCGTGCTCCACGAGGAGGAGGCGGTGGTCGAGAAGCGGGCTGTGCCCAAGGAGCGTGTGAGGCTGGCCAAGGACACCGTCACTGACGAGCAAGAGGTCTCCGAGGAGGTCCGTAAGGAGCGCATCGAAACCGAGGGCGACGCCGAAAGCCTCGGCGGTCAAGGCGAGGTCGGGCGCTAGCGCACGAGGAGCAGCCGCCGATGGCCTAGGCCGGCGGCGGCTGGATCCACTCATCCACCACGTAGGAGGGACTCGATGAGCACGGGAACATCCGCCCCCGCGGGCCAGCAGGCGGCCGACGGGGCACGGGAGGTCGCCGACCAGGCGCAGGAGAAGGCCCAACAGGCGGCAACGCAGGCCAAGAGCACGCTGCGCGATCAGCTCGATCAGCGCTCCGGGCAGGCCGCCGGGCAGATCAATCAGCAGGCAGCAGATCTGCGAGCGGTAGGGCACTCCCTGCGCGAGCAGGGCAAGGAGGGGCCGGCCAAGGCCGCGGACAGAGTGGCCGAATACGCGGAGAAGGTCGGCGGCTACCTACAGGACAAGGACAGCGACGCGCTGCTCTCAGATGCCGAGGACTTCGGCCGACGGCAGCCGTGGGCGGTCGGCGCCGGGGCGCTCGCGCTCGGATTCGCCGCCTCCAGGTTCCTCAAGGCCTCGAGCGGCCGGCGCTACGCCAACCGACCGGCCCGGGATCCAGGACGCTCGCCGCAGCTTCCTCCACAGTCCTCGTCCCCGGCGACGCCATTTGCCGGCGCCGTCCCACCGCTTCCCTCCGCGCCCCCGCGCGGTTCCTCCGCCCCCGGCCGCACCTCGAGGGCATAGCCATGCCGCAGGCAAACGAGCCGGATTCAAGCCTGCGCGAGCAGTCGATGGGGGAGCTGTTCAAGGAGCTCTCCAACGAGCTCTCGACCCTCGTGCGCCAGGAGCTGCAGCTCGCACAGGCCGAGATGACCGAAAAGGGCAAGAAGGCCGGGATCGGTGCGGGGATGTTCGGCGGGGCCGGAATAACCGCGCTGCTGGCCCTGGGAACGCTGACGGCGTGCGTGATCGCCGCGCTGGCGAAGGGGATGGACGTGTGGCTGGCCGCCCTGATCGTGACTCTTGTCTACGCGGCCGTGGCTGGAGCGCTGGCGCTGACCGGCAAGAAGCGGGTGACGGAAGCGACGCCACCCGTACCTGAGCAAACCGTCGAAACCGTGAAGGAGGACGTGCAATGGGCGAAGACCCAGCTGCCATCCGGGAGCAAATAGAGCAGACGCGAGACCGCATGGGTGACACCGTCGACGCCCTCGGTTACAAGGCCGACGTTCCCTCTCGCACCAAGGAGTCGATAAACGAGAAGGTCCAGGGCGTAAAGGCGAAGATCACCGGAACGGGTTCGCAGCTCTCAGACGCGACACCTGACGCTCAGGACATCCAGCAGGCCGGCCGTCAAGCCGTCGGAGTGGTCCAGGAGAACCCGCTCGGATTGGCCATCGGCGCGGCCGCGGTTGGGTTCCTCGCCGGCATGCTGATCCCGTCCACGAAGGTCGAGGACGAGCAGCTGGGACCGGTGGCAGACCAGGTCAAGGAGCAGGTGAGGCAAACCGGACAGGAGGCACTGGAGCGCGGGAAGCAAGTGGCGCAGGAGACCGCGCAGACAGCGACCGAAAGCGCCAAGTCGGCCGCGGGCGAGGTCAAGGACAAAGCCCAGGACAGCGCGCAGCAGCACGCGGAAGAGCTCAAGTCAAGCGCGCAAGACAGCGCCCAAGAGGTAAAGCAGACGGCGAAGCAGTAGAGCTCCTATCTGGATCTGAATCCAAGACACCGAGGAGACAAATGGCACCCAGCAAGGGCAAGACAGCGAGCAGGACAGAAGGGGCGCGCGGATTTCCGCGCGGTCGGAGTGCGAACGACCAGCCTTCCCGGCGGCGACCGCAGCTTCCTCTGAGTGGGACGAAGCCCGCGGCCAAGAACCGGCCGGGACAGAAGAGCTCGGCGCAGCAGCGCTCGTCGCTGATCGAGCGTGCGCAAGGAAGTGTTCCCGGGCGCAAGCCGACCAAGGGCAAGGGGGGCCTCCCGGGCACGGTCAAGGACACCCTCGCCAGCTTCGGCTCGGACAAGAGTCGCAAGCCGGGCAAGAAGAAGGACCGTTCCGCCAAGCCGTCGAGAACCGGGGTAGCCGGGCTGGTCGCCGGTGCCGGTCTGGGCGCTGCGGCGCTGGCTAAGCGGCGCCGCAGCGGCGGCGGGGACGACGCTTCGTTCACACCGGCCTCGCCATCCGCTCAGCCTCCATCGCCCACCACGGACGCCACCTACTCAGCTGAGGTCGCGGGCAGCCCGCCCGCCACCTGAGCGGCAGAACAAATCAGTTAGCACGAAACGAGGAGGAGAGCGTGGAGATCCCCAAAGAACAGATCCTGCAGATGCTGCGTGACCGCGGCGAGGACGACCAGGCCCAGCAGGCTGACCAGCAACTGCCCGACCAGGTAGATCCTGATCAGCACGGCGACCTGCTCGGCCAGGTGGGCATCGATCCCGGCGAGATCGTCCGTGGCGCGGGTAGAGGTCTAGGCCTATGAGCGTCAGCGCCGACAATCGAGGGGACGGTCGGGGCGGGGACGCCGAGCGAGGTAGCAGTGGGCCGGGTGGCCAGCAACGCCGCCGCGACTATGCACCCCACGGAACCGAGCCGAAGGTGTCGCTGTTTGCCACCGTGAAGCGAACGTTCACCGAGTTCAGCGAGGACAACCTGAGCGACTGGGCCGCGGCCCTGACCTACTACGGGCTGCTGGCGCTGTTTCCGGCGCTGATCGCGCTGGTGGGCCTGATTGGCCTGCTTGGCGACCCGCATTCCACGACCAAGACGATCACCCAGATCGTCACCAAGATCGGACCCAGCTCGGCGGCACAGACGTTCTCCGGGCCAATCGACTCGATCACTGCGCACAAGAGCACCGCCGGGATCATGGGGCTCGTCGGGATCGCCGTGGCCCTGTGGTCGGCCTCGAGCTACGTCGGCGCGTTCATGCGCGCCTCCAACGTGATCTACGAGACGCCGGAGGGGCGGCCGATCTGGAAGCTGCGCCCGCTGCAGCTGCTGGTGACGCTAGTCATGCTGCTGCTGCTGACCGCGGTCGCGCTGGCGCTGGTGCTCACCGGGCCGATCGTCTCCGCCGTCGCGGGACCATTGGGGGTCGGGAGCAGCGCCGTCTCGATTTGGAACATCGCCAAATGGCCGGTGCTGGTGCTGGTGGTGATCGTGATGTTCGCGGTGCTGTTCTACGCCGCGCCGAACGTCAAGCTGGCCGGGTTTCGCTGGGTTACCCCCGGGGCGCTGTTCGCGCTGGTGGTGTGGCTGCTCGCCTCGGCGGCGTTCGCGTTTTACGCGGCCCACTTCGGCTCCTACGACAAGACCTATGGCACGCTCGGCGGCATCGTCGTGTTCCTGGTCTGGATGTGGATCACCAATAGCGCGCTGCTGCTGGGGATGGAGCTCAACGCCGAGCGCGAGCGTAGCCGCGAGCTTGAGGCAGGCGTGCCCGGCGCGGAGCGCGAACTGCAACTGGATGCCCGCAGCGTCCCCAAGGATCAGAAGACGACCTGAACCGCGCCCGATTGGGGGTTAGCCGATCGACATCACCACGACGGTCCCGTCGTCCTGGAGGGGCTCCTGCCAGCAGTCGGTGACCGCCTGCTGGATGGCCAGCGCGGTCGACGCAGCCGTGCCGCTGTCTGCCCGCTCCAACGCCTGCTTGATTCCCTCGACGCCGAACTCACCCCCGCCCTCCATCTGGCGCTCGGTGATGCCGTCGGTGACGAGGATCAAGCGCTCGCCGGCGTGCAGCCGGCGCCGGGTGAGCTGGAAGCCGGGGTCCGGTCCCGCCGCGCCCAGCGGAGGGTGCCGTGGGCTCCCGAGTTCATGCAGCGCGCCGTCGGCATCGACCAGCAGAGCGGGAGGATGTCCGCAGTTGACCCAGGTCAACGTGGCCATGGGGGCGTTCCAGCGCGCCAGCCAGACCGAGACGAAGAAGTCCTCGTTCTCCAGGCGCCGGACCGTCTCGTGCATCAAGCTCAGGCACTGCTCGAGGTCCTGACCGCCGCGCCGGGCGGCCCGCAGAGCCCCGAGCGCGGCCGCTCCCAGCCCGGCCGCCGTGGGTCCCTTGCCGAAGGCGTCGGCGATGGCCAACCACGCGCCGTCCCGATTCTCAACGAAGTCGAACCAGTCGCCTCCGACCTCATAGCTGGGAAGCAGCGCGCCGGCTAGCTGAGCTCCGGCGATCCGGGCGATCCGTGGCGGGAACAGGTGCTGTTGAACCTCCGCCGCCGGGCTCGTCGGTTTGCGCCTCCGCGTAGCCTCGATGAAGTCCGTGTAGTCACCGGCCAGCTCCAGCGCCGCCGCACCCTGCTTGGCGATGTCGGCTAGCGGCGTCAGCGGGGTCCCGACGCACAGCAGCAGCGCGGTCACCCGACCTCGCAGCCACAGCGGCTCGCAGACGCACCCGGGGAGCTGCTGCTGCAGGTTGCGGTGGAATTCCGGCAGACCCTCGGGAACGATCTCCGGTCCCAGTGCCGGCGGCGCCGGCAGCTGGGCGGGGAATTCCTCTGAGCCGGCGAGGCGGAGCAATTGCGAGCCGTCGATGTCGACGACGTATAGGGCGACGGCGATGCCGCCGATCCGCCTGGCCTCCGCGACGAGCTGATCGGGGACCAGGTGCGGCGGTACCTCATCGAGGATCCGCGTCACCTCAAGGGCCAGGGGGCCCTGGCGCCCAAGGTGCCCAGGGGCCTGGAAGGGGAGGGTCGTGACCTGCTCGCCGATCCTGGCCGCGTCAGCGCGCGCAGGCTGGGGCTCCAGCTCGCCCAGCGCCCGTTCGAGCGCGTGACGGGTGGGGAAGTGCCGGTACAGCGTGGAGCGCCCGACCTTGGCCGCGGCGGCCAGTTCGGCCATCGTCACGTGGCGATCGCCGATCAGCATCCTCGCGGCCTCCAGGATCCGCTGGCGGCTCAGCCAGGCATCGGCGCGCAGCCTAGGGGAAGGGTCCTCGCTGGCTCGATCGTGCTCTGGCTCTTGCGCTGCGTCCTGCACTTCTTCACGTAGTAGCAGACCGGAAACCTGAGGGCCACCTCCGGCACCCTGGTGCGTGCCCGGGATGACGCGCCGGCACCTGACGCGCCGGGACCTGACGCGCCGCACCTGACGCGGTTACGGACCCCTCTCCGGGGGCACAACGACGATCTCGCGGCTTCGAACTTCCCGAGATCGCTTTTGAGCACGCCAGAGGGGTCCACAGCCGTATTCGAGCCGTGGCGGTCCGCCAGTTCAGGTTTGAGCACGGCGGGGTTGAGCACGCGGGAGCGGATCCGAGAAGCCTGCCCCTTACTGTCCGCGCCGATGGCGGAGATCACCTGACTGCGCGAATCCCGGGCCGGTCCAGCCCGCTTTAGAGCTCGATGCGCTCGCCCATCGTCACCGTGCGGTTGCCGGGAAGCCTGAAGTACTCCACCGGGCTGGACGCGTTCCGGGCCAGGCTGAGGAACAGCTTCTTGCGCCAGTTGCCCATCGTCGCCTCTTGCGAGGGAACGATCGTGATGTGCGAGAGGAAGTACGAAGCCCGATCCAGGTCGCAGGGTCCCTCGAGCAGGCCCAGGCGATCGGCCAGTCGGAGCGTAGCCGGTACGTCGGTCTCGTCCTGAAAGCCGAAGTGCGCTGTAACCCGGGTGATCCCGTCGCCGGATTCGCCGAGGCCATCCGACTCCAGGCGCTCCGCCTCGAGGACGTGCGGGACCATCTCGGTCTCGATCGACACGATCACCACGTGCTCGTGCAGGACATGGTTGTGCTCGACGTTGGCGCGGAGGGCCAGCGGGGTCGTGGTGCTGTTGGCGTTGAGGAACACCGCGGTCCCGGGGACACGCGCCACGGGAAAGTCCCGTCGGTCGAGGTGGGTCACGAACTCCTGCAGCGGGCCTTCCTCGCGGCTACGGTTGGCGGACACGATCGTCCGCCCCTTCCGCCAGGTCAGGAGCACCGTGAACACCACCGAGGCCAGCGCCAGCGGCAACCATCCGCCGTGGGCGACCTTGGTCAGATTGGCGGCGAAGAACGACACCTCGATGGTCAGGAAGACCACGGCGCCAAGGGCGATGAGCCGCTTGGGCTTGTGCCACAGCAGGCGCGCCACGGCCAGGAACAGGATCGTGTTGAGCACGAACGTGCCGGTGACCGCGACCCCGTAGGCCGAGGCCAGGGCGGTGGAGGAGCCAAAACCGAGCACGAGGGCGACGACGGCGATGAACAACCCGCGGTTGATGGCGGGCGAGTAAATCTGCCCTACCTCGTGCTCTGAGGTGTGCCGGATCCGCATCCGGGGCAGGAAGCCGAGCTGGACCGCCTGCCGGGTGACGCTGAAGGCGCCAGAGATGACCGACTGTGAGGCGATCACCGTCGCCACGGTGGCCAGCAACACCATTGGCACCTGCCCCCACGCCGGGACGAGGAGGAAGAACGGATTCTCCACCGCCTTCGGCGAGCGGAGGATGAGCGAGCCCTGAGCCAGGTAGTTGAGCGTCAGGGCCGGGAACACGAGCAGGAACCAGGCGCGACGGATCGGAGCGCGCCCGAAGTGGCCCATGTCCGCATACAGCGCCTCCGCGCCAGTGACCGCGAGGACAACCGAGGCCAGGGCGATGAACGCCACCGAACCGTGATCCAGGAAGAACTGCACGCCATAGCTGGGGGACAGGCCCTTGATCACGGTCGGATGCTTGGCGATTCCGACCACGCCAACGAGCGCCAGCACCCCGAACCACAGGACCATCACCGGACCGAACAGATTGCCGACGCGCTGGGTGCCGAACCGCTGGATCGCGAACAGCACAGCGATCACCGCGACGGTGATCGGCAGCACCAACGAGTGCAGACTGGGTGCCGCCACCTTCAGGCCTTCGACCGCCGAGAGCACCGAGATCGCCGGGGTGATCATGCCATCGCCATAGAAGAGGGAGGCGCCGAGGATGCCGAGGACGATCAGCGTCGCCTTGCCGCGCGTGCTTCTGAGCCTCAGTCCCTCCAGCAGCGCGGTCAGGGCCATGATCCCGCCCTCGCCGCCGTTGTCGGCGCGCATGATGAAGGTCACGTACTTGACCGAGACGATCATCGTGATCGACCAGAACACCAGCGAGATCACCCCGTAGATTTCCGCCGCGGTGGTATGGACGGCGTGATGGTCGGCGAGGAAAACCGTCTGCATCGAGTACAGCGGGCTGGTACCGATGTCCCCGAACACGACCCCGAGGGCCCCGAGCGTCAGCGTCGCCATTCCCGCCTTGTGAGCCCGCGTCGGCATCGACCGGCCGGTCGGCGGCGGCGGGGGGCCGGATCGCTGCGTTGGAGCGGGTGTCACCTGCGTCGAGCAGGATCGCACAAGCGCCGCAGCCCGAGCTGTCAAAGTACCGCCGTGGCCGCGCTCGAGGATGTCGACTTGTCGCGGAGGCTTCCCCGCGGGAAGGGGCGCGAGCGACTGGAACAGGCGCAGAGGCGACTGCTGGCGCTGCGCCTGCAGGCAGGCGGCCTGCTGGGCGACGGTGGCCTCGGGCCGCCGCTGTGCGTCGTGTTTGAAGGCTGGGACGCATCGGGGAAAGGGGGCGCGATCCGACGACTCACCGCCCCGCTTGACCCCCGCCATGTGCGCGTGGCTCAGTTCGCCGCCCCCAACGAGAGGGAGCGACGACATCACTTCCTGTGGCGCTTTTGGTCGGCGTTGCCCGGCTGGGGCGGAATGAGCGTGCTCGACCGCTCGTGGTATGGCCGCGTGCTGGTCGAGCGCGTCGAGGAGTTCGCCACTCAGGCTGAGTGGCAGCGCGCGTATGAGGAGGTGGTCTCGTTCGAGCGGATGCTGTGCCAGGAGGGCATGGTGATGGTCAAGCTATGGCTGCACGTTTCCGAACCGGAGCAGCGCCGGCGCCTCCAGGCCCGCGAGCAGGACCCGCTCAAGCGCTGGAAGCTGACCGACGAGGACTGGCGCAACCTCGGCCGCCGTGCCGCCTACGAGCAGGCGGTGAGCGAGATGCTCGCACGCACCGACCACCGCGACGCCCCGTGGCGGGTGATCCCGGCCGAGAACAAGCCCTACGCGCGCGCTGCCGTGCTCGAGGAGGTCATCGCGGCGCTCGAGCAGGGCCTGCGCAACGTCGGTCAGGAGCCGCTGGACCCGTCAGCGTCGCTGTAGCCGCGGCGGTGGTACAGCAACCGCGAGCGAACGGGCAAGTGGGCTATTGCTGGCCTCGGTGGCGATAGCGACTCGACGCGCTCAGCCGGGCTGTTGCACCAGGAGGCCATAGCTGTAAGGAGGGCCAAAGCTCGGGGGCATGTTGCGTGGCTGAGGCGCTCCAGCTTTCAGCGGGTTCCTGGCCAGTGCCTGTCCGACCAGGTTCGGGGTCAGGAGGATGGGCGCAGCAGAGCGCAAGCGAAGGATCGAGAACTGGCCCACGCGCAGCACCGGCCCGGCGCGATGAAAACCGGGAATGCGCAGTGACCTGTCGAGCCTTGACGACAACAAGTTGCAAGCTGACCCCCACCAGCAGAACCAGCCATTTGGCGGGACCCTCATGGCGATCACGTCGAACTCGTTCACCCGCTCACCCTGCGGCTTGATGAAGCTCAGACCGCGCATGTCGATCGCCAGCGGCATGAGGAAGACGTAACGTTGGATGAGAAGCGCCCGGCCGACCCGCGTCGGGCTCCTGGACTGGACGGCGCGGGCCAATGCTCGCCAGTCGGGACGCTGAAGATTCGGGTCCGTGGCCACAGCGATCGAGGCAGTCAGCCCGATCGTGCACAGGACGGCCACGCCCGCCGACCCGACCTTGCCTGCGCGGCGCGCGCCCAGTCCAGCAGAGATGAGCACGATCAGGGAAATCAGGACGACGATCACGTTGCGGGTGATCAGCTCGTCGATGCCGGCGAGCACCAATACCAGACTGAGCAGGAAACCCGAGGCGGCGAGTGTTCCCGCGGCGATCGCGCCCCGGCGCTCCCGGGCATCTGCTCGCAGCGCGAGCAGCGCTGCGGCGAGGAGCACGGCGGCGGCACCGGCGAGCTTCAGCCAAGTCCGTTCCGGTGCGCCGGTACCGAGCAGAAACTGCGGCGCGATCTGATCAAGCCGCAGATCCAACCGCCATTGCGCGATCCAGCTGGCCTGGGGCTTTTGACTGAGCGCGATCGGCAGCAAGGCGAGCCCGAACGCCGCCACCGCCGCGACCGTCAGCATGACCTTGCCGCTGCGTCGGTGAGCCCACAACAGCCAGACGGCCTCGGGAACGACGGCGAGCACGCCGTAGTAGTGAGTTGCCAGCGTCGCGCCCGCCGCGAGCGCCCAGGCGAGCATCCAGCGTGGCCTGGGTGCCGGCAAGCGCGCGTGGGCAAAGGCGAGCAGCGACAGGGTGGCGAACAGCACCAGTAGGGAGTAGGACCGCGCCTCCTGTGCGTACCAGATCAGCAACGGGTTGCAAGCGGCGATCGCCGCTGCCGTTAGCCCGACACGTCGCGAGATCAGCTTCGCGCCCACTCCGTAGATCGCCGGGATCGTGGCCACGCTCGCCACTGCGGAGAGCGAACGCAGGCCCGCCTCGCCGTAACCGAAGATCCGCGCCCACGGCCACGCCACGAGGTAGTAGAGCGGTGGGGTGAGCTCGGTCTGCGGCACCAGCCTCAGCATCGCGCTGAGGGAGTGATGCACCAGCAGAACCGTGTACGACTCGTCATACCAGAAGCTCTGGTGCCCGATCCGCGCGAACCGAAGCACCGCGGCTCCGAGCGTGAGTCCACCGACGATCAGCACTGTCAGCTTCCTCGAGTCGACCCTCCGGCGCACCCTCACCTGTGGCGGGCTCAAGCTGTCTGCGACGGCGCCAGCGCTCACGGCCGAGGCAGCTTAGCGGCGATCGGAGTCGCTGACCTTTGCGTTAGCTGAAGGCGGTGTCGGTCCGAAGCCCGGCGCACCCAGCACGCCCGGCGGGAGGGATGTGGATGGGCCGCACTTGCCAGCCGGCTCCCTGGGGCTCGAACAGAACCATTGGCATTCCCTTCCTGATCCAGGTCCTGGAGTTCCAGCCGACGTCAACGACGTTCTCGCCGATCTCCCACGCGAGGATGGTCTGGTATGGGAGCTCGGTGACCGCTTGGCCGCAGGCCAGGATCCGCTTCGGACCGCCTTCCCTGACGATCACCGACTGGAGCCGGTTGATCTGTCGGGCCCAAGTGCGCCCGAGGATGATCCCATTGTGGGCCAGGCGTGCGCGCAAGCGGGCGTGTGGGACCAGCGCGACGACCAGCGCGATGACGGCCACTGGCGCTGCCCAGCGCAGCAGCATCAGCCGGCGCGGCGGCCTGGCCAGCACCCGCCCGACTGCCGCTCCCGCCAGAACGATCATCACCGCAGCCGGGGTGAACAGGTAGCGCTGATTGCCCGACCAGCCGTGAAACGCGAAGACGATCTCGACGACTAGCCACACGAGCGCCGCGGCCGCGAGTAGCAGCCAAGTGCGTTCGCGACGAACGACCGCGAGCACCAGCGCAAACAGAGCCGCCAGCTTCATCGGCAGCTCGTAAAGGCCGAGAAAGCCATTCACCACCCTGGAGAGGGGGTTGACCCGAGGAACGCAGGCGCATTCACTGGCGACGTCGCCGGAAACAAACCAGCTGCGCGATGTGAGCGCAGGGATACCGAACCACAGCGTGGGGATGAGGACCAGGCCGATCACCACCCAGGCTCGCATCGCGGGGATTGACCGCCAGGCCCACAGCCCGTAGAGGGCGGCTAGCGGCCACGCCTCGGGGCGTCCGAGTGCCGCCAGCACCAGCAATGCCCAAGCCTGGCGTGGACACCCGGAAAGC
Source organism: uncultured Solirubrobacterales bacterium (assembly GCA_963830435.1). Lineage (GTDB taxonomy): Bacteria > Actinomycetota > Thermoleophilia > Solirubrobacterales > Solirubrobacteraceae > Palsa-465. The sequence goes on along the minus strand of CAWHMA010000002.1, from coordinate 1,311,031 downwards.
TGCCGATCGATCGCGGCCAGGCACAGCGTCACCACCATCGCGTCGGCAGCGGCGATCAAGATCAGGTGCCAGTATCCGTCGATCCCCAGGACACCAGCGCCCGCAAACACCGCCGCCGCGATGGGTGCATATTGGTGTTCGGGTTGCGGACCGGCGAGCCTGTAGGCGATTCGTCCCGCGAACACGGCGCCCGCCAGGGCGGCCGCCACGTCAGTCACCATCCACAGCCACAGCGCGCCTCGCCCGGCCAGCAGCGCATAGGGGAACGTGAACAGGAAGGTCAGCGGCTTCCAAGACGGCGCCGCATTGGTGTCGAGGTTCAGGTGGGCCGCCTGCCGGCCCCAGACCAGCCAACCGTAGGCGTCGTAGGCGGGCCTCACGCCCGTCCAGAGCACGAACACGACCGAGGTGAGCACCACCACCACAGCCACGAGCAGCCAAGCATGGTCCCCACGTGCGTTCCCGACGCGGCGCGAACGTCCCCGACTGGCCGAGCGCCGCCGCACCGGGACCCTTGACGCTGAGATCGTCTGCTCCACCACCCGAGGCTGCAAGCTAACAACCCACCCGTCAGATCGAGCTAAACCAGCCCAACGCCGCCTCGTGACATTGCTGGCACCGCGTGAGGTCCGCGTCAGATCGACCCTGTGATGCGCGCTGCGGTGTTCATTCGGGAGGGAAGACGAGACCCATCCTTTGGGCCTCGTCCCTCCCCGCGTCCATGCCGCTCGCTAAACCGTCGCGGCGACTGACGCTCCTATTGGCTCTGGCCGAGGTCAGTAGGTGGTTGTCGCCGTGACCCGCAGCCTGGCCGTGGTGTCGAGGCTCGGGAGCTTGGCGTTGTTGCGCGCCCTCACGCGGCAGACCGAGCCGCCCTGTGCCGAGCCACGGCTGAGGATCCTGACGTACCTGCTGCCGAGTCCGGAAACCCTAACCGTGCAGGAGTACCTGGCGCCCTTGTACTTGAGCGCAACCGGATAGCCGACATTGAACGTCCGGGTCGTGTGGCCGGGCAGAGTGAACGTCCTGGCGGTCGATCTCCGCGTCTTGGCCGCGGAAGCGCCAATGAGCGCGGCCGGAGCACCCGTCAGCGCCATGGCGCAGGCGAGCGCGGCGATCGTGGTGAGACGTCCCCTGGATCGCCTCATGTTCCCTCGCATGAATTCCCCCTTCTGGTCGATGGCCGAGCGCTCATTCCCGGCCGAGTTTGGCGCCCAAGTCTCAAAATTTATCAAGCGGTCAAGCCTGCTCGTCAACGCCAGCTTCGGCGGCCGCTGGCCATCACGCGTAGAGGATCGACCGGTCAGCTCTTGCCCAGGCGGAAGACCGGATGATCGGGCGCGATCCGGCGTAGCTCCTCATCCGAGGAGTCGGGCCCCACGCCGGCGAAGAACGCCCCGACCTCGAATTTCCACTTCTGCAAGTAAGCGCGCAGCAGCGGCGGCTTCTCGTCGTCGGCGAGCTCGACCGCCGTGAACCGCTGGGGACGTCGGCCGACGCGGAGCCTCCCTTGACCGCTGGCTCGGAGGTTCTTGACCCATTGCGTGTGCCCACGCGGCGCGACCAGGTAATCGGCGTCCCCATACCGCAGGAGGTTGACCGGGGTCTGTCGCCACTCACCGGATTTGCGCCCCTGGACTTCCAGCACGCGAGAGCCATAGACGCTCACGCCCAGGCGTGTCAGCGCGGCAACGAGCCGGTTGAAGATGTTGGTCGTGAACCATCCTGGTCGCTGGTAGTGCTCGGTCACCGAGCAATTTTCTCACCGCGGGTTCCAGCCGTGGCGTCGCCGACTACGAAGGCATCGCGGCGGCGCCCGGGGCAAATCAACCGGCATCGCTCTGGCGAGGGCTGCCCGAGGCCTCCGAGCCGCGTGTCTACCGCGCTTCCATGGCCTTGCCGACGCCGGCGCGCATCTCGTCCGCGTTCATCACCGGAGCAAAGGTGATCTTCGCGTCGAGTCCCATGAAGAAGGGCTCAGCCGCCGGAGGTATCCCGCTTGAGTCGGCCATGTCAAAAAAGATCAGGCCGGTGCGCATTCCTTCCTCCGAGGTGAAGTATGCGGCCTCCGCCTGCAGCGTCTCCACCGCCCGCCCGACGATCTGCGGCAGACTGCCATCCTTGATCGCGGCGTTTCCGGCAGCAGTCGGAATCTGGACCTTCATCAAGACCCGCATGGTTCGACCTCCATCGTTTGGTTTTTTGAATCGGAGTAGACGTACGTCGAAGTGCCACAAGCCCCACTTCGCAGAGGAAGTACGTGGCTCCTTCGGCGATCCTATGCTTCGGTCGCGCGGCGGTCAAACGGACCGCCTGGGCACTCCAGGCCCGCGCCCGTGATCTCCGCCACCGCCGGACTTGGTCGGATCCGATAGCCAACCACGGCCCAAGCCGACGATCGGGTCGCCCGCGCCTGCGGGCGACCCTCCTCCTGCTCTCGGCCGCTGGGTTCCTGAGGCTCGCTGGTTAGTACTCGTCTCGCCGGCGCCACCACGGCCCCGTCTCGTCGCGTCCCTTTGGCGCCCGGTCCAGCCATTGGTACATGCCCCACAGAGCGTCGAGGCCGCGGGCGTAGGTCGAGTAGGTGTGGTAGACGATTCCGTCCTCGAGGGCGAAGGCGCTCATGCCAGGGGACTCGCGGAGGTATGTGGCCGTGTCGGTGCCGCACATCGCGGCATGCGCAATAGGGCTGCCCTGCTCGTCGTGCTCCCGGAGCCACGTCATGTCCCTCGGGCGGTAGTTGTAGTCGACAGAGCCCGAGCGCTGCTGGTCCTCGGTGAACGTGGTGTTGAAGTCGTAGTTGAAGTCGCCGTCCAGCGACGAGGCCCAGGGGAAGGTCCAGCCCATGCGTCGCCGGTAGGCGAGCAGCTCAGCGATCGGAGCGCGGGACACGGCGACCAGCGCGACGTCGTGGTGCTCCAGGTGCACTGCGAAGCCGTTGAAGCCATCGGCGATGGCCGAGCACGACGGGCAGCCCGACGTGTACTCGGGTCCGAACATGAAGTGGTAGACCAGGAGCGCCGAGCGCCCACCGAAGAGGTCGGCGAGCGACGCCGCACCGGCTTCGGTCTCGAAGCCGTATTCCTTCTCGACAGCCACCCAGGGCAGCTGCTGACGCTGGCGGGCCACCTCGTCGCTTTGGCGGGTCAGCTCCTTCTCCGCCTTGAGCAACTCGAGCCGTTCGGCGAGCCATTGCTCGCGACTGGCGGTGGTGTGAGTGGTCATGTGTTGTCTCCTTAGTGTTTTAGGTTGCGGCGATGGCGACGCCGAGCGTGATCATCGCCAGCGTCAGGGGCACGTCGACGGCGGGATGAGGCGGAAGCAGCTTCTGGGCGAGAACAACGACGGCGATCGCCCACATGAGCGCGACGCTCATGACGTCCACGGCAACGAGCACGAGCATCAGCCCGATGCTCGAGCCCAAGCAGTAGACGCCGAACCGCAGGCCCGAGCGGACGTGCTCGCGACAGCGGCGGCGACACTCGCGCTTCAGCGGCGTGAGCTCGTACAGACCCGCGCCGACCATCAGCGTGCCGGCCGCCACCGCGCCGGGCGGTCGGTACAGCAGGCACATCGCGACGCCGACCACTGCCCAAAGCCCGAGATAGGAACCAGCGAACAGTGGCGCGGCGAACATCCCGTGGCTTTCCCGAGCGCGACGGGCGATCGCGGGAACCGCGCTCGGCGCCATCATCGCGACCATCATCGGAGCGGTCGAGCTCGCATGCATGGCCATCTGCATGTGCATGGCGGGCATCGCGGGAGCGGTCATTGCGTCAGCCCGAGCCTGGCCGGCGAGTTGTGCTGGAGGTCTGGGAGCGTGTCCCCGGTCTCGAGCAACGTTTTGAGGTTGGCCAGGACGCGCGGCCAGCCCTCGCTGATCAGCGAGCCGGTGATGCCGCCGGGCTCGAGGTCGTCGTGGATCACCGTCAGCTTCACCTGCTCCCCGAGCGGCTCGATCTCGAAGGTGACCTTCGAGCGCGGCTCGGTGGCCAGGCGCTCACGGGCGTCACTGGTGAGCTCCAGTGACTCGGCCCATTCGGGGGTGAACGTGTGCCAGGTGTAGGAGAGCCGGCGGTAGGGCTCGGACTCGACCACGACCTGCTCGGGCTCGGCGATCGTCACGCCGCGCGTGCGCCAGGTCATGGTCGAGCCGGGCTTCCAGTCGGACGCGAACGTAACTGCCCAGTAGCGCTCGGTGAACGCCGGCTCGGTCAACGCCTGCCAGAGCCGTTCGGGCGTGGTCTGGATGTAGGTCGCGTAGACGAACGAGGTCTTTTCCATGGGGGTGTCCTCCAGTGCTCGTTTGAGATCGGCGAGCGCGTAGACGCGGTCCCGCTCGTACCGGGTAATCCAGCGTTCGGCGATCTCGTTGATGGGCGCCGCGTTGAGGTAGTGGTGCTTCTCCCGGCCGCGGCGGACGGACGTGATCAGATTGGCCGCCTCGAGCACGGCGAGGTGCTTGCTCACCGATTGGCGAGCCATGTCCAGCCTCGAGCAGAGCTCGCGCAGGGTCTGGCCATTGCGCTCGTTGAGGCTGTCGAGCAGCAGCCGCCGGTTCGGGTCGGCCAGCGCCCTGAAGACCTCGTCCATGTGCGGATAGGCAGCCATCTGGCTGCCAAAGATACGCAGCCACCAGGCTGCCTGTCAACCCTCCTACGCTGGTGGCGCTCAGCGCGGTGTGATTTGCTCAGCGTCCTGCTGTCCGCTAGACGCAGCTCGTCGTCTTGCCGGTGTCGCTGGATGAAGGTAGGCTTGCCCGGAGGTTTGGCGGGACGCGGAGGGAGTCGGGATGCGGCGGTTTGCGGTGCTGGTGTTGGCGTGTGGTGCGGTGCTGGGGTTGGCCGCGTGCTCGGGCAAGACGACCGGGGCAACGAAAGTCACCGATGGCACGGCGACGCTTCATGCCACCGCCAGCTGTGGCTCCGGTGAGACGTGCACCTGGTACTGGGAGTACTGGCCTGCCAGCGGCCCGCGGTCGGCGGGCGCGAAGACCCCGGTCCAGGGCCCGGTGTCGGGACCTGACAGCAATGTCCCGCTTTCGGTCCGGTTGACGGGCCTGGCAGACAAGACGACCTACCGTTGGGTGTTCTGTGGGTCACCGAACGATGGTGCCAGCTACTACTGCGTCGGCCCGGACGGCACAGCTGGCTCCACGAGCGCTGATCCCCCGCCGGACTATGCGACGTTCACCACGCTTCCCAGAAGGACGCTGGCCGAGGGCTGGGATGGCTCGACGTGGACGGTGCAGTCAGCGCCGACCTTGACCTACACCTATCAACCCTCGCTCGGCGGCGTGTCGTGTACTTCAGCCACTGCCTGTACCGCGGTCGGGACCTACGCCGGCAGCTCGAACACCTTATTGCCGTTGGCGGAACGATGGGACGGGTCGACCTGGACGATTCAGACCACACCTACTCCTCCCGGCGCCTTCGATACCCAGTTCGCATCGGTGTTCTGCACGTCCGGCACCTCCTGCACCGCGGTCGGGTCCTACGACAGCACTTCCGGCTATGCAACCCTGGCGGAACACTGGGACGGGACTTCCTGGACGATCGAACCCACCCCACCGCCAGACAGTGGCAGCGACTCCTTCTTGGAGCTGGATAGCGTGTCCTGCACCTCGGATACGGCATGCACTGCTGTCGGGGAAGGCATCGACGAACGAACTTTCGCCAACACTGCGCTGGTGGAACGTTGGGACGGCACCAGCTGGACAGTTCAGAGCACCCCCAACCCAGCCGGCCGCCGCCTTCATGGGGTGTCGTGCACGTCCACAACCGCCTGCACTGCGGTCGGAGAAAATGGCGACGGGACAACCCTGGCGGAGGTCTGGGACGGCTCCACATGGACGGTGCAGCCGACGCCAGGAACGGGCCTCCTGGAGAGCGTGTCATGTACTACGTCGACCGCCTGCACCGCTGTTGGGTTCTCCGGCGGCACCTTCAGCGGCACACCGGTCGCGGAACGCTGGGACGGAACGGCCTGGACGACCCAGACCACGCCGACCGTGAGCGACGCTGAACTCCTGGGGGTGTCATGTACCTCCGCCACCGCTTGCCAGGCGGTCGGAGAACGCACGGGCGCGAGCGATGGCTACACCCACACCGTGGCTGAGCATTGGGACGGGACAAGCTGGTCGCAGCAGCCCACGCCTCGGCCGATCGGCAAGTTCGCCACCCTGAACGGCGTGTCATGCACGTCAGCGACACAGTGCACCGCCGTCGGAGAGCGCTAGCTGTCGGCGTCTTCGTTTCTCGTGACCCGTTCGCGCGCCCGGAGCGTGGTCACCCGTGCAGGGCCGGCGCGTAGGAGATCCCGATGATCAGACCTTCGCTGGAGAACATGCGCGCGACGGTCTGGCCCCAGGGCTCCAAGCGCGCGGGGTGCAGCAGCTCGTAGCCGGCGGCCCGCAGCTCTTCGCCTGCTGCCGTCACGGCGTCGGCATCGGCGACCTCGAACTCGATGCTCGCCTGCGGCACCGGGTGGTCAGCGGGCCACTTGCTGGCTCCGAAGCATGCCTGCGCTGCCTGGTCCAGGGGCCACACGCCGAAGTGCTTGGCGCCGGCGATGCTCTCGCTGTGGATGTAGTCGTCCTGCCCGTCGAGCGGCAGGCCGATAGCGTCTACGTAGAGCCGGCGGCTCTCTGGTGGGTCAGCCGTGATCACGGCGACGCTCGCGATGAACTCGATCTTCATGCCCGTCAATAAAGCAAGCGGCGCGAACGGCGTCTTGAACGAAACGGACGTGCCCGCCTACCGGGAGTTCCTGCCGCCGCCTGGAATGCGCGACGCGCTCGCGTGCATGTGGGTGAGGCGGTGCTCGGGTCCGGTCCGGGTGCTCCCAGACGCCTGCGTGGACATCGTCTGGCGCCGGGGCGAGGGCACCTTCGTTGCCGGACCGGACACCGGACCGTGGGACGCTGGCATCGAGCCCGGGGAGCTGATTCTCGGGGTGCGCTTTCTGCCAGGCGCCGGCGGCCCCGCACTGCGGATCCCGTTGTCAGAGCTCCGTGACCGCCGGATCGCGATCTCCGAGCTGGGCCTGGATCTTCGCGAGGAACTGCACGGCGAGGCCGACCCCCGCGCCGTGCCGCATCTCCTCACGGGGGCCGCGGCGCGGCTCGTGATCGCCGGCCCACCGGACAGCGCTGCTCAGGCGGCAGTCCTCCGTCTGCTCGACCCGGCTCAGCGCGTCCAGGCGCTGGCCGCCGATCTCGGATTCAGCGAGCGCCAACTGCGACGCCGCTTCCAGGCCTCCGTCGGCTACGGCCCCAAGATCCTTCAGCGCGTGCTTCGCCTGCGCCGGTTCATCGCCGGCGAGCGCAATGATCTCGCCCGCGCGGCCCTCGATGCCGGCTACGCTGACCAGGCCCACCTCGCGCGCGACTGCCTCCGGCTGACCGGCCTCAGCCCGAGCCGGCTCCCCTGAACTCGCCTCCGGGCGGAAGGGTTCCACGCCTCAGTGAGCGCGACCGAGCACGGCAAGCCATGAGCCTGGTCATCATGACTCCTGCTCGCATCAAAACGCGGCGTCCGGAGGCGGCTCAACATCGCTCGGATGTGTGAGACGGAGGACGATCTGCTGGCGTTGCAGAAGCTGCTGGACTCCAGCTACGGCTCGCGCTGGCGCCTACCCGCGATCCATCTCTGAGCGGGCGCTATCTGGCGGTGCGTTTGCGATGCCACCAACCTCACCAGGATCACACTCCACGCACAAGGGTCAATAATCGCAGCACGCTGCGTCGGATTAGCCATGTGCACGTGCCGACGGGGCCGGTGCAGAGCACCCCCGCGCGATCACCCGAACGAGGAGGGGTCGCTCGATCAGGAACATCCGGTCGACGGCTTCGAACCGCGCCGACGGAAGCGAGGGTCCAGTCGACGATTAGCGCGCCGTCGCGCGGCGGGACGCGTGCGAGCGCTTCCATACCCCTCGGCGAGCTCGGCGAGCCAGAAACCACTCAGCAGCGAAACCTGTTCACTTGCAGGGCTTCTTGGAGAGCGGCTGAAGGGACTCGAACCCTCGACCTTCTGCATGGCAAGCAGACGCTCTAGCCAACTGAGCTACAGCCGCATGTGGCAGCGGATTCTAGCTGTCCCCAGCGACGAGAATCGCCGAGGTCTCAGGCAGCTTCGCGCTCGCGGCGGCGCAGCCGCCCCGGAAGCAGCGGCACCAACACGCGCCGGGCGTACTGCGCCCCGCCGCTCAGCACCAGCTGCCGTGCCGGATCCCAGCTCAGCCCGTACTCATGACGCAGGCGCGGCGGGAGCAGCCCGACGGTGATGAAGTTCGAAAGCTCGAGCAAGGGGCGCGCGGCCACCGGCACGGGCGGGCGCAGCACGATCTCGATCGACAGCTCTCGCGCACGGTCGGTGACGAACAGATCGGGCCCCTGCAGCATCGTCTGCATGTAGGTGTCGAAGGAGTCCATGTCCTTCGGCATATCTCGAGCCCGCAGTCCGAAGAGCCGGCCGAGGACCTTGAAGTCACGCCAGTAGTGCTCGCGCTCGGCGGATGCGAGAGGCCGTACGTAGCGGTCGTGCACGAGCAGATTCGAATCGACCAGCGAGGCGAGGATCCACAGCAGCAGCTCCGGATCGTCGGCGGCGTACTCGGTGCCGGCGGGAAAGCGGCCACCCGTCACCGGCAGCCGGCCCCGTACTCGACGATGGATGGCGCGCACCCGACGGGTCAGCTGGTCCGCGCGCTCCCGAGGGCCGAAGGCCACGGCCTCGAGCACCTCGGCGGTCCGGCGCAGGCGGGCGTAGGGATCATCGAGCGCCCCCGTCTGGGCGAAGAAGCCCTCGAAGGCCACCGGATGGGCGGCCATCAACAGCAGCGCGCGCGGACCTGCCAACGCGACCACACGCTCGCGCTGTACGCGGCGCAGCATCGAGTCATCGTCGAAGTAGCCAGCGGATTTCATCGCGCAGTCCAAGTTCAAGGTACTCCGGGCAGCCACCGGACCCAGCGCCTGACGGCCAGCCACCGGCATTCGCTACCCCGGAACGGAGCGGCGAACCAGGCCGGACGGCCGCCGCTAGCGCGGCGGACCGTGGCCCGGGCGGATCAGCGGCGTCGGCTCCGCAGCGACCGGTCCGGGCGCGGCCAGCGTCAGCGTGTGCTCCTCCATCGGTTCGATCCACAGCTCGTAGACGAGCACGCGCACGGTGGCCAGAATCGGCACGGCCACGATCAACCCGATGAACCCGAACAGGCGCTCGACCGCCACCACGCCGACGGCAACCGCCGCCGGATGCAATTCCACCGCGCGCGCCATCACCAGTGGCTGAATCAGGTTGCCCTCGGCCTGATGAGCGGCAATGTAGATGGCGGTCACGAGGATCGCCTTGCCCGGGGAGATCGTCAGCGCGAAGAGGATCGGGGGGATCGAGCTGGCCAGCGCACCGAAGTACGGGACGATCATCGCGATCGCGGTGAAGATCGCGAAGAAGGCGGCGAAGTCAAGCCCCACCAACCGTAGACCGAGGTAGGTGAGCGTCCCCAACAGCAGCATGCCCACGACCAGTCCCCGCAGCCACCCGAGATAGGCCGTGCGCAGCCGCTCGAGGATGTGCTTGGCCTGTGGGCGCCGTCGCGGAGGCACGGTCCGCAGCAGGCCCTCGACCAGCGGCTCGGGCTGGATCGCGGTGTAGACGGCGGTCAGCAGTACGACGACGATCGCCGCCAGCGCCGCGGCCACGCTGGTGCCGATGGAGGCGATCGGCCCGAGCAGCCGTGAGGGATGATGGGTATACCCGTTGACGAACTGCTGGATCTGCCGCCCAGTGTTGCTGGGCGAGTTGCCGGTCAGGTGCCCTAGCTTGTGCCGCAGCGAGTCGACGATGCCGGGAAGCGAATCTACGAACCTGTTGATCTCATGCGTGAAGACTGGAATGATCGCCGTGACGAGAAACGCCAGCAGCCCGAGCCCAATCAGCAAGCCGATCAGGACACCGATCGCGCGCGGGATGCCTACGCGAGCAAGCGCGGTGGCAACAGCTCCGAGCGGTAGCGACAGGATCACCACGATCAGCATCGCCAGGACGAGCGTGACCAGCTGCTCGAAGACGAGTCCGGCCACCACCAGACCGAAGGCGAGCAACACAGCGCGGTAGATCGCCGCCGGGGTCAGCTTTGTTTCGCCCACTCCCTTACCGTCTTCCCGTTGGCGCTGCTTTGCACTCAGCGTCGAGTGGAGCGCAATGAACGCTGCGGTCGGCTACCGCGCGGTCGCGCTCGCCGCAGCCCTGGTGCTGACCGCGCTGCTGGTCGAGCAGCTGATCACGTTACTGCTGGCGCTGGCCGTGACCGTGATCATCTCGCTGCCCTTGGCGGCGGCCGCGGACATGGCCCAGCGCCGCGGGCTGCCCCGTGGGCTCGGCGCTGTGGCGGGCTTGCTGTTGGCGATGGCGGCGATCGGCGGCCTGGTCTTTGCCCTGACCCCGTCGTTCGTGAGCCAGACCAAGCAGTTCGCGAAGAACCTGCCGCACACGATCGCCAGTGCCGAACGCTACCTGCATGGCGTAACTGGCGCCAGCACTAAGGCCCTATCCAGCGACCTCACCCACTTCGTCCAGAACTACACCGCTCACCCTCAGCGCCTGGTGTCTCCGCTCGAGAGCATCGGGCTCAGCGTGGCCGGGATCGTCGCGGGGCTGGTGGTAGTGCTGATCAGCGCTCTGTACATAGCGATCGATCCGGATCCGTTGATCGGCGCCGCGCTGCGCATGCTGCCCGCCCAGCATCGCGGGCTGGCCCGCCAGATCATGGCGAGAGTGCGTATCGCGTGGCTGGGATGGCTCGAGGCGATCGCCATCGACATGGTCGTGTTGGGCGGATTGCTGTACCTGGGGTTGAGCATCGTCGGCCTGGGCTTCGCGCTGGGCTTTGCCGTGTTCTCGGCGCTGCTGACGGTGATCCCCAACTACGGCTCGATCATCAGCGCGATCCCGCCAGTGCTGTTCGGTCTGGCCATCTCCCCAGGCAAAGCGCTGCTGGTGCTTGCCGTGTACGTGATCGTCAACCAGATTGAGGGCAACCTGATCTTGCCGCTGGTGATGGCGCGTACGGTCGACATGCACCCGGCGCTGGTGGCCATCGGAGTACTGGTGATGGCGCAGCTGTTCGGGCTGATCGGGGTGATCATCGCGATCCCGCTGATCTCGCTGGGGATCATTCTCGTCCAGGAGCTGTGGGTCAAACCTCAGGAGACGGCTGCGCTGGCCGTCGTCGAGCGCGCCACCCAACCCGCACCAGACGCCACCTGAACGTGCGAGAGGTCAGGGATGCACGCTGGGCCGCAGGCGGCGGACCGTTCGCGCCAACCTCCCGCGTCCGCTGGCTAGGACTCCGGTCACACCGAGCAGGAGCACGAACACACCTCCGAGCATCAGCACCACCGCCGCTACCACCGGCCAGCGCCGCTGCAGGAACTCGCGGCCTTTGCCGAGCATGTCCTCCGCCCGGTCGCCGGCGATCAGCAGCGTGACCAGGATCACCAGGAGCGGCAGTACGAAGCAGATGTTGAACACAGCGAGTAGAACCGTCTGACCGACCGCGTCGCTGCCGGAGCTGAGAGTGGCGGCGATCGCCGCGAAATATGGGAAGGCTGTCGGCAGTTCGATCACGGTGATCGTCGCCCCCAGCAGCAAGCTCGACTTGTGCTGGGCGTTCGGATCCGGAAGGTCCTTCTTCGCCAGGCGATCCCGGTGGAGCCACGACAGTGTGGCCGCGGTAATCATCGCCACCCCGAGGCCGGTCTCGATCCAGTGCCTGGCGCCAGGACCGATGGTTGGTATGAGTGAGAGCAAGAGCCGCCCCGGTCCGAGCGCGATCGCCATCCCGGCGGCCAGCTGCACGACGAAGATCGCCAGCGAGAACTCGAGCACCCTGACCCGGGGTCGCTCGCCTGAGGCGAGAAGCAACGCGGGCGCGATCGTGGACGGGTTCAGCGAGTCCGCCAACGCGAGCGTCGCAACTACCCCCATCACGCGCAGAGGGGTCACGGACGATCACCGCTGTTAGCCCGGCTCGTGTATGGGTGACCGAGCGGGAGCTCGGCGCTCGCGGCACGGTTCGCCAAACGCTCGACCTTCCCTCGCCGAAATGGGACAGACTGTCGTGGTACGTACCCTCAATTGGGACAAATCAGTCAGCGACAGGCAGGTTCCGCTCCGGAACCGGTACACCCCGGCCGGATGCGGAGGTCCAACGAGTTCAGAAGCCGATCGATGGGGTGGCTATCCCGATCGCTGGAGGACGGCGATGTCCTGAAAGCTGCGCCCGGATTGACCAGACCACGATCCGGCGAACACCGGGGCGCTGAGACGTAAGCCGTGGTCGTTCAATCGCTCGCGCAGCCAACTCATTTCGTAGGCCACGGCCGATTCCGGGGCCGTGGGATCAGCCACCAGTGCCGCTCCTGCGTTTGTGGAGAACGACAGGGCCGCTGACGCGTCAGGCGGCCGCCCGCGATCGATCAAGAACCACGTCGCCAGTAAGCGACCACCCGACACGAGCACCCGTGCGCTCTCGGCTAGATAATGGTCTGCGGCGTCCTCGAGAAGGTGGGTGAAGACGGAGGTAGCGATCGCCAGGTCAAAGGAGCCGTCGGGATACGGGAAGCGGAACTCCGACGCCGACGCGTCGCCATCCGGGTTGTAGACGGAGTTGTAGAGGTCGACATGCGTGAAGCGAAACGGGACCGACGTCCTGCCCTCGTAGTGCGTCTGACACCAGGAGATACCTTCGCGAACGATGTCGAAACCGTCATAAGAGCCTTTCGGGGGCCGCAGTTCACGCGCCAGGACTCGCGCCATGCGGCCGATCCCGCAGCCAATGTCGAGCACGCGGTCGGACGGCTGCAGCCTCGCGAGCTCCCGAAAGTGGCCCAGGAACTCCTCGCCCGTGGCCTGGAAGTCCGAATCGCCGACGAAGTTCAGGCGCCGCGGAGGGGTCAGCGGATCTCGACGGCGCAGCAGCGTCTCCGCGGTGTCGGCCAGCCGCAGGCGGGCAGAGACGACGGCTCGAGATGTGCCTTTCCGCGCCATCATCGGGCGGGCATCAGGGGTTGGGTCTGATGGGCGCAACCATGGAAAACAGGGCCGAGCCGCGCGAGCTTGGCCGCCGCCGGTTATAGCAGTGAGGCGCGCCTCCCTCACGGCTAGCGAGGACAAGTCGGCGAGGTAGGGCAACCATCCGTCGAGCCGGTCACCAGGATCGTCTGTTGCTCCAGCGGGCACATCGACGAGGGCCGATCACGGGCTGTCGCTCGCGCCCAGCGCCTCATCTCCCGGCGAGGCTGCGGATCAGTGGTTCTTGAGGACCGGGATCAGGTTGGGTGGTAGCTTGCTCGGTGGAATGCGCGGCAACAGCAGGGGACGTCGCGGTCTCTGGTTGAAGTTGAAGTCGCGCAACAGGTTGCCGAGGATGCGCGCGTTTTCGCGCACGTCGGGCCTCGAGTCCGGGCGCCCGTCGTTCTTATCGAGGCGCTGCCCGCCGAGGAAGTCATCCTCGATGAATTTGAGGTAGGCGTCGAAGCTGAGGGTTTGATGGTCGATGTACCCCTTGCGGGCATAGGGACTGATGACCATGCCGGGGACACGGATTCCGTATCCCTGGCCATCCACCCGGGGCGGGTTGACGTGGTCGTAGAAGCCGCCCCAGTCATCCCAGGCGAGGAAGATCGCCGTCGACTTCCAGTCCGGGCCCGCCATGATGGAGTTGATCACCCGCACCACGTGGTCCTGGCCTCTGCTGACCAGCGCAGGAGCGTGCTCGGAGTCATCACCCGAGGGGATCACCCACGAGACCGCAGGCAGCCGACCCCGATGGGCGTCAGAGAAGAACTGCGTGTCGGGGACGATGTTGCCGACTTGGTGATCCTGGTGGACGTCCACAAAGTCAACCAGCGGATTCCAGATTTCCGGCGTTTCCACGTTCTGGGCCTGCGGCGTGCACGTCATCGCCCCGTCGGCGCAATCGGGTTCGGTCCCCTGCGTGAGGTAGTAGCGCCAGCCGACATGGTGCTTGTGGAGCAGATAGGTGATGTCGGTCCAGCCGTAGTCGCCCGACCCTGTCGCGTCGTCCTTGTCACTTACCGTCAGCAGCCCTAGCAGCGCTGCTCCCGTGTCGGGTCCGGGCGGCTGGCCGTCGCTGTCGGGCTGCACCAGGTTGGTCGAGCAGCTCATCGGGTTCATCACGTTGAGGCACGAGGCCGACCACCCGGACACCATGTACAGGTGGGCCGGCTCACTCCATGACGCGACGGGCTCGAACATATGGTCCTGCAGGACGAACTGCCGAGCGTAGGTCCAGTAGTCGGGAATCTCACGGGCGTCGTGGTAGCCCATGACATCGAGGCAGGTGGGAGGCCCGCCGATGAGCTGGGCAAGCTCCGCGGTGGTCGTGATCGGCTCGTGACAGGCCAACCGGTCGGTGTCCGGATGCCCCGACTCGACGCTGCCGATGAACCCGTTCATCTTGCCGCCATTGATGTCGGCCAGCGCGTCCACTGCCATGTGCGGGCCGCCGGCGTTGGAATCGATGTGGTTGTGGTACGGCTTCTGGCAGACGTGCTTGTTCGGATCAGGCACGCACGGCACCTTGCCAGGATTGCCAGCTAACCCTGGGATACCGTCGGCACCGGGATAGGTCCCGAAATACGAGTCGAACGACCGGTTCTCCTGCATGATGATCACGACGTGGCGGATCTTCTGAATGCCGGAGTGGCCGGGTCCACTTCGCGCCACCGCGGTTGCTGCGAACACAGCCGCGACGACCAGCACGCCCACCCCGCAAGCGAGCGAACGCCGCCATCCCGATCCAAGCGAGACCACGGGCGCACCATAGTTCTGCAGCGACGGGATTGTCAAACGGAGGGTCATGCACCTATCAACTGCTCAGCCGCTGCCACCCGGCAACGCCTCCGCCGCCGCCGACCATCCCACGAACAGCGAACACTCGGGAAACCCCTACGCGGGCTTGCCGCCCATGCGAACGGACCCGTCGTCGGCGCCGTTCGCATGGGCGGCGGACGGTTAGGCGTTGGCAGCTTCGCGCTCGGCGGCGTTGAGCACCCCGGCGCGGTTCTTGTGCGCACGCTCGTAGCGGGCGACGTCCTTTATCCGCTGCTCGTCGCCTTCGCCGAGCACGCCCTGGATCTCAGACGCGGTGAGCTCGTCGTAGCCTGGCCACGGCTCGCTGCCCCGCAGCGTGGTGACGCGGCTCAGCACCGTGCTTCGGTTGTGGTTCCTGCGTTCGTAGGAATCGATCTTGGCCAGATCGATCTGCGAGAGCCCCGACAGCTTTTCGTGGATCTCCTCAGCGGTGAGCGAGTCATAGCGGGCGATTGCCAGATCCTGCTCGGAGGCCACGGCCCCCTTCGCCTGGCCCTCGACCTGGGTCACACCAGGAACCTTGCGGGCCTGGCGGGCGGTGCGCTTCGCCTGCGTCTTGGTCTTGCGCGCCGTCCGCTTGACCTCACCCGCGGTCTCACGGGCGGTGTCAGCGGCACCAGTCTTGGTGATGTCATAGGCGCCGTTGCCCTGAACATCGGAACCGACCACGGCGTCGGTGAGCTTCGGGATTTCCCGCATGATCCGCGCGAGCATCCGCTCCTCGTCGGCGCGGATTGATTTGGCGAGCTTCGCGGTGCGCTCATCTCCGACCCGGCCGGCGAGGCGCTCAAGCGTCGCGTAGGTGGCGATCTCCAGCGCTTCGCTCGCTGCGGCATCCTTGGCGTTCTTGAGCACCTTCTCCTCTCCACCAGATCCCCGAAGCAAGTCGAACGGCGTCTTGCCGATCGCCAACGCCTGGCTGAGCACCCCCTCGCTGAATCCCAGCAGCGCCTGCAGCGGATTGCCACCCTGCCCAAGCTCGCGCAGCCGCTGCTGCACCCGCTCCGCGTGGTCACGGGTCTCGTCCAGATGCCGCTCCAGCCCATCACGATACGAGCCGCGCGGCGCCATCGCGATCTGCGATTGCAGGACGCTCACCAAGCCAACCTCACTGGCGTGAGCCTCGTTCAGATACTGCACGACCTTCTGCTCTGACTTATCCATCAACCTGCCTCCATCGTCGATTGGTAGGGGAAGGGCCTGCAGACGGACCGCCGTCCCTCGGCGACCGCATGGCGATCCCTCCATGGCATTAGCACGAGTGCGCTCACGGATGACGCGGATTGCGGACACGAGCGGAGAACGGTGCTGGCATCAGTACCGCCTCCTGCCTCGGTACCAGAAATGGCCGTGGCGCTGATGATGACCGAACATCCCGCCGAGCGGCAGCAGAAAGAACAAGGGCAGGAACAGCAGGTGACCGCCGCTGATCACGAACAGCACCGCCGCGAAAATCAGTCCGTAGAGCGCGAAGCGCATCAGGATCCTCTCGCCGATCTGGGGCTAGAAGCCGTTCTCGTCGTGGGGCTGGCGGCTGTCGGCCTTGGCGATGCCACGGCTGATCATGTACCCGACGGTCAGGATCGTGGCGTAGAGCCACACCCGATCAGCAGTCCGGCCCGTCGTGATTCCGTCACGCCCGCTGTCGCGGACACCAGTAACAGCGCTCATATGAACTCCAGAGAAGATGACAAGTACGAAGCACGCGGAGGCCCTGGCCCTCGCCAACGACCACATCGCCGTCGGAGCCGGTCCTACTCGCTACTGGCAAAGCGGGAGAAGCTGTTCCACGTCCCGCTCTCCGCTAATACCCCGATCGGGTCCGTCGGTCACTGGAATCATGCTTCCAGCCCCGAGACCGCGTTGGGCCGGGGAACGCGTCATCAGGCCGTGGCCCGTCCAAAGCCGTATCGGGGAGGCCGCCGGACACCCCGTACGCGGCGAGCAGACGATTTCCGGACAGGCTCTGACGCGAGACGAGCCCTGCGCTCCTGATTCGAAGCTGTGGTGGCGCAAGGGTGGCCGCCAGGTAGATCGTGTGCATTCAGGCGGATCGGGTACAAGCATCGAATGCCGGCGTACTTGAGAAGAACGATCCTCACCCCGCGGATGTCGTTCGTCGTGCTGAGCGGGGT
The DNA here is from genome assembly GCA_963830435.1 of uncultured Solirubrobacterales bacterium. Classification (GTDB taxonomy): domain Bacteria; phylum Actinomycetota; class Thermoleophilia; order Solirubrobacterales; family Solirubrobacteraceae; genus Palsa-465. The sequence continues at coordinate 1,293,993 of CAWHMA010000002.1, read as the reverse complement.
GCTCGTCCTGTCGGCGTGCGGAAGCAGCGCCTCAGTGAAGAACGCTCAGGGCAGTAAGGGCGTGCAGCAGACGGAGACGACGGTCGAGAAGCAGGTGAGCAAGTGCATGCCGACGAGCGGCGGAGCGCCTGACCCGCTCCTGCTCCGGCGGGGCGCGGAGCGAAACAAGTTCGCCGCCTGCACCGGCGTGGCGAGAAACGCGAGGAGCTTTGACAAATGCGCCTTCAAGGTGGTCCTCAGTGGCCTGCCGACAGTCGCCAGGCTGGAGAAGGGCCTGACCGCCTGCGTGGAGCAGAACGCCTGAGCAGCGCCGGCGCATCGCCGGCGCCGCACAAGAGCCTTCTGCGGCGCTACATCGAGCGCCGGAATCGCTACATCGTCGAACGGCGACTGCCGCGATTTACCGAGCGCCCGATCGACTGGACGACCAATGTCATCCACACGCTGCTCTACCGGATCGCCTTCGCCCACGTGGGCAAGCTCGCCGTGATCGCGGCCTACTACCTCCTCACGCAGACGTTGACGGGCCAGCACACGACAATCCTCCAGCACCACGTGCACCTGCCCGACGTCAAGGGTACGTGGGATCACTTCCTCAGTCGTGACGTCAGGCACGGCGGTTTGGTTCACTTCATGTCGCAACGCGCCTGGAATCCGCTCCGGCATCTGATCCGTGGCGTGTATGAGGGGATCTTCGGCATTCTGCTGTTCCGGCAGATCGGCTACGACGTGCTTCGGGCCCGAGCCAGGCAACGCGAGCCTTCCGCGGTTGACCGATTCGTAGTCCGCTTCATGCCCTTCGTCGCCAACAAGCACCAGGGCCGCCAGGTCACGCCGTTGCAGTACCTGGCGCTGCCGATCGTGACCACGGTGGCGGCGGTACCTGGCGTGGCGATCGGCTACGGAATCGTGCAGCTCTTGCACCACGTCGCCCACGCCACCTGGCTCTCGCCGCACCTCAGCGCCCACCCACCGTTCGCGGCCAAGTTCTACGCCGACGACTACGACGCGGTGATCGTCGGCATCTTCGCCGGACTGACCGGGCTGGTGCGCTACGTCACCAACCCCATCCTGCACGCGAACACCATGTACTTCGCGCGGCGTCGAGTGGTGACGGGCAAGCAGGGGGCATGGTGGCATCCCCCGGCCTACCGTCTCCTGGTCGACGACCTCGCCCGCTACGAGGGCGCCCAGGCCAGGGCCCGAGCGGCCCTTGACGCCCACAGCAACGTGGCGAGCGTGATCCTCATCGGCGGCTGGGTCGGCATCTTCGCCCTCGCCGGATACGGCTACTACGTCATCCGGTACATCGCCTGAACTGCAGCCTCGCTCGCCAGGCAGTGCCCTCGGGCCAATCCGGCATGCGGTAGATACGTGGAGGATCCCCAGGGGCCCTCTCGGGTGGCAGTGGGTCGATGGGCGCCAAAAAGACCGGACGACGCGCGGTATCGGACCCGATGAGCGTGTGCGGTCTTGACTCAGGGAGTTGCGGGCGTAGTTTCTGGCTTACCGGATGCGCGGTCGCCGCCGCTGGGAATGAGTGCTGCCGAGCTGCTTTCACCGCAGGCGCTGCAGCTATTGAGCCTGTTGTAGCTCATCCCCTACCGGCGGCCTCTCGGGTGAGACGGAGCAACCCGCTACAGCCGCTCAACCTTCGGCGGCATCATGGAGGTGTGATGGAGTCCACAGGGAGGACGATCGAGCGTGCTCAGAAGCTTCGAGCCTTAGAGAGTGCCAACCGGGTGCGAAGCGCCCGCGCCCAGCTCAAGCGCCGGATAGCGGCGGATGAGCTGACGGCGGCCGAAGTCATCCTGAGCTCACGCTGGGAGATCGAAAGCATGTCAATCGGGGAGGTGCTCGCCAGCCAGCGCCACTGGGGCGAAGTCCGAGCCCGCGGATTCCTCGCCCGTCTGGGGTTGGGCCAAGGCAAGACCATCGGTTCGATGACCACGCGTCAGCGGATCGCCTCGGCCGCGTTGCTCACGCGCGGCCAGGCCACGAGCCGACACCCCGATCACATGGCTTCATGAGAGCAGGCCATAGGAATTGCGCTGCATCGGGGAGTGCTCACCGCGGCCCGATACGTGACCGCGGGACTAGCTCAGACCACCGCCCACGTTTCGTTCGCAACGAGCGGGGCATGGACTTGCCCCGGGCCGAATCTGTGCTAAGCCGAGTAGTCCACTAGAGGGACTGCCATCTGTGCGCTACGCGCAGTTTGGCGGGACTCAGAAAGGATGCGCGAGATGAAGAAGATCGCGCCCATTTCGTTTGACGGGGGCAGCGAGCAGGTGGAGGACATGATGGAGCAGGGGATGCCGTTCGCGTGCGTGGAGGATCTGATCGATGGCGCTCGGCTGTCTCGCGATCACAAAGCGGCGCTGTGGCTCCTCGCTTGGTCGCTTCGTGACCCTTCGCTACAGCGCCAGGATGCGCGCTTGACGGTGCGTTCGCTCAGTGGCGGGTGGCTCGCCACCAACTGTGGTCGGGCAGCAGAACTGTGTTGAGAGCGCCGCTGGTTCGGCCGTGAGGTTGACGAGGGTGATGAGCAGGACCTAGCTTCGGCCACGTCTTCACCGGGTCGACGGGAGCCCTGAGGGATGACGCTCGTGGTGGTGCTCGACCGCCACGACCACCACGCCCGCAGCGAAGGAGGCGTTGAACCTGGCGCCCTGCTCTCTGGCAGCGCGCCTCCGGCACCTGCTTGACATCGTGCCAAAAGCGAGGAGACTCGAACGTACTCGCTATGGGAGTGTCTCGGTCGGCACGGCCGGGGGACGATCAGGAAAGGGGGATCCGATGACCCCCTATGCACGCATCAACGGGGGCCGCACGTGATCAGGCCCGACGGCGGACGACCGGACGGCGAACTCGCTGCTGCGATCTCAAACACCGTAGTCCGGGCGCTCGCGCGCACAACCGGCCGTGGCCCCACGAAGGCGAAGACCACAATCGGGGACAACGGCGTCTTTGTCGTGCTCCAGGACAGCCTCACGCGCGGCGAGCAGACGCTCGCGGACGCCGGACAAGGAGCGGCCGTGCTCGATCTGCGCAGACGCTGGCAACGGGTAATGGAGGCGGACGTCAGCCTCGAGATCGAGGAGCTGACCGGCCGCAAAGTTATCGGCTTCATGAGCGACAACCACATCGACCCTGACCTGGCCGTCGAAGTATTCGTGCTCGAACCATTGCAAAACTGAGCCGGGGGCTGGAAGACGTGCCCTGCTGGTCGTCAGTCAGAGAGCGAGCTGGGCGAGCATCCCGTCGGATGCTCGCCCAGCTCGTTGCAGAAAGACGACGACCCGGCCTCCGTGCCGGGCGCCGTCTCTCCACCGTCTAGCCTGGCTGGTTCTTGCCGTTAGTGGCGACGAAGCTGACGCAGTCCCCTTGGTTCTTGAACTGCGGGAAGTTCTGCCAGCCGCCGTTCTTGCACTGCTCCTTTGAGGTGGGCAGGAGGGGTGCGTCGAACACCACCGCGCGACCGTTCGTCAAGGTGCTCAGGAGGGAAACCTCATTGGGCGACGGAAGCGCGCACTCGGTCGGCCCGCTCGCGCTGGCAAACGCGAAGGTGTCAGCGCCACCGCCTCCGTAGTCCACCACCAGAACCTTAAACGTCGTGTCCGGGTTGGGTCCAGTTCCCACAGCAGTGACAACAGCAGTAGTCGGCGCTGTCGATGTGCCGCCACCGCGATCTGGACCCGTCACGTTCAAACACGTCACTGATCCGGTGAAGTTCACACTGCCAAACACGGTGAAAGAAATCGTGCCACTTGGGCTCTGTCCAGAAGTGCCGCTTTGCGCTTTGATGTTGATGTTGGAGAAGGACCCGCCGCTGCCAGTCACGTTGACAGCGTCCAGCAGTGCTTGCGCCGATGCGCTCGGCGCGCACAACCCCATCAACGCAAGCCCCAGCACCACTTGCAGCCGCCGTAAGGACGCATACCTGCGTAAGACGAACATTGCCGACCCCTTCCTCGACGCGCTTTCAAGACGACCCTAATCTTGCGACCGCGGCGAAGTCAACCCCCTCTCCGCAACATTCGCCGCTCCTCCCGGGGCGGCGGCGTTTGCTTCCTCATCGCGCAACTCGGTCCAGGGCTTGACCCTTCGTCCGGGCCAAGGTTCGCGCGCGCCGCAGCTATGAGGGCCTGGACGAGGCTCATTGCGGAACCTGGCGGGGGAGGCTGTTACTCATGGGCGCTGTTGGATGGATGTTGGATATTCGCCCGTCGGAGGGCTTCAGCGAAAACGCCATTTGCAAGGGTTTTGTAGAGACGACGACCGGAATGGAACCGGTGTAGACGGATTTGCAGAGGGCCCGGAGGGGGAATTCAGCGCACCTGAGCATCCCGATCGCCCGTGAAATGAGGACGTCTTGTTGCGCTGAGTTCTGCTGGAGGCTCCCCAAAGTCGCGAGTTTGGGGAGCCTGTGGGGAGCCCTTGCCCGGTCCGAGCCGGGCGTAGACTGGTGAAGCGATTTCCGACCCCGCACCCAAGCCAGACGCGATCAATGAGGCAAACGCCCGGTTTTGGAAGCCGCAGACCCTTGAAGAGTTGATGGCCGGAAAGAAGCCGTTCAGTTCCTGGGACGATTTGGACATCCCGGATCTGACGGATGAGGAGCGCGAGGCATTCGCCGCTGCGCTCGCCGACGAGTGACCGGCTCAGTCGTCGTCGACACCAACGTCTTCACTGCCCGCCTGCGTCACGATTCCGGCCTGGCGGCGCAGTACGCGAAGCATCTCGCGCGAGAGCTGATCGCGGTCGCGCCGCAGACGGTGGCCGAGGCTCGCAGAGCGAGGGGCAGCTGCGGTTCTACGACCCGGCGCAGATGGCACGCTTGAAGGCGCACGCGCACACCGCGCTCGACGTCGCCGTCTACACGCTCGCCGCGGAGGGCCGGGCCGCGCCTGAGCGAGATCCGCGGGCTCAAGGTCCGCAACGTCGACTTCGCCAGCGGCCTGCTGCGGTTCGAGGACGGCTACACGACGAAGGGCGGCCACGCCGGCAACAAGGGGCGCCGTGTCCGCTCGGTGCCGATGAGCGCTAACGTCCGCGCCGCGCTGCTTCCTTACTGCCAGGGCCGCGCCAGCGACGCGCTCGTGTTCGAGCACGACACCAAGCCCGGCGAGCCGATCTGCGGCGTGTCCTTGTACCGCCGGTTCGTCAGCGCCGCCAAGCGCGCCGGCCTCCCCGGCCTGAGGTTCCACGATCTGCGCCACTCGTTCGGAACGCAGGCGATCCGCGCCTTCAACATCCACGAGGTCCAGCGGATGATGGGCCACCGCCACATCACGACGACCGAGCGCTACCTGCACTACGCGCCGGACCCCGACGCCGCCGCCAAGCTTAGCCGCCTGTGGCAGAGCGACGACCCGACGGACAACGCCGTGAGCATCCGCACCGCCGCGGCGTAGTCCGTCTGTGGGGAGCCCTTGGGGAGCCTTGGCCGATTCTGAGCCAGGCGACCACACGCGCCTCGGCTGAAACCCACGTGTCTGCAGGGCATCCTCCAGAGGCGACGACCGGAATCGAACCGGTGTAGACGGCTTTGCAGGCCGCTGCGTAGCCACTCCGCCACGTCGCCGGGCTGAGTAGCCTAGCGCCCAACTCCTCGTTGTTTCTCTCGGTGCGGGAGCGCGATCAGCCGGCGCGCAACAGCAGCGCGTTACCCGAGGGGTCCAGCACGAGCTCCCCGGTTGGTCGCGGCTCAGTCGGCAATCCTGCGGCCCGGACACGCTCCAGCACCCGCTCGTGCTCGTCTTCACCGGCTAGCAGGATCTCGTAGAAGCGCAGCCCGAGCGCGCCGGTGGCCGGGGGAGGGGCTCCGGCGCTGTGCCAGGTGTTCATCCCGATGTGATGGTGGTAGCCACCGGCGGAAACGAACAGCGCTCCCGGGTACAGGCGGACCATGACGTCGAACCCGAGCACGCCGCTGTAGAACTTCTCGACCTGATCTAGCTCTGAGACCTGCAGGTGGACGTGACCAATTCTTGTCCCCGGCGGGGCAGACTGCGGGATTCGATCCCCCTCGGAGAGCTCACCGAGGATGTCCTCGAGGTCAAGCGGGAGGGTTGCCATCTCCAGCTGGTTATTGCTCCATCGCCACTGCTCACGTGGACGATCGCGATAGATCTCGATCCCGTTGCCGTCGGGATCGGACAGGTACAGCGCCTCGCTGACCAGGTGATCGGAGGCTCCGTCCAGCGGCCACCTCGCGTGGGCCAGCCGCAGCAGTGCCCGCGCCAGGTCTGAGCGGGTCGGAAGCAGCACGGCCAGGTGGTAGAGGCCGGTTGTCGGCCGGATCGATGGGAGCGTGGAACTGTCGCCGAACAGTTCGATCAGCGGCGGACCTGATCCTGCCCGCAGCGCCAGTTCGCCGGCAACGGTGTCGCTGGCCTGGAGCCCGAGCACCCGCTCGTAGAAATCCCGTGATCGCTCCAGGTCAGGGACCGTCAGGGCCACGGCTCCGATCCGCGTTGCCGCGGCGAGCGATGCGGCCGGGAGCGTGTCGTGGGGCGCGGCCACCATGGTCACTCCACTGTGCAGGTGCCGGTCGCACTGGCGCCCGGCAGCCGGCCCAGCAGCGCAGCCAGCTGCTCGACCTCGTCGGGGGTGAAATGGGCCAGGAACAGCCGCTGGACGCTGGCGACGTGACTCGCGCCCGCCCGGCGCAGCTTCTCGTAGCCCTCCTCGGTCAGACGAGCGTAGGAAACCCTGGCGTCGCTCGGGCAGGCGACCCGCTCGACCAGCTCGTTGCCGACAAGTCCATCGACCAGCCGGGTGATACCTGAACGGGTCAGCATCGTGCTCTCCGCCAGCGCGGACATCGCCAGCCGGCGGTCCGGCGCCTGTGCCAGGTAGAGCAGCACCTCATAGTCCCGCGTGGTCAAGGAGTGCTCGGCGGCGAGCTCGGCATCGAGGTCGCGGAGAATCGTGGCATGGCTCTTGAGGTAGCTGCGCCACGCCTCCAGCGAGGTCCCCTCCAAGCGGGCCGGTGAGATCGTATCCATCAGCCCAAATTCTAGTTGACGAGTCAACGTCCGCGAGACTGGCGGTCGGTCTCCGGTGGCGTGGGCGTATCCCCGGTTAGTTGCTTCCAGTCACAACGGGCGGGTTGTAGGTGATGGCCACTGCGCCGTCACCTGTCGCGGTGCCGGTATCGACGGGCGATGGCCAGCGCTCCCGCGGTGATGAACCTCGATCGCCGCCGCCACCACCGGGCCGCTCCCCCATTAGACGTGGGGGGGATCGAACCTGAGCCGCCCCCACCGCCGCCTAATATCCGCCGCCACCCCACCGCTCCATTCCTCCCGGGAGGCTGCCCGCTGAATGTCGACCGCCCACCACGTTGCCGGCGTCCCGTAGACGCCGCCAGCGCCGATGATCCCAGTGCCGCCGGCTCCTCCGGAGCTGGCTGCCGCCGCCACATCACCGGCGCACGCATGTCGCATCCGTTCTGTCCGGCCGGCCCCACAAGCCGCCGCCGCCGCCCTCGCCGCGCTTGCCACGTCCTTTCCGACCCGCTGCCACGCCCCGACCATAGCGGTCGACAGCTCCGCTGCGCGGCTCGCCTACGCACGTAGACGCCCGCCACCACCAAAACCGTCGCCCGCAGTTGGCGACGAGTTGCCCCCGGGTCCGCCGCCGTTGAAGCCGCCAGCACCGCCAGCGCCGCCGTTGTGATCGGGAATGCCGCCTTGTCCTCCGACCAGAATCGTCCACGTGGTGCCTGGCTTCCAGTCAGTTTGCCCTCACGTGAGCATGCCGGCCAGCGGCGGGTAACCCGAGGCAGAGCCGCCCTCAGCGCCGTAGAGGTCGAATTGGGCTGTCGTGACGCCGGCGGGCACTGTCCAGCTGTCGTGCCCGGGGTGTCGAACGCGGCTCCGTCAGGAGTCTTGAAGCTCTCCGTCTGCGCGCACACGTCCGGCGATACCTGCATGTCGCCGCCGCAGACCCGGTAGTAGTAGGTGGTGTCGGGTTGAAGCCTGGTCACCGCCTCTGAAAACGGCAGGAAGCTGCCGCCGGGGCCGCTCGTGTTCGCCGGGATGTCGTTCTGCGACGGCGTCTGAAAACCAAACCCCGTACCCAGCGCCTGTGGCGCGGTCGCATACTGAAAGTAGTAGTGCGCTGCCGAGCTATCAGTCCGCCCGGCAGCATTTAAAGCCGCGCTTCCAGCGGTCACACCGGTCGCCGGCCTGGTCGTCGCCGCACACGCCGCTAACGCCAAACACGAGGCCACGGCCAAGACCACACTGGCAAACGTTCGCAAACCCGCCCTCTCGTCTCCACCGACGACGCGGACCCGCACATCAAGCTGCTGCAGCCGCTCGCTCAGGACCTCGCCGAGTGGCGGATGGCGTCTGGTCGGCCAGCGGACTCGGCTCTAATCTTCCCTACACACGACGGCGACGAGTGGCAGCTCCATGACCGCCAGAACTGGCGGCGGCGGATCTACCAGCCGGCAGCGAAGAGGGCGGGAGTCACCGGCGACCTCCGCGTCTACCGTCTCCGAGGGTCCTTCGTCTCGCTCCTGCTCTGGGAGGGGCACAGCCTGACGTACGTCGCGGAGCAGCGGGTCACAACGTCGCGACGCTCGCGAAGCACTACGCGGGAACGCTCGATGAGCTGGAGGAGAAGCCTCGGACGCCCGCCGCGGAGGCGATCAAAGCGGCCCGCAACCAACTCAACCGTGCGCAGAGTGTGCGCACCGATCCGACCGAGGAAGAGGGGGGACCTATCGAATCGCCTGTAACAACTGGAGTGGACGATGCTGGGCTCGAACCAGCGACCTCCGCCTTGTCGAGGCGGCGCTCTCCCAGCTGAGCTAATCGTCCGGGAGGCGTAAATGTAGCTCTAATAGCATCACGCCGCGATGGACTTCCAGCTGCCGGATGGCAACACGCTGACCCTGCCCGCGGGCGCCACCGGAGCGGACGCGGCCGCGGCGATCGGGCCTGGCCTGGCCCGGGCGGCGCTGGCGGTCAAGGTCGACGGAGAGCTACGCGACCTGTCACGGCCGCTGACCACAGCTTTCGAGCCGCTCAACGGAAGAGCCAAGATCGAGATCCTGACCGAGCGCAGCGGCGAGGCTGCGCTCGAGTTGATCCGCCACGACTGCGCCCATGTGCTGGCGGCGGCGATGATGGAGCTCTACCCGGGGGTCAAGATCTCGATCGGCCCGCCGATCGAGCAGGGCTTCTACTACGACTTCGACTTTCCCGATGGCGTCACCATCAACGAGGACGACTTCGATCGGATCGAAGCCAAGATGGGTGAGCACATCGCCGCCGCCGAGCCGTTCATGCGCGAGGACGTGAGCGCCGCCCAAGCCCTCGAGCGCTTCCTGCGGGAGGGCCAGGACTACAAGGTCGAGCTGATCGAGGATCTCATCCGCAACGATGACGTGGTCAATGTGTCGCTGTACACCAACGGTCCCTTCACCGATCTCTGTCGCGGCCCCCACGCGCCGAGCACTTCGCGCATCAAGGCGTTCAAGTTGCAATCGGTCGCCGGTGCGTACTGGCGGGGGGACTCCAGCCGCCAGATGCTCACGCGCGTGTACGGAACGGCATTCTTCAGCCGGAAGGCGCTGGAGGAGCACCTCGAGCGCCTCGAGCGCGCGCGCGCCAACGACCACCGCCGCCTTGGCCCGCAGCTGGGGCTGTTCACGTTCTCAGACGTCTCCCCGGGGTCGGCATTTTGGTTGCCCGCCGGGACCGAGGTGTTCAACTCTCTGGTCGCGCTCAGCCGCGAGATGGGACGCGAGCGCGGCTACCAGGAGGTCAAGACGCCTCAGATCTACGACGCTTCGTTGTGGAAGACCTCGGGTCACTGGGAGAAGTACCGAGAGAACATGTTCGTCACCGAGTACGAAGAGCGCTCGATGGCAGTCAAGCCGATGAACTGCCCCGGGCACTGTCAGCTGTACTCGCTGCAGCGCCACTCCTACCGCGATCTTCCCGTGCGCTACTGGGAGCCGGGGCTACTTCACCGGCGCGAGCCGAGCGGGACGCTGCACGGCCTCCTCCGGGTGCGCCACTTCGCCCAGGACGACTCCCACATCTTCTGCACTGAGGACCAGATCCAGGACGAGGTCGCCGGCTGCCTGGAGTTCGCCTTCGCCACCTACCGGATCTTTGGCATCGACGTCCGTCTGGAGCTCTCTACTCGGCCCGAGCAGCGGATCGGCTCGGACGACCTGTGGGACCGCAGCGAGGCGGCGCTGGTCAGCGCGCTGGAGAGCCAGGAGCTGCCGTACGAACTGAGCGAGGGCGATGGCGCGTTCTACGGGCCCAAGATCGACATGCACATGACCGACTCGCTCGGTCGCTCCTGGCAGCTGGGGACGATCCAGCTCGACTACAACTTTCCTCAGCGCTTTGGGCTCACCTACACCGGCGCCGACAACGCCGAACACCGGCCGGTGATGCTTCACCGTGCGCTGATGGGCTCCTACGAGCGCTTCATCGGCATCCTGCTGGAGCACTACGGCGGCGAGCTTCCGCTTTGGCTGGCACCGGTGCAGGCAGTCGTGCTCCCGATCAGCGACCGCCACACCGGCTACGCGACCGAACTGCAGATCGGCTTCGCCCACGCCGGGCTGCGCGTGCAGTGCGACGATCGCACCGAATCGGTGAGCCGAAAGATCCGCGACGCCGAGCTGAGCAAGGTCCCGTACATGCTGATCGTCGGCGATCGCGAGCAGGAGGCGCGGCAGGTGTCGGTGCGCGAGCACCGCCGGGGCGACCTCGGCAGGCTCGGAATCGAGGAGCTCACGCAGCGGCTCCGGGCGCAGGTGAAATCTCGTGCGGAGGGCTAGACGCGCCGCTATACTCGCCTTCGTTGACACGTAAGTCTCATCACGCTCGGCCCGGCACCGCTTGACGTCACCCCGCCAAACCAGCTAGTGCCGGTCCCCCGTAGGTTCGATCGGCGCCCTCCAGAGCGCGACCAGACGCGGATCAATGACCGGATCCGCGTGCCCGATGTGCGGCTCATCGGCGAGGACGGCAACCAGGTCGGCGTGGTCAAGACCGCCGAAGCTCTGGCCTATGCCCAGCAACGTGATCTCGACCTCGTCGAGGTGGCTCCTGAGGCTCGCCCGCCGGTGGTGCGCGTGCTCGACTACTCCAAGTACAAGTACGAGCAGGCCCAGAAGCAGAAGGCCGCGCGCAAGCACCAGCAGCAGATCACGATCCGGGAGATCAAGTTCCGGCCGAAGATCGCCCAGAACGACTACGACACCAAGAAGGGCCACGTCACCCGGTTCCTGAAGAACAAGGACAAGGTGAAGATCACGATCATGTTCCGAGGTCGTGAGGTGACCCACCCCGAGCGGGGGACGGCGCTGCTCGACCGGCTCGCCGGCGAGTTGTCCGAGCTGGCGGTGGTGGAGCAGACACCCCTGCAGGATGGCCGCAACATGACGATGATGCTGGCTCCGTCCAAGGCGTTGCTGGCCGCGGACGCCGAGGACAAGGGAGTCGAGGGCGAGGATCACCAGGCCACCGCCGGTACCGTGACCCCGCCCGAGCGCGCGGCGGCGACCAACGGTGCCTCACAACCGGCGGCCGCCTCCCAGACAGCGGCCAGTTCACCGGCGGTCGAGTAGCGGCCACGGGCGGCGGTGCGGCGGCCCGACGGCCAGGCGCCCCGGCTCAGTTTGAACGGGCCGTCGGGCCGTTCAGCGGGAACCGGTCTGCTTTACTGAGGCGTCCCGATGCCGAAGATGAAAACCCATTCCGGCGCCAAGAAGCGCTTCCGGATCACCGCGGGCGGCAAGGTCCGCGGGCGGCACTCGTTCACGAGCCACATCCTGGAGAAGAAGTCTCCCAAGCGCAAGCGCCGTCTCGGCAACCCGGCCGAGATCTCCAAGCACGATCAGCGCCAAGTCAAGACGCTGCTCGGAGCCAAGCGCTCATGACCCGCGTCAAGCGCTCGATCCATGCGCGCAAGAAGCGGCGCGCGACGCTGGAGCTGGCCAAGGGCTACCGCGGCGATGCCAGCCGGCATTACCGGACGGCCAAGGAAGCGGTGCTCAAGGCCGATCAGTATCGCTACCGGGACCGGCGCAACCGCAAGCGGGACTTCCGGCGCTTGTGGATCACCCGGATCAACGCCGCCGCCCGCCAGAACGGAATGTCCTACTCGCAGTTCATCCACGGCCTACAACGGGCCGGGATCGAGCTCGACCGCAAGATCCTCGCTGACATCGCGGTCACCGACGCCGCCACGTTCCGACGCTTTGCCGACCGCGCCCGTGAGGCGCTGGCGGCGGGCTGAGCACCAGCCTCCTCCCCAGCATCCTCGTCAGGGCGCGCTCCGCAGGGAGGGCGCCTTTTTTTCGTCATGACCATCACCAGCTCCCACAACCAGAAGCTCAAGGAGATTCGCAAGCTGCGGATGCGCAAGCGGGAGCGTGAACGCGCTGGGCGCTTCGTGGCCGAGGGAGAGGATCTGCTCGCAGCGGCCGACGTCGCCGGATGGAAGCCGCTGGAGCGCTTCTGCGCGGTCGGCAGCGGCCTGCCGGGAGTGGAGGTGGAGCCGCAGCTGTTGGCTTCCGCCTCGGGATTGGGCTCGGGCACGCGTACGCTAGCGGTCTACCCGGAGCGGTGGGCCGAGCGCGCGGAGGGCCCGCTGTGCGTCTACCTGCACCGCGTCCAGGACCCGGGTAATGCCGGCTCCGTGCTCCGTTGCGCGGCGGCGTTCGGTGCCTCCTGCGTTGCGCTTGGCCCCGGCAGCGCCGATCCGTTTGGGCTCAAGGCGGTTCGCGCCAGCATGGGGGCGGTGTTCTCGGTTCCCCTCGTGCGGGCCACCACCATCGACGAGCTTCCCGGGCGCAAGCTGGCCCTCGTCGCGGGCGTCGGCACGCCGCTGCCCGAGCTCGCTCGTCAACCCATTCCCGCCGCCCTCACGCTGCTGATCGGCGCTGAGCGTGAAGGCCTGCCCAACGAGGTGCTGGCAGCCGCCGACGAGACCGTCCAGATCCCGATCCTGACGCCCTCGCTGAACGCTGCGATGGCCGCCACCGTTGCCCTCTACGAGGTAACAAGGGCAGGTCTCGCCCGCCGCCCGCCCCGGACGCACCTGCGCGGCGAGATAGACCCTAGGATGGCCCGCCAATGAGCATCGAGCGGATCGAGGCGATCAGGGCGGAGGCCCAGGCGGCGATCGACGCCGCGCCGGACGAGGCCGCGCTGGAGGCCGCGCGGATCCGCTATCTCGGTCGCAAGGCCGAGCTGCCGAACCTGCTGCGCTCGGTGGCCGAGCTTCCGCCGTCGGAGCGAGCGGCGACGGGAAAGGTCGCCAACCAGACCCGGCAGGCGCTCGAGCGCTCCATCAAGGCCCGGGAGGCGGAGCTCGCCGCTTGCGAGCTGGAGCGCCTACTGATCGCCAACCGGGTCGACGTCACCCTTCCCGGCGACCCGCTGCCGCCCCCAGGAGGCCTGCATCTGATCACCCAGACTCGGCGCGAGATCGAAGACGTGTTCATCGGCCTCGGCTTCAACGTCTTAGAAGGCCCGGAGGTGGAGCGGGTCTACTACAACTTCGACGCCCTCAACACGCCGGTGACGCACCCGTCGCGGTTGCTGACCGACACGTTCTACATCAAGCCAGTGCCGGACCTGTTCGATCCGGACGCCGCGCTGCTGCGGGTGCACACCTCGCCGATGCAGGTCCGAGCGATGGAGAGCCAGCCGCCACCGCTGTACATCATCGTGCCCGGCCGGGTCTACCGCCCGGACTCCGACGCCACCCACACCCCGCAGTTCCATCAGATCGAGGGACTGGCGGTCGACACCGACATCACCCTGGCCGATCTCAAGGGCACGCTGCTCGTCTTCGCTCGAGCGATCTTCGGCGAGGAGCGCGAGGTCAGGCTGCGCCCCCACTTCTTCCCCTTCACCGAGCCCAGCGTGGAGGTCGACGTGTCCTGCTTTCAGTGCGTCGACGGCGTGACCGCCGCGGGCGAGCGGTGCCCGCTGTGCAAAGGAACGGCCTGGATCGAGATCCTCGGCGCGGGGATGGTCGACCCGAACGTACTCGAGCACGTCCGCGAGCACGGCTATGACTCCGAGCGAGTCCAGGGGTTCGCGTTCGGGATGGGGATCGAGCGAATCGCGATGCTCAGGCACGGGGTCCCCGACCTGCGGCTGCTCTACGACAACGACATCGGTTTCCTGGAGCAGTTCTGATGCGCGTCCCCCTGCGGTGGCTGTACGAGTACTGCGCCCCCGAGCTCGACGCGGCCGCGCTGGCCGGTCGACTGGCGATGACCGGTACCGAGGTCGAGCGGGTCGAGCGTCACGGCGTCGGCGCACCCCGGCACTTCGTGATCGGCAAGGTACTCGAGCGCCGGCGCCACCCGGACGCCGATCGCCTGAGCGTGTGCATGGTCGACGTCGGCGGCAGCACCCCGTCGCAGATCGTCTGCGGGGCGCCGAACGTCGCCGCTGGACAGACCGTCGCGGTCGCTCGTCCCGGGGCGCTGATGCCTGATGGCACCACGCTGAAGAAGGCGCGCCTGCGCGGCGTGGAGTCCAACGGGATGATCCTGGCCGAGGACGAGCTGGCGATCGGCACCGAGCACGAGGTGATCCTCGTGCTCGAGAACGGCAGCTTTCCTCCGGGCACGCCACTGCAGGAGCTGCTGCCGATCGCCGACGACGTGCTGGTCCTCGAGATCACCCCCAACCGGCCGGACTGCCTCGGGATCTACGGCGTCGCCCGCGAGGTCCATGCCGCCACCGGCGCCTCCCTGAGCATCCCACCCTGGGCCGAGGACCCCGGCCACGCCGGTCCGCTTGCAGGCGTGCAGATCGAGGTGCAATGCCCCTCGGAGCTGTGCCCGCGGTTCACCGCCCGTGTCTTTGAGGAAGTCACGATCGGCCCGAGCCCGCCCTGGCTGAAGGCGCGGCTGATGGCCGCTGGCCAGCGTCCGATCTTCAACGTCGTCGACATCACCAACTACGTGATGCTGCTGAGCGGACAACCCCTGCACGCCTTCGACCTCGACCAGGTGGTCGGAGCCGCGCTCACGGTTCGCACCGCCCGCTCGCATGAGCCGGTGCAGACGCTCGACGGGCAGACGCGCGGAACCGACCCGCAGATGGTGCTGATCGCCGACGCCGACGGGCCAACGTCGATCGCGGGGGTGATGGGCGGCGCGCGCTCGGAGGTCTCCCCGGACACGACCCGGGTACTGATGGAGGCGGCCACCTGGAACGGCGCCAACATCCATCGCACCTCCCTTAGGCTGGGGCTGCGCAGTGAGGCCTCGGCCCGGTTCGAGAAGGGGCTGGAGCCCGAGCAGGCGATACAGGCACAGGCGCTGGCGGCACGACTGATGGTGGGGCTGTGCGGAGCTCGCCTGATGCCGGGAACCATCGACATCGGCGGTGCCGGGCCCCCGCCGCCGCCGATCCGCCTGCGGGAGGCCCGCATCGGCGGCCTACTCGGGATCGAGATCCCGCGCCAGCGCTGCCGGCAGGTGCTGGAGGCGCTCGAGTTCACGGTCGCCGAGGCCGAGGACGGCCTCGAGGTCACTCCGCCGACGTTTCGCCGCGCCGATGTCACCCGGGAAGCCGACGTGATCGAAGAGATTGCGCGCCTTGATGCGCTGGAGAAGCTGCCGGCGAAGCTTCCATCCCGCCACGGCGCATCCGGGCGGCTGACTCCGCGCCAAACACAGCGCCGCCGCGCCGCCGACGCGCTCGCCGCCCAGGGCCTGCGTGAGATCGCCGGGTGGAGCTTCTCCGGGCCCGACCAGGCTCGGCGACTGCGCCGGGAGGGCGAGGTCGCGGTTGAGCTCCAGAATCCCATGTCCGCCGATCAGTCGCGCCTGCGCACGACCCTGCTGGGATCGCTTCTGGACGTCGCGGGGCGCAACGCCAGCCACGGCAGCGGGACCCTGAGACTGTTCGAATCCGGCGCCGTGTATCTGCCCGGCGCTGCCGGCGAGCTCCCGCGTGAGCCCCATCATCTGGCCGCACTGCTGGCGGGTGCGATCCGACCGCCCACGTGGCGAGACCCCGAGCCTCCCGCCGCCGACTTCTTCGTCGCCAAGGGGGTGCTCGGGTCGCTGCTGGCCGCTCTGCGGGTCGGCTTCATCGTGGAGCCCGACGAGCAGCCGTTCCTTCATCCCGGGCGAGCGGCGAGGATCCTGATTGCCGGCCGGCCCGGCGGTTGGCTGGGGGAGATCCATCCGCTGGTGGTGCAGGAGTGGGATCTGGCCGGAGCGGTGGCTGGGTTCGAGCTCGACCTCGACCTCGTCCCCGAGCCGCTGACGCCCCATTACCAGGACCTGACCAGCTTTCCTGAGGTGCGGGAGGACCTGGCCGTGGTCGTGCCCGACCGGGTCAGCGCCGCAGCGGTGCTGGCCACCGTCCGACGTGCCGGCGCGCCGCTGTTGGTCGGTGCCGAGCTCTTCGACATCTACCGTGATCCCGAGCGGCTGGGGGAGGGCCAGGTCTCGCTGGCGTTGCGGTTGCGCTACCGCGCAAGCGACCGCACCCTGACCGATCGAGAGGTGGCCGGGCGGCGCCAGCGGATCATCTCCGTCCTGGCCCAGGAGCACGAGGGGAGGGTCCGTGGCACCTAGTGTCTCGGTGTTCGGTGCCGCCGGGTTCGCGGGCGCGCTGGCGGCGCGGCTGCTCTACCGGCATCCCACGTTCAGGCTGAAGGCACTGACCTCCCGCGCTGACGCCGGCCTCACGCTGGCCGAGCTCTATCCGCAGCACCGCGTCCCGCTGGTGCTGGAGGAGCTGAGCCTCGACGAGCACGCCGACGTGGATGCCGCTGTGGTCGCCTACCCCCATGGCGCCTCAGCGGAGCTGGTCGCCCAGCTGCGTCGCCGCGGGGTTCGAGTCGTCGATCTGAGCGCCGACTTCCGCCTGCGTGACCCCGGCATATACGCGCGGTGGTATCGCCAGCATCCGGCGCCAGAGCTGATCGGGCAGGCCGTCTACGGGTTGCCCGAGCGCTATCGCGAGCAGATCGCGGGTGCCGACCTGGTCGCCAATCCCGGCTGTTACCCAACCGCCGTGATGCTGGCGCTGGCGCCGCTGGCGCGGGCGGGCATGATCGGTGACCTGGTGATCGACGCGAAGTCGGGCGTCTCTGGGGCCGGCCGCGCCGCGACCGACAAGACCCACTTCGTCACCGTCGACGAGAACGTCAACCCCTACGGGGTTTCCCGACATCGCCACACACCGGAGATTGAGCAGGAGCTGGCGATTCTCGGCGCGCGAGCCCCGATCACCTTCACTCCGCACCTGGTGCCGCTGGACCAGGGAGAGCTGGTTTCCTGCTACGTGACCGTGCCTCCCGAGGCGCCGCAGCCGGCGGACCTGGGGCAGTTCTATCTCGAGGTCTACGCCGACGAGCCATTCGTCGAAGTCACCGCGGCTCCACCGGGAGTTCGCGACGTGCGGGAGACCAACTTCTGCCGCATCTCCGTGCATCGCGACGAACGCACCGGGCGCGTGCTCGTGTTCGGAGCGATCGACAACTTGTGGAAGGGCGCCGCCTCGCAGGCAGTGCAGAACCTGAACCTGATGTTTGGCCGGCCCGAGGGAGAGGGGATCGCCTAGATGGCGAGCTCGTTCTTCTGTTCGCGCTGGGTGCACGTGCCCGAGCACGTGGCCGAGCTCGAGGCGACGCTGCTCCCACGAGGCTTCCGTGCCGCTGGCGTGGCCGCGGGGCTCAAGCAGCCGGGTGACTCGCGTGCCGCCCTCGACCTCGGGGTGATCGTCTCCGATCCATCGGATACCGCCTCGGCCGCCCGCTTCACCACCAACGCCCGGGTGGGGGCGCCGGTGATTGCCTCCCGTGAGGCGGACACCGCCCGGCTGCGGGCGATCGTGGCCAACTCCGGTGGGTCCAACACTGGCGACGGCCAGCGTGGGCTGGACACCGCGCGGGCCACCCAGGCGCTGACGGCCGAGCTGCTGGACCTGCGGCCAGCCCAGGTCGGCGTCGCCTCGACCGGCGTGATCGGCACCGAGCTTCCCCGCGAGCGGGTGCTGACCGGGGTCCGCGCGGCGGTGTCACGGCTGGGGGAGGACGCCGACGGGCTCTCCCGGGCGATCCTCACCAGCGACAGCGGCCCCAAGCGGGGCTGCGTGGAGGTGCAGCTTCGGGATGGAACCGTTCGCATCGCCGCTCAGGCCAAGGGCGCGGGAATGATCTCCCCGCGCTTTGCCACGATGTTCTGTTTCTTGCAAACCGACGCGGTGCTGTCGGCCCAGACGGTGGATCTGCTCACGACCGTGTGCGTAAAGCGGTCTTTTGATCGGATCAGCGTCGACGGTCAGCTTTCGACCAGCGACACCGTGTTCGTGCTCGCCAACGGCGCCGCCGGGGTGGAGGTGGAGGCCGAGAGCGACGACGAGTTCCGCCTGGGAGAGGCAATGGACGCCGTGATGCGCCAGCTGGCGCTGGAGATCGTCGCTGACGGCGAGGGCGCCCGGCGAGTGGGGCGGATCATGGTGACCGGCGATGAGGCGGTGGTGGAGCCCGTGGCGCGGGCAATCGCCGATTCTCCACTGGTTAAGACCGCGCTCCACGGCGGCGATCCGAACTTCGGCCGGATCCTCCAGGCGGCGGGGATGGCCTACGCAGGCCCGCACCCGTTCGTGGCCGATCTCGAGATCGAGGGGGAGCTGGTGGTCAGCGCCGGGAACGCGGTCATCGACGACCTGCGGGCGCTGGACTCGCTGGTGGCCGGCGAGGAGGTCGAATACCGGCTGCGACTGCCCGGGTCCGGAGGCGAGTGCGAGCTCTTCTTCAGTGACCTCTCGCCCGAGTACGTGCTCTTCAACTCGCAGTACACGAGCTGATGCGCGACGTCGGCACCCTACTCGAGGCGCTGCCCTACATCCGTGAGTTCCACGGTCGCACGGTGGTGATCAAGTACGGAGGGGCAGCGATGGTCGATCCGGCGCTCAAAGAGGATTTCGCCCGCGACGTGGTGCTGCTCAAGTACGTCGGCATGAATCCGGTGATCGTCCACGGGGGTGGCCCGGAGATCACCAGCTACATGGAGCGACTGAACCTCCCGGTGGAGTTCGTCGACGGCCTGCGCGTGTCCGACGCGGCCACCGTCGAGGTGGCCAAGATGGTGCTGGTGGGCAAGGTCAACAAGGACATCGTGCTGCTGCTCGGCGGTCAGGGTCAGCCGGCGGTGGGCCTGTGTGGGGACGATGGCCTGCTGTTCCGGGCCGCCCGGCAGCCCGCGCCCAGCGGACAGGACATCGGCTTCGTCGGCCGGATCGAGCACGTGGACGTCGGCGTGCTGACCCACATCGCCCAGGACTACGTTCCCGTCGTGGCCAGCGTCGGTGCCGATGCCGCCGGTCACTCCTACAACATCAACGCCGACGAAGCTGCCGGCGCGGTGGCGCGGGCGCTGAGGGCCCACAAGGTGATGTTCCTCACCGACGTGGCCGGGTGGCTGCGCGACCCCGCCGACCCCGGGAGCATCGTCTCCAGGGCCAATGAGCAGGAGGTGGCGCAGTCGCTGCCGAGTGTTGCCGGGGGGATGCGGCCAAAGCTGGCGGCGTGCGTCGAAGCCATCGGCGGCGGTGTCGGATCCGCCCACATCGTCGATGGCCGCGTGCCGCACTCGCTGCTGCTGGAGTTGTTCACCGACGCTGGGCAGGGCACGATGATCACCGCCTCGTGAGCGTGACCCTGGATCAACTGCAGGCGCTGGAGCGTGACCACGCGATCCCCACCTACGCCCGAAACCCCGTTCAGTTCGTGCGTGGCGCCGGGTGCCGGCTGTGGGATGTCGACGGCAACGAGTACCTGGACTTCCTGGCCGGGATCTCGGTCCTGAACGTCGGGCATTGCCATCCACGTGTGGTCGCGGCCGTGCAGGAGCAGGCGGCGCGGCTGATGCACGTCACCAACCTCTACTACACCGAGCCGGCGCTGACGCTGTCCGCCCGCCTGGCCGAAAGCTCACTGGGCGGGAAGGTGTTCCTGTGCAACTCGGGCGCCGAGGCCAACGAGGCGGCGATCAAGCTCGTGCGCAAGGCTCGGCCCGGCGGCAAGCTCGTCGTGCTCCAGGGGGGCTTTCACGGCCGCACCTACGGCGCGTTGTCGGCGACTGCCCAGGAGTCAAAGCAGGCCCCGTTCGCGCCGCTGGTGCCGGGCTTTGTGGTCGTGCCTAGAGATCCCGAGGCGATCGCCGCGGCGGTCGACGAGCGGACGGCGGCGGTGCTGGTGGAGCCAATCCAGGGCGAGAGCGGCATCCACGTTCTCGCCGATGAGCTGCTGCAAGCCTCGCGGGAGGCCTGCGAGCGAGTGGGAGCGGCGCTGGTGTTCGACGAGATCCAGACCGGCATGGGGCGGACGGGGCGGCTGTGGGCCTACCAGGGGACCTCGGTGACGCCCGACGCGCTGACCAGCGCCAAGGCCCTGGGGGGAGGCCTCCCGATCGGCGCCCTGGTCACCAGTCCGGCGCTGGCCGACGTGCTCGGGCCCGGCGACCATGGCTCGACCTTCGCCGGCGGGCCGGTGGCCGCGCGCGCCGCGCTGGAGGCGCTGGCCGTATGCTCTGATCCGCAGCTGCTGGAGCGCGTGCGCGAGCATGGTGAGCGGCTCACCGCCGGCCTGCTGGAGCTTCCCGCAATCGCCGCCGTTCGCGGCCGGGGGCTGATGATCGGCGTCGACCTGCACGAGGGGATCTCGGCGCCGGAGCTGGCGCGTCGGGCGCTGACAGAGCAGCGACTGGTGGTCAATGCCACCGGGCCGGGGACGATCCGCCTGGAGCCGCCGCTGGTCGTGTCGGCGGCGGAGATCGACGAGGCGTTGGCGCGGCTGGCGCGGCTTTAGGGCGACCGGCGCGGCTACGGCGCAGCCGGTGCGGCCACAGGCGGCCGAGACTGGCGATCCGTACTCTTCGCGGCCATGCCAGAGCCGACTGCCTCCTACCTGGCCGATCCGGAGCAGGTCCACCGCGTGCTGCTGCTCTACAGCGGCGGGTTGGACACGAGCGTGATGCTCAAGTGGATCCAGGACGAGTACGGGGCCGAGGTGGTGGCGCTGACGGTGAACTTGGGACAGCCGGGGGAGGACTACGAGGTCGTCCGGGGCAAGGCGGTGGCAATCGGCGCCAGCGAGTGTCATGTCGTCGACGCGCGTGAAGAGTTCGCGCGGGACTACGTGCTGCCGGCAATCAAGGCCAACGCCATCTACGGCCTCGGCTACCCGCTGTTTACGGCGCTGGGGCGGCCGCTGATCGCCAAGCTCGCGGTCGATTACGCCCGCCGGACGGGCTGTGACACGATCGCCCACGGCTGCACGGGCAAGGGGAACGACCAAGTGCGAATCGAGGCCACGGTGGCCACGCTAGCGCCGGAGCTGAAGGTGATCGCGCCGGTTCGCTCGTGGCGGATGGGCCGCGAGGAGGAGGTCGCGTATGCGCGAGAGCACGGGATCCCGGTCAAGGGGGGCTCAGAGAGCGCCCCGTACTCCATCGATGACAACCTATGGGGGCGCTCCAGCGAGGGTCGCTGGATCGAGGATCTGGACCACGCGCCCGAGGACGACGTGTTCGCGTTGGTCACCCGACCTGAGCTGGCGCCCAACGAGCCTGAGCTGGTGGAGGTCGAGTTCGAGCGGGGTGTTCCCGTGGGCCTCAACCGGGAGCGCCTGGAGCCGGTGGCCCTGCTGGAGCGCGCCGGGGAGATCGGCGCCAGGCACGGAGTCGGCATCGTCGATCACATCGAGGATCGGATCGTCGGTCTGAAGGTCCGCGACATCTACGAGGTCCCGGCGGCGACGATCCTGCTGCTTGCCCATCAGGAGCTGGAGAAGCTGGTGGGCACGATCCACCAGAATCAGCTCAAGCCGATGCTCGACCAGAAGTGGGCCTACCTCGTCTACGGCGGCCTCTGGTGGGAGCCGCTGCGGGCGGATCTCGACGCGTTCATGGACGCCGTCAACGCACAGGTGACGGGTACGATTGGCGTGCGTCTCTACAAGGGCGCGGCGCGCGTGGTGACCCGTTCTTCGCCGTATGCGGTCTACGACGCGCAGCTGGCCACCTTCTCCGAGTCTGGCGGCCTGTTCTCGCAGGCCGCCGCGCCGGGCTTCATCGAGCTGTGGTCTTTGCAGTCGCGGATGGCCTGGCGAGTTAGACAACTCCGAGGCGGGTAAGATCGGCAGGACATGGGCTACAAACTTCTCGGATTCGCGGTTTGGCAGGGCGGCAAGTGGTATGCGCGTCGCCGGCTGCGAGCCGCTCGGGGTAAGCTTGCGGTGGCCGTCGTCTCAGCCGTCGCCGTCGCTGGTCTCGTGGCCGCGGGTCGGGCCGCAAGCAGCGACTGAAGCCGCCGAGAGCAACATTGAAGCCGCCGCGAGCAGCGACTGAAGTCGCCACCGGTTGCGCCATCGGCAATGCTGGCTAAGCTGCCGATATGGCGGAAAAGGATGGACCCGGGCCTCCGCTGCAGATCGACGGCGTCGAGTGCACGTCGATGGGTGCGGACAGGCTGGTGGTGCGGCTCAGTGGAAGCTGGCAGCGGGCACCGAACCCGGATGCGCAGGCGATCCTGATCATCGAGGCCGACGGACGGCGGCATCGGTTCCCACAGAACCTGCAACCCCGCCGCACCGTGGGCAGTGACAGCAAGTGGTCGGCGAGATTCACGATCCCGGCATGGCTGCGGCCCTACGTGGACGGCACCGTGACATTGGCGATCGAAGACAGCGTGATGGAAGTTCCCCCGCTCGGACGTGCGGGGGTCGAACCCCGTCGACCGGACGAGTCCCGGGCCAGTGCGCCAACGGCGTCGGCGCGTGCCCCCATGCCGGGTTCGGTCCCGCCGACGCCTGCGCCTGCCCCCGCGCCGGAGTCGGCTCCCTCGGCGTCGGTGCCTGCTCCAGCGCCGCGGTCAGCCCCGCCGACGTCAGCGCCTGCCCCCGGGCCTGAATCGGTACCGCGCGCATCCACCAGACACCCCGCGCCCCCTGTTCCCTCCGACACCGGTTCCGGGGTCACGCTCCAGGACGGCATCTCGGCGCTGCGCGTGGAGCTCAAGGAGCGGTTCGCGGAGGAGGCCCGAATGCGACGAGAGCTAGCGGAGCTAAAGGCACAGCTCGCCGTGCGGAACGCCGCGGAGACGCAGTTCGAGCAGATGCGAGAGGAGCTGCGGGCCGAGCTCGCCACTGTGCGGGAGGTCTTTGCCACCGAGGACGATCGTGGCGCCGAAGTTGAGTCCCGGGCGATGGTGCTGGCGGCAGAGCTCGAGGCGGCACGGGAACAGGTCAAGGATGTTGCCGCTGAGCGCGACCTCCTGCGCGCCGAGGTGGCCCAGCTTCGGACGGCCGTCGCCTCCAGCGCCGCCGCCCGGGAGACGGCGATCGGACAGGCTACGAGCCTGCAGGCGGAGATCGACCAGCTGAGCACGGAGCTGGCGGTCGTCCGGGCCCAGCAGCGAGGTGCGGAGACCGGGCTGCAGGACGCGGAGGCGCTGCTGGCCGAGGCGCGGGCGTTGACCGATTCGCTGCGCGAGTCCTGACCGCGGCGGCGGCCCGGAGCGCCGCGCTGCCGCGCGAGTCATGATGGCCACCGCGCGGTCATACCGCTTCCGTCCGCCCGGCCTCCTACCGTCGCGTAGGTGAGCGACCAGCCCCCAGCGCCGTCGGCTTTCGGCGTCGAGGCGGTGCAGTGGACCGCGCGCGGTCAAGACCAGGTGACGGTGCGCGTGACCGGGCGGTGGCGGCGACGACGCCCGCTCGGGGGAGGGCAGCCGCTGCTGGTGGTCGAGGCGGAGGGGAGACGCCACCGCTTTCCCGCCATGCCCGAGCCTCCAGGGCTGAGCGGAACGGCGCCGGGAACCTGGCAGATGAGCTTCTCCATTCCCGCGGCGCTGACACCGCCCGCCGGTGGCCAAGCGTGGCTGCAGATCGGAGCCGTGATCGTGCCCTTGCCGGTCGCAATCGAATCCGCAGAGCCCGAGCCTGCCGCTGAGCGGGAATCCGCTGAGCGTCCTGGCCGCTCGGCCACCGCTCCGACCTCTGAGCCGGAGGTTCTGATCGAGCGTCGACTACGCAGCTCCGAGCTGGCGCTGCAGACGGCGGAGGCCCGGGCGTCGGAGGCACAGCGAGGCTCGGCCTCGCTAACGACGAGACTCGAAGAGCTCACGCACGAGCTGGAGCAGGCGCGGGCGGCTCTGCGGGAGCGTGACGCGGCGCGCCGGCTGGCCGAGCAGCGCGCGCATGCTGAGACCGCACGGCGCATGGAGCTGCAGGAGGAGCTGGCGAGGGTCACTGACGAGCACGACGAAGTTCGGGAGAGCCTGCAGCAGTTGTCGGGCATGCGCGAGCGCGTGCATGAACTGGAGCGTGAGACCGCTCGTACGCAGCGCCGGCTGGATGAGGCCGAGCAGATGGCCGCCGCCGCCCGGACGGCGCGCCAGCGCGCGGAGCGGAGGCTGGCATCAGCGGTGAAGGCCTCCGATCGGGAGCAGCAGCTCGCTCGGGAGCAACGCTTGGCCGATGGCACTCCAACGGGGCGAGTGACCTCAGCGCCCTCAGCTCCGCCGGCTCCGGGCTCTCACGGAGCGCGAGAACTCAGCCTCGAGCGCCGGATAGTCGCCGGTCGGGCCTCGGCCATGGCGGCGCTGCAGGCGCGATCGGTAGCGGATCTCGAGCCGCCAAGCTCACCGCCCGCTCGCCCCGTGCCCGTGGCGCCGGATCCGGCCGGAGCCCGCCTGCACTCGGTGCTGACCGTGCTGCGCCAGGAGCTGAGCCAGTTGCGGGCGTTGACCGAGCGTGAGCGGACGATGCGGATCGAGGCCGACGCCCGGGTGGTGCTGCTCGAGCGGCAGCTGCGAGCGTCGCGTCAGCGATCCGAGCTGGCCTTCGAGGCGATCGAGCAGTTGCGCCAGGAGCTGGGGCGGATGTATGAGGCCTTTCGCGCGCTGGGGGCGCCGTCGCCGCCGTCGGGACAGCCAATCCCATCGGAGCTGTCAGTCTCGTCGGGCTCAGGGCAGTCACTCCCACCGCTGCCATCAGCCCCTCCGGGGTCATGGGGCCGATCGGCGCCCGACGAGCGCCAGCAGCCCTCCCCAGTGGCGCATGAGCCGCCGGAGCCGCGGCCCGGAGAGCCGCTCTCCACGCCTGAGCCACCCGCTCCGCGAAGCGTCGCGGCGCTCGATCCGACCCGGCTGGACGCGGCGCTTTCCCGGCTGCGTGAGGCGGACCTCGTGATCGAGCCGGCCCCGCCTGCGGCCCGATCAGCGCCGCCGGAGATCGATACCCCCGCGGAGCCGGTCGTGCGGGCGTGGCTGGAGCCCGTGTTCCGGTCGCTGGCTCGGACCGATCCGCTCGCTGCCGGCCGCTTGGCGCTGGCGCTGCTCCCCGCCCACAGGCTGGTGCGCTTCGAGCCCCTGGAATACGACCTGGTGCTGGCTGAGACCGGATGTGTGCGAGTCAGCGTCCCCGGCGGTGGCGCGCCCGTGCGGGCCGTCCTCGCCGACGAGCCCAGGTCAGATGAGGCGGTGCGATTCGCCGTCCACGGGGATATGGCCAGCCTCGCCCGGCTGCTCGCCAGCGCCTCGACTCGCCGGCGCCTGGGAGCGGGCCGAGCCCGGATCAGGGGGGATCGTACCGCGGCTCGGTGTCTGTTGGATCTCGTACGGGCTCCACACAGCTGGCGAGAGCTGCTCGATGCCGGAGTCGTGCTCGAGCCGTGGCTGGCCGTGAGCATCGCCGCGCGGATGATCGACCCGACGTGGACCCGCGGCCACAGCTTCACGATCGCCTTCCAGGCGCCAGAGGACAGCGGGCAACAGACCCTGTTGCACGTTCGTGCTGGGCGTGTCGCGGCCGTGGCGGAGTCGGTCCTGGCTTCGTCCTCCGCGACCGAGGTGGTGGCGGCCGGGGCCTCGGTGGCGGAGGTGCTTGCGGGTGCCTTGGAGGCGATGACCGACCTCCGCGGGCCAACTCGGCCGCTGGCGCTGCTGCTCAGCTGGATAGAGCGCGCACAGAGCGGCTGAAATGGCCGGTGGAAAGAGGCGCGACGCCGAAAATGTCCGCCCCCGTGCCTATGCTCCGACGATCGGCCAATGAGCTCTGCCTGCGCCCATCTGCACGTCCACTCCGAGTACTCGTTGCTCGATGGGGCATGCAAGATCGACAAGCTCGTCGCCCGCGCCGCCTCATTTGACCAGCCGGCGTTGGCGCTCACCGACCATGGGGTGATGAACGGTGCGGTGGAGCTGTTCACCGCCTCTCGCAAGCATGGTCTCAAGCCGATCCTCGGCTGCGAGGTGTACGTCGTCCAGGACCATGCACGGCGGGCGCCTGGTCGTCTCAACCGCTTTCACCTGACGCTGATCGCCGCCACGCCGACCGGCTACCGCAATCTGGTCAAGCTCTCATCGGCGGGATTCCTGGACGGGTTTCAGCGTGGAAAGCCGGCGGTCGACCTGGAGCAGATGGCCAGCCACGGCGAGGGCGTAATCGCGCTCACGGGCTGCCTGCAGTCCCGTTTCTGCCAGCACCTGCTGGCTGACGATCACGCTCAGGCCAGCGCCCACGCACAGGAGTTGATGGGCGTTTTCGGTGCCGAGAACGTGTACTTCGAGGTCCAGAAGAATGGCCTGGCGGCTCAGGACAAGGTCAACGAGGGCGTGGTCAGAATCGCGCGGGAGCTGGGGCGACCGCTGGTCGGTACCGGCGATGTCCACTACCTGCGCCGTGAGGACTACCACCACCACGCCGCGCTGTTGTGCGTGCAGACGAAGTCGACGCTCAGCCAGCCGAAGATCAGCTTCGAGACCAACGAGTTCTACCTGCGCTCCAGCGAGGAGATGGCGCAAGCGTTCGCACAGTGGCCGGAGGCGTTGGCTTCGACGCTCGAGATCGCCGAGCGATGCGACGTCGAGCTGGAGCTGGATCGACAGCTGATCCCCAGCTACCCGACCCCAGACGGCGAGACCGAGGGGGGATATCTGCGCTCGCTGGTGCTGGCCGGGCTCTGCCGGCGCTACGGGGATCCGCCGCCGGCGGAGGCGATCAAGCGCGCCGAGTACGAGCTCGGCGTGATCGAGCGAATGGGTTTCAGCGCCTACTTCCTGATCGTCTGGGACTTCGTCAAGTACGCCAAGGACGCGGGCATCGCCGTCGGCCCGGGGCGTGGCTCCGCTGCCGGATCGATCGTGGCCTACTGCCTACAGATCACCGATCTCGATCCGCTTCGCTACGGGCTGCTGTTCGAGCGCTTTCTCAACCCCGAGCGTGTATCGATGCCGGACATCGACATCGACTTCTCCGTGCGCGGCCGCGAGCGCGTGATCCGCTACGTGACCGAGAAGTACGGGAAGGAGTCAGTGGCGCAGATCGTCACCTTCGGCAAGATGTTCCCTCGCGCCGCCACTCGCGACGCCGCCCGCGTGCTGGGTCACGACTATGGCGTGGGCGATCGTCTGGCGAAGCTGATCCCCGACCCGGTCATGGGCCGTCCGCCGAGCTTTGAGGACTGCCTGCGCAGTGGTCAGCCGCTGCGGGCCGAGGTCGAGCGTGATCCGACCGCGAGGCAGATCCTCGAGGTCGCCCAGGGACTCGAGGGGATCGTGCGCAACTCCTCCATCCACGCCGCTGCAGTGGTGATCGCCGATCGCCCGCTGACCGACATCGTTCCGCTGCAGATCGCCGACGCCGGCGCCGACGAGAACGGCGAGCGCGTATTCCGCACCGTCACCCAGTTCTCGATGAAGCCAGTCGAGCAGCTGGGGCTGCTGAAGATGGACTTCCTCGGATTGCGCAACCTCGACGTGATCGAGGATGCGCTCGACATCATCGAGCGCTCGACCGGCGAGCGACCGGACATGACCACGCTGCCGCTCGACGACGACAAGACCTACGAGATGATGTCGAGCGGCGACTCGGTCGGCGTGTTCCAGTTTGAGTCCGAGGGCATGCGGGAGACGCTCAAGAAGGTCCGCCCGAGCGAGCTCGAGCATCTGATCGCGCTCAACGCCCTGTACCGGCCCGGTCCAATGGAGAACATCCCCACCTATACCCGGGGCAAGCACAACCCGGAGACCGTGTCCTATGCAGACGAGCGACTGCGTCCGATCCTCGAGTCGACCAACGGAGTGATCGTCTACCAGGAACAGGCGATGCAGATCGCCAAGGAGGTCGCGGGCTTCAGCGGCGCCAAAGCCGACGACCTGCGCAAGGCCATCGGGAAGAAGAACCGCGAGGCAATGGCGAAGCTCAAGCCGGAGTTCTTCGCCGGCTGCCGTGCGTCGGGCACCGCCGAACCAGTGACCGAGCAGCTGTGGACGACCAACGAGCGCTCGGCCGACTACTCGTTCAACAAGTCTCACTCCGCCTGCTACGCGCTGATCGCCTACCGCACCGCGTGGCTGAAAGCCAACTATCCGGCCGAATACATGGCGGCGCTGATCTCGTCGGTGATGGACACCAAGGACAAGGTCCCGTTCTTCGTCGCCCAGGCCGAGCAGATGGAGATCGCGATCCTGCCCCCGGACGTCAACCTCTCAGACCACGAATTCGTGGTCGTCGACGGCAACATCCGCTTCGGGCTGGACGCCGTCAAGGGCGTCGGCTACCAGGCGGTGGAGGCGATCAAGCGCGCCCGGGAGGAGGGAGGGCCGTTCGAGAGTCTGTGGGACTTTTGCGCCCGGGTCGATGGCCGCTGCGTCAACAAGAAGGCGATCGAGGCGCTGATCAAGTGCGGTGCGTTCGGCTCCACCGGCGCCAGCCGCAAGGGGATGCTGGCGGTGCTCGAGCAGGCGCAGGGAGCCGGCCAGAAGGCACAGCAGGACGTGGCCATGGGACAGAGCTCGATCTTCGACCTGGCGCCGGTAGCGGACGGGGCCGGCTCGGCGGCGATCGCTTTCGCCGGTCCCAAGCATGCCGCGATCCCGACCGAAGAGCTCGAGCGCGGGGAGCTGTTGGCAGCCGAAAAGGAGGCGATCGGCCTGTTCATCTCGGCCCATCCGCTGAAGGAGGTGGGGGTGGCGCTCGGGGCCAAGGTCGACTACCCGCTGGCCGAGCTCGCACATCGTCGAGACGGCGACTGGGTCACGGTCGGCGGGATGATCACTCAGGCCAAGCGGATCCGGACCAAGAAGGGCGACCCGATGATGTTCGCCACCCTCGACGACCTCGGAGCAACCGTCGAGATCATCGTGTTCGGCAAGGCCTTGAGCGCCCACGAGCAAGCTCTGTCGACCGACTCGATCGTGCTCGTGCGCGGCCGCGTCGACCACAAGGACCGGGACAAGACGTGCATCGTCGCCCAGCAGGTGGAGCAGTTCGAACCCACTGCCGAGGAGGTGCAGCTCGCGGCAGAGCAGGCGGCAAAGATCACTGTCGGCCCGAGCGCACTGCGTCTGCGCCTTGATCCGACCGTCCTTCCCGGATCGATCCTCGGCGAGCTCAAGGAGCTGCTGGGGAGCTTCCCGGGGGAGTGCGATGTGGTGATCGAGCTCAGGACCTCCGGCGGCCCGCGCCGGCTGCGCCTTGGACATGAGTTCCGGGTCACCCGCAGCGCCGGCCTGCACGCGGAGCTGCACGCGCTGCTCGGCGAGGCGATCCTCGCTGTGCCTGGTGATGCCGCGGCCGTCGACGGCTTGGCCAGCGATGACCGCGCCAAGGGAACGGGGGTCACCGTGGCCTCGGCGCCTGCGGAAGAGGCCTCAGCGGTCGGCGCGGCGCTGTAGTCCGCGCTCCCGCAGGGCGATCGCGGCGGCGACGTCCTGTGCTCCGGCACCCCCGCCTTCCCGTCCGGTCTCCAGCAGGCACGGCAAGCCCTCGAACCTGGGTTCGGAGAGAAACGTGGCGCAGCCGTCTTCGCCGAGCTCGCCCTGACCCAGCACGGCGTGACGGTCGCGGTTCGATCCCAGTGGCGTCAGCGAATCGTTGATATGCAACGATTGCAGCCGCTCCAGCCCGAGGATCCGGTCGCATTCCTCCAGCGTCCGGCCCAGCCCCTCCGGGGTGCGGATGTCATACCCGGAGGCGAGCAGATGGCAGGAGTCCAGGCACAAGCCGATGCGCTCATCTCCGCCCGCCGCTTCGACCAGCGCCGCCAGCTCCGCAAATGAGCGTCCGAGCGTGCCGCCGGCGCCCGCGGTGTCCTCCAGGTGAAGCTGGCAGCGTTGTGACTCCGCCAACGCCTCAGTGATCACCTCCCCCGCACGAGCGATCGCCTGATCTACGTCACCGGCCTTCGCCGAACCGGGGTGGAGCACGACGCCGACCGCACCGACGCCATCGCCGACGTGCAGGGAATGGATCAACGAGGCCAGCGACTTGCGGCGGATCTCCTCGTCC
The DNA here is from genome assembly GCA_963830435.1 of uncultured Solirubrobacterales bacterium. Classification (GTDB taxonomy): domain Bacteria; phylum Actinomycetota; class Thermoleophilia; order Solirubrobacterales; family Solirubrobacteraceae; genus Palsa-465. The sequence continues at coordinate 1,263,666 of CAWHMA010000002.1, read as the reverse complement.
TCGGAGGCGCAGTTGAGCAGGTAGACGGCGTGGATCAGGACGGCCTCAATCTCGCTGTCGCCGATCGCATGTTGCAGCGCCGCGAAGTCCTCCTGCCCGTAGGCGGTCGGACGCCACGTTCGCGGCGACTGGTTGAAGATCTGGATCGCTCGGCAGCCGCGCTCCACGCCCCGCTCCACCGCCTTGGTCAACCCGCCGGCCGGGGAGACGTGGGCGCCGATTAGCATGGGGCGGGTTCTTTCATGCGCGTTCGCTTCGCTCCGTCACCTACCGGCGCCCTCCACATCGGAGGCGCCCGCACCGCGTTGTACAACTGGCTCCTCGCCCACCACCCCTCGGCCGGCGAGGGAGCACCAACCGGCAAGCTGCTGCTGCGCATCGAAGATACCGATCGCGAGCGCTCCACCCCGGAGAACATCGAGCAGATCCTGGACGCGCTCGACTGGCTCGGGCTCGATTGGGACGAGGACCCGGTGCTCCAGAGCGAGCGGGCGCCACGTCACTCCGAGGCTCTGGAGCAGCTGCTGGCCAGCGAGCACGCCTACCACAGCACCGCCACGGCCGAGGACGTCCGCGCGTACAAGGAGCGGCGGGGGGCCGATCGCGGCTTCCGGGGCGAGCCTGAGCCCACTGGCGCGGTGAGACTGCGCGTTCCCGACGGCGGCGAGACCTCGGTGCAGGACGTGATTCGAGGCGTGACCGGGTTTCCCAACGCCAGCATGGACGACCCGGTGATCGCCAGAGCCGACGGTTCGGTCCTCTACAACTTCGCCGTCGCGATCGACGATCTCGATGCCGGGATCACGCACGTGGTGCGCGGCGAGGACCACCTCTCAAATACACCCAAGCAGCTGCTCGTGTTCACGGCGCTGGGCGCGCAGCCGCCGATCTACGCTCACCTGCCACTGCTGTACGGGCCCGATGGTCGCAAGCTCTCCAAGCGCCACGGCGCCGCCTCGGTGCAAGAGCTGCGCGCCGCCGGTTACCTGCCCGAGGCGGTGGTCAACTACATCGCGCTGCTGGGGGCGGGGTTCGCCGCCGACGAGGAGCACTTCACGATCGCAGAGCTGGCCGAGCGCTTTCGCCTGGATCGGGTGTCCAAGAATCCGGCGGTGTTCGATGAGCGCAAGCTTCGGCACATCAACGGACGGTGGCTGCGGCAGCTGGGCGTCGACGAGTTGACCGAGCGCCTGGAGCGCTACACCGGACGAACCGACCTGAAGGGTGCGGTGCAGATTGCTGCGGAGAAGATCCAGACGCTGGCCGAGTTCTGGCCCCTGGTTTCGTTTCTGTTCGATGGACCGGTCGACGATCCGGCGGCGGTGAACAATGTGCTGGGTCGTGAGGGCGCGGTTGAGGTGCTGCGTCAGGCGCGGGATGCGCTCGTCCACGTGGAGCCGTTCGAGGTGCCCGCGGTCGAGAATGCACTGCGGGAGGTGGTGCAGCAAAACGGCCTCAAGCCGGGGGAGGTGTTCCAGCCGGTTCGGGTGGCGATCGCGGGTAGGACGATCTCTCCGGGGATTTTCGAGAGCCTCGTGCTGCTCGGCCGGAAGGAATCGCTGTCGCGGATCGAGCGGGCGCTCTCGTTAGCCGGCGACGGCGGGCTCAATCCTGGGCGGGCATCTGCCGATATACGAACTGCAGGGGATTGAAGTGCCCGTGCCCGCCGGCTGCCGAGCTCGGAGGGGCGGCCGGAGAAGGATGAGCGAATTCCCTTGGCGCCGTGAATACCGTGAGCACAGCTCCGACCGACCCATACGTCTCCCATGACCAAAGGCACAACGAGGGTCACGGAAGGCGTCTGACGGCGGCATTCGAGGCCCTCGAGGCTTTCCCGATGCTGGTCGAGTCTCGCAACCGGGTGCTGCGGCTGTACGAATCCGGCGAACCCTCCACCGCCGATGTGGTGACGGCGATCGAATCCGATGTGGCCCTCGCGGTAACTGTGCTGCGGCTGGCCAACCAGCTCGACGGGCGGCCACGGGGACGCATCGACAGCGCTGTCAAGGGGGTGGAAGTGCTCTCCGCGGGCAGCGTGCGTGCAATCGCCAGCCGAGCCCGCACGTTTGACTTCTTCGAGCGCACCGCCGTGTGGCAGGGGATCCCGGAGCGCTTTCGCCTGCACGCCGTGGCCACCCAGCGCGCCGCCGATCGGGTCGCCCGGGAGATCGGCTATGAGCACCGGGACCGGCTGATGGTGACCTCGCTGCTACACGACATCGGCAAGCTCGTGCTCGTGCACGCCTATCCCGGCTACCCGCGCGAGATCCACGGCGACGCGCGAACGCCTGAAGACCGGATCCAGCGCGAGCGGCGCGAGCTGGGCGTCGACCATGCCCTCGTCGGCGGAGTGCTGGCGCGGCGTTGGGGGCTTCCCAACCCGCTTGCCACCGTGATCGAGCGTCATCACTCCGACGACAGCGACGGCGAGACCGCGATTGTGCGCTTGGCCGACATGCTGGCGCATTACCTCTTCGGGTCTCCGATCTCGCCTGCTGAGCTGCTGTCGGTCGGTCGGACGGTTGGCCTCCAACCAAGCCAAATGCGCACCGTGCTCTATGACATGCCCCTGCCCACGAGTGGCGAGCGTCCTCGCCAGGTCGATCCCTGCCCGATGTCCAGCCGCGAGGTGGACGTGCTGCGCCGGCTGGCCCGCGGCATGGTCTACAAGCAGATCGCCGCTGAGCTTGGTCTTTCCACGAGCACGGTGCGGACGCACCTGCACAACGTCTACGGCAAGCTCGGAGCGACGGATCGCGCGCAGGCGGTGCTGATCGCCACCGAGCGCGGCTGGATCTGAGCTACTCGCGGCGACGCTCCGCGCGGACGATCCTGGTTACGATCGGGCCCGGCGATGATCTCGATCACCACCAAATCCCCGTACGCCTTACGTGCTCTGGTCGAGCTGCATCGCCACGGGGATGTCGGGCCGGTGCCGATCGCCGAGCTCGCGCGCCGAGGTGAGATACCGGTGCAGTTCCTGGAGCAGCTGTTCGCGACGCTCAGGCGGGCAGGACTGCTGCGCTCCCAGCGCGGAGTCAAGGGGGGCTACAGCTTCGAGCGCCATCCGGCGGAGATCTCGGTGCTGCAGGTGGTGGAATTGCTGGACGGACCGTTGGGGCATGGAGCCGATGGGATCTTCGCTGAGGCCGCCCAGGCGGCAAGACGAGTTCTGGATGCGGCGAGCGTCGTCGATGTCTCCGAGGCGCAGGCTCGTACCGCAGGCGCGCCGATGTACCACATCTAGGGAGCGGGCCCGGAGTGGCACAGATCGCAACCAACATCGCCGAGCACGTCGGCGACACGCCGATGGTCAAGCTGACGCGGATCGCGCCCGAGCTGGAGGTGGAGCTGTACGCCAAGCTCGAGTCGCTGAACCCCGGGGGCAGCGTCAAGGACAGGATCGGGGTGGCGATGATCGAGGCGGCCGAACGTGAAGGCCGGATCCAGCCGGGCCGCACGACGATCGTCGAAGCTACCAGCGGCAACACCGGGATCGCCTTGGCACTGGTGTGTGCAGCCAAGGGATACGAGCTGGTGCTGACGATGCCTCAAGGGATGAGTCGCGAGCGCGAGGGCTTGCTGCGCCTCTACGGAGCTCGAGTCAAGGTGACCGAGTCGATGGGGGGGATGAACGAGGCCGTCGCCGCCGCGCAGGCGATGGCCGACGGCGGCGATGTGTTCCTGCCCGACCAGTTCTCCAATCCCGCCAATCCCGAGATCCACCGTCGCGCCACCGGTCCGGAGATCCTGCGGGCCATGGACGACCGCGTCGACGTGTTCGTCTCCGGGGTCGGGACCGGTGGCACGATCACCGGCGCGGGCGAGGCGATCAGGGCCCGATGTCCGTCCTGCCGGATCGTTGCCGTCGAGCCTCGCTCCTCAGCCGTTCTCTCTGGCGGAGCCCCGGGCCCCCACAAGATCCAGGGGATCGGCGCTGGGTTCGTCCCCGACGTGCTCCGCCGCGAGCTGATCGATGAGGTGATCGGGATCGAGGACGAGGAGGCGATCGAGACCGCGCGGAGGCTCGCCCGCCAGGAAGGGATCCTGGCTGGCATCTCCTGCGGGGCGGCGGTTGCGGCTGCGCTCGAGCTCGCTCGCCGGCCTGAGCACCGGGGCGCGCGGATCGTGACCGTGCTGCCCGATTCTGGCGAGCGCTACGTGTCGACTCCGTTCTTCGCCCCGTAGTCCCGGCCCCGACACGACCGCCGAGGCCGACTGGAGACCGGCGATGGCTAACCTTTGACGATGCTCGGCTTGGGGCTGATCCGGCGGACACTGGCGGAGATCCGTCGAGACGTGGCCGCCGCACACAGTCGTGATCCCGCGGCTCGCGGCGTCGGACCGGCCGAGATCCTGCTCAGTTGGCCTGGAGTCCACGCCCTACTGGCCCATCGCGTTGCCCACGCGATGCGCAGGGCCGGGATCCCCCTGCTGCCACGGGCGATCGCGTCGGTGGCCCGGTCCCTCACAGGGATCGAGATCCATCCCGCCGCTCGGATCGGCGACAGCTTCTTCATCGATCACGGCATGGGGGTGGTGATCGGCGAGACGGCCGAGCTTGGCGCCAACGTGACTCTCTATCAGGGCGTGACCTTGGGTGGCACCGGGTTCGCCACCGGAAAGCGGCACCCGACGGTGCAGGACAACGTCACGATCGGTGCCGGCGCGGTCCTGCTCGGGCCGATCACCGTCGGCCATGGCGCCAAGGTTGGCGCCGGCAGCGTGGTCATACACGACGTTCCGCCGAACTCGACAGTGGTGGGAAACCCGGGCCATCCGGTCAGGGTGGAAGGCCGCCGAGCAGAGGGCCCGGATGCCGACTGGGTGCACCTCCCGGACCCCATCGCCGACGCGATTAAGGGACTCGCCGGCCGCATCGCCGACCTGGAGCAGGCGTTGGAGGAGGCCCGAGGCGAGGGCGCCGAGGTCAGGTCCCTGCGCCCCGACGAGAGCCAGGCGCCGGATGCCTATGGCGCCGGCCGCGCTGTCGGACCCAATCCCGCCGGGGGCTAGCCTAGCCGGCGTGCGGGTTGCGTTCGGAGGCCACCGGGAGGGGTTGTGGCAGCTCCTCGGGCGCGGCGATGTTGCGCCGCCCGGAGACCAGGTACAGCGGACGCCCCTTGACCTCGTCGTAGATCCGCCCGACGTACTCGCCGATGATCCCGATCGCGATCAGCTGGATCCCTCCAAGCAGTAGCACCGCGATGGTGATCGCACTGAAGCCCGGGAGGTAGGAGCCGAGGATGCGCAGGATCAGGACGACCGGGATCGCCACAAAGGCCAGCGTGGAGATCAGAAATCCGAGGAGCGTCGCGAGCTGCAGCGGCCGGTGCGAGAACGACGAGATCGCGTCGAGGGAGAAGCGGAGCATCTTGGCGACGGTGTACTTCGTTTCGCCGGCATAACGCTGGTCTCGGCAGTAGGGCACAGCCGCCTGTCGATACCCGACCCAAACCGTCATCCCGCGCAGGAAGCGGTTGCGCTCGCGCATCGACAGCAGTGCGTCGAGCGCGCGCCGGTCGAGCAGCCGGAAGTCGCCGGAGTTGTGCTGCAGCTCCACCTGGGCCAGTTTGTCGAACAGGCTGTAGAACCACCGCGCTGTCGTCAACTTGAACCGCGATTCCCCCTCCCGCTGCTCACGCACGGCGTAGACGACGTCACAGCCGCTGCGCCAGTGATCGAGCATCGTGGGGATAAGCTCCGGCGGATCCTGCAGGTCGGAGTCGAGCATCACGACGGCATCGCCGAGCGCGTGATCCAGGCCGGCGGTCAAAGCGGTCTGGTGACCGAAGTTCCGGGACAGGTAGACCACGCGGATGCGATGATCGGCAGCGGCCAGGCGCTCGAGTATCCGGGAGCTGGAGTCTGTCGATCCGTCGTCGACGAGCACCAGCTCGAACTCCAGCCCGTCGAGCGCGCTGCACACCCGTGAGTAGAACTCGTCGATCAGCAGCTCCTCGTTGTAGATCGGCGCGACCACGCTCAGCAGGCCCAGCGTGTGGGAACCGCCCTCGTGGAGATCGCCGGTGGCTGTCATCTCAGATCCCCATGGTACGGCCAGAATCGGTTCACAGACCCGGTAGCGAGCCGCCGTGGGGGATGAGGCCGACGAGCTGGATCGTCTGCACCACCCCGGTCACGATCAGCGAGGTGCGCCAGAGCCGACGGTCGGTTGCGAGCGCGGCGAATGGCATCAACCAGACCACGTACCAGGGCAGCATCGAACCGGCGGTGATGAGCAGGGCGACAGCACTCCAGCCGGCGCCGTCGATCCAGTCCATCTCTGCGCGCCACACAGCGCGCAGAAGCCAGATGAGCACGAGCGCGAAGACGATCGCCAGGCACAGGGCGGCGATGTGCCCGACGGCGCCGAGTCCCAGGCGCGTCGAGATGAAGCCGGGGATGCTGTGCCAGTCGCCTTCGCTCTGAGTTCGTTGCAGCGTCTCCGGCAGGTGCAGCAGACCGGTGCCGAAGGCTGCGAAACCCATGGCCGCGACCGCGGTCGCGGCCACGCCTACCCCGATCACGAAGCTCCGGCGGCGCCCGCGCCCGCCGAGGCCGTTCAGCGACGCCAGCGCGAAGGGGAGGAACACTCCCGCGGTCAGCTTCACCGCAGCCGCGACCACCGGCATCGCCCCGGCGGCTCGGTCGCGGTGAGTCAGCAGCGCGTAAACCCCGGCCATCATCAGCGTCACCATCAGCAGATCGTTATGGCCGCCGCCGACGCCGTAGACGACCACTAACGGGTTCAGGGCCACAAGCGCGGCCGCCCGGGCCGGGTTCAGGCCCCGCAGTCGCGCCGCGTTCCACACCAGCGCCACCGTGGCCAGACTCGCCATCGCTGCTAGCGCTTTGTAGGCCAGCGTGCTCGCGGCGATCGAGAGATGGGCCAGCAGATAGCTCAAGATCGTGAACACCGGGCCATAGGCGGTGGGGGTGGTTACCCATTTGGCGCCGATGAACGGATACAGCGGATCGAGCGCGATCGCATGTGGGCCCTGGAGGTACGGGTTGGTCCCGTACAGGGCCCACATGCGCGCGTAGGCCTGGTAGCTGAAAACGTCGGTTGAGAGCAGCGGCGGCGCCAGCAGCAGCACCGCGTGGAGGGCCGCGATCGTCATCAGCACCACCCGCGGCGACAGTCGATCGGCCTCGCGCACGGCGACCACGTAGGCTGCGAACATCAACACCATCACCGCGATCAGCGGCACGACGCCGAGGTTCAGTCCCGTGCCGCCGAACGGTCCAGCGAGCCAGCTCGGCACCGGCCGGGCAGACTCGGGCAGCAAGGCGTCGGTGTTGGCCGCGCCCACGGCGATCAGGAGCGCGCAGACCAGCAGTCCACCCAGAGCGAGGAGACCCAGGCGCGGCTGGGAGAGCGACCGCGCGGGGCGCTGCAGGCCGCGCGCGGGTACTGCCGCGGGTGACGTGAGGTTCAGCGCGCCGCTTTGAGACGTTGCGCCGAGCGGACCCGGAGCGCTCATAATCGGGAGGATGCCGACTCGCCAGTCGCCTGCGGTTTGAGCGACATTGGGATCTCGTTAGCTGTGCAGCGGTGGGGATCGATGCTCAGGCTCGGCTGGCGGCTGCCGGTCGCTTTCCGTACGTTGAGCGGCGGCGCGCTGGACGGCCGTACGAGAGCTGCGTCGCAGGCGCGGTACCAGCCACATCGCCTCGGCGGCGATCCGCGTCGACATCTTGCTCGTGCCGGCGGTTCGGTCACGGAAGACGATCGGAACCTCTCGTACGGTGAATCCTGCCAACAGCGCACGATAGGTCACCTCGATCTGGAACACGTAACCGTCGGCGCGAACGCTCCCCAGGTCGATGGCCTCCAGAACCTCACGCCGGATGCACTTGAAGCCCCCAGTGAGGTCCTCCACGCCGACCCGGAGGATGAGGCGGGCGTAGAGGCCGCCACCGCGGCTGACCATTCGTCGGAGCAGGCTCCAGTCGCGCACTCCCCCGCCGGCGACATAGCGGGAGCCGAGCACGAGATCCGCGTCCGCCGCAGCCGCTAGGAGGTCTTCGATGGAACGCGGGTCGTGAGAGAAGTCAGCGTCCATCTCCAGCACGAGCTCGGCTCCACCGGCCAACGCCTGCTCAAAACCGGCCAGGTAGGCATGACCGAGGCCGTCCTTGCTCTTGCGGTGCAGGACCTCCACCGCGGGCAGCTCGCGAGCGAGAGCGTCGGCGATCTTTCCGGTCCCATCAGGCGAGCCATCGTCGACGATCAGGATCCGGTAGCGCCCGGGCGCTAGCCTCTGCAGCTCGGCGGCGCTGGCGCGGACGATCGGGTCCACGTTGGCGGCTTCGTTGTAGGTGGGCATCACCAACCAGATCGGCGCGGGCATCGCCCCGCAGGGTAATGGGCTGCGACGCCGAACGAACGGTCACGCGCTCGCCGGCCAACCTCGATGTTGTCCCGGAGCTCAGGAGCAAGGTCGCCGATCCACCCGGCATCATAGGGTGGCAGAGAAGATGGATCAAAGACCCACCGCCCCACGTCATCGCCGACCCGCTTCCCCCCGCGGGCCAATTGGTCCTGGCCGCTATCGCAGCCAGCTGCCGCACCACCGGCGGCGGCGGCGTGCCCTCGGGCTGTTGTTGGCGATCCTGCTCCTGGTGGTCGTGGTCACGGCCGCCAGTGGCGGCAGCGGAAGCGCCGTCCGCCGCGTCGCCGCCCCGGCGCCCGGGTTCTTCACCCGGATCCAGGCGCTCGCGGGTACGGGAAGCGGCTCGTTCAGCGCCGGCGAAAAGGCAGCTGAGAATGCGGGGATCGATCGCGCGCTCGCGATCACTCCGTACGTGCGGATCGCCGGGGCCCAGCACCGGGAGGTGGCGCTCACCTTTGACGATGGTCCCGGGCCGTATACGCCCCAGGTCCTGTCGATCCTCGAGCGCATGGACGCGCCCGCGACGTTCTTCGAGGTCGGCATCGAGGAGCAGTACTTCCACGCCTCCACCAGCCAGATCGTCGCCGACGGCGACCCGATCGGTGACCACACCGAGAACCATGCGCCGATGGCGGCGCTGTCTTCGGAAGCCCAGGAGAGTCAGCTCCTGGGTGAGATCTCGGCTACTGGTAGCTACGGCGCACCGTTCCCGCGCCTGTTCCGGCCGCCCTACGGTTTGTGGAACCGGACGACGTTGTCGCTGCTGAACAAGTATCGGATGATGATGGTCCTGTGGACGATCGACACCAGCGACTACCGGCAGCCGGGGGTCGGGGCGATCATCAACTCGGTGCTCTCCGGGGTGCGCCCCGGAGCGATCGTGCTCATGCACGACGCCGGGGGAACCCGGACGCAAACGATCGAGGCGCTGCCGCGGATTATCAGCGCGCTGCGCGCTCGGGGTTACAAGCTCGTCACCGTGCCGCGGTTGCTGCTGGACAACCCACCGTCGCCCGATCAGCAGCTGACGGGGGTCACTGGTTCGGGGGGTTAAAGGCCCTGCCCGCAGCCTGCAGGGCCGCCTCTTCCAGCTCCGGATCGGCGGTCCCGGATTCCCGCCACCGACGATCCGCCGGTGGGGTGGCTAGCGACGGACGTAGGCGACGCGATTCCAGCTCGGTTCGGGCGCGAGCTCGATCGGCTCGCCCCCTCGGTGGGGCTGGATGTAGACGAACCCGCTCGCGTCATCGTCGAAGACGACGTCCAGCTCTCCCTCCTTCACGCGCTGGTCAAGCCAGGCGCTGCGGAAAATCAGTCGTCGCAGCCAGTGCACCAGCGACCGCTCTGACGGCCCCACGAGCTCCGGCCAGCAGTCGTTGACATGCTCCCCCAGCGCCGAAGCCGGATCTGTGACCTCGCCGTTTACGACTAGGTTGATCAGATCCTCGGCTTCGTCTGCCTCGACGGCAGTGCCAAGGAACCCGAGCTTACGGGCCGCCTGCTCGCAGCGCTCACGGAAGTCGCGCTCGTTGAAGGTGAAGCGGAGCTCGCCGTATTCCAGCACGAAGTCTTCGCCGGAGCTGTAGTTCCCGCGTCGGTACATCAGGCGTCGTGATCATATGAGGGAATCCTGCCCGGGCGCAGTGGCTGAATGGGTTGTTGCATTCAGCGCTGTGTGCGCGCCGGCTGGGGGGAGAAGATCGTCTTCAGCGGGCTCTGTGAGCCATGGAGACAACACCCGCCACGATCCTCCTGGTGGAGGATCATCGCCTCACCCGTAGGTTCCTGGCCGACAATCTCGCCGCTGACGGCTACGAGATCCTGGAGTCCGACTGCGCCAGCGAGGGACGGAGGATGATCGAGAAGCAGTATCCGGATGTGGCCATCGTCGACCTCGGCCTACCTGATCGTGACGGGCTGGAGCTGGTCCGTCATGTACGTGAGGCTGACCGGGCCGGACGGATCGACCCTGACCTCCCGCTGCTGATCCTCTCCGGCCGGGCCGGTGAGCTGCACCGGCTGCGGGGCTTTCACCGGGGATGTGACGATTACGTGGTCAAGCCGTTCAGTTATCCGGAGCTGCGCGCGCGGATCGAGGCGCTCCTGCGGCGCACGAGGCTGCGCCCGGGAGCGGGGCGGGTTCGGGTCGGGCCGCTGGAGATCGACCCGCTGGCGCGCCAGGCATGGCTCGATGGTGAGCCGTTGGCCTTGTCCAAGAAGGAGTTCGCGCTGCTGCGCGCTCTGGCTGCCGAGCCGACCCGGGTGTTCACCCGCGAGGAGCTGCTGCGTGGAGTGTGGGGATTCCAGTCGCTGGGCGCGACGCGAACGCTTGACTCGCACGCTTGCCGGCTGCGCAAGAAGTTGCGCGCCCGGGGGACGAGCTTCGTCGTCAACGTGTGGGGCGTGGGCTACCGGCTAACCGACGGCACGGTGGCGTGATGGCGCTCGTCCTCGCCGGGGGCTGGATCATGGCGGCCATCAGCGCAGGCGCTGCGATGATCATCTGGCGCGCGCACGCAGCGATGCTCGAGTCGGTCGCGCGGGCAGCTCACGAGTTGAGGGGACCTCTCACGGCGGCTCGGCTCGGGTTGCAGTTGACCGTCGGCGGGGGCGATCTCTCTCGTGCGCGCGTCCGCGCGGTCGAGCTCGAGCTGGGGCGGGCAACACTGGCCCTGGCTGATCTGGCCGAATCCGGATCCCAGCCTGGGCTCGGCAACGGCGCCCGTGGGCGGCCGGGTCGGCGCGCCCTTGTTCGATCGTGCATGGAGTACGTTGATCTGGAGGAGCTGCTGGGGGAGTCGGTGGAGGCGTGGCGAGGCTTCGCCGTCTCGCGCGGAGTCGAGCTGCGGCTAATTGGGGCCTCGACGCTCGTGCCTGCGTTCGTCCAGGGAGATCGGCTGCGGCTGGCGCAAGCGACGGGAAATCTGATCGCGAACGCGATCGAGCATGGGGCCGGGGACGTGGTCGTCAGATGCCGCCGCGACGCGGATCAGGTCCGGGTGGAGGTCACCGACGGGGGCGTGGGGCTTCCGGCGCCCGTGGCCGAGTTAGTCCGCCGCCCGCGCGGCGGGCGTGGAACTCGGGGGCGAGGGTTGGCGATCGCGGCCGAGGTCGCGGCCGGTCACGGCGGCAGGCTGGCCGCCGGTCCCGCCGATGCGGGCGCGAGGGTCGTGCTAGAGCTACCGCGAGCCGGCGGCCGCAGCGGGGCGGCTGGTCTACCCCGGACATAGTCGCAGGGCCCGTCCGGCCGGGCATGGTCGCTCCAGTCCAGCTCGGCTTGATCGGCCCATCCCTGACCGGGCGGCTGCCGGCGCGAACTTGAGCCGCCCGAAAGATGCAGATGCCTCGGACGGCATCGGCTCGAACCTGCAAGGCCTGTCCCAGCAATCCCGACTGCACGGACCGTTGCAGCGCCCGGGACCTGATCCGACCGCGGCCAGGTACGCGAATGCTCAGGAACGGCGGCGAATTTGCCCACTCCGGGGAGGACAATGCGGTCGCGTGGAGCACCTGGTGCGAAATGGGTTGCACTGTGGGGGAGAGTGGGATACAGTGGGAGATGCATGCGGAACCCGGGTGGCAGGGCTCCTCCCACCCAGCCACCCGGGTTCGAACCCTTCGGTGAGGCGAATGAGAACCCTTGAGCTTCCGCGGAACCTTCGAACACGCGCTCGACGCCAAGCACCGGCTGACGGTTCCGTCGAAGTTCCGCGCGGCACTGGCGGGCGGCGTGGTGCTCGCCGCTTCGCACGAAGTCTCCGCAGGCTCGCCGCGCTCGGTCTCGGTATGGACGCCCGACGCCTACGAGGCGTTCACCGCCCAGACACTCAGCGGGCTCAATCCGCTCTCGCCAAGGGCACGCGAACTGAAGCGCTTCTTCTTCAACTCGTCGTTTGACAGCGAACTGGACTCAGCCAATCGCGTGATGATCCCGCCCCCCCTGATGCGCTACGCCGAGCTCGACAAGGACGTGATCGTCACGGGCTCAGGCGAATGCATCGAGATCTTCGACCGCGGCGTCTACGACGCCTACCGCGAGGACGCCCTGACCCGTATTCCCGAGATCGCAGCGAGCCTTGGCGACACTGCTTGACATGACCCAGACGCACATCCCGGTTCTCGCCGGCGAGCTGATCGACCTGCTCGATCCGCATGCCGGAGAGGTGGCGGTCGACTGCACCTTCGGCGGTGGGGGTCATGCCCGGCTGGTCGCGGACAGAATCGGGCCCAGCGGGATCCTGATCGGCATCGATCGAGATCCGGTGGCCGAGGAGCGGTTCTTGGAGCTGGCGGCGGAGCTTGCCTGCCGCACGCGGTTCATTCGCGCCGACTTCGTCCGCGGACTGCGGCAGCTGCTCCAGGAAGGAGCTCGCGCAGATCTCGTCTACCTCGACCTGGGCATGTCCTCGATGCAGGTCGACACGTGGGCCCGCGGATTCTCCTATGCCTATGACGCGCCGCTGGATATGCGGATGGATCCCGACCAGGAGCTGACCGCGCGCGAGATCGTCAACACGTGGGAGGAGCGCCGTCTTGCCCGGCTGCTGCGGGAATACGGCGAGGAACGCTACGCCACTCAGATCTCGCGGGCGATCGGCAGGGCACGCCAGGGCCAGGAATTGTCCTCCACCCAGCAGTTGGTGGACACGATCAAGCGGGCGGTGCCGGTTCCGGCTCAGTTCGCCGCCGGCCATCCGGCACGGCGGACCTTCCAGGCCCTGCGGATGGCGGTCAACGACGAGCTCTCACAGATTGATGACGCCCTGCCCGCCGCCTGGGAGCTGCTGCGTCGCGATGGCCGCCTCGGGGCGATCTCGTTTCACTCGCTCGAGGACCGGCGGGTTAAGCGCTTCCTCGCCGTTCGCGCACGTGGATGCGTGTGTCCGCCCCAGATCCCGATCTGTGTCTGCGGTCACGAGCCGGAGGCCGAGCTGCTGAGCCGCCGGGCGATCGCGCCCACCGCGGGCGAGGTGGCAGCCAATCCGAGGTCAAAGTCGGCGCATCTGCGTGCCGCGCGAAAGCTGGAGGTATGACATGACGCCCGCAGCGATGACTCCCGCCGGCCAGGAGACGAGCAACAAAGGGCGCATCGGGACGGTGGAAGGCACCGGATCGGCTCCCGACCACCGCCGCAACGGCCGCGGGTCGGCATCGGCGCGCCCTCGCCGGGTTTCCGGTCCGGCCTCAGGGCGCCCGGGCCCAGGTGCTCCCGCGTCGGTCCCGGCAGCTCGCAGCGCCAGGCCGCCGCGCCGGGCGTCCAAGCGCCCGCCGCTCTCCTCCCGCATTCCGCGCCGCGTCAGCGGGCCGGTGCCTGGGCGATTGGGCCCACGGATCGCTGCGTTCGTGCGCGCGCTCCCGGACCATCAGCTACTTGATCGCTTGATCAGGGGCCGGACCTGGATCGCGCTGCTAGGGGTGATGCTGGTCGGGATCGTCGCGATGCAGGTGGAGGTGCTGAAGCTCGGTGCCAGCATCGGCCGCTCGATCGACCGCGGCACCTATCTCCAGGGCCGCAATGAAAGCCTCCGCGCAAGTGTTGCCGCGCTGGCTGACGACCAGCGCATAGAGCGAGTGGCTGCACAGCGCGGAATGGTCATGCCGGCTCCGTCTGATGTCGGGTTCCTCTCGGCCGGTTCTGGCCCAGCGGTGAAGAAGGCGATGTCGAACATCCATGGCCCCGATCCGGCAAGCTTCCTCGCTCAAACTGGCGGCGCCGGCGCGGTCACCACCGGCGCGAACTCGACTGGACCCGATGCGGCTTCCACGGCGTCGGGTGCGTCGACGGGCTCCGCGGCCTCGGCGGTCTCGGACCTATCGACAGCGTCGGCGGCTTCCACGGCCTCGGATGCGTCGACGGGCCCAGTGACCACGCCGGACTCGAGCGCATCGACGGACTCGGCGGCCTCACCCGACGCATCCGCCCCCTCCTCGAGTGACGGGTCTACCAGCACGGCATCGGCCTCTGGCGCGCCGGCCTCGTCCTCGCCCGCGGACTCGGTCAGCGCGTCCACCTCGCCCACCGCGGGCTCGCTGGCCACTGCCGGCGCCGCGGGCGGAGCCAGTGGAGGCTAGGCGCCTAGGTGAACCTGGTCAACCGCCGCATCGGGCTGCTGTTCCTGCTCTTCCTGAGCCTGCTCGGGGTGGCAATCCTACGAGCCGCCTACCTGGGGGCGGTCCGTGCGGGAACGCTCCAGCGGGCGGCCGAGACGCAGCAGGTCAGCACGTTGACGCTGCCTGCGGAGCGAGGCTCGATCACCGACCGCAACGGGGTCGAGCTGGCGATCAGCCAGTCGGCTGACGACATCGCCGCCGATCCGTACCTGATCAAGGACCCGCAGACCGTCGCGCAGAAGCTCTCGCCCTTGCTTGGGAAGCCGATGCTGACCCTGGTTGGCCTGCTGTCAAGGCCGCGCACCGGCTTCGTCTACCTGGCCCACCTGGTCCCGGGCGACCGCGCCGCTCAGGTGGCGAGGCTGCGGATCGACGGCCTGACGATGGTTCCGCAGATCAGGCGCGTTTATCCCCGGTCGTGGGCGGCCTCACAGGTGCTGGGCAGTGTCGGCTGGAACGACCGCGGACTGAGCGGGATCGAGTACCGATACGAGCGCCAGCTCCGCGGCCGTGACGGCATCAGGCGGCTGATCAACGATGCCATTGGCCAGCCGATCTCGATCGATGACGTTCGCGCGACCAAGCCCGGCGAGGCGGTCAAGCTGACTATTGACGCCGCGCTGCAGGACGAGGTGGAGCAGGTCCTGGCCGGAGTCGGCGCCCAGTACAGCCCGCGGGGTGCGACGGCGATCGCGATGAATCCGAACACCGGTGAGATCCTGGCGCTGGCGAACTGGCCCCGCGTGAACGCCAACGATCCTGCTGCCGCACCGTCATATGCCAACGAGGATCGAGCGGTCAGCTTCAACTACGAGCCCGGGTCGACGTTCAAGGCCTTTACCGTCGCGGGCGCGCTCCAGGACGGTGTGGTCACCCCGAACACCGAGGTCAACATCCCGTCCGTGCTGCAGGTCGCCGACCGCCAGATCCACGACGCCGAAAGCCACGGAGACGAGACCCTCTCGGTGGCGCAGATCCTGAAGGTGTCGAGCAACATCGGCGCCGACGAGATCGGCATGAAGCTCGGACCCCAACGATTTGACTACTGGGTCCACCGTTTCGGGTTTGGCGCCCCGACGAACATCGACCTGCCCGGCGAGGAGCAGGGGATCGTGCTGCACTCCTGGCAGTACTCGGGCTCCTCGATGGGAAACCTTCCCATGGGCCAGGGCGAGTCGGTCACGCCGATCCAGATCGCCCGCGCCTACGCGGCGATCGCCAACGGGGGCATTCTGCGTGCGCCCCATGTGGTCGCGGCGGTCGGCGGCAAGCCGGCAAAGCTCCCCCCAGGTCGGCGGATCATCTCGCCGGCCGCGGCCGCGGAGTTGCGGGACATGCTCCGTGGCGTGCTGGCCGACGGCGGAACCGCGTCCGGCGCGGCGATCCCCGGCTACGACTTGGCTGGCAAGACGGGAACCGCCAACGAGGTGATCAACGGCCAGTACTCCGACACCGCCTATGCCGCCTCGTTCATCGGCTTCGTTCCTGCCAGCCGCCCGCAGCTGCTGGTGGCGGTGATGGTGGACCGCCCACGGGGCGCGATCTTCGGTGGCTCGGTGGCGGCGCCGGCATTCCAGAAGATCATCGGATGGGCGGTGCCCTACCTGGGGATCTCGCCCCGGTAGGCGCCACGACTTCAGCGCGGGATGAATGTGCTGGTGCCGACGCCAGGCCCGCTTCCAGCGCGATTCAGGCGGGAAGGCGTCAGGAGGTCAGCGTCCGGCGAAGCCTGGCCAACCGCTCGTCCCATTCGCCGCCGACCTCGGCCATCCAGGAGACCGCTTCTGACAGGGGCTCGGGGCTGATCCGGTAGCGGACTTCGCGCCCGGCGCGCTCACGCTCGACCAAGCCCGCCTCGGAGAGCGCGCTGAGGTGCTTGACCACAGCCTGCCTGGAGATCGGCATCGCCCCCGCCAACTCGGTTGCGGTGGCGGGATTCGCGGAGATCGCGGCCAGGATGCCGCGCCGGGTCGGATCCGCCAGGGCGCCGAACACGGGCCCCGAGGCATCGTCGCTCATCACGCCGCGGCGATCAGCGCCGGTCCGAAGGTGCTCCCGCTGGTGCTCGGCAGCGGGATGCCGACCAGGTCGATGGCCTCCAGCGGCCGGGTCTCGATCACCCGCAGACGCGTGCAGCTCTCGCCGTGCGCGGTCAACGTCAGCTCCACCCGCGAGGCCGGCTCCTGGTCGCGCGTCCACCAGAAGGCGAGCCGGGCGGCGACAGATCCCGGAGTCGGATGGGGCTGGGGAGGACACACCTCCTCGACCCACCCGCTGCGGAGCTCGCCGCCGTCACGGAACATCGCCTCACCGCCGGGGAACAGCTCGAGCCGCGCCTCGTCGGCGAGCCATTCGGCGAGCGCACCGCTTTCGGTGACGGCGTGCCAGACCCCGCGCGGGGGACAGGCAAGGATGATCTCGCGTTGGATCCGGTCAGCCATGAGCGCTCCTCGGGTTCGGAAGGGAAGGGTTACTCGCAACCAACAGGTTGCACATATGCTAGTTTGTCGCAACCGCATAGTTGCACAATTTGGAGGTGGCTCATGCCTTTGGTCCCGATGGTCGTGGAGCAGACAGCTCGCGGCGAGCGCTCATTCGACATCTACTCTCGCTTGCTCAACGACCGGGTCGTGTTCCTCGGTGGTCAGGTCGACGAGGAGACGGCCAATCTGATCGTCGCCCAGCTCGTCCACCTGGAGTCAGACGATCCCGACAAGGACATCCATCTCTACATCAATTCTCCGGGTGGCTCCATCTACGGAGGCCTGGCGATCTACGACGCGATGCAGTTCATCCGTCCCGACGTGCAGACGATCTGCTACGGGATCGCCATGTCGATGGGCTCGCTGCTGCTGGCCGGCGGGACGACGGGCAAGCGGCTGGCGCTCCCCAACAGCCGCATCCTGATCCACCAACCGTCGGGCGGCTACCAGGGGCAGACCAGCGATATCGAGATTCATGCCCGTGAGGTTCTGGCGCTGCGGGCGAAGGTCGACGAGATCTACGCCCGGCACACGGGACAGTCGGTGGAGCGCGTGCACGCGGACATGGAGCGCGACCGCTACTTCACCGGTGAGGAGGGAGTGGCCTACGGGCTGGTGGACCGGGTGATCGAGCGGCGGGAGCTGCCGGGCCGAGGGAAGGGCTTCGGAACCGGGTGACGCGGGACGGGACGACCGCCCCACGAAGGTACGCTGCAAACCGTGCGCCTGTCCGATCTGCTCGCGGACGTCCCCGCTACCGCGGCCGCCATCGAGGTCTCCTCGCTGGCCTACGACAATCGCTCGGTTACGCCGGGGACGTTGTTCTTCTGCGTCCCCGGCTTCACCCGGGACGGCCACGAGTTCGCCGATGATGCGGCGGCCAGAGGCGCCGTTGCCCTCGTGGTCGAGCGTCCGCTGGGGGCGTCCGTGCCCGAGGTTCGGGTTGAATCGGTGCGGGCGGCGATGGCGGCCGTCGCCGCGCGCTTCTACGGCGACCCCACCGCCGAGCTGGAGCTTGCCGGCATCACCGGTACCAACGGCAAGACGACTACCACCTTCCTCCTCCGGGCGCTGCTGGAGGCGGACGGGCGACAAACGGGATTGTTGGGGACGGTCAAGAGCGTGATCGGCGGGATCGAGCACGTCGTCGAGCGCACCACTCCGGAGGGGATCGATCTGCAGCGGACGTTCCGAGAGATGGTCAGCGCTGGGGACCGGGCCTGCGTCATCGAAGTCTCCTCGCACGCCCTCGAGCTTCATCGCGTTGACGCGATCCACTTCGCGACGGCGATCTTCACCAACCTCACTCAGGACCATCTGGACTTCCATCCGACGATGGAGGACTACTTCAACGCCAAGCGACGGCTGTTCACCGAGCTGGAGCCCGGCCACGCGGTGGTCAACGTCGACGACGCCTACGGGGCCCGCTTGGCGGGGGAATTGCCCAGCCCGACGACGTTCGCCCTCGATGCGCCCGCCGACTACCGTGCCGTGGACGTTCGCACCGGGGTGAGCGGATCCCGGTTCAGACTCCAGGGTCCAGATGGCGAGCTCGCGGTAAGCTCGCCGCTCACCGGCCGCTTCAACGTCCTCAACGTCCTCGGCGCGTTCGCCGCCGCCCGCGCTCTGGACGTTTCCGCGGCGACCTGCCTCGAGGCGATCAGCACGGCAGGCCAGGTTCCGGGGCGCTTTCAGACCGTCGATGAGGGCCAGGAGTTCGCGGTGCTGGTGGATTACGCTCACACGCCGGATTCACTGGAGAACGTGCTCAGGGCAGCGCGGGGAATCACCGTCGGTAGGCTCCACGTCGTGTTTGGCTGTGGTGGTGACCGTGACCGGAGCAAGCGACCACTGATGGGAGAGATCGCCAGCCGGCTCGCCGACAGGGTCATCGTGACCTCGGACAACCCTCGCTCCGAAGCTCCCGAGGCGATCATCGCGGCGATCCTGGCCGGTGCCGGGCGCCAGGTTGAGCACGAGGTCGACCGGCGCGCGGCGATCTGGCAGGCGATCGCCGGCGCTGCCGTCGGCGATGTGGTGGTGATCGCGGGCAAGGGTCACGAGCAGGGGCAGGAGTTCGAGCAGGGACGGAAGGTCCCGTTCGATGACGTGACCGTTGCCATGGAGATCCTGCGCCAGACCACGGCGGGGACGGCTGGACAGGCCGGTCGTCGATCGCTCACCCGGGGCGGTCCGGCCGCGTCGGCAGGTTAGGCGTGATGTAGCCTCTGTCCCCGCCGAATGGCCTCGGCTGGGCAGGTCCTCCGAGGCTCCAAGTACCCTGGCCGCACATGAGATCCTGGACCCCGGATCAGGTCGCTCAGGCCGCGGGAGCACGGGTGATCGGGCTTCCGTCGAACCTTGGCGGTCCTGCGCGGGTGGTGATCGACTCACGCTCGGCCGGACCCGGGGATCTGTTCGTCGGCCTGCGCGGCGCCAACACCGACGGCGGGAGATTCTCGCCGCAGGCGGCGCGGCAGGGAGCGTGGGGAATCCTCGCGACCCCCGCGGACGCCGACGAGACTGCCCGAGCCCAGCGGGCCGAGGGACGCGCCGGCGGCGTCATCCTCGCCACCGAGGACCCGCTGCAGGCCCTGCAACGCCTCGCCACCGCCTGGCGCCGGCGGCTCCAGGCCAAGGTCATCGGCGTCACCGGGTCAACCGGCAAGACGTCGACCAAGGACCTGGTGAACGCGATCCTGATCCCACACCGCCGCGTCGTCGCCTCCCGCGCGAACTTCAACACCGAGATCGGCCTCCCGCTGGAGATCCTCGAAGCCCCCGTCGAGACTGAGGTCCTGGTGCTGGAGATGGGGATGCGCGGTCCCGGCCAGATCGCGGATCTCGCCGCGATCGCCGAGCCGGACGTGGCGGTCGTGGTCAGCCTCGGGCCGGTCCACCTGGAGCTGCTCGGATCGATGGAGGCGATCGCGGCGGCCAAGGCCGAGTTGATCGCCGGACTGCCGTCGGGCGGGGTCGCAGTCATCCCCGTCGACGAGCCGCTGCTCGATCCCCACCGCCGCCCGGACGTGCGCACGCTCACCTTCGGTCCCGGCGGCGACGTGCAGCTGCGACGCGCCCATGGCCGCCAGATCGAGGTCGACCTGGAGGGGGAGACGATCGTTCTGGAGGTTCCATTCACGCAGACCCACCAGCGTCTGAACCTGCTCGCCGCGGTCGCGGCCGCTCGTGCTGTGGGCGTCACGCCGACGGGCAAGGTCACCGTCCAGATCGGTTCCGGCCGGGGTCAGCGACGGCGTCTGCCGGATGGCATCACCCTGGTCGACGACTCCTACAACGCCAATCCGATGTCGATGCGAGCTGCGCTCGAGGACCTGGCGCAGAGCGCCGCGTCCGAGAGCGGACGCCGGGTGGCGATCCTGGGCGACATGCTCGAGCTCGGGCCCGACGAGCGCCGCTACCACCGGGAGGTCGGTGAGCAGGCCCGGCACGCCGGAGTCGATCTTCTGATCACCGTCGGCGGGCTGGCTGTGGCGATGGCCGACGGCTTTGAGCACGGTGAGGTCTACGCCGCCGCCGACGCCGGCGAGGCCGCCGCGCTGGCACGGGAGCTGCTGCGCCCGCAGGACACGGTGTTGGTCAAAGGCTCCCGCGGTGTGGGCCTCGAGCTCGTCTGCGCCGCGCTGAGCGAGAGGGCGCCCGTCTAGATGGGCTCGATCTCCGGCCGCGTCCTGATCGCGGGCACAGCCTCACTGCTGCTGTGCCTGTTCCTCAGCCCCAAGTTCATCGCCTGGATCCGGCAAAACCAGTTTGGGCAGAACATTCGGGAGGAGGGCCCGCAGGGCCACCAGGCCAAGGCGGGTACGCCGACGCTGGGCGGGATCATCATCTTCCTGGCCTTCGCCGTTCCTTACCTGATCCTCTCCAACCGGGATTGGGAGTCGATGGGCGTGTTCGGCGCCGCGCTGGCCTGCGCGCTGCTGGGCTTCGCCGATGATTACACCAAGATCGTCAGGCGGCGTTCCTTGGGCCTGCGGGGCCGGACGAAGCTGGTGGTGACGATCGCGATCTCGCTTGGGTTGTGGTGGATCGCCACGCGCAAGGCGCACCTGCCCCCCAGCGTCGATCTGCGCTTGGTCAACGGGACGATCGACCTCGGCCCGCTCTATCCGGTGTTCATCTACCTGGTAGTGGCGGGGACTACGAACGCGGTCAACCTCACCGACGGTCTCGATGGGCTGGCCGCCGGGTGCGCGGCGATCGTCCTCCTGGCCTATATCGGGATCACGTTCATCACCACCGGCGAGCGGGATCTGACGATGCTGGCCGGCTGCCTGGTTGGGGCCTGCATCGGCTTTCTGTGGTTCAACAGCTTCCCAGCCAGCATCTTCATGGGCGACACCGGCTCCCTCGGCCTCGGTGGCGCGATCGCCGGGCTGGCGATCATGACCAGGACCGAGGTGCTCTTGATCCTGCTCGGGGGGATCTTCGTGATCGAAGCGATGTCGGTGCTGATCCAGGTGTTCTCGTTTCAGACCTTTCGCAAGCGGGTGTTCCTGATGGCACCGATCCATCACCACTTCGAGCTGCAGGCGTGGTCGGAAACCAAGATCATCCTCCGCTTCTGGATTGTCGCCGCCGCCTGCGCGGCGATCGGCTTCACCGTCTACCAGCTCAGCATCCGGGGGTAGATGAAGCCGCGCCCGCCGCTGCCATCCGGGCCATACCTCGTCCTCGGCCTGGCCCGGTCTGGCGTCGCCGCGGCGCTAGCCCTGCGTGCTCGCGGGGAGGAGGTGATCGGCTGCGATGCCGGCTCAGCCCGGGTTCGGCAATTGGCCCACGCGGCGGGAAGGCTTGAGTCCGCCGGCGTCGAAGTACATCTGGATGCGTCAGGCGACGCCCTTGCCGCCCGCGCCGGGACGCTCGTCAAGAGTCCCGGTGTTCCTGGGTCAGCGCCCGCGGTTCTCGCGGCGCGTGAGCGCGGCGTGCCCGTCATCGGAGAGCTGGAGCTGGCCTGGCGGCTGCTGCCCAACGAGTTCATCGCCGTGACCGGCACCAATGGCAAGACGACCACCACCGAGTGGATCGGCCACCTCCATCGCCAGGCGGCCCGGCCGGTGGCGGTCGCTGGCAACGTCGGCACGGCGCTGTCGTCACTGATCGGCACCGTCGACCGGCGCGCCACGGTTGTCTGCGAGTGCTCCTCGTTTCAACTCGAGGACAGCATCGCCCTCTCGCCAGAGGCGGCGGTGCTGGTGAATCTCGCCCCCGATCACCTGGACCGTCATGGCAGCTACCAGGAGTACGTCGCCGCCAAGCTCCGGATCTTCGCCGCCCAGGGCAACGATGACATCGCGGTCGCGCCCGTGGACCTGGGCATCGAGGATCTCGGCGGCTGTGCTCGGCGCGTGTGCTTCGGCGAGGACGACGAGCGCGCACCGGAGCTCGCCGCCGCTGCCGGCTATCTGTGGTGGGACCAGCAGCCGCTGATCGCGGTCAATGAGCTGGCCCTCCCCGGTGAGCACAACCGCGACAACGCGATGGCCGCCGCCGCCGTGTGCCTGGCCCGGGGGATCGAGCCAGACGCGGTCGCGCAAGGCCTGCGCACGTTCAAAGGGGTCAGGCATCGGCTCGAGCACGTGGCCACGATCGACGGCGTGACCTACGTCAACGACTCCAAAGCCACCAACGTGGCCAGCACGATCGTCGGGCTGCACTCGTTTTCAGCCGGGGTGCACCTGATCGCGGGCGGGAGGGGCAAGGACCAGGACTTCTCGCCGCTCGCGCCGGTGGTGGCCGAGCGCTGCCGGGCGGTCTACCTGATCGGCGAGGCGGCGCCCGAGCTGGCCAGCGCCCTTGTCCCGGCAGGGATCCCCATCGAGGACGTCCGGACGCTCGAGCACGCGCTGACCGCAGCCCACGAGCGTGCTGTCCCCGGGGAGACGGTGCTGCTCTCCCCGGCGTGCGCGAGCTATGACCAGTACCCCGACTTCGAGGCCCGGGGCGAGCACTTCCGCGCCCTGGTGGAGAACGCCTAGATGGCCAAGGCGACCCGCGCGGCGAAGACAGCGCTAAGAGCCGGACGCAACCGGGCCCGGGCCGCGGCAACGACGGCCGGCCACCCCCGGACGGCGGAGACCGCGCCGCAGGCCAAGCGAATCCCGCCGCCGCTCGAGCATCGCGCGCTGATGACCGCAGCGCTGTGCCTGCTGGCCTTCGGTGCGGTCATGGTCTACAGCGCCTCCTCGCCCCTCGGCGCCCTCGCCGGCCGTGGGTACGGCACCGGCGAGTTCCTGCGCTACCTCGTCTTCGGCGCGATCGGCCTGGCGATCATGCACCTGCTCGAGCGCCGAGGGTTGGAGCTGCTCGACCCCCGTGTTACCAAGCTGCTGCTGATCGGGTCGATGGTGCTGCTGCTGTTGGTGCTGGTGCCGGGCTTCGGCGTGCGAGTCAACGGCGCGCGACGGTGGTTTGCCGCCGGGCCGATCCAATTTCAGCCTTCTGAGCTGGTCAAGCTCGCGCTGGTCCTCCACGTGGCGCGCTACCTCGCCGACCATCCCAAGCGCTTGCGGTCGTTCAAGCAGGCGATCGTGCCGATCGCCGTGGTGGTTGCCCCCGCGTGCCTGCTGATCGTAGTCGAGCCTGACCTCGGGACCGCGCTGGTGGTGGCCTTCTCGATCAGCTCGCTGCTGGTGGCCTCGGGGATGCCGCTGCGGTACCTGGCCGGGCTGGGAGGGATCGCGGCGGCGATGATGGTGCTGATGGTGCTGGCGCAGCCCTACCAGCGGGCCCGGCTACTCTCGTTTCTGCACCCGTGGTCCGCCGGCCAAGGGGCCGGGTATCAGGCGGTGCAGGGGCAGATCGCGCTCGGGTCCGGGGGGTTGATCGGGGTCGGCCTCGGTCACTCGGTGCAGAAGGTCTTCTACCTCCCGGAGGCCCAGACGGACTTCATCCTGGCGGTGATCGGCGAGGAGCTGGGCGTGCTCGGGATCCTCGGCGTCGTGTTCCTGTACGGGATGATCGCCTACGCGGGGCTACGCGCGGCGCGGCGAGCCGCGGATCGGTATGCGAAGCTGCTGGCCACCGGGCTCACCTCGCTGATCCTTTGCCAGGGCATCCTCAACATCTTCGTCGTGCTCGGGCTCGCGCCACTGACCGGCGTCCCGCTGCCGTTCATCTCCTACGCGCCGACGAACCTGTGCGTGATGCTGGCCTCGATCGGGCTGCTGCTGAACATCGCTCGGCCGGGAGCGAGGAGGCTGCGCGTCCTCGGCCCGGATCGATCCTCGCGCCGGACCGTGCCGGCAGGTGACGCCGCCGCGGATCGTGATCGGCGCCGGCGGGACCGCCGGGCACGTCGTGCCGGCGCTGGCGGTCGCTGACGCGCTGAGAGACCAGGGCGCCAGCGTCACGTTCGTCGGTGGCGAACGGGCAGAGTTGGAGCTGGTTCCCGCCGCCGGCTACGAGCTGCGACGCCTGAAGGTGCTTCCGTTGCCCCGCCGCCGGCCGTGGGCGGCCGCGCGCGCGACGGTCGTCGACCTCCTCGCCGTTGGTCACGCGAGGGGCATGCTGACCGAGCTGGCCCCGGCCGCTGTGCTCGGCGCCGGCGGCTACGTGGCGGGCCCGGTCGGTCTCGCCGCCGTGCTGCGCCGGGTGCCGCTGGTGCTGATGGAGGCCGACAGCCACCTGGGGCTGACCAACCGGCTGCTGGCACCGGCGGCGCGGCGGGTCTGCCTGGCCTTCCCGATCGCGAGTCGACAGGGCCCAAAGTACCTGCTCACCGGGCGCCCGGTGCCGGCCCCGGCCGTCGATCGCGCGACTGCCCGGAAGCGATTCGGGATCGCTCCACGAGAGACATGCGTGCTGGTGTTCGGTGGCTCACAAGGCGCTCGGTCGATTAATCACGCCGCGGTCGCGGCGTTTGCCGGCGCCCGCTTTCGCGTGCTCCATGCCGCCGGCGATCGCAACCTGGCCCAGCTGCGCTCGCCGGGGCCGCACTACGACCTGCGGGGCTACATCCCGGACTTCGCGCAGGCGTTGCTGGCCAGTGACCTGGTGATAGCGCGCGCCGGCGGCTCGATGTTCGAGATCGCCGCTCACGGCCGTCCGGCCGTGCTCGTCCCCTATCCGCATGCAACCGCCGACCACCAGAGCGCCAACGCCCGGTTCATGGCCCAGGCCGGAGCGGCGATCGTCATTCCCGACCCCGAGCTGAACCCGGCCAGGCTCGCCCGGGAGGTGGGCGCGCTACTGGCCGATCCCGGGCGGCTGGGGGCGATGGCGCGGGCCTCGGCAGCGCTGGCCAGGCCCCACGCCGCAGGCCAGATCGCCGGGGAGGTGCTTGCCGCCACGGCTGATTGAATGGCGCCGTGAGAGCCGACTGGTCCTCCCGCCGCCTTCATTTCGTCGGCATCGCCGGGGCGGGCATGAGCGGCCTGGCGCTGGTGGCGCAGGCACTCGGGGCGCAGGTGAGCGGCTCCGACCGGGCCGACTCGCCGTACTGCCGGCTCCTGCGCGAGCGCGGGATCGAGCCAGTCATCGGTCACGACGCCGCCAACGTGCCTCCAGGCGCCGAGGTCGTGTATTCGACCGCGATCCCCCCCGAGAACCCCGAGCGCGGCGCCGCGGGCCGAGGGGAGCTTCATCGCGCCGACTTGCTGGCTCAGATCGCAGCGCTGAAGCGCTGCATCGCGGTGACCGGCACGCACGGCAAGACGACCACCACCGCGATGATCGTCCACGTCCTGCAAGGCATCGGCGCCGCTCCCGCCTACGTCGTCGGCGCCGAGCTACGCGATACCGGTGCCGGCGCCGCCTGGGGCAGCGGCGAGTGGATCGTGATCGAGGCCGACGAGTCCGATCGCTCGCTGCTCAAGCTGACGCCGGAGATCGCGGTCCTCACCAGCGCCGAGCTCGACCACCACTCCACTTACGGCTCCCGGCTCGAGCTGGAGGAAACCTTTCGCGTGTTCATGGCCAAGGCCAGCGCCCGAGCCGTGGTGTGGGACCGGCCGGCGCTGCGGGCGCTGTGTCCGCCCAACGCGGTCCCCTACGATCCGGCTGAGCTGGAACTGAGCCCGAAAGGGTCGCGGTTTTGCTGGCGGGATCGGCGGGTGGCGCTTGTCGTCCCCGGCGCCCACAACGCCATCAACGCTGCCGGGGCGCTGAGCGCCTGCGCCCTCGCTGGAGTCGATCCCGAGGCGGCGGCCAATGCCATCTCGGATTTCGGCGGCGCCCGGCGCCGGCTGGAGGAGCTCGGCACCACGGGCTCCGGAGCGGTGCTCCTGGACGACTACGCTCATCATCCCACCGAGGTCGCGGCCGCGATCGCAGCGGCTCGCTCGCTGGCGCCGGCCCGGCTGGTGGCGGTGCTCCAGCCGCACCTCTATTCCCGCACGCAGGCGCTGGCGCCGGAGTTCGGCGCCGCGCTGGCGCAGGCGGACATCGCGGCCGTGCTGCCCGTGTATCCCGCGCGCGAGCGGGCCGAGGACTTCCCGGCTGTCGACGGACGGCTGATCGCCGCTGCGGCAGCCGATCACGCCGGTGGGCGCATGGTGGCGTGGCTGCCGAGCTTCGCTGCCGCCCGGCGCCTGCTCGGCGCAACCCTGAAAGCAGGCGATATCTGCCTGATGATGGGAGCCGGCGACATCGACGCGCTGGGGCGTTCGCTGATCGCCCAGCCGGACTTCGACTGACCGCGTCCGCGCCGACCGCACCGCTGGGCCCAGCGGCGCGGTCGAAGCTGCCGGCTCGGTCTTGGCGGCCGGTTGCCTCTATACCCTGAGCGTCGATGCGACCACTGCCGCCAGGGGTTCACAGCGACTACCCGCTCGCCCGCCTGACGACGATCCGCACCGGTGGTCGCGCAGAGCTGTTCGCACGCGTGGGCACCGTGACGGAGCTGGAGCGGCTGCTGGCATGGGCGGCGGCGGAGGCCGTCGAAGTAGGGGTCGTGGGGTCAGGGTCGAACCTGCTTGTGGCCGACGACGGCGTTCCCGGACTCGTGTTGAAATTGGACCAGGACCTAAGCAAGATCGAGCTTGAAGGCACGCGGATGCTGTGCGGCGGAGGCGCACGGTTGCCCGCGGTCTCCGCACGGGCGGCCCAGGCCGGCCTGACCGGGATCGAGTTCGGGGTCAGCATCCCGGGCACGGTGGGCGGCGCCGTGCGCATGAACGCCAACGCCTACGGCGGTGAGCTGGCTCGGGTGCTGGAGTGGGTAGATGTAGCGGGGGCGCACGGGACCGCCCGCCGGAGCCCGCAGGAGCTGGGTTTCGTCTACCGACGCTCGAACCTGAGGCCGGGGGAAGTGGTCGCGGGAGCGGCCTTCGGCCTCGCGCGGGCGGGCAGCAACAGCGTCAAGGCGACGCTGGCGGACATGCGCTTGCGCCGGCGCGAGGCCCAGCCCAGCGGGATCAAGACCTTCGGCTCGACGTTCAAGAACCCCTCCGATCCCGCCGCGCAGGGTCAAACCGCGGGACAGCTGCTCGAGGCCGCGGGCTGCCGCGGCCTGCGCATCGGCGGCGCGAGCTTCTCGGCCAAGCACGCCAACTTCGTGCAGAACCACGGCGATGCCACCACCGCCGACGTGATCGCGCTGATGGCCGAGGGCCGCAGACGCGTCGCCGAGCGCTTCGGAGTGGAGCTGGAGCCGGAGGTCCAGGCGCTTGGACCGGTGGAGCTCCCGCACGAGTGGGAGCGAACGTGACCGCCGATGCCCGCCCGGTCCGCTGGCCGCGACCACGGCGCTGGGTCCCGCGCCCGGCCACGATCATCGCCCTGCTGTCGCTGGTCCTCGTGCTGGGTGCGGCGTGGCTGTGGCTGCGGGATTCCTCGCTGGTGTCGGTGCGGCGAGTAGTGGTACAGGGGGATACGGGTCCCGACCAAGGGGCGATCCGCACGGCGCTGACCGCAGCGGCGCGGAACATGACCACCTTGCACGTGCGACTGGACCAGCTACGGACCGCGGTGGCGCCCTATCCGGTGGTCAAGGACCTGGAGGTCAGCCCGCAGTTCCCGCACGGCCTCCGGATCCGAGTAGTGGAGCAGATCCCCGTAGGCGCGATCTCCGCCGGCGCCCGCCTTATCGCCGTGGCCGGGGACGGGACGCTCCTGCGCGACGTTCCCGCCGGGTCGCTGCCGACGATCCCCCTGCGCGTCCCGCCGGGGGGAACGAAGCTCAGTGAGCCCCGCGCGCTCGGGGCGCTAGCGGTCCTCGCGGCTGCGCCGTACGCAATGCTGGCCAGGATCACCCAGGTGAGCACAATCGGTGGTCATGGTTTGGTCGTGCAACTGCGCGGCGGTCCCAGCATCGTGTTCGGCGATAGCGGACGTCTGGCGGCCAAGTGGACGGCGGCGACGGCGGTACTGGGAGACTCCGGCTCCGCCGGGGCAACCTACATCGACGTCACCGATCCTGGACGACCGGCCGCCGGCGTGACGCCGGCTCAAAGCGGTCTCGCCTCCGGCGCCGAGGCTGCGGCCAGCTCCAGCGGCGGAGTTGCAGCCGCAACCTCGGCGGGCACGGGGGCCGCCGCTACGAGCATTCCCGGGGGCTAACCCTCAACCTGAGGTTGATTGACGTCAAAGGCAACTCTCCGGCCTCGATCGAGAATCGGCCGATCTGCAACGATCGTTGCCGCGGCCAGCGCACGTTGACTTCATGCAAGCTCAAGCCATAACGTGCGAAACTCCCGCTACGAGCGGTTGGACCTCCAACGCTCGATGCCAACTCAAGGGTCGGATGGTCAAGACATGGAAAGCGGCAGTTATCTCGCAGTCATCAAGGTCGTCGGGGTCGGCGGCGGTGGCACCAATGCCGTCAACCGCATGGTCGATGCCGGCCTCCGCGGCGTGGAGTTCATCGCCACCAACACCGATGCCCAGGCGCTGGCGATGTGTGATGCCGACATCAAGCTGAACATCGGGCACGATCTGACCAAGGGGCTCGGCGCGGGAGCCAGCCCCGACGTGGGCCAAGGCGCTGCGGCCGAGTCACGCGATGACATCAAGGAGGCCCTCAAGGGCGCGGACATGGTGTTTGTGACCGCGGGCGAGGGAGGGGGCACCGGCACCGGTGCCGCACCGGTCATCGCCGACATCGCCAAGCACGAGATCGGCGCGCTGACCGTGGGCGTGGTTACCCGGCCGTTCGCGTTCGAGGGCAGCCAGCGCGCCCGCCAGGCTCAGGAGGGAATCGAGCGCCTGCGCGAGCACGTCGACACCCTGATCGTGATCCCCAACGAGAAGCTGCTGGCGATCGTCGAGCGCCGCACCGCGCTCCTCGACGCCTTTCGGGAAGCCGACAACGTCTTGCGCCAGGGAGTTCAGGGGATCACCGACCTGATCACGATCCCCGGCTTGATCAATCTGGACTTCGCCGACGTGCGCACGATCATGCAGGACGCGGGGAGCGCGCTGATGGGCATCGGTAGCGCCAACGGAGAAAACCGCGCTGCGGAGGCGGCCAAGGCGGCGATCTCCTCACCGCTGTTGGAGGAGTCGGTGGACGGGGCCACCGGCATCCTGCTGAACATCACCGGCGGCCACAACCTGGGTTTGTTCGAGGTCAACGAGGCGGCCGAGATCGTCCAGAGCGCGGCGGACTCCAACTCCAACATCATCTTCGGCGCGGTGATCGACGACGCGCTCGGTGAGGACGTGCGCGTGACCGTGATCGCCACCGGTTTCGACCAGCGCCATGCGCATCCGGGAGCGGCTCGAGAGAGCACACGCCGCGCCCGCAGGGACCGCGACGTCACCTTCGACGACAGCGAACGCTCCTCGCTGGAGATCCGCGACGACGAGATCGACATCCCGTCGTTCCTGCGTGATCGCTGAGCCGGCCGCGCAGCGATCTGCTTCGGCGTCGGCGAGGACCGCAACCTACGGCTGGCCCAGCTGTTGCAGCTGCGTCCTGGGCGCGATCGACAGTCAACCCGCCGGCCCTGCTCGGTCGATCCGGACGCATGCGGCCGTAGCTGCGCGGCGCGCGTTCGCCCTAGCCGCCGCGCTGGCTTGCGCGTGCTTGTGGCTGGCCAGCGTGGCCGCGGCCATGCCCACCCCCGGGCCGCCGGTGACGATCGACGGCCCGAGCCCGGACATCCTCAGCCTCGCGGGCCTGGCGGTGGCCCGGGACGGAACCGGCGGGCTGGTCTACCTCAAGCAGGTGGCTGGCGCGCCCCACGTGTTCGTCTCCCGGCTGCTCGGGGGCGTCTTCCAGCCGCCGGATCAGGTCGACGCCGGTCTCCCGGGAGCATCCGCCCAACCGGTGATCGCCGCCAGCAGCGGCGGCGAGCTGACGATCGCGTTCATCAACGCCGGCAGCCTGTTCGCCCTCGCCCGCGCGTCCTCCACCAGCCCGTACACCGATGCCCAGGACCTGTTCGACGGCGCGGCCAACCCGGCGATCGGGATGACCCTGCTCGGCAAGGCCTATCTCGCCTTCACCGCCGCCGGCACCGGCGGTCACGACGTTCGCGCGGCCTACTTCGCCCGCGGCGAGTGGACCCTCGCATCCACGCCGCTCGACGCCCATCCCGGCGACGATGCCGGTAGCGGCAGCGGACGGCCGGCGGTGGCTGCGGCCAGCGACGGCGTGGGGATCGTCGCCTGGGGCGAGGCCGGCCACATCTACACCCGGCGGGTATGGGCGACGCGGCCGAGCGTCGTCTACGAGCAGGCCGACGTGCCCGCGCTGGGAGGCTGGGCGGAGCTGTCCGCCGACGAGCCGAGCATCAGCGCGCCGGGCGACTCCTCCTACGCGGACATCGTCTTCCACGAGATCCTGGGCAGCGACTCAGTCCAGCAGTCGCGGGTGCTGGTGGCCCACCTGCGGGCCTCACAGATCGACGAGGTCGCGCCCGCCGACGGACTGGCGACGCCGGGAGCGGGCGGCGCCGATCAGCCGGAGGTGGCACTGAACGAGTACGGCCGCGGGTTCATCACCTCCGAACGCGGCGACACCGACCAGGTGACCGCCGCCCACGCCCGCGCGAACGGGTATCTGGACTCGGTCTTCCGGGCCGACAGCCTGCCCAACGCGACCCCGCCCTATGCGGTGCCGGGGGTCGCGGGGCTGACCTCGACGCTGATTGGCTGGCAGCACGACCCCGGACCGCCGGGCAGCGCGGAGATCCGCGCCCGCTACGCCCAAGACGGCAGCACGCTCGGTCCCGAGGTGGTGCTGTCCTCGGCCGCCCAGGGACCAAGCGTCGCCGCCGAGGGGCTCAGCGCCGGCGGCGACATCAGTGGCGA
This sequence comes from uncultured Solirubrobacterales bacterium, assembly GCA_963830435.1. Taxonomy (GTDB): domain Bacteria; phylum Actinomycetota; class Thermoleophilia; order Solirubrobacterales; family Solirubrobacteraceae; genus Palsa-465. The sequence continues at coordinate 1,232,456 of CAWHMA010000002.1, read as the reverse complement.
CGCGGCTCTGGCCTGGGTCCAGGGCGCCCCGGGCGCCCGCCGGATCGTCGCGGCGCAGATGTACCAGGCGCCCGGAGCGATCGCGCCGCGGACCGGCTTTGCCTACCTGCGAACCGCGCAGCCGGCGCTGGCGTGGAAGGCGGAGAATGTCCTCTGGGGACCAATCCGCTACCTGGTCAGCGTCGACGGGAGGCTGGTCGCCCAGACCACCGGTACCTCGCTCCAGGTCCCGGTGTCACTGCACGACGGTCGCCACAGCTGGCAGGTCATCGCTGTCAACCCGGTGGGGCTGACCAGCACGATGCCCCTCGTAAGCTTCTGGACCGATACGGTGGCACCGCTGGTGACCCTGTCGCTGGCGGGCAAGCGGGAGGTGGGTGCCTATCTGCACGCCCACATCGGCTACACCGACGCTCCCCCGCCGGGGCTGCCCTCCGCTTCCTCGGGCATCGCCGACGTGCTCATCCGCTGGGGCGATGGCAGCAGCTACCACATCGGGCACGGCAAGTTCCACGCCTATCGGCGCCCCGGCCGGTACACGGTCACGGTCACCGTCACCGACCGCGCCGGCAACGCCACCACCGTCTCCCGCTCGATCAGGATCGCCTCGCGCGGAAAACGGGGCGGCTCTACGCCACGGCCGGGCAGCCACGGCCGCAGGCCATGAGCAGGCTCCGGCGGATGATCGTTGCCGGTTCAGCCGGGATCACCAGCCTGGCGGTGAGCACGATCCTGCTGGCGCTGGTGCTCGCGTTTTCCAGCCCGGCACGAGCGCAGGGGGCGCCGTATGCCGCACAGCCGCCCACCGCGGGCACGCTCTATCGCGACGGCCAGTCGGGGCGCTACCTGTTGGGGGGCACGTGGCTGTATCGCGCCGATCCCGCGGACGCCGGAATCGCGCAGGGCCTCTGGCGAGATCTCGCCGCCACCGACGGGTGGTCCCCGGTGGCGGTGCCGAACTCGTACAACGCCGGCGATCTGAGCCCCACGAGCATGAACGGCTACGTCGGCTGGTACCGCCGGGATTTCACGCTTCCGGCGGGGGCGTTCGCCGGCTACGTCAACGCTTCCGACCGCCACTGGATCATCCGTTTCGAGTCGGTCAACTACCGCGCCACGGTGTGGCTGAACGGGCGGCTGATCGGCACCCACGCCGGTGCTTACCTGCCCTTCGAGCTCGACCTTCAGAACCTGCGCGTCGGCACCAACCGGCTGATCGTGCGCGTCGACGACCGCCGGCTGCCGAGTGATCTGCCGGCCGGGCCCAGTGGCGGCTGGTGGAACTTCGGCGGGATTCAGCGCGAGGTTTACCTTCGTGCCGTGCAGCGGGTCGACATCGCTCAGGTTCAGGTCCGCCCGATCGTGCCCTGTCCCACCTGTGCGGCAACGATCTCCGAGCAGGCCTGGCTGCGCAACCTCACCGACGCGCCGCAGTCGGTGAGGTTGCGCGGACGCTACGGCAACACGCCGCTCGATTTCGGCCAGATGACGATTTCCCCGCGCGCCACGGTGACCTTGCACGCGCAGACGCTGATCCGGCATCCGCGATTGTGGTCGATCGGGCATCCCGTCCTCTACCACGCGACGCTGAACCTGAGCGACGGCCAGGAGCGACCCCTGGCTGGCTACGCCACCGACAGCGGGATCCGCACGATCACCGTCAGCCACGGCCGGTTGATGCTCAACGGCCGGCCTTTGAGCCTGCGCGGGGTCAACCTTCACGAGCAGGATGTGGTCGAGGGCGCGGCGCTCGACCCGGCGCATCTGAGCCGACTCGTCAACTGGGTGCGCCAGCTCGGCGCGACCGTGATCCGCGCCCACTACCCCCTAAACCCCGAAATCGAGGAGCAGGCTGACCGCGATGGCATCCTGCTGTGGTCGGAGATTCCCGTCTACGGGGTTCCGAGCCTGTACCTGGGTCAGCGTGACTGGCAGGCGGGAGCGCAGGCGATGCTGCGCGACGACATCCTCGCCAACCAGAACCATCCTTCGGTGATGCTGTGGAGCATCGGCAACGAACTGCCGACGCCGGCGACCGGAGGCGAGGCCTCCTACATCGCGGGCGCGGCAGCGCGGGCCCACCAGCTGGATCCCACGCGACCGGTGGCGATGGCGGTCAGTGCCTGGCCGGGAGTGTCCTGCCAGCGGGCCTATGCGCCGCTGGACGTGATTGGCTACAACGAATACTTCGGCTGGTTCGATGCCGGCGGCGGGACGACCGCTGATCGCGACGCACTCTCGCCGTTCCTGGACTACCTGCACAGCTGCTACCGGACCCAGGCGTTGCTGGTGAGCGAATTCGGCTTCGAGGCCAACCGTCACGGGCCGGTCGAGGAGCGCGGGACGTTCGAGTTTCAGGCCGATGCGATCGCCTTCCATGTCGGCGTGTTCGCGACTAAAGCGTGGCTGAGCGGCGCGATCTACTTCGCGCTGCAGGACTTCGCCGCCAAGCCCGGCTGGACTGGGGGCAATCCCGAAGGCGCCCCGCCGTTCGTGCAGAAGGGGATGTTCGATCTGGCGGGCGACGTCAAGCCCGGGTTTCCCGTGCTCTCCGCGCTTTACCACGCGACGAAGCAGATCGGTCGATCCCCCGCCCGCTGACCCTCGCGGCCGCTTGCGCGGACGTGCCTTGTAGCCTGAAAGCCGTGCCCTCGATCGCCGGAACTTCGCTGCGGCGGACGCCGCTCTACGAGCGCCACCTGGCCGCTGGGGCCAAGCTGGTGCCCTTCGCCGGCTGGGAGATGCCGATCCAGTACACCGGCATCCGCGAGGAGCATCTGTCGGTCCGTCGCCACGCCGGGGTGTTCGACGTCTCGCACATGGGCCAGGTGCAGGCCCGAGGACCGCAGGCCACCGCCTTCCTGCAGCGCATGCTCTCCAACGACGTTGCCCGGATCCCGCAGGGTGGCGCGCAGTACAGCGTGCTGTGTCGCGAGGACGGGGGCGTGCTCGATGACCTGTTCACCTACCGTCTAGGCGATCAGAGGTACCTGATCGTCACCAACGCCGCCAACCACGAGCAGGATCTGGCCTGGTTGAGCGCTCATGCTCACGAGCTCGACGCGGAGGTGACCGATCGCGCGGTCGAGTTCGCGATGATGGCGGTGCAGGGACCGGCGGCTCCGGGCCTCGTCGAGGAGCTCACCGACGGCCCGCTGCCGCCGCGGATGCGCTGCGCCGAGGTGGTCGTGGCCGGGGTGCCGGCGCTGGTCTGCGGGACCGGCTACACCGGTGAGGAGGGTTACGAGTTGCTGGTCGATCCCAGCCACGCCCCGGCGCTGTGGGATGCGCTCATCCTGGTCGGCGCCGCCCCCGTTGGCCTCGGCGCCCGGGATACGCTCCGGCTGGAGGTCTGCTTTCCCCTCTACGGCAACGACCTGACCCAGGAGCGGGGCCCGATCGAGGCCGGGCTGGGTTGGTGCTGTCACGAGGACACCGGATTCATCGGCGCCGCCGCGGTCGCTGCCGCTCGCGGCCGCGGACCGGCGGAACGACTCGTCCCGTTCGTGGTCGAGGGTTCCGGGATCGCGCGGGCGGGTAACGACGTCGTCGGTGGCGGCGTGGTCACTAGCGGCACGTTCTCTCCCTGCCTGGAGCGGGGGATCGGAATGGCGTACGTTTCCGGTCAGCGTGCGCAGCCGGGCACGCTGATCGAAATCGACGTGCGGGGACGCACCCGCTCCGCCCGCGTCGCGCAGAAGCCGCTCTATCGAAAGGGATCCTGACCGTGGCTGACGCCAGCTATCCGACCGACCTCCTCTACCACCCCGAGCACGACTGGGCGCGGGTCGAGGGCGAGCATGCCATCTTCGGGATCACCTGGTACGCCCAAGACTCCCTGGGCGAGGTGGTGTTCTTCGACCCGCCGCAGGTCGGTGCGCGGGTCGAGCAGGGGGAGGCCTACACCGAGGTCGAGTCGGTGAAGGCCGTCTCCGACGTCTACGCGCCGCTCTCGGGCGAGATCGTGGAGGTCAACCAAGCGCTCTCCGAGAAGCCGGAGGCGATCAACGACGACCCCTACGGGGACGGCTGGTTGGTGAAGGTAAGGCTGAGCGACCGCGACCAGCTGGGGTCGCTGCTGGACGCCGCCGCCTACGAGGCGGCGCTGGTATGACCAGCTACGTCTCGGCCACCGACGCCGACCGGCGCGAGATGCTGGCCCAGATCGGAGTGGGCTCGTTGGCGGAGCTGTTTGCCGACATTCCCGCGGGCCTGCGGCTGGACCGGCCGCTGAGCATCGGGGAGCCGCTGTCCGAGCAGGAGGTGTTCGCCGAGCTGCGCGCCCTCGCGTCCCGCAACAGCAGCGTCGACGACGAGATCTCGTTCCTGGGCGGCGGCATGTACGACCACTACGTCCCGGCACTGATCGACTCGATCACCGCGCGCTCGGAGTTCCTGACTCCGTACACCCCCTACCAGCCGGAGATCTCCCAGGGGGGGCTGCAGGCGATGTTCGAGTATCAGACCGCGATCTCCGAGCTGACCGCGCTACCAGTCTCCAACGCCTCCGTGTACGAGGGTCCGAGCGCCGTCGGCGCCGCCGGCTATGTGGCCAAGCTCGCCAACGATCGCCGCCGCCTGATCGTCTCCGCGGGGGTGCACCCGCACGCGCGGGAGACAGTTCGCACGCTCGCCCGGGGCTGGGGCATGGAGGTCGTAGAAGCGCCCCTGCGCGACGGCCGCACGGAGCTCCCGGCGCTCGATCGGGAGCTCAGCGCGCTCATCGTCCAGCAGCCGAACTTCCTGGGCGTAGTCGAGGACCTCCCGCCGATCTCGGCGGCCGCTCACGAGGTCGGCGGCCTCTGCATCTGCGCCTGCGATCCGCTCCCGCTGGCGTTGCTGCGTCCCCCGGGCGACTGCGGGGTCGACGTCGCCGTGGGGGAGGGGCAGCCGCTGGGCAACCGCCTGGACTTCGGCGGGCCTTCGTTTGGCTTCTTCGCCGTCACCCAGGAGCTGACGCGGCGGCTCCCCGGCCGGATCGCCGGCGAGTCCCGGGACCTCGACGGCAAGCGCGGGTTCGTGCTGACGCTGCAAACGCGCGAGCAGCACATTCGCCGTGAGCGCGCGACGTCCAACATCTGCACCTCACAGGCGCTGAACGCGCTCGCCGGCGTGATCTACCTGAGCTGGCTCGGCCGCCGAGGGATCGTCGAGCTGACCGAGCTCATGCTCCAGCGCACCGTCTACGCGCGAGAGCGGCTCCAGGCGATCCAAGGCATCACCCTGGTTCACGACCAGCCGGTGGTTCGGGAGTTCGCGATCCGCGTCGATGCCCCAGTGGCCGAGGTGATCGCCTCCTGTCGCCGGCGCGGGATCAACCCCGGGTACGCGCTCGGACGCGATTACCCAGAGCTTTCGGACTGCCTGCTGGTGGCGATCACCGAGCAGCGAACCCGTGCCCATATCGACGCACTCGCCGACGCGCTGGCGGAGGCGGTGGGCACCGCCTCGCCTGCGCTGGCGGAGGTCCGCTGATGTTCAACGCTGCCGACGACGAGCTGACCATCTACGAGCGCTCCCGTCCGGGCCGACGGGCGTTCGTCGCCCCCGCCCTCGACGTGCCCGAGCGCCCGCTGGACGAGTTGCTGCCGGTCGAGCTGCGTCGAGAGCATCCTCCGCGGCTGCCCGAGGTCGCTGAGCCCGAGCTCGTGCGTCACTACAACCGGCTGTCCAAGCGGAACTTCGATCTCGACACCGGCTTCTACCCGCTGGGGTCGTGCACGATGAAGCACAACCCGAAGCTGCACGAGCGGATCGCGGCCCTGCCCGGGAACGCCCGCCTGCACCCGCTCCAGGATCCCGGCCACGCCCAAGGGGCGCTGGAGCTGATGTGGCGCCTGCAGGACGCGCTGGCTGAGATCTCGGGGCTGCCAAACGTCTCTCTCCAGCCCTCCGCCGGATCGCACGGCGAGCTGGCGGGCGTGCTGCTGACCCGCGCCTTCCACGAAGATCGCGGTGAGCATCGAACCAAGGTCCTGACGCCGGACACTGCCCACGGCACCAACCCGGCCACGGTGACGATGGCCGGCTACGAGGTGGTCAAGGTCGGCACCGACGCGCGGGGCAACGTCGACCTCGAGGACCTGCGCGCCAAGGCCACCGAGGATGTTGCCTGCCTGATGTTGACCAACCCGTCGACGCTGGGCCTGTTCGAACCGAGCATCGAGGAGATCGCCACGATCGTGCACGCGATCGGCGCCACGCTGTACTACGACGGGGCCAACCTGAACGCGATCATGGGCATCTGCCGGCCCGGAGACATGGGCTTCGACATCGTCCACTTCAACCTGCACAAGTCCTTCACCCAGCCCCACGGCGGCGGCGGTCCGGGGGCGGGGCCGATCGCCGTCTCGGCCCGGATCGAGCCTTTCCTGCCGCGCCCTCAGGTGGTTCGCAGGGAAGGTGGCGAGGGCCCGGACACGAACGGCAGCGACCGGACGTTCTACGACCTCGACTTCGACCGGCCCAAGTCGATCGGCCGCCTGCGCGGCTTCCAGGGCAACTACGGCGTGTTCGTGCGCTCCTACGCCTACATCCGCTCGCTCGGCGCCCCCGGCCTGCGCGAGGTGTCCGAGGTCGCCGTGCTGAACGCCAACTACCTGCTGGCGCGGCTGCGAGCCGAGGGGGTGCTGGAGTACCTGCCGGCGGCGTATGAGCGCCTGTGCATGCACGAGTTCGTGCTCTCCGGGGCTCCGATGAAGCGGGAACTGTCGATCAAGACGCTTGATCTCGCCAAGCGGCTGCTCGACCACGGCGTGCACCCGCCGACGGTGTATTTCCCGCTGCTGGTCGACGAGGCGTTGCTGATCGAGCCCACCGAGACTGAGACCAGAGAAACGCTGGATCGGTTTGCCGCGGTGGTGGCCGAGATCCTGCGTGAGGCGCGCGAGGATCCAGAGATCGCGCGGGGCGCCCCGTACACCACACCGGTGCGGCGCCTGGACGAGGCCGCTGCCGTCCGGCGGCCGGTGCTCCGACAACCGTTCTGAACGAGCTCCGGGCTCCTCCGAGGCGAGGCAGATGGAGATGACGCTGAGCTCACAAGCCGCGGAGATCGCCGCCCACGCCGAGCGCGAGCTGGAGGCGCTGGTGGCCGTCTCCTCGCCCTCGGGAGACGTGGACGGCGGCGAGGAGGCGATCGCCGTCAGCGCGCTGCTGCTGCCGGCGCAGGCGGAGATCGAGCGGGTGCCGTGCTCCACTCCCGGTAACGCCCCGGACCTGATCGCCCGGGTCCCTGGCCGGGGACGGGTGCGGGTGCTGCTGCTCGGGCATGTGGACACCGTGGTCGCTCACCACGCCCACTCGCCGCTGCGTCGTGACGGGCAGCGGCTCTACGGCCCGGGCACGGTGGACATGAAGGGCGGGGTGGTGCTGGCGCTGGCCGTCGCCCGGTCACTCGCAGCTCAGCCCGAGTCCTTCGCCGAACTCGGCGTTCTGCTGGTCACCGACGAGGAATGGCGGACGGCGCCATTCGCCCACGTCCACCGCTTCGCCGGCTATGACGCGTGCCTGTGCTTCGAGGCCGGGGAGCGGGCTCCGGATCGGGGGGAGGGCGTGGTCGTCCGACGCAAGGCCGCCGGAACCATGCGGATCAGCGCCCGCGGCCGCGCCGCTCATTCCGGCAGCGCGCCGGATCAGGGCCGCAACGCGCTGTTGGCGCTGGCCCAGATGGCGTTGACGGTGGCCACCCATCACGATCCCGATGGACCCCAGCGTCTGAGTGTCGTGCCGACGATCGTGCGCTCGGGGGAGGCGCTCAACGTCGTCCCCGCTGCTGGGACGCTCATGTGCGATCTGCGCGCCGATTCCCTGGATGCCTTCGACGCGGTCATGGGCGCCGTGCCCACCGAGTTGGCCGGGGTCGGATTGCAAGCTCGGATGGAGCGCCGCTGGCCGGGAATGGACGCCCGTGAGGCCACTGCGGGGTTGCTGGCGCGCGCCGCTGGGTGGCTGGGGCGGCCGATTCGGGGGGTCAGCCGCGGGGGGGCCAGCGACGCCAGTCACTTCGCCGCCCTCGTGCCGCTCACCGTCGACGGTCTCGGACCGCGAGGTGGCGGCGCCCATACCCCGGAGGAATACGTGCTCAGAGAATCGCTACCGGAACGGGCCGAGGTGGCGCTCGCGCTGGCTTGGGCGGTGCTTGTCCCCTAGCGGCGGCCGTCGCGCCGGTGGGGACCTGCGATCCTATGAGCGTGAGCCTCAGCGCACCAGAACGCCGCGGCCAGAGTTCCCGTGAGGGGATCGGGCTGTTGATGGGGATCGTCGCCCTGATGTGGGTGGTTCAGGTGGTCAACTCGCTCGACTCCTACCGGCTCGACACCGATGGGATCCACCCTCGGGACCTCGGTCGCTTGTGGGGAATCTTCACGGCGCCGTTCCTGCACGTCGGCTACGGGCATCTGATCTCCAACACGATCCCGCTGGTGTTCATGGGCGTGATCGTCGCCCTCCGTGGCGCCTCTCGACTGGCGATCGTTACCGCGATCGTGATCGTCGTCGGTGGCCTTGGCACCTGGCTGATCGCCCCCGCGTCTTCGCTCACTGTTGGCGCCAGTGGCGTCGTTTTCGGCTACGCCACCTACCTGCTGAGCCGCGGCGTGTTTGATCGCAGCGTGCTCGAGCTGCTGATCGGCGTGGTCGTGGCGGTGATCTGGGGCGGCGCGCTGCTGTCCAGCCTCGTTCCTCGCTACGGGGTCTCCTGGCAGGGCCATCTCGCCGGAGCGATCGGCGGCGTGATCGCGGCCTGGCTGCTGGCCGGGCGCAGCCGTCCCGGCACCGACGTCGGGTCGCGCCTCCGGACGCGTGGGAGCCATCTGCCCGCGAGACCGTAGGCGGCGGTCCCCGGCCCCGCCGGGCCAGCTAGCCTCACCGATCCTCATGCGCATCTTCTCCGGCATCCAGCCGACTGGTGGCAAGCATCTCGGCAACTACATCGGCGCGATCGCTCAGTACGTGGCCGGTCAGGAGCGCGGCCAGGCGATCTACTGCGTGGTCGACCTGCATGCCATCACCGTCAGCTATGAGCCCGCGGCTTTGCGCGAGTCGGTGCTCGACACCGCGGCGACGCTGCTGGCCGCCGGCCTGGATCCGCAGCGATGCATCTTCTTTCGCCAGAGCGACGTGCCCGAGCACACCGAGCTCTGCTGGTTGCTGTGCAGCGTCAGCTCGTTCGGGGATCTCAACCGCATGACCCAGTTCAAGGACAAGGCCGGCGCTCAGCGGGACCTGGTTTCGACCGGGCTGTTCGTCTACCCGGTACTCCAGGCCGCGGACGTGCTCGCCTACCGTGCCGACGAGGTTCCCGTCGGCGAGGACCAGCGCCAGCACATCGAGTTGATGCGTGACGTGGCCCAGCGCTTCAACGGCCGGTTCGGAGAGACCTTCGTCGTGCCTGCGCACCGGATCCCGACCGTCGGCGCGCGGATCATGGACCTGCAGCTCCCCGAGCGCAAGATGTCGACGACCGGAGGCACCGAGCAGGGCACCGTACTGGTGCTCGACGAGCCCGACGTGGTGGCCAAGAAGCTCCGTTCGGCCGTGACCGACTCCGGTTCGGAGGTTCGGCGAGGGCCGGACAAGCCGGGGATCTCCAACCTGATCGAGATCCTCACCGCGGTCCGCGGCTCCGATCCGCAGGAGGTGGAGCAGGACTTCGCCGGCGTCGGGTACGGGGCGTTCAAGACGATGGTCGCCGACGCCGTGATCGACTATCTGGCGCCGGTGCGGGAGCGCTACCACGAGATAAGAGCCGACGAGGAATCTTTGGAGCAGACGCTGGGGCGCGGCGCGGAGCGGGCTCGGGAGATCGCCGCCGGCACCGTCGCCGACGCCCGTGCCGCGATGGGCGTCGGGGCAGTCCGGCGTCGCCGGTAACTTCTGGACCGTGCGCCTGATCGACCTCGAGCTCGACCTAGACGTGTTTGCGGGGCCGTTCGACCTGCTGCTGACGCTGATCCTCCGGGAGGAGGTCGACCTGCTGGAGGTCGATCTGGCCGAGATCGTGATCTCGTATATCGACCATCTCGAGCAACGCGATGAGTCGCGGGGCGCGCGGGTCAGCAAGGATGGATGCCGAACGCGCGAACCACCCGAGCTGGAGCTGGAGGCCGCCACCGAGTTCCTGGTCCTGATCGCCGCACTGCTTGAGCTGAAGTCCCGACTGATGCTTCCCGGCGAGGAAGGCGAGGAGATCGATCTCGACCCCGGCGAGGCGGCGGAGGAGCTGCTGGCGCGGCTGCTCGATGCCCATCGGTACCGAGCCGCGGCAACGCACCTGCAGGAGCAGCTTGCGGCCCAGGAGGGATTTCGCTTCCGACACGCGCCACTGCCGCCGGCGCTGCGACGGGCGTCGCTGGACTCGCTGGAGGCGGCGCGGGCGGTCTACGATCCGCGGCGGCTGCCGGCGGCGATCGGCGAGCTCCTGGTGGCGCCGAAGTCGGTCGACATCGGCCACATCACGGTGCCCAAGGTCTCGATTGCCGAGCGGCTGGCGCATCTGCGCACGCTGCTGCGTCGTGGCAGCTTCAGCTTCGACTCGGCGGTGGCCCAGGCAGATCGGGTGACGATCGCCGTGACCTTGTTCGCACTGCTGGAGCTGCACAAGCAGGGCGAAGCGACCTGGACCCAGTCAGCGCCGTTTGGCGACATAGTCGTCGACGCTCCCCAGGTGCGGGAGGCGATGGCGGAACCGGCGGCATGACGCTCGGGCTCTCATCCCGGTTGGAGGCGTTGCTGTTCCTGTGCTCGGAACCCGCGCCGTCGCAGGCACTGGCCGATGCCACTGGCGCCGAGCTGCACGAGGTCGTAACCGCGCTGGAGCGCCTTCGCGAGCAGCTAGAGTTCGATCGCCGTGGCCTCGTCCTGCGAGAGCTGGCGGGTGGCTGGGCGCTCTGCAGCCACCCCGAGGCCGAGCCCGCCGCGCGGCGGCTACTGGCGCGCCCGCGTACCCCGCCACTGACACCCGCCCAGGCGGAGACGCTGGCGATCATCGCCTACCTTCAGCCGGTCTCCCGCCCGGAGATCGCCCGCATCCGCGGCGTCGGCGCCGAGTCGGCGGCGGCGACGCTGCTCGAGCGTGGGCTGATCGAGGAGAGCGGTCGCTCGCAGTTCGGAGCAGTGCTTTACCGGACCACCGAGCTGTTCCTGCGCCTGTTTGGGCTGAGCTCGCTGGATGGGCTGCCGCCGGTGGACGAGTTCGATCCCGCCCCGGAGCTCGAGACGGAGCTGCGCGAGCGGCTGCTGCGAGCCGGGGAGGCGCGCGCCGGCAGCGCCTAGCGGCGGGTCTCCGTCCGAGGGAGGTGCTGCCGGCGCCGCCAGCGCCCGGCGGAGCGGTTCTACGGCTGGCGGCTCAGGCCCACCAGGGCGGCGATGCCGAGGGCCGTGGCAGCGAGCGCGGTCCCACCGACGAGCGCGCGCCCGCTCAGCGGCAGCGAGTCCCCGCCGGTGGCGGTGGCCAGCAAGTCGGTGGTGTCGGCAGCCGTCGCCGCGATCAGCCATGCCGGGAGCTCGTGCTCGGCGCAGGAGATCGCGCCGGCGCCGAGGACCAGATCACGGACGCCGAGCGAGCGGCTGAGCACTCTCGGGCCGGGAGCGGCGGCGGCAGGTCCCACCCACGGCACGGTCAGACGCTCCGGCTGGGCGATCATCCCGGCGCCGACGAGGATGCGCCCGATCGCGACAGCGCGGGCGAGCAGGCGAGGATCCATCGGCGAGAGATCATACGGCTCCCACCGCCAGCTGCCCGCAGGCGGCCTCGATGTCCCGCCCCCGCGTCAGGCGTACCGTCGCCTCGAGGCCATGGCGCTCCAGCTGGGTCCGGAAGGCCTCGATCGCCTTGGCGCTCGATCCCCGGTATGACGAGGCGGTGGGGTTGTACGGGATCAGGTTGACCTTGAACTTGCGCGGGTCGAGCACCTCGGCCAGCTGTACCGCCTGCACGTGGGAGTCGTTGACGCCGCTGAGCATCACGTACTCCACGAACACCTTGCGGCGCTTGTGCTCGTAGAAGCGCTCGCATGCCGCCAGCACCCGACCGAGCGGATAACGATCGTTGACCGGCATCAGCTCTGAGCGCAGCGACTCCTCGGCCGCGTGCAGCGACAGCGCCAGGCGGACCGGCATCGTCTCGCGCGCCAGGCGATCGATGCCTGGGATCCAGCCCACGGTCGAGATCGCCGTGTGACGGTTGCTGATCCCGATCTGGGGCAGGCGACGGCAGGCCTCGAGCACGCTGTCAAGGTTCATCATCGGCTCACCCATCCCCATGAACACGGCATGATCGACCGCCGCGAATCGGCGGAAGTGCAGCGCCTGATCGAGGATCTCGGCGGCATTGAGGTTGCGTCCGAAGCGCATCTGCCCGGTGGCGCAGAACGTGCACGTCAGCGGACAGCCAGATTGGGCGGACAGGCACAGTGAGCGTCGTGCACTCCGGTAACGCATGACCACGCTCTCCACCGGCCGGCCGTCGGTGGTGAGGAACAGGGCCTTGACGGTGCCGTCGGGCGCCCGCGCCTCGTGCTCCAGGGACAACGTCGAGAACGGCACCTCGTCGGCGAGCCGTGCGCGCAGTGAGCGCGGCAGGTCGGTCATGGCCTCGAACCCTGGCGCCCCCTGGGCGGCCCAGCGCCAGATCTGCCGCCAGCGGTAGGCGGGCTCACCGAGGTCGGCCAACTTGTCTTGGAGCAGCTCCAGATCCACGGCGACTATGGTGGCAGGGTCGTGCGCCTTGCCAAGTTCCTCGCCCACGCCGGTGTCGCATCTCGCCGCGCCGCCGAGGACCTGGTGAGATGCGGCCGCGTTACGGTCGGGGAGCAGATGGTCACCGACCCGGCGCGGGCGGTTGGCCCCGACGACGTTGTCGCCGTCGACTCGCAGCCGGTCGCACTCGATTGCGATCGGGTCGTGTTCGCGCTCAACAAGCCGGCCGGATTCGTCTCCACCGCCTCCGATCCGCAGGGCCGTCCCACGGTCGTCTCGCTGGTGCCCACCGAGCTGCGGCTGTATCCCGTGGGCCGGCTCGACGTCGACACCACCGGGCTGATCCTGCTCGCCAACGACGGCGAGTTGGCCCACCAGCTCACCCATCCCCGTTACGAAGTGCCCAAGACCTATCGCGTGCTGCTGCGGCCCGCACCGGTGCGCGATCGAGCACTGCGCGCTCTGGCCGCCGGGGTGGCGCTGGAGGATGGTCTGACCGCGCCGGCAGGAGTGCGACGTCTGGGCCTCGACACGCTGGAGATCACGATCCATGAAGGGCGAAAGCGCCAGGTCAGGCGGATGTGCGAGGCGGTCGGGCACCGCGTCGCTGCCCTGGAGCGGGTGCGCCTCGGACCGCTGGCGTTGGGGGACCTGGCACCAGGCGCGTATCGCCGGCTCTCCCCGGTGGAGGTCTCCGCGCTGCGCGGCGCCGCCGCTGGTCCGGAGCGTCGTGGAAACGGCGAGGGCGCTAACGCTGCAGGAGCAGCTCGTCACGCCGCAGGGTCGTCGCCGTGAGCGCGTCCGCGACCTCGCGCGGTGACAGCCTCACCGGGTGCGGCGACCGGAGGCGAAGGACCGTGAACTGCCGAACGCGCCGGCGCGACAGCACCCGCAATCCCGGGATGTCGTAGCGCGGCTGGATCGACGACGGGATCAGATTGCAGGCCGCCCCCCACCAGCACAGGGGCTGCTGCGGGGAGCTGATCGCGATCACGTCCAGCTCCCCGATGTCGCTCGCGCCAGCGGCGGGCATGTAGCGCAGGTGGGGCAGGTACAACGACAACGGCAGGAGCGTCCGGTAGTGCTGGATCAGGATCGCGCGCCGCAGGCCGGCCGTCGGACGGGATCCGAGCGTTCGCGCCACCAGCCGCCAGTCCGGCCGTTGCAGCTTCCAGTCCAGGGTCACCCCGACGGTGGCGGTCACGCCCACTACGCACAGCGCCAGGGCCACGGCCACTCCCAGCCAGGATGGGCGCGAAGCCGCCAGGCCCCCAGCGAGCAGCACCGCCGCCGCCGGCCACAGCCCCAGGATGTTGCGCGTGATGAGCGCGTCGCTGCCCGCGCCGACGAAGGCGAGGCTGAGGACGAAGCCGACGCCGGCCAGTGCGCCTGCCAGCAGCGGCGGGTGTCGCTGCGCCGGCCGGGCGAGGGCCAGAAACGCCAGCGCTGCCAGCGCCAGCGCCATCGTTAGGTACTTCAGCGCCTCGCGCGCGGGGGCTCCGGTGCCGATCAGGAACTGGGGCACGATCTGCGCCAGGCGCAGCCCGAGCGGAGCGTGGGCGATCCAGCTGTCGTGTCCGGTGGAATGCTCCGATAGGGCCAGGGGAACAAGCATCAGGCCGAGCAGGCCCACCACGACGATCGCGCCCTGTACGGCGCGCTGGCGCCGGTGCACCAGCAGCAGCCATGCCGCCTCGGGCGCCACGGCTACCACCCCGTAATAGTGCGTGGCAAGAGCCAACGCGCAGGCCACCGCCCACGCAATCAGGGCGCGAGGCGAAGGCGCACGGAGGGCGTGGGCGAAGGTCACCAGCGTGGTCGCGCAGAACAGCGTCAGCAGCGCGTAGGACCGAGCCTCCTGCGAGTACCAGACCAGCAGCGGGCTGCACGCCGTCAGCGCAGCTGCGACCACGCCGGCGCGCGGGGAGACCAGCCGCCGCGCCGCCGCATACATCACCGGGACGGTGAGCATGCCGGCCACCGCCGAGAGGGAGCGTAGCCCCGCCTCTCCGAAACCGAACACCCGCGCCCACACCCAGGCTAAGCAGTAGTACAGCGGCGGCGTCGACTCGCTGTGGGGGATCAGCCCAAGCATCCGGCCGAAGGAGAGGTGCACCAGCAACGCCGTGTTGCCCTCGTCGAACCAGAACCCCTGGTGTCCGATGCGGATGAATCGCAGGACCGCGGCCAGCGCGGTCAGCGAGAGCACCGCCGCGGCCAGCATCGCGGCGCGGGATGAACGCGGTGCCACGCGGCTGAGCGGCCCCAGCGTCAGCGGGCGGGTGTGATGCGCGATGCTCACCGCGACGATGCTATGCCCCGAGATCGACCTGCGTAGGATCTACCCTTAACCGGATCGCAACTCTCGCCTCCCCGGGGCTCACCCCGCGCCCGGCACTATTGATCAGCTGATGCGAGAGGACTCGACACACGGAGACGGCTCCCTCCTGCTTACCCGTTCTCCAGCCAGAGTCGCCGCCGTCCCCGCTGACGGCGCCGCGCTGCCGCGGCTAGGGGCGCTGCGACCTGCGCTCGCGCTGCCACGCCTGCGGGTCGCCTTCGGCTCCCGGTCCGGTCGCCTGGCGCTGGTGACGATGCTCCTGTGCGCGTTCGGCGTGGTCGTCTTCTCCACCGCCCGGTCGTCGCCGCTGGTGCCGGCCAGCGACCTCGGCTTCCCCGCTTGGGAGGCCGGCCCGCTGCACTCTCTGTTCGGCCACGTGCATGCGAGCTACGACGCCATCAACCTCGGGTTCAGCGCCGTGCTGCTGATCATGACCGTGGCCTATGCCATCGCGCTGTTGGTGGTGCGGACGCTGTCCATGCGGACGATCGTGATCACTGTCGTGGCGCTGCACCTGATCCTGTTGCTGGGGCCGCCGCTGCAGCTCACCGACCTGTTCAACTACCTCGCCTACGCGCGGCTGGGAGCGATCCACCACGTCAACCCCTACCTGCACGGCATCGGAACGGCGCTGCACGACCCGGTCTATCGCTTCAGCACCTGGCACCACCTTCGCAGCCCATATGGTCCGCTGTTCACGGCGTTCAGCTATCCCGTGGCGCTGCTGCCGATCCCGGTCGCGTACTGGGTGCTGAAGGTCGTCCCCGTGCTGATGAGCCTGGCGTTCATCGCGCTCGTCTACCGGTGCGCGCGGCTGCTCGGCCGCGATCCGCGGTTCGCGGTGATGTTCGTGGCCGCCAACCCGATCTACCTCATGTACGCCGTCGGGGGATTCCACAACGACTTCTTCATGCTGGTACCTTCCACCGCCGCCATCTGGCTGCTGCTCTCACGTCGCGATCGCTTCGCCGGAGCAATGCTGATGGTGGCGATCGCGATCAAGTTCACGTCGGTGTTGCTGCTGCCGTTCCTGTTGCTGGCCGCGCGGCCCGCTCGCCGGCGTTTGCAGCTCGGGCTCGGCGCCGGGGTGGCCGCCGTCCCGCTGGTGGCCCTCAGCCTGATCTTGTTCGGGCCGCATCTGCCCAATCTGCGCGAGCAGAGCACGCTGCTGACCGACTTCAGCGTTCCGAATGTCGTCGGCCTGGTGATCGGCGCTGGCGGCGGGGCGCCGTGGCTGCTGCGGATCGCCAATATCGCCGTCGTGCTGAGTGTGGCGCTGCTGCTGCGCCGGCGTGGCGACTGGCTCGCGGGCGCGGGTTGGGCCACGTTTGCCTTGCTGGCCAGCCTGGCCTGGCTGGTGCCCTGGTATGTGATCTGGCTGCTGCCGTTGGCGGCGCTGGCAACCAGCGTCATGCTGCGGCGGGTGGCGTTGGCCTTCACCGTGTTCCTGTTGCTCACGTTCATGCCGGCGACGAGCATGTTCATGCGCGCCCACGGGCTGAACCTGATGAGCAGCGCCGTCGGGCAGGCCTCGGAGTCATTGCAGCATAAGCTCTCGCAGTAGTTGCCGCCGCCAAAAATGG
Source organism: uncultured Solirubrobacterales bacterium (assembly GCA_963830435.1). GTDB lineage: Bacteria > Actinomycetota > Thermoleophilia > Solirubrobacterales > Solirubrobacteraceae > Palsa-465. The sequence continues at coordinate 1,215,833 of CAWHMA010000002.1, read as the reverse complement.
CGTGGCTGTTAGCGTCGTAGGCGAATGCGTGCCGAGCTGGTGATCGACGTCCCGACCCCGAATCGGATCCGGGTGGCCCGACCCCTGCCCGCGGCACGACGGAGCCTCGATCGCTACGAGCTGGTGCTGTTGGTGGCGTTCGCGGCGGTGTCGCTGTGGGTGCTCAGCCTCGACGCCTGGCAGGTCGTGGTCCACGGCCGGGTGTGGACGGGAACCGACGGCGTCTACATCGTCGACCAGATGCAGTACCTGGCCTGGATCCGCGACGCCTCCAGGCACCTCCTGGCAGCGAATCTGTTCGTGCTCCGGCCAACCCCGGCCGATTACTTCCAACCGGCGATCGCCATCTCCGGCGTGCTCTCCGCGCTGGGTCTGGCCCCGGCCTTGTCGTTACTGCTGTGGAAGCCGGTGGCCGTCGGCGGGATCTTTTTCGCTACCCGCGCGGTCGTGCACCGGACGCTAACCGGCCTGTGGGCGCGGCGAGCGGCGCTGACGCTGGCGCTGTTCTACGGCTCGGTCACCATCGCCTACGGAAACATCACGGTCCTGGGCGACCTGTTCCCGGGCTTTCTCTCCTGGGGGTACACGTTCGGGCTGCTGTCGATCGCGGCGATGGTCGGGGCGCTCGTGGTCTACGAGCGTGACCGGGCGCAAGGGCGGACAGGCGTCTGGCCCGCTGTGCTCGGCGTTTCCGCCTCGTTGCTTCACCCTTGGCACGGCGAGCTGCTGGCGCTGGTGCTGATCGTCGCCGAGCTGACGATGTGGCGACACGGACGCCGGGGCTCGCTGACGCTGCCGCTGGTCACGCTGGGGGCGATCGGGCTGTCGCTGCTCTACTACGCGATCCTCGGCCACGCTGACCTGTCCTGGAAGCTGGCCCGCGAGGCGAGCAAGCACTCATTCTCGTTGTGGCCGATAGCGATGTATCTCGCTCCGTTGGCGATCCCGGCGGTGCTGGCCTACCGAGGCCCTTCGCGCACGTTTCTCATGGCGGCGATGCGCGCCTGGCCGATCGCCGCGCTGGCGGTGTTCGTGCTCTCGGCGAGCGCGCTCGGGGCCACGCCACTGCATGCCTTCGAGGGGATCACGATCCCGCTCGCCCCGCTGGCCGTGCAGGGAATCCGAACCCTGCGCTGGCAGCGCCTGCCCCGGCCGAGGCTGATCGCGTTGACGGCACTGGCGCTGGCGACGATCCCCGGCACGATTCTGCAGCTGAACGCCGCTCGCCAGTTGGCCGCACCCACCCAGGGCAACGCCAACTTCATCGCCCGCGACGAGCGCAACGCGCTCGACTACCTGGCCCATCGCCGCGAGGTCGGAGGGGTGCTGACCCGCAGCTACCTCGGCGCGGTCGTGCCCTCGCGCACCGGCAGGCACACGCTCGTGGGCGATTGCCTGTGGTCACAGCCCGGTTGCCTGCAGCGCACCGACATCGCGCAACGCCTGTTCACCGGGGGGCTCGCTCCGCACGCTGCCCAACGATTCGTGCGCCGCACCGGTGCGCGGTTCGTCCTCGCCGACTGCGGGACGCAGACGGATCTGCAGCGCCTGCTGGGACCGCTGACGCAGCAGGTCGCTCGCTTTGGCTGTGCCACCGTGTATGAGCTCGACCCGCCCAACCCGGTCCCCGGGCCTCTGACAAACTTGCGAGCCGATGCGGCTGTTCGCGCTGCGAGGCGCCAATAGCGTCGAGTGCAACGACGCCGAAGCGATCCGGCGGGCGACCGACGAGATGATGCGGGAGCTGATGGACCGCAACCAGCTCGACGATGAGGGCCTCGTCAGCTGCATATTCACGATGACCGATGACCTCGATGCCGAGTTCCCCGCCGTCGCCGCGCGGGCCCTTGGACTTGATCACGTGCCGCTGCTGTGCGCGCGAGAGGTTCCGGTCCCCGGCTCGATGCCGCGCGTGATCCGGGTGCTGATGCACTACTACGCGCAAGAGGATCACCGACCGCGTCACGTTTACCTCGGGGAGGCCCGGGCACTGCGCGCCGACCTGGAGTCGGCACAATAGGTCCGATGGCGCTGGAGTTCGCAGAGCGGATCAGGCGGATCCCGGTCTACCCGGTGGCGGCCGGCTACGACCTCGGCGCCGGCGTGGCGATGCTCGCCTCCAACGAGTCGTGCTTCGCCCCACTGCCGGCCGTGGTGCAGGCGGCCGCCAACGTGCTGAGTGGCGCCAACCGCTATCCCGATCCGGCCTACGTGCCGCTGCGCCGCGCACTCGCCGCCCGCTATGAGATCGCCCCGCAGCAGGTGGCGCTCGGCAACGGCTCCTGCGACATCCTGCTGGCGGCCGGCGAGGCGCTGCTCGAGCCCGGCGCCGAGCTGATCTACGGCTGGCCGGCGTTCAGCGTCTATCCCCACCTGGCCGCGGCCTCCGGCGCGCGTGCGCTTGCGGTGCCGCTGGACGAGCAGCAGCGCCACGACCTGGAGGCGATGCTGGCCGAGATCACCGTCGCCACCCGGCTGATACTCGTCTGCAACCCCAACAACCCGACGTCCACTGCGGTGGGGCTGCCGGAGATCGAACGCTTCCTGACCCAGGTGCCGCGGCACGTGGCGGTGATACTCGACGAGGCCTACTGTGAGTTCGCGCTGACGCTGGGGGATCCATTCGCTTCGGTGGAGCTGCTGCGCCGTTACCCGAACCTCGTGCTGCTGCGCACCTTCTCCAAGGTCTATGGGCTGGCGGCGCTGCGCGTGGGCTACGCGCTCTGCGGCTCCCCGGACTTTCCCGTGGCCGTCGATCAGGTGCGTCAGCCCTTCTACCTGAACGCAGCCGCGCAGGCGGCGGCGGTGGAGGCGCTCCGCCATCAGGACGAGGTCGAGCGGCGGGTGGCCCGGATCGTGGCGGCGCGGATGGAGCTCGAGGAGGGGGTGCGCCGACTCGGCCTGTGGGTGGCGGAGTCTGACGCCAACTTCGTCTGGCTGGTCCTGCCTGAGGTCGAGCGCGAGCCGGCGGTGCTCGCGGGGTTGCGTGAGCGCGGTGTGCTGGTCCGGGGAGGCGGTTCACTGGGGCGCGACGGCGCGATGCGAGTGACCGTCGGCACCGAGGCCGAGAACGAGCGGTTCCTGGCCGCGCTGGCCGGGCTGCTGTAGCCGGCCGGCATGATCCAGCGCGCCCTGTTCGGGGAGGACACTTGGCCTAACGTCGCCGCTGTGTCACAATCCTGCTTGCGCATGTGCCACAGCAGCGACATCTACGCCTCTGAGCCCCGCCCTCGTCGCTGCAGCGTGCGGTTCTACCTCTGGCGATTTATCTAGGCGCTCGGCCTCCGCTGGGCTTTGAGGTCCGGCGGACCCACGCGGGCCCGCACCTGCGGGTGACGAGTTGCGTCGAGCGCCAACACGAGTGTCCCCCGGGACCCCCGCCCGCACGGGCGCCTTCCGTAGAGTCTTCGCAGAGCCAGAAAGGACCATCGCGATGAGCGTGCAGTCAGCAGCGAGAACCGAAGAGCTCCAGATCGCGGGCACACCCGTCGGGGGCGATCGTTTCGCGCTGATCGCCGGGCCGTGCACGGTGGAGACCCGTCAGCAGACGCTCGAATGCGCGGAGGCGGTTCGCGCCGCCGGCGCGACCATGTTCCGGGGCGGTGCCTACAAGCCCCGCACTTCACCGTACGACTTCCAGGGCCTTGGTCACGCGGGGCTGCGATTGTTGACCGAGGCCAAGCAGGCCAGCGGCCTGCCGGTGGTGACTGAATGCATGGACCTGAGGGACCTCGACGACGTGGTCGCGGTGGCAGACGTGATTCAGATCGGCGCTCGCAACATGCAGAACTACCCGCTGTTGACCGAGGTCGGCCGCTGCGGACGGCCAGTGCTGATCAAGCGAGGGATCTCCAGCACCCTGGACGAGCTGCTGATGGCGGCCGAATACGTGCTCAAGGAGGGCAACCGCAGCGTGATCCTGTGTGAGCGCGGGATCCGCACGTTTGAGACCTCCTACCGCTTCACCCTCGATCTCACGGCCGTGCCGGTCCTCAAGGAGCGCACTCACCTGCCGGTGATCGTCGATCCCAGTCACGCCGCCGGCCGGCGTGAGCTCGTGGAGTCGCTGTCGCTGGCCGCCGCCGCGGTTGGCGCCGATGGCATCATCGTCGAGGTCCACCCGCGTCCCGAGGAGGCGATCTGCGACGGACCGCAGTCGCTGCCGACGAGCTCGCTGGCCACCTACGTCGACCGTGTCCGAGCCGCCGCTGCCCTGACCGGCAAGACCCTGCTTTCGGCTCGTGAGAGCGCTGCCGCCGCCGGCTCCTGCGCCGCCCCGCCAATCGAGAGCGCCGCCTGCTGACGTGCCCAGCGCACCTCCCAAGCGGCGCGAAGCCGTCCGCGACCAGCGCATCGAGCGGCTCGAGCCGCTGCTGGCTCCCGCCGGTCTGCTCGGCGAGCTGCCGCTGACCGAGGAGCGCGCCAACGTGGTGCTGCGAGGACGCGAGCAGGTTCACGCGATCCTCGACGGCGAGGACGACCGGTTGATCGTCGTCGTCGGCCCCTGCAGCGTCCATGACGTCGACGCCACGCTCGCCTACGCACGCCGGTTGGCGAGCGCCAGCACCGCCTGGCAGCAGGAACTGTGCGTGGTGATGCGCGTGTACTTCGAGAAGCCGCGCACCACCACCGGCTGGAAGGGGCTGATCAACGACCCGCATCTGGACGGCACCGGCGACGTCAACACCGGACTGCGGATGGCCCGGCAGCTGCTGCTGGAGGTGCTCGAGCTGGGGCTGCCGATCGGCTGCGAGTTCCTGGACCCGATCATCCCCCAGTACATCTCCGATGCCGTCTGCTGGGGTGCGATCGGGGCGCGCACGACCGAGAGCCAGATCCACCGACAGCTGGGATCGGGATTGTCGATGCCCGTCGGCTTCAAGAACGGAACCGACGGCAACGTCCAGGTCGCGGTCGACGCCGTGCGCGCAGCCGCGGTACCACACGCGTTCGCCGGCATCGATCTCAGCGGACGCTCCGCGATCCTCCACACCCGCGGCAACCGCGACTGTCACGTGATCCTACGTGGAGGCCGGGAGTCGCCCAACTACAGCGCCGGCGACGTCGGCGCGACGCTCGCGCTGCTCCGTGGCGCCGGCCTTCCCGAGCGGGTGATGGTCGACGTCTCCCACGACAACAGCGGCAAACAGCCCGAGCGTCAGCCGGTCGTGGCCGAGGAACTGGGGCGCCAGATCGCCGACGGCAACCGGGCGATCGTGGGCACGATGGTCGAGTCGTTCATCATCGGCGGCCGCCAGGAGCTGCGCTCGGCCGGGGAGCTCACCTACGGCCAGTCGATCACCGACGGGTGTCTCGGCTGGGAGCCGACGCTGGAGGTGCTGGAGCTGCTCGCGGATGCCGTCGCAAAGCGCCGCCGTCCCCCCGACGCCTGAGCGAGATGCGGCTAGCCGTCGTCGGAGTCGGGCTGATCGGCGGCTCGCTGGCCCTGGCCGCACGCGAGCACCTGCAGGCCGAGGTCACCGGATTCGACGTTCGCCCGGATGCGCTAGCGCAGGCCCTGCGACGCGGGGTCCTGCAGCGGGGGGCGAGCAGCGTGCAGGAGGCGGTATCCGACGCCGAGGCGGTGTTCGTCGCCGTGCCGGTGGGAGCGATCGTCGACACGGTCACCGCCGCCCTCGCGCACGCGCCCGCCGATTGCGTGGTCAGTGACGTTGGCTCGACCAAGAGAGCAGTGGTCGCCGCCCACGACGATCCCCGCTTCGTCGGCGGCCATCCGCTCGCCGGAGCCGAGACCTCTGGCGTGGAGCACGCGCGCGCGGACCTGTTCGATGGAGCGATCTGGTACCTGACTCCGAGCGGCCTGGCCAGCGGCCTCCTCTACGAACGCCTGCACCGGCTGCTGCACGGCATCGGCGCCCGGCCCTGCGCGATCGACCCCGAGGCCCACGATCGCATGCTGGCCAGCGTCTCCCATCTCCCGCACGTGCTCGCCAACGTACTCGTCTCCCAGGCGGCTCGCACGATCGGCGGAGGCAGTGAGCTGCTTCCCGCGACCGGGCCCAGCTTTCGCGATGCCACGCGCGTGGCCGGCGCTCCGAGCGCGATCTGGGCTGACATCTACCTCTCCAACCGGGATGGGCTGGTGGATGAGATCGACGGCGCGATCGCGCGCTTGGAGATGGTCTCGGCGGCACTGCGCGCCGGCGATCGCGAGCGGATCGTGGCTTGGAACGAGGCGGCAGCAGTTGACCGTCGCCGTCTGCTGGAGGAGGGCCTAGCCCGCGGGCCCCTGGTGGAGCTGAGGGCGTCGGTGCCCAACCGCCCCGGGGTGGTGGCCCAGCTCGCGCTCGAGCTCGGCCGCGCTGGAGTGAACATCAGCGACATGGCCCTCTACCCTGCGCCCGACATGAGCGAAGGCGTCGTCGCACTGTGGGTGGCTGGTGAGCGGGATGCCGCCCGGGTGCTGGCCCTGGTTGGAGAGCTCGGGTTCCCGGTGGCGCGGGCATGAATGCGCGCTTCGATCCGTCCCCGCCGCTGCGCGGCCGCTTGCGCGTGGCTGGCGACAAGTCGATCTCGCACCGGTCGGCGATCATCGGGGCGATGGCCTCGGAGCCGGTGCGGATCAGGAACTACCTGCGGGCCGCCGACACCGACTCGACGCTCGCGGCGCTGCGCGAGCTGGGAGTGATCGTGCAGGAGCAGGGCGAGGACGTGTTGATCCGTGGCTGTGGGCTACGCAACGCGCAGGCGCCAACCGACGCCATCGACGTTGGGAACTCCGGAACGCTGATGCGCCTGCTGCCGGGCTGGCTGGCCTTTCAGCGTGATCGGACGTTTGCGCTGGACGGCGATGACTCGATCCGCCGGCGCCCGGTTGACCGGATCGCCGAACCGTTGCGGATGATGGGGGCGAGGATCCGGGCGCGGAGCGATCGGTTTCCTCCCTTGACGATCGCGGGAGCCGAGCTTCAGGGGATCGAGTACCAGCTCCCCGTGGCCAGTGCCCAGGTTAAGTCGTGTCTGCTGCTGGCCGGACTCATCACCGACGCCACGACGGTGATCGAGCCCGTGCCCACGCGCGACCACACCGAGCGACTGCTCCAGCGCGCGGGCGCTCCCGTGGCTCGCGTCGGAGATCCGCAGCGCGGATATCGGGTCACCGTCGGCAACACCGACGAGCTCGAGCTGGAGCTGATCGAGATTCCCGGGGACCTGTCCTCAGCCGCGTTCCTGATCGTCGCCGGAGTGTTGGTGCCCCGCAGTCGTCTGCTGCTGGAGGGAGTCGGCGTGAACTGGACGCGAGCGGGATTTCTGCGCGTGCTGGAGCGCATGGGGGCGATCGTCCTCGGCGAGCTGGAGCCGGTTGGTGGCTTCGGTGAGCTGGAGCCGGTGGCTGACCTCGACGTGCGCAGCGCACCGATCGAAGGCACCACCGTCGACGCGCACGAGGTGCCGCTGACGATCGACGAGCTGCCACTGGTGGCGCTGCTGGGATGCTTTGCCGAGGGCGAGACCGTGGTCAGCGGAGCCGATGAGCTGCGGCTCAAGGAGTCAGATCGGATCGCCACCGTGGTGCAGGGGCTGCGCGGGCTAGGGGCCGAGATCGAGGCCACGCCCGACGGCTTTGCCGTCACCGGTACCGGTGGGCTGCGCGGGGGCCGCCTGGAGGCACGGGGGGATCACCGCCTGGCGCTGCTGGGTGCGGTGGCGGGATTGGCGTCGGCCGAGGGGGTGGAGGTGACTGGGATGGAGGCCGGCGCCGTGTCCTATCCGGGCTTCGCGCAGGATGTCGCGGCGCTGGCCGTGTAGTGGAGCTGCCGGCAGCGTTCACCAGGACGTGCCGATGGTGATCGCCATCGACGGGCCGGCCGGATCAGGCAAGTCATCAGTCGCCCGTGCCCTCGCGGCGAGGCTTGGCTTCACCTACCTGGACTCGGGAGCGATGTACCGCTGCGTGGCGCTGGCCGCAGCGCGCGGCGGAGCGCCACCGGCCGAGGTCGCGCCGGTGGTGCGGATCGAGCTGGGAACTCGGGTGCTGCTGGACGGGGAGGACGTGAGCGCGGCGATCCGGACGCCGGCGATCTCCGAGGGCGCCTCCCGGGCCGCCGCCGACCCGCAGGTGCGCGCCGCGATGGCGGCCGAGCAGCAGCGCCTGCTGAGCCGCGGGAACTGGGTTGCCGAGGGGCGCGACATCGGGACCGTGGTCGCGCCCACCGCCGAGCTGAAGGTCTTCCTGACCGCCGATCCCAGGACCCGGGCGCATCGCCGGGCGTTGGAACTTGGTGTCGATCCGGCCACCGTGCTGGCCGAGCAGCAAGCCCGGGACGAACGCGACCGCACCCGCGAGCATTCTCCACTGGTGCCGGCCGAGGGCGCCGTGAAGCTCGACACCACGCGGCTTTCCCAGGAGCAAGTCGTCGATCATCTCGCTGCGCTCGCCGCTGGCCTGTGATCAGAGCGACGCTAGGCTCGAGCGGTCATGAAAGTCGCAGTCGTCGGGTACCCGAATGTCGGTAAGTCCTCGCTGGTCAACCGGCTGACCGGGACCCGCGAGGCGGTGGTGCACGAGCGCCCCGGGATCACGCGGGACCGCAAGGAGCTAAGCACCGACTGGAACGGCCGCTCGCTGACCCTGATCGACACCGGCGGGATCGACTTGGAGGAACGCGATGAGCTCGCCCGCGAGGTTCAAGCTCAGGCTCGAGCTGCGCTCGCTGACGCCGAGGTCGCGGTACTTGTGGTCGACGCTCGGGCCGGTGTCCGCGCCGGCGATCAGGAGCTGGCCGACCTGCTTCGCCGCGGCTCGCTGCCGGTGGTGGTGGCCGCCAACAAGATCGACACCGCCACCGATCTGGCGCTGGCGGCGGAGTTTCACGGGCTCGGGCTCGGCGACCCGGTAGCGGTCTCGGCTGCGCAGGGCCTCGGCACCGGCGATCTGCTCGACCGGATCGTGGAGCTGGCGCCCGCGGTTCAGGAGCCCGATGAGGCCGCCGATGCCGTGCGTTTGGCGGTGATCGGCCGCCCCAATGTCGGTAAGTCCTCGCTGGTCAACCGCTTCCTGGGCTCCGGCAACGACGGCGAAGTCGTAGCTCGGGTGATCGTCTCGCCGGTGGCCGGCACCACGCGTGACGCGATCGACCTGCCGCTGAGCTTTCGTGATCGGCAGCTGATCCTGATCGACACCGCCGGGCTGCGCCGGCAGGCGAAGGTGGGGGAGTCGCTGGAGTACTACACCGCTCTGCGCGCGCGCCGGGCCGCAGAGCGGGCCGACGTCGCGCTGGTCGTGTGTGACGCCAGCGACGGCATCACCTCGCAGGATCTCCGCGTCGCCGAGCTGGCGATGAAAAGCGGTTGCGCCACGGCGCTGGTGCTCAACAAGTGGGACCTGGAGGACGGCGTGGATCTCGACCACGAGCGCGCCCATGCGCACCGCAAGCTGCGGCTGCGCCCGCGGGTGCTGACCGCCAGCGCCAAGACCGGTCGGCACGTCGAGCGCCTGCTGGTGGAGGCAGTCGCGCTCGGTGACCGCAGCCGCGGTCGAATTCCGACCTCGCAGCTCAACCGCTTTCTCTCCGAGGTCGTGGCCGCCCGGCAGCCGCCCTCGGCCAGCGGCCGGCGACGTGGCCACCAGCGCCTGAAGCTGTTGTTCATGACCCAGACCAGCGAGCGCCCGCCGCGCTTCTCGATCCAGGTCAATTCGCACGCGCTGGTCACCCGCGACTACGCCTACTACCTGGAGAACCGCATGCGCGAGCGATATCGCCTGGAGGGGATCCCGCTGATCATCGACTTCGTCGAGCGCGGCGAGCAGCGGGGCGTGGTCAGAGGCGGCGCCGCGGCCTGAGGCGGTAGACACCCGGCGCGGGACGGGCCGCTAATCTGTCTCGACTCACTTCCAGCTCCGCATCTCAGCCCGCTGTATTCCAAGATCGGCGCTGGGGCGTCCAGCCGAGATGGGGAGACCGATTCGACCGCGGAGCCTCGCTTCCTTCCTATGACCACGCTTTCCGACAACGAGTATCTGTTCACTTCCGAATCCGTCACCGAGGGACACCCGGACAAGATCGCCGACCAGATCTCCGACGGAGTCCTCGATGCGGTCCTGCGCGACGATCCCACCGGCAGGGTCGCCTGCGAAACGCTCGTCAACACCGGCCTGGTCGTCGTTTCCGGTGAGATCACCACCGACACCTACGTGGACATCCAGGACATCGTGCGCCAGACGATCAAGCGGATCGGCTACACCAACGCCGAATTCGGCTTCGACTTCCACACCTGTGCGGTGATCAACGCGATCGACAAGCAGTCCGCGGACATCGCCCAGGGCGTCAACCAGGCTTACGAGGCGCGCACCGATCCCGGCGACGACGACGAGCTCGATCTCGCTGGCGCGGGCGACCAGGGGATGATGTTCGGCTACGCCTCCAACGAGACCGACGAGCTGATGCCGCTGCCGATCTCGTTGGCCCACAAGCTGGCCAAGCGGCTCGCCGACGTGCGCAAGGCCGAGATGGTCCCCTACCTGCGCCCGGACGGCAAGACTCAGGTCTCGGTCCGCTATGCCGACGGCCGTCCGGTGGAGATCGAGAAATTGCTGATCTCGACCCAGCACAAGGAGGGCGCGGAGTCGCTGATCAAGGATGACCTGTGGGAGCATGTGATCGAGCCGGTGCTTCCGTCGGAGCTGTTCGATTCGCGCAAGCTGCACAAGAGCTTTCTCGTCAATCCCACCGGCCGGTTCGTCATCGGCGGCCCGATGGGCGACTGTGGGCTGACGGGACGCAAGATCATCGTCGACACCTACGGCGGCATGTCTCGCCACGGCGGTGGCGCGTTCTCGGGCAAGGACCCGTCCAAGGTCGACCGCTCCGCCGCCTATGCGGCTCGCTACGTGGCCAAGAACGTGGTCGCGGCCGGCCTATCGGATCGCGCTGAGGTCCAGGTCGCGTATGCGATCGGTGTCGCCCATCCCGTGTCGGTGATGGTCGAGACCTTCGGCACCGAGAAGATCGGTCGGGCGAAGATCCTGGAGTTGATCGCCGAGCATTTCGACCTGCGCCCCGGAGCGTTCCGCCAGTACCTGAAGCTGCACCGCCCGATCTACCAGAAGACTGCCGCCTACGGACACTTCGGCCGGGAGGACCACGATTTCACCTGGGAGCGGACCGACAAGGCACAGGAGCTGCGCGAGGCTGCCGGCCTGGGGAGCGCCGCCAGGACCTGACCCACGGCTCTGGATGCGGCCGGAGATGTGATTGTCATGTTGCTCACCCCGGCGGAGTGAAGTCGGACAGCCGCACGGCGGTCACAGCACCGCCAGACCCACGGACACCATCGCCAGCAGCGCCGTGATCCCGGCCAGCGGCGCGGGCTCGACCTGCGCCTGGCCCTCCTCACCGAGCAGCACGAGAGCGGCCACGGCGGGGCTGCCGCCGAGGGCGCAGAGCCAGCCCCATCGGGGCCGGCGAGCGCGGCGCGCGGCGATCGTCCCGAGCGCCCGGGAAGCTGCATCGAGTGCCAGCCCAAACGCCAGCAGCCAGTGCCCGCCACTGATCGCGATCCGGCTCACCCCGACGTAGAGCTCCACCGCCAACCCGGCGGCCAGCGCCAGCAGCGTGGTTCCGGCCAAAGCCTGCGAGCTCACTGTCTGTCGCCGCGGGGCTGGCGCCGTCCGCCGGGCTGCTCGCCGCCTGGCGGCCAGCGGCGCGGATCGCGTTCCCGGTGCGCGCCGGGCTGGCGGCCGGGGTGATCTCCCCGCTAGCGCCGTCGCCGCTCGCGGCGCCGGACCGACGGCTTTGACATGCCGCGCGGCCCGTTGGGCGGCTTCGGCTTGCGAGGGCCGGGTCGGGCCAGCGCTCGGCTTCAACGCAGCCGCCTGAGTCCACGATTCGCTCAGCCGGCTGAGGGTGCGCCCCAGGGTCGTCGGCTCGAGCGGGCGAGAAGGCACTTCGCCCACCTCGTCCCGTTCCTCGGAGTGGCGATCGCCTCGGCCGAGCTCGGCCAGCGCCTGGCGCAGCGCTACCTCGCTCGGCTGCCGACCGGCAGTTAGCTGATCCGACTGGATCTGCAGGACACGCAGGCCGTGCTCGGGCGCCCGCTGCGCGCAGGCGTGGAGCTCGGCTTCGGAGAGCCGGCGACAGAGCACGATCAGTCGCCGGCTCGGGTAGTAGGCGTCAACCGGCAGCCAGCCCGCCGGCGCCGGAGCGGGCAGGTCTAGGCCCGCGAGGTTCTCAGGATCGCCCGCCTCAGCGCGGAGATCGGGAACCCGCAACCAGGAGAACAGGTGTCTGCGTCGTCCTACCTCGCCCAGCACGCGATCGCATAGATCGAGAACCGCGTCGTGGTCGAGCTCCGCCCGGCCGTGGTCGGTGTCCGCCATCGACATCCTGGGCGCAATCTACCCTGCACTGCCCATGATGCCGCTCGATTCGTGCCCACTTCCCCACTGATCGTCCGCGTCGAGCCGCTGACCTCCACCCGTTCGGTACGGGGACCGTTTGACTACCGTCTGCGCGCCGATCAGGGCGATGTGGCCGTGGGATCCCTGCTCCAGGTTCCGTTCGGGGGCCGGCGGGTGTTCGGTGTCGTGATGGAGCTGACCCACGCCTCTGACTTGGAGCCCGAGCGTTTAGCGGAGCCCATCGCCGTGCTGCCGACGGCGGTCCCGCCTGACCTGGTCTCGCTGGCGTGCTGGATGGCGCAGGAGTACTGCTCCACGGTCGCGCGAGCGCTGGCCCTGGTGCTGGCCCCGGGGGCGATCACCGGTTCGCGGCCGAAGCTGGTGCTGATGGGGGAGATCACCGCTGCCGGGCGCGCAGCGCTCGACTCGCCCCCGGGAACCGGTTCCGGATCCGGACTGGGTAACGACAGCAGGCCGCTGTCCGCGCGTCAGCGAGAGCTGCTGGCGGAGCTCAGCCGGCGCGGCACGAGCCTCGCCTCCGAGCTCGGCACGCCGGCGCTGCGGCGGTTGGGGGCGCGGGGCCTGGTCAGCCTCGACAAACGGGAGCTGCGTCGGGCTCCCGCGCGTTACGCCGTCTCCTCGACCAGCGTCATCGCGCCGGCGCTGAGCACCGACCAGCAGCGAGCGCTGGCGCCGGTGCTGAGCGCGATCGAGCGCCGGCTAGGACCCGGGCACGGCGGCAGTTTCCTTGTCCACGGCGTTACCGGATCGGGCAAGACCGAGATCTACCTTCGCGCGGTGCAGGCCGCGCTCGCAGCCGGACGCGGCGCGGTCGTCCTGGTTCCGGAGATCGCGCTGACGCCACAGGCGCTGGCTCGCTTCCAGGCACGCTTTGGCGAGGTGATCGCAGTGATGCACTCCGGGCTCGGGCAGGGAGCCCGCCACGACGAATGGCTCCGGTTGCGACGCGGGCAGGCGCGCGTATGTCTGGGACCCCGTTCGGCGGTGTTCGCGCCGGTCAGCGAGATCGGCCTGATCATTGTCGACGAGGAACACGAGAGCTCATACAAGAACGAAGGCGATCCGCGCTACGACGCCCGCACGGTGGCGCAGCGGCGCGCCAACGACCACGGTGCCGTGCTCCTCCTCGGTAGCGCCACGCCCCGTCCGGAGACCGTGCAGGCACAGCCGCACCTGCGGCTGCCGCGGAGGATCGACGGACGCCCGCTCCCGCCCGTGGAGATCCTCGACATGCGCGGTCGCCACCACCCCCTGCACCCGGTTGCGCGGATCGCCCTCGTCGACCTGCGGCACGCCCATGGCAAGGCAATCGTGCTGCTCAACCGTCGCGGCTGGTCGAACTTCCTCTCCTGCCGCTCCTGTGGACGGGTGTGGATGTGTCCCAGCTGCGAGGTGGCGCTGGTGCTGCATCGGACCGGCGGCTTCGTCGCCTGCCATCACTGCGGCCATCGCGAGCCCGTTCCCGGACGCTGCCCCGAGTGCGCGTCGGTGGCTATCGCCCGTCACGGTGCCGGCACCGAGCGGATCGAACAAGAGCTCACCGAGGCGTTGGCGAGCAGAGACTTCCCGGTGCTGCGCCTCGATGCCGACGCGACCGGGATCGACGCCCGCGCCCGCACGCTGGCCGGGTTCGCGGCTGCATCCGCAGGGGTGCTGATCGGAACCCAGATGGTGGCCAAGGGCCACGACTTTCCCGACGTGAGCCTGGGGATCGTGCTCGACGCCGACCAGACGCTGCGCTTCCCCGACTTCCGCGCGGAGGAGCGCACGTTCGCACTGGTCACCCAGCTTGCGGGTCGCGTCGGGCGCGGCGGCGATGGCCGCGTCCTGGTGCAGACCACTGCCCCTGATGCCCGGTCGATTCGGTTTGCCGCCCGCCACGACTCCGACGGCTTCCTGGCCGACGAGCTGGTTCAGCGCGAGCTGCTCCGCTACCCGCCGTTCGCGTCGCTGGTCCGGGTCGTGTGCTCGTCGCCTGAGCGGGGTGGCTCACAACGCATCGCGGCCGAGCTGCACCGGCTCATCCCCGCAGATGCCGGCTCGGTACTAGGGCCGGCGCCGCTGTTTCGCCTCCGTGGCCAGGAGCGTTCGCAGCTGGTGATCAAGGCCCGTGCACGCCACACCGCGATCGCCGCCGTCGGCGCCGCGGTGGACCAGCTGGCGCGCTCGGCCAGCCGGCAAGGCGTCAGCCTCAGTGTTGACGTCGACCCTCAGTGAGCGCAGCACGACCGCGCCCGCGTACGTAGGGCGGCGTCTCATCGCTCACCGCGGCCGGGCTGAGCAGCGGCGCGTCCTAGACTTTCGGACCGTGTCCGAGCAGGCATACACCACAGATCCCGAGGACGCAGGGGCTGAGGAGGAAGAGCACCAGCTCGATCCCGAGGTCGCTGCCCGTCGTGAGGCGGCGCTGGCACATGTGCGCAAGTTCGGCGACCCGGTGCTGCGAATGCAGGCGCGGCCGGTGGAGCGCATCGACGACGCGCTGCGCTTGGAGATCGCGCGCATGGGGGAGCTGATGGACGGCGCGCTCGGTGTCGGTCTCGCCGCCACCCAGTTGGGGGTGGTGCACCGCCTGCTCGTCTACCGGGTAGGGCCGGATGCGCCCCTGTGCGCGCTGATCAACCCCGAGGTGCAGTGGCGCGGAAGCGAACTCGAGACTGTCGAGGAAGGCTGCCTGAGCCTGCCCTCGGTCCTGGTCGAAGTGGAGCGGCCGCTGCATGTCCGCGTCGGTGCCCTCGACGAGCGGGGCCAGCCGATCACGATCGAGGCCAGCGGGCTGGAGGCACGGGTTATTCAACACGAGGTCGATCATCTCGACGGTGTGCTGATCCTGGATCGCACCAGCCGCGAGCAGCGCAAGGAGGCCGTCCGGGCGCTGCGAGAGGCGCAGGCGGCCTGAGCGCGGACGGTGCGCACCGTCTTCCTCGGCACCTCGGATTTCGCCGCCACGATCCTCGAGCGACTGGCTGACTCGGCGCACCGACCGTCGCTGGTACTGACACGACCCGACCGTCCCCGGGGGCGCGGGCGCCGCATCGCTTCCCCGCCCGTAGCGCTGGCCGCGGCCAGGCTGGGGCTCGAGCTGGGCCAGCCGGAGGACGTGGGTGCGAAGGCCACGCGGCAGCTGATCGCCCGCCAGCGCCCGGAGACGGTGGTGGTGTGCGCGTTCGGGGCCCTGATCAAGGAGCCGCTGCTCTCGCAGTACCGGATGCTCAATGTGCACCCGTCGCTGCTGCCGCGCTGGCGCGGGGCGGCCCCGATCGAGCGGGCGATCATCGCTGGTGATGCGGTGACCGGCGTATCGATCATGGGACTGACGGCAGGGCTCGACAGCGGACCGGTGTTCGCGCGGCGGCCACAACGGATCGGTCCCGAGGACACGTATGGCACCCTCGCGCAGCGGTTGGCCGAGCTCGGTGGCGAGCTGCTGCTCGAGGTTCTCGACCAGTCGCCAGACGCGGTGGCTCAGGACGAGGCGGCCGTCACCTACGCCGAGAAGATCACCCCCGCCGACCGACAGCTCCTGCCCGATCGACCAGCGGCGATGCTGGCCCGGACGGTGCGCGCGCTCACGCCGCACATCGGAGCCTTCGTGAACGTGGAGCCGGTCGGGCGCTTGGGCGTGCTCCGGGCACGGGTTGGCAACGCCGGAGGACCGCCGCCGGGAGTGCTGTCGCTGCAAGGCCCGATGCCAGTGCTCGGCACCATCGCCGGCGCCCTCAACCTGATCACCGTGCAGCCGCCGGGTGGACGCCCGATGACCGGGGAGGACTATCTACGTGGTCACGGCCCTCGGCGGTGAACGGTGAGCCCGGTGTCCCGCCGCGGCATGGTCGCTCCCGCTCGCGAGGTGGCCTACGCGGTGATCAGGCGCGTGTTCGAGCAGCAAGCCTACGCCGATCGGACGCTCAGCGCCCACTTCACCCACCGCCCTGAGCTTGCGCCTCGTGACCGGGCACTGGCCACGATCCTCGTCTACGGGACGGTTCAGCGCGCGGCCACACTCGACTACGTCGCCGGGCGCCTCTGTACTCGACCGCTGCACCGGCTGGACCCCCCCGTGCTGGCCGCCCTGCGCCTGAGCCTGTTTCAGCTGCTGTTCCTGGACCGGGTCGCCCACCACGCTGCCGTCGACGACGGCGTCGAGCTGGCCAAAGGACACAGCGCCGGGGGCGGGGCGCTGGTCAACGCGGTGCTACGCCGGGCCACCCGTGAGGGCACGACGATCTTGCACGCGCTCGACGACCAGACCTCCGCGGCGGCGGCGCTGCGCCACTCGGTTCCGCGGTGGCTGGCCGAGCTGTGGTGGAAGGAGCTGGGGGCGGAGCAGGCCCGGGCGCTGCTTCAAGCTGTGAATGAGCCGGCGGAGGCGGCGTTGCGGGTGAACGAGCTGGTGAGTACGCGCGCCGACGTGCTAACCCGGCTACCGGTTGCCGCCCGTCCATCACCGGAGCTCCCGGAAGGGATCGTCCTCGAGGAGCCGTTCGACGTGCACGGCTCACAGCTGTTCGGAACCGGTGCGATCATGCCGCAGTCGCGAGCGTCGATGCTCGTGGCCCGCTCGCTGGCTCCGCGTCCGGGCCAGCGGGTGCTTGATCTGTGCGCGGCCCCGGGGGCCAAGACCACCCATCTGGCCGCGCTGATGGGTGGGGAGGGCGAGATCGTCGCGGTCGAGCGCCATCCGGGCCGGGCACGTGCGCTGGAGCGCACCTGCGGGCGGCTGCGCGCCGACGCGGTGCGGGTCAGGATCGGAGACGCAGCACAGCCGCGGGCCGAGAACTCCTATGACCGGGTGCTCGTCGATCCTCCCTGCAGCGGCCTGGGGACGCTGCAGTCGCGTCCTGACCTCCGGTGGCGCGGGAGCCGCGACTCGATCCGGGAGCTGTCCCGGCTCCAGGCCCGGATCCTGGCAGCCGGTGCCGCCGCTACGGCACCCGGGGGCGCGCTGGTGTACTCGGTGTGCACGATCTCCGAGGCTGAGAGCAGCAGGGTGATCGACGCGTTCCTGATCGAGCACCCGGAGTTCCGTGCCGAGAAGCTGCCCACGGAGTGGCCGTCACGAGGGAGAGGGGAGGCCGGACCATACCTGCAGTTGCGGCCCGAGCGCGACGGGACCGACGGCTTCTTCATCGCCCGGCTGCGTCGCGATGGCACCCGGTCGAGCTGAGGGTCGTCGTACTCGCGCCGTTAAGCTGGTGGAGACCGTGGCCGATGATCCAGTCAAGCTCGGTCCGGAATGCCCCAACTGCGGCGAGCCGTGGCTGCGCCCGACTGCGGTTCCCGGACGCTACCGCTGCGTCTACTGCCTGCAGCGCTACGAACTCGTTTCGGTCTGCCCCAATTGCGGCGAGCACTCGACGATGGTGAGGATGTCGAGCACCGCGATCGTCGCCTGCAACCACTGTCAGGGCAGCATGCTGAGGGCGGTGTAGCGGTGCCCGCTGGGCTGTTGGGCGAGCGGTGGGTCGCGCCGTCGATCCTGTCGGCCGACTTCTCGCGGCTTGGCGAGCAGGTCGACGAGGTCCTGCAGGCGGGGGCGCGTGTGATCCACGTCGACGTGATGGATGGCCACTTCGTCCCGCCGATCACCTTTGGCGCGGTGATCGTTTCCGCGATCGCCGACCGGGTGCACAGCTCCGGGGGGATGATCGACGTTCACCTGATGATCGAGCGCCCTGAGCGGCAGGTGCCCGAGTTCGCTCGCGCCGGTGCCGACGGCATCACCGTTCACGTCGAGGCCACGCCCCACCTGCACTATGTGCTCTCGCAGATCCGGGAGTCCGGCTGCACCGCCGGCGCCGCGATCTGCCCCGCCACCCCCGCCGAGGCGCTGGCCGAAGTGGCGCAGGACGCGCTCGATCTGGCCCTGTGCATGAGCGTCAACCCCGGTTGGGGTAACCAGAAGCTGATCCCGACGTCGTTCGAGAAACTGGCCCGGATGCGCAGGGCGTTACCCGCGCACGTAGCCCTGGAGGTCGACGGCGGAATCCACGGTGACAGCGCCGCTACCGCCGTTCGGGCCGGGGCCAACCTCCTCGTCACCGGCTCGGCGGTTTTCGGTGCCGACGATCCGGTCGGCGCGTATCGGGAGCTCGTCCGGGCCGCTGGCGCGAACTGAGAAGCACCTCCTACGGCAGCGCCGAGGGCTTTCCGCTACGGTCCTCCGCCATGCCCCTGGGAAGGAAGACCTCGACCATCGCCGGCGTGCTGGCCGCCTCCATCGCGCTCGGCGCGTGCGGAGATTCCAGCACCGTCAGTCCTGCTGCCTACAGCAAGTCGATCTGTCAGGCCGTGGGACCGTTCGAAAAGAGTGTTCAGACCCGCAGCAGCGCTCTGAACCTGAGCTCGATCAAGAGCCCGGCCCAGGGCAAGCAGGCGCTGCAGGGGTTCCTCAACGGCGTCGTCGCCGACACCGAGCAGGCGATCACCAAGCTGAAGAGCGCCGGAACCCCCAATGTCAGCAACGGCAAGAAGATCTCGACTGCGATCGTAGGCGCGTTCACGCAGCTGCACGGCGCCCTCGGGCAGGCGGTGTCGTCGGCGAATGCGCTTCCCACCTCGAGCGCCCAGGCGTTCAAGAGCGCCGCGGTGACACTCGGCACCAACGTGCGCAACTCGATGAGCAACATCGGCTCCAGTCTGAGCGGGCTCAAGAGCCCCGAGCTGGAGAGCGCAGCCAAGAAGGAGCCAGCCTGCCAGAACCTCGGGAGCTAGCCGGGTCTCGCCTCGAGGGCTGGGATCAGGGCGCGGCGCGCTCGGCCGCAGCGGCGCCGGCGCGCCCCAGCTGAGGCCGCTCCGCCGGGGCTGCGGAACCGCGCCGGTAGAGCGTCCACAGGAGCCCGCACAGCACCAACGTGGCCAGGAAGTAGCCGACCTCGACCTTGGTCACCTCGGCGGCGATCGGGCGCGCAACCACGAAGCTGACGAACAGCACCGCTGAGAGCAGCCAGGCCATCGATGCCGTCCCGGCGCGGCCGCGAGCCAGCGCCGCCTGGTTGAGGGTTCCTGAGACGAGGTGCAGGCCCATCCCCAGGGCGACCACGGCCAAGCCGAAGCGACCGTAGTGAAATCCCTTGTTGCCGAGCAGTGCGGTCATCACGAACGGGCCGATCGCCAGCAGCCCGATCGCCACCGCCCCGGCGAATCCGGCGATGACCCGAATCGTCAGCCGGATCGCCCGGTGAAACTCATCGCCGCTCTCGCGCGCCTCGAGTCCGGCGAGGTGGGGCAGGATCGAGGTCTGGATGGCCTGGAATAGTTGAAGCGGCGCCCGCACGATCAGCAGCACGTTGAACACGAATCCGGCCAGCGCCCGCCCGGATGTGCCGTTGACGATCAGCACCGCTGCATTCATCAGCGTCTGCTCGGCGAGCATGATCCCGACCACGGCCACGGCAAAGCCGCTGCCATGGCGTAGCGACAGGTCGGTGGACACCTCCTCCACCGCTGCGTGCGCCGGACCCTCGCCGGCGGCATCGGCAGCCGGCAGCCCCGATGGCGCCGGATGCTTGACCCGGGAAAACGCAAACGGGATCACCGACAGGGACACGAATGGCGCTACCGCCATGCCCAGACCCACTGCTCCCTGGCCGCTGCCGATCCCGACCCCGACGGCCAGCGCGAACAGGAAGCGGCTGGTCGACTCCAGGAACACCAGACCGCCGTACAGGGCGAAGCGCTGATGACCGGCCAACCAGCCGCGAGCGAAGTAGCTGGCCGCATACGCCAGCACCCCGATCACCAGGATCCAGTAGAGCGCGGCGGAGCCGTCGAACAGGCCGTGCTCGATGGGGTTGCGGAGCGCCAGGGCGACGGCCAGGAACAGCAGCGCAAAGCCGAGCTGGATCAGCGCCGGAACCCGGAGGGGATGCCCCTCGAGCCCCCGGGCCCGTCGGTCGGCGATCGTGCGGCTGAGCAGCTGCTCCACCGGGCGGTAGATGACCGAGAGGATCACGAACATCAGCGACCAGCACAGGGACACGCGGCCGTAGGACGTCTGGTCGAGCTCGTGACTGGCGACGGCCAGGTAGGCGAACGTGAAGATGCCAGTCGAAGCGATCCCGATCGAAAGCACCCGAGCTCCGGTGGCATAGGAGCCGCTCGTGGCCTGCTCACCACCGGTGCCGGGCATTGGCCGGTCCCCGTTGCGAGCGCCTCGGTGCTCGCCGGCCGGATCGGCCTCGGGCGCGACGGCCCCGCGGGTGCGGATTCCTCGCATCAACGGACCCCCACCAGCAGCATCGTCCACGGGAACGGAGAACGCGCCGCCCGGACCTCTCCGTAGCGCGAGAGCATCCGAACGAACCCCCGCCTCGACCAATGGTTGACGTGCCCCGGCGTGTTGCCGAGCTGCGCCAGATAGGCACCTCGGGCAAGGTTGAGGATCCGCCACAGCGGCTCACTCGGGACCGAGACGAGCAGGTGCGAGCTGGCCACGCGGCTCATTTCGGACAGGGTGTGCTCAGGGTCGGATATATGCTCCAGGGCCTCGACCGCCGCCACCAGTTCGAACTCGCCATCGGCGAACGGAAGCTCGCGGGAGGCGACCGACTCAAAGCGGAGATTCGCGCGCTCGCGAGCCGCCCATTCGGCGCGCAGCTTGGGATCCTCCAGGTCCACGCCGACGACGCGGCCGCTTCCCAGGCGCTGTGCCCAGGTGGCGGTGAGGATTCCCTCGCCGCAGCCGACATCGAGCACTGACTGCGGGGCCGCCTGGTCGAACAGCTCGTCCAGCGTGGCCTGGAAGCCGGCCATCAGCCGGCGCACCAGCGGGTTGGTGGAGCCGTACTTGTCGAAGGTGTTCCCGGTCGGGACGCTGTCGGTCGAGGTCGCGGACTGCGTGGAGCTCATACCTCGAGGGCCTGACGGTCAGACTGCTCTCGGGGCGCTCCGGGCTCGTAGTGCGAGGGCTCGACGCCGAGCTGGAGCTCGATCCGGCGCACGCGCTCGAGCGTGCGTTGCGAGAGAGTCCGCTGGGCGTCGAGCAGGTCACCGATCACCCCGAGCGAACCAAGCAGCATCGCCGCGTTGAACAGCACTGCCCCGAGGATCAGCGACTGGACGTGACCGCGCCCGTTGCCTTCAGCGAAGTAGATCAGGAACCGCGTGAACACCGCCAGCGCGCCGATGCCCACCACCGCGGCCCCAGCCCAGAACACCTTCAACGGCTCGTACTGAGAGTAGATCCGGAAGATCGACAGGACGTTGCGGCGCACGTACGCGGTGATCGAGGGAAACAGCCGGGACTCACGGGTCTTCGGATTGGTGTGGATGGGGACGTGGTCGAGCGCCACCAGCAGCTTCCCGGCCTGGATGATCGTCTCCAATGTGTAGGTGAACTTCGACACCGCTTGCATCTGGAGCGCGGCCTCGCGGTTGTAGGCCCGGAAGCCCGAGGTGGTATCGGGGATCGCGGTGTCCGAGGCCTGGCGGACCACCCATGAGCCGAGCCGCTGGAGCAGCTTCTTGCGCGCGGAGAAGTGGGCGATCGTGTTCACCTGGCGATCGCCGACCACCATGTCCGCCTCGCCTCGGAGGATTGGTGCCACCAGCCTCGGGACATCACCGCCCTCGTACTGGTTGTCGGCGTCGGTGTTGACGATCACATCCGCGCCCAGCTTCAGCCCCGCGTCCAACCCGGCTTGGAATCCGGCCGCCAGGCCCTTGTGGTTGGTCAGGCGGACCACGTGGTCCACGCCGTGCTGGCGAGCCACCTGGATGGTGCGGTCGGTGGAGCCATCGTCGATGATCAGCCACTCCACCGCGTCGAATCCCGGCACCTGGCGTGGCAGCCGGCTGAGTGTCAGCGGGAGCTGCTCCTCCTCGTTGAAGCAGGGAATCTGGATGATGAGCTTCATCGGATCAACCCGGCTCGCCGTACTCGGCGATGTTCGCTCCACCTGCTGGGGCGACCGTCGGCGAGCGCTGTTAAACAACACCCTAGCGGGATACTCGTAACGGACATGGACACAGCGACCGGCTCCGAACTCGTGCCGCCGCTCGCCGTGACCGGGCCGGCCGGCGGGGAGCGGCGCCGTCCCCGCGCCCTGGGCCGCGTCCGCACCGTCCACCCCCCGATCCTGGCCGCGCTGCTGGTGGCCACGTTCCTGCTGCGCCTGTGGGGGATCAGGCAAGGACTGCCTTACAGCTACAACGTCGACGAGGCGACGCATTTCGTGCCCCGGGCGATCGCATTCTTCTCCCACGACCTCAACCCGCACTACTTCCTGAACCCGCCGGCCTATTCCTACCTCCTGCACATCGTGTTCGAGCTGTGGTTCGGAAGCGCTGACGCGGTCACCCGGACATATGCGACCGATCCGACCTCGGTGTACGTGCTCGCGCGGATCGTGGCGGCGGTGCTGGGCACGGCGGCGGTGTGGCTGACCTATCTGGCCGGAACACGGTTCTTCGATCGCACCATCGGGCTGCTGGCCGCCGCGATCTTCGGCCTGGCCTTCCTGCCGATCTTCTACAGCCATCTGGCGCTCAACGACGTGCCCACGCTCGCTCCGGTGACGCTATCGCTCTACGGGATCGCCGGGGTGATGCGTACCGGGCGTTGGCGCGACTACCTGGTTGCCGGAGCGGGCATCGGGCTCGCCGCCGCCACCAAGTACACGGGGGGAATCACCGTACTGTGCCTGGTGGGCGCGTTCGTCAGCGACGGAGGGGGCGGACGCTTCCGGTCGGCGGGACCACGCTTGCTGGCGGGGCTGGCGCTTGCGCTGGGGGCCTTCGTGCTCGCCAACCCCTATTCGGTGCTCGATTTCTCCTCGTTTCGCTACGGCGTCTCCGCACAGGCGTCCCTGGCCGCCGGCCAGGATCCGGTGAAGCTGGGCATCAGCCCGGGAAGCGGCGTCGCCTACTACCTGTGGACGTTCGCGTGGGGGCTCGGAGGAGGACCCAGCCTGGCCGCACTGGGGGGCGCCGCCTTGCTGCTGGCCCGCCGCCGGGTGGCCATGGTGTTGGTGCTGCTGCCCGCCCCGATCGCCTTCATCGTCTTCATGGGTACCCAGCAGCGCTTCTTCGGGCGCTGGCTGTTGCCGGTGTTCCCGATCGTCGCCATCGTCGGCGCTTACGGGGCGATCGGACTCGCGCGTTGGCTGATCCGTCGCCGCGGGCTGCCCACGCCTTTGGCCATGGGCCTGATCAGCGCGCTGTTGTTGATCCAGAGCGTCGCCGTGGTGCTTCACGACGACGCCGTGCTCGCCCGGCCGGACACGCGCAACCTCGCCCGAGCCTGGATGGTGGCCCACGTGCCCGCCGGGGCCAAGGTCGTGATCGAGCCAGTGGTGGCCGACAGTTGGGCCACCGACGTGGGGGTCTCGCTGCCCTGGACCCCCACCGGGGACCGCTGGAACCGCTACCCGACCTGGCTCAGCGACGTCGACGCAAACGGCCGGCAGCTGCCCTCGGGACAGCAACGGTTCGTGGTCGTCGATCAGTACGAACGGACGCTGCGACCGGCGTTGCTGGACGAATATGTGGCCAGTGGTTACTGCTGGGTGGTCCTCGGCTCACTTCAGGCCGGCCGGGCCTTTGCCGACCCCCAGGCTGCTCCGGCGGCCGTCGCCTACTACGCCCAGCTCGCCCGGCGGGCACGCCTGGTCTACCACGTCAGCCCCTTCGTTCGCGGGGACCGGCCGGTCCCGTTCAGCTTCGACTGGTCGATCGACTACTTCCCGCCTCAGTACCGCCGCCCAGGCCCGGAGATGAGCGTCTATCGCCTCCAGGGCGGCAAGTGCGGCCGCCTGTGAGCGGCTTATCCTCAGTCGAAGGCCCCATGGCGCTCAAGACCGAAACCGATCATCGACTGCTGGCGCGCGCGGTGGAGCTGGCTCGGCGCGGGCGCGGCCGGGTGAGTCCAAATCCCCTGGTCGGGGCGGTGGTGGCGCTCGACGGCGAGGTGCTCGGCGAGGGTTTTCACCGGGAAATCGGAGGACCGCACGCCGAGGCCGAGGCGATCAGCGCCGCCGGCCGGGACCTGGAGGGCGCGACCATGTACGTCTCGCTGGAGCCCTGCTGCCACCAGGGTCGGACCCCGCCCTGCACCGATGCGATCCGACGCGCGGGGATCTCGCGGGTGATCGTGGCCTCCGACGATCCTTCCGAGCACGCCTCCGGCCGTGGTCTGGGCATTCTCCGCGACGACGGGCTGGAGGTGATCGTCGCCGACGGCGAGATCGCGGCCGAGGCGAGGCTGCTCAACCAGCCCTTCCGCAAACACGTTCGCACGGGTCGTCCCTGGGTGCTGTTCAAGTCGGCGATGTCGCTGGATGGCAAGGTCGCTACCCGGGGGGGCGACTCGAAGTGGATCTCTGGAGAGGCCAGTCGCGACTTGGTCCATCAGTGGCGGACAGAATCTGACGCGGTCGCGGTCGGGATCGGAACCGCGCTTGCCGATGACCCACAGCTGACCGCGCGGGTGCCGGGGGTCCGGCGCCAGCCCCGGCGGATCGTGTTCGACTCCCTGGCCCGGCTCCCGCTCGACTCGCAGCTCGTGCGCGCTGCCCGGCGGATCCCACTCACCGTGGTGGTCTCACGAGCGGCCCAGCGTGCTGACACCGACGCACTTCAAACCCATGGCATCGACGTCGTCGTCGCTCCGGGGGAGAACGAGCCGGCCCGGGTGCGCTCGGCGCTGGACCAGCTCGGTGCCGCCGGTGTCGGCTCGATCCTGCTGGAGGGCGGCCCGCGTCTGGCGGGCGCGTTTCTGGACGCCGGTGAGATCGACGAGATCAGGCTGTTCCTGGCTCCGCTCGTGCTCGGCGGCGCCAGTGCCCGGGATCCGCTGGAGGGCGAAGGGGTCGAGGCGATCGTCGATGCCGTGTCGGCGCTCACGCTGAGCTGCGAGCACCCCGGGGACGACCTCCTGATCTCCGCCCGGATCAAGGAGTGGTGAGGGAAGTGAGCGCAGCGAACGGTGTCTGTGACCCCATGTGCATCAGCGAACCGAAGGTGAGCTGAGGGAAGTGAGCGCAGCGAACGGTGTCTGTGACCCCATGTGCATCAGCGAACCGAAGGTGAGCTGAGCAGTGTTTACGGGCTTGGTTGCTGACCTGGGTGAGGTGCTCGCTGCCGAGCGCTCCGAGGAAGGGGTACGCCTGCGGGTCAGCTCGCGGATCGCACCCGACCTGCGTGAGGGTGATTCGGTGGCGGTCAACGGCGTATGCCTGACCGCGACCGGCGTCGATGACTCGTCGTTCGCCGCCGAGGTGATGCACGAGACGCTGACTCGCAGCTCACTACAGGCGGTGCAGCCGGGCGCGCTGGTAAATCTCGAGCTGCCACTGCGCCCGGTTGAGCGGCTCGGTGGCCACATCGTCCAGGGCCACGTCGACGCAACCGGCACGGTCAGCGCGATCACGCCGGATGGCTTCGCCAGCCGGGTTCGGGTACACACGAGTGCGGAGGTGCTGCGCTACGTGGTGGTCAAGGGATCGATCGCGGTCGACGGGGTCTCGCTCACGGTGGCCGAGGTCGATGAGTCATCGTTTACCGTCTCCCTGATCCCCGAGACGCGGCAACGAACCAACCTCGGCTCCGCCCAGCCCGGCGACCGAGTCAACCTGGAGGTCGACGTGCTGGCCAAGTACGTGGAGAAGCTGGTGAGGCGATGAGCACCACGAAATCGCCGTTCGCGACCATCGAGGACGCGCTCGAGGACATCCGCCAGGGCAAGATGGTGGTGGTATGCGACGACGAGAACCGGGAGAACGAGGGCGATCTGACGATGGCCGGCCAGTTCGTCACTCCCGAGGCGATCAACTTCATGGCCAAAGAGGGGCGGGGGCTGATCTGCCTGGCCCTGTCCCCGGAACGCTGCGACGAGCTTGGGCTCGATCTGATGGCGGCCAAGAACGAGTCGGCATTCGAGACGGCGTTCACGGTCTCGATCGAAGCCCGCTCCGGGGTAAGCACCGGCATCTCGGCCGCTGACCGGGCCCGCACGATCCAGGTCGCGATAGACCCGGGGGCGTCGCGAGGAGATCTGGTCCAGCCCGGGCACGTGTTCCCGCTCAAGGCCAGGGGCGGAGGCGTGCTCGAACGCGTCGGGCAGACCGAGGCGGCGGTTGATCTGGCGCGGCTGGCCGGCCTGATCCCGGCCGGAGTCATCTGCGAGATCATGAACGACGACGGCTCGATGGCGCGGGTGCCGGATCTGGAGCAGTACTGCCGGCGCCACGGGCTGAAGATGGTGACGGTCGCCGATCTGGTCGCCTACCGCCGTCAGCACGACAAGCTGATAGAGCGTGTGGTGGCGACCAAGCTGCCGACGGCGTTCGGCGAGTTCATCGCCGTCGGATACCGCTCACTGATCGACAACAAGCATCACGTGGCCCTGGTCAAGGGCGAGATCGATGGCGTCGCCGATGTGCTCGTGCGCGTGCACTCAGAGTGCCTGACCGGAGACGTGTTCCACTCCCTGCGCTGCGACTGTGGCGAGCAGCTGGAGTCAGCCCTGTCGATGATCGAGGAGGAGGGGCGTGGGGTGCTCCTCTACCTCAGCCAGGAGGGCCGGGGCATCGGCCTGCTGAACAAGCTCCGCGCCTACAAGCTGCAGGAGGAGGGGCTGGACACGGTCGACGCCAACCTGCAGTTGGGGCTGCCGGCGGATCTGCGCGACTACGGGATCGGCGCCCAGATCCTGGTCGATCTCGGGCTGAGCAGCATCCGCATCCTTACCAACAACCCCAAGAAGATCTCCGGCCTGTCCGGCTACGGGCTCTCGGTCGTCGATCAGGTCCCGATCCAACACATCCCCAACCCGCACAACGAGGCCTACCTGCGCGCCAAGCGCGATCGGATGGGTCACACCCTGCATCACCAGGGTCTCGCCCTCGACGAGCAGATGCTCCACGACGAACAGATGCTCCATGGCGAGCAGGAGCACGATCGCGGACTTGATGAGCGCTGACCGGCGAGTCGCGCTGTGTGTGGCCCGCTTCTACGAGCAGCTGGCTGACCGGCTCGAGCAGGGCGCCCGCGAGGCTCTCGAGATGGCGGGGGTGGCCGAGGTTGACCGCTTCGATGTGCCGGGAGCGTTCGAGCTGCCGCTGGCGGCCAAGTACGTGGCCGAGTCGGGTCGCTATGAGGCCGTCGTCTGCCTCGGGGCGGTCGTCCGCGGCGAGACCGATCATTACGACTATGTCTGCGCCGAGGCCGCTCGGGGTATCCAGCAGGTGCAGCTGCTGACCGGCGTCCCCTGCGGGTTCGGAATCCTGACCGTCGACACGATGGAGCAGGCGCTGGCGCGAGTGCATGGCGGTGAGAAGCGAGATACCGGTGCCCACGCCGTCGAGGCGGTGCTGGCCTCGCTCGCGGTCAGGGAGGAGCTGGTGGAGCGCCGGGGGCGGACCGGGTTCGGAGTCTGAGTCCCGGAGATGGGTGTCTATACTCCTCGCCGCGATGCCAAAGGTCTGCCATGTCTGCGCCAAAGGTCCCGCCTTCGGCCACAGCCGCAGCCACTCGATGGTGGCGACGAAGCGGCGGTTTGAGCCGAACCTCCAGCGCGTCCGGATCGACGATTCGGGCACGCCGCGGCGGGTCTACGTATGCACGCGCTGCTTGAAGGCCGGCAAGGTCACCAAAGCCCGCTGAGGGACTTGCCCGCTCCGCTGTCCCAGCGATAGGCGGCCGGTGACCGATCCCAGCATCGTTCGCTTCCGCGCGATCGTCCAAGCTGGCCTGGCGTCGCTCGAGGCTCGCCGTGAGGAGGTCAACGACCTGAACGTCTTCCCGGTCGCCGACGGCGATACGGGCGACAACATGGTGCTGACGCTGCGCGCCGTCCTGCAGGAGCTCGATCGTCTCTCCGGTGCCGCCGAGGAGCGAACGATCGATGACATCGGTCGTGACGAGATCGTCGCCTCGGTCGCCCGCGCGGCGCTGCTCGGAGCGCGCGGCAATTCCGGGGTGATCCTGTCCCAGCTGATTCGTGGCGCGGCCGAGGAGCTCGCCAGCCGCCCAGGCGAGCTGGTCGATCCCGTGCTGATCAGTGCGGCGCTCGCCCGCGCCGCCGATCAGGCTTATGGCTCGGTACGCGAGCCCGCCGAGGGCACGATCCTCACGGTCGTGCGCGAGATGGCGGTACGGGTGGCCTCCGATCTGGCCCACGCGAAGGATGCGCGGCTGGGTCCCGACGCCACCGCCGAGGAGCAGAACGCCGTCATCGCCGAAGTGATCGAGCGCGCGCTGCTGGCCGGGCAGGAGTCGGTCAAGCGCGGCCCCGATCTGCTGCCGGTGCTGCGCGATGCCGGTGTCGTCGACGCCGGCGGCTACGCCCTGACGGTGCTCCTAGCCGGGATCATCGGGGCTCTGCGGGGCAGCGACCCCCCGCTGCTGGAGCGCCACGCCGCCGCCCGGGTGACCCATCCCCAGCATCATTCCAGCACGTATCGCTACTGCACGAACTTCGCCGTCACCGGCGCCAAGCTCCAGCCGCGGCGCTTCATCGGCCGGCTCGAGGCGCTCGGCGACTCGGTTCTGGTGGTCGGGGATCCGACCACGCTCAAGGTGCACGTGCACACCGACGATCCCGACGCGGCCACCGCGGTGTTCGCCGGCGCCGGAAGTGTCTCGCACCTAGACGTCGCCGACATGCGAGCCCAGGTGCAGGAGCGCGAGCAGCGGCTCGCCGGGCAGGCGCGAGCGCGGGAGGCGGTCTGCGGCGCGCTGGCGGTGGTCACCGGCGAAGGCATGAGGACCCTGTTCGAGAGCTTGGGTGTCCGCGTGCTCGATGGCGGCCCGACTCTCAATCCCTCCACCTACGATCTGCTGGCTGCCATCCATGCTCTGGCCACCGAGGAGGCAGTGGTGCTGCCCAACAGCCCCAACGTGATCATGGCGGCCGAGCGGGCGGCCGAGCTCTCCGACAAGACCGTGCGAGTGGTGCCGTCGCGCTCGCTGCAGGCCGGCCTGGCGGCTGCGGTCAGCCTCGATCCCTCGCGCGACGCGCAGAGCAATGTGCGGGCGATGACCGAGGCGCTGCAGCGGATCAGGACCGGCGCGGTGGCGCCCGCCGCTCGCGACGACACCCAGGGGCGGTTCAGGGAGGGAGACGCCGTCGGCTTCGTCCAGGAGCAGCTCGTGGCCTGGGGAGATCCGCCGCAGACCTTGCGCCAGGTACTGGAGCACCTGGCAGATGGGGCCGAGCTGATCACTTGCCTGACTGGCGCCCGAGCCCCCCTGGACGGAGAAGCGGTTCAGGCGCTGGCGGCCGAGGAAATCGAGCTCGAGGTCTCCGAAGGGGGCCAGCAGAGTTACTGGTGGCTGCTCAGCGCTGAGTGACCGGGTGCCTCGTCATCATCCCGGGGTGGCGCCATACGCGTTTGCAACCTCGCAATCGCTTGATCCCCGCCGCCTGCGGGAGGCTCCGATTCGCTACCCGCGTCCCTCGCGCCTGGAGCGTCCGCTGACCCTCCCTGGGGCCAAGGCCGAGCAGGCCGCCCAGACGCTGGGACTGCACACCGTCGGAGACCTCCTGGAGCATCTGCCGCGTGACCGACGCGAGGCGCGCGCGGTGGTCGAGCTCGTGCCCGGCGAGAGTGCGACAGTGGTGGCGGAGGTGCGGACGATCTCTTCACGTCCGGTGCGCCGGCGGGGAATGCGGCCGCTGGTGGAGGCGACCGTCGCCGATCAGACAGGGGTGATGAAGGTGACCTTCTTCAACCAGCCGTGGCTGGTGGCGCGATACCCGCCTGGAACTCGCCTGGTCCTCCACGGCAAGTACGAGACCCGTAATCGCTTCCGGGTTCAGGCTCATGCCCCCACCGTGGAGGCGAGCACCGGCGGCCACGCCGTCGGGCACTATCCGGCGTCGGAGGGGCTGTCCTCCACCCAGATCCACGCCCTGGTCAGCGAGCACGGTCGCGAGATCACGGACGTGCTCGAGCCGCTGCCGAGCCTGCTGCGGGCACGCGAGCGACTCGCCGACCGCAGCGCGGCGCTGCGCTGCGCCCACTTTCCCGACGTCGCCACAGAGCCGGATCTGGGACGTCGCCGGCTCGCCTTCGAGGAGCTGCTGCTCGGCCAGCTGGCGCTCCTGCGGCGCCGTCGTCGGCGCCGCTCGGCGACCACGGCGCCGGTGCTGGGGAAATCCCGTGAGCTGACGGCGCGCTGGCTGGGGGAGATGCTTCCGTTCCCCTTGACCGAGGATCAGCGCCGCGCCTTAACCGAGATCGACGTCGACCTCCGGCGGCCCCGCTCGATGCAGCGGCTGCTGATGGGCGAGGTCGGCTCCGGGAAGACGGTGGTGGCGCTGTACGCGATGCTGCGGGCGGTGGAGCACGACCTGCAGGCCGCACTGATGGCGCCCACCGAGACGCTGGCCGAGCAGCACTTCCAGACGATCGCGGCGCTGATGCCGGGTGAGCCGGTGCGAGCCGGGCTGCTCACCGGATCGACACCGGCCCGCCGGCGCACCGATCTGCTGGCCAAGCTCGCCAGCGGGGAGATGTCGCTGGTCGTCGGCACGCATGCGTTGATCGAGGACGCGGTGCGGTTCAGCCGGCTGGCCGTGGTGGTGATCGACGAGCAGCATCGGTTCGGCGTGCACCAGCGCGCGGCGCTGGACGCCAAGGGGCCCGCGAACCGCAGCCCGCACGTGCTCCACATGACGGCCACACCGATTCCGCGCACCCTCGCCCTCGCCGGCTACGGCGACCTCGACTTCACCCTGCTACGCGAGCTGCCGCGCGGCCGCCAGCCAATCCGGACATTCGTCTGCTCCACCGAGCGCGAGCGCGAGCGCGCCTACGACCGTCTGCGTGAGGAGCTGCGTGCTGGGCGACAGGCGTTCGTCGTGTGCCCGCTGGTGGAGGAATCCGAGGCGCTGCAGGCGCGCGCGGCGAGCTCCGAGTATGAGCGCCTGCGCGCCGGAGAGTTGCGCGACTTCCGCGTCGTCCTGCTGCACGGACAGATGCGTCCGGCCGAGAAGCAGGCGGCGATGGCGTCGTTCGCGGGCGGGGAGGCCAACGTGCTCGTCGCCACCTCGGTGATCGAGGTCGGAATCGACGTGCCTGACGCGACGGTGATGCTGGTGGAGGACGCGGATCGCTACGGGATCTCTCAGCTGCACCAACTGCGCGGCCGAATCGGCCGCGGCGTCCACGCCTCGCTCTGCCTGCTGTTTGGCGCCAAGGAGTCGTCGCGGTTGCGGGCCGTGGCCGGGGAGCGTGATGGGTTCGCGCTGGCCGAGATCGACCTGCAGCTCCGAGGCGAGGGTGAGCTTGTAGGCACGCGTCAGCATGGAGCCATGCAGTTCAAGGTGGCGGAGCTGCCCCGGGACGCCGAGCTGTTGGAGCGGGCCCGGATCCATGCCGAGCGGATCGTGGGCGAGGATCCGGATCTGCGCCAGCCCGAGCATGCGCTGCTGGCCAACGCGCTTCAGCTCGCGTTCGGAGACGAGGCCGCCGCCCCAATCAGGGGGTGAGCCAGTGCGCGTGATAGCCGGCTCGCGCCGCGGCACGAGGCTGTTCGTGCCGCGCGGCCACGCCATCCGGCCAACCAGCGATCGTGTCCGGGAAGCAGTGTTCTCGATCCTTGACGACATCGAGGGGCGCGTATTGCTCGACCTGTTCGCCGGTTCCGGGGCGTTGGCGATCGAAGCGCTCAGCCGCGGGGCCGCGGCCGCCACCCTGGTGGACATCTCAGCGGCCGCGATTGCCGCGATCAGGCGCAATCTGCAGGCAGCCCGGCTAGAGGCCGAAGTCCACGCTACCGAAGCCTTGGCATTCCTCGGGCGGGCACGACGTGCCGCACGTCAATACGATCTCGTGTTCCTCGATCCCCCATACCGCTACGCGAGCGCGCTGGGAGCCGATCTCGGTGCCGCGCTGGCGCCGGTCCTGGCCCCGGACGCCCGCGTGGTCTCAGAGAGCGAGCGACACCAGCCGCTGGAGCTGGAGCTCCCGCTGTTGGATGAGCGCCGCTACGGACAGACACTGATTCGCATCCATGGTTCCTGACAACCGCATCGCCATCTGCCCGGGGTCATACGACCCGGTCACCTATGGCCATCTCGATGTCATCTCGCGGGCTGCGGGAATGTTCGACAAGGTCATCGTTGCGGTGGTGAACCTGCCGATTCGCAAGGGTCAGACGCTGTTCACTGCCGCGGAGCGGGTCGCGTTCGTAGAGCACGCCACCCGGGAGCTGGAGAACGTCGAGGTTGAGCCGTTCGCGAGCCTGGTGGTGGAATTCGCACGTGAGCACGGGGCCAAGGCGATCGTTAAGGGCCTGCGCGCGATCTCGGACTTCGAGTACGAGTTGGAGATGAACCAGCTCAACCACCGCCAGGCGCCTGACGTCCAGTCTGTGTACCTGATGGCCTCGGCCAAGTACAGTTTCGTCAGATCGAGCGGAGTCAAGGAGCTCGCTACATTCGGCGGCAACATTGAAGATATGGTGCCGGACGAGGTCGCAGTCGCTTTGAAGGAACGGCTCGGCCGCTGACGAAACAGAGGTCTTTAAATGGACGTCCTGGTTCTCATCGACAAGCTGGACGATCTGGTCCACAACGCCAAGCCTGTCCCCCTCACCGATCAGGTGCGGGTGGACAAGGAGGAGATCTACGACATCCTCGATCAGATGCGCGCGACGATCCCCGAGGAGATTAAGCAGGCGCGCTGGATCGTCAAGGAGCGCCAGGAGATGCTCGCCGAGGCCAAGCGCGAAGCAGAGCGCATCGTCAAGGAGGCGCGTGAGCGCCAGGAGCGCCTGATCTCCGAGGAGGAGATCACCAAGCAGGCGGAGCGTGCGGCCGAGGACATCATCGAGGACGCTCGGGGCCGTGAGCGGGAGATCCGACTCGGGGCCGAGGACTACGCCGACGAGATTCTCAACACGCTCGAGGTCAACCTGTCGAAGTTCATCGCCGCGGTGCAGCGAGGTCGTGATCGCCTCGCGGGCAAGGACGAGCCGGCCGAAGTCTCCTGATCGAGGTTCTCGACGCCGACATCACCGCGCTGGAGGTCGATGCGATCGCCAACGCTGCCAACACGCAGCTGCGCCACGGTGGCGGCGTCGCCGGTGCGATCTCTCGCGCCGGCGGGCCGCTCATCGACCACGAGAGTCAAGAGCGCGCGCCGATCGGTCTCGGGGAAGCGATCGCCACCTCCGCCGGCGCGATGCCGTGTCGTTGGGTGATCCATGCCGCCACGATGGAGCTGGGCGGACCGACCTCCGCGGAGATCATCGGTCGCGCCACCGCCAGTACGCTGCGCGCCGCCGAGGAGCTTGGTGCGCGCTCGCTGGCGCTGGTCGCGTTCGGCACTGGCGTCGGCGGCTTCCCGATCGAGCAAGCCGCGCGAATCGAGCTCGACCAGGTGCGGGCCCACCTGCACGCTGGGAGCAGACTGGAGCGGGTCGTGTTCGCGGTGCGCGGCGAGCGTGCGCGGGCGGCCTTCTCCGCCGCACTCAACGAACGCTGAACCCGGTCAGCCCCTCGGGTGGCTCCTGACGGACTTCGACGTGATCCACCCGGGCGCCCTGAGGTCCGCGGCGGCAGAACTCCACGATTCGCTGCACGGCACCCGGATCGCCTTCGAGCACCGCCTCGACCGAGCCGTCGACGCGGTTGCAGACCCAGCCAGTCACCCCCCAGGAGCGCGCTCGCTCACGCACTGAGTCCCGGAAGAACACCCCCTGGACGCGCCCGTGAACGATCACGCGGCGGCGACCGTTCTCACTCGCCGTCACGGCAGCGATTCTTGCAGGAGCCTGATTGCAGGGCACCCGTGCGCACCGGCGATCTTCGGCCGGCGGCGGCGGACGAGCCTGAAGTACCGGCGCAGCTGACGATCGCCGCCCGAGCGATGCGCGAAGAGCTAGCCGTCCGCGATCGAGTCCGAGCGGCCCTCCACCGGCGTGGTCCCACCACGCTCCTCCCACCAGCGCCGCAGATCCTCCCGCTGATGCGGCAGCGGCTCGGCGGAGGGCTTGCGAGCCTCCACGAATTCCAGCGCCGCGTCGATGCCGAGTCCGTGCCGGAGCGCGACAACCCCCGCCGCGACCGCGGGCGAGCGCTGCCAGCCGGCGCGGCAGTGGACGTAGCTGCGCACGTCCGCCTCCAGCCAGCTCAGCACCTCCTGCACCGCGGCCTCCAGCCCCTCGCCCGGAAGCGCCCCGTGGTCGACGAAGTCGAGCCGATACTCCGCGATTTCCGCCTGGGCGTACGCATTCTCCACCGCGTCGCGCTCGCCCGGCCGGTACTCCTCGTCGGCCACCAGGTTGAGCACCCGCCGCACGCCGATCCAGTTGAGCGTGACCACGTCCTCGTCGTCGAGTGGATACGCGCCGATCAGCAGCTCGGGGAGGATTTCGGCAAAGCCGTAGGTTCGAAACCACTTCGACACGCTTGAGATGATGGCGCGCCGGGAGGACCGGCCGCGCTCGCTACCCTGGACGAGGATGCCCCTGATCAGTGATTCCTTCGATCTCGGGGCGCTGCGGCTGAGCACCGGAGAGGCTCGCCGGCTGGAACTCCATGTCAGGATCGACGCCATCGCGCTCGGGGGCGAGCGCTACGCGGTCGAGCCCCCGGCGCTGCCGGTCCGACTCGACGTCTCTCGGACCACCGGCAACGGCTACGTGCTCCGGCTGCGCTTTGCCGCCGGCCTGAGCGGCCCGTGCATGCGCTGCCTGGCGCCGGCAGTGCCGAGCTTCGACGTCGATGCCCGGGAGGTCTCCCAGCCCCTGGAGGAGGAAGACCTGAACTCCCCCTATGTCGAGCGCGGGGTGTTGGACCTACGCGCATGGGCGCGGGACGCGCTCGCGCTGGCGCTACCGGCCAAGCTGCTGTGCCGTCAGGACTGCGCTGGGTTGTGTCCGGTGTGCGGCCAGGATCTGAATCTCTCCGGCCCCGCGCATGAGCACGAACGCGCTCCCGACCCGCGCTGGGCAAAGCTCGCGGAGCTGCGCCTGAAGCCGTAGCCAGCCCGCGCGCCCGGCTCGCCTCGGCCCCCGTCGAGATGGGGCTTCGGCGCACGGGACCACAGCAGCCTGAAGCTGCGCCCCTGATAGCCTGCGGCGACCATGGCCGTCCCCAAGCAGAAGCAGTCACACGCCCGCACCTCTGGGCGCCGCGCCCAACACAAGCTGAAGGCAACTGGTTACAACGCCTGCCCGCAGTGCCACAGCCCCCGCCTGCCGCACCGAGTCTGTCCGGTGTGCGGAAGCTACAAGGGCCGCG
Organism: uncultured Solirubrobacterales bacterium; assembly: GCA_963830435.1. GTDB lineage: Bacteria > Actinomycetota > Thermoleophilia > Solirubrobacterales > Solirubrobacteraceae > Palsa-465. The sequence continues at coordinate 1,180,257 of CAWHMA010000002.1, read as the reverse complement.
AGGTCGTCGAGCCGGGATCCGCACACGCCGGCTGAGCGGGCCCTGATGGTCACTGTTGCCGTCGATGCGGGCGGGGCCGACCTTGGTCCCGCCGAGGTTGCCGCCGGAGCCGCCGCGGCAACTGGCACCCATGTGCGGGTGATCTTGTTCGGGGCCGCCACACAGATCGGCGCTGTGCCTCCCGGGGTGGAGGTCGTCGACGCACCGGTCTCGATCGCCAAGGCCACCGATCCCGCATTCGCGGTGCGCTCCACCCCCGAGGCCTCAATCGTGCAGGCGGCCCGCGCCGTCGCCGAGGGCCGGGCGCAGGCACTCGTATCCGGTGGCTCCACCGGCTCGGCCCTGGCCGCTGGGCTGTTCAACCTCAAGCGCGACCGCGGGATCTACCGGCCCGCGCTGGCGCTGCCGGTGCCCATGCCCGGCGCCCCGCCGGTGCTGCTGCTCGACGTCGGCGCCAACGTCAGCTGTCGTCCCGAGCATCTGGTCCAGTTCGCCCACATGGGGTCGGCGTTCGCCCAGGCCGTGATGGGAGTCGACTCGCCTCGCGTGGCGCTGCTCTCAAACGGCGAAGAGCCCGCCAAGGGCACGCCAGAGCTCGTTGCCGTCCACGAGCAGCTCGCCGGCGCAGCCGGAACGGGGCTGAACTTCATTGGCAACGTCGAGGGCACCCAGGTACCCGAGGGGATCGCCGACGTGGTGGTGATGGATGGCTTCATTGGCAACATCACCCTGAAGCTGATCGAGGGCGTCTCCGGCCGCACGCTGCGCGCGATTCGAGACGTAGCCATGACCTCGCGGCGCTCCAAGCTTGGTGGCTGGCTGCTGTCCCCGGCGATGGGTGCGCTACGCCAGGAGATCGATCCCGAAGGCCCCGGCGGGGCGTACATGCTCGGCCTGCGCCAGCTCGGCGTGATCGCGCACGGCAGGTTCACGCGTCGGGGCTTTCAGCGGGCAATCGAGGTGGCCGCGAGAGGAGTGCAGGAGGACGTGATCGTGCGGACGCGGGCAGCGCTGATGCACGCGGGCGCGTTGCGGCCCCCCCGGGCAACGGGCGACGAGGGCGGGAGCTCCGCGTCCGAGGCGCCGGCTACGGTGTGAGCTCGATGAACCGCGAGCAGGTCTTCTCCCTGATCCGCGCCCACCTCGCCCAGGAGCTCGAGGTGGACGCGAACACGATCCAGGAGTCCAGTCGCCTTCGCGAGGATCTCGAAGCCGACTCGCTGGACCTGTACACGCTCGTCCAGGAACTGGAGGACAGCTACGAGGTCCGGATCTCCGACGAGGAGGCAGCGAAGATCATCACCGTCGGGCAGGCGGTCGAGTTCGTGCTCGCGAGCGGCGTCCCTGAGCGCCAGTCGGCGACCGTGAACCAGGGCCCCGACTCTGAGTGAGCGCGCCGCAACCCGCCGGCAGCGGAGAGGCGAGACTCCGCCACCTGCTGGACCAGCTGCCGGCGGAGATGGTCGCTCCCGTGTTCACCCACTCCTCGTGGACCGCCCGGCGATCGGACTCCTACGAGCGGTTGGCCTTCCTCGGCGACAGTGTCCTGGCGCTGGCCATCACCGCTCACCTGTACCCGCGTCTGGAAGCCGACCGCTTCGGGGCCGGCAGGCTCACGAAGATCCGGGCTCAGGCGGTTTCGGGACGTTCCTGCCGAGCCGTGGCCGAGCGGCTCGGGGTGCCAGATCGGCTGCGAGGGGCGGCTCCGGCCGCGGCAGCGCCGACGGTCGAGGCGCTGATCGCCACCGAACGGGTGCTGGCATCGGTGATCGAGGCGGTGATCGGCGCCTGCTATCTGGCCTTCGGCTACGAGCTCACGGCCGCGGCGGTCGTGGATGCATTCGCACCGGAGGTGCAGCACGCGCTTCAGAATCCAGTCGACTACAAGTCGGCGCTGCAGGAGCAGCTGGCGCGGCGTGGGGTGCTGGTCTGCTACTCGGTGCTCGAAGAGCAGGGACCTCCGCACGACCGCACCTTTCAGGTCAGCGCCAGCATCGAGGGGGTCGAGGTCGGCCGTGGCATCGGGCGCAGCAAGAAGGACGCGGAGCAGGAGGCGGCGCAGGCGGCGCTCGAGGCGCTGCAGCCGTGAGGGTCGTTCCGGAGACGTCGGCGTGTATCTGAAGTCGATCACCCTGAAGGGCTTCAAGAGCTTCCCTGAGCGCACGCGCCTGGAGCTCGGTCCAGGAGTCAGCGTGATCGTTGGTCCCAACGGCTCGGGCAAGTCCAATGTCACCGACGCGGTGTTGTGGGCGCTCGGCGAGCAGTCGCCGGTGGCGGTTCGGGGGCAGACGATGCAGGACGTCATCTTCGGCGGGGCTCCCGGACGCCAGGCCGGCCGGGCAGCCGAGGTGGAGCTCGTCCTGGACGACAGCGAGGGCCGGCTCGGCCTGGGTGCGCCCGAGGTCTCCATCTTCCGCCGCCTCGATCGCAGCGGCGAGGGGGAATACCGGCTGGCGGGAGCACGCTGCCGGTTGGTGGACATCCTGGAGGTGCTCTCGGATACGGGGTTGGGCAAGGAGATGCACTCGGTCATCTCTCAGGGACGCGTGGAGGGGATCGTCACCTCCAAGCCACGAGATCGCCGGTTGCTGATCGAGGAGGCCGCCGGGCTGGGCAAGCATCGCAAGCGTCGGCGTCGCGCGCAGCTGAAGCTGGCACGCACCCAGGACAACCTCGATCGTGCGCTGGACGTCGAGCGCGAGGCGCGCTCGCGCCTGCGACCGCTCAAGCGTCAGGCGGAGGCAGCCGAGCTTCACGCCCGGCTCGAGCGCCAGACCCTGGAGGCTCGCTGGGAGCTGGCCCGGGAGCGGCTGCGCAGCCAGCTGGCCGCGTTGGCGCAGGCCGAGCGAGAGGTGAGCAGCGAGCGCGAGCGGCGCACCGAGCTGGAGCAGCGCTCGCAAGCCGTCGCCGCACAGCGTGAGCAGGCCGAGGAGGCGCTGGCGCTTCGCAGCAGCCGGCGCGAGGAGCTCTCGCGGCGGTGCTTTTCTGCCACCTCGGCCGAGGAGCGGATCGGCTATCGCGCCGAGGCCGTCCGCGCGGCGGCCTCCAGCCTTCAGGTCAGGCTGGAGCGCCGGCAGGCGCAGCTGGAGCATCTGGAGGGTGAGAACGCCAGCGATCGCCCCGATCCAGAGGCTCAGTCCCGGATCGACTCGCTGCAGAGCCAGATCGCCGCGCTTGACCGCAACCGGGAGGCGGAGCTGAGCCGGCAGCTGGCCGAGCTCGAGCGGGAGCTCGTCGAGGCCGCCGGCGTGTGCGGCGAGCGCGAGCACGCGGTCGAGCAGGCCCGTCAGGCTCGCTTGCGCTGCGAGGCTTCCTACGAGCAATCCCGCCAAGCGGTGCGCGAGGCAGAGCGGGCGCTGGAGGCGACCCGACGCGAGGCGGCGCGTATCGGCGGCGAGCTGGCCGCCGTCAACCAGTTCCTGCGCAGCCAGGCCTCCGCTCCCGGCGACGCGGTGTCGCTGTCGGATCAGCTCGAGGTGGATCCAGGTTACGAGCACGCCCTGGCCGCCGCGCTCGACGGTCGCCTCAGGGCCGCGATCGTTTCGGATCTCGCCGCCGGCACCCAGTTGCTCAACCGCTCGGGGGTCGACGGCGGTCGGGCGCTGGTGGGCCTCGGGGAGGAAGTTGCTCGGAACGGTTCTCCCGGGCAGCCGCCGGCGGGAGCCGAGCGCCTGCTCGACCACGTTCGCGGCCGTGGCGAGTCGATGCGGCTGGCGTGCCTGCTGCTGGGCGAGGCCTGTGTCGTGGATGATCTCGCCGATCTGCCCGACAGCTTCGCCGGGGTTGCCGTCACCCGTGGCGGACGCGTGTGGGTGGCGGCGACGCGGGAGCTCCGCCAGGCGTCCGCCCACGGCGAGGAGCGAGTGCTTGCCGAGCGCAACCGCCGGGAGGAGCTGGTTCGCGCCAGCGAGGGTGCCGCCGCGGCCGAGCACCAGGCACGCTCGGAGCTTGAGCGCATTTCCGAGCAGGTGTCCTTGTTGGACAGTGAGTCAGAGCGCGAGGTCGCTGCTCACCGCGAGGCGATTCGCCGCCGTGACGAGGCCAGTGAGCAGGAGCAGCGGCTGGCGGCTCAGATCCAGCGCCGCCGCTCCGCGCCCGACGACGGACCGGATGGGGGAAGGCGGGCTCAGCTGGACGCCGAGCTGACGGCCGAGCTCACGACGCGCGACCGCCGCGTGCGCGAGCGGACCGAGCGGCAAGGACGGCTGCAGCGGTTGCGGCTGGCGCTGGAGCATGATCGCGGCCTGGGTCCCGCCATCGCCGCGGTGCTGGAGGCGCTGGACGATGCGACCAACGCGATCTCCGAGCGGAGAGCGGGATTCGAGGCCGAGCTGGACGCCGACCGGGAGGCCGGCGAGCACCTGGCCGGGAAGCTGCGGACCTGCGCCCAGCGAGAGGCTGCCCTACATGCCGAGCTGCAGAGCGTCAACGAGGCGCTTACCCAGCAAGAGGTTCGTGCCCAACGCGTTCGTGACCAGGCCGCCGACGCTGAGCAGGAGCTGAGGGAGCTGGCGGGCAGGCTGGAGCTGGAGGCCTCGCCCGCCGAGCGCGTGCTGGCCGACGAGGAGCGGCAGGCGCTGAGCCACAGGCTGGAGCGACTGGTGCGTCGCCGCGAGCAGCTTGGCCCGGTCAACCCGCTGGCGCAGGAGGAGTACCAGGCCGCGGTCGAGCACGTGGAGGAGCTCGAGCGCCAGCGCGGGGACTTGGAGGCCGCGCTGCGGGAGCTGCAGAAGCTGATCGCCGACACCGACAAGCAGATCCGCGACACGTTCGAGGAGACCTTCAAGGCCGCCGCGAGCAACTTCGAGGAGCTCGCCGCTCACCTGTTCCCCGGTGGCAAGGGTCGGCTGCGGCTGGTCACCGAGGCGGCACCGGTCGGGCAGCATTTGGGGCCGGCGCGGGTCCTCGGTGCTCAGCCGTCGCCGAGGGGTGGGAGCGTAGACACCGACGCTGCGGCTTCAGAGTCCGACGGAGACGATGGTGAGTCCATCCCCGAGGAGGACCTGCTGGGGGTCGAGATCGAGATCACTCCGGCGGGGAAGGCGATGAAGCGGCTGTCGCTGCTCTCGGGCGGCGAGAAGTCGATGACCGCCCTGGCGTTCCTGTTCTCGGTGTTCCTGGCCAAACCGTGTCCGTTCTACGTCCTCGACGAGGTCGAGGCGGCGCTGGACGACCTGAACATCGACCGCTTCCTGGCGCTGCTTGCCCAGTATTCGACCCGAGCGCAATTCATCGTCGTCACCCACCAGAAGCGCACCATGGAGGCCGCCGACTCGCTGTACGGCATCTCGATGGGCGGCGACGGGATCTCCAAGGTGATCTCCCGCCGGCTGCCGCGAGCGGCCTGAGGGCCGGCAGCGGCCGAGGGTCCGCCCGAGGTTTCGGGCTGAGCCGACGTAGGCACAGTGGAGGGCCTGCCCCGCGAGCCGGACCGGGCGCCACCGGACGGCGATGGTAACGTCGCGCGCCGCATGGCTCGCGACTGGCAGGACCTGTTCATCGTCACCGGCGAAGATTCTCCGGCTCCGGGAGACGCCGATACCAGCGACGCCGGCGAGCGACGCGTCGGGCGCTTTCGCAAGCTGCGGGAGAGCCTGCGCAAGACCCGCCAGGCGCTGACCAGCGAGATCCAGGCGACGCTGTTCGAGGACCTCAGCGACGAGACCTGGGAGCGTTTGGAGGAAGCGCTTATCTATGCCGATGTCGGTGCCGGCACGACTGCGCAGGTCGTCGGGCAGCTCGAGCAGGAAGCCACCAGCGGTGAGATCTCCGGCGGTCAGGCGCTCAGCGATCGGCTGATCGCGCTGCTGGCTGAGATCGCGCAGACGGGGGAGGATCAGATCGATCTCACCGCCCGACCTAGCGTGATCCTGATGGCCGGCGTCAACGGCACCGGCAAGACAACCACCGTCGGCAAGCTCGCCTGGCACCTGCGCAAGGAGCTTGGGCAAGCGGTGATCCTGGGCGCTGCCGACACCTTCCGGGCCGCCGGCGTGGAGCAGCTCGAGCAATGGGCTGAGCGTGCCGAGGTCGGGTTCGTCAAGGGCGCAACCGGCTCGGATCCAGGCGCCGTCGCCTATGACGCCGTCGCTGCCGCCAGGCACCAGGACGCCGATGTGGTGATCATCGACACCGCCGGTCGTCTGCACACCCAGGACAACCTGATGGCCGAGCTGGCCAAGGTGCGGCGGGTGATCGCCAAGCAGATCCCGGAGGCGCCACACGAGACCCTGCTGACCGTTGATGCCACCACCGGCCAGAACGGGTTACGCCAGGCGCGGCTGTTCTCGGAGAGCGTCCAAGTCAGCGGCCTGGTACTGACCAAGCTCGACGGGACGGCCAAGGGCGGAATTGTGCTGGCCATCGCGCACGAGCTGCGGATCCCGGTGAAGCTGATCGGCGTGGGGGAGAAGCTCGAGGACCTGCGTCCGTTCGAAGCCGAGGAGTTCGCACGGGCGTTGATCACCTAGGGCCCGGGGCGAGTGGCCATCTGCGACCGCTAAGCTCGTAAGACATGTCCAGCTGGGTCCTGTGGGTTGTCGCCGCCGCCGCGTTCGGCATCGGTGAGATGCTCACGACGGGGTTCTTTCTGGCTCCGTTCGCGCTTGGCGCGGCCCTGGCGGCGCTCGCGCAGCTGGCGGGAACAGGGGACCTGGCGGCGTGGTTCCTGTTCGTTGCCGCCTCGTTGTTGACGCTCGTGCTCGTTCGGCCGATCGCCCGCGCCCACATGCGCACGCCACCGACGCTGCGCACCGGCGCGGCGGCGCTGGTGGGCAAGCCGGCGATCGTCCTGGAGCGGATCGTCAACGACGAAGGGGTCGGCTGCGTGAAGATCGAGGGCGAGCTGTGGACAGCGCGCGCGCTTCACGACGATCAGGTAATCGAGCAGGGCACACGGGTCGAAGTTGTGCAAATCAAGGGCGCCACGGCGCTGGTGAGCGAGTAGAAGGAGCGGGCCATGGCTGGAGCAATCGTTGCGATCGTGGTTGTCATCTTCCTGTTGATCATGTTCGCGCGGACCGTGCGGATCATTCCCCAAGCCCGCGCGGGAGTGGTCGAGCGGTTCGGGCGTTATCAGCGCACATTGAGCCCGGGGCTGACGGTGGTGGTCCCCTTCGTGGATCGGCTCAAGCCGCTGATCGACCTGCGTGAGCAGGTGGTGTCGTTCCCGCCACAGCCGGTGATCACCGAAGACAACCTCGTGGTGCAGATCGACACCGTCCTGTACTTCACCGTCAATGACGCCAGATCGGTGACCTACGAGGTCGCCAACCCGCTGCAGGCGATCGAGCAGATCACGGTCACGACGCTGCGCAACGTGATCGGCTCGCTGTCGCTGGAGCAGGCGCTGACCAGTCGCGACCACATCAACGCGCAGCTCCGCGGCGTGCTCGATGAGGCCACCGGCAAGTGGGGGATCCGAGTCAACCGCGTCGAGCTGAAGTCGATCGACCCGCCGGGCTCGATCCAGGAGGCGATGGAGAAGCAGATGCGCGCCGAGCGCGACAAGCGCGCGGCGATCCTCAACGCCGAAGGGTTCAAGCAGTCACAGATCCTGACCGCCGAGGGAGAGAAGCAATCGGCGGTCTTGAAGGCCGAGGGAGCCAAGACGGCGGCGATCCTGCGCGCCGAGGGGGAGGCGCAGGCGATCGGCACCGTGTTCGAGGCCATTCACGAAGGCAAGCCCGATCAGCAGCTGCTCAGCTACCAGTACCTGCAGATGCTCCCGCAGCTGGCCCAGGGAGATGCCAACAAGGTGTTCGTGATCCCCTCGGAGTTCGCCGAGAGCTTCGGCGGCCTGAGCAGGGCCTTCAACTCCCGCCAGAACAGCGCCGGAGGAGACGTGAAGCCTCGCTAGCCTGAGGCGGCCAGGCATGTTCGACTCCCTCTCAGAGAAGCTCCAGGCGACCCTCTCCGACGTCCGCGGTCGCGGCACCTTGACCGAGGACGACATCAACGCGGCGATGCGGGAGATTCGGCTGGCGCTGCTGGAGGCTGACGTCAACTTCAAGGTTGTCAAGGGCTTCACCAGCGCGGTCAAGGAGCGAGCCCTCGGCGCCGACGTGATCGGGCAGCTGAACCCCGGCCAGCAGGTGGTGAAGATCGTCAACGACGAGCTGACCGAGTTGATGGGGGGCGCCGCACGCGAGCTGTCGTTCTCGCCCCGTCCTCCTACGGTGGTGCTGATGGCGGGCCTGCAGGGCTCGGGCAAGACCACCGCCACCGCCAAGCTCGCCCGATACCTGCGTGAGCAGCATGGCTCCTCGGTGGCGGTCGCGGCCTGCGACGTCTATCGGCCCGCCGCCATCGACCAGCTGATCAAAGTCGGTGCCCAGGCCGGTGCTGAGGTCTACGAGCAGGGGACCGATCGCGACCCAGTGAAGATCGCCGCGTGGGCGCGTGACCGCGCAATGTCCGAGGGCAAGGACGTGCTCATCATCGACACCAGCGGTCGACTGCACGTCGATGAGGAGCTGATGACCGAGCTGGCCAACATCAAGAAGGCGACGGTGCCTCACGACGTGCTGCTGGTGGTCGACGCGATGACCGGACAGGACGCGGTCAACGTCGCCGAGCAGTTCGCGCAGGTCGTTCAGTTCGACGGCGTGGTGATGTCCAAGCTCGATGGGGATGCTCGCGGCGGCGCTGCGCTGTCGGTCAAGGCGGTCACCGGCACGCCGATCCTGTTCGCCTCAACCGGCGAGAAGCTCGACCAATTCGAGCGCTTCCACCCTGATCGGATGGCGCAGCGCATCCTTGGCATGGGTGACGTGATGACCCTGATCGAGAAGGCACAGGACACCTACGACGAGCAGCAGGCGACCGACTTGGAGCGCAAGCTGCGTAAGCAGGAGTTCGGCCTCGACGACTTCCTGGAGCAGATGAAGCAGGTTCGCCGCCTCGGACCGCTGCAGTCGCTGCTGGGGATGATCCCGGGACTCGGCAAGGAGCTGCGCGGGGTCAACGTCGACGAGTCTGAATTCGACCGGATCCAGGCGATCATCCTCTCGATGACACCGCAGGAGCGCCGCCACCCGGAGTTGATCAAGGGGTCGCAGCGGCTGCGGATCGCCCGCGGGTCCGGGACCAATGTGCAGGCGGTCAAGGCGCTGATCAAGCAGTTCGAGCAGATGCGCAAGGTGATGCGCCAGGTCACTCAGGGACGCATGCCCGACCTCGGTGCGTTGATGCGCGGGGCGCGCTAGCACCGTCCACCTCCCGGGGTGGCGTGTTCTGGTTCCGCATGTGCGCACTCAGACACGCCACGCGACCGATCAGGCGACGGCCTGGCGCTTTCAGCCGGCACCGACACGCCCCGGCACGCTAACCTCGTCGCGAGTTATGGCAGTACGACTGAGACTAACCCGCATCGGCGGGCGCAAGAACCCGATCTGGCGAGTCGTGGTCGCCGACCAGCGCGCCAAGCGGGACGGGCGCGTGATCGAGACCGTCGGCCACTACAACGCCCAGACCGATCCTTCGACGATCGTGCTCAACGAGGAGCGCATTCGGGATTGGCTAGCCCGTGGCGCGCAGCCGACCGACACCGTTCGCAAGCTGCTGCGCATCCAGGGCATCAGCTGATCCCCGCAGGCTCGTGAAGGAGCTGCTCGAGTATCTGGCGAGGGGGCTGGTCGAGCGGCCTGAGGAGGTGCGCGTAACCGAGGTGCAGGAGGAGGACGGGACGCTGGTCCTGGAGCTGGCCGTCGATCCGGAGGATTACGGCAACGTGATCGGCCGCGGCGGCCGGACGGCGTCGGCGCTGCGCACGATCGTCAAGGCGGCGGCGGTCAAGGATCGGCGCCGCGTGTTCGTTGACATCATCGACTGATGGCGTCGGATCGCCGGTGGCTGCATGCCGGCGTCGTGGGCAGTCCGCATGGCCTCGACGGCAGCTTTCACGTCGGAGACGCCCGGTCCCAGCTACTCAAGCTCGACGGCACCGTGCTCGTCGTCGGCCGCGAGCTGCGGATAGTCCGCCGCGCGGGCACCGAGCGGCGACCCATCCTGCGCCTGGAGGGCATACATGATCGTCCCAGTGCGCAGGTCCTGAGAGGCCAGGAGCTGCTGACTTCCCGCGGTCAGGCGCCGGAGCTAGGCCCCGAGGAGTGGTGGATCGAGGACCTCGAGGGTTGCCACGTTCACGACGGCGGACGTCCGGTGGGGACCGTACGGCGCGTGCTGGAGCTGCCGTCCTGCGAAGTACTGGAGGTGCCACGCAGCAACGGTCGCGGGGACCTGTTGGTCCCGCTGGTGGGCGACGCCGTGCGTCTGGTCGACGTGGACCGGCAGGCAATCGAGGTCGACCTGCGCTTCCTGGGCGAGGAATGATGGAGATCGACATCTTCACCCTGTTTCCGGGCGCCTTCTCCTGGTTCGAGCGCCAGCGTCACATCGCCAATGCGCTCGGCGCCGGCACCCGGTTGAGCTATGTCGACTACCGCCGGCACACCCCGCTGAGCGCCGGACAGGTTGACGACACGCCATTTGGTGGCGGTGCCGGCATGGTCCTCCGCGTCGACGTCGTCGAAGCCGCGCTGCGGGCGCGCTACAGCGAGGATCCAGTACGGATCCGCCGGAGCCGGCGCGTGATCGCGCTCACGCCCAACGGACGGCTGTTGGACGAAAGGCTCGTGGCCGAGCTCGCGTCCGTGGGGCTGCTGACCGTTCTCTGTGGTCGCTATGAGGGGTTCGATCAGCGTGTGCTGGACCATCTCGCCGGCGAGGAGATCTCCATCGGTCGGTATGTCCTGGCCGGCGGTGAGCTGGCGGCGATGGTCCTGTGCGACGCGGTCCTTCGCAAGCTTCCGGGCGCGCTCGGCGACGAGCAGTCAGCGGTGGAGGAATCGTTCAGCTCGGCACTGGATGGTGCCCCTGAATACCCGCACTACACCCGCCCGGCCGAATTTCGCGGCTGGCGCGTGCCCGAGGTCCTGCTCTCGGGCCATCACCGGCGGATCCGCCAGTGGCGCCTGGAGCAGAGCCGCCTTCGGCAACGAGCGGACGCCAACCCCGTAGAGGGCCCCCAACCACAGGCGCCGCCGGCCACGACTCGCCCCGACCGCCGTTCGCTACCATAGGCCGCCCGCGCGGATGGCCTCCTAGCCTGGTCCGGGTTGCCTCGCGATCGGCCGGCACCGCCGGTGATCCCCCTTGCCATGAGCACCGTGATCGAAAACCTTGAGCGCGCCCAGCTGCGCCGAGTGCCGACCTTTGACGCCGGTGACCGGCTGCGGGTCCACTTCCAGGTCATCGAGGGCACGCGTCGACGTACCCAGGTGTTCGAGGGGGTGGTGATCAAGCGCCAGGGTCATGGTGCTCGGGAGACCTTCACGGTGCGCAAGCAGTCCTTTGGCGTCGGCGTGGAGCGCACGTTCCCATTGCACTCGCCCAAGATCGAGCGGGTCGAGGTTGCCGCCCGCGGCGACGTGCGCCGAGCAAAGCTGTACTACCTGCGCGGTCGGGTCGGCAAGCGCGCGCGTGTGCGTGAGCGTCGCTTCAGTACCCCCGAGGTGGCGGTGGAGCGGGAGCTACTGCACGCGCCGAAGGCTCCTGTGCCGGCGGTGCAGGACCCGCCCGAGGCCACGCAGGACGCGCCCGCCGCCGACGCTCCGGCTGGCGAAGACGCGGTGTGACAACGAACAAGAAGTCGCTGGCCGGCTCCGCGTTGGAGCTGGTGCTGATCGTCGCCGCCGCGTTGGCGCTGGCGCTGGTCATTCAGGCCTTCGTCGTCAAGCCCTATCGCATCCCGAGCGCGTCGATGCTGCCGACGCTACATATCAACCAGCGCGTCCTCGTCGACCGGATCGGCAGCCACTTCACGACGCCGCACGTCGGCGACATCATCGTCTTCCATCCCCCCAGGGACTACTCGCGCTGCGCTGATCCCGCCGAAGGGGACAACAGCGCGGGAGACCCTCGCGCTCAAGCCTGCGACCTCGTCCAGAGAGTGCCCTCGTCGGAGACCTTCATCAAGCGGCTGGTCGGGCTTCCCGGCGACCGGATCTCGATCCGTCACGGCCACGTGATCCGCAACGGGGTGCGGGAGCGCGATCCCTATATCGTGCCCTGCAGCGACGCCACCGCGTGCGACTTTCCGACCACGATCACCATACCCCGGGGCGACTACTTCATGATGGGCGACAACCGGCCCGATTCTGAGGACAGCAGGTACTGGGGGCCGGTCCCGAGGGCCTGGATCATCGGCAAGGCATTCTTCACCTACTGGCCTCCGGACCGGATCGGCTTACTGTGAGGACCAGGTCCCGGTCGACCCCCGGCTCGACGATCAAGTCGCTGCTGGAGCTGATCGTCACCGTGGCGGTTGCGGTGGGGCTAGCCCTGCTGATCCAGGCCTTCGTGGTCAAGCCCTACCGAATTCCCAGCGGGTCGATGATCCCAACTCTGGCCATCGGTCAGCGGGTCCTCACCAACCGCCTGATCAACCATCCCAGCGTCGGCGACATCGTCGTCTTTCATCCTCCACACGGCGCCGACGAGGGTGACGGCGTCTGCGGGAACGCAGATCAGGGGCCGGGACACGCGGCTGCGTGCGATGCCCCGACCTCGACGCCCTCCAGCCAGACCTTCATCAAGCGCGTCGTCGGCGGCCCGGGGGACAGGATCTCCATCCTCCAGGGCCACGTCATCCGCAACGGAAAGCGTGAGCAGGACGCCTACATCGCCGACTGCGGCGGAGGCGAGAACTGCAATTTCCGGCAACCGATCACCGTTCCGCCCGGCGACTACTTCATGATGGGCGACAACCGTGGCCTCTCCGACGACAGCCGTTTCTGGGGACCGGTACCGAACCGGTGGATCATCGGGGTCGCCTTCTTCACCTACTGGCCCCCCGACCGGATCGGGTTCCTCTAGATCACCGCGGCGGGTCGGCCGGCGCACCGCGAGCCGGCTGTTCGCGTTTGACCGCTCGCTCGGTGCCCGCTTCGTTGCCGGCGCCGACGAGGCCGGACGTGGTTCTCTGGCCGGTCCGCTGGTCGCGGCCGCGGTGCTGTTCGACCTCGAGCGGTTGCGGCCAGCCGACGTCAGGACCCTGGCTGGCTTGAACGACTCAAAGCAGCAGACCCCGGCGAGCCGGGCCGCCCTCTTCCCCCTGATCTTGCGGGTGGCGACCAAGGTGGCGATCGTCTCCCGCTGCGCTTCCGGAATAGACGCCCGCGGCCTGCACGTGACAAATCTCCAGGCGCTTCGGGACGCGCTGTCTCGCGTCGCCTGCCCAGGGTGCATCTGCCTCAGTGACGGCTTTCCCGTGGCCAAGCTCGCGGGTGCTCAGCGGGCGGTGATCGGGGGCGATGCCAAGAGCGCGGCCATCGCGGCGGCTTCGGTGCTGGCCAAGGAGACCCGCGATCGTTACATGCGTCGTGCCGACGCGGCTCATCCGGGATGGGAGTTTGCCCAGCACGTCGGCTACGCCACTCCCGAGCATCGGCAGGCGATCGAGCGGCTGGGCGTCTCACCGCTGCACCGGCTCTCGTTTCAGTCTGCTGCCTACCAGCAGCTGGCGCTGATTGACTCCGCGCGGACAGCCGCCGACCTAGAAGGCGCCTTCGAGGTGCTCAATGCTGGCCAGCCGGCCGGTAGGGTCGAAGGTCACCCCGATGGCATCGAAGCGCAGCTCGGTGGCGTACGGCCGGTCCCGGCGCTGCACCAGCCAGCTGCTGGCCATGCGTCGGACGCGTGACTGTTTGAGCGTGTGGACCGCCTCGAGCGGGGTGCGGTCCCCTGCCCTCATCCGGCGCGTCTTGACCTCGCAGAAGACGAGCGTCGTGCCGTTCTGCGCGACGATATCGAGCTCGCCCCATCGGGTGCGATAGTTGCGCTCGACGATCCGGTAGCCGAGGCGCTGCAGATGCTCGGCGGCCAGACGCTCCCCCAGGTGGCCGAGCTCGTGGCGGCCGTCGATGCTCACGTCGCTGACGCTACGCCGGAAGATGTGACCTGTGGGTGGCGTCGAGTGCCGACTGTGTGCCTGCGCGGGGCCACCGGCGGCGCAGAGTTGGTTCGGTTCGTCACCCATGGGCAAGGTGATCCTCCCTAGCGTGCAACGCCATGCTCGCCCGGGCGACCACTTTCACGATCGACGGGGTCGACCCACGTCGCGTTTGGGTGGAGGTCGACATCCGCTCCGGACTTCCCTCGTTCACGATCGTCGGACTCGGCGACATCGCCGTGCGGGAATCTCGAGATCGGGTTCGGGCGGCGATCCTCAACTCCGGCTTCAAGTTCCCCGACCGTCGCATCACCGCCAACCTGGCCCCAGCGTTCCTGCGCAAGGTCGGCCCCGGGTTCGACGCCGCGTTGGCGCTGGCGGTGCTCGCCGCCAGCGAGCAGGTACCGCCCCAGGCGCTGGCCTCCTGGGCGATCTTCGGCGAGCTATCGCTGGGGGGTGAGCTGCGGGACTCCCCGGGGGCGCTGGCGGTGGCCGAGGGGGCCAGCAGGTCCGGCCTCAAGCGGTTGATCGTTCCCAGCGAGCGCGTGCGGGAGGCCGCGCTGGTGGCGGAGCTCCAGGTGGCCGGTGTGGGCACCCTGCGCGCGGCCGCGAACGTGCTCGCCGGACAGTCGGTTCCGCCGCCGCCGCCGCCGTCGTCTGCAGCCGGGCTCCGGTCCGGGACGCCCGCCAGCGTGGAGCCTGACCTTGCCGATGTGCGTGGTCACCGAACGCCGCTCCTGGCGCTGCAGATAGCGGCGGCGGGCGGACACAATCTGCTACTCGAGGGAGCGCCTGGAACCGGCAAGACGATGCTCGCCCGGCGGATGCCGTCGATCCTCCCATCGATGAGCCGCCAGGAGGCGATCGAGGTCACGCGTATCCACAGCGTCGCCGGGATTCACGGCGACGGGCTGGTCGCCTCGCGTCCCTTCCGGGCCCCCCACCACACGATTTCGGCGGCCGGTCTGGTCGGAGGCGGCGCGCCCCCGCGGCCGGGCGAGGCGACCCTCGCCCATCACGGAGTGCTGTTCCTAGACGAGCTCTCGGAGTTCCAGCGGCCGGCGTTGGAATCCCTGCGCCAGCCGCTGGAGGACGGCGCCGTCACCATCGTCCGCGGCCAGCGAGCGCTGGTTTTCCCGACCCGATTCATGCTGCTGGCCGCGACCAACCCATGCCCGTGCGGATTCGCCGGGGTGGAAGATCGCTGCGCCTGCAGCGAGAGTGATCTGCGCCGTCACCGGCGGCGGCTAAGTGGCCCGCTGCTCGATCGCATGGACCTGCTGGTGGGCGTGCAGAGACCGCACGAGCGCGAGCTCAGCTCCGCGCCGGCGATCGACTCGGCTGCGGTCAGGGATCGGGTCGGCCAGGCGCGCGAACGTCAGGCAAGGCGCTTGCGCGGCAGTGGCGCAGGCTGCAACGGCGAGATGGGGTCTCGGTTGGTCACCCGCCACGTGTGGCTCGACGAGCAGGCCGCCAACACGCTTGCTCGAGCCTACGACCTCGGTGCCCTGAGCGCGCGCGGTCGTCATCGCGTGCTTCGGGTGGCCAGGACGATCGCCGATCTGCACGGTCACGATCGGGTGCACGGCGAGGACCTGCTGACGGCGCTCGGCCTGCGCCAGCGAGGCGCCAGCGAGATGGTGCCGGCGGCATGAGCGGCGGCGGTGATGCCACGAAGGCGAGGCTTCATCTCGGCGGGGGGGAGGGTTGACGGCCTCCTGCCCCGCGCCGACGCCGTCCTTTCCGGGGTGCTCCGGCCCCACCGGGCAGTTTGCCTGCGCCCGCTGCCTTGCCCGCGCGTGGCTGCTGGTTCGCCTGGCGCCAAACCTCGAGAGGGTTCGGAGCCGGATCGCGTCGGTGCTGTCGCTCGACGAGCAGGAGCTGATCGCCGCGGTGGCAGCCGGACCTGCGGGCCGGATCCGCAGCGAGCTGGCCCAGTTTGATCCGGCGCAAGCGCGCGAGCGCGATCAGGTCGCCGGGGTGACAGCGGTGTGTCGTCATCACCCGGTCTACCCCGCGGCACTGCGGACACTCGCGGCGTCCCCGGCCGTCATCTACATCGGTGGCGATACCGGCCGCCTTCAGCGGATGGTGACCAACGAGCCGGTGGCGGTGGTCGGGTCCCGCCACGCGAGCTCCTACGGCCTGCAGGTGTCGCGCTCGCTGGCGCGTGGCTTATCCAGCGCCGGCCTCCCGGTGATCAGTGGGATGGCTCTGGGTGTCGACGCGGCCGCTCATGCGGGTGCGCTCGAGAGCGGGGCCGGAACGATCGCCGTACTGCCGGCCGGCGCGGACCGAGCCTATCCAACCAGCAAGCGCGGCTTGTACGAACGCATCCGAGCTGACGGACTGACCATCTCCGAGCTGCCGCCCGGAGCCGGGGTGTGGAAGTGGACCTTTCCGGCCCGCAACCGGATCATCGCGGCGCTCGCCGCGATGACCATCGTGGTCGAGGCCGACGAGCGCTCGGGCGCGCTGATCACGGCGAGCCTGGCCGGTCAGCTCGGGCGCCCGGTGGGGGCGGTCCCGGGAAGAATCACCAGCTCCAAAGCGGCAGGCCCTAACGGGCTGCTGGCCGCGGGCGCGCACCTCATCGGCGGCCCCCAGGACGCGCTTGACGTGCTCTTCGGCGCTGGCGTCCGGCACGCGCAGACGCCGGAGCATGAGGAGCTGGCTCCGGCTCTGCGCTCGTTGCTGATGGAGATCGCCGCCGGCCACGACACCGCGGCCGCACTTGAGCGGGCGGGTGTGGCTCCCGAGCAGGGTCTGGCCGCGCTGGCGGCCCTGGAGCTGGCCGGCCGCGTGCTCCGAGAGCCAGGCGGCAGGTTCTCCCTGACTGCGTAAGCTCGTGCCCGATGATCCCGCCGTCGTCCCCGCAGACGCCGCGGCCTGGCCCGAAACCGCGGGCACTGGCGATCGCCGGCTCGGACTCGGGCGGAGGTGCCGGCATCCAGGCCGACCTCAAGGCGTTCGCCGTCTGTGGCGTGCACGGGATGACCGCGGTCACGGCGATCACGGCGCAGAACACCGTTGGGGTCACCGCGATCCATCAGATCCCACCGGCGATCATCCTGGCTCAGGTCCGAGCGGTGGCCGAGGACATCGGCGTCGATGCCGTCAAGATCGGGATGCTCGGCGACGTCCCCACGATCGAAGCGGTCGCGCAGGCGCTGGCTGAGCTGCCGCCGGCGACGTCGATCGTGCTCGACCCGGTGATGGTCTCCGAATCCGGCGCGGCCCTGCTGGAGCCCATGGCTCGCCGCACGCTGATCGAGCTGCTGCTGCCGCGAGCGACGGTGATCACCCCGAACCTTCCGGAGGCACGCGCGCTGCTGCAGGAGCACTCCGCCGGTGGCCCGCCAGGCGGCCGCCGGGCGGACCCCTCAGGCGGTGTGGCCGAGCTTTCGGCAGCGGAGATGGCGCGGCGGCTCTACGCGCTCGGACCGGCGGCGGTAGTCGTCACCGGCGGGCATCGACGCGACCCCACCGACACCTTCTTCGACGGCGAGCAGCTGGTCGAGATCCCAGGGGAGCACTTCCCGGAGGGGGCCGCCCACGGCTCGGGATGCACGCACTCCTCGGTGCTGGCGGCTCGTCTGGCCTGGGGCGAGGAACCGCTGGTGGCCGCGCGGACAGCCAAGGAGCTGGCCTCACGCGCGGTCAGGGACGGCCTCACCTCGATCGGCGCGGGCGCGGGGCCGGTGCACGTGCTCGGATCGGCGCTTTGACATAATCCCTCGGGTGCGCTTGCTGCGGATGAAGCCAGGTCACGGCGAGGTGCTGATCGCGGAGGGAGACGTCACGCTGGCCGAAGACGAGCAGCGTCTGATCGAGGAGTTCCGCCGCCAGCTCGAAAGCGGCCTGTGGGCGGCGGTGCCCGTCGCCCATCCCGACGGCCGGCGCCAGGCGCGCATGGTGCGCGCTTTCGAGGACGTTCCCCGGGATGCCGAGCGCGTGATCTTCTTCCCCCGCGCCGCCGGCGGCCGCTAAGGCTGAGCAACATGCTTCTGGCGCTCGCTGCAACCGCGCTGGTGGCACTGGCGCTGCTCTCGGATTTGATCGTGCCCCGCCTGGAGGAGGCTTGGAGTCGTCATCGCGCTCGGCGCCGGCGGGTGCCCGCGCTCGAGTTCGACCCCGGCCGCGAGCGCCGCGCCGAGCAGCGAGCGCGCGATTTGCTGCGCTCGTGCGTCAACGACGAGGAGTGGTCGATGTACCGTGACCTCGGCTTCATCCGCGTGTGGGGACGGCAGAGCGATGGTCCCGAGGCGAGCGCTCAGGTTCAGGGCGCGCCTTACGGGTATCTGGTCTACCCCCACAAGCCGGTGATCGCCTACCTCGCCCAAACCCACCGCCTGCTCAGCGAGTACTGCGTGGAGTTCCCGGACGAGACCCGGCCCTACGGCAGCGCGCGGCTGCCCGACTCCGACGACGTGCTCGCGAAGTGGATGGCGCTGACCGGGGATGAGCGGCGCCTGATCGCCACCGCCAACCTGCATCTACCCGGACGGCAACTGGATCCCGCCGCGGTGACCAGGGACCTGTGGCGCCTGGCCCAGTGGGAGCGGGCCCGCCTGCGGAGCCTCGCCGGCGGTCCGGCGCAGCACATCGACGCCGGCGGCTGAGCGGCGCCGGAGCCAACGCGCCGGTGGCGAGCGCTACAGTCCCGCCGCCATGGCCGAATCCCCTGATCTCAAGCACCGCAGCCGCGCGCTCACCGAGGGTCCGGAGCGGGCCCCGGCGCGGGCCTACCTGAAGGGCATTGGGTTTGACGAGGAGGCGCTCAGCAAGCCGCTGGTCGCCGTCGCCAACACGTGGATCGAGACGATGCCGTGCAACTTCCACCTTCGGGGACTGGCAGCCAAGGTCAAGGAGGGCATCCGCGCGGCGGGGGGCACGCCGATGGAGCTGAACACGATCGCGATCTCCGACGGGATCACCATGGGCACCGCCGGGATGCGAGCTTCGCTGGTCTCCCGCGAGGTCATCGCCGACTCGATCGAGCTGGTCTGCGATGCGCACCGGTTCGACGCGGTAGTGGCGATCAGCGGCTGCGACAAGACGATCCCGGCCGCGGTGATGGCGCTGTGCCGTCTGAACCTACCGAGCCTGATGCTCTACGGTGGCTCGATCCTGCCGGGTCACCTGCACGGCGAGCAGGTGACGATCCAGGAGGTCTTCGAAGCCGTCGGCGCCCATGCTGCGGGGACGATCACCGATGAGCAGCTGACCGAGGTCGAGGATGCCGCCTCTCCCGGCGCCGGCGCCTGTGGCGGCCAATTCACCGCCAACACGATGGCGATGGCCTTCGAGGTGCTCGGGATCTCGCCGGCCGGGTTCT
Organism: uncultured Solirubrobacterales bacterium; assembly: GCA_963830435.1. GTDB lineage: Bacteria > Actinomycetota > Thermoleophilia > Solirubrobacterales > Solirubrobacteraceae > Palsa-465. Next base: position 1,160,968 of record CAWHMA010000002.1, on the reverse strand, counting down.
CGATGGTGCCGGCTGTGGACCCACGCAAGGCTGATGTGGCGGTGAGAGCCGGATGGTTGATCATGGACGTGCTGGCGCGCGGGCAGCGGCCCAGCGAGATCATCACCCGGCAGGCACTCCACAACGCGATCGCCGCCATCGCCTGCAGCGGCGGCTCCACCAATGGCGTCCTGCATCTGCTGGCGGTGGCCAAGGAGATGGGGGTGGAGCTCTCGATCGACGACTTCGACCGGATCAGCGAGCGCACGCCACTGCTCTGCGACCTCAAGCCCGGCGGCCAGTACGTTGCTCCGGATCTCTACGCCGCTGGCGGCGTGCCGCTGGTGATGAAGCGCCTGCGGGAGGCCGACCTGCTGCACGAAGACGCCCAGACGGTGACCGGTCAGAGCATCGGGGAGGTGGCCGACGGCGCCAGTGAGCAGCCCGGCCAGCGGGTCGTGCGAACGCTGCGCGACCCGATCAAAGCGACTGGGGGCCTGGCGATCCTGCGGGGAAACCTCGCTCCGGAGGGCTGCGTGGTCAAGCTCGCTGGCTACGAGCGCCGTCGGCAGACGGGACCCGCGCGGGTGTTCGAAGGCGAGGAGGATGCGATGCACGCTGTCACCGCCGGGCAGATCAAGCCCGGAGATATGGTGGTGATCCGCAACGAGGGTCCCGCGGGTGGGCCCGGCATGCGGGAGATGCTGGCGGTCACCGCGGCGCTGGTCGGTCAGGGGCTGGGTGAGGAAGTTGCGCTGCTCACCGACGGGCGTTTCTCCGGCGCGACCCGGGGCTTGATGGCAGGCCATGTCGCGCCCGAAGCCGCACGCAGCGGTCCCATCGCCGCCCTGCGAGACGGTGACCGGGTAACGCTCGACGTCGAAGCCCGGCGGCTCGACGTGGCGCTCGCCGATCAGGAGATCGCCGCGCGGATCAGCGCGTACCGTTCGCCCGAGCGGCCCAGTCCGGGTCCGGCGCTGTCCAAGTACGCCCGCTTGGTCTCGAGCGCGGCTCAGGGGGCGGTCACGCATTAGCTTGACCTTCAAGCGCCGGTGAGAGGCCGTGCCAGAATCGCCGCCATGGCCAATCGCAACGCCAGCGATAACGACGAGGCCGACCCTGGCAGGCCCGAGACGATCGACACCGAGCTCACGACCGAGTTTCCGGCGGTGGGACAGCGCCAGGGGCTTCCGGCTCCGATTCCGGATCTGCGCCACCAGCTACCCGGCTTGGAGACCGATCGCCAGGTGACCGACTGGGGGCGATCCGCGCGGATCGACGGCATCGTCGATCGGACGCTCTACGACTTCCTCTACCACTACTGGTTCCGGGTGGAGGTGGAGGGGATGGAGAACGTGCCCGAGCGCGGCGGGGCACTGCTGCTGGCCAACCATTCGGGCGCAGTTCCCTCCGACGTCGCAATGATCGCCAAGGCGGTTCGCGAGGAGCATCCTCGGCCTCGTCCGGTGCAACTGAGCACGGACGGGTCGCTGGCCGAGATTCCCGGGCTGGGGATGATGGTGACCAAGCTCGGGGGGGTCGCCGATCATCCGGCGAACCTGCATCGATTGCTGTTCGACGAGGGGCAGCTGGTGCTGGCGTTCCCGGAAGGTCGAGGGGCCGCACGCAAGCCGATGGGTGACCGCTACCGGCTGCGGGACTTTCAACCGGACCTGGTGCATGTCGCCATCCGCGCGCGGGTTCCGATCGTACCCGTGGCGCTGCTCGGGGCCGAGGAGGCCACGCCAGTGCTGGCCCGCCTCGGGCGGTGGGGGCCCCTCAGCGCCCTGACGCGATTGCCGCGGCTGCCGCTGGCCGCGCCGCTGCCACTACCGGCGAAGTTCAGGATCAGGTTCCTGGAGCCAGTCGAACCCGAGCCCAAGCTCGACGATGCCAGCCTCGGCTCCTGGCCGGAGCTCGCTGCGGAGATCCGGGCACTAATCCAGGAGAACCTGCTGGAGATGGTCGGTACGCGCAGAAGCGTCTGGCTTGGCTAGAAGAGGGGCAGAAGGGCCTATGCACTCCCGACGGATCCTGATCACCGGCGTCTCCTCGCCGCTGGGAGGACGCGTGGCCCAGGCGCTGGAGCAGCAGCCCGGTATCGACGCGGTCGTCGGCGTCGATGGCCAGGAACCCCGCCACGAGCTCCGCCGCACCGAGTTCGTGCGGGTGGACACCGATACCGGCCCGTTGCGCCGGATCATCGCCGCCGCCGCCATCGACACGGTCATCGACACACGGCTGATGGACGATCCGATGCTTTTGCCCCTGGCGCGCGTGCGCGAGATAAACGTCACCGACACCCGCCGGCTGCTGTCGGCGTGCGCTGCCCCGGACTCACCGGTGCGGAAGTTGATCTTCAAGTCTTCGGCTCACGTCTATGGCAGTGAGCCGCGAGCTCCGTTGTTCATGACCGAGTCGATGCGCCGGCGCACGCCGCCGCGGACGGCGATCGAGCGTCACGTGAGCGAAGCTGAGCTCGCGGTCGCCGAGTTCGCCGCGGCCCGACCGCGGACGCGGGTGACCGTGCTGCGCTGTGCCGACGGTATCGGCGGTGAGATCCGCTCGTCATACCTGTCGCTGCTCGCCCTGCCCGTCGTGCCGTCGATCCTCGGATTCGATCCCCGGTGTCAGTTCATCCACCTCGACGACGTCGTCGCCGCGTTGGCGCACGCCGCGGCTCACGACCTGCCCGGGGCCTACAACGTGGCTGCCGACGGGGTGCTGGCCCTGTCCGAGGTGGTGTCGCTGCTGGGCAAGCCGCTGCTCCCGATTCTGCCCCCGTGGGGAACCGTATTCGCAGCCGCTCAGCTGCGCCGAGTCGGGCTGCAGGTTCCGCTCGAGCTGTTGGCGCAGCTGCAGGCCGGCCGGGGTCTGGACAATCGCCGATTGAAGGCAAGCGGCTTCACCCTCCGCTACACCACCCGGGAGGCCGTGCTCAAGCTCCGGGCCCAACAGCGACTGCGGCCGCTGCTGGGAAGCGGCGAGGATGGCTATCACTACGAGCGCGAGGTGGAGGAGTTCCTGCGCCGAAGCCCCAGCGTGAAGCGAGTGCCCGCGGCGGACGCGCCGGCCGGTCAAGCTCACGAGGCGGCGCCGGTCACGGGCAGCCGGGCGGGTCAAGGTCACGAGGATCTGGTCTACGCCTCCCTGGGGGAGGGAGAGCTCATAGAGCTCATCGGCTCGCTGGCCCCGGAGGCGCTAGTTCGCCTTCGTCGCTACGAGGCCGCCCACGGGCGGCGGGAGCGCGTGCTGACGGAGCTCGACCGCCGCCTTACCCGCCTCGCCCCCAAGCGGCGCGGCTGAGACGCCCCTGGCCCGGGCCCGTAGCCACGGTGCTGCGGCGCCCCTTCAGGCAGGATCCGCCCTCGAGACCTTGAAAGATCGCTCGCAAGATCACCGGAGCGCTCGGCGCCGGCCCGGCAGCACCCGCTAGCATCTGCGACCAAAGGAGCTTGTAGGTGGCGCGCGTCTCATATCTTCGTCCTGCGGCCACGCCTGAGCGGGCCGCGCGCAGGACCGGTCGGCGGCCGAGCAGCAGGCTCGGCCTTTCGCCGCGCCGCGGTCGCTACGTGGCCGGCGGAGCAGCAGCGCTTGTGCTGATCGCGTTGGGTCTCGCCGCGCTCGCGCTCGGCTCCGCCCAGCCAAGCCTGGATGCGGACGCCAATGCGCTCGTCCGAGTCGGGATGCCGCTGGGCGGGGGCAGGATCGAGCGGGTCAGCGCCGTCACCGGCCCGCACAGCCGTCCGGTCGCGGTGGACGTGCGCGGCGATCGGATCTGGCCCCAGCGGCTGATCCCAGCTCACCAGCTGGTCTCGATCGAGGTGCTGGTCCGACGCCCGGGTTGGGTCTCATGGCTGAGCGGACGCACCCAGCGCGTGCGGATGACGCTGATGACTCCCAGTGCCAGGCTGCTCGAGCACTACCTGACCCTCCGGCCCGGTCAGCCGCTGCTGCTCCGCTTCAAGGAGCCCGTCCAGGCGATCAGCTACGGTGCTCCGGGCCAGCGCGTGCGCCGGATACTGGCCAAACCCCTCTCTGAGATCAGGCTGCCTCGGCCCAGCGACGCAGGAACGATCACGATCGCGGCCGTGCCTCGCCGCTGGGAGACCTCATTGCCGTCGGTGGTCAGCTACTTCCCGGCCGGCGCGACAACCAGTGCCGTGGCCAGCCCCGCGCCCGGTACGCACATCCAGCCGCACACGCCGATCATGCTGACGTTCTCAAAGACCGTCCAGCAGGCGTTGGGAACGGCCCGGCCGCCGGTCTCACCAGCAACCCCGGGCGCATGGCAGGAGGTCAACAGCCACACGATCGAGTTCACGCCGCGGAGCTACGGCTATGGCCTCGGAGCGACGGTCACGGTGGCGGTGCCCGGCGGCGTCAGGCTCGTCGGCGGCCAGCCGGACGGAAGCTCCAGCAGCGCCGCGTGGAGGGTCCCGCCGGGGTCGACGCTACGCCTGCAGCAGTTGCTGGCCAAGCTCGGCTACCTGCCGCTGAGCTTCGACTCCACTCGTAGCGTTCCATCGACGCCCGAGGCTCAGGAGACGGCGGCAATCCATCCACCGCCGGGCCGGTTCTCCTGGAAGTACCCCAACGTACCCGACGCGCTGCGCGGCTTCTGGTCCCCGGGCGCCTCTGGAGTGATGACCCAGGGCGCGCTGATGGCGTTCGAGAACGACCACGGGCTCACCGCCGACGGGATCGCCGGCGCGACCGTGTGGAGATCGCTGATCAACGCGGCGATCAGCGGCAACGCTTCGAGCTTTGGCTACAGCTTTGTCTCGGTCAGCCTCGGCGGCCAGAGCCTGAACCTGTGGCACAACGGTCGCACGTTGGTGACCACGCCGGTGAACACCGGTATCGCCTCTCGTCCCACCGCCTCGGGCACCTATCCGGTCTACGAGCACCTTTCGGTGACGACGATGAGCGGCACGAATCCCGACGGCAGCACCTACAACGACCCCGGCATCCAGTACGTGAGCTACTTCAACGGCGGCGACGCTCTGCACGCTTTCACCCGCGCCCAGTATGGCTTCCCGCAGAGCCTCGGCTGCGTCGAGATGGCACTCGGTCCAGCCGGTCAGGTGTGGCCGTACACGCCGATTGGGACGCTCGTACACGTCGCCTAGACGGGTGTGGTGAGCACCCGAGCGTTCGCCGCGGCTGCGCTAACGCTGTTGCCCACCGGGGACGCCGGTGCCGCTCCACATGAAGGGGCGGCCGGCGCCGACGCCGAATAGCAACCGGCAATGAGCACCGCGCAGACGACAGCCGGAGCGGCCCGGACCTGGCAGCACGCCCTCGCAGCCTTCGACGATGACCTCCGCCGCCGTGCGGTGGCGGAGCGAACCAGGCGCGCCTACGGGATCGATGCTGGTCAGTTCGCGGTCTGGGCCAGCGACGCCGCACTCGAGCCGACGGCCGTGGATGTCCGGATGCTTCGCCGCTACGCCGCCAGCCTGTCTGGACAAGGCCACGCCCCCACGACGGTGGCCCGCAAACTGGCGGCGCTGCGGGCGTTGTTCCGGACGCAGGTCGAGCTTGGAGCTCGTGCCGAGAATCCCGCCGAGCTGCTGAGCGCGCCGAAGCGCCCACGGAAGTTGCCGCGTGTGCTGACTCCCGCCGAGGTGGCGGCGCTGCTCGACCGCATCCCGGCCAGCACGCCGCTGGCGCTGCGTGACCGGGCGTTGTTCGAGCTCGCCTACGCCTCCGGGCTGCGGGCCGAAGAGCTTGTCTCGCTCCAGCTGCAGTCGATCGACTTTGACGCCGAGGCGGTCCGCGTCGAGGGCAAGGGCGGCAAGACCCGGATCGTCCCTGTGGGCGAGCACGCGCTGCGCGCGATCGAGCGTTATCTGGCCCGCGCTCGGCCGACGCTGGCCCAGGACGTGGCTCCCCTGCGCAACGGGGAAGGACGCGCGCTGTTCCTGTCGAAGTCCGGGCGCGCACTCGGCACCTCGGACGTCCGCCGGCGACTGCGTACCTGGGCCCGCCAGGCCGCGACCGTCGTCCCGACGCTCGCGGCCGCCCATCCGCACGCACTGCGGCACTCGTTCGCGACCCACCTGCTGGAGGGCGGCGCGGATCTCCGAGCGATCCAAGAGCTGCTCGGACACGCGACGATCTCCACCACCCAGGTTTACACTCGGGTAGAGTCGGCGCGCCTCAGGTCGGCGTACTCCGGTGCCCACCCGCGCGCCTAGGCCCCGCCTGGGGGACGAGATTGTGGAAACCAACGTCAAAGCGATCGAGCTTCGAGATCTCTGGAGGCGCTACAAGGACTCTGGGGACGAGCGCGCGCGCGAGCGCATCGTGGTGGCGTATGCGCCGCTGGTCAAGTACGTCGCGGGCCGGATGAGCTCGGGATTGCCGGCCCATGTCGAGGAGTCCGACCTGATCTCCTACGGCTTGGGCGGCTTGATCTCTGCGATCGAGCGATTCGATCTCGCCAGAGAGATCAAGTTCGAGACCTACGCCATCACGCGAATTCGCGGAGCGATCATCGACGAGCTACGCACGCTCGATTGGGTGCCGCGCTCGGTCCGCGCCCGCGCTCGGGAGATCGAGCGCGTGAACATGAAGCTCGAGGCCAGACTGCAACGGGCGCCGACCGACGAGGAGCTGGCCGGCGACATGGGAATGAATCTCGGAGACTTCCAGGACGCGTTGCTGCAGATCTCCAACTCGACAATCGTCGCGCTGGACGAGCTTTGGAACGTGTCCGATGCCACCGGCGACCAGGTCTCGCTGCTCGACACCCTGCCCGATCGCGGCGCCCCCGACCCTCAGTCGCTGGTCGATCAGAGCGAGCTTCGTGACCAGATCGCCGACGCCATCGCGGCGTTGCCCGAGCGGGAGAAGCTCGTGATCGCCCTCTACTACTACGAGAACCTGACGCTGCGGGAGATCGGGGAGGTGCTGGGCGTGACCGAGTCACGCGTGTCGCAACTGCACACCAAGGCAGTGCTGCGGTTGCGATCAAAGCTCGCTGGCGAGCTGGACTAAGGGCGGGGCGGTTGGCCGCCCGGCCGGTGGCTGCCGGCCGAGCAGCTGGATGGCCGCCGCGCCGGCCCTGCGAACCCGTCCGGATGCCGGGCGGACGGCATGCGGGCAGGGACACGGGACGGAGGAGCGGAGCGAAGCCGGCCCGGGAGCCGATGCGGTTACTGGACGGCTGAGGTAAGGTCGCGTCTTTGAGGTTCCAGAGAGAGGAGTCTGGCATGCACAAGCCCGCGGACCGCATCCGCAACGTGGCGCTCGTGGGCCATCGGGGTAGTGGCAAGACGTCGCTGCACGAGGCGCTTCTGTTCCAGGCGGGCGCGATCAACCGACTCGGGTCGGTGATCGAGGGCAACACCGTCTCCGACGCCGATGACGACGAGAAGTCCCGCCAGATGTCGATCTCCGCCGCGCTGGCCTCGTTTCAGTGGCAGGAGCGCAAGGTCAACCTGATCGACACCCCTGGCGACTCCAGCTTCGTCGCCGATGCGCTCGGGGCGCTGCGAGTCTGCGAGTCGGCGGTGTTCGTGGTCAACGCGGTCATGGGCGTCGAGGTTCAGTCCGCGAGACTGTGGCAGCGTGCGGCCGAGCTCGACCTGGCCCGGCTGATCTTCGTGAACATGCTCGACCGCGAGCGGGCGGACTTCTTTCGCACGCTGGACTCGCTGAAATCAGCCTTCGGTCAGCACGTGGTCGCCACCGAGATACCGATCGGCTCCGAGCACGAGGTCTCCGGCGTGATCGACCTCGTCGACATGAAGGCCTATTCCTACCAGGGCTCGAGCCCCCTCGGGCGCGACGACTGCACCGAGGTGCCGATCCCCGAGGACCTCCTCGACCAGGCGAACGAATACCGAGAGAAGCTGATGGACGAGGTGGCCGAGAACTCAGACGCGTTGATGGAGCGATACCTGGAGGGCGAGGAGATCTCCCACGAGGAGATCGTCACCGCGCTCAAGGACGGCACCAACCACGGCGCCTTGTTCCCAGTGACCTGCGGGATCGCCACCCGCAACCTGGCCACCAACCGGCTGCTCGACGCGATCGTCGAGGACCTGCCATCCCCGGTCAAGCACGGCGGGCTGGAGGTGGGGGAGGTGACGCTGGAGCCCACCGATGACGGCGAGGTGTTCGCCTACGTGTTCAAGACCCGCGCCGACTCGTTCGCCGGTCGGATCAACCTGTTCCGCGTCTACCAGGGCGTGATCAAGCAGGATTCGCAGCTGCTCAACACCCGCGCCCACACCAAGGAGCGGGTTGGCCAGTTGGTTACCTTCGAGGGCGGCCGCACTGGCCACAGTGACGAGTTCGGACCAGGTGACATCGGTGCGGTGGCCAAGCTCAAGGAGACCAAGGCCGGCGACTGGCTGGCGGCGCGGGACGAGCCAATCCAGATGCCGAGCATCAAGCTGCCCTCGCCGGTTATGGCATTCGCGGTGGAGCCGAAGAGCAAGGGTGATGAGGAGAAAGTCTTCACCGCCCTGCGCCGGCTCCAGGAGGAGGACCCGACCATCGACCTGCACCGGGATCCTCAGACCGGCGAGCAGATCGTCGCCGGGCTCTCCCAGGTCCACGTCGAGGTGGTGGTTCAGCGGTGCAAGGCGCGCTTCGGGGCCGAGGTCAACCTCAAGCCACCCCGTGTCCCCTACCAGGAGACGATCCGCAAGCCCGCCAAGGCCCATGGCCGCCATAAGAAGCAAACCGGCGGCCGGGGCCAGTTCGGTGACTGCCACATTGAGATCGAGCCCCTGGAGCACGGAGCGGGGTTCGAGTTCGTAGACGCGATCAAGGGTGGAGTCATCCCCTCCGGATTCATCCCCGCGGTGGAGAAGGGCGTGCTCGAGGCGATGCAGGAGGGCACGGTTGCCGGATATCCGGTCAAGGACGTGCGCGTCCGGCTCCACGACGGCTCCTACCACACCGTGGACTCCTCGGAGATGGCCTTCAAGCTAGCCGGATCCCTGGCCATGAAGCAGGCGCTCGAGCAGGCGGCACCGGTGCTCCTGGAACCGATCATGCAGGTCACCGTCAACGTCCCCGAGGACACCGTCGGCGACGTCATCGGCGACCTCAACTCCCGCCGTGGTCGTCCGCTGGGGATGGAGCCGGTCGGCGCCGGAATGACCGAGATCAAGGCTGAGGTGCCGATGGCCGAGATGCTCAGCTATGCACCCGATCTGCGCGCGATCACCGGCGGCCAGGGAGAGTTCACGATGGAGTTCCTGCGCTACGAGGAGGTGCCCACGCACCTGGCGGGCAAGGTCGTCGACGCGGCGCGAGCGGGACGGGAGGCGGTGCGAGCCTAGCCGGTGCGGCCGCAGCGGAGGCCCCAACCCAGACCAGGCGGCCGAGCGTACTGCTGAGCCTACGGGGATAACGCGACACCGCTCCAGATCAGGCGCTCACTGTCGTGGTGGCTACCCAACAGGTGGTCTACGCGTCAGTAAGGTCAAGAAGGTCAGCGTTTGTCGAGCTGGGCACCTGCGGCGACGTGTCGCTGCGCCGACTCGCTCGCGGCAGGATCTCCAGCCACGGAAGAGAAAACCCCTGGTAGGCTCGCCAGTGCACCAGTCTGGGAGGAAAAAACTGCTGGTAGGCTCGCCACAGTGACCACCAGGGACATTCGCACCTCGATCCAGGACACAGTCTGCGACGTCTGCGGCCGCACCCTGCTGCGGGGCGAGCAAGCTGATGTCTATCTGGATGGTGGCACCCGCCGCTCGGTCTGCGAACTGTGCAAGGACCGGGCACTCCACGGGGGGTGGGTTCGCGAGGGGACGGTCACCGGCTACGACGAGGCTGCCTCGCAACCTGATCGTCGGCGGTCGCTATGGGGGCGCCTGCTCGGCCGTCGGGAACGAGCGCCTGCGCCCAACGTCACGCTGACCCTGCGCGACGAGCTCGACGGTCATGCCTGGTCGGAGGCCGACCTCCCGACCGCTGTGCCGCCAGCCCCTGAGGCTCCGGCCGCGGGCGCCGTCCCGCCGGCTCCCGAGGCTCCGGCCGCGGACGCTGTCCCGCCGGCTTCCGAAGCTCCGGCCGCGGCCGCGGGCGCCGTCCCGCCGGCTCCCGAAGCTCCCGCCGCGGACCCGGGTGCCCACCAAGCCAGCGGCTCTGAGCCCGCCTCCGACAGCGCCGTCGAGCTCAGCCCGCCCCGGCGCTCCAGCCTTCGTCGCAACCTCGGCGCGAGGCGGGTCAACCCCGACCGGAGGCGCCAGCAGCCCCGGGAACCTCGCCATGTTCGGGCGGTGCCGTCCAGCGTTGAGCAGAAGATCGTCTCGGCGGCGCAGCTGTTCAACGATTCCGAGCACCCACGCACGGTGGCCGGGGTCGCCCGCTCGCTTGGACCCCCGGACGTCTGCGTGCTGCCCGCCTCGAGCCGCCCCAGCCTGGTCACGCTGGTGATCTCGTGGGAGCTGTGTTGGTACCGCTTCGAGGTCGACCTTTCCGACGAGCGGCCGAGCGTGCGCAGCGCCGGGCAGGGATACGAGCTGTCCGAACTGGATCCCGAGGAGCTTCGGCGCAATGCGGTTGCCGACGAGCACGGCGCGTTGCGAGTCGGCGGCTGAACGCGGCCTGGGCGCCGTCCAATAGCATTTGGCTTGTGATCTTCTGCGTGGTCCCGGTGGGGTTGGAGGAGGAGCTGTTCGACAAGCTCACCCGCTACTACGCCGATGATCCGAATGTGGAGGTGATCGTCGACCGGCGCAGATCCTCGCGCCGAGACCGCAGCTCGTCCAGCGGCGGCAAGCGTCAGCTCCGCGATCGCCGCCGGCCGCGCGTCCCGGGCGAACTGCCCAAGCTGGCAAGCGATTGACCGCCGGCGAGCGCAGGCTGGTCCTCCACGTCGACGGGGGGGCTCGCGGGAACCCCGGACCGGCGGCGATCGGAGTCGTCATCTCCGGCCTTGACGGGCAAATCGTGGAGGAGGTCGCGGAGCGGATCGGGGTGACCACGAACAACGTCGCCGAGTACCGAGCGGTGCTGCGGGGACTGGAGCGGGCCGCCGCCCACGGCGCCAACCAGATCGAGATCGTCGGCGACTCCGAATTGGTCGCCCGCCAGCTCCAGGGCCACTACAAGGTCAAGCATCCGGCGATGCGCCCTCTGTACCTCGACGCGGTGGCGGCGCTGCGCGGCTTTGAGCGGTGGGAGGTCCGCAGCATTCCGCGCGCGGAGAACGCCCGGGCGGATGCGCTGGTCAACGCTGCGCTGGACAGCGAGTAGCTCCCCGCTAGCGGCTGCGCCAGCCGCCCGGCCGTGTCGGCCGAAACCGCCGCGGCTCAGCCAGCGCCGCTAACCTATCCTCCGTGAGCGACGCTCTGGTAGAGCTCAGCGGCAGGCTTCAGGAGACGGCACAGCGCCTTCGGTCCGGCGATCTGGAACCCGAGGCCACGCTCGCGCTGATCGAGGAGTGCGCGCGTCTGGCCTCCGAGGCCAGCGCGCAGGTGGACCAGCGCGCCCGGGCCGCGCTCGAGCCGCTGCCGGACCTTCCGGGTCAGCTGCCGCTGCCGGCGGCCTAGCGTGAACTCGGTCGGCCTGGCTCCCGCCTATCCCGAGCACCTGCGCGCCGAGGTGGACCGGTACCTGGAGGGGCTGGGATATGGCGCCGACGAGGCTGCAGTAGGTCTGCAGGAGGCGATGCGATACTCGCTGCTGGCCGGGGGCAAGCGGATCCGCCCGGTGCTGGCGCTGGCCACCGCCGAGGCAATCGGACGCGAGCCGGAATGGGTGCTGCCGCTGGCCGCGGCGCTGGAGCTGATTCACACCTACTCGCTGATCCACGACGACCTCCCGGCGATGGACGACGACGATCTCCGCCGCGGACAGCCGACTTGTCACCGCGCGTTCGGCGAGGACGTCGCCATCCTGGCCGGGGACGGACTGTACGCCGAGGCCTTCCGGCTGCTGCTGAGCGAGCAGGCGGCCGAACCGGCAAACCTGCTGAGGGCCGCGGCCGAGCTCGCCCACGCCACCGGGGTCCAGGGGATGGTCGGAGGGCAGTACCTCGACGTTGCCGGCACGACGCCGATCGGCGCCGAGGGCCTGCGGCGGCTGCACGAGCTCAAGACCGGTCGTCTGATCGGCGCGAGCATCGGATGCGTGCTGCTTCTAGCCGGCGCGGACGAACATGCCACAATTCCCATGTTCAAGACTTACGCCAGCGAGCTCGGCGTCCTCTTCCAGATCGTCGACGACATCCTCGATGTCACCGGATCTGAGGAGACGCTGGGCAAGCATCAAGGCAGCGACCAACGCCTGGGAAAGCGCACCTACGTGTCCGAGTTCGGGCTGCGGCGGGCGCGAGAGCTGGCGGACGAGTCGCACGTTCGGGCTCGTGCTGCGCTGGCGCTGGCCGCACCCGCCGGAGCGGAGCAGCTTGAGCACACAACCGACTTCATCGCCACTCGAACCCATTGATGCCGCCAAAGCTCCTCGAACACATAGAAGGTCCGCAGGACCTGCATGCTCTGACCGATGACCAGCTGCAGGCTCTCGCGCAGGAGGTCCGAGAACACATCATCGACACCGTGGGCGAGATCGGGGGCCACTTCGGCGCCAACCTCGGAGCCTGCGAGATCGCCGTGGCCCTGCACTCGGTGCTGTGCTCGCCGCGGGACAAGGTGCTGTGGGATGTCGGCCACCAGGCCTACCCGCACAAGATCCTGACTGGTCGGGGCGACCAGCTGCCGACGATCCGCAAATACGGCGGCCTGGCTCCGTTCTGTGCCATCCACGAGTCCGAGCACGACATCATGGGGGCCGGCCACGCCTCGACTGCGATCGGCTACGCGGTCGGGATCAAGGAGGCGATGCGCCTCGGCCACGGCGACGAGGGCAACGTCGTCGCCGTCGTTGGCGACGGCGCGATGACCGGCGGAGTGGCGTTCGAGGCCGTCCATCAGGCCGGCGGCAGCGGGACGCCGATCGTGGTGCTGCTCAACGACAACGGGATGTCGATTGCCCCCAACGTCGGTGCTCTCTCGCGGTACTTCAATCGCGTGCGCTTGAACCCGAAGCTGTGGCACGCCCGCGAGGAGGTCGAGGGCGGCCTGACCAAGCTGCCGGCGGGGATCGGCGCGGCATTCGAGCGGATCGGACCCCACTTCAAGGAATCGATCAAGGCCTTCTGGGCGCCGGACATGTGGTGGGAGGAGCTGGACTTCGCCTACATGGGGGTCATCGACGGCCACGACGTTCGCGAGCTTCGCCGTGCGCTCCGGGAGGCGCTGTCGGCCGAGCGACCGGTGGTGATCCACTGCGCGACGGTCAAGGGCAAGGGATTCGCGCCCGCCGAGGAGGGCGGACTCGAGGGGATGGAGGCGTGGCATGCGGCCAAGCCGAAGTCGATCGCCGGGCGCCTGCCGGCGACCAAGCCGCTCGGGGCGGCACCGACGACTGCGCCGCCGCCCCAGTACACCAAGGTGTTTGGCGAGGCGCTGGTGGCCGAGTGCCGACGGGACGAGCGCGTGATCGGGATCACCGCGGCGATGAACTCGGGCACCGGTCTCAGCATCCTCCAGAAGGCGCTGCCCGAGCGCTATTTCGACGTCGGCATCGCCGAGCAGCAGGCGATCCTGTTCGCATCGGGCCTGGCCCTGCAAGGGTGCAAGCCGGTGGCTGCGATCTACTCCACCTTCCTGCAGCGCGCCTACGACCAGATTGTCCACGACGTCTGCCTGCAGAGCCTCAACGTGGTGTTCGCGATGGATCGTGCCGGCCTCGTCGGCGACGACGGACCCACCCATCACGGCGTATTCGACATCGCCTATCTGCGCTGCCTGCCGAACATCGTGCTCATGGCCCCACGCGACGAGTCGATGCTGGTGGATCTGCTCCACACCGCGCTGAGCCACGACGACGGACCGGTGGCGCTGCGCTACCCGCGGGGCGAGGGAGAGGGTGTGCCGCTGCCCGAGCGCCCCCGGCAAGTGCCGATCGGCACTGGTGAGATCCTGCGCGAGGGCACCGCGGCCGATGGCCGTGGAGCGGTGGCTCTGCTGGGCTACGGCAGCGGCGTGGCCAAAGCGCTGGAAGCGGCTGAGATCTTGGCCGAGCGCGGGATTTCGGCCACTGTCGCCGACGCCCGCTTTGCCAAACCGATCGATGCCGGTCTCGTCGCTCAGCTGGCCGCCGAGCACGAGCTGCTGGTCACGGTCGAGGAGGGGGTCCTCACCGGCGGGTTTGGCTCCGGGGTTTGGGAGACCCTCTCCGACGCCGGACTGGCTGCGCGGATCCTGCGCGTCGGGCTCCCCGACCGGTACGTAACGCACGGCGCGCCGGCGCTGCTGCACGAGGAAGTCGGCTTCACCGGTCCGAGGATTGCCGACCGGGTGCAAACGGCGGTTGCGCGGGCCAGCAGCGTCACGTCCTAGCTCCGACGCCTTCTGCCACCGCCGAGCCTGCGGCGGGGTCTGTCCGGGCCCAAAGGCCGTAGTGCAGCGGGGGGCCCCTTCAAGAGAGAACGGCCCGCCGAAGCGAGCCGTTCCCGGAGGAGAGAGGTATTTCTGCGTTTTATCGCTGGGAGGAAGTCTGGGGACATGGTGACGCGTCGCGGATCCCCGTAGTGTGAGGCTCATCACGTACCGTTCCCGGGCGTGAAGCGAGTCCGGATCGACAGCCTGCTCTCCCGTCGCGGCATGTTCGACTCCCGAGCGCGGGCGGCCGCGTCGGTGCTCGCAGGGGACGTTCTGCTGCTGCCCGAGCGGCGCCGGGCGCAGAAGCCGGGCCAGCTGGTGCCCGAGGACGTGGAGGTCGAGGTCTCGCCCGCCCCGCCCTACGTGTCCCGCGGAGGCGTGAAGCTGGCCAATGCCCTCGATTCCTTCGGGCTCGAGGTCCGGGGCACGCACGCCCTCGACGTCGGCGCCTCCACCGGTGGCTTCACCGACTGCCTCCTACAGCGCGGCGCCCAGCACGTGGTCGCGCTCGACGTCGCCTACGGAGAGCTGCACTGGCGCCTGCGCGGCGACCCGCGGGTGACGGTCCTGGAGCGGCGCAACGCCCGCGGGCTGGAGCTCGGCGAGCTGCCCTACCGACCAGAGCTGATCGTGCTCGACCTGTCGTTCATCTCGCTGGCCAAGGTGCTGCCGGCGGTGCTGGCCTGCGCCGCGCCGCGGTTTGACTGCCTGGCGATGATCAAGCCGCAGTTCGAGGTCGGGCGTGAGCATGTGGGCAAGGGCGGAGTGGTGCGCGAGGCCGCCCGGCGGCGACGGGCACTGGTGGCCGTGGGGGAGGCTGCCGGCAAACTCGGCACCGTGGTGCTGGGCTACGCCGGCTCTGGTCTGCCGGGTCCCAAGGGCAATCGGGAGACGTTCGTGTGGCTGGCCGAAGCGACCCGTGGGGCTGGGCTGAGGGACCTCGAACGCGCGGCCGCCGAGGTGGAGCCATGAACCCGCCTCGGGTGGCGACGGTGTTCACCCATCGTCGTCCGGCGGAGACCGCGCCCGCGCTGGAGGAGCTGGCGCGCTGCGCCCAGGCAGCGGGCACGATCCTGCGGTTCTCGACGGCGGAGACCAACAAGCACGCGCTCGCACCGGCGCCCGGACTCGAGCTCGACGCACCTGTTCGTCCCGATGTCGACATCTGCTTCGCGCTCGGCGGCGATGGCACGATCCTCACGGCGCTCCGTACCTACGCCGGCACCGGCGTCCCGGTGTTCGCCGCCAACTTTGGGGAGATCGGGTTCCTGGCCACGATCGATCGGGACGGATCGGAATGCGGCTTCGAGCAGGCGTTCGCGGGGGAGTTCGAGGTGCTGTCGCTGCCGGGAATCTCGCTGTCGGGAGCACGCGGGGAGTGGCTGGCGATCAACGACGTCTCGATCCACCGTCAGCCGGGCAAGCGCGTGGCCGACTTGTCCTACGCCGTGGGCAACTACGAAATCGGACGGGTGCGTTGCGACGGGTTGGTGGTCGCTTCTCCTGCTGGCTCCACCGGCTACAACTTGGCCAACGGTGGCCCGGTGATGGCCTGGGGTGTGGCCGGGTCGGTGGTCTCCTTCATCGCCCCGCACTCGCTGACGGCGCGGGCGCTGGTGGTGGCGCCGGCCGACGGGCTGACGATCGGTAATCGATCCCAGGAGGAGCCAGTCGACGTGAGCGTCGACGGGCGGCCGGTGTGCGTGCTGAACCCGGGGGAGGAGATCTCGGCCCGGTTCGTCGACGATCAGGGTCACCTGGCCCAGCTTCCGGGCGCCAGCTTCTATCAGCGACTACGCGAGAAGTTCGGGCGGCTGGCCAGCGTGCAGTAGCGGCGTCCGTCATCGCCGGCTGGTAGACCCTTATCGGTGCTCCACGAGCTTCGAGTCGAGAACCTGCTGCTGATGGAGCGGGCTGAGCTGAGGCTGGCGCCCGGCCTGAACGTCGTCACCGGGGAGACCGGCGCAGGCAAGACGCTGCTCGCGCACGCGCTCGACCTGCTGCTCGGCGGTCGCGCCCGCCACGGCATCGTGCGCCAGGGCGCCCCCGAGGCCTACGTCGAGGGAGTGTTCTCGGTGCCCGCCGGGCTCGGTGACGATCTGCGTGAGCGGCTGCCAGACGACGCACACGAGCTCGTGCTCGCCCGCCGCGTCTGGCCCGACGGGCGCACGCGGGCCTACGTCTGCGGTCGCTCGGCCACCGTCGCCGACCTGCGGGACCTGGGCAGCCGGCTGCTGGCCTTCTACGGTCAGCACGAGCATCGGCGCCTGATGCTCGGCTCGGCGCAGCTGGAGATCCTCGATTCGTTCGGCGGCGAGGAACACCGAGCGCTCCGGGGGGTGATCGCGCGTGACTACGAGGAGGTGCGCCGGCTGCGGGCGCGGGCTCAAGAGCTCGAGGGGCTGACCGGAGCTCGGGAGCGCGAACTCGATCTGGTCTCATTCGAGCTCGGAGAAATCGATGCGGTCGCCCCCAGCGAGGCCGAGGAGGCCGAGTTGTCGCAGGAGCGTGAGCGGCTGCGCCACCAGCAGACGCTGCGGCTCGCCGCGGCCGCCGGGGCCGAGGCGTTATCGCCACAGGAGGGTCCGGGCGTGGTCGAGCTGCTGGCGGGGGTGGGCCAGCAGCTGGAGGCGGCGGCGGCGATCGACCCCGCGCTGGCGCCAGTCTGCGAACGCGTACAGGGGATCCGCTACGAAGCTGAGGACCTCGGCCGAGAGCTGCGCGGCTATATCGAGGGAGTCGAGGGGGGACCGGGAAGACTGGAGGAGGTGGAGGAGCGGCTGGCGTTGTTCACGCGCCTGCAGCGCAAGCACGGCGGATCGATCGCCGAGGTGCTGGGCCACGCCGAGCGCTGCCGAGCCCGTCGGGAAGAGCTCGAGCATGCCGACGTGGCGCTTGATGGGGTCCAGCAACAGCTAGCGGCCGGGCAGGCGCAGCTGGATCAAAACGCCGCGGAGCTGAGCGAGCGTCGGCAGGCCGGCGCCCTGGCGCTGGCCGCCGGGGTCCGCGAACGCCTGGGGGAACTGGCGCTGCCTGACGCTCGATTCGAGGTGCAGCTGTGGCCACGGCCGGAGGGATGCGGTCCAACCGGGACCGACTCCATCGAGTTCTCGATCGCGCCCAACCCCGGCTTGCCGGGGGGTCCGCTGCGAGAGATCGCCTCGGGCGGCGAGCTCTCACGGGTGATGCTGGCGCTGCTGAGCGTCGCCCACGGGCGCGGCGCGGCGACTGCCTCGAGCCTGAGGAACGGGCATCCGCCGCGGGACCGCGCGGAGCAGCCGCTGCTGGTATTCGACGAGATCGACGCCGGCGTCGGCGGCCACACGGCGCGGGCGGTTGGCGAACAGCTGCGCGAACTCGCCCACGGCCGCCAGATTCTGTGCATCACCCACCTGCCGCAGGTCGCGGCACTCGGCGCGCGACACTTCACGATCGTCAAGGACAACAGTGCCTCGCCGGCGAGCACCACGGTCAACCAACTGGAGGGCGACGCCGTCGTCGACGAGCTGGTCCGGATGCTGGGAGCCGGTGGGGACGATCGTGGCGCTAGCCAGCATGCCCGCCAGCTGCTGCGGGCCGCCTGAACCGACAGGCGTACGCTCCCCCAGCCAGACCCGAGCAGCGGCGGCACAGGCCTGGGAAGTGTCTCCCGGAGGTCCTGTCCGTCTCCGCCGCTACGGTGAGGAGGTCAACTACACTCGAGGATCGATCGATGGCACCAGACCCGCGACGCGCCGCGACTAGCTCCGCCGGGGAAACCCGGTTCATCTTCATCACCGGCGGGGTCGTTTCGTCTCTGGGCAAGGGCATAGCCGCCGCTTCGATCGGGCGGCTGCTGGTCGCCCGTGGTCTCAGCGTCCAGCTGCAGAAGTTCGATCCCTACATCAACGTCGACCCCGGCACGATGTCGCCCTACCAGCACGGGGAAGTGTTCGTGACCGAGGACGGCGCCGAAACCGACCTCGACCTCGGCCACTACGAGCGCTTCACCGACGCCAACACCAACCGCGCGTCGAACGTCACCGCGGGCGGTATCTACAACACGGTCATCCGGCGCGAGCGCCGGGGGGACTATCTCGGGGCCACGGTGCAGGTCGTGCCGCACATCACCGACGAGATCAAGCAGCGGATCCGGCTGATGGCCGATTCCAGTGACGTGGACTTCGTGATCACCGAGATCGGCGGGACAGTTGGTGACATCGAATCGCTGCCGTTCCTCGAGGCGATCCGCCAGTTCCCGGTCGACGTCGGGCGCCGGCGGTGCATGTTCATCCACCTCACGCTCGTGCCCTACATCGGGCACGCCGGGGAGCTGAAGACCAAGCCGACCCAGCACTCAGTCAACGAGCTGCGACGTATCGGTATCGCCCCGGACATGGTCGTATGCCGCTCGGAGTCGATGCTCTCCGCCGAGATCCGTCGCAAGATCGCTCTGTTTGCCAGCCTGCCCGACCAAGCCGTGGTCTCCGCCTACGACGTCCCTGACATCTACCGGGTGCCGCTCGTGTTCCGCACCCAGGGAGTCGACGATTACATCCTGCGTGAGCACTTCGGCCTGGATGCCGCCGACCCCGAGCTGCGCGGATGGGAAGAGATAACCAGCCGCTTCAGCCGGGTGAGCCGGACCCTGCGGATCGCGCTGGTGGGCAAGTACGTGCAGCTGGAGGACGCCTATCTCTCGGTAGTCGAGGCCCTCAAACACGCCGGCGCGCACCACGGCTGCCGGATCGAGGTCGACTGGGTCGACTCCGAGACCGTTGATGACGTCAGCGTTGCGGCAAGGCTGCGGAGTGCGGACGGGATCCTGATCCCAGGGGGCTTCGGCGGGCGCGGGTTCGAGGGAAAGATCCGGGCAGCGCAGATCGCGCGCGAGCACGGCGTCCCCTACCTGGGCATCTGCCTGGGCATGCACGTGGCGGTCAGCGAGTTCGCCCGCCACGCCGCGGCCATGGAGGGCGCGAACTCGACCGAGATGGACCCCGAGACCCCGTTCCCGGTGATCGACCTGCTGCCCGAGCAGAAGGAGATCGCCGATATGGGCGGGACCATGCGCCTCGGCGCCGATCCGGTCAAGCTCCACGACGGCACCCTGGTCCGGGATGTCTACGCCGAACCGGTCGTCTACGAGCGTCACCGTCACCGCTACGAGGTCAACAACCATCTCCGGCGGCGACTGGAGACGGCGGGTCTGGTCTGCTCGGGCACCTCTCCCGACGAGCGTCTGGTCGAGGTGATCGAACTCGATCGTTCGGCTCATCCGTTCTTCGTCGCCTCCCAGTACCACCCCGAGTTCAAGTCGCGGCCGGAGCGCCCGGCGCCGCTGTTCCGGCAGTTCATCGGGGCGGCCCTGGGAGCGGCGGCCGAGGAGCTCCGGCATCCCGGCGGAGGCGTCGAGGTTACGCGTGCCGGCGCGCCGTGAGGCGGACCACCCTCGCCGAGCGCGAGCAGCTCCACTCGAGCTTTGAGGCGCTCTGCCGCATCGAGAGTCCTTCCGGTCGTGAACGGCACTGCGCCGATTGGGTCAGCCGTGAGCTGCGCGCGATGGGAGTGAGCGTTGATGAAGACGATGCCGGCCCGCGTGCCGGTGCGGACGCTGGAAACCTGCTCGCGCGGCTTCCCGGCCGGAGCCAGCCTACGTCGGTGATGCTGTGTGCGCATCTGGATACGGTGCCGCCGACGGCGCCGATCGAGCCCCAGCTGATCGACGGTGGTTGGCGCAATGCCAACCCCGGCATCCTCGGTGCCGACAACAAGGCAGCCGTGGCCGTGCTGGTGGAGCTGGCTCGCCGACAGGCGAGCGCGACGGAGCCCCCGGGGGTGGGACTCGAGCTGGTGTTCACCGTCTCCGAGGAGAACGGGCTGCATGGCGCCAAGGGATTCGACCTTTCCCGCCTGCAGAGCCGCTTTGGCTACGTCTTCGATCACGCCTCGCCGATCGGCGAGATCGTCACCGCGTCGCCCACGTACCACCGATTCGCCGTCGACCTGCGGGGGCGAGCGGCGCATGCCGGGATCCGGCCTGAAGACGGCCGCAGCGCCATCGCCGCCGCCGCCACCGCGGTCGCCGGACTTGCCCTCGGGCGCCTGGACGCAGAGACCACCCTCAACATCGGGACGATCGACGGCGGGACAGCGGCCAACGTCGTCCCCGAGCGCTGCCGCGTACAGGGCGAGGTCAGGAGTCACGACGACGTCCGCGTCGAGCACGTCCTGACCGAGACGATCGATCGCTTTCAGGACGCCGCGGATGCTGCTGAGTGCGACCTCGACGTCACCGTCGAGCGGATGTTCCGCGGCTACCGCACCCGGGCTCGCGCGCCGCAAGTGCTGCTGGCGGAGCGGGCGCTGACCGCGTGCGGCTATCGGCCGCGCCAGATCGTCACCGGCGGTGGCTCTGACGCCAACGAGTTCGAGTCACGTGGTCTGCCCTGTACGAACCTGGCCAACGGCACCGAGCGCAATCACGAACCCGGCGAGCGGGTCAGCTCCGAGGCCTTGGAGGACATGCTCGAGGTCGCGCTGGCGTTACTGGCGGAGTACGACCCCAGCGACGTGCCGGAGAGATGAGTGCAGCGTTCGAGTCGCTGGGGGCCGAGATTGGCTTCCGGGGAAAGGTCATCCGTGCCGGCACGGAGCGCTTCCGGCACCAGGGCGGCGAAGAAGTCACGCGCGACAAGGTCTGGCACCCAGGCGCTGTCGGCATCCTCGCCGTGGACGGGCGGCAGGTGTGGCTGACCCGTCAGCCGCGGGAGGCAGCAGCCGCGACCGCGTCGCTGGAGATACCCGCGGGTAAGCTCGATGTGCCGGACGAGCCGCCCGAGCAGACGGCACGGCGCGAACTGGCCGAGGAGATCGGCAAGCAGGCATCCCGCTGGCAGGAGATCCACTGTTTCTACACCAGCCCCGGCTTCAGCGATGAACGCGTCTGGCTCTATCTGGCCACGGATCTGTCGGACACGACGGAGACGGCGGCAGCCGAAGAGGACGAGCGGATCGAGATCGTGCCCTGGCCGCTGGGGGAGCTCGACGGCGCGATCTCTGAGTGCCAGGACTCCAAGTCGCTGATCGCGCTGCTGTGGCTGGTTTCTCGGCGCTGATTGGAGCGATGACTGCTGCGTCGTGGTGACGGAGCTGAGCGGGGGCAACACCCGTTTCATCACCCGCTGGTAAACAGGAACGCACGCTCCTGGCCGCGAATACCGGCTCATGCCCACGACCGAGGCAGCCCTTCCCGCCCGGCGGCTGACCGAGCTGACGCTCGACTTCATCGCCTATCTGGAGCTGGAGCGGGGCCTCAGCCGGAACACCCTCGAGGCCTATCGCTCCGATCTCCAGCAGTACGGCACGTTCCTGGAGCGGCGAGGCCGGGATCCCCTGGAGGTCGCACCAACGGACCTGGCGGCGTTCGCGTCCGAGCTGGCCAGTGGCCGTGAGGGAAGGCCGCCAGTGGCGCCGGCAACGATGCAGCGAAAGATCGCCTGTCTGCGGTCGTTCTACCGGCATCTGCGCCGCGAGCAGATCCTGAGCGAGGATCCGACCACCGAGATGCGGCCACCTCGCTCGCGCGCCCGGCTGCCCAAGGTACTCAGCCGCGACGAGGTGGCGCAGCTGCTGGCCCAGCCCTCGGGGCACGACCCAGCGGCGCTTCGCGACCGTGCGCTGCTGGAGACGATGTACGCATGCGGCCTGCGCGCCTCGGAGGCCATCGCCCTGCAGCTATCGAGCCTCCACCTGGAGGTCGGCATGCTGCGGGCGCACGGCAAGGGAGCAAAGGAACGCCTGGTCCCGATCGGCAGCAAGGCGATCGAGTCGCTGCAGGCGTACCTGACCGATGGGCGCCCGAGGCTCGTGGGCGTGCGGGAAGAGTCATGCGTGTTCGTGAATCTCCGGGGCGGCGGCCTCTCCCGGCAGGGCCTGTACAAGATCGTCCAGCGTCACGCCAAGAGCGCGGGCCTGGCCGAGCGGATGAGCCCGCACACGCTGCGCCACAGCTTCGCCACCCACCTATTGGCCGGTGGCTGTGACCTGCGTTCGCTGCAGGAGATGCTGGGGCATGCGGACATCGGCACCACTCAGATCTACACCCACCTCTCGGCCGACCGGCTCCGGGACGTGTACTTCGACGCCCACCCCCGGGCCCAGATCGAACATCGAGACTGAAGGTTTGGATGGGCATCACGCAGCTGGACCAGGCCCCGACGCGGTCATACGATCTGGATCACCTGCGGGGCCGCTGGACGCTGCTGGGCGAAGCCGCCGGCAGCGTCTCGATTGGGTTGAGGCGGATCGAGATCGCCCCGGGCGCCTGGTCAACACCCGCCCACGAGCACGGGCGGGAGGAGGAGATCTTCTACGTGCTCGCCGGCGAGGGAATCTCCTGGCAACGCGGCGCCACAGCGGCAATCGGGGCCGAGGACTGCATCGTCTACCTGCCCAGAAAGGGTGCACACACCGTCCAAGCCGGCGAGCACGGGCTGGATCTGCTGGCGTTTGGAACCCGCGATCACGACGAGGGAATCCGCTTTCCGCGGCTAGCGATGTCGCTGCTGGGCAACCGCGCGGTTGACTCCGGCCCCGGTTCGCTCGACGGCAATCCGATCCAGTTTGCGCGTGAGTCTCAGCTAGGGCCGCCCGAGCGGCCAGAGCGACCCGATCCCAGGCCGTCAACGATCGTCAACCTCGCCGATGTGCCCGCCGAGACGCTCACCCGGGTGCGCGTGCAGCGCACCCGACGCAATCTCGGCCGAGCCGCCGGCTCGCTACGAACCGGCTTGCAGCACGTGGAGGTGGCTCCGGGCAGCGAGTCGACGGCCCAGCACTGCCACTCGGTCGAAGAGGAGCTGTTCGTGATCCTGGAGGGAGAGGGGGTTCTGTTGCTCGACCAGGAGGAGACGGGGATAGCCGCCGGTACGGTGATCGCGCGTCCGGCCGGGACCGGCGTGGCGCATGTCCTGCGGGCCGGGGAGCGAGGGCTGCGATATCTGGCCTACGGAACCCGTGATCCCGGAGACCTCTGCTACTACCCTCGATCAGGCAAGATCGCCTTCCGAGGCGTCGGGGTCATCGCCCGTCTGGAGCAGCTGGACTACTGGGACGGAGAACACTGACTTTGGATCCGCATCTCAGCCCGTCCTTGTGCCCGCCACCAGGGCTGGCAGAATCTCGCCGTGCTCCGCTGTGTCCCGCTCCCGCCGCTGCTCGTTCGTCCGGTGCGGTGCCGATGCAGCCACCCGCGTAACCCGCCCGCGAGCCCGGAGCAGACCGCCGCCGCGTTGTTTTCCCCACCCAGGCTCCGGCGGGAGCGGGAAGGACGATCGGAGCGATGACCAGCCGGCGTGCCGTCGGCGGCCTGAGGCGTGCGTTCGTGATCGTGCTCGACGCCTGCGGGGTGGGCGAGCTCGTGGATGCCGGCCGCTACGGGGATTCCGGTGCCAACACGCTCGCGCATCTGGCGAGCGCGGTGGGTGGCCTGCGACTGCCGGTGCTGGCGCGGCTGGGCTTGGGATCGATCCTGCCGCTGGAGGGGATGGCCCCAGCCCGCGAGCCGGTGCTCCACGGCCGGCTCCACGCCCTCGGTCCAGGCAAGGATTCCACCGCTGGCCACTGGGAGCTGATGGGAGTGATCATGCCGGCCCCGCTGCCTACCTACCCGCGGGGTTTTCCCGAGGAGGTGATCGGGCTTGTGGGGCAGGCCAGCGGGCGGACAGTGATCTGCAACCTTCCCTACAACGGGATCGACGCGATCGCCGACTTCGGAGCCGAGCATCTGCGCACCGGCGCGCTGATCGTCTACACCAGCCAGGACTCAGTCCTGCAGATCGCCGCGCATGAGCGGTTGATTCCCGCGGTGGCGCTCCACCAGCTCTGCCGGGAGGTCCGGGAACGCTTGTCGCCCGAGCACGCGGTGGGGCGGGTAATCGCGCGTCCCTTCACCGGCGAGCCGGATCGCTTCCAGCGCACCACGGGGCGCCGTGACTACTCCGTGCCGCCGCCGACGCGGAGCTATCTCCAGGAGCTTCAAGATGACGGGATCCCCGTGCACACAGTGGGGAAGGCCGGTCAGCTGTTTGCCGGCGCCGGCGTCGACGTCCAGCATCCCGGGGCCACCAACGAAACCGCCTTGGCCTGCACCACCGCGCTCATGCGCGAGCTCGACCACGGGCTGGTGTTCACCAACCTAGTCGAGACCGACCAGGTCTACGGCCACCGTCACGACGCCGCGGGATTCCATCACGCCCTGCAGGTGATCGACCGGGCGGTGGGAGAGTGGCTGGCGCTGATGGGTGAGGATGACCTGCTGGTGCTCACTGCTGATCACGGCTGTGATGTCACCGTCGAGCACACCGATCACACTCGCGAGCACGTGCCGCTGCTGGGGGCGTTCCCCGGTCACGGCGCACGTCGTCACGACGGGGCTATGGCCGACGTAGGCGCGAGCGCGCTGATGTGGCTGGCGCACAGGCGAGCCAGCCTTCCGGGCGAGCCGTTCGTGGGCCGGAGAGGGGGAGCGGGCGATGCCCGAGCTGCCTGAAGTCGAAACGATCCGTCGTCAGCTGGCGCCGCATCTGTGCGGACGGACGATCGAGTCGGTCGAGATCCTGGATCCGCGGTGGACGCGTCCCGGGCCCCCAGAGCCGGTGCAGCGAGAGCTGCGGGGCGCGCGGGTGCAGGAGGTTTCGCGCGCGGGCAAGTACCTGATCTGGGAGCTCTCTGAACAGCGCTACCTGGTGATGCACTTGCGGATGACCGGCTCGCTGTTGCTCGATCCCCCGGCCGAGCCTCCGCATACCCGGGTGCAGTTCTGGCTCGACCACGCCCATCAGCTGGCCTACGCGGACCCGCGCCGGTTTGGGACCGGCCATCTTCTTCATGGCGTGGCCGCGCGAGAGGCCTATTTGCACGCGCGCCTCGGAGTGGAGCCATTCGCCGCCGGGTTCACGGCGGAATATCTGCGGCGCCAGGCGCGGGGGCGCAGCGCTCCGGTCAAGGCGTTCCTGCTCGACCAGCGCAGGATCGCCGGGATCGGCAACATCTATGCCGACGAGGCGCTGTTCCGGGCCCGGGTGCACCCCCTGCGCGCCGTCGGGCGTCTCACCAGCGTCCAATGGGAGCGGCTGCGGGTGGCGATCGAGGCGGCGCTGGCGGCCGGGATCGACGCCAAGGGAGCGAGCATCGACGACTTCCGCCACGTCGACGGCGCCCGCGGATCTTTCCAGGACCGTTTCCTGATCCACCTGCGAGCGGGCCAGCCGTGCCTGGCCTGCGGGCAACCGGTACGCAAGATCGTCGTCGGCGGCCGGGGCACCTACGTGTGCGAGCGCTGCCAGCCACGGCCGCGGTCACCCCGCCGACCGCCGAACCAGGGGCCCTGGTGAGATCGCTCCTACGTTCCCTTTAGCCCGCGCTTTGGTCCTCACCTCAAGGTGGGTCCGATGGTGAATCGATCAGCCGGGCGATGAGCGGGCGCTCTTCGTCATCGAAGATCACTCGACGGGCCGCACTTGGCACAGCTGCGCTCGCCGGCACGAGCCTGCTGCTGAGGCCGCCAACCGGGATGGCGGACGCGATCCGGCGAGACTCCGCTGTGTTCACCCGCGCGGTCGGCTGGCTGCGCGGTGAGTCGGCCGATCTCGACCCCGGCCGCGGGTTCGCGCTGGTCGGGGTGGAGTGGTCTGCTCCCCCCGCGGCCCGGATCGAGCTGCGTGCCCGACTCCGCGGCGGAGACTGGAGCCCGTGGACGCTAGCCTCGGTTGCCGGCCATGGTCCCGATTGGCAACGCGCCGGCGGCCCGCGGTTCGGTGAGCCGATCTGGATGGGCGACTCCGAGGTGGTGCAACTGCGCACTTCCACTCCGGTTTACGGCGTGAGACTGCACTTCGTCGGTGCGCAGAGTGCGGGCGCCACGGCCGCGAGTCTGCCGCTGGCCCGTCCGGTTCTGCCCGCTGGCGCGGGACAGCCGCCGATCATCGCCCGGGCCGGGTGGGCGCAAGGATCGCAGCCCGCCGTGGCGCCGAGCTACGGCCTGGTGAAGCTGGCGTTCGTGCACCACACGGAGAACCCGAACGGCTATGGCCGCGGTGAGGTGCCGGCAATGCTGCGGTCGATCTTCACCTACCACCGCTACGTCCGCGGCTGGGATGACATCGGCTACAACTTCGTGATCGATGCCTTCGGACGGATCTGGGAGGCCCGCGCAGGCGGGATCGATGAAGCGGTCATCGGAGCGCAGGCCGGCGGCTACAACGGGGTCTCGACCGGAGTGGCGATACTGGGCAGCTTCATGACCGCGATGCCGCCCCCGCCCGCGGTTGCCGCGCTCGAGCGCCTGCTGGCTTGGAAGCTGTCGCTGCACGGTGTTCCCGTCCGTGGCCGGGTGACGGTGGTCGTCGATCCTGCCGACGCCTTCTACACCCCGTTCGCCCCCGGCGCCCACGTGTCGCTGCCGCGGATCGCCGGCCATCGCGACGGCGACTCCACCGACTGCCCCGGCAACGTGCTGTACGCGCGGCTACCGGAGGTGCGTCGACGAGTGGCACCGCTCGCGGGCACCCCCGCGGTGCTCACGCTCGCCGGGCCAACGACCGCGGCCGGGGCCGGGGTTCCGATTGAGCTCTCAGGGCGGCTGGCGCGACTGGGCGGTCCGCCGCTCTCCGATGCCAGCGTGGAGATACAGCGGGTCAGCAGCGCCGGCGCGAGTACGATCGCCAACGCGACGACGGCCGGAGATGGCTCCTGGCGCACCGCCTTGGAGCTGTCGCACAGCACCCTGCTGCGCGCGCTGCACCGGCGGGCGCCGGCCGCGGTGTCAGCGGTGGCGCACATCGCCGTGAGAAGCTGACCCGCCATCGCCCTCCAGACGAGAGCAGCTCTAGGGAGCCGTGCCGGTGCCGAGCAGCTCCCTCAGGCGTCCGTTGCGGTCGGCCGCGACCAGCTCGTCGAGTCCGCCCAGCGTCTCCTCGCCGATCACGATCTGCGGGAAGGTGATCATCCCGGTGCTGCGAGCGAGCTCGGCGCGCCCGTCCGGGTCCTTTGCCAGATTGACCTCTGCGAAGCTGACGCCACGACGGCTGAGGAGCGCCTTGGCGGTCCCGCAGCGCGGGCAGGTATCAGTCGTGTATAAGGTAACTTGGCTCATAACTTCAGAAAGTATAGCAAGGGGTGGACGTTGACCGGTGCGGTAAAGACCGACGCGATCGTGCTGCGCTCGATCCGCTACGGCGAGGCCGACCGGATCCTTCACCTGTACACGCCCCACCGCGGGCGGATGAGCGCGATCGCCAAGGGCGCGCGCCGCGCCCGCAGCCGCTTCGGGGCGCGGCTGGAGCCGTTCTTCCACCTCCGGGCGGTGCTGCACGAAGGCCGCGGCGAGCTGCTTACCGTCACTGCTGTCGACACGGTGGCCGCGCATCCCCGGCTCCGGGACCACGCCACGACGCTCGATGCCGCGGCCCGCGCCTGTGACGCCGTGTCGCGACTGTTCGAGACGGCCGATCCGCACCCGGGGGTGTTCCGGCTGCTGGCCAACGAGCTGGCGCTGCTCGACCGGGACTCAGACCAGGCGCGACCGGGCAATGGCCTGGCCTTCCGCCTGAAGCTGCTGCTGGCCGCCGGGATCGTGCCCCAGCTGGCGGCCTGCGCCTCCTGCGGGGAGCCCGAGCACCTGCACGGCTTCTCCGCCGCCGCCGGCGGGGTCGTCTGCAGCTCGTGCGAGGCGGCCGCGTTCCCGCTCGACCGGGAGTCCTACGGCTTTCTCGTCGGCGCGCTGGGAGAGTCGCTGGCGGAGGCGCCGGAGGCCTCGGATCGAGCTCTGCGTCAGGCCGAGCGCGCGATCAACGAAACCGCCGAGCACCATGCCCACGTGCGGCTGCGCGCGCTGATGGTGGCGGGATGAGGCCGCTGATGGGGCGGGTCCCGGCCTACGGCGCCGCGGGAGCTGCCACCTGAGCCTGGGCACTCACGGCGCAGATTGCCTGATCAGGGTCTCGTCGTACCGGTGTCAGAATCGTGGCTGTGAGCGACACAGGCCCGATCACCACCCAGCAGCACCCGAGCGGTGAGGTTGCTACCGGGTTCGCGATGCGCATCCGCGAGCGGGAGGAGCGCGAGCTCTCGCCCTCGGCGACGCGCTCGTATCCAGCTCGGCGCCAGCGGCCCGAGCCTGACTGCGGCTTGCGGACCCCGTTCCAGCGCGACCGCGACCGCATCGTTCACTCCAAGGCCTTCCGACGCCTCAAGCACAAGACGCAGGTGTTCGTCTCGCCGGTTGGAGACCACTACCGCACGCGCCTGACCCACACGCTGGAGGTGACCCAGGTCTCGCGGACGGTCGCGCGGGCGCTGCGTCTGAACGAGGATCTGGTCGAGGCGATCGGGCTGGGCCACGACTTGGGACACCCGCCGTTCGGCCACATCGGCGAGGAGGCCCTGCATTGCTGTCTGGTGGAGCGATTCGGGACCTCGTTCCTGCATCACGAGCACTCGCTGCGCGTCGTCGATGAGCTGGAGCGTGATGGTCACGGGTTGAACCTCACGGGACCGGTCCGCGACGGGATCGTTAGCCACTCCGGGCGCGCGCGGCAACCGACCACGCTCGAGGGCCGGATCGTGCGCCTGGTCGACCGGATTGCCTACATAAATCACGATATCGACGATGCGCTGCGGGCCGGGGTCCTGCACGCTGAGGAGCTTCCGCGCGAGCCGATCCAGATCCTGGGATCGACCGGTCCCCGCCGGATCGATGCGCTCGTGCACGACTTGGTGGAGAGCTCGCATCGCCGCGGCGACATCGTCCAGGGAGAACCGGTGGGAGAGGCGATGGCGGAGCTGCGAAGCTTCATGTTCGACCGCGTCTACCTCGGACCGGCGGCGCAGCGGGAGAAGCGCAAGATCGAGTTCGTCGTCCGGACCCTGTTCGACCATCTCTGCACCCATCCGCAGGACATTCCGATCTCGATCCCTGCCGGAGATCTCGCTCGCCGGGTCACCGACTACATCGCCGGCATGACCGATCGCTTCTGCGTGCGGGCGTTCGACGCGATCAGCACGCCGGCGGCGTTCGCGCCGTGAGCCGCTACACCTCGGACTCCCGCGACCGCGTGCTCGACGCGGTCGACATGATCGCGCTCGTCTCTGCTCGGACCGATTTGCGCCGGGCCGGCGTGAACAGCTATTTCGGCATCTGCCCCTTCCACGAGGAGCGAACCGGCTCGTTTCACGTCAGTCCCGATGAGAAGCTCTACCACTGCTTTGGCTGCCAGGCGTCCGGGAACCCATTCGACTTCGTGATGGAGACCGAGGGCCTGGACTTCAAGACGGCGATGGAGGCGCTAGCGGATCGCTTCGGCGTCAAGCTCGAGACCGAGGACGAGGATCCGGCCGCGGCCTCGCGGCGCGCGCGCCGCGAGCGCCTTTACGGGCTGCTCGGACGCGCAGCCGCGTACTACGCCAGGTACCTGTGGGATGGTCGCGAGGCGACCCCGGCTCGGGCGTACCTGCTCGGACGCGGACTGGCCGAGGAGACGCTGCGCGAGTTCCGCGTTGGCTATGCCCCCAGCGCGTGGGATCGCATCCTCACCGCCTCGCGCAGGGCCGGCTTCAGCGACGAGGAGCTGCTCGCGGCCGGACTGGTCCAGCGCTCGGCCAAGCAGCCCGGGCAGGTCTACGATCGCTTCCGGGAGCGGGTGATGTTCCCCTCGGCGGACGCGCGGGGACGGGTGCGTGGGTTCGGGGCCAGGGCGATGCGGGAGAACCAGCCTGGCCCGAAGTACCTCAACACCTCCGACAGCGAGCTCTACCACAAGCGCGCGCAGCTGTTCGGGATCGACCTGGCCCGCGCCAGCGCCGCCCGTGCCGGTCGGATGATCCTGGTCGAGGGCTACACCGACGTGCTCGCGCTCCACCAAGCCGGGTTGCGGGGCAGTGTTGGGATCATGGGGACCGCGCTCACCGAGGAGCAGGTTCGCGAGCTGGAGCGGATCGTCGGCACCCTGGTGCTGTGTCTTGATGCTGACCGCGCCGGCCAGGAAGCGATGCTTCGAGCCGCGCGGCTGACCGGTGCCAGCAAGCTGGAGCTCCGGGTCGTCCCGCTCCCGGAGGGCGCTGATCCCGCCCAGTTGAGTGAGCGCGAGGGTCCGGAGGCGCTGCGCGGACTGGTCGAGAGCTCGATCCC
This sequence comes from uncultured Solirubrobacterales bacterium, assembly GCA_963830435.1. Classification (GTDB taxonomy): domain Bacteria; phylum Actinomycetota; class Thermoleophilia; order Solirubrobacterales; family Solirubrobacteraceae; genus Palsa-465. The sequence goes on along the minus strand of CAWHMA010000002.1, from coordinate 1,130,404 downwards.
GTTCCCGGTCTTCCACGTCGAGCGGATCCTCGACCGGGCCGATCTGCGCAGCGCCGAGGGAAAGGACCGAGCCTTAGACGAGTTGCGCCCGGTGCTGGGCGAGATGCCGGTCAGCGTGGTGCGCGACGAGTTGACCCGTCGGGTGGCGGCGAGCCTGGAGCTGACCGAAGCCCGGCTGGCGACGTTGCTGGCTCGCCGACCGCGCGTTCAATCCCAGCCACCGGGACGGGATGCCGGCACAGCCGGGCAACCGGCGGGTGCCGGGGGCGCAGCGAACGCCGGCGATGTCCGCGACCCATCATCGGGACCGGCCCTTCCCGGCCGCAACGAGGTGCTGCGCAACGAGCAGAGCTTTCTGGCCCTGTGCCTGGCCCTGCCCTCCGCCGGAGCAGCGATGCTGTCGGAGATCGAGCCACAGCAGCTGCTCACCAGCGAGGTCCTCCGTCGCGCCGCGCGCCACCTGGCTACGCGCACCGACACACCGCTCAGCGACCTTCCGGACGGCGACGAGCAGGTGGCTGTCGCGGTGGCCGAGCTGGTAAGGCTGGCCGGCCGCGGTCACTCGCCCAGCGAGGATCGGCTGCAGCACGCCCGGCTGGTCCTCGAGCACGCGCGGCTGGAGCGGGCGATCGCCGGAGCGCGCGGGGCCGGCCGAGGCGGCACCACCGAGCTGGCCCGGGAGCGCGAGCAGGTGCTGGCGCAGATCCACCGAGTGGTGGCGCGGATGGAGCGTGCGCTTTAGCCCCAACCCGCGGCGGTAGCACCCCACCTCAGCCAGCTAGCGGCGCAAACAGATCGACGACGTTGCCGTCGGGATCCTTGGCCTGCGCGTAGCGCTGCCCCCAGAACGCGTTCCAAGGCTCCTTATGAGCCTGCCCGCCAGCGTTGACCAGCTCGCGGTAGAGCCGGTCAACGTCCTCCGGAGATTCGCAGCGGAAAGCCGCAGCGACGCCGTGGCCTCCCGTCGGCGGTGACCAATTCGGTGCGAAGGATCGGATCGACTCCTGGGTGTCGAGCATGAAGCGGATCCCTTGCGGCAGTGTCGCCTCAGCGTGGCCGTGACCCTCCGGGTCAGGTTCGGCCGGAAACTCGAGTCCGAGTCGCCGGTAGAAGTCGATTGCCTCGTGGATGTCGGACACGATCACGCCGACGGCGTCAAGGCGAGGCATGGGGAGGATGATGGCACAGGCTGAGACTGGCTTGGCGGCCCCGGACCGCCGCTTGGTGGCCAGTGCAGCTACATTTACGAAGCCTGGCTTGAGCCCGCGCCACACCATCCGGGGTAACTCAATTGGCAGAGTATTCGGCTGTTAACCGAAAAGTTGTGGGTTCGAGTCCCACCCCCGGAGCTTCGTCAAGCTGACATCGGATCCAGCCCATGAAGCTCTACGTCTGCTACGGAACCTGGAAGCCCGCCCCACGCTCGGGCGGGCATCCTTGCGGCAAGGCCTACCAGGCGCTGGTCGATGCCGGTCATCAGCCGGAGGTGATCAAGACCTACGGGCTCGGGATGCTGCCCGAGCCGCTGAACTTCAGCCCCGGCCGGCGTGAGGTCAAGCGGCTGACCGGCAATCACTGGGTCCCCGCGCTGGTCACCGACGACGAGCAGGTGGTGCAGGGATCACGTGAGATCGTCGACTGGGCGCGGGCCCACCCGGCTTGAACGACAGCTTCTCACTCGCAGACCTGCAGCGGTGGGAGGATCATGGCGCCACCTGGCGCGCGGTGGAGATGGACGGCGAGTCGGTGGTGCTCGAGCTGTGCACGTGCTACGGCGAGCCGGTGGAGATGGCCAGAAGTCGTGAGCAGGCGCTGATCGAGCACGTGCGCGATCAGCTCAGCTGCCGCTGAGGGCCAGCTGCTCCACCAACTCAGCGGCACGGGCGGCGCCGTCGTGCTCTGCCGCCCAATCGGCCAGCGAGCTGGCTCGCGCCGCCACCTGTGGTGACTCCAGCAGGCGCCGCAGGGCCAGCCGCAACGTGCCCGGCGAGAGCAGCCGCCACGGCAGCCGCACGCCCACCCCGGCCCAGTCCGCCCGCGCCGCGTTCTCGCCCATGTCGCCGGAGTGGGGCACGGCAAGTACCGGCGTCCCGGACGCCAGCGAGCGCATCATGGTGCCGTGACCAGCGTGGCTGATGACTGCCGCGCAGCCGGGCATCGTGCGGGAATACGAGATCCAATCGACCAGCTTGCCGTTGGCAGGCACCGTCACCGGTCGCGCGAGCGGCTTGCGGTTCGTCGCCGCCAGCACGCGCACCGGCTCACGGGCCAGACCCCGAAGTGCGGCCCGCAGCAGCGCGTGCTCGGGGTCCTGAGCGGTGGAAACCGCCACCAGCACCAGCGGATCGTCTCCCGGCGGCGGCTCGGTGTCATGGTAGGGCGGCTCCCACAGGAGCGGTCCGACGATCTGCACCTCCTCGGGCCAGGAGCGCGGATATTCCAGCTGAGGAAACGTGCCCACCAGGCACAGCCGCTGGCTGATCCCGCCGTACAGGCGGCCCACGGGCGCTAGTCCCAGCTTGGCGCGGGTGTAGTTGAGCTCGGCTCGTCCCTGGCGCAGGCCCGCCTGAACGGGGCGCTCGAGGCTTCTCCACAAGGCGCGGCCGATGCCCGTGCGCGGCATCCGCGCACCGAGGGCGTAGGGCGGCGAGCCGGGCGCGTTAGTGGGGTGCACGTGGGGGATCAGCGTGGCCACCGGCACCCGTTCCAGCTCGCCGGCCAGGGCCGGCGCCAGCGTCAGGATGTCGTGCACGATCACCACGGGATCCGCAGCGCGGATCGCCTCGAGCGTCTGGGGGACGGCGAGGACCACCGCCTGATAGGGCTTCAGGGGCCGCTCGCGAGTGGGGAAGACCGGAGACTCCGGTGCCGCGACGAAGGCCATGCCGGCCTGCTCGACAGGCTTGCGCCAGCGCTCCCAGGTCTCGAACGTGACCTGGTGGCCGCGAGCCACCAGCCTGGTCCCGAGCGCGAGCATCGGGAATGCGTGCCCGGGATCGCCGAAGGCAGCGAGGAAGATTCGCAGCGAGCTCGGGGCGGGGAAGGGGGGGCGACCCAGTTGCCGCGCGGTCCCCGGCCCCTCCTTGCCGCTCAAGCGGCGAGCTCGGCCACCGCGCGCAGCTGTTCGATTCGTTCCGTCGCGGTGAAAGCCATCGGCGTGACCATCAGCGTGCCTACACCCGCGGCCCGAAAGGCAGCCAGCCGGTCTCGGACGACCTCTCTCGGACCGCACAGCGAGACCATGTCGATCAACTCATCCGGGATTGCCTCGCCCGCCTGCTCCTTCTTTCCCTCCAGGTAGAGATCCTGGATCTCCCGGGCCGCCTGCTCGAACCCATAGCGCTGCATCAGGTTGTTGTAGAAGTTCTGCTTGCGTGAGCCCATGCCGCCGATGTACAGCGCCAGCACCGGCCGCATCAGGTTCCGCGCCAGCGGGCGGTCATCGGAGATGTAGACGTTGACGGTGGGCGCGATGTCAAACGTGTCGATCGAGCGACCCGTGCGCTCCGCACCTTCCTGCAGCAGCTGGCGGAACTCGGCCACGTGCTCAGGCGAGAAGAAGGTCGGGATCCAGCCATCGGCGATCTCACCGGCCAGGGCGGTGTTCTTGGGCCCGATCGCTGCCAAGTAGATGGGCATCCGCTCCTGCGGGGGCGCGATCATCAGCTTCAGGGGCTTGCCCGGACCTTCGGGCAGCGGCAGCTCGATCGTCTCCCCGTGGTACTCGACCCGCTCCCGCGCCAGGGCCATGCGGACCACGGTCACGTACTCGCGCGTGCGCTGCAGCTGGCGGCCGAAGCGCTGGCCGTGCCAGCCCTCGGCCACCTGCGGACCGGAGGTGCCGATCCCCAGCACCATCCGCCCGCCCGACAGCTCATCGATCGTGGCCGCCGTCATCGCCGTCATCGCCGCGCTGCGCCCTGGCATCTGGAAGATCGCCGAGCCGAGCTTGATCTGCGAGGTTCCGGCGGCCAGCCAGGCGAGCACCGTGGCGGCATCCGATCCGTAGGCCTCGGCGGCCCAGACCGAGTCATACCCCAGCCTCTCGGCCTCTTGGACGACCTGCAGCTGATCTCGCGGCCCCATGCCCAGGCCCCAATAACCGACGTGCACTCCGAGCTTCATTTGCCAAGTTCCTTTCGCGCCAAGGAGATCGCTTGAGCGACGATGGCCACGGCCAGGGTGGCTCGCGCCCAGTGCCTGCGGCGACGAACCCTATGGGAGAACGATTCCGAGCGACCTTGGCCGAGCTGCCAACGGTGATCATCTGCCTGCTTCGGACGACGAGGATCGCGATGCTGGCGGCAATAAAGGACCCGGCCGCCGGAGCACGACCGGAAGCCCGCGACCACGCCGGCGTGTAAGTCTTGTCGTCCAGTCAAGAGCGCTTGCCAGACTCTCGCCGTGAGCGAGATCACTTCCGACAGCGTCCCCGCCGCTGCCCGCGAGCATCGAACCTCGCCGCCGGAGCTGCTGTGGGACCTGGTGTTCGTGTTCGCCGTCACCCAGGTCACGACGCTGCTCTCGCACAAGCTGTCCTGGGAGGGACTGGGCGAGTCGATGCTGGTGCTGGCGCTGATCTGGTGGGCCTGGTCGGCGTTCGTTTGGGCGAGCAACGCGCATCCAGAGGACTCGCCGGTTGTGCTCGGATGCCTACTGACCGCGACGCTGTTCATCCTCATTTGCGGGCTCGCGCTGCCGGCCGCGTTTACCGGACAGGGAACGCTGTTCGCCGTCACCTACGCGATCGTCCGCCTGCTGCATCTAGCGCTGTACGCCGATGCCTCACGTCAGGGCAATGCCACCTGGTCCTCGATCGCGGGATTTGCTCTGACCGTGCTGATTGGCATGGCGCTGCTGATCGGGGGCTCGTTCGCCGCGGGGCTCCCGCGCGCCATCCTGTGGTTGGTTGCCGCGGCGATCGACTATGCCGGCCCGGGCTGGCTCACTCGTCAGCGGCTGCGAGATCTCCAACGGGTCGCGGTCGCACATTTCGCCGAGCGCTACGGCCTGTTCGTGATCATCTGCCTGGGCGAGTCGATCGTCGCGATCGGCGTTGGCGCGCGGCGGCAATCGCTGAGCGCCTCGCTGGTGGCTGCCGTATTGCTGGGCCTGCTGATCACCATCGGTCTCTGGTGGAGCTATTTCGTTCGCCTGGCCGAGGAGGCCGAGGCGGGCCTGCGCGTCCACGAGGAGCCGGTGCTCGCGGCCGCCGACGCCTACAGCTATCTGCATCTGGTGATCGTCGCCGGGATCATCATCTTCGCCGTAGGTGCCAGTGCCACCGTCCGCGCCATCGGCTCGCCGCTGAACGCGGCTCCGCGGCTGGCGCTGTGCGGCGGGGTGGCGTTGTACCTGCTTGGCTTGGTGGCGTTCAGGCTGCGCCTGCTGGGCGAGCTCAGTGGCGCGCGGGTCGGGGTCGCCGGGGCGATGCTGGTCCTGTTCGGGGTCGGAGGGGCGCTGCCGGCTTGGTCGCTGGCGGTGACGATCACCGTGGTCCTGGCGATCCTGTGCGTCGGCGAGGCCATCGTCCCCGACCGGCCATGACCGGCGGGCGAGCCGCGACGCCTGGCCGGCGTCGGGAGCACCGCGAGGCGTCCCCCGTGAGAGGATGTCGCGGATGACCCCGAGCATCGAGCTGCGCGGAGGGATCGAGTCTGGCTTTGAAGAAGTCCTCGACCCTGACGCCCTCGAGTTTGTCGCCATGCTCCAAAGCGAGTTCGAAGCTCGCCGCAGCGACCTGTTGCAGGCGCGCGCACGACGCCGTGAACGACTGGCGGCCGGTGAATCGCTGGCCTTCCTACCTGAGACCCGTCAGATCCGGGAGGGGGACTGGAAGGTCGCACCACCGCCCGCGGACATGCAGCAACGCTGGATCGAGATCACCGGACCCACCGACCGCAAGCTGACGATCAACGCGCTGAACTCGGGCGCGGATGGCTTCATGGCCGACTTTGAGGACGCCAACGCGCCGACCTGGCACAACATGGTGCAGGGGCACATCAACCTGCGCGACGCGATCGACCGGACGATCACCTACCACGGGTCCGATGGCCGTCATTACGAACTGCGCGAGGATCCCGCGACGCTGCTGGTGCGACCGCGCGGCTGGCACCTGCCCGAGCGCCACCTGTTGATCGACGGCGAGCCCGTGGCCGGGGCTCTGTTTGACTTCGGCCTCTATGTCTTCCACTGCGCGTCGCGCCTGCTGGCCCGCGGGTCAGGACCGTACTTCTACCTGCCCAAACTGGAGTCGCACCTCGAAGCGCGACTGTGGAATGACGTCTTCTGCCTCGCCCAAGACGTGCTTGGCATCGAGCGTGGGACGATCAAGGCGACGGTGCTGATCGAGACGCTGCCCGCCGCGTTCGAGATGGACGAGATCCTGTACGAGCTGCGCGAGCATTCGGCCGGTCTCAACGCGGGCCGCTGGGACTACATCTTCTCCGCCATCAAGTGCTTCCCCGACCAGGCGGAGATGGTGCTTCCCGATCGTAGTGCGGTGACGATGACGGTGCCGTTCATGCGCGCCTACACCGAGCTGCTGGCCGCCACCTGCCACCGCCGGGACGCCCACGCGATCGGCGGGATGGCCGCCCTGATTCCCTCGCGAAGCGACGCGCAGGCCAATCATCAGGCGCTCGAGGGGGTCCGCGACGACAAACAGCGCGAGCTGAGTCAGGGCTACGACGGCAGCTGGGTGGCCCACCCCGATCTCGTGCCGGTCGCGCGTGAGGTGTTCGAGCGGGGGCTCTCCGGCGCCCCCAACCAGGTCCAGCGCCAGCGCGAGGATGTGACCGTGGCCGCCCAGGACCTGCTGGATCTGGCCGGCACGCCTGGGGAGGTCACCGAGGCGGGACTGCGTACGAACGTCAGCGTCGGCTTCCAGTACATCTCGTTCTGGCTGGGAGGTCGCGGTGCAGCGGCGATCAACTCGCTGATGGAGGATGCCGCCACAGCGGAGATCTCCCGGTCGCAGATCTGGCAATGGGTCCGTCACCAAGTGCGGCTCGCCGATGGCCGCCCGGTTACCCCGGAGCTCGTCCGCCAGCTGCTCGACGAGGAGACGGCGACGATCCGGGCCGCCGTTGGCGAGGAGACCTGGCAGGCCGGCCGGCCGGTGGAGACGCGGGAGATCTTCGAGCGCGTGGCGCTGTCGCGGCCTCTGATCGAGTTCCTGACCATCGCGGCCTACGAGCACCTGCCCTAAGCGCCTGGCTCATGTCCTTCTCGATACCGCCCAGCGGCATGAGCCACCTAGCGGATGCCGGCAGCAGGGGGAGTCGTGCTCAGCGAAGGGCTGTAATGGGTAGCTGTCGAACCAAGTCCTGATGGACATCCCGCCGACGATCAGGTTTGCCCGCACGAGCGCGTCCAGGCCCGCGTCCGGCTCACCTGAGCCGTCGGCCCGGCCCGCTGCCGATGATGATCAGCAGCTCAGGCCAGCGGCCGTACACCAGCCTGATCCGGTAGATGATCTGGTCGAGGATCCCGGCGCAAGCACGCCGCTGACCCCCCGGCGGATGCTCTTCGGGACCCTGTTCATCGTCACTGCCCTCGCGGGTCTGTACTTCCTGCTGCCCAAGCTCGCGGGCCTGCACCAGACCTGGGGCCAGCTACGTCACGGCGATCCCGCTTGGCTGGCGCTCGGGGCCGCGCTCGAGATCCTGTCGATCGCCGGCTACGCGTTGCTGTTCTGGACGGTGTTCGGACGTGGGACCAGTCGCATCGACTGGCGCGTGAGCATCCAGATCCCGCTGGCCGGGATCGCCGCGATCCGGCTGCTGGCCGCGGCTGGGGCCGGCGGCGTTGCCGTCACCGCGTGGGCGCTCAGCCGGGCGGGCATGTCCAGCCGGACGATCGCCTGTCGGCTGGTCGCCAGCTACGTGGTCCAGTATTCGGTCTACCTGCTGGCGCTGATCGTCTGCGGCTTCGGCCTGCGGCAGGGCGTCTTCGCCGGCAATGCCCCGTTCCTGCTGACGACGGTTCCGGCCCTGCTGTGCTGCGGAGCGATCGCTCTGATCGCGGCGATGGCGCTGGTTCCGGGGGACTTCGAGCGGCGCGCACGCAAGCTGGCTCAAGGGGGTGGACGGGTGGCACGGCTCGCGGCGCGTGTCGGGTCGGCTCCGGAGACCCTGGGCTCTGGCGTGCGCACTGCCGCCGATCTCATTCGGGAGCGGCGCCTCGGGTTGCTGGGCGCGGTGGCCTACTGGGGCTTCGATATCGCGGTGCTCGGCGTCAGCTGCCGCGCGTTTGGAAGCGTTGTGCCGGTGGCCGTCCTGGTGATGGCGTACTTCCTGGGCACGCTGGGAAGCCTCCTGCCGCTGCCGGGGGGCATCGGAGGCGTCGAGGGCGGAATGATCGGGGCGCTGGTCGCGTTTGGGATCCCTGGCGGCCAAGCGGTGATCGGCGTCCTGGCCTACCGGGCGATCTCGTTCTGGCTGCCGACTCTGCCTGGAATTGCCGGATACATCGCGCTGCGCTCCACCGTCCGGCGCTGGCGTGCGGAAGACCGGGCGGCCCTCGCTCGCTGAGCAGCCTCGGCGGGGCAGAATGTCGTTCCTCACGACTCCAGGAGAGGATGCATGAACTTCGAGCTCTCAGAACGCGCCATCGATGTCCAGCAGCGCCTGCTGGCGTTCATGGACGAGTGCGTCTATCCAGCCGAGCCAGTGTGGCTGGAGCAGGTACGGCAGGCTGATACGCCGCACGTCCACGCGCCGGTGATCGAGGAGCTCAAGTCCGAGGCGCGGTCTCGCGGCCTGTGGAACCTGTTCCTGCCCGACGAGGAGCACGGGGCCGGTTTGTCCAACTGCGACTACGCGCCGCTGGCGGAGATCATGGGCCGGACGAAGATCGCCTCCGAGGCTTGCAACTGCTCGGCCCCGGACACCGGCAACATGGAGGTGCTCCACCAGTTCGGCAGCCCAGAGCAGAAGCAGCGCTGGCTGATGCCCCTGCTGGAGGGGGACATCCGCTCATCCTTCGCGATGACCGAGCCGGACGTCGCGTCCTCAGATGCGACCAACATCGCCATGCGGATCCAGCGCCAGGGCGAGGAGTACGTGCTGGGCGGCCGCAAATGGTGGACAACCAACGCGATGCATCCGAACCTGCGGATCCTGATCGTGATGGGCAAGACCGACCCGCAGGCGCCGACCTACCAGCAGCAATCGATGGTGCTGGTCCCGATCGACACCCCCGGAGTCGAAGTCAAGCGCAGCCTGTCGGTGTTCGGCTATCACGACACCGAAGGGCACGGTGAGATCGAGTTCACCGACGTGCGCGTGCCCGCGGAGAACATCATCGCGGGGGAGGGCATGGGCTTCCTCATCGCGCAGGCGCGGCTGGGTCCCGGGCGCATCCACCACTGCATGAGGGCGATAGGAGCCGCCGAGCGGGCGCTGGAGCTGATGTGCGAGCGGGCCGACGGGCGGGAGACGTTCGGCCGGCCGGTGGCGCAGAACGCCAACGTCCGCGACTGGATCGCAGAGGCGCGGATCGAGCTGGAGATGGCTCGGCTGCTGGTGATGAAGACCGCCTGGCTGATGGACACCGTCGGCAACCGCCACGCGCGGATCGAGATCTCCGGAATCAAGTTCGCGGTGCCCAACATCTGCCTGCAGATCGTCGACCGGGCCATCCAGGTCCACGGCGGCGGCGGCGTGTGCCAGGACTTCCCGCTGGCGGCGATGTACGCGGGCCTGCGCACGCTGCGGCTCGCCGACGGGCCCGACGAGGTTCACAAGCTCTCGCTCGCGCGCCAGGAGCTCCGTCGCCAGCGTGAGCGCCGGGCGGCAGCCGGATGACCCGGACGGTGGGCGTCACCGTCCACCCAGCTCGGAATGTGCGCGAGCCCCTGAAGGCGCTGCGGAATTGGGCTGAGCGCACCGACACCGAGCTCGTGCAGGTCGGCGGCGGCCCCCAGCAAGAAGTCGCGCCGTTCGGAAGCGTGGAGGGCTGTGAGCTGGTGGTGGCGATCGGCGGCGATGGCACCGCACTGGCGGCCATGCGGACGGCGGCGCCCGCGGACCGTCCACTGCTGGGGGTGGCCTTCGGCTCGCTGGGGGCCCTGACGAGCGTGGCCGCCGACCGGCTCGCCGACGCCCTCGACCGCTTCGATGCCGGTGACTGGCGGCCGGTGGAGCGCCCGGCGCTGACCGTGCGGCGAGGCGAGGAGATGCTCCTGGCTTACAACGACCTCGCGGTCGTGCGCCGAGGCCAAGGACAGGTGCGGACGCGGGTCGAGCTCGATGGGGAGCTGTACGCGCGGCTGGCCGGTGACGGCGCGGTGGTGAGCACGCCGATCGGCTCGAGCGCCTACACCCTCGCCGCGGGCGGCCCGCTTCTCGCCGCCGGCACCGACGCGTTCGTGCTCACGCCGCTGCCGACGCACGGCGGCCGAGTCCCCCCGCTGGTGGCCGGCGGCAGCTCGACGATCGGACTTGAGGTTGACGGCGGCTTCGGCGGCGCTCGGTTGGAGCTCGACGGCCGGATCGCCGTCGGCCACGAGGGAGCGCTGGAGGTGGGCCTGCGGACAGGTGCCGCCACGCTCGTGGGGCTGGGGGCTGCGGAGGAGTTTCTCACCGGCTTGCGCGAGCGCGGGGTGGTCGCCGACAGCCCGCGGATCCTGGCCGAGGACGCCCGGCACCGGGCGTAAGATCACGATCATGGACGTATTCAGCGACCGCGAATGGGAGCGTGACCTGGGCCCCGCGCGCGGCAGCCGGCTCGGTTCGCGCATCGGCGCCGAGCAGCTGGGAGCGACGCTGTACGAGCTCGACTCGGGCGGTCAGGCGGCCCCGTACCACCTCCATCACGCCAACGAGGAGCTGCTGATCGTGCTCACCGGAGAGCTCGAGCTGCGCACGCCGGAGGGCAAGCGACTTCTGGGCCGCGGTGAGGTGGTCGGCTTCCCGGCCGGGCCAGGCGGAGCCCACCGCCTGCGCAACGTCTCTCGGGAACCTGCCAGATACCTGCTGGTCTCGACGATGCGCTTCCCCGAAGTGGCCGAGCAGTTGGACACCGGCACGATCCTCCCGATGAAGGCGCCCGGCGACGGCTGGGCGTTCCCGGAGGGGGCCGCCGGGGAGTACCTGGCGCTGACGCAGCAGGCGCTTCAGGCCGAGCCGGACTAGAGCATCCGCTCGTAGACCCGGTAGCGGACCGAGATCCGGCCGCCCATCGCCTCCAGCGCGCGGTTCATCGCCTTGTTCGTCTCCAGAATCCAGCCCGCCACGCCGCTCTTGCGCCGGGTGCGCTCGGCGATCTCGAAGTGCTCGATGTAGAGGGCGGCGGCAACGCCGGTGTGCTGCTGTTCGGGCATCACGCCGAGGAAGCCGATCCGCACACGGTCGATGATCCGGCCCCGATTGAGGAAGTGCCACCAGCCGAACGGCAGCAGCCGTCCGTTCATCCGCGCCAGCACCTGGTTCATGTCCGGGACGGTGATCGCCACCGCCGCGGTCTGGCCGTCGATCTCGGCGACCATGAACCAGTCGCGGTCGAAGATGAGCTGGAAGCTCAGCGCCTCGCCGTCGAGGTCCTCCTTGGAGAAGGGCACGAAGTCCCAGTTCCTCGACCACGCCGCGTTGTAGACCTTGGCGAACTCGTCGAGCTCGCGGCGCAGCCGCCAGCGCGACATCTTGCGGATGCTCACCCCGTGCTCGGTCCGGGCCTTCTCGGCGATCGCGGGCAGGAATTCCATCATCCCCGTGTAACGGTCGCTGAAGTGCAGGTCCCACATGAACAGGTCCATTGCCTTGGCCATGCCGGCCTGCTCCAGCAGCTGGGCGTAGTAGGGGGGATGCCACGGCTGGCGGAGGATCGGCGGCCGATCGAAGCCCTCGATCAGGATCCCGCTCTCGTCGTTCATGGTGAAGTCCATCGGGCCCACCAGCCGCTCCATACCACGATCACCCACCCATGAGGACGCGGCTCTCAGCAGCGCGTCCAGCACCTCGGGATCGTCCTCCAGCTCGAAAAAGCCGAAGTTCCCCCAGCGGCTGTCGTGCTGGGTGTTGAAGGCGTGATTTACCTGCGCGGTGATCCGCCCCACCGCCCGTCCGTGGCGGCGAGCCAAGAAGTACTCGGCCTCGCCGTGGGTGAAATACGGGTTGAGCCTGCGACTGAGGAACGCGTAGCGCTCAAGCTTCAGCGGCGGAACCCACGGCGTGCCTGAATGCAGCCGGTAGGGCAGGGCGACAAACTCCTGTAGCTGACGCGCCCCCCGAACGGGTGTGATCTGCACCGTCACCGGCGGGACACGGTAGGCGATCCCGCCCTCGGAAGCCGCTCGCCCGAGGCCGAAGCCGCGTGTCCGCTGGCGGCAGGAGTTGGGTAGCCTGCACGCGTGGCTGTGCAGCGCAGCGAAAACGGGCGCGTATCCTCGCCCGCCCTGCTGGGATCGCTGAGGGGACTCATCTCCCAGGCGGTCACCGGTGCCGCCGGCCGCGTCCTCGCCCAGGTTCCCGGAGCGGACCTCGATGCACGCGACACCGACTACATCCGGGAGACGCTGCCGGGGCTGTGGATGCTGGCCAGCCTCTACTTCCGTGCTGATGTGCGCGGGCTGCACCACATTCCGCGCGAGGGCCCGGTGCTGCTCGTGGGCAACCACTCCGGGGGGATGATGGCGCCCGACCTGTTCGTCTTCGTCCTCGCCTTCAGCACTCACTTCGGCGTCGAGCGACGCTTCTACCAGCTTGCCCACAACGGGGTCGTGACCGGTCCCGCGGGTCAGCTCGTGCGACGATACGGCACCGTCGCGGCGGATCCTGCCAACGCCGAGCTGGCGCTGTCCAGCGGGGCCGCCGTGCTCGTGTACCCGGGCGGCGACTACGAGGTGTTCCGCCCCAGCTGGGAGTCGGACCGGGTCGACTTCGGCGGTCGCAAGGGATTCGTTCGCTTGGCCCTGAAGTTGAACGTCCCGATCCAGCCGATCGTGTCGATCGGCAGTCAGGAGACCGCGCTGTTCCTGACTCGCGGGGAGCGCCTGGCCAGGCTCGCGGGACTCGACCGGCTGATGCGGTTGAAGACCGCGCCGATCATGGTCGGGCTGCCGTTCGGGCTGATGCCGGGCGTCTTCGGCCACATTCCCCTGCCGGCGAAGATCAGCATCCAGGTGCTGCCGAAGATCGACCTGCGCGAGCGCTACGGCGAGGATCCCGACGTCGACCAGATCTACGACGATGTCATCGATCGCATGCAGGACGTGCTCACTTCGTTGGCCGAGGAGCGCCGGCTGCCGGTGATCGGATGAGGATCGAGGAGAGCGTCACCATCGACGTGCCATGCGAGCGCGTCTGGGAGCTGATCTGCGACCCGGCGCGATACCCAGCGCTGCTGGACTGGGTGACGAGCTTCGAGCCCCACGACGACGACCGCGAGCCCGGGGTCGGCGCCCGCTACGAGATGCGGGTGCAGGTCGGCTCGGCCGACGTCGGAGGCCTGGTTGAGATCGTCGAGTACGACCCGACCTGCGACATCGTCTGGACCAGCGTCACCGGGGTCGAGCAGCGTGGACGTCTGCGACTCCGTCGCGAGTCAGAGGCCAGGACGAGGCTGACGATGCGGATCTCCTACGGGGCGCCCGGGGCGCTGCTGGGGACGCTGGCCGAGCTGCTGTCGGTCCCGCAGGTCGGCGCCAGTGTGAGGCGCAGTCTGGAGAACGTCAAACTGGAAGCTGAGGGCGCACAGCGACCGGCGACCGGAGGCCCGGCCATCCCGCAGCGGCTCGTGCACGAAGCGGAGAACCTGGCCATCCTCGCCCGGTCCGGAATGGTCGCTCCGATGCGCCCCGATCGCCTGGCGCGGCTCACGCTGCTCGGGGTGCGCTGGGGCGCCTCGCCGGCGATGGGAGCGCTGGCCGGGGCGGTGCGCCATCCGGAACGGCCAATGATCATCGACGAGCTCGGAACCCTCACCTACCGGCAGGTCGACCGGCGCTCCAATGCGGTGGCCCACGGGTTGAGCGCCGCGGGTGTGCAGGCCGGGGATCGAGTTGGACTGATGTGTCGCGATCACCGTGGATTCGTGGAGAGCGTGTTTGGGGTGGCGAAGGTGGGGGCCGACGTGCTGCTGCTGAACACCTCCTTCGCCGCGCCCCAGCTGACCGAGGTTTGCCGGCGGGAGGAGGCGGCCGCGCTGATCCACGACGAGGAGTTCTCCGAGCTCGTCGCCGAGGCCGGCCGGGACCGTCTGCGGTTCCTGGCCTGGCATCAGGGCGAGGACGCCGATGCGCCCACGCTCGGTGCGCTGATCGAGGACAACGAGGGCTCGTCAGTTGCCCCGCCGGGCCGCACCGGCAGGGTGACGATCCTCACTTCGGGCACCACCGGTACGCCCAAGGGCGCCTCGCGCGGGAGTGCGCCGATGACCCTCGATCCGGCGGCCTCGCTGCTTGATCGCATCCCGCTGCGCGCGGGTCAGGTGATTCGTATCGGAGCCCCGTTGTTTCACGCCTGGGGATTCTCCAATTTCGCTCTGGGGATGGCGCTCGGCTCGACGTTCGTGCTCCGCCGCCGCTTCGATCCACAACAGTGCCTGGCCGACATCGACGAGTACGGCTGCGAAGTGCTGGTCGTAGTTCCGGTGATGCTCCAGCGGATCCTCGGGCTCGACGAGGACATTCGGCGTACCTACGACGTCAGCTCGCTGCGGGCGGTGTGCTCCTCGGGATCGGCGCTCCCAGGGGATCTGGCGCTGCGCTGGATGGATGAGTTCGGAGACAACCTGTACAACATGTACGGCTCCACCGAGGTCTCGGCGGCGACGCTGGCTAGGCCGCGGGACATGCGCCGGGCACCGGGGACCGCGGGCAAGCCAGCGCGCGGGTCGATCGTCAGGCTCTACGACGAGCGTGGGCGTGAGGTGCCCCAGGGGCAGACCGGGCGCATCTTCGTCGGCAACGCGATGCTGTTCGAGGGCTACACCGGAGGCGGCAGCAAGGACCAGGTCAATGGGTTGATGGCCACCGGGGATGTTGGACGCTTTGATGAGTCCGGCCGGTTGTTCGTGGAGGGTCGCGATGACGAGATGATCGTCTCGGGCGGCGAGAACGTCTTCCCCAAGGAGGTCGAGGACGTGCTCGCCGCCCACGATGCGGTCGCGGAGGCCGCCGCCCTCGGCGTCGAGGATGAGCAGTTCGGACAGCGCCTGCGGGCCTTCGTCGTGCCCAAGGGGGGTCGGGAGGCAGCTGCGCCCAAGCTCGAGCAGGTCCTCAAGGACCATGTCAAGTCGAACCTCGCCCGCTACAAGGTCCCGCGGGAGATCGTGTTCCTGGACGAACTGCCCCGCACCTCGACGGGGAAGGTCCTCAAGCGTGAACTGGTCGAGCGTGAGGATTCGGCGGCCAGCGCCACCGCCTAGCCTGGGCTCGCTGGCTCGATGCGGCCTGAGCGGTAGCGAGTTCGAGACGGCAAATCATCGCCGAGCCGAGGGAGGCTCTCCCATCGGTGGCCTCATCGACACATATCAGCGGTTCGGTGGCGCGGGTCCTGGCCGGATGAGTGGAGCCCGTCCATCTACACTCGTCCCCCGTGTCTTTCCTTCGCGGCCCAGGTGAATTTCCTCGCGGCGACTGGGAGCTGGGCGGCCGAGCCACGCAGCGCCACGAGGAGATTCGCCGAACCGATCGCGTTACTCGGCTGGCTGCGGGCACGCTGGCCTGCGCTCGCTGCGACGCCCCGGTGGCGATGGGAACACCCACCCTGCGGCCGGCCGACCAGCTGATGTGCCCGTTCTGTCATCACCAGGCGCCGGTCCGGGACTTCCTGTCGCTCGCCTCGCCGACGCGGCCTGCTCGGGTCATCGTCCGGGTTGCCCCTTCCGGTTCCTCGCCGCCGGTGCCTCTGGCCGACGGCACCGATCGCCCGGTGTGAGCAACGGCAAACCGGGAAGCTCTAGCGCATGACCTCTTCGACATCCAAGGTTCCCAACATCACTCTGCATGACGGGGCCGAGATTCCGCAGCTCGGCTTCGGGGTGTTCCAGGTTCCCCCCGGGGACACGGCGGACGTAGCCACTCGGGCCCTGCTCGCCGGCTACCGGCACATCGACACCGCCGCCGCCTACCGCAATGAGGCGGGGGTGGGCCAGGCCGTCCACGCCGCCGGCCTGGACCGCGACGCCGTGTTCATCACCACCAAGTGCTTCAACGACGACCACGGCTACGAGCAGGCCAAGCGTGCCCTGCGATCCAGTCTCGACCGGCTCGAGATGGAGTTCGTGGACCTCTATCTGATCCACTGGCCCGTGCCCGCCCACGACAAGTACGTCGAGACGTGGAAGGCGTTCATCGAACTCCAGGAGGCGGGCTTGGCCCGTTCGATCGGCGTGTCGAACTTTCAGCCCGCCCACCTCGAGCGTCTCATCAAGGAGACGGGAGTGACCCCGACCGTCAACCAGGTCGAGCTGCATCCCCGCTTCCAGCAGGCCGGATTGCGCCACGAGCACGCCGAGTTGAGAATTGTCACCGAGGCCTGGAGCCCGCTCGCCCAGGGTCAGGTGCTCGACGATCCCACCATCAACGAGATCGCGAAAGCACACGAGAAGACTCCCGGACAGGTCGTGCTTCGCTGGCATCTCCAGCTCGGCAACGTCGTCATCCCCAAATCGGTCACTCCCGAGCGGATCGTCGAGAACTTCGAGGTCTTCGACTTCACGCTCAGCGCCGAGGAGATGAACTCGATCGAGGCGCTAGACGCCGGCGATCGCACCGGACCAGATCCTGACACCTTCGTGCGGCCATAGCCCAGATTGGACGCAGCCGTCGAAGTGTCGTCCCCGTCGTCTCTTGCCCCGCTGTGCCCGGACGGCGTCGACCGCCCGAGGGTGGGTCTGGTACTCGGCGCCGGCGGCGTCCTGGGCGGCGCCTGGCTCGTCGGGGCGTTGCATGCCATCGCGTCTGAGACCGGCTGGGATCCGGGAAGCGCCGACTACATCGTGGGGACGTCAGCCGGATCGATGATCGGCGCGCTCGTGGCCTGCGGGGTGCCGCCGTGGTTCATGCTTGCCAGTGCCAATGCCGAACGGTTCGACGGCTTGACCTTTGCTGACGGCACTCCGGCCGGTCAGGGCGACCGCACCGCGGGCGCGACCTTCCGGCTCGAGCGCCGCGGGTTCTCCATGGGACCGGGATCGTGGCGGCTGGCCTTCGCGTCACTGGCTCGTCCCTACCGCTACTCGCCACCGACGGTGATCTCGGGGTGGCTGCCGCCGGGACCCTTCTCAACTGAACCGCTCAAGCGCACCGTTCGACGCGTATGCACCGGCGACTGGGCGCCCCATCCCCACTACTGGCCCATGGCGGTCGACTACACGACGGGGCGCCGCGTCGCCTTCGGTCGCCCCGGCTCGCCTCCGGCTTGGCTTCCTGATGCCGTCGCCGCCTCGTGCGCGATCCCCGGCGTTTACCGTCCCGTCCAGATCAACCACCGCCACTACGTCGACGGCGGCGTCTACTCCGCGTCGAATCTCGATGTGCTCCGCAACGAACCCCTCGACATCGTGGTGGCGCTCAATCCGATGTCGTCCCTGCACGTCGGCTCGTCTCGGAGTTTCGGGGAGGGTCTCGCAGTGCGGATGCGCCGAGCCGCCGGTCGCCGTCTCGGCGCAGAGGCCAAGCGGCTGCGGGCCGCTGGCGTGGAGGTTGAGTTCCTCCAGCCAACTGCACCCGACCTCGACGTCATGGGAGCCAACCTGATGAACGGAAGGCGGCGACAGGAAGTGATCCACACCGCGGTGCGAACGGTGACCGAGCAGCTTCACGACTCGCCTGTGGGCGCGCGGTTGGCTGCGCTGCCGGCCGGAGATCCGCGGCTGGTTCGTCGTCCTGACGGGCCCCCCTCGACCTGGCCGGACTTTCAAGCCGCAGCCCGCGCCCGGTGGGCGCGCAGCCAAACCGCGTAGACGAAGGCGCTACAGCTCTCCCTGAAGCCGCTGCAGGCGCTTGATGGCGCTCGCCTCGTGAGCTGGCATCAGGTCGGCGCGGCAGATCTCCACGACATGGGGGGCCACGGCACGCACGCCCTCGTCGTTGTCGATCCGCTGATGGGTCAGCGTCTTGAGGAACTTGGCCACCGACAGCCCCCCGGTGTAGCGGGCGGCGCGGCCGGTGGGCAACGTGTGGTTGGTGCCAATCGCCTTGTCGGAAAACGCGACCGTGGCCCGGGCGCCCAAGAAGATCGAGCCGTAGTTGCGCAGTCGCTCGAGATACCACGTGTCCTCCCGGGTGTGCACCTCGAGGTGCTCGGGGGCGAGCTCGTCCGAGAGCAGGGCGGCGTGGTCCCGACTGGCGGCCACGATCACAACCCCGTGGTCTTGCCAGGACCTGCGCGGGGTCTCTGCCGCGCCCTCGGCGCGGCGGGCGAGGTGATCGAGCTGGCGACCCACCTCGTCGATCACCGCATGCCCGAGTGGCTCCGACGTGGTGATCAGTGCCGACGGGGAGGTGGGACCATGCTCAGCCTGAGCGAGCAGATCGGCGGCAACCAGCTCAGGGTCGGCCGTGTCGTCGGCGATCACCGCCACCTCCGAGGGGCCGGCGAGCAGATCGATGCCCACGCGGCCGAACAGCTGGCGCTTGGCTTCGGCCACATACGCGTTCCCCGGTCCCACGATCATGTCCACGGGATCCAGACGATCGTCGAGCAGTCCAAACGCCATCGCCGCCAGCGCCTGGACGCCGCCGAGGGCGAAGATACGGTCGGCGCCGGAGGTGGCGATCGCATGCAACGTCGGCGCGTGCAGCGCCTCGGCGCGGGGTGGCGAGCACGCGATGACCGTCTCGACTCCCGCGACCTTGGGCACGAGCACGGTCATGAACGCACAGGCGAGCATCGGCACCCGCCCGCTCGGGCAGTATGCGCCCACCGAGCCCACCGGTACCTGACGCTGGCCCAGGAACACGCCCGGCAGCGTCTCGGTCTCGAAGTCGGTCAGGGTAGCTCGCTGCAGCTGCGCGAAACGGCGGATCTGGGCCTGAGCAAACTCGATGCTCTGCTTCAGCGAATCCGGCAGCGAGGCACTGGCGTGGGCGACCTGATCTGGAGTCACCTCGAAGCTGGGAGGGTCCCAGCCGTCGAGCTCCGAGGAATAGGCTCGCACCGCGTCGGCGCCGCGGCGATCGATTCTCAGCAGCATCTCCGAGACCCGCTGGGTGACGGCAGCATCAGCGCCAGCCCGGGCCTGGGTCGACGGTGACTTCAGATACAGAAGCTCGTCCATAGCCTCAGCGTAGGGCTGCTGACATGCGAAGACAACGCGCCCGCTCGCCGACAGCCGGCGGGGCAGAGCTTACTGCTGGACTAGGTCGCCGCCCGAGTGACGGCGCCGTAGAGCTCCGGTCTGCGATCGCCGAAGGCATCGGCGTGATCGGTCAGGCGCTTGTCCAGTGCCGGCTCGAGATCGATATCCGCTTCGACCGGGCCGGGGTCGCGCGACTCGGCCGCGACCCAGCCGTCGACGCCGATGATCGTCGTCCCGCCGGTCCACTCCTGGCCACGCTCGAGACCGAGCCGATCCGCGCAGCCGACCGCCATCCGGTTGACGCGGGCCGCGGCCATGGCGATCATCGCCTCTGGCGGATGCTCACCCTCAGGCCGCGCTACCAGCGGCCAGTTGGTGGGTACGAGCAGCAGCTGGGTGCCGGCCAGAGCCACCGCACGAGTCAGCTCCGGGAACTCGAGGTCGTAGCAGATGACGACCGCGAGGCGGCCCAGGCGCGTGTCGAGCACCGGGGGCGGCTCTGATCCGGCAGTGAAGACCAGCTTCTCGCGATCCCACAGGTGAAGCTTGCGGTATACGGCGCGCAACCCGGTGGCGTCGAGGACGGCGGCGCTGTTGTATATCCGGTTCTCGGCGCCGAGCTCGCAGAACCCGCCGACGAGGACGATATCGGCACGCGCCGCCTCCGCCGCCCATTCGGCCAAGGTTTCGTGATCGCGGTCGATGGCAGCCGAAGCTGCCTCCTGCGGTGACTCGAACATGTAGCCGGAGGTGATCAGCTCGGGCAGCACGACGACATCCGCACCGTGATCGACTGCTTCGCGGATAGCGGCCAGGGCCAGCGTCCGGTTGGCGGCCAGATCGCCGAGCACGGGGGCCAGTTGCTGGCAAACGATTCGGGTCACGGCACCGCGCCGGCGGCGAGCCCGGCCCGTACTCGGCCGGCCAGACCCGGCGCCACGCACACGACCACCAGACCCACGATCAGGTAGACGACCTCGATGTAGGGCAGGTGGGCGTAGGTGCCCTTCTGCCCGATGAACACGCTGCGATAGATCGTGTAGCAGACGAATGCACCGCCGAGGACGGGAATCACGACCTGCCACATGGGGACCTTGGCCTCGCCTTTGAAGAACAGGAAGTAAATCGCGCCGACAGTGGCCATCACGTAGGCCACGAGAATCAGCACGGTGCCGACCTGCAGCGCATAGAAGGTGGCGTTGGTTACCGTCGTGCCGGCCAGCTGCTGTCCGAACAGCGCCGCGGCGAAGATGACCAGGACCACGACCAACGCCGTTGCCGGGGCACCATTGTTGGATAGCCCGGCGAGGCCGGACCGCTTACCGGTGGCGTCGCGCGCCAACGCGTACATGATCCGCGCTGCACCGCTGGCCACGCCGAGCGAGATCGCGAACAGGCTGATCGTGGCCATCAGGTCAAGGATGTCGCCGTACCACTTGCCGATGTACCCGCCGCCGAGATCCGAGAACGGGAGACCGGCGGAGAAGGTCTTGGCCCCCGCGGCGGTGGCGCCATAACCCAGGGACTGCGCGGCGGCGGTCAGCAGATAGAAGGCGCCGACGACCACCACCGCCGTCTTGATCGCTCGTGGGATCTCCGTCTTGGGGCTCGACGTCTCCTCTCCGAGCGCCGCCGCGCCCTCGAACCCGGCGAAGGCGAGGAATCCGTAGACGGCGGCCTTGGCGATCGTCCCCGCTCCGCTGCCCTTGGGCAGCGACAGGAAGTTGATGGTGAACGTCTGGCCGCCGGGTCCGTGGCTGAAGATCACCTTGGCCAGGATCACCAGGCTGAGGATCGTGACCAGAATCGCGCCTATCACCTCGGAGGTGAGCAGGGCTCGGGTGATGACTCGGATCTCGGTGAAGGCCAGCGCGCTCACCCCCAGGAGCCCGATCAATGCGATCCACCACCACCGGTGAGTGGAGAGAATGCCGGTGTCGCGCAGGAACTGTCCCCCGAACAGCCCCATCTCGATCGTCGAGCCACACCCGATCGCCGTGTAGGCGCCCATCAGCGCCCAGCCGGCAACGAAGCCGGCGCGCGGCCCGAGCGTGACGCCCACCAACGCGTACACCGACCCGGTGTGGGAGATGTGCTGAGAGAGCTTGATGAAGCAGTAGGCCACCAGGGCGACGCCGACGGCGGCAAACACGAACGACAGCGTCACCGCGCGGCCGATGATGAGGGCAGCGCCGGTTCCCAGCAGGCCGATCGCTCCCACCGGGCCGATGAGCCCGACCGAGAAGGCTGCCGCATCGATCAGGCTGAGCTCCCCGCGGAGGGGCTGGCCAGGTTCGCTGGAGTCCACGTCGCGAGGTTATATCCGCAGGATGCTCCTGGCCAGGCCTTCACCTCCGGGAACTGCACGGCGACAGATGCGATCGCACGCTCAAGGTAGGGTTGAGCCGCGGACGGGAGACAACCGGACCCTGGCGAGAGGCAGGTTGCGGCCTAGGAGCGAGCCGCCCGATGTTGCCTGCCCGTGCTCAGCGGCCGGGGGAAGCGTTGTCCAGCACCTGCACCTCCGCCGAGCCTGCCGGAGCGTCGGCGAGGTCAGTCTTGCCGTCGCGATTGAGATCGGAGGCGGCGACGGCGGTGGCAGGTCCGCCGACGGTGACCGGGGCCTGGAAGGTCCCGTTGCCGTTGCCCGGCACCACGGTCAGCGCCTGGGGGGTGGCGATTACCAGATCGCGGTTTACCGCCGAGGAGATGCGGGCGATGCGCACGGTGTCGGCCGTGGGGAACGTCGTATCGGGCGCTAGCGAAGCCGCCGTTGAGGCGGTGCCGAACGTTGCGTCACCGCCGCCGGTAGCGGTGTCGGCCTCGTTGGTCCAGTACACGATGTATCCCGAGGAGGTCTCCGTCACCATCTGGTCGGCTCTCACGTAAGCCTCGTCGAGGATGCTGTCGTTGTTGAGGTCGCCCAGGGCCAGCCCGGAGATGGCGTTCTCGGAGGGGCCGAGGCCGGCCGGGCGACCGGCTGAGGTTGGTCAGCGACTTGACCGCGAAGGTGCCGTCTCCGTTTCCGCTCAGCACGGCCTGGAAGCCATTCTCCTCGTAGAGCTGCAGGTAGGCGTCGTAGGCAGCCGATGTCCCGGCCAGGACGAGGTCGAGGCGGGAATTGCCGGTCTGGAGCGCGCCGGCGGCCAGGGTGACGTCCTCGGGAGTGGGGCAGTCGTCATGGATTCCGCAGGGCGCGGCCGGAATCACCGTCGTGTTGATGGGAGCTCCGAAGGTGCCATCGCCCCGGCCGGGGAGGACTGAGACCACCCCTGCGGGAGTGTTGCCATAAGGGTCGTTGGGATTGGAGGTGCGGGGAAGGTCCTCGAACACGGCGATGTCCTCGTGGCCGTCGCCGTTGAAGTCCCCCAGGGCCAGCGACTGGGGCACGCCGGGCAGGGCATAGTTCACCGCGGGAGCCAGCGTGCCGTCCCCTTTGCCCAGCAGCACCGACACGTCGGAGGCGGCGTTGGCGGTGACCACGTCCCTGCGGCCGGCGCCGGTGAAGTTGCCCACCGCGATCGCCAAGGGGCCGCTGTCGGTGGCGTAGTTGACGGCGGGGGCAAAAACCCCATCGCCCTGGTTGAGCAGCACCGATACGTCGTTGGTGGAGGGGTTGGCCGAGACCAGGTCGTGGCTGCCTCGTCGCTGCAGGCCACCCGCCGCCAGTCCCGCCGGGGTGCTGTGCACGGGATAGCTCACCGGCCCGGCGAATGCCACCGTCGCTCCCGGCACCGTGGTGGTGAAGCTCCTCGTCGAGTCACACACATCGGGGTGGACCATGCCGTCCCCGCCGCACACGCGGTAGAAGTAGGTGGTCCCGGCAGACAGACCGCTGATGGGTTCGGAGAAGGAAGCCGAGGTGTGTGGGCCGATCGGACCGCGCGTGGGCGTCTGCATGCCCATGGAGGTGCCCAGCGCAGCCTCCGAGGTGGCGTACTGGAACTCGTAGTGGGCGGGGGTGCTGTCGCTGTGGCCGCGTGCATTCAGCGTCGCCGACGTGGAGCCGACATCACTTGCCGGCTCGGTCACGGCCGCGCATGCCGATAGCCCGAGACACGCCAACCCCACGCCCAGCCAACCCACGGTGCCTCGCATACCCACCCTCTCTCGGTGGTCCTCACAGGAACTTCCCGTCCGCGCGACTCTACTCCCGGTCCCTGCCCGCCGCAACCTGTCCTGGTCGAGCTCGAGGCCAGCAGCTATGGACCCGCTCTCACCGGGGGCCGAAGTCGTAGACCAGCCTGACCGGAACCAGTGAACCCGCTTTCAGGTCGGCATATGCGGTCCGGTAGAACGTGTTCAGGCCCACGCCCAGCCGGTCGCCCGGCCGGATGTAGCTTGGCTTGACGGTTAGCCATGCCGGCCCGGTTCCGCGCTTACAACCTGCCCGGACCTTGCACAGTGCTGAGGGGGCCAGGAGGAGACCCGTGGTCGTCTTCAGCCGCAGCGGTCGGCTGGCCGACGCGGTGACCGGAAAATTCAAGTAGTCGAGCGTCCGTCCGGCGATCGACGCCGAGGTCGAGGTCGTCGAGAGGACGGTGGCAAGTAGCAGGTCCGCCGCCGGGTGCTCGTCAGCAGCGTACCTCGGAGTTGGTGTAATTATCTGGACCGCAGCTGCGGCGGGGCTCGACAGCAGGGCGGCCAGCAGCCCTACGCAGCAGCAAGCCGTTCGTGACATAAGCGATAAGGTAACCGACGGGGCCGGACGAGCAACCCACAACCATGGCCAGAGGCCGACCGCACCGGTAGCAACCCCGCAGGGAGGTCTTATGTCCATGCAGGTATCTAGTCGTAGGTGCTGAGCTTCGCCGGCCTCGGTGGTGCGGTTGCCGTTGCCCGTCCAGCTGCCGGAAGCGCATCCACGCCCGAGCCAAAGCCCGCGCTCGCGTGACGCCCAAGCAGGCTCTGCAACTCCTGCTCGCTGGCAACCGGAGGTGGGTCAGCGGACAAGTCACGCATCCCCATCAGTCCGTCGAACACCGCGTCGCGCTCAGACCCGGGCAACGTCCTTTCGCGGCGATCGTCTCGTGCATCGACTCACGGGTGCCGCCGGAGCTTGTGTTCGATCGGGGTGCTGGCGATCTGGCCGTGATCCGCACCGGCGCTCAGGCGCTCGACGATGGTGTGGTGCTGGGCAGCGTCGAGTTTGCTTGCGATCAGCTCGAGACCCCGCTTGTGCTGATCATGGGACACCAGCGCTGCGGTGCCGTGAAAGCGGCCATCGGGGTGATCGAGAGTGGGGGGGCAGCGCCGGGCCATATCCAATCGGTGGTCGACGCTCTGCGCCCCGCCTACGCTGCGGCGGCGAGCGGGCCCGGCGATCTGCTCGACAACATGGTTCGAGCGCAGACGAGGCTGACCGTGGCTCGGATCGAGACGGAGCCGCTGATCCACGACCTCAGTGCCCAGGGGAAGCTGACCGTCCATGGCGGCTACTACTCGCTTGACACCGGCGCGGTAACGATCATCGCGTGATCACCCGGAGGATCCAGCCGGGCGCATCCTGCTGCCTAGGAACCCCTTGATCGCTAGCCATCCATGAACTAGCTTGTGGCACAGGAGCCCACAAGCTGCGTGGGTGATCCCCACGCGGAGAGGAGAGAGTTATGGCGGTTGCCGAATCCGCGGAGCACCAGGCCGATAGCTTCCTGCGTTCATCGCACAAGCTCCTGATCGACGGAGACTGGGTGGACGCCGCCTCGGGCCAGACTTTCACCACCATCAACCCGGCCACCGAGGAGACGCTCGCCGAAGTACCTCACGGCCAGGCCGAGGACATCGATCGCGCAGTCAGCGCGGCTCGCAAGGCGTTTGCCGATGGCTCGGAGTGGCGGCGGATGAACGCGTCTGACCGAGGTCGGCTGATCTGGAAGATCTCTGAGCTGATCGAGGAGAACGCTGATGAGTTCGCGATGCTCGAGTCGCTGGACAACGGCAAGCCTTTCACCGTTGCCCGTGCGGCTGATGTGCCCCTAGCTGCAGACCTGTTCCGGTACATGGCGGGGTGGCCGACCAAGATCGAGGGCACGACGGTACCGATCTCGGCTCTGCCCGCCCCCGGAGAGTACCTCGCCTACACGCTGCGCGAGCCCGTGGGCGTGGTTGGCCAGATCATTCCCTGGAATTTCCCGCTGCTGATGGCGGCCTGGAAGCTCGGGCCGGTGCTCGCCTGTGGCTGCACGGTGGTCCTCAAGCCCGCCGAGCAGACACCGCTGTCGGCGCTGCGGCTGGGACAGCTCATGCAGGAGGCGGGACTGCCCGCCGGTGTGGTCAACATCATCACCGGCTACGGCGACGCCGGGGCCGCTTTGGCGGCGCACGACGACGTCGACAAGGTCGCGTTCACCGGCTCCACCGAAGTCGGCAAGCTGATCGTCAAGGCCGCCGCCGGAAATCTGAAGAAGGTCACCCTCGAGCTCGGTGGCAAGTCGCCCAACGTGGTCTATGCCGATGCAGATCTCCAAGGCGCGATCGCCGGTGCTGCAAACGGGATCTTCTTCAACCACGGGCAGTGCTGCAACGCCGGGTCGCGGCTGTATGTGCAAAAGCAGATCTTCGACGACGTCGTCAGCGGCGTCGCCGATGCCGCGAAGTCGATCAAGCTCGCGCCGGGCACCGATCCGGATGCGCAGATGGGGCCGCTGATCTCCGACGAGCAATTCGAGAAGGTGCTGGGCTATCTTGACTCCGGACGCGAGGCCGGCGCTGATGCCGTCGTCGGCGGCGGGCGTGAAGGCAACCGCGGCTACTTCGTGCAGCCGACGATTCTCACCAACACCAGCAACGACATGAAGGTCGTCCGGGAAGAGATCTTCGGTCCTGTAGTGGTGGCAGCTCCGTTCGACTCCCAGGACGAGATCCTCCCGGTGGCCAACGACACCAATTATGGGCTCGCCGCCGGCGTGTTCACGCGCGATATCTCAAAGGCGCACCGGACCGCCAAGCGGCTGCGCGCCGGAACGGTGTGGATCAACACCTACCACGTATTTGACGCGGCGATGCCGTTCGGCGGCTACAAGGAGTCGGGGTGGGGTCGAGAGATGGGCTCGCAGGTCCTCAACAACTACCTTGAGACGAAGTCGGTCATCACGGCCCTGTAGTAGCTCGAAGGCTGATCCACGATCGCACATTCTGGTTCGGCTCGAGCTGACCGCTCGGGCCGAATGCTGGTGCCTGCGATCGTGCTAACCGGTCTCTCCCGGCTGCCGAGATCGCCGTCTAGGAAGGACGGATCCCGCCGTCGATGAGGATCGACTGGTTGGTGACGTAGGGGTTGCTGATGATCGCCGCGATCAAGTCCGCAACCTCGTCGACCTGCCCGAGGCGCCCTACCGGGATCCGCCGAGCGAGCTCGCGCAGCACCTGCGCGTCGGTGGGCATCATGTCGGTGGCGATCAGCGCAGGCGCAACCACGTTCACAGTGACGCCGTGACCGGACGCGAACTGTGACAGTGAGTGAGCGAGCCCGTGCAGCCCGGCCTTGGAAGCCGCGTAATGCGGTCCGACGATCCCGCCGGTATAGGCGGCGACCGAGGACAGCAGCACGATCCGCCCGAAGCCGCGGTCGATCATCCCGCCGATTGCGGCCCGGACGACTAGGAACGGTGCCCGTAGGTTGATCGCCATCGCCCGGTCCCACTCGGCCGCATCGATCTTGCCGGGGTCCTGCTCCAGCGGTTCACTGATGCCCGCATTGGCGATCAGAATCTCGACCGGGCCCAGTTCGCGTTCCACCGCGGGGATGAGCGCACCGGCTGCCTCGGCGTCGGCCAGGTCGGCGGCGAACGTGCCGGCTCGTCGGCCCAGTCCCCGGACTTCGGCTGCCACTCGCTCCGCCGCCTGAGCGTTGGAGCCGTACGCGACCGCGATGTCGTGACCGTCGTTCGCTAGGCGCAGCGCGGTTGCGGCGCCGATGCCGCGAGAGCCTCCGGTGATGAGGGCGAGTGCCATTGCCGTGACGATACCCACCGTCAGAGCCTGACCGGGAGGTCAACACTCCCTGTTCGTGAATCTAGGAACTTCAGTCCCGGACTCGTGTGATGATCATCGAGCCCCGGCGGAGGCGCCACTCGCACACCCTAGGACAGCTGTGTCTCCAGGCGGTCATCGCCGGCGAGGTAGCGCGGGTCGCGCAGTGTCGAAGTCCAGTGCCGCAGGATCGCGCCGTCCTCCCAGAGCCGCGCGTCACTCCCGATGAACGGGGGCGTGTGGAGCCACTCCGGGTCCGCTTTCCAGTCGGCGGCGATGTAGTGGAAGCCGGCGATGACGTCGCGGTGGGCCTGGATGAACGCGAAGTACGGCGCGAACCACGACCGCCACACCTCGTCCGAGGTGAGCTGGGCCAGCAAAGCGCCGCCGAGGCCGAAGTGCTGCCCTGTCCGCAGGTCGTAGCCGGCCGGCGTCGTCTCCGCCAGAAGGATCGGCTTGCCCCGCCGGCGGGCCTGCTCGAGCATGACGGTGTCCGGGTCGTCGGGGAACCAGAACGAGAACCCGAACCAGTCGACGTACTCGTCGCCCGGGTACCAGGCGTTGAAATCCCACGTATCGGGCGAGCGGGTGTCGAACGGGGTCCCCGTCGGCGCGCCCCAGTTGAGGTTGGCCGACGACCAGACGAACGCCACGTTGTTGGCCCTGCGCGCGCGGAAGCGGCCGACGAGGCGACGGAAGGCCGGGACGTACAGGCGGCGGTCATAGTAGGTGTCGGTGGGGAAGCGGTTGAACTCGTACCCGGCACGCAGCAGGATCGGGCGCCGTTGGCGCCGGCACCAGTCCGCCAGCGCGTCGAGCCACGGGTCCAGCGCGCCGCTGACCAGCGCCTGCTGCGCCGCGAGATTTTCCGCCACCTGAGTCGGGTTGGCGGGCAGGTCGTTCGGCGCCCAGTTCACGGACAGGTGCAGGAGGCAGTGGCGCAGACGCGGCAGCGCCAGCAAGCCGACAACGTCGTTGCCGGCGAGCGGGCCCCCGCGCGGCACTGGCGTTGCCCGGGCGGGTAGGCCGAGGTAGGTCGTGATCCCGGCCGGCGTGATCGGCACGTGGTCGAGGTAGCCATCATCTCGCCCGGGACGACCGGTTCCCCCGAGATCGGCGGCTGTCTGCCCGGCGAGCACCAGCGCCGTGCCCGGCGGCGGCCGGAACCGCGCGCGCGCGGCCGGGCGGCGCCGTCGGCTGCTGGAGGCTGCCGCCCCCGAGAGGGGCCCGCTGACCCCGGCGGAGGCGGCGAGTGCCGCCGCCCCGGCGACGAAGCCGCGCCGCGTCAGACGAGGAGGGTTCTCCCGAGGCTGGCGCGTAGGCACGTGCGGGAGCGTAACGCGGTGTCGCGGTGGCGACGAGACTGACGATCCAGGATCTGGGTGCGGGCGCAAGGTCCGCGTAGCCAGGGTCAAAGCCAAATCGCCCACCCCTCCATCTCGGTCACCGTGCTTGGCAACGGGTGCGACCGCCAGTGCGCTATGGCCCGCGGCGAGCCGCTCCCGGGAGCTTGGGGCTATGCTCGCGCGTCTGGATCGCCCGGCCAGGTCGTAGAGCGAGGAGCTGTCACATGATTCGAGCGCGTCATCTGCTGTCGATCGCCATCGCCGCCGTGGCGCTGGCGGTCCTGGTCGAGGCGCCCGCGAGCGCCGCACCCGCTCCTGCCCGTCTCATGCGGGTGGTGTGGATGAACGGCTTCCGCGCTCCGGGCACACCGGCCGGCCTGGACAAGGTCGGCGTGCTCAAGATCGGGCCGGCGCACGCACGCAACGTGCTTGTGTTCGAGCCCGGGACGACGGCCGGCAGCGCCTACATCGTGCCGCTGGCGCAGTGGCTCGTACGCACGCTGCCGGGGTGGCAGGTGTGGTCGATCGAGCGCCGCCAGAACCTGCTCGAGGATCAGTCGGTCCTGACGCGCGCCAAGCAGCGCAAGGTAGGCGCGCAGGCCGTGTACGACTACTACCTGAACTGGATCCTCAACCCCTCGATCAAGCACCACGTGCGCGTCCCCAGCGACGCCAGCGTCCAGTTCGCCAAGGACTGGGGACTGAACGTCGCCGTGCAGGACCTGCGCATCGTGATCCGCGCCGCCCACCGCCTGGGCGGCAAGGTGGTGCTCAGCGGGCATTCGCTCGGCGGCAGCCTGGTCACCGCCTACGCCACCTGGGACTTTGGCGGTCGGCCGGGTGCCCGGGGGCTGGACGGGCTTGTGTTCGACGACGGCGCGAGCTTCCAGAGCGCGGTGAGCGCGGCGAAGGCGAGCAGCGATCTCGCGAACCTGAGGGCGACGACCTCGCCCTGGGGAGGTATCACCGTCCCGCTCAAGGGCCATGGCGACATCCAGCTGCTTGGCCTGATCACCACCGCTGGTGCGCTGGCCGCTGCCCAGCAGCCGAACGTCCCGTCGATCGGCCAGGGATTCCTCAGGACGCTGCTCGGATCGCTGCTGACTCCCCTGCAGCCGCTGACCAACCTGGCCCTGTTTGCCTACGACACCAACGTGAGCACCTCGAAGCTGGGACAGGCCATTTTCGCCGTGCTGGCCCACGAGGGCCGCGGCATCTCCGCGCGGGCGGTGCACGGCGTGTACGGGTGGAACGCTCAGGGTGCGCTGACCCCGCCACGGCGATGGGCGGAGATGCTGGGCGGTACGGGGGTGGCCGGCGCCGATGGCGTGGAGTGGTACTTCCCCGCACGGCTGACGCTCGACACGTCCGACGCCATCAACAACGGCATCGCCGCGCCGGCGCAGAAAGTCCTGGACGTTCAGGCCACGATGGGCGACAAGCTGCCGCGCAAGCTGCTCATGTACGCGTTCGGCGCCGCCGGCGGACAGGCGATCCTGCAGGCCACCCGGCAGCTGGCCAACCAGTCTCACATCCCCGGGCGCAACCTGCTGCTCATCAGCCGCCAGGGGATCTATGCCCACAACGACCCGGCGGGCGCGTTCCCCCACAACGTCTTCTTCACCGGGCTCGTGCGCTTCCTGCGTCGGGTCGGGGCGCAGCGCTGAGCCGGGGAAAGCGTCCCGCCTCCGTGGTTGCCAGAGCTGGGCGGAGACGATTGCCTCGACGGAGCCTCTACTTCGCATAACCGGCCGGCCCCGGAACGGGCTCGACCCGGACAACACGCCGGAGGGGGACGCACGGGATCACTCATGCCCACAGCTTGCGCCAGTCTCGGGACGTACTTGCGCTTCCGCGGAATCGCTCCCAGGCGCCAAACCACTCAACCGACCGGGCGACAGACGCGGTGTGAGTCGCACGACCAGCGCGGCCGTTGAGCTGGTGCTGATGGCCCCTACGGACTCTGTGTAGTTCTGTCTTCCCGACTGCGGCTTCGTGGCCGATTCCGACAGTCATGCTCTCGGCGCGCAAAGAGGAGAGACGCGACCGCACGTTGCCGCTGCCGCGGCGATTGGGTTCACGCGATGCGAGGGCTCAGCGTTCGGGGACCGGCTGCTGCTTTGTATCGGAAAGAGCAGCGGCTGCCGCTCTGCCATCCCGCCGCATCAGATGAGCGAGAGGATGTGCGCTGTGTCGGGCGGGACACGGCCGTCGAGGACGTCAATCCAGGTTCGCTCGACGGCTTCGAAGCCGTGGCCGGCGGTTACCTTGAGCCAGCCGCCGGCCCACTCGGAGAACGGGTGCCACATATCGGCGGCGCGGCTTTGCAGTCCTGCCGCGCCCCAATCGATGGACCGCTGCTTGATGCGGTCGGGGGCGAAGAAGAACGCGGGTGGAGGGCCGGGCAGGTGTGCTTGGCCAGCGGCGGCCACGGCGTCGCGGTGCGTCGCGCCGACGATCATGCTGTGGCGGAGCTCGTCCCCGAAGTGCTCGTGGACTGCCCGCCGCACCGTCGCGTCGCCCGACATATCGACGAACACCGCTGGCTGCCGCTCGAGTAAGCCAATCTTCTCGTAGGTGATCGCGCGGTCGTAGATGCCGAGCCCCTCGATGAATGCAGTGTTGCGCGGCGAGGTGAGGGCGACCGGTTCAGCGCCCGGGCGCTGTGAGAGAAGGAATGCCGTGGCGATCGCGGTCTTGCTGGACGCGCTTGCGAACAGCACCGGACCCGACGTCGCGAGGCCGGTATCCGCCAGGTCGTCCTCGATCAGGAACGAAGTGAAGAACAGAGGCCGCAGCAGCATCTGGAGATCCTCGGTCCCGCCGCGGTAGAACGGGTCCTGTGTGGTGAGCTCGTAGCGCTGGTAGACGGCGGCGAGCCCCACGCGATGAGCGGACCCGTCGGAGAACCCGTGCGCGTTTACGTGCTTCGGTTCCACCACCAGATGCGACGACGGCGGAACGTACCCATAGAAGCGCTGTCCCGGCTCAATCCCCGCAGCAGCGCTCTGCTCGACCTGCGCAAAGCCCCACATCGGCACCCGCCCCCAGCCGTCGGACGCCGGGAAGAAGCTCCAGTACGACATGGCCTCGCCGAAGACGGCGTAGGTCACGTTGTTGGTCGTCATCCCGAAACACTCGACACGCAGCAGCGCCTGCCCGGCCTCCAGCGTCGGCGGCTTCGCCTCGTCGATACGGCAGCTGCGGAAATCGTCACGCTTGACCAGGAAGTCCGGCATCGGGCGCCGGATGCTCGCACGGACCCAAGGCACCACGCAAGCTGGACTCAGATGTTCGCCGAATAGATGGCGGTGTCCCAACCCCGCCGAGGTCGTGGACTCCGCATCGACTGAGGTCGAGCGACTCGTCAGCGTGCCAGTCGAACTTCAGGCTAGAAGTGGACGATTGTGACGCGCTGGTGCCGGCGCATGTGAGGGTCCAGCACGGCGGAGGCTCAACTGGCCAGCGGCACTGGGACGTCTAGGGCAGCGAGACAGGAGGGAGAGGGTTGACAAGCAGAACGCCCGAATGAGCGGGATGTTCGGCATCGCGGGCAGGACTCGAACCTGCGCGCGACGGATTATGAGAGGGCTATTTGCAGGGAACAAGCCCGTGATCACGGGAGATTGCGTCGTTAGGTGAGGCTGGGTGGGGCCAGATTTGCCGAGATTGGGACATGCTTGGGGACACGGTTACACGAAGGTCGAACTAGCTGGCCTCGCCGCGCCATCCGTAAAACGCCCCCCGCAGCGGGGCTAAGTCGAAGCTCTGGTGAAGGCCTGAGGACGCCGGCATCGCAGAACTTGGGTCATGCGGAACGGAAAGCGGGCCCAGTCGATGTACATCCTTCTCTGGGCGATCGCGCTGTCGCCGAAGCGCAAGCGCGGCGCCGCGTTGTGCACGTGAGAAAGCGCTCGTCGCGGGAGCCACCGGACGTGCCCGTTCGCTCGGTAGGCTGCGATCTCCGACTCGAAAGGCTCCTGATGACGTCTCCTGACGCGACTCCCACCCGCGGCCGCAGCCTGCGATCCACCATCTCATCCAGCGGCGAGCTCAGGGTGGAATTGACCGAGCGCAATGTACCCGCGCCGGGCGAGCGCGAGGTTGTCGTGGCTGTCGAAGCGTCCCCGATCAACCCCTCGGACCTCGGGGTGCTGCTAGGTGCGGTCAGCCCGGGCACGCTGCGGTCCGACGGAGAGGATCTGGTGGGCAGCGTTCCGGAAGCGGCGCTCCCGGTGTATCGCGACCGGCTCGACAAGCCACTGCCGGTCGGGAACGAGGGCGCCGGCACGGTGGTCGCGGCGGGCCCGGAAGCGGCCGCGCTGCTCGGCCGTCGGGTTGCCATGTTCGGCGGGTCGATGTGGGCTGACTACCGGGTGGCCGACGCGGCCGCCGTCGTCGAGCTGCCCGATGACGTTGGCACCGCGGAGGGCGCCGCGCTGTTCGTCAATCCGCTCACCGCGCTGTCGATGGTCGAGACGATGCGGGCCGAGGGCCACACCGCGCTTGTCCACACCGCGGCCGCGTCCAATCTCGGCCAAATGCTCGTGCGGATCTGCGCCGCGGACGGCATCGGGCTGGTGAACATCGTGCGGCGCGCCGAGCAGGCCCAGATGCTGCGTGACCTCGGCGCGGTCCACGTCGTCGACTCCACGCAGCCGGACTTCGCTGATCGGCTCATCGGGGCGATCCGCGAGACCGGCGCAACCCTGGCCTTCGACGCCATTGGCGGCGGTTCGCTGGTCGGAGACATCCTCACCGCGATGGAACGCGCGCAACCGCCGGTCACGTCGTGGACACCGTACGGAACCACGGTGCACAAGCAGGTGTACATCTACGGCTCGCTCGACTTCTCCCCCACGGTCATCGACCGCAGGTTCGGACTGGCATGGGGCGTCGGCGGATACCTGCTGACGAACGCGCTCGCCCGCCTCGGCGGGGAGGCCATCGGCCGGATGCGCGCGCGCATACTGGCCGAGGCCCGGACGACGTTCGCATCAGGCTACGCACAGATCATCGGATTGCGCGACGTCCTTCAGCCCGAGGTCCTCGCGGTGTTCGCGCGTCGCAGTACCGGGACGAAGTACCTGATCGACCCATCGAGCGACCGTTCCAATTGACCAACTCGCTGCGGGCTCCAGCGGCCGGAGTTTCGCGACCGGCTCGCGGCCAGGGTCCCGCAGCCGCCGGTCGAGAGGGCGATTCCCCTGGTCGCCAATCCGATCACGAGATCGGCGACGGTGTCTTGGGGATAGCGCTGGTCAGCGTCGTCAATCACGCGGAAAGGCGAATGAGTCCGACCCTCGGCGCTCGTAGGTCGCGATGCTTATGCGTATCGGGGCGTCGACCGGCTGGCTCCCGCCGGGTAGCCTGGGCTGATGCCACGTGGCTTGCCGAGGCCGGAGCGGTTCGCCCCCCGGACCGGTTCGGTTGCGCTTGAGGATTTGAGGGCTCGGCTGCGCGCGACTCGTTGGGTTGATGCGCCGGAGAATTCAGGCTGGTCCTACGGCGCTGGGGTTGACTATCTGCGGGAGCTGGTCTCCTATTGGGCCGAGGATTTTGACTGGCCGGCGCAGGAGGCGGAGCTCGCGCGGCTGTCAAGGTTCCACGTCCAGCTCGGAGACCACGACGTGCACTTCGTCCACGCGCGCGCCGCGACCCCGGCGCTGACGTTGATCCTGTGTCACGGGTGGCCCGACTCGTTTTGGCGGTATGCGAAGGTCATTCCGCTGCTCGTGGATCCCGCCGCCCATGGCGCCGAGGCGTCGGATGCCTTCAACGTGGTCGTGCCAGACATGCCCGGCTACGGGTACTCAGAGCGGCCGAGCGGCGCGCCGCTCGATGGCGTGGCGGTCGCCGGGTTATGGGCAGAGCTGATGAGCGTGCTTGGTTATGAGCGCTTCGGTGCGGCGGGCGGCGACATCGGCGGCGGAGTGGTGCGCTATCTCAGCCTCGAGCATCCCGAGCGTGTGGCGGCCGTCCACAAGATGGAGGCGGTCGCGGTCCACTCCGGTGACCGTGAAGACCTGTCCTCCGAGGAGCGCGCATGGTTCGATGAGGTCGCGGCGTGGGGTCGAGAGGAGGGGGCGTATATGGCGATGCATCGGACCAGGCCGCAGACCGCTGCGGTCGGACTGACCGATTCGCCGGCCGGCCTCGCGGGGTGGATCGTCGAAAAGCTGCGCGCTTGGAGCGACTGCGAAGGTGACATCGAGTCCGTGTTCACCAAAGACGAAATTCTCACGAACGTGACGATCTACTGGCTCACGGCAACGATCGGCGCATCGATGCGGATGTATCGCGCCAACGCAGCAATCCCTCCCGAGCAGCACGCACGACGTGTCGAGGTGCCGTCCGGCTTCTCGCTCTTTCCCCGCGACCTCGTTCGACCAGCCCCCCGATCGTGGCTCGAGCGCACCGCCAACGTTGTGTACGTCAACGAGCCGCTACGGGGCGGTCACTTCGCGCCGTTCGAGCAGCCCGAGCTCTATGCCGAGGAGCTTCGCGCCTTCTTCCGCCCCTACCGCTCTGCAGCCACCTGAGACCCCAATCGGCGCCGCACCGATGCTGCGCGCGCCGATCAGGGCAGAAGGCTCCGCTGGTAAGCGACCCGTCGGTAGTGGCAGCAGGACGCGACGTGGTTCGTACGGACTTTCTGCAACTCCGCGTAGCGGACGTATCCGTTCGTCCGGTCAGGATTCTGGGACACGCGGCGCGTAGCGGTGGTGCAGCATCAGCGCGTTGCCGTCGGGATCGGCGAAGAAGCCCATGTGGCAGACGCCCGTGTCGAGCGTGTCGCCCTGGAATTGCACGCCGCGCTCCTCGAGGGTCGCGCGCGCCGCCGCGACGTCATCGACGTGGAGTGCGAGCGCGATCGTGTTGACATGGTGACCGATTCCCATCTTCTCCCCGTCGATGACGCTGATCGTGACGTTGCCCGTCTCGAACTCCGCGTAGTTGCGCTCGGGAACGTAGACGGAACGCGGGAGCCCCAGCGTCGTGCCGTAGAACGCACAAGCCGCGTCGATGTCACGTGTAGAGAAGGGGACGAAGTCAACGCGCTTGATTAGTTGGGAGGTGGTAGCCACGACATCGCTCCTAGGTTCATCTGGACGGATGTGTGTATTCGACCAGATCTTCTGGCACCCTGGCACGCCAAGCGGCTCTGCGCCAACGCCGGGCCGTCCGCCTGCCCTTCCGCGCGAAGCTGGTCTGGGCCTGCTGGGCGAGCGCAGACCTGCATCCGGATTTTGCGGGTCTCCCCTGCGGAGCGCGTCTGGTCCGGGCGGCCGAGCGCTCAGCCGGCCGCCGCCGCGGCCAGCCTGGTGAGCACTGCGGTCTGCCGCTCGAGCGTCTCCTGGTGTCCGTCGAGGGCATAGCGGTCGGCCAGCTTTCGGGGGTCGAGGTAGCCGACATGCGTCCCGTCGGAGTCCTGCCAGATCAGCATTCGCAGCGGCAGCTCGACGCCGACGCGGGGGCCGGCCTGCATCAGGGGCCGTGCCGACGCTCGGGTTGCCGAAGATCAGCAGGACGTCGGCTTCTAGCTCGACATCGGCTTTGCGGGCGCCGACCGCATGGTTGATGCGCGCGAACAGCTGCAGGCCATGCGCGTCGAGCGCCTCGCGCAGCCGCGCCTCGACCTGGTCGGCATCGCCGCTAGCGGTCAGCTCGACCATGTGCGGACTCTATGCGAAGGGCTAGGGTCTACGTTGGCCACGAGATAGCCCCGCCGCGGATTTCGATGTGGCCGACCCGCAGCCGACACGTAGCGGCACTGCGGGCTCGCGTAGCCGTTTACGCGCAAGTTGCCAATGTCGAGACCCGGCCGATGATTGATCGGGAGCCCGCTCCACGATCGGGAGGGGCGCGGTGAGTCCTCAGATCCGCTCGAGCACGTCGAAGGACCAGAGCTCGCTTGAGTTGCCGACGGGTCCACGTTCGCGGTGCTGGGAGTGCCCGGCCGCGAAGTCGCGGCTGTGCATCCACGCCTGGAAGTCTTGCTCGGAGCGCCAGCGCGTGAGGACGAGGCAAACCTCGCGGTCGTCGTTGGGCCGCAGCAGCTCGAATCCCTCAAATCCCGCGGACTCCTCAACCTTGCCCGCCCGCGAAGCGAACCTGTCCGCGAACTCATCGAAACGCTCGCGCGGAACAGTGATCGCGTTGATCTTGACGACGGTCACAGAGAAGATCCTACGGTGCCGATCGCTCACGCACTCGACAACCCCGCCTACGCGGCGCTCACCACCCAACAAGCGGAACTCGCCGAGGTGCGCGGCCGCGCCCGCCGCTACCCGCCCGATGTCGCCCCGTTCCTCGCCGTGCCGCCGGACGCGACCGCCGAGGATTGGCGCGATGCCGCTGAACTGATCGGCCACGGTGGCTTTGCCGGGATCATCCATGACGGCGCGACGCCCGACGGCTGGTCAGAGGTGCGGCGGTTCGGCGTGACGCAGATGATCGGCTCCGACGCGACCGGCAGGCCGGATCCCGAAGCGGTCATTCTCGCCTCCGCCGACGTCCCGGAGATGCTCCAGCTCGTCACCGCGACCGAGCCGGGCCCGTTCCTCGAGCGCACGATCGAGCTCGGCACCTACCTTGGGGTGCGCCGCGAGGGCAGGCTCGTGGCGATGGCCGGTGAGCGCATGCACGTGGACGGCTGGACCGAGATCAGCGCCGTCTGCACACTCCCGGCGTTTCGTGCTCAGCGATTCGCGTCGCGGCTCGTCGAGGACCTGATCGCCCGGATCCACGCTCGCCACGAGCGGCCCTTCCTTCACGTGATGACGTCGAACACTCCCGCGATCGCCCTCTACCAGGCTCTCGGCTTCACCGCGCGCCGCACCGCAACGATCACGGTGCTCGCCCACACCCACTCCGTCTAGCGCGAGCGCCAGATCACCGAGCGACTACGACAAACACTCCGCTGACGACCGCGGCCGATGCTCG
The DNA here is from genome assembly GCA_963830435.1 of uncultured Solirubrobacterales bacterium. Lineage (GTDB taxonomy): Bacteria > Actinomycetota > Thermoleophilia > Solirubrobacterales > Solirubrobacteraceae > Palsa-465. The sequence goes on along the minus strand of CAWHMA010000002.1, from coordinate 1,092,893 downwards.
CCTCGCAAAGCGGTCCGCCGGGCCGGCCCAGCAGTGCCTCATCGTCGCCGAAGCGCTCGCAGGCTCAGACGCCCTCACGATACGCCCCATAGAACGCGCTCAGGTCCATCTGCTCGACCGCCCCCAGGATCGACCAGACCACGTGATCGTCCGGCACCCACTCCGTCAAATCCGGGGGCATCAACATCGTCTGCCCCTGGTCACAAGCAATTGAATTCTGCATGACTGGATGGTCTTAAACCCGCCGGACCGTCAAACCTTTCCCTACGGACTCAGTTCTAAGGCATCGCGCGTAGGAACGGCGGGCGGTCTGCCTGAACGCGTGTATCTCCTTCACAAGCCGAGTTGGCTGGCGTACCCCTTCCCGCACAGGCGCTCATCAGTGACTTCGAAGGCATCACGCAGCTCCGCAACCAGTCGATGCTCTCCGTGAGGTCTAACTCGGGGGACGCAACGGCTTCGAACTCGACGAAGGTTCCAAGTCCGTTGACCTCGTCCAGGTGGATACGCACGTCCCGCCACAGGAACAGATGCCGCCGCTTCTCGACGACTCCTCGCACCCCCAGAGCAAGTTCCAGCGCCGCACGCAGGCTGGTTCCGTCCTCAACTTGGACGATGCGATAGCTGCTCTGGCGCTGCTCCGGACGGTCGGCTCGCTCGAACTGAATCAGGTGCGGACGCCCCGGCGTCTCCTCCCGGAGCTTCAGGCCCCGGCGCCCGACGTAGAAATACGTATCGCATTGCTGGATGACGCCTCGGTCCGCGGCGCCCAGACGGCGACAGACCCGAAGCGAGCGCTCCGGATCGGGGTCCGTGGCCTTCAACTCGACGTTCCGACGCGCTGCTTCAGAGATGCTCACGGCTTCACCGTACCGTCGCGCACCCAATCCATTTTCAAGTCCGCCGGGGAAGACCTTTGCCCGACAACCACCGCCAAAAGCACGTCTCGTTGCGCCTGCTCTGTCGCCGATGCACTCGTGGGGTGCGGACGATTGGGAATGAGCAAGGCGATCGTCGCGCTGACCGGCTCCGATGGAGCCTTGCGCGGAGGCTGCTCCCGCCGGGGCCGCACGCGTCCGAGGTGGGCCAGCCGGCGCATTGCTTGCGCATAGACCTTAACGGGGGCCCCAGTGAGGCAAAGCGGGCCGCTTGCGCTGCGGACGAGCGGCCTGTATCACTGGGGCGACAGCGGACGATGGAGGGTCGATGGTCGATCGGTTGAGCGTGGTAGACGAACAGGTTCGCGCGATGGAGGACAACGTCGAGCAGACCGCGGCTTGGGACGGGCAGCTGTTCGACGTCTGGCTCCACTACCGCGATTTGATCGAGTCGGCTTTGCGGCCGGTAAGCGAGGCCGCGTTCGCGCTCCATCCCCCGCCGCTCGGCGGTCGCTGCCTCGACATCGGCTGCGGGCTTGGCGACACGACCTTTCGGCTGGCGGAGCTCGTCGGACCCGAGGGTCGCGCTCATGGGGTCGATGTCGCGCCTCGCATGATCGCCGTCGCCAAGGCCGACCTCGACCGTGAGGCCACAGCTAACGTCAGCTTCGCCGTCGCGGACGTGGAGACAGACGATCTGAGCGGCACCTATGACTATGCCTTCGGTCGCTGCGGCGTGATGTTCTTCGCCCATCCCGTGCCGGCCTTCCGCAACGTCTGCCGCCACCTTGAGCCCGGCTCGATCATCAGCCTGATCGTCTGGCGACGGAAGATCGACAACGAGTGGCTGCACACATCCGAGCGGGCCGTCCAGAAGTACCTCGACCACCCCGAGGAGTCGGACGTCCCTACCTGCGGGCCGGGCCCTTTCGCGATGGCCGACGCCGACGTCATCACCGAGCAGCTCAAGTACGGCGGCTTTGAGGACATCCGCCTCGCACGCCGCGACCTGCTGTACGAGATCGGCGGTGATCTCGACGAGGCGGTCGAGTTCAACATGGCGCTAGGCCCGGCGGCAGAGATCCTTCGTCAGTGGGGTGACCGGATCGACGAGATCCGTTCGACGATCGCGGCTGACATCCGTGACGTGCTGTCGCGGTTCGTTACCCAGGACGGCTCGGTGCGCGGTCCTGGCTCAGTCTGGGTCGTCTCGGGACGCAAGCCAGCCTAGTTGCGGCTGGCCCGCCTCGCAGCTGTCTCAAGACGGCTCGGAGCCAGTGCTCCAGCAGAGCGACATCAAAGAAAACGAGGTTCCCCACCGCTTCGACACGAGCACCTCCCTCACGCGGAACCGACGGATCTCGCGGGCGATCGCATCAGTCGACGGCAAGGCCGAAACCGGGCGACCGGTTTGGCGACACAGCGACGACCCGGTCAGCATCGCAGCGGCTGTCTCGGCCGACCGGCTCTAACGACGGCTGCGTCGCGTCGGGCTGGCACTCCGTGAGGGTGCTGCGTCGTGAGTCTCGCAGCGGCGAGTTGGCCGTCGGGAGAGCGTTTCTGGCATACGCGCCGGCGCTGAGGACCGCGCTACTCTGGCTCGGTGGATGTGCTGGCTGCCCCAGCGTGGATCCGTCGAAGCTCGCTGGCTGAACCCGTAGCGAGGGGGGCATGAGCGCCGTCGCCGAGGGTCCGCTGTCAGCTGGCCGGGAGGCATTCTCGGCACAGCAGTGGGAGCGTGCCTTCGAGCTCCTGAGCGCTGCCGATGTGGAGCAGGTGCTCGATCCGGCCGATCTTGAGCGCCTATCTGAGGCTGCGTGCTGGACAGGGCGCTACGACGCGATGCTCGAGCTGCTCGAGCGGGCCGAGGCCGGCTTCGAGCGGGAGGGTGACTGGCGAGGGGCCGCTCGCATGGCGCTCACACTCACACGGGAGCATTACCAGCGAAACCACGATGCGGTAATGGGGGGTTGGCTACAGCGGGCCGCAAAGCTCCTCGAGGGTCAGCCCGAGTGTCACGAGACAGGCCTACTGCTGTGGATGAACGTACGCGGTCTGCTGTTTGTGGCGAACGATGTCGCGGGTGCGCTCGAGCACGCGCGGGAGCTTGTCGAGCTCGCTCGGCGCCTGCGCGATCCGGATCTGGAGGCGCTGGGTTTGCTTGATGAGGGACATGCGCTGATCACGGCCGGACGAGCGCGGGAGGGCGGGCCGCTGCTCGATGAGGCAACGGCAGTGGCGATGGCGGGCGCGACCGACCTGTCGACTGCCGGCACTGTGTACTGCTCGACGATCTTCGCGTGTCGCAATATGGGCGACTGGCAGCGAGCGTCGGAATGGACGAGCGAGTCGTTGCGCTGGTGCGACCGTAACTCCGTCAGCGGGTTTCCTGGTCTGTGCCGTCTGCATCGTGCCGAGATTGTTCGGATGCGAGGATCGCTCGCTGAGGCTGAGCGCGACGCGCAGGCGGCCTGCGACGAGCTCCTTGATTGGGCGCCGCGTTGGGCCGGGTGGGCATTCCACGAGCTCGGCGAAGTCCGGCGGCGGAGGGGAAACCGTTCGGGCGCACGAACCGCTTTCGAGCGAGCACTGGATGTCGGGTTCGATCCGCAGCCGGGGCTGGCACTCTTGCACCTGGACGAGGCAGATCCGGCGGGCGCGCTGGCGGCGATCAACCGTCGCATGGCTGACCGCGACGCCTTCACCGAAGAGAGCCGCGGGCTGCTACTGCCGGCCCAGGTGACGATCGCGCTCGTCGCCGGTGATCTCGATGTCGCTCGCCTCGCGCTGACAGAGCTGGACGAAACCGCCGCGCAGTGTGGCGCGACCGCGTTTCTCGCCAGCGCATCGGTCGCGCGCGGCGCGTTGCTCTTGGCTGAGGGGCGACCGAGCGATGCGATCGCCCCGCTGCGCGACGGGTGGCGCCAGTGGTCTGATCTCGGTGCACGGTTCGAAGCAGCGCAGGCCCGGACGCTGCTCGGACCGGCCTACAGCCTGACCGGCGACAGAGCCGCGGCGCGCCTGGAGTTGGAGGGGGCTCAGGCGACATTTGCCGGGCTCGGCGCCCGGCTGGAGGAGCAACGGGTCCAGAGGATGCTGACCTCACAGGTCCCCGGAGTGCGCGAGATCCAGACATTCGTTTTCACCGACATCGTCGACTCAACCCGGCTGGTGGAGTTGCTCGGCGACGATGGCTGGGACAGCTTGCTGAGCTGGCACGACCGCACGACCAGGGAGTGCTTCGCCGCCCACCAAGGTCGAGAGATCAAACACGAGGGAGACGGGTTCTTCGTCGCGTTCCCGGATCCACGGTCGGCGCTTGACTGCGCAATCGCGTTGCAACGCAGGCTCAACGAGCATCGACACGAGCACGGCTTCGCGCCTCGGCTTCGCATCGGCATCCACGCGGCCGAGGCGACGCAGCGTGGGGGAGACTTCTTCGGCCGGGGGGTCAATGTTGCAGCGCGCGTGGCGGCTGCGGGCGCCGCCGAGCAGATCCTCGCCACCGCGGCGACGGTGGCCAATGCGGGCGATCACTACCCGGGGTCTGAGCCACGCTCGCTTGTCCTCAAGGGGGTAGCTGAGCCGGTGGACATAGTCGAGGTCGGCTGGCGATAGCAACAGTTGGCGCTGTCGCCGCCAACACGTTGCCTACGCGCTCAGCGCCGGCGTCGGCAGACGATCGCTATCTACAGATGCGATCGCCGGCTCAGGCTCGGTCGCGCAAGCGCTTCGGCGACCGTGCGATGGCCGCGGGCCGAGTTGGTCGCGAACCGGCTCGCTTCCGATCTCGTAGCGCTCCAACACCTCTGATGTGGTGGCGGGAAAGTGCCCAGACTCAATCAAGGCCACAGCGCCCGACTGCGAGCCGTAAACCCGGTCTTGCTGGCAGGTGCCGACACGTGCCCATCGAGGACCTGCCAGGCCACCCTCGCGTCGGTGACGGAAACTTCCTGCTAAGAGCCAGCATCCTGCCGCTGATGAATGCCGCAGCGCGTGCAACCGCAATCGGGAGGCGCACTGGGCGGACGGGCCCCGACTGCATCAGCCGCATGATGCGGCATCCTGTAGCGCAACCTGTCCACACATTTTGACGCTCAGGCGCATAGGCGCCAACGTCAGTTGAATGGAGCTGAACTTGGCCTCGAACACCCGTATGCAACTCGGAATGGTCGGACTTGGGCGCATGGGCGCCGGGCTCGTGAGGAGGCTGATCGCCGACGGGCATCGCTGCGTCGGATATGACGTCTCGGCCGAGGCGGTGCGAGCGATCGAGTCCAATGGGGCGGACGGCGCGCAGTCTCTCGAGGAGTTCGCGGCCAAGCTCGAGAAGCCGCGCGCGGCGTGGGTGATGGTGCCGGCCGGTGAGATCACCGGCAAGACGATCGCGGCGCTCGCGGAGGTGTTCGAGCCCGGAGACACGATCATCGATGGAGGCAACACCTACTATCACGACGATCTCCGCCACGCGGCGGCGCTGAAAGAGAAGGGCATCCATCACGTCGACGTTGGAACGAGCGGCGGCATCTTCGGGCTCGAGCGCGGCTTCTGTCTGATGATCGGCGGGGAGGAGGAACCGGTCCGACGGCTAGACCCGATCTTCGCCACGATCGCACCGGGCGTGGACGCGGCGCCGCGCACTCCGGGGCGCTCCGGCAACCCCACGCCCGCGGAGCAGGGCTACTACCACTGCGGTCCGAACGGCGCCGGCCACTTCGTGAAGATGATCCACAACGGGATCGAGTACGGACTGATGGCGGCGTACGCCGAAGGGCTGAACATCATCAAAAACGCGAACGCAGGGATGACCACCCGCGAGGCGGACGCCGAGACCGCGCCGATGGAAGAGCCCGCCTACTACGAGTACGAGATCGATACGACCGAAGTCGCTGAGGTGTGGCGGCGAGGGAGCGTGATCGCGTCATGGCTGCTCGATCTGACCGCACATTCGCTCCACGGGTCGCCCACGCTGGATGAGTTTGCGGGCCATGTTTCGGACTCCGGTGAGGGGCGGTGGACCTCGATCGCGGCCATCGACGTCGGCGTGCCCGCACCGGTACTGACGACCGCGCTGTACTCGCGATTTGCGTCGCGCAACCTGGACGAGTTCGCGAACAAGCTCCTGTCCGCGATGCGCAAAGAGTTTGGCGGCCACGCCGAGAAGCCCTCGGCCGAAGTGTGATGATCCCCTAGAAAGAACGCCCGCCAGCGGTCCTCCATCGTCGCGAGGATCGCGGTCACGTCCTCCGCCGTGAGCTTCCGCCGGGTCGGCGTTACGTGCCGTCTCGCGCGTCCAGAGGGCACATACCGGACTCCGGCGGCCGGGTTGGCGGCCAGGTCCCCGTCCTCGACCGCGCACGCCAGCATCACCGACAGCGCCGCCTTCGCCTTCCGGATCGTTGTCGGTGAACAGGCGCGACCCTCAAGGTCTGCCAGCCAGTCGCGAACATCCGGTGCGCTTACATCACGCATCTTCAGGCCGGCGATCGGTAGCGGCAGGATGTGAAGCCGAAAGCTGATCTCATACTCGCGGCGGGTGGAGTCCTCCAGCCCGCGCCTGGTCCGCCCCCGGTAGCCCTTCAACCACGGCTCGTAGTACGCGCCCAGCGGGATCGAGGAGAGCGGCCGGCGGGTTGACGTCCCGGAGTCGAGCTTCCCTTTGAACTCCTTCGCCTCGTCGAACTTCGCGAACGTCTGCTTGCGTGCCTGGCCTCGCTCCTTCCACCGCACCACGTACTGGCAGCGGCAGCGGCCGTCCCGCTTGCAGCTGCTGACGTGGCGTCGGTAGATGCCCCGTGCGCTGGTCTTCTCCAGCTTTCGGCTACCAGCGGGCATCGTTCTCCAGTCCTGACAACCAGCGGGTCTTGACGACCTTGGCGACCGTGATGTGCCGCGGCGATCCTATCCGACCCATCGGGCGGGCGACCAACCTCGAACGAGGTTGACTTTGCGGATCAAGCGGAAGTAGTGTTGCGCTGATAGCTCGCCTTGGCGTGGAGATTGGCTACCTGGCGAGCGTGACCGGCCGCCAGGCCCCTTGCGCCCTCTCGTTAGACGCTCTTCCCCGGGACGGGGATAGACCGACCGGTCCGTGTGCGCTGCTCAACTTGAAGAGCCTCGCGCGTTGCCCAGGGAGGAGGATGGCAAATGTCTGTATCGCTTCGTTGGCGGTCACTTCGACGGGTACAGGTGGTCCTGGCTCTTGCGTTAATCGGATGGGTGTTCGTACCGACCGCTTCGAGTGCGGCGACGGTGGACACGGTGACAGCGACCGGCGGCGGAGGCGACTACTCGAATGTCAACATCACCGCGCAAAGCGGGACCACAGGACAGAGTCCGAGTGGGACCGTATCATTCACCGTGGCTCACCAATTCACCGTTAGTGGACCAGTTACCTGCCTCAGCGTCACCGGCCCCGACCGTGGCGGTGGTACTCCCAGCGCGCCTACGACGGCAGTGCTGAACTTTCTTGGTGGTGGCTTTGGCGTGGTTACGGTGGAGCTGGTGGATAACGGCGGGGGTGGTGCCGACATCATCAGTTCACTTCCGACGAGCCGCGCGCCTAGCGACTGCTCTCCGTTCAGCGCAGTTCTAGTCCCGCTGACAAACGGTCGCGCGGTGGTGTTCGACGCTCCGGTACTCCCGACTTCGGCAGATCAGTGCAAGAACGGCGGCTGGCGGAGCTTTGGCGTGTTCAAGAATCAGGGGGACTGCGTGAGCTTCGTGGCCACGGGTGGGAAGAACCAACCCGGATAAGGCTGGCCGGTAGTCCAGCAAGCAGGGCCCGCTCCCGTGGCCTCAAGGAGGCTGCGGGAGCCATGCTGCCCCAACTGACCTGAACGCGCATACCACATACTGCATGTGTGACGATCTTCTCCCTGCCGCACGACAACCGGGCGGGGGCAGTGGAGCCAGCCGAGCCATCCGCGCGGCGGGCCGGCGAGGCAGTGGACTTGAACCGGGCCGCACACGCGGCGTCTTCGGGCGATTCGGACACTACGATCGTTTAGCTCGCGGGGTGATGAGCCGCGCCCGTACATGGGGGGGATGATGGGTTCGGCGGCCCGGGTGATTAGCGAAGCGTCACGCCGCGGGCGATCGACCCGAACGCCGGTGTACGCGCTGGTGGGCCGTCCAAGTAGACAAACCCTCCACGTTTTTCGCGTGTCTGCAAGGCGGACGAAACCTCCGCTCCAATTGGGGCGAGGAACGGGGCACGGCTCCTCGTTGTGCGGTGCGGCGGGGCCGGTGGCCCCAGACGGGTTTCTCGGCCGTCGTCCATGTTGCAGAAACCCTGCTGAGCAGGGAGTTTGCGAGTGGCCCGGGCAGGACTCGAACCTGCGCGCGACGGATTATGAGTCCGCTGCTCTGACCAACTGAGCTACCGGGCCGGCGACTGCTGGCGACGCTACCACCGCCGAGGGCATGGGTACCTCGCCCACCGGCGGCGCCGTCAGCTCACGCGGCACGAGCGTCGGGTCCCATCAGTCGGTAACCTGGACAGTGATGTTGATCGCGGCGGATCAGGCGCTCGGACAGACCCTCGCTCTGCTGGCGACGTTCCTGGGCATCGGAGTCGTCGTCAACCTGCTGATCGTGTACATCGTCGCGCAGGTCCTGGCCGAGCGAAAGCAGAATCGGGAACATCAGACGGGGCTGTAGCGAGCCTGGCGCGAGGGCGATTCGCCGCTCCGTGAAGGAACGTCCCCGGCAGGCGTCGAAACAGACGCCTGCCGATGAAGCCAGCAACGACACCGCTCGCCGCCGTCCAGACGCCCAACGGGCACCAGGCGCTGTCGGCCTATATCCGGGCTCGCTTCGACGAGTTCTCCCGCTCCCAGAAGGACGTGGCCCAGTACATCGTCGATCATCTCGACGAGGCCGCCTTCCAGACCGCTGAGGAGCTCGCGCGTCGAGCCAACACGTCCTCCAGCACCGTTGTCCGCTTCTCGCAGGCCCTCGGCTTCGAGGGCTTCCCCGAGCTCCAACAGGCCGCCCGGGACGAGTACCGGCGGCGCCCGGCGGGCGCGGGCGACCCGCTGGCGGGAACGGCGCCGCTGTTCTCGCTCGACCACACCGAGTTCGAGGCCGCGCTTGCCGCAGACCACGTCAACGTCGAGGACACTGCGCACAAGCTCTCACGCTCAGACGTCGAGGCGGCGATCGACGCGATCGTCTCCGCCGAGAAGGTGCTGATCGCCGGGACCGACCAGATGGCGTTCTTCGCCAGCTACCTGCGCCACCTGCTGATGCTGCTGGACCTCCGCGCCGAGATCGTCGCCAGCCCAAGCCAGGAAGCACTCGGGCGCCTCAGTCGGATCGACGAGCAGACGCTGGTGATCGGTTTATCCGCCGGCCGTCCGCATCCGCTGATCACCCGGACGATGAAACTTGCGCGCCACCGCAAGGCGCCAACCCTGGCGGTCACCGACGCCACCCTCTCCGAGGTGGCGCGGCTGGCCCGGATCCGGCTCTACTACTCCTCCAACTCACCAGCGTTCGTGCGCTCGCACACTGCGCTGCTGTCCCTGATCCAGGCGCTGGCCTACGGCGTCTACGCCCGGGATGCCCAGCAGTACGACGTCCGGATCAAGGCCTTCCGACTGAAGTAGACCTCACCGGGCAGGCGGCCGCGGTGCCACCAGCAGCGCCTGCTGGGCTCGGCCTACCCGCCCCTCGAGGTCATAGAGGACGCTCTCGCTGAGGCCGATCCCGCCGGACGCGATTCGGGTGCGAGAGTCCAGCGCGAACCATTCGCCCCGCGGCGCCCGTTCCAGGTACAACGTCAGGTCAGGGTTGATGAACAGGTAACGATCCCAGTTCAGGGGCGAGCTGATGCCGTTGCCGAAATCCCCAGCCGCGGCCAGGCGCTGCAGCGGCGAGGGCTCCTCGCCGGCCACCAGCGGCACCCGCATCCGGAACCACGCAGTAGCGGGCCCGCGGGCGACGAACTCCCCGGCCACGAACCGGATCTCCATCGTGTCCGGCGCGAACATCGGGCGATGCGGTGCTTGGAGATCGTTGGCGCGGCCAGTCTCAGGGCCCGGTGGCGGAGGAAGCTCGGCGCTGGAGGGCGCCTGCGCCGGGATCACCTGCAGCGCGCGAGCGCGCACCAGCTCGATCCCGTTGGTGCGCAGCGTTGCCTCCAGCAGCTGCACTCGGCGCCCGGGGCGAACCACGTGTGCGTGCACGTGCAGGGGGCCCAGAGGCACGGGACGCAGCAGCTCGTAGGTCACCCGCGCGATTGACAGACCTTCGCTGGCGGGCAGCTCCTCCAGCGCGCGCATCAGCAGCGCCGCTGGCGCTCCTCCGTGTTGCGCGTTGAGGTCCCAGGGGCCGCGGGCCAGCGCGGTGGCGGTGAAGCCGCCCGGTGCTTCATCGGGCATGAACACAGCCTTGGGCGCGCTCCCCTCTCGGTATCCAGCCTCGTCTGCGCGAGGGGCGCCTGAGTCATTCAGATCCACGGCGGAACAAGCTATCGCCCGGCTACACTGACGGCGATGAGCCAGAACGACGCAGCGGCCCGCGACGAGGCCACGTTCACCGTCAAGGCGGGCCTCGCCGAGATGCTCAAGGGCGGGGTGATCATGGATGTGGTCACTCCGGAGCAGGCGAAGATCGCCGAGGACGCAGGCGCCGCGGCGGTGATGGCGCTCGAGCGCGTTCCGGCTGACATCCGCCGTGACGGCGGCGTGGCGCGGATGTCCGATCCGGAGATGATCCGGTGGATCCAGGAGGCGGTGAGCATTCCGGTTATGGCCAAGGCCAGGATCGGGCACTTCGTCGAGGCGCAGGTGCTGGAGGCGCTGGAGGTCGACTACGTGGACGAGTCCGAGGTGCTCACTCCCGCCGACGAGGCCAACCACATCGACAAGTGGTCGTTCAGGATCCCGTTCGTGTGTGGGGCGACCAACCTCGGCGAGGCGCTGCGGCGAATCGGCGAGGGAGCGGCGATGATCCGCTCCAAGGGCGAGGCCGGAACCGGGGACATCGTCGAGGCCGTGCGTCATCTACGGATGATTGGCCGAGAGATCAAGCAGCTGACGATGCTCGATGAGTCAGAGCTGGCCAGCGCGGCCAAGGAGCTGGGCGCGCCCCTGCACCTGGTCCGTCAGGTGGCCGCCGACGGCCGACTGCCGGTGGTGCTGTTCTGCGCCGGCGGCATCGCCACTCCCGCCGACGCTGGGCTGGTGATGCAGCTGGGCGCCGAAGGTGTGTTCGTCGGATCCGGGATCTTCAAGTCCGAGGACCCGGAGCGTCGTGCGCGAGCGATCGTCGAGGCGACTACGCACTACCAGGATCCGGCGCGGATCGCGGCGGCGTCCAGCGGTCTGGGGTCTCCAATGGTCAGCCTCGAGACCTCCAGGCTTCAGACAGAGCAGCTGCTGGCGCCGCGCGGCTGGTAGCGCAGTGACAGCGGCCGGCGGTGGGGCGCCGATGCGCGTCGGGGTTCTCGCGCTGCAGGGCGGCTTCGAGGCCCACGCCAGGATCCTGCGCAGGCTGGGGGCACAGGCACTCGAGGTTCGCGTGCCGCCGGATCTCGACCGGCTGGATGCCCTAATCATCCCGGGGGGTGAATCGACGGTGATGACGCTCGGCATCGAGCGGGAGGGCCTGGCCGAGCCGCTGCGCGAGCTGATCGGCGCTGGCATCCCCGTGCTCGGCACCTGCGCCGGGATGATCATGCTCGACCGTGATCACCTCGGCGTGCTCGACGTCCACGCCCGCCGCAATGCCTTCGGTCGGCAGCTGCGCTCGTTCGAGAAGGAGGTCGTGGTCGAGGGGGTTCCAGGTGGTCCGCTGCGAGCGGTGTTCATCCGGGCGCCGTGGGTGGACCAGCTCGGCCCCGAGGTCGAGGTGCTCGGCCGGGTCGACGACCATCCGGTAGCGGTGCGTCAGGGCGACGTACTGGCGGTGGCCTTCCATCCCGAGCTGGCGGGAGACGCGCGGTTGCACTCGCTGCTGCTGGAGCTCGCCCGGGAGCGAGCGCCGGTACGGTGATTCGATGCCCGCCGATCGCCTCCGGCGAGCGAGAGGTCGTGTCAGGTCGCGACCGAGCTTGCGTCCCCGTCACAATGCTGCCATGACCGCTGCTGGGGCCTCGTCGCTGCGCAAGCGTCACGCCCTCGGCCTGTTCCAGGAGCTGCCCCGGCGTTATGACCGCATGGGCGCGCTGCTCAGCTTCGGTCAGGATCCGCGTTGGCGCCGGGCGCTGGTCGCTGCCATCGAACCGCGCGCCGGCCAGCGCATCCTCGATGTCGCCACCGGCACCGGGATGGTCGCGGAGGCCCTGGCCCGGCGATCGTCCTGCCAGGTGGTGGCGCTCGATCAGAGCGAAGCGATGCTCGGTGCCGCGCGGGCCAGGATCGAGAGTGATCCGCAGCTCGCTGTCCGGATCGCCCTGCTGCAGGGTGAGGCCGAGCAGCTTCCCTTCGACGACGCCGAGTTCGACGGGCTGAGCTTCACCTACCTGCTGCGCTACGTCGATGACCGCCTGGCGACGATGCGCGAGCTTGCTCGCGTGGTCAAGCCCGGCGGTCGCATCGCCATGGTCGAGTTCGGAGTTCCTCAGACCCGAGCGCTGCGCGCACTGTGGCGTGTGCACACTCGGCTGGGACTGCCGTTGATCGGGCGGCTCGTCTCCCCCGCCTGGTATGAGGTGGGGCGGTTTCTGGGGCCGAACATCGAGCAGCTGCAAGCCCAGGAACCGGATCTGGTCGCGCTGTGGCGGTCGGCCGGCATCGGAGATGTGTGCTTGCGCCGGCTGAGCTTTGGCGCCGGGCTGCTGATGACCGGCGTCCGGGATGCTCACTGACCGCCGCGGCCTCGACCGGCCCGCGTTCTACGCATTGGCCACGGGTGGCTGGCGTGATCTCGTCACCCTGTTTCATCCTCCGTATACGGCGTGGCACCTGAGCTACGTCGTGCTCGGGGCGGCCATCGCACCCACCGTTCACGCCAGTCGGCTCGCGTGGACGTTGATCGCGTTCCTGCTTGCCGTCGGCGTCAGTGCCCATGCCCTGGACGAGCTTCGCGGCCGCCCACTGGGAACCGCGCTGCGGAGCTCGACCCTGATCGTTCTGGCCACGGTGGGGTTGGGGGGTGCGGTGGCAATTGGCATCGCCGGGACGATCGTCGTGTCACCGCTGCTGGTGCCGCTGGTGTTGCTCGGCGCCGTGCTGGTGCTCGCCTACAACCTCGAGCTGGCCGGCGGCAGGGTGCACACGGACTTGTGGTTCGCGCTGGCCTGGGGCGGGTTTCCGGCATTCACGGGCTACTTCGCCCAGACGCTGGCGATCCGGCCGGCAGGATTGCTGATGGCGACCGCCTGCTGCCTGCTCAGCGCCGCCCAGCGCCGCCTGAGCACGCCGGTCCGGGAGCTGCGGCGTCGGACCACCGCCGTGACCGGAGAACAGGAGCTCACCGATGGGACGATGATCACGCTCGATCGCGCTCGTCTCGCGGCGCCGCTGGAGGGGGCACTGTCGGCCCTGTGGCTGGGGGTGGTCCTGCTGGCGGTAGGTTTGCTCGTGGCCAGGCTTTGACCCCGGCGATGCCGATGCGCCTCGGCGGAGGCCGCTCAGCTGCGTTGTATCTCGTTCATCGGCCAACCCGCGCTCGCTCGCTCACGCTCGCAGTACGTGCGGAAGTCAGCCTCGAAGCGAGCCCAGTCGAGATCCGACGCTCCCTGAGGCTCAGGCGGCGGATGCTCGTCGAACGGTTCGTCGCCCCCGGGCGGCCCCTCGGAGTCGGTCCCGCGGGAGAGCCATCCCGCCAGGGCGCAGGTCACGATGCCCGCGGCGTAGACGAGCGCGGCGAGCAGCGCGTGGTGGGTGACCGAGGCCAGCGCTCCGACGCCATAGAGCCCGAGTGCTGCAACCACCAGCCGGCGCAGTTCCCGGCCCCCGACCGCGACCCGGGGCGCTCGCGCCACCTGGCTGAGCACAATCGTTACGCCCAGCGTCAGCGCCAGCACGAGCTTCCAGGCCATTAACGGCGACACGATCATCGTTTACCCGGATCATCGGCGGCCAAGCGACGAAGGTCAAGCCCTCAGGCGATGAGGCCGTGGCGCACGGTGTTCTCGGTTACCACCCGCGGTTCGACGAACTGCAGCAGGTAGTCGGGTCCTCCGGCCTTGCTGCCGGTGCCCGAGAGGCGATTGCCCCCGAACGGCTGGCGGCCGACCATCGCGCCGGTGATGCCACGGTTGACATACAGGTTGCCGACTGGGGTGCGGGAGGCCACGTAACGGATGGTGTCGGGATCCCGGGCGAACAGCCCTCCGGTCAGTGCGAACGGCAGCGCGTCGACGATCTCGCAGGCCTCCTCGACGCCGGAGACACGCTCGATCGCCAGGACCGGCCCGAAGATCTCCTCCTCCAGCACTGGCGATCCCGCCCGCAGGTCGGCGACCACGGTCGGCGGACAGAACCAACCGCGAACGGGTACGTGATCCACCTGGCCGACGATCTGGCCATCCGTGGCCGCCGTCTTCAGGTAGCTGAACACGCGCTCCTGCGCCGAGGCCTCGATCACCGGCGGCACGTCGCTGGCCAGCTCGCTGGCCTGGCCTACGGCGAGGACTTGGGTCGCGCCCGCCACCCGCTCGATGAGCGCGTCGGCGACCGCCTCGTGCACCAGCACCCGCGCCGCCGCCGAGCACTTCTGGCCCGCGTACACGAACGCGGAGGACACCACGGCAGGCACGACCTCGTCCAGATCGGCATCGTCGTCGACGATCACGCAGTTCTTTCCCCCCAGCTCGGCGATCACCCGCTTGATGTGGCGTTGACCCGGCCTCACCTCGGCGGCGGCGCGAACGATCTCCAGCCCCACCGGAAGCGACCCAGTAAAGGCGACGGACTGGACCTGCGGATGAGCAACCAGGGCGGCGCCGACCTCACCCGCACCTGCCAACAGCGAGACCACCCCCGCGGGCACGCCGCCCGCGCGCAGCGCCTGCAGCAGCCGCTGCGCGCATCCCGGAGACTGCTCGGCCGGCTTGAGCACCACCGCGTTGCCGGTGGCCAGCGCGGCCGCGGTCATCCCGCAGGCAATCGCCAGGGGAAAGTTCCACGGCGAGATCACCGCCGTGACCCCCCGCGGGACATAGTGGAGCTCGTTGCGCTCGCCCGGTGCCTGCAACAGCTCCGGACCCCGCTCGAGGGCGATCGCCCCGCGCGCGTAATACTCCAGGAAGTCGATCGCCTCGCACACGTCGGCGTCGGCCTCGGACCATGGCTTGGCGCATTCCCGCACCTCGAGCGCGGCCAGCTCCACTCGGCGAGCTCGCATCCACGCTGCCGCTTCCACCAGCGCCGCGGCGCGCCCGGCCGCGCCAAGCCCCCGCCAGGCCTTCAGGCTGTCGAGCGCCGCGTCGATCGCCGCCGTCACGTCGGCTTCAGTCGCAGCCACCGCCTGCGCCACCACTCGCTCGGGTTCACCGGGATCGGTCGAGTGCAGCGAAGCTCTTCTCTCCGTTCCTTCCCCTCCGATCGCCGGCACGGAGATGGGCAGCTGCCGATCCACGGTCAGCAGCGCCTGCGCCAGCTGCGAGCGGACCGCCGCGCGTCGCAACTCGAGCACCGACTCGTTCTTGAACGATGGGAGATCTGGCAACCGAACTCGACCCTAACAGCGCCGTGGTCAGGCAGCCGGCCGCCACCACCAAGCGTCGTCCAAAAGAGTTTCTCGCCCGGCCTCGTCTTACGAATCTCGAAGGCGCGGCATGCTCGAGGCTTACACCTGCGGGCGATCATGTCTGTGATGACCGCGATAGCTCAAATTCCTGCGGCATTCGAGCTCCGGCGGGGCCGCGCGGCAGCCGGCCAGGGAACAGCGCTCCAAGCGTATTCGATGCGAGCCACCGACGATGGCTGGTCACTCCTGGCCCCCGGCGGTGAGGTCGTGTTCCGCGGGCTTGGGCTGGCCTCTCGGAGAGAATGTCTCGAATTCGCGCGCTCGCTTGGCGTGCTCACCGTAACCAGCTGATTCAAATCGGCGAAGAACTCGCAGAGCAGCTGAGCGACCCGCTCGGGCTCATCACGGGGAAGGGCTAGGGCGCGGCTAGCAACTGATCCAGCGACGCGCCTTGGGCCTGCTCGGACAAGAACGACTCGTTGGCGGTGTTCTCCAGCAGGCGCCGCACCAGGTAGGCCATCCCCGCGATCAGATCGCCCACGGGACAGTAGCTGCGGACCCGCAGCCCGCCCGCCGCGAGCGCGTCCTGGAGCTCGTCGCCAAGCCCGCGCAGGACCTGCAGCTCCAGATCGCGATCCTCGCCGCCACCTCGACGGCTGGCCGCGATCGCGTGGGCAATCGACCGGAGGTTGTGCGAGGCGATCGCCACCCGCACCGTCGGACGTGCGGCCAGCAGACCGCGCGTCAGCGATTCGAAGTTCCGATCGCACTCCGCCTTGACCTCGAATACCGGCGCCGGCCACCCGTGTTGCTGGGCCTGCACCAGCTCGTGGTCCCAGTAGGCGCCCTTGACCAGCCGCACCTGCAGCGGGGGTTGCCGCGGGCAGGAACGCGCCCACTCCAGAACCGTCTCCAGCTGCGTCGGGGAGTCGCGCAGATACGCTTGCAGCACGAGCCCGGCCGAGGGACCGGCGCGAAAATCGGGTTCGTCCAGCAGCGCCAGCACCAGCTCCAGCACCGCCTCCCGCGAGTCCAGCGACTCCATGTCGACGTGGATGTGAGCGCCGAGGCGATGAGCCTCGCGCAACAACGGACGTAGCCGCCGCGCAGCGTCATCGCGCCCGCGCGCGGGAGCATCGGGGCGCAGTAGGGGCGTCAGTGCCGAGACCTTAACCGACACGTTGGCCCGGGGCAGGGGACCGGCTGAGTCGCGCTCCAGCACCGGTTGCGGTGGCCAGCGAGAGGCGGCGCCGGCGATCTCCCCCAGCGCGTCGCGGCAGCGGCGGGCGTAGGCGTCGGCCTCGGCTGGAGTCACGGTGGCCTCGCCGAGCAGATCGACCGAGCTGGCCACGCCGTGCTCCCACAGGTCACGCAGGACGCCGAGGGCCGCGCGGGGATCCTCCGCGGCGATGAATCGGTGAGCCATGTGCTTGACTCCGCCGGCCGCAGCGGCACCCAGCGCAGCCCGTCCGGCGCGCGTATGGGCCATCCTCACAGTGGCCGCGATCGGGGGCGGAGCATCGGGAAGCTCGCCCAGGAACGAGGACAGGTGCCGCGCGACGTCGTCGACCGATCGACAGGCGGGGACCACGTCCACGAACCGGAACAGCGCCGCACGCAGCTCCCGGTCTCGTGCCGCCAGGTCCATCGCACGGGCATCGAGCGCACGCAGCGGGTGCCGGGCCATCGACGGCGAGGCTGCGGTCAGCGCCTCGCCGATCGCCCGGATCTCCGCCTCGAGGTCGCTCAAGCGCTGGTCATCCCCTGCGGGGCAGGCACCACCGCATGGGGCGTGGCCCGCTCCACCGCCGCCCACGAGGTGTCGCGATTGCGCAACGCTTCGTCGGCCGCTCCGCCGCCGCGGAGGCCGAACAATCGCTTGGCGAACAGCAGGTAGATGACCACGGCGAGATTGATCAGGAAGCCGATGATCTTCAGCGGCGTCTGCCGGTGGACGAGCTCGTAGATCTCCAGCGGCAGCAGGATCGAGGTGGCGAGAAAGGTGAGGTACTCCGCCCAGCGCTTGGTCAGCCACAGCCCGACCGCCTCGACGCCTTCGAGTAGCCCGTAGGCCAGCAGGGCCAAGCCGACCCCCTGCAATGTTCCCGCCCGCAGGGTGAATAGCTTGTCCAGCTCGTGGAGGATTCCCACGTGCCCGGTGCTCTGCACCGGCCCACCGGCCACTCCCCCCTGAAGCGCGGTCAGCACGCGGTAGTAATCGCTGCGTAGGTTCGACTCGTGCCCGGCGAAGGCCAACACGCTGATTCCCAGCAGCACCAACACCAGGAAATGCAGCGCACGATCACAGGCGATCAGCCTGAGCACGACCTTGTCCCGCAGCCCCTTGCCGCGCAGCGGCAGCTCGATCTCCGAGCGCTCGGGCGGATGCGACCCGGTCGGTTGCTGTGGCGGAGCCAGCGCCACCCAGCTGTCACAGCGCAAGCAGCGGTACCAGCGCAGCCCATCCTCCTCCCGGACCAACAGGTGATCCTCGGGCCGGATCAGCTCGGCGTCCAGGCCAACCAAGGCGTGGCCGGAGAAGCCGCAGGCGATGAGCTCCCAATCGATCTTCCGGCGCGGGCGCGGGCGCGGATGGATGCCGGGCGCGGGCTGCATCTCAACTGAGTATGTTGACTGCCCGAGCGACGACGAGCGAAACCGTCAGCAGCGCAGTTATCGACTGCGCGGTCATCAGCAGCTTCGCCGTCTGGGTCAGCGGCATCGTGTCCGTGGGGCTGAAGGCGCAGGCATTGGTGAAGGACACGTACAGGTAGTCGATCAGGCCAGGCATCCAGCCCGGGGGCGCCCACTTGGGATCGGCCATCTGGGGAAACTGGAAGTCGGGCAACCGCGCATGCTCCGATGCTCGCTCCAGCGGCCCGCCCCGATCGAGCTCCCAGAACCACAGGCCGAACAGCAACACGTTGGTGACCCACAGCACCACTCCCGCGCCGATCAAAGAATGACCGTTCTGCTTGCCGCCATGGAGCAGGTAATGGACCAGCAGCACCAGCGAGACGATGTTAATGGCGCTGACCAGTCCGATCAGGCTGATGGCGATGTTTCGTCGCAACGGCGAGTGGCGCATGCGGGGGTGCGGCGAGGCGATCAGCAAGCCGACCAGCAGCAGCCCCTCGAAGCTGGGCAGCAGCCAGCGCGACCCGATCGTCAGCCTTTCCGGCAGCAGCACGTCGAGCACCAGTGCTCCCGCCACCACCAGCTGCGGGGCCCAGAAGGGGTCAAGCCGCTTCAGGGCATGCTCGCTGCGCGCCAGCAAGCGACCCTCTAGGTCGGCGGGTGGGATCGGCTGCTCTCGGTTCATCGTGCGGGCAGGAATAATCCCATGCCGCCAGTGGGCGGCGGCGCAGATCTCGGGCGGCGGCCGCGGAGCTCGGAAGGTTCAGCCTTTGGGCGAGCCGACGGGGTAGCGGGAAGTCAGCGGCGCCGACATCCTGGAGATCATCCGGGTGAACTCCTCCGCACTCACCGGACGCGAGAACCAGAACCCCTGGGCCATTTCGCAGCCGATCCGCCCCAGCTCGGCTGCCTGCACACCGGTCTCGACGCCCTCGCCGACGACCTGCAGCCCAAGTGCCTTGGACATCGCGATGATCGCCTCCGTCACCGCCGTGTCCCGGCCCTCGGTTCCCAGTCCGTCGACGAAGGAACGGTCCACCTTGAGCCCATCGAGCGGCAGGTGGGTCAGGTACGCCAACGAGGAGTAACCGGTGCCGAAGTCGTCGAGCATCAGCCGCACGCCTAGCTTCTTGAGCGCCGTGAGCACCTCCATCAGCGCGTGATCCTCGCGCAGCATCACCGTCTCGGTGATCTCCAGGTGTAGAAGCGAGGGGTCGAGACTGGTTCGCTCGAGCACCTCAGCGACCAGCTCGGGGAAGGTCGGCCTGACGACCTGGACCGGTGAAAGGTTGACCGACACTGTCACCGCGCCTGCGTCGGAGCGGCCTCGATACCACTGCGCGGCCTGCGCGCAGGCACGTTCGAGCACCCAGCGCCCGATCGGCTCGATCATCCCGTTCTCCTCCGCCACCTCGATGAACTCGCGTGTGGGGATCAGGCCACCCTCAGGATGACTCCAGCGAAGCAGTGCCTCGGCGCCAACGATCTCGTGCTCGGGCACGGACACGATCGGCTGGTAGTGCAGCAGCAGTTCTCCTCGTTCCAGCGCGCGACGCAGGTCGTTCTCCACCCGCAGGCGAGAGACAGCCCGCGCCCGCATCACCTCGTCGAACAACTCGTAGCGCGCGCGGCCCTGGTCCTTGCTGCGATACATGGCGGCATCAGCGTCGCGGATCAGCTCGCTCGCCGTCTCGTGGCCCTGCGCGAACGCGATGCCGATGCTGGCGGTGACAAAGTGCTCGTTGCCCGCGAGCACGAACGGCACACTGAACATTTGCCCGATGCGTTCCGCCGTCTCGATCGCCTCGCGCTCGTTCCCGATCTCGTCCAGCAAGACCGCGAACTCATCACCACCGAACCGGGCCACGGTGTCGCTGGCCCGTACCGTCTGCTGGATTCGCGGGGCGGCAGCGGCCAGGAGCTCGTCGCCCAGATGGTGTCCCATCGTGTCGTTGATCAGCTTGAAGTGGTCGAGATCGAGGAACAACACGGCCGCCAGCGAGCCGCGACGGCGCACCCGGGCCAGAGCCTGCTCGATCCGATCCAGGAACAGCACCCGATTGGGCAATCCGGTGAGGGGGTCATGCAGCGCCCGGTGCCGGATGTCGTCTTCGGTCGCCTGCCGCTGCAGCGCATCGGCGAGAACGTTGGCCAGGGCCTGAACGAAGGCGACGTCCCCGGCGTTGAAGTCCCGGGGCTGCCGTGACTGCAGCGTAAGCGCCCCGAAGCGGCCGTCGCGGCCCTCGATCGGCACCGAGACCCCGCTGCGCGCGTTGATCTCGACCAGCGCGGGCGAGCGCGTGAAGCGAGTCTCCCGCTCCCACTCGGACACCACCACTGGGTGACCACTGAGAATCGCCGAGCCGATCGCCGAGCGTGTTCCCGGATCCCGATGAACGCTGCCGGTCATCCACTCGGGCCAGCCCTTGGTGGCATGGAGCAACAGCCAGCCGGGTTCCTGAACCTCGAACACGGCGGCCAGCTCGACGTCCAGGATCTGCGCCACCGCGGCGACCGCCTCGTGCATCAAGTCCGACGGGGTTGCTCCCTCCAGCGCGTGCTCTCCGAGCCTGGCGACCGCCGACTGCTGTGCGGCGCGCTGCTCGAGCTCTGCCTCCACCTGCTTGCGATCGGTGATCACGGACATCACGCCGTGCCACACGCGCCCCCGGGGGGTCTCCATCAACGCGGCTTCGTCCCTGACCCACACCGTCCGGCCGTCGCGATGGAGTATGCGGTATTCCGAGCTGCCCGGGACCGGATCTCCCGCCAGGGCCGCGGCCTCGTAGCGCAGGATCTTCTCTCGATCCTGGGGATGCAGCTGCCGCGCCCAGGAGCGCGGGTCGGCCCGCCACTCCTCCGGGGTGAAGCCCAGGATGTCCTCGATCTGCGGACTGACGTAGCGCCAGGCTCCCTCGCCACCGGCCTCGGCGATGTACAGGATCGCCGGAACCCGCTGAAGCAGATCCAGCAGGTCGGGGCTCAGCCCCTCCTGGCCCCCCTCGATCTGGCGCGCCGGCGCATCCGGGCGCCGTTTGGCTTGCTCGTCCAGCATCGGCTCTTGGCCTGGTTATCGGCAGCTGGACGAGAAACGTAGAGTGTCGCTTGCTCGCTCCTGCGCGCCTGCAGGGATCTGCGGCCAATATGACCACCGATCTCCACCCTCTACGCGGGCGCGGGGCTGAGAGCCTGGAAGCGCACGACCCCGTCCTGCTCGATCTCTCGGACCTGCTCGTCCCGCTCCAACACGTCGACGTGCCCGAGCACCTCCGAGATCGTCAGGTAGGCCTGGGTGACGGCGACGTTGCCCCACATGCGCAGCGCGATCTCGTACGCGGTCAGGGGGCGCTCGTCGAGAAGCCGGAGCATCTTCCGAGCGCGCCGCTCGTGCATTCGCAGGCGCTCGTCGATCAGCGCCACATGGTCGGTGATCGGTTGCCCGTGCCCGGACAGCACGAGCTGGGCCGGAAGCTGGCGCGTGGCCCGCATCGAATCGATGTAGGCGATCAGCGCCCGGGGGCGCTCCCGGGCTGAGGGATTGCCATCGGCGATCAGCGGTCGCGAGACCAGCGGGTTTGAGGAGATGTGCCCGAGGAGATGGTCGCCGGCAAGCAGGATCTTTCGCTCCTCATCCCAGAAGATGGTGTCCGAGGGGCTGTGGCCGGGGCGATGATGCACCCGTAGCCGGCGGTCGCGCAGCGACAACAGATCGCCGTCATGCAACTCCCTGCTCACCACACCGCTCGAACCGTAGGACCTGAACGCCGCGCCCACCGCCGCGAGCACCGCCGCCAGGTCCTCCGGGACTCCGTGGCGGCGCATCACTGCCTGAGCGAAGTCGTCATCGGATCCGGCGGCGGCGGCGAAGTCGGCCAGGTAAGGGGCGAGCATGTCCAGCGCCGCTACTTCGGCTCCCGACCGCCGAAGGAGAATCTCGAGCAGCCCGACGTGGTCCATGTGCTGATGGGTGATGACGATCAGCTCGAGATCCTCGATCGCGTGGCCGTGACGCCCCAAGGCCTGCTCCAGCTCGTCGAGTGACTTCCCCGAGTTGGGGCCGGTGTCGACCAGCGTCAGCGGCCGGTCCTCGATCAGGTAGCAGTTGACGCGCCCGACCAGGAACGGCGTAGGAATGGCCAGGCGCTGGATGCCCGCGCGCTCCGCCGTGATCAGCGCCTCGGAGGCCTCCGCTTCAGCCTCGGTCACGACCGGATCGCCGCCAGCACCTCGTCGCGACGGCGCTCCATGTCCTCGCGTGAGCGCAGCGACTCCAGGCACAGCCGCAGCAGCGGCTCGGTGTTCGACGGGCGGACGTTGAAGTGCCAGTCCGCGTAGTCGATCGAGACGCCATCCAGGTGATCCTGCCGCGCGTCCGAATAGCGCTCGGAGAGCTCCCGGAGCTTGGCCTGCGGATCGGCGACCTCGGAGTTGATCTCACCCGAGATGAAGTATCGGGAGTGATACGGCTCCAGCAGCTCGGACATCCGCACCCCGGTGGAACCCAGCAGCTCCAGGATCAGCAGCGCGGGGATCGTTCCCGAGTCCGCGCAGTAGAAGTCCCGGAAGTAGTAGTGCCCGGACACCTCGCCCCCGAACACCCCGCCCTCCTCGCGCATCCGGGTCTTGAAGAAGGCGTGGCCAACGCGGTTGCGCAGCGCTCGACCGCCGTGGCGCTCGACCGTGTCGGGGACGGCGCGGCTGGCACGGACGTCATAGAGGATCGTCGCCCCGGGATGCTTACCGAGCAGCGAGTCGGCCAGCAGGGCGGTGAGGAAGTCGCCGTCCACGAACGCCCCGGTGTCGTCGATGAAGAAGCAGCGGTCGGCATCGCCGTCCCAGGCGATCCCCAGGTCGGCCTCGTGCTCACGGACCGCGCGCATGATGAACTCGCGGTTCTCCGGCAGCATCGGGTTGGGCTCGTGGTCAGGGAAGCTCCCGTCGGGCTGCCAGTAGGTCTCGATCAGCTCGAGAGGCAGGCCCTCCAGCAGGGGCCCGACCATCGGTCCGGCCATGCCGTTGCCGCCGTCGACCACGACCCGCAGCGGCCGCACCTGGTTCGGATCGATAAGCGCCAGCACCGCCTCACGGAACGGCGCCGCTACGTCGACCCGCTGGCTGGTGCCACCTCCCGGCGGATCACCGAGTCCTATCTCGATCTGCTTGCGGATGTCGCCGATGCCGGCGTCACCGGAGAGCGCAATTGCCCCCCGGCGGACAAGCTTGACCCCCGTGTACTGCTGGGGGTTGTGGGAGGCGGTGCACATCAGGCCGCCGTCGAGCTCGCGGGAGCCGACCAGGTAGTAGAGCATCTCGGTTCCGACCTGCCCGGCGTCGAGCACGGTGGCGCCCTCGTTGCACATCCCCTGGCGGTAGGCAGCCGCCATCTCCGGGGCGGTCAGGCGCATGTCCGCCCCAAGGCCGAGTCGCAGCTCGGGAGTCGCCTTGCCCTCCAGTTCCGCGATCACGCGCGTGAACGCCCGGCCGATCTGCTCGGCCAGGCGTGCGTCGAGCTCCTCGCCGTGGATGCCGCGGATGTCGTAGGCCTTGAAGATGTCCGGATTGGAGATCACGCTCATGCCGCCAGCCTAGCGAGCGGGCGCCGGCTCACGGGCGGCACGGGTCCTAGACTCTGGTCGCATGTCCGGTCACTCCAAATGGGCTTCGATCAAGCACAAGAAGGCGGTCGTCGATCAGCGGCGCGGGCAGCACTTCACCAAGCTCGCCCGGGCGATCACCGTCGCTGCGCGGGAGGGCGGGGGAGATCCTGACGGCAATCCGGCGCTGGGGTTGGCGATCCAGAAGGCGCGCGATGCCTCGATGCCCAAGGACAACATCGAGCGCGCGATCGCCAAGGGCACCGGGGCGGGGGTCGACGCAGATCAGATCCAGACCGTCCTCTACGAGGGCTACGGCCCCGGCGGGGTGGCCCTGCTGATCGAGGCGCTGACCGACAATCGCAACCGTACCGGTGCCGATGTTCGCCATGCCCTGTCAAAGCACGGCGGCAACCTCGGAGAGCCGGGCTCGGTGTCCTACTTGTTCGACAAGCAAGGGGTGATCGTGGTCGATGCCGGCCGCTACGACGAGGACGACCTGATCCCGGCAATCGACGCCGGCGCACTCGACATCTCGCGTGATGAGGACGTGTTCGAAGTGGTCACCGAGCCGTCGGACCTCAGCTCTGTGCGCGCGGCACTGGAGCAAGCTGGGGTTGACATCGACAGCGCCGATGTGACCCAGCGCCCAAAATCACGGGTGCCCGTGCAGGAGGCCGATGCGGCCAAGCTGATGAAGCTGATCGACGCCCTGGAGGAATCCGACGACGTCGGCTCAGTGCACGCAAACTTCGACGTCGACGCTGACGTGCTGGAGCGGATCGCAGGCTGAATCCGGCCTCGCTACCCTGCCGCGTTCATGCGACCGAAGCCGTTCCCTCTGCCCGTGGTGGCGCTTTTCGCTGCCGGATTGGCCGCCTGCGGCAGCTCCAGCGCGCCCGGGGTGCAGCAGGCGCCCTCCGGCGGCCCGACCCAGACCTCGGTCGCCGCTAGTCCCACCACGACCTCGACCGCCACTTCTCAGAGCGCGACTGCGACCACTCCCAAGCCACCCTCGCCGCTGTCCAAGAAGCCGGTGGTCACCGTGCCCAAGGGGCCAGCTCCGACGCACCTGGTGATCAAGGACCTGATCCCGGGCACCGGTCCCACGGCCACGAGCGGCAGCAGCGTAACCGTCAACTACGTCGGCCTGCTGTACACCAACGGCCAGGAGTTCGACTCCTCTTGGAAGCGCAACCAGCCGTTCCCGTTCACGCTCGGGCAGGGACAGGTGATCAAGGGCTGGGATCAAGGCGTGGCCGGCATGAAGGTCGGCGGCCGCCGTGAGCTGATCATTCCGGCGGCGCTGGCCTACGGCGCCCAAGGCAGTCCGCCGACGATCCCGCCGAACGCGCCGTTGGTGTTCGTGGTCGACCTGCTCGGCGTCGGATAGTTCGCGGGCCGGGAGCTACGGTTGGGCTGGTCGGCTGGCGAGTCGAGCTCGATGCAGCACCACGGGCTCGCCGACTCCCTTGAGCCGGTGCCGGCCGGCGAACGACCACCTGAAGCGGTCCGCCGCCGCGTCGTGGACCTCCTGGGTGGCCAGGACGCTCCCGGGCCGGGCGATGCCGGTGACGCGGCTGGCGAGGTTCACGGAATGACCATAGAAGTCTCCCGCTCGCTGCAGCGCCGGACCCAGCGCGATGCCGGCACGCAGCGTCGGCAGCTCGGCGTCGAGGAACGCCTGCACAAGCGCCAGTGCCACCGCCACCAGCGCGCCGGGATCCGGGCTCACGAACATCGCCGCGTCGCCGATCGTCTTGACCAGGCGCACCGGCGGCTCGGTCAGCTCGGCGGCGAGCTGAGCCAGCGTACCGGCCACCTCACCCAGTTCCTCGACCTCGAGCTGTGCTCCCAGCCGGGTGAAGCCGACCACATCGGCAAAGCACACGGTCACGATCTGATCTGCCTCCAGCCTGCCGCTCTCCCGTTGGGCGCGCCCGATCATCCCGCGGCGGATCGCCTCCCGGAGGTGAGCCTTGAAGGTCGCGATCAGCACCGGCTCGAGCGCCGGCGTCAGCTGACCGGCCAGCTCAGCAAAGCGCTGGGCGAGGTCGTACTCGCTGTCGCCGGGCCGCAGGAACGACTCCGCGAACGTCCCCGAGGTCGTTGCTGCCAGCCGCGCCATCGCCTCCCCGAGCACCCGCGTCATCTCCTCAACCGCCTGCACGCTCAACCCCGCCTCCAGGAACAGCTGAGTCGAGCGGGCGACCGCCAGGTCCTCCTCGCCGAACACCGGCTCGTCCTCCTCGGGTGCGGGTAGGCCAGCCAATCGCCGGATCCGCAGCATCAGCCTGGCCGGTACCCCGGTCAGCCGCTCCACCTCCCGGGCGGTGTAGCAGCCGCCGAGTGCTCGCTCCACCGGCAGCAGTACGAGTCGCTCCTCGGCCACCGCCGCGCGCAGCTGGTCCAGGGTGTACCCCTGCTGCACCAGCTGCTCCAGCAGCCGCTGACGAGCGACGCGCTCGTCTGCCTGGAGCCCATCGAGTAATCCCTCCGCAGCGAAGTCCACAACCGGCATCCTCGCCGATCGTCACGTTCGCTAGCATCGACGCCCCTCGCGGCGGCCTTCCCGATCAGGCCGCTGCTCCACACGAACCGACCCTGCTCACATGCTCTCGATTCTGATGCCCGTCTACAACGAGCGCGACCGGATCGAGCAGGCGATCACCGAGGTGCTGGCCACCGAGCTGCCCACCGATTTCGAGCTGATCATCGTCGATGACGGCTCTAGCGACGGTACGCGTGAGATCTTGCGCGCGGGCAGCTGGAATGAGCGCGTGCGCCGCTTCGAGCACGATCACAACCAGGGTAAAGGCGCGGCTGTCCGGACCGCGCTGACTCAAGCCCGCGGCGAGTACGCGGCGATCTTCGACGCCGATCTGGAGTACGACCCCGGCGATCTGGCCCTGCTGATGCCGCCGCTGCTGGACAACCGCGCCAACGTCTGCTTCGGCGTGCGGGCGTTCGACGGCTACACCAGCCACTCGTTCCTGTTCGTACTTGGGAACAAGGGCGTGACGCTGGCCTGCAACGTCCTGTTCAACGTCTACCTGCACGACATCATGACCTGTCACAAGGTGATCCGCACCGATGTGTTCCGCAGCCTGCCCCTGCAGTCCGCCGGCTTTGCCATCGAGCCCGAGATCACCGCCCGGCTGGTCCAGCGCGGCGAGCGCATCTTCGAGGTCCCCGTCCATTACCGCGCTCGGTCCAACGAGGAGGGCAAGAAGCTCACGGCGGTGGACGGCTTCCGGGTGATCGGAACGCTGGTGCGCTGCCGTTTCTCCAAGGTCTAGCGATGGCCGTGGGGCAGCCGCCGGCGGTGAACCCCGGAGTCCAGCGGCGCTTCGGGCGGAGGTCCGCAGTCGAGGCCGCCAGGAGCCGCGGGGGGACACCGTTGCTGGTCTGTGGGCTCGCCTGCGTGGTCGTGGCCGCGGTGTCGGCGGCCCTGCTGGCGACGGTGCCCAGCTATGACCCATGGAGCTGGATCGTGTGGGGCCGCGAGGTCACCGATCCCCATCTCAGCTTCGCCGTGGGCGGAGGACCGTCGTGGAAGCCGCTGCCGTTCCTGTTCACGACGGTGTTCGGTTTGTTCGGTGGCGCAGCGCCGACGCTGTGGGTGATCACCGCCCGCGCCGGCGGTCTGCTTGGCGTAGTCGCGGCCTACCGGCTCGGTTCGCTGTTGGCCGCCCGTGCCCGCCGCGGACCGGGATGGCTGCCGATGGCCGCCGGTGCCGTCGCCGCACTGGGCCTGGTGCTGACCCAGGAGTGGTCCTACTACATGTTCCGGGGCACGTCGGAGCCGATGCTGCTCGGCGCCTGCCTGTGGGCGGTCGATCGCCACCTCGCCGGCCGTCACCGAGAGGCGTTCCTGCTCGGCGTGGCGGCGTCGCTGATCCGCCCCGAGGCATGGCCCTTCATCCTCGTCTACGGGGTCTGGCTGTGGCGTCGCGAACCCGGGTCCCCGATGCGCGTCGCGATCGGAACGGGGCTGCTGTCGATCCCATTCCTGTGGTTCGTGCCGCCGTGGATCGGATCGGGGCAGCCGTTTCTGGCCGCATCTCACGCCAAGGCCTACAACGGCCACCTCGGCTCTCACCCGCTGCTCGAGGTCCTCCGGCGAGGAGCCGACCTACAGCTCGCGCCGCTGCTCGTGCTGGGAGTCGTGGTCGTGGCGGTGGCCTGGTGGCGCGAGCGGGACCGGCTGATCGCCGGCCTGGCGCTGGCGGCGCTGGGCTGGTGGGTGTTGGTGGTGGCGATGACGCTGGACGGCTACCCGGGGCTGGAGCGGTTCTTCCTGCCCGCTGCCGGCGTCATCTGCGTGCTGGCCGGCGTGGGAGTGGCCCGGATCGCGGGAGTGGTCTCCGAGCTGGCGGTCCCCGGGGCTCGCCAGGGTGCGGGATCTCCCGAGGGCGCCCAGGGTGCCAGATCCTCGGGGGACGCCCAGGGTGCTGGATCCCTTGGGACCCGCGAACACCGGAGGATCGGCCGCGGATCCTCGGCGATCGCTGCCGCGGTGACCGTGGTGCTGGTAGCCATCTCGCTGGCGCTGTCTTCCGGGCGGCTCGATGAGGCGCGGGCGCAGCCGGCCCAGGCCAGGGCCGCCGTCACCCGCCTGGATCAGCTCTCAGAGGCGGCCCGGGCGGCGGGTGGCCACCACGGCGTCTTCCCCTGTCGCTCCAGCTATGCGGCGGTCAACCACGGGGTGCAAACCGCCCTGGCCTGGAAGCTGCACGTGACGCTCGGGCGCGTTGGCACCTCGATGCGCCACCAGGGCGTGCTGTTCATCGGTCCCCATGACGCCATCGACGGCGCTTCGCCCACCGTCAGCGCGCAGCTGAACCGGCGCCAGCTGCTGGCGCGGGCGGGAGTGTGGCGCGTCTACCGGGTGTGGCGCGAAGGTCACCTCAGCTCCTGCGTCGGTCGCTGACGCGATTGGTCACCCGCCCGCGGCAGGCGTCCGGCCGCGCGCGGAGAATGGTGTCGTCATGGTCGTCATCGGCATCGATCCCGGCACCGCCAGCACCGGGTATGGGGTGGTCCAGAGCAGCGGCTCGCGGCTGCACGCGCTCGCCCAAGGGGTGATCGAGACCCGCGCGGGCGTGGCGCTGGAGACCCGCCTGGCCGACATCCACACCGGCGTGCTGGAGCTGATCGATCGCCACACCCCCGATTCGCTGGCGATCGAGGAACTGTACTTCGGCGCCAACGTCCGCACCGCCTTCGCGGTCGGTCAGGCCCGCGGGGTGGTGCTGCTGGCCGCCGGCCAGCGGGCGCTGCCCTCGCGCTCCTACACCCCCCAGCAGGTCAAGGATGCGGTCTGCGGACACGGACGAGCGGGCAAGGACCAGGTGGGGAGGATGGTGGCGCGGCTGCTCGGCCTAGCCGTGGTACCGAGAAGCGACCATGCCGCCGACGCGCTGGCGGTGGCCATCTGTGAGCTGAATCGGGCGCCGATGGCCGCGGCGATGTTGCCGGGATGAAAAGGGCGCCGTTGGCCGCGGCGGTGTTGCCGGGATGATCGCGCTCGTCTCGGGCCAGGTCGCCGTCCGCCGCGCCGACCACGTCGTCGTCGAGTGCGGCGGCGTCGGCTATCGGCTGGCCGTCTCCGCGGAAACTCTCGGGCAGATCCCAGGCGCCGGCCACGAGGTCACGCTCCACACCCATCTCGTCGTCCGTGATGACGCGCTGGCGCTGTACGGATTCGCCACCGAGGAGGAGCGGGAGCTGTTCCTGATGCTGCTCGGCGTCCAGGCGGTGGGGCCGAAGATGGCGCTCGCCGTGCTCTCCGGGGGTCCTCCCCGAGACCTGCTGGCGGCGCTGGCTGCCGGTGACGCCGGCCGGCTGCAGGCGGTTCCGGGGATCGGCAAGCGCACCGCCGAGCGGATCATCGTCGAGCTGCGGGAGAAAGTAGGGTCCAGCCTGCCCGAGCCGGCGATCAGGATCACGCGTTCAGACGATCCTCGCGGGCTGGCCCGAGAGGGCCTCGTCGGCCTCGGGTACAGCGCCCCGGAGGCCGATGAGCTGCTCGACGGCCTCAGTGGCGAGCGGCCTGAGGACCTGATCGCCCAGGCCCTGAGGTCGGCGCGTCCATGAGCCAGACCGAGCCTCGGATCCAGGCGCCGCAGGAGCTGGCCGGGGAGGACCTCGACCTCTCACTGCGGCCGCGGCGGCTGGTCGACTTCGTCGGCCAGGAGCCGGTCAAGGATCAGCTGGCGGTCTCGATCGCCGCGGCCGCGTCACGAGGAGAGGCACTCGATCACGTGCTCTTGGCGGGGCCGCCTGGACTGGGCAAGACCTCGCTGGCGCAGATCGTCGCCGCCGAGCTCGAGGTTCCGTTCGTGCAGACCGCCGGCCCGGCGCTCGAGCGCAAGGGCGACGTCGCGGCGTTCCTGACCGCGCTCGAGCCCCGCTCGGTGTTCTTCGTCGACGAGATTCATCGCCTGCCACGCGCGCTGGAGGAGACCTTCTATCCCGCCATGGAGGACCGTGAACTGCCGATCACGGTCGGTCAGGGGGCCGGGGCAAGGGTGGTGACGCTGGAGCTGCCGCCGTTCACCATGATCGGCGCCACCACCCGCGCCGGCCTGCTGACAACGCCCCTGCGGGACCGATTCGGGATCCAGCATCGGCTGGAGCATTACGCGCCGCCGGAGCTCAGCCGGATCGTCAAGCGCTCGGCGATGCTGCTCGGGGTCGCAATCGAGGAGGACGGGGCGGTGATCATCGCCGCCCGCAGTCGCGGTACGCCGCGGGTGGCCAACCGGCTGCTCAAGCGGGTGCGCGACTACGCCGAGGTTCGCGGCAGCGGCGTCGTCACTGCGCACGCGGCCCAGGCCGCACTCGATCTGCTCGAGGTCGACCAGGAGGGGCTGGATCGCCTCGATCGGGATATTCTGCGCGCGATCTGCGAGAAATTCGAGGGCGGCCCCGTGGGACTGTCGACGCTGGCCGTCGTCGTCGGTGAGGAGCAGGACACGATCGAGGATGTGTACGAGCCCTACCTGCTCCAGCGCGGCCTGATCGAGCGCACGCCGCGCGGCCGAATCGCCACCAGGCGCGCGTTCGGGCATCTCGGTCTAAAGGCGCCGGGGCCACCGAGGTTGCTGTAGCCGCGACTGGGTGCGTCTATCCTCAGCGCCGATGGCCAAGGAGCGCTACTTCATCTGCCCCCACTGCGGCAACCGGTCGATGGGAGCCGATCGGAACGCCGGCTTTCGCCGCGAGGCCAGGGGCTGCGACAAGTGCGGCTTCGCCTACCTGTTCGAGCTGTTGGACGACTACTACCCGGCTCCCGGCGCGGCGTTCTTCGCCTGCGACCGTGATGGGCGGATCGTCGACTGCGGCCGGGGATCGTTCGAGCTCACGGGCCTGAAGACCGAGCAGGTCATGGGACGGCCGGCGCGCGACGTGCTCGGCCTGCAGTTCGAGGACGGCGGCGACCATGTCGCCACCGCGCTGGAGTGGGAGGTTCGGGTGCAGGGCAAGCCGGTGAAGGTCAACGCCGAGGGCGACCTCCCGGCGCGGGCGGTAGCCGACATCTTTCCCGCCTACGATGACGAGGAAGGTGGGCTGCTGCTGGTCCTGACTCCCAGCAACGGCCGCTCATGAGCCCCACCGCTCCCCCTAGCATGCGGAAGCTTCGATGACCGACCGTCAGCGCAACAGCTTCATCCTGCTGCTCGTGACCGGGCTGCTGCTGGCCTCGCTGGTGGTGATCGCCGGCATCCCCGGCGCGGTCAAGCCGGCGAAGACCCGACTGGGTCTCGACCTCAAGGGGGGCGTCGAGCTGGTCTACCAGGGTCGGCCGACGCCGCAGACCCCGGTGGTGACCCAAGATGCTCTTCAGCGTGCGGTCGACATCATGCGTTCGCGCATCGACCAGCTCGGCGTGGCCGAGCCGGAGATCCAGACCACCGGCAACAACATCTCCGCCAGCCTGCCGGACGTCAAGGACACCGCCCGGGCGGAGAAGCTGGTCGGCAGCACAGCTCGGCTGTACTTCTATGACTGGGAGGCCAACGCGCTCACCCCCAGCGGCAAGCCGGTGGCCAGCCTGCTGCAGACGCAGGATTCAAGTGCGCTGAGCATCAGTCAGGGCAGCGGGGGCAGCGGCCCCGGCGTACCGGGGGCCGGGAGCATGTCGCTCTACGACGCCGTCAAGCTGGCGTCCAAGCAGCGGCCCGAGGCCAGCAGCGACAACGCTCGCGTGGGGCCGCAGTACTACCTGTTCGGCGCCCCCGGCAGCGCCGCCTGCGCCGCCGCGGCCAAAGCTCAGGGAAAGGCTCCGGTGGGCGGCGTGCACTGCCTGCTCTCCGGACCCGACGACAACCCACAGGATCTGCTCGCCGGGGTCCCGACCGGGGTCAAGGCGTCCGAGCCCGGAGTCCAGCAGCTGGTGGTGCCGCGGGGCACCGTCGTGCTCCAAGCGGTTCCCACCAGCTTCGCTCATCCCACGGCAATCGGCGATGCGAGCGCGCAGTTCTACGTCCTCAGAGACCACATCTCGCTGCTGGGCAGCGACATCACCAATCCGCAGCAGACGACAGATCAGGGCGGCTCACCGGATGTCTCGTTCGGGTTCACCTCGCGGGGCAAGAACGCCTTCCAGCGAGTGACGGCGGCGATTGCCCGCCGCGGCGACCTGGTCTCCGGCCTGGGGCAGACGCTCGACCAGCACTTCGCGGTTGCCCTCGACACGCAGCTGATCACCGTCCCGTCGATCGACTTCAAGACCTATCCGGACGGGATCCCGGGCGACACCGGCGCCGACATCACCGGCGGGTTCACGATTCAGAGCGCGCAGGACCTGGCCACGCAGCTGCGCCTGGGGGCGCTGCCGATCAACCTCAAGCTGATCTCCGAGTCGCAGGTGTCGGCCACCCTGGGCAAGCAGGCGCTGCACCAGGGACTGATCGCGGGGTTGGTCGGACTGCTGGTGGTGATGGTGTTCCTGCTGGCGTTCTATCGCGTCTTGGGGGTGATCGCCACCGTAGGGCTGATCGTCTACGCGATCTACTTCTACGCGCTGATCAAGCTGATCCCCATCACCCTGACGCTGCCGGGGATCGCCGGCCTGATCCTGACCATCGGAGTCGCGGCCGACGCCAACATCGTGATCTTCGAGCGGGTCAAGGAGGAAATCAAGCGCGGCCTCTCGATCCGCCAGGGGATCATCACCGGGTACCGCAAGGGCCTGACCGCGATCATCGACGCCAACGTGGTCACGATCATGACCGCGTTCATCCTGTTCGTGCTCGCGACCGCCGAAGTGAAGGGCTTCGCCTTCACGCTGGGCATCGGCACGTTCGTGTCGCTGTTCACCGCGGTCATGGCCACCCAGGCGATCCTGATGACGATGGGCAGCTCCCGGGCGATCTCGCGCCCCTCCGCGCTCGGCGCTGGTGGCCGGCAGCGGGCGTGGAAGTTCGACTTCATGGGCGCCTCCAGGTACTTCTTCTCCATGTCGGGCGTGATCCTGCTCGTCGGCGCGCTGGCGATCGGCGGCAAGGGGCTGAACCTGGGCATCGACTTCACCTCCGGCACCCGGGTGACCGCCAGCCTAGGCGCCCAGGCCGCCGAATCGCAGGTGCGGTCGGTCGCCACCTCGGCCGGCGCGGTGGCGCCGGTGGTGCAGCGAGTGACCAACCGCGCCCTCGGCACCAGCGTCTTCCAGATCTCGGCCAAGGAGCTCCAGCCCGCGGGCGTGGCCAGGCTCCGCAGCGCCCTGCAGAGCCGCTTTGGCCTGCGCTCGTTCGACTCAAGCTCCGTCGGACCCACGTTCGGCAAGACCGTCGCCAACAGCGCGGTGATCGCGATCATCGCCTCGCTGCTGGTGATCACCGCCTATGTCGCTCTGCGCTTCGAGTGGAAGTTCGCAGTGCCGGTGCTGATCGCCTTGATGCACGACCTGCTGATCACCAGCGGCGTTTATTCGCTCACCGGCCGGGAGGTGACGACAGCGACCGTGGCCGCGCTGCTGACCATCCTGGGCTACTCGCTCTACGACACGATCATCGTTTTCGACCGTGTCCGTGAGAACGTGCCGCGGATGCCGCGCGCGGCGTTCTCGCAGATCGTCAACCGCTCGATGTCCGAGGTCCTGACGCGTTCGATCGCCACCACCTCGTGCACGCTGATGCCGATCCTGGCCCTGCTGCTGTTCGGCGGAGCGACGCTGCAGGACTTCGCCTTCGCGCTGCTGATCGGCGTCGCCTCAGGTGCGTACTCCTCGATCTTCATCGCCTCGCCGGTCCTGACCCACTGGAAGGAGCGTGAAGGGCTGTATCGCGCCCGCCGCCACCGGATCGAGGCGGACACCGGCTACGTACCGGCGTACGCGGCTCTGGCCGGCGAGGTGGAGCCGCAGCCCAAGCGACCCCGCCGCGGCACCCGACTCACCCAGCCCGAGCCCGATACCGTCTCCGCGGCCGAGTTCGAGCAGATGAAGCGGGACCTGGAGGTGGAACCCACGGTTGCCACCCGAAACACCTCGACCCTGAGCCAGCGGCTGGCCCACACTGCCGAGGAGACCGTCGCGCCGGCGAAGCCCACCGCGGCGCCGCGGGCGTCGAAGCCGACCTCGGCCACCCGGGCGGCGCGAGCGAGCCGCGCCGCGCCGGCGGCAACCCCGGCGCCGCCGCCCGCGGCCAAGCCGGCGCCCCCGCCAGGGGCGAAACCGATGCCTCCCGCCGACCCGGCGTTGTCGCCCTCATCCGAGGACGAGGGACGCTATCCCGCGCCGGCACCGGACATCGCCGAGAACGAGGGTGTCTCGCCGGTGCCCAAGCCCAAGCAGCCGGCCAAGGCTCGCTCGCGCAACCGACGTCACGGGCGGCGCCGCTGATGGGCATGCTCGCATGGGTGATGATGGGCCTGGCGCTGTGGCACTTCACGATCTGGCTTCCGGACCACTACTGGGGCGGGATCGTCGGCGCGTTCATCGGCGCGCTGATCGGTGCGGCGATCTGCGGGCTGGCCATCAACGGCCTGCACATTCCCGGACGCCACGCCACCCACGTGGCCACCGCGCTGGAGGCGGTTCCGGGGGCGCTGATCGGGATGGCGCTCGTGTACCTGGAGGGTGTGCGTCGCGAGCGGGCCCGGGCCGGCATCCCCTAACCCGGCCGGAGGGACTGCCTCCTTGTCCTCGGGTCGGTGGGAAGCCGGATCCGTCGGGGGCGGCCCCTAGGCTGCTCGGGATGCCAGACCATGCGCTCCTACTCTCCGATCGGCGCCCCGCCGGCGTTGGTGGACTCCCGCCGCCGGCGGCGCTCCAGGTACTGCCGGCCGACGCCGGGGTGGACTCGGAGGGGTCGACGGCACCCGTCCGGATTGGGTCGAACCGACCTGTTCCACCAGCCGCATCGGGCGCGGGGGCGTCGGTGGCGACCCGGGAGCCCCGCCTGGAGATCCCCCCATGTGACCTGGGGGCGGCCACGGCGCTGCAGCGGGAGCTCGACATCGGCCGTGTGCTGGCCCAGGTCCTCGTCCGACGCGGCTTCGCCGATCCGCGACGGGCCCGCGATTTCCTCAGCCCGACCGAAGTTCACGATCCCTCCGGGTTTGCCGGGATCGACCGGGCCGTGCAGACGATCGGCGCGCACATCCGCGCGGGTCACCGGATCGTCGTCCACGGCGACTACGACGTCGATGGCGTCTGTGCCACCGCGATCATGGTTCGGGCCCTGCGGTCGCTCGGCGCCGAGGTGAGCTCGTTCCTCCCCAGCCGGCTGCTGGACGGGTATGGCCTGTCGGCGGCCACGGTGGAGCGGCTGGGCCAGCGGGAGACCCAGCTGCTGATCACCGTCGACTGCGGGATCACGGCGGTCGACGAGGTGGCGGCGGCGCGGGCCGGCGGCATGGACGTGATCGTCAGCGATCACCACTCCCCGCGTGCCGACGGTCGGTTGCCCGACTGCGCGATCGTCCATCCGGGCATCTGCGGTTATCCCTGCCCCGAGCTGTGCGGAACCGGCGTCGCCTACAAGCTCGTCCAGGCGCTTGGCGCGCCGGCGCTGGAGCTCGAGCTGGAGCTGGTGGCGCTGGCCACCGTCGCCGACCTGATGCCGTTGCAGGGCGAGAACCGGCGCCTCGTGCGCGAGGGGATCGCGGCGATGGCGAACACGACCCGACCCGGACTGCGCGCGCTGATGGCGGTCTCCCGGACCGATCCCAGCGACGTCGATGCCAGCGCCCTCGGCTTCCGCCTGGCACCGCGCATCAACGCCGCCGGCCGCCTGGCTCGGCCCGATGCGGGACTCGAGCTGCTGCTCACCGAGGATTCCGAGCGCGCGGGGGAGATCGCGCAGGAGCTCGACGACGTCAACGCTGAGCGACGCGCCGTGGAGCAGCGGATCCTGTGGCAAGCCGAAGCGCAGGTGACCTCGCTGGGGGAGCGGAGCGCATACGTGCTCGCCGATCGGGACTGGCACCCAGGAGTAATCGGAATCGTCGCCTCACGAATCGTTGAGCGCCACCACCGCCCCACGGTGATGATCGCGCTCGGCAGTGATGGCCCCGGGCAGGGTTCGGGCCGCAGCATCTCCGGCTTTGACCTGCTGGGGGCATTGCATGCCGCCTCCGAGCACCTGATCGCCTACGGCGGCCATCGCGCGGCGGCGGGACTGACCGTGGACCCGGAGCGCATCGAGGCGCTGCGAGCGGCCGTGGAGTCGCACGCCGATCAGGTCCTCACGCCGGAACTACTCACTCCGGTGGAGCGGGTCGATGCCGTGGTCTGCGGGTCCGAGCTGGGACTCGGGCTGGCCGAGGAGCTGACGCGGCTCGAGCCCTGCGGGATGGGTAACCCGCGGACCCGCCTGCTCGTGCCCGGGGCACGCTTTGCCGACGTCCGGACGATGGGGGAGGGGCGACACGTGCGCTTCGCCGTCAGCTCCGGGGGCGCCCGCGCCCGTGCCGTCGCGTTCGGCTGCGACGGGAAGGTCCCGGGAGGCGAGAGCCGGCCGCTGGACGCCACGTTCTCGCTGGAGCGCAACGTATGGAAGGGGGCGATCGAGCCCCGACTCGTGCTTCGTCATGCCCGGGGCTGTGGGCCGCCGGCGATCGAGGTGATCGGTGAGAACAAGCCCTATCTGGAGATTGCGCTGGCCGAGCTGGAGCACCGGCAGCCGGTGTTGCCCACACCTGGCCCGGCGCGGCGATCGGTCGCTGACTGGCGGGGCCGGAGTCCTCTGGCAGCACTCGCCGACGCGGGGGCGGCGGGTGGACAGGTGTTGGCTGTCTGTGCCGACGTTGCCCGGCGCCTACCCGGCCTGGCTGCCCGGACCGGCGGCTTTGCCCTCATCGCCTATCCGACGCTCAGCGTGGAGCCCTCGCTGTCGCTGCGGTTCTCGCAAC
Source organism: uncultured Solirubrobacterales bacterium (assembly GCA_963830435.1). Taxonomy (GTDB): domain Bacteria; phylum Actinomycetota; class Thermoleophilia; order Solirubrobacterales; family Solirubrobacteraceae; genus Palsa-465. Next base: position 1,055,779 of record CAWHMA010000002.1, on the reverse strand, counting down.
TCGTCGCGCTGGATCCTCCCAGCGACCGCGGCGGCCGGGAGCTGCTGCGCGTGGGCGCCGGCTACGCCTACCTGGCCTGGGGTGAGGCTGAGCTACGCTTTGCGGAACAGATGCACGCGACCGAATATGACCTGCGGAACGCGCTCGTGGCCCTTTACCGGAGGCTGAAGATCCGGCGCGAGGTCGTCGGGGACGAGCTGGAAGGGCTTCTTCGTGGCGAGGAACGGCATTCGCGCTCGCCGCGCCTGGCCGGTCGGTTGATCAGGGTCCTCTCCGAGCTTGGGCTCATCACCGTCGATCTGGCCCGACCCGCGGTGGCAATCGCCAGCGAGTCCTCGACCAGGCTCGAACGATCCCCTGCCTACCGAGCCTACGCCCAGCTATACGAGGACGGACGGCGATATCTGAGCAACCCAGACCTGTTGCCGGGCGCTTGAGCGGCCCGGAAGGAAACATCGACGGTACGTCCGGTAGGGGCAGCCGAGGTGGATCGCGCCCTCATGGGGGCAGTCGGGGGACGACTTTGATCCCCGCCTCCCGCGCTCCGGTCGACCAATTCGAGGCCTCGCAAGTGAAGACGGCGATCGAGCGGGCCGAGCTGACGGCCACCGAGCGTCGGTTGCTTTCGGACCTGTTCGCGATCGTTGAGGAGCACGTCGACCATGCCGCCGTGCACATCGATCGGACCCGGGTGGAGGAGGCGTTCGTGTACGCGTGCGTGCACCACGCCGATCAGCGCCGCCGCTCGGGCGAGGACTTCATCATCCATCCCGTCGGGGTGGCCAAGATCTGCGCGGGCATGCGGCTGGACACCGAGACGCTGTGCGCCGCACTGCTGCACGACACCGTCGAGGACACCTCGGCCTCGCTGGAGGAGGTGCGAGCGTCCTTTGGCGAGGAGATCGCCGGACTGGTCGATGGCGTTACCAAGCTGACCGGCCTGACCTTCCAATCGCGCGATGAGGCTCAGGCCGAGAACTACCGGAAGATGATGGTGGCGATGGCCTCGGATATTCGGGTCATCCTGATCAAGCTCGCCGACCGCCTGCACAACATGCGCACGATCGCCGCGATGCCCAAGCAGAAGCAGATCGACAAGGCTCGCGAGACGCTCGACATCTACGCCCCGATCGCCCACCGTCTCGGCATCCATGCCATCAAGTGGGAGCTGGAGGATCTGGCCTTCCAAGCCCTGCACCCCCGCAAGTACAACGACATCAAGGGCCTGGTCGCCCAGCAGCGGGCAGAGCGTGAGCGCTACGTCAACCAGGCTGGCGACTATCTGGCCAAGGAGCTCGACGAGCTGGGCATCGAGGCTGAGATCTCGGGCCGGGCCAAGCACTTCTACTCGATCTACTCCAAGATGACCAAGAAGGGTCGCGAGTTCAACGAGATCTATGACCTCACGGCGATGCGCGTGATCGTCGGGTCGGTCAAGGACTGCTACGGAGCCGTCGGGGTGATCCACTCGCTGTGGAAGCCGCTGCCGGGCCGGTTCAAGGATCACATCGCAATGCCCAAGTTCAACATGTACCAGTCGCTGCACACGACGGTGATCGGGCCGGAGGGGCGGCCGCTGGAGATCCAGATCCGCACGCGCGAGATGCACGACCTGGCCGAGTTCGGGATCGCCGCCCACTGGATGTACAAGGAGACTGGGAGCCGTCGCACCGCCAGCGCGCAGGATTCCGACGGCAAGCTCAAGTGGCTGCGCTCGTTGCTGGACTGGCAGCAGGAGCTCTCGGATCCCAGCGACTTCATGGAGAGCTTGAAGGTCGACCTGTTCGAGGACGAGGTGTTCGTGTTTACGCCCAAGGGCGAGGTCAAGTCGCTGGCCGCCGGCGCGACCCCGTTGGACTTCGCCTACGAGATCCACACCGATGTCGGTCATCGGTGCGTGGGATCGAAGGTCAACGGCAAGATCGTCCCGCTGTCCTACCAGCTGCGCTCGGGGGACATCGTCGAGGTCCTGACCTCCAAGCGCGAGCGCGGTCCCTCCCGGGACTGGCTGGCGCTGGTGCGGACCACCCGCGCCCGGAACAAGATCAAGGCGTGGTTCAAGGCGGAGTCCCGCAAGGACACCGAGCACACGGGCCGCGAATTGCTCCAGGACCACCTCAAGAAGCAGGGCCTGCCGGCGCAGAGGCTGGTCGGCTCGCCGCTGCTGGCCGACGTTATCCGCGAGATGGGATTCCGCAAGGGCGAGGACTTCTACATCGCCCTCGGCGGAGCGAAGATCTCAGCCAAGGTCGTTGTCAACAAGATGATGCAGCGGCTCAAGCAGGGGGAGGCGGCAGAGTCCGAGCCGACCGCGACCGACGACCTGCTGCAGACAGGTCGGCGGCGCACGCGACCGACCACCTCCTCCGCCCGCTACGGCATCGTCGTGGAGGGAATCGACGAGGTGATGCTGCGCCTGGCCAAGTGCTGCCGTCCCGTACCCGGAGACCCGATCGTCGGCTACATCTCGCTCGGGCGCGGGATAACCATTCACCGCGAGGACTGTCCCAACGTGGTCGTGCTCAAGAAGGATCCCGATCGCTTCACCGCGGTCAGCTGGGATGGCGATGCGGAGACCTCGTTCCGGGTCGAGATCGAGGTCGACGGCTGGGACCGCCACCGGCTGCTGGAAGACATGTCGCGGACGTTCGCCGAAGCCGGAATCAACATCCTCGAGGCCCGCTGCACCGTCAATCACCCGATGGTCAAGAACCGGTTCGTGGTCGAGGTGGGCGACACCCGCACCCTGGATCAGGCGATCAACCGCCTGCGCAATATCGACGCGGTGTTCGACGCCTACCGGGTCACACCGGGCGCCGGCTGAGCCGCTCGATTCCCGGCCCTCCGATCGGGGCGATACCGAACCCGCGCGGACTGCTCGCGAACGCGGGCCAGTCAGCTCTTGACAGCTGCCGCTAACCCAGCTCCGGGCCCCGCTCCGGCGATCGGCTCGATCGCTGTTGCCGGGGGCGCTGCGCGGTACGCTGCTGTGGCGCGTTCGCCGACCGCGCCTGGGGCACCCGGACTGTGCGCTGCTGGGGCGTCTGGGCGGGGCGCTGCTGGGGCACCTGCGCAGGGCGCTGCTGCGGCGCCTGCGCCACGGCTTGCCGCGGCGCCGCCACCTGAGCGATCCGCACCTCCGGGGTCGGGACCTTGGTGATCACCAGCGCCTCGCCCGTGCCCAGGGTCTTGATCTCGTTCGGATGTACGCGGAACTGCTCCACCTCCCGCTCAGTGCCGCGGCTGGTGTCGCGACCGTGCCATGATGACTGGCCGAACCGATAGGTCTGCTCCCACACCTTCTCGGTACCAGCCATCTGCGCCACCGTCTGAGCTGACGCCGGCACGTCCTGCCGGTGCACGATTTTCACCGCGGTGACGCCCAGCACCTGATCGCGCAATCCTCGTGCGGCCCGATCCAGGTCGGCCAGCTCCTGGGTGGCGAGCAGCACGCTGACCCCTGACTCTCTTCCGCGCGCCAGCAGCGAGATCACGTTGTCGGCTCCGAGGGCCGAGAACTCGTCGATCCCGATGAGCGCCTGCTGGTCCGGGAGCCCATCGCCGACCTCGGTCAGCCGATGGCCGGTCGCGGCGACCAGATCCTGGATCGCGAGCGTCCCCAGCTGCGCCGAAAGCTGACCGTAGAGGCTCGAGTTCAGGCTGAACAGCACCACCTCCTCGCCAGCCAACGCCCGGCGCAGGTCGACACCGCTTCCGGCTCCGGCCTCCAAGTAAGGGCCGGTGTGAGATTCGCTGAGGATCGCCAAACGAGCCCCCATCCCGTGGATCGCGCTCTGCTGGTCTGGAGTCAGGCTGGCCAGATACTGCTGCAGCCGTTCCGCCCGCTGCGGTGGGACCTCGCGCGCGAGCAGGGCCAGCCGGCGTGGCTCCATCGTGTCGACCACCTCGGCCAGCGTGGCCGGCTGGTTCGGATGTAGCTCCAGCAGCACCTGAAGCGCGAGCTGCAGGTAGCGCTCGGCCGCGCGCCGGTAGTGGGGCTCGGTGAACCGCTCGGTGGAGATCAGCTTGTCCTTGAGCTCGGTCGCATTGCCATGCGCCAGCGGGTTCCATCGCTCCGGGCCGTCGGGCGTCCACACCCGCAGCGGACGTCCGGCCGCTGCCGCGGCTGTGGCCAGGCTCCGCTGGAATGCCGGGGAGCCCTTCATGTCGATCGCCACCACCGGGCGCCCGCGGGCGATGTGGTCGGAGAGGATCGCCAGCAGCGTGGTCGACTTTCCCGCCCCGCTGGCCCCCAGGATCAGCCCGTGAGCGGCGAGCTGGCGATCACGGACCACGACGGGAGCTCCGCCGCGATCCTGTCCCAATAGGACGCCATCGGCGACCTCGGAGGCTGCGGCGATACGCCTGGCGGCCAGCGAGCCGCGCAGCATCCGCCCGGCCACACTGAGGGCCAGCGCCCCCAGGACCAGCGGGATCGCGGTCGAGGACGGGATCACCATCAGGACCAACAGCACCGCCAACCCCGAAGGTGGTCGCCGCCGCCCAGACGGCGGGACGGGCTTCACCTGGTGACCTCGGTGGCTGTCGATCGGGTCCCCGGGCGCCAACGCGAGGCGTCCGGGGAGAGCTGCTGGGCCAATCGCTGCATCGACGGGGTCCAGTCGAAGGGCTGGACGTGCACCAGAGACGAGGTGCCCGCTCTCGCTGCCGCCGCCTCCAGGTTCCGCGCGATCTGCGACCCGTTGACCAGGTACAGAACCGCATCGACCCGTTGATCGGCGCCGTACCCGGACATGATCCTGTCCAGTCGGCCCGGCGACTTCTGGGAGAGCTCCAGCTCAAGCGCGATTCGCCCGCCGTCCAGGGTCGCCAGCAACAGGTCCGGGTAGTGCAGGCGCTCGTGCCCGCCCGCTCCTACCTCCCACAACCGCACGCCGCACCTCCCAACGTCACGGTCATCGAGCGTCAGGCCCGGGATCCGCGGCAAGCCGTCGAGCGAGCGCATCTGCCGCTCCGAGAAGATCTCCGCCACGGGACCGAACGTGCCGCGGCTGGCCGCAAGCCACAGCCACGCCGCTCCGACGTCGTGCATGTACGTGCGCAGGTCCAGGCGCGGACGAGGGAGGGTGCTCCGGATCGCCGCTAAGCCACGCGCGCTGACCAGGTAGCAGCTCGGCTGCTGATGGAACAGCGCTCGCGCCTGGAGGTAGCCGGCCCGGCTCAGCGAACGCAGCCGCGCCTGCGCCGCACTTTCTGAGATGTCCAGCAGCGCCTGGACGTGACTGGCCAGGACCAGGCGATGGTCGGCGACGAAGGTCAGCAGCCGCCGGTCACGAACCGTCAGGCGGGTGCCGGTGGCCCTCGCCTCCCGGTCGACCGTCGCCCTCGACCGAGCGGATGGCCGCGCCCGGGCCGACGGGGCGGCCTTCGATGTTGGCGGCGGCACGGGGTCCACAGCAGCTGGAGCCGCTGAGCCGGTCGTTTTCGCCCCCGGCCGACGGACATTCGCGCTCCGCCTGGGAGAACGTTCAGGACACCACCAGGATCCCGCGCGGGATGATCCTGAACTCGGCAGCGGGGGCAGTGCCGATGTAGTCCCCGTCGACCTGAAGGGGCAGCGGCCGCTCGTCGAGCGAGCGCACGCGCAGCTCGCTGAGGCCCCGGAACGGATGCACGCGACGGTGTCGCGGCAGGCGAGCCCGCGCGGACAGCGCGCGCCAGGTGACGGTCGGGATGTCAGCCGGGCTGGCCCGAGTCAGCACCACGCCGGCGAGGTCGCCGCTGGTCAGGGTCGCGCCCTCACCCATCTCCACCGGGCGATTGCCGAAGTACGTGTACGGCGTTCCGTTCTGGATGATCGTCGTCACGCCGCGCACACGCGCGTCCGGCAGCTCCACCTCCATCCGCGGCGGACGGAGCAGGTAATGGCGATTGAAGGTCCGAACCCCGATCCAGGTGTAGTAGTACTCGCCCAGCCGCGCCTTGAGGTGAGGATGCGCATCCACCCGCTCCACCACGCTGGCGTCGAGGCCGACCCCAGCGGAGAACAGGAACCCGCGACCGTTGACGCGGCCGAAGTCGACGCGGCGAGGTCGCCAGTCGTCGGCCATTCGCAGCAGGTGCTCGGTGGCGTCGACCACATCGGTGGGGATCCCCAGCATCCGGCAGTAGACGTTGGTGCGGCCCCCGGGAAGGCAGCACAGCGGCGTGTTCGAGCCGGCCAGGCCGTTAGCGGCCTCATTGACGGTCCCGTCACCGCCGAAGGCCACGACCACGTCATAGCCGCCGCGAGCGGCGGCGCGACAGAGCTCGGTGGCGTGATCGCGGGACTCGGTGTCGATGGCGACGACCTCGTAGCTGCCACGCAGCGCGTACACGACCAGGTTCTTCAGCCGGTCTGAGACCGTCGTCGCGTACGGGTTGACGATGATCAGCATCCGCTTGCTGGGAGCGGAGCCGCTCAGTCCGAACGCGGCCTCGAGGCGCTGCGCCGGATCGCTTGAGGTGGCGGTCATGCCAGAGGCTGAACACCGCCTGGTGACGCTTGTTACGTGTGCTCTGGAGCGCTCGGCGACTGCATCTCGCCCAGAGGTGGCGTGTGTGAGTTCCATATCCGGAACCAGAACCGTGCTACCTCCGAGGGAACCAAAGGAGGGATCCAAGGGTTGGCCTCCCAAAGTGTGCTTATAATTCCGCGCACATAGCAGTACGCATCCAGAGGGGTGGAGGGAATGGCCCTATGAAACCCCGGCAACCTCCCGCAAGGGAACGGTGCCAATTCCATCAGGCTCCATCGATCAGCCTGGGAGATGTGGATAGGGCGGTTTCTCGAGACCTCCGACCACAGACCCCGGCGGAGGTTTTCTCAACATATGCCGCCAGAGTCTCTGACCTGCAAAGAATGCCGGACCCCTTACCCGCTTGACGCCGGCTACGTGTGCGAGCGGTGCTTCGGGCCACTCGAAGTCGCCTACGCCTCGCGCGCCAACGCTGATGCGGACGAGCTCCGACGCCGCATCCAGGCGGGCCCGGACTCGATCTGGCGCTACGCGGACTTTCTGCCCGTGACCGCTCCGCCGCGGGGCATGTTGCCGGCGGGCTGGACGCCGCTGCTGCGTGCGGACCGGCTGGCCGAGCAGCTCGGCCTGCGCGAGCTGTGGGTCAAGAACGACGCCGCCAACCCGACGCATTCATTCAAGGACCGCGTCGTCTCCGTCGCGCTCGCCCGCGCGCGCGAGCTCGGCTTCCAAACGGTCGCGTGCGCATCCACCGGCAACCTGGCCAATGCCGTCGCCGCGCATGCTGCCGCCGCCGGCCTCGAGTCCTACGTGTTCATTCCCTCCGATCTGGAGGAGCAGAAGGTGCTGGCGACCGGTGTCTACGGGACCAACGTAGTCGCCGTGCGCGGCAACTACGACGACGTCAACCGCCTCTGCACCGAGATCTCCGGTGAACACGATTGGGCGTTCGTGAACATCAACATGCGGCCCTACTACGCCGAGGGCTCCAAGACCCTGGCCTACGAGACGGCCGAGCAGCTGGGGTGGGAGCTTCCCGACCGCGTGGTGGCACCGATCGCCTCCGGCTCGCTGTTCACGAAGATCGCCCGCGGCTTCGAGGAATGGCTCGCGTTGGGGCTGATCGAGGGCCAACTGCCCACCTTCAACGGTGCTCAAGCCGACGGCTGCTCGCCCGTGGCCAGCGCCTTCGACGCCGGCGATGACTTCTGCCGGCCAGTGAAGCCCGACACGATCGCCAAGTCGCTGGCGATCGGGAACCCCGCCGACGGCCCCTACGCGCTCGATCTGGCTCGACGCAGCGCCGGCTCGATCGATTCCGTCTCCGACGAGGAGATCCGGGAGGGCATCCAGCTGCTGGCCCGGAGCACCGGGATCTTCACTGAGACCGCCGGGGGCGTCACCGTCGCCGTACTGGCGAAGCTGGCCCGCCGTGGCGACATCGATCCGGATGAGCGGGTGGTGGCCTACATCACCGGCGAGGGCTTGAAAACACTGGACTGCGCCCGCGGGACGTTCGAGACGATCGAGATCGAGCCGACGTTTGCTGAGTTCGAGGCCGCGAGAGAACGCACCGTCGTCGCCGCCTGAGAGAATTCCGCCGCCCGATGGCCGTCAACGTCAAGATTCCGACCCAGCTCAGAGCCGCAACCGACGGTGAGGCCACCGCCGCCGTCAATGGGGCGACCGTCGGCGAGGTGCTCGACGCGCTGTACGAGCGCTATGGGGAACTGCGTAGCCGCATCGCTGAGGATGGCGGGCTGCGGCGGTTCGTCAACGTGTTCGTCGGCGGAGAGGACATCCGCTTCCTCGACGGCCTCCAAACTCCGGTCACCGACGGCGACGAGGTCACCATCCTGCCGGCGGTCGCCGGCGGTTGACCCTCAGCGCGGGGGCGCGGCGGCCACGCCAACGGGGCAGCTGACCCCGGTCCCACCCAGCCCGCAGTAGCCCTGTGGGTTCTTGTGCAGGTACTGCTGGTGGTAGTCCTCGGCGTAGTAGAACGGTCCCGCGGCGGCGATGTCGGTCGTCACCGCCGGGTACCCGGCCGCTTCCAGCTTGGCCGAGTAGGCGTCGCGGGAGGCCTGGGCAGATCGGCGCTGATCCTCATCGAAGGCGTAGATCGCCGAGCGGTACTGGGTGCCGACGTCGTTGCCCTGACGCATCCCCTGCGTGGGGTCGTGGTTCTCCCAGAACAACCGCAGGATCTCCGCCAGCGGGCTGACCTGCGGGTCGAACACCACGAGCACCGCCTCGGTATGGCCGGTGCTGGCGCTGCACACCTCCTCGTAGGTCGGGTTGGGTGTGAACCCGCCGGCGTAGCCGACGGCGGTGGTGTAGACGCCGGGCGCGGTCCAGAACACGCGCTCGGCGCCCCAGAAGCAGCCCATTCCAAGCACGATCTGTTGCAGCCCGGGCGGGAACGGAGGCTTCAGCGGCGTTCCCAGCACGGCATGGCGATCGGGCACCGGCAACTCGGTATCGCGGCCAGCCAATGCTCGTTGAGGATCGATCAGCTTGGTCTTGTCCCGGAAGCCGAGCACCCCTACCACTGTAGCCTGCCGGCCAAGGACCTGGGTTCGGCATACTTGCTCGGGTGCCTGGCAGCAACGAGCGACCTCAGCTCCGCCGGCGCATGGTGAGCGCAGTGGCGGCGGCGCTGCCGCTGATCCCGATCGTGGTCGGCCTGGCGATCACCTCCGGCGGAGCCGGCGCCGCGCGGGTAGACCCGGCCTCGTATCGTCCGTTGGCGGCCACGCCTTCGAGCCCAGCCGCCCCCACGCAGGCCCTGCCGCCCGGTGACGGCGCACTGGTGGCGCTCGTGCTCGGCTTCACCACGATGCGCGACCAACCCGGAGGGCAAGCGCTTCATCGCCTCGGACCCCGCACCGAGTTCGGCTCGCCGACGGCGCTGTGGGTGATCGCGCAGACGCGGGGGTGGCTCGGGGTGATCAGCCCTCTGGCCGGCAACGGGCGCACGGGCTGGATCCCCCGCGCCGCGGTGAGCCTCGCCCGGGTCGACTGGGAGCTGAAAGTTTCGCTCTCAGCCCGCCGGCTGATGGTGCTCGACGCGGGACGCGCGGTGGAGAGCTATACGGTGGCTATCGGCCGCCCCAGCGCCCCGACCCCCACCGGTCGCTTCGCCGTCACCGACCGTCTGGCTCCCGCCGACCCCAGCGGGCCCTACGGCTGCTGCATCCTCGCTCTCAGCGCCGTCGCCCCCCACGCGATCCAGGGCTGGAACGGCGGCAGCCGGATCGCGATCCACTCCACTCCGGAGACCGCGACGATCGGCCAGCCGGTCAGCCACGGCTGTGTGCGGTTGACGCTCGCCGACGGCCGGTGGTTGCTGGCCCACATCCCGCTGGGAACGCCGACGCTGATCAGCAGCTGAGTACCGTCACCGCCGTTTCCACGCCGGGGCTACGGGTAACCAAGAGGCGACTGACGAGCCACGCAAGCGAAGGAGTTGATGGTCAAATGGCAGCAGAGCTTCAGGGCAGGAAGGTGGCGTTCCTGTTCACCGAGGGAGTGGAGCAGGCGGAGCTGACCGAGCCGCTGAAGGCGGTGCGCGAGGCCGGGGCCGAGGTCGAGCTGATCTCGCTGGAGCGGGGCGAGGTCCAGATGTTCAACCATCTGGACAAGGGCGAGACGATTGAGGCCGGTCGGGCGGTGGCGGATGCCAGCGCCTCAGATTACGACGCGCTGGTCGTGCCCGGTGGCGTGGCCAATCCCGACGCGCTGCGGATGGACGAAGACGCCGTGCGCTTCGTGCGCGACTTCTTTGAGCAGGACAAGCCCTCAGGCGTGATTTGCCACGGCCCCTGGATGCTGATCGAGGCGGGCGTGGCCAGGGGACGCACCGTCACCTCGTGGTCCAGCCTGCAGACCGACCTGCGCAACGCCGGCGCGCGTTGGGTCGACGAGGAGGTGGTGGTCGACAACGGGCTGGTCACCAGCCGCAAGCCTGATGACCTGCCCGCGTTCTGCGCCAAGATCGTCGAGGAGTTCGCCGAAGGCAAGCACGAGCAGCACGTGGGCTCGGGCTCGCCGGCGGCGGCGTAGGATTGGACGACGTCCGCTCAGGAGGCCGAACATGCCACCCCGCGGGATCAACAAAGGCACCAAGCGTGCCCGGCAGTATGAGCACATAAAGGACAGCCAGCTCGATCAGGGCGCGAGCGAGGATCGTGCGGAGGAGGTTGCCGCGCGAACGGTCAACAAGGAGCGGGCTCGCGCCGGCGAGTCGCGCACCAGCTCGCGCACCTCGACCAAGGACATGTCCTCCTCTCGGCGCGGTGGTCAGCGCTCGGGGACCAACCGCGAAAAGGGTCGTACCCGCGATCAGCTCTACAGCGAGGCACGCAGGCTCGGGATCGACGGGCGCTCGAAGATGAGCAAGGCCCAGCTCCAGCGCGCGGTGGATCGCCGCAAGTAGCCGGCCCTCGGCCGGGGCACGGTGGCTGATTACAACCGGGCGCCGCGGGGCAGGACGCCCGGCAGGCGAGACCTGCCCCTCCACGCCCACCCCGACCGCGTCACAGGAGCGAAGATGAAGATCGGCTACTTCCTCTCCAGCGAGGAGTGGGGGCCCAAGGACCTGATTGCCCAGGCCGTCATGGCCAAACAGGCCGGCTTTGAGGGTCTATGGATCTCCGACCACTTCCACCCCTGGAATGACAAGCAGGGCCACAGCCCGTTCGTGTGGTCGACGATCGGTGCCATCTCCCAGGCGGCCGAGGGGATGGAGATCACCACGGCCGTGACCTGTCCGACGATCCGCATCCATCCGGCGATGATCGCCCAAGCGGCGGCCACCTGCGCGGTGCTGCTGGGCGGCCGTTTCCGACTCGGGGTGGGCAGTGGCGAGGCGCTCAATGAGCACATCCTCGGCGACCGCTGGCCGGGCGCCGACGAGCGGCAGGAGATGCTCGAGGAGGCGGTGGAGGTGATCCGCCTGCTGTGGCGGGGTGGGGTGCAGTCACACCGGGGCCGCCACTATCGCGTCGAGCACGCGCGCATCTACGACCTGCCCTCGACGCCACCACCGATCATCGTGTCCGGTTTCGGCCCCAAATCGGTGCAGCTGGCGGCCAAGATCGGCGACGGCTACTGCACCGTCGGTCCCGATGCGGATTCAGTCAAGAGCTTCCGTGACAGCGCGCAGCGCGGCAAGCTCGTCCAGGGGGGGCTGAAGGTCTGCTTTGGAAACGACGAGGCCCGTGCTCGCCGCACCGTCCACGAGCTCTGGGCCAACGAGGGGCTGCCCGGGGAGCTGGCGCAGATCCTGCCCACGCCCGAGCACTTCGAGCAGGCCTCTGAGCTGGTGACCGAAGAGATGCTGGCCGCCGATACCCCCTGCGGACCGGACATCGACTCGCACCTGGAGGCGATCCGCGCCTATGAGCAGGCCGGCTTCGACGAGCTCTACGTCAACCAGATCGGGCCTGAGCAGGACGCCTTCTTCGAGGCCTATCGGGAGCGGGTGCTGCCGGAGCTCAGATGATTCGCCTTCGGGGGTCGTCGCCGCAGCCATCAGCGCTCGGATTGCCGCCGGAGCGCACCGTAACGTTCTCGGTCAGCCCGTTAGGGCGGGGCAGTGCCCCGTTGTGGGCTTCGGAGAATGCCTGCCTCGAACGACCGATCTTCATCGCGGCTGCGCAGCCCGGCTCCCTCGGGGCGGGCGCTGGTGGCCTGCTGGCTGGCGTGGTGGTTGGCGTGCGCGGTGCTGTGGATGTGGCTGGAGGACACGGTGGCACTGGCCAACATGGTCGACGGCGCGGTGGCGGCGGCGCTCGGGGCGAGCGGCGCCACGCTCGTGTACGCCGAGCGACTGGTGGCGTTTGCTCCGCGGGCTCGCTGGGCGCTGAGGCTGTGGCGTCCGCTAGCCCAGTTCGCCCCTGATCTGTGGACGCTGGCCGTCGTTCTGCTGCGGGCGCTGGGCGGTGGCGAGCGTTCGCCGGGCGCGCTGCGAGCGCTGCCCTTTGAGTTAGTTGGTGATCCTGGGGAAGTGAGTGCGCGCTGTGCGCTGGCCACCGTGGCTGGCTCCTTTCCCCCCAACACGATCGTGCTCGGCGTGCACGAGGACGATGAGCTGATCCTGGTCCATCAGCTCGTCCCTCAGCCGGGGGATCGGACGAGCGTCGATCCGCTCGGGCTGGGATGAACGAGTGGATCCTGGCCGCGGTGGTGCTGCTGATCGGCGGGACGGTCCCGCTGGGGCTGGTGTGTCTGTTGGGCGACGCCATGGAGGGGGTGGTGGCGCTCAGCTTGGCCGGGGTGATCGCCGCGCTCGTGCTGCTGCTGCTGGCCGAGGGCTTTCACCGTCAGCCGTTCGTGGATCTGGCCCTAGCGCTGGCCGTGATGTCGTTCATCGGGTCGCTGGCGTTCATCCGGTTTCTCGAGCGAGAGCTCTGATTCTGGTGCGGACGGGTGGGGGACGCTGAGGTGCCTCGTGGTCGGTGATGTGATCGTGGCGGCTTTGCTGATCGTTGGTATCGCGGTGGAGCTGTTCTGCGTGCTTGGCGTGGTGGTGATGCGCGGCGCGCTAGCGCGGCTGCATTACACCGCTCCCGTTGCCCTCGGGGCGCTGCTGATCGCGGTGGCGATCACGGTGCGGGAGGGCTTCTCACTGGTCGCGAACAAGGCGCTGCTGATCGCGGTCTTTCTCGTGCTCACCGCCCCGGTGCTCGCACACGCGATGGCTCGTGCGGCGCGGATCCGTGAGCGCGGGCATTTGGACCCCCCGACGCCGGAGGAGCCGAGGAAATGAACGTGTTGGCGGCCAGTGCTCTGATCCTCGTCGCGCTGGGCGGGACGGCGGTGGTGATGTGTCGTGATCCGCTGCGCCAGGCGATCGTCTCGGGCCTGTTCGGGCTGCTGCTGGCGATTCTGTTCTTCGTCTTTCAGGCCCCTGATGTGGCGCTGTCGGAGATCGTGATCGGCACGGTCGGCGTGCCATTGATGATCCTGCTGGCGCTGGCCAAGCTGCGCCAGCATCGCGATGACACGCCGGAGATCGAGCAGTGAGTTCGCGTGGCCGGCTGTCGCTGTTCGGTATCGCGGGGCTGGTGCTGGTGGCCGTGCTCGTCCACGGCCTGGCGGGGCTGCCGAGCTTTGGTCACTATCACGGGGTCTACGGGATCGTGCTCGCCCACGTGGCGGTGCCCCAGCGTCAGGCGACTGACATCGTCAACAGCATCACCTATGACTACCGGGGCCTGGACACGATGGGTGAGGAGTTCATCCTGTTCGCCTCTGCGGTCGGCCTGGTGATCGTGCTCCGTGCGCTGCGCGGTGAGCACAAGAGCGAGCAGGCCGACGGGGCCCGCGACGAGCAGGGCGGCGACCGGGGGCATGACCGCAATGCTGACGAGGCCCCGGACCGGGGTCGCGAGGAGCGCGAGCGGCTCGAGCCTCAGCGCCGGCACAGCGAGACCAGCGTCGCGTTGCGCGTGCTCGGGATGGCGATGGTCGGGCCGGTGTTGGTGCTGGGGGTGTACTTCGCCACCCAGGGTCAGCTGACCCCGGGCGGGGGCTTTCAGGGCGGCGTGATCCTGGCCGCGGCGCTGATCCTCGTCTACCTGGCCGGGCGCTATCTGGTGATGAGCCGCCTGCGCCCGATTCCGGTGGTCGAGCTGGCGGAAGGACTCGGGGCCGCCGGTTACGCGGCGATTGGGGTCGGCGGATTGATCGCCGGCTCGCAGTTTTTGTTCAACTTTCTGCCTCACGGATCGATGGGCAACCTGCTCTCGGGGGGGACGATCGCGCTGCTGAGCACGGTGGTCGGGGTGGAGGTGGCCGGTGCGTTTACCCTGGTGTTCGCCGAGTTCATGGACCAGCGCCTGCTGACCGGGGGTCAGCAATGACATTTCTGGCCTATGGGGTAGCCGGCTGGCTGTTGCTGATCGGCCTCTACGGGGTGGTCTCGAGCCGGAACTTGGTGCACCTGATCCTGTGTCTGTCGGTTGTGCAGGCCTCTACCTACGTGCTGCTGCTGGCGATCGGCTACCGCACCGGTGCCAAGGCGCCGGTGTTCGCCGACATCCCGGTTGGGACGCCAGTCGTTGACCCGGTGGTCCAGTCCCTGACCTTGACTGACGTCGTAGTCGAGGCGACCGTGACCGCGCTGCTGCTGGCGCTGGCGCTGCAGGCCCACAAGCGCTTCGGCACCGTGGATCCCGACGAGATCGTCTCGATGACCGGATGATCTCCGGCGTCTTTCCGGCCCTGCCGGTGGCGGTGCCGTTCCTGTCCGCTGGGCTGCTGGGCGCCACCCAGTCGCTGCGGCGGCGGCTGCTGGCCGAGGGGATCGCGCTCGCGGCAGCGCTCGCCACGACCGCCCTGTGCGTCGTCGACCTGATCCTGGCGGTCCGTCACGGAGACGCGGTGAGCTGGTTCGGTGGCTGGCAGCCTCACCACGGGGTGGCGATTGGGATCTCGTTCACGATCGATCCCCTCGGGGCCGGGCTGGCGGTGTTCGTCGGGGTGCTGACGGTCGCCGCCCTGGTGTTCTCCTGGCGGCACTTCGAGTCGGTGGGGCACGTGTTTCCGGCCCTGCTGCTGGTGTTCATGGGGGCGATGGTCGGTTTCAGCCTGAGCGGAGACATCTTCAACTTGTTCGTGTTCTTCGAGCTGATGTCGATCGCCGGGATCGGGCTGACCTGCCACCGCCCGGACGAGGGCGGCCCCTTGCAGGGGGCGCTGAACTTCGCGATCACCAACGCGATCGGCGGGTTCCTCGTGCTCGTGGGGATCGCGCTCCTCTACGGACGCTCGGGCGCGTTGAACCTCGCCCAGATCGGCGCGGCGCTGAGCGGGCATCCCGCCGACGGGCTGGTGCTGGTCTCCTTCGGGCTGATCGTGTCGGGGTTCTTCGTCAAGGCTGCGGTGGTGCCGTTTCACTTCTGGCTGGCCGACGCTTACGCCACCGCACCCACGCCGGTGTGCATCCTGTTCGCCGGGGTCATGTCAGAGCTCGGGCTCTATGCCGTGGCCCGCATCTACTGGATCGTCTACGCCGGCGCGTTGGACGGTCACCAAGGGGCCCTGCGGACGATCCTGCTGGTCGCCGGCGTGCTCACGGCGCTGCTCGGGGCGACGATGTGCCTTCTGCAGCGCCACCTCAAGCGGATGCTCGCGTTCGCCACTATCAGCTCTGTCGGGCTGTTCCTGGTCGGGATCGCCTTGCTCGACGCCCCGGGAGTGGCCGGCACGGCGATCTACGTCGTCGCCGATGGCCTGGTCAAGGCGTCGCTGTTCGTTTGCGTCGGGATCCTCCAGCACCGGCGCTCACAGGTGGACGAGGGTGAGCTGCGTGGACTAGGGCGAGACCTACCGTTCACCGGGATCGTGTTCTTCCTCGGGGCGCTAGCGCTGGCGGCCATGCCTCCGTTCGGCACGTTCTTGGGCAAGTCGACGATCGAGGATGCCGCCCTGGCCCACGGTTACCCGTGGGTGCCCGTCGTTTTCACCTTCGCCGAGATCCTCACCGCCGGGGCGGTGGTCAGAGCGGCCGGGCGCGTTTTCCTGGGCTGGGGTCCGAGACGCTTGGGCGAGCTCAGCGGCGGGGACCGGGCCGCTGGGGAGACCAGCCAGGAGACCGAGGGCTCGAGCGACCGCACCCCGGCGGTGCTGTGGCTCCCCGCGACGGTGCTGCTGCTCGCCGGGCTGGCCGTCGGAGTCGTACCTGGCCTCGAGCACGCCGCTCAGGCCGCCGCGGCCCGTTTCGTCGATCGCCAGGGGTACATCGCCGCCGTCCTGCACGGACAACCCCACACGACCACGCAGGTCACCAGCCCGGCCGGTCCGACCGTGGCGGACTACCTCTACGCGGTCGGATCGGCGATCGGCGCGCTGGCACTCGGTCTGGGTGCCCTGCTGCTCCATCGTCTGCCCCGGCGGCCGCCCCGCGTTATCACCCGCCGAGTCGAGGCGGCCGCCGGCGCGATCCGCGGACTGCACAGCGGCCATCCCGGCGACTACGTGGCCTGGGTCACCGCCGGCACCGCGATCCTCGCCGGCGTGTTCTCGCTCACGCTTCACTGAGACCCGGCCTCCCGGCCCGCCGGCCTGATCAGCGTGGTGGGGGCATTCGCGGTCGCGGCCTCGGATGTTTGGACGCGCGCTGCGCCAAGCCCTACCACGCGCCGCGAGTCCGCCGGCTCGCGGTCAGGCCAGCGGCGTGTCGTCGAGGCGCTCGCGCAGCTGAGCGACCGTCTCGAACACCGCGATCGCGCCGGAGTCCTTCAGCTCCTCGATCGCAAAGCCGCCGGTGAGCACGCCGATCGTGCCCACCCCGGCCTGGCGCGCGGCCTTGATGTCCCACGGCGTGTCGCCGATCATCACCGCATCCTCGGGCTTCGCACCGGCCTTCTCCAGGGCGGCGGTGACGAGATCCGGCTCAGGCTTGGTGGCCTCCACGTCGGCTGAGGTGGTCCAGTCGTCGGCGAGCTCACGGGCATCGAGCAGGTCGAGGTAGCGCTCGACCTCGTCCTCCTTGGCCGAGCTGGCCAGGATCGCCTGGTGACCGCGACCCTTGAGCTCCTCGATCAGCTTGCGCGCACCCTCCATCGTCGAGACCTCATCGATGAGCTCGAAGTAGCGCTCCTTCTCGGTTCCCCGGATCTCATCGCCTCGGCTGCGCTCGGTGCGCTCGTCGGTAAGCGCCTCTACCACCTGGTCCCCGCCCATTCCGATGTGCCGGTGGATCCGCCAGATCGGCAGCACGATGCCGTGCTCGCGAAAGGCGCGGTACCAGGCGATCGCGTGCTGGTAGTTGGTGTCGACGAGCGTGCCGTCGATGTCGAGGATCGCGACCTTCATCGGGCGGTCCTACCCAGTTGTGGCGACGGGAAGCATTCCGCGTGTTGGGGGCGGTGGACGTTCGGGTAGCTCGATCACCATGAACGAACACGATCCACAGAAACTGGCCGCCGGCTTGGAGCAGCAGGCCGATGAGCTGGAGGCGCACAGCGACGAGGTCGGCGAGCGGATCGATGACGTCCGCAAGGACTGGGAGAGCAAGCGCGCGTCGGCCGCGGTGCCCGGCGCCAACCCACCCGCGTCTGGGGAGGAGGACGAGGCGGGAACGTCGGGCGGCGGCGGCCAGCCGGAGGGCGAGCAGCCGTCCTCGCCGGGACCCGAGGCTCCGCCCGAGAACGAGCATCCGGGGGCCTAAGCGAACAACTTCAACAAGGTCAGCGGCTTACCCAGCTTGGTCTGCGGTCGGGCTCACGGAATCGCGGCGTCCGAGCGTTCGGCGGCGCCGTTCTGACGCTCGGTGATCCACTCGCCGCTGGGGGTGCGGCGGATCGCGCCCACGCGGGTGCCGCTGCCGTCGTGCAGACCACCACCGTCGTCCACCTGCAGGTGCCGCTCCCCGCCCAGTGCCCCGTCGACGATCTCCTGCACGCGCTGCTTGTCCCACTCCTGCAGCTGCTGGTCGTTGAGTGTCGCCGTTACTGTCGCCAGCGAGCGGCCGATCTCCACATCGCTTGCCATTGCCGGTGGTATACCCTGCCGCCGCGTACAGCAATCAGGACCGGCGTAGGACGCGATCACGGATGGGTTCAAAGCTGGAGTTCGACCGTTTGATGTCCAGGAGCTCGTTCGGGGGGCCACCGAGGAGCCGCCACGTCCGATCCGGTTGCCGCACCAGCTTCTCGTGGCGCTGAAGTTCAGCCAGGCCGGTTGACACCGAGGGACGCTGGGCACCGACCAGTTCCGCGAGGTCGCTGTGGGTCAGCTTCAGCGGCACCACCGTGCCGTCGGGCGTGACCCGTCCGAAGCGATCGGCCAGATGCCAGAACAGGACCAGCAACCTCAGATCGACATGCTGGAGGCAGTGAATGGCGACGTTGAACGCGAGCGCGTGCGAACGGTCGACCGCGCGCTTGACGATCGCCTGCATCAGGCGCGGCCAGCGTGCGGCCACCGACACGATCCGATCGTCGAGCAGCGCGACTCGAACCGGCTGGATCACCCGCCAGCGGACCTCGAACGGCATCGGAGCGTTTTCGTCGAGGGCATCCCAGGGGCGCAGCAGCGATCCGGCGCTCACCAGCTCACCACAGCGGCGCCCGGCGACCAGCACCTGACGGATGATCATGCCCTCCAGCACCAGCAGACCCAGCAGCCGCTGATCCCCCACATCGGCTGGGGTGTGGACTCCCACGGGTAGTTCACGCACTTCCGTGACCGCGTAGCGCCGGGCATCTATGAACTGCTCTGGGGTCAGATCCTGTCCCAGGTCAGGATCCTCATCGAGGATGCGGGTGGTTCGGCGGAGCCGGTGGTCGGAGGATGGCTTGGGCACCGGTCAGGCTCTACAGACTGACGCGCTCGGGAGAATCTGCCGGCCGATAGCACCGCAAGCTCGAGCGCGGGATCGCTTCCGACTGCCGCAAACCGTATCAACCGCCTTAGGCCTGCCGGGGGCCTCTGTCCCGGTTGGTAGGCATACGAACCGCTCCGCTTGACCAGCCCCACGAGCGGGTATAAAAGCGACGCCATGTCCGCGACCCGGCGATTCGTGCCACCGTTCCTGCGCCAGCTGGGTTCGGATCGGCTCGGACTCGGGCCAGCCGCCCAGTCGGCCCGCTCCGAGCAGCTCGCTGCGCGGACGAAGACGGCGGACAGAGTCGTCCAGTCGATCTGCCCGTACTGCGCCGTCGGCTGCGGCCAGAAGGTCTACGTCAAGGACGAGAAGGTCATCCAGATCGAGGGCGATCCGGACTCGCCGATCTCCCGCGGCCGCCTCTGCCCCAAGGGCGCAGCCTCGGAAGCGCTGGTCAACTCGCCGATGCGGGAGACGAAGGTCAAGTATCGCCGTCCCGGCGGCACGGAGTGGGAGCACATCAGTCTCGAGCAGGCCACCGAGATGATCGCCGAGCGCGTCATCCGCACCCGGGCGGAGACCTGGGAGGAGGAAACCGAGGACGGTCTGCCGCTCAAGCGCACGCTCGGCATGCACTTCCTCGGAGGGGCGACACTCGACAGCGAGGAGAACTATCTGATCAAGAAGTTCTTCACCGCTGCCGGCGCAGTCTCGATCGAGAACCAGGCGCGGATATGACATAGCTCCACCGTCCCCGGTCTGGGGGCTTCGTTCGGTCGCGGCGGCGCCACCACGTTCCAACAGGACCTGCAGAACTCCGACTGCATCCTGATCATGGGCTCCAATATGGCCGAACAGCACCCGGTCGGCTTCCAGTGGGTGATCGAGGCCAAGGAGCGCGGCGCGAAGGTGATCCATATCGACCCGCGCTTCACCCGCACCAGCGCGATGGCCGACCTCCACGTCCCGATCCGGGCCGGCTCCGACATGGCGTTCCTTGGCGGGATCGTCAACTACATCTTCGAGCACGACGCCTGGTTCAAGGAGTACGTGCAGCACTTCACCAACGGCCCGGTCAGGCTAAAGCCCGACTTTCAGGACACCGAGGATGCGAGCGGGTTCTTCTCCGGCTGGAATCCTGGCCACAGCGCCTATGGAATCTCCACCTGGGGCTACAGTAGGTCGGCAGGCGAGGCGACGGCGGGCAAATCAGAGCAGCAGGCGGACGTCTCTGGCGAGCAGTCACACGGCGCGCACGGAATGAAGATCTCCGGGGGCGAGCCCCCCGACATCGACAACTCGATGGAAGACGAGCGCTCAATCCTGCAGATGGTCAAACGGCACTTCGCCCGCTATACGCCCGAGGTCGTCTCGGAGATCTGCGGGTGCAAGCCGCAGGACCTGGTCAAGGTGGCGCAGGCGATGTGCGAGAACTCCGGCCGGGAGCGAACCGCGTCGATCGTCTACTCGGTCGGCTGGACCCAGCACACGGTCGGCGTCCAGAACATCCGTGCCGCGTCGATCATCCAGATGCTGCTCGGAAACATCGGTCGTCCCGGCGGCGGGATCCTGGCCTTGCGAGGGCACGCCAACATCCAGGGTTCGACCGACATTCCCACGCTCTACAACATCCTGCCGGGATACATTCCCATGCCCCATCCCCAGTCCCATCCCACGCTCGACAAGTTCGTCGAGCTCAACGGACCTGACACGGGCGCGTGGGGCAACCTCAGGCCCTACATGGTCTCGTTGCTCAAAGCGTGGTGGGGGGAGGCGGCGACCGAGGAGAACGAGTTCTGCTTTCACTACCTGCCGCGCATCGACGGCGACCACTCGCACTACGCGATGATGCTGAAGATGCTCGACGGCGGGGTCAGGGGCATGTTCTGCGTCGGCCAGAACCCGGCCGTCGGCTCGGCCAACTCGAAGCTCATGCGGCTCGCGCTGGAAAAGCTCGACTGGCTCGTGGTGCGCGATTTCCAACCGACGGAGTCGGCAGTCTTTTGGAAGGACTCGCCCGAACACGAAACTGGCGAGGTGCGCGCGCAGGACATCGGCACCGAAGTCTTCTTCTTGCCGGCCGCGGCACATACCGAGAAGGACGGGAACTTCACCAACACCCAGCGCCTGCTCCAGTGGCACCACAAGGCGTGCGAGCCGCCGGGTGACTGCCGCTCGGAGCTCCATTGGGTCTATCACCTCGGTAAGCGGATCCGCGAGAAGCTCGCCGAGTCCGAGGATCCGAAGGACAGGCCGATTCTCGACTTGGTCTGGGACTATCCGCTCCAGGGTCCGCACGACGAGCCCGACGCCGAGCGCATCCTGCAGGAGATCTCCGGGCGCAAGGCCGACGGGTCGTTCCTCTCAAGCTACGACGATCTCGAAGACGACGGATCAACCATCAGCGGTTCCTGGATCCACTGTGGGATCTACAAGGACGGCCTCAACCAGGCGGCACGAAGGAAGCCCCACACCGGCCAGAACTGGATCGCGCACGAGTGGGGCTGGGCATGGCCGAAGGACACCCGGATCATCTACAACCGGGCGTCAGCCGACGCCGAGGGAAAGCCATGGTCCGAACGCAAGCGATACCTCTGGTGGGACGAGGAACAGGGGAAGTGGACGAGCCTCGGCGACTCCCCCGACTTCCCGCCGACCAAGGCCCCGGACTACAAGCCCGGTCCCGATGCGAAGGCGATGGAGGGGATCGCCGGCGACAAGCCATTCATCCTGCATCCGGACGGACGCGGGTGGCTCTATGCGCCGACAGGTCTGGTCGACGGTCCGCTTCCGGTTCACTACGAGCCGCACGAGTCGCCATTCAAGAACCCGCTCTACGCCCAGCAGCAGAACCCGACTCGCCAGGTCTTCCACCGGCCCGAGAATCCCTATCACCCGGTCGGTGGAGAGCCAGGAGCCGACGTGTTCCCGTTCGTGCTGACCACGTATCGGCTGACCGAGCATCACACCGCGGGGGGAATGTCGCGAACGGTGCCGTATCTGGCCGAGCTGCAGCCCGAGTTCTTCTGCGAGGTCTCCCCCCAGCTCGCCGCCGAACGCAGGCTTGAGCATGGTGGGTGGGCCACGATCGTGACCGCGCGGCAGGCGGTCGAGGCCCGGGTGATGGTGACCGAACGGATCAAGCCGCTTCGGGTCCAGGGACAGACGGTGCACGTGGTCGGGACGCCTTATCACTGGGGCGGCGTCGGGTTGGTCAAGGGCGATTCCGCCAACGAGCTGTTGGCGCTGGTGCTCGACAACAACGTCCACATCAACGAGTACAAGGCCTCGACCTGTGACATCCGTCCCGGGCGCCGGCCGCGCGGAAAGGCCAGGCTCGAACTGGTGCAGGAGTACCGGCAGCGGGCGGGGGTGAAGGATTGAGACTCGAGACTCATGTGTGGCCCGCCACTTACGGCGAGAAGGCACAACCGCGCGTGGGCTTCTTCACTGACACCTCGGTGTGCATCGGCTGCAAGGCGTGTGAGGTGGCCTGCAAGGAGTGGAATCAAATCCCCATGTCGATCCAGGGCTTCACCGGGAAGTCCTATGACAACACCATCGAACTAGGAGCCAACACCTGGCGCCACGTGGCCTTCGTGGAACAAAAGATCCCCGCCGATGCCCGGGAAAACGGTTCGCTTGTACAGGTGGCGGAGGCCGCGCAGGCGATCGAGGCCGGCCTGCAGACCTACCAGGAGGGTCCAGGCGAGGGAATTCGCTGGCTGATGTCCTCCGACGTGTGCAAGCACTGCACCCACGCCGCGTGCCTGGAAGCGTGCCCGACCGGAGCACTGTTCCGCACCGAGTACGGCACGGTGGTGGTCCAAGAGGACATCTGCAACGGCTGCGGGTACTGCGTTCCTGCCTGTCCGTTCGGCGTTCTCGACCAGCGTGAGGAGGACGGCCGGGTGTGGAAGTGCACGCTCTGCTACGACCGCCTCAAGGACGACAAGGAGCCCGCCTGCGCCCAGGCCTGTCCCACCAACTCGATTCAGTTCGGTGAGCTCTCCGAGCTGCGCGAGCGGGCGGAGCACCGGCTCGCTCAGCTCCAGGAGGCGGGCCAGGACAAGGCGCAGCTCTACCTGGCCGATGAAGATGACGGGATTGGAGGCGCGGGGGCGTTCTTCCTGCTGCTGGACGCGCCCGAGGTCTACGGCCTGCCACCGGACCCGGTCGACACGGTGCGGGACATCGGCTCGATCTGGACAGCCGCGGGGGCAGCCGCGGTGGCGCTCGGCGCTGGGCTGGCGGCCGCCGTGCTTGGAGGCCGCCGATGAGCGCGACCCAGACGCGCGCTCAGCCGGGGGGAGACAGCGGCCAGGTTCGCTCCTACCACGGTCAACCCGTGCTCAAGGAGCCGGTTTGGACGTGGGAGATCCCGATCTACTTCTTCAGCGGAGGCCTGGCCGGCGGGTCGGCCGGTCTCGCCCTGCTGGCGGAGTGGCGCGGCAATGACCTGCTCGGACGTCGCGCATGGGCGGTGGCGCTGCTGGGGATCACCGTCAGCCCGATGATGCTGATCTCCGACCTGGGCAAGCCATCCCGGTTTCTCAACATGCTGCGGATGTTCAAGGTCACCTCGCCGATGAGCGTCGGCTCGTGGATCCTCTCCTTTTCGGGCGCCACCACAGCGCTGGCGGCCGCCAATGCCTGGACGGGCGTGTTCCCGAGGCTGGGGCGGGCGGCAAAGCCAGCGGCCGCGCTCTCTGGACTACCGCTTTCGACCTACACCGCGGCGCTTATCGCCAACACCGCTGTCCCAGTCTGGCACGAGGCGCGGCACGAGCTGCCGTTCGTGTTCGGAGCCGGAGCGGGGCTCAGTGCCGGCGCCGCCGCGCTGATCGCCACGCCGCCTCAACATGCCGCCGCCGCCCGGAGACTGGCGTTGGGCGGCGCCGTTGCCGAGCTGGCCAGCGAGCGGGTGATGGAGAAGCGGCTCGGGGAGCTCGCCGCAGCCTACGAGGAGAAGATCCCCTCGACCCTTAAGCGGATCAGCCAGGTCTGCGTCGCCGCCGGCGCCCTGATCAGCACCCGGGCCCGTAGCTCGCGACCGGCAGCGGTGGCGGCCGGCATCCTGCTCGGCGCCGGCGCGCTGGCCATGCGCTGGAGCATCTTCAGGGCCGGCTTTGCCTCGGTCAGCGACCCGAAGTACGTGGTCGCTCCCCAGCGGGCACAGATCCGGGACGGGTTGCGGGCGGGCGCCGCGCGCACGGAGGCCCGGGTGGCCGCGCACGGCCCCGCTCGCGGCTCGCCGGCGACGACGCTCGGATGAGTCACTTGCAGCTCGCGCCGCAGCAGCTGGCTCCGGTGCTGCTGTTCGGCGTGGCCTACTGGATCCGCGTCCACGAGCTGGCGGCGCGGGGGAGACCGGTGCGGACGCGTCGGCTCGTGTCGTTCTACAGCGGTCTCGGGTTCACCCTGCTGGCGCTGGTGTCTCCGCTCGACTGGTACGGAGAGAACCGGCTGCTCTGGGTTCACATGATCCAGCACCTGCTGCTGGGGGACATCGCCCCGCTGCTTATCGTGCTCGGACTCACCGGCCCGGTGCTGCGGCCGATCCTGGCCATCGACTGGTTACGGCCGCTCCGCCGGCTGGGCCACCCCTTGGTGGCGTTGCCGCTGTGGATCCTCGACCTCTATCTCTGGCACCTTCCCGTCCTCTACCAGGCGGCGCTGCGCCACGACAACGTCCACGCGCTCGAGCACTTCTGCTTCTTCTTCTTCGGTGCGCTGATGTGGGCGGCGGTGATCGAGCCACTGCCCGGTCCCGTCTGGTTTGGCAACGGGTGGAAGGCCCTCTACACGCTCGCCGTGCGCACCGCCGGCGCGGGTCTGGCCAACGTGTTCATCTGGTCGGGCCATGCCTTCTACTCCTACTACGCCGTTCGCGAGCGAGGCGGCGCGGGGTCCGCCGTCTCCGACCAGCGCGCGGCGGGGGCGATCATGTTCATCGAGGGCAGCGTGGTCACGCTGCTCGCCTTCGCGTGGCTGTTCATCCGCTTCATCCGTGAGGCCGAAGTCCGCCAGCGTCTGGTCGAGCGGGACCTCGATGCCGGGATGGCCGCGCGTGCCGCCCGCTACGGCCGTTCGGCGCGCGTGCGCGACGTAATGCGCTGACGCGCCTGCGCCGCGGCCCCAGTTCAGGCGGGCGGTGGACTCATCGCACGGCTTGGGCACCGGCACGAGCCAGGGCGCGCTGATGCTCCTGCGCCTCGTCCTCGGCCTGCTCGCGCTCCTCTTCGATGCGGTCGGAAGCCTGCAGCTCACGGCACACCCGACGCACGAGAAGAAACAGGACCACGGGGACGATCCAGATGGCGATCCGGAAGATGTACAGCTGGGTGTTGTAGCTGATCCCCCACAGCACGAACAGCCGATCGGCGGCTCCGAAGGCGAAGATCAGGAACACCCAGCTGAGAAAGGCGATGCCGAATGCAGTTCGGTTGGGTGCGTCACGCGGCCGGTCGGCGAGGTTGTGCATGCTGTGGTCGCCGGTCAGGCGCCGCTCGATCCAGGGGAACGCGGCCAGCACGGCGAGGACGAGTAGCGGGAACAGCGCCCCGCCCCAGAACGGGTTCGGGATCACAGTGAAGTGCCCGATGGTTACGTCGAAGCTCGGCATCAGGCGCAGCGCCCCGATCAGCCAGCCGAGATACCAGTCTGGTTGCGCGCCATTGGTCCCCAGCCAGGGCTCGAACGGTCCCCATTGCCAGATCGGGTTGATCTGCACCAGCCCGCCGAGCAGGAACAGCACCCCCGCGACGAAGGTCATCAGCGCCAGCGAGCGCGGGGCCTGACCGGGGAACATGGGTACGCCGACGATCCGGCGGTTGGTGGTTCGCTCGCTCTCCCGGAACTGAGTGTGGTGGCGAGCCGCGATCAATGCCAGGTGGATGCCGATCAGCGTCGCCAGCAGGAGCGGGATCAGCAGCACGTGCGCGATGTACATGCGCGACCAGAAGTGCGGAGTTCCCGGGAACGGGGCCCCGAAGATCGCCAGGGTCATGGAGCCGCCGATGATCGGGAGCGAGAGGCCAACTCCGTAGGCAATCGCGATCCCCATCCCGGAGAGCAGATCGTCGACCAGCGAATAGCCGAGGAATCCCTCCAGCAGGGAGACGAACAGGAGCGTCAATCCCACGAGCCAGGTCAGCTCGCGCGGCTTGCGGAACGCTCCGGTGAAGAACACGCGGAACAGGTGCATGGTCATCGAGGCGACGAACACGTCCGCCGCCCAGTGGTGGGTCTGACGCATCAGCAGCCCCGCTTTGTACGAGAGCGAGATGTCCAGCACCGACTTGTAGGCGTCGCTCATCGTCTGTCCGTCGAGCGGGGCGTAGGCCCCGTGGTAGACGGTCTTGGCGGTGCTCGGATCGAAGAACAGCGCCAGGTATATCCCGGTGGCGATCAGCACCATGAACGAGTACAGGGCCACCTCCCCGAGCAGGAACGACCAATGGTCGGGGAACAGGTAGCGCAGGCCCTTGCGTAGCAGCGGCGCTGCCGCGGTGCGCTCGTCGATGAAGCGGACCGGATCTTCGATCGGGTCGCTCATGTCGGGCGATTCCTGACGTTCAGCCACGATGGGCCCACCCGGCCCGAGAAGTTGCCCCCGGCGCGCAGGTTTCCGGAGGCGTCGATGAGGAGCGGCAGCTGCGGCAGCGGGCGGCCGGCGGGGCCGTAGGTCACCGTGCCACCGGTGAAGGGGTCAAAGGTGGAGTAGTGGCACGGGCAGACCAGGGCATCATTGGGCTCGACCACCGGGAACGTCGGCTTGCGGTACAGAGCGATCGCGCAGCCGGCGTGGGTGCAGATCTTGGAGTAGGCGAGGATCCCTTGCGGAGCCCAGTCCGCGCGCTCGGGCGGGAGCTTCAGCTTCGTCGGATCGAGCCGGACGAGGATGAGCGAGGAGCCGATGTCTTCCGGGTCGGCGCCCTCTGGGAACGCGGTGTAGAACGTCCGCTGCTCCACGTCGGCGGCGCTGATCGGCCTATCCGTCTCGTCGACCAACCGCCGGCCCCGGCGCCAGGGGGTCTGGTCCAGCGGCGTGGTGTTCCAGATTGGGCCGATCGACAGCGCCGGGGTCAGTGCGGCCAGGCCCAGCGCCCCGCCGGTGGCTGCGCCCGCGGTGATGAGCATCCGCTTGCGGGTGATCCGGCTGCCGCTCTGGTGCACGATCTGGGCGACTTCCTGCTGCTGCTGAGGATGCTCCTCCGGGTACTCCTCCTCGAGCTCCTCCGTGACCACCAGGCGCTTGGCCACCACCGTCAGCGCCGCGCCAATGAACAGCAGGCACATTCCCAGGCAGATGCCCAGCAGCTCGTTGGGAAGGCGGGAGGGGCTGAACAGGGCATAGGTGACCACGAACCCGAGCGCGAACAGACTGGCGATCCCCAGCAGCACGACCACCACGTTCTCCGCCCGTCGCTCGGGGGTGCCCGCGGCCACGATCCGCTCGGACTGCTCCGGCTCCTCCGGCTGCTCGTCGTTCTCGTCACCTCGGCGTAGGAGCACCCTCAACACCAGGGCGGCCAGCCACTGCCACAGCTTCATTGACGCAGCCTCCTTCCCACCATCATGCAGCCCACGATCAGTAGCGGCGCGGCGATCCACCAGGTGACCAGACCTTCGGGGATGGGGCCGAGGTTCCCGATCCCCCAGCCGCCGCGATTGTCCGGGTGGCGGGTGCTGAGCACGAACTTGATGATCGAGTTCAGCTGGGCATCAGAGATCTGCCGACTCGAAAAGCGCGGCATCAGGTAGGGCCCAATGCGAACCGCCTCGGCGATCTGGGTGGGGTTCACGCCCTGCAGCGGCGGGACCATCGCACCGGTGACGAAGCCGCCGCGGCCCTGGATCTGATGGCACCCGGCACAGTGCGTGGCGAACTGGTGCATGCCCTCGGCGATTCCGCCGGCGCCCGGATCGGGCTGCGGGATCGCCGGTCCCGACTGAAGCGAGGCGACGTAGCTCACCACCGACCGGATCTCCTTGTCGGTGAACAGCACGCGGTCGTTGCCGGGCTGGTCGTGGATGCTCGACAACGGCATGTAGCCGGTGCGCAGGTAGAAGTCGGCCGCCTGCGCACCGACTCCGCGTAGGCTCGGGCCGGCCCCGGCGACCTCGCCCGCCCCGCGACGCGGCGAGGTGATCCCGGCGCCGGCGATCCCGTGGCAGCTGGAGCAGTTGCCGGCGTAGAGCTGGGCCCCGAGCTGGACGCTTGGGGTCAATGGCTCGGTGGTGGGGCGCACGATCCCCGACTGAGGCTGCGCCTCGGCCACACCGACCGCCCACAGCGTCACCAGGACGGCCAGCGCGACGATGCCCCGCCTGCCGGTCACGACTGCTGGCACACCGGTAGCAATGGAGCGCCGATCGCGGTCATGACCATGATCGCCAGGGCGAGGAAGTTGACCGTGATGCCGACCATGGACAGGAAGTTGACTCGCCCCACCGGCGGTATGAAGCCGTCTCCGCGCCGTTCGGCCTCGGCCACGTGATGGTCGAACTGGTAGGTCTGCACGAACAGCCGCACGCAGACGGCCATCGCCGCCAGGTCTACGGCGATCGCCACCGCGGAGAGTGCTATCTCCCAGCCGTGTACCGGCAGCTGCCAGCGGTTTCCGGGGGCGTTGCACTGAGCGAAGGTGAAGGCGAGGTTGGCCAGGAACTGCACCGCCCAGGCAGTGGCGCCGCCGGTCACGCCGAACCACACGAGCCAGTTGGGCGGGGGGGACCTCACAGCGAGGGCGCCAGCTGGGTGAGCACGACGAGGATCGCCAGCACGTTGACCACGTGCCAGTACAGCGCCACCCCCCGGACCCCGATCAACCAGTAGTTGGTCAGGCCGCTGATGCTGACGAAGGCCAGTACGGTGAGGTCGAGCAGGATCCCCAGCAGCACGTGCGCGTGGTGCGCGGCCAGCAGGGTGAAGTAGATCGAGCCGTAGGCGCTGCTCTGCGGGCTGAAGTCGTTTAGATCGTGGCGGAACAGCAGCACCTGCAGGGCCAAGTAGCAGCCCTGAACCACTACCGCGGCGGCGATCAACCAGATCACTCTTCGCCGCTGGCCGGCCCTGGCGCTGCGCGCGGCCAGCCACATCGGCACGCTTGTGCTCACCAGCGCGCCGGTGGCGACCAGCGGCAACACGACGCTCGGCGCCTTGATCCCCCCCGGGGGCCAGGCGGGGGAGTCGAAGTCGAGATAGAAGTAGGTGGCGATCAGTGTGCCGAACAGCGTCACCTCCGAGCACAGGAACAGGGCCATGCCCCACCAGCCGCTGGGTTGGGCCTGGCGCTGACGGGACACCCGTCCGGCCGCGGCGGCGGTGAAGGCGGCCGTGCTGCGGGTCACCCGCGGTGTTTCGCTCATGCCTGGCTCTCCTTGTGATGCCACCCGATGAGCGACATCCCCCCGACGGCCAGGAAGCCGAGGGCGATCCAGTAGTGCGCCATCAGCAGCATCGCGAAGATGCCGGTCAGCATCAGCGCCGCCACCGGCGGCCACAGCGAGTGCGAGGGCATCGACAGGATCTCGTCGATGGCGGCGTCCTGAACCGTGGTCGCCGGCGTCTCGTGGCCGAGCTCCAGCAAGCCCTCGCCACGGTCCAGCCGGGCGCTGTCGCGCTTGCGGTCATCCTCGTCCCACATCGCGTACGGGCTCGAGACGGTGGGGATCACCGGATAGTTGTATGCGGGCGGGGGAGAGGTGGTAGACCACTCCAGCGTGTCCCCCCCAAAGGGGTCGTTGCCCGCCGGAGCGCCCTTGAAGCGGCTGATGAACAGATTGGCCACGATCAGCACCAAGCCGATGGCCAGCACGTAGGACCCGACCGACTCCAGCGCGTTGAGGAACGTCCAGCCCAGGCCGGCGTGATACGTGTAGATGCGGCGGGGCATGCCGAGGATGCCGACGATGTGCATCGGGAAGAAGGTCACGAACGTGCCGATGAACGTCAGCCAGAAGCTGAGCTTGCCCACGCCCTCGTGGTACATGCGACCGGTCAGCTTGGGAAACCAGAAGTACATGCCGCCCAGGATCGGGAACACCGCCGCCCCGAAGATCACGAAGTGGAAGTGGGCGATGATGAAGTAGCTGTCGTGGACCTGCTGATCGAACGGGATCGCCGCCACCGCGACCCCCGACAGGCCACCTATCATGAAGTAGACGATGAACCCGATGATGAACAGCAGCGGCGTCTTGTACTCCGGGGTGCCGGTGAGGATCGTGGTAATCCAGGCGAACAGCTGAATCGCTGAGGGGATGACGATGATCAGGCTCGCGGCCGCAAAGTAGACGGTGGTGATGTTGGCGAAGCCCACCGTGAACATGTGGTGCACCCACACGCCGAAGCCCAGGAACGCGACCAGGATCTCCGCCAGTGCTACCAGCGGGAAGAACACCATCTTGCGGTGCACGAAGGTGGGGATGATCGCCGTGGCGATCCCGAACGCGGGCAGGATGATTATGTAAACCTCGGGGTGGCCGAAGATCCAGAACAGGTTCTGCCATAGCAGCGGGTCGCCACCGAAGGCCACATCGTAGAAGTGAAAGCCGAGCTGGCGATCGAGCTCCAGGAACAGCGCGGCGATGCTCAGCGATGGCAACGCGAACAGCAGCGCAAAGGCCACCGACAGGAAGGCAAAGCAGAACAGCGGCATCCGGTTCAGCGACATTCCCGGGGCCCGCAGCTTGAAGATCGTGACGATGAAGTTGATCGAAGTGGCGGTGCTGGAGATGCCGTTGAAGATCAGCCCGTATCCGTAGAAGTCGATGTTGTTGCCGGGGTCGAAGTGCTTGGAGGCCAGCGGGACGTAGTCGAACCAGCCGGAGTTGGGCGCGTGGCCGCCCAGCAGGGCGATGTACATGAACAGCCCTGAGAACAGGTAGATCCAGTAGGACAGCGCGTTCATGCGCGGGAAGGCCATGTCGCGGGCGCCGATCATCAGCGGGATCAGGTAATTGCCGAACGCCCCCGTGGTCATCGGGATCACGAACAGGAAGATCATCGTGATGCCGTGCATCGTGAACACCTCGTCATAGGCCTGAGGCGAGAGGACGTGCTGGTTGGGACCAATCAGCTGGGTGCGGATCAGCAGCGCCTCGACCCCACCCGCGCCGAAGAAGGCCAGCGAGGTGAAGAAGTACATGATCCCGATGCGCTTGTGATCGGTGGTGGTCAGCCAGCCGAGGATTCCCGGGCGCTCGCCCCAGATCCGCTCGAGCCGGTCGACGTGCTCCTGGCCGCGAGGACTGACCACGGTGGCCATCAGTGGCCTCCGACCGTGTCTGCGAAGGCCACCACTAGTGCAGTGACTCCAGGTAGCTGACCAGCTGGCTGACCTGGCTCTGGGAGAGGCCGAGGTCGGGCATCCGGTCCCCGGGCTTGATCGCCTGCGGGTTGGTGATCCAGGCGGCCAGATGCGGGCTGTCGTTGGGGATGGTGAGGGCGGCGAGCGTCGTCCGGGTGGCCAGATGGCTGAGGTCTGGACCGACGGTCGCCTGAGCCGGGGTGCCGGCGATGCGATGGCAGCTGGCGCACTGGCTGCTCATGAACAGGCGCTGCCCAGCCTGGGCCGCGGCCGTCGTCGGACGTGGTGCCCGGGCGGCCATGTTGGCGCGCCAAGCGTTGAAGGCGGCGGACGACTGCGCGACGACGTACATCCCCATGTTCGCGTGCTGGAATCCGCAGAACTGCGAGCATTGACCGCGATAGGTCCCCGGGCTCGAGGCGTAGAGCAGGATCCGATTCCGCCGCCCGGGGATCATGTCGATCTTGCGGTTCAGCGCCGGGACCCAGAAGCTGTGAATCACGTCGGCGGAGGTGGCCACCAGGTTGACCCGGGTGTTGACCGGCAGATGGATCTCGTTGGCGGTGATCGCCCCGGTGCCGGGATAGCGCACCTCCCACCACCACTGGTGTCCGATGACGTTGATGGTCATCGCGGTGCTGCGCGGGTCAGGCGGCGAGGTCTGCTTGATCAGGTAAACGTTGGCCACTCCGAACAGCACCGAGAGGACGACGATCGGGATCCCGATTCCAAACACCACCACCAGCCCCTCGGAGAAGTTCTCGCGCTCGCCAAGCCACGGTAGGCCGGGCGTGCGGCGGCCGAACCACGCCAGCGCGAGCAGCCCCAGCGCGCCGCAGAAGACGATCGTCGCGACCCCCAGCATCCACCACCACAGCAGCGCGATGTTGTGCGCCTGCGGGCTGTGCGTTGAGAGGATCGACTGCTTGCCGCAACCGGCCAGCAGCACTCCGCTCATGCCAGCAGCGAGCCCGACCAGGCGCCGCCTCCGGCGGGTGCGTTGGGGTTCGCGGGGCTCGGGGGACACGGTTAGCGGTTGCCGGGGGCTGAGGAGCGCGCGGGTAGTATATGTCCGGAAACCCGCCCCGGAAACGCGGCGAGCCGCAGATGGTTCGGAGGTTGACAACGCTGTCGGAGAGCGCGTGAGTGGCTCCGGCCAGCGGCAATCTTCCTAGCGGGAACGACCGGGCTACTGCTGGGCGCGCCGCGCGTCCGCCAGCCCCTCGGGACTGGTGGGCACGTGTCCAGGCTGGTCGGGCTCGCTGTGCGGCAGCGGCTCGGTGCCTACGGCACCCTGACTGCGCTCGGCCACGTGCCCCATGCTCCGGTAGGCGATCGCGGCGATGAACACGATCACCGCCACCGGGATCAGCACAATGGTGAAGATACCGCCGGTGGCCACCGTGCCGATCACGCCGAACGCGAGCACGACGGCGGCGACGAGGTAGAGCCACATACGCGTTTCACTGTACCCGAGGTAGGCATCGTCAAACGGTTTCGGGTACTCCTATGGGGCGTGACAGCAGACCACTCCTATCTGCCGATCGGCGACTACGCGCTGATCGGCGACTGCCACAGCGCTGCCCTGGTCTCCCGCCGCGGATCGATCGATTGGTGCTGCCTGCCCCGATTTGACTCCGGCAGCACGTTTGCGCGACTGCTGGATCGCGACCGTGGCGGCTACTGCAGCGTCGCTCCCGCCGGCCGCGCCGCTTGGGAGACATCACGCCAGTACGTGGACGACACGCTTGTGCTCCAGACCAACTACCAGGGCTCCTCGGGCGAGGCCCAGGTCACCGACCTGTTCCTCGTCCGCGAGCGGCCGCGCCATCACTGGGAGCGGCGGCTGCTGCGGGTGGTTGAGGTCCGGCGCGGCAGCGTCGCCTTTGACCTCCACGTGGTGCCGCGCTTCGATTACGGACAGGTTCGGCCGTGGATCCGTCGCCATGGCCATCGCGTGCACAGCGCCTGCGGGGGAAACGACGCGCTGGTGGTGTTCTCACAGGTGCGCCTGGAGGAGTCCCCCGCCCACGCGCTGACCGGTCGGGTGGAGGTGAGCGCGGGCGAGCGGATCCATCTCTGGCTCTCCTACATGCCCCCGGAGCTGGTCGGGGACGATCCAGAGGAGCCCGATACGGAGGCGCTGGACAAGGACGTGGAGCGGACGATCGGCTGGTGGCGGAGATGGTGTCGACGGGTCGAGCTCGACGGGCCCGGCCAGCTGGGGGCCCGGCGCTCGGCGCTGACGCTCAAGGCGATGACCCACGCCCCGACCGGCGCGATCGTCGCCGCCCCGACGAGCTCCCTGCCCGAGGTGCTCGGCGGCCCGCGCAATTGGGACTACCGCTTTGCCTGGATCCGCGACTCGAGCTTCAGCTCCCGGGCCTTCGCTGAGGTCGGCTGCGAGGCCGAGGCGGATGCGTTCCGTGCCTTCGTGTTGCGCAGCGCCGCTGGGCATGCCGGCGACCTGCAGGTCGTCTACGGGGTCGGTGGCGAGCGCCGCCTCGACGTCAGCGAGCTGTCGGGGTTGGAGGGCTACCGTGCTTCGAGCCCGGTACGAGTAGGCAACGGCGCCAGTGGGCAGCGTCAGCTGGACGCCTACGGCGAGCTGGTCAACCTCACCTGGCGCTGGCATCGGCGCGGTCACTCGCCCAGCGATGACCAGTGGCGGTTCCTGGTCTCGCTGATCGACCACGCCGCCCGGCAGTGGGACAAACCGGATCAGGGGATCTGGGAGTGGCCGGGCCCACCCGATCACTTCGTGCACTCCAAGGTGCTCTGCTGGGCGGCGCTGGACCGCGGCATCAGGCTCGCTGAGGAGTGCATGCGCAGCGCGCCGATCAGGCGCTGGCAGCGGGCTCGGGACCAGTGCCGCCGGGCGATCGAGCGACGCGGGTTTGACCGCCGGCGGGGCTGCTACGTGCAGGCCTTCGACGGCAAGGAGATGGACGCGGCGCTGCTGCTGCTCCCGACCGTGGAGTTCGTGGATTGGAAGGATGAGCGGATGGTGGCCACGGTGGCCGCGATCCGAGAGGAGCTCGACGCTGGTGGCGGCCTGCTGTACCGCTACCGGCGCCGGGATGGGCTGCGTGGACGGGAGGGGGCATTTCTGTGCTGCTCGTTCTGGCTGGCCGAGTGCCTGGCCTACCAGGACGAGCTCGCCGAGGCCGAGGCGGTGCTCCAGACCGTCCTCGCCACCGGCAGCGACCTGGGCCTGTTCTCGGAGGAGGTCGATCCCAAGACGCGGGTGCTACTGGGGAACTTCCCCCAGGGCCTGACGCACCTCGCGCACATCTCCGCCACCGTCGCCCTGAGCCAGGCACAGCAGCGTCTGCATGCTGCCGTCAGGTAGAACCTGACGATAGGGCTCCCAGACGCGGTCGGGAAGTCGATGCTGATGATGCTGAGGGTCAACGGGTGGGCTGCGGTCAGCTCGCGTCCTCGCCGGCCGCGTATCGCGTGGCCGCGGCCAGCTCGATTCCGGTCAGCGCGAGGTACACGACCGTGGCCGTGAACCCGCCCAGCGGCCACACGGCAAAGCTATGGATCAGGGCCACCAGTGCCGCCGTCCCTAGCGCCAGGCCCACGGCCAGAAGGTGGATCTGCCCCGTCCGGATCATGCCGCCGTGCGGAGGCTCGAGCGGCGCCGCGGGTGCGCTCCGGGCGAGCACGCCCAGGCTAGCGAAGCCGGCGATCGCCCCGACCAGGAAAAGCAACGTGTCAGCCACAGTGGGCGTGCCGTGAGAGTGTTCGATCGCAGCGCCGCTGCACCAGATCGTGAGCGTGTAGCCGTAGGGGATCGCGCTCTGCCCGACCACCGTGGCCAGCGCACCGCGATAGCGGAGATGGCTAGCTCCGCGCGTCGGCGATCGCTCTCTCGCTCGGCGCGCGGCTGCCACGCCATCAGCCTACCGCGGCCGCCCAGGCAACCCAGCGCCTCGCCGCATGCTGATAGACCTCACCAGGTTTGCGCAAGCGCCGATCAGTGCCGTTGTCGGAAAGGAGAGTGAGGACATGGGTCGGATTGCCGTGATCACGGGAGCCTCGGCTGGGGTGGGAAGAGCCACTGCCCGGGCGTTCGCTGAGCGTGGATTCGACGTGGCCCTGCTGGCTCGAGGCGAGGTTGGCCTTCAGGCGGCGGCGAGTGAGGCCCGCGGCGCCGGGGTCAGGGCGATGGCGATCCCCACCGACGTGTCCCAGTTCGAGCAGGTCGACCGAGCGGCCAGTCAGGTGGAGGACGAGCTGGGGCCGATCGACGTGTGGGTCAACGACGCGATGACGACCGTGTTCGCGCCGTCCTGGGGGGTTGAGCCAGCCGACTTCCAGCGGGCGATCGAGGTCACGTTCCTCGGTCAGGTGTGGGGCACGAAGGCGGCGCTGGCGAGGATGCGTCCGCGCGACCACGGCTCGATCGTCAACGTGGGGTCGGCCCTGGCGTTCATCGGGATCCCGCTGCAGTCGGCCTACTGCGCGTCGAAGTTCGCCTGTCGCGGCTTCTTCGAGTCCACCCGGGCGGAGCTGATCCACGAGAACAGCCACGTTCGCATGAGCATGGTCCACCTTCCGGCGGTCAACACGCCGCAGTTCGACTGGTGCGAGAACGCCATGTCGGATCACCCTATGCCGGTCCCGCCGATCTACCAGCCCGAGATCCCGGCCAAGTTCATCGTCGCGGCGGCGCTCGACGGTCGGCGGGACAAGATCGTCGGGTCATGGAACAAGCTGTTGGTGCTGGTGGCCAGGCTGGCCCCCGGGCTCGGCAACCAGTACGCGGCGATCGGCGCTTGGGAGACTCAGCTGACCCCGCAGCCGGCCAACCCTGACCGCCCCGTCAACCTCTACCAGCCCGTCGACGGCGACGTCGACCATGGCGCCCACGGCTCCTTCGACGCCAAGGCCGGGGGGTTCATGGATCCAAGCTTTCTGCGGTCCCTGCCCCAGACGGCCAAGACCTTCTGCCTAGCCGTTTCCCACACCGCGAGATATAAGAAGCTGGTCTGGGACAACCGGCGACACCGCGGCTGAGGGGTCAGCTGGTGGTTATTCGAGGCCGGCTCTCTCCTGTGGCGGGAGCCTCGCCCACCGCCAGTGCTCGTTGTGTAAGCGCTCTGACCTCCCGCCGGTTATTGGCTGCCGGCTGGGGGTAGCTCCCGACGCACCCAGCCGTGACTGCTGTGACAAAAGAGGAGCTTAAATGAGCCAGACCGTTGCCGACTTCCTGCTGGAGCGCCTCTTGAGGTGGGGCGTGCGACGCATCTACGGCTATCCCGGAGACGGCATCAACGGCATCATGGGCGCCTTCTCCCGGGCCGGCGAGGGTGAGCGCCCGGACTTCATTCAGGTCCGGCACGAGGAGATGGCCGCGTTCATGGCCTGTGCTCACGCCAAGTTCACCGGCGAGGTGGGGGTTTGCATGGCCACCTCGGGCCCGGGGGCGGTCCATCTGCTCAATGGCCTCTACGACGCCAAGCTCGATCACCAGCCGGTGGTGGCGATCGTCGGCCAGCAGGCTCGCGCCGGCCTCGGTGGCAACTATCAGCAGGAAATCGACCTGACCACGTTGTTCAAGGACGTCGCCCACGAGTACGTGCAGATGGCCACCGAGGCGGCGCAGATCCGCCACCTGGTCGACCGCGCGTTCAGGATCGCCCTGGCCGAGCGCACAGTGACCGCGATCATCATCCCCAACGATGTGCAGGAGGGGGAGGCAGTGCCCACACCGCCGCACAAGCACGGCACGGTGCACTCCGGCTCCGGTTACGCCAGACCGCGGGTCGTGCCCGCCGACGCTGACCTCGACCGGGCGGCGGGGCTGCTGAACGCGGGCGAGCGCGTGGCCATGCTCGTCGGCCAGGGGGCCCTGCACGCGGCCGAGGAGGTCAGCCAGGTGGCCGAGCTGCTCGGGGCAGGTGTGGCCAAAGCGCTGCTGGGCAAGGCGGTGCTGCCCGACGATCTGCCCTGGGTGACCGGCTCGATTGGGCTGCTGGGAACCAAGCCGAGCTGGACCCTGATGCAGGATTGCGACACGCTGCTGATGGTCGGCTCGAGCTTTCCCTACTCGGAGTTCCTGCCCGAGGAGGGACAGGCTCGCGGGGTCCAGATCGACATCGACGGCAAGATGCTGGGGATCAGGTACCCGATGGACGTCAACCTCGTCGGCGACAGCGCCGAGACCCTGCGAGCGCTGGTCCCCCGCCTGAGGCGCAAGGAGGACCGGGGCTGGCGCGAGCAGATCGAGGGCGAGGTGGGGGAGTGGTGGAGGCTGATGGACGAGCGCGCTCAGCTGAGCGCCAACCCCCTGAACCCGCAGCTGGTCTTCCACGAGCTCTCCCGGCGGCTGCCCGACGGGGCAATCCTGTGCTCGGACTCCGGGTCCTCGGCCAACTGGTATGCGCGTGACGTGCGTCTGCGCAAGGGGATGATGGCCTCGCTGTCGGGCACCCTGGCCACGATGGGCCCAGGCGTGCCGTACGCGATTGCCGCCAAGTTTGCCCATCCCGACCGTCCGGTGATCGCGATGGTCGGCGACGGCGCGATGCAGATGAACGGGATCAACGAGCTGATCACGATCGCCAAGTATCGGCACCGGTGGGCCGATCAGCGGCTGATCGTGCTCGTCCTCAACAACCGCGACCTCAACCAGGTCACCTGGGAGCAACGCGCGATGTCCGGCGATCCGAAGTTCGAAGGCTCGCAGGATCTGCCTGACTTCCCCTACGCCAGCTACGCCGAGATGCTCGGGCTCCGTGGGTTCCGGGTCGATGCTCCCGACCAGGTCGGGAGCGCGTGGGATGCCGCGCTCAGCTCCGACCGGCCGGTGGTGGTCGAGGCGGTGACCGATCCCGAGGTGCCGCCGCTGCCGCCGCACATCACGATCGAGCAGGCCAAGGCGCTGAGCTCGGCCCTGATCGCCGGCGATCCGAGCACCCGGGAGATCATCAAGCAGTCCTTCAAGCAGAAGGCCGAGGAGTTCCTGCCGGGCCGATGACCGCGATCGCGGGCCGCACCGAGACCGCCGTCCAGGAGCTGGAGGTGGGGGCGTTCACAGTCCCCACCGACGCGCCCGAGGCGGACGGGACTCTGTCCTGGGGATCCACCACGATCGTCGTCGTCCACGCTCACGGCGGCGGGGAGTCGGGGCTCGGCTACACCTACGCCGACCTCTCGACGGCGAGGCTGATCGAGTCAAAGCTCCAGTCGCTGGTCAAGGGCGCCGACGCGCTGGCCCCGCAGGCGGCGTGGGGGAAGATGGTGGAGCAGATCCGCAACCTCGGGCGGCCCGGGATCGCGTCGATGGCCATTGCCGCCGTGGACACGGCGCTGTGGGACCTCAAGGCTCGCCTGCTCGGGCTGCCGCTGGCTGTGCTGCTGGGAATGGCGCATGACCGGGTTCCGGTTTACGGATCCGGCGGCTTCACCGCCTATCCGCTCGAGCGGCTGCGCGAGCAGCTGTCGGGCTGGGTGGCGGAGGGCATCCCTCGGGTCAAGATGAAGATCGGCAGCTTGCCCGAGGACGATCCCGCCCGGGTGCGGGCGGCACGGGAGGCGATCGGCCCTGGAGCTCAGCTGTTCGTCGACGCCAACGGTGGGTACTCGCGCAAGCAGGCGCTGGAGCTGGGGCAGCGCTTCCGCGAGGAGGCGGATGTGAGCTGGTTCGAGGAGCCGGTCTCCTCCGACGACCTACCGGGGTTGCGGCTGATCCGTGACCGCGCCCCCGGGGGGATGCCCATCGCTGCCGGTGAGTACGGCTACGACGTCGGCTATTTCCAGTCGATGCTGCAGGCGGGTGCGGTCGACATCCTCCAGGCCGATGTCACTCGCTGCGCCGGCATCACCGAGCTGCTCCGGGTCGACGGGCTGTGCCGCGCCCACCACGTGCCGCTGTCGCTGCATTGCGGTCCGTCGATCCACCTCCATCCCGGGCTGGCGCTGTCGGAGCTGGTGCACCTGGAGTACTTCCACGACCACGTGCGGATCGAGGGGCTGCTGTTCGATGGCGCTGCCCGTCCCCGGGACGGGGCGCTGTTCCCCGACCTCGGGCGGCCGGGTAACGGACTGGAGCTCAAGCGAGCTGAGGCGGAGAAATATGCGGCCTAAGCGGCGGCTCAGGCGCACCACTGCGCCCGAGCGGGGGCTACAGCGGTGGTGGGACAACTTCTCCCGCGGGCGCATGCAGCGAACGCTGGCCGGCGCGACCGCGTTCAGCGCGCTTCCGCTGGGCGTGGAGATTTACTTCGAGCACTTCCGCGGCTCGTTCGGGGACAAGTGGATGTGGACTCCGGTGGCTCTGTCGCCGGCGCTGACGGTGGCGGGGATAGCCGGGGTTCGCTCCGAGCGAGCCGCCCGCACCTGGCTGCCGGCGCTCTCGGCGCTGTACTGCCTGGACGGCGCGGTGGGCGTGATCACCCACATCCGCGGGGTCGCGCGTAAGCCCGGCGGGTTCGAAGAGCCGCTGTTCAACATCGTGATGGGACCGCCGCTGCTGGCGCCCGGCTCGCTGGCGCTGGTGGGGGGCATGGGCCTGGCCGCGGCCGCGTTGAGCCGCGAGAAGTAATGGCCCGTCGGGATTTCCGCCAGGCCGCGCACCTGCCGAACCTGCGTGAGGGTGGGGAACCGGCCTCACCCGAGGAGCTGCCACGGCAACGTAACGGCGTCACCCCGCAGATGCACGGGCGTTATCCGGACTACAACGTCCTCGATCAGGCCGATCGCTGGGACGAGGTCACGCGACAGATGGTGATGGAGCGAGTGGAGCAGGTGCCCCCGATCCGCTTCTTCACCCACCAGGAGGCGATCACCCTGGGCGCGTTCTGTGACCGGGTGATGGCTCAGGACCGGGAGCCGAAGCTCCCGGTGCTGAACATGGTCGACGCCAAGCTGTTCGCCGGCGAGCTTGACGGCTTCCACTACGCGGACATGCCCAGCGACCCTGAGACCTGGCGACGCGCTGCGCTGGGGCTCGACGCCGCCGCGCGCCAACACGGCGCCCGGGATTTCGCGGGCGCTGACGCGGAGGTCCAGCACCAGGTGGTGCAGGCCTTCTCCGAGGGCAAGCTGCACGGCGAGGTGTGGGACGAGCTACCGCCGAGCAAGGCGTGGAGCGTCGTCATGCGCGCGGTGCTGAGTGCGTTCTACTCCCATCCGTGGGCGTGGAACGAGATCGGCTTCGGTGGCCCCGCCTACCCCCGCGGCTACGCTCGCCTCGGCGCCGGGCAGCGGGAGAGCTGGGAGGGAGCACCGGCGTTCGAGCGCGATCCCGTCAAGGACACGCAGCAGCGCGGGGTGGAGGGCACGTGAGCAGCCCTTCCGTGGCCCATGCTGCCCGAACCCTCCTCCGTGGGGGCTTGCGCCCACCGGAGAACGACTCCGCCTTCCTGCTTGACGTCCACCGCCGCGCCGTGCCCCAGGAGCGGATGGCTCGCTACGACGACGCCTACGCGGTCGACTTGGTGATCGTCGGCGCCGGTGCCGGCGGAGGAACGCTGGCCCAGCGACTGGCCCGCCGGGGTTGGAAGGTGGTGGTGCTCGAGTCCGGGCCGTTCTGGGATCCCGATCGCGACTGGGTGTCCGACGAGGCCGGCTCGCACAAGATCTACTGGACTCAGGACCGGGTGATCGGCGGCCAGGATCCGGTGCAGCTGGGCAAGAACAACTCCGGCCACGGCGTCGGCGGCTCGATGGTCCACTACGCCGGCTACTGCCCGCGCTTCCATCCCTCCGACTTCGAGGTCCATACGCGAGACGGTGTGGGTGAGGACTGGCCGATCTCCTACTGGGATCTGAAGCCCCACTATGAGCGGGTGGAGCTGGAGCTGCCGGTGTCCGGGCAGTATTGGCCTTGGGGGGACCCGCACGGCTACCCGCACACCGCCCATCCGGTCGCCGGCGGGGCCGAGATCGCCTGGGCGGGGGCGCGGAAGCTGGGGATCGAGATCTGCGTCGGTCCGGTCGGGATCACCAACGGCAGCTTCGGCAACCGTCCCCACTGCATCTACCGCGGCTTCTGCCTACAGGGGTGCAAGGTCAACGCCAAGGCCTCGCCGCTGGTCACCCACATCCCCGACGCGATCGAGCACGGGGCCGAGTTCCGCGCCGGTTGCATGGTCAGCCGGGTCGAGATCGACGACGGCTCGGGGCGCGTCACCGGCGTGCGCTACGTGCGCGACGGCGTCGAGCACTTTCAGCACGCCGAGGCGGTTGCCGTGGCCGGATACTCGATCGAGACCCCGCGGCTGCTGCTGAACTCGACCAGCCGCAGGTTCCCGCACGGCCTGGCCAACGGCAACGACCAGGTCGGCCGCTGTGTCATGGTCCAGGGTGCTCCCCAGGTGGCGGGACGCTTCCCCGACGAGATGCGGATGTACAAGGCCCCGCCGCCGGAGATCTCCTCCGAGCAGTTCTACGAGACCGATCCCGCCCGGGGCTTTGCCCGCGGGTTCGCGATCCAGACCGTCGGGCCGCTCCCGATCGAGTGGGCCCAGCATGTGCTCGCCGACGGCCACTGGGGCCATGCTCTGCGCGAGTACATGCGCGACTACAACCACTGGTACACCCTCGGGGTGCTCTCGGAGTTGCTGCCGCTGCCGGAGAACCGCGTGACCGTGGCCAGCGAGGTCACCGACAGCTTCGGTATCCCGGTGGCGCGGATGGACTACAGCCAGTGTGAGAACGATCGCAAGAACATCGCCTTCGCCAAGCGAACCCTCCACGACATCTTCGAAGCCGCTGGAGCCCAGGACGTGCTCGAGATCGAACGCTACGCGCACCTCGTCGGCGGCTGCCGGATGGGATCGGACCCGGAGCGCAGCGTCGTCGACTCCGACCACCGCAGCTGGGAGGTCCCGAACCTGCTGGTCGCCGACGGCAGTGTGATGCCGACCCAGGGGTCGGCCAACCCTGCCCTGACGATCATGGCCCTGGCCTCGCGGCTGGCGCAGCGGCTCGATCTCAAGCGTCGGGACGAAGCCGCTGTGCGGCGTCGCCCACGGCGCCTGGCGCGTCGGTCTGCCCGGTCCCGCGCCGGTGGGGGCTGACCCGCGGCGCGACGATCGGAACGCCGGGGATAACCACTACCTCGCGCCCAGCCACTGCGCCACACTTCTCAAATCGGTCACGAACTGGTCCATCGCCACCTGGCGCTCGTCATCCTCACGGACGCGTAGGATCGCCGAGGGATGGCTGGTGATGCTGACATACTCGGCCAGTTCGGACGGCACCGGGCGGCCACGATCCCGGCCGATGCGGATCTGAGGTCCGAGCAGCGCCTGTGCGGATGTCGCGCCTAAGCAAACGAGCGCCTCCGGATGCACCAGCGACAGCTCCGCCCGCAGCCACGGCAGGCACGCCGAGACCTGCCAGCGGTCAGGAGTCTGGTGGATCCGGCGCTTGCC
Source organism: uncultured Solirubrobacterales bacterium (assembly GCA_963830435.1). GTDB lineage: Bacteria > Actinomycetota > Thermoleophilia > Solirubrobacterales > Solirubrobacteraceae > Palsa-465. Next base: position 1,013,259 of record CAWHMA010000002.1, on the reverse strand, counting down.
TCGGCTCTTGTAGCGGAAGTGCTTGACCACGTTGGTGATGTAGACCTCGTCCCTGGCGATGCCCGCCTGCTCCAGTCCGCGGTCGAGCACCGCGCCGGCGGGCCCGACGAAGGGGTGCCCCTCAAGGTCCTCGCGATCGCCGGGCTGCTCGCCGACCAGCATCAGGCGGGCGCCCGCGGCTCCCTCGCCCATCACCACCTGGGTGGCGCTCTCCCAAAGATCGCACGCGCGGCATTCTTGGGCGGCGGTGCCCAGCTGGCCGGGTTGCGGCTGCTCCGGAACCGGAGCAGGAGGACGGTCGGCGGTTGGGTCGCCGGGGTCGAACAGCGTACTCATCGGCTACGGCCGGTCATACCCCGGCCGTGAAGGCCGTACGCATCGGCTGCTCGGGGTGGATGTACGACAGCTGGCGCGGCCGTCTGTATCCGGAGCGGGAGCCCAAGCGTCGATGGCTGTCGCTGTACGCGCAGCGGTTCGACACCGTCGAGGTCAACTCCACCTTCTATCGCCTGGCTCGGCGCGACGCCGTCGCCGGATGGGTCGCGCAGACTCCGCCTGGCTTTGAGTTTGCGGTCAAGGCCAGCCGCTACCTGACGCACATCCGGCGGCTGGCCGAGGTGGCCGAGGGGATCAAGCGCTTCTACGAGCCGCTGACCCCGCTCATGGAGGCCGGCCGGCTAGGACCGGTGCTGTGGCAGCTGCCGGAGAGCTTTCACCGAGATGACCGGCGGCTGCACGATTGGCTGGAGGTGCTACCGGCCGGGCGACACACGATCGAGTTCCGCCACCAAAGCTGGTTCACGCCGGCGGTGCTGGACGCGCTACGCGAGCACGGCGTCGCGCTGACCATCGGCGACCACCCCTCGCGACGGTTCCAGTCAACGGACGCGACCGCATCCTGGCGCTTCATCCGCTTTCACTGGGGCGCGCGGGGGCGCCGCGGCAACTACTCGGTGCGCGAACTGGAAGAGTGGGCCCGGCGGATCGCGGCCTGGCGCAACCACCACGAGGTCTACGCCTACTTCAACAACGACTGGGAGGGTTTCGCCCCTGCCAATGCCCAGCGCCTGACCCGTGAGCTGGAGCGTCAGCCCTGGCTGGAGGAGCCGCCAGCAACGGCCTCATCGACCGGGAGGCCGAACCGCTTGGAGACTTCATCCCGGTCGACGTCCTCCCGGTAGCGCTCGCCCTCGACCCGCGTGAACAGCACGATGCGGTCCGCGGGGAAGGTTTGCAGCGCATCGGCGATCGCGTCCAAGGGATCGCTCTCGCCGGTGTCACCCCGGGCCGACACTCCGGCTTCACCGAGGCGCTCCACGCTCTGCCGGTACACCGCCTGCGCCCGGCCGATCGCCTCGTCGGCGTCGGAGAACAGGAACTTCAGCGGGTTGGCCTGCAGGGCCGGCGCGACGATCATCACCTCGCCCTGCTGAGGATCAAGGTCCGCCGGCAGCGCTTGGCGCAGCTGGGGGGCGGAGATCGGCTCACTGGTCAGCACGAGCACCCTCATCACCCGCGCCTACCCGAGCCGGCGGGCGAGGTAAACCATGGCCCCAGCTCCGCCGAGGGGAAGCCACCAGACGCCGCGCTAAACCACGGGCTCTACGGGTAGCCACAAAGGGATGATTCAGCCCACGCTGCCTGGCCATCGGCCCCGCGCCTCCGGTACCGGGCCCGCCCGGACCGGGTGCGCCGACTCCTGGACCCCCCGGGCCTCCGGCGCCGGGAGGCCCCGATCCCCAGCCGCCGACGCCAACACCGGATCCGGGACCGTTGCCGCCGGATCCGACCCCGCCTTCAATCCGCGGCGCCCGCGCGGACTCGATCCGCTGATCTGACCGTCCCTCGGCAATGGGCTAGCATCGCCGGGCCGTGAGTCGCCCGTCCCGAGTCGCGACGCTCGCTGTGCTGGTGGGGATCATCTGCAGCTGCCCGTCGCCCGCTGCTGCCCGGATTGCCGGAGTCAAGCTGGTGCGCTACCTCGGATATGGCGTCCGGGTGCCAGCGTCCTGGCCGGTCTACGACCTGACCCGCCAACCACTGACCTGCGCGCGCTTCGACCGTCATGCCGTGTACCTGGGTCCGGTCAGCCCGCGCCAGCGTTGCCCGGCCCATGCAGCTGGGCGCACCGAGGCTCTGCTGCTGGAGCCGCTCACCGCTGATGCCGCCGGGGCCGGAGCGGTGGGCGCGGCCGGTGCCGGGCTCGTCACTGGCCCGGACTCGATCCACCTTGTCCCCGGCCACGGACGGGTCGTGCTCACGGCAACCTGGAATCAGCGTCCCGGCGTGATCGAGCGGGCCCTGCGGGTTGATGGGCTCCAGGACCCCGCCGCCACGGCCGTTGCCGCTGCGGCGGATGGGCAGCCCGCGTCCGCGTCCGCCGACGGCGGCGCCGGGCTTCCTTCCGCGCGCACCGGCGCAGGGCTCGCCTCCGCCCGTGCCCGCACGCAGACGAAAACGCCCGGGCTCGGGTTCGACGCCTGCGCCACCCCGAGCCGCGCCGCCCTATCGGCCTGGAGGGCATCGCCGTATCGGACCGTGGGGATCTATCTCGGCGGCGCGAACATGGCCTGCGCGCAGCCCAATCTGAACCCATCCTGGGTTACTGCCGAGACCGCGGCAGGCTGGAGCCTGATTCCGACCTACGTGGGGCTGCAGGCCCCCACGAGCACATGCGGGTGCGCCCGCATGGCTCCCGGCAAAGCCGCGGCCCAAGGCGCCGCCGCCGCCATCGACGCCGTCGCCCGCGCGCGGGCGGTCGGATTGGGCGCAGGCAACCCGATCTACTACGACATGGAGGCCTATACCACCGGTGCCGGCGCCAGCAGAGCGGTGCTGGCGTTCCTGTCGGCTTGGACTTCCAGCTTGCACCAGGCCGGTTACCTCTCCGGCGTCTACAGCAGCGCGGCTTCGGGGATCCGCGACCTCGTCGCCGCCCGCGGCAGCGCGACGGTGGAGCCAGACGAACTGTGGATCGCCAACTGGAACGGCAAGCACAGCGCTGCCGATGCCTACGTGCCAGCCTCCGACTGGGCCTCGCACCAGCGAATCCACCAGTACTCCGGCGACGCCAACCTGCGCTACGGCGGCGTGACAATCAACGTCGACGGCGACTATGTCGACGGTGCCACCGCATCCACGAGCTCGTTCGTTCCGGACGGCACGTTCGTGCAGATCAGTGGCAGCACGACCGTCTACCGCATCGCCGGCGGAGCACCCATGACGGTCAGCGGCTGGACGCTGTTCGGGGGCCCGCAGCCGGTCACGACAATCACCGAGGCTCAGTTCTCCCAGCTGAACCGGGTCCCGGCCGTGGGCACCATCGTGGAAGGTGTTCCCTCACACAGCTACTGGCAATTTGAACCGGGTGGACGCGTGCCAGTGGCCGCAAGTTCTGCCGCCGTGACCGTCGAGGACGCTGCGCTCACGCCGTATCCCGTGCTCGGGCCCAGTCATTCCCGCTGCCTCGTCCCAGCCCTGCAGCGGCTCACCTTGGCTCAGGCCCGTTCGCGCCTGGCGGCGGCCCATTGCCAACTGGGAACCGTTCGCCAGCTCGGGGGCCTTGGCCCCCACCAACCCCTGCGGGTGAGCGGTCAGGCGCCGCCGGCTCGAACCAGCCTGCCCGCGGACTATCGCGTGGCTTTGACCGTGCGGTAGGCGTAGGCCTTTCGCACCGCGCGCTGGCTCAGGGTCAGGTTGGCGCGCGCATTCGTCCGGGACCGATGTCCCCCCGCGCAGGTGTCTGGAGCCCAACATCACGGGGCGCAGGTGTCTGGCGCCCGACATCCGGATACCCAGGTATCTCGGCCAGGAGAGCAGGGCGTCGGCTCTTGAGAGCCGCCGGCAACCCGGCGTTATGCTCCCAAGCGCGTGCTCTTCCCGTTGCGCCGTACCAATCCTCGTCGACGCCATGAGGTGCCGTACGCGGTTCTCGTACTCCTGCGACCGCTGTTCCGATATGAGCCTTTGCGCGAGGCCTGGGTCCTTCGTGGGATCGGCGAGAGCCGTGGACCGGTACTCATCCAACGTGACCCGGGGGACGGGCGCTTGTCCCCATACACGCGAGAAAGCGTTCCCGAGCACAAACGTCGTCCACGACATAAGCTGCCCCACGTCGTTCTCGTGCTTCTCCGGCCGCTGTTTCGACATGACGCGTTCCGCCAGGCCTGGGTCCTCCGCGGGATCGGCGACACGCGTGGACCGGTCCTCACCTCGCGCGAGCGGAAGACGATCGCCCAGGCTGATCCGTCCAGGCAGAGCACCCCGGGCCAGGGATTGCGGGTTTGGCCGCCGACCGGTTTCGGGATGCACACGGCCGCCCTGTCAGCCAGCGTCTTGGTGGCCGCCGTCCTCGGATTCACGGTTTCCGGCGCGATCGGACACGGCCAGCCGCTCCCGACACTGGATGAGCACGCCGTCGCTGGACCGATCCGGATTTCGTTCCCATCCGGCTGGCGGCGACAGAGCCCGACGGCCAAGGGGCAACTCGATCTCTCAGACGAGCTCGTCTTGTCGCCCGCCAGGCATGCTGGAGGGACGCTGCTGATCGGTACCGCCGCCACCGCCGACCCGAGCCTTCTGCCGCATAGTCTGCTCGCGACGCTTCCACGTCCTCCGCGAGCCCAGCTTGTCAACCTGGGGAGCGAGACGTTCTACCGCTACCCCGATCTACCCCTCAACGGCGGGAAGTCCGCTTCGGTATACGCGCTACCCAGTTCGGACGGCACGGTCCTTGGCGTGTGCCTTCGCCGCCGGTATTCCGACTTCTCGAGCAGCTGCGAGCGGATCCTCCGGACCATCAAGCCGTCCTCGGGAAGGCTGGCCGTCGGACTGGAGCCGATCTACGGCTCGGCGCTCGGGGCCGTGATCGCTAAGCTCAACGCCCTCCGGTCCAGCCTCGGCTCGCAACTGAGCCATGCGCAGGATGCTGGTGCTCAGGCAAGCGCGGAAAATGCTCTCGCTGCGGCTCACCTCACCGCAGCTTCCGCGCTTCTGCGCCTCAACGCCGGTCCGGCGAGTGGAGCCAACTCAGCGCTGGCCTCCGCGCTGCAGATGACCGCCGAAGCGTACGGAGCGTTGGCGCCGGCGACGACGCGCGGGGACGCTAATGCTTACAGCGCCGCGACAGCGTCGCTGTCCCGAGCCACCAGTGCGCTTGATTCAGCCTACGGGGAGCTTCAGAGGCTGGGCTACCGCGTCGGCTGAGATAGCCGACTTAGCCTCCGCCCTGAGCGGTGCCGGTGTCATTGCTGCTGATTCCCGTACCACTTCCGCCTCCACCGCCACTGGTGGCAGACGATCCCGTGCCGCCACCCCCGCCCGCGGGAGCAGAGCTCACGGTGGGGGCGGGAGCCGCACTGGCCGGTGGCGACTCAGCGCCGGCACTGGTCGAGCTAGCGCCGCTGCCGCTTGAGTCAAACCCGGCACCGGTCGCGCCCGACCCAGTGCTGGTTGCGCCCGGGCCGGCACCCGTCGAGCTCGAGCCGGCACCCGTCGCGCTCGAGCCCGCGCTGGGGGTGGGAGCGGTAGCGGGCCGAGCCGGGGAAACGGAGGCCTGCGAGGATGCTGGGGGAGCCGGAGGCGCAGCGGCCTGCGGGCGCGGAACGGCCGGAACCGCAGGCATCGGAGAGACCGCGGGGACACTCAACTGGGCGCCGGGGATGGTGTAAGGCGCCGCGGACCGCGCTGGACTAGCGGTTCCTGTCCTGCTCGCCGTTCCCAGCGCGAACGCGATGCCGAAGGCTGCGATCAGCAGGAGCGCAGGAAGCACGAGCCGACCTCGCTCCGAAGGCTTTGCCCGCCGCGCCCAAAGTGACTGCACTTCGGGTGCGGCGGCCCAACGGTCGAAAATCGAACCTTCCCCGTGGCTCCCGTAGCTTCGCCAGCTCAAGCTCGACATAATACGCTTTGATGAAGTATGAGTAGGCTTCAGTCGGCTTCGGTGAGGTAGGGCTTCACGTGAGACATGACAGACGAAGCGGGCGATCCGTCGCTCGCCTGCCGCAGGGGCTGCGAGCTCAGCGCTGCTTTGGGCTCGGCTTGGTGATCCTGTCCCTCGTTACGAGCGTAACCCTGCTCGCGCTACCCTCACTGGCGCTGGCGGCGCCCGTCTCGGTCAACGTCACCCTCGGCCAGCCCTCGATCGTCGCCGACGGACGATCCACCAGCATCGCCACGGCCACGGTCACGGACGCCCAGGGACATCCGGTTCCCGGTGACACGGTCGCGTTCGCGTCCAGCTTCTCCAGCTCCTCCGGTGGGCCCGGGCCGACGATCGGCCCCGTCACCGACCAGGGCGACGGCACCTACACGGCGACGATCACGAGCTCGACCACGGTCGGATCAGCCAGGATCACCGCGACTGATACGTCGACGGCCGCGCACGTATCCGGCTCTGCCACCCTGGCCCAGACTGCCGGCCCGGCCACGAGCGTGACCATCACCATGGCACCGAGCCTGATCACCGCCGACGGGCGTTCCACGAGCATCGCCAGGGCCACCGTCAACGACGCCCAGGGCCATGCGGTATCAGGGGATACGGTCGTCTTCTCCTCCAGCGACCCACGTCAGGCGATCGGGCCGGTCAGCGACCAGGGCGACGGCACCTATTCCGCCACCATCACCAGCTCCACGACCGTCGGATCCGCCACGATCACCGCGACCGACACGTCGGTCAGCCCCAGCGTCTCCGGTCAGACGACCCTGACCCAGGCAGCAGGCCCGGTGGCGAGCGTGACCGTCACCACTACGCCGAGCTCGATCACCGCCGACGGGCGCTCCACCAGCACCGCCACCGCCACGGTCACCGATGTCCAGGGCAATCCCGTTCCCGCAGACACCGTCGTCTTTGCCTCCAACTTCTCCAGCTTCTCCGGTGGTCCCGGGCCAACCATCGGTCCCGTCACCAACCACGGCGACGGCGTTTACACCGCGACGATCACCAGTTCCACCACCGTTGGCCTGGCCACAATTACCGCGACCGATACGTCGGTGCTACCGAACGTGTCCAACTCTGTGGCCTTGACCCAAACCGCGGCTCCCGGTACTAGTTCGCCCAAGCGGCTGACCATCCAAACGACCCCGACCTCGATCGTTGCCGATGGACGCTCCACGAGCACCGTTACGGCGACGGTCACCAACGCCCAGGGGCAACCGATAAACGGAGACGCGCTCTTCTTTCGTTCCACTGATCCAGGCGAGAGGATCGGACCCGTCGCCAATCTCGGCGACGGCATCTATACCGCGACGATCACGAGCTCCACCAGGCTCGGGTCGGCCACGATCACCGCCACCGATACCTCGGTTCTCCCGAACCTGGTCAGCCAGGCAAGCTTGGGTCAAACAGCCAACGGGAGCACGACGTCACTGCTGGCCGTGCCCACGTCGCCGGTGACCAACGAGAACGTGACCCTTATCGCCGTGGTCACCTCCTCCACGGTTACCGCACCTCCCTCAGGAACGGTCAGCTTCGACATCGGCAACGCGGCGATTGCTGGATGCGTGAACATGCGGGTGGCTGGCTTCAATCAGAGCGTGGCCGTGAATTGCCAGACGTCGTTTGCGGCGTTGACATCCCCGGTGCGGCTCCGGGCGGTGTTCTCGGGTAGCCCCGGCTCGAGCGTGGGCGGTTCGATTAGCACTACCTACAACCTCGGGGTCAAGACCGATGCGACTACCACCTCTCTTGACGTCTCGAACCCAAGCGTCAACGTCAGAGCGAGCGTGACCTACACGGCTACGGTTACGCCCGGGCACCCCGGGCTGGTCAGGCCGTCGGGAACGGTCGAGTTCTTCGACGCAGGAAAGCCGATGCGCACCTGCGTCGCTCAGCCGCTGCAGAGCGGTGATGGGAGCGCGGTCACGGCCAGGTGCAAGCTCAGCTACAACCAGCCGGGCGCGCATCGGATCACCGCTGTCTACGGTGGTGATCGGAACTTCGCCGGATCGCGGTTCTCATCGGGGCAGCCGGTGAGCGTCCGGAAGCTGCCTCCGCGCGTGCTCGGCACGATCACCGCGACGATGCACTGGACCTTTTTCTACACCCCCAGCTACACCAAGGTGCTCGAGCTGGCTCTGAACGGACCACCCCCCGGCGCTACCGTCCTCATGACGTGCCACGGCCGAGGTTGTCCGGCGGTTCCTCCGCGCACCACCACGCCCGTCAAGTCCAAGCGCTGCGCGTCCAAGCAAAGCAACCGGTGCCCGCCAGCGCGAGCCGTGAGCATCAACCTTGCTCGTTTTTTCGCCGGGCACCGACTGCAGGCGGGAGCGCAGTTCACAGTCGCGATCGTCCGGTCAGGATGGGTTGGTAAGCACTATCTGTTTGCGATGCGCGCCGCCCAGGGCCCCCGGATCAAGATCGCTTGCCTGGCTCCGGGCACGACCAAACCGGGACGGGGCTGCTGAGTCGCGCTGCCGGCGCTGCTTGTGGGCGCCGCCGGGAGGAAATGCGATCGGTTCCAGACTGCTGCCTTGCGCGTAGGCCGAGATGGGACTAGTGTCGATCGCACGACAACGGGCGTGAGAGGTCGAGGTTGAAGGTGCGACGTCTTCGTGGGCTGATCGGTGCCGCCGTGGTGTGCGTCATCCTGGCAGGATGCGTCGCGGTCGCTGACCGGGCATCGCGTGTGGGGGCGTTTTCGGCCCAGTTGAATGCCCACGGCCACACGGACTCCTCGCCGGCGCACTACTACTTTCAGTATGCGACGGCGCCCCAGGCGCTGGGGACCGGGTTTGGCTTCCAGACGCCGACGCGTGGTCCAATCCCGCCCAACGTCCCAGGCGGTGGGGCGAACTTGCGGTTCGCTGAGACCGTGAGTGGCCTGACACCGGCGACGCGGTACTACTTCCGCGTCTGTGGCGGGGACGCCTCGATCACGCCGGACGTCTGCTCGCAGACGCGCTCGTTCACGACGCGCGCCGGGGTCAGCTTCAACGTTCCTGGCTCCTATTCGTGGGTGGTGCCCGCCGGGGTTACGCGAGCCACGTTCGACGTGTACGGTGCGAGCGGCGGCAGCGCCGCTCACGTCGAGGCCCCCGGGACGGTGGTCGTCACCGGGGTTGGTGGAATGGGCGCTCACGTTCACGCCACGCTGTCGGTGCAGGCCGGCCAGACGTTGACGATCGTCGTCGGCGGACGGGGCGGGGACGCGACCTTCCCGAGCAGCACCGGTGGCTTCAACGGCGGTGCGGGCGATCCGCAAGGAGACGTGGCCGGCATTGGAGGAGGCGGGGGCGGCGCCTCCGACGTGCGCACCGGGCCGCCGGCCTCGAGCGCACTGTCCACTCGCCTGCTGGTGGCGGGAGGCGGCGGAGGCGCGAGCACGCTGACCGGCACCGACCAGCGCGGCGGCGACGGGGGTCTAGTCGGGACGGACGGCCAAGCGGGAGGAACGGGAGCTGGAGCCAGTCAGGGCGGTGGCGGGGGCGGCGCCACCGCAGGCGGTGCCGGCGGGATGGGGGCGACCGGCCCGTTCATGCAGACCGATGGCGCCACCGGCACCCTTGGCTTTGGCGGTGTGGGCGCCGTGGCTCCTCCCGGCAACGAGGACAACGCCTTCGGCGCTGGCGGTGGGGGCGGCGCTGGCGGTCTCTATGGAGGCGGTGGCGGGGGTGGCGGTTTCCTGGTGGGCGACGCCGTGTTGCCGCCAGGCGCCGGCGGCGGCGGGTCGAGTCTCGCGGCGGTGAACACCAGCTGCCAGCCGACGATCTCCAGCGGCGTGCAGAGCGGGGATGGGCTCGTGACCATCACCTACAACTCGCGCCGGTGCTGAGGCGCTCACAACACCGCTGGCTCCCGGGGGCCGCTCGTAACGCCGTAGACCGGTCGTCTCGGCGGTTTTGCTACTGATGTGCTCCGGGCGGTGAAGGTGCCGGTGGCGGCGGTTCGAGCTTCATCACCTCGAGCGCGCTGTGCTCATCACCGGTCGACTCCGGCGCCCAGAGCGGCGACGGGGCGGTCACGATCACCTACAACCCATCCGCCTGCTGATCCGCCTGCCGGGCAGGTACGACGATCGAACGCGAGTCCTAGGCGGTGCCAGCAGGAGCGCCCGCCAGCGCCCCGTTTCATGGGGTCGCAGAGGCTGGCGGGAGATCTTCCGGAGACACAAAGGAATCCCGCCTGAGCCGGGCTTTTGTGGAGCGCGCCCGGCACGATTCGAACGTGCGACCTTTCGCTCCGGAGGCGAACGCTCTATCCCCTGAGCTACGGGCGCGGGGAATCCGGCTGTGCCGGCGGTGCTATGAGGTTATCCGATGCAGATCGCGATCATCGCTGATACGCACATGCCGCGTCGCGGACGGCGGCTGCCCGCGGGCTGCATCGACCGGCTGCGACGGGCCGAACTGATCATCCACGGCGGGGATCTGATCACGGCCGAGATCCTGCGCGAGCTGGAGTCCTACGGGGAGGTGGCGGCGGTCCACGGCAACGTCGACGACGATCAGGTCCGCGACGCGCTGCCGCCCACGTGTGTGGTGAGCTTGGACGGGACGGCGATCGCGGTGATCCACGATGCTGGGCCGCGCGCCGGCCGACTGGCCCGGATGCGCGCCCGGTTTCCTGACGTTGACGCGGTGGTCTTCGGCCATTCGCACCTTCCGTTGCACGAGCGCGCGCCCGACGGCTTTCAGATCTTCAATCCCGGCAGCCCCACCGAGCGCCGCCGAGCGCCGGCGCACACGATGGGGATCGCCGTCGTGCAGCGGGGCAACATCGTGTTCAGGCTGATCCCGCTCGACTGACAAACTGGCAGGCATGGATCTGTCGCTGTTCTTCGTTGGCACCGCCGGGTCAATCCCGACGGGCCGCCGCGGCCTGCCGGCACTGCTGGTGCGCCGAGGCGCGGACCGGATCCTCTTCGACTGCGGCGAGGGGACGCAGCGCCAGCTGGTCAGCTCGGTCGGGTTGATGGACCTGACCGAGATCTTCCTTACCCACTTCCACGCCGACCACTGGCTGGGGCTGCCGGGACTGCTGAAGACCTTCGACCTGCGTGGACGTGACCGGCCGCTGGAGATCCACGGTCCGCCCGGGCTCCGTGACCTGGTGCTACCGGCGTTACGTCTCGCCGGTCGGGTGCGGTACGAGTTGAGGCTGGTCGAGCTGGAGCCAGGCCAGACCGTCGATCGAGACGGCTACGTAATCGCTGCCGTGCCCGTCAGGCACCGCAGCGTCGCCTACGGCTACGTGCTCTTCGAACGCCAACGTCCGGGAGTGTTCGACCCCGGCCGCGCCGGCGAGCTCGGGTTGACGCCGGGTCCGGAGTTCGGTCGCGTGCAGCGCGGGGAAACGGTGCGGGGGGTAACGCCCGAGCTCGTCATGGGAGCCCCGCGCCCCGGCCGTAAGCTCGCGATCTCCGGTGACACGATGCCGAGCGAGGCGCTGAGGGTCGCCGCGCATAGGGCCGATGTGCTCGTGCACGAGGCAACATTCGCCCACCAGGAGATCGACCGCGCCGCCGAGACCGGGCACTGCACCGCCGCTCAGGCCGCGGCGCTGGCGGCCGAGGCCGAGGTGGAGCTGCTGGCGCTCACCCACATCTCGACCCGGTATCCGGTCGCCCAGCTTCGGGACGAGGCCAGAGCAGTGTTCGCGGCGACGGTGCTTCCCCGCGACTTCGACGAGATCCAGGTCCCGCTGCCCGAACGCGGTCGCCCCGAGCTGGCGCGCCGGCACGAGCGAGCGCCGGCGGAGACGGATTCGGCGCCTGCGGCTGAGCCGGTAGTCACCCCTGGCCGGTGACCGACCCTCCCCGCGCCCCCGAGCTGCTCGAGACTTCGCGCCTGCGCCTGGAGCGCCTGAAGGCAACCCACCGTCCCGAGGTCAGTGCGCTGCTGGGAGATCCACGGGTGGCGCGGACGCTGTCTCCCGGAGGCCGGGCAGCGACCGACGAGGAGGTAGGCGAGAACATCGCCGCCAAGGTGGGCCACTGGGAGCGATTCGGCTTTGGCCTCTGGCTGCTGCGTGACCGTGGCGACGGCACGATGGTCGGCCGGGGCGGGCTACAACACACCTTCGTCGGCGGGGCGGCGGAGATCGAGGTCGGGTGGGCGATCGTCCCCCACCGCTGGGGGCAGGGCCTGGCCACCGAATTCGCCCGCGCGGCGGTGCAGGTGGCGTTCTCACAGCTGCAACTGCCGGAGATCGTCGCCTTCACACTGCCGAGCAACCTCTCCTCCCGCCGGGTGATGGAGAAGGCCGGCTTCACCTACGAGCGCGACGTTCTCCATGCCGGCCTGCCGCACGTCCTCTACCGCCGCTGGGCGGAGGGCGCCTAGCGCTGCCCGGCAGCGCCCACTGCTGCCGAGCCCATTGCTACGCTGCACTGGTCGGCCCCTTTAATCCGGTCCCGTGAGGCCAGGAAGGAGCGCGTTGCCAGCCCCTACGGTCGTACTCGACCGCGATGACATCCGCCGCACGCTGGTGCGGATCGCTCACGAGATCGTCGAGAAGAACCCGGATGGGAACGTCGCCGTGGTCGGGATCCAAACACGTGGCGCCCACCTGGCGCAGCGGTTGCACGCGCTCATCGGTGAGCTGCTGCCCCAGCCGGTCCCGCTGGGGTTCGTCGACATCTCCTTCTATCGCGACGACCTCGCGATCCGGCCCGCGGCCCCGGTCGTCAACGCCACCAACCTCGAGTTCGCCGTCGACGCTCAGACGATCGTGATCGTCGACGATGTGCTCTACACCGGTCGCACCGTTCGCGCCGCGATCGACGAGATCTTCGACTTCGGGCGCCCTGCCCGCGTACAGCTGGCAGCACTTGTCGACCGGGGGCACCGGGAGCTGCCGATCCGCCCCGACTACGTGGGCAAGAACCTACCCACCTCCCAGGATCAGCGGGTCAACGTCCGCGTGAGCGAGGTCGATGGCTACGACGAGGTCACGGTCGGTCCCGCGCCAGCACCCAACCCACAGGCAAGGGCGGCATGAGCTTCCCACCCAGCCGAGCGAACGGCCGTTCCGTGGGTCGGCACCTGATCTCGATCGACGACCTCGACCGTACCGGGATCGAGCGCATCCTCGACCGCGCCGAGTCCTTCGCCGAGGTCTCCGGACGAGAGATCAAGAAGGTCCCGGCGCTGCGTGGGCGCGCGGTAGTCAACCTGTTCTACGAAGCCTCCACCCGCACGAGCTCGAGCTTCGAGCTCGCGGCCAAGCGGCTGAGCGCGGACGTGGTCAGTGTCCGCTCCGCCGGATCAAGTGTCGACAAGGGCGAGTCGCTCAAGGACACCGTGCAGACGCTGTCGGCCTACGACCCGGCGGCGATCGTCATCCGCAGCCAGCACGCCGGCGCCGCGCAGCTGGTTGCGGGCTGGAGCCCGGCAGCGGTGATCAACGCTGGCGACGGCAAGCACGAGCACCCGACGCAGGCCCTGCTCGACGTGTTCACGCTGCGCCGTCGGCTGGGCTCGCTGGAGGGCGTCAACGTCTGGATCGTCGGCGACGTGCTGCATTCGCGCGTGGCCCGCTCGAACATCCTCGCCTTCGGCCGGATGGGAGCATCGGTCACGGTGGCCGGTCCACCGACCCTGCTCCCGCGCGGGATCGAGGCCCTCGGGTGCGCGGCGACGGCAAGCCTCGGCCGGCTCCACGAGGCCGACGTGGTCTACGTGCTGCGTATGCAGCACGAGCGGATGCGCGAGTCCTACGTGCCCTCGCTGCGGGAGTACGCCACGCGCTACCAGGTCAGCGGCCAGCGGCTGCGAGCCGGGCAGCTGCTGATGCATCCGGGTCCGGTCAACCGTGGGATCGAGCTGTCGGCCGACGCCATCGACTCGCCCCAAGCGCTGATCGGCGAACAGGTCAAGGCCGGGGTGGCGGTGAGGATGGCGGTCCTGTACGAGCTCCTGGTCGGCTCACCGGTACTGGCGGCGGTGGCATGAGCACTGCCGTCGAGCATCAGCAGCTGTTCGCACGACCCGCCTCCCCGGTGGAGCTGCTGATTCGCGGCGGCCACGTTCTCGACCCCCGCACCGGCATCGACGAGAGTCACGACGTGCTCGTCCGCGACGGGATCATCGCCGAGCTCGGAGGGCCAGGATCGCTGCCCGCCCCCCCGGGCGGGGAGACGATCGAGGCATCTGGCCAGCACCTGTTCCCGGGGTTCGTCGACCCACACGTGCACCTTCGCACCCCCGGGCAGGAGTACAAGGAGGATCTCGACACCGGTACCGCCGCGGCCGCCGCCGGCGGATTCGTGGCCGTGATCGCGATGCCCAACACCGATCCCGTGCTCGATGATCCGGCGCTGCTCGGATCGCTCGTCGATTGTGCCCGCCGGCAGGCGCGGATCCCAGTCGGCTTCCTGGCCTCCATCACCCGCGGCCTGCGCGGCCACGAGCTGACCGAGATGGCCGAGCTCCGCGATCGGGGAGCACTCGGCTTCACCGACGACGGGAAGCCTGTGGTCTCGGCGGGAATGCTGCGCAAGGCACTGGCCTACCAGCGGCTGAGCGGCGGCGTAATCGCCTTGCACGAAGAGGACCCGGCGCTGTCGGCAGCCGGGGTCATGCACGAGGGTCCGGTCTCGGCCCGGCTTGGCCTGGCCGGGATCCCGTCGATCTCAGAGGCGACGATGGTCGCCCGGGACGCGGCAATCGCCGTCTACGAGAACGCCGCCGTCCACTTCCAGCACCTCTCCTGCCTGGAGTCGGTGCAGGCGCTGACCGCGGCCAAGGCGACCGCGGAAGCGGCTGGTGCACGCCTCAGTGCCGAGGCCACGCCCCATCACCTGACGCTCACCGACGACATCGTCCGCACGCTCGACAGCCGCTTCAAGATGAACCCGCCGCTGCGCTCCGAGCTCGACCGTCGGGCCCTGATCGAGGCTCTGCGCAGCGGCGTGATCGATTGCATCGCCACCGACCACGCGCCGCACGCCCAGCACGAGAAGGAGGTGCCCTTCGAACAGGCGCCGATGGGTACCACTGGGCTGGAGACGGCGTTCGCGGCGCTCTACACCGAGCTGGTGCTTCCCGGCGAGCTGGAGCTGGAGACGATCATCGAGCGGATGACCGCCGGCGGCCAGTTGTACGGGCTGCCGGCACCGAGGATCGCCACCGGCCTGGCCGCCAACCTGTGCCTGGTCGACTTGGGGGCACAGTGGGAAGTCGGCGCCGACGGTTACGCCAGCCGCTCCCAGAACTGCTGCTTTCACGGCCGGACGCTCCACGGCGCGGTCAGGCTGACGCTCGCCGCGGGCACCGTCGCGTTCCGCGCTCAGGTGCTGAGCGAGGCGGGAGCGCTTCGATGAGGTCGACGGCGTACGTGCTGCTCCAGGACGGGACCCGCTTTGACGGGATCGCCTGCGCCGCGGACACCCACGCCGTCGGCGAGATCGTGTTCACGACCTCCATGTCGGGCTATCAGGAGGCGATGACCGACCCCAGCTATGCCGGCCAGCTGATCGCCTTCACTTACCCCCACATCGGCAACTACGGGGTGAGCCCCGAGGCGATGGAGTCAGACCGGGTCCATGCCCGGGCGGCGATCATGCGGGCCGCGGTGGACTTCGAGCGAGAGCGTCCGGGTCGTCGGGAAGCAGCGCGCGGGTGGACCAGCTGGCTGACCGACTGCGGCGTCCCGGCGATAACTGACCTCGACACGCGGGCGCTGGTACGCCACATCCGTGACCACGGGGCGATGAAGGGTGGCCTGTTCCCGGACCGCATCGACCAGGACCAAGCGCGTTCGCTGCTCGAGGCCGAACCCTCGATGCGCGGGCGCGACCTCGCCCGTGACGTGACCCCGGGCGAACCGCTGACCCTCTCCGGGCAGGGCGAGCGAGCGGCCGACGGTCCGCGGATCGCGGTGATCGACACCGGGGTCAAGCTCTCGATCATCGCCAACCTGCGCCAGCGGGGAGCGACGGTGCAGCTGCATCCGTGCCACGCCAGCGCGGAAGCGCTGCTGGCCGAGGATCCTGATGCGATCTTCCTGGCCAACGGCCCGGGGGACCCGGCCGCGCTCGACTATCTCGTGCAGACCATCCGGACGCTGGTCGGCCGGCTGCCCGTCTACGGCATCTGCCTCGGCCACCAACTGCTGTGTCGGGCCGTGGGCCTCGAGACCTACAAGCTGCCCTTCGGCCACCACGGTGCCAACCACCCGGTCAAGGACCTGGTCAGCGGCCGCACCGAGATCACCAGCCAGAACCATGGCTTCGCCGTGCTCGGTCCCGACGGCGCCAGGACGATCGATCGCGACGAGGCGGTGCGCTGGGAGACCGACTTCGGCGCGGCGGAGCTGACCCACATCAACCTCTACGACCGCACCGTCGAGGGTCTCACCCTCCAGGACGTTCCCGGCGCGACCGTCCAGTACCACCCGGAGGCAGGGCCGGGGCCGCACGATTCGCTGTACCTGTTCGACCGCTTCGTGGACCAGATCCGGCAGGCGGCGTAGGACGATGCCCCGGCGCGAGGACATCCACAAGATCCTGCTCATCGGCTCGGGACCGATCGTGATCGGGCAGGCGGCCGAGTTCGACTACTCGGGTACGCAGGCCTGCCGCGTGCTCATGCAAGAGGGCTACGAGGTGGTACTGGTCAACTCCAACCCCGCCACGATCATGACCGATCCGGAGCTCGCGACCGCGACCTACGTCGAACCGCTGCTGCCGCGGACGGTGGCCCAGGTGATCGAGCGTGAGCAGCCGGACGCCCTGCTGCCGACCCTCGGCGGCCAAACGGCGCTGAACCTGGCCAAGGCGCTGCACGAAGACGGCACCCTGCAGCGCCACGAGGTCGAGCTGATCGGCGCCGACTACGAGGCCATCGATCGGGCCGAGGACCGCGAGCGCTTCCGGGAGACGATGACCGGTGCCGGACTGCGGGTACCGCGCAGCGCGATCGCGCACACCGTCGCGGACGCCCACGCTGCCCGGGCGAGCGTCGGGTTGCCGTTCATCGTTCGACCCGCGTTCACCCTCGGCGGCCGGGGTGGCGGCGTCGTGCGGAGCGAGACCGAGCTCGAGCGGGTCGTGTCCCGCGGCATCAAGGCCTCGCCGATCGGCCAGGTGCTGATCGAGGAGTCGGTGCTTGGCTGGGGCGAGTTCGAGCTGGAGGTGATGCGCGACCACTCCGACAACGTGGTCATCGTCTGCTCGATCGAGAACCTTGACCCGATGGGAGTCCACACCGGCGACAGCGTCTGCGTGGCCCCGCAGCAGACGCTGACCGATAGGCAGTACCAGGCCCTGCGAGACCAGGCCATCGCCGTGATCCGCGCCGTCGGCGTCGAGACCGGTGGCTCCAACGTCCAGTTCGCGGTCAACCGCGAGAGCGACGAGATCGTGGTGATCGAGATGAACCCGCGGGTCTCCCGCTCCAGCGCGCTGGCCAGCAAGGCCACCGGCTTCCCGATCGCCAAGATCGCCGCGCGGCTCGCCGTCGGTTACACCCTCCAGGAGATACCTAACGACATCACGAAGGCCACGCCGGCCAGCTTCGAGCCCGCGATCGACTACTGCGTGGTCAAGTGGCCGCGGTTCGCGTTCGAGAAGTTCCCCGGAGCCGAATCGGGGCTGACCACGCACATGAAGTCGGTGGGCGAGGCAATGGCGATCGGACGCACGTTCAAGCAGGCGTTCGCCAAGGCGCTGCGTTCTCGCGAGCTGGACTCGGCCCCCCGTTCGCCGTCGGACTCCCAGGAGCTGCTGAGACTCGTGCAGGCGCCGGGGCCCGAGCGGTTCGATCACCTGCTGGAGGCGCTGGCCCGCGGCACCCCGCCCGAGGAGCTACAGCGGCTGACCCGCATCGATCCCTGGTTCCTGGGCCAGCTGGCCGAGCTCGTGCGCGACCCGAGCGCGTCGTTCGCCGGCGAGCGGACGTTCAAGTCGGTCGATACCTGCGCCGCGGAGTTCGCCGCCCGGACGCCCTACTTCTACTCCGGGTGGGAGCGGCCGGGATCGAACGGAGCTCGGCACGAGGTGGAGCGCGATGAGCGCCCGAGCATCGTCATTCTCGGTTCGGGGCCCAACCGGATCGGCCAGGGGATCGAATTCGACTACTGCTGCGTGCACGCCGCGCAGACCGTGCGCCGACTCGGCCGCGCCGCGGTGATGATCAACTGCAACCCAGAGACGGTCTCCACCGACTACGACACCTCCGACCGGCTGTACTTCGAGCCGCTGACGCTGGAGGACGTGCTCGGTGTGTGCGCGGTGGAGCAGGCGCAGCTGGGTGATGCGAGCGCCGAGCGGATAGGCGAGCAGCTGGACGATTCGAGCGCCGAGCGGATAGGCGAGGCTGGACGCCGAGCGCTCGGCAAGCTTGAAGGTGTGGTCGTCCAGTTCGGCGGCCAGACGCCGCTGAAGCTCGCCGCCGGGCTGCACCGAGCCGGATTGAGGATCCTCGGCACCGGCATCGACGCCATCGATCTCGCCGAGGACCGCACTCGGTTCGGTCCGCTGCTCGATCGCCTGGGCTATAAGGCGCCGCCCTACGCCGCCGCCAGCTCACCCCAGGAGGCGCTCGATCGCGCTGGGCAAGTCGGCTTCCCGCTGCTGGTGCGCCCCAGCTACGTCCTCGGCGGCCGGGCGATGGAGATCGTCTACAGCGTCGACGGCCTGGCCGAGTACCTGCAGCGGGTGGGCACCGCCCGCGGGACGGCGATCTACCTGGACCGCTTCCTGGAGGACTCGATCGAGGTTGACGTCGACGCGCTGTGCGACGGGAACGACGTGTGGATCGCCGGGATCATGCAGCACGTCGAGGAGGCGGGGATCCACTCCGGTGACTCTGCCTGCGTGCTGCCACCACACTCGCTGGGCGAGGAGATGCTGGCTCAGATCTCGCGCCAGACCGCAGGTATCGCCAGGGCGCTCGGCGTCGTGGGGCTGCTCAACGTGCAGTTCGCGATCCACGGCGAGGAGGGTCTGCACGTGATCGAGGCCAACCCGCGGGCCTCGCGGACGGTGCCGTTCGTCTCCAAGGCCATCGGCGTGCCGCTGACCAAGCTCGCCTGCCGGATCATGCTCGGGGAGACGATCGCCGAGCTCGAGGTTCCCGCCCACGGCCCAGGCGGCCACGTCTGCGTCAAGGAGGTAGTGCTCCCATTCGACCGTTTCGCCGGCGCCGACTCGCTGCTCGGGCCGGAGATGCGCTCCACCGGCGAGGTGATGGGCATCGCCCGTGACTTCCCGACGGCGTTCGCCAAGGCGCAGGCGGCCGCCGGAGCGCGCCTGCCCGGCGGTGGCACCGCCTTCCTGACCGTGTCCGACGGCGACAAGCCCGCGGCAATCGGCATCGCCACCTCCCTCCACGACCTCGGCTTTCACATCGTCGCCACGCGCGGGACCGCTCTGGCACTGGAGCGGATGGGCATCCCCACTCAGACGATCAACAAGATCGGGGAGGGGTCGCCCCACGTGGTCGATTGGATCGAGCGGGGCGAGGTGGATCTCGTGATCAACACGCCCGTCGGCACCGGGGCCCGCGTCGACGGCTACGAGATCCGCTCGGCCGCAGTCGCCCGGGGGATCCCCTGCATCACCACGGTCGCTGGAGGCATGGCCGCCGCCAGGTCGATCGCCGCTGCTCGCCGGGGGGAGCCCGAGGTTCTCTCGCTGCAGGAGATCCACGCGTCCTCGGCCGGGGTACGTTGAGCGCCGACCAGGTACAGCTTGCGCACCACCGTCGGGGTGGGGCGGGCCCCGACCGGGTCCAGGCTCCGTTCGCCCGCCGCAACGTCCCGCTGTCGGCGGTGGAGCGACGCGGTGCCTACACCGTCCTCGTCGCTCAGGACACCACCGGTCCCCGGCCGCAGGCGGGCCAGTTCTACATGCTCTCCAGCTCCGCCCGGTGGGGAGGAGGGGAGGCCGAGCGGCCGTTCCTGCCGCGAGCCTTCAGCGTGCTTCGTGCCGGTGGCGATCGGCCCGAGCCCCCGGACCTGCAGTTTCTGCTCGAGGCCGTGGGCCCGGGCACCGCGCGCCTGTGCGAGTTGGCGGCGGGGGAGGAGCTGACGCTGCTGGGGCCGCTGGGGATCGGCTTCGCGCCGCCGCGGGAGGGGCGCCGGCCGCTGCTGGTTGGCGGCGGAGTGGGAATCGCGCCACTGGCCATTCTGCAGGACCAGCTAGGGGCCCCGGCCCCGGCGTTACTGGGGTTCCGCGACGCCGCTCGCGCTCAAGGGGCGGAACTGCTCACGGAAACGGTCGTGGCCACAGAAGACGGGAGCGCTGGCTATCACGGCCTGGTCACCGACCTGCTCCTGAGCGCGCTGCGTGAGGAGCCGGACTGGGAGGTCTACGCCTGCGGGCCGCCGGCGATGCTCGAGTCAGTGCGCGAGCTGTGCGCCGGGAGCGCAGTACCCGCGCAGCTGGCGCTGGAGGCGGGGATGGCATGCGGCTTCGGCGCCTGCTTCGGCTGCGTGGTCCCCACGCGAACCGGTTACCTGCGGCTGTGTGTCGACGGTCCGGTGATCGACGCCGGGCGGCTCGCGCGCGTGATCGCGGCCGGAGCGGGCCATTGACGGTCAGCTTCTGCGGCCAGGAACTCGCGCACCCGATCATCAACGCCTCGGGCACCTTCGACGCGCTCGCCGCTCGCCGCGCGTTTGGCGATGCCTTGCTGGATGGCTTCCCGTTTTCCGCGTTCGTCTCCAAGACGGTCACGCTCGCCCCGCGTGAGGGGAACCCGCCCCCGCGGCTGTGGGAGCTGGCCGGCGGGCTACTGAACTCAATCGGACTGCCCAACAAGGGCCTGACCCGCTACCTGGCCGAAGACCTGCCGCAGCTGGCGGCGCTTCCGGTGCCGCTGATCGTCAACGTGATGGGCTTCACCCGCGATGAGGTCGCCGAGCTGGTGCAGGCGTTCGCACCGCGCCGCGAGGTGGCGGCGCTGGAGCTGAACGTTTCCTGTCCGAACGTTGAGACGGGATTGGTCATGGGCGCCGACGCGCGGGAGCTCGAGCGACTGCTGGTGCGGGTCCGTCCCCTCACCGCCAAGCCGCTGGTGGTCAAGTTGACGCCTAACGTCTCCGATGTGGCCGAGGTGGCGCGCGCGGCGCAGGCGGCCGGCGCCAGTGCGCTGTCGCTGATCAACACGATTCGGGGCATGGCCCTCGATCCCCGCACCGGGGCCCCGTGGTTGGGGGGCGGAAGCGGCGGCGTGTCGGGACCAGCGGTGCGGGCGACCGCGCTCGCCCAAGTGCACAGTGTGCGCTCGGTGGTGGCGCTGCCGATCATCGGCATGGGCGGCGTTCAGCGCGGTCGCGACGCCGCCGACCTGCTGCGGGCGGGCGCCGACCTGGTGGCCGTGGGCACGGAGAATTTCCGTGATCCCGCTGCGGCGTCGAGGATCGCTCACGAGCTGGCTGAGATCGCGAACATGATGGCCATTCAGCGCGCGCCCACGCCCGAGCCCCAGAATTGAGTCACTCCCAGCTCGCCGGGCGTGGAATCCCTGCAAAGCCGAGCTATTCCCGAAACTATCCTCGACAATGCTCAACCTCAGCTAGAGCTTTACTTGAATTGCTGGGTTTGGCCTTGGCTGCACCGGGAGCAAGATGTATAGTCGCCGCCCATGCCGCCGGTCAGCGAATCGCTACCCAAGTCCATCGCCGCACCCGAGCGTTCCCTGGTACAGCGGATGGAGGCGCTCCAGCGCGCCAACGACATCCGCAGCCGCCGGGCCCAGCTCAAGCGTGATCTCAAGGCGGGTCGCCAGCCGATCCACGAGCTGCTGCTTACCCCACCAGAATATCTGGAGACGGCCAAGGTGTTCGACCTGCTGCTCGCCGTCCCCAAGTACGGGCGAGTGAAGGCGAACCGGATCCTTTCGCAGTGCCGGATCTCCCCGAGCAAGACCATCGGTGGGCTCTCGCAGCGTCAGCGGACGGAGCTCGTCGCCTTGATGCGCCGCCGTTAGCCGCGGCCGGAACCCGACTCCGGGACGTGGCCGCGGTGTTCGTCATCACCGGCCCGTCCGGCGTGGGCAAGGGCACCCTGATCCGAGGGCTGATGGAGCGAGTCCCGGAGCTGGAGCTGTCGGTCTCGGCGACCACGCGGCCCCCGCGACCGGGTGAGCGGAACGGGCACGATTACCACTTCCTGGACCCGGATGAGTTCGCTCGCCGGGCCGAGCGGGGGGAGTTCGTGGAGCATGCGATCTACTCCGGAAACCGCTACGGCACGCTGCACGCGGAGCTGGCGCAGCGGTTGCGGACTGGCTCCCCGGTCGTGCTGGAGCTCGAGGTACAGGGCGCGCGCCAGGTCCGTGAAGCGCTGCCCGGCGCGATCGCGGTGTTCATCGCCCCGCCTTCCCCGGAGGCGCTGCGGGCGCGGCTGGTAGGTCGCGGCACCGACACCGCAGAGCAGGTCGACGAGCGGCTGCGGACCGCGCAAGCGGAGTTGGACTCACAACCCGAGTTCTCCCATGTGGTCGTCAACGACCGCCTGGAGCAGGCCACCGATGAGCTGGAGCGGATCGTCAGGGGGGCTCTGGATCGGGGCCGACTGACTCCCTAACAGGCACTACCTCGCGATCAGCGACCACGAGCGTGTCCACCGCGGCCCGCTAACCTGTGGCCACCACGATCCGAAGGACTGGAAAGCCTTGATCTCTCCCCGCATCGATAAGCTGCTGGAGCACGTCGACTCAGACTACGCGAGTGTGATCGTCGCCGCCAAGCGCGCGCGCCAGATCAACTCCTACTACCACAACCTCGGCGAGGGGACGTTTGACGAGTTCCCGCCGCCGATGGTCGACACGCGCTCCAAGAACTACCTGACCATCGCCCTGGAGGAGGTTGCCCAGGGCAAGGTCAAGTACCACTACCGGTAGGGGCGGCCCGAGCGCGATGGCCCGGTTGCTCCTCGGCGTGAGCGGCGGGATCGCGGCTTACAAGGCGATCGAGACCGCCCGGCTGGCCGTCAACGCCGGCCATGCCGTGCGCGTGATCCAGACTGCGGCCAGCGAGCGCTTCGTCGGACGGGCCTCGTTCGCGGCCATCACCGGCGCTCCGGTATTGACCGACGAGTTCGAACCGGACCCAGCTCGCGGCAGCTATCCCGGCGAATCGCTGCCCGAGCGCTCGCCAATCAGCCACCTGGCTCTGGTCGAGCGGGCCGAGATCTATCTGATCGCGCCCGCCAGCGCCAACACGATCGCCAAGCTGGCCCACGGGATCGCCGACAACCTCCTGACCACCGCAGCGCTGGCGGCCGCATGTCCGGTGGCGATCGCCCCGGCGATGAACGACCGCATGTACCGCCATGAGGCCACCCAGGACAACCTCGCCCTGCTGCGCGCTCGCGGCATCGCGGTGATTCCCCCGCGCGAGGGCCAGCTCGCCTCCCACGGCGAGCACGGGATCGGTCGGCTGGCCGAGCCGCCCGAGCTGCTGTCGGCGTGTGCGGGGTTGCTCGGCTCGCAGTCGCTTCGCGGCGTGCGGGTGCTGGTCACCGCGGGCGGAACGCGGGAGCCGATCGACAGCGTCCGCTACATCGGCAACCGCTCGTCGGGGAGGATGGGCTTCGCGCTGGCCGAGCAGGCCGCCCGTCGTGGCGCCCGGGTGATGCTCGTTGCCGCCAACACCAACTTAACCTCGCCCGCGGACGTTGAGGTGATCCCGGTGGCTACCGCGGATGAGCTGGCCGAGGCTTGCGAGCGCCGGTTCGGGCAGTGCGACGTACTGATGATGGCTGCGGCGGTGGCCGACTTTCGTCCCTCGAGCCCGGCTCAGACCAAGCTCAAGAAGGACCACGGAGTACCTCGGATCGAGCTCCAGCCCACCGTCGACATCCTCAGCGCGCTGGCGCCGCGCCGCCGTGCGGGCCAGCTGTTGGTCGGTTTCGCGGCCGAGCACGGGGCCGAGGCGGTCACCCAGGGCGCGGCCAAGCTGACCGCCAAGCAGCTTGACGCGATCGTCGTCAACGACATCGCCAAGCCCGGCATCGGCTTCGACGCCGGCGAGAACGAAGTGACGATCCTGACCGCCGACGGCGTCGTCAGGGAGGTGGCCCAGGCCGGTAAGCAGCAGGTGGCGCGGGTAGTGCTCGACGAGGTGCAGCGGCTGCTGGCGGTCGGGGAGGAGAGTCGTGCCGGAGCCAGAGCAGGCACCCCTAGCCCAGCACGAGCCTGACTCGCCCGCCGCGCTGGCGTGGCGGATCGCCGCCAACGTCACCCGGGCGGTCCAGGTCAAGGCGCAGACGCTCGAGCATCTGCTGGTGGCGCTGCTGGCCGAGGGGCACGTGCTGGTCGAGGACTACCCGGGAGTGGGCAAGACCGCGCTGGCACGGGCGCTGAGTCGATCGATCGACTGCCAGTTCGCGCGGGTCCAGGGGACCTCTGACCTGCTGCCGGGTGACGTGGTGGGCACCAACGTCTACGACCAGCGCGAGGGACGGTTCGAGTTCCGGCCCGGACCGGTGTTCGCGAACATCGTGCTCGTCGACGAGATCAATCGAGCCTCACCCAAGACGCAATCAGGCCTGCTGGAGTGCATGCAGGAACGACGGGTCACCGTCGACGTGCACACCCACGAGCTGGCGCGGCCGTTCCTGGTCCTGGCCACCCAGAACCCGGTCGAGTACGAGGGAACCTATCCGTTGCCCGAAGCGCAGGTCGACCGGTTCATGGTCAAGATCTCCCTCGGCTACCCCGACCGCGGGGCGGAGGCAGGGATGCTCGCCGACCACCAGGACGGCGACAGTGTCCTCGCGCTGGCTCCGGTGGCCACCGCCGGGGAGGTGCTGGCGGCTCAGGATGCCGCCACTCGGGTGCTCGCCTCTGAGGCGCTGCGGGATTACATCGTGCGGCTGCTGTGGCGCACCCGGGAGGATCCACGGGTGGAGCTGGGCGCCAGCCCCCGGGCGGGACTGCTGCTGCTCCGCGCGGCCAAGGCATACGCGATGATGCAGGGCCGTGACCACGTCCTGCCCGATGACGTGCAGGCGTTAGCGCAGCCCGTCCTGGCTCATCGGTTGGTTATGGCTCCAGAGCACCCCCGCAGCGGGACGGCAGAGGTGGTCGCCGATGCCATTGCGTCGGCGCGGGCGCTGTGAGCTCACGGCGATGAGACCCGCCCGGAGGGTCGCCTTGACTGGCCTGGCGCTGGCCATCTGCGCGCTGACCTTCGATTCCTCGCCGCTGCTCGTGGTGGCCGTCGCCCTCGTGCTGCTGGGGACGCTCGCGCCCATGTGGGTGGGATGGAGTGCGCGCGAAGCCCGAGTGCGACGACGGCTGCCGGTGCAGCGCGCGGTCGAAGATCAGCCGCTGGAGGCGATTCTGGAGGTCGGTTGTGGTCCGCTCGGGCTGCCGGGGGCAGAGGTGCACGATCCCCTGGCCGGCGCTCCGATGGCGCTCGGCCGGTCGCTGTCGCTGCTGGGCGGTCGCACCCAGGTCCAGGTGCGCGTCCTCGCCCGCATGCATCGTCGTGGGATGCATCGCCTGGAGCCGCCGTCGCTGATCGTACGCGACGCGCTCAACCTGGCCTGTGTGCGACGGGTTAGCGAGGAGCCGGCGCAGGAGCTGCTGATCCTGCCCCGGACCGAGCCCGTGCGCTGGACGATCGTGGCCGGCGAGCAGCGGTGGCAGGGAGATCTCCTGGACGGGGCCGGCGAGCCGCTGGCGGCGGTTGACGTCGACGGCCTGCGCCCCTACCGGGAGGGCGCTCCCGCGAGCCGGATCCATTGGCCGGCCCTGGCCCGTACTGGTGTGCTGCTCGAGCGCCGACTGGCTCCCGAAGGGGAGGCGGAGCCGCTGATCGTGCTCGACCCCCGGGGCAACGATGCTCCCGAGCTGTTGGACGCGGCGGTGCGGGCAACGGCCTCGCTGACCCTGGAGCTGGCCCGGCGGAGCGGGTGCCGGGTGCTGCTGCCCGGAGAGCGCCGCGCGGTGACGGTGGGGACCGATCTGTTCCGGTGGCCCGCCGTGCACGCGCGGCTGGCGCTGGTGGGCGGAGGTCCCGCCGCCCGGCCGCCAGCGCTTTCGAGGGCGACCACGGCGGCGAGTGTGTTCTACGTCGCGGTCCAGGCGCTCGAGCGGCTGCCGGTGACGTTGGCCACCTCCGGCCGTCCGGCGGCGCTGGTGCTGCCCAGCACGCTGCCGAGCCCGCCAGGGGCGAGAACCGGCTTCGAGGTTTCCGGCTGCCGCGGTTACCTACCCGGCTCTCGCCCCGGTGCCCGGCGAGCCCACCGCAGCCGCCCGGCGGAGGCGGCGGCGTGAGCAGCGGCGCTCGGACAGCGGTGCTCACGCCGCTGGGAGCCAGGCGGCCCGGCCGCGCGCAGCAGCAGCTCCGTAGCGGCGACGCGAGCCCGGGTTCAGCTGGCCGCGTTCGGCGCGCTGTCGCTCTACGGCGCCCTGCGCTGGGGAACGCTGCTGAGCCCGGCGCCGGAGTGGAGGCTGCTGGCAATGGTCGGGCTGGCGCTGAGCATTGCCGGCGTGCTATCGGCGCCCGCCGCCCGCACGCGGGCGCTGACCGTGGCGGCGGCGGGCGTGGCTGCACTGGCCATCTTCCCGTTGGCTGGGCTCCCGCTGAGCTGGCTGGTGCACGTACGTATCGCCGTCGGCGCGCACTGGATCGGCACCGGGTTGAGCACGCTGCCGAGCCTGCTGGTGCCCTACCAGGGGGGCGACCGGTGGACGCGGGCGGTGGTCGTCCTCGGCGCCGGGGGGCTGTTGCTGATTGGCGCGCTGCTGCTGGCGTCCGCGCCCCGGCCGGTGAGCGCGCGTCGGTCTGGCGCCGCGGCGCTGCCGCTCCTGGTGCTGGCGCTGCTGCCGTCCACGCTTGTGCGGCCCCAACTGCCCTACCTGCACGGCCTGATCCTGTTCGCGCTGCTGGTCGCGCTCGTGTGGGGGGAGCGGCTCAGCCGCGGTGACGCGCCGGTAGCACTCGCGCTGGCGGCCGCAGCGGGTGTGACGGCGATGCTGATCGCCCCGGCGCTGGACTCCCACCGACCGTGGCTTGACTTCCGGGGACTGGCGGGCCGGCTGTCTTCGACCCAGCTGGATCAGTTTGACTTCGCCCAGCGTTATGGGCCGCTGCACTGGCCTCGGACCGGACGAGAGGTGTTCGATGTCCGTGCCGGACGCCCGGACTACTGGAAAGCCCAGGATCTGGATCAGTTCGACGGCCGCGGCTTCGTGCCCGGGATCGCGCCCTCGGCCTCGCTGCCGGCCCCGGATCCGGGGGCGCGGGCACGCTTCACCCAGACGATCGAGGTCACGCTGCGCGGGATGCAGAGCCCGGAAGTGATCGCCGCCGGCTTCGCCGCCGCGCCCCGGCAGCTGCGCGCGTCCGCCCTCCCCGGCCTGGCTCCCGGCACCTGGACCGCGGCATCGGAGCTGGTCCCGGGAGACAGCTATCGCGTGAGCACGTATTCGCCGGCGCCTCCGGCAGCCGAGCTCATCGCCGCCGGAAACGAAGCCGGCGAGGCCTATCAGCTGCCGGCGCTGCAGGACTATCGCTCGATCCTGCTGCCCCCCGATTCAAGGGGTGGCCAGACCGCGGTCGTGTTCAGCCCCTTCCACGGTGCTCCCACTGCAGACCTGGAGGGCTCCCCGTACGCGCGAGCCTATGCACTCGCACGCCAGCTGGCCGCGCGCGCCACCGGCCCATACGCGTTCGTGCAGAGCGTGCTGGCCCATCTTCGCCGTGGGTACGTCTACGACGAGAACCCGCCGAGCGCTCGCTGGCCGCTGGAGAGCTTCCTGTTCTCCACCCGGCGGGGCTACTGCCAGCAGTTCTCCGGCGCGATGGCGCTGCTGCTGCGGATGGGAGGGCTACCGACGCGCGTGGCCGGAGGATTCACCACCGGCACCTACGACGGCGCCACCCATCAGTGGATCGTCAGCGACCTCGATGCCCACGACTGGGTCGAGGTCTGGTTCCCGCGCTACGGCTGGGTTCGCTTTGACCCCACGCCCGCCTCCGACCCTGCCCGCGCGGACGGGGTCACGCTGCCGGCAGCCCATGACACCTCCGGCGCCGCCGCTCGCCCGCTGCTGAGCCGCCACCGGGATCTTCCCAGCGGCTCGCGGTCTCCCCGTGTAGCCAGCGCCACCGGCGGCGGCGGTGGCGCCCTGTCCGGACCGCTGTGGCTCGCCGGCGCGCTGGCCCTGAGCGTGGCTGTTCTGGGCCTGGCGTTGGCGCTGGCGCTGCGCCGGCCGGGTGATCCCGAAGGGCTGCTCGACGAACTGGAGCGCGCTTTGGCTCGGTGTGGTCGTCCGGCCACTCCCGGCCTGACCCTGGCCGCGCTCGAGGCGCGGCTGCGGTCTAGCCCCCAGGCTGCGGCGTATGTGCGCGCGCTGCGCCTGAACCGCTTCGCCCTGTCCCCATTGACGCCAACCGGACCTCAGCGGCGGGCGCTGCGCGCGCAACTGGGGCGTGATCTCGGCCTCAGCGGCCGCCTCCGAGCCCTGTGGGCGCTGCCGCCGCGACGATTGCCCTGATTGATGACCAGGGAAAGAGGGGCCTAAACTAGAGGCCGGATGGACGATGCATACGAGCTCTTTCGCCGGGGTACCGAGCTGCTCGAGGCTGGTCACAACCACCAGGCCGCGATCCCACTCACGAGGGCGCGCGACCTGGCCCCGGACAAGACGTCGGTGCGAGAGGCGCTCGGCCGCGCGCTGTTCCACACCCAGCGCTACGAGCAGGCCGCGGAGGAGTTCCGGGCGGTGATCGATCGCGCTCCGACCAACGACTTCGCCCTCTTTTGCCTGGGTCGATCGCTGCAAATGCTGGGAAGGCACGCGGAGGCCCGCCAACCGCTGGCCCAGGCAGCGGGCATGCAGCCGGCCCGAGGCGATTACCGTCGCTACCGCGATCAGGCTCGGCGCGCCGCCGGCGCATCCGGTCAATAGAACCCCCTCAAGGCGCCCTCGCCGCTTCGGAGGGCGGTTCCTGAAGTGCTACCCTCAGCTTCTCAGCTTGTGCGCCGGGCACTTCCCGGTGGAGTTCTGGAAGTGGGCGCTGGCCCACTTTTTTTATGAGTTTTATGACGGAGGAGATCGTGAGTGCACTACTCCAAAGTGACATCGAAGCCAGGCTCGCCGCCAACGAGCCTCACGTCGAGGTGCTGCTCGCCGAGATCGTCGCCGGTAGCACGCTGCGACTGTTCATCGATCATCCCGACGGCGTCACGCTCGCGCTCTGCGAGCGCGTGTCCCGCCAGCTGAGCGACCTTCGTGCGCAGTATTCCTTGGAAGTGTCCTCTCCCGGCCAGGACCGTCCGCTGACCAAGCCCCAGCACTACAGTCGCTTCCTCGGTCGCCGCGCGCGGGTGCGTCTTCGTGGCGATCGACCGCGAGCGGAGCCGACTCCCCTGGAGGGGCGTCGCAGCGTGACCGGCGAGCTGGTCGGCGCCTCCGAGCGCGATGTCACCATCGCCTCCGGCAGCGGGGTGGTCACGATCCCCTACGAGCAAATCGTCCGCTCCAACCTAGTGCCCGGAGACTGACCATGTCACGTGAAATCGTAGAAGCGGTACGCGGCCTCGCGGCAGAGAAGAACATCTCCCAGGAGAAGCTGATGGAAGCGCTCGAGGACGCGCTGCTCTCGGCCTACAAGAAGACCCCGGGTGCCGCACGTTATGCCAAGGTGGAGATGGATCGCGAGACCGCGGACTTCCTGGTCTGGGAGCTGAAGATCCCGCCGGAGCTGGAGGAGCAGCTGCTCGTGGAGGCGACCACCGAGCAGGAGCCGGTCCTCGATCCGGAGACCGGCGAGATGCGCGAGCCGCTCGAGCCCGAGCTCGATCTGGAGAAGCTCAAGGAGTTCGAGGACCAGATCGAGACCGAGGACGTCACTCCGCACGACTTCGGTCGGATCGCCGCGCAGACGGCCAAGCAGGTGATCCTGCAGAGGATCCGCGAGGCCGAGCGCGACATGATGTTCGAGGAGTACCGCGATCGGGTCGGCGAGCTGATCACCGGGATCGTGCAGCAATCCGACTCCCGTTACACGCTGGTCCAGCTGCGCGAGCGAGTCGAGGCCCTGCTGCCCAAGTCAGAGCAGGTCGACGGCGAGCGCTATGACCACTCGCAGCGGATCAAGGCGGTGATCAAGGACGTCTCCAACTCCACCAAGGGCCCGAGCATCATCGTCTCCCGCCGCGACCCGGAGCTGATCAAGTCGCTGTTCGAGCTCGAGGTGCCTGAGATCGCCGACGGATTGGTGGAGATCACCGGGGTCGCCCGTGAGCCCGGCTACCGCTCCAAGATTGCTGTGGTCTCCCACGTTGACGGCGTGGACCCGGTTGGCGCCTGCGTAGGCCCGCGCGGCTCCCGGGTGCGCATGGTCGTCTCGGAGCTGCGCGGCGAGAAGATCGACATCATCCCCTACAACGACGAGCCCGCCCGGTTCGTGGCCAAGGCGCTGTCGCCGGCGCGCGTGCGCGAGGTCCTGGTCGATGACGCCGGAAAGCAGGCGACGGTGATCGTTCCCGACGACCAGCTGTCGCTGGCCATCGGCCGCGAGGGCCAGAACGCGCGGCTGGCCGCGCGGCTGACCGGCTGGCGGATCGACATCCGCTCGGAGACCGAATTCGCGGCCGAGGAGGCCGAGCACGGCTATGAGGAGGAGGAAGCGCAGGGTCGCTGTGCGGCCATCCTCTCCAACGGGCGCCGTTGTCCCAACGCCGCTCTGCCGGGCTCGCGCTACTGCGGAATCGATGCCCACCAGGCGCTGGCGGACAAGGAGGGCGACCAGGTGCAGGACATGCCTGAGCCGCCCGCGGCGAGCGAGAGCAGCGGCGCCGGCCAGCCCGAGGCGGCGGCATAGGCGCCTACACTGGGAGGCTGATGAACAAGCGAGTTCACGAGATCGCCAAGGAGCACGGGCTCGCGGCCCGAGACGTCCTCGAGCGGCTCCGCGCCGCCGGGATCAACGTCAAATCGGCCTCCTCAGGAGTCGACGTGGCCACGGCCCAGCGGGTGCTCGGCAATGGCGCCGCGAACGGACCGTCGAGCGCGAGCGCGAGCGCCCCCGCGGCCGAGGAGGCCGTGCGCCGCGCCGGTGGCCAGAAGCGTCCCGCCAGTGAGCCACGTCAGCCGGCCGAGCCGCAGCGTCCGTCCGATGGCCAGAAGCGTAGTCCGGCTGAGCAGCCGCCCGCGACCCAGCAGCGCCCAGTGGTCGAGCAGTCACGTCCCGTGGATGGCGAGCCGCAGCGCTCCGCCGATGGCGGCGGGGAGCAGCAGCTCAAGCGGCCCACGCGTGACTCGCTCCAGGGTGAGCGCGCCCCCGGATCGGCTCACGGCCGTCGCCGCGTGGTGATCGACTCCCAGGCTTCCCGGCGCGCTCCCGGGGGTGGACCCCAGTCCAATCAGCCGCCCCGGCGCCAACGTCGCGGGCGCCGTCGCCGTGGCGTGTACGACGAAGAGGCGGAATCGCGTCCCGCCGCGCGGGCGACGGTGGCCGAGCCCGACGCCGTCAGGATCAACTCGGGTTCCACGGTCAAGGACGTGGCCGAGTACCTGAACGTGTCGGTGCCGGAGATCATGAAGAAGCTGATGGCGCTGGGGGAGATGAAGACGCTCACCCAGACGCTCTCCGACGAGGCGATCCAGGTCCTCGCCTCCGAGCTCGGCAAGGAGGTGGAGATCGTCCACTCCGAGGATGAGACCGTCTCCGAGCCCGTCTACGACGACGCCGACGAGCAGCTGGTCGAGCGCCCCCCCGTGGTCACGATCATGGGGCACGTCGATCACGGCAAGACCTCGCTGCTGGATGCGATCCGCCAGACCGAGGTGGCCGCGGGCGAGGCGGGCGGGATCACGCAGCACATCGGCGCCTATCAGGTCCACCACGGCGAGAAGACCATCACCTTCCTCGACACCCCTGGCCACGAGGCGTTCACGGCGATGCGCGCCCGCGGCGCCAAGGTCACCGACATGGCGGTGATCGTGGTCGCCGCCGATGACGGCGTCAAGCCGCAGACCCAGGAGGCGGTCGATCATGCCAAGGAGGCGGAGGTGCCGATGCTGGTGGCGATCAACAAGATCGACAAGGAGGGAGCCGATCCGACCCGCGTGCGGACCGAGATGACGAACCTCGGATTGCAGCCGGTGGAGTGGGGAGGGGACACCGACTTCGTCGAGGTCTCCGCCCGCACCCACGAGGGCCTGGAGAACCTGCTCGACACGATCATCACGTTGTCGGAGCTGGAGGAGCTGCGGGCCAATCCTGACGCTCCCGCCTCCGGGACGGTGATCGAGTCCAAGCTGGATCCCGGGCGTGGGCCGGTGGTCACGATCCTGATCATGCGCGGGACCCTCGAGGTCGGCGACGCACTCATCGCCGGCGCCCACTGGGGGCGCGTACGCGCGATGCACGACTTCCTCGGCAACCGTGTTGGCGGCGCGCTGCCGGGCGAGCCGGTCGAGGTGCTCGGCTTCGACGGCGTGCCCGAAGCCGGTGAGCGGGTGCGCGTGGTCGAGCATGATCGTCGCGCCCGCCAGCTGGCGGGCGAGCGGGCGGTACGGCTCAAGACCGAGTCGCTGGCGCGCCAGCGTGGGAAGCGAGTCTCGCTGGAGGACATCTTCGGCAGCGGCGTGCAGGAGCTGAACCTGCTGCTGAAGTCAGACGTGGCCGGTTCGCTGGAGGCAATTGAGGACGAGATCGCCAAGCTCCCGCAGGAGGAGGTCTCGGTCAACGTCATCCGCCGCGCGGTTGGGGCGGTGACCGAGTCTGACGTGATGCTGGCCGCAGCCTCCGACGCGGTGATCCTGGCCTTCAACGTTCGTCCCGTTGGCGACGCCCGGGCCCTGGCCGAGCGCGAGGGAGTCGAGATCCGCCACTACTCGGTGATCTACCGAGCCATTGAGGAACTGCGCAGCGCGATGCAGGGAATGCTGGCTCCCGAGGAGGTCGAGGAGATGCTCGGCAGCGCCGAGGTGCGACAGCTCTTCCGCGCCTCGCGGGTGGGCACGATCGCCGGCTCCCACGTCACCGAGGGACGCATCACCCGCGGCGCCAAAGTGCGTCTGGTGCGTGACGGGACGGTGGTCTACGACGGTGAGATCGCCAGCCTGCGTCGCTTTAACGAGGATGCGCGCGAGGTGGCTAGTGGCTTTGACTGCGGCATCGTGCTGCGTGACTACGCAGACGTCAAGGAGGGCGATGTGCTCGAGGCCTACGCCACTCGCCAGGTCGAGCGCGAGCTCGCCTGACCACAACGCGGCGATCGTGTCCGGCGGCGGCTTTGTGGCCGTGCTCGTGATCGAGCTGCACTTCCCGCAGGCTGGGAGCCTCAAGGCCAAGCGCAAGGAGCTCTCCTCGATCAAGGCCCAGCTCCACGGGCGGCTGGGCGCGGCGGTGGCCGAAACCGGATACCAGGACCTCTGGCAGCGAGCTCAGCTGACGGCGTCGCTGACCGGGGGGAAGCTGTCGACACTGCAGTCCGCTGCGGACGGCATCGAGCGGTGGCTGCTTTCCCGTTGTCCGGAAGGCGTGCGGGTGCAGCGCGTGATGGCCTCGGTGGAGGACCTCGCGCCGTGAGTCGCCCACCCAGGCGCCGGTTTCGGATCTGGACAGGGGGATAAGATGACCGGCGGCCGCATGCGGCGCGTCGACGAGGCGGTGCGGGCGGTGCTCAGCGAGGCGATCTCCTCGCAATTGAAGGACCCGCGCATCGGATTCGTGACCGTGACCGGAGTCAAGACCAGCCCAGACCTGCGCCACGCCCGCGTCTACGTGAGCGTTCTCGGCGACGAGCTTCAGCGGGCGGAGAGCCTTCAGGGTCTGCGCTCGGCCCACGGCTTCCTGCAGCACCGTGTGGCCACCGAGCTGACGCTGAAGCACACCCCGACGCTGAGCTTCCACTACGACGAGTCGGTCGATCGTGGAATGCGGATCTCCGAGCTGCTGGACGAGCACGCCGATGGCTAATGACGGTGCGGGCTCGGACCGCCACCAGGCGCTGGCCGAGATCCGCGCGGCCGACAAGCTGATCGTCGTCACCCACGAGAATCCCGACGGCGACGCGCTCGGCTCGCTGATCGCGATGCAGCAGCTGCTGATCGGGCTGGGAAAGGACAGCGTGATGTTCGTGGCCGAGAGCGATCTTCCGCTGCCCCAGGAGTACCGGTTTCTGCCCCTCGACGGACTCGTCACCGCCCCCCCTGAAGACGTGCGAGAGCGAGCGATCATTTTCCTGGATTGCGGCAACCTCGAGCGCAATCCCGCCGAGGCTCTGCAGCGGCCGGGTGCCCACATCCTCAACATCGACCACCATCACGACAACACCCGCTTCGGGACCGTCAACCTCGTCGATCCGGAGGCCTCGTGCACGGCGGAGATCGTCTGGGGGCTGATGAACGATCTAGGCGTGCAACCCACGACGACTATTGCCGAAGCGCTCTACGTCGGGCTGATCACCGACACTGGCAGGTTCATGTACGAGAACACCGGCCCTTGCGCGCATCGGATGGCTGCCGAGCTGATCGAGGCCGGGGTCGACGCCCACGAGATCTACCGCCGCGTCTACGAGGGGGTGCCCTACGGCAAGCTGGCGCTGCTGGCGCGGGGACTGGCCAACGTGCAGCGCTACGACGGCGGCAGGCTGACGCTGACTGCCTTGAGCGCCGAGGACTTCAGCGAGTCGGGAGCCGAGGAGAGCTACTCCGAGGGCGTGGTCGACCATCTACGCGCCGTTCAGGGCACCGCGATCGCGGGACTCGTCCGCGACCGCGCCGGTACCCCTGATCCCAGCGGCAACGGGAACCGCCATCGCAAGGTCTCGCTGCGGGCCAGCGACCCTCGGGTCGACGTCTCGGCGATCGCGCGCCTCCAGGGCGGAGGCGGCCATCGTCAGGCCGCCGGCTTCACCACCGGGATGGAGTGGGACGAGCTGGTCTCGTTTCTGCGGGACGAGCTGACTCGCCAGCTGCCGTGAGCGGGGGGCCCACCGACGGGGTGGTCCTCTTCGACAAGCCGGCCGGCATCACCTCCCACGACGCGGTCGCGCGGCTGCGAGGAAGGCTCGGCCGGGGGGTCAAGGTCGGCCACGCCGGCACGCTGGACCCATTCGCCACCGGGCTGCTGCTGCTGATGGTCGGGCGCGCCACCCGGGTCCAGCGCTTCCTGATGGCGCTGCCCAAGACCTACCTGGTCACGGCGCGCTTCGGCGCGGTCTCGAGCACCGGCGATCCGGATGGGGTGATCGTGCCCACGGGCGCGATTCCTGACCGTCAGCTAGCGCTGCCCACAGGCTCGATCCGGCAGCGCCCGCCAGCCTATTCCGCGGTGAAGGTCGGCGGTCATCGCGCTTACGCGCTGGCCCGCGCCGGCCGGCCAGTGGAGCTTTCCGAGCGCGAGGTGCAGATCCACCGGTTCGAGCAGCGTTGGCGTGTGCCCGGCGCCGATGGCGAGGTCGGCGAGCGACGCGGCTTTGAGATTGAGTGCTCCAGTGGGACCTACGTGCGCAGCCTGGTGGCCGCGCTCGGGGACGCCTACTGCGAGGAGCTGCGGCGGACCAGGATCGGCGAGTTCGACGTCGCCCACGCGGACCCGGAACGGATCCTGCCCCTGGCGCAGGCCCTGTCCTTCTTGCCCGCGGTCGGGCTGGAGCCCGAGCAGGCCCGGCGCGCGAGCCACGGTATGGCTGTGCCCGGAAGCGCTGCCGGCACCGTGCGCCTGGTCGACGCGGGCGGGCTGATCGCCGTGGCCGAGCCCACTGCGGATCCCGGCCATCTGAAGCCGGTCGTCGGCTTCAGATCCGCGTAGGCTTCCGCGCCCATGCAGGTGAGCAGCCTCAAGGAAGCGCCCCGGCGTCCCCGCAGGATCGCCGTCGGCGAGTTCGATGGCGTCCACTTGGGCCACCGGGCGGTGATCGCCGGCAGCGATGCCGTGCTGACCTTCGAGCCCCACCCGCTGCAGGTCGTGCATCCGCAGGCGGCCCCGAAGCTGCTCACGAGCCTGGAGGTCAAGATCGAGCTGATTGCCGAGCTGGGCGTGAGCGAGCTGGTGCTGATCCCCTTCGATCAAGGCTTCGCCCACCAGAGCCCGCGGGAGTTCGTCGAGGACGTGCTCGTCGACCGGCTGAACGCCACCACGGTGTCGGTGGGAGAGAACTTCCGCTTTGGCCATCGCGCCGCCGGGGACACCGAGCTGCTCCTGGGCGATGATCGCTTCCAGACCAGGGTCGTGCCGCTGGTGGAGCTCGACGGCGAGATCGTCTCCTCCAGTCACATCCGCGGTCTCGTGCTGGCGGGCGAGGTCGAGCTCGCCGCCCGGTTTCTCGGCGCCCCGTTTCAGCTCCGAGGTGAGGTCGTGGTCGGAGACCGGCGCGGGCGTACGTTCGGGTTTCCCACCGCCAACATCGTCCCCGACGAGGAACTGGTGTGTCCCGGCCACGGCGTGTACGTGGCCCACGCCGGTGGGGCCTGCGCCGCGGTCAGCGTGGGCGTGCGGCCGACTTTCGGAACCGGCCGGGGGGTGCTGATCGAGGCCTACCTGCTCGACCGTGACGAGGACCTTTACGGTCAGACACTCCGGGTCGACTTCCTCTCCCGACTCCGCGGCGAGCGGCGCTTTGCCTCGGCTCAAGCGCTCGTGGAGCAGATGCACCGTGACGCTCAGCGCGCCCGGGAGCTGTGTGGATGAGGCGTCCAAGCGTCTGCTAGCCTCGTCCGCCGCATGACCCTGACCTCAGAGCGCAAGCAGGAGCTGATCTCCCGCTTTGGCGAAAGCCCCGGCGACACCGGGAAGGCCGAGGTCCAGGTCGCGATCCTGACCGAGCGCATCAACTCGTTGACCGAGCACCTGCGCGCACACGGTAAGGATCATCATTCCCGCCGCGGACTGCTGATGCTCGTCGGGCGCCGACGCCGGTTCCTGAACTACCTGCAGCGCACCGACCTCGAGCGTTACCGCTCTCTGATCCGCGAGCTCGGCCTGCGCCGGTGAGCACGGCGGGCGTCATCGCCCCCGGCAGCGCGGTTCCCGACTTCACTCTCCGTCGCGAGGACGGCACCGAGTTCCGCCGCTTGGACCTGGCCGGACGCAGGAGCGTCCTGATCTTCTATCCCTTCGCCTTCAGCCCCGTCTGCACCGATCAGCTGAACCTCTACGACACGCTGGCCGAGGACTTCGCCGCTCGCGGCGTGACGCTGTACGGCGTCTCCTGCGACGCCAGCCCTTCGCAGGCCGCCTTCCGGCGCCAGCTCGACGTCGAGATCGAGCAGCTCTCGGACTTCGAACCCAAGGGCGCGACGTGTCGCGCGTTCGGAGTGCTGCACGACGGCGGCTTCCCCCAGCGCGCGCTGGTCCTGGTCGACCCGGACGGAACCGTCGGCTGGAGCTACCAGGCGCCATCGCCCGGGGATCTGCCGGGAGCGAACCTGATCTTCGACGCGCTCGGTGATTGAGTCGCTCGGCTCGGCCCCGGTGCCGTCCCTGAGGACCGGGGATCACCTGCGGGGCCGAGCTGGCGAGCTGGTGGTGATCGAGTATGCCGACTTCGAGTGTCCGTTCTGCGCCATGCTCTCCTCCGCACTCCACGAACGCACGTCGCCCTATGCGTTCCGCCACTTCCCCGTCGGCTCCTCGCACCCGCGCGCGTGGGCCGCAGCTTGCGCCGCGGAAGCGGCAGCGCGGCAGGGCTGCTTCTGGGAGATGCACGACCTCCTGTTCGCCGACCAGGGGCGGCTGGAGGATCCGCATCTATGGCAGCGCGCCGAGCGGCTGGGGCTGGATCTGGAGCGCTTCGATCGGGACCGGCGCAGCGACGAAGTCCGGGCCCGCGTCGGTGAGGACTTCCGCTCGGGAGTCCGGGCGGGCGTGGTGACCACGCCCACGGCGTTCTTGGGGGAGCGGATGTACGTGGGCCGAGAATGCCTGGGCGCGATCGACGACGCTGTTCGAAAAGGGTCGCCCAGCTGACAAGATCGAACCTCCTCCGCAGTCTCATCCGGGCCCTCGCCGCGCGTTCGCTACGCCCGGCACGTCTCGTCGTGTTGCCACGCGTTTCTCGGCCTGCCATCGTCCCCCGGAGGGCCTTCCGCTCCGCCCGCCGCTACTATCGGCGGGGTTCGGAACTAAAGAGAGAAATAGAGCACTCCGCCGACCGAAGGGCGGAGCAGAAGGGAATTGAATATGTCTGACGCCGTCAAGCGCGCCTCCGCCGAGATCGCAGGTAAGGAGATCTCGTTCGAGACCGGCAAGCTGGCCAAGCAGGCCTCCGGCGCTGTCGTCGTCCGCTCGGGCGACACCATGGTGCTGTGCACCGCCACCGCGGGGAACCTCCGCGACGTGGACTTC
Organism: uncultured Solirubrobacterales bacterium; assembly: GCA_963830435.1. GTDB lineage: Bacteria > Actinomycetota > Thermoleophilia > Solirubrobacterales > Solirubrobacteraceae > Palsa-465. Next base: position 975,050 of record CAWHMA010000002.1, on the reverse strand, counting down.
CTCCCGCTCACCGTGGACGTGGAGGAGCGGATGTACGCGGCGGGGAAGATCCCCGGGTCGTTCTTTAAGCGCGAAGGCCGCGCGGGGGAGAAGGCGACGCTGACCGCGCGCCTGATCGATCGCCCGATCCGCCCCCTGTTCCCCAAGGGCTGGCGCTATGAGACCCAGCTGGTCGCCCTGCCGATGTCGGTCGACCACGAGAACCCCTACGACATGCTGGCCATGAACGGTGCCTCCGCGGCGTTGATGATCTCGCCGGTCCCGTTCCCGATGCCGGTCGGCGCGGTGCGGATCGGCAAGATCGAGGGCAACTTCGTAATCAACCCGCGCGAGGAGGACCTGCTGGAGGAGACCGAGCTCGACCTGATCGTCGCCGGTTCCGAAGACGCGATCCTGATGGTCGAGGCCGGTGCCAGCGAGATCCCCGAGGCGGAGATCCTCGACGCCCTGGACATCGCCCACGAGGCGATCAAGCGGATCTGCGCGGCCCAGCGCCAGCTGGCCGAGCAGGCGGGCAAGGAGAAGCTCCAGGTCGAGGTCCCGCAGGTGGATCCCGATCTGCTGGAGCAGATCAAGTCCTCCCACGGACCAGCGCTCAGCTCCGCTACCCAGGTCGAGGACAAGCTCGAGCGCCAGGACGCGACCAAGGCGGTCGAGGAGGAGGTGCTGACCAGGTACGCCGGCGAGCCCGACTCCGAGACCTACGCCGAGCGCCGAGCCGATGCTCAGCGCGCCTTCGACAAGCTGGAGAAGACCACCATCCGCGAGCGGATCGCCGTCGAGAAGAAGCGTCCTGACGGCCGCGGGTCCGACGAAATCCGACCGATCTCGATCGAGGTCGGCGTCACGCCACGCACCCACGGCTCGGCCCTGTTCACCCGCGGCCAGACGCAGGCGCTGAGCGTCGTCGCGCTGGGCACGACGCGGGAGGAGATGCGACTGGACACGCTCGGTCTGGAGACGACCAAGCGCTACTTCCATCACTACAACTTTCCCCCCTTCTCGGTCGGGGAGGCCGGGTTCATGCGTGGGCCCAAGCGCCGTGATATTGGGCATGGGGCGCTGGCCGAGCGCGCGCTGGTGCCGATGATCCCCAGCCAGGAGAGATTCCCGTACACGATTCGCGTGGTATCGGACATCCTGGAGTCAAACGGCTCGTCCTCGATGGCGTCGGTATGCGGCTCCAGCCTCTCGCTGATGGACGCCGGCGTGCCGATCGATCGTCCCGTGGCCGGAATCGCCATGGGCCTGATCAAGGAGGGAGACGAGTACATCATCCTCACCGACATCGCTGGGGTTGAGGACCACCTCGGCGACATGGACTTCAAGGTCGCCGGGACCGAGCGGGGCATCACCGCGCTGCAGATGGACATCAAGATCACCGGCGTGACCTTCGAGATCATGCGGGACGCGCTGGCGCAGGCGAAGGTCGCGCGCCAGTTCATCCTGGATGAGATGGGCAAGGTCATCGAGGGGCCGCGAGCCGAGCTCTCCAAGCACGCTCCGGGGATCTCCTCGATCCAGATAGATCCCGAGAAGATCGGCCTGCTGATCGGAAAGGGTGGCGAGACGATCCGTTCGCTCCAGGAGGAGTTCGAGTCCCAGATCGACGTCAACGACGAGGGCATGGTGCTCGTCTACGCCGCTGATCGCGAGCGTGGGGATGCCCTGGTGGATCGGATCCGCTCGATGACCAAGGAGGTCGAGGTTGGCGACGAGTTCACCGGCAGGGTGGTCAAGACCACCACCTTCGGCGCCTTCGTCGAGCTCGCCAAGGGCACCGATGGCCTGCTGCACATCTCCAACGTCGCTCCCGGGCGCCGGATCGACACAGTCGAGGAGGTGCTGAACAAAGGCGACGAGATCGCCGTGCGCGTGGTTGAGGTCGACCGCGAGCGGGGGCGAATTGGCCTGCGCCTGGCCGAGGACCCGGACGTCGCCGGCAAGAGCGTCGAGGAGCTCGCCTCGGTCGGCAGCGGCGACGGCGGCCCGCGCCGGGATCGACCCGATCGCGGGGGTCGGGATCGGGATAGAGGCCGAGACCGTGGTGGTCGCGACGGCCGCGACCGTGGCCCCCGCGAGCGCGAGGGCGGCCGCGTGCGCGACCGGGACCCGGACCGTCCGCGCTCCTAGTCCCGCCCAGTGGCCCAGGAGCACCGGCTGACGACGCTGCCGTCGGGCGTCCGGATCGTGACCGAGGCAATGCCCTCGGTGCGCTCGGTGTCCCTGGGCTTATGGATCGGCACCGGCTCTCGCGGCGAGCGGGAGTCCGAGGCCGGCCTTTCCCACCTGTTGGAGCATCTGCTGTTCAAAGGCAGCGCCAAGTACCAGTCGCTCCAGATCGATCAGATCTTCGACGGGATGGGAGCGGAGCTGAACGCCGGCACGGGCAAGGAAGCCACGTCCGTGTACGCCCGGGTGATCGACCAGCACGTCCCCGAGGCGCTGGAGGTGATGACCGACATGGTCTTCCGTCCGACGCTGCAGGACATCGACTCCGAACGGGCGGTGATCCTGGAGGAGATCGCGATGTACGAGGACGATCCCCAGGAGAAGGTCTTCGACGTGCTCGGCCAGGCGGTGTTCGCCGAGCATTCGCTGGGCCGAGCGATCATCGGCCGAGCCGAGGTCGTGGCGCACACGCCGGCGGAGGAGATCGCCCGGTTTCACGCCGCCCGTTACGTGCCCTCGAACATCGTCATCGCCGCCGCCGGCGCGCTGGCCCACGACACGTTCGTGGACCTCGTATCCGAGCGGCTGGGTCAGACCTCGGGCGGAGCTGCTCCGCCGATGCCTCCCGCGCCGCCCGTGGCCAGCCCCCGGCGACGCTTCGAGCACAAGGAGACCGAGCAGTTCCACGTGTGCCTCGGCGGGCCCGCGCTCTCCCGGCACGACGATCGCCGCTTTGCCCTACGCGTGCTGGACACGATCTTCGGCGGCACCTCCTCCTCCCGGCTGTTCCAGGAGGTGCGCGAGCTGCGGGGGCTGGCCTACGCGGTGTACTCGTTCACCGGGGCCTACCAGGACACCGGTCAAATCGGCCTCTACCTCGGCACCCGCGCCGAGAACCTGTCGGAGGCGTTGGCGGTGGTCGCTACCGAGCTGGAGCACCTGCGCCAGCGGCCGGCGAGCGCCGAGGAGCTGGCCCGGGCCAAGGAGAACCTGAAGGGCCGGGTGGTGCTGAGCCTGGAGTCGACCGGAGCGCGGATGAACCGCCTCGGCTCGGAGCTGCTTGCCGGCGCGCCGCTGCTCTCCCTCGATGAGGTCGTGGACAGCATCGACGCGGTCACGCTCGATGATCTCGGCGCCCTCGCCGGCGAGCTGTGGGATTCGCAGCGACTCTCGGCCGCGGGCATTGGCCCCGACGAGGAGGCCTTCGAGCAGGCGCTGGCACCGCTGGGCGCTGTCCCCGCCGTCGACGAGGCGGTGCGGTGATCCGGGTCGCAGTCGCGGGCGCGGCCGGGCGGATGGGGGAGACGGTGTGTCGGGCGGTCGCCGGCGCTCCGGACATGGAGCTGAGCGGGCGCGCGGACCCGGCGCTCGCGACTTCGCTGCCCGACGTGCTCGACGCCGCCGAGGTGCTGGTCGACTTCACCGTTCCCGACTCCGCCGTGGAGAACGCCCGGAAGGCGGCGGCGGCAGGCGTGCATGTGGTCATCGGGACCACCGGGTTCGATGTTGCCAAGGTAGAGAGTTGCCGCGGCGCGAACATCTTCATTGCTCCCAACTTCGCCATCGGCGCTGTGCTGATGATGCAGTTCGCCGCGCAGGCCGCCCGGCACATGCCTGCCGCGGAGATCGTCGAGCTCCACCACGACCGCAAGCTCGACAGGCCGAGCGGCACGGCGGCGCGAACGGCGCAGCTGATGCTCCAGGCGGCGGGGGACGAAGGCCGGGAGATCCCGATCCACTCGGTGCGACTGCCGGGGCTGGTGGCTCACCAGGAGGTGATCCTCGGCGATGTCGGTCAGACGCTCACCATTCGCCATGACTCCATCGACCGCGAGTCGTTCATGCCCGGGGTGCTGCTGGCGATCCGCAAGGTCGCCTCGTTAGCATGCTCGCCGACGGTTGGGCTGGAGCACCTGCTGGGTGACGAGGAGGATCGCTGAGACGATGAGAGGCCTGACCCGAACCAGCTACCGGCGGTGGGCGGCATGGCTGGTGTTGGCCGGAGCAGCGCTCCTGCTGCTCGCGGGACCGGGCGCGAGTGCCGGTTCCGCCAGCTCAGGGTCCGCGGGGGACGCGGCATCGCCGTGGTCGAACCCTCATCAGCTGCCGGCTCGTCGGGCTGCAGAGCTGGTGGCGGCGATGACCCAGGCTGAGAAGATCGAGCTGGTGGCCAGCGATAGCTCGGGCATCCCGCGCCTGGGGATCCCGCCCCTGGCATTCATCGATGGCCCCAATGGGATCGGCGAGGGCAGCAGCCACGTGACCGCGTTCCCCGACGCGGAAACGGTCGCCGCCTCGTGGGACCGGTCGGTTGCTGGCGGCTATGGCGACGCGCTCGGCGCCGAAGCGGCAAGCAAGGGCGACACGCTGCTGGCCGCACCCACGATCAACATCGTACGCACCCCGAAGTGGGGCCGGGAGGCGGAGACCCTGGGCGAGGATCCGTTCCTCACCAGCACCCTGGTCGTGCCCGAGATCCGCGCCATCCAGCGCCATCACGTGATCGCCGAGGTCAAGCACTACGCCGCCTACAACCAGGAGATCGGGCGGTTGGGCAATCCTCTGGCCACGCCCGCAGTCAACGACCGGGTCAGCCAGCGGGCGCTGCAGGAGATCTACTTCCAGGGCTTCCGTGCTGCCGTGGCCGGCGGCCACGCTGCTTCGGTGATGTGCTCCTATAACCAGATCAACGGACTTCCCTCCTGTCAGAGCCCGGGCACGCTCGGAATGCTGCGGGGATTCGGGTTCAGCGGCTTCGTCGAGCCGGATGCCCTGCTGGCGGTGCGCGACGAGGTCGCCGCCGCCAATGCCGGCGTGGACAACTTCCAGCTTGGGAGCCTGGCCACCGCCGTCGGCGGCAGTGAGCTGCCGATCATCACCGCCGCCGTTAGCTCGGGCCGTATCTCGCCCTCGCGGCTCGACGCGATGGCCATGCACGTCCTGGAATCGATGTTCGCCGTCGGCCTGTTCGACCATCCCCGCCACGGCAGTGCCGGGGCGCCCGCGACCAGCCCGTCCCATCGGGCGCTGGCAACGCGAATCGCCGAGCAGGCGACAGTCCTGCTGCGCAACCGAGGCGGCGTGCTGCCGCTGAGCCCGGCCACGGGTTCGATCGCGGTGATCGGTCACGACGCCGGACCGGGCACGCAGATCGAGGAGAACGGCTCCCCGGCCGTGGCCCACGGGCCGGTGATCACTCCGATCGCCGCCATCCGCTCGCGCGCGGGTCGAACGATGCGAGTCAGCTACACGCCGGGCACGCTCGGGGTGGTGCCGCTGGCGCCGCTCGCTCCCGCGGCGCTGTCAGCCGGTGCGAGCCACGGCTGGCGCGCCAGCTACTACACCAGCAGCGATCTCACCGGACCGGCGCTGCGGACGCGCACCGTGCCGTCGGTCGACTTTCAGAGCCCGATCAAGCCGCTGAGCCCAATTCCGGGCACCGCAGGAGCCCAGTCGGCCCGGTTCACAGCCACGCTCACGCCGCCGCGCACCGGCCTCTACCGCTTCTCGATCGCCGTCGCGGGCATCGTCCGCCTGTACATCGGCGGCCGGGTGGTGCTCAGCGGTGATTGCGAGTTTGCCCGGGCCGATCGCGGGCTCGGAGGTCTGACGGCGGATCCCGGCGCCCCGATCATCGCCCTGCAGGGGGTGGCCGAGCTCAAGGCGGGCCGCTCGGTACCGATCGAGCTCACCTACTCGACCGGCTCCTCGATCGTCGGCGCATCCCTGACGTTGGGATGGCAGCCGCCGACTCCCGGCCTGGTGGCGGCAGCGGTGCGGGCGGCGCGCCACGCCCGCGTCGCGGTGGTGTTCGCCAACGACATCACCAGCGAGGGCATGGACCGCTCGTCGCTAGACCTGCCCGGCGACCAGAACCAGTTGATCGAGGCCGTCGCCCAAGCCAACCCGCGGACGATCGTGGTCCTGCACACCGCTGGTCCGGTGCTGATGCCGTGGCTGACGAAGGTCGCTGGGGTGCTCGAGGCGTGGTATCCCGGCCAGCAGACCGGTGCCGCGATCGCCGCCACCCTGTTCGGCGATGTAGACACCGCCGGGCGCTTGCCGGTCACCTTTCCCGCCAGCGAGCGTGAGGGTCCGGCGAGCGCTCTGGCGCAATATCCGGGCCTCGGTGGCAGCGCTCGCTACGACGAGGGGATCTTCGTCGGCTACCGCTTCTACGACCGCTTCGGTCAGCGGCCGCTGTTCCCGTTCGGCTACGGGCTCTCCTACACGACGTTCGCGCTCGGTTCGCCGCACATCCGCCCGCTGGGGGCGATGCGCTACGACATCTCGCTGCGCGTGACCAACACCGGTTCCCGCACCGGCGCCGACGTGGTGCAGCTCTACCTCGGCGACCCGCCCGCCGCCGGCGAGCCGCCGCGCCAGCTCAAGGCGTTCGCCAAGGTGTGGCTGCGCGCCGGCGGGGCGAGCACAGTCCACCTGCGGCTGGACCGTCAGAGCTTCTCGGTGTGGCGGAGCTCGACCCAGTCGTTTGCCGCGATTCCCGGACGCTATGTGGTCAGCGTCGGTACCAGCTCCCGCGATCTACCCCGGACCGCCGCGATCACGATCAGGTGAGGCCGGACCGGGCGGTCGAGCCATGCGCGCGATGGTCCGACCCCCGGCCGCCGACCGACTCACCGCGGGTCAAGGTCGCGTCGGCGTCCGCCGGATCGCCACTGCCACCGCCGCGTCGACGATCCCGGCATACCAGCCCGCCACCTGCTCCCGGGCGATCTCCGGGTGCTCGAGCCACCAGTTGGCCAGCGACTCTCCGGCGCCGACGATCGCGTGGGCGATGGCATCGGTGGCACCCGGGGGCAGCCTCGCCCCGGGCGCACCGCGCTCCACCAGCCGGCGGACGGCATCGGTGATCTGCCTGCGCAGCTGAGCGACCTCCTCGGCCAGCGGCCGGCTGGAGCTGACCTCGCTGAACAGCACCTTCCAGCCATCGCGATGCTCCTCGACGAACCTGAGAAACTCGCTCACCGGCGAGCGCAGCCGACGCGCCGCCGGTTCCTGTCCATTCCCGCCGGGCTGCAGCCGCTCCACCAGCTCCCGCCCGGTCCGGCCGATGTAGGCCACGTACAGGCCCTCCTTGGACTGGAAGTACGCGTACAGCATTGGCTTGGAGACGCCGGCGAGCTGTGCGATCTCCTCCATCGCGGCGGTGTGGTATCCGTCGCGGGCGAAAACGTGGCCGGCGACGTCCAGGATCAACTGCTCGCGCTGGGCGCGCGGCATTCCGCGCGTTCCCGTACGTGGCGCAGGCGAGGGGGCAGAACGGGCAAGCGTAGGACGAGAGGACAAGCTGTTATAAACCTCTGGGCGATGGATATTACTCGTCGGTAGGACTCGGAATACACGTACTGCAGATGCCGGAAAGAGGTGCACCCCCCAACGTTCACCCGATCCAGCGGCGGGTGCTGCGAATGCTCTCCGCGTTCAGCTCCCCGCTGCTGGTCGACGACTACCTCGAGCTGATCAACCCGCTGTGGTCCACGCGGGAGCTGCGCGGCAAGGTCGAGGAAATCCGCCATGAGACCGCGGACGCCGCGACGGTCTTGATCAAGCCGGGGTACCGCTGGTCAGGGCACCGACCCGGTCAGTACCTGCGTATCGGGCTGGACATCGAGGGGATCCGGCATTGGCGGGCGTACTCGCTGACCTCGGATCCGTGGCGCGAAGACGGCCTGATCTCGATCACGGTCAAGAACGTCGACGAGGGAAAGGTCTCGCCCTACCTCGTCCGGCGCGGGCGCCCGGGCACGATCGTCTCCCTGGGCGGAGTGGAGGGCGACTTCATCCTTCCCGATGAGCTGCCGGCCAAGCTGCTGTTCATCAGCGCCGGCAGCGGCGTCACCCCGATCATGAGCATGCTGCGCCACCTCGACCACGCCGACGAGATGCACGACGTGGTGCTTCTGCATTCTGCCCACCACACCGACGATGTGATCTTCGGCGCGGAGCTGCGAGACATGGCCCGACGCCGTCCTGGCTTCCACCTGCACGAACAGCTCACCCGCGAGCACGGGCGAATGGGTCCCCAGGATCTAGACCGGCTGTGCCCTGACTGGCGCCAACGCGAGGCCTTCGTCTCGGGCCCCGGGGACATGCTCGACGTGTTCACCGAGCACTGGGAGGAGCATGGCGACACCCAGCGCCTGCACATGGAGCGCTTCCAGCCCCGCCTCGGCCTGGGCGAGGCCGGCGAAGGCCAAGGCGGCACGATCAAGTTCCTGAAGTCACGCGAACAAGCCCGCTCCGACGGCAGCCAGCCGATTCTCGTGGCCGGTGAGGAGGCCGGCGTGGAGCTGCCATACGGGTGCCGGGAGGGGATCTGCCATACCTGCGTTGGCGAGCTTCGCTCCGGCCGCGTGCGGGATCTGCGCAACGGTGATGTGTTCGGCCAGCAGGGAGAGGTGATCCGAACCTGCATCAACGCGCCCGAAGGACCGATTGAGATCGAGCTCTAGGCTCGAGGACCCAACCTGAGGAGACACATGGCGATCGCCACCCAGAACGGCCACCAGCCCGGTGGCCTCGACACGATTGACCCACAGGAGAACCCGCTGCATCGGTTGAGCCCGGAGCAGATCGAGCGGATCGGCAGCGAGCTGGACCAGCTTCACCAGCAGGTGAAGGCCGACCTCGGTGACCGCGACGCCCGCTACATCCGCTCGATGATCGCCTTCCAGCGGCGTCTGGCGCTGATCGGTCGCGTCGAGCTGGTCGCCTCCCGATGGCGGCCGATGTGGGTTCTCGGCACCGCCAGCCTGGGCATGGCCAAGATCCTCGAGAACATGGAGATCGGCCACAACGTCCTGCACGGTCAGTGGGACTGGATGAACGATCCGGTGATCAACTCCCGGGCGTGGGACTGGGACACGGCCTCGCCCGCCGAGGCTTGGCGTCACTCCCACAACTACATCCACCACACCTACACCAACATTCGGGGCAAGGATCGCGACCTCGGCTACGAGATCATGCGGATCGATCCCAACCAGAAGTGGCATCCGGTCTACCTGTTCCAGCCGCTGTACAACCTGATCCTGGCGTGGCTGTTCGAGTGGGGGGTGGCAGTCCACGACCTCGACTTCGACGCCATCCGCAAGGGCGAGAAGGACGTCGAGCAGCTGCGCCGGGAGCTGAAGGGGATTGGCGTCAAGGCTCGCACCCAGATCCAGAAGGACTACATCGCCTGGCCGCTCCTGAGCGCGCTGATCGTCATGGCGATCGAGATCGCCGTGGTCGGCAACCGCGAGCTCGGCCACGAGGACATGGCCGGCCGGGCACGACGCTTTGGGCGGCGCGGGCGTCGGAATCGGCAGTCGACGGGCGAGCGCGTTGTCCGCGAGCTCGTCGAACGCCGCGCCTTTCGCGGTCCGTTCAAGCGCGTCCTGGCCGCCAACGTGGTGGCCAACCTGATCCGCAACGTCTGGTCCTACGCGATCATCTTCTGCGGGCACTTTCCCGACCAGACCTACACCTACTCCGAAGAGGAGGCGGCGGACGAGAGTCGGGGTGCCTGGTACGTGCGACAGCTGCTCGGAGCGGCCAACATCGACGGCGGCCCCCTGTTCCACGTGATCAGCGGCAATCTCAGCTACCAGGTCGAGCACCACCTCTTCCCCGACATGCCCTCGACTCGCTACGGCGAGATCGCGCCCAGGGTCCGCGAGATCTGCGAGCGCTACCGGCTGCCCTACAACACCGGCCCCCTGCACCAGCAGCTGGGCAGCGTCCAGCGGACCATCCTCCGCCTGGCGTTTCCCGGCGGCAAGCCGCGGGCCAAGCCGGGACCGTATCGCGGACCGGCGATCCGCGGCAGCGGTGAGCAGGCCCCGGCGGGCATCGAGAGCTCGAGCTGAGACTCTGGGCGTGAGCCCCGCAGGCGTCGGCTCAGCCGGCGTCCTGCGATAATCCGTCGCCGGCATGGCCACCGAACTTGGCGCGATCCTGACCGCGATGGTCACCCCCTTCGATGAGTTGGGACGCCTCGACGAGGAGGCGATGGTCATGTTGATGAACCACCTGGTCGAGCACGGCTCCGATGGGCTCGTGCTGTGCGGCACCACCGGTGAGGCGGCGACGCTGGACGACGTCGAGCACCTGCGGGTGATCGAGTTGGCGGTGGCGCAGATGCGCGGCCGGGCGACGATCGTCGCCGGCGTCGGCTCCAACGACACCCGCCACGCCGTCTTTCTGACCGAGCGGGCCACCGAGCTCGGGGCGGACGCGCTGCTATCGGTCAACCCGTACTACAACCGGCCCAGCCGGCGGGGGATAGTCCGCCATTACCACGAGGTCTCACGCGCCACCGACCGACCGATCCTGCTCTACAACATTCCGCAGCGCACCGGCGCCGACATGCCCAACGACCTGCTGGCGGAGCTCGGTCAGCTCGAGAACATCGTCGGCGTCAAGCAGGCCAACCCGGACAACTTGGCCAAGGTCGACGGGCTGAGCATCTACGCCGGCAACGACGACATGCTCGCCGACGTACTCGATCTCGGCGAACCCGGCGGGATCCTCACCGGCAGCCACCTGTTCGGAAGGGCGATGCGCCGGATGGTCGACGAGCCCGAGCACCGCCGGCAGATCGATGCTGAGCTCCAGGACGTATATCGCGACCTGCTGATTGCTCCCCTGGCGTGCAGTCTAAAGGCAGCGCTGAAGCTGATCGGCATCGACGTGGGCGGTCCCCGGCTGCCCTACGTCGCACTCGACGACTCCGAAACGGCGGTGATCAGGGCGCTGCTGGAACGCCACGGATTGCTGCAGCCCGCCGTTACGTGAGCCCGGGGCTACGCGTCCTGCCGCTCGGCGGCCTGGGCGAGATCGGCAAGAACATGACGGTGCTCGAGTCCGAGGGCCGGATCGTCGTCGTCGACACCGGCCTGCGCTTCCCGACCGCCGACATGCTCGGGATCGACCTCGTGCTGCCGGACTTCAGCTACCTGCGCGAGCGCGCGGCCGACATCGAGGCGATCGTCATCACCCACGGGCACGAGGATCACCTGGGCGCGCTGCCGTGGGTGCTGCGCGAGCTCGGCGGCTCGTCCGCGCCGCCGGTCTACGGCGGCCGGTTGACGATGGCGATGGCGCGCTCCAAGCTCGACGAGCACAACCTGCGCGAGTGCGCGCTGCACGACCTCGCTCCCGGGGACGCGATGAGCGCTGGTCCGTTCTCGGTGGAGCTGATCCACATGACGCACTCGATCCCCGACGCCTGCGCGGTTGCTCTCACCACCGAGCTGGGCACCGTGCTGGTCACCGGAGACTACAAGTTCGACCAGACTCCGGTCGACGGATCACCCGCCGACGTCTCGCGGCTGGCCGAGCTCGGCCGCGAGGAGCTGCTCCTGTTGTGCGGGGATTCCACCAATGCCGATCGCCCCGGGTTCTCACCCTCCGAGCGTGGGGTGGGTCCGCACCTGGAGGAGGTGTTCGCGCGCGCTGAGGGCCGGATCATCGTCACCAGCTTCGCCTCCAACATCCATCGGGTCCAGCAGGTGATCGACGCCGCGGCGGCGCTGGGGCGCAAGGTCTCGCTGGTGGGACGCTCGATGCGCAAGAACGTCAACATCGGACGCTCGCTCGGTCACATCGACCTCCCCGAAGGAATCCTGATCCAGCCCCAGGAGGTCGAGGACTGGCCCGATCACAAGGTCGTGGTGATCTCCACCGGCTCCCAGGGCGAGCCGTTGTCCGCATTGCGACGGATGGCCCACAACGACCACCGCATGGTCAAGCTCCACAACGGCGACACCGTGGTCTTCTCCGCCACACCGATTCCCGGCAACGAGCGCGCGGTAAACGAGACCATCGATCGCCTGTATCACATCGGCTGCAACGTGATCACCCCAGGCGAGGCTCCGATCCACGCCTCCGGCCACGGCTACGTCGAGGAGCTGAAGCTGATGCTCAACCTGGTCAAGCCCCGATACGTGCTCCCGGTCCATGGCGACCACAAGCGCATCCAGCTCCACGCGCAGATCGCGGACGCAGTCGGGATCGACGCAAGCGACGTGTTCCGCGGCGAGAACGGGCTGCCGCTGGAGATCGATGCGCGCGGCGCCCGGCTGGGGACGCCAGAGCAGTCGGGCATGATCTTCGTCGACGGCGTCGACATCGGCGACCCCGCCGACGTCGCGCTGCGCGACCGGCGGATGCTGTCCGCCGACGGCATCTTCATCGTCGTGGCCACGATCTCCGAGCAGTCGGGACAACCGGTGGCCGACACAGAGGTGATTTTCCGCGGCGTGCCGTTCATCGAACAGGCTGACGAGCTGGTGGCCGACATTCGTCAGGAGGTCACCCGATCGCTGGAGCGCTCAGCCGCCGACGGGCTGCGGCACATCGATCTGCTCCAGCAGGAGCTCCACGACGATCTCGGCGCCTTCGTCTACGACCGGTTGCGCCGGCGTCCAATGGTGCTGCCGGTCGTGGTCGAGGTCTGATCGCCGATCCCGGCCTGTCCCTGCCCCGGGGCCGGTCCGCTCCCAGGCGCGGCCACCATCGGCCCGGTCGGCAACCGGATCACAAATCGCGTTCCCGAGCCCGTTTCCGGATGCTCCAGGGTGACCGTCCCGCCATGAGACTCCACCACCGCGCGCACGATCGCCAGCCCCAGCCCCGAGCCGCGGCCACCATCCCGGCCGCTACGAACGAAGCGCTCGAAGATCCGCTGCCTGAGCTCGGGGGCGATCCCCGGGCCGTCATCCTGCACGATCAGGATCGCGCTGCCATCCTCAATTCCGGTGCGAGCCCACACGCGCGTTCCTGGCGGGGTGTGGCGGACGGCATTCTCGAGCAGGTTCAGCGTCAGCCGATGCAGGTCGTCACGCACGCCGGGAACCGGGGCCGCCTCGGCCCCGATCGTCAGCTCGTGTCGCTCGGCCAGCGGCCCAAGCTCACCCGCGGCCTCCATCAGAACGTCGCCGAGGTCGGTCGGGCGCTGCTGCTGCTCTCGGTGAGCATCGGCCCGAGCCAGCAGCAGCAGATCACCAACCAGCCGGCGCATCCGGCGGGTGGAGCGCAGCGCGGCCTGCGCCGTCTCCGCCTGCTCTCCCTCCAGCTCCTCGGCCAACAGCTCGAGGTTGGCCAGGACGCTGGTCAGCGGCGTGCGCAGCTCGTGTGAGGCGTCGGCTACGAACTCCCGCTGGCGGTCGAGCATCGACTCGGTGTTGGCGCGCGCGGAGTCCAGGGCGCCGAGCATCCCCTCCAACGTGCGCGCCAGCTCGGCGACCTCGTCATCGGCCTCGGGGTGGGGCAGCCGGCGGCTGGGATCTCGGGTGAGCTCCACCTCACGCGCGGCCTCGGTGAGCTCGGCAATCGGGCGGATCGCTCGCTGCGCCGTGGCCAGCCCGGCCAGCAGCGCGAGCACGGTCCCGCCGAGCACGCCGAGAATGAGGAAGAACTGCACGCGGGCCAGGGTGTGGTCGACGTCGGAGAGCGGGCGCGCGTAGAGCACCTTGACTTCACCCGTGGGCGAAACTGCGTGCTCGCGGACGTCGACGCGGTAGCCGAGCTCCTGGAATGTCCCGGCGCCGGTGGGGCGCGCGAACGCCGGGGTGGCCGGCGACAGCCTGGCGCCTTTGACCAGCACCTGATTCTGCGTGCACAGCAGACCGCCGGCATCGTCGTAGATGCGGATCTGCGCCTGCTCGGCACTGGCGTAGTCACTGAGCCTGATCGTCGAGCCGACGCAGTCGAGCACGCCGTGAATGAACGTCAGGTGCAGGTGACGCTCGAGCTGGTCGGCGGCCGCGTGGACTTCGTCGTTGAACTGTGTCCGGACCTGGCGCGTGGTCAGCACCCCGACGATCGCCGCGAAGCAGGCCAGGATCACGAAGGTCAGCGCCGCGGAGCCGCCAGCCAGCCGCCAGCGGATCGGCAGCGACCTATACGCGGAGAACGTAGCCCGCGCCGCGGATCGTGTGTAGGAGCCGAGGCTCGCCACCCGCTTCCAGCTTTCGTCGTAGGTTGGAGACGAACACCTCGATCGTGTTCGTCATCGAGAACGGGTCATAGCCCCAGACCTCGTCCAGCAGCCGCTGGCGGGAGATCACGATCCGTTCGTTGCGCATCAGGTACTCGAGCAGCTCGAACTCGCGCTGAGTCAGGTCGATCGTCCGCTCGCCGCGGGTGACTTCGTGGGTGTCCGGGTTGAGCTTCAGATCACCGACCCCCAGCGTCGCCTGGCCGCGGGGAGGCCGCCGTCTGAGCAGGGCGCGCAGGCGGGCCAGCAGCTCCTGACGCTCGAAAGGCTTGACCAAGTAGTCATCGGCGCCCGCGTCCAGCCCCTCGACCCGGGATTCGACCGCATCACGGGCGGTCAGCACCAGGATCGGCACGTCGTCGCTGCGGCGCAGGGTTCTGGCCACGTCGATGCCGTCCAGCCGCGGCAGCCCGAGATCGAGGATCACGAGATCGGGCAGGAAGGCGTGGGCGAGATCGAGCGCGCTGATCCCGTCGCTGGCGATCCGCACCTCGTAGCCCTCCATCCGCAGCGAGCGCTGCAGCACCTGGGCGATCGCGTCGTCGTCCTCGACCACCAGCACGCGCGGCGATCGCTCGTAATCGGTCATCACCGAGATGGTACGAGGACGTCGTCGGCGGCCGGCCTTTCTTTAGCGCCGGTTGATCCCGGCAGGAGCCGTGGTGTGGCTGTCGAAGCCCCATCTTCGGACATGGCCGCCGCCCGCAAGAAGCCGACCCGCAGGCGCCAGGCGCCGCCCAGGCGGGCGCGGCGATCGTTGCTGGCCGCCCGCCCGTCGCTGGCGCTCCCGATGCAGCTGGAGGCCCACCACATCGACATCATCGGCCTCGCCCTGATCGCCGTTGGCATCTTCCTCGCCGGCGTCGCCTACCTACACTGGGGCGGCGGCGCTCTCGGAGACGGTGCCGTGCGGGCGACGAGGTTCGTGCTCGGGGAGCTCGGCCTCGCGGTGCCAGCGATGCTGGTCGGCGGCGGCGCGATGGTGCTGGCCCGGGAGCTGCGCCCGCCGGGCCGGCCGATGCGCACCGGCACGATCTGCTTGCTGGCGTCGCTGACGCTTGCGCTGGCCGCGGGGACCCTGGGACTTGGGCCCGGATCCGCCGGCGCGCATGCCTTCTGGCGGCCGTCCGCGTTCGAGACCCGCGGCGGCATCGTCGGCCAGGCCGAGCTTTGGGTGGCGGCGCATCTGCTCTCTGGCCTCGGGGCCGACATCCTGGCCGTGTTCCTGTTCCTGGCCGGCCTGATCCTGGTCTCGGGAGCCACGCTGGCCGGCGTGATCCGCGCCACCGGCGGCAGCCTGGCCGGGACCACTCGGACGCTGCGCCGTTCGGGCGAGCTGGCCTCGACCGTCGCGAAGCGAAGCACCGCCGCGGCACCGGCGGCGTTGACGCCGCTGGGCCGAGGCGCCGTGGGCGGGGAGGGGCCCCAGTCCGACCTCGAACCTCTGCTGCCACCGGAACCGGACACGGCCGAGCTCATCATCCGGTCCACTCATGTCGAGGCGCCGCCGATCGCTGCCGAGGGGCCTTTCGCAGGCGCGGACCTCGACGAAACCCCGGATCGAGCCGAGCCGGCATCCCCGGAGGTGACGGTCGAGGCCCAAGATGCCGATGGCCGGGACGAGGACGTCGCCGCGATCGACGCCGAGAACCTGACCCCGCAGGGCCGCTACCGAGCCTCGATCACCGATGACCCCGACTTCGTCTGGCGTGTGCCCGGCTCCCGGTTTCTCACCCGCGCTACCGGTGAGGCGGCCAAGCCCGACACCGAGGGTCAGGAGCAGGTGGCGCGGACGCTGGTGGAGACACTTGGCCACTTCGGGATCTCGGGCACGGTGATCGGGCGCGTCACCGGGCCTCACATCACCCGCTATGAGCTGAGGTTGGCTCCGGGGGTGAAGGTCGGAAAGGTGGCCAACCTCAAGGACGATCTGGCCTACGCCCTCGCCGCTACCGACATCCGCATCCTCGCCCCGATCCCGGGCAAGCAGGCGGTGGGGGTGGAGGTGCCCAACGCGCGCCGGCGGATCGTCCACCTCGGCGACGTCTTCCAGGATCCTCCCCCCGATTGGTCTCCTCTCACGGTGTGGCTTGGTAAGGACATCGCCGGGCGGGCGATTGGGGCCGACCTCGCCAAGATGCCGCACCTGCTGGTGGCCGGCACCACCGGCGCGGGCAAGTCGGCGTGCGTGAACGCGATGCTGTCTTCGATCCTGTTGCGCGCCACGCCGCATGAGGTCCGCCTGGTGCTGGTCGATCCCAAGCAGGTCGAGCTCAACCACTACGAATCGGTCCCGCACTTGCTCACGCCGGTGATCACGAGCCCGCGGATGGCCGCCAACGCGCTGCAGAACCTGGTCAAGGAGATGGAGCAGCGCTACGCGACGATGTCGCTGGCGCGGACTCGCTCGCTACCCGAGCTCAACCGCGCGCGGGAAAAGCGCGGCGAGCCCTCGCTGCCCTACATCCTGTGCGTGATCGACGAGCTGGCGGACCTGATGATGGTCGCCCCTGCCGATGTCGAGGACTCGATCATCCGCCTGGCCCAAAAGGCGCGAGCAGTGGGAATCCACCTCGTGCTGGCCACGCAGTCCCCGCGTGTGGACGTGATCACCGGCATGATCAAGGCCAACGTGCCCTCGCGGATTGCCTTCGCGGTCTCCAGCCAGACCGACTCCCGAGTGATCCTCGATCAGAACGGTGCTGAGTCGCTTCTCGGTCAGGGAGACATGCTGTTCTCCCCAGTCGGATCCTCCAAGGTGCAGCGGATCCAGGGGGCGTACATCGACGAAGACCAGATCCTGGAGCTGACCGACGTGTGGCGGCGGCAGGGCGAGCCGCAGTTCCAGGAGCAGCTGCTGGAGGAGGTCGAGCCGGCCGAGGGTGCCGGCGACGGCGAGGACCCGGAGCTGCACCCCGACGAGGACCCCCTGTTGGACGAGGCGATCTCGATGGTGGCGCAGATGGGCACCGCATCCACCTCGATGCTCCAGCGGCGGCTGCGCCTGGGCTACACCCGCGCCGGTCGGCTGATCGACATGCTCGAGCGGCGCGGGATCATCTCCGGCTACGAGGGGTCAAAGCCGCGGCAGGTGCTGATTAGCGAGGCCGACGTGCCGCGGATCCTCGCCCATCTCAGCGAGGGGGCGCCCGGGACGACACCGGTGCCCGCGCCGGTGGATGCCGATCCGCCCGACGAGCAGTGACGCCGCGCCGAGCGCCCTGCCGTGGCCGCGCCTCGGCTCGTGCTCTGTCGGTTTGCCGGCCCTTTCCAGGGCGCGGGCGGCGGTAGCCTGTCTGCTCGGTGGCGGAGATCGGCTCAACCCTACGCGAGGCGCGGATGCGCGCTCGAATCGACATCGGTGAGGTCGAGGCGCGCACGAAGATCCGGGCCAAGTACCTGCGGGCGATCGAGAACGAGGAATGGGACCTGCTGCCAGGGCCGGTCTACGTTAAGAGCTTCCTGCGGACCTACGGCGACTACCTCGGGCTCGACAGCCGGCTGTTGGTGGATGACTTCAAGCGCCGCTACGAGCACCCCTCCGATCACGAGCTGCGCCCGGTGGCCACGCTGCACCGCGAGCGCGAGCGGGCCGCTCGGGGTCCGCTGCTGCCGCCGTGGGCGATCATCGGTGCGGTCCTCATCGCCGTGGTGGTCGTGCTCTATATCCTCGGCAGTGGCAACAAGTCGAAGACCACTTCACCCACCGGCGTGCGCGCGGTGCCCGGGCATCGGCGCCGCCCGCGCGTCCATCCCCGTGCACCTGCGCCGGCGGTCCCTCACACCGTGAGCCTGCACATCGTGCCCACGGGCAGGGTCTACATCTGCCTGGTCGATCCCACCGGACACCAGCTGATTCCCGGCCGGATCTTCGCCGCCGGCCAGACGATCCCCGTGCAGAGTGCGCCGAAGCTGCTGCTGACGCTCGGCAACGCCTCGGTGCAGATGAGGCTCAACGGCACCCCGGTGCACGTGGCGCCCTCCTCGAACTCGATCGGCTTCCTGCTGACGCCGGGCGGCGCCTCGCCGCTACCTGCGGCCAGGCAGCCGAGGTGCGTGTGAGCCGGGGCAACCCTCGCGCGGGGATCCTGATCACCGGTACCGAGGTGCTGACCGGGATCATCTCCGACCGCAACGGGCCCTGGCTGTCCGAGCGCCTGCGAGAGATCGGCGTCGATGCGGCGATGATTCAGATCGTCGCCGATCGCCGCGACGACCTGCTGGCGGCGCTGCAGTTCATGGACCGGCAGGGGATGGCGCTGGTGGTCACCAGCGGAGGACTCGGCCCGACCGCCGATGACCTGACGGCCGAAGTGGTGGGTCGCTTCAGCGGCCGGCCGATGGTCCTCGACGCCGGACTCGAGCAGCGGATCGCCGAGATTCTGCGCCCGATGATGAGCCGCTGGCCGGGTCTGGACGCCGACGCGATCCACGCCTCCAACCGCAAGCAAGCGCTGATCCCCGACGGCGCCACCGTGCTCGATCCGGTGGGCACGGCACCAGGGCTGGTGGTGCCGCCGGCCTCCGGCTCGGGGCCGACCGTCGTCGTTCTGCCTGGACCACCCCGGGAGCTGCAGCCGATGTGGGAGACGGCTCGCGGCACCCAGGCGTTCCAAAGTGCGGTGCACGACGCCACCACCTATCGGCGCCACATCGTGCGCCTGTTCGGCATCCCCGAGTCCGAGATCGCCAACACATTGCGCGCCGCCGAAGCGGCGGCCGTGCCGCTGGCGCCGCTGGAGATCACCACCTGCCTGCGCCGCGGGGAGATCGAGATCGCCACCCGCTACGAGCCTCTCGACCAGCCGGCTTACGACGCCCTGCTGGCGTTCATTGCCACCCGCCACCCCGACACGCTGTTCTCCCGCGATGGTGCCACCGTCGACGAGCAGGTGGCGGAGCTGCTGCACGGGCGCAGGATCGCGGTGGCGGAGTCCTGCACCGGGGGCCTGATGGCGGCCCGATTAACCGAGCGTGCCGGCTCCTCGGAGCACTTCGCCGGCGGCGTCGTCGCCTACTCCAACCCGGCCAAGACTGAGCTGGCGCGGGTGCCGGCGGAGCTGATCGAGCGAGTCGGTGCCGTCTCCGGCGAGGTCGCGCAGGCGCTGGCCGACGGCGCGGCCGAGCGTTTCGAAGCCGAGGTCGGGGTCGGCATCACCGGAATCGCCGGCCCCGGCGGAGGGAGCGAAGCCAAGCCGGTCGGGCTGGTGTACTTCTCTGTCTGCTCCCGTGAGGATGGCGGGGCACCGGGGAGCGCTGGCCGGATCACCCGCAGCGTTCGGCTGCCCGGTGGGCGCGCCGACGTGCGCGATCGATCCACGACGGTCACGATGCATCTGCTGCGTCGGCTGCTGAGCGGCGGGTGAGCACGGCTCGCGCCCGGCTGTTCGTAGCCCTCGAGCTGCCCTCGACGGTTAGGGATGGCCTCTGGTCGTGGTGCCAGCAGGTGTCGCCAGCCTGCGGGGAGGCGCTTCGTCCCGTGCCCGTGCAGTCGCTGCACGTGACCCTGTGTTTTCTGGGCTCGCTGCCGGAAGCGGCGATCCCCGCTGTGGCCGAGGTGTGCCAGGCAGTGGCCGACTTTCCCGCGGCGGCGCTGGAGCTGGGGCAGGCGCTGTGGCTCCCCCCGGCGCGCACGTCATCCGGCCGGCGGCCGCGGGTGCTGGCGGTCGGTCTGCAGGACCACGACGGTGCGCTTGGGGACGTGCAGCGGAAGCTTTCACGCGCCCTGGCGGCCGGCGGCTGGTATGAGCCCGAGCAGCGACCGTTCCTGCCCCACGTCACCGTCGCGAGGGTGCGGCGCGGTGCATCGGAATTGCTGCCGCCGCTGCCGGCCACGCCGGAGGCATCGGTTGAGTGGTCGACGCTGGCGCTGATGCGCTCCCGACCCCGCCCCGGTGGCGTGCGTTACGAGCGCCTGCGGTCGGTGACACTCGTCTCCGGTGGGCGGCGCGATGATGCGATAGCCTCGCGCGCCGCTGTCGGCAGCGCCGGCCGTCGTCACCTCCCCTGACCGGCCGGCCATGAGGAAGGAGCTCACACCGTGAAGCTGGTTATCGGCATCGTCCGGCCCGAGAAGGCCAACGACGTGCTCGAGGCGCTGTACCGAGCCGATGTTCGCGGGCTGTCGATGACGCGCGTGCAGGGCCACGGAGGCGAGCTCGATCGCGTGGAGACCTATCGCGGAACCACGGTCAAGATGGAGCTCTCCGAGAAGGTCCGCTTCGAGATCGCGGTCTCCGACGCGTTCCTGGAGCCGACGATCAACGCGCTGCGTGATGGCGCCCGCACCGGTGCGGTCGGTGACGGCAAGATCTTCGTGCTGCCGCTGGAACGCGTGGTGCGCATCCGCAGCGGCGAGAGCGACATCGACGCCGTCACCCCGGTGGACCAATGAGCGGCTCGCTGATCGTCGCCGCCGGTGCTCGCATCGATGCCGGCGACACCGCGTGGATGCTGGTGGCGACGGCACTGGTGCTGATGATGACCCCGGCGCTGGGCCTGTTCTATGCCGGCCTGGTGCGGGCCAAGAACACGCTCAACACGTTCATGATGAGCGTCGGCGCCCTCGGAGTGGTCACGGTGGCGTGGGCGGTGATCGGCTACTCGCTCGCCTTCAGCAAGGGCAACGGCTTCATCGGCGGCTTCGGCTACCTCGCCCTGCACGGGGTCACCTTCACCCCCCGGGCGGGAACGACGATCCCGCACCTGCTGTTCATGACCTTCGAGGCCGCCTTCTGCATCATCACGGCGGCGCTGGTCTCGGGCGCGGTCGTCGAGCGGATGCGCTTCGGCCCGTTCCTGATCTTCATGGTGCTGTGGTCGGTGCTCGTGTATCCGGTGCTGGCGCACTGGGTGTGGGGAGGAGGGTGGCTGGTCCGCCACGGCGCCCTGGACTTTGCCGGCGGCGTGCCGGTGGAGATGGCGTCCGGCTTCTCGGCCTTCGCCGCCGCGCTGGCGGTGGGCCCGCGCAAGGATTACGGGCGCCAGGCCCTCCTGCCCCACAACGCCGTCTACGCGCTGCTGGGCGCCGGTCTGCTGTGGTTTGGATGGTTCGGCTTCAACGGCGGCAGCGGCTACAACACCGGGCATCCGAGCGTGCTCGCCTTCACCAACACGCTGCTGACTCCGGCGTGCACGTTGGTGGTGTGGTTCGTCCTGGACCTGATCCGGGACGGCCGCGTGACCGCGATCGGGGCCGCCACCGCGATCATCGTCGGCTGCGTGGGCATCACCCCCGCCGCCGGCTACATCAGTCCCGGGTGGGCGATGCTCCTGGGCGCGCTGGCGGCCTTTCCCAGCTACTTCGCGATCGTATTCCGCCCCCGTACCCGCCTGGATGAGACCCTCGACGTGCTGAGTGCACATGGTCTGGCGGGACTGACCGGCATCCTGTTCATCGGCTTCTTCGCCCAGCTCTCGTGGAACGGCGCTGCCAACGGACTGTTCTACGGCCATCCCGGCCTGCTCGGCTGGCAGGCGCTGGCGGCGGTGGCCGGCCCCGCCTATGCCTTCTTCGGTACGTTCGTGATCCTCAAGGTGATGGGCCTGGTGATGCCGCTGCGCGTATCCGAGCGTGAGGAGGCGCTGGGGATGGACGTCGTCCAGCATGGCGAGGAGGCCTACAACTCCGGGGAGGGCGCGATCCTGGTAGCCCCGGAAGGTGAGCTGGAGCTGCCCGGGGTGCCAGTGGCCCAGCCGTAGGATGGGCGAAACGCGGCTTCCGGGGCTCGGGGTGACGAGCTGGGAGCCGGACGACAGAGCACGCGGTTGAATTTGTTCCAGTCCCGTCACGAACGGCCCCTTGTCCTGTCACAGCACGGATCCCTAGCTTGTCTTCTGTCCGCACGGGCCCCTACCGTGGACTGCCAAAGCGCGAGAGTCGAAGGAGCTAGAGCGACAAGATGAGCGATAACCAGAAAGCCGGTGCCAGGTCCGGCGGGTCGTCCGAGGTCAGATCAGACGCCAAGCGGCAGGCCGCCCTGCAGGGGGCGTTGACGCAGATCGAGCGTCAGTTCGGCAAGGGCACGGTCATGCGCATGGGCGACCCGGGCGCGCGCGTGGCGGTCGACGCGATTCCCACCGGAGCGCTGTCACTGGATGTCGCGCTGGGGATCGGCGGGGTTCCGCGAGGGAGGGTCATCGAGATCTTCGGCCCTGAATCCTCCGGCAAGACCACGCTCGTCTACCACATCATCGCCGAGGCGCAGAAGCTCGGTGGGGTGTGCGCGTTCGTCGACGCCGAGCACGCGATGGATCCGCTGTACGCGCGACAGATCGGGATCGACATCGACGAGCTGCTCGTCTCTCAGCCCGATCACGGCGAGCAGGCGCTTGAGATCGTGGACATGTTGATCCGCTCCGGCGCCGTCGACGTGATCGCGGTCGATTCGGTTGCGGCGCTGACGCCGCGGGCCGAGCTCGAGGGTCAGATGGGCGATCAGACCGTCGGCGTGCAGGCGCGGATGATGTCCCAGGCGATGCGCAAGCTCGCCGGCAACCTGAACCGCACGCAGACACTGTGCGTGTTCACCAACCAGATTCGCGAGAAGGTGGGCGTGATGTTCGGGTCGCCTGAGACCCAGCCCGGTGGACGCGCGCTGAAGTTCTATGCCTCCCAGCGGCTCGACATCCGCCGGATCGAGACGCTCAAGGATGGAACCGAGGCAGTCGGCAACCGCGTCCGCGTGAAGGTGGTCAAGAACAAGGTCGCCGCGCCGTTCAAACAGGCGGAGTTCGACATCGAGTTTGGCCGCGGCATCTCGACCTCAGGCTGCCTGATCGACTACGGGATCGAGCACAACATCATCACCAAGTCGGGCTCGTTCTTCTCCTACGGGGACGAGCGGCTGGGTCAGGGCCGGGGCAACGCCAAGTCGTTCCTCGACGAGCACCAGGACATGGCCAAGGAGATCGAGGGCAAGATCTACGCAGTCCTCGGGCTCGGTCACGATCTGGTCAAGCCGATCGAGCCGCGCGAGGACGCCGCCAGTACGGTTGCGCCCGCGGCCGACCATCCTCTGGCGCCGGGGGTCGAGCCGGCAGCGGCAGTCACCGACCAAGCGGCATGATGCCTTGAGGCAGACCGAGAGCCAGAGCGACAGCGAGGGCGAGGAGACCCTCCAGCACGCCATGAGCGTCGGGTATGCCTATCTCAACCAGCGCGAACGCACAGTGGCGCAGATGCGGCGTCGACTCGAGCGCGAGGGCATCGACCCGCGGACGCTGGTCACGGCGATCGGCACGCTGATCGATCAGGGCTACCTCGACGACGCCAGATACGTACGGCTGTTCGTCTCGGACCGGCGTGAGCTGGACGGATGGGGCCGCGAGCGGATCGGCCGGGTTCTGGCCGAGCGGGGTATCGAGCGCGAGCTGATCGAGCCGGCGCTGGAGGCCGACCAACCCCCCCAGGCGGAGCTCGACCGGGCGCTGGTGCTGCTGCGGCGGCGCTTTCCCGACCCCCCACGAGAGCGGCGTGAGCGCAACCGGGCCTTGGGCATGCTGCTGCGCAAGGGCTATGACCCCGAGCTGGCCCTCGACGCACTCGCCGCTCATGCCCGCGGCCTCGAGACGGCCTAGCCGCGCCAGCACCGGGCAGCGTTGCGCTGATCGGTGAGCAGTATTACGATGCCAGCAGCGAACGAACGGCCTGCGGGCCGCAAAACACCAGCAAATTTCGTCAAACCTGGAACCGGAAAGTCAGTTGACGGCATCCACCACAATGGCAGCCATCCCGCACCGAACCCTCAGGCCCCAGCTCAGAGGCCCCGCCAGCTAGAGCCGTCTGCGGCGTCCCCGGACTGCCGCTCCGGCAACCGCCCGTGCGTCGCGCACGGCCGCTCGGTCGCTTCCAAAATCTAAGCGCGCTGTGAACCGGCTCGGTCTCGGCCGAGCCCACAGGAGAGGAAACGACCATGGAAATCATCGCCGCCGCAGCCCTGATCGCGGTGGGCATCGTCGCCGGCGCGGTGGCCTACGCGCGCGCCGGCGGCCGAGCACCTGCGGCTCGCTCGATCCCCGGCGCTGGCGCCTCCGTCCCGGGCGCCGCGGCATCCGTCCCCGGCGCGGCCGCATCCGCCTCCGGCGCCTCCGTTCCCGTAGTCTCCGCCGTGGGCGGTGCCCTCGCCGCTCCTCCGGCGCTGTCGCCGCCGCTTTTGTCCCCGGAGCTGGACTCTCCGCACCGGGCCGCCGCCCTGGCCCGACGCGAGGAGGCGGTCGCCCAGCGAGAGGCCGAGCTGCGCCACGAGCGCACCGGGCTGGCCGAGAGCCGCGGTGAGATGCTCCGCGAACTCGAGCGGATCTCGGGCCTATCCGCGGCCCGGGCTAAGCAGCTGCTGCTCAAAGAGGTCGAGGACCAGGCACGCCACGACGCCGCTCGACGTCTGCGCCAGGTCGAGGAGGAGACCAAGCGCGAAGCCGAGCGCCGCGTTCGCAACATCCTCTCGGTGTGCATGCAGAGGCTGGCCGCAGGCCACGCCGCGGAGACCACGGTGTCGGTGGTTCAGCTCTCCACCGACGACATGAAGGGACGGATCATCGGCCGCGAAGGTCGCAACATCAGGGCGCTCGAGAACCTTACCGGCGTCGACTTCATCATCGACGACACGCCCGGTGCCGTTGTCCTTTCCGGCTTCGATGGGGTCCGCCGGGAGATCGCGAGGATGACCCTGGAGAAGCTCCTCCAGGACGGGCGCATCCACCCGGCACGGATCGAGGAGATGTATTACCAGGCCAAGTCCGAGCTGGAGACCCACATCGTGGAGCTGGGCGAGCAGGGCGTGTTCGAGGCCGGGGTGCAGAGCCTGCACCCGGAGCTGGTGAAGTTGCTCGGCCGGCTGCGGTTTCGCACCAGCTACGGACAGAACGTGCTGGCGCACTCGATCGAGGTCTCCCGTCTGGCGACGATGATGGCGCAAGAGCTCGGCGCCGGTGCCACCACCTCCCGTCGCGCCGCGCTGCTGCACGACATCGGCAAGGCCGTCACCCACGAGATCGAAGGGCCGCATGCGCTGGTCGGCGGAGAGTTGGCCCGCAAGTACGGTGAGTCGGAGTCCGTGGCCCACGCGATGGAGGCCCACCACAACGAGGTCGAGCCGCAGACGATCGAGGCCGTGGTCGTGCAGGCCGCCGACGCGCTCTCGGGCGCCCGTCCTGGCGCCCGTGGCGAATCGCTGGAGCAGTACGTCAAGCGGTTGCGTGACCTGGAGCAGATCGCCACCCGCCACCCGGGCGTGGACAAGGTCTACGCGATGCAGGCCGGTCGTGAGATCAGGGTGATGGTCGCCCCCGGCGACGTCGACGACGATGAAGCCACGCTCCTCTCCCACGAGATCGCCCGGGAGATCGAGAAGGAGCTCGAGTACCCGGGACAGATCAAGGTGACCGTGATCCGGGAGTCACGTGCGGTGGAGTACGCCCGCTAGTACGGCAACGATGCACGCGGGGGACGCCGGAGAGCGACGGGGACGTACATATCGGCTTGGCAGAACATCACCCCAAGATGCCGACGTACACGGCACCGCGTCAAGGGGCTCGCGGCCTCGACCCGTGGCTTGGCTGATGCGGATGATGCCGATCGCCGCAGTGCTGGGGATAGCATGGGTGTCGAGGTTTGCCACCGGGTCTTCACATGCGTAACAGCTATCACCTCACCACCTTTGGCTGTCAGATGAACGAGCACGACTCCGAGCGGATGAAGGGCATGCTCGAGTCGCTGGGCTATGCCGAGGCCGCCGAGCGCGAGGACGCCGACGTGATCCTGTTCAACACCTGCTCGATCCGCGAGAACGCCGATAATCGCTTCACCGCCCACCTGGGCCAGGCCAAGCGCCTCAAGCGCCAGCGGCCCGATCGGATCGTCGGGGTGGGGGGGTGCTGGGCGCAGTCGGTCAAGGACGAGGTGTTCGCCCGCTTTCCCTTTGTCGACGTGGCCTTCGGCCCCGGACAGGTGCACAAGCTGGCGGAATTCCTCACCAGCGACTCCCTCACTGCTCAGGGCTTCTTCGAGTTCGAGGGCTTCACCGGGCATCTCCCATCCAAGCGGGCGCGCGAGTTCCAGGCCTGGGTCCAGATCAGCGTCGGCTGCAACTGCGTGTGCTCCTACTGCATCGTCCCTTCCACTCGCGGACGTGAGGTGAGCCGGACACCGGCGGAATTGGTGCAGGAGGTGGCTGAGCTGGCCGGGCAAGGCGTGCGGGAGGTGACGCTGCTGGGCCAGAATGTCAATGCTTACGGACGCGATCTGCCGCGCGAGCAGCGACTCACCTTCGCCGGCCTGCTGGCGCAGCTGGACGGCATCGAGGGCATCGACCGCATCCGTTACACGAGTCCCCATCCCAAAGACATGCGCGAGGACGTGATTCGTGCCCACGCCGAGCTCGGCTCCCTGTGCGAGCACATCCATCTGCCGCTGCAGTCGGGCTCGACCGACGTGCTCAAGCGGATGCGTCGCACCTACACCCGAGAGCGGTACCTCGACCGCGTCGCACTCATCCGTGAGCACCTGCCCGACTGCGCTCTGACCACCGACATCATCGTCGGCTTTCCCGGTGAGACCGAGCGTGATTTCGAGCAGACGTTGCAGCTCGTCGATGAGGTCGCCTACGACGGAGCGTTCACCTTCACCTACTCGCCGCGGCGGGGAACCGAAGCCGCGACCCTGCCCGCCCCGGTGCCTCACGAGGTCAAGGCGGCGCGCATGGAGCGCCTGGTGGAGGTGGTCCAGCGACGTGCTGGTGAGCGAGCGCAGCGGTTCGTGGGGCGCGTGCTGCCGGTGCTGGTGGAAGGTCCCTCACGCACCGATCCGAGCCGCCTCCGAGGCCGCACTCGTCACAACAAAGTCGTCAACTTCGAGGGCGTGGCCGCGGCCGGGGAGCTGGTCGCGGTGGAGGTCGTCGCCGCCACCAGCCAGACCCTCTCAGGGCTTCAGTCGCTGCTGGCCACGACCGCGCGCTGAGTGCCCAGCGGGAACGCGTGGCCGCCGTACCCGCGGGGTAGCTGATTTCCACAACACCGAAAGGAGCCGAAATGGCGTACAGGCTTGAGCCCGAGGAGAGCGTGCCTGAGTCGCTGACCCGCTGCGCACAGGAGCAGCTCGACCGAGCGGTGCGAGAGCTGGAGGAGCGAATCGACTCAGAGCCGGTCGGAGCCGTGCACGCGGCCCGTAAGGCGCTCAAGAAGGAGCGGGCGCTGCTGCGCCTGGCGCGCGGGACGCTGCCGCGCAGGCAGCGCGAGCGGGAGAACGCCGCCCTGCGGGAGGCCGCCCGAGGCCTATCAGGGGCACGCGATGCTGACGTGATGATCCAAACCCTCGATCAGCTCTCGCAGCGCTACGCGGGACAGCTGCCAGAGACCACCTTCGAAGCATTTCGCCAGCGCCTCGACCATGAGCGCCAATCAGAGCGCGGCCGTATGGCCGGGTCTTCGGCAGCTGCGGCGGTGGCCGATGATCTCCGCGCGGCGCGGATGCGTGTCGAGGACTGGAAGCTGGAGCGTGGCAACGGGCGCGCGCTGGAGAGCGGCCTGGTGAGGAGCTACGGCCGCGGGCGCCGGGCCTTCGTCCGGGCGCAATCCGAGCCGTCGCTGGAGAACCTGCACCAATGGCGCAAGCGGGTAAAGGACTTGTGGTACCAGCTGCGGTTGCTGGCCCCGGTCGGTGGTCCCGCCGTGCGCGGGCAGGTGAAGGAGGCCCATCGGCTCGCCGACCTACTCGGTGACGACCACGATCTCGGGGTGCTCAGACAGACGCTCCTGCGCCTCGCTCCCGATCTGGCCGTCGATCACGACGCGCTGATCGGGCTCCTGGATCATCGTCGTGAGCAGCTTCAGACCGAGGCTCGCTACGTCGGTGAGCGACTCTATACCGAGGCGCCGAAGGCTTTCGGACGACGGATTGCGCGCTGCTGGAACGCCGGGCGGGCCCAAGCGCGCGCGGCGCAATCACAGCAGCCACGTTCGCTGGCCGAGGTCACGCACGCCGGCACTGGCGCCTGAGGGAAGCTGGCCCGGCGGCAACAATTCCGCAACACCATCGCGTCCGCGCGGCAGGAGAATCACCCTCGGCCCCGGAATGGGGCGCACGGGTCGGCTGTGCCGGACACGGCGCAGCTTGCAGCGGCCTCGCCGGACGCCTTCCTCCTCCGGCGTCCGGCGGGCGCCGTCTGCGCTCGGCGGCGTCTGTCCACACCCTGTGCGAACATCTGTTCGATGCGGTGGAGCAATCTCAGCCTGGAGGAAGAGGAGCGCGCGCGGCTCCCCGGCTATCGAGATCAGGCGATCGTCCGCCATTTCGACGCGCCAGATGCGGTTCGGACGAGGTTCTACGAGGTACGGGCGAAGTCGATTCTCAACCGCGTGCCCGATGCCTCGGCGATGCCGTTCCGGTGGACGGTCAATCCTTATCGCGGCTGCACCCACGCCTGTGCCTACTGCTTCGCGCGGCCGACCCACACCTACCTCGATTTCGACGCCGGACGGGATTTCGAGCGCGAGATCGTGGTCAAGGTCAACGCGCCCGAGCTGCTGCGCGCGGAGCTGGCTCGTTCCTCGTGGCGGGGAGAGCACGTGGCGCTGGGCACCAACACCGATCCCTATCAATGGGTAGAGGGCAGATACAACCTGATGCCGGGGCTATGGGAAGCGCTGCGCGACGCCGGTAACCCGTGCTCGATCCTGACCAAGTCGCCGTTGCTGCTGCGGGATCTACCGCTGATGCGAGAGCTTGCCCAGCGCACCGACTTCAGCGCCGCGCTGTCGGTACCGACACTCGACGAGCGAGCCTGGCGCGCCACCGAGCCCCACACGCCGAACCCGCGGGCGCGGCTGGAGGCGGTCAGGGAGCTGACCGCCGCCGGGATCACCACCGGCGTCCTCGTGGCGCCGCTGATGCCCGGGATCAACGACCAGCCCGAGCAGGTCAGCCGGATTCTGGAGCTCGCCACCGAGGCCGGCGCTGCCTACGTGAGTGGCATCGCGCTGCACCTCCGCGGCGAGGTCCGCGGCCTGTTCTTCGAATGGCTGCGCCAGCACCGGCCCGAGCTGGTGACCCATTACGAGCGGCTGTACCGGCGCGGCGCCTACGCCGAGCCGGCGGAGCGAAAGCGGCTGGCGGGGATGGTTCGGGGTCCGGATCTGCCCTCCGGGGACCGGATGCGCGGAGCCACCAGGGGTGCGCCAGCTCACCGCGGCGGAGCAACCGCAGCGGAAGCTGACCGCGGACCCGTGACCGCGGTGGATGCTGACCGGCCACCGCCCGACGCCCAGCCGCGCCTATTTTGAGGGAATCTTCACGCCCGGTTGCTGAAACCCAGGCCCCGCGGCGGTGGTAGGTACAACGGGGAAACGAGCAGCCACGGCTGAAAGCAACATGACACCCAAGCTGAAAAACAAACGCGACCTGTATCTGGAGCGGATGTTCGAGACCCGCAGCGAGGCGTGGGAGCGAGTCGGCTTGGCCGCCAGCGTCAGCCAGCGCGCGCTGCGGCGCGCTCAGCGTGAGCTCGCGCTGCTGCTGCCGCTGCTGATTGCCGTCTACGTCGCCTACAACCATCGCAATCAGCTGCTCGGCCGGAGCACTGCCGACCAGTGGCTGACGCCGATCCGAATCGCCACCGTGATCCTGCTGCTGGTGCTCGGCTGGGCGCTCGCACGCGATGTCGGACGGGCGGCGGCACCGACCTTCTTCCGGCGCATGGACCCAGCGACCGCGGGCACCGTGGGGTTCCTGATCCGGCTGGCGACCCTGGCCATCACGCTGCTGATCTCGCTCGACGTCGCCGGCCTTTCGCCGCAAACGGTTGCCCTGGGCGGCGCGTTCACCGCCGTTGTCTTTGGTCTCGCGGCGCAGCAGACGCTGGGGAACCTGATAGCCGGGATGGTGCTGCTGAGCGCGCGCCCCTTCCGGGTGGGAGAGCGCGTGCGCCTGCAGGCCGGCGCGGTTGGAGGGACGATCGAGGGCGTGGTCAGCTCACTGGGCCTGCTCTACACGACGCTGGCCCGGGGCGAGGATCGCATCCAGATCCCCAACAACGTCGTCCTCAGCGCGGCGGTGGTGCCGCTGCGCGAACCGGATTCGGTCGACGTCCGCGTGTCCCTGCGATCAGGGATCAGGCCAAGCCACGTGCAGCAGATCCTCGACGACCAGATCACGACGCCGACTCGAAGCTCGGCCAAGGTGCTGCTGGAGCAGCTCGCCGGCGATGACCTGGTGGTTCGGATTCAGGCCACACCCGAGCGCGCCACCGACGGGGCGCGGCTGGCCGATGAGATCATCGCTGCGTTGGCCACGGTCACCAGCGAGCACGCGCTCGCCAGCGAGTAGTCGCGGCTCCCTTAGGCGCGCTTGTCGAGCTGCCCGGCCGCGAGGTCGCGTGCGGTCTGCTCGCCGCCCAGCCGGCGACCGACCGTCGCCGCCAGGTGTGGTGCCAGGGAGGCAAAGGCGGCGCCCGCGCGCAGGCCAGCTGGCGCCACTTCGATCTCGGCCCGGTTGCGCTCCACCGCGCGCACGACAGCGGCGGCCACATCCGCGGGCGAGCGGGTGCCGACCCCGCGCGGCAACTCGACTCCGGAGTCGGCGAACATCCCCGCCTCGCGGATGAAACCCGGAAGCACCACCGAAACACCGACGCCATAGGGAGCCAGGTCCTGGCGCGCGCCCAGTGCGAACCCGCGCAAGCCGAACTTGGTGGCGGAGTAGATCGAGGAGGCCGCCGAGGCCACCTTGCCCGCCAAGGAGGAGATGAACACCAGGTGACCGTGACCTCGCTCGACCATCCCCGGCACCACGGCTCGCGCCAGCGCCACCGGCGCGCGCAGGTTGACTTCCAGCATCCCGTCGATCTGTTCCTGGGTCAGCTCGGTCAGCAGGCCGCTCGCCGGCAGCCCCGCGTTGGCCACAAGCACATCGAGATCACCGGCTTCAGCCACCAGCCTCGCCACATCCTCGCGCACGGCCAGATCACCGATCACCGCCCGGGCGCCAAGCTCCCCGGCCAGCGGCTCCAGTACGTCGCCCCGCCGGCCGCTGAGGATCAGCGCCGCCCCGCGAGCGGCAAAGGCGCGGGCGATGGCATGGCCGATGCCGCCGGTGGCACCCGTCACCAGCACACGGCCGCTCAGCAGCTGGTTATCAATCATGCGCGCGGGAAGTCTACCTCCCGCGATACTGGCGCCATGGCCCGGGAGGAGGTGATCGCACTGTTCGGCCCCACCGGAGTCGGCAAGACCGCGGTCGCGATCGCCCTCGCAGCTCGGCTGCGGGAGCTGGGGGAAACCCCAGTGGCGATCTCCGCCGACGCGCTCCAGGTCTACCAGGGCCTGGAGATCCTGACTGGAGCCGCCCGCGCTAGCGAGCGGGCCCAGCTGGAGCACCGGCTGCTGTCGTTCCTCCCCGTCGACGCCGCCTTCAGCGCCGGGCAGTACGCCGAGCTGGCCCATGCCGAGATCGACGGCCTGCTGGCCGAGGACCGCCGCCCGCTCGTGGTCGGCGGCACGGGGCTGTATCTGCGCGCCGCGCTGACTGACCTGAGTCTGCGCCCGCCGCCGCCCGAGGGCGCACGTGAGCGCTGGCTGGCCGAGCTCGAGCGTCGTGGATCGGCGTCGCTGCACGGCGAGCTGGCCCGACGGGCGCCGTGGGCGGCCGCGGAGATCGAGCCGGGCGATCGTCAGCGGGTGGTCCGAGCGCTGGAGCTACATGACGCCGGTGAGCTCGAGCCCCCGCCCGAGGAGTCGGAACTGTGGACCGCCTCCACGCGGTGGCCGACGCTGCTGATCGGGCTGGTCATGGAGCGCGACGAGCTCTACGAGCTCATCAACGCGCGCGTCGAGGAGATGGTGGCCGCCGGAGCCCGCGCAGGAGGTGCAACGGGCCAACGCCGCCGGCGCATCTGACACCGCCCGCAAAGCCCTGGGCTTCAGCGAGCTCCTGACCGGGGACCTCGAGGCGATGAAGCGGCGCACGCGCAACCTCGCTCGCCGCCAACTGACCTGGATGCGCAAGCTCGCCGAAGTCAACGTACTCGACGCCACCAGCGTCACGCCGGAGCAGCTCGCGGACCGTGCCCTGGCGCTCTGGATGGGGAAAGCACCTACGGCAACGGCGTGAGCGGATACATCACCGCCGCCGCGGCCACTACCAAGAAGGCCCACAGCGCAACCGAGCGCCGGTAGCGGCGGGCCAGCGGCACTACCACCAGCGCAGCGGCCGCGTAGACACCCGGCATCACCACCACCATGTAGTACAGGTAGCTCGTCCGTTGCAGCAGCAGGCTAAGCGCTGCAAAAGGCAGGAACGTCCCGATGAACCAGGCCAACGCCAGCCGCGGTGCCTCGCCGCCGAGGGCATCCCGACCCCGAACCAGCCGCCATCCGATCCAGGCCAGCGCCGGCAGCCCGACCAGCAGGATCGGCGGGCTGATCATCCCCAGGAAGTGAACGGCGGGGCTATCCCCGGTCAGCCCGGGCGCCGGCTGCGACGGATTGATGTTCAGGTAGACGATCGGCTTGAGGTCGAGCAGCCACGCCCATGGGTAGGAGGCGATCCCGCGGGGTCCGTGCGGGCTGACCTGCGCCGCCGCGTAGCTCAGCATGTGCGAGAGGTGGCCGACCGCGCCGCCGGCCACGAGCCGGCCGGTTGCCGGGTCATACGGGGGTGCCACCAGGTCGAGCACCTGCAGCAGCGCCAGCCCCACCACGGCGGTAGCCGCGGCCATCGCCGCCAGCGAGCGCAGCGCCGAGCGGCGGTCCCCGGCGCCCAGCCCGCCGACCCGCAGCAGCTCCAGCACCGCCACCACCACCAGCGCATACGGCGCCACCAGCTTTACGCACGCGCCGACGCCAAGTACTGCGCCGGCGAGCAGCAACCGGCCGCGCAGGTACAGCGTCACCGACCAGATCATCGCCGCCAGCACGTAAACGTCGAGCGTGGCGATCCGGCCGTGGACGATCATCAGGTTGTCGGCGGCCATCAGCGCCGCCGCCACCATTGCCGGCTCCCGGTCACCCCCCGCGGCCCGGATCAGGGCGAACATGCCGAGGATGGCCACTGCTCCGGCGAGGATGCTGCCGAGCCGCCAGGCCAGCGGTCCGTCGCCCAACACCTCGATCGCCGCGGCGATCGCCAGCTTGGCCAGCTGCGGATGCTCGGAGTTGGGATCATCGCCGCTGGGCGCGGCGGCGTAGCGCTGACCGGGCAGCGGCCTGAGACCGGCGATGACTCGCGCGGCGGGGACGTAGTAGCTCTCATCGAAGACGAGGAGGTGATCGGCGGCCGAGCGACACGGGCTGTGGCAGGGCTGCTCGATCCACGCTGTTCGTATCAGCAGCGAGAGCACGATCACGCCCACCAACAGCCCGGTGGAGCCGGAGACGGTGCGAAGGCGATCGGCCATGCCGGCGCGACGGTACCTAGACTGCTGCCGCGTGAACTTCGAGAAGTGGCACGCGCTCGGTAACGACTACGTAATCGTGGAGGCGGAGAATCTCCCGTTCGAGCTGACGCCGACCCGGATCAAGGCTATCTGCGCCCCGCACACCGGCGTGTTCGCCGACGGAATCCTGCTGCTCTCCAAGCCCGATCGCCCTGGAGTGGTGGCGCGGCTGCGGATCTTTAATCCGGATGGCTCGGAGTCCGGACTTTCAGGTAACGGCGCCCGCGAGGCGGTCATGTACCTGCGCCGCCACGGATGGAGCGGGCACGACGAATTTTCGATCGGGACCGCCGCTGGGCCGATCCAGGCCCGGATCACCTCCCCGCGCACGTGCACGATGGCCCTAGGCGCCGCGCGCACCCGCAGCGACGACTACCCCTCCGGATCCGCCGACGGCCGCGCCGAGCTCATCGCCACCGGACGCAGCTGGCCTTTCCAGCACGTGCAGGTGGGCAATCCTCAATGTGCGATTGCCGTCGGTGACGAGCGTGAGCTCGCGGAGCTGGAGTTGCCGGGGATCGGCCCCGCGATCGAGCACCATGCGCTGTTTCCCCACCGGACCAACGTGTCCTGGTTCGCTGAGATCGGGCCCGGCCGGATCCGGGCGCGCATCTTCGAGCGGGGGGTAGGCGAGACCTCGGCCAGTGGTACCGGGGCAACCGGTGCCGCCGTGGCCTACGTGCTGGCCGGCGGCAGCTCGCCGGTGATGGTGCAACTCGACGGTGGTGAGCTGCAGGTGGAGGTGGGGGAGGACCTGAACGTCAAGCTGACGGGCTGGGCCGTGTCCGTGTTCGCGGGGACGCTGGCCGAGGAGTTCCTGAAGGAGCTGCGTGCGACCGAGTAGCCGCCTGGAGCGGATCCCGCCGTACCTGTTCGCGGAACTGGAGCGCAAGATCGCGGCCAAGCGAGCAGCGGGGATCGACGTCATCAGCCTCGGCATCGGTGATCCCGACACGCCGACCTATGCCCCGATCGTGGAAGCCGCCCAGCAGGCAGTGGCGGATCCGAGCACCCATCGTTACCCGAGCAACCGCGGCCGGGCTGAGTTCCGGGAGGCGGTGGCAGCGTTCTACGCGCGTCGCTTCGGGGTCGAGCTGGACCCCGAGACCGAGGTGATGCCCGCAATCGGGGCCAAGGAGTGCATCTTCAACCTCAACCTGGCCTTCCTGGACGCCGGTGAGGTGGCGCTGGCCGCCGACCCCGGCTACCCGGTGTACACCGGCGGTCCAATCCTGGCCGGTGGCGAACCGGTGGCGATGCCGCTGATGCCCGAGCTCGGCTTCGTCCCCGATCTCGGGGCGATCGCTCTAAGCGATCTCCACGCCGCGCGGTTGATGTTCTTCAACTACCCCAACAACCCGACCGGAGCGATCGTTCCCGACGGCTTCTTCGAGACCGTGGTGGCCCTGGCCGGTGAGCACAACATCCTCGCGGTGCACGACAACGCCTACAGCGAGACGACCTACGACGGCTACGTGGCTCCGTCGTTCCTGTCCACCCCGGGGGCCAAGGACGTCGGGGTCGAGGTGTTCTCGCTGTCCAAGGGCTACAACATGACTGGCTGGCGCTGTGCCGCCATCGTCGGCAATGCCGAGGCGATCTCGCACTACTGGCAGCTGAAGTCGAACATCGACTCCGGGCTGTTTGAGGCCATCCAGCTGGCCGGAGCAACCGCGCTGGCGCCCAGCGTCGACGCGCAGGTCAAGGCGATGAACGAGATCTACCAGCGCCGCCGCGACCTGGTCTGCGACGCACTCGCCCAGGCCGGCGTCCGGGTCACGCCGCCGAAGGGCACGATCTACGTGTGGGCTCCGGTGCCCCTCGGGTTCGAGTCGGCGGCGGCCTACTGCGAGTACGTGCTGGAGCGGGCTGGCGTCGTGATCTCCCCGGGCGGCGCCTATGGCGCGAGCGGAGAGGGGTTCTTCCGGATCTCGCTCACCACCCCCGACGATCGCCTGCTGGAGGCCGTGGAACGGATCCGGCGGCTCGGCTGAGCTGTGGTCTCGCCGCCACCGCCCGCGGCTAACATCGACTGCGTGCAGGTAGACACCAACGGCGCCGGACGCGCGCGGCAGCGCGCCTATCTGATCGCGGTGCTGCCGGAGGGGCACGAGGACTCGCTTCTCGAGTTGACCGAGCTGCTGCGCACCGCCGGGGTCGCCGCCGCCGGCGAGCTCGTGCAACGTCGCCAGCAGCCGCACCCGAACACCTACCTGGGCGCGGGCAAGCTGGCAGAGCTGAAGGCCGAGCTCGAGCGCGTCGACGCCAACCTCGTCGCCTGCGACGACGAGCTCTCGCCGCGCCAGGAGCGCAACCTGGAGTCCGCGCTCGGCGTTCCCGTGATCGACCGGACCGCGATCATCCTCGACATCTTCGCCGCCCACGCCCACAGCGCCGAGGGCAAGCTCCAGGTCGAGCTGGCGCAGCTGGAGTACAACCTCGCGCGGATGCGGGGCCTGTGGTCGCACCTGGAGCGGCTGGGCGGTGGTATCGGCACGCGCGGACCGGGGGAGACGCAGATCGAGACTGACCGGCGCCTGGCTCGTAGCCGGATCGCTGCACTCAAGCGCAGACTGGAGCAGGTCCGCTCCAGCCGAAGCGTAATGCGCGCCGAGCGCGAGCGGGCAAAGCTGCCCACGGTTGCCCTGGCCGGATACACCAACGCCGGCAAGTCGACGCTGCTCAATGTCTTGACGGGCGCGGAAGCTGGCGTGCGCGACCGCCTGTTTCACACCCTCGACCCGACTACGCGCGTGCTCCGGGCCGGAGGCCGCGACTACCTGCTCACCGACACCGTCGGCTTCATCCGCAAGCTGCCCCACCAGCTCGTGGAGGCGTTCGGTGCCACGCTGCAGGAGACTCGGGTGGCTGACCTGATCCTCCATGTCGTGGACGCTTCGGCCGGTGAGGAGGAACTGGCGGAGATGACCCGCGCGGTGGAGGACGTGCTGTCGGAGCTCGGAGCCGAGCAGGCACCGCGGATCCTCCTGCTGGCCAAGGCCGATCTGGTCGATCCCCTCCGCCGAACCGAGCTCACCCGGCGCCATCCGGATGCGGTGCTGGTCTCAGCGCATACGGGTGAGGGCCTCGAGCAGGTCGTGGAGGCGATCGAGCGGGAGTTCGAGCGCAGGCTGCAGGAGGTAGAGCTGCTGATCCCCTACGGCGATGGAGGCAAGCTCGCCGAGCTGCACCACATCGCCGGCGACCTGCACCGCGAGGAGCTCCCGGACGGGGTCCGCGTGCGCGCCCGCGTACCCTCCACGGTGGCAGCGCGCTACCAGCCGTTCGCGTTCAGCTCACGCCGGTCATGAGCAGCCTGCGCGTTCGGCGCCTGGATCCGCGGGCAAAGCTGCCGCGGCGGGCCTATCCCGGCGACGCCGGCCTCGATCTCTACGCCGTCGAGGCCGCGCTGCTGGCGCCGGGCGAGCGGCGGGCCGTCCGCACCGGGATCGCGGTTGAGATCCCGCCGGGCCAGGCGGGGCTCGTGCTTCCGCGCTCGGGCCTGGCTCGCCGCCACGGGATCTCGCTGGTCAACGCGCCGGGGCTGATCGATGCCGGCTATCGGGGAGAGATCGAGGTGCTTCTGCTCAACGCTGACCGCGCCCATAGCTTTGAGCTGGAGGCCGGCGATCGCCTCGCTCAGCTCGTGCTGATCCGCGTCGAGATCCCGGCGGTGGCAGAGGTTGATGAGCTGGCGCTCTCTCCGCGTGGCGCGGGAGGGTTTGGCTCCAGCGGCGCCTGAGCGGCGATCCGCGTTCCCAACTTCATCCGCCGCGGGCGCCGGCGAGCCCGTGCGCCTGCAGGAACTGCTTGGCCACCGCGGCGGGGCTCTGCCCGTAGATGTCGACGGCGGCGTTCAGTCGCCGCATCACCGCGGTGCTCAGCAGCGCGTCGACGCGATCGATCGTCTCCGGAAACGCCGGGCCCTCAGCCGCCATCGCCCGAGCCGAGACCACGGGCACGACGTTGCCCCACCCGAACACTCTCAGGGGATCGCCCAGCAGCTCGTATTTGTCGCTGGTCAGCTGACCGTCGGTGGTGTTTACGTCTGCGGCCTGCACCTTGCCCTGGTCGAGGGCTTGGTACTGCGCGCCGACCGCCAACGTCGTGAAGCTAACTGGGGCGAACCCGTAAGCCTGCTGCATGGCGGGAAGCCCGGTTGGATCCTGCTGGAATTGGGGTGGGGCACCGAAGGTCAGCGTCGCGGCGACCCGGCGCAGGTCCGCGAGCTCGTCCAGTTCGTTGGCCTCCGCGTAGGGGCGAGTGACGGCGATCGCGGCGGTGTCCGAGAACGGCGTGGGAGCGAGCAGCTGCAGCCCCTGGGCCAGTGCGTAGCGCTGTCCGTCGAGGTAGGCGCGATGCTCGGAGGCAAACCGGCGCCCGTCGCCCGCTACCGAGGTGTTCCAGACCGACAGGTACTCGGGATAGAGGTCGATGCGGCCGCTCTTGACTGCTGGGATCGTGACCTCCGTAGGCCCGATGTTGCGGTTCAGGAGCACGTTGTACCCCTGCGCCTGCAGCGCCTGCTTGTACAGCTCGCCGAGCACGAACTGCTCGGTGAAGTTCTTGTCCCCGACCGTGATCTGCGGCTTGCCTGTTCCGGGGAGCGGCGCCGTGACCGCGGCGGTGCTGCTGATGCTCTCGCTCGCGCTCCCACTTGGCGCCCTGCTCGTGGTCGCGGACGAAGCACTCCCTGAACCGCACGCCGTCGCCACCAGCGTCAGGGCCACGGTGCCGAGGAAGCCGACCAAAATCTGTCCTATCCAGCGCCAGCGATAGGGCACGTCACACACCCGCTGCTCGGCGCGCGTCGGCGTGGGCAGCCTCCTCGAGGGCGTCGTCGAGCGCGGCCAGCGGCGCCCGGAGGCCGAGCGCCGCCGCGATCAGCCAGTCGGCTAGCCAAGCGTTCTTGGGCAGCAGCGGACCGTGCAGGTAGGTGCCGAGCACGTTGCCCTGCCGCACGCCCTCGAAACCGTCGCTGCCGTTGTTGCCGTGGCCGCGCAGGACCCGCCCCAGCGGCCGCGCGCCGGGGCCGAGGTGCGTGCGGCCGCCGTGGTTCTCAAAGCCGGCCAGCACCCGCCGCTGGCCGGGCTCGAGCTCGACCTCGATGGCCACGTTGCCGATCAGTCGCGGCCCCGCTTCACGGATCGTCTTCAGATCGACCAGCCCGACTCCCGGCAGCGTCTCATCGTCGAGCTGGTAAGAATGACCGAGCAGCTGGTAGCCCCCGCAGACGGCGAGGATCACTCCCCCGCGAGTCGCCACGGCATGGAGGGAGTCCCGCTTCACCTGGGCCAGATCCAGGGCACACAGCGCCTGGTCTCGATCTTGGCCGCCGCCGATGTAGTACAGGTCGGCCGCCTCTGGATCCAAGTCCTCGCCAAGCCCACAGGCCTGCAACGAGAAACCCAAGCCGCGCCATCGGCAGCGCTGCTCCAGCAACAGCAGGTTGCCACGGTCGGCGTAGATGTTCATCAAGTCGGGATACAGCGCGCACACCCGCAGCTCAGCCGCTGCCTCAGCCATCGAGCATCACCACGGTGCTGCCGACGTACTCGTTGGTGGACGGGATCCGGGCGCGACCGGCGGGCCGAAGGCCGGCGCACGCGCCCTCGTGCTCGAGCTGACCGGCGCTGACGGTGTCGAGGTCGATGACGTTCTCGCTGACTTGGTGGCGGCCCCCAGTGTCGACCACTTCCCGGCGGCGCTCCAGCCTGTAGCCGCCATCCCGGGCCTTGACCGCCGTCGGCTGGCTGGAGTAAATGATCCCGTCGTGCTCGCAGATGTCTGGCAGCGGTAGCGACCATCCCGCGCGCGGCTCGAACGGCTCGAGCTCCTCGGAGATCGCTACGGCGACCATTCCCCCCGGCCGCAGGTGTGCACGCGCGCAGGACAGGAATCGAATCCGTCCGCGGTCACCGCCCAGCAGCTGAACCGTCTGCATCGGCGCCAGGCACAGCGAGAACCGCTGCGGCAGCTTGAACTCCCGCGCGTCGGCAAGCACCGTCTGCACCGGCAGGCGCCCCGCCCGCCGGCGCAGTTCCGCTAGCAACTCACCGTCCAGGTCCAGCGCGCTCACGTGATGGCCGGCACGTGCCAGCTCCAGAGTGACCCGCCCGGTGCCCGCGCCGACGTCGAGCACCGGATCTCCGCGGACGCGCGCAAGCGACCGCCACAGGTCCAGATCCTCCCGGTAGGAGCCGCATTCCAGGTCATGCCAGATGATCTTCATGGTCCTGCACCGCTATTCGGTGCCCAGAACCGCTGCACGTGCCCGCGGCCGGCGAGCTCCTCGCGCAGCTCCAGCAGGGCGGTGTAGGTCGGCAACGCGTACAGCCGCTGCCCGGGTGGCGTGCTCGCGATCGCTCGCTCGAGGGCCTGAGAGAGCTCGGGCACCAGGACCAGTTGCTGGGGCGCAAGCCCTGCGTACTTCAAGCGGACGGCCAGCTCCGCCGCGCGTGTACCCGCGCAGGTGACCCGCCTGATCTTTGCCGCCAGCAGCTCGAAGTCGGCGTCCCACACCCACGAGACGTCCCGCCCGTCGGCGATGCGGTCGTTGAGGACCGCCAGCAGATCCAACTCACCCGGCTCGAGCGCCAGCGTGCGCAGCACCTCGTTGGCGCCGGCTGGATTCTTGATCAACAGGATGGTCAGCTCTCGCTGTCCCACCCGCACCACCTCGGCGCGCCCAAACGCGGCGCTGCTTGCCCGCAGTCCATCCTGCACCACCGCCAGCGGCACACCGAGCTGCAGGCACAGCGTCGCCGCCGCCAGTGCGTTGTAGACGTTATAGAGCCCCGGTAGCGGCAGCTCGATGTGTCTCATTCCTGAGGGCGTGATCAGCCTGAACGATGCCGTCCGGGTGCCATGCAGCCGGATCTCCTGCGCACGCACCGATGGCTCGGGCCGCCGCCGGCCGCAGTTCGGGCAGTGATAGCGACCGAGATGGCCGAGGTACGCGGCCTCGTACTCGTAGGGTGCGCCGCAGCGCCGGCAGTGCTTGGAGTCGGCCGCGTGCTGCATCCGCGCCAGCGCCATCGCCGGATCCTCCACGCCGTAGTAGGTGACCCCGGGGAAGTCGCGCCCTAGGTCGGCGATCAGCGGGTCGTCGGCGTTGAGGATCAGGCGCGCGGAGGGGGACAGAGAGCTGACCACTGCGGCCCAGCGATCGGCAATTGCCTCAAGCTCGCCGTAGCGGTCGAGCTGATCCCGGAACAGGTTGGCCAGCAGCACAGCCCGGGGCTGCAGCTCGGCGCTCAGTCGATCAAGCCAGAACTCGTCGACTTCGAACAGCCCGAGGCGGCCGGCGATCCCGCCCCGCGGACGAGCCGCTGCCAGCAGTGTCGAGGCCACGCCTCCGGCCATGTTCGCGCCGGCGCGATTGTGGACGATGCTCGTGCCCGCGTGCTCCAGGATCGAGGCGATCATCGTCGCGGTCGTGGTCTTGCCGTTGGTGGCCGAGATCACCACCGAGCCGTCGTCCAGGCGCGAGGAGAGCTGCGCGATCGCCTGCGGCTCCAGACGCATCAGCACCTTTCCGGGCAGGCTCGTGCCACCGCCGCGCCCGGCGCGGCGCGCCAGCTCCCCGACCGCTCGCGCAGCTGCGATCTTCACCCCCAGCGGGCCACTCATCGCGGCACCATCGTGCGCACACCGCCGCGAATTGCGCTCACCGTCACCGGCAGCTCCGCGATCGGATCCCCGTCTGCGTACATCGTGAACGCTCGGTCGGCGACGATCCGCACCTGACGGGCTCGGAGAACGTGCACTTGAGGCTGGTGCACGTGGGTCCCCTTGAACACCGTCGGCAG
The DNA here is from genome assembly GCA_963830435.1 of uncultured Solirubrobacterales bacterium. Classification (GTDB taxonomy): domain Bacteria; phylum Actinomycetota; class Thermoleophilia; order Solirubrobacterales; family Solirubrobacteraceae; genus Palsa-465. Next base: position 933,639 of record CAWHMA010000002.1, on the reverse strand, counting down.
CAGCGCCAGGAACCGCAGCCGCGACACTGCGCCGACGATGACCACGTCCAGCAGGCCATCGTGCAGGGAGGCATCGGGCGCGAGCAGCATGCCGCCGCCGTAGGCCCGGGAGTTGGCTGCGGCGACCGAGTAACCAGTGAAGCTGCGGACTTGACCCTGCTCCAAGATGACCTTGAACGTGGCCGGACGCCAGCGGGCCAGCGCTCGTAGGGCTCCGTAGGCGTACACCAGGTTGCCGCGGACGATGCGGGTCTCGTTGGCGATTCGGTTGGCCTCGGAGTCAAAGCCACAGCTGGCGATACCAATGAACGTCCGCCCCTCCACCTCGCCCAGGTCAAGCGCGCGGATCGTTCCGCCGGCGAGCACCGTGCACGCCGCCACCGGGTCCAAGGGTATTCCCAACACCCGGGCGAAGTCGTTGCCGCGGCCTCCCGGCAGGATGCCGAGCACGCCGTCAAGGTCCCTGATTGCCCCGGCGACGGCGCCCACCAGCCCATCGCCGCCGAACGCAACCGCGAGCTCTCCGGCGCCGGCGGCTGCCCGACCCAGCTCGCGGGCATGGTCGATGTCGCGGGTCGGGGTGATCGTGTGCTCGAGCTGCCGGTTCACGAGCGCCGCTCGGACCTGAGGCAGCAGCCGTCCCGCCCGTCCGCCACCCGCGTGCGGGTTGACGATCAGCGCCAGCCTCAACGACCCCACACCAGTGCGCGCAGGTCCTCGGCGATGGCCACGGGCGCCGGATCCTCGGCTGCCCGGGCGTGCGCCTCCACGCTCACACCGCTGAGCACGATGGCCGCGTCCAATCCGGCGGCGTCGGCGCCGACCAGATCGGAGTCGAGCCGGTCCCCCACGACCAGGGCTCTACCGGGACCGAGGCGGTCCAGCGCGGTGAGGAACACCTGCGGATCAGGCTTGCCCACCACCCGGGCGGTTCGCTCGGTGGCGTACTCCAGCGCGGCGACGATCGCGCCGGTGCCCGGCCACGGACCACTGTCGGTCGGGAAGATCCGGTCCCGGCCCGCCCCGATCATCTCCGCCCCCGCGAGCACCGCCTGAGTGGCCACGCGCAGCTCGTGAAAGCGCAGGTCGTCGTGGCCAGCGATCACCACCAGCTCCGCGCTCGCCTCCGCCTCGGTGCCGTTGACGATCCGCTGGCCGGAATCGCTCACGTGGCGGAAGATGGCCGCCGAGCCGATCACGTACGCGCGCGCCCGCCCGCGTTCAGCCAGGACGTGCTGGATCGCGCTGCCCACGCTCACCACCTCCTCCAGCGCAGCCTGCACCCCCAGCGCCCACAGCTTGCGCACGTACTGGTCAGGCGCTCGGCGGCCATCGTTGGTCACGAAGGCGATTCCCTTTCCCGCCGCTCGCAGCGCTGAGATCGCCTCGGGCGCGCCGGGGAGGACCTCCTCGCCCACGTATACGCAGCCGTCGAGGTCGAGGATCACGTGGTCGTAGTCGGACAGCAGGGGGGAGAGGGGGGGCACGGGCAGGCCGATTATCGCGGGCGCAACCGCTGCCGATGCGTCTGCGTGGTTCTTGCTCCCTCCCGGAACGGACTCGCGGTGGAGGTGCTTCTCGACCGCGCGTCCTGAAAGAGGGCGATCAGAACAGCGCCGCCTGCGGGTCGGGGGCGGGCGCTGCCAGGCACTCGGGTCCGTCGTAGCGAGCGTCGTTGACGGCGCCGGAGACCGGACGCACTGCGGTACTGGCGGCGGAGAGGCCGGACAGCAGCTCGCAGAGCTGCGGGCGCGGCGTGCTGTGGTCAAGCCAAGCTGCCTCTGCGTCACGGTCGAGGATCACCGGCATCCGATCGTGGAGCGGAGCGATCCTCGGATTGGCCGCGGCGGTGATGATCGTGCACGTGCGCAGCCTGGCGCCATCGCGCGCGTGCCAGATCGACCACAGGCCCGCAAAGGCGAATGGTCGGCCGTCCTGTCGCGTGATGTGGAACGGCTGCTTGGATCCCGGGCGCGGTCGCTCGGCGCTGTGGCCGGCGGCGGCCTGCCACTCGTAGAAGCCGTCGGCCACGATCAGGCACCGGAAGCGCTCGAACGCGCGCCGGAAAGCCGGACGTTCCGCGGCTGTCTCGACGCGGGCGTTGATCATCTTCATGCCGATCTCCGGCGTCTGAGCCCAAGATGGCACCAGCCCCCAGCGCAGCAGATCACCGCGCGGCTGGCCGTCGCGGTCGGTGGTCACTGTCAGCACCTCATCGCCCGGGGCGACGTTGAAGCGTTGCCTCACCGGAACCGAGTCGGCGATGGCAAACCGTGCCCGCACTTCAGCCGGGTTGGGCGCGGCGAGGGTATAGCGACCGCACATGCCGCTCGCTTGCCCTCAGCGAGGGCGGCCGGCGACCTGCTGGGCCCTCTCCGCCTGCGCCCGTTTCTGCCTTCGTCGCCCGAGGTAGGCCGCGATACCGAGCGCGATCGCCACCAGAACGAAGCCGTAGAAGATGCTCAGGTCCAGGGAGATGCCGCCAAACGGAAGCGCCAGAAGGTTGACCAATCCGAACCCGATCGCCAGCACCAGGATGATCAGCAGGATCACCAACAGGATGCCCCGGACCCGGGGGAGCGCACCCGCGCTTGCTGGAGGCGCCAGCAGCCCCATCAGCCGCAGACCGCGAAGCTGACGCGAGCTGGGAGCTTCGACGCCGAGCCGCTCCGTCGCCCGCTTGAGGTCTTCCGGCCGTCGCTCGGCCAGCGCTACCGATGCTTCGGCCATCCGCCGCAGCTGGAGCCGCTCCTGGGGCCGGGCTGCGGCCAGAGCCCTCTGGAAGTGTGCTCGGGCGGCCTTGGCGTCATAACGCTCCGCCGCGCGAGCCCCCAGGATCGCCTGGGCGGCCGCCTTGAACTTGGTCTCGGCCTCGAGCTCCTCGTCGCTGCGCGACTCCATCTGCTGCATCGCCGCCAGCTGGCTGCGCTGCTCGACGCGCATCGTTCGCTGCTGCTTGGCCATCGCCCTGGAGTCTAGAGCGCGCGTCGGAGCCGGGCTTGACCAAGATCAGCGCTGAGGCTTGACCACGTAGACCCGCTGAGCGGTCAGGTACTGCCCGGACTGCGACTCACTGACCGGTGGCTTGCGGTAAACGTCGATGTGATGGCCGATGATCGCGCCGCCGGTGTCCTGCGCGACGAACCAACCGCCGTAGCCATCGCGCGCGTAAGCGGGGATGTAGACCCGGCTCCCGAGGGGGATGACCTTCGGATCCACGGCGATCGACTGCAGGAAGCGCAGCGGCAGCGAAGCTCCGGGGGCGAAGCTGACGCCGCGCAGCGGCACGTAGTCGCGCCCAGTACCCGCGCTCCAGCCACCAATCTGCAGCGGGAACGTGACCCCGCCTGTGCGGTTGCGCCAGTAACCGCCGGCTCGCCAGTAGGGCGCTCCCGCCGACCAGCCGTCCGCGGGTGTCGTGGCCGCACCCGAGGCGGTGACCCAGCCGCCGTCGCCGAGAGAGTTGATGTGGTAAATCCGGCCGTCCAGGCCAAGCCCTTCGCCCTCCATGGAGACACCGGTGGCCGAGTAGAGCCAGTCGATCCGGTGCTTGCCGGTCAGTCCCGGTACGGATACGAGCCGGCCCTTGAACCAGGACTCCGGTGCGGGCCAGTACTCGGTGATCGTCACCCGGTCCAGCCAGCTCCCGCGGCTGAGCTTGCTGGGGGGCGCAGGCGCGCGCGCTGGCCTGCGAGTAGGGGCCAGGCCGCCCACGGGGGCGCCTCCAGAGTCGGATGGGCTCGGCGCGCCGCCGCTGGGCGAGGATCCACCCGTCGCACGGGCGATCCCTGCCGCCTGGGCGGCCATGGCGGAGAGCACCAGCACACTCGTGGCGGCCACCACCAGTCGGCGAAGCCCAGCGCGACCCCCGCCGCGGACGCAAGAACGTGTCCCAGGGAAATAGCGACCCTTCACGGCGATCTTCTTCGGCATCCCGGCTGAACCTCTGAAGGCCGGGGCGCCGGCGCCCACGCGCGGAGCTCGAATGACGGGACGACGAGCCTCGCTGAGAGGACGAGCCGCCGCTGAGGTCGTCGCGGGTTCGGTGGCCTATACCTCTTCGCTGACTCTCTGGCCTGCGGCAGCGGCACCGCGCAGTCCGGCAGCCTTCTGGCCGGCGGGTGAAAGACGGCGGAGGCGGCGTCGCCGCGGCAGCGGTCCGCCGGCACCAAGGCGAGCGATGACCGCAGCGTCAGGGACGAGCGCGGCGTCACGGAGGCGAGCGGCGTCAGGAACGCGGTTGGCGTTCTCGTCCACCTCGATGACGCGGCTGCGGACGCTGTCTCGACCGGCGTGCTTGGCCTCGTAGAGTGCGTCGTCGGCAGCGACGAAGGCGGTGTCGTAGTTGAATTCCCCCGCCCGGCTGGCGGTCACCCCGAAGGACATGGTGACGAGCAGGTCGGCGACGGGATGGTTGGCGATGGCCCGGCGTAGGTCTTCGGCGACCTTCGTAGCTTGTTCAAGCGTGGCTCCTGGCAGCAGGACGAGAAACTCCTCGCCCCCCAGGCGGTAGGCCAAGTCGAAGGCGCGCAGTGACTCCCGCAGCCGAGACGCCACCGCGTGGAGGACGGCATCCCCGGCCGCGTGGCCGTACACGTCGTTGATCGACTTGAAACGGTCGATGTCACCGATGATCATCCCGATCGGCTCACGCGCGATGACCGCCTGCTGGGCGAGCTCGACGACGCGCGCGCTGAGCGCATTGCGGTTCAGCATGCCGGTGAGAGGATCGATGGCGGCCGCGCCGCGGTGGTACAGGTCGGACCTCATCAACGCGGTCGACAGGACGCCGATCGCGCCGAGCAGGGCGGCGGGAAAGATGGCGGTGGACGGATGCGCGGCGACGTAGCTCGGATCCACGCCCACGGTCACCACCACGATCAACCCGGCGGCCCAGGCCAGGCCGGCGAGCACGCCCCGGGAGCCAAAGCGCGCACTGAGCGTGACCACCGGAATCGCCAGCCAGGTGACGGCGGGGCTTCGAGGTCCGCCGGTCAGCGCGACGCTGGCGGCAATCGCACATTCTGCCGACAGCCACGCGCCGGCAAGCTTGAACTCGGGGCGAGCAGAGCTCTCGAGGCCGCGGTCAACCACCGCGAAGGCGAGTGCGGAGAGCACCAGCGGGGCCATCGTCCACCAGCCCAGAGAGGGTCCGGTGAGCAGCAGCGCCACCCCCAGGATGACCATGGATACGGCGCGTACCGGCCGCAGACGGCGCTCCATGTCGAGCAGCCGATGCCGTTCCGTGTCCCCACGGCAGAGCCACGAAGTCGCTGTCTGGGCTCTCTCCACTTCGGAAGTATCGGCGGTTTGCCGAGAACCTTGTGTCTGTCAGCCGGAAAGTGGCCCAATGGCGGCGGCGGTCTAATTCCTGAGACCGCGGACTGAGTACTCGAGCTCAACCGTGCAAACGGTCACGCCTTCACGATCGGTGAGGACGGCGTGTGCGGTCAGCTCGGCGCGTCCATCGGCGTCCAGCTGGCGACGAACACGCTCCAGCTCATCGCCGATTTCACACGTGGCCAGCACCTCGCCATGGGCGCGGCGCGCATAGGAGATGCGCGCACCGCGCAACAGAAAGGTGATCTCACCCATCGAGGCGGCAAAGGCGCCCACGAATGCCGCGCCACCCGCTGCCTCGCCGGCCAGGAACAACGCTCCGGCATGCTGGCTGCCGACGTGGTTGCGCAGCTGCTCGGCTGCGGGCAGGCGCACGACGCCGCGGCCCGGCTTGGCCTCCAGTACCTCGATTCCGAGTAGGACGTTGAACGGGACCGCGTCGACCAGCGCCTGGCGAACCAGCGTTTCGTCGATCGTCGGCGGGGAATCGCTCATGGCTGCGTGCTGGCCAGGAACAGCTTCCGCCGCCCTCCGAGGGCGAGGACGACGACGGCGGCGAGCGCCGCGCTCGCGGCGGCGTAGATCCAGGCGTGCACGAAAGCTCGATGAGGCGCGACGTGATTCGCGGCGCCGATGATCGACACCGCAATCGCGATGCCGAGGACCCCGCCGAGCTGACGCGCGGCCGCGTTGACTGCGCTGCCGGTGGCGTAGCGGCTGGCCGGCAGGGCCATGACCGCGGCGCTGGTGAGGCTGGGGAACGTGAAGGCGATGCCGATGCCAGTCAACCCGGCACCGGGCAGCCATTGCGCGAGATAATGGGGCGAGCTGCCTGCGCGGAGGGCATACCAGGCGCAACCGAGCGCGTAGATGAGCGCACCCACGGCGGCGATGCGCGCGGCGCCGAAACGATTGGCCAGGCGCCCGGCGGGAGCGGCCAGGATCGCGGTGATCAAAGGACCTGGGGTCATGGCCGCGCCGGCGGCAAGCACCGAGTAATGCCAGATCGAGGTCAGGAACAGGACGTCGATGAGGATCTTGGCGTAGAACGCGGCGGCAAAGATGATGAGGGCGCAGTTGGCCATCCGCACGTAACCCAGCTTGAACAGCGAGAGCTCGATCGCCGGCGCGGGATGGCGACGCGAGCGAACGATGAATGCGGCAAACAGAAGCAAGCCCAGCAGAAGGCTGCCGCCGAACCGGACATCTCCCCAACCCCAGACGTCCTGTCTGGTCAACGCCAGCGCAATCAGCGCCATTCCGAGGGCGAACAGCACGATCCCGAGGACATCCGATAAGCGCCCATTTTCAGCGTCCCGCTGCTCGCGCACCCAGCGCCGAGTCAGGTACAGCGTGGCGAAGCAGATCGGCAGGTTGACCACGAACACCGCGCGCCAGTCGAACGCGTGGACCAACAGCCCACCGAAAACCGGTCCGCTTGCGGCGGCCAGTCCCGCGGCACTCGCGAGCACGGCAATCGCCTGGACGCGAGCGGCGATCGGGTACTCGTCGAGCAGCAATCCCAGCGCGGTCGGCACCAGTAGCGCTGCGCCGACGGCCTGTATCGCGCGAAGGGCCACGAGAATCGCCGCCGACGGAGCGGCGGCGCACAGCATCGAGGCGGCCCCGAAGATCGCCACGCCGAGGGCAAACACCCGTCGATGGCCAACCAGGTCCGCGATCCTGCCTGCGGGTAGGAGGAGCGCGGCGAAGACGATGTTGTAAGCGTTCAGGACCCACGACAACCACGAGCGCGAGACCTCGGGAAACGAGCTCTGAATACTGGGAAACGCGATGTTGACGATCGTGGCATCGAGAAACGCCATGCCGGCCCCAAGCGATGTCGCCGCCAGCACCCAGCGACGACGGTTAGAGGACGCTGCGCCGCCGGTGTCGGCGTCGGCGACGCCGGCTACATCCGCGGTGCTGCCCGCCCCGGTGGGGGGCGGGGGGATGGCCTGGGAACGAGCGTCTGAGAAGCTCACCTCTGAGCCGCACGCTACCCGATCGGGTCAGTGCTCGTGGGAGCTTTTTGGAAGGCTGATCTGGGCCAACAGGTCCTCGGCAGCGAACACCTCGCTGGGGACGATCGAGGCCCCCTGGAGGTGCGAGGTTCTGAGCATCGGATAATGAAGCTCGCCGTAGGGACCACCGGTCAAGCCGGTTCCACCGTGCGTGGCCAGAACCGGGGCGAACCCGATGTGGGAGTCGTTGACCTTGAGCAAGCCGGCGTTGTGCACCTCGGCCACGAACCGGTCCACGACCAGGTCATCGGCTGACCAGAGAGAGTTACGCAGCCCGTACGGGTTGGCGTTGACAAAGGCGATCACCCGATCGAGGAGGTCCTCTCCGGCGCCGTCGGCAACGACCACCGGGAGCATCGGGAAGAACGTCTCTTCGCGGACGCAGCTCAGTTGCCGGGAATCCTCCAGGCCTTCCACCCGGATCACCGTGGGTTCGATGAACAAGCCCATCGCGGAGCGTGTTCCAGTGACGTCCACGCGATGGCCTCCGCAGAGCACCTCGGCACCGTGCTCGCGCGCTTCGGCCAGATAGTCAAAGAAGCGATCGGCCTTGAGGACTGGAGACAGAACCACGTCGGAATCCTCTGGAAATCCCGGCTGGATGGTCTGCGCTCGCTGGAGGACGAGGTCGAGTAGCTCGTCGGCGACCTCGGGGTGCACGATCGCGTACTTGGGCACCATGCAGATCTGGCTCGAGCCGTAGAAGCATTCGCACATGGCCGCTGCCGCGGCGTCGAGATCGGCATCGCGCCAGATCACGATTCCGTCGTTGCCTGACAGCTCGAGCACGGCCTTCTTGCCCGCGGCGACGCAGTCGGCGCCGAATTTCATACCGACGGCGCTGTCGCCGAAGAACATGACGTCATCCACGTGCGGGCTGGTGATCCACTGCCGCAGGATCCGGCGCGTGTCGCCACTGATGATGTTCAGCGCCCCGGACGGGGCTCCGTGTCGCCGCAGGATTGGCGCCGCGATCTCGTGATAGAGGAACATCACGCTCAGCGGCGTCGAACGTGGCGCCTTGACCACTAAAGCGTTTCCCGCCATCAGCGCGGAGACGCCGAGCGCCGCATTGGAGCCGGCGGCGTTCTGCGGGGGGTTCAGGCAGACGACCCCGTCCGGTTTGCGGGCGAGAACGACCCGGCGCGGCCCGTACTGCATCTCGCTGTGCATCTGCCCCAGGTACCAGTCCATCGTCTCGGGGCTGGTGGCATCGATGACCCCGCGGATCTCCCACTCCGCGAGCCGCCGGGGATGGCCCTCGGCGATCAGGATCTCCACGAGCTCCTGGGCGCGATCGCGCATCATCTGACCGAACTCCTCGGACATGACCCGGAGCAGGGAGGGGGGAGTCCGGCCGAACTCGCGGCGAGCTCGCGCGGCCGCCTCGAGCGCCTCGGCGCCCTCCCGGTCGCCGCCCCACGCGCAGCGGCCGACGACCTCAGGCGGTGCATCGTCGTGGGCATGAGTGCCCAGCTCGAGTGAGCGCTTGAGGCCAAACGCACCCGCCGGATCGGCGATCAGCGCCGATGCCCGCACGGTGTAGTTCCAGCCCTGCCCCTCCCGTTCCTGTCCGTCGATCAGCAGCCCATAGGACCTCATAGCGCGACCTTCTCGGTCATCGACTCGACGTCCTGCATCTTCCCGGCGTTGAAGCGGCCGTATGCCTCCAGATCGAGAAGACCATGACCGCTGCAGCAGAACACGATGGTGGCCTTGCGCCCGTCCTGGCGACAACGATCGGCGACATCGAGGACGGCACGGATCGCGTGCGCGGATTCCGGCGCCGGCACCAAGCCGGTGAGGCTCGCAAACAGGGAGCCGGCCGTGAATACCTCCGTCTGCGGGTAGGCCTCGGCCTGAAGCAGACCTTCGTGCCGCAGCAGTCCGACGAGCGGGGCCGCTCCGTGGTAGCGCAGCCCGCCGGCGTGGATCGGCGGAGGCACGAACTCGTGCCCGAGGGTGTAGGTCAAGGTTGAGGGACCCGTGCCGGTGGCGTCCGGGAAGTCGTAGCGATACTCGCCCTCGGTCAGGGTCGGGCACGCGCTGGGCTCTGCGGCGAGGATTGTCAGGTCCATGCCGTTCAGCTTGTCGGCCACCCAAGGCAGGGCAAACCCGCCCATGTTCGAGCCGCACCCGACCGAAGCGATCAGGTAGTCGGGCTCACGGTCGACCAGCTCGAGCTGCTCGCGGGTCTCCAGTCCGATCACCGTTTGATGCAGCAGCACGTGATTGGCAAACGCCCCCATCGAGAACCGTGCCCCCGGATCATCTCGAACCACCTCGAGCGCCTCGGACACCGCCGTCGCCTCGCTACCCGGATGATCAGGTACCTCGGCCAGGAATGCCCGGCCGGTCTCGGTCGAGTCTCCCGGGCTGGGGAGCACCCGCGCGCCGAAGGTCTCCATCATGTGCCGTCGATAGGGCTTCTGGTGGTAGGAAGCCCGGACCATGTAGACGCGCACCTCGATGCCCATCATTGCCCCGGCGATCGCCAGGGCCACGCCCCACTGCCCGGCCCCGGTATCCGTCACCAGCCGCTCGATGCCCGCCTGGCGGGCAAAGTAAGCCTGGGCGAGGGCCGAGTTCAGCTTGTGGCTTCCTGACGGGCTGGTCCCTTCGTACTTGAAGTAGATCTCGGCGGGCGTATCGAGCTCCCGTTCCAGCGCTTGGACGCGGAACAGCGGCGTCGGTCGCCACATCCGATATCCGTCCAAAACCTCCTCAGGAATTGAGATCCAGCGCTCGAGCGACCGATCCTGAGCCACGAGAGCCGCGGGCAACAGCCGTGCAAGATACGTGTCATCGACCGGATCGCCGGTGGCCGGGTCAACGAATTCCGCCGGTGCCCGGGGCAGGTCCGGGAGGACGTTGTACCACCGGGCCGGTAGCCGGTCGGCAGGCAGATCGATGCGCTTCAGACGCTCGCTAGACACTCCCGCTCCTGTTCGTTTCAAACGGCGAGACGCGTCGGCCACCGTACCTGGAGGTCCCGGGTAGCGCATCTAAGACGCCAATCTTGCATCCGGCGGGTCGTCCGTTCCGATACCAGGGGATCAAGGAAAGTCGACCAAACGCCGAAACGTCCATGATGGAAGTCTATTCGTGGCTGTGCCGCACGGAACTCGATCGTGAGCGGATGGTGACCACTGTCCGCTGGGTCGGCCCGGCGCGCGCGGCGATGTTCGTCATTCTCGCCGGCGTCATCGTCGGGTCGACGCGGGATACCGGCTGGACCGCCCTGATCCTGCTGTTGATCTGCGCCGCCGGCTCGATCCCGCTCTACCGGAATCTGGAGACGCGTCGTTACCCGGAGTACTGGGCGGCCGCAGGCTGGCTGGTCACCCAGACCTCGCTCGGCGTCGGCATCGCGCTCACCGGCGGCCCGCACAGCCCGGCGCTGCCGTGGCTCGCGATCGGCGTGATCTCGCTCATCGCCCGATTCTCCCTGGCCGGGATCATCACCGGCCTGCTCTACCTGTTCGTGGTGCTGGTGGCGGTGACCTTCGGGGTCGACCCGCACAGTGTCTGGAACCACCCGAGCGAGTTCCTCGGCCCGCTCGGCCTGCTGTTCTCGGTCGGGGTGTTTGCCGCCGCCCAGATGCGCTCTGACCTCGACCACCGCGACTACGACAAGACCACGGGGCTACCCAACCAGGCGAAGTTCGCCGACGACCTGCGACTCGCGCTGCTGCGTCGGCTGCACCGGGGCGGGGCCGTGAGCGTGCTCGCGGTCGACCTCGACGGCTTCCGTCTGGCCAACGAAGGGCTCGGACCCCGTGCCGGCGACGCGCTCCTGCGCCAGGCCGGGAGCCGGATCACCCGGGCCAGCCGCTCCGCGGACCTCGTCGCCCGTCGCTCCGCCGACGAGTTTCTCGTCTTCATCTCCGCCCTCCACGGCGAACACGGCCAGCCCGCCCCGGAGGCGCAATCCACACCCCGGCAGACGGCCAGGGCAGTGGCTCGGGCGATCCAAGCCGCGATCGCCGAGCCCTTCGCCGTGGGCGACGACGAGGTGTATCTCGATGCCTGCGTCGGCATCAGCGTGCTAGGTTCCGGAGATCTGGACGCGGGGACGGCGTCCGAGCGGCTGCTCGCCGAGGCCCAGAGTGCGCTCTCCGCCGCCCGGGCGGCCGGACCGGGCACGCTCACGTTCTTCGAGCACGACCATGCCGTCTCTCGCTCACAGCTCACGCTCCTCACCCGCCTGCGACGAGCAATCGATCGCCACCAGTTCGTGATGCACTACCAGCCGTCGGTCAATCTCCACACCGGGCAGCTGATCGGCGTCGAGGCGCTCCTGCGCTGGGAGGACCCTGAGCGTGGACTCGTGGCGCCGGAGGAGTTCATCCCGGTGGCCGAGGAAACCGGCCTGATCGAGACCATCGGCTTCCAGGCGTTCGAAGACGTCTGTCGGCAGGCCAGCGCCTGGCAGCGAAGTGGGCACACCTTCGACGTGGCCTTCAACCTGTCCCCCCGGCAACTCAGTCAGCCGACGCTGCTGGGGCGGATGCTCGAGACCATCGACGCCACCGGAGTCGATTCGCGGCACCTGGTCATCGAGATCACCGAGTCGACGGCCCTGCGCAATCCCGAGCGCGCGATCGCGCTCATGTCGGCGATGACCAGCGCCGGCCTACGCTTGGCCATCGACGACTTCGGCGTGGGGCTCTCCTCGCTCAGCCGCCTGCGGGAGATGCCGGCCACGTTCCTGAAGATCGATCAGTCCTTCGTGGCCGATCTGGAAACATCACCGAACGCCATCGTGATGGTGCGCACGATCATCCAGCTGGCCGAGAACATGGGCATGCAACCGCACGCCGAGGGCGTAGAAACCGAACAGCAACGGCAACTGCTGGTCGAGAGCGGCTGCAGTCAGGGCCAGGGCTTCCTGTTCAGTCCCGGCATACCTGCCGCCACGGTTCTCGATTACGACTTCCTCTCCCGCCAAGCGGCCTTGGTGCCCACCGAGACCGCGCCCAGCGAGACCCGCCGGCTCGCCCGCAGGCGCTTGAGTCGCACCGCCTAGCGCTGCCGCTCTCGGACCTCAAAAATCTGCCGCTCTACATAAGATCGATTATCGTGCGTTGATCTGACGGATTACGCCACCGTCTGGTCTTCGCCCGACCGTGAGCTCACCGTCTGGTCTTTGCTGGGTGGGTGCGACGGGCCAGTGCCTCGAGCTCGGCGCGCGAGACGTGCTCGAGCCGCAGGTCCGAACGCGCGGCCACGTAGCGCACCATCACGGTGCTGAGCGTCCCGATCGCCAACAACGTGAGGCCGTAGAACAGAATCGCCGGACGCTCAGCGCTGGTCATGCTGATCGCCTGCGCGGCGAGCTTGGTCGGAAACGGCAGAAACGCGACCGTCATGAGCAGCAGAAGCTGAACGCCTCCATCCGCCCGGTGTCGAAGCGGTCGCTCACGACGAGCGAGCGTACTCTGTGGTGTTCCTGTGATTCGGCGCAGTTTCGGACGGCGACGGCGGGCCCCGACGCCTGATCCCGCGCCACCGGGAAGAGACGGGATTCGACCGCCGAGGACGCCACAATGCCCTCTGCGAGTGATCGAGATCCTGCTCGACACCGCCCCACCCGCGAAGGAGGCTGACGTGAGCAAGGGATGGTCGGCAAGTGCAGCGCGGCGGGCGTCGGTGGTCGGGACCACCTTGCTCCCGGTGACGGCGCTGGATGCCTGCGGTGGATCAAGCACAACTTCCACAATCAAGACAGTGACGCTGGCCACGACCACGGCGTCGCCGTCAGCCAGCCGCACGACCACTGGGTCAGCCTCCCACCCCACCGCTCACACCACGGCACCGACGACGAGGCCCTTCAGGCAAGATTCCGGACTATCAGCCTTCTGCGGTGGTCAGCAAGGTCACCGGGTCGACGATCTTGACCTCACCTGATCCGGTCAGCAAGGTGGGTGATTTCTACCGAGACGTGCTCGCCAAAGGCGGTTGGCGGGTCATCTCGTCGTCGAGCTCGGCCTACAGCGCGGAGCTTCACCGCCCGTCGCAGTGGTGAGGGTGTGACGATCTCGGTGTACCCACGCGGGCCGGGCTCCGGAGTTGCGATCAGTACGCGCCCGGAATGATCTAACTAGGCGCGCAGGGCGTTCGATTCTGCCGCAACTTCGATCTACGCGCTGGTATTCAGGCTGCGAAACGTCAAAGGAGACGGAATGAGACCGACCATGAGGTTCCTGACCAGCCTGCTGGCGACTTCGCTGCTCGCCGCCGGCGTGGCCGAGGCGGCATCCTCGCCGACTGCGGCCCCGGGCTCCGCTTCGTCGGTCACCACCTCGACCGCGATCCTTCACGCCACGATCAACCCCAACGGTGCCCGGACCTACTACCGGTTCGAGTACGGGCTGACCACCAGCTACGGGGCGATGAGCCCATTCAGGTCGGCGGGAAGCGGCATCCACGCGGTGCCACTCACGGCGAAGATCGGCAACCTGCTACCGGGGACGACGTATTTCTACCGCGTCGACGCCCTGAGCAAGAACGGGGCGACGATCAGCAGCAGCCGCCGCTTCAAGACCGCCGGCAACCCTCCGCCCGATGCCGGCACCGGGGGTGCTCTGGTGCTCAGCTCGAACTCGGTGACGCTGACCGGTGTCGTCAACCCTCACCATCAGGCCACCACGTACTTCTTCCAGTACGGGCAGAACGGCGCCCCGTCGACGGCGGACACCGAGACCAGTCCCCAGATGATCCCGGCCGGCGAGTCCCCGACCGCCGTGTCCTTCACGGTATACGGACTCGCGCCGGGAACCACGTTCCACTACCGGATCATCGCCGTCCACAGCGGCTTCTTCCCCATCCCCGGGCAGTACGGCTCGTTCGTCACCTTCCCCTCGCCGCGCCCAGCGCCCAGGATCGCGGCACGAACCACGCCGCGTCGTGCCCGCCACCGACCGTACGTGTTCGTCACCTCTGGTCGCGTGGTCTCGTCGGCGTTCCCGGCCTCGCTCTCGTGCTTGCAGAGCGCCACCGTGCACTTCTTCCTGGGTCGCCGGCAGGTGGCCTTCGCCCTGGTCCCGGTGACCCCGGATTGTCGATTCGGCGCCATCACGGTGTTCAAGCACCTTCCCGGGCGCGGCCCCAAGCACCGTCAGGTGCATCTGACGGTGCGGATCCACTTCCGAGGCAACAGCTATCTCGCTCCTGCCGACGCGCCGTCTGAGCGGGTCACCTTGGGCTGACGCGGTGGCACGAGACTGAATCGATCAGCCAGCTCGCGAGCCCTCGGCGAGCTCGGCGATAACCGCCGAGATGCGGCTTCCCTGCCAGGCGACGGGGGAGCGTCCAGGCTCATCGGTGACCAGCCGCGCCCCGGGAATCGCCGCCGCGTACGCCTCCCCCACGTGTCGCGGGTGCTCGGGATCGGCCCGATCGTCGCTGGCCACCACGACAGCCGGAGTCGACAGCGAGCGCAGATCCTCGACGCGCGCAAACGGCCGCGACCGCGGGACCACGCGCAGCGCGTCGGCGACCGCCTCCGGGTGTTGGTGCAGGGCCAGACGCTGGCGAATCACCTTCACCACCGTTTCCTGCAGGGCTTCGGAGACCTGGGCACGATCGTAGGCGGCCAGGAACCCCTCCACGCCACCCGAGCGCAGGCCCTCCGAAAGGGCGTCCCATCGCCCGAGTCGCTCCGGCGCCAGCGCCGATGACGGCTCGTAGGCGGGCGTTATGACCACTATCCCGGCCACTCGTTCCGGATCGGTGAGCGCGAACGACAACAGCGTGTGCGCCCCCATCGATGCGCCCGCCAGGACCGCCCGCCCCAGCTGGAACTCGTCCAGCACCGCCCGGAGGTCACCGGTCAGATTCACATAGCCGTAGTCTTCGGGATCGGCGGCCGCCGATGAGCGGCCGTGGCCGCGGGCGTCGTAGGCGATCACTCGGTGACCGGTTCGCTGCAGCGCGCGGGATCCCATCACCACGTAACGCCGGGTGGCCGTCAGGCCGTGCAGCAGAACCACTGGCAGCCGCGGCGACGACTCTCGGCCTGCCGTGGGACCGGTTTCCTGCGCCGCCAGCATCACGTCGCCAGCGTGGATCAGTTTCTCAGCCATTGCCCTTCGCCATCACGCTTTTCTACCATCGGGGCATGGACGTATCCGAAACCAACTTCCAATCCGAGGTCATCGACCGCTCGCACGCCCTCCCGGTGGTGGTCGACTTCTGGGCGCAGTGGTGCGGACCCTGCCGACAGCTCGGCCCAGCCCTGGAACGGGCCGCCGCAGCCCGAGCGGGCAAGCTTCAGCTGGTCAAGGTCGATGTCGACGCCAACCCGGCTCTGTCCCAACGCTTCAGGATCCAGGGGATCCCGGCGGTGAAGGCCTTTCGTGACGGCGCGGTCGTCGCCGAGTTCGTCGGCGCTCAACCCCCGGCGGCGATCGACCGCTTCCTGGACTCGCTGCTGCCTTCCCCGGCCGACGCACTGATCGCCCAGGGCGATGAGCAGTCGCTCCGCGCGGCGGTAGAGCTGGAGCCCACTCGCGCCGATGCCGCAGTGCCGTTGGCGCGGCTGCTCCACGGCCGCGGCGAGATCGAGGAGGCGCTGGCCGTGCTGGCGCGTGTTCCCGGCAGCTTCCAGGCCGATGGCCTCACTGCCCGGATCGAGCTCGAGCGTGGCGCGGCCACCGAACCTTCGCCGGTGTCGTCGGAGCTGAACGATGCCTTCGCCGCGCTCGATCAGGGGGATCACCGGCGGGGGCTGGATCTGCTGCTGGCCGTGCTGCCCTCAGCCGATGGTGCGCGTGAGGATCTCCGGCGGGTGATCGTCGGGGTCCTCGACGAGCTCGGCGTGGAGCATCCTCTCGCGCGCGAAGGTCGCCGTCGATTGGCTTCAGCGCTCTACTGAGCGAGACGCCGACACGAGCCGCCCCGGCCGATTGGCGCTGTGCCGGCTGGGCGCCGCGGCCTCGAGGCTGGCGGCTGGAGCGGCGACCCGTTTCACAGCGCCAGGCAGAGCTGCCGCTCGCCGCCCGCGGCGGCGGCCTGCAGCCCCGCGACCCGGACCCCGATCAGCCGCACCGGGCGAGCGGGGGCGAACCGTCGAAGCAGATCAACCGCCACCGAGCCGACGCGGTCGACGGCGTCAACGGCCTCGGGCAGGGTCCGGGCACGAGTGTGGGTGGAGAAGTCGTCCAGCCTCACCTTGATCCCGATCGTCCGCCCCGAGCGCCCCTGCTCGGTCAGGGTCGCGCACAGCTGCTCCACCAGAACCCGCAAGGCCTGCTCCAGCTCGGCCCGATCGGCGATATCCCGGTCGAAGGTGGTCTCCCGGGATTCCGAGACCACCTTTCGCTCCTGCGTGACCGCGGCGGAGTCCTCGAACCGAGCCCGACGCTGAAGCTCGGCCGCCGCCCGCGCTCCAACGGCGCCGGCGAGCTCCCGTGACGGGGCATCGGCCAGCTGCGCGAGCGTGACGATCCCCAGGCTGCGCAGGCGCTCGGTGGTCTTGGGTCCGATCCCGGGGACCAGCCCGCACGGTGCCTGGGCGAAGCGGCGGCGCGCCTGCGCCGTCGACAGGACCACGAACCCTCGCGGCTTCTCGGCATCGGAGGCGACCTTGGCTACGAGCTTGTTCGGCCCGATGCCGACCGAGCACTCGAGGCCGATCTGGGCCTCGATCTCGCTCTGCACGCGTCGCATCGTCGCCTCCGGTGCCGGTAGGCCGGTCAGCTCCAGGTAAGCCTCGTCGAGCCCGATGATCTCCACCGTGGCCACATGCGCGCAGACGATCGCCAGCACCTGCGCGGATGCTTCCCGGTAGTAGGCGAAGTCCGGGGTCAGGAACACTGCCCCCGGACATAGGCGCCGAGCGCGCGCGGCGGGCATCGCTGACCCCACACCGAACCGACGTGCCTCGTAGGAGGCGGTGGTCACGACCGCGCGGGGACCGCTGCCGGCGACGATCACCGGCCGGCCCCGCAGCTGCGGCCGCCGCCTGAGCTCGACCGAGACGTAGAACGCATCCATGTCGAGATGGGCGACGCACCGCTGCGACATGCCAGCTGAGGCTAGGCCACCGGCCAGACGGCGCCGGGTCGTCCGCCGGTACCCAGCCTCAGCTTTCAATCACGCCCCTGGCAAAACGTTCATGCCCTTAGGAGCAACTGTTCACGCCCTAGAGCGAGGTCCACACGGTGTCGACGCCGTCGAACCCGAGCGCGCCCGCGGTGTTCTGGTTGAGGTCCCAATCGCGGCCACCGACGAACGGGCCGCGGTCATCGACGACCGCGGCCACCGAGCGAGAGCCGTAGCTGATCGTGACTCTGGTGCCGCACGGCAGCGACCGGTTGGCGACGCCGAGGTAGGCGTGAAAGCCGCACGCTGTTGCGCCGGCGTCGTTGTACCAAGAGGCCACGCTGGGTTGCAGGACGGTGACGCTGCCCGCCCTGGCCAGCGCCGGTCCATTGGTCCGATCGCCGCCGAACGCGACGCGCAGCCACCGCTGTCCGCTGCCGGTATCCGGCACGGCCAGATCGAACCCGCCGCGCGGGCCGGTACGAGCGGTGGCCAGGGTGCGCCAGCCGCCGCCGGCACGGGTCAGCAGCAGCACGCGACGGCCGGGGAGGGCCGGAAGCAGCTTGCCGCGGAGGTGGCCACGGCCGCCACCCTGGATGGTGAGCGATCGCTGGGCCACCGAGAAGCGCGCCGCGACCGTGATCGGCTGCGCCGAGCTCGCTGACACCGCTGAGACCCCGCCCGTGGCAGGCGGCGACGAAACGCTGCTTATCAGCGGTCTGGCCGCGCCAGTGACCGGCGTCTCGGCGGCGGGAACGACGCGCACGCGTCCGCTGCGGCGCGCGAGCGTGGTGAAGCGGAAGGTGCCGTCGCCGCGGGCGGTCGTCGAGCCCAGCGTCTGCCAGGTGGCAGTGCCGGCGGGAGCGAACTGCAACTGCAGCCCGTGGCCGGCCTGAGCGACGGTAGCGTTGCCGGTGATCGCCACCTTCGCGCCAAGAGTCGCGCGGTGGGGAGTCAGGGTGATCTGGATCGCGCTCTGAGCATCA
Organism: uncultured Solirubrobacterales bacterium; assembly: GCA_963830435.1. Taxonomy (GTDB): domain Bacteria; phylum Actinomycetota; class Thermoleophilia; order Solirubrobacterales; family Solirubrobacteraceae; genus Palsa-465. Next base: position 915,242 of record CAWHMA010000002.1, on the reverse strand, counting down.
GCTTGCCCGGCGGAGAGCGCGACCGCGCCGGCGGGGATTGCGAGGATGGCTGCGGCTACGCCCAGGTGCACCGGGCGCGCCTTGCGCAGCATCAGCTTGGGCCTCATTGGGAGGACCTCCTGTTGAACCTTCGACCGGGCGCCTACGGGGTTAGCTGACGGACTCGCGGCCACCGGATGCGCCGCACTGGGACAGTGCTCGCAGGTGGTCGCTACAACCGCGGCCGGTTCTTTGACCGGGCGATCGATTCGCCCCATTCGGGTGAAGACGCTGCTTGCACCCGACAGGTGGTTCCCCCGCTCGCTCCCGCACCGGGCAGGAGGATTCGGCAGGTCGATTTACGACCCGGAGAGGGTGGCAGCTCCAGCCGCCGTACTGTGTGAGCGTGCGCACAGTCCCATTCGGCACCGAAGCGGCGCCCCTGCAAGAATCCTCGTTGTGGCCAACTCCGACCGGCTGAGCGGACTCGACAGCTCGTTCCTGCACCTGGAGCGTGACTCGGCGCACATGCACGTCGCCGCGTGCGCGGTGTTCGAGGGGACCGCGCCCCGCTATGAGGAGGTGCTGGCGGCGATCAGTTCGCGGTTGCACCTCGTCCCCCGCTACCGGCAGCGCCTGGCCTTCGTGCCGCTGCAGCAGGGCCGTCCGGTGTGGGTGGACGACCCCCATTTCAACATCTCATTCCACGTACGCCATACCGCGCTGCCGCGCCCTGGTGGCGAATCCGAGCTCAAGCGGCTGGCCGGCCGCGTCTTCTCTCAGGCGCTGGACCGCGATCGGCCACTGTGGGAGGTGTGGCTGGTCGAAGGACTGGCCCGGGACCGATTCGCTCTGCTCTCCAAGACCCACCATGCCCTCGTAGATGGGGTCTCCGGAGTCGATATCGCCACCGTGCTGTTCGACACCTCGCCGGATCCGATGCCGGTCGCACCTCCCGAGCACGAATGGGTGCCCCGGCCGCTGCCCAGCGGCACGCAATTGTTGGGCGAGGCGCTGCTGGAGCGAGCGACGGTACCGGCGGAGCTCGTCCGGGGCATCAGGCACTCGCTGCGCGGGCCGCGCTCCATGGCCGAGCGGCTCGGGGTCGCCCTGGCCGGCCTCGGGGCGGTGACCCGCGAGGGACTACAGCCAGCGCCCCCCAGCCCGTTCAACCGCCGTATCGGTCCCCATCGTCGGTTCACCTGGGTCCGCGGCGACCTCGATCAGTTCAAGTCGGTCAAGAACACCCTGGGCGGCACCGTCAACGACGTCGTGTTGGCTGCCGTCGCCGGAGGACTGGGGCGCTACATGCGCAGCCACGAGCACAACACCGATGACGTCGTGCTCAAGGCCCTGGTCCCAGTGTCGATTCGAGCCGACGTCGAGCGCGGCGCGCTCGGCAACCGCGTCGCCGCGATGTGGGCACCGCTGCCGGTCGGCGAGCTTGATCCCGTCGCACGCCTGGCCATGATCAGCCAGGAGATGACCGGAATCAAGGAATCGGGCCAGGCCGTGGGGGCGCAGGTGCTGACCCAGCTCTCAGGCTTCGCTCCGCCGACGATCATGGCTCAGGCGGCGCGTCTGCAGGCCCGCCAGCGGCTGTTCAACCTGGTCGTCACCAACGTGCCCGGGCCGCAGTTCCCCCTGTATGTCCTCGGACGCCGACTGGAGGCGCTGTATCCGATGGTGCCGCTGAGCGAGAACACGGCGGTGGGGATCGCGATCATGAGCTACAGCGGTCAACTCAGCTTTGGCTTGACCGCCGATTACGACGCGCTCGGGGACGTGGACAGCTTGGCCGGCGCATTGAGCTCGGCGATCGCCGAGCTCGGCGCCGCTGCGCAGGGCGCCACCTCGTACCGCCGGCGGCGGAGCTCCCGAGCCGCCGACGACCGCACCGCCCCTACGTTAGGGTGAAGGTCGCCACCACCGCGCTGGAGCGCGTGGCCATCGCGCTCGCCTCGCTGGCGCTGTCGCTGGGTTTGATCGCGCTGCTGTCGGGCTTCTTCGCCGGGCGGGATCCAGCCGGGGTGAGCGCCGGTGCTGCGCCCCTTGGCCAGCGGTTTCCCGACCAAGGACACGTGCACTTGCATCCGGGACAGCCGCGGACAGCCTACGACTCCAATCCTCCGACCAGCGGGCCCCACGTACCCGAGCCGGTAGTCGGCCAGGGGGCCGGTCTCAACGACGATCAGCTGCTCCAGGCGCTTGAGGCCGGCAACGTGGTCATCGCCTACGGGACCGCGCAGCCTCCCAGCGATCTCGTCGACCTAGCGCGCCAGCTCGGTCCCTTCACCCCCCGGCTGGCCAGCGCGGGGCAGGCGGTGATCCTGATGCGGCGACCGGGAACGGTAGGGTTGATCGGACTGGCCTGGACGCGGATGCTGCGGGTGAGCTCGCCCCGGGATCCGCTGCTGCGTGCGTTCGCCGGGCAATGGCTCGGTCACGGCGCACCCGGTCGCTGAACCGGCCTCGGGCGGACGGCGACGGTCATCCGCGTCAACGCGCACAGCCGCTCCTGGTCGTCGCTCACCTCCACCTCCCACACCCAGGTGGTGCGGCCACGGTGCCGGCGCCGGGCCAACCCGTGGATCGCTCCTTGGGTGATCGGCCGCAGGAAGCTCGTCTGGTTGGACAGGCCCAGGGCCATGAGACCGTCTTCGCGCACCGCCACCGCAGTGGCGATCGAGGCCAGGCTCTCGGCGATTGCCGCGTAAACGCCGCCGTGCACGAGGCCGGCAACCTGCTTGAGTTGCTCGCGCACGAGCAACCGACCTCGAGCCAGCTCGTCGGTGAGCTCTAGCACTTCGAGCCCGAGCAGCTGATCGAAGCCCGAGGACGGCCTGCAGGTAAGGCTGGGTTCCATGCGCCGCACGTTAACGCCTGCCAGGCCGCGCCATCCGCCCGCTGGCTTGTCTACGCTACGACACGCGATGGCCTCACCCGACAGCCTGCCCGCGGACCAACGCGCGGTACTGCAGCTCGTGCTCCAGCGCGGTCGAAGCTATGACGACATCGCCGCGCTGCTGGCCATCGACCGCGCCGCGGTCCGAGAGCGAGCGCTGTCGGCGCTGGACGCGCTTGGCCCGGACAGCGAGCTGGACCCAACCCGCCGGGCGCTGATCACCGACTATCTACTGGGACAGCTACCACCAGCGGTCAGCGAAGACATCCGGAGCCGGCTGGCCGCTTCTCCCGGTGAGCGCGCCTGGGCACGAGTGGTGGCCGCCGAGCTCACGCCCCTGGCCAACCGGACGCTGCCCGAGATCCCCAGCCCCGAGGCCTCCCCCCCGTCGAGCTCCATGTCATCGTCGCCACCGGGCGCCGAGCCGACGCCGCGGCCACCGCGCGAGCAGGTGCCCGCCGACGGACCCGCGCCGCGCGAGTCCGACCCCGACCCGACGTCGGCCGCCGAGGGAGTGGTGTCGCCCGAGCCGAGGCCCGGCCACGGCGGGTCCTCCAGGCGCAAGCAGCCCAGCTCCCGGCGCGGAGGAGCGATCGTGCTCGGAGCGGGACTCCTGGCCGTGGTCGTGGTCGTGGTGATCCTGATCACCGATGGCGGCTCGGCAAGCCACAAGAGCACGAAGGCGAGCACCACCGGGGCCACGGCCTCGAGCGGGAGCACCGCTACCTCGACCTCGGCCACAGCACAGGCCAAGCCGGTGGCCCAGGTGACCCTCACCTCCCCCACGGGGAGCAAGAACGTCGGCGGTGTGGCGGTCGTGGTCAAGCAGGGCGCGAACGAAGGGCTGGTGATCCGCGCCCAGGGCATCCCCGCCAATACCACCCACGATGCCTACGCCGTGTGGCTCTACAACTCGCCTACAGACAACCACATCCTCGGCTTCGTGAACCCCGGGGTGAAGGCGAACGGCGTCCTGCAGACCGCAGGGGTGCTTCCCACAGGTGCCGCGCATTACAAGCAGCTGCTGGTCACGCTGGAGACGCAGTCCAAGCCCCGCAGCCCCAGCAAGATCGTGCTCCAGGGCGCGCTCAGCCTGTCGAGCTGACGCCGGAAGCCTCGGATCCGAGCAGCCGCTCGATCGCCTCGAGCGCATCATCGAGCTTGCTCCCGGTGGCCCGCCGCAGGAGGAATCCTCCGGTGCGCGAGTAGCCGCGCAGCTGCTGGCGCTGCTCGATCGTCACCCTGGTCGCGCCCTGATCGGGCTCGAGGACGATCTCGGTCACGGACTCTCCCAGCACCCGCTCGAACGGCGTTCCCTCGATCTCCTGCTGCCAAATCCGCCGCCAGGGCGGCTCTGAGGACAGCAGCGTGAAGTCGATGCGGACCGGGCGCCCCTTCTTGGTCAAGTGCACCTGGGTGAAGCCGCCTTCGCTGACCCCCTCCATCCGGTGCACGCCTGGCCACCACCGCGGCTGGTGGTGAGGATCCTCGATCAGCTCCCAGATCTGCTGCGGCGCGGCAGCGATCACGCGGCTGCGACGCGTCCGCGTCACGGCTCGTCGTAGCTGATCAGCGCGTGCACGGAATGTGGCTCCAGCTGCGCCCGCCCGGAAAGGAAGCCGAGCTCGACCAGAAACGCACACGCCGCGATCTCCCCACCCAGGCCACTGACCAGCTCGCACAGCGCGCGAGCGGTGCCGCCGGTGGCCAACATGTCGTCGTGGACGAGCACGCGAGGCCCTCCGGCCAACGCATCGGCGTGAACCTCGAGCGCGTCGATCCCGTACTCCAGCGTGTACTCGGCGCTGACGGTCTGGTGGGGAAGCTTGCCCGGCTTGCGGGCGGGAACGAAGCCCGCGCCCAGTGCCCGGGCCAGCGCCCCGCCGAGGATGAACCCGCGGGCCTCGGCGGCTACCACCAGGTCGATCTCCAGCGGCTTGGCGAACTGCACCAGCCGCGCCACCGCCGCGTCCAGCGCGGCCGGATTCAGCAGCAGCGGCGTGATGTCCTTGAACACGATCCCCGGACGGGGAAAGTCCGGGATGTCGCGAACGTACGCCCGCAGGTCCACGCCGGAGACGCCCACGGGTCAGGTGGCGATCTTGCGCAGGTCTCGGATCAGCAGCAGGTGCTTGAGGTAGGTGGTTACCGAGGCGAGGTTCTCCAGCGCTTCGATCGCCTCCTTGCGCCGCTCAGGGTTGCGGGAGCGCAGCGCCGGGGCGAGGATGCTCTGCAGCAGTTGCGCTTCGCGATCCGCCGAGCTGCGGAACACCCGTAGGTTCCTGCCTCCGACCCCGTAGCGGGCAAGCTCTGAGACCGCGCGTACGATCTCACGCTCGGTCTCCTCGTAGTAGCGCACGCCGCCGCGATTCTCGCCCTTGATGACCCCGAATTCCTCCAGCTCACGCACCAGCTTCGGATCGGCGCTGGTGTCCTCGACCACGTCGGCGAGCGAGTAGAGCGCCCCGGGATCGCGAGCGGAGACACTCGCGCGACGCAGCGAGCGCCCATCGCCGGTGGCGGCGACCTCGCGGTCCGAGCGGCCACCGGCCAGCTCCTGGCGGATCACCCGCAGCGGCAGGAACTCGTCGCGCTGAAGGCGCAGGATCGTGCGCAGTCGCTGGATGTCGTTCTGGGTGTAGAGCCGGTAGCCGCCCTGCGTGCGCCGCGGCGCGAGCAGCTTCTGGTCCTCGAGGTAGCGAATCTTGGAGATCGAGATGTCCGGGAACTCCTGGTCCAGCGCCTTGCACACGGCGCCGATCGTCACCGCCTTCTGTCGCAGCCGCTCGGCCTCCTCGGGCCGCGGCTCGGGCAGCTCGATCTCCGGGCTGGAGGTATCGGAGGTGGCCATCAGCGGCTCAGGAACGCAAGCTTGTACTTGCCGATCTGAAGCTCGTCGCCATCGCTCAGGCGGTGGGACTCGATCCGCCGGCGGTTGACGTAGGTGCCGTTCAGCGAGCCACAGTCGTCGAGGTAGTAGTCGTGGCCGCGGCGCACGAGGATGGCGTGGTCGCGGGAGACGGTGACGTCGTCGAGGAAGATCTCGCTGTCGGGCCGCCGACCCATGGTGAGGCGATCTCCGTGCAGCGGGAAGCTCTCGCCGGCACGGCCACCGCCGGCTCGGATCACCAGTGCCGCGCCTCGGGCGGTCACGTCCTCCAGCTTGAGCTCCTCAATCTCGCCCGTCTCCCCGACCCGATAGGTCGCGGTGGTGGCGTCGGGAGTTGGCTCACTATCGCCGACGAACGCCCCGCAGCGCTGGCAGTAGTTGGCCCCGTCGGCATTGGCGAAGCCGCACTCCTGGCAGTGCTGGGCCACCGGCACCGAATCCCGTCTACTCAGAGTCCGAGCTCACGACGCGCCCGGAGAGGATGTCCGTGAGCTGCTCGACATCCGCGCCGGAGATCACGAGCTGACCACCCTCGTCCTTCTTGCGCAGCCGGTTGACGAGCTCCGCGCGGAGGATGTCGATCTTGCCGTGGAGGATCCGGCGCTTGTAGGAGACTTCCATCTCCTCGTCGGTGAGCTGCCTGATCAGATCCTTCAGCTCCTGATCGCTCAAGGCACCGAGATCGGGAAACGTATCCATGCGAAGCGAAACCCCCGTCCTGCAGATCGGTGTTGTCGAACGGCCCAGTATAGCTCCGGATCCCATAGGGTCAATCTGAGCCTGAGAGTTGCCCCTTCCAGCCGTGCAGCTGGCGGCGTCCGTCGCGGATGTAGAGCACCGTGGCGCTCAATGACAGCACCAGGCCCGCGTACATCAGGATCAGCGCGAGCCAGTGCACCCCGGCCATGGCGAAGAACGGCGCCCCCATCGTCGGCGCGACCCCGAGCCTTCCGGGCCAGTTGATCCTCAGCTGTACTCCGCGCCCGAGCGCGTAGCGACTGAGCGCCAGCATCGACAGCTCCCGACCCACGACGACGGCGATCGCCCATCGCGGCAGCAGCTCAAACCGCCACACCACGATCATGCCGGACACCACCAGCAAGCGGTCGACGATCGGATCCAGCAGTGCGCCGAGGCGGCTGTATTGGCCGGTCAGGCGGGCGGCGAACCCATCCAGGTAGTCCGCCCAGCCGATCGCCGCGAACAGGATCACCGCCACCGCCGAGTGACCGTCGCCGCTGGAAAGGGCGATGATCAGGAACACCGGGATGCCGGCCAGCCGGACATAGCCGATCGCGTTGGGCACCGTCCACGGGCGCAGCGGTTGATCGGGGCGCGTCGCCGCCGGCGGCGGCCCGGAGCGGTCGAGCCCGAACAGGCGGCGCTTGCTCAGGGCAGCTCCCGCCACAGCTCGGCGATGGCCTTCGCCGCTCCGTCGACGGGGACCGACCGCGACTGGCGACCGCGGCGAACTTGCACCTCTATTTCTTCAGCGGCGAGGGTGCGGCGTCCGATGGTCACACGAGCCGGGCATCCCAGGAGCTCAGCGTCGGCAAACTTCTCTCCCGGTCCCGCATCGCGATCGTCGTACAGCGTCCGCAGGCTCACGCCCTGCAGATCGGCATAGAGGCGCTCGGCGAGTGCTCGCTCCTCGCTGCCTGCGCGCCCGAGCACGACCAGCTCGACGTCGAAGGGCGCTATCGCCCGGGGCCACGAGATCCCCTGCTCGTCGGCGTACTGCTCCACGGCGGCGGCGGCCGCCCGCGCGGGGCCGAAGCCGTATGAACCCATCCAGATGAGCCGTCCGGAGCCGGTGGCGTCGAGGTAGCGCGCCCCAAGCGGATCGGAGAACCGGGTGCCGAGCTTGAAGATGTTCCCGACCTCGATCGCCGGCTCGATCCGGATCGCCGCCCCGTTCACGGTGTCCCCGGAGACGACGGTGCGCACGTCGACCGGCTCGAATGCGAAGTCGCGGCCGGGCTCTACGCCGCGCAGGTGGGCATCCGGCCGGTTGGCCCCGGTGACGTAGCTGCCGCCGATGGCCGCCCGGTCGAGCAGGATCGGTAGCTGCGCTTCAACGGGGCCGATGAACCCGGGCGGGCCGAGCCCGCGCGCCACTTCGTCCGGATGGGCGGGGCGGAACTCGGCGCCCAGCGCCAGCCCCAGCTTGATCTCGTTGATCCGGTGGTCGCCGCGGACGAGCACGAGCCGCATCTGCCCGCCGTCGAGCACCACCGGGTAGGCCTTCAGCAGAGCGCCTGGGACGACCCCCAGGGCTGCGGCCACATCCTCGACGGTAATCAGGTTTGGCGTCGAGACGAGCTCCGGGGCATCGAGGCGCGCGGGCAGCGGGACAGGCTGGGCCTCGGCGGAAGCGACTTCGACGTTGGCCGCATAGCCGGGAGCGAGCGCGACCTGGTTCTCCCCCGCCGCACACGGAGCCATGTACTCATGGGCGCCGAAGCCGCCCATCATCCCGACGTCGGCCTCGACCGCGTACCACTCCAGGCCGCAGCGATCCATAATCCGGTCGTAGGCGGTGACGTGCTTCTCGTAGCTTCGATTCAGCCCCTCCTCGTCGCGATCGAAGCTGTAGGAGTCCTTCATGATGAACTCCCGGGTGCGCAGGATCCCCGCCCGAGGTCGCGGCTCGTCGCGCTCCTTGACCTGGAAGTGATAGAGGATCATCGGCAGGTCGCGGTAGGAACGGACGCCGGCGGCGACGTGGCCGGTGACGATCTCCTCGTGGGTCATCGCCAGCACCATCTCGGCCGAACGCCGATCCTGGAGCTTGAACAGCTCCTCGATCTCGTAGCGCCCAGTGCGCCGCCACGGTTCGGCCGGATGCAGCACCGGCATCAGCATCTCCTGGCCGCCGATCGCATCCATCTCCTCCCGCACGATCTGGACGACTCGCTGGTGCACGCGCCAGCCGGCGGGCAGCCACGACCACAGTCCCGAGCCGACCTGCCGGATCAATCCCGCTCTGACCATCAGCACGTGGCTGAGGGCCTCAGCGTCGGCGGGAGGCTCGCGCTCGGTGGGCAGGAAGTAGCTGGACAGGCGGGTCATCGCTGGGCGCGACCGGGTCCGGCCGCGGCTCGGAAGCGTACCCGGGCGCGACCAACCGCTTCTGATAGAAGTGCAACCACCGCATAAGCAAGGCGCTAAAGGAGAAATCGCCGATGGCCTACTCAGTCCCCCCTCTCCCCTACGACTACAGCGCGCTGGAGCCTCACATCGACGAGGAGACGATGCGCTTTCACCACGACAAGCATCACCAGGCCTACGTAGACAAGGTCAACGGGGCGCTGCAGGGCACTGAGTGGGAGGACAAGCCGATCGAAGACGTGATCAAGAGCCTGGGCCAGATCCCTGAGGACAAGCGGGGCGTCGTGCGCAACAACGGTGGCGGCCATCTCAACCACTCTCTGTTCTGGGAGTGGATGTCCCCCCACGGAGGCGGCGAGCCCGATGGTGACCTGCGCTCGGCGATCGAGTCGGCGTTCGGAACTGTGGGTGACTTCAGGACGAAGTTCAAGGACGCCGGGGTCAACCAGTTTGGGTCCGGCTGGGCCTGGCTGGTTCACGACGGATCAGGACTGGCGATCGTCTCCACCCCCAATCAGGACAATCCCGTCAGCGCGGGCAAGACGCCGTTGCTCGGCGTCGACGTCTGGGAGCACTCCTACTACTTGAAGTACCAGAACCGCCGCCCGGATTACATCGAGGCGTGGTGGAACGTCGTCGACTGGCCCAAGGTCGGCCAAGGCTTCCAGAACGTCAGGTAGATGTGGGGCCGGTTGATCGGTTGGCCCCCCAGCCGGCACTAGCCCGCTAGGCGCGGCTGAAGCGCCGTCCGGCGACCGGAGAGAACTCCTCGTCCAGACGCGTGGGTGCCCCTGGGGACGCGGACTCCGCGGCGGCGGATTCGGCATCGGCGGCCGCGGCCTCCATCGCCGCCAGCCGCTCGGGCGTGATCGCCGCGGCATCCTCGTTCTCGGCCAGCCATGCCCGCGCCTCGGCGGCGTGGGCCTCATCGCGGACGACGCGCTGACCCGCCTCGTAGTAGCGGTCGATCTCGGCGAACAACTCGTCCACCAGCCGCTCGGTGGGAACCTTCTTCAGCGGCTCGCCGCGGGAGTAGATCATCCCCATGTCCTTGGCGCCGGTGATCCCGAAGTCGGCATGGCGTGCCTCCCCGATCCCGTTGACCGCGCACCCGAGTACCGAGACCTCGATCGGGTCCGGGTAGGCCTCCAGCCGATGCTCGATCTCGGCCACGACCGTGTCCATGTCGAATTGCAGCCGCCCGCAGGTGGGACAGGCGATCAGCACCGGTCCGCGCTCGCGGAGCTTCAGCGCCTTGAGGATCTCCCACGCGACCTTGACCTCCTCCTCGGCATGGAACGTCGAGAGCGAGATCCGGATCGTGTCGCCGATGCCGTCGGCCAGCAACGTCCCCAGACCGACGGCCGACTTGAGTGAGCCCGACCACTTGGTCCCTGCCTCGGTGACGCCCAGATGCAGCGGGTAGGGGATGCGCTCGGAAAGCAGCCGGTTGGCGGCGATCGTGTTCGGCACGCTGGTCGACTTCATCGACACCTTGAAGTTCTCAAACCGCAGCCGCTCCATCAGGGCCACGAACTCCACCGCCGCGCGCACCAGCGCCTCGACCGGATTTTCGAACTCCAGCTCGCGCAGGTGGGAGGGCAGCGACCCGGAGTTGACGCCGATCCGTAGCGGCGTGCCCAGCTGCGAGGCGCGCGTGGCCACCTGCGCGACCTTGTCCGGGCCGCCGATGTTGCCGGGATTCAGGCGTACGCAGTGCGCCCCCGCCTCGAGCGCCTTCAGGGCCAGTGTGTGGTTGAAGTGGATGTCGGCGATCACCGGGATCGGCGACTGCCGGACGATCGTCTTCAACGCCTCGGCGTCCCTCTCACGCGGCACCGCCACGCGGACGATGTCGGCGCCCGCCTCGGCCACGCGCCGGACCTGGCTCATCGTCGCCTCCAGGTCGGCGGTCTCGGTCTTGGTCATCGTCTGCACCGCGACCGGCGCGCCCCCGCCGATGGGCACGCCGCCGACCACGATCTGCCGCTGTGAGGCCATAGGACCAGTGTAGAGGCGCCAGCAGCGCCGAATCAGCCGCGGCCACTGCTGGTGCGTCGGCGCAGCGCCAGAGCGCCGAAGCTCCCGGCGGCGGCGAGCAGCACCACGAGCACGATGATCACCGGGGCCGAGAAGAAGGACCCGCCTGAGCTGCTCGGCGTGGCCGCGCCGACCAGATGAGAGTCACTGAGTCGGGCGATCAGCGCCCGGTTGATGACGTCGTAGCAATCGGTGTACTCCTTGAGGCTCGCCGGCATCGTCGCGAGCGCGGCTCGCAATTGAGCCGGCGGATAGGGGCGGGTCAGCTGATTGTGGGAGTTGCAGTCAGCGATCACCGCCGCGGCCCCGTCCGCGGCCACCGCCGGAGCCACGAAGCTCGCGATGGCGCCGGCCAGGCCGCCCAGCAGCGCGATCAGGATCAGGAGCCGTTTCACGATCGCCGCAGAGATTAGGCCGATCCGCCGGGACGGACCTCGCAGCAAATCTGACCGGCTGCGCCGGGGCGGAACTCGTAGCGAAGCCTGACCGGTCCGCCGCCGTGTAGGGTCCTGCTCTTCTGCGCGGTCTAGAGCATCGTCCCCTCCGGTCGTGGCGGGTCCGCTCGCTGCTGATCGCCTCCGCCCTATCCCTCATCGTGGTGGTGGCGCTGATCGCGCTGCCCGCGGGGCGAGCGCAGACCGTGCTCCACCTCCCGATCTACCGCAATCCGAGCTATTCGCCGGCCGAACGAGCGGTCGACCTGGTCGCCCGGATGACCCTGGCCGAGAAGGCCTCGCAGATGGTCTCAGGACAGTCGCCGGCGATCCCCCGGCTCGGCGTGAAGGCCTACGGCTGGTGGAACGAGTCGCTGCACGGGGTTTCCCGCCTGCAGCTGAATCCAGGGGGCACCACCACGACGCTGTTCAACACCACCTCCTACCCCAGCGACCTGGCACTCGGTTCCACTTGGGATCCGGCCTTGATGTACCGCGAGGCCACGGCGATCTCCGACGAGGCGCGGGAGATCGTGCCCGACAACGCCTATGACCTGGACTTCTTCGCCCCCACCGTCAACCTGTCCCGCGATCCCCGTTGGGGGCGAAACGACGAGACCTTCTCCGAGGATCCGCTGCTGACCGCCAACATCGCCGCCCAATACGTCAACGGGATGGAGGGCAAGGACGAGCGCGGCCACCTGCTCACGGCCGGCGGCGGATACCTGAAGACGATCGCCACCCTCAAGCACTACGCCGCCAACAACAGCGAAGTCAATCGTCTGACCGGATCATCAAACATGGATGAGCGCACGCTGCGCGAGTACTACACGGCACAGTTCCGGCTCATCACCGCGCAGACCCAGCCGGGGGCGATGATGTCGGCGTTCAACGCGGTCAACGGGATCCCATCGGTGGCCAACCCGCACCTGATCGGCACGCTGGCCCGGCAGACGTTCGGCTTCGGCGGCTACTTCACCTCCGACTGCGATGCCATCGACGGCATCGTCTCCTACCACAAGTGGCGCCCCCCGGGCTACAGCCGTCCGCTCAACCGAACCGAGGCCCACGCCTTCGCCAAGGCCGCCGGGGTCGATCTCAATTGCACCAGCGCAGACGATCTCCTCACCGATCGAAACCTGCTCCCCGCAGCGGTCGGCGAGGGCATCAGGACGACTACCGACACCTTCAACGTCGGAGACCTCGACACCTCGCTCGTGCGCCTGTTCACGGCCCGAATGCAGCTGGGCGAGTTCGGTGCGATCGACGGCGAGCCGTGGGTCAGAGCGGCGCGGGCACGGCGGCAACGCGGCACCTGGGTCAACAGCGACGCCAACCACGCGGTCACCGAGACCTCGGCCCGGCTCGGGTTGGCGCGGGGCGTGGCCGACCGGACGCTTGTGCTGCTCAAGAACGCCGTCACCACTCGCCGCGACGGAAGTGCTGGCAAGCTGTTGCCGATCACCGTGCCTCGGAGCGGCCCCTTCCGCGTCGCGGTGATCGGCGCCCTGGCCAACCAGCCCAACATGTACCTGGGTGGATACGCGAGCCTCCAGGGTCCCACCGGCCAGGCCAACGAGGTGACCCCCTACGCCGGCATAAAGCGGGCGATCCAGACGATCGATCCGAGCGCGACGGTTGACTTCTACAACGGGTTCACCGGCGGCAGCAATGCCGCCGAGCTGACCAACATCGATCCCGCCGCGGTCGCTGCGGCAGCCAACTACGACGACGTGATCGTCTACGCGGGAACCGATCGATCGACCGCCGGCGAGTACCAGGATCGCGGGACCTTGGCGCTGCCCGGCGCGCAGGCCCAGTTGATCAACGACGTTGCCGCCGTCAACCGGAACACGATCGCGGTGATGGGCACAGTGGGCGAAGTGGACCTCGCCAGCTTCCAGAGCCAAGTCCCGGCGATGGTTTGGAGCGCCTACGACGGGGAGCGGGCGGGCGATGCGCTGGCCGACGTGCTGTTGGGTGCGTACGACCCCAGCGGACACCTGCCGTTCACCTGGTATGCGAGCGAGCAGCAGCTGGCGCCGATCACCGACTACCGCATCCGCCCCGCTGCTGGGAACCCCGGACGCACCTACATGTACTACCGCGGACCGATCGCCTACCCATTTGGCTACGGGCTTTCCTACACCACCTTCAGGAGCTCCCACCTCCACGTCTCCCGGGCCCGGGCTGATCCGGACACGGTCGACGTGACCCTCGACGCCACCAACACGGGCACTGTCTCCGGAGAAGACCTGATCCAACTCTACGTCACCTCACCCGGTGCCGGTGACGGCCAGCAGCCGATCAAGCGACTGGAAGGTTTTCGCCAGGTGTTTCTGCTTCCCGGCCAGACCAAGGCCCTGACCTTGACCCTGAAGATCGCTGACCTTGGCGCCTTCAACTCAGCGCTCGGCCACTTCGTGGTGCCGGAGGGCCGCTACGGCGTCCAGATCGCCGCCTCGGCGCTGGACAGTGACATCGAGCTCGGGAGCTACGTTCAGGTGAGCCGACCCCCGCAACCGATGCTGGGGGCTCTCAGCGCACAACCGGCGATGCCCGGAGACGCCGCCCGCGGGATCCAGAGGCGGGTCATGTTCCCGCAGGGGACCACGGTCCTTCCGCGCCTTACCTTGTCGATGAACGATCAGTCGTTGTACGGCTATCTCAGCCCCGGCCACACGCGGCCGCTGCCCACCGGCGCAGTCGTCCGCCTGCGCAGCAATCACCCCACGGTGGTCTCGGTGCAGAGTGACGGGAGCCTTCACACCCTGGACAACGGTGTGGCGACGATCACCGCCACGATCAGCCGGAATGGCGTCAGCCGCTCGACCCAGTTCGTCGTCCGGGTCCTCTCCGAGCTGACGGGGCTGTCGGTCGCCGGCCAGCCGTTGCCGAACTTCGCGGCCGACACCTACGACTACGACGTGCTCGTCCCCGCCGGGATGGCACGGCCGCGGATCAGTGCCCGGCCGCCGTCTGGGCAGGTGCGGATGCAGGTTACGCAGGCCGTGGGCGTTCCCGGCACCGGCACCGTCCGCGTGACCGGGCCGGACGGAATCGGCTTTAGCTACAGGGTCAACTTCGCTCGTCCTGCCCGCAGCGACACGTTCTCCGCCAGCACCATCGGCTCGCAATGGACCTGGCTGCGGCACGATCCGAGTTCCGAGCATGCATCTGGAGGAGCGCTGACCATCCTCGCCCAGCCCGGTGACCTCGCCAGCCACACCGCCCGCAACCTCCTCCTGCAACCCGCGCTCGGCGACTGGACGATGCAGACCCGCGTGCACTTCAGCAGCGCCCCTCATGCCGCCACCCAGCAGGGCGGCCTGATCGCCTACGCCGACGACGAGAACTACCTCAAGCTCGATCTCGAGTACGGCTCCGGCGGTACCCAGCTCAGCGAGACCAGTGCCGACTCCCTGTCGGGGACGCCGATCGCTCAGGTGGCGGCGACGGTGGCCACCCCGCCGAGCGCCACCACGGTGTGGCTGCGCATGGTCAAGCGTGGCCCGCGCTACAGCACCTACTACTCCTTCGACGGCAGCCACTTCGCCGAGCTCTACAACACCGGCGCGAGCCTGACCGACGTCGCGGTTGGCCCGTTCGCGTTCGCCGGCAGCGATCCCACCACCGACCTGCTGGTGAGCTTCGGCGCCTTTTACATCACCAACACCGGGACCACGGTCACGTTGCCCCGTCCACCGGGTAAGCGCAAGCGGCCCCGAACCACGTATCGCAAGTCGTATCCTGCCTCGCTTGCTCACAGCCTCTCGCCAGGGCCGACGCGCAATGCCCCGGGTGGTTCTGACGCTTGCTCTCGTGCTCGGGCTGGGGGCCTGCGGCGCCTCGCATCAGGCGACGTCGGCGCCGCTGGCCCGTCCGGGGCTGGTGTCGATCTTCGAAGCCGATCCGCAACTGCGTGCCGATCCGGGCCGGACCCTGGATCTCCTGCGACGCCTGGGCGTTGACCGCGTCCGCGTGTCCGTCCCGTGGGCGGGGATCGCTCCGGACCCGGCCGCCCGGCGGCCACCGCAGCGCTTCGACGGCTCACGCCCGTCCGCATATCCTGGCGCCGGGTGGTCGATCTATGACCGCATCGTCCGCGCGGCACAGGCGCGGGAGATCAGCCTCGATCTGACGCTCACCGGTCCCGCCCCCCGGTGGGCGGCCGGACGCGATGCGCCGGGAGGGCCCTTCCGGACGGCCTGGAAGCCGTCGGCACGCGCCTTTGGCGCCTTCGTGGCCGCTGTCGGGGCGCGCTATAGCGGCACCTACACCCCTGCCGGCGCCGCCTCGCCGCTGCCCCGGGTGAGCTTCTGGTCGATCTGGAACGAGCCCAACTACGGGCCCAACCTCGCCCCCCAGGCGGTCGACTTCTCCACCGTCGAGGTCGCACCGGCGCTCTATCGGGGGCTGCTCGACGCCGCGTGGGCGGCACTGCACCGAACCGGCCACGGAGACGACACGATCCTAATCGGCGAGCTCGCCCCCCGGGGGATCACTACCGGCGACAACCCAGGCAACTTCTCCGGCATGGTCCCGCTGCGCTTCATCCGCGCCCTGTACTGCGTCGACGCCTCGTATCGCCCGCTGCGAGGGCAAGCGGCCGCGCGGCGGGCGTGCCCAGCCAAAGCGGCGGGGACGCAATCCTTTCCCGGGGAGCATCCGGCGCTGTTTCACGCCAGTGGCGTGTCGGTTCATCCCTACCCGCAGGGCCAGGTGCCGCCTGACGTGGCCACCCCCGGCGAGCCCGACTATGTCGAACTGGCCTCGCTCCCGAACCTCGAGCGGACGCTGGACGAGGTGCAGCACGTATATGGCTCGGCCACCCGGTTTGCGATCTACTCGACCGAGTTCGGCTACCACACCAACCCACCGGAGACGATCGCCAGGGCGGTGGCACCCGCGCTGGCCGCGTACTACCTCAACTGGTCGGAGTACATCTCCTGGCTGGATCCGCGGGTGCGCTCCTACGACCAGTATCTGCTCATCGATCCGTCCAGCGCCAGTGCCCTCGGCGGCTTCGCCACCGGTCTGGAGTTCGCCAGCGGCATACCCAAGGCGACCTACCAGGCCTATCGACTGCCGATCTACATGCCGGTGACCGCCGGCCATCGAGGCCAGCAACTCCTGGTGTGGGGGTGCCTGCGCCCGGTCCACCACCTCTCCGGCGGCGCTCATCAGAGCGTGCGGATCGAGTACTCAGCCGGCTCCGGTGGTGCCTTCAAGACGATCAGGATGGTCGCGATCACCAACCCCCATGGCTACTTCGAGGTGCCGCAGGTGCTGCCGGGCAGTGGCCTGCTTCGGCTCGCCTGGTCCTATCCGGACGGAACCACCATCCACAGCCGCACGGTGGCGGTCACGATTCGCTAGATTCGCTAGCGTCCCGGCGCGCGGGGAACGTGCCGTGATTCGCTCCGTCCATCCGCAACTTTGCCCTGCGGCGAACTGTTCGTCCTCTGCATGAGCCCTTCCATCAAGACCCGCACAACAATCCTCGCCGCCGTTCTCCTGACCGCAGTGGCCAGCTGGCTCTGCCTGTCGCTGGCGGTGCCGGTTCCGGCCCACGCCTCCACCACGCAGCTGGCGTTGTTCGAGGAAGACCCGGGTCTGGTGTCCAATCCGAGCGCCACCATGCAGCAGCTGCGAAGCCTCGGCGTCGGCGCCGTCCGTTTCTACCTGCACTGGCAGAACATCGCTCCCGACTCGAGGTCCCGGAGCCGCCCCGCCGGCTTCCATGCCGCTGACCCGGCCGCATATCCCGCCGCAGCCTGGAGCACCTACGACGCGATCGTGAAGGATGCCCAAGCCGACGGAATCCGCCTGTTGCTGCTGGTCGGCGGCGGCGCGCCGCAATGGGCCACCGGGCGCGATCAGCCCTCGCGGGGCCCCTACTACCAGTGGAAGCCCTCGGCAGCCGAGTACGGCAACTTCGTCCAAGCCGTCGCCACCCGCTACAGCGGCCATTACGTGCCGGCCGGAGCCTCGGCACCGCTGCCGCGGGTGAGCTTCTGGGAGATCTGGAACGAACCCAACTGGGGCCAATCACTGGCGCCGCAAGCGACCAACGGATCCAGGGTGTCCACCTCGCCCTCGATCTACCGGAGCCTGCTGGATGCCGGTTGGAGCGCACTCGCGCGCACCGGCCACGGCCACGACACCGTCCTCGTAGGCAGCCTCTCCCCCCGCGGCTTCAACGCCAAGCCGAGCTCCCGGTTTCCCCAGGGCCTGCCCGCGGACTTCTCGACCACGAAGCCACTTCAGTTCGTTCGCACGCTGTACTGCGTGGATTCTCGTTACCGTCAGCTGCGCGGCCGCGCCGCCGCCGCGGTGGGATGTCCAGCCACGTCGGCGGGCTCCCGTCAGTTCCGGCGAGCGCACCCAGCTCTGTTCAACGCCAGCGGCTTCGGAATTCATCCCTATCCGTTCAATCTGCCCCCCACCGAGGCTGACTCCGGCGATCCCGACTACGTGGAGTTCAGCCAGATCTCGCGGCTGGGTGCCGCGCTCGACCACGTACAGCACGCTTATGGCTCGGGCCGACGCCTACCGATCTACAACACCGAGTACGGCTACGAGACCAACCCCCCGAATCGCACCGACCACTTCGTCTCCCCCAGCACCGCCGCCACTTACATCAACTGGGCCGAGTACCTGTCGTGGCGGAACCCACGACTGGCCACGACGATGCAGTACCTGCTCTACGACCCCGACCCGCACGCCGGCAACGCGATCTTCGGGCTCGGCAATTTCGCGGCCGGGTTGATCTTCTACCACGGCGCCCCGAAGGCCGACTACTACGCCTACCGGATGCCGATCTTCCTGCCGGTCACCTCGACCACTCGCAGGCGTTCCCTCACGGTCTGGGGCTGCGTGCGCCCGGCGCATTTCGCTTCCGGCCGACAGAGCGTCCAGATTCAGTTCCGCCGGGGCACGCGCGGCGCATTTAAGACCATCAAGACGGTCGGCCTCACCTCCTCTCGCGGATATTTCGACGTACCGGTCGGGTTTCCGAGCAGCGGTGCGGTCAGGCTCGCCTGGCGCTACCCCAAGGGCTCGACCATCTACAGCCGAAGCGTAACCGTCACCGTCCGCTAGTCGCTCGGCCGCGCCTGGGCCAGCGACGCGACCCGTGTGCAGATCTCACGCTCAGGCATAGGCCTCCTGTTCGCGCTCGTGCTGGTCGGGGTGGTGGCGCTGGCAATCGCGTTGCTGTCACGCGGTTCAGCGCCGGCCGGAGGATCCCGGGCTCCGATCGCAATGTTCCAGGAGCCCGCTCACATGCTGACCGACCCGGCCGGAACGCTGGCGAGGTTACGCAACCTCGGGGTCGAGGTCGTGCGCATGCAGGTGCAATGGCGGCTGATCGCTCCCGATCCGACCTCGACGGTGCGGCCGCCGGGATTCGACGCCGCTGACCCGGCGGCTTATCCGTCGACGTCTTGGCGTCCCTACGACCAGCTGCTGACCGACGCGCGCGCTGACGGGATCGATGTCGACCTCCTCATCACCGGGGGGGCACCGCGGTGGGGGGTGGGCCCGGGTTCTCCCGCGGGCCCGGAGGCGCTGTACTGGAAGCCCTCGGCCAGCGAGTACGGGCAGTTCGTGCACGCAATTGCCAAGCGCTACAGCGGGGCCTACCGGCCATGCGCCTCGTGCGCGTCGCTGCCCCCGGTGCGCTTCTGGGAGATCTGGAATGAACCCAACTTCGGCCAGGATCTGGCCCCGCAAGCCCTCGTCGGATCGTCGGTGCCAACCTCCCCGGTCCTGTATCGCGGGCTCCTGGACGCCGGCTGGAGCGCGCTGCAGGCAACCGGCCACGGCCGCGACACGATCATCATGGGCAGTCTCTCCCCGAGGGGGTTCACGGGTCCCGTGACCCGTGCCTTTCCCCAGGGCCTGCCGGGCTACTTTTCGACCACCAAGCCGTTGCCGTTTCTGCGCACCCTGTACTGCGTCGACTCCGACTACCGCCAGCTGCGCGCCAGGGCCGCCACGGCGGTCGGCTGCCCGGCGACGGCCGGGGAGTCGCGGCAGTTTCCTGCCCGCCATCCAGCTTTGTTCGCGGCCAGCGGCTTCGGGATCCACCCGTATCCATTCGACCTCCCGCCGACGAAGGTGGACTCAAACGATCCCGACTACGTCGAGTTCGCACAGCTTCCCCGTTTGGCATCGACGCTCGACCGTCTTCAGCAGGCCTATGGCTCCAGCCGGCGCCTGCAGGTCTACAACACCGAGTTTGGCTACATCACCGATCCGCCAAACAACACCACACACTTCGGCCGCCACTTCCTCTCCCCGGTTACGGCCGGCTACTACCTCAACTGGGCCGAGTACCTCACCTGGCGCAACCCACGCCTCGCCACCACGATGCAGTACCTCCTCTACGACCCGTATCCCAAGGCCAGCGGCTTTGCCACCGGTTTGCTGACCGACACCGGCAGACCCAAGCCCACGCTGGACAGCTACCGGCTGCCGCTGTACCTGCCGGTCACCTCGGCCGCGCCCGGTCACGCGCTCGAGATTTGGGGTTGCGTTCGTCCTGCTCACTTCGCCAGCGTCGGCCACCACGGGGCTCGACAGCACGTCGAGATCCAGTTTCGCGGCGGCGGCGATGCGACCTTCCGCACCATCACCAACGTGCCGATAGACAACGTGGGCGGCTACTTCGACGTCCGCGAGAAGCTGCCCGGGGCTGGCGCGATCCGCTTGTCGTGGAGCTATCCCTCGGGACAGACGATCCACAGCCGGACCGTGGCCGTCAGCGTGAGCTAGAGCCAACATCATGATCGGCATCGAGCGACTGACCACGTCTGGAGCTATCGCGCTGTGCCTGGCGGCAGCGGCGTTGGGGGCGACCTGCGCCCCGGCGCTGGCCTCCCATCAGCAGGTGGCGATGTTCCAGGATCCCGGGGTGGTCTCGAACCCGGCGGGAACGCTCGCTCAGCTCCGAGGCCTCGGGGCCGACCACGTGCGGATGTTCATGATGTGGGACAGCATCGCTCCGCGGCCGCGATCCCACCGGCGCCCCACCCGCTTCCGGGCCGCTGATCCCAGCTCGTATCCAGCCTCGGCCTGGGCGCCATGGGACAACTCCATCAAGCAGGCCCAGAGGGCCGGAATCGTCGTCAACCTCGACGTCGCCGGCGGGGCTCCGCTCTGGGCGACGGGGCCGGGCGCCCCCCGGAGCGAGCCTCATCCCGACTGGGAGCCGAACGCCGCCGAGTACGGCGCGTTCGTCCATGCCGTCGGCGAGCGCTACAGCGGTGACTATGACCCCAGGACCCACCGGCTCGATCCCGGAAACCCCAACGACCTGCCCGGGGTCGATTTCTGGTCGGTCTGGAACGAGCCCGACTACGGCCCCAGCCTGGCCCCGCAGGGGCTTCCCGGACGGCTCAGCATCGAGCACAGCCCGTGGATGTACCGCCAGTTGCTCGACGCCGCCTGGGGGGCGCTGCAGCGGACCGGCCACGGCCGCGACACGATCCTCTTCGGCGAGGTGGCCCCGCGCGGCTATCCCCCGGTCGGAGGCCACGGCATCCTCCCCTGGGGCCTGTTCTCAGGCATGAAGCCGCTGAACTTCCTGCGCGTGCTCTACTGCGTCGACGCCAGGTACCGGCCACTGACCGGCGCGGCCGCCGCTGTTCGCGGCTGCCCCACCACTGCCGCGGGCAGGCGGGATTTTAGGGTCCGGCATCCGGCACTGTTTGAGGCCAGCGGCTTTGCCGATCACCCCTACTCACGGTGGTACCGACCCAACATCGAGCGGCCCAACGACCCCGACTACTCCTCTCTCGCCGACCTCGGCCGCCTGGAGCGCGCCCTCGACCGCCTGCAACGGGTGTACGGCTCGAGGCGGAGGCTCCCGATCTGGAACACGGAATACGGCTATCTCACCAGTCCCCCCAAACACCCGACGCGGACTATCCCCTACGTCTCACCGACGACCGCGGCTGCGTACCTGAACCAGGCCGAGTACATGTCCTGGCGGGACCCGCGGGTGATGTCGTTCATGCAGTACCTCCTGACCGATCCCCTGGCCCCGTCGAGGGCCAACAACTACGGGGGCTTCGCCAGCGGGCTGATCAACCATGACGGCCGCCAGAAGGCGACCTACAGCGCCTGGCGCCTGCCGCTGTACTTGCCCCGAACCAGCACCCGCCGGGGCCGTGGCCTGGAGGTGTGGGGTTGCGCCCGGCCGCTGTTCTTCGCCCTGGAGGACCTCCCATCCGATCCCGAGCGCGTGGAGATCCAGTTCGCAGGCCGCTCCAGCGGCTCGTTCACGACGGTCAAGACAGTGAACCTCGCCGGCCCCCGGGGCTACTTCGACACGAGCGTCAACTTCTCCACCAGCGGCACGGTGCGGCTGAGCTGGCGCTACCCACCCGACGATCCCCAGCTGCCGGCGGGCACCATCGTCTACAGCCGTGACGTGCAAGTCACCGTGCGGTGACTATGAGTACATAGCTTCGATCTGGCGCTCGTACTTGGTAGCGATCGGCTTGCGCTTGAGCTTCATCGTCGGCGTCAGCTCATCCCCGCCGGGGATCCAGTCGCCGCGGACGACCTCGAACTTCTTGATCTGCTCCACCCGCGCCAGCTGTTGATTGGCGGCATCGATCCCGTCCTGCACGGCCTCGATCACCTTCGGCTCCCGCGCCAGCTCCTCCAGGCTCTTCGCCTCCAGGCCGTGCTGGGTCGCCCACTGCGGCGCGTAGTCGGCATCGAGCACGACCAGCGCGGTGTTGTACGGCCGGCGGTCGCCGATGCAGCACGCCTGCCCGATCAGCGGGCTGCCGGTCTTGATCGCCGCCTCGATGTTCGCCGGTGACATGTTTTTTCCGGCCGCGTTGATGATCAGCTCCTTCTTGCGGTCGACGAGCTTGACGTAGCCATCCTCGTCGATCTCGGCGATGTCGCCGGTGTGCAGCCAGCCGTCGCCATCGACCGCCTCGCGGGTCCGTTCGGGCTGATTGCGGTAGCCCATCATCACGAACTCGCCCCGGATCAGCAGCTCGCCATCATCGGCGAGCTTGACCTCGGCCCCCGGTGAGGGCGGCCCGACGGTTCCGATCTTCACCTGCCCGGGGCGGTTGCAGGTCCCGAATCCGCACGTCTCCGACATTCCCCACAGCTCGGCCAGCTCGATTCCCAGCGCGTGAAAGAACTCCAGAACCTCCACTGGCGTCGGTGCGGCGCCGACGTTGACCGCGATCACCTGGTCCAATCCCAGCATCTCGCGGAGCTTGGAGAACATCTGCTCGTCGGCCTGGGCGACCCTGCGTTCGAGCTCCTCGGGCACCGGCTCGCCTCGCTGGCGCAGCCGCACGCGCTCGATCGCGGCCTGCATCGCCTCCTGCACCGGCCGCCGCTGCTCCTCGGGTTGTGCAGCCTGCATCCCCTCCAGCCCCGCCTTTAGCTTCTCCCAGATGCGCGGAACGGCGAAGAACCAGGTCGGGTGCACCTTGGGCAGGAATGAGACCACTTCCCGGGGATTTGGGCAGCAGGTGACGGTAGCGGCGTAGATCACCGGGATGTAGTGGTGGGCCATCCGCTCGGCGATGTGAGCTGCCGGGAGCCAGGAGATCAGCCGCCCGCCGGTCTCCATCGGGATGACCTCCTCGATCGCCTTGGCCGAGACCATGATGTTGTGGTGGGAGAGCTGCACGCCCTTTGGCGGCCCGGTCGTCCCCGAGGTGTAAATCAAGGTGAGCACGTCGTCGGGGCCGACCTGCGCGGCGGCGGCGGCGGCGTCGAAGTCGGGGTGGGATCCCTCGACCTCGGCCAGCGACAGGCAACCTTCGGGCACATCTCCGTCGACGACGATCACGTGCTCGAGCTGCGGCAGGCCCTCGCGCGCCTGGACGATCACCGGCAGGAACTGCTGCTCGACGACCGCGATCCTGGTCTGGGCATCGGTGCACAGGTAGCGGATCTCCGCGGCTGGATAGGTGGTGTAGATCGAGAACGGAGTCGCTCCCAGCATCGCCGCGGCCAGATCGACGATCGGAAACTCCGGCCGGTTGCTGAGCATGATCGCCACCGTGTCGCCCCGGCCTACGCCCAGCTTGGCCAGTCCACCGGCGAGCGCTTCGACCCGCTCCAGCAGCTGGGACCAGGTCAGGGAGACGCTGTCGTCGGCGCTGCGGACGGCCACGATCTCCGGGTGGTTGGCCGCGGTGCGTCGCAACGCCTCGGTCACCGTCGGCGCGTCAACCGCGCGGCCAGCCACCTGGGTGATCGTGCTGCTCTCCATGCTCTCCTCCGCTCTAGGGGTAAATCCGCTGCTCAGGCTACCGCTTCGCGCGCACCAGGCAAGCCCTCAGGGCGTGGCAAAGCCGTGCCCGGAGAGCGCGGAGATGTCGTTGGAGAGGCCAACCGCGAACAGCATCAGGATCAGCACGAAGCCGACCACGCCGGCCCGCTCCATCACCTCGAAGGGGATCCGGCGTCCGCGAATCTTCTCGGCGAGCGCCCAGAAGATGTGGCCCCCGTCCAAGGGCAGGAACGGGAACAGGTTGATGACCGCCAGGGACAAGGAGATCAGCGCCAGCACGAACAGGGCGGTGGTGGTGTTCTTGGCGAATGACTGCTGGGTCACCTTGAAGCCGTAGACGGTGCCGTGCACCTGCGCGCGATCCTTAGCTTCGAAGATCCTGGCGACACGCGAGACGGTGCCGGTGGTCTCGTCCCAGAGATCGCTTATCCCCAGCGATGCTGCCTTCGTGGGAGCGACGGCCACGTGCCGCTCGCCCCAGACGAACCCCAGCAGCGGTCGCCCTGCCGAGGCGCTGTACCGCGGCCGCAACCGGAAAGTCAGCAGCTGGCCTGAACGACTCACGACTACCCGCGCCGGGGTCGCGGCCTCGCAGCCGTCGGTCTGGGCGCCGGCGCAGCGGTGGCTGGCGAGCTGGTTGCGTAGCTGGTCAGAGGTGCCCACGAGGCCGTCGACCGAGACGACCCTGTCGCCCGGGCGCAGTGCGGTTGCAGCCGCGGTGCCGGACTCGATGGCGGCAATCCGTGGCGAGCTCACGTAGTAGCCGTCGGCCCAGTACACGGCGAACACGATCACGATGGCCAGCACCAGGTTGACCGCGGGCCCGGCGAGGATCACCACGATCCGCTTCCAGGGTGGCTGGTTGTAGTAGGCCCGCGGGCGCACCTCGGCGGGCATCTCCTCCCGAGGGTTCATCCCGGTGATCTTCACGTAGCCGCCGAGGGGGATCGGACCGATCCCGTACTCGGTCTCGCCGCGACGAACCTTCACCAGCAGCGGTCCAAAGAACAGCGAGAAGCGCTCAACTCGCATCCCCACCGCCTTGGCCGCGGCGAAATGGCCGGCCTCGTGCAGGATGATCAGGGCGGCGAAACCCAGGAGGGCCAGGACGTAGGACATCTTCCCCCAGTTTGACAGCCTGGACCCGGCGGCAGAGAAGGCTCGGGTGGGCCAGAACGCGGGCTAACGCGCCTCGCCGACACGATCGGCCACCAGTGCCGCCGCGATCCTGCGGGCGCGTGCGTCGGCGTCTCCCAACACTTCGAACGAATGAACGGCCTTGGCCGGCAGCGCCGACAGCGTCTCCTCGATCACTGCGGCGATGCCCGGGAAGCGCAGCTCACCGGTCAGGAAGGCGTGCACCGCGACCTCGTTGGCGGCGTTGAGCGTGCAGGGAGCGGTCCCTCCCGCGCGGGCGGCCTCGCGGGCCAAGCGCAGGCAGGCGAAGGTCTCCTCGTCGACCGGCTCGAAGGTGAGGCTGCCGAGCGCCACCAGGTCCAGCGGGGCCACGGGCACGTCGACCCGTTCGGGGTAGTGCAGGGCGTAGGAGATCGGCACTCGCATGTCTGGATAGCCGAGATGGGCCAGCGTCGCTCCGTCGCACAGCGAGATCAGGCTGTGGACGATGGACTGCGGGTGCACGACGACGTCGATCCGCTCGTAGGGGGTTCCGAACAGGTGGTGGGCTTCGATCACCTCGAGGCCCTTGTTCATCAGGGTGGCCGAGTCGATCGTGATCTTGCCCCCCATCGCCCACGTCGGATGCGCCAGCGCCTGCTCCACCGTCACGCTCTCCAGCCGATCGGGAGTGGCGCCTCGGAACGGTCCTCCCGAGGCGGTCAGGATCAGTCGCTCGACGGTCCCCGGACGCTCGGAGGCGAGCAGCTGGTGCAGGGCCGAGTGCTCGGAGTCGACCGGGATCATCGCCGCGCCGGTCGCCTGCGCCAGCTGGGTCACGAGCTCGCCGCCGACGACCAGCGACTCCTTGTTGGCCAGCGCCACGTCGATGCCCTCGCCGAGTGCGGCCACTGTCGGCACCAGTCCGGCTGAGCCGACGATTGCGTTCAACACCAGATCGCACTGGCAGTCGGTGATCAGCGTCACCAGACCGTCGGGTCCGGCCAGCACCTGGCCCACCGTCCAGGCTTCCGCGGCCCGCGCCGCTGCGTCCCGATCGGCTAGGGCGATCCGCTCGACGCCATGCCGGCGGGCCTGGACCAGCAGCTGCTCCCAGTCGTTCCCGGCGCTCAGCGCCACCACGCGTAGTTCGTCGGGGTCGGCGCGGGAAACCACGTCCAGCGCTTGGACTCCGATCGAGCCGGTGGAACCGAGAATTGCGAGGCGGCGTGGCACCGGCCGCGATTGTAAGCGCGGCCCGTGCCGTCGCTTGAGTCGAAGCTGGCCCGGCGAGATCGGGCGATGCCCGAGATCAGCGGCGTGCGCTAGCGCATCACCGCCACCCACACGTAGTAGCCGGCGACGATCGTGAACATCGCCGCATCGAGGCGATCAAGCGCGCCGCCGTGGGCGCCGAAGATGGTGCCCGCGTCCTTGCTGCCGGAATCCCGCTTGATGGTCGACTCGAACAAGTCCCCGAGGGGACCCAGGATCGCCACCACGAGCCCCAGCAGCAGCGCGTCGCCCTGGGTCAGCCAGCTCTGGTAGAGCCCAGCGAAGAACACAGCCAGGATCGCGATCAGCATCCCGCAGAACAACCCCTCGATTGTCTTGTGGGGGGAGATCTCCGGCGCCAGCGGCCGGCGTCCGAACAGCCGGCCGCCGAGGTAGGCGGCGGTGTCTCCCAGGAAGGTGCCGATGAGCACGTCGATGATGATCGCGTTGCCGTGGTGGAGCTGGCGCAGCAGCACGGCGTGCGCGAACGCCAGGCCAACCCAGTAGACACCGAGCACCGTGGAGGCAATCGTCACCGTCGCCTGTCCTCGTCCACCGCGAGCCAGTACGGCCAGGAACAACACCGGCAACGCTCCCACCGCCACACCCAGAACCTCGCGCTGTCCGCCGTAGCGTGCAGCCACCACCATCCCCGCCAGGGCCAGGAATCCCACTGCCGAGACCGGACGCCATCGGTGCAGGAGGCGGTAGAGCTCGTGCAGGCAGGCGCAGCCGACGGCGATCATGAACAGCGCGAACGGCAGACCACCGAGGTCGACGAAGACGATGGCCACGATCGCCGCCGGCACCGCCACCAGGATCCGCGAGAGCAGGTCAGAGCGGCCGCGGGACCGCGGGGCGGGCGGCATCTCAACGGCTCCCGAACCGCCGCCGGCGAGCGCTGAACTCCTCCAGGCTCTGCGCGAACGCCTGTCGGGTGAAGTCCGGCCACAGCTCGGGTCGGAATACCAGTTCCGAGTAGGCGCCCTGCCACAGCAGGTAGTTGGAGACTCGCTGTTCGCCGCTGGTGCGGATGATCAGGTCGGGGTCGTGCATCTCGGGCGCATACAGGTGCTGACGGAAGTCGTCTTCGTTGCCGTTGGAGAAGGTTTGGGCGGCGTCGAGGATCTCCGCCCTACCCCCGTAGTTGAAGGCCACGAACAGCGTGATCCGGCTGTTGGCCGCGGTCACTCCCTCGGCCCACTCCATCCGCTCCACCAGCGCCGCGGGTACCGGGGCCCGCCGACGGCCGATGAAGCGCATGCGCACGCCCTCGGCGTGAAGCTCCGGAGTCTCGGCCTCCACCCGCCGCGCGAACATCGCCATCAGGGCGGCGACCTCCTGCTGCGAGCGGCTCCAATTCTCGGTCGAGAACGAGTACACCGTCAGCTCCTGGACCCCGAAGCTGACCGCGTCGCGCAGGCGCGCCTTGACGTTGTCGGCGCCGGCTTCGTGACCATCGATCACCGGCAAGTTCCGGGCCTTCGCCCATCGACCGTTGCCGTCGGTGATGATGGCTACGTAGCGGGCGCTGGTGTGCGCGGGACCGCCCCGGGGGTCGGCCACCTCACACTTCCAGGATCTCTTCTTCTTTGTGCCTGAGCAGCTCGTCGAGCTCCCCGATGCGGCCGTCGGTGAGCTTTTGCAGCTCTCCCTCGGCGCGGTGCTCGTCATCTGAGCCGGCCTCGCCGGCATCCTTGAGCTCACGCAGATCGTGCATCACGTCGCGCCGGATGTTGCGGATCGACACGCGGCCCTCCTCGGCGATCTGCCTGACCACCTTGACCAGCTGCCGGCGACGCTCCTCGGTCAGCTCGGGCACCCCAAGTCGGATCACGTTGCCGTCATTGTTGGGGGTCAGACCGACGTCCGACTCCTGGATCGCGCGCTCGATTGCCTTGATCGAGCTCTTGTCGTAGGGCTGGACCGTCAGCAGCCGCGGCTCCGGGGCAGTGATCGTGGCCAGCTGCTTGAGCGGGGTCACCGCTCCGTAGTAGTCGACCGAGATCCGGTCCAAAAGCGCCGGGGTGGCCCGTCCAGTGCGTACCGAACCGAACTCGTGCCGCATCGAATCGACTGACTTGGTCATGCGCTCGCGGGCATCGGCTAGCAGCTCGTCGATGATCTCGGTCATGTTCTTACCACCGTCCCCACTCTCTCCCCGGACACTATCTTGTCGATGTTGCGCCCGTCGGCCATGTTGAAGACGACGATCGGCAGGTTGTTGTCCATGCACAGCGCGAAGGCGGTTGAGTCCATCACCTGCAGCCCGCGGGTGAGTGCGTCCTTGTGAGTGATCTCGGGGATGAACTCGGCCTGGGGATCGGTGGCCGGGTCGGCGCTGTACACGCCTTCGACGCCGTTCTTGGCCATCAGCACCACCTCGGCGTGCAGCTCGGCGGCCCGCAGCGCGGCTGCGGTGTCGGTGGTGAAGAACGGGTTTCCGGTGCCGGCGGCGAAGATCACGATTCGACCCTTCTCGAGGTGGCGCATGGCCCGGCGACGGATATATGGCTCGGCCACCTCGGAGATCGTGATCGCTGATTGGACACGGGTGGCGATCTCCTGCTTCTCCAGCGCGTCCTGGAGGGCGAGAGCGTTGAGGACGGTGGCCAGCATCCCCATGTAGTCGCCGGTGGCCCGGTCCATTCCCCTAGCCGCGGCGGCCAGACCGCGATAGATGTTGCCGCCGCCGACGACGATCGCCACCTGCACACCACGCGCGTGGACGGCCGCGACCTCGCTGACGATCGCCGCCACACGCTCAGGATCGGTGCCGTACTCGAGCTCCCCCATCAGCGCCTCACCGGAGAGCTTCAGCAGCACTCGGGTGTAAGCGGGGGCCCCGGTGGCTGACCCTGCGCTCACCGCTCTCAGCCGCCGACCGCGAAGCGGGCAAAGCGCCGGATGACCACGTTCTCCCGGGTCTCCGCCGACAGCGCGGCCCGCAACTCCTCGATCGTCTTACCGTCGTGCTTGTCCTCGTTGACGTGCTTCTGGCGCAGCAGCACGACTTCGTCCAGCCACTTGTCGAGCTTGCCGGTGACGATCCGCTCGCGCACGTTCTCCGGACGATCGGCGGCCTGCTCGGTGGCGATCCGCTGCTCGCGCTCCCGCTCCGGCGCCGGCACGTCGTCCTCGCCGATGGCCAGCGGCGCGGCCGCGGCGACGTGCAGTGCCAGGTCCCGGGCGAACTCCACGAACTTCTCGTTGCGGGCGACGAAGTCGGTCTGGCAGTCGACCTCGACCAGCGCCCCGATCCGGTTCCCGGAATGGATGTAGGTCTGGACCACGCCCTCGCTGGCCTCCGCTCCCGCGCGCTTGGCCGCCTGCGCCTCGCCCCGCGCCCGGAGAATCTCCACTGCCGGCTCGATCTCCCCACCTGACTCGGTCAGCGCCTCACGGCAGGCGAGCACACCGGCGCCGGTGCGGTCCCGCAGGGCCTTCACGTCCTTGGCGCTGATGGCACTCATTGGTCATCCTTCCCGGCCGCCGGTGGCGCCGCGGGCGCGGGAGTCTCCTCGGGCTCGCGGGTCGACTCGCCTTCGCTTGCCGACTCGCCCATGGGCTCGTTGGCATCCGGCGGTTGGGGTGCGGACCCGGTCGGAACGGGCACCGCCTCAGGAGTCGCCGGCAGCGGCGCTGAGGCTGGGTCGGCGGGCTCTGAATTGCTGGCGCTCGGTTGGCGGGCCGGCTCGGCGGGCTGCGGAGCGCTGGCCGTCGGCTGAGGGGCCGGCTCGGGTGGCGGCGGCGAGGTTGCGCTCGACTGAGCCGCCGGCTGTGCTGGCGCCGACGGCTCGGCCTCCTGCCGGGCGCGTTCCTCGGCCTCCTGCCGGGCACGCTCCTCGGCCTCCTGCCGGGCACGCTCCTCGGCCTCCTGCCGGGCACGCTCCTCGGCCTCCTGCCGCTCGCGCTCCTGCCGGGCTCGCTCCTCCTCGGCCCGGAACAGGCCGTGGCCCTCGGCGACAACGTCGCCGATCGCCCGGGTGACGGCTACGCATGAGCGGATGGCGTCGTCGTTTCCGGGGATGACGTAGTCGATCCCATCTGGGTCGCAGTTGGTGTCGACGAGCCCGATGATCGGGATCCGCAGTCGCTGCGCCTCGCGAACCGCGATGACCTCGGTCTTCAGGTCGATCACGAACATCGCATCGGGGACGCGCTGCATGTTCTTGACTCCGCCGAGATTGGCCCGGAGCTTCTCCAGGTCGGCCTGGGCGGCCATCCGCTCGCGCGTGGGCAGCAATTGCAGCTGCCCCTCCGTTTCGTAGCGCTCCAGATCGTGCAGCCGCCTGGTACGCAGCGAGATGGTCTGGAAGTTGGTCAGCAACCCGCCAAGCCAGCGGTGGTTGACGTAGGGCATGTCGGCGGCCTCGGCCGTGTCCTTGATCGTGTCCCGGGCCTGCTTCTTGGTGCCCACGAACAGCACGATGCCGCCCCGCCGCGCCAGATCGTCGGCGAACCGGCGCGCGTTCTCCAGCAGCGCCTGGGTCTGGAGCAGGTCGATGATGTAGATGCCGTCCCGCTCACCGAAGATGAAGCGGCGCATCTTGGGGTTCCAGCGGCGCGTCTGGTGGCCGAAGTGCACCCCGGCCTCCAGCAGCTCCCTGATTCCGACTTGAGCCACGGTTACTGCTCCCTTTTTGGATGTAGGTTCGACTGCGACCGTTCGTGGGGTCCGCGACCTCGGTGTCTACCGAGGCAGGGCCGCGGCCCGCGCGAGCGGGGTTGAGGACCGATTTCAAGGAAAAGTTTACGCACGTTATGCGGACGCGGTACGTTTCCAGGTACAGCGAGCATTGCTTCCCCTACCTCCGGCGATGCTCGCTCCGCGGGCCGAACCTCCCTTCCCCTACCTCCGGTGGCTCGGTTCGCAATACCGGCGGGGCGGCTTTGGACGGGCCGCCCCGCCGGCTCTACTGCTTATCCGGCGTGCCGAGCGGCTCGGCAGCGGCTGCCTCGAGCACACCGACCAGGTCGGGCGGGAGGTCGGATTCCAGATCGAGGGTCCGACCGGTGACTGGATGCTCGAACCGGAGCCGCCCGGCATGCAGGAACTGACGCTGGAGCCCGAAGCATGCCGAACCGCCGTAGGCCGAGTCCCCGCACACCGGATGGCCGATCGCCGCCAGGTGCACGCGGATCTGGTGGGTCCGGCCGGTGTCGAGCACCATCCGCAGCAGCGCCTGGCCAGCGAACGTCTCGACAATCTCGAAGTGGGTTCGTGCCTCCCGGGGATGCTCGCTGTCGATCGACATCAGCTTGCGGTCCTGGCGGGCGCGGCCGATCGGGGCCTCGATCGTGCCGCTGCGGGCGGGCGGGATGCCTTCGACCAGCGCCAGGTACTCCCGATGCAGGCGCCGCTTTGACAGGGCCAGCTTGAGCGCGCGGTGCACCGCATCGCTCTTGGCGATCACCAGCAGCCCCGAGGTGTCCTTGTCCAGACGGTGCACTATCCCGGCTCGCGTCGGCTCCTCTCCACCGGCCGCCCGGTCGGCGAGAGCCTGAGCCAGAGTCCCGGTGCGGTGGCCGCGGGCTGGGTGCACGACCACGCCGGCCGGCTTGTCGACAACCAGCAGGTAGGGGTCCTCGTGGACGATTGAGAACGGTTCGGACGCGGAGACGGAGGGAACCGGGGGCAAGGCCGGCACGGCCACTCGTACTCGCTCCCCCGCGGCCACTCGATGGCGCTTGGGGCGGGAGCGTCCGTCGACCTGGACCAAGCCGGCCTCGATCAAGCCCTGCGCCTGGGCGCGAGACTCGATCGGCCCGGCCAGGAACTGGTCCAGGCGCATCCCGGCGGCAGCGGCGGGGACCTCCAGCTCGCGCTCGTCGTCCTCACCGCGATCCATCCCGAGGACCCTCCAGCACCCACAGCAACGCCAGCACGCCGAAGGTGATCGCCGTGTCCGCAAGGTTGAACGCCGGCCACAGCGGCAGCTTGATGAAGTCCGTCACCGACCCCTGGGCCACCCGGTCGATCAGATTCCCGATCGCTCCGCCCAGCAGCAGGCCCGTTGGCAGCCACAGCCACGGTCGCGCCGGACGCAGCGTGAAGTACACCACCAGCGCGGCCAGCGCCACCAGCGTGATCGCCAGCACGATCGGGCCACCACTCGAGAGGAAGCCAAACGCGACGCCATGGTTCCGAACGTGCACGAGTCTCACCCCCAGGAACACGCTGCGGCCCTCCTGGGCCGAGGTGCTGTTGGCGATCGTGTGTTTGGTCAGTTGATCCAGGCCGATGACCGCGGCCACCAGCAGCATCGCCCGGACGAAGGCGCGGGTGCGCGTGAACGATGCCTGGTCCTGTGCCGCCATCAGCGCCACGGCGGGCTCAGCCGGCGATCGCGTTCACGACGATCGTACGCACGATCACCAGGACGATGATCGCGATCATCGGCGTGATGTCGATCATCCCCAACGGGGGGATGAAGCGCCGGAAGATCCGCAGGTAAGGCTCGCACACGTCGCGCAGGAACCCCAGCACCACGTCGGTGCCCCGCGAGTACGGGAGCCGGACGCCGAAGGAGAAGAGCAGGTTGAAGAGGATGTAGAGCAGGATCAGCAAGATGTAGACTTCGAACAGGGCATCGACATAGTTGGCGATGTCCACCCTGCTCAGGGCCTCGAGGAGCATCAGCGGCCGGCCTGGCCCAGAACCGCGTCGATCGCATCCTGAAACGCTGCCCGTACCCCCGCTCGCTCCAGCGCCGCCAGGCCCCGGGCGGTGGTCCCGCCCGGTGATGTGACCTCGCGGCGGACCTCCAACGTGTCGTAGCCACGGGATTCCAGCAGCGCGGCGGTGCCCGCCATCGTCTCCGCCACCAGCTGGGCCGCCAGCACCGGCTTCAGGCCATGACGGACCGCCGCGTCAACCTGCGCCTCGGCCAGCAGCGCCTGGTATGCCGGCCCCACACCCATCACCGCGGCAGCGGTCTCCAGCTGCGCCTCGCCCACCCGCTGCACCGTGCCCAACCGGCTGAACAGGCTCACCACCTGCTGCGCCAGCGCCTCTTCGACATCCGCGGCGACGCTCACGCAGCTCACGCCGCGGCGCACCTCCACAGGTGTGTTCGGCATCAGCCTGAACACCGGAAGCCCGGGATAGACCTCCCGCAAGGCGGCGATCGAGACGCCTCCGAGGACCGAGGCGATCGGCTTCCTCGCGGGTGAGACATCGGTGGCAATCGCCTCCAGCTGGCCGGGCTTGTGCGCCAGCAGCACCAGGTCACACCGAGCCGCGACCTCGCGCGGGGATCTGCACGCTTGCCCGCCAAGCTCCTGGGCAAGCGCCTGCGCGCGCCCAGACCCACCATCGCAGCACAGAACTGGATCGCCCCAGCCACGCGCCAGTGCGCGCGCCATGTTGCCTGCGCCGATCAGCCCGACTTGCATCAGCTCAACGTTACCGGCGCGCGCCCGCTTGGCGCGCTCGGCGACCTCAGGACTGATTGAAGAAGCCCTTCTCCACCAGCCGCGCGCGCTCCTCGGCCGAGACCTCGACGTTGCGCGGCGTGAGCAGGAACACCTTGTCGGCAATCCGTTGCATGCCACCATCGAGCGCGTAGGTCAACCCACTGGAGAAGTCGATCAGACGCTTCGATAGGTCGGTGTCGGTGCCCTGTAGGTTGATGATCACCGGAATCGCGTCCTTGAACTTGTCGGCCACGTCCTGGACGTCGTTGAAGCTCTTGGGCGCGACGAAGTGCACTCTTACGTCGCCGCCGCCGCGTCCGTTGCCGCGACCCGCGCCCACCGGACGCAGTGCCGTCGTGCGCCGGTCGCTGACCGCATCCTCGGCGAAGATGTCGTCGATCTCGTCACGACGCCGCCGCGCGCTCAGGCGACGAACGTTGGGACGCTCGCGATAGCTGTCCTGCAGCTCGACCTCCGGCTCCTGGTAGGGCTCGATCTCCTCCTCGTAGGCTTCGTCCTCGGCCAAGCCGAAGTAGACCAGCGTGCGGTGCCAGGTGTCGCGGAAGGCCATCGGTGTTGAGGATTCGCGCCAGGGTGAGATTTCCCTGCCGTGATTATGACGCGCTGGCGCGTTAGCTCAAGCCTGGTCGCGGTAGAGCGTGCTTCCCAGGCGGATTATCGTCGCCCCCTCCTGAACGGCGACAAGGTAATCCTGACTGGTTCCCATCGACAGCTCCCGCAGCTGGTGGCGCTCGGCGAGCCGGCGCAGCTGCGCGAAGTGCGGCCGGCTCGCCTCGGGGCGCGCGGTCTGAGGCGGCATCGTCATCAGCCCCACCACGGTCACCGGGCAGCGCTCCAGGAACGAGCCGAGCTGGTCGGGATCGACGCCGCTCTTTCCGGGCTCGCCGGCAACGTTGACCTCGACCAGCACCTCCAGACCAGGCGCGGCATGGCGGCGCAGCTGCTCCAGCACCGAATCGCTGGCCACCGAGTGGATGTAGCGCACCTGGGCGATCAGCTGGCCCACCTTGCGGCTCTGCAGTTGACCGATGAAGTCCCAGGTGAAACGACCCGGGCAGGCCGCAGCCTTGGTCGCGAGCTCCTGGGCCCGATTTTCCCCCAACAGATTCACTCCCGCCTGGGCCAGAGCGCCGAGCAGCTCCACCGGGACGTACTTGACCGCGGCCAGCACCTGCACCTGCGCCGGATCCCTGCCGGCTGCGGCGATCTCCGCCCGCACGCGCTCCAGGTTCGCCCGCACCGTGGCCGCCTCTAGCTCTCTCAGCCGGTCAACCACCCGATCCCCGCCTGACGCCCCGTCATCCCGTGCTCGCGTCGATGTGAGTAGAACAGCGACGGGTCCGAGCAGATCGTGCACAGCCCGGCATCGTGGATGTCCGTCACTTTGGCTCGCTGCAGCTCCAGCGCCGCGATTGCCTTCAGGTCCAGGTTGCGTCCTCGGCGCAGATCGGCGTCATGGGCGGCGAACCGGCCGTGGACGTCCTCGCTGACCTCGTAGCAGCACGGTCCGGCGCCCGGTCCAATCGCCGCCACCACCGGCCCATCGTTGCCGGACATCTCCCGCAATCTCGCCACGCCGCGGGCAACGATTCCGTCCGCCAGCCCACGCCAGCCGGCGTGAAGCATTCCCACCACCCCTCCGCCCGCGAGCGCGATCGGTAGGCAGTCGGCGGTGAGCACCATCGGGGCAACGCCGTTCACCGCGGTGAGCTGGCCGTCGGCCTCCTGCGGCGGCGTACGCGCCAGACGATCCTCGTGCGGGGACGCAGTCACCCGGTGCACGTGGGTGCCGTGCACCTGGCGCCCGACAGCGAAGCGGACGCCGAGCGCTTGCTGGAGCGACTCCCGGTTGCGCTCGACGGCGTCGGGGGCGTCGTCGGTCCAGCGCCCGAGGTTGAGGCTCGCGTACGGGCCACGGGAGCAACCTCCGCGGCGGGTTGTGAACAGCGCCCGGGCGGCGGGCAGATCGACGGCGAGATGCTCGCCGTGCCAGAAGAACGGGAACGCGGGCACGGGACGCCAGGCTAGTGGACCGCCCGAGGCCCCATCAGCCGCTGGAATCCACTGCCCGCAGGGCCTCGGCCAGCTCGGCCTCGTGACCGTCGGCCCGCCCGTCGAGCTTCGCCGCCAGCGCCGCCCGCAGGCCTGCGGCCACCGCCGGCCCCGCCGAGACGCCGGCGGCCAGGAGGTCCCTACCGCTGATCTCCAGGGTGACCTGGCGGATTCGGCTCAGCCACTGCTCGGCCGGCACCTCCGGTCCCAGGGCGCCAGCCGCAGCCACCAGCTCGGGCGGCGCGCCCGCGGCCACCGCCGCGATCTGCGATGGCCGCGCGGCCTGGGCGAGCGCTGCGGCCATCCCTTCGGCCCGCCGGGCGACGGCATCGACCACTGCCCGCTCTGCGGCTGGGAACGCCAGCCGGTCCAGGAGCGGCCCCAGCGAAATCACCGGGACGCCCCGCATCGCCAGTCCCAGCGCCAGCAGGTCACCTCGACCCCGATCGCCGAGCAGCGCGAGCGCCGTGCGCGACAGCGTGGGATCATCCTGTCCCAGGCTTGGGTCGATTGCCACGTCGAGACGATGCCGGTGCAGCGCCTCCAGGGCCAGGATCGGATCGGGCTCGCGTACCAGCAGTCGCAGCTCGGCGCCGAGCCGCGCACCGCTGACCGTATCCAGCGCACCGGCGTCCCGCGCCGCGGCGGCCAGCCCTGCCGTATGGAGCTCGACGTCAAAGCCCAGCCGAGACGCGTAGCGGACCATCCGCAGCAACCGCGTCGGGTCATCGACGAAGCTTCCGTCGTGCAAGATGCGCAATGTCCCGGTGCCCAGGTCCGCCAACGCCTGGGGGACGCCCAGCAGCTCGCCGGCCCGTGCCCCGACGAATGCGAGCGCCAGGGCGTTGACGGTGAAATCCCGGCGTCGCAGGTCGTCCTGCAGCGGCGCGGGCGAGACCTCCGGCAGCGCTCCCGGGTCGGGGTAGCGCTCTCGGCGGGACTGGGCGATGTCGTAGGTGAAGCCGTCCCGAGTGGCCGTGGCCGTGCCGAAGCGGCGATGCATGCGTACGGTCTCCCCCAGCCGCGCCGCCACCTCCTCGGCGTCGCCTTCGACGACGAGATCGAGCTCACGTGGGGCGCGGCCGAGGATCAGATCCCGGACCGCGCCGCCGACGAGGTAGACCCCGGGGAGGTCCCTCAGCCGCTTTAGCACTGCCTGAGCCGACGGCAGCGACCGGAGGCGGTCCATCAGCTCGTGGGGCGCTGGCGCGTCCATCACTGGATCTTCTCGCGCCGGAACGGAGGCCGCGGCGGGCCGGCCGACGGCTACTAGCATGGCGCACATGCCGAGCTCCGGTTCGCGTCGCCTGCGGCGCTGGGGACTCGGCGTCGCCATTCTGCTGCTGATCGCCGCAGGCACGGCGGCGTACGTGCTGCTCCACGCGCCCGGCAACGTCTCCCACCCGAATCTGTCGTTCACCGGCCCGACGACGACCCCCCCGGCCAAGCCGCCTGCTGTGGTCGATACCTTCGAATGGCCGCGCTACGGGTTCGATGCTGGTCGCACGCGCCTGTTCGACGGGACCCGCGTCGTCGCGCCGCCCCTCCGCGTGGGCTGGCGCTTCGATGACCAGGCGCTGTTGGAGTTCCCGCCCGTGATCTACCAGCAGACCCTGTACCTCGTCGATGACGACGGCTCGGCCAAGGCGATCGACAAGCGCACCGGCCGGGTCCTCTGGGAGCGGCAGGTCGGAACGCTGGCGGCGGCCTCGCCGGCGATCGGCGTGGGAGAGAAGCTGGTGTTCATCCCGCTGCTCTCGACCAACCCCAACGCGGGGCAGAACCCGGGCAATGGACGCTTCGTGGCCCTGTCGATGACGACCGGTCGCGTCGTCTGGTCGCGACCGATCCCGTCGGGCACCGAGTCCTCCCCGATCGCCTGGGGCTCGTCGGTGTACTTCGGCGACCAGAGCGGGACCGTCTACGCCCTCCGCGCCCGTGACGGTCATCAGTTCTGGACCTACCACGCCAGCGGACCGGTGAAGGGTGGGCCGGCGCTGGTGGACGGAATCCTGTACTTCGGCGACTATGCCGGCCGCGCGTACGCAGTCAGGGCCGCCACCGGCCGCCAGGTCTGGGCGGTCAGCACCGACGGAGCGCATTTCGGCTTTGGCTCCGGTCAGTTCTATGCCACGCCCGCAGTCGCCTTCGGGCGCGTGTACCTGGGTAACACCGACGGCCGCGTGTATTCGTTTGCCGCCCGGACCGGGGAACTGGCGTGGGCGACCGGAACCGGCGCCTACGTGTACGGGTCGGCGGCGGTAGCCAACGTGCCGGGGCTGGGACCAACCGTGTTCGTCGGCTCCTATGACGGCAACATGTACGCGTTCGACGCCCGCTCCGGGGCCATCCGCTGGACGCACAACGCCGGCGGGAAGATCTCCGGAGCGGGCACGATCATCGGCGGGGTCCTGTACTTCTCCAACCTGGCGGCCAAGGATACCGAGGGCCTGAACATCCGCACCGGGCGCCAGGTGTTCTCGTTTCCCGACGGCGCCTTCAATCCCGTGATCGCCGACTTTCACGCCATCTACCTGTCCGGCTACACGACGCTGTACCAGCTGCTGCCGCGCTGATGGGACGGCCTCAGATGCGGGGCTTGCTATCCTTAATCTTCTATGCGCTGTCGTAGTGGAAGTCATTGCCAGCAGCCGGCCCTGAAGGGTCGGCGGTTCTGTGGGGATCACGCCGCGGAGCTCGACCGGATGCGCGAAGAGCTCAAGGACGCCGCCGCCGCCCGCATCGGGCGGGGTCGTCCCAAGCGCTCGTCCACCTGCTGCCGTCCCGGTTGCTACGAGCCTCGCGTACCGCCCGCCGCGTATTGCGATACATGCGCAGCCGCGGGCTATGTGGAAGAGGCCGCCTAAGCGGCCCCAAGCCCGCCAGGCATACATAGAACTCGCATCGTCCCGCTGTCGGGCGAGCTCGTTGACGTGAGCGAGGCGACGAGCCTACGGCGAGCGCACCCGAACCCCGGCCGCGGCCAGCTCTCGCTTGGCCTCGGCCACCGTATGGTGACCGTAGTGGAAGATCGACGCGCACAGCACGGCGTCGGCCCCGGCGGCGATCGCCGCCGCCAGGTGATCGAGCTCCCCGGCTCCCCCCGAGGCGATCACCGGCACGTTGACCGCGCCCGCGACCGCCGCAGTCAGCTCCAGGTCGTAGCCGGCGTTGGTGCCGTCGCGGTCCATGCTGGTGAGCAGGATCTCGCCCGCGCCGCGCTGCACCCCCTCTCGCGCCCACTGCACGGCGTCACGGCCGGTGGACGTGCGTCCCCCGGCGACGTAAGCCTCCCACGCGAACGTGGCTCCACCGTCCGCCGCGTCCCCTGCCTGCACCTCGGGTGGGTCGCCCGCCGCCGAACCTCCCGAGCGCTGCTTGGCGTCGATCGCCAGCACCACGCACTGCGTCCCGAAGTTGCGCGCCAGCTCGTCGATCACCTCAGGCCGGACCAGCGCCGCCGAGTTGATCGAGACCTTGTCGGCCCCCGCGTCGAGCACCGCCTGGGCGTCCTGCACCGACCGGATCCCGCCGCCGATCGTGAACGGAATGAACACCTCGTCCGCCGCTCGCCGCGCCAGCTCCACCACCGTCTGGCGCTTGTCCGAGGTGGCGGTGATGTCCAGGAACACCAGCTCGTCGGCCCCGGCAGCGTCGTAGCGAGCGGCCAGCTCCACCGGGTCGCCGGCGTCCCGTAGGTCGATGAAGCCCACGCCCTTGACGACCCGCCCGCCGCTGACGTCCAGGCAGGGGATCACGCGCTTGTAATGCATCAGAGCTCTCGACGAGCCCGACGGCGGGGGTCGAGGACGGCTTGTGCCTCGTCGACGTCGAAGCGCTGCTCGTAGAGCGCTTTACCGACGATCACCCCGGCCAGGTTGACCTGGCGCAGCGCGGCGAGCGCCTGCAGATCCTCCAGCGAGGAGATTCCCCCAGAGTAGATGAAGCTGCCGCGCACGACTTCCGCGATCTGACACACCGCCTGCAGGTCAGGGCCTTCGAGCATGCCGTCGCGTTCGATGCTGGAGTACACGAACCGCCGCACCCCGCGGGCGCAGAGGCGCTCCACCACCGACGTCGCCGGGATCTCGGTCTGCTCGGTCCAACCGGATGCCGCCAGACGCCCGCCGCGAGCATCGACCGAGACGACGACCCGATCGCCGTAGCGGGCCAGTGCCGCGTCGAGTAGATCGACGTCGCTGTAGGCGGCCGTGCCCAGCACGACGCGCGCGGCACCGGCGTCGATTGCTGCCGCCAGCGCATCGTCGCTGCGCAACCCGCCTCCGACCTGCACCGGCACCCCGGTCTCGGCAATCCGGCGCACGTGCTCGAGGTTCGCCGGCGCGCCAAAGCGGGCCCCGTCGAGATCGACGATGTGCAGCGCGCGGGCTCCCGATCGCACCCAGCGGCGGGCGGCATCCAGCGGATCTTCGTCGTACACGGTCCGGGCATCAAATTCGCCCCGCCGCAGGCGCACCGCCTTGCCTTCCAGGATGTCAATCGCCGGCAGCAGGATCATGCCCGCGCCGCTGTCGTGCCCGCCGCTCTCCGCTCGTGGCCGCACACCGCCACGAAGTTGGCCAGCATCTGCAGGCCGTGGCGCGATGACTTCTCGGGATGGAACTGGACGCCGAGCACCGAGTCGCGCCCGACGATCGCCGGGAACTGCTCCCCGTATTCGGTGGTGGCGATCACGTCAGCCGGATCGGCCGGACGTGCGGCCAGGGAGTGGACGTGGTAGAAGGGGCACCCGTCCCGCGGCAGCCCGTAGGTGAGCGGCGATCTCCGCTTGAACACCACCTCGTTCCAGCCGATGTGGGGAACCCGGAGCCTGCCGCTGGCCAGTGGCGTCACCTCCCCGGCGATCAGACCGAGGCCGGGTTCGTAACCCAGCTCCACCGAGCTGTCGAACAGCAGCTGCATGCCCAGGCACACCCCGAGCAGGGGAGTGCCCTGGAGCGCGCGCTCCCGGATCAGCTCGTCCAGTCCGAGCTCGCGCAGGTTGGACATCCCCTGCCCAAACGCCCCCACACCGGGAACGACGAGCCCATTGGCGGCGCGGAGCTCCGCATGAACCCGGGTGATGGCCGCATCGGCACCGACATGCTGAAGGGCTTTCTGCACCGATCGACGGTTGCCCATCCCGTAGTCGAGAACCGCGATCCGCGGGCGAGCAGTCACCCGAGCACTCCCTTCGTGCTGGGAACGCCGTGCTCGCCGGGATCGAGCGCAGCGGCAACCCGCAGCGCCCGGGCCACGGCCTTGAACGCGGCCTCGATCACGTGGTGCAGGTTGGTTCCGGCCTGGACGGTCAGGTGCAGCGTCAGTCGAGCGTTGGTGGCCAACGCGCGGAAGAACTCCTCGGCCAGCTCGTGATCGAAGTTGCCGATCGACCCCGGCGGCAGCTCGGCCTCGAACACGCACAACCCGCGGCCGGAGATGTCGATCGCGCAGGCGGCACGCGCCTCGTCCATCGGTGCGACGGCGTGACCATAGCGGACGATGCCGGCACGGTCGCCGAGGGCACGGTCGAGGGCCTGCCCGATGCAGATTCCGACGTCCTCGACCGTGTGATGCGCGCCGGTCTGGAGATCGCCGGTGGCCCGCACGAACAGATCGAGACGGCCGTGGCGAGCGAGCAGGTCGAGCATGTGATCGAGGAATCCCACCCCGGTGTCACGCTCGCCCGTGCCGGTGCCGCCCAGGGTCAGCCTCACGCTGACTTGCGTCTCGGCGGTGCCGCGCTCGATCTCACCCGTGCGGGTCATGGCCGCCATTGTCCCCGATGCGCGCCTCCATCGAGCGGGCGTGGAGCTCGAATCCCTCCGCGCGAGCCAGCGGCGCCGCGGCTCGCGCCAACGCGGTCGGATCGCTGATCCGGACCTCGCTGAAGCTGCGCTGGAAGTGGGTCGGCGAGAGCGCGGAGGCAAAGCGCGCCGCTCCGCCCGTGGGCAGGATGTGATTGGAGCCGGCGACATAGTCTCCGAACGCGGTCGCGGAGGCGGCGCCCACGAGCAGGCAGCCGGCCCGGGTCGTCCGCGGGGCCAGCGCTTCCGCCTGCGCACCCACCAGCTGCAGGTGCTCGGGGGCGAAGGCCTGAGCCAACTCGAGCGCCGCCTCCATGCTTCTCACATGGACCAGGCGGGCGATCGCATCGCTAGGCCCTGCTTGCCCCAGCAACTGCGCGAGCCGCTCCAGCAGCGGTCCCGACGGCGAGATCGCGATCACCAGAGTTCCCGGTCCGTGCTCGGCCTGGGCCAGCAGGTCGAGCGCCAGCGGCTCCGGCTCGCAGTTTCCGTCGGCGATCACCAGCAGGTCGCTGGGGCCGGCAAAGCCGTCGATCCCGACCCGGCTCGAGACCTGTCGCTTGGCTTCCTGGACGTAGTGATTACCCGGACCGACGACCACGTCCACCGCCGGCACGGTCTCGGTACCGAAGGCCAGCGCGGCGACCGCCTGTGCGCCGCCCATGCGGTAGACCTCGCTGGCCCCGGTGAGCTCGCAGGCCGCCAGCACCACCGCATCGATCTCGCCATCAGCCCCCGGCGGTGCGCACACCGCCACCTCCGGCACCCCGGCCGCGCACGCGGTGATCACGCCCATGACCACCGTGCTCGGGTAAGGCGCCCGACCTCCGGGCACATACACGCCGGCGCGGGTCACGGGGACGCGGCGCAGGCGGATCTGGTGCTGGTCCCGCGTCACTGTGCATTCGGGCGGGGGCTGGCAGCCGTTTGCCACCGCGTGCACGTTGGCGATCGCCAGCTCCAGGCCGGCTCGTAGCTCCCGCGCCAGCCCACGAGCCGCTTGGATGAGCAGCTCCGGCTCGACCGCGAGTGATTCCAGCGGCACGCCAGGACAGTCGAAGCGCTCGGTGTAATCGCGCACGGCGGCATCCCCGCCGGTACGCACCGCCGCGATGATCTCCGCCACCTGGGGACCGACGGCGGCGGGAACCGCCACCAGTGCGCGCAGAGCGGCGGCCGCCGCGACCGGATCGCTGCTCAGCGCCTGGATCTCAGACCGCATTCACGCGCTCCAGCAGGGCGTCGATGTCGGCGGCCCTGAGTTTGTGGGCGACCCGGTTGGCGATCAACCGTGCTGTGCACTGCGCGATCTCCTCGCGCACGACCAGACCGTTCTCACGCAGCGTCGTGCCGGTGGCGGTGAGATCGACGATCGCCTCGGCAAGCCCAGTCAGCGGGGCGAGCTCGACCGAGCCCTTGACCTCGACGATCTCAGCCTGCCGGCCGGTCTGCAGGAAGTGGCGGGCGGCGATCCGCGGATACTTGGTGGCGATCCTCACCACCCCCAGCCGCCGCAGCGCCTCGCTGGCGCGATCCTCGCCCGCCTCGGAGGCCAGGACCATGGTGCAGTGGCCGTAGCCGAGGTCGGCGAGCTCGTATACCTCTCGCTCCGACTGCTCCATCACCACATCCTTGCCGGTGATGCCGAGGTCGGCTGCGCCAGCCTCGACATAGGTCGGGACGTCGGATGGGCGCATGGTGACGATCCCCACCCGCTCGAACAGCAGCCGGCGGTCGTTCTCACGGACCTCGTGCGTGTCCAGCCCGAGCCGGTCGAGCAGATCCAGGGTGTCCTGAAACAACGCACCGCGCGGTACGGCGATCCGCAGCCCGTTCACCGACGACCTCGCTCCTCCGCGGTCAGCGCGATGTGCAGCCGCTCGACACCCAGGGCGAAACCCACCGCGGGCAGCGGCCGGCCGAAGCGGCCGAGCAGCTCGTCGTAGCGACCACCGCTGCCGATCGGGATGCCGTGAGCGGGGTCGTAGACCTGGAACACCGCGCCGGTGTAGTAACCGAGGTTCCGGACCAGGCCGAAGTCGAAGATCACCCGCTGGGCCACCTCAGGAGCCAGCAGGGCGTGCAATGCACGCATTCCCATGCCCGCGGCCTGCAACCGCCCGGTCAGCTCATCGAGCACCTCCGGACCACCGCGGGTGCGCGGTACCCGCAACAGCAGGTCCAGGTCGGGCTCTGAGAGCTCCAGCGTCTGCAGCTCGCGTTCCATCCCGACGAAGTCGCCGCTCACCAGTTCCTCCAGGATCAGCTCGCGCCGCCGCGGGTCGATACCCAGCTCCTCCAGCAGCGCCGGGTACAGTGACGCATCTCCTACTCCAACCTTGTAAGTGTGCAGACCGGCCGCATCGAGCGCGGCGCAGAGCACGGTCAAGGTCTCGGCCGTGCCCTCGGGACCCGGGGCTCCGATCAGCTCCACGCCAGCCTGAAGGAGCTCCCGTGACTGCCCCCGCTGCGGGCGCACCCCGCGATAGGCGTGGGCAAAGTAGCTGAAGCGCAGCGGCAACTCGGCGCCGTCGTAGCGTGTGGCCACCAGTCGCGCAATCGGCACCGTCGTGTCCGAGCGCAGCACGAGGACGTTGCCGTGCTCGTCGAACATGCGGTACGCCGGACGTGTGGCGGTCATGCCCGCCCGCGCGAACGTCGCCTCGTACTCCAGCGCCGGTGTATACACCTCTCGGTAGCCGGCGCGCTCGAACACCGCGCCGACCCGCTCGGTCATCGCCCGCAGCTCCCGCATCTCGTCTGGCAGCACGTCACGCGTGCCGCTGGGAATCCGATGGATCATCGTCCTGAAGTCTGCCGGACGGCGGAGAAGCCGACCGGCTCAGGCGGAGACGGCCTCGTCCGAGGCAGGCGCGAGTCCGTCGTCGAAGCGCTCGATCCGCGCCCCCAGCGCTCGCAGACGCTCGTCGATCCGCTCATAGCCGCGGTCGATCTGCCGGATGTTGCCGATCTCGGTGACTCCGTGGGCGCACAGCGCAGCGATCAGCATCGCCATGCCGGCGCGAATGTCCGGGGACTCGACCCGCTCCCCCCGCAGCCGCCGGGGCCCGACGACGATCGCCCGATGGGGATCGCAGATCGTGATCGCAGCGCCCATCAGCTGCA
This sequence comes from uncultured Solirubrobacterales bacterium, assembly GCA_963830435.1. Classification (GTDB taxonomy): domain Bacteria; phylum Actinomycetota; class Thermoleophilia; order Solirubrobacterales; family Solirubrobacteraceae; genus Palsa-465. The sequence goes on along the minus strand of CAWHMA010000002.1, from coordinate 870,781 downwards.
GCTTGTCGGTGAAGAAGAGTCGGTTCTCGAACATCTTCTCGTGGATGATCACCGAGCCCTCGGCCTGGGTGGCGAGCGACAGCGCGATGCTGGTCAGGTCGGCCGGAAACGCCGGCCAGGGACCGTCCTCCACCTTGGGCGTGTAGTCGCCGGCATCGTTTCGGATCACCAGCTGCTGCGAGCCGGGAACGATCACGTCGGCCCCGCGCACCTCACTGCACAGGCCCAGCCGCTCGAACACCAGCCGGATCATCCGCAGATCCTGCGGCACCGTGTCCTTGATCACCAACTCGCCCCCGGTCACTCCGGCCAAGGCCATGAACGACCCGATCTCGATGTGGTCGGGCGCGATCGAGTGCGTACACCCACGCAGGCTGGCGGTGCCGTGGACGGTCATCACGTTGGAGCCGATCCCCTCGACCTCCGCTCCCATCGCCACCAGCATCCGCGCCAGGTCCTGGACATGCGGCTCGGAGGCCGCGTTGCGGATCACCGTCGTTCCCCGCGTCAGCGCCGCGGCCATCAGTGCGTTCTCGGTCCCCATCACTGATGGTTCGTCCATCAGGAAGTCGCACGGCGCCAGACCCGTCGGCGGCGCCTCGATGAGGATGTCGCGAGCGTGGTCGATGGTGGCGCCGAGGGCCCGGAAGGCGTCGAGATGGGGATCAAGGCGCCGGCGGCCGATGACGTCGCCTCCGGGAGGCGGCATGTGCGCGCGGCCGAAGCGACCCAGCAGCGGCCCGGCGAGCAGGAATGAAGCCCGAATCCGCTCGGCCAGATCGCGGTCGACATGCTGGCAGTCGACGTCGTGGGCGTTGATCGAGACCTCGCTCGGACCCCGCCACTGCACCCGGGCTCCCAGCGACCGCAGTAGCAGCGTCATCGCCACCACGTCGCTGATGTTCGGCACGTTGCGAAGGATCATCTCGTCCTCGGTCAGCAGACACGCCGCCAGGATCGGCAGCGCACCGTTCTTGTTCCCTGCCGGGACGATCGTGCCCGAGAGCGGCACGCCCCCTTCGATTACGAACTTCTCCATCGGGATCGGTGGCGCCGTGGTCGTGGGTGGGGCCGCCCGCAGCCCGGCTCGCGCTGCCTTGACCGGCCGTTGTTGCTCGTGACCCGTTTCCGGGGAGGCGTACGGCGCTTGGGGTCCCGAGCGCTCAGCTAGGGTAACAGCCATGTCGGCCCCTCTTTCGCGTCAGGAGGCCTGGACCCTGCTTTGCCAGTGGACGCAGTCGCAGTCGCTGCGCCGACACATGTTGGCGGTGGAGGCGGCGATGCGTGCCTACGCCCCCCAATTCGGCGGCGACCCCGAGCTCTGGGGGCTGACCGGGCTGCTCCACGACCTCGACTACGAGCGCTATCCGAACCTCGAGGACGGGCACCCGCGCCACGCGGTGACCGAGCTCGAGCGACACGGCTATCCACCCGAGCTCGTTCGCGCCGTTGCCTCACACGCCGACTTCATGGACGTTCCCCGCCGCACGCCGATGGAGAAGGCGCTGTATGCCGTCGATGAGCTGTGCGGGTTCGTGCTCGCGGTCGCCTACGTGAGGCCCGAGGGACTGGTGGGGATGACTCCGAAATCGGTCAAGAAGAAGCTAAAGCAGCCGAGCTTCGCCGCCGCCGTCGATCGCGAGGACCTTCGGGCCGGGGCCGAGGAGCTGGGAATCGACTTCGACCAGCACCTGCAGACGGTTATCGACGCGTTGCTGGCGCGGCGGGAGGAGCTGCTGGGCGACCCGGCCTCGGCCTGATCGAAGCTGCTGCACGCGAACTTGCAGCCCAGGCACCGATTCCGTCCGCCACCATCCCTACTCTGACGAACATATGTTCCGGCCTTCAGCAGCCCGCGTTCGTGCCTGGCTCGACCGCATCGATGACCTCCTGGTCGACCACCCCGCAGAGGCAACCCAACCGGCGCCGGACGACGTGGATCGCCCCCACCTTCACCGCCTCCATCCTCATCGCCGGACGCTGCGCTGGCAGCCCACGCGCCGGGCTGGCGCCGTGCCGGCCCAGCCCGCGCACTGCATCTCGCCGGTGCGAGGATCGGGTGCGGCCCAGGTCCAGCGTGAGGCAAGCCGCTAGCTGTCCTGCGAAAGCGTCAGCATGCGCGCTCAGCAGCTCAGAGTCCGACCGCCAGGGTGATCGCCCCTGAGGGCTCGCCGCTGACGTTTCCGTTCCCCGAGCCCACGAGGCCGATGACCACGGCCAGGAACGTTCCGATCCCCAGGATCAGGCAGACCAGCAGCAGCACCAGCACCTGCGGGTTGGCGCGCAGGAATCGACGGATGTCGTGCATGGTCAGATGGTGCCAGCGTTGCCAGCCGGCCGTCGGGGCCGCCCGCGCGGTTTCCTAAACGACCAAGACCCCGCGGCCTGCAGCGAGGCAACGGGGTCTTTATGGCGAAGAACCGGCGGCGACCTACTCTCCCAGGCCCTTGCGAGCCAAGTACCATCGGCGCTGAGGGGCTTAACGGCTCTGTTCGGAATGGGAAGAGGTGTTTCCCCCTCGCCATAGCCACCGGAAACCGGTCGAGACCACCCTCGCGGGCCTTCAAAACCACACAGCGCCAATGCACGGATATCAAAATCCGTCAAGCCCTCGACCCATTAGTACCGGTCTCCTGCAGGTGTTGCCACCCTTCCAGATCCGGCCTATCAACCTGGTCGTCTACCAGGGGTCTTACTCCCTCAAGGGGATGGGAGAGCTCATCTCGAGGCCGGCTTCCCGCTTAGATGCTTTCAGCGGTTATCCGATCCGCACGTAGCTAACCTGCGGTGCCCTTGGCAGGACAACAGATACACCAGAGGTGCGTTCATCCCGGTCCTCTCGTACTAGGGACGAATCCTCTCAACTCTCCAACGCCCACGGCAGATAGGGACCGAACTGTCTCACGACGTTCTGAACCCAGCTCGCGTACCGCTTTAATGGGCGAACAGCCCAACCCTTGGGACCTACTTCAGCCCCAGGATGCGACGAGCCGACATCGAGGTGCCAAACCGGGCCGTCGATGTGGACTCTTGGGCCCGATAAGCCTGTTATCCCCGGAGTACCTTTTGTCCGTTGAGCGACGGCGCTTCCACTTGCTACCGCCGGATCACTAAGGCCTGCTTTCGCACCTGCTCGACCTGTCGGTCTCGCAGTCAAGCTCCCTTACTGCCTTTACACTCTACGCACGATTTCCGACCGTGCTGAGGGAACCTTTGCGCGCCTCCGTTACATTTTGGGAGGCGACCGCCCCAGTCAAACTACCCACCTGTCACTGTCCAACGCCCGGATTCACGGAGCGCTGTTAGAGATCCAATACACCAAGGGTGGTATCTCAAGGTTGGCTCCACACCAGCCGCAGCCGGTGCTTCCAAGCCTCCCACCTATCCTGAGCGAGATGCATCGAACCCCAATACCAAGTTGTAGTAAAGGTTCACGGGGTCTTTCCGTCTAGCCGCGGGTACTCGGCATCTTCACCGAGACTGCAATTTCACCGAGCCCCTCGTTGAGACAGCGTTCAAGTCGTTACGCCATTCGTGCAGGTCGGAACTTACCCGACAAGGAATTTCGCTACCTTAGGACCGTTATAGTTACGGCCGCCGTTTACCGGGGCTTAGTTTCGGTGCTTTGAGCCGAAGCCCTAACACCTCCACGTAACCTTCCGGCACCGGGCAGGCGTCAGCCCCTATACGTCGTCTTACGACTTAGCAGAGACCTGTGTTTTTGGTAAACAGTCGCTTGAACCTATTCACTGCGGCCCTCTCGGGCTCCCCTCGCGAGGAGGTTCACCCTACTGGGGCGCCCCTTATCCCGAAGTTACGGGGCGATTTTGCCGAGTTCCTTAACGAGGGTTATCTCGATCACCTTAGTGTTCTCCACTTGCCCACCTGTGTCGGTTTTGGTACAGGCACGCGCTTCCTCCCTAGAGGCTTTTCTCGGAGGCATGGCTTCCGGGACTCGCCGGCTTAGAGCCAGCTGGCATCGCACCTCGGGTTATGCGGCTCCGGATTTGCCTAGAGCCACCCCTACATGCTTACCCCAGGGCAACCATCGCCTGGGATCCCATAGCCTTCCTCGTCCCCCCATCGGTCAAACGGAAGCGACGTGGTACGGGAATATCAACCCGTTGGCCATCGACTACGCCTTTCGGCCTCGCCTTAGGTCCTGACTAACCCTGAGCAGACGAACTTTACTCAGGAATCCTTGGGCAATCGGTGGAGGGGATTCTCACCCCTCTTTCGTTACTCATGCCGGCATTCTCACTTCCGGAGCCTCCACGGCTGGCTTACGCCGCCGCTTCGCTGGCGCCGGAACGCTCTCCTACCGCGCGATCGGCCCGAAGGCCTCACGCACCCGCAGCTTCGGTGACTAGCTTGAGCCCCGTTACATTGTCCGCGCTCGAACACTTGACCAGTGAGCTGTTACGCACTCTTTCAAGGGTGGCTGCCTCTAAGCCAACCTCCTGGTTGTCTGGGCATTCGAACATCGTTTACCACTTAGCTAGTACTTGGGGACCTTAGCTGGCGGTCTGGGCTGTTTCCCTTTTGACGCTGAAGTTTATCCCCCAGCAACTGACTCCCGGAGTAACCGTAACGGTCTTCGGAGTTTGCCTGAATTCGGTAACCTGGTAGGGCCCCTAGTCCAAACAGTGCTCTACGGCCGCAACGGAATTTATCCGAGGCTATACCTAAATATATTTCGGAGAGAACCAGATATCACTGAGCTTGATTAGCCTTTCACTCCGACCCACAGGTCATCCGCCCAGTTTTCAACCTAGGTCGGTTCGGTCCTCCACGAGGTCTTACCCCCGCTTCAACCTGCCCATGGGTAGCTCGCTCAGCTTCGGGTCTACCGCCTACGACTGTGTCGCCCTGTTCGGACTCGCTTTCGCTTCGGCTCCGCTCATCGCTTAACCTTGCCGCAGACGAGTAACTCGCCGGCTCGTTATGCAAAAAGCACGCGGTCACGGCACGAGGCCGCTCCCACCGCTTGTAGGCACGTGGTTTCAGGTACTATTTCACTCCCCTTCCGGGGTACTTTTCACCTTTCCCTCACGGTACTAGTCCGCTATCGGTCACCAAGGAGTACTTAGCCTTGGAGGGTGGTCCCCCCAGCTTCAGTCCGCGTTTCACGAGAGCGGACCTACTCAGGAACGCCTGCGGAAGACAGCACGATTTCGTCTACGGGACGATTGCCCTCTGTGGTGCGCGGTTCCACGCGCTTCGACTATCGCACTGCTTTGTAACTTCCGCCGGATCGGTCACGATCCGGACCAGGCGCCCTACAACCCCCGACGCGCAACGCGTGACCGCTTACACGCGCCGGGTTTGGGCTGTTCCCTTTTCGCTCGCCACTACTCAGGGAGTCTCGGTTGATTTCCTTTCCTCGGGGTACTGAGATGTTTCACTTCCCCCGCTTGTCCTCGCTGCGCCTATGTGTTCAGCGCAGGATAACGTCGCATTACCGACGCTGGGTTTCCCCATTCGGGCATCCGCGGGTCACTGGCCATTCAGCGCCTCACCGCGGCTTATCGCAGCCGTTCACGCCCTTCCTCGACTCTTGGTGCCTAGGCATCCACCATGTGCCCTTAATATCTTGACGGTGATCTTGGGTGAGAGCCTCGCGGCTCCCGCCCGGTGATACCCGTGTCATTGGCTACTGTGCAGTTTTCAAGGTCCGCGAAGAGGTGCCACCACCACCTCGGCGTCCCGGACCGTGATCGGAACGAGCGCCGGCGGGGCCGGTCTCTCAAAACTCAACAGCATGCGGAGCCTCGCCGTTGCCCGAGGGCTCCGGCGGAGGTCCGGCCAGGTCCGGTCGACATGTCTAGTGGCCGATCGTGCACCTCGGCCGTCGGCGAGCTCCAGAAGGAGCCGGGCGACGGCGCCCGGGACGATCGGTGCCCTCGGTTTGAAGAGGGCTCCCTAGAAAGGAGGTGATCCAGCCGCAGCTTCCGCTACGGCTACCTTGTTACGACTTCACCCCAGTCACGAGCCCCACCTTCGACGGCTCCCTCCCAGAGGGTTAGGCCACCGGCTTCGGGTGTTGCTCACTCCCGTGGTGTGACGGGCGGTGTGTACAAGGCCCGGGAACGTATTCACCGCGGCAATGCTGATCCGCGATTACTAGCAACTCCGCCTTCATGCAGGCGAGTTTCAGCCTGCAATCCGAACCGAGACGCGCTTTAAGGGATTCGCTCCACCTCGCGGTCTTGCAACCCTCTGTACGCGCCAATGTAGCACGTGTGTAGCCCTGGACATAAGGGGCATGATGACTTGACGTCATCCCCACCTTCCTCCGGTTTGTCACCGGCAGTCTCGCATGAGTCCCCAACTAAATGCTGGCAACATGCGACGGGGGTTGCGCTCGTTGCGGGACTTAACCCAACATCTCACGACACGAGCTGACGACAGCCATGCACCACCTGTGATCCTGCCCCGAAGGGAAACCGTGTTTCCACGGCGGTCAGGAACATGTCAAGCCCAGGTAAGGTTCTTCGCGTTGCGTCGAATTAAACCACATGCTCCGCTGCTTGTGCGGGCCCCCGTCAATTCCTTTGAGTTTTAGCCTTGCGGCCGTACTCCCCAGGCGGGGCACTTAATGCGTTAGCGTCGGCACGGAGGGAGTCGACACCCCCCACACCTAGTGCCCATCGTTTACGGCGTGGACTACCAGGGTATCTAATCCTGTTTGCTCCCCACGCTTTCGCGTCTCAGCGTCAGTACCGTCCCAGCGAGCTGCCTTCGCCATTGGTGTTCCTCCTGATATCTGCGCATTTCACCGCTACACCAGGAATTCCACTCGCCTCTTCCGGACTCTAGCCCGACAGTTTCCACCGGCATTCCAGGGTTGAGCCCTGGACTTTCACAGCGGACTTACCGAGCCGCCTACACGCTCTTTACGCCCAATGATTCCGGACAACGCTTGCCCCCTACGTATTACCGCGGCTGCTGGCACGTAGTTAGCCGGGGCTTCTTCTGAAGGTACCGTCACTCCGACCGGCTGTTCACCGGCAAAGCTTCGTCCCAACTGAAAGGGGTTTACAACCCGAAGGCCTTCTTCCCCCACGCGGCGTTGCTGCGTCACGCTTTCGCGCATTGCGCAAGATTCCCCACTGCTGCCTCCCGTAGGAGTCTGGGCCGTGTCTCAGTCCCAGTGTGGCTGATCGTCCTCTCAGACCAGCTACCCATCGTTGCCTTGGTGAGCCTTTACCTCACCAACAAGCTAATGGGCCGCGGGCCCATCCCGATGCGGAGGCCGAAGCTTCCTTTCCCCAGCGGCCTTGCGGCCAGAGGGCACATTCGGTATTAGCCCGAGTTTCCTCGGGTTGTCCCGATCATCAGGGCAGGTTACCCACGTGTTACTCACCCGTTCGCGGCTTTGCCCCGGACTAAAAGCCCGGTTCGTCGCTCCACTTGCATGTGTTAGGCACGCCGCCAGCGTTCGTCCTGAGCCAGGATCAAACTCTCCGTGAAGAACTGCTGAATTCACAAAGAGTCGTCAGAGAATTACCGCCCGCTGTCGATCAGGACAGCGGGCAAAACTCCGGGCCTGCCGTTTTGGCGGGGCAGGCCCTTGCGTTCACTCGAGGGAGCCCGATGTACACACTGGGCTCCGGAACGCAAGACGGGGTCAATCTTGGCACCGCCGTCCTGCGCGTCCTGCATGCAGGTCGCGGAGGTCGACGGCGTCGAACCTGGACACACTCCTCGACCGAGGGTCGGTCGAAGGGTGCGCATGCTGTTGAGTTTTCAAAGACCGTCGCACCGCTTCAGAAGGAGTTGCCTTCCAGGGAGCACTCGGGACCCGGGACTCGGGTTCCGAGATGGACAGACCAGTATAGCGGCACGTCGGCGGGGCGCAACGGGCCCCAGATCCGACCAGGCTCTCTCGGCCACCGCCGTCCCCGCGAGGGTGCGGCCGCACGCGCAGTATAGACGCGACGCCCCGGACCGGGACGCGACGCCCGCGGACTGGGACCCAGCCTCAGGCCGCACGGATGCGAGCAAAGCGGCGCTTGCCCAGCTGCAGCACGCGCCCGTCGAGCTCCTGCAAACGACGATCGAGCACCGAACCGTTCATCGGCTCGCCGTCGAGCCGGACCCCGCCTTGACCAAGCGCTCGTCGGGCTTCCGAGGTCGAGATCCCGAACGCCAGCGCCAACAGCGCCGGCAGATGGACCTCGGCTGCATCGCCGCCGTCCTCCGGCAGGCTCCAGACGACCTCGGGCACCTCGGTCGGCGGCCGATGCTGCACGTGCACTCGATCGAACTCGCGCTCGGCGGCGCGGGCCGCCGGGGCCCCGTGAAAACGGGTGACCAGGGCGCGGGCCAGCGCTCGCTTGGCGTCCCGCGGCGTGATCCGGTCGGGAACCGGGCCGCCCAGCAGCAGCGAGTACCACGACGCCAACGACGAATCGGGAAGGCTCAGTGTGCGACCGTACATCTGCTCGGGGGAATCGGTCACGGCGATGTAGTTCCCCAGGGACTTGGACATCTTGCGCTCGCCATCGGTCCCGGTGAGTAGCGGCATCGTCATGATCACCTGCTCGGGCTGTCCGTAGGCTCGCTGGATGTCCCGACCCAGCAGCAAGTTGAACTTCTGGTCGGTGCCGCCCAGCTCGACGTCGGCTGCCACCGCGACTGAGTCATAACCCTGCAGCAGCGGGTACAACAGCTCCAGGATCGAGATCGGAGCACCCGCGGCGTAGCGCTGAGCGAAGTCCTCGCGTTCGAGCAGCTGCGCCACCGTCGTCGTCCTCAGCAGCGAGAACAGCTGCTCGACCGGCATGTCCAACCACTCGCTGTTGGCCCGGGCCTCCAATCGCTGCGGCGTGAGGACCTTCACCGCCTGCTGCTGGAAGGTCCGCGCGTTGGCCTCGATCTCCGCCGGTGCCAACATCGGCCGGGTCGACGAGCGCCCGCTGGGATCACCCACACGGGCGGTGTAGTCGCCGATGATCAGCACCACCGTGTGTCCCAGATCCTGGAACTCGCGGAGCTTCTGCAGCACCACCGTGAACCCAAGGTGGATATCCGGCGCCGTGGGGTCGATGCCCAGCTTCACGCGGAGCGGGCGACCGAGCGCCAGCTTCTGCTCCAGTCCACCCTCTGGCAGGCAATCGACGACGTTGCGGGACAACCATCCCGCCGCCCGCGCCGGAGTCGGGGTCAGGCCCTCACCAAGCGCGTCTGAGTCCACGGGCCAATGCTAGAGTTTCGTTCCCGCGAGGTCTCCGCCCGCGCCGACGAGCTGCGGGGCTCTACCTGTGGGGCGAGGCCCGGTTGCGTGCCGCCAACAGCCGGCGCACCTTCCTTCGATCGCATGAGCGACGACGATGACATCTTCGGGAGCGACGGCGACCCTGCGCCGCTTTCGTTCGCTGCGGCGAGGCGCCGCTGGCGGCGCGGGTCCCGGGCCCAGCGGCCGCCCAAGCCGCGGCTGCGCAAGGTCCGGCTGATCCTGATTCTCGCCGGGGTCGGTGCGCTGGCCTGCGTGTCAACGGTGTTCGGGATGATGATGGCGGTCGCCTCCGACCTCCCGCAGCTGGAGAACAAGCAGCAGTACAAGAAGGAGGCCAACTCGTTTCTCTACGACGATCGCTGGCGTCCGATCGGGATCTTTGCCCCGCCCAACAACGTGGTCATCGACGACATCCATCGCGGCGAGATCTCGCCGGCGATGCAGAAGGCGATCGTGGCCATCGAGGACAAGCGGTTCTGGACCAGCCCCGGGGTAGACATCCGGGGCATCGGCCGGGCCTTCGCTGCCGACGTCACCGGCGGCTCCCGCCAGGGCGCTTCGACGATCGCCCAGCAATTCGTCAAGAACGCCCTGTCAGAGCAGAACAACCGCACGATCCTGGAGAAGCTGCGGGAGGCCGCGCTGGCCTACCACCTGACGCGGAAGTGGAGCAAGGAGAAGATCCTTCAGGAGTACCTGAACTCGATCTACTTCGGCAACGGGGCCTACGGCGTGGAATCGGCAGCCAGGGTGTACTTCGGCAAGAAGTACGGCTTCGATGGGTCCGCCTCCGACCAGGCGACGCCGGCCAGCCTCGGCTGCGGCGACTCAACCCCATCGCTGAAACGGCCCAAGTGCGCGTCACTGCTGAGCCCGTGGGACGCGGCGCTGCTGGCTGGGATGGTCGCCTCGCCGACGGCCTTCGATCCGGTCGCGCATCCCCGGACGGCTCGGGAGAGACGAAACCTGGTGCTGCACGACATGCTCGATCAACACTTCATCAGCCGCCAGCAGTACGAGCAGGGCGTGGCCACCCCGCTGCCGAGCGAGAGCGACATCCAACAGCCGTCGGAGCCGACCGCGGCTCCGTACTTCACCAGCTGGCTGCGTCCACAGATACTGGCCGCGATGGGACTTGGCCGAGGCGTGGATCCGCGCGTGGCCGAGTACCGCGCTTACTTCGGCGGGCTCCAGATCCGCACGTCGCTTGACCTGCAGATGCAGAAGGCCGCCGAGCAGGCGGTGAGCGCGGAGCTGCCGTCCGGATCGGGCCTGCCGAGCGCCTCCGTGGTGGCGATCGACAACAACACCGGTGAGGTCCGGGCGATGGTCGGAGGCCCGATCGTGAACGGGCAGGAGGACTACATCCATCACCCGTTCAACCTCGCCACCGAAGGTCACCGCCAGCCAGGTTCGGCGTTCAAGCCGTTCACGCTGGGCGTCGCCCTGGGATCAGGTCAATACTCAGCCGACTCGGTGATCGACTCCGCGCCCCAGGACTTCATCGTCCCGCACAGCGGGGGCCAGGAGCACTTCATCGTCCACAACTTCGGGAACACCTACTCGGGTCCGATCTCGCTCGCCGACGCCACCGCGATCTCCGACAACTCGGTGTTTTCCCAGGTCGGCATCAACGTCGGCACGAGCCGGATCGCGAGACTGGCGACAAAGATGGGGATCCGCTCACCGGTATCGGACAACTACGCGATGATTCTCGGCGGCCTGAGAGAGGGCGTGACCCCGCTTGACATGGCACATGCTTACGAGACCTTCGCCACCGGCGGCAAGCGCGTCTTCAACCCGGAGCTCGGAGCGCCCGACAGGGGACCGACTGGCATCGCCGAGATCCACTGCTTCGTGGTCACGTGCAACGGTCAGCGGGACCTCGTGGACAAACCTACCTACGAACGGGTCCTGCCCCCCGAGATTGCCAGCGCGGTACACGACCTGCTGGCCGGCGTGGTCGAGTACGGCACCGGCACGCAGGCGGCGATCTCCGGAGTCGATGTTGTCGGCAAGACCGGTACCACCAGCAACTACGGCGACGCTTGGTTCGTCGGTTGGACGCCGCAGATGACCACAGCGGTGTGGGTCGGTTTCCCGACCAAGCTGGTCTCGATGGCCTCTGACTTCAACGGCGGTCCCGTCGAGGGCGGTACCTATCCGGCGATCATCTGGCAGAGCTTCATGACGCAGGCGCTGCAGATCCTGGCCAGCGAGAAGAGCCCCGGCTCTGCCAGTACCAGCACCACCTCCGACACGACCGATACGGGATCCGGATCCGGCGACGGATCCAGCTCGGCCGGGACGACCGGAAGTGGCGGCAACGGCGGCTCCACGGGCAGCTCCACTGGAAGTGCGGGCGGTGGCGGGACAAGCGCAGGGGGCGGCGCAGGAGCGACCGGCGGTGGTGCGGGCGGCACCGGCGGCGGGGGAGCGGGGACCAGTGGGGCCACCGGGGGCGGGGGTGGTGCCGGAGGTACCGGAGGCGGTGGCGGCGGTACCGGTGGCGCCGGAGGTACCGGAGGCGGCGGCGGCGGCTCCGCTGGCGGTGGCGGGGCCACCGCCGGGGGTGGCGGCACCGGCGGGGGAGGCGGCACCGGCGGAGGTGGCGGCACCGGTGGCGGCACCGGCGGCGCGGGAATCGGTGGCCGCTAACTCCTTCCGGCGAGCGGTCCTGGTCAGCTCAGCAGCCGCTCACCCACACGCTCACGCCGGGGAGACGGCGCTGGCGCCGACCCGACGGGAGAGAAACCGGCTGCCCGCGGCGCAGAACCTCCAGGGCAGATCGACCGCCCTGGTGATGCCGATCCGCCGGTCGGCGCAGACGCGCACTTCCTCCCAGTCGCGTGGACGGCCCGAGATCACGATCGGGCCATGGAGCAAATCGGTGGCGTTGTGCTCCAGACCGATTCCCAGCGCCTGCGTGAGCTTCCCCGGACCTGAGCACAGGCTTCGCAGCGGTTGAAGGGCTCGGCGGGTCCGCATGGTCTCCACCCCGGCCACCGGCTCGAGCGCACGGATCAGGACCGCAGCTCCGACTCCCGGTGGCTCACAGACCGCGTTGAGCAGTGCGTGGATCCCGTAGGAGCGGTATACGTAGGCCGCTCCCGGCGGCCCGAACAGGGTCGCCGTGCGGGGCGTCAGCCCGACGAAGGCGTGACACGCCGGCTCGGAGTCGTGATAGGCCTCGGCCTCGACGATCACGCCTCGGCAGCCGTCATGGCTGACGACGCAGCCGATCAGGTCACGGGCCACCTCAAGGACGGGCCGCTGATAGAACTCACGCGTCACTGCAGCGCCGCTCGCGCATGCTCCAGCTGCTCGCGCACGCGGGCGAGGCTCGTGCCGCCGCGGGAGACCTTCGACTCGAGCCACGCGCCGTCGGCGAGAACCGCGTAGAACTCGTCGTCGAGCAGCGGCGACTGCTCCGCGATGTCGTCCGGGGCGAGTTCGGACAGCTCCCGGCCCTGATCGAGCGCCAGGCGCACGAGCGAGGCGACGACGCCGTGAGCCTGACGGAACGGGAGACCGCGACGAACCAGGAGATCAGCTATGTCCGTGGCCGCGAGCAGCTCGTCGGCCCCGGCGCTGGCCAGCCGAGTCCGATCGAAGGCAATCGACTCCATCATCCCCTGCGCGGCCGACAGCGAGAGCTCGAGCGTATCTACGGCATCGAACAGATGCTCCTTGTCCTCCTGCATGTCCTTGTTGTAGGTCAGGGGCAGCGCGTGGAGCGTTCCCTGCACTGCGCTCAGATGCCCGACCAGCCGTGGCGCCTTGGCTCGGAGCAGCTCGGCGGCGTCGGGATTCTTCTTCTGGGGCATGATCGAGGATCCCGAAGCCCAGGCATCGGATACCTCGCAGAAGCCGAACTCCTCGCTGCACCACAACACGATCTCCGCTCCCAGGCGTGAGAGGTGAGTGGCGCAGGTGGCGGCGGCAGCGAGATAGTCGAGGACGAAATCACGGTTGGACACGGCGTCGATCGAGTTCTCCGCCACCTCACTGAAGCCGAGCTCGACGGCGACCTGCTCCCGGTCGGTGTCAAAGTTGACCCCGGCCAGCGCGCCCGCTCCCAGCGGTAGGACCGACGCCTCGCCGGCTACGCCCAGGAAGCGGCGCCGGTCGCGGACCAGCATCCAGACATAGGCGAGCAGGTGGTGGCTCAGGTAAACGGGCTGGGCCCGCTGGAGGTGCGTGTATCCGGGCATTGGCCAGTCGAGGTGTCGCTCGGCGAGCGCGATCAGCGCGTGGGCAAGACGTCCAACCGCATCCACCGCCTCCACGGCATGCGCGCGCGTGAACATCGCCATGTCGGTGGCGACCTGATCATTGCGCGAGCGTGCAGTATGGAGGCGGCCACCGGCCTCTCCGGCGATCTCGGTCACTCGCCGCTCGATCGCCATGTGGATGTCCTCGTCGCCTTCGGCGAACGGGAACGATCCCGCGGCGAGCTCCTGCTCCACCTGCTCCAGGGCGTCGAGCAGCGCATCCCGATCCGCCGCAGAGATGATCCCCTGATCGCTGAGCATCCTCGCGTGCGCCCGTGACTGCTGAACGTCGTAGGGACCCAGCCGCCAGTCGAACCCGATCGAGTCGTTCAGACGTCGGAACGTGGGGTGCTGGGTCTCGGCGAAGCGGGACATCGCGCCGATGTTAGGGCCGCCGCGAGCCCAGCACCTCGTCCAGGGCCACGGCCACCCGCTCCACTTCGCGGTCGGTCATCTCCGGGAAGAACGGCAGCGCGATCGAGCGTGCGGCCACATCCTCACAGACCGGAAACTCTCCCTCGCGGTGCCCGAAGCGCCGGCGGTAGAAGCTCATCAGGTGGACGGCGGGGAAGTACGGCTTGCTCGGGATCTCGCGCTCACGCAGCCCGCGGATCGTGTTGTCGCGGTCGGCGTCGCGCGGGAGCTGCACCACGAACACGAACCAGCCTCGCCGGTTGCCACCGCGGTCAGGGCAGGGCAGCTGGAGTCCCTCGATCCCCGCCAGCGCCTCGCAGTAGCGCGCGGCCACCTCGGTCCGGGCCGCGAGCATCTTCTCCAGCCGCGCCAGCTGCGCCAAGCCGAGCGCGCAGGCGATGTCCGAGAGCCGGTAGTTGAAGCCCAGCCGGTCGTGGTCGAGCCAATCCATGTTCGGTGCCCGCCCCTGGTTGCGCTCGGAGTCGATCCGGGCCTTGACGTCGGCGAGACCCGTGGTGACCATCCCCCCCTCCCCCGTGGTCAGCTGCTTGTTGGCGTAGAAGCCGAACACAGTCGGGTTCCCGCGGCCGCCGACGGCGACGCCGTCGCCGTGAACCGCGCCCAGCGCCTCGCAGGCATCCTCGACGATTGGCGGGCCCAGTCGTTCGAGGGCTGGGATGTCGGCCGGGTAGCCGAACACGTGGACGGGCAGGATCGCCGCCGTGCGCTCGCTGAGCGCCGCCGCGGCGGCCTCCGGGTTCAGGTTCAGCGTCACCGGATCGATGTCGGCGAACACCGGCCGCGCGCGCTCATAGAGAGCGACGTTGGCGCTGGCCACGAACGAGAACGGGCTGGTCACCACCTCGGCACCATCACCTACGCCCACCGCCCGCAGCGCCAGGTGCAATCCCGCCGTGCCGCTGGACACCGCGCTGGCATGTCGCGCGCCGACGCGGGCGGCGAACTCCCGCTCGAACTCGGGCCCGCGCGGCCCCAGCGACAGCTGGCCGGAGCGCAATACCTCCAGCACGCGCTGCTCCTCGGGCGCGCCGAGGATCGGCCGCGCGAGCGGGATCGGCTCTCCGCTCACGACCCGCCCGCAGGCGCAGACTCTTCCCGCGCCTGACGAGCGACCACCTGCATGCCGTACTCCAACGAGTCGACGAGGGCCTCCCAAGAAGCCTCGATCACGTTCTCCGAGACGCCGATCGAGCCCCAGACAGTGTCACCATCTGAGGCGTCGAGCAGCACCCGCGTGACCGCGCCGGTGCCCTTGGACTCATCCAGAATCCGCACCTTGAAGTTGACCAGGTCGATGTCGGCCAGGCGCGGGTGGATCTCAACCAGCGCATCTCGCAGGGCACGATCGAGCGCGTTCACGGGGCCGTTGCCCTCGGCGGTGCGGACGTAGCGCCCGCCGCCGTGGGCTCCCGGGATCCAAATCTTGATCGTCGCCTCGGTCTCCACCCGGCCGTCGGCGCGCTTCTCGACGATCGCGCGCCAGGACTCCAGCCGGAACAGCGGCTCGTAATCACCCGTCTGCTTACGCAGCAGCAGCTCGAACGACCCGTCAGCGGCTTCATAGTGGTAGCCGCGGTGCTCCAGCGCCTTGACCCGGTCGACCACTCGCGCGGCCGTCTCCTCGTCGAGGTCGATCCCGGCGTCGGCGGCCCGTGCGTGCACCGTGCCCTTGCCGGAGAGCTCGGACACCAGAACCTCACGCGTGTTACCAACCATCGCCGGGTCGATGTGCTCGAACGTCGCCGGGTCGACCGAGACTCCGGCGACGTG
Source organism: uncultured Solirubrobacterales bacterium (assembly GCA_963830435.1). Lineage (GTDB taxonomy): Bacteria > Actinomycetota > Thermoleophilia > Solirubrobacterales > Solirubrobacteraceae > Palsa-465. The sequence continues at coordinate 855,061 of CAWHMA010000002.1, read as the reverse complement.
CATCCCGCCCTTGTGGGCGAAGGCGTTGCGGCCGACGTACGGCTGGTCGGGATCCGGGGTGAAGTTCAGCAGCTCGTCGAAGAAGTGCGCGGTGGGGGTGAGCGACGCGAGCTGCCGCTCCGAGAGGCAGTCGTAGCCAAGCTTGCACTGCAGGTTGGGGATGATCGAGACGAGGTCGGCGTTGCCGCAGCGCTCGCCGTAGCCGTTGATCGTGCCCTGGACGTGCGAGGCTCCCTGCTGCACTGCGGCCAGCGAGTTGGCCACCCCGCAGCCGGCGTCGTCGTGACAATGGATCCCCACGCGCACCCCGGCACCGGTGAGCGCGCTCACCACCCGGGCCATGGCCAGCGCGACCTCGTGCGGCAGCCTGCCGCCGTTGGTGTCACAGCAGGTGACCGTCTCGGCCCCAGCCTGCGCCGCCACCTGCAGACACCGCAGTGCATAGTCGGGATCGTCGGCGAAGCCGTCGAAGAAGTGCTCGGCGTCGTAGATCACCCGCTTTCCCTCGCCGACCAGGAACGCCACCGAGTCCTCGATCATCCGCAGGTTCTCCTCGCGATCAACCTTGACCACCTTGCGCAGATGCAGCGACCAGGTCTTGCCCACCAGCGTGCATACGGGCACGAAGGAGTCGGCCAGAACCCGCAGCGCCGGGTCCTGGGAGGCGGTCAGGTCGCGGCGTCGCGTCATCCCGAATGCCGCCACCTGCGTATGCGTGAAGGTCTCCGCCGAAAGCAACTGGAACAGCTCCAGCTCCTTGGGATTGGAGCCGAGGAAACCTGCCTCGATCAGGTCGATGCCGAGCTGGTCCAAGCGGTGGGCCACGCGCAGCTTCTCCTGGACGGAGAGCGACATGCCCTCCCCCTGCATGCCGTCACGCAAGGTCGTGTCGTAGAGCTCGATCGTGTTCATCATGGGACTCCTGGCGGATGGAAGAAACTCAAGAAGGCCGGGGGCAGCGGGCAGCGCGCTAGGCGCCGGCCGCCCGCATAATTCGACTGCCCCGAAACAGCCTCAGCTCCGCCAGAACCATGCCTAGACCGCCTTGGTGGGCACCTTCACGTAATCGAGCCACTCGAGGTAGCGCGGATCGCGGCCGTGCAGCGCGTCGTCGAAGACCCGCTGCAGCTCCAGCGTGATCGCCCCCGGCTCCCCGGCACCGATCTGGTGGTCGTCGATCTCCCGTACCGGCACCAGCTCGGCGGCGGTCCCCGACAGGAACACCTCCTCGGCCAGGTACAGCTCGCCGCGCGCGATGTTCCGTTCCACCACCTCGAGACCGAGATCATGGGCGATCCGGATGATCGACTTGCGGTTAATCCCGTCGAGGATCCCGGCCGTCTGCGGCGGGGTCAGGATCTGCCCCTCGCGCACTGCGTAGATGTTCTCGCCGCTGCCCTCGCACACGAACCCGTGGGAGTCGAGCAGGATCGCCTCTTCGTATCCGGCCTTGGAGGCCTCCACCTTGGCCAGCACACTGTTGAGGTACTGACCAGAGGCCTTGGAGTGGGGAATCAGCGCGTCGTGCGGGATCCGGCGCCAGCTCGAGACCTTGGCCCGGATGCCGGCCTGCTTGCCGGCTTCGCCGAGATAGGCCCCCCACGGCCACGCCGCGATCGACACGTCCACCGGGGAATCGAGCGGGTAGAGCCCCATCTGGCCGTAGCCGCGGTAGGCGATCGGGCGGATGTAGCACTGGCGCAGGTCGTTGGCGGCGATCAGCTCGTGGGTGGCCGCTCGCAGCTCATCCAGGGTGAACGGAATCGGCATGTAGTAGAGCTCGGCCGACTTGAACAGCCGCTGAAGGTGGTCGTGGTGACGGAAGATCGCAGGGCCGTCGGGCGTCTCGTAGGCGCGCTCGCCCTCGAACACTCCTGTTCCGTAGTGCAGGCCGTGGGTGAGTACGTGGACTTTTGCGTCCTCCCAAGCGACGAGCTCTCCGTTGTGCCAGATGAGGTCCGCTTGTTCCACAGCTGCTCCTTAGAGGTGTTTGAGGACTGCTTGGGTGGTCTGCGCCGTGCTTGCATCGCCCCCCAAGTCGGCCGTGCGCAGACCCTCGCGCAGCGCACGGTCAACCGCGGATTCTATCGCCGCTGCCTGCTCATCCAGCGCCAATCCGTGGCGCAGCATCATCGCCGCGGAGAGGAACATCGCCAGCGGGTTGGCGGCGCCGGTGCCCGCGATGTCCGGAGCCGAGCCGTGGACGGGCTCGAACAACCCGGGTCCGCCGGCGCCCAACGATGCGCTCGGCAGCATTCCGATCGACCCGCTCAGCATCGCCGCCTCGTCGGAGAGGATGTCGCCGAACATGTTCTCGGTGACGATCACGTCGAAGTGACGAGGGGCCGCGATCAACCTCATGGCCGCGTTGTCGACCAGCAGGTGCTCGAGCTCGACGTGGGGGAACTCGCTCCCGTGGACGTGGCGGACCACCTCCCGCCACAGCCGGCTGGTCTCGAGCACGTTGGCCTTGTCCACGCTGGTCACCCGGGAGCGTGCCGCGTCGAAGGCGACTCGGGCGATCCGGGTGATCTCCTCCCGCGTGTACACACAGGCATCCGACGCCGTGTCGGCGGTGCGGGTCTTCTCACCGAAGTAGATGCCGCCGGTGAGCTCGCGCACCACCAGTAGGTCGGTGCGCTCGATCAACTCGCGCTTGAGCGGGCTGGAGTCGTATAGGGCAGGCACCGGCCTCACCGGGCGCAGGTTGGCGAACAGCCCGAGACCCTTCCGTAGACCGAGCAGTCCCTGCTCGGGCCGGGGGCGGGCGGGGTCTGTGGTGTCCCACCGAGGACCGCCGACGGCGGCCAGCAGCACCGCGTCGGCACGCCGACACGCCTCCAGGGTCTCGTCGGTGAGCGCCGTCCCGTGAGCATCGATCGACGCGCCACCGAATCGGTGCTCCTCGTAGTCCAGATCTGCCCCCACGGCACGCAAGACCTCCACCGCCCCGACGATGATCTCGGGGCCGATCCCGTCCCCGGGCAGCAGGATCACCTTGGCGCTCACGGCGGCGGACGGTAGCCGATCAACGTTGCCCCGGCGCTCACCGCAGCCGAGGACCAGCCGGTCGCCGCGCGCTCATGTTCAGCCGCACGTACTCCAGCACCAGGGGCTCGGCCGCCTGCCTCAGCACCTCGTCGAGGAAGCGGTCGCGCAGATCTGCGGGGAGCGGATCGAGGTGGCGGACCAGGCACACGGTCTGCACGAAAGGTCGTGGCTGCTCCAGCGTCACCCGCTTGGGCTCGAGCCACACCTGGACGTTCTCGAACCCGGCCCGCTTCAGCCGAGTGGCCGTCTCCTCCGCGGCCGCGTAGTTCCACGGCCTGCGCCAACCCTCGAAGTACGGCGAGAACGGCTCCTCTTCGGCCACCGCGTCGGCCAGCTTCCTGAACGCGTCGATGTTCCCGCTCCCGCCGCACTGCGCCAGCAGCCTCCCGCCAGGCTGCAGCGCCGCGAACAGCCCCGCGAACAGCCGCTCGTGGTCGGCGATCCAGTGAAACGTGGCGTTGGAGAAGATCACGTCCACCGGCTCGGGCAGCTCTAGCTCCACCAGGTCCTGGCAGAGCGCGGTCGCCCGCGTTCCGAGTCGCTGTCGAGTGTGCTCCACCATCGACGGGGCCACGTCGACGGCATACACGCTTCCACCCGGAACGCGCTCGGCCACCACTTCGGTCACTCGGCCCGAGCCGCAGCCGGCATCCAGTACGACCTCGTCGCCGGCGAGCTTCAGCCGGTCCAGCTGCTCGAGCGCCCAGCCAAACTGCGGGTCGGAGATCCGATCGTAGGTGGCGGCGTCCCAGTCTCGACCCGCGGTTTGGTCAGCGGTCACAAGAGCGCCGTGGTGACCGGGCCGGACCGCTCGCGGTCGTGCTCGTAGGCGTCAATCGCCTCCCGGTCCTCGTCGAGCGTGATCGCGATGTCGTCGAGCCCCCTGAGCAGACGATGCTTGATCTCCCAGTCGATCTCGAACCGAGCCGACCCTCCGGGCCAGCGGACCTCCTGCCGGTCGAGGTCGATCTGCGCCTCGCCGGCCTCGGCGATGGCCGCGCACTCGTCACGCCCGAGGGTGACGGGAAGCAGTCCGATTTTGGTGCAGTTGGAGCGAAAGATGTCGGCGAAGCTGGGCGCGATGATGGCCTGGAAGCCGTAGTCCTCCAGCGCCCACGGAGCGTGCTCGCGGCTCGAGCCACAGCCGAAGTTGCGCCCGGCGACCAGGATCGGGTTCTTGGGCAGGTTCCACCCCGCCTCCTTGGCCCAGTCGTAGAACAGGAAGTCGCCGAAGCCGGTGCGGGCGACCCGCTTGAGGAACTGCTTGGGGATGATCTGGTCGGTATCGACATCGTCGCGTTCGAGCACGCTCACGCGCCCGGTGATGGTTTCGATCGCCTTCATGAACTCCAGCTCCTGATGTCGACGAAGCGCCCTTCGATGGCCGCGGCCGCCGCCATCTGCGGGGACACGAGGTGCGAGCGCGCTCCGCGCCCCTGACGACCTTCGAAGTTGCGGTTTGAGGTGGATGCCACCCGCTCACCGGCGGCGGCCACGTCGGGGTTCATGCCCAGACACATCGAGCATCCCGCGTCCCGCCAGTCGAAGCCGGCGCGCCGGAACACCTCGTCGAGCCCCTCTCGCTCGGCCTGGATCTTGACCTGCTGCGAGCCGGGCACGACCATCGCGTGGACGTCGCCGGCCACGCGTCGGCCGTCGATCACCGCGGCGGCCGCGCGCAGGTCGCCGATGCGTGAGTTGGTGCAGGAGCCGATGAATACGCGGTCGAGCTTGATCTCCTCGATCGGCATCCCCGGCTTCAGCGCCATGTAGTCGAGGGCTCGCTCGTCCTGCTCGGAGGCGGGCTCGGGCACGGCTTCGGTCACCGGCACCACCATCCCCGGGGTGGTTCCCCAGGTGACCATTGGGCTGATCGCGCCGGCATCGACCTCGACCTCTTGATCGAAGGTCGCGCCCGCATCGGTGTGGAGATCGCTCCACGGCTCGGGCACCTCCGGCGGCGCCCCGGGCCTGTCCAGCACCCAGTCGAAGGTGGTCTCGTCGGCGGCGATCATCCCCGCTCGCCCGCCGGCCTCGATCGTCATGTTGCAGACCGTCATTCGGCCCTCCATGGACAGCGACTCGATCACCGGACCCGCGAACTCGACCACGTGCCCGACGGCGCCATCGACCCCGATGCGTCCGATCGTGGCCAGGATCAGGTCCTTGGCCGTGACCCCGAAGCCGAGCTCGCCCTCGTAACGGATGCGCATCGCTCGCGGCTTGGACTGCACCAGACACTGAGTCGCCAGCACGTGCTCGACCTCGCTGGTGCCGATCCCGACGGCGAGTGCCCCGAAGGCGCCGTGGGTGGCGGTGTGCGAGTCCCCGCAAACGATCGTCATCCCCGGCTGGGACAGGCCGAGCTCCGGGCCGATCACGTGGACGATGCCCTGGCGATCGGACCCGACCGAGTAGATCGGGACGCCGAACTCCTGGCAGTTGCGCTCGAGCGTCTCCACCTGTACGCGAGAGAGCTCGTCGCGGATGCGCGACGCGGTCGGCGTACCGTCGGTGGGTACGTTGTGATCGGCCGTGGCCAGCGTTCGGTCGGGACGGCGGACCTTGCGCCCGGCCAGGCGCAGGCCGTCGAACGCCTGGGGGCTGGTCACCTCGTGGACAAGGTGTAGATCGATGTAGAGCAGGCTGTGCGATACCTCGTGGGCATCCCAGATCTTGTCGAACAGCGTTTTAGGCATCGTCCATCCTCGTTAGCTTCGGCGTAGTCCGGCGCTGACCACCGCCAGCAGCACGGCATCGTCGGGTCCAGGGTTTTCGAAGTGGTGGGGAAGGTCAGCGTCGAAGGTCACACAGTCCCCCTCCTGCAGCTCCAGTCGCCTCCCGTCGCAGGCGAGCACGAGCGTGCCCGCCTGCACGAGGGCGGTCTCACGACTGCCGGGCTCGTGCATCGGCGGGTCGCCGGGACCGCCGGTGGCCGCGCCGGCCCCCAGCCGGTGTCGGGAGAGCTCGGCCCGCTGGCCGGGCAGTGGAGGCGTGAGGATCTCGTAGCTGTGGCCGCGTCCACGGGTCGGTCCCTTGCGGCGTTCCCCGCGGCGTACCACCGTGACGGCGCCGTCCTCGTCCAGGCGCAGCAGCTGCGAGAGCCGCAGCTCCAGCCCGGTGGCGATCCGGGCGGCGATCTGCAGGGTTGGACTAGTCTCCCCCCGCTCCACCTGGGAGAGCATCGGCGCGCTGACCCCTGACTGCTCGGCCAGCTCTCGTAATGACATCGACATGCCCTCCCGCAGCGCTCGAATCCGTGATCCCAGCGCCTCTGGTGAGCCGTTGCCCTCCACGGCGATGGTCTGCATACGTTCGTACGTTATCACGTACAGGACGATCTCGCCGGGCGGTTCCCTCGCTAGCCTGACCGAATGATCACGCGCCCTGACATCCTGGTCCTGGGCGGGGGCGGGGTGCTCGGCGAGGCTTGGATGATGGGGGTGCTGGCCGGCGTCGAGGATGCCACCGGCTTCGACCTGCGCGATTGCGAGTACTTCGTCGGCACCTCCGCCGGGTCGATCGTCGCCGCTCACCTGGTCGGGGGCCGCTCCCCGCGGCGCCCCCGGATGGTCGGCACCGCGGTCGAGGTGGCCTACGCCGAGCAGTCCACCAGCCTGTCCACCGTGGCCTGGCAAGGCGCGCGGCGTGCCGGAGCGCTGGCGCTCGCGGCCGGTTCGGGCGTAGCCCCCGTGGCGCTCAGCCTCACCGCGCCCGGCGGCGCCATATTGCGGGCCGGAATGCTGCGCGCGCTGCCGCGGCCGCGGGGGTCCCTGGATCAGCTGCACCATCACATCGCACGCTCGGAGGCCCGCTTCGACGGGCGGCTGCGGGTGGCGGCGGTAGACCGCGGCAACGGGCGTCGGGTGATGTTCGGCAGCCCACGCGCGCCGCGAGCCGCAGTCGCCGACGCCGTCGCCGCCTCCTGCAGCGTGCCGTGGCTGTTTGCGCCGGTGTGGATATCCGGGCGCGAGTACGTCGACGGCGGCGTGTGGAGTGCCACCAACCTCGATGCTGCGCCGGCGGGGCTGCAGACGCACGTGCTGTGCCTCAACCCGACCGCCAACATCATTGGCACCCACAGCATGTTCACGCTGATCCGCAATCTCGCCCGCTCGACGGTGTCGATCGAGGCCATGGCACTGCGCCGGCGCGGCGCGGCGGTGCAGGCAGTGGCCCCCAACAGCGACTGCGCGGCGGCCATGGGCACGAACTTCATGGATCGCGAGCCGCGCAGCGACGTGCTCGCCGCCGGCTACCGGCAGGGGCTGTCGCTGGCTAAGGAGTCCGCACCGGCTCCGGCGCCGCCGCGGTAGTCGTCTCGGCTTCGGCGAGCGCGCTGCGCCGCCGCACGGCGCTGGAGAGCGCGCGGACGTAGGCACGCGCCGCAGCTTGGAGGATGTCGGTTGAGACTCCCTGGCCGGACCCGACCACCGGCGGCGACGAGGGCGTGGGCCCGGCCAGCTCCAGCACCACTGAGGTCTCCCCCAGTGCATCCTGGCCGCCGGTGACCGCGTCCACGCGGAACTCCCGTAGCCGCGCCTCGGCTCCGGTAGCCGCGTTGACGGCGCGGAAGATGGCGTCGATCGGGCCGTCACCGGTGAACGATCCGGTCAGCTCCTCGCCCTCAGGCGTACGCACGCCGACGGTGGCGTGCGGGGGCCGGCGAGAGGAGTCCTCGACCTCGAACCACTCCAGCTGGTAGCCAGCCAGCTCCTCGCGCAGCTCGTCGGTGAGCAGCGCCTCCAGGTCCATCGCCGTGACCTGCTTCTTCTTGTCGGCGATCTCCTTGAAGCGCCGAAAGGCGGTGTTCAGCACCTGGCCGCTGACCTCGAATCCCAGTTCGGCCAGCGCCTGCTGGAGCGCGTGGCGGCCGGAGTGCTTTCCGAGCACGATCGCGTTGTTCTCCAGGCCGACGGTCGTGGCGTCCATGATCTCGTAGGTGGTCCGCTCCTTGAGCACTCCGTCCTGATGGATCCCGGACTCGTGTGCGAACGCATTGCGCCCGACGATCGCCTTGTTGGGTTGGACCGGGTAACCGGTCAATCTCGACACCAACCGGGACGTTCTCGCGATCTCCTTCGTGACCGCCCCTGTGCGCAGCCCGATGTCGCCCTGGCGGGTGTGGAGCAGCATCACGATCTCCTCCAAAGAGGCGTTGCCGGCCCGCTCGCCGATGCCGTTGACGGCACACTCGACCTGCCGCGCGCCGGCCCGTAGGCCAGCGAACGAGTTGGCCACCGCCAGCCCGAGGTCATCGTGGCAGTGGACCGACAGCACCACCTGGTCGAGGTCCGCGACCAGCTCGTAGAGCCGTTCCAGATAGGCGGTGAACTCGTGCGGCATCGTGTACCCGACGGTGTCCGGAATGTTGATCGTCGTCGCCCCCTCGTCGATCGCGATCTGGCACACCTCGGCGGTGAACTCGATGTCCGCTCGAGTCGCGTCCATGGGCGAGAACTCGACGTCGGCGACGTACTGGCGGGCGTGGGCGACCGCGGCGCGAGCCTGACCCATGACGTCCTCACGGGTGGTCTGCAACTGATGGCGGATGTGAATGTCCGAGGTGGAGATGAACGTGTGGATGCGCGCGTGCGCGGCATCTCGGACCGCGTCGTAGGCGGCGTCGATATCGGCCACGTGGGTGCGCGCAAGCCCGGCGATCACCGGGCCCTCTACGGCACGGGCGATGGCCTGCACGGCTTCGAAGTCCCCCGGCGAGGTGATCGGGAAGCCGGCTTCGATCACGTCAACCCCGAGCCGGGCCAACTGCTGGGCGATCTCCAGCTTCTCGTGGGTGTTCAGGGCGATGCCGGGCGACTGCTCACCGTCGCGCAGCGTCGTGTCGAAGATCAGTACTCGGCTTGGATCGACGGGCTGGTTCATGTCACTCCTGGTGGTCTCGAAAGGCGATTCTTCTCGGTGCTGGTCTCGCGGCTACATGCGGCCGCCGGCGCGCTATTCCCCCCGAGGGGGGAGGAGAAGAAGTCGCAGGTCGAGGCGGAGTGCCATCTCGGCGACAGAGTAGCGGCCGCCAGGGCGACGCGTCAACGCGATCGTGAGCTACAGCGACACGGACCGGCCGGCCACGAACCCCTCGCCGGCGACGATCTCGTCGATCACCGTCTGAGGCACGGCGGTATCGGTGGTGACGGCCATTGCCGCCAGGCGATCGTCGCCCTCCCGAATGCCGTCGGGCTGACGCCCGACTGCCGCGGAGACGATGTTGACGCCGTGCGCACCGAAGACCGAGCCGACCCGGCCGATCATCCCCGGCACGTCCCGATAGCGGAACAGGGCGATGTGGTCTTCCAGCTGAACGTCGAAGCGCTGGTCCCACGCCTCGAGTAGATGGCAGCGATTGCGGCGCCCGATCAGCGTGCCCACGACCCGCACCCGGGCATCGCCGCTGATCACGCTGACTCGCACCAGGTCGGTGTAGTCACGCACGCCGCTGCTCTTGGTCTCGGCCAGCCGGATACCGCGCTCGTTGGCCATCGCCGGGGCGTTGACCTCGTTGACGTCCTCCTCGGTGTGCCCGCGTAGGACTCCGAGCAGGGTCTGGATCGACAGCAGTCGCGTGTCCCGGTCGGACAGTCGGCCCAGGAACTCGGTCTCCACCGCATCCACCGACGAGCCTTCGGCCAGCTCGACGGCGATCCGGCCCAGGGCACGGCACAGGGGCAGGAACGGACCCAGCGCCTCCATGTCCTCCGGCGGGATCGCCGGGACGTTGACGGCGCTCGTGACCACGCCGCCAGTGAGCGCGGCGATTACCTGCTCGGCCGCTTGCGACCCGGCCCGGTCGGTGGCCTCGGCCGTGGACGCGCCTAGGTGGGGCGTGACGATCACGTTCGGGTAGCCGAGCAGCGGATGGTCGGTCGCCGGCTCGATTCGGAACACATCGAGGGCTGCCCCGCCGACCTTCCCGCTGTCCAGCGCCGCCTGGAGGTCCTCCTCGACCACCAGCGGCCCGCGGGCGACGTTGAGGATCCGCACTCCGTCCCGGCACTTGGCCAGCGCGTGGGCATCCAGCCAACCCTCCGTCTCCGGGGTGCTGGGGAGATGCAGCGTGAGAAAGTCGGCGGCGGCGTAGACGTCGTCGGAGGAGTCGGCCTTCTCCACCCCGAGCTCCCGGTAGCGCTCGGCCCCGACGTAGGGGTCGAAGGCGATCACGTGCATCCCGAAGCCGCGAGCCCGCTGAGCCACCAGCTGTCCGATGCGGCCGAATCCCAGGATTCCCAGCGTCTTCTCGTAGAGCTCCACCCCGGAGAACCTGGAGCGCTCCCACTGGCCGGAGATCAGCGAGGCGTGAGCCTGCGGGATGTTGCGCGCCAGTGCGAGCAGCAGCGCCATCGTGTGCTCGGCGGCGGTGATCACGTTGGACTGCGGCGCGTTGGCGACGATGATCCCGCGCTTGGTCGCGGCCTGCACGTCGACGTTGTCAACGCCAACGCCGGCGCGCCCGACCGCCCGCAAGCGGGTCGCCTTGGCGATCAGCTCGGAGTCGAGCTTGGTCGCCGAGCGGATCAGGATGCCGTCGTAGTCACCGATCCGCTCGCCCAGCTGCTCCGGGCTCCAGCCCGCGCCGACGTCGACCTCGAAGTGCTGTGACAGCAGCTCGAGGCCCGACTCCCCGATCTTCTCGGCCACCAGCACCTTCGTCGGACCGTTCATCGGCCACGCTCCAGGACCCAGTCGATGCAGGCGGTCAGCGCCTGGACGTCCTCCGGCGGCGTCGCCGGGAACATCGCCACGCGCAGCTGGTTGCGGCCGAGCTTGCGGTAGGGCTCGACGTCGACGATGCCGTTAGCGCGCAGGGTTGCCGCGATCGCCGCAGCGTCGGTCTCGGCGTCGAAGTCGATCGTGCCCACGACCGGCGAGCGCTTGCTCGGATCGGTCACGAACGGCTCCGCGTGACTATGCCGCTCAGCCCACCCGTACAGGTGCGAGGAAGACTGCCGGGTTCGTGCCGCCATCGCCGCCAGACCCCCCTGCTCCAGCATCCAGTCGAGCTGGTCGGCCATGAGGTACAGCGTGGCGATCGCCGGGGTGTTGTAGGTCTGATCCTTGCGAGAGTTCTCGACGGCGGTCGCCAGCGAGAGGAAGTCCGGGATCCATCGGGGGCCGGCCGTGGTCGGGCGCTCGGCCTCGATCCGCTCGACGCGCTCGATCGCCGCCGGGCTGAGCAGCGCCAGCCATAGGCCGCCGTCGGAGGCGAAGCCCTTCTGAGGCGCAAAGTAGTAGGCGTCGGCGTCGGCGAGATCGACCTCCATCCCGCTCGCCGCCGAAGTAGCGTCGACCAGGACGAGCGCATGGGCGCTGTCGGCTGGCCGCAGCACGGGGACGATTACCCCGGTTGAGGTCTCGTTGTGAGCCCAGGCGATCACGTCGGCGCCAGGATCGGCGTGCGGCGGCGGCGCGTCCCCGGGGGGAGCCTCGACAACGATTGAATCGCCGAGGAACGGAGCTGCCTGGGTGCAGGACGCGAATTTGGCCGAGAACTCGCCGTAGGTCAGGTGGAGCGCTCGCTCCCACACGAGACCGGCGCTCGCCGCGTCCCAGAAAGCGGTGGTGCCGCCGTTGCCGAGGACGACCTCATAGCCGTCGGGCGCGGAGAACAGCTCGGCCAAGCCCGTCCGGACTCGGCGCACAAGGTGCTTGACCGGCTGCTGGCGATGCGAGGTGCCCATCAACCCGACGCCCACGGAGGCCAGGTGCTGGAGCTGCTGCGGGCGCACGCGCGAGGGGCCGGACCCGAAGCGGCCGTCGGCGGGCTTGAGCTCATCGGGTATCTGGAGCGTGGCGGTGGTCTGGGTCATGCGGAACTCCTCGGAGATCGCTGGATCGACATGCCCAGGCGCGCGGCTTTGGGATCCGTCGCTCCCCGGTGGTTTTGCTCCACCCGATCGCGCCAGTCACGACGGTGACCGGAGTGTACCGGCCGAGCATGCCGGGCACCTGTCGCCAAACCGGCTCTATGTGGACGGGTTTGGCGACAACCGAGGCCTGGAGGCGGAGGCGCCGCGGTCAACCCACCGAGCCCGGAGGCGGAGGCGCCGCGGTCAACCGCGGGCGATTACTCCGAGAACTCGGTGTCGATCCAGTCCATCTGCGCGCGCAGCTCCTGCCCGACCAGCTCAACCTGGTGGCGCGACTGCTCCTCACGCATCCGCCTGAAGCTCTCCTGGCCGGCGCGGTTCTCGGCGATCCACTCGCGCGCGAACGCTCCCGACTGGATCTCGCCCAGGATCTCCTTCATCGCCCGGCGGGTTTCATCGCTGATCACCCGCTTGCCTCGGGTCATGTCGCCGTACTCGGCGGTGTTGGAGATCGAGTACCTCATGCCGGCGATCCCCTTCTCGTACATCAGGTCGACGATCAGCTTGAGCTCGTGCAAGCACTCGAAATAGGCCAATCGGGGGTCATAGCCGGCACCGACGAGGGTCTCGTAGCCCGCGCGCACCAGCTCGGTCACGCCGCCGCAGAGCACAGCCTGCTCGCCGAACAGGTCGGTCTCGGTCTCGTCCTTGAAGGTCGTCTCGATTACCCCTCCGCGGGTGCAGCCGATGCCCTTGGCGTAGGCCAGCGCCAGCCCCAGGGCGTCGCCGCTGGCGTTCTGGTGCACCCCGACGAGCCCGGGCACACCCGATCCCTCCACGAACTGGCGGCGGACGAGATGACCGGGGCCCTTGGGGGCGACCAGCGCCACGTCGACGTCCGGCGGGGGGACGATCTGCTCGTAGTGAATTGAGAACCCGTGTCCGAACAGCAGCATGTTGCCGGCCGCGATCCCATCCTGGACACCGCCCTGCCAGACCTGGGCGTGGAGCTCGTCGGGGGTCAACATCATCACCAGATCCCCCTCACTGGCGGCATCGGCGGGAGCGAGGACCCGCAGCCCCTGCTCCTTCGCCCGGGCCACGCCGGCCGAGGATGACCGCAACCCGACGACGACGTTGACGCCGGAGTCGGTGAGGTTCAGCGCGTGGGCGTGGCCCTGGGAGCCGTAGCCGATGATCGCCACGGTCTTGCCGCTGAGCTTGTCCAGATCTGCGTCGTCGTCATAGAACATGGTCGCGGAGGCTACCTGGCGCGGCCCGCAGGCGTTAGGCTGCTGACGGGCACGGGTAGCTCGAATTGAGCGGGCAGGCAAATTTGAACATGACGAGGAGGACGCAGTGGGACTTGATGACATGGTCAGCACCGAAACCGCCTTCGTGGCGGCTGCCACCGCAGCGGTGTTCTCACCGCGTACGCGGGAGACACTTCGGCGGGGAGCAGTTCTCGGCGTAGCCGGAGCGCTCAAGGTCGGCGATGTCGTCGCCGGTGCGACCCGGGGAGCCACCCGAGGTGTCCGTGGTAACGAGACCGTCTCCACCCCCAACAGCGGGAGCGGCAGCGCTCGGACCAGTCGGGCCTCGTCGGCGACTACTCGCCGTCGCTCACCGTCGACATCGGGCTCGGCCGGCAGTGGCCAGAGCGAACGCACTTCGGCGTCGGGCACCAAGGGATGAGCAGCAACCGACGCGACGGGGGTGACGCCCGCACGGCCGAGGAGCGCGCGGAGGATGTGATGCAGCGCGTGGTCAAGGACGGCTCCCGCGTGCTCGGCCGCGTGTTCGGTCGGGTCCGTGAGGAAGTGGAGGACATCGTCGCCGAGGGTCGGAGCATGCACGAGCGCTCGCGCAAGCCCTCCCGGCGATAGCAGTCTGAGGAGGCCGTCCTAGATGCCCGCCGTTCCGCGCCCGTGAGTCCCAGCGTGACGCCGGAGGCGCCGCGGGTCCTGCGTGCCCTCCCGGGCCGGCTGCGGATCAACCTGCCCGGCTGGGACGGCTCCGGCGCTGGGGAGATCGAGCACGCGCTGAGGTCTTCCCCAGGCGTACGGGAGGTCAGCGCGCGCTCCGCGACCGGCAACCTGCTCGTCCAGTTCGACGAAGCACGGCTGGATCCCGAGGCGGTGGTGGAAGCCGCCACCCGGGCGCAGGACCTGGCCCACGGCGCGAAGCTGGATCCCGCCGGGCCAAAGCTCAAGCTGGATCCCGCGGCGCCAGAGTCCAAGCTGGATCCCGCCGCGCCAACGTCCCCGCGGGAGCCCGGCCGGCGCCAGCCACCGCGCGCCCGCGCTGCCCATGCCATCTCCGGAGTGCTGCGTGACGGCGCCGGGCGGTTTGCTCGCGTGCGGATCGCGGTGCGGGGCATCGACCGCGACCCGCAGCTCGCCAGCCGCGTCGTGGCGATCCTCGAGCGGCGTCCGGACGTCAAGCGGGCCGTGGCCAGCGCCACCACCGGCCGGGTGCTGGTCGAGCTTTCCGAGCACGTCACCTCGATCCAGGATCTGCTGGCGGATATCTCGAGCGTCGAGCTCCCAGCGGCGGGAGGCGAGGAACCACCGGCCCACCCACTGGATCCCGCCCCGATCATCCAGAGCGGCGCTCGCGCGATCGGCGCGGTTCTAGGCCTCGGGGCGGTGGGTCTGCGCACCCTGCTCGCCGGCGGTGAAAACGCCGGCGCCACCGCGCCGGCCGCGGTGGCCGGAGTGTTGGGGATCGTCGATGGCGCCCCGCCGCTGCGCGAGGGCCTCCGTGACGTGCTCGGCCATGATCGGGCCCAGCTGCTGTTGGGCGGCGCGACGATCGTCTCGCTGACCCTGTCCGGATCTCCGTTGGGCCTGCTCGTATCCGGCGCCGGCGCCCTGCGGCTGTTCACGGAAGCTCGCCTGCGACGCGACGCGTGGCAGGACTACGAGCGGCGGTTGGCCAACGTTCCCGACGCCCAACCCGGCGGAGTGGTGCGCCTGGAGACCGGCTCTCGCGTGCCTCTCCATGCGCGAGTGCTGGAGGGAGCCGGCACCGTGGTGGGCGGTGACGGCCTGCCCGATGCGGCCGTCGTCGGCACAGAGCTGGAGCCTGGGGCCAGCGTTATCCGGGGGCCGCTCGTCGTGGAGCTGATGGCTGGCCGGGCGTGGGAGGCCCAGCCGCGGCCCGGTCCCGAGCGGCCCGACCGAGTTCGGCGCTACGCCGCCCTGCTCGGGCCGGCCTCGCTCGCCTATGGGGTGCTTCATGCCATCCGCCACCGCTCGCCGGCGGCGGCGTTCACGGGTCTGCTGCTGGTCAACCCGCGCCCGGCGGTGATCGGTGCCGAGGCCGCCGATACCGGTGCTTCGGCTCGGGTGCTCAGGTCCGGTGTCACCGTGGTGGGAACGAGACCCCAGCGGCCGCTGCGGCGTCCGGATGTCCTCGTGATCGACGGTCCGCGCGTTCTCGCCTCGGGGCTCGAGCAGACACGGATCATCCCGACGGGAGGCCGCGACCGGGCCGAGGTGACCGCGATCGTCACGGCGATGACGGCGGCCTCCGGATCACCCTGGGGAGCCGGCCACCCCCGCAATGGAGACCTCCGCGTGGAGAACGCGCGGTTCGACGGCGAAGGCGTCAGCGCGGTGGTGGCCGGGCGACAGCTGCGATTGGAAGCCCCCACCGCGGCCGAGCGCGGTGCTGCCGAGGTGACGCGTGCGGTCGAGGCCGGCGAGCATGCGCTCGTCCTGAGAGACGAGCAGGCCGGGGAAGCGATCGGCTTCGTCCACCTGCGGCCTCGGATGGCGCCGGGGATAGACGAGCTCAGGCGTCGCTGCGAGCGAGTCAAGGTGGAGATCGCCGTCCTCGAGGATGGTGACCGCCGGGCCTCCCGGATGCTCGCCCGGCGCGCGCAGCTGCCGCTGGTGCTGGAGGCCGACCTCGTCGACTTCGTCCGGGCCGAACAGCGGGGCGGGAAGCTGGTGGCGGTGCTGTCCGATACCCCGGCCGCGGCGGAGGCGTTCGAGGCGTGCGACCTGGCGATCGCGCTCAGCTCCGGTCGCAGCTCGCACTTCCAGGCCCGTGCCGACCTCCTCGCTCCGGGGCTGGCGGCGGTAGCCGCGATCATCGATGCCGCGGATCGCCGCGACCAGGCCGTGGGTGCCTCCGTGGCGCTGTCGGTGATGGCGAATCTGGCCGGGGCCGTATGGGGCCTTCAGGGTGAGCCGGGACTGCTGCGGGCCTCCCACGCCACCTACATCGCCACGCTGGGGGCGATCGGCGTGGGCTGGGAGCGCCTGCGTGGAGGCCGCCGGTCGCGGTCGGTGATCAGCCGCCTGAGCGATCCCCGGCCGGAGCGCTGGGGGCGGATGGATCCAGAGCAGGTGCTGGCAGCGATGGACACCGGACCGCAGGGGCTGAGCCAGGAGCAGGCCCAGGAGCGCCAGGAAGTCCGGCGTGGGCGCGCCTCACGGAACGCGTTCGTGGCCGCCATGGGCGAGCAGCTCGAATCGCCGCTGGTGGCGGTGCTGGGCGCCGGAGCGGCGGTCTCGCTCGCCGTCGGCGCGATCGCCGACGTGGCCATCATCGGCGCGGTGATCGTCGCCAACGCTGCAGTTGGCGCCTGGCAGGAGCGTCAAGCCGGCCAGGCGGCTCAGGCGCTCGAGCGAATCGGCGCTGCCACTGCCGACGTCCTGCGCGGTGGGGTCGTCACCGAAGTGCCAGGAGACGAGGTCGTCCGCGGCGACATCGTGCTGCTGCGCGCCGGTGATCGCGTAGTCGCCGACGCGCGCCTGCTCACGGCCGACGCACTCGAGCTCGACGAGGCCGCGCTGACCGGTGAGTCGCTCCCGGTGGCCAAGGACCCTGCAGCCGAGTCGCTGGGGGGGCGGATCGTGCTCGAGGGCAGCGATGTCACCGTCGGAACCGGCCGAGCGGTGGTCGTGGCCGTCGGCGACGGGACCCGGCTAGGGGCCACCGCCGCGGCCCTAACCGTCGAGGAGACGCGCACGAGCCCGCTCGGGCAGCGGCTCGACCGGTTGTTCCGGCAGGGGATGCCTGTCGTGGTGGCGGGCGGGCTGCTGGTGACGATCGCTGGGATCGCCTGGGGTGGCGCGCCACTGAGCCAGCTCGCCCTGGGCGCCAGTGTGGCGGTGGCCGCGGTGCCGGAAGGGCTGCCGCTGCTGGCGGGCGTCGCCGAGGCCTCGGTGGCGCGCCGACTCGCCGCTCGCTCGGCGTTCGTGCGCCGCCTGTCCTCGGTTGAAGCCCTCGGCCGGGTCGACGTGGTCTGCTGCGACAAGACCGGCACCCTGACCCAGGGACGTTTGGCGGTGACGGTGATCGACGACCTGGACCAGCGGCTCGACCCCAATGCCGCGCGTCGGCCCGGAGGCGCCCGCGAGGTGCTGCTGTGCGCCGCGCTGGCCTCGCCGGCGCCGGACTCGCCGGAGGCCCTCGCCCATCCCACCGATGGCGCGGTGCTGGCAGCGGCAGCGGGCGCGGACATGGCCGAGCCGCTGCGCCGGAACCGGATCCGGGAGGCGCCGTTTGACCCGATCCGCTCGCTACACGCCTCTGCCTTCGACGAGCGAGTATGCGTGAAGGGGGCGGCGGAGGTCGTGATGCCTCGCTGCCGCCACGCTCCGGGACCCGATGGCTCGTTGCGCGAGCTCGACCAGCCGGCGCGCGCGGCGCTGCTGGCCCGCGCGACCGAGCTGGCATCGCGGGGGCTGCGCGTGCTCACGATCGCCGACGGGGCGCCGGAGACGGCCGTGGAGGATCCGCGTGGACTAGTCGTGCGCGGCTTCCTCGGGATCAGCGATCCTCCTCGTGCCGGCGCCGCTGCCGCCCTGGCCCGCTGCCAGAGCGCGGGCGTGCGGGTGATCATGCTCACCGGAGACCATCCGGCGACGGCGGAGAAGATCGCCTCTGACCTCGGGTTGCCCGTCGCTGTCGAAGCCGTGCTGACCGGCGAGGAGATCGAGAACGTGGATGAGAACGTCCTGCGCCAGCGGCTCGAGCACGTCTCCGTGGTGGCCCGGATCACCCCCATCGACAAGCTGCGGATCGTCGAGAGCCTGCGCGACGGCGGCCACACGGTGGCGATGACCGGAGATGGCGTGAACGACGCGCCGGCGCTGCGACTGGCCGACGTCGGGGTGGCGATGGGCGCCAGCGGAACCGAGGTGGCCCGACAGGCCGCTGACCTGGTCCTGGCCGACGACCGCTTCGAGACGCTGACCGAGGCGCTGCTGGAGGGGCGCTCGCTGTGGCAGAACCTGCACCGGGCCCTGGCCCTCCTACTGGGCGGGAACCTGGGCGAGGTGGCGATGATGGCTGGTGCTGCCGTGCTCGGCCGGGGAGCGGTCTTGGGCGCGCGACAGATCCTGGCCATCAACCTCGTCACTGACGTGCTTCCAGCCGTCGCCGTGGCCGCGCAACCGCCACGCGAACGGGATCTGCGCAGCGTCGGGCGCGAGGGCACGGAGTCCTTCGATCAGCAGTTGGTCAGCGGCATCATCCGCCGTGGTCTGGCTACGGCAGTGCCCGCGCTGGCCGCGGTTCTCGCGGCACCGTTGCTCGGCGCGCAGGCGTCGGTGGTCGCGTTCGGCTCGATCATCGTCACCCAGCTTGCGCAGACGCTGCAGAGTGGCGACCCGGATGAGCGCCTCAGCCAGCCAGTCCTCGCCGCGGTAGGCGGCTCGGGAGTGGTGCTGGCGGCGGCGCTGACCTTGCCGCCGCTGCGGACCTTCCTCGCCCTGCCGGCGGCCACGCCGCAGACGCTGCTGTTGATCGCCGCCACGGCCCCAGGCGCGCTGCTGCTGGCCCGGGCGCTGCCGGCTCGGAATGGATCAGCGCTCGACCAGCACCCGGGGCGGGACATCGCCGTCCAGGCGCACGCCCCAGAGGACCAGGAGCAGCCTGGTCAGGATCTCACTCACGATTGGCCCTCCGCTGCGAGTGGCATTGCCTAGAGCTTGCTCGGATAAGCCTGCTCACTGGTGAAATACCTGCAAATTCGCAGTGAACTTCGTGTGAACGTGCGCCGCCGGGACCAACCTGGATCGCCCTAGGCCTGGGCGGCAGCGACCAGGGAGCGACCTGGCAGGCACAGCGCCCCGTCGCTGTCCAGCCAGGGAGCGGCCACCTCAGCGAGCTTGGCCGGTACGGCTTCGCGCAGCGGCTCGGGCAACGAGGGCCACGCGTCCCGGAACATCATCGACAGATCGAGCGTCTCCTCCAGATAGCTCGTGACGCTCGGATAGCGCCGCTGCACCGTCACCGCATCGACCTCCACGTCCAGGAAACCCCCTGCCTGAAGCAGATCCCGCAGCTGGTCGGGCGACGCGAGCGCGAACATCCCGGGGCTGGGATTCGGAGGGGACGGAGGATGACCGAGCTCGGCCAGGGCTCGGGCGGGGATCGTCGCCCACGGGTTGGCGGCCGGCTGATCCCACACGGCGAGGGCGATCCGCCCCCCGGGACGCAGCACCCGCCGGCACTCCCGCAGGCCGGCCTCGGGATCGACGATCAGCATCAGCCCCCAGCGGCACAGGATCACGTCCACCTCAGCAGCCGGTAGGTCGATCCACTCCAGCTCCAGCTGCCGGAACTCGACGTTCTCCACCCCCAGCGTTCGCGCCCGCTCGCGCGCGACCTCGACCATCGCCTCGGCGCCGTCGCTACAGATCAGCCGACCACCGAGCGACGCGGCCAGGAAGCCGGTGTCCCCAGCGCCCGCCGCGAGCTCCAGCACGCGTTCCCCGAAGCGTACGGCGGCGTGCTCGATCATCCATCGGGAGACCGGCAGGCCCATGCGGCGCACCGAATCCGCCCGCTCTCCCCAGGCCGGCGCCGCGCGCTCCCAGCTCTGGCGCATCCCCCCGCGCAGCTCGTCCGGGTCTGGCTCGCTCATGCGACTCGGCGAGAAAGGCGTCTGGCGGACGACACTGCCGGCCAGATCATACGTTGGCGCGGGCAAGCTCCTCTCGCAGCAGCTTGCCGGCCCCGCTGCGCGGCAGCGCCGGCACGATGTCTATCGCCTTGGGGACCTTGAACGCCGCCAGTCGCGTTGCGCAGTGCGCGCGCAGCTGCTGCGCCGTGGCTGCCTGGCCGTCCCGCAGCACCACCGCGGCGACGACCGCCTCCCCCCAGTGCGCGTCGTCACGCCCGAACACACCGGCGTCGCCGACAGCTGGATGCTCCAGCAGCACCGCCTCCACCTCGGTCGGAGCGACGTTCTCTCCGCCGGTGACGATCGTGTCGGTCAGGCGACCGGTGATGCTCAGGGCTCCGCGCTCGTCGATCTTCCCCAGGTCGCCGGTGTGAAGCCACCCATCTGAGGACAGCGCGCCACGGGCCACCGGATCTCCGCGAACGAGGATCTCGCCGACCCCCGGCTCGCCCGGTGCCGGTGGCTGGCTCCCGGCCAGCCGAACCTCCACACCGGGCAGCGGCCAGCCGTGGGTGGCGATCTGCGAGCACGCTTCGGTCATCCCGTAGGTGGGAGCGACCGGCACCTCCGCCGCCCGCGCCCGCTCCAGCAGGGCGGGCGCGATCGGACCGCCGCCGAGCAGCGCCCAGCGCAGCGTCGGGGGCCGCCGCAGGCCGGCGCTGAGCAGCCGCGCCAGCATCGTGGGCACCAGCGACACCAGGGTTATCCGCTGGGCCGGATCCATCAGCGACGCCAGCACCGACTCGGTCTCAAAGCGCTCCTGGAGCGCCGCGGTGGTGCCGTAGATGGCCGAGCGTATGAGCACCGACAGACCGCCGACGTGTACCAACGGCATCGGCCCCAGCCACCGCTCGTCGCGGTCGAGCCCCAGCGCGACCGCCGAGCCGAGCGCGCTGGCCAGGAAGTTGCGGTGGCTGAGGAGCACCGGCTTGGGGGCGGCGGTTGTGCCCGAGGTGTGGATGATCGCCGCGGGTGCGTCGAGCTCCACCGCCACCGGCTCCACCGGAGCTGCGCCGCTCAGCGGCGCCTGCACACTGACCGCGCCCGCGGCGCGGTCAGCGCGCTCGGCACCATTCAGGCGCAGGTCGATCGGCATCACCACCGCGCCGATCAGCAGCGCGCCATGAACGGCAGCCGCGAACGCCTCCCCCGCGGGCAGCGCCACCCCCACGCGGTCGCCGGTGCATACTCCGCGGGCCCGGAGCTCGCCCCCGGCACGGGCGGCTAGCTCGTACAGCTGCCCGTAGCTCAACGTCCGCTCCGAGGTGCTGAGCGCCAGCCTTTGCGGAGCCCGACGACGGGCAGTGGAGAGCCAGGGCTCCATTCCCCACACGGTAGTCTCCGGCGCCCAGAAAGGAGGTCCGCGGATGGCAGTCCAGTGGCAGCCCGCGGCCGAGTACGCGGATATCCGCTACGAGCTCGCCACCGGCGATGACGCCGGCATCGCCAAGATCACGATCAACCGCCCGGAGGTTCGCAATGCGTTCCGGCCCGAGACCGTGGTCGAGCTCTCCGACGCGTTCGAGCGGGCGCGGGAGGACCTCGACGTCGGCGTGGTGATCCTCACCGGCGAGGGTTCGGACGCGTTCTGCTCGGGCGGCGACCAGCGGGTGCGCGGCGAACGGGGCGGGTACGTGTCCGGGGCCGATCCCACCGTCGCCGCGGGCGACCATAAGGCCGTCGGCCGCTTCCACGTCACCGACCTTCACGTCCAGATCCGCCGGATGCCCAAGCCGGTGGTGGCGATGGTCGCCGGGTACGCGATCGGTGGGGGCCACGTCCTGCACGTCGTCTGCGACCTGACGATCGCGGCCGAGAACGCCCGCTTCGGCCAGACCGGACCCAAGGTCGGCTCCTTCGACGGCGGCTTCGGCGCCAGCGTGCTCTCCCGTTTGGTGGGACCCAAGCGGGCCAAGGAGTTCTGGTTCCTGTGTCGTCAATACGACGCTCAGCACGCGCTCGGAATGGGACTGGTCAACGCGGTTGTGCCGCTGGAGCGCCTGGAGGAGGAGACGGTGTCATGGTGCCGG
This sequence comes from uncultured Solirubrobacterales bacterium, assembly GCA_963830435.1. Lineage (GTDB taxonomy): Bacteria > Actinomycetota > Thermoleophilia > Solirubrobacterales > Solirubrobacteraceae > Palsa-465. The sequence continues at coordinate 833,231 of CAWHMA010000002.1, read as the reverse complement.
GAGATGCTGGCCCTGTCTCCGTTCGCCCTGCGGCTGCTGAAGGCGAGCTTCAACGCCGACGAGGACGGCCTCGCCGGGATCCAGCAGCTGGCCCACGACGCCAACCTGCTCTTCTACATGAGCGAGGAGGCGGCCGAGGGGCGGCGGGCATACCTCGAGAAGCGGACTCCGGACTTCTCCCAGTTTCCGCGACGCGCCTAGAGACGATGGCCTCGTCCCGCGCGATCAGCGCCCCCAGCGGCGTCCGCATCTGGCTGATGGCGGCGCGCCCGCGGACGCTGCCGGCGGCAGTCGCGCCGGTGCTGGTCGGAACCGCTCTGGCTGGGTTCGCGCACGTGTTCCACCCGCTGCGCTTCATCGCCGCGTTGCTGGGGGCGATCTTCATCCAGGTCGGCACCAACCTGTCCAATGACTACTCCGACGCCCGCCGCGGGGCCGACACCGAGGACCGGCTCGGGCCGGTGCGGGTCACCGCGGGCGGCCTGGTGCCCCCGCGCCAGGTGCTGGTCGCCACCTACGTCTCGTTCGCCCTGGCGGTGCTGGCCGGGATCTATCTGATCGTCGTCGCCGGCTGGCAGCTGCTGCTGGTCGGCGCCGCCTCGATCCTTGCCGGCGTAGCCTATACCGGGGGCCCGCGTCCGTACGGCTACGAGGGCCTGGGCGAGGTCTTCGTGTTCCTGTTCTTCGGCATCGTCGCCGTCGCGGGATCGTTCTTCGTGCAGGTCAGGCACCTGGACTGGGAGGCGTTCGCGCTGGCGGTGCCGGTCGGGCTGCTGGCGGCGGCGATCCTGGTTGTCAACAACTTCCGGGACGTCGACACCGATGGCCGGTCCGGCAAGCGCACCCTGGCTGTCCGGCTCGGCCGCGACCGCACCCGCGTCGTGTTTGCGGTGATCGTCTACGGCGCCTACCTGCTGGCCCCCGTGACCTGGCTGTTCGGCCCGCTGAAGGCCTGGGTGCTGCTCCCGTGGCTGACGCTGCCCCTGGCGGCATCGCTGGTGCGGACGGTCCGCAACCGTACCGATGGTCCGTCGCTCAACCAGGCACTGGCGCGAACCGGGCTGCTGCAGCTGGCGTTCTGCGTGCTGCTGGCCGTCGGGCTGCTGCTCAGCCGGTGAGGCTGGAGCACCGGATCATCGCCGCGCGCCTGTGCGCACCGATGGTCTCGGCCCGTGGCCAGGTGGAAGTTCGCCCGCTGGTCCTGGTCAGCCTGCACGATGACCATTCCGGGCTCACCGGATACGGGGAAGCCGCGCCGCTGGCCTCCTACGATGGAGTCGAGGTCGATGACGTGCTGGCGGCGCTGAACGACAGCCGGGAAGTCCTGTCCGGCTTGCACCCCGGCGTCCCTCGCGAGGAGGCCCTGGCGTCATGCACGCAGGTGGCGCGGCTGCCGCAGGCGGTGTCGGCGATCGACCTGGCCCTATGGGATCTGGCCGGGCGACGGGCGCGGGAACCGGTGTGGCGGCTCCTGGACGTGCCGGCGGCCGAGCCGGTGGCGGTCAACGCGACGATCGGCGCCGCCGACCGTGCCGGAGCCGCGAGCGCTGCCGCCGCTGCGCGGGCCGCCGGCTTTGCCTGCGTCAAGGTCAAGGTCGGAATCGGCGACGACGCCGGCCGACTGGCGGCGGTGCGTGCCGCGGCCGGGTCCGCGATGGCGATCCGCGTGGACGCCAACGGTGCCTGGTCGGTGCCCGAGGCGCTGGCAGCGCTGGCGGCACTGGCCCCGGTGGGGATCGAGTGCTGCGAGGAACCGTGTCGCGGCCTGACCGAGATCGCCGCGGTCTCCGCGCGGGCCCCGGTGCCGGTGGCCATCGACGAGACCGCGCTGCTACCAGGGTCCCTGGACCGTCGAGTCTGCGATGCCGTGGGGCTGAAGCTCTCCGTCTGCGGCGGGATCACCGGCGTCCTCGCCGCCGCGCGCCGGGCTCGGGCCGCGGGCTATGAGGTCTACCTGACCTCCACCTTCGACGGACCGCTGGGAATCGCCGCGGCGTTGCACGCGGCCGTGGCGGTGCGCCCGGATCGAGCCTGCGGGCTGGCCACGCTGAGGCTGTTCACCGAACGTCCGGACCCGCTGCCTCCGATCGACGGGCGGATGGCGCCGCCGTCGGGATCGGGCCTCGGTGACCGCCTGACCGAGTGGTATGGCGCACCCGTCACCTCCCGGGCACGAGCAGTTCGGCAATCCGCTCCGGCGCCTCCAGGTGCGCCGCATGCCCGGCGTCCGGGATCACCACCACCCGCGCCTGGTGAATCGCCGCCGCCATCTCCCCCGCGATGGCGATGAACCTCACGTCGTGCTCGCCGGCGGCCAGTGTCACCGGAATCGCCAGCTCCCCCAGCCGCCCCCACAGCGACGGCAACGCGCCGGTGCCCAGCCCGCGGAGCGCCGCCGCCAACCCGGCTGGCGTGCTGCGCAGCCGGTCGGTGTGCAGCCATCCCGCGAGGTCCTCCGGCAGCCCCGCCAGCACCGGCGTGCGGGCCCAGCGGGCGGCAAAGGACTCGATGCTCGAGCCCTCGATCTCCTCGGCCAACCGCTCGTCCCCAGCACGCCGCGCCGCCCGCTGCCCCGGATCGGCGATTCCCGGGCTGGCGCCGATCAGCACCAGCCGCTGCACCCGCTCGCGCAGCCCCGGCGCGAGCGCTGCGTGCAGCGCCAGCCTGCCCCCCATCGAATAGCCGGCCAGCGTGAACCGCTCGGGGGCGGCGTCGGCGAGATCCTGCAGTACGGCGGTCAGCGTCACCGGGCCCTCCCTACCCGCCTGGCCGTGCCCGCGGATGTCGGGTGCCATCGCCCGATAGCCTCGCGGCAGCGCGGCCCTGACCCGCTCCCAGCTGGCGCCGGTGTGCGTGAAGCCGTGGAGCAGCACCAGCGAGGTCGCCATCCGAGCATCATGACCGCGACCGACACCTACCTGCTGCTGCGCGCGTTCTGCGACGAGCTGGCCCGGTGCGGGATGCGCCACGCCTGCACGTCGCCCGGCTCCCGGAACACCCCGCTGGTGCTCTCGTTGGTGCGCGAGCAGCGCCTGGACTGCTTCTCGCACATCGACGAGCGCTGCGCAGGATTCTTCGCCCTCGGCGCTGCGAAGGCGTCCGGGCGGCCGGTCGCCGTGACCTGCACCTCGGGAACCGCGGTGACGAACCTGGTCCCGGCGGTGACCGAAGCCTTCCACGCCCGCGTGCCGCTGATCGTGCTCAGCGCTGACCGCCCGCCGGAGCTGCGCGAGCTCGGCGCCGGTCAGACGATCGACCAGCTCAAGCTGTTCGGCGCCGCGGTCAAATGGTTCTTCGAGGTCGGGGTCCACGATGCCAGCCCCGGGCGGCTGCGGTGGATCCGCACCTTGGCCTGCCGCGCCTACTTCACCGCGCTCTCCGGACCGGCGGGGCCGGTGCACCTCAACTTCCCGCTGCGCGAGCCGCTGGTGCTTGACGAGGAGCTGCCCAGCGACTCCACCGGCCGCGCGGAGGGGCGGCCGTATGTGCGTTTCGATCGTCTCGCGCCGGCGGCAGCGGTCCCGGCGTCCGGCCGGCTCGCCACTCAGGCGGTGATCGTCGCCGGGGTGGGCTCGGGTGACGCGCAGGGTGGGCAGCGGCTGGCCCGCTTGGCCGCTCGGGTGGGGGTTCCGCTGCTCGCCGATCCTCTGTCCGGGGCCAGGCGGGGGACGGCGGCGATCGCCCACTACGACCTGTTGCTGCGCGATCAGACGTTCTCGGCAGCCCACCGGCCCCAGCTGGTGATCCGGGTTGGCGAGCTGCCGACCTCCAAGCCCCTGCGCGGTTGGCTGGGCGGCTTGCTCGATGTCGATCAGATCGCGGTCGACCCCGACGAGGCCTGGCAGGACCCCGACGCCGCGGTGGCAGCCCGGATAGTCGCACCGCCGGCCGCCCTCGCCGGCGACCGCGACGGGTCGTCCCTGTCCAACTCCGATCCCGGCTGGCTCGCCTCCTGGCGACGTGCTGACGCCGCGGTCGCCGAGGCGATCATCGGGGTGCTCGGGGATCAGCTCTCGGAGCCTTCGGTGGCGATCCAGCTGACCGAGCGGCTGCCTCCCGAAGCGACGCTGCTGGTCGCCTCCTCGATGCCGGTTCGCGACCTGGAGGAGTTCGCCCCGGTATCGCAGGACGCGCCCCGTGTGCTCTCAAACCGCGGCGCCAACGGCATCGACGGGACGGTGTCGGCCGCGTTCGGAATCGCCGCCGTGAGTCAGGGGCCGGTGGTGGTGCTGATCGGCGACGTCGCGTTGGCCCACGACATCGGGGGCCTGCTCGCGGCGCGACGGCTGAACCTGGCGCTGACCATCGTGCTGCTCAACAACGACGGGGGCGGGATCTTCCACTTCCTCCCCGTGGCCGGTGCCCGTGATGCCTTCGAGCAGCACGTCGCCACACCGCACGGCCTCGACTACGCTCACGCGGCCGCGCTGTATGGATGTGGCTACGAGCGCCCCGCCGACCTGGAAGCCCTGGGCGAGGCAGTGCAGCGCTCTGCCGGCGGGCAGGGCACGACGATCATCGAGGTACAAACCAACCGCGAGGCCAACCTCGAACTCCACCGTCGGGTGGCGCAGGCGGCCACGCTGGCCCTACGCGGTGAGCCGCATCTGCCGCCGCGCCAGCCCACAGCCGACGCAAACCATGATTGAGACGCGAAACGACGCCAGCGGCCGAAAGGATCGCGAGTTGCTCAGCGACCACCGCGCTGCCAGATCGTCCGACGCACCCCTGCGGGCATGCGCAGGGCCGCGTTGATCCCAGCCAAGGCCACCTGACCACGCACCCCGGCAGCGATCGCGACCGTGTCCACCCCAGGGTCGCAATCGGCGAAGCGGGCCTTGTAGGGCTCGCCGCCGAGCCCGAACCGATACTCCCGCATCCCGTCCTGGAAGGCGCATCGGATCGTGTGGCACAGGAGCACGAAACCGACATGCAAGTGGTCGTATGCGGGATCCCGGCCAGCTTGATAGTACGACTCGATTCCCGCGTAGCGAAACCCGTACCAGGCGGCGACAGGATGCCCCTCCAGGTCCAGTGTCCACAGGCGCAGCCACCCGTTCTCGAGCGCTCGCCTGGCGAATTCCATGTGGAATGATGCTCGAGGTCCACTCAGCGCGACGGACTTTTCGCTGCTCCACCTGGCCGCATGAAGTCGCATCAGCGCGCGCATGTCAGTTTCCACCTGGTCGGGGTCCTCAGTGAGGCGGTACGTGACTCTGGCCTCGCGAAACAGCTTGCGTTCACGCTGGCGCACTTGACCACGGAAGTTCCGGCTGCGCGAGGCGAGGAAGTCATCGAACTCCGCACCCATGATCCTCAGTATCGGGCTGGCGTTATGGCGGACGACGGTCCCGCCGAGCAGCGGGCCAAGAGGGTCGCCGGCCGCCACTCGCTCCCCGAGAAAGACTCCTGAGCCGCCCAGCACCTCGTCGACATGGCGTCTCAAGGCAAGCGCGGCCCCGGTCTGCTCAGCCGGTGCGCAGACCGGGCCGAGCTGATCGCTGGGCCCGGCACCCAGGAACCGCAAGAGACGAAATGGTGAATTCCTCACCACCCACAACGGAAGGATCCCAGCGGGCTCGCCGGTGGGACGGCGCGCGATCGCCACCGCAAGCTCCGAACCGCCGGAGAGATGTCGGACCCACGCATCGGCCCACTCCCAGGTGCTGAAGATGTTCTCGGCCTGGGCGGCGAGCGAGGTCCAGGGAGCACGCACCTGGTTGAGATCGGACACCCGTTCGATCTCCAGCTGGCGCTCGGGCGGACCCACGCGGATCATCGGGCGCCGCAGACGCGCCACCTGGCGCTTCGTCTCGCGACGCGGCCTCGAGCGTTGGCACTGAAGCTCACTGCGGAGCGGCCAAGCTCTCGGTGATGAAGCTGCCACGGTTAGCGTCCAACAGCTCGACCCGGGTCCGCGACCGCGGGCCGATCCGCCGGAAGTGCATCAGGGCGACAGCGTCAAATCCTGCCTTCTCGACCGCCCGGCGCGAGGGTGCGTTGTCAACCGCGACCTTGGTGATCATGTGCTCCTGTCCCTCTTCGGCGAGCGTATCGGCGATCGCCGACCACGCCGCCGGAGCGATCCCGCGGCCGCGAGCAGCCGCGGCGGCCACGCTGTCCTCCAGGCACACCGTGCCCGCCGGCAGCGGGAGCTGACCGCCGGGCGCGGCGATCACCGGCGTACCGTCCCGGAAGATCCAGCAGCTGAACAAAGCACGGTCATGCTCGAGCACCAGCCACAGATCGTTCGCGTCGCGAAGCCTTTCGCGGGCCTCGCTCGGAGACACGGTAGGCAGCTCGTCAAGCAGCGCCAGATCCGGTTCACCGCCGCGGCGCAGCGTCAGGTTCTCTGGCAGCGGCCGTCGCGACCGCGCACCACCAGGATCGAGCTCATACCAGACGTGACTCTCGGAGATGGCTACATGCCCCCAGGTCCGAGCCCAGGCCGCCCGCGCAGCCCCGCGTGCGCCGTAGCGCCTCAACGCTCGCTGAACCCTCTCGCGCAGCATTATCCGACTACCCACTCAGCGCGAGATTACAGAAGAACAGAACACGCACACGATGATGATCAGCCTGCCAGCACCGGCAGCAGCGCCTGCAGCTTGACCTCGGTCTCGGCCAGCTCGGCGACCGGATCGGAGTCGGCGACGATGCCAGCTCCGGCATACAGGTGCGCGGTCGCACCCCGCAGCAGCGCGCAGCGCAGGGCGACGCAGAACTCGCCGTCGCCGATGGCGTCGATCCAGCCCACAGGCGCGGCATACCAGCCGCGGTCAAAGCCCTCCAGGGCGGGGATCAATCGCCGCGCCACCGGCCACGGCTCGCCTCCCACGGCCGGCGTCGGATGCAGTAGCCCGGCGAGCTGCAGCGCGTTCAGCGGGGAGGCCAGCTGCGCCCGGATCGGGGTAGCGAGGTGCTGGATGTTGGCCACGCGCACCACCACCGGGTCGGGCGCCGAGGTGACCCAGACGGAATGGGCCCGAAGCGTCCGCGCGATCCGCCGGGCCACGATTGCGTTCTCGTGTCGATCCTTGTCGCTGCGCAGGAGCTGCTCGCCGAGGTGGTCGTCGACGGCCGGATCGGCGCTGCGCCGCGTGGAGCCGGCCAGGGCGACAGTGCTGGCCCGCGCGCCCTGGCGCCGGATCAGCAACTCGGGACTGGCCCCGAGGAAGGTGGCCTGGCCACGACCGACGGCGAACACGAAGCACGACGGAAACGCCTCCCGCAGGACGCCGAGGATCGCTGCGGGATCATGCGCGGCCGGAGCGCTTACCTCGACCTCCCGGGCCAGCACCACCTTCTCCAGCTCACCAGCGCCGATCCGGTGCACGGCCCGAGCCACCGCCTCCTCGTAGTGCGAGGGCGCAAGCACACTGCGCACGCTGTAGTTGCCCGTGGGATCGGGATCCAGCAACGGCAGCGCCCGTCTGCGCAGTCTGTCCAGCCGGAGATCCACACGGGCCCACAGATCGGCGAGGATGTCGTCCGGGCTCGCCTCCACGGTCACCGTCACCCAGGTGCGTCCGCCGTCTCGGACCAGCGACAGCTCGGGAACGACCAGCGAGCCATCCCGAAAGCCAGCCCACGTCGGTGAGGAGGCGCCGGCGCCGGCGAACGACATGCCCCCGACCGCCACCAGCCCGGATCCGGGGGCTCCCACGGGATCGCCCATGGCATCAGCCGAAAGCCGGCGCCACTGCTCCGCGCCCTGCTCGAAGCGATCTTCGCCCGGCGGGGACAGCTCCCGCACGCATCCGAGGGCGCCAAGCGCGGCGCCGTCGCGATCAGGCTGCTCAAAGCAGAACCAGGGCTCCGCACCGCGACGCGAGGTGAGCACGGCTGCAGTCGGATCCAAACCACTGACGCTGTCGGTCGTAACCGAGGCCAGCACCGGGCGCCCCGTGGCTCTTGCCGCCCGGAGCGCGGCCTGCAGCCGTTCCTCCAGGCGCGCCTGAGCACTAGCGTCAAGCCACTGCGCACGCCCGGTTTGCGCCAGGACGGGATCCACCGGACCAGCGTATCGCCGGGGTCACCCCGATGGCCGCGGCAGGTACCGGGTATCGACGACCTCGAAGTCGCTTCCTCGCAGCCGGCTGAGGGCGTCCAGAGCGGCGTTTTGCCAGCGACGGTTCGGAGCGCCGGTGACGAACCACGGCGGACCGACGTCGGCGAGGATCATGCCGTAGCGCTTCAAGGCCAGCGCGATGATCCTCGCCTGGCGCGGCAACCGGGCAATGTCGACGCTCGCCTTTAGGCGCACGCGCAAGCCCATCGGAGGAAGCTGGGGGCTCCGATTGTGCGACGGGGAGTCTCGGGCCGGATAGATGTAGCTGGAGCGGACCGTGGGGGCGGTGAATCGCAGCGCATGGTCTATCACCCCCCGCGCCACTTCGTCGTAGCGCGCCAGCCCGGGCAGAATGGGCAATCCCGCGGCGTCGGCCGACGGCCAGCCTGCCGGTCTGAGACGGTTTGAATGCAAGTCGAAAATCGCTCCCACATAGGCGGTCCAGGCAAAACCCCTGCCGATCGGGTTGGCGTCGAACAGCTCGTAGTCTCGGCACGTGTCGCGATCCACGATCACCGCGTGATGCTCTCCGGAGAGGCTGACCGCGCTGACGGACGCGCGACGAGGCAGTGGATACCGGGTGCGGTCGGAGTGCGCAGGTGACTGGAAAATGACCGGCACCCTTCGAGTGCGGGAGCTGACCACGGCGAAGGGAATGCCGCGTATTCGCCCGTCGTAGAGCCCAGAGCCGAAATCGGCGTGAAGCGGGGCATTCCAGCCGATGCTGCCAAGCAGCACACGTGATCCACGCGCTATGGGAAGCCGATCGACGCGCTGGTTCCAGGGATTGTTCGGAGGGAAGATCGGACAGCGCGGAGCTCCCGGCAGGGGCAGTGCCCCCGCTGGGGCAGCCAACAGCAGCCCGGCGAGCAAGCAGGGTACGAGCAGACGGATTGTCCTCAAACCAGAGTGCACGCAAAAACCAGAGCGGAGGGCGAGCCTCCTCAGGGCTGCGCGGCAACGATTTGCTGCGGCCTATGCCCTGATGTGCCCTATATTACCCGCTCTCTCCAGGACCCGCTCCAGCTCGAGGAGCTCATCGATGCTGCCCGGGCAAACTCCTCATTCCCGGCGATTTGCGCCCAGGGGTAAAGGCTGATAACCCTTCCGTCCGATAGGGGAAGGACGTGCAGATCAGAGTGGGAATCGATATGGTTTCGGTGCCGGAGGTGCGCGACTCGATCGCCCGCCATGGTCAGCGCTACTTGGACCGCGTGTACACCGGCGGCGAGATCGACGACTGCAGCGTTGGTGGCGAGGTGAACGCTGAGCGGTTGGCCGCCCGTTTTGCCGCCAAGGAGGCGACGTTCAAGGTGCTGCGCCCCGGTGATCGAGCGATCGACTGGCGCGAGGTGGAGGTGCGCCGCGGACCCACGGGCGCGCCGGACTTGCTGCTCACCGGGCGCATCGCTAGGCTCGCCGACCGAGCGAGCATCGGGGATTTGGCGCTGACCCTAACGCACGAACATGAGCTTGCGGCGGCAGTGGTCATCGCAGAGATGCAGCGAACTACCGGCACGGAGGCAGAATGATCGAGACGATCCGACAAGTCATCAGCGAGCACGCTCGGCTGCCAGTTGCGGTCAGCACACTCGATGACGACTCCGATCTCTACCAGGCGGGCATGACCTCGCATGCGAGCGTGCAGGTGATGCTCGCGCTCGAGGACGCTTTCGACGTCGAGTTCCCGGATCGGATGCTGCGCCGCAGCGTGTTCGAGAGCATCGCCTCGATCGCCGCGTCCCTGTCCGAGCTCGGAGCGGGGGTGGCTTCATGAGCGTGGCCATTGATCGGGAGCAGGAGCTTCTGGACAACGTCATCACCATCGCCCGTGAAGTCGCGGCGCCGCACGCACATGACGTTGATCACAACGCGCGATTCCCCAGCGAGACGCTCGCGGCGCTTCGCGAGCAGCGGGCATTGTCGGCGTTCGTCCCGGTGGAGCTGGGAGGTGGTGGCGTCTCGTTTGCCACGATTGCCGACTGCTGCCTGGAGCTGGGACGGCAATGCGGCGCCAGCGCGATGGTGTTCGCCATGCACCAGATACAGGTCATCACGCTCGTGCGTCACCTCGAGCGGAGGTCGTGGTTCGAGCATTATCTGGCTGAGCTCGCCGAGGACCAGCGCCTGGTCGCCTCCGTCACCTCAGAAATCGGCACCGGCGGGGACATGGGCCGATCGATTGCGCCGCTCACGGCGGACGAGGATGGCCGGGTCACCTTCGAGAAGCAGGCGCCGACGGTCAGCTACGGCGCATTCGCCGACGATCTGCTGACGACCCTGCGGCGCGACCCCGACGCCGAGCAGAGCGACCAGGTCGTCGTCCTGTCGCGCAAAGAGCAAACGAACCTGGAGCCGACGGGCACGTGGGACGTGCTCGGGATGCGCGGGACCTGCTCGCCGGGATACGTGGTCAGCGGGACGGTGGCGCGTGAGCAGGTTCTCTCGACCCCGTTCTCGGTGGTTGCGGCCGAGTCGATGGTTCCGGTCTCCCACATCCTGTGGTCGTATCTGTGGCTCGGAATCGCCGAGGATGCCTTCGACCGGGCGCGGGCATTCATACGAGCCGCGGCCAAGCGTCAGGGAGGCGAGCCGCCCCCGGCGGCGCGACGTCTCTCTCAGCTGATGAGCGAGCTGGCGATGCTGCGCGCCGAGGTGAGCTCCGCGCGCCAGGATTTCGAGGCCGCCTCGGCCCAGCCGGGCCGCGAGCCGCTCTCGACTCTGGCCCTCGCCCTGCGCTTCAACAACCTCAAGCTGGGCGCGTCCGAGCGAGCGGCCGAGATCTGCCGCGGCGCACTGGACGTCTGCGGGATCATGGGATTCAAGAACGACACTCCGTACAGCGTCGGCCGCCACCTGCGGGACTCGATGTCGGCTGCGCTGATGATCGCCAACGAGCGGATCCATCAGACCAACGCCGGGCTGCTGCTCATCGCCAAGGAGGTCTGATGGCGCAATTTCGTGTCGGCAGCTCGGAGCAGGTGTCGTTTCTGGACGAGCTTGTCGACGCCGGACTCCTGATTCCCACCGGTGTGCATGGGTTGTACGCCCGCGGCTGGGCGTTCGAGCAGGTGCGGCTGGCCTTCGACGCCCTGGTGACGCGGACGGCAGCTCCGGAGGCTCCGGAGCCGCTGCACTTCCCCCCCTTGATCCCCCGCGAGCAGCTCGAGACGAGCGGGTATCTGGGGACGTTTCCCCACCTGGCCGGCACCGTGTTCGCGTTCGAGGGCGATGAGCACGCGGCGGCCGAGCAGCTCGAGCTCGCCACCCGCCACGAGGACTGGAGCGCGTTCCAGGAGATGAGCGAGATGGTGCTCGCCCCAGCCGCCTGCTACCCGCTGTACCCGGCGGTCGCCGCGCGAGGGCGCCTTCCCGAAGGCGGGGTGACGCTCGACACCGGCGACGCCTACGTGTTCCGGCGCGAGCCCTCCAGCGACCCCGCGCGCATGCAGATCTTTCACATGCGTGAGATCGTGCGTGTGGCTGAGCGGGAAACGGTGATCGAGTGGCGCGAGGCTTGGCGGACTCGCGCTGAGGCTCTGCTGCGGTCGCTTGGACTGGAGCTCGAGCTCGACGTTGCCAACGACCCGTTCTTCGGCCGGTCAGGACGGATTCTCGCCTCGGCCCAACGCGAGCAGGAGCTCAAGTGGGAGCTGCTGGCGCCGACTGCCGGCGCCTCCCCGACGGCGATCGCCTCCTCCAACTACCACCAGGATCATTTCGGCCACACCTACGAGCTGCACACCTCTGCCGGCGAACCAGCGCACACCGGCTGCATGGCCTTTGGCGAGGAGCGGATAGCGTTGGCGCTCCTCAGCGCCCACGGTCTGGATCCGAGCGTGTGGCCGGAGGCGGTGCTCGAGCAGCTGGAGCTCTGAGTCGATGGGGACCTCCACTCGCTCGGTCTCCCTGTGGGGACTCGACGGCAGCGCCCACGAGCCCCACCCCCTCCACGCCGCGGGGCGTACCTACCTCGAGACCAACTGCTATGCCGACGTGCTCATCGAGCTCCTCCACGCCCGTGGGGATGAGCCGCTGGCGATGTTCGGGTTCATCGCCCGCACGGACTGGGAGGGCGACCAGTTCACCTACTTCAAGCCTCCGGCAGCCGATCTGGATCGCCTGTTCGGCATCGACGTCCACGAGATGCTCCCGTACCGCCCTCTACCCGAGCTGATCGAGGGCCAGCTCGCCCTGGGACGGACCGTGCTCGTCGAGATCGATGCCTGGTACCTGCCCGACACGGCCGCCACGAGCTACCAGCGCGAGCACCTGAAGACGACGGTGGCGCCAGAGATGATCGACCTCGAGGAGCAGCGACTGCGTTACTTCCACAATGCTGGGTTCTTCGAACTTCAGGGCGAGGATTACCGCGGCGCGTTCCGGCTGCTCCCCCACTTCACCGGCGACGTCATGGAGCCGTTCGTCGAACTGGTGCGATTCGACGCCGGACCACGCTTGATCGACGAGCGCCTGCGCCAGTCCGCGCGCGAGCTGCTGGCCCAGCATCTGGCCCGGCGACCCGCCGCCAACCCCTTCACCACGTGGGCGGAGAGCCTGCGTGAAGATCTCCCGCGGCTGCTCGCCGGCCCGCTCGAGGACTACCACGCCTATGCCTTCGTCACCGTCCGGATGGTCGGGTCGGCTTTCGAGCTGTTCGCAGACCATGTCGAATGGGTCCTAGGCCCGGAGAGTGCCGCGGCGGCTTCCGCGTTCCGGCGCATCGTCGAGGGCTCGAAGACGGTTTCCTTCCGCCTCGCTCGTCGGCGCTCCTTCGATCCCGAGCCGGCGGTGGCGGTGCTCGCCGAGGCTTGGGATGACGGGATGTCGAAGCTCGGGCGCATGCTCGGCTAGATCGTGGAACTCACCGACGGATGGGAGGTCGCGGCCACTGCCTCGGGGTCGTGCTCTGGACCGGATGAGCTGGACGGCTTGATCTGGAGCCCGGCCCGCGTGCCGGGCACTGCAGCAGCAGCCGTGGGCGCCGACGGACGGGACTTCGACGCCGAAGACTGGTGGTTTCGCCACCGCTTCAGCACGGCTCCGGCGGCAGACGGAGAGCGGATCCGGCTCGAGCTCGGCGGGATCGCGACGGTCAGCGAGGTGTACCTGGGTGGCGAGCGGATTCTCGACTCCGCGTCGATGTGGGAGTCCCACGTAGTCGACGTAACCGAGCTGCTCGATGACGACAACGAGCTCGTCATCTGCTGCCGAGCTCTCGCCCCGCTGTTGCGGGTCCGGCGGCGTCCGGCGGCACGCTGGCGCACTCGGGTGGTCAACGACGGCAACCTCCGCTGGCACCGGACGATGGTCTTCGGGCGCTCGCCCGGGTTCGCTGCCGGCCCGGCGCCGGTCGGGCCGTGGCGACCGGTCCGGCTGGTGCGTTACCGGACCCCGGAGCTCAAGTTCCTCTCGCTGCGCGCCAGCGTTGAGGCAGGTGCCGGAGTACTCCTCCTTCGTGCCCAGGTGGAGGGCGAGGCGGGAGATGTTCAGGCCGTGCTCGGCAACCGGCGAGTCTCGCTGTCCCCGGGCTCGAACGGCTACGTGGAGGGGGAGCTGCGGGTTCCCGACGTGGAGCTGTGGTGGCCTCACACCCACGGCCAGCCCGTGCTCCACGAGCTCACGGTGGAGATCGCCGGACGGCCGGCAGCCACCCGGCAGGTCGGATTTCGCTCACTCAGCTGGGCGCCGGACATACTCGAGGAGGGCCTCGACCTGCGAGTCAACGGCATCCCCGTGTTCGCCCGGGGGGCCGTCTGGACCCCCGCTGACCTCATCTCCATGGCGCCGTCGGGAACCGAGCTGCGCTCCCTGCTGGTGCGCGTAAGGGACGCGGGAATGAACATGCTGCGCGTCGTCGGAACCGGCGCCTACGAATCCCCGCAGTTCCATGACCTCTGCGACGAGCTCGGGATCCTCGTGTGGCAGGACCTGATGTTCGCCAACCTCGACTATCCCGTCCAGGATCCGGAGTTTCGTGCCCAGATCGAGCATGAGGCGCGGCACGTTCTACAGGAACTCGCGGGCCGCCCCAGCCTGGCCGTCGTGTGCGGCAATTCCGAGGTCGAGCAGCAGGCGGCCATGCTGGGCTCCGACCCGCAGCTGGGCCGCGAGGACTTCTGGGATCACGTGCTTCCACGCCTGGCCAGAGAGGTAGGGGTCGACGGCGCCTACATCCGCAGCACCCCCTGCGGCGGCGACCTCCCGTTTCACGTCAATCGCGGGATCGGTCACTACTTCGGAGTCAGCGGGTACTTCCGAGGAGTCGAGGATGCACGGCGCGCGAGCGTGCGCTTCGCCGCCGAGTGCCTCGCCTTCGCCAACGTCCCGGACGAGGCCGAGGTGCCGGTGCACCATCCTCGCTGGAAGGCCGGCGTGGCCCGCGATGCCGGGTCGGGATGGGACCTCGGAGCGGGCTGGGATTTCGACGACGTCCGCGACTTCTACTTCGGTCAGCTGTTCGAGCGCGATCCCACGCAGCTGCGCCGTGCCGAGCTCGACCGCTACCTGGATCTCTCCCGCGTCGTTTCCGGGGAGGTGATGGCGGAGGTGCTCGGCGAATGGCGCCGCGCGGACTCACCCTGCCGGGGTGCGCTCCTGCTCTGGCTCAAGGACATGCTCCCGGGAGCGGGATTGGGCGTGTTGGACCATCGTGGGCTGCCCAAGGTGGCCTATCACTACGTGCGCCGAGCGCTCGCGCCGGTTGCCATATGGACGACCGACGAGGGGGTCAACGGCGTCGCTGTGCACGTCGCCAATGATCGCCATCAGCCGCTGCAGGTGCGCCTGCGCGTGGCGCTCTACCGGGACCTCGAGACCTGCGTCGCGGAGGCCGGCGAGGACCTCGAGCTCCCGCCTCACCACACTGCGTGCAGGACCGTGGAAGGGCTTCTCGGCCGTTTCGTCGATGCCGCGTGGGCCTATCGCTTCGGCGCGGCCGCCCAGGACGCGATCGTTCTCGGGCTGGAGTCGAGCAGCGAACCCGGGCAGCTGCTCTCTCAGTCGGTTCGCTTTCCCGCCGGACGGCCGGTCACGCGCGAGCCGCAGGCGCGTTTGGGGATCGAGGCTTGGTCCCAGCTCGGCGAGGATGGCGAAGCCAAACTGAGGATCCGCAGCCGGAGGTTGGCGTACGGTGTGCGGGTGGAATTGCCTGGCTACGAGACCGAAGACGATGCCTTCTCGGTGGAGCCGGGCCGCGAGCGCGTGCTTGCCCTCCGGCCGGTGACCGAGAATCCGGCGCCCGCCGCCGGCTCGCTGAGCGCCCTGAACCTCGAGGCGCCGGTCAAGATTGAGGTCCGGCGGCCGTGAACGCGCTCGTGCCCGAGCAGACCATCTACCTCGACGGCGGAGACGAGACGTTCTGCGCGATCGTGCACCAGCCGCCGCTCGGAACCGTCCGGGCTCCGGCGGTGGTCCTATGCCCCCCGTTTGGCTGGGGCGAAGTCTGCTCCTACCGCAGCCGGCGGGTGTGGGCGCAGTCGCTAGCCGCTGCAGGACATCCGACGATCCGCCTCAGCTTCCCCAGCACTGGCGACAGCGGCGGCGGACCTCGTGACCCTGGCCGGCTCGAGGCCTGGACCGAAGCCATCGCCCGGGCCGCGGATTGGTTGCGAGCCTTTTCCGGGGTCGCCCGGACAGCCGCGATCGGGATCGAGCTGGGGGGATTGATCGCCTACCGTGCCGCCGCCACCGGCGCCTGCATCGACGATCTCGTCCTGTGGGGAACTCCCGCTCGTGCCCGTTCGCTGGTCCGCCAGCTACGGGCGTTCTCGGGAATCGAGATCTCGGAGTTCTTCAAGGATCTGGAACCGCCGCCGCCACTGCCCGAGGGCGAGCTCGAAGCCGGTGGGTTCCTGCTCAGTGCCGAGACGATGCGGGAGCTCGAGCGCCTCGACTTGTCCGAGCTCGGTCTTCCGGACTGTCCCGGCCGCCGGGTGCTGCTCCTGGATCGCGACGGCATCCCGGTCGACGGCAGGCTCAGGCAGCGGCTGGAGCGTGATGGCGCCTCGGTGATCGTCGCCTCCGGACGCGGCTACGCCCAGATGTCCTCCCACCCGCAGACGGCCCGCCCTCCCCTCGAGGTCATCGACCTGGTCACCCGGTGGCTGGCATCCGCCTCTGCGCCGGATTCCGAGCCGCGCTCCCGTGGGCCCGACGAAGCCCGGATCCTTCAACAGCGCATGCGGCTCAGCGGCCTGGGCGAGATCGAGGTCGTCGAGACCCCGTTCGTGCTCGAGCAGCCGTTCGGAAGGCTGGTGGGAATCCTCGCCGCGCCGGTCGAACCTCGCGAGCCCGGGATCTGCGCCGTGCTGCTCAATGCCGGCGCCATCCGCAGAATCGGCCCGAACCGGATGTGGGTGGAGGCGGCCCGACGCTGGGCGGCCCGAGGGGTGCCAACGCTCCGGCTCGACGTTGAGGGGATCGGCGATGCCGACGGCGATGCCACCCCGTACGCGGAGGACGCGAGCCTCTACGTACCCGAGCTGATCCCCCAGGTGCTGGCGGCTCTCGACGCCCTCGAGGAGCGCGGGATCGGGAACCGCTTCGTTCTCACCGGGCTGTGCGCCGGGGCGTACTGGTCCTTCCAGGCGGCGTTGCGGGATCCACGGGTGATCGCGGCCTTGATGGTGAATCCGCGCGCGCTGGTGTGGGATCCCGCGCTGTTGCCGGCGCGTGATTTCCGCGCCCTTCTGCGCGGGCCCGGGTCATGGGCGAAGCTGCCCCGGTTGGCCTCGGTGGCCCGGGTCCGGCGCCTGGCCCTGTGGCTGCTGCGCGCCGCTCCGCGCCGGCTCGCCCGAATGCTTAGAGCCGGCTGGCTCGCGCAGCAGGACGAGAATGACGTTGATCGCGCCCTGGACAGGCTGATCGACAGCGGCAAGCGCGCCATGTTGCTGTTCGCCTGCGATGAGCGCCTGCGCGACGAGCTGATCCGTTCCGGCCGGATGAGCCGGCTCGAGCAGGCGCCAGCAGTGACGCTCGAGTACGTGCAGGTCCGTGACCACACGCTGCGGCCGAGCTGGGCCCAGCGGCAGGCTCACGCAGCGCTGGATCGAGCCCTCGAGAGAGAGCTCGAGATCGACCGTGGTCCCCGCCCCGTCGTCTCTGCCCACCTTTCCTGAGGCGCGGAACGGAGCTCCTCCGCTGGCTCGCTCAGCGGCGAGGACTGGCGACGTACTGCAGCCAGGGGCCCTGGCCCGGCTCCCCGGGAGCTAGCGATCGCCCGTCGACGTCGAGGCAATCGATCGGTTCATAGCCCAGCTGGAGCAGCTGCCGTTCCTGATCGTGACGGCGGATGTAGTAGTGCAGAACCCCGTAGTCAGCCTCGACGTCGTTGAAGATCGCATAGCTCTCAGTGCGGTACTGGAGGGGTCGAAGTCGTCGCTGGTTTCGCCACCGCACCGGCCATCTCAAGGCGACCCGGGCGAGGTCCGCGAGCGACAGCTGAGCCACCATCGTCAACATCCGGCGCGCGCGGCTGGGTCCGGACGGACGCCCTCGGGGCGCGCCATCTCCGTCCGCGTGAGCGAGGTTGTGCGAAGAGAAGATCAACACCCCATCCGGCCCCAGCAGCTCACGTGCCTTCACCAGCACGCTGCCGCGCTCGCCATCATCGAAGACGTCCAACGTGTTGTCAGGGACCCAAATCGCCGTGAACGATCCGGCGACGAGCTCGTCCAAGGTCCGGATGTCTCTCACTTCGACCTTTGCCTGGGGATACTCGCGCCGGCAGTGGGCGACCATCTTCGGCGATATGTCGATTCCGTGGACGTCGCCGCCGAGGGCGAGCAGATAGCCAAGCAGTCGGCCAGCCCCGCAGCCGAGCTCCAGCACCCGGCCGCCCAGTTGATCGCGATAGCGAGCCAGGATCACCGCCTCGACCGGCCGGAGCGTGCGATTGGCGTACCGAGAGACGTGGTCCCCTTCGGCCCACAGCCGCGCATTCACTTCCCCTTGCTCGAGGCTGTCGGCTCCGGCCGCGGTGGCGGGCTGGCCGTCGGTTGGCGCCATGGATGCGATTATCGGGAGAGCGGCTAGGTCTCGCCGCGCCCGCGGGAGATCGCGATCTCGCCCGTGCGCGCCATCTCGATCAGCCCAAAGGGCCGGACCAGCCGCTCGAACGCCTCGACCTTGTCGTAGGTGCCGGTCACCTCGGCCACCACTGAGCGCTTGTTGACGTCCACGACCTTGGCGCGGAAGATCTCGCAGATCTGCATCACCTCGGCCCGGCTGGCCCCGTCAGCAGAGACCTTGAACAGCGCTAGCTCGCGCGCCAGCGTCTCCTCGGGCTCGAGGTCGCGGATCTTGAGCACGTTGACCAGCTTGTGCAGCTGCTTGGTCACCTGGTCGATCGGGTGTACGGCTCCATCCAGGGTCAGCGTGATGCGTGAGACCTTTTCGTCGTCGGTGGGGCCAACAGCGAGCGTGTCGATGTTGAAGCCGCGGCGCGCGAACAGGCCGGCGATTCGGGTCAGCACGCCGGGCTTGTTCTCGACCAGGATCGAGAGGATGTGCTTGCGGCCGGTGCGCAGACCGGTGACAGCCTCGAGCTGGTCGAGCGACAGCACTTCCTTGGTCGCCGGCTCGCCCATTGCCCTCAGCCGACCATATCCCGAGCCGGCTGCCCGGCTGGGATCATCGGGTACGTGTTCTCCTCACGGGTGACGCGCACGTCGACCAACACCGGACCCTCGGTGGCCAGCGCCTGGCGCATGTCCTCCACCAGCGTGCGCTTGTCGGTGAGACGCATCCCGGTCGCGCCGTAGGCCTCGGCCACCTTGACGAAATCGGGCCACTGGCCCATTTCCACCTGGCTGTAGCGCCGATCCCAGAACAGCTCCTGCCATTGGCGGACCATCCCCAGGTAGCCGTTGTTCATGATGAAAATCTTTATCGCGATGCCCTCCTGGGCACAGGTGGCCAGTTCCTGCATGTTCATCTGCACCGAGCCGTCGCCGGCCACGCAGACGACCGTCTGATCCGGGCACCCGACCTTGGCGCCCATCGCCGCCGGCAGCCCGAAGCCCATCGTCCCCAGGCCGCCGGAGTTGATCCACCGGCGCGGCTCCGGGAAGTGGAAATACTGAGCCGTCCACATCTGGTGCTGACCGACGTCACTGGTGACGATCGCGTCTCCGCCCGTGGCTTCGTACAGCGCCTGGATCATGTACTGCGGCTTGATCTCGCCATCGTTCGAGTCCTCGTAGCCCAGTGGATGACGTTCCCGCCAGCCGCGGATCCGGCTCCACCACTCCTCCAGCCGGCTGGATTCGGCCGACAGGGCGCGGTACTCGGCCGTCAACCGCGGCAGGATGTTCTTGGCGTCACCGACGATCGGGATGTGCGCGGGAACGTTCTTGGAGATCTCAGCGGGATCGATGTCGATGTGGATGAACTTCGCCCGCGGCGCGAACTCCGACAGCTTGCCGGTGATCCGGTCGTCGAAGCGGGCCCCGATGGCCACGATCAGGTCCGCCTCGTCCATCGCGTAATTGGCTGCTCGCGTTCCGTGCATCCCCAGCATCCCCAGCCACTGCTCGTGGGGGGCGGGAAACCCGCCGAGGCCCATCACCGTGCAGGTGACCGGGAACCGGTCCGCGGTTGCCAGCTCGACCAGCTCACCGCTGGCGTTGGCGCTGATAACTCCACCCCCGGCGTAGATCACCGGACGGCGCGAATTGGCCAGCGCCTTGGCCGCGATCCGGATCTGCTTCTGGTTGCCGTCTGTCGTCGGCTGGTAGCCCGGTAGGTGCACGTCGGTGACCGGCTCGTAGGGGATGTCGGCGCGGCTGAGGTCCTGCGGGATGTCGACCACGACCGGTCCGGGTCGGCCGGTACGCGCGATGTGAAAGGCCTCGTGGAGCGAGCGCGGGAGCTCCAGCGGATGTTGGATCATGAAGCTGTGCTTGACGATCGGCATCGTGATCCCGATCGTGTCCGCCTCCTGAAAGCCGTCGGTGCCGAGCAGCTCGGTGCGCACCTGGCCGGTGAGGAACACCACCGGCACGGAGTCCATCATCGCGTCGCAGATCGGCGTCACCAGGTTGGTCGCCCCCGGACCGCTGGTACCGATCGACACGCCCACCTTGCCGGTTGCCTTGGCGTAGCCTTCGGCGGCGTGACCGCCCCCGGCCTCGTGGCGGACGAGAATGTGGCGGATGCCGGCGTCGTAGAACGCGTCGTAGGTGGGGAGGTTGGCGCCACCGGGAAGGCCGAATACGACGTCGACCCCTTCGGCCTTCAGGCACTCCATCAAAGCATCGACTGCACGCACGGCGCTCGCCTCCTTTCCGCGATCGTCCTGTAGGCGCGCGCTGTCGGCTTCACGCACGCAGGGGCGGCCATTCTATCAACCGCGATAAGCCGGTCTGCCCGGCTGGGGATCAGGCCACGCGGTGCCGCACCGCCGCCTCCGGAGCCACCGCGACCTCCGGAAACTCCAGCTCGGCGCCGCAGCGGACGCACACCGCGTCGTAGAGCATCACCACCCGGCCGCAGCCCGGGCATTGCCGCCGGAGCTCCTGGTTCTCGAACCGGTAACAGATCGCCGCCAGCAGGCCCAGGAACGGGATCAATCCCGAGATCAGGAACCAGAGGGTGAACGAGCTGCCCTTAGTGCGCCCGATGATCCCTCCGGCGAGGCCGAAGAAGAACATGATCACCAGCAGTCCGCCGCCGGCCATGGGCTTCGCTCACCAGATGAGCGTCTTCAGGGCCCAGAGCACGGCGAGGACCGCGGCCACGGCGACGATCGTCCAGAAGACGGCCATGACCATGCCGATCGCGATCTTCACCGCCAGTACTACGACCACGATCAGGACAAGCCCGGCCAGCGCTCGCCTGAGGATCGATGGTCTTCCCGTCTCGTCTTGAAGCTGTGTGTCCATAGCCACAGGGTACCGCCACGGCCAACCGCCCCTCAAACCCGACCGAACCAGGCGCGGCAATCAGCTAGTCCGACGTGGTGGCCGCGCGAACGCCGGCGCCGCTGCGTCGGCGGAAGCCGCGAGCCGCAGGCGGGCGAGGCGATAGCGGCGAATCGACGCATCGGCAACCTCGCCCGTGCCCGCGCGGCCGTCGGCGACCAGCAGCAACTTGGATGTGCTTGGTGTGTTCATGGCGGAGATGATGCGCGTTCTCACCAAGCTCGGCATTGGCCTCAGGTACAAACCTGCGCGGCGCTTCCTCGGCCGCGAGGACGCCTGGCGCGGGCCAGCCGGCTCGCGTGGTCCAGTGCCAGACGGCTGGATGAGTCCAGCCGGCGGCGCAGCCGCCAGCGTGCGCCCGAGAAGGCAAGGTTGGCGACGGTGGCGAATCCGATCTCGTCGCTGCGCAGCGCGAGCAGGAGGTGGGCGATCCTGTCCGCGCGCGGCAACGACGGGTCGACCGGGTGCACGCAGAAGCACAGCACACGCCCGCCCCCGGGCCGGATCAGCAGCGCTCCCGCCTCGCCGATCACCCAGATGCCCAGCGTACCCCGCTCGGGCACCAGACCAGTTCGGGCGTGCAGATCGCGCGCGCCATGATCGACGAGGTCACCGAGCAGCCCGGCCGCACGGTTCTCGGCACTCCGGTCGCCCTGGCCCGCGCGACGTATCCGCACCACGTTGGCGCCCCGAGCGGCGTAGAGCTCCGGAATGATCCACGCGTGCGCTAACAGGATCACGTCGACGGGGACGGTCAACGGCTTGATTGCCAGCAATAGCAGTGCGGTGGCCACGAATGGCACCGAGTGCGCGACGGTGCTCAGCGTCCACAGCCATCCGGATCGATCCAACGACTCGCCGGTGACCGGCGGACGCCACGGAACCGCAGCCCGCTCGGGCAGCAGCTCGCCCCCAGCCACCGGGCTAACCGCCGGCAATCGGACTACGAAGAATCACCAGGGGAGCATCGATTGGCAGCTCCCGGACCTGGTGCCCACGTCCCTCCCCCTCCGAGACAACGGCGAAGTAGCCCCGGTCGAGCTCCTCCCGGAACACCGCCAGCGCCCGTTCCACCGCATCAGGGTCGTCCGCCTTCCACTCCGCCAGCGTCGTATGTCCAGTCCGGTCCATGCGGATGAGTCGCGACATTGAGCCTCCTGATCTCGACTGAAGGCACCATCGTAGCCCGCGGGGAGATCGCTTTCGTTGGTGGGCGCCGATGCCGGGTATCCCACCCCACAGGGGAGGTTGTCCGCCGTGCACCGGAAAGCAGCATGAGTTTTATTGAGATGTGGCTAATGGCCGGAAGATATCTGGAGGTTTGAGTAGAAATGGCCTATGCTCATAGGCGAAGGGTCCGCCGCAGGGAGAGCGCTCGGACATCTGGGCGTAGGGAACCGGTGGGCGAGGTCCTTCCCGGACCGGGTTCCCCCCGCGAATGCGGTCACACCACGCAGACCATGACTCCTCCGCCTGCCGCCACCTACTCCGCTTCCTCGCCCGCCGTCGGCGTACCCGTACCTGGCCTCTCGCGGGCCCGGGTGCTGGGTTCCCTGGTCGACGCTCGGTCCTGGCGCCGGCTGCGATTCCTGGTCGACGTCGTGGTGCTGGGTATGGCTGCGATTGCCACCCTGTTCCTAAACGCTGGGCGTGGCTCGCAGTCGAGCAACCGCCTGCTCGCCGTGGCCTTCCCGCTGCTGGTGCTGGTGATCCTGCATGCCCGCCGCAGCCCCGATGATCGGCTACACGGATCACGGCTGGACACCGGCATCAACGTCCTCGGAGTGGTCTCGCTCAGCGCGATGCTGTTGGTCGCTGTGGAGTCGATGCTGGGGATCACCCACTCGCTCGCGCTGGCGCTGCACCTGTGGATCTTTTCCCTGCTCTACCTGGGCATCGCGCGGGTGGCTCTGCTCTCAGTCCGCCAGCGGGCGGTGCGGAACGCTGCGTTCTCGATCCCGACGCTGATCGTCGGGGCGGGAACCGTTGGCGAGCGCTTGGTCAAACGCCTCACTGGGGATCCGCGCTACGGGCTGCGCCCGGTTGGCTTTCTCGACCACGACCCCATGCCCAGGCCGACGAGCGCGCGGGAGCTCCCGGTGCCGGTGCTCGGTTCTCACGAGAACCTGGCCGATGCGATCGAGCAGACGGGGGCTCGGCACGTGATCCTCGCCTTCTCCACTGAATCCGACCGTGCCCTGGTCGAGAAGGTCAGGCTGTGTCAGCAGCTCGGCGTCGATGTCGCGCTGGTGCCACGGCTGTACGAGGCCATCAACGACCGGTCCACGCTGGACCACATCGGTGGGCTCCCCCTCGTCTCGCTACGACCCACTGATCCACGGGGCCTGTCATTCGCCGTAAAGCACGTGATCGACCGCGGTGTGGCGGCACTGACGCTGCTCGTGGCGGCGCCCCTGATGCTGAGCATTGCGGTGGCCCTGAAGCTCACCTCCCCGGGTCCGATCCTCTTCCGCCAGCGGCGCGTCGGTCGCGACGGCCACGAATTCGACCTGCTCAAGTTTCGCACCATGCGAGACGGCTTTTCCGAGGGTCCCACGGTCTTCGATCTCCGTGACGGCTGCGCTCCCGGCGGCGTCGAGGGCATCGACCGACGCACGTGGCTCGGACGCAGGCTCCGAAGGCTCTCGCTGGACGAGCTGCCGCAGTTCATCAACGTGCTGGCCGGGGACATGAGCCTCGTCGGCCCGCGCCCGGAGCGTCCGCGATTCGTCGAGCTGTTCACCGCCGAGCTCGACCGCTACGGGGACCGGCACCGGGTCAAGTCCGGAATCACCGGCTGGGCCCAGGTCAACGGACTGCGAGGCCAGACCTCGATCGCGGATCGCGTCGAGTGGGACAACTACTACATCCAGAACTGGTCGCTGCGGCTGGATCTGAGGATCCTCCTGTTGACCGTCGCGGAAGTTCTTCGCTTCCGCGGCTAGCCCGGTCGCTGCTTGCCGACGGCGGAACCCATCTCCAAGGACGGTGCATAGACCGGTCGCGGTGGCGGCACCAGCCGTTCCGCGAGCGAGTTAAGGCCCAGCCCGCGCGCCAGCGCCGCCAGCGGCGGTCCGTGCCGAAGCGCGCCCACGAACCAACCGGCGCCGTGGCCCGCATGCATTACCGCCAGTACCAGGGGCACCAGCGCCGCTTCATCTGACCGCGCGGCGGATCGCGAGGCGGCGGCTCCCGCACCCATCGTCACCAAGGCATAGATCGCCAGCCCCAGTCGGGCGAGCGAGCGCACCGGCCTGGGCGCGATTGCGGCTGCTCCCGTGCACGCCACCGCCCCCGGAGCGAGCAGGTGCGAGCGTCGCATCGTCTGTGGATGCCGGCGGGCGGTCTTCTCCCGGAACTCCCCGTACTGGAGGTACTGGCGCCAAAGACTCGCCAGAGAGTCCCTGGGCGCGTAATGGGAGGCCATCGCGGGCAGGCAAATGAGGCGCTCCCCCCGGGCCAGAAACCTTCCGGCCATTTCCGAGTCCTGGTTGCGCACCCACGCCTCGTCCCACCCGCCGTAGGCCATGAGCGTCGAGCGTTCCCAGACGCCGGCGAACACCCCTGCATCGAGTTCGTACTCGGGCGCGTCCTCCAGCCGCTCACCGGCCCACTTGCGGGAGGCACCGCGCCCTAGCGGTGAGAGCAGCGCCAGCGACACGGCCCGGGAGATCGGACCGGTTCCCTGGGCGATTGGGGGCCCACTGACCCAACTGGTGCCGCCGGCCTGCAGCCGTTCGATACCGAGCCGGATGTAGCCGGGGGGGTACTCGGTGTGGGCGTCCATCCGGGCCACCCATCGTCCGCGCGCATGCGCAAGTGCCACATTCAACCCGGCCGATGTGATCCGACGAGGATTGTCTAGCACCCGGATCCGACCATCCTCGGCCGCCATACGGGCAAGGATCTCTCGACTACGGTCGGTTGAGCCGCCGTCGACGAGTAGGAACTCCAGTGTCCCGGCGAAGTCCTGACGCTGCATAGCCTGAACACTGGCGACGATGTGCCGCTCCTCGTTCAGGAACGGCATCAGGATCGAGCAGTCGATTCCTCCCTCTTCCTGTGCGCCTATCCCACCGCTCGATCGATGCATCTAGACCGTGCATTATCATTCACTAATCGCCGGAAAAGGGTCCCGCCTGGCATAGTTACGTGGGATGAGCTTGCCCTCTTCGGCACCGGAATCCGGTCGCAGCGGTTCGCAGCCACAGACATTCAAACGGTACTTTCGCACGATCGTTGAGCATGCCTGGGTGGTGGCGCTCTGCGTCACCGTCGCGCTCGTCGGAGCGATCGTCTACGTAAAACTCGCACCCAAACGCTACGCCGCACAGGCGCAGCTGCTCGTTTCTCCGGTGCCGCCTGACAGCACCTCGCTAGTCGGGCTGCCGGTGCTGAAGTCCTCCAGCGACCCCACTCGGGACGTGCTGACCGCGGCCAGCCTGATTACCACCACCCAGGTTGCGGACGCCGTGGCAGCGCAGCTGCACCACCGTGGATCCCCGGCCGGGCTGCTCGCCAGCGTGCAGGCGACGCCGGTCGGTGAGAGCAACCTGGTGGCGATTCAGGCCAACTCCTCGTCGGCGGCCACCTCGCAGAGGCTGGCCAACGCGTTCGCGCGTCAGGTGGTCATCACGCGCACGGCAGCGCTGCACACGGCAATCGACAACATCCTCCCGGGGTTGCGCACGCAGCTGGCCAGTGTGCCGCTTGCCGACCGTACCGGTCCCGGGAGCGTCGGAGACCAGATTTCTCAGCTGCAGCAGCTGCTTTCCAGCAACGACCCCACGATCACGATCGCCGCGCTCGCCCCCTTGCCATCGGGACCGTACTCCCCGCGGACCAAGCTGGCGCTGCTCGCGGCTCTGTTCGGCGGGCTGATCTTGGGATTGGGGGCGGCGTTGGCCTTCGACTCGGTCGATCCTCGCCTCCAGCGCGAAAGCCAGCTGCGGGAGCTGTTCGACGTGCCCGTACTGGCACGGATCCCACGCGAGCGCAGTGGCCGCAAGCCCCGCCCGCTGCTGCCGGGCGAGCTCTCGTTCGCCGCCGTGGAGGCGTACCGGACGCTGCGAACGATGGTCAGCGCGCGTGCCGGCGGTCGCAACCGAACGTTCCTGGTCACGGGCTCAGCTCCAGCCGAGGGCAAGACGACCTCCGCCATCAACCTCGCTGGCGCTCTCGCGCAGGGTGGGGCAAGCGTGTTGTTGATCGAGGCTGACCTGCGGCGGCCGTCGATCGGCACCACCCTCGGTCTGGATCCGGAGTTCGGGACCGAGGACGTCCTGGTGGGGCAGGCTGAGCTCGAGGACGCGCTCGTAACCGTCGCGGTGGGACAGGCGCCCCTGCGCGTGCTTGCGGTGAGAGAGCCGGGGTCTGAGCTCGCCGATCTGCTCTCGTTTGCGGCCACCGAGCGGTTGCTGGAGAAGGCGTCGGGGATCAGTAACTACGTGGTCATCGATTCGCCGCCACTCACGGCTGTCGGGGACGCGCTGCCGCTGGCATATCTCGCCGATGAGGTGATCGTGATCGCGCGCCTGGGCTCCTCGCGATTGAGCAAGCTCTGGCAGCTCCATGACCTGCTCTTGGAGCAGGCGACATATCCGACCGGACTGGTGCTCGTGGGGACGCCGCTGAGTCGCCACGAGAACTACTACGCCACCGGGACCGGGGCGCTGCCCAAGCCGCGCCAGGCCCTTGAGTCGCCCAGTCCGGACGAGGCGGAGGCAGTCTCGACTCACTCTGAGTGATGGGTCTGGCGTCCCGGATCGATCAACGGCACGCCGCCTTCTTCGCACTGCTGGCGATCGTCGCCGCGAGCCTCGGACTTCTCAGCGGCGCTCAGCCGAAGCTCGGTTTGGAGGCCGCCCTCGGCGTCGCGTTCGCGGCGGCCGTGCTGGCAAATCTCACCGTCGGCCTGTTCTTGTTCACGATCCTGTCGTTCTTGGAGGTGCTCAACGTTGGCGGTTCAGCGCTCAGCCTGATGAAGGTTGCGGGACTTCTGCTGTTCGTTTCGTGGTTCGCGTCCCAGTCGACGCGCAGCATGCGGGCGGCGCGGTCGCTGGCCGCCTCACAGCCGGGGATGGTCGCCGCCGGCGTGGCCCTGATCAGCTGGTCTGTGATCAGCGTCGCCTGGGCTGAGAGCTCCGGCGCCACGGTCACTTCGAGCCAGCGGTTTCTGCTCAACCTGTTGCTGCTGCCGATTGTCTTCAGCGCGATCCGCCGCCGTGCGCAGCTGGTTACGGTGATCGCCGGCTTTGTCGCCGGTGCCTCATTGTCCGCGGTCTATGGTGTGCTCGCCTCGGTCGGGGGTCGGCTGACCGGCGGGATCGGAGACCCCAACGAGGAGGCGGCGGTGCTCGTGGCCGCGCTGATGCTCACGCCCCCGCTGTTCCTGAGCCTTCCCGCCGGAGGAAGGGCTCGAGCCTGGACCGTCGTGGCAGGGATGATCTGCGTGGTCGGGCTGCTGAACACCGCGTCCCGCGGGGGGCTGATCGCCATGGGGGCAGCGCTCGGAGTCGGCGTCCTGCTGGGAGGTAGGTGGCGGATCCAGATGCTGGTGCTGCTGATCGTGGGCGCGGCCTCGGTGGGGATCTACTTCAACCTTCTGGCCTCGACCTCGGTCCGCCAGCATCTGTCCAGCTCCAGTTCGACGGGGCGTACCGACCTCTGGCGGGTGGGCTGGCGGATGTTCGAAGCCAACCCTGTAGTCGGAGTCGGAGCCGGGAACTTTCCCACCGCGGCGATCCACTACGTCCAGAGCGCCGGCCCGTTGACCCGGGCCGACCTGGTCGTGAACGTTCCGCATGTGACCCACAACATGTACCTCGACGTCCTGGACGAGCTCGGGATTCCCGGTCTGTTGATGTTCCTGTCCGTCGTCGCCGCCTCGCTGGCCGCCGCCCTCCGAGCCGCAAGGCGATTCGCGGCTAGCGGAGATTTCCCGATGGAGATGATGGCTCGGATGCTGGCGCTGGGCACGCTGGGAATGCTGGTTGCCGACTTCTTCCTCTCCGACCAGTACTCCAAGCAGCTCTGGCTGCTGCTCGCCTTTGCCGCTCCACTGCTGGCGATGGCGACACCTCCCCGGGCAAGCCGCGGCGCCGGATGAGGCCGCTGAAGGTCCTGCTGGTGATCGATCATGCCGGTTCCCTCGGTGGTGCCGAGCGCTTCGTCACCGGGCTGGCGCTCCACCTGCCGCGGGATCGGGTCGAGCCTTGGGTGTGCTCGACCCGTAGCGGTGATCCCTCGGCGGTGCAGGCGCTGGGGGAGGCGGGAATTCCCCACATCGGGCTCGGCCGCAGCGCAAAGCTGGACGTGCACCGACTGGCGCCACTGTTCGGGCTACTGCGGCGGGAGCGGTTTGACGTACTGCACGCCCACAAGTTCGGCTCCAACATCTGGTGCACGATGATCGGCCGGGCGGCGCGCGTTCCGGTCGTGCTCGCCCACGAGCACAACTGGTCCTACACCGGTGATCGGCTGCGCGTCCTCCTGGACGGGCAGCTTGTCGGTCGACTCTGCAGCCGATTCGTCGCGGTCTCGGAGGCCAACCGCCGGGCGATGACCAGCCTGGAGAAGATCGCTCCGGAGAAGATCGTGGTGCTTCCGACCGGATACATCCCCCACCAGCGTGAGCGAATGGGCAACATCAAGGCCGAGTTGGGGCTGGCTGACGAGCAGCCGTCGATCGGAGTGGCTGCCGGTCTGCGGCCCGAGAAGGCACTGGACGTGATGCTGCGCGCTCACGCGCTGGTGGCCGGCCGTCTCGCGGGCACGCAGCTGCTACTCGCCGGCGCTGGCCCATGCGAGGCGGAGCTTCGAAACCTGGCCGCGGAGCTGGGAACCCAGGACTCGGTGCACTTCCTGGGCATGCGGCGCGACGTCGACGAGATCCTGGCTCGCGTCGACCTCGGGGCGATGTCCTCGGACTGGGAGGGGATGCCGCTGATGATCTTCGAGTGCATGGCCGCGGGAACGCCCCTCGTGGCCACTGCGGTTGGTGGCATCCCTGAGGTGGTGATCGACGGCAGCACCGGTCTGCTGGTGGGTCCGCGCGACGCGAATGCACTCGCGGATGCGCTGACGAAGGTGTTGAGCGATGGCGCCCTGCGAGAGCGTCTCGCCACCAACGCCGCAGCGAGACTTCCGCAGTTCACGATCGACGCTGTGGCCGAGCGGTTCGCGGAGCTCTACGAAGGGTTGATCGCGGCCGGCAATCATCGATGACCCAGCCGATGATCCTCTGTTACCACGCGGTCAGCCCGACCTGGGAGGCGACGCTCTCGATCACACCGGAGCAGCTGCAGCGGCAGTTGCAGACGCTGGCCAAAGGCGGGTGGCAGGGGACGACGTTCCGCCAGGCTGTCGTCGCCCCTCCTCATCGGCGGACGCTCGCCGTCACTTTCGACGATGCCTTTGCTTCGGTGCTCGAGTACGCGGAGCCGGTCCTTGCCACCCTAGGATGGCCCGCTACGGTGTTCGCGCCCACCGCGTTCATGACCCATCGCCAGCCGCTTAGCTGGGACGGGATCGATCACTGGAGCACTTCTGACCACGTGCGAGAGCTGACCGGCATGGACTGGAACGACTTGGGGTCGCTCCAGGAGCGGGGATGGGAAATCGGCTCACACACTAGAACTCACCCTCACCTGACCCAGATACCCCATGAGCAACAGCTCCAGGAGCTGCTGCTCTCACGCGAGGAGTGCCAGGCGCATCTTGGTCGCCCCTGCGACACGCTCGCCTACCCCTACGGGGACGTCGACAAGGCAATCCTGGCGACGGCGCACCAGGCGGGATACCGTGCCGGCGCCGCGCTCTCCCACAGCCTTCGCGCCCAGGGACCATTGCTGGCGCCGCGCATCGGGATCTACCATACCGACGAGGAGCTGCGCTTCCGCCTGAAGACGACGCCGATCACCCGTCGACTTCGGGCCTCCCGCCTGTGGCCGACGACCTAGAAGACGAGCCACCAACCGCGAAGCGTTCGCTTCGCCGCATCACCGTCCGCGGCGCCCAACTCTCGCTTGTCGGATTTGTCGCCAGCCGCGCGATCCTGTTCGCGGTCTACGTCGTGCTCGCCCGTCTCGTCACCCCCACGGACTTTGGGCGCTACGCCGCTGCCTCGGTGATCGTCGGCGTCGGCACCCTGTTCGCCGAGAGTGGAATGATGTCCGCGCTGATCCAGCGGCGCGATCGGATCGAGGAGGCCGCCAGCAGCGCCTTCTATGCGCTGGTCATCAGCGGGATCCTGCTGGCGCTGGCGGCGCTCGCGCTTTCCCCGCTGTTGGGGTTGTTCTTCAGCGAGGAGCGGGTGACCGGGTTGGCTGCGGCGCTGTCGTTCGGCATGTTCCTGCGATCCATGACCGTGGTCCCCGACGCGCTGCTCCAGCGCCGATTCTCCTTCGCCCGGCGGGTGGCGGTTGACCCGCTCGGCGCGATCGGCTTCGCGGCCGCCTCGATCTTCGCTTGCGCCCATGGCGCCGGGGCCTGGGGTTTGGTGGCAGGGTCTTACGCGTCGCTGATCATCCAGGTCGTTTCCGCTTGGTACTTCGCCAACTTTCGGCCGCGGCGGCGGCTGGCGTCGGTGGCCGTGTGGCGCGAGCTGGCCGGTTTCGCGCGTCACGTGCTCGGCAGCGAGATCCTCTCCCGGATCGCCAGCCAGCTTGACGCCCTGATGCTTGGGCGATTCGCCGGAGCCGCCGCCCTGGGCCAGTACCGCAATGGCTTGCGGCTTGCTCAGCAGCCCTCCGACACGTTCGTGAGCGTGTTCGCCTACGTCCTGCTCCCGGCGCTGGCCCGCATCGCCGATGATCGACAGAGGCTCTCAGCCGTCGTTCACCGCATCCTCAGCCTCGTGGCCGCGGTCGCGCTACCGATCAGCCTCGCCGCCCTACCCCTGGGCGAGCCGGCGGCGGTGCTGCTCCTCGGCCAGCGATGGCGTCCGGCGGGACACGTGATCGCCGCCCTGACCGGGGTGGTCGTTGGTGCAGCCGTGATCTCGGTGGCCAGCGAGGTGTTCAAGGCTGTCCAGCGCCCGCAGATACTCGTTCGCGTCCATTTCGTCAGCCTGTCCACCCTCGCGGTGTTGGTGAGCGTCGGCGCGCTGACGGTGGGCGCCGTCGGCGTGGCCGCCGCGGTTTCGACCAGTCAGCTCCTGACCGCGGCCTATGCCCTCTGGCGGCTGGCCCCGATCGCCAGCTGGGGCCTGGGCGACTTCTGGAGAGCGGTTTGGGCTCCCGCGCTAGCCGCCAGCGCGATGGTCGCGGCGATGTTCGGCTTTGCCGCTGTCCTGGATCCTCTGGGGCGCCCCGTAGGGGCGCAATGGGCGCTCACCGCAGCACAGGTGATCATCGGCGGGGTCACCTACGTGATCTGCCTGCTCGCGATCGATCCCGATCGCCGCCGGTCCACAGTCGCGTTCGCCCGAGGACTGCTCCAGCGGCGGGCCCAGCGGGCGGCTCTCGTCCGGGGGCTCACACGGCGGTGAGGTCGGCGAACGCGGCCGCCACCTCCGGGGGAGCCGGGCGGTACCACTGGTCGCCCAGGCCGATGCGCTGTCGCAGCCGCCCCAGCTCCCGACGCACACGCCGACGGGTCAGCCGGCTGTACCCGCCGCGCCGGTGCAGCGCCAGCTCATGCTGAACGCTTCCGATCCTGGATTGCAGCCGCTGACGGTGGTCCGCGCTCGGCAATCTCTCGACCGAGAGCCCGGACAGCGCCAGGTACAGGTTGCGGTACATCCGCTCCTCGTCGTGGGACATCTGCGCCGCATGCGTGCGGTAGAGCGCATGCTGACCGGGGACCCAGGCGACCCCGTAGCCGGCGCTGACGATCCGCAACCACAACTCGTAGTCCTCGGCGGCGCGAAGCCGTTCATCGAATCCACCCACCTCGTCCAGCACCTTCCGGGGCACGGCCGCCGAGACGTAGACGAAGTTGCGCTCCAGCAGCTCGAGCAAGAAGATGTGCGGGTCCTGCGGTGGCGGCACCGGAGGTCGCATGCGCTGCATCGCTGTCCGCTTGCGCACTCTGCCGGTGATCGGATCGAACGCGTAGGCGTCGGTGTAGGCGAATCCAGCCTGTGGCGAAGATCCCAGCGCCGCCTGCATCAGCTCCAGGTAGCGTGGCAGCCACAGATCATCGCTGTCTAGAAAGGCGACATGCGTGCCGCGGCTGACCGCGATGCCGGCATTGCGCGCCGCCGATAAACCTCGATTGCGCTGGGAGATCACCTGCACGCGGTCGTCGTCCATCGCTGCCGCCACCTCGGCGGTGTCATCGCTGGATCCGTCGTCAACGACCACCACCTCCAGCTCGCCGCAGGTCTGGGCCAGCACCGAGCTGATTGCCGACCCGACCGTGGCGGACGCGTTGTAGGCCGGGATCACGACGGAGAAGCTTGGTCTCGCCCCCCGGAGGCTCGGATCCATCTCACCGCTGACAGCCACCGCGCGTGGGAGCATACCCGGCCAGCATGAGGCTGGCCGTGTACACCGACTACGTCTACCGCCGGCGTGGCGGCGTGATCTACGGCGAACGTGCGTTCGCGCTGTTCCTGGCCGCGCTCGCACCTCACGTGGACCAGCTGACCCTGGTCGGCAGGCTCACCGACGTCGGCGATGCCCACTACCCGCTGCCTCCGGAGATCGGTCTCGCCCCCTTGCAGCACTACGGCAGCCTCGCCAATCCGGTGCTCGCCCTGCTCGCGCTCGTTCGTTCGCTGCGTTCGATGTGGCGAGCGCTTGACCGCGTGGACCTGATCTGGGTCTTGGGTCCTTACCCTCACGCGATCGCGCTGGTTATCCTGGCCCGGATCCGCCGCCGCCCCGTGGTGCTCGGCGTGCGCCAGGATTGGCCCAGTTACGTGCGCAAGCGCAGGCCGGACCGGCGGCTGCTGCACCTCGCCGCCGACGCGATGGAGTGGATCTGGTCCTGGCTGGCCCGCAGGCGGCCGGTCGTGGCCGTCGGCAGCGAGCTCAGCTTCAAGTATCGGCACGCTCCGCGGGTGCTGGATCTGACGGTCTCACTCGTGCCCGACCGCGTCGTCGCAGCGCCCTCCCCCCGGCGCGACTACGACGGCACCCTGACGATCCTGACCGTCGGGCGCATCGACCACGAGAAGAACCCCCTGCTGCTCGCCGATGTGCTCGCCTTGCTGTTCGCTCGGGATCCACGCTGGCGGATGGTGATCTGTGGGGAGGGAGATCTACAGCCAGCACTGGTTGACCGCCTGCAGCAGCTCGGTGTCGCCGCCCAGGCGGAACTGGCGGGCTATGTTCCGATGGGCGACCAGCTGCTGGAGCTCTACCGCGCCAGTCACATGCTGCTCCACGTTTCGTGGACGGAAGGATTTCCACAGGTCCTGATCGAGGCGTTCGCCACCGCGCTGCCGGTGGTCGCCACCGCGGTCGGAGGAGTTCCCGGCGGCGTCGGCGACGCAGCCCTGCTGGTCAGCCCCGGAGATGCGCCAGCGGCCGCGGATGCCCTCGAGCGGCTGGCTGAAGATCCTGCACGGCGACAGCAGCTGGCGGCCGCCGGGATCGCCCGCGCGCGAGAGCTGACGCTGGAGGCACAGATTGGCCGGCTGGCGGAGTTCCTGGCCGCGTAATCCTCACCGCAGCGTCTGCGCCCGACGGTTGCGCACCCTCTCGTAGAGCGCAGGATGCAGCCGCTTGGCACTGCTCTTCAGCTGCCAGGAAGCCAGCCGGCGTGCTCGGGCCGTGCCTCGGCCGCTGGCCAGCGCCGCCGCGAGCTGCGGCGCGTCTCCGGCCCAGATCGTGTGGCGCCCGAGGACCTCCAGCTCACCGTGGCGCCGAGCCCGCAGCCGCGGCGTGCTCGTATACAGCTGCCGATATCCGGCCGCGGCCACCGCCTCCACTACCGCCCGGGAAACCGACCCACCGGGAACGGCGGCGGTGTGCGGCGGAGCCCCCAGCACCTCCTGCAGGACCCGCCTGCTCGTCGTCCATTCCTCGGCTAGAGCGCGCTGGTCAAGCCGACCCATGTATGCGGGATGGGTATGCGAGTGGCTGCCGACCAGATGGCCCCGGCGGCCAAGCTCGCGGATCTGCTCGACATCAACGAAGCCCGGGCTGCCGATCTTGCCGGTGACGACAAAGAACGCGCCTCGCCATCCTCGACGTTCCAGCTCATCGGCGATCTCCGGGGCGCTGGCCCCGCCGTCGTCGAAGGTGAGCATCACCGTGTCTCGGGGGGAGCCGAGGCCGACCTTTGCTCCGGTGGCAGCGATCGCCTCCAGATGCGCACTGAACTCCTCTGGCGTCAGCTTGTAGACGTCCGCTACCGCGGTGGGAAAACCGACATGCCCGCGCTGGTCGGGAGCCACCACGTCGTGGTAGATCAGCCTCGCTGGTCCCGGCTTGACGCTGGTCCTCATCGCGCCGGCAGGATAACCGGGCGAGGATCTGGGTCCGAGCTGCTCTCAGCGGTTCCGGGCAGCACGCTTCAGCCGCACGACGGTCGCCAACGGCTGGGGCAGGAGCGCCCAAACCCGAATCGCGGTCGCTGGTCCGATGCCGTGCAAGAGCCGGAACTGATGATCGGCGGTCGTGCGGAGAACCGCCAGCCGATGCCAGCGTCCGCGCACGCGCGCCTGCAAGATCAGGATCGCGTGCGGCCGAGCCGAGAGCAGCCGGCCGGGGCGGCCGGTCACCGCAAGCAGTTGCCGGCGCCCGCGCCGGATCAGGCGCGCATGCAGCCAGTTGAACAGCCTCGGCTTCTGACGGGGGGCCAGCCTCGGTCGGCTCGGTTGGGCCGGCACCCGGTCCCGGGCCTGGTATGCCTGGGCCCCGTAGAGGATCGCGGCACAGGCACTTCCGGGCCGCAGCGCGTAGTTCCCGTGCGCCGCATCGACATAGCCTGGATCCGCAATCAAGTTGTCGCTCACCGAAAACCCGCCCCCGCTCTGATCGATTGGGCCCTCTGCGCCGCCCCAGAGGCAGTTGTCGTGCAAACGGTTGTTCGTCCCCACTGGTCCCGAGCCCCAGAAGGACTCGGCGTCGTGACGAACCTTTGAGTTGGTCAGCAAGTTGTCGTAGACATCGCTGTCGCTCGAGGCATAGCCATAGTCCCCGGAGAAGATGATCCCCTCGCCATTGCCATCGATCACGTTGTGATCGATGACGGTGCCCTGAGCATCGGGATACAGCTGCACCCCGCGATCAGCGTTGTCATAGATCAGGTTCCACTCGATCAGCGTGTCCGTCGCGGACGCCACATAGATCCCGTGGTCGTGATTGGACGCCGGCAGCACGCCGCACCCGTGAATCCGGTCATGCGAGATCACCGTCCCTTCGGCACTGCCATAGGTACCACTGCCCACGTCAAAGCAGATCCCCGTATGCCCATTGGTCACATCATCATCGCTGAAATTCACATCGTTGGCGTTGATCGTCGGACTCGGCAGGACATCGGAATTACGCCCATCCAGATGCAGCCCCGTCACCGTCACATGATCAGCTCCGCGGGCGACCCACATGCGACCCACGACGGTCGCCGTCTCCCCTGGAAACGCGGTCAAGGTCACCGGAGCGCCAATCTGCCCCCCCCGGCCAAACCGCACATCCTCGACGTAGGTACCGCCCCGCAGACAACCAACCTGCCCCGGCTGCAGAGAGTCGACCAGCTTCTGCGCCGAGGAGAAAGGAGCCGCCACCGAACCCACCGCCGCATCGGACCCCGAGGGCGACGCAACGAGATCACAAGGCACCCCAGCACCAGCCGAGCCAGCGGCACCGAGCACCACAAACGCGATCACCGCAGCAGCCAAGGGTGCTCGGATCAGACGGTTGAGGACTGCCACGCTCTGCACCTGCCCCTCCCTTGGCTCGGAGTCCGGATGTCATGCCGCTGGCCGGCCTGATCACAATCCTCGGAACCCTTCGACCTCCGGGTCGGAGGACAACAGGGCCAGGCGCCCCATTGCGCGCTTTTGTGGAGCTTCCAGACGTCGAAGCCGCGCAACTGTGACTAACGGGGGACCGATTGGCACCGTTTCGCTACCACTGGTGCCGATTCCCAACCGCCCCCATGCTGACGCGCCTGAGGATCAGGATAATCGCTCTCGCACCCGCGATAGAGCGCCGTCAACGGGACGCCGGGTCAACCTTGCCTACTATCTTGCCGATGAGCGACTCGCATGGCGCAGCACCGGTGAGTACGGCCAGTGCAGCGCCGGCGCGTCAGGGACCGCTGCCGAAGCAGCTGCTGAGGTGGCTCATACCGCATGCGCGCCGGGCGCGTGTCCGCGCGATCTACAACCGTATGACCTGGCGCCTGTATTCCGGGGACGCCGTGAGGTGCAACTGCTGCGACACCAGCTTTCGTCGATTCCGCCCGTACGTCGGCGACTACGGTCACCGCTCGCTGATGTGCCCGCGTTGCGGTGCCCTGGGCCGGCATCGTGTCGATTGGCTGTTCCTGACTGACCGCACCGAGGTTCTCTCCGGGCCAGTCAGGCTGTTGCATATAGCCCCCGAGGTGTGTCTGGAGCAGCCCCTGCGAGCGCTTCCCAACGTCGACTACCTCTCCGCGGACTACGACTCCACGCTGGCTATGGATCAGGTCGACGTGACCGACATCCACTACGCCCCTGACAGCTTCGACGGCGTGATCTGCAACCACGTGCTTCAGCACGTGGACGACGATCTGACGGCAATGCGCGAGCTGCACTCCGTGATCAGGCCAGGCGGCTGGGCTCTCCTTCAGAGCGCGGTGGACGTCAGCCGCCAGGAGACGCTCGATCGTCGCGGCGGACAGGCGGTGGCGCCCGAGGCCGAACGCTACGAAGAAGTGTTCCTGCGCACCTACGGCCGGGACTACAGAGACCGGCTCGAGCAGGCGGGCTTCGCCGTCACCGTGTCTGACTTCGCCGCCGAGCTTGAGCCGGCCGTGGCCCGCAGGTTCGGCCTGGACCCTAACGAGACAATCTTCTTCTGCCGCAAGCCAGTCACCGCCCAGCAGGAGCAGGCCTCAGCTGCGGACCCAGGGCAAGCGCTCGCCGAGCAGGCGGTTGCGCGGGATGACCAGTCGGAATAGGACCTTCCCCGCCAGGGCCCGCCAGCGAAGTGGCGCCGACTCGGAATAACCCACCCACCGGCGCCGGGTCCGCTCCAACTCCTCCCGCGGCGCCAGCCGGTGCATCGCCTCGAGTTGGGTGATGTGAAGCGCGTGGTAGAACGAGCTCGCGATGTGGCTGACCGGGAAGCGGTACAGACAGTAGACCGACCACCAGCCGGTGTCGAAGCGATGGAGATTTGCAGCCAGCGTGTCGACGCCGATGGCAAAGGCGTGCTCCGCGCCGCTGTCCCGTAGCCCGATCCCCACGTCGCGCAGCCCCCACCAGGCGAAGATCGCGCCGTTGAGCACGTACGAGGGCGGATCAGTGGGATATTCCTCCGGCCACGGGGCGTCCCCGAGCAGCGCACAGGTGCCCGCCTGCGCAACCGGTCGTGACAGCGGCGCGAGCGCATTGACTGCGGCCTCCGCGAACGACTCGTCCCCGGTCTGCAAGTAGAGGCGTACCAGCAGGCTAGCCCCCTCACCCTGGGCCAT
This sequence comes from uncultured Solirubrobacterales bacterium, assembly GCA_963830435.1. GTDB lineage: Bacteria > Actinomycetota > Thermoleophilia > Solirubrobacterales > Solirubrobacteraceae > Palsa-465. The sequence continues at coordinate 795,665 of CAWHMA010000002.1, read as the reverse complement.
CCCGCACCGCCACGGGGCCCGGAGCGGAAATGTATGCGCGAACGAATGAAGGTTCAGCCAGGATCCGTCGGGCTCCTGAGTCTCGAGCAGAAAACGTCCCACCGCGAGCGCCGCGTCGAGCCATCGGTCGCCCTCGCCCGCCAACCAGCGCTCGTAGCATCCCAGCCCGTATTGGATGGCGACGACAAACTCGTCCGCGGGTGAGCTCAGCTCGGGGGGCGGCCACACGTCCGTCTGTGCCTTGACCCGAAGATCGATCGGATAACCGGCCACCGCTTGCGGGTCGATCGCCGGACCGAGGGGCAGGCTCATCCGCTTGGCGCTCGAGAAGCGCCCGGCATTGCTCGGACCGGCGTGTACCTCCGTGGACATCGCGCCGCCAGGCTAGCGCAGCGCTGGCGCCGGCGAGTGCGGGTGACCGGCCCCTACGGCCGCCCCAGCCCAGGCATCCACCCGTGAGATCTCAGTGAGCACCGGCTCGACGAACCCGGTCCCCAGCCATCCGAACCCGGGCCGCTTTCCTGCGCCAGGGCGAGCGCGCTTGACAATATTCAAGGCAAGCAGTCCGGAGCCGGTGAGCACGTCGGCGCAGGGGCTCGCCTGACGGGGGATGTAGTCACCCTTGGCGGCATTGGTGTACCCCGGGTCGGCAACGATGTTGTCGCTGGCGATGAACCCGCCGCTACTGAGGTCGACGGTCTGCTCGCCGCCATAGACGCAGTTCTCGCTGGCCACGTTGCCGGATCCGATGGGTCCCTTCGGCGACCAGTTGGACTCCACGTCCGAGCGCACCCTGGCGTTGGAGATGATGTTGTGGATGACGACGTTATGGCTCGAGGCGGTGGCGTCGTTGCCGGAGAAGATGAGCCCTTCACCGTTGCCGTCGATCACGTTGTGGGCGACGATCGTGTCCTGGGCGTCGGGATACAGCTGCACTCCCCGGTCAGCGTTGTCGTAGATCAGGTTCCATTCGATCCGCGTGGCCGTCGCGTCGGCGACGTAGATCCCGTGCTCGTGATTTGTCGGCGGCAACGTTCCGCAGCCATGGATCCGGTCGTGTGAGATCACGGTTCCATCCGCCCTACCGTACGTGTCACTGCCCACATCGAAGCAAATCGCCGAATGGCCGTTGGTGACCTCGTCATTGGTGAACGTCACGTCGTTGGCGTTGATCGTCGGACTCGGAAGATCCTGTTGATTGTCGCCATTCAGATGCAACCCCTTCACCACCACGTGATTGGCCCCGCGCGCCACCCACAGCCGACCCACGACGGTTGCCGTCTCACCGTGGTATCCAGTCAGGGTCAGCGGCCTCCCGGCCCGGCCGCCATGGCCGAACCGGACGTTCCCCCGATACGAGCCCGCTTTCAGGCACCCCGTCTGACCCCGAGCGAGGGAGTTGACCAGCTTTTGCACCGTCCGGAATGGCGCCGCCGCTGATCCGGCCGCGCGATCCGATCCCGACGGCGAGGCGACGCGGTGACACGGACCCGATACCCCCCCGGAGATCGCCACCAACGTGGAGATCAAGGTGTACAGCGTCGCCATGCAGCTCAGCAGCCTCCGCCCGGGATGGCTGAGCGAGCAACCCTGGTCGGAGCGACTGGAGGAGCAAACACGGTTGTGAGGCTAGAGGACCGTGGTGCTCTAGCCTGCGCCGGTCACACGATCCGCACCCATCGGCAGACACGTGCAACGGACGAAGCTAAGTCGCATAACCCAGCATCTCCAGGCCCTTTCTCAACTCGGGGTAACGCTGGCGAGGGCCGCTCCAGAGCAGCGTCGCCTGCCGCCGGTAGAAAACACCTGGCCGCTAGCCCCTCACGACCGGGATCGCCTGCGCATCCGCTGGCCAACGAGCTATGAGTGGGTGCCGGCGGCCAACTGGGTCGGTGGCCTCGAGCACCACCTGGCGGCCAAGGTCGAGCTGACGCACGCGGAGATACCTCAGCCCTTCGAAGGGGCAGTGATGATCGAGGTGGAAGTCGATGGGACCTCTCACGAGGTGGCGATTGACTACTTCGACCGCTCGCGAGTACTGCCTGAGGTACTGGAGCGCTATCCGTTGGTGTTCAAGATGCAGTTCAGCGTTGAGGGATATGCGTCAGCGCAGGTGGTTCCCGGCGGCTACGTCCCCGGACGTCCCGCGATATCTCGCTATCTGCCCGCGCTGCGTCGCATCCACGACATATCGCCGCCGCAGTTCGAGGTCTACGGCCGGTTCGGCAGCCGGTACGCCGTTCAGACGCGTCGCACGGCCGTAGGACTGCTGTCCGGCCAGACCAGGTTCCGGTATGAGGGTAGCCTGGTGATCCGGCCGTATACCGCGTATCTGCGCGAAGCCGCGCTGTCTCGGATCTGCATCGACCTTCCGGGCAACGGTGACATGTGCCATCGGTTGATCGACTACCTCGCCATTGGATGCTGTGTGGTGCGGCCGTTGCCGCAGAGCCGGCTGCACGTTCCCCTGACCGACGGCGTCAACGTCCGCTACGTCGGCGCGGACCTGGGCGATCTCGTGGACACCTGCGCGGAGCTGATGCACGACCAGGACCAGCGAGAGAGACTCGCGCAGGGAGCGCGCGAGCACTTCGACCGCTACCTGCGCAGCGATCAGCTCGCCGGCTACTACCTCGAGCGCTGCCTGACGACGCTCGGGACCGCGTAGGGGCCGGATTCCGCGCGGCGTCGGCGTCGGCGGCGCCGATTCAGCCTGTCCCCGGGAGCTGAAATGATTTGCGCGGCGGCCTCGATGAATGCGGGCGATATACAAGCGCGGCCGAGGTCGCACGCGGTGGCGCTCTTGTCGGGGCTGATGGCCGCAGGGCTGATGCTGGTGTGGGCGGTAGGCAACGGGGGTTACGACGAGGCCACCTGGTACTGGGGCGCGCTGCTGCTGCTGGCGGCGCTAAGTGCCCTGCTGGTCAGCGGGCGCGCGCGCATCGCGAGCGTTTCGCCGGCGATCAGGATCGCCCTCGCGCTGTTCGCTGCCTATGTCGGCTGGTCCTACCTCTCGATCGCCTGGGCCGGGTCCCCGGGGGACGCCCTCCAAGGCAGCAACCGCGCGCTGCTCTACCTGCTCGTCTTCGCCCTGCTGGTGAGCCTGCCGTGGACGCCGCAGTCGGCGCTGGCGGTCCTCAGCAGCTTCGTGGTCGGAGTCGGTGTCATCGCGCTGGCGATGCTGGTGCGATTGGCCAACGCCGATCATCTCGCCGGGTTGGTGATCGAAGGCCGGCTCGCCGCTCCGACCGGATACTTCAACGCCACGGCGGCTCTGTTCACGCTCGATGCGTTGACGGCGATTGCACTGGCAGCCCGGCGCGAGGTCCCGTGGCTGTTGCGCGGATTGCTGCTCGCCCTGGCCTGCGCCGGCCTGCAACTCGGGGTGATCGTGCAGAGCCGGGGCTGGTTGTTCACGCTGCCATTCGTGATCATCGCGGCGATCGCGGTGAGCCCGGACCGGCTGCGGTTCGTGGCCGCTTGCGTGCTCCCGGCCGCTGGCGCGCTGGCGCCGCTGCACCGGTTGCTGCACGTCTATCAGAGCTCTTCTGTGTCCGGCACCGTGCCGCCCGGTGCCGCCACCCAGGCTGGCCATCCTGCGTTGCTGATCTGCGCGGCCGTGTTCGCGCTGGGCACCGTGCTGGCCTGGGCCGACTCACGGACCAAGCTGGCCTCGATCAACGCCCGCCGTCGACGCCTGACCGAGGCCCTCGCTGCTGTCATCGCGATACTCGCGCTGGCCGTCGGCGGCGTCACGGCGACGCACGGGCATCCGATCAGGTTCATATCCCGCCAGTGGCGAGGCTTCAGTCATCCCCAGCAGATCTATTCGCGCGGCTCCCACTTCAGTGATGTCGGCAGCGGACGCTATGACTTCTGGCGCGTTTCGCTGGACGCTTTGATCGCGCATCCGATCGGCGGCCTCGGACAGGACAACTTCGCCGACTACTACGTGCGCCACCGTCGTACTGCCGAGGAGCCCAGCTGGACGCACAGTCTGCCGATGCGGTTGCTGGCGCACACCGGGATCGTCGGCTTTCTCCTGTTCGGCGCGTTCATCGTCACCGCCGTCGCGGCGGCGTTGCGTACGACCCGCCGCTCGAGTCCGCTGCACAGTGCTGTCGCGGGCGCTGCCGTGATGCCGTCGGTGGTGTGGCTGATCTACGGCTCGGTCGACTGGTTCTGGGAGTTTCCGGCTCTCAGTGCTCCGGCGCTCGGATTTCTCGGGGTCGCTGCGGCGCTCGGGCCACGAGCGCACGCGCCGTCAACGGAGCGGCCGCCCGAGCGTGTTCGCGCGTTCCCCGAGCCGACCAGGGTGGTCATCGGGGCGGTCGCGCTCACGGTTGCCGTGGTGGCGCTGGGCCTCCCCTACCTGTCGGTGCGGGAGGTGTCGGCTGCCTCGGCGACCGCGGGCCACAACCCGCTCGCCGCGCTGGATGACCTGACTGTCGCATCCGAGCTCAATCCGCTGAGCGCGGTGCCGGGACGCGTCGCCGGGGCGATCGCGCTTCGCACGGGGTTGCTGACCGTCGCTCAGCAGCGCTTCAACCAAGCCACCACCCGCGAGCCCGGGGGCTGGTTCGCCTGGCTGGGGGCCGGTCTGGCCGCGTCGGCGCTGGGAAACACGGATCAGGCACACCACGACTACCAGGTCGCGGCGGCGATCAACTCAAGACAGCCGGCCGTCAAGCAGGCCGCGTCCCGGGTCAACACCACGCGCCCGTTGACGCCCTCTCAAGCGTTCGCGCTACTGGTGCTTGCCCGCTGACGAGGTGCGTTGCTGCATTGCCGGTTGCGTCCCTTGCGACAGCCGGTTCTTAGTGTATTATTACTATACGACCTGTACCAGGCTTCGGTCTGGAAAGACGGGGCAAAGTACACCAGACGCAGTCGAGAAAGGGCCAATGAAGCGAATTGCAACAGTGGTGGCGGCTTTTGCCTTGGCCGCGCCCGGGACCGCAGCAGCAGCCAGCAGCTCAACCTGCCAGGCGTATAACCCACAGCTGTGCGCGACCAGCGCGAGTACGGGTACCGGTAGTCCTACCAGTAGCGGCACCCTGCCCTTCACCGGCGTCAACGTGGCCTTGCTGGCCGTGGGCGGCGGCGGTTTGCTCGGCGCCGGTTTGTGCGTGCGCCGGCTGTCCAGCCACTCCGAGTAGATCAACCGCGCCAGGTGTGAACGACCGCCGGCGGGCTCCGCCGGCGGTCCGACTGGTCCTGCCAGCACCTGCTCGCGGATCAGTCGCGTGATCTCCCCCGCTTCCGCGGCTATTCCCCTGCCAGCTGCTCGCGGATCAGTCGCGTGACCTCGCCCCCGTCTGCGCGCCCCTTGGTCTCCCGCATCACGAAGCCGACCAGCGGTCCCATCGCCTTCATGTTCCCGGCTCGGACCTTGGCCGCGGCCTCAGGATCTGCGGCGATGGCGGCCTTGACGAACTCGCTCAGGCCGCCGGTCATCGCCTGCAGCCCCTCCTCCTCGACGATCGCGGCCGGGTCGCCGCCCTCGTCCACCAGCCGGGTGAGCACGCCGCGCGCGGCATCGCGGGTGATTGCCTTGGTGCTGACCAGTGCCACCAACGAAGCCAGCGCCTCCGGGGTGACGTTGCTCTGCCCGGGGTCGGCGTCGGAGCCGATACGCTCGACCAGCTGCGGCATCCAGTTGGCAAGTGCGTCGGCCTCGACTCCGTCCGCCGCGGCCTGCAGCGTCCGCTCGAAGTAATCAGCCCGCTCGGTGGCGAAGGCCAGCTCCCGAGCGCGGTCGGGGCGCAGGCCGAGATCCTGCTCAAAGCGCTCGGCTCGCTCGGCCGGCAACTCCGGCAGATCGGCGCGGGCGGCGGCGATCATCTCCTCGCCGGCCACCAGAGGCACCAGGTCGGGCTCGGGGAAGTAGCGGTAGTCGTGCGCCTCCTCCTTGGAGCGCAGCGGCGTCAGGGCGTCTTGGGCCGGGTCGTAGTGGAGGGTCTGCTGGATGACGCTCTCGCCGGAGCGCAGCAGCTCGATCTGGCGCTCGATCTCGGCTCGCACCCCCCGCTCCAGAAAGCGGAACGAGTTCATGTTCTTGAGCTCGGTCTTGGTCCCGAGCTCGTCGGTGCCGATCGGCCGCACGGAGACGTTGGCGTCACAGCGCAGCGAACCCTCGTCCATGTTGACGTCCGAGACGCCCAACCGCCTGAGCGTGGCCCGCAGCAGCGTCAACCATTCCCGGGCCTGCTCAGGTGAATGGATGTCCGGCTCGGTGACGATCTCCACCAGCGGCGTGCCTCCTCGGTTGAAGTCGACCCAGCTGCGATCGGCGCCGTGGATACGGCCGCTGGCGCCGATGTGGTTCAGCTTGGCGGCATCCTCCTCCAGGTGGACGCGGTGGATCCGCACCTGACCCAGTCTGCCGCCACGGCAAAGCGGCACGTCGTACTGGGAGATCTGATAGCCCTTGGGGAGGTCGGGATAGAAGTAGTTCTTGCGATGGAACAACGACCGCGGGGCGATCTCGCATCCGAGGGCGAGCCCGATCATCACCCCGAAGTGGACCGCGCGGACGTTCGCCGCCGGCAGCGCTCCCGGCAGGCCCAGGCATACCGGGCAGGTGTGGGAATTGGGCTGATCGGCGAACGACAGCTCGCAGCCGCAGAACATCTTCGTGCGCGTTCTCAGCTGGACGTGGATCTCCAGGCCGATTACCGGCTCGTACTCGATCGCCGGCTCGGGCGGCATGGTCGCCAACGCCTTCATTCTCGGGCCTGGGCCCCGTCGAAGCCGAGCGCCTGCTCGAGTGCGTAGGCGGTGTCGAGCAGCCGGGTCTCGCTGAATGCTGGTCCGGTGAGCTGAAAGCCGACCGGTAGTCCGTCGCTGAGGCCGCACGGGATCGAGATCGCGGGAATGCCGGCCAGCGGCATCGGCACCGTGCAGAAGTCGTTGAGGTACATGGCCAGCGGATCGTCGGTCTTGGCTCCGAGCTCGAACGCGGTCCACGGGCTGGTGGGCGTGACCAGGAAGTCAAAGTGCTCGAACGCCACCCGGAAGTCCTCGGAGATCTTCGTGCGCACCTTCTGAGCAGCCCCGTAGTACGCCTCGTAGTAGCCGCTGGAGAGGGCGTATGTCCCAAGCATGATCCGGCGCTTGACCTCGGCACCGAAACCGGCGGCGCGCGTACGGCTGTACATCGAGGCGAGATCGTCGCCATCCTCGATCGCCGCCCGCAGCCCATAGCGCACGCCGTCGAAGCGAGCGAGGTTGGCGGATGCCTCCGCGGGCGCGATCAGGTAGTAGGCCGAGAGGGCGTGGGGGGCATGGGGCAGCCGGCAGGACTCGACGCCGGCTCCCAGCGACTCCGCCAGTTTCAGGGTGGTCTGAAAGCGATCCCGCACCCCCGGCTGCACGCCCCCGCCCTCGCCGGTCAGCTCCTCGGGCACTCCCAACCTGATCCCGCGCAAATCCTCCGCCCGGGGAAGCTCGATCGGTTCTGGGAGCGCCACCGAGGTGCTGTCCCGTGGATCGTGACCGACCATCTGGGCTAGCAGCACCGCGGCGTCGGTGACGTCGCGGGTCAGCGGCCCGGCCTGATCGAGCGAGGAGGCGAAGGCGATCATCCCGTAGCGAGAGCAGGCCCCGTAGGTGGGCTTGAGCCCGACGATCCCGCACAGGGCGGCCGGCTGTCGGATCGACCCGCCGGTGTCGGTGCCGATCGCCCACGGCGCCAACCCGGCGGCCACGGCGGCGGCACTGCCTCCCGATGAGCCTCCGGGAACCCGCGCTCGATCCCACGGATTGAGGACCGGGCCAAAGCCGGAGTTCTCGTTGGAGGAGCCCATCGCGAACTCGTCCTGGTTGGTCTTTCCCAGCAGCGGGGCGCCGGCCCGTGCCAGCCGGCTGACCACCGTGGCGGTATATGGCGGCCGGTATCCCTCGAGGATGCGTGAGCCGGCCTGGCTGGGCACTCCTTCGGTGCAGAACAGGTCCTTGACCGCCACCGGCGCTCCGCCCAGCGGCGCACCGTCCCCCACCTCCGGTGGAGCCTCCTCGGCCACCCAGGTGAACGCGTTCAGCTCCTCGGCGGCGGCCCGCAGCCGGTAGGCCTCGAACAGCTCGCGCGAGGAGAGCTGGCCATCCCGCACCGCCGCCGCGGCCGCCGAGGCCGTCATCTCGATCATCTCGGCGCTCATGCCGAGCCGGGACTGGGAACGCCGAACCCCCCCTGCAGCGGCTCGGGCGCGGGCTCCAGCGCGACCTGTACCGGGAGCGAGTCGAGGGGCTCGTCGGGCCGCAACGAGCCGCTGAGCGCGACCACGTGCGAGGTCGGGGGGACCCCCTCCAGGTCGAGCTCTCGGATCTTCTCGATGTGGTCGAGCACGTGCGATAGCTCCCGCGCCATCCGCTGCACCTCGTCCTCGGTGAGGTCCAGGCGGGCCAGTCGGGCGACGTGGAGAACCTGCGAGCGATCGAGCACGCGGCTCATTCTAGGTGGGGCCCGGCAGCGCGGCCTCTAGAGCTTCACCGTCGGGATCTCCGCTGGTTCGTCTCCCGGAGCGATGCCCTCCTGGCGCATCGAGCGGACGCCGCCGAACAGGATCCCGGCGCTGGCCAACAGCCCCACGTAGGCTCCAACGCGCCGGTCCAGGAGCGCGCCCGGGGGGTCGAGCAGCACACGGTAGACAAGCGCCAGCGTGGCTAGCGCGGCCAGGATCGTGACGATCACGCTCAGCGTGACCGGGAGCGCGGGCGCCCGGCGGGCGGCCTGCGCGGCCGCCAGCCCCAGACCGGCCAATGCGCTGATCAGCAACAGCCAGCGAATCGTGCTCAGCCCGTCCCAGCCATCGACGGTGGTCCTGGCGCCGAGCGTAGCCGCCATCGGCGCCAACCGCATGGTCAGCCCATACCAGGGCAGTGCGAACAGCGCCACGAGCATGATCGTGGCGCTGATCCCGACGATCACCTCGCCGTGGCGGAGCCGCCTCGGATCGAAGTCGCCCACGGCTCCGCTCCCTCCAAGTGTGGTCCTTCGTTCAATGAGTCCTGTTCGCCGTGAGGAGCTTCGCTCCTGCCCCAGGGCATCGTCCACACTAACGCTTCAGGGGGTCCCGAACCGCGGGCCGCGTGTGCCGGTGGGAGCTGCGCCCGGCGCCGACGCGCCGCTCGCGCTCCTCGCGCTCCTCGCGCTCCTCGCGCAGCGACTCAAACCCCCCGAGGGCGATCGCCACCGCCGCCAGCAGACCCAGGAAGGCTCCGAGCTTCACGTCCACGACCGAGCTTGGATCGGGCGGATCGACCAGGACCCGGTAGCCGACCAGCACTGCCGTGAGCGTGCCGACCAGCGCGACCACCAGACCAGTCTCGGTGCGAGCTCCATGGCCGCGCTGGGTGGCGTGCACGACGGTGGCGCCGAGCGCGAGCAGAATCGTCAGCAGCATCAGCCAGCGCAGCAGCGTCAGCGCGTTCCATCCTGTCTCAGCGGTCGTGATCCCCGAACGTCGCACGCCGGGCTCTCCCACCGCTCCATACCAGTCGAGCACGACCATCGCCGGGGCAAGCAGGAGGGCGCTGATGGTGCTGATCAGCTCGCCGGTGTGCACGCGCACGCGGGCTCCGGCGCCAGGCACCGGCTGCCGGTCGGCGGTCGACTCCTGCTGTGATTCCATCCGCTAGCGCACGGCTCGCGCGGATCCGCCCTGACGCCCGGCCGCGATCACCGTGTTGCGCAACAGCATCGCGATCGTCATCGGACCAACCCCACCCGGCACCGGGCTGATCACGCTGGCCCGCGCCGCCGCGGCATCGAAGTCGACATCGCCGCAGAGGCCCTCCGGGAGGCGGTTGACCCCAACGTCGATCACCACCGCGCCGGGCTTGACATGCTCGGCACCGATCAGCCGCGGCACCCCGGCCGCGGCGATGAGCACGTCCGCTCGCGAGCACACCGCACGCAGATCCGCCGTGCGTGAGTGGCAGATGGTCACCGTCGTGTGGCGGGCCAGCAGCATCGTCGCCACCGGCTTGCCAACCAGGTCCGAGCGACCCACGACCACGGCCTCAGCGCCCTCCAGCGGGACCTCGTAGGCGTCGAGCAGCTCCATCACTCCGGCGGGGGTGCACGGCCTCAGCCCTGGCCGGCCCTGAACCAGGTGCCCGACGCTGAGCGGCGTGAGCCCGTCGACGTCCTTCTCGGGAACGATCAGCTCAGTCAGCGCGCCGCCATCGAGACCCTCCGGGACCGGTAGCTGCAGCAGGATCCCGCTGACCTGCGGGTCGGCGTTGCCCGCTTCGATCACCGCAGCAACATCCTCCTGAGAGACACCCGCATCGAGATGGCGATGAACATCGACGATCCCCGCCTGCTTACACGCCTTGCGTTTCATTCCCACATAGACCTCGGAAGCGGGATCGTCCCCGACCAGGATCGTCGCCAGCGCCGGCGGCCTCCCCTGCCGCTGCTCCAGCTCCGTCACCTCCGCGGCCACCGCGGCGCGGACTCGGGCCGCCACGGCCTGGCCATCGATGATCCGCGCTCTCAACAGTGTCCTATCGCCTGGAGATCGGCGCCAGGTCGGCGACCAGCTTGCGTTCGGAGCGGTCGCGGCTGAAGCGGATGACCACGATCCCGCCGGCCTCGACTCCGGTGACCACACCGTCGCCGAAGCTCGGATGCACGACGTCGTCGCCCAGCCTGTAGGCGACCGGCGCCGGGGCTTGCGATCCTCCGTCACCCCAGGAGGTCAGTCGCTCGCGAAAGCCCCCCGGGGCGCTCGGGGTACGGCGTTGGCTCTGCTCCTGGCGATCGGTGAGGGTCACCGGGACCTCGCCGAGGAAGCGGCTGGGCGCGCCGTAGCTGCGCGCACCGAACACCGTCCGGGTGCGGGCGTAACAGAGATATAGATCGCGCTCGGCTCGGGTGATGCCCACGTAGCACAGGCGCCGCTCCTCCTCCAGACCCCCCTCGTCGAGCGCACGCGAATGCGGGAAGACGCCCTCCTCGAGTCCGATCATGAACACGATCGGGTACTCGAGGCCCTTGGCGTTGTGGAGCGTCATCAATGTCACCAGGCCCTCGTCGTCGGTGCGGCCATCGGCATCGGCGATCAGCGCGATCTGCTGGAGGAACTCGGGCAGCGAAGAGCCCTCTGGATCCGAGGCCTCGTACTCGACGGCGACGTTGACCAACTCCTGGAGGTTCTCGATCCGGCCTTGGGCCTCGATCGTACGCTCGGCCTCCAGCGCCTCCAGATAGCCGGTCTCCTGGAGGGTCTCCTGCAGCAGCTCGGCCACCGGGGCGCCGGTCTGCCAACGCTGGCTGAGCACGTGCATCGTGGCCATGAACCTGCGGATCGCCTTGATCGCGGCCGCGCCGAGACCGGGGATCTGCTCGGGGTCGCCAGCCGCTTCCCAGATCGACATCCCCATCGTGTTGGCGAAGGCCAGCATGCGGGAGACCGAGGTCGTACCGATCCCGCGGCGCGGGGAATTCACGATTCGGGTGAACGCCCCGACGTCCTGAGGGTTGGCGAGCACGTTCAGGTAGGCGACCGCATCCTTGACCTCGGCCCGGTCGTAGAACTTGGTGCCCCCAACGACTTGGTAGGCGATCTCCGCGCGCACGAGCGTGTCCTCAAGCACCCGGGACTGTGCGTTGGTGCGGTAGAAGACCGCGATCTCCGCGCGTGACAGGCCCTCGTCGACGAGTCGCTGGATCTCCCCGGTCACGAATCGCGCCTCGGCGTGCTCGTCGTCGAGCTCGCGCACCTTGATTGGATCGCCCTGGCCCACGTCGGTCCACAGCAGCTTCGACTGGCGTCCGCGGTTGTTGGTGATCACGGCGTTGGCGGCGTCGAGAATCATCTGGGTCGAGCGGTAGTTTTGCTCGAGCTTGACCACGCGAGCATCGGGAAAGGCGTCTTCGAAGTCGAGGATGTTGTGGATGTCAGCGCCCCTGAACCCATAAACCGACTGATCGGGGTCTCCGACCACAGCCAGATTCCGGTGCTCGGCACTGAGCAGCTGGAGCCACCGGTACTGGGCGTGGTTGGTGTCCTGGTACTCGTCGACGAGCACGTGCCGGAACCCATCCGCATAGCCCGCCCGGACCTCCGGGAACAGCTCCAGCACGTTGACCGCGCGGACCAGGAGGTCGTCGAAGTCCATCGCGTTCATCCGGTGCAGCTCCCGCTCGTAGCTGCGGTATACGTCGGCCACGGTCTGCTCGAAGAACGAGCCCACCATCTCGCCGTAGGAGTCTGCGTCGCGGAGTTTGTTCTTGGCGTCGGAGATCTGCCCTCCGATCGCCCCCGGCGTGAACCGCTTGGGGTCGACCCCGAGATCGTCCAGGCAGCGCTTGATCAACCGGCGGGAATCCGCCTGGTCATAGATCGTGAACTGCCGTGTGTACCCCAGCCGATCGGCATGCGCGCGCAGCATCCGGGCACACGCGGAGTGGAAGGTCATCACCCACATCGCCCGTACGCGGCGGCCGACCAGCAGCTCCGCCCGCTCGCGCATTTCGCTGGCCGCCTTGTTGGTGAACGTGATGGCCAGGATCTCGTTCGGCTTGGCTCGGTCGGTGGCCACGAGGTACGCGATGCGGTGGGTCAGCACCCGCGTCTTACCCGAGCCCGCACCGGCCAGGATCAGCAGCGGGCCCGAGCCATGGGTCACCGCCTCCCGCTGGGGCTCGTTCAGCCCGGACAGGAGCGCGTCGAGCTCGGCTTGCGTTTCGGTTGACATCTTTGGGCACTAGACGGTAGCGAGCAGGTCGGCGGGGGATGGCCCTCCGGAAGCGCCCCGCGCCGGCCCCTCGACCGTCATCCTGCCGGGATGAGAGAGCTTCGCGAGGCGTGCGCCGCAGTGGCGAGGCGGGCCCAGCAGGTCCGGATCGAGAGCGACCTGATCGCTCCCTACGCCGCCTCACTGCCGCTCGAGCGCCAGCCTGAGGAGCCGCCGCCCGAGGAGCAGCTCTTACCCCACCAGCTCCCACCAGACCGAGAGGTGGTCTCCGCGTTCTGGCTGACGTTAAACGCGATCAACTTCGGCTCGGGCTGGTTTCCCACGCTGCGTAAGCGCGGGAACCGCTCGGGCTACCACACGATCGCGGCGGGCCTGAACGGGCGCATCCGCAGCCGTGGGCCGTGGAGCGCGCCGGAGCTGGCGGGGATGACCACACCGGAGCTTGCCAGCGTGCTCGGGCAGGACCCGCAGCATCCACTGATGGGCCTGTTCACCGGCTCGCTGCGAGACCTCGGCCGGCACCTGATCGAGGCCTACGACGGCAGCTTCAGCGCCGTGGCCACCGCGAGCGGAGGATCGGCCGTCGGGCTGGCGCGGCAGCTGGGTGGGTGGGAGTGCTTCGCCGACGACTCCCGCTACGAGACGATCACGGTGCCGTTCCTCAAACGCGCGCAGCTCGCCGCCGCCGATCTGGCGCGAGCCGGCGTGATCGATGCCCCCGACCTGGGACAGCTGACCATGTTCGCCGACAACCTGGTCCCGCACGTTCTGCGCCTGGACGGCATCCTGACCTTCGACCCGCGGCTGGTGGCACGGATCGAGCGTGAGGAGCTGATCGACCACGGCTCGCCCGAGGAGGTCGAGATCCGCGCTTGCGCGGTGCACGCGGTGGAGCTGATCGTGACTGCGCGGCCCGGGAGGTTGCCGTCGGAGGTTGATCAGCTGCTTTGGCGGCGCGGCCAGGGACGGCAGTACAAGTCGGTGCCGCGGCACCGCTCGCGCTGCACGGCGTACTGAGCCGGGTCAGCGATCGAACGCATCGGCTCGTGCCTGGGCAATCGCCTCCGCCCCAGCCCCCCCGACCAGCAGCTCAGGCCGCAGCGTCCCGCTGGCAGCGAGGTCCAGCGCTGGAAAGCGACCGGTGCTGGCCAGGGCGAGGTCGAGCGCGATCACCGTACTCTCCCCGCCAACCGGCGTGGTCGCCGTGGCGATCACCGTCAGCGACCCTCCATCGACGATGTTGCGCGCGCTGGCCATCGCCTTGCGCGCCGCCTGCGGGTGCAATCCATCGACCGTGTCCAGTAGCACCACGGCATCGGCGCCGCGGGCGGCGATCCGGCGGGCCTGGTCGATCACCAGCTCGACCGTGTGGTCCTGGGAATCCGCGGAGGCAGCGAAGCTGACCGCTCCCGCCGGCGCCGGCTCCCCCGCTGACCACTCGGCGATCTCCTCGGGCCGGACCCCGGCCAACACGACCGACACGTGCAGATCTTCGTGCCCGCCGAGCGCCTGCGCCAGGCGGCGCAGCGCCTCGCTCTTGCCGGCGCGAGCCGCTCCGGTGATGACCACCCGTGAGCCCTTGCCAAGCGGAGTCAGGAACTCGATCGCCTTGACGGTGGGATCCTCGGAGCCGAGTCGGAACCGCTCGTCGGGGAACGCCGCCGGGAGATCGTCGAAGCGCGTTCCGGAAGCCAGCTCGGAGGCATCGTTGCCGTTGATCGTGTCCACACGGATGAGCGAGGCGAAGCGCTCGGACCGCCGCGGCGCTCTTCGCGGACCGGTCACCCGGTCCCCGGAGATCAGCTCGCAGCGCTTGACCTGTGCCGCGGAGATGTAGACGTCCTCATCGGAGGGCTCCGGAGGCTTGACGCGCACGAAGCCCGACCCGTTGGACAGCAACTCGACCACGCCCTCGACGAGCTCGTCTTCGGGCTCCTCGCGATGTTCAGGCTCCGGCGCGCGACTGACGGGCTCGGGCTCCGAGCGCTCCTCGGGCTCCTCGCCGGTGCCGCCGTCCTCGTCGCGGGCCGGCGCCCGCCCGCGAGCGCCCCGGCGCCCACGGCGCCGGCGGGTGTCCGCCGGCTCGTCGCCTGCCGCGGACCCCCTCCGACGTGACCCCTCATCGGTCTCGGACGGACTTGACGCCGGAGCCGCCTCGGCAGGCGACGGGCTGAGATCCGTGTCGTCTGGCTCAGAGATGCTGGGGCCCCCGGGCGCCTCCTGGCGCCGAACGATCAGCTCGACCAGCTCCGCCTTGCGCAGGCGGCGGTAGCCGTCGATGGACAGCTCCGAGGCGATGGCATGAAGATCGGCAAGCGGGCTCTGCGCAAGCGCGTCTCGATCGAGAATCGACATATGGGTTCCTCCTGACGGGGCGTTGTCGGTGGGCTCCGGTCGCGTTGCGGCAGCGGCCGGCGAGCTGCTCGTGAACGCAATCTAGCGCGTCGGGCCCTGATCCCAGCGCAGCTCGTCGGCGACCCGCAGCCGCGAGTCCAGCCGCAGCTCACCGCGTAGCGCCGCGCGAACGGAGAGGAAGTCCGCCACCGCGCGCACGTCGTGGACGCGCAGGACCTGAGCGCCGCAGTCCACCCCATGCGCGATCGCCGCCAGGGTACCCGCCAGCCGCTCCCGCGGCGGTCGCACGGTGATCGCGCCGACGAAGTCCTTGCGCGAGACGGCCAGCAGCAGCGGACGGCAGAGCTCGTGCAGCTCCGGGAGCGCTCGCAGCACCTCCACGGTCTGCGCGGCGGTCTTGGCGAAATCAGGCCCGGGATCGAGCATCAGCTGCTCCCGGGCTACCCCGCGGCGAACGGCCAGCTCCATCCGCTCGCGCAGGAACGTCTTTACGTCCTCCGGCATCCGCCCGTCCATCGCCGGATCCAGCAGCTTACGCTTGGGAGCTGCCCGCGTGTGCATGATCACCAGCGCTGCGCCCGTGGCGGCGCACACGTCGGCCAGCCCCGGATCGCGTAGGCCGCTGATGTCGTTGACGATGCTGGCACCGGCCGCGATCGCCGCCCGCGCCACCTGCGGCTTGTAGGTGTCGATCGACACCGTCACCCCCAGCTCGCCGCTGACCCGTTGCACCAGCGGAACGACGCGGCTGATCTCCACTTCAGGCGGCACCGGCGGTCGGTTGGTGACGCCTGACTCTCCGCCGATGTCGATGATCTGCGCTCCCGCGCGTACCAGCTCCTCGGCCAGCTTGACCCGCTGCTCCAACGAGCCGTACATCCCGGCGTCGGAGAAGGAATCCGGCGTGGCGTTGACGACTCCCATCAGCCACGGCCGACCACCCAAGGCGAGCTCGCCACGGGCTGTCCGCAGCACCGCGGCGCGCGAATCGAGCTCCGCCGCCTGGTCGATGTCCGCGGGGCCGAACTCCTCTAGCTGGCTCACGGCGCGAGACCCTCGGCGCGCGCCTGCACCCGGAAGCGCTGCGCTTCCGCGGCCACCCGAGCCTGGTCCCATCCCAGCTCACCGGCCATCGCTTGGGCCACGCGCAGGGGAGCCTCGCTGTCCGCCGCGCACAGCTCGCGTGCGGCGAGCAGGCCCAAACGGGTTCGCCGCAGCAGCACGTCGGCCACCGACAGCGCCTGCTCGTGACGAGCCGCAAACGGCGCTTCGGCGAGCAAATCCGGCAGCTCGGCGACGATCGGCGCCGCCAGGTGTCCAGCTTGGGCGGCGATCGCCAGCACCCCCTCGGCGGCATGGCCGTAGCGGCGGGACAAGGCTTCGTAGGCGGGATCGGCCACGCCCTCCACCCGCGGCAGCGCAGCGGGATCGGTGGGCTGACCAAGGGGAATCTCGTGGGTGCGGCATGGCGCCTGACGCCCGTCACGCTCAACCAGGCGATCCACCACCAGCTTCGCCATCCGCCGCCAGGTCGTCAGCTTGCCCCCGGTGATGGTGATCAGGCCGCTCGAGGTCTCATAGAGCTCGGCCTTGCGTGAGATGTCCACCGACTTGCGGGTGTCGCCGCTGGAGATCAGCGGGCGCACCCCCGCGTAGGCACCGGTCACCCCGCTGACACCGAGGTCGGTCCCGAAGAACGAGTTGGTCGCCTCCAACAGGTACTCGATGTCCTCGGCTGCCGGGTTGACATGGTCGATGTCGCCGTCGTAGGTGTTGTCGGTGGTGCCGATCAGGCTCCGGCCAAGCCACGGCAGGGCGAAGATCGACCGGCCCTCGCCGGCGGGAACGATCGCCCCGGCGACCAGTGGCAGGTCGACGTGGGACAGGGTGATGTGGGTGCCGCGGCTGGGCACGATCCGCGGGAGCTCGGCCTCGGACTGCAACTCGCCGGGCCGGATGCGATCCGCCCATACGCCGGTCGCGTTGACGACGTTGTCGGCCTGAACGGTGAGCTGCTCACCGCTCAGCTGCTCACGCACGCGGACCTCTCCCCCTCGCCAGCCGTTGGGATCGAGCTCGGTGACCTCCACTCGACCGACGCAGATGGCGCCGAAACGCTCGGCCTCGCCGAGTACGGTGAGCACCAGCCGGGCATCGTCGGTCTGGCAGTCATAGAACAGGTAGCCGCCGCTGGGGTCGCGGGCGCCCAGCGCGGGCAGCAGCTCGATCACCTCCGGGCCCGAGATCACACGGTGGCGCTCGGGACTCCATTCCTGGTCTGCCTCCTCGCCTCCCGCGGCGGCGGCCGCGGCCGCGGCGCGTCGGGTGGCGCGGCGTCCGCGCAGCCCGGGCGTGGCCATCACGTCGTACATGTTCAGTCCGATCCCGGTCAGCAGGTCGGGTCGGGCGCCATCGAACGCCGGCACCACCAACGGCAGCGGTCGCACCAGGTGCGGCGCGAGCCTGACCATCAGCTGGCGCTCGAGCAGCGCCTCCCGGACCAGGCCCAGGTCGAACTTCTGCAGGTAGCGCAGCCCACCGTGGACGAGCTTCGAGGAACGGCTGCTGGTGCCGGAGGCGAAGTCGTCCTTCTCCAGCAGCGCCACGCTGTACCCCCGCGAGGCGGCGTCGAGGGCAACGCCGGCCCCGGTGATCCCCCCGCCGATCACCACCACATCGAAGGGCTCTGCCATCACCGCCTGCAGCGCGCGCTCCCTCGTGATCATGGTTCGCAGGCTACCGGCGCCACCGTGGACCGACGCAGCTCAGCGGGCTCGGCGCCGCTCAGCGCCCGCCGGCCTGGTGGTACAGGCGCAGCATGATGTTTCGCATCTCCTGCGCCGTCTCGCCGCCGGGGCAGCAGGGAGGACCGCCGGGGTCGCTGATCCCGATCTCGATGTGGGGACCAAAGGAGATGCCGACGTCGCCGCAGCCGACCTCGGCAATCGGCTGGCCAGTACTGACGTGGGCGCCGACCCGCACCAGCGCGGGCGCAGCGTGGCCGTAGTAGATGTAGCGCCCGGCGTACTGCCCGCTGGCCACTTTCAGGATCGGGGCATAGGGCCCGAATCCGTCGATCCCCTCCTGAACGATCGTCCCGGAGGTCACCGCCACCTCCACTACCTGCGGGCCACAAGCGCCTCCCGCGGAGATGTCTACGCCCTGGTCGAGGGTCCAGGTGCTGGGGCTGGAGACGCGACTGATCGGGCGCAACGGAAATACCCAGCTGGTCGAGGAGGTGGGCGACTTGACCGGGGTCGGGTCGAGGACCGTCCGGCCAGCGAGGCTCTTGACCGAGCGGAGCAGCGTCGTCGCCGTCTTGCTGCCGACGGTTCCGCTGGCAGGACGGAGCGCGTGCGCCCGCTGAAAGCTCCTGACCGCGCTCTGGGTTTGCGACCCGAAGTAGCCCGTCTGGGCCACCCCGAAGCCAACCTCGCTGAGCCACGTTTGCAGGGTCTTCACGTCCTGACCGCTATCTCCCACGCGCAAAGTACGGGTGAACGTCGCATACGGGACTGCGGCGCTATCAAACCCGCGGGGATGCTGAACCGGGATGAATCCCGCGCCCCCTGACGACCCCATCGCCGGGCCGGCCGGGATCATCAGCAAGATCACCAGCGCGATCGCTCCAGTGGCGCGAGTCATCGTCCTCCGAACTTCGAGGCTCGGTCCACGTTCGCTGCCTGGCGGCACGTGCTTGCACATCTTCGGTTTGCAGAACCTGCTGAAAGCGGACACACAGGACCCTTCCGCGGGTGCGGTGTTGCACAACGCGCCTGGTGCCTGCGGGGTTAGCTGACGGGCTCGCGCTCGATGACGACGCGCTTCTCACGGATCACCGCGAGGTTCGCCCCAACGTACTTGGGTTCCCCGTTCCCCGGGGCGGCATAGCCGGGGATTCGGCGTGCGGCACGCTAGCAGAAAGCGCAGATGGAAGCAGGAATCTGAAGCCCGATCGCGACGGACACCCCGCCGGGGTCGATTTGGCCAGACGCTCGCTTCGGGAGCGCCGCTAGCCCTGGTGGGCCGGGTCGGCGACGCCTGCCTGCTGGCGCTCGGCGACGATCTGCTGGATCCGATCCACGGTGTCAGTCGACATCCGGCGCACCTCCCAATGCGTCAGCTTGATCACGCGCATCGGCGAGGTGGCGACGACGTCGGCATTGCGCGGCTCGCGCGCAAGCAGGCCCATCTCGCCGATCAGATCTCCCTGCTTCAGCGACGCGATCTTCTTGCCGTCGCGGATCACCTCAGCAGTTCCCTCCTCGATCGCGATCAACTCGGTCGAGTAATCCCCCTCCTTCATCAGGATTTGTCCTTGGGCCACGCTCGTCTCGGTCGCGAACGCGGCCAGACGACGCGCCTCCTCCGGCGAGAGCTCGGAGAACAAGGGGATTGCCTTCAGCCGGTTGGGATCCATTGGTCGTCCTCGTCTGTTCGGGGTCAGCGGAGCGGCAGGGCGACTCTATCCGCCGGCGCCCTCCGGGGGAACCCCTCGGTGGCCGACCCGCGCAGCAGGTCAGAGGGCCTGGACCTCGGAGGTGATCTCGCTCACCGAGGCCTTGGCGTCCCCGAACAGCAGGGCGGTCTTGGGGTCATAGAACAGCGGGTTGTCGATTCCGGCAAAGCCGGAGGCCATCGACCGCTTGAGCACGATCACCGCCTGGGACCTGTCGACCTCCAGGATGGGCATGCCGTAGATCGGCGATCCGGGCTCGTTCTTGGCCGCCGGGTTGGTCACGTCGTTGGCGCCGATGACCAGGGTCACGTCGGTGCGGCCGAACTCGGGATTGATGTCGTCCATCTCCCTGAGCAGGTCGTAAGGCACGTCAGCCTCGGCCAGGAGGACGTTCATGTGCCCCGGCATCCGCCCCGCCACGGGATGGATCGCGTACTTCACCTCGACCCCCTTGGACTCGAGCGCTCGCTCGAGCTCGCGGACGGCGTGCTGGGCCTGCGCGACGGCCATCCCGTAGCCAGGGGCGACGACCACCTGCCGCGCGTAGGAGAGTTGGATGGCGACGTCCTGAGGGGAGGTTGAGCGCACGGTGCCACCGCCCTCGGGTCCTGCCGCGGCTGGTCCCGCGACCGCACCGCCGAAGCCGCCCGCGATGATCGCCGGAACCGAGCGGTTCATCGCTTTGGCCATCAGGTTGGTGAGGATCGTGCCCGAGGCGCCGACGATCATGCCGGCGACGATCAGCGCCGTGTTGTTGAGCGCGATTCCGGTCGCGGCTGCCGACAGCCCGGTGAACGCGTTGAGCAAGGAGATCACCACCGGCATGTCGGCCCCGCCGATCGGCAGCACCACCATGATGCCGAGAATCGCCGCCGCGACCAGGATCCCGAGGATGAACAGCGCCTGTGAGTGCGTGCCCGCGGCGAGCACGATCGCCGAGCCAACGCAGACTAGGAACAGCACGCCGTTGATCGCCGACTGGGCGGGCAGCTTGATCGGACGTCCAGGAAGGATCTCCTGGAGCTTGGCGAACGCGATGCTCGACCCCCAGAAGGAGATCGAACCGACGATCGCGGCGAACAAAGTGGGGATCTGTACCTTCAGCGCCCACGGCGAGACCCCGGTGGCGGTGAAGTGATGGCGGTACTCGGTCCAGGCGATGAGCGCGACCGCACCGCCGCCGACGCCGTTGAACAGCGCCACCATCTGGGGCATCGCGGTCATGCGCACGTTTCGCGCGGCCGGAACCCCCACCGCGGTGCCGATGACCAGCCCGAGCGCGATCAGCCACGGCGTCCCCGAGCCATCGAACACGTGCGGCTGCAGCAGCGTCGCGACCACCGCCAGCAGCATGCCGACAGCGGCGATCTTGTTGCCCGGCACGGCGGTCCGCGGGCCGGTGAGGCCGCTCATCCCGTAGATGAACAGCGAAAAGGCGACGATGTAGACCGCGTCGATGAAGTTGGGGTCCTGCAGGAAGACCGCGAACGAGGTCACCGCTCCTCAGCCTCCGGGTCCGCTGCGGGCTCTGGCTTCTTCTTGAACATCCCCAGCATCCGGTCGGTGACCACGAAGCCACCGACGACGTTGATGGTGCCGAAGGCGATCGCGATCACCAGGATGATCTTCTCGAGCACTCCGTGAGCCTCGTGCATCAGCAGCAAGCCACCGAGCAGCACGATCCCGTGGATCGCGTTGGTGCCGGACATCAGCGGGGTGTGGAGCGTGTTGGGGACCTTCGAGATCACCTCGAAGCCGACGAATGCGGCGAGGACGAGGATCGCGATCTCTGTGACGGTGGTCAAAGCTGGCCTCCTAACGGGTGCTGGCGACGCCGGCGGCGGCCTTGGCGCCTTCGTGAACGATCTCGCCCCCGCGGGTGATGCACGCGCCGGCGATCACCTCGTCGTCATAGTCGAGGTTGAGCTGCCCGTCGTCGGTCAGCATCAGCTCCAGCAGCGCCTCGATGTTGCGCGCGTACAGCTGCGAGGCATGCTCGGCCATCGTCGACGGGACGTTCAGCGGCGCCATGATCTTGACGTCGTGACGGAGCACGGTCTCCCCGGGCTCGGACAGCTCGCAGTTGCCGCCGCTCTCGGCGGCCAGATCGATGATTACCGACCCCGGCTTCATCTTCTTGACCGCTTCCTCGGTGACCAGGATCGGGGCCCGCCGCCCGGGGACGGCGGCGGTGGTAATGACCACGTCGACCTTGCCGATGGCCTCGGCCATCAGTTCCTGCTGGCGGGCCTGCTGCTCCGGCGTCAGCTCCTTGGCGTAGCCGCCGGCCCCCTCCAGGTCGGCACCGAGGTCAAACTCCAGGAACTTCGCGCCCAGCGACTCGACCTGCTCCTTGACCGCGGCGCGGACATCGAACCCCTGCACGACGGCACCGAGCCGCCGCGCGGTGGCGATCGCCTGCAGGCCGGCCACGCCGGCTCCCAGCACCAGCACGGTGGCGGGGCGGATCGTTCCCGCCGCGGTCATCAGCATGGGCAAGAAGCGCCCGAGCTCCTGCGCGCCCATCAACGCAGCCCGGTAGCCACCGATGTTCGCCTGGGAGGAGAGCGCGTCCATCGACTGGGCCCGGCTGATCCGCGGCACGGCCTCCAGGGCAAAGCTGGTGACCCCGGTGCGGGCGATCGCCTGCACGCCTTCGCCGTTGGTCAGCGGGGCCAGAAAGCCGATCAACACGCCGTCCGGCCTGAGCCGTGCCGTCTCAGGTCCAGTGGGCGGCGCGACCTTCACCACCACGTCGGCAGCGAACGGCGCAGCATCGTCGTCGACCAGCTCCGCACCAGCCTCCTCGTACTGCGAGTCCGGGATCAGCGCTCCCCCTCCCGCCCCCCGCTGCACGACGATCGTCAGGCCTTTGCCCGTCAGCTTGCGCACCACCTCGGGCACCATCGCAACCCGGTTCTCTCCCGGCTGAACCTCGGTGGGAACTCCGATCTGCATGCGGCGCGAGAGAGTACCGGGCCAGCCCCGATCACGTCCCGTCGCGAGTTGCGGGACTCCAGCCGTGGCGAAGCCGGCTCACGTCCCTCCGCTGACCGGCACCGGGATCGCGGCGTCGCCCTGGACGGCGAGCGCGAAGTGGTCGCGCAGCTGGTCGGCAACCAGCGCGCTGGCGGCCGCGGCGACGCCGGAGCGATCGGTGCCGGTGATCAGCCACACCGGCTCGGAGATGCTGTCGCGGGTCGCGGCCACCAGCCCCGCACCCGCACGCAGGGTCCGGACTACCCGCCCGCGGGGGTCGAGCAACTGCAGCGATCCTCCGGCGGCTCCGGCGAAGCGCGCGTAGATCCCGCTGCGTCCCGGACCGCGCGCGATCAGCGCCCCGACGATCGTCGGCCGCAGCTGGGCCCACGTTCCCACCAGCACGCCGAGCGAGTCGGTTCCCGACCCGGTGCCGAGCAGTTGGCTGGCCACCGGGACACCGGCCGCCTTCAACTGCGTGCCTACGCGAGAGCAGGCGTCGCCCGCTCCCGGGGCGCACTCCATCACCGTCGGCAGCCGTTTGCCGCCCACGCCGTGTACGAAAGGCTCCGGAAACGATCCCACCACCGCCGGGACCGAGTAGGTCTGCGAGAAGTCGTGCAGGTCCCACCAGATCCGGTCCCCGTAATGCACGATGCTGGCGGCGGCACCCTGCGTGGCCTCGACGCCGTTGACGTAGTAGGACCAGCGGCGGACCTCGGAGTCCCCGGTCAGATTGTCGATCGACCGAACGCCACCGCCGGGGCGGGTTTGCACCGAGAACGAACGCCGCAGCATCCCCAGCACGGTCTCCGAGCCCGACACGCCGCGCTGGATGACCGTACCCACCGCTCGCGCGCCAAAGCCTTGGGTGACGGTCAGGGTGACCTGACGACCGCCAGGGGCCGGAGCGAGGCCGCAACCGGCGGCCGCGACGAGGATCATCGCCGAGATCGCCAGCAACGCGCGGTCGAATCTCTGCTTCATTGCCGTCACGGTGCAGTCAGCGCCGGAGTCTCACCGGCTGGTCAGCGCCACCGACTCAGGCCGATGGATCGTACCGCTGCTCGCCCCCGCCGGTGGGCTCTACCATCCCCTCATGGTCCCGACGCCGCGTTCGCTCCACCGTCAGCCCTAGACCCGCCAGGCGCGTAGCCTTCCATGACGGTCAACCTGACCCGCATCTACACCCGTCTGGGCGACTCCGGGGAGACCCATCTCGGCGATATGAGTCGCGTGCCCAAGACTCACCCGCGGATCGAGGCCTATGGAACCATCGATGAGCTCAACGCTCACATCGGGCTGGCGCTCACCGTCCCGGGGCTGCCGCCACGTTATGCCGACTGGCTGCGCCGGATCCAGAACGACTTGTTCGATGTCGGCGCCGACGTCGCCGCGCCCGAGGAGCCGGAGCGCGAGCGGCTACGAGTGCTGCCCGAGCAGACACAATGGCTGGAGCAGCGCTGCGACGAGGTCAACGACGCGCTGGCGCCGCTGAAGTCGTTCGTGCTGCCCGGTGGCAGCGCCCCGGCGGCGCACCTGCACGTGTGCCGAACGGTGTGCCGCCGGGCTGAGCGCCTGGCGATCGCCTGCGCAGATCAGGTCAGCCCGGAGGTCGTGCGCTACTTGAATCGGCTCTCGGACCTGCTGTTCATCCTCAGCCGCGGCGCCAACGACGGCGAGGAGCCGCTGTGGCAGCCGGGACGCTACCGGGGACAGGACGGCTGAAGCCGGGCCCAGCGGGACTCACGCCGGCGGCCGCTCACCCCGCCGCAGCGCCAGCGTCAATCCGGTGGCCAGCGCCAGCGCCGAGGCGGCGATCGCGGCAGCACCGATCACGAACGTCTGATGCAGGCGCGCGTAATCGACGACCTGGTGCGGGCGATCCACCACCACCAGTGCCGCCAGCACCAGCGAGCCGATCAGCACGAGCGCCGGCGGAGCGAGCACCGCCTGGAGCGACAGCGTCCGCGGCTCGCCACTGGCCGACGGCCTGCTGGCCGCGATATACCACGCGGCCACCCCGATCAGCGTCCAGGTGCCGGCGAGCAGGAAGCCGCCGAACACGTCGCTGGGGTAATGCCAGCCGAGGGCCAGGAAGGAGTAGCTGACCGCGATCGCGAACGCCGCTCCCAGCGCCGCGGCAAACGGTCGCAGCCGGGCCGGGGCGGCGAGCACGCAGCACAGGGCCAGCGACATCGCTGCCGTGGCGTGTCCGCTGGGCCAAGACGCAGGACCGATCGGGCTGGTTCCCCCCAGGAGCGAGGCGGGTCGAGGATGGGCCAGCAGCGGCTTGAGCAGCTGCGCGGTCACGTTCGCGCCCAGGAGGATCGCGCCGATCACCACCGCCAGCCGTCCGCGCCGGCGAACCAGTGCCACCAGCACCGGTACGGCGGCTAGGTAGAGGTAGGGCTGCGGATTGCACAGGCCCGCGATCCAGTTGGCGACGCTATCGACGTGGGGGCGCCGGTCGAGATCGCTGAAGCCGCGGAAGATCGATTGGTCTGCTCGCTCCAAGACACCGATGTTGAAGGCCGCGACCCACGTAGCGGCGAGCAACGCGATCCCGGCCCCCGCACCGAGCAGCGCGAGCACGGCACGTTTGGGCATGCTCCTGAGGTTAACGGCCCGTTGTAAGGGTGAGCTGTGAGACTAGAGAGTGCGCGTCGGCTTGCGGCTGATGCGCATCTCTGGCGCGACGCCGGTGCGGCGAACGTGGTCGTAGTGCTCGATGTCCTCCGGCGAGGCCACCTCGACGGCCACGTCGCCGGCGAGCTCAAAGCGAGTGGCTTCGTAGATCAGCTCCTGGTATCGCGGAGCACCGGGTTGACGGCCCTCGACGTCGAGGTCGTGAGCGCCGCAGCGCAGCGTCCACCGCTGCGCCTGCACCAACTTCTCGGCCGTCAGCTTGACCGGCACCGTATCGGCTCCGGTCTCGCCGGCCTCGCTCGCGTCCACCCGCAACCGCGCGTGCGCGGACCACAGCGCCCGGGTCAACCGGTCTAGGTTGCGCCCGTAGGGAGCGGGGACGATCGAGACCGCACCCCGCACGCCCGGGGTGCCGCGCACCGCCCTGGCCACCGGTCCCACGAGAACGAACTCGACTCGGCTGACTTGCAGCCACCGCAGCACGGCGATCCAATTCTCGTCGAGGTGCTCAAAGCCCTTGCTCGGGGTGACCAGGGACGCGTCGATGCGGGGCGGGCGGTGTCTAAGCAGCATGCCGGTTCCTTTCGCCTCCCGCGGCCGGACTCCTTCAGCTCCTCGAGTCGAGCGTGCTGGCCTCTCCGCTCAACGGTGGGCGCCTGGGGCGCCCACCGTTCCCCCCTCGTGGAAGCCTCCCCGTCGACCGGCGGCGTCTCGATCACCACCCGGCACGTCCGATGGGAGAGCAGGTAGCTGGCCGTCGGACCGAGCGCTCGCTCTGATGGCGGGGCATGGGCGGTGCCGAGGTAGATGATCTCCGCGCCCGAGCGCTTGGCCTCCTCGACGATGGCCGCGCCGGGGTTGCGGGTGCGCAGCATCCGGGTCTGCACTTTGAGCCCGGCCTTGCGACCGGTCACCTTTGCGCTCTCGAGCACGCTCAGTCCGAGTTGCTCCTCCTCCTCCAGCCCGGCGTCCAGCGACAGCTGGTTCGGAACCCGCAGCACGTAGACGGCTTCAACCAATGCTCCCTCGCCCAGCAGCTTCGCCGCCGTGCGCAGCGCCGAGGCGTCGATGTCGGTGCCGAAAATCGGAACCAGCACCGAGCGGTAGTCCAGCTCGATGAAGGCGGCTGGGCGCTCGCGCCGCGCGATCTGGTGATGAGAGGTCAGGTCGAACCCCTGGCGACGCCGGTAGATCACGTAACCGATCACACCGACGAACATCCAGCCCACGCCGACGGTTCTCGCCTCCGCATGCAGGACCAGGACCGAGATCCACGCCGCGAACGTGCCGAGCCCACCCAGCACAGCGGTCAACGGAACGCGCCGCCCACCGCCGAGGGGAATGTTCCACGGCATCCGGTAGGGCCGCTCGCGATCGGGGTCCTTGAAACGCAGCGCAATCACCGCGGCGTGTGCGGTGGTGAACGACAGCATCGCGCCGAACGAGTAGAGGTTGCCCAGGAAGTCGGTCTTGCCGGGGATGAGCAGGATGCCGGCGAACGCGGAGAACACCAGGATCGTGAACCAGGGGGTGCGGTGGCGACGGTGCAGCCGGGCGAAGATGCTCGGCAGCTGGCGATGCTCGGCCAGCGACCACGACAGGCGGGAGATCCCGATCAGCCCGGCGTTGGTGGCGATGAACAGGATTGTCGCCGCCAGCACTCCGACGTAGTAGCCAAGGACGTGCCGAATCGCCGTTGGCAAACCGAGATTGTCAATGATGCCCAGCACGGGATCGTTCTGAAAGCCCCCCTGCTCCGGGGTCTGACCGAGCAGCGTGTAGGCGTGGGGGCCGTGGCCGTGCACCGGCAGCGCCGACAGCGCCACCACGGTCATTCCCGCGTAGACGCCGAGTACGGCGAACAGGATCCGGTTCACCGCGCGGGGGACGTCGCGGCCCGGATCTCGCGCCTCCTCGGCCATGTTCGAGACCGTCTCGATCCCGGTGTAGGCGAGCATCGCCAGCGACAACGCAAAGATCACGTGCGAGTACGTCGGGACGGTTCCGAGGTGGACCTGGTTGACCAGCAGCGACGGCTTCAGCACCAGGAACGCGCCCACGACGATGATTACGACCTGCGTGACCAGGTCGGCGATCGCCAAGATGAAGTTCAGCTTCGCCGACTCACCAATGCCACGGATGTTCAGCCAGGCGAGGGTCGCGACGACGATCAGGCCGCCGATCACGTCCCCAGGGGAGTGGGTCAGCGCCGGCCAGAAAGCTCCCAGGTAGTGAGGCACGAAGAAGGCGGAGATCGCGATCGTGAGGATGTAGTCGAGACTCAGCGCCCAGCCGGCGAAGAACGAAACGAGCTCGTTGAAGGCGTGCCGCGCGAAGCTCGATGAACCGCCGGCCTCGGGGAACATCGCCGCCCCTTCGGCGTACGTCTTGGCCGTCAGCGCGAACAGTCCTCCGGCGAGCATGAAGATGATCGGGGTCAGGCCGAGCGCGTAGGCGGCGACGATCCCCAGCGCGTAGTAGATCGAGGAGCCGACGTTGCCGTAGGCGGTGGCGAACAAGCCACCGAGGCCGACGCTGCGCCGCAGGCCCTGAGCTTCGATTCGCGCCATCAGCGTTGAGCTCCCGGCGCGGGCGCGGACGCCGACGCCGGGGTCGGCGAGGAATCGCCGCGCGGCTCGCGGGCGGCGACCGCCTGGTGCTCGCGTTCAAACTTCGCTCGCCAGCCGTCCGGCGGCGCCGTCAAGATGACCCGGCACGGAGCCTTGTTGATCACGTACCGGGCCACGTCTCCGACCGAGCTTTCGGTCGACCCGACGCCGCCGAGCAATCCGCCTCCTCCCATCCGCGAGGGCTCCTCCGCCGCCAGCACGATCGCCTCCACCCCACGCCGCCGGGCCTCGCCGACGATCGCCTGGCCGGTGCGCCGGGCACGAACGATCGCGGTCGCCACCGAGACCTCCTCGTACTCCTCGCCCACCGCTTTGGCCCGGGCCAGAGCCGCACGCGCACGCTGAACCTGCGCGTCGGGCAGCGGCGCATCGAGGGGCAACGCCAGCGGCACCTCGAAGATCCAAATCGCCTCGATCACCGCCCCCGCCTCGGTCAGATCGTCGTGCGTCTCCCCGGCGAGCCGGCCGGCGGTCTGAACGATGTCGTCATCCAGCGGCGAGCCCGACACCGGTACCAGGATCGACCCGAACTCCGCCTCTACGACCTCGGGACGGAGCGCGCGCTCGGGGATGGTCACCCGCTTGAGCAACGGCTTGTCCTGGGTCTTGCGGTAGGTGACGTACAGCACTAGGCCTCCGAGCAGCCATCCGAGCCCCACGTAACGAGCGCCGGAGTGGAAGATCGTCACCGAGATGAGGCCGGCACCGGCCAACAGGGCCCCGATCACCGCCGGCACCGGAACCGGCACGCCGCGGATCGCGACCGACAGCGGAATCCGGTAGGGCCGCACGCGTGCCGGCTCACGGAAGCGGAGCACGATCACCGACACGTGCGCGATCGTGAACGCCAGCAGCGCCCCGAACGCGTAGATGCCGATCAGCAGCTCCAGGTCGGCGGGCACGACCAACGCGGCGGCGGCCACTGAGGCGGCCGCGATGACCACGAACGGCGTGCCCCAGCGGCCGCTGAGACGGCCGATGCCGCTCGGGATCTGCCGGTTGGTGGCCAGCGAATATCCGACCCGGGAGACGCCGAGCATCGCACTGCCGGCCGCCGCGGTCAGCCCGAGAGCTCCGCCGACGGCCACCGCGTACTCGAGTACCTTGGCCAGCCAGTGGGGGTGAAATGCCCCCACCACTCCGAGCAGGGGCGATTGCAGGTGATGCTGCCCGAGCTCACTGATGCCGTGGTGGACCGGGAGGGCGGACACGGCGATGAACCCGATCCCGACGTAGATGAGCACGATCGTCCCCGAGCCGGCCAGCACCAGCCGCCTGAGCTGGCGCCCGGTGGCATTGACCTCGCCGGCGATCGACGCCGCCGCCTCCAAGCCGGTGAAGGCGATCACGGCTATCGGCAGCGCGAACGCCAGGCTCGACCATGTCGGGGCGCTCCCGAGATGAATCGTGTCGATCAGGCGATGGGGATGGAAGGCCAGTACCAGCCCGAGCACGATCACCAGCGCCTGAAGCACGAGGTCGGCCGCGGTGATCCGGATCCGGCGGCGGAGCCGGCGGCTGTGGATGCCGGTCAGGTTGTCGTAGGCCACGAGCGCGATCACCGCGAAGGCCATCGCCAGCTGCAGGCCGCCATGCCCCAGCGGCGACCAGAAGGCGCTGAGGTAGGCGGGCACGGTCAGCGCCGTCACCGACAGCAGGATCGTGTAGTCGAGCACGATCGCCCAGCCCGCGATGAAGCTCACCAGCTCGTTGAACGCGTAGCGCGCGAACACCGCCGAGCCACCCCGCTCGCGGTGCAGCGCCGCGCCCTCGGCGTAGGTCATCGCGCTGAGCTGAAAGAAGATCCCGCCGGCCAGGAACACCAGCGGTGTCAACCCGCCGGCGCGGCGGCCGACGATCCCGAGCGCGAAGTAGACCGAGCTCACCGAGGTCGTGTAGACGACCGCGAACAGCGCTCGGGAGCTGAATGGTCGCTCGTTCACCGGACCTTGATGCTTCCCTCAGGAGCTCCTGAACTGCTGATACAGGCGAAGCGCGCCGACGACCACGAACAGCAACCCCAGGAGGATCCCGGTGGCCAGAGCGCCGCCGCCGGCGATCACCGTACGAACCACCAGCGCGACCCCGATCACGATCATCATCACCGACATCACCCGTGTTGAGACCCGGTGCAGCTGGCTGCGTTCTGGCATTTCTCGTCGTAGCTTAGGCTGCCGGTCCCCGGACCCCGCGGCGCCTGAGACCAGGTTGCCCGCCCAGGGCGGTCTTCCCCCAACGGCCCTACCCGCGATCGCTGCTGGCCCCACGGCGCAGCGCAGTTGAGCCCGCGGTTCAGTCAGCACCAGCGGCCGCACGGCGCGGGGTTTGGCCCCTGCGCCGTGCGGTCGCCTCGGGTCACGCCAGCCCGTTGGCAGCCAGGAAGGCGTGAGCCACAGCGTCAGGTGACTGCTTGTCGAGAGCGACAGCAGCGTTCATCTTCCGAACCGCCGGCAGGGTCAACAGCGAGGACACCTTGTTGATCGTCGCCGCGAACTCCGGACCTTCGGCCGCGAGCACGCTCTGCTTGATCACCGGCGCGACGTTCTGGAAGCCGAACACCCGCCTGGGGTCGCTCAGCAGCACGTACTTGCCGCTGGTCAGCTGGGCATCCGTGGTGAACGCGTCGAAGGTGTCCACCTTGCCGCTGTCGATCGCCTCATAGGTGATCCCGATGGCCAGCGGCACGAACGTTGGGTTGAGGCCATAGAGCTGCTTGAGACCGACCAGCCCGGCAAAGCGGGTGGCGAACTCGGGCGCGCCCCCCAGCTTCAGCGAGTGGCCGAGCTTCTGGAGGTCGGCCACGGTCGTCAGCCCGTGCTTAGTCGCGAACGCCTTGGTCACCGCCAGGGCGTCGGAATCGTAGAACGGCGTCTGGTCCAGCAGCGTCAGACCGTGCTTCATCACGTAGGCCTTGGCCAGCAAGTAGGTCTGCCTGGCGCTGGTGGGCGGGTGGGTGACGCCGGCGATCGCCGTCAGCAGGGTGCCGGTGTACTCCGGGTACATGTCGATCTGGCCAGAGGTGAGCGCCTTGAAGACGATCTCCGAAGAGCCGATGTTCCCCTTGAGCGTGACTCGGTAGCCCTTGGCCGCCAGCGCCTGCTGGTAAAGCGAACCGAGGATGTACTCCTCGGTGAAGTTCTTGTCGCCGATCGTCACCGGGGGCTTTCCGGCCCCGGGTCCGGTCGAGGCCGCGCTGGCGGTGATCGCCGAGCTCGAGCTCGTCGAGCTGGAGCTGGTCGACTTGCTCGAGCTCGAGGACGAGCTTCCACAGGCTCCCAGGACCAGCGCGCAAGTCACGGCTAGGACGCTCACCAGCATCCGTCTCCACATGCTCATCTGCATACGTTCCTCCTCGTTGGTTTGCCTGAAACAGAGCTTCATGCGCGCTCGGTGACCACCGGCGCCAGGGTCGCGGCGGAGTCCTCGCTGGTGCTCAGCTTGACGCCGCGGGGGGTGAGCATCCGCTGCACCCCGGCCAAGCTGAACTCGACCACCAGCGCCAGGGCGGCGATCAGGATCGCCGCGCCGAGCACACCGGAGAGGTGGTAGCTGGTCTCGTTGTTGATGATGTCGCCGAGGCTTCCGCTGTAGCCGGTGAGGGAGGCGATCGTCGTCGTGGAGACCACGAACAGCGCGGAGGTCCGGATCCCAGCGAAGATCAGGGGTACCCCCAGTGGCAGCTCCACCCCGAACAGGACCTCGCGCTCGGTCAGTCCCATTCCCCGCGCCGCATCGACGACCTCCGGCTCGACGCCATCGATGGCCACGTAGGCGTTGGTGATCACCGGCGGTACGGCAAGCACCACCAGCGCCAGCTCGACGTTGCCCAGCCCGATGCCCAGCAACGCAACGCCGATCGCCAGCACGGCCAGGCTGGGCAGCGAGCGCCAGATGTTGCCGAGGTTGATGGCGGCGAACGAACCGCGGTGGATGTGCCCCAACCAGATCCCGATCGGCAGCGCGATCACCAGCGCGATGGCCACGCCAATGCCCGCGATCTTGAGCGTCTCGAGCGTCAGGTGCACCAACGTGGGCAGGCCCGGATCGCCTGGGATCTGCCCGTTGTGGCCGATGAACTTGAACGCCTCGATGAAGTTGTGCATCAGCCGGTCCGCATCCACGGGGTGAGCAGTCGCTGGACGATCACCAGCAGGCCGTCGGCAGCCAGCGCCAGCGCGACGGCCAGCGCCCCGGCGGCGATCAGCTCGGTCTTGAACACCTCGTTCGAGATCGCAGTGAGGATCGGCACCCCGAGGCCCTCATTGTCGATCAGTGAGGCAACGGTGGCCAGCGAGATCACGGTCACGGTGGCGATCCGCAAGCCGGCAATGATCGCCGGCAGCGCCAGTGGGATCTCCACCCGCAGCAGCGTGCGTATCGGTCCCATCCCCATCCCGGCGGCGGCATCGCGGACTTCGGCCGGGACCTCGCGCAGACCGGTGAGCGTGTTGCGGAACATGATCAGCAGCGTGTAGGACACGAGTGCCACCTCGGCCGTGGTGCGGCTGAGCCCCAGGCCAGGGACCGGCTCGAGCAGCTCGAACAGCGCCAGCGACGGGATCGTGTACAGGATCGAGGTGACGATCAGCACCGGTCGCTCGAGCCACTGTCGGCGGTAGGCGACTAGGGCCAGCGCGGTCGAGATCAGGAACCCGATGATCACCGCGATCAGCGTCAGGATCACGTGCTGGCGCAGCGCCGGCCACAGCACGCTCGACCAATTGTGGGAGACCCAGCTGGGACAGAACAGTCGGTTGGCTCGTTCACAAGTGAACGAGGACGAGCCACCGCCACCGAAGCTGGGGATTACCGGTCCTCCGGCGGCCATCACGATCATGGCCGCGGCTCCTCGCTGACCGACGTCCCGGAGCGCTCGTTGCTCTCGCCCAGGGCGCCGTTGCCGAGGAGGCCGCCGAGCAGCTCGAGGGTGACGCTGCCCAGGAGATGATCGCCCTCGTCGACCACCGCCACGGGGGTTCCGCCACGCGCCAGCACCTGCGAGAGCGCGTCCCGCACCGTGGTCTGCGCCCGCAGCCGCGGTGCTTCGCCCAGGTTGCCGTTGGCCGGAACCAGCTCGATCTCCGACAGGGTGGCGAGCCCCAGCCGCTTCAGCGCCCGATCGGCACCGACGAAGTCGGCCACGAACCGATCGGTGGGGTTGGTGAGGATCTCTTCCGGGCGGTCGAATTGAGCCAGGCGCCCTCCCTCACGCAAGATCGCGATCTTGTCGCCCATCTTGATCGCCTCGTCGATGTCGTGGGTGACGAACACCACCGTCTTGCGCACCTGCTCCTGCAGGCGCAGGAACTCGTCCTGGAGCCGCGCCCGGTTGATCGGGTCGATCGCGCCGAACGGCTCGTCCATCAGCATCAGCGGCGGATCGGCGGCTAGGGCACGGGCCACGCCGACGCGCTGACGCTGACCGCCGGAGAGCTGCGCGGGATAGCGCCCCCCGATCTCCTCCGGATCCATCCCGATCAACTCCAGGAGCTCGGTCACTCGCCGCTGGGTGCGGCCCTTGTCCCAGCCGAGCAGCCGGGGAACGGTGGCGATGTTCTCCGCCACCGTCTGGTGCGGGAACAGACCAATCTGCTGGATCACGTAGCCGATCTCCCGGCGCAGCTCGTTCGGCTCCCGCTCGAGGATGCTGCGGCCGCCGAGCAAGATGTCCCCTCCGCTCAACGGGATCATCCGGTTGATCAACCTCATCGCGGTGGTCTTGCCCGACCCGGAGGGACCCACCAGCACGCACACCTCCCCGGCCGCGACCTCGAAGCTGAGCTCCGCGATCGCCGGCTCACGCTGCCCCGGATACTGCTTGGAGACGTTCTTGAGCTCAACCGTCCCTGCCTGCGGGAACGCCGACAACCCCTCATCTTGGGCGGTGGTTGATCTGTTCAAGAGAGAAACCGGGCCGGGTCCGCCGCTGAGAGTACCGCCTGAGGCGTCAGCATGAAAGCGATAGGCCGGGTCGGGCCGGTCAATCTTCACCTCTACGATCGAACCGAGATGACTCCCGCGCCCGGACCAGAGCTCAACCGCCGCCGGCGACTGCTGATCCTCGGTATCTGCTGCCTGAGCCTGCTGATCGTCGGCCTCGACAACACGATCGTCAACGTCGCCCTCCCGGCGATCCACTCCTCACTGCACGCCTCGTTCTCGCAGCTTCAGTGGACGATCGACGCCTACACGCTGGTGCTGGCCAGCCTGCTGATGCTCGCCGGCTCGACCGCCGACCGCATCGGCCGACGCCGGGTGTTCCAGACCGGGCTGGTGACGTTCTCGCTCGGTTCGCTGCTGTGCGCGCTGGCGCCGAGCCTGCCACTGCTGGTGGCCGCCCGGGCACTGCAGGCCGTCGGTGGCTCGATGCTCAACCCGGTGGCCATGTCGATCATCCGCAACGTTTTCGAGGATCCGCGCGAACGGGCGCGGGCCATCGGCGTGTGGGGCGGGGTGGTGGGAATCAGCTTTGCCCTGGGCCCGGTCGTGGGAGGTGCCCTGGTGGATTCCGTGGGATGGCGTTCGGTATTCCTGGTCAACCTGCCCGTCGGGATGCTGGCGCTGATTCTGACGGCCATGTTCGTGCCGGAGTCCCGGGCGCAGCGGCCGCGGCGGGTCGACCCGGTCGGTCAGCTGCTGGTGATCGCGGGGCTGGGCTCGCTGACCTACGCGATCATCGAAGGTCGGGAGGCCGGTTGGCTCTCAGGCGAGATCATCGCCCTGTTCGTGCTCGCCCTGGCCTGCCTGGTGGGGCTGGTGGGCTATGAGCTGCGCCGCCGAGAACCGTTGATCGAGATCCGGTTTTTCGCCAGCGCGCCGTTCTCTGGGGCCAGCGCGATCGCCGTCTGCGCGTTCGCCGCCTCGGGGGGATTCCTGTTCCTCAACACCCTGTACCTGCAGGACGTCCGCGGCCTGTCGCCGCTGCATGCGGGCCTGTACATGCTGCCGATGGCAGCTATGACCCTGGTTTTCGGCCCGCTGTCGGGGCGCCTGGTCGGCAGCCGCGGGGCGCGGCCGTCGCTGCTGGTCGCCGGCTGTGCGCTCACCGCCAGCGCGATCATGCTCACGCGCCTGCAGGTGGACACGCCGCTGCCGTATCTGCTGCTCGCCTACGTGGTCTTCGGGATGGGGTTCGGGCTGGTCAACCCGCCGATCACCAACACCGCGGTGTCCGGCATGCCTTCCTCGCAGGCCGGCGTCGCCGCCGCCGTGGCCTCCACCAGCCGCCAGGTCGGCCAGACGCTCGGGGTGGCGGTAATCGGCGCGGTCGCGGCCGGCGGGATCACCGGCGCGCTCGGCAAGGACTTCGCTGCCGCCACGCACCCCGCGTGGTGGATCATCGTCGTCCTCGGGGTGCTGATCCTGGCGCTGGGAGCGCTCAGCACCACGCGCTGGGCACTGGGAACCGCGCGCCGGGTCACGGCAGTCACGGCAGCCCCCCAGTCGGCATAGGTAGTGGCGGGATGAACCCGCGTCGCAACCGTCAGCCGCTGACGGGCAGGAACCGCAGGGGGGCGCGGATCGCCAGCCTGAGCCGTACGCTCCCGGCTTGTGGACCCCACGCGTTTCACCGAGCTCGTCCCCGCGCCCGCAGGCGCGCGGCTGTACTCGCAGACGATGCGTCCAGGACTCGCCGACTGCGCACCCTCGGGGCGCATCCGGCTCGATGCCCTGGCCCGATGGTTGCAGGACATCGCCTATGCCGACGTCGAGGATGCCGGCCTGGCCGGATACGCCTACTGGGTGGTGCGGCGAACCCGCATCCGCGTCCTTCGCTGGCCCCGGTTCGCGGAGCCGTTCACGGTGAGGACGTTCTGCAGCGGCCTCGGGCGGATGTGGGCCGAGCGGCGCACGACGATCAGCACCGATGGCGCGTCCGTGGCCCCCGGGGACGTGGAGGCGGTGGCGCTTTGGGTGCACCTCGACGCGGCCTCCC
This sequence comes from uncultured Solirubrobacterales bacterium, assembly GCA_963830435.1. Lineage (GTDB taxonomy): Bacteria > Actinomycetota > Thermoleophilia > Solirubrobacterales > Solirubrobacteraceae > Palsa-465. The sequence continues at coordinate 759,949 of CAWHMA010000002.1, read as the reverse complement.
GTCAACCGACGCCGTTCGCCCGCGAGGAGATAGAGGCCTACGGGGCGGCCGCCGCCGGCCGGCGGGTGAGCGCACGGCTACGCCATCCACAGCTGGATCGGGCACTGGGTGGGCGGCACGCGCCGCGTACTCGCCAGCCTGCTGGCGACTTGCCGAACGCCCGCGAGTGGACCTTCCGGGCCGTAGATTGCGACATCGCCGCCCACGTCAACAACGCCGCCTACTGGCAGCCGCTGGAGGAGGAGCTGCTCGGTCAGCGGCCCGAGCCGGCGAGCCTGGATGCCGAGATGGAGTTCCGCGCTGGCGCTCAGCCGGGCGAGAAGCTGGTGCTGGCCCGCGATCGGCTGCGGTGGATCGTAGACCCCAACGGCGAGACCCACGCGTCGCTGGCTTTCGGGCTCGAGCCTGGAAGCGCTTGAGCCTCCCCGAGTGCTCGCCGCTGGCGCGACGAGGGCTCGGTCGTGGCGGCAGCGTCCGGGCTCGGCTACGCCGCCGGCCGCAGCGCCTCCAGCTCCCGGCTGGCCGCCAATTCCGACAGCGCCTTGCGCTCCAGCCGGCGGACAGCGTCCTGGGAGATTCCTAATCGCCGACCGGTCTCGGCCAATGGTGTCGGATCGCTGCCACCGACTCCGTAGCGGAGCTTCAGCACCAGGCGCTCGCGCTCCGGTAGCCGCGCCAGCGCCCGCAGCAGGGCGTCTCCGCGCAGCGCGATGTCCACCTCCTCCTCGGGACCACGTTCGGAGCTGGGCAGCAGCGATCCCAGCGCGATGCCTTCCTCTTCGCCCACCGGCCGATCGAGACTCGTCACCACGCGCGCAGCCTCGAGCGTCTCCCGCACCTCGTCGACGGTCAGCTCGGCGGCGGCGGCCAGCTCCTCCTCGGTCGGATCGCGTCCGAGCTGCGCCGCCAGCTCCCGCTGAGCCCGCGCCATCTTGCGTTCACGCTGGCCCAGGTGGACGGGGATCCGGATCGTCCGAGCACGATTGTCGAGCGCGCGCTGGATCGCCTGCCGGACCCAGAACGTGGCGTAGGTGGAGAACTTGAAGCCCTTGCGATGGTCGAATTTCTCGGCCGCGCGGATGAGCCCGAGGATCCCCTCCTGGATCAGGTCGAGGAGCGGCAGCTCGTGGCCCTGGTACTTGCGCGCGTTGGCGATCACCAGCCGCAGGTTCGAGTTCACCAGGCGCTCCTTGGCCTCCAGGTCCCCACGCTCGATCCGCTGTGCCAGCTCCACCTCCTCGGCTCTGGTGAGCAACGGGTGTCGCCTCACCTCCTGTAGGAACAGGGCCATGGCGTCGGTCGTGCGCACCGCCAGCTCCCCGTTGACGTACGCCGTCTGCTCGTTGCGCGGGCGCCCGCAGTCGTCGCGCACCTCCAAGCCGCGGTCCTCCAGCAGGTCCTGCACCGTCTGGACATCGTCCTCGTCCAGCCCCGACCTCTGAACGGCATCGCTCAACTCCGAGAGGTCCACGCAGCGCTGTCCCTGAAGCTCGCTGCGAGCCGCCAGTTCGTCGACGAGCTCGCCCACCGGGTCGAGCGGCAGACCGGAATCCCGCTCCTCAGCCATGATTGTCGTCTACCCGGTACACCATGGGCACAAAAAAATGGCCTCCCTCGCCCCCACCTTCCGGTCTCTCTACGCCCACGGCTTCGTCCGCGTGGCCGCCGCCGTGCCCAATGTGCGGGTGGCCGAACCCGCCTTCAACCTGAAGCATTCGATCGGGTTGGCGCGTGAGGCCGCAGAGCATGGCGCCGCGCTGATCGCCTTTCCCGAGCTTGGCCTCTCGGCCTACTCCAACGAGGACCTCTTCCATCAACAGGCGCTGCTGGATGCGGTTCGTGCAGCGATCGTCGAGCTCGCCGCCGCCAGCGCCGAGCTGCTGCCGGTGGTCGTCGCCGGAGCTCCGCTGATGGTCGAGGGTGCGCTGTTCAACACCGCGGTGGTGATCCACCGGGGCCGCGTGCTGGGCGTGGTGCCCAAGAGCTATCTGCCCGAGTACCGGGAGTACTACGAGAAGCGTCAGTTCCGCGCCGCGCGGGACTCCGTCAACGACCACGTGCTGTTGGGCGGAGCGGAGGTCCCGTTCGGATCCGAGCTGCTGTTCGCGTGCTCCGACGTGCCGAACTTCACGCTCCACGTGGAGATCTGCGAGGACGTCTGGGCGCCGATTCCACCCAGCACATATGGCGCCATGGCCGGGGCCACGGTGATCGCCAATCTGTCGGCGAGCAACATCACCGTTGGCAAGGCCGACTATCGGCGGCTGTTGTGCACCGCGCATTCGGGACGAACGATCGCCGGCTACCTGTACACGGCCGCCGGTGAGGGGGAGTCGACGACCGATCTGGCCTGGGATGGCCAGGCGCTGATCTGCGAGAACGGCGATCTGATCACCGAGGCCGAACGCTTCGCCAGGGACGAGCAGCTGATCTACGCCGACATCGACCTCGATCGGATCCTCGCCGATCGAGCCAGCGCGAGCAGCTTCGCCGACGCGGTCCACGACCACCGGCAGGAGCTGCGGGGAATGCGTCGGATCCCGTTTGCACTCGGTGAGACTCCGCAGGAGCTACCGCTGGAGCGCCAGATCGAGCGCTTCCCGTACGTACCGGCGGATCCCGCCAGCCGCACCGAGCGCTGTGAGGAGGTCTACAACATTCAGGTGCGGGGCCTCGAGACACGGCTGCGAGCAACCGGCATCGAGAAGGTCGTGATCGGGGTCTCCGGGGGCCTTGACTCCACCCATGCCCTGATCGTTGCCGTGCGCGCGATGGATCGCCTGGGGCTGCCGCGGGAAAACGTGTTGGGCTACACGATGCCCGGGTTTGCCACCAGCGCGATCACCCGCCAGAACGCCCATCGCCTGATGGAAACGCTCGGAGTCAGCCGAGCGGAGATCGACATCCGACCCTCGGCCGGCCAGATGCTGCGGGATCTGGAGCACCCCGCGGGCGACGGCGAAGCAGTCTACGACGTCACCTACGAGAACGTTCAGGCGGGCGAGCGGACCTCGCATCTGTTCCGACTGGCGAACCACCACCGGGGGCTGGTGCTCGGCACCGGCGACCTATCGGAACTGGCGCTGGGCTGGGCCACCTACGGGGTCGGCGATCAGATGTCGCATTACAACGTCAACGCTTCGGTGCCGAAGACGCTGATCCAGTTCCTGCTCCGCTGGGCGATCGATACCGACCAGTTCGGCCGCGAGCCCAGCGAGGTGCTCCGCTCGGTGGTCGAGCTGGAGATCTCACCCGAGCTCATCCCCAGCGATGAGCCCGACCGCGACAAGCCCGGGGCCGATACCGAGAGCGTGGTCGGTCCCTATGAGCTCCAGGACTTCTTCCTCTATTACATCCTGCGCTTCGGGTACCGCCCGAGCAAGGTCGCGTTCCTGGCTCGCCACGTCTGGGGTGACCGGAACCAGGGCTGCTGGCCGGAGCTGATTCCTCGGCAGCGTCGCAATGAGTACTCGCTGGCGGAGATCAGGCACTGGCTGGAGGTCTTCCTGGAGCGCTTCTTCCGCCTCAGCCAGTTCAAGCGCTCGGCGCTGCCCAATGCGCCCAAGGTCGGCTCCGGCGGCTCGCTGTCACCGCGCGGTGACTGGCGCGCGCCCAGCGACAGCTCCGCCCTCACCTGGCTGGCGGAGCTGCGTGACCTGGTTCCCGACTCGGAGTGACGCCCTTGAGGCCGAGATGAGATGGTCCGCGTCTGGGACTGATCGCGCTCAGGCCGAGACGAGCTGGTCGCGCTTGCCGGCGACGCCGTCCAGCAGCTGCTTGAAGCTGTCGGCGAACTTCTCGACGCCTTCGCGCTCCAGTACCGCCGTGACCTCGTCGTAGTCGATGCCGGCCGCAGCGAAGCGCTCGAGCGTGTGCCGGGCTCCGTCGAGATTCTGTTCCAGCGTGTCGGCCAGACGACCATGGTCGTCGAAGGCCTCGATCGTCTCGCGGGGCATCGTGTTGACGGTCCGGGGCCCGATCAGCTCCTCGACGTAGACGACGTCACGATAATCCGGGCTCTTGGTCGAGGTGGAGGCCCACAGGCACCGCTGCGGAGAGGCGCCTACCGCCTCCAGGTCCTCCCACTCCGGCCCGGAGAAGAGCTCCTTGTAGGTCTGGTAGGCGAGCTTGGCGTTGGCGATGGCCAAGGTGCCCTTGAGCTCGTCGTGACCGCCGAGCTTCTCCAGGCGCTTGTCGGCCTCGGTGTCGACGCGCGAGACGAAGAACGAGGCCACCGAAGCCACGGTGTGCAGATCCCCGCCGCTCTCACGGAGGCGGCGTAGGCCCCGCACGTAGGCCTCGGCCGCCTGGCGATGACGCTGCAGCGAGAACAGCAACGTCACGTTGACGGCGATCCCGGCGGCGACGGCGTCCTCGATCGCCTGCAACCCGGGTTCGGTACCGGGGATCTTCACGAACAGGTTCGGCTTGTCGATCAGCGCCTGCAGCCGCTTGGCCTCGTTCAATGTCGCCTCGGCATCGAAGGCGACGCTGGGGTCGACCTCCAGGGACACCCAACCGTCGCGAGTCGAATCGCCGCGCTCGAACACCGGTGCCAGCACGTCGCACGCCTCCCGGATGTCCTCCCGCGCCAGGGCCAGGAAAACCTCCTTGGGGTCCTCCTGCTCACGCATGACCTCCCGCAGCTGCTCGTCGTAGGCCTCCCCGTCGGCGATCGCTCCCTGAAAGATCGTCGGGTTGGAGGTGACGCCGACGATCCCGCGTTCCACAAGGTGGGCCAGCTCGCCGTCGCGCAGGAACTGCCGTGAGACGTAGTCGAGCCACGGGCTCTGTCCGTGGTCTCTCAGGCGTTGAAGCGGGGTCGGCATGCGCGCCCTCCTGTCGTTGGTCTTCATCCCATCCTACGCCGGGGCCACCTCCAGCCGCTTGAGCGAGCGGCGTAGCAGCCGCGAGACGTGCATTTGGGAATACCCGATCTGGCGGCTGATCTCACGCTGGGTCAGGTCGTGGACCACGCGCAGCTCGATCACTCGCCGTTCCAGGTCCGACAGCGCGCGCCATCGCTGCGCCATCGCCGCGCGACTCTCTACGAGCTCGAACCCGGTGTCGTAGCTGGGCAGCAGCTCCCCGAGCGACACCGCCTCCTCCCGATCGGTGGCCACGGGCGCGTCCAGCGAAGTCGCGTCGTAGCTGCGCAGTACCTGGGTGGCCTCGATCACGTCATCGATCCGGCAGCTCATCGCCTCCGCCAGCTCCACCGGCGTCGGCGATCTGCCCAGGCTGCGAGACAGCCGCTCGGTCTGCCGGCTGACCGCCAGGGCACGATCCTGGAGGTCCCGAGGCACGTGCACAGACCAGCCCTTGTCGCGAAAATGCCGCTTGAGCTCCCCGAGGATCGTGGGGGCGGCGAAGCTGCTGAACTTGTTGGCGCGGTCGGGCTGGAATCGTTCGAGCGCCTTCAACAGCCCCAGGCAAGCCACCTGCACGAGATCCTCGACCGGCTCGGTGGTGTAGCTGTAGCGCAGGGCCAGGCTGCGGGCCAGCGGGAGAAAGCGCTCCACCAGCCGCTCGCGCACGGCGGGATCCCGCCGCTGGTGGTAATCCAACAGGAGCTGCTCGTCGGTTGGGCGGACCGTCGTGCGCTGCATGGATGCCTCCTTTGCGTCTCGAGGGGATTCGGACCGATCTCGTGGCTCGCTCCCGGCGGCCACGTGATCATATTGTGCACCCTAGAGAGGATAACTTCAACAACGTGTTGAACGCCCCGAGGGAACCCACCGGGTGTTCAAATCCGCCCGCGCGCCTCCGCGGCCAGAATGCCGGCACGGGCCTTCGACCGGCAGGCCAGGGGCACCGGTCAGCCGATAGCCGCGCCTGCTTTCAACCGGCCGCGGCTCAACGGCAGCGCCGGGCGCGTTCGCAGCTCAGCTGTGGCGGACGATCGTGGAGAAGGCGATTTCGCTCACAGATGCCATCACGGCGTCGCCGTCGTTCGCTCGACCTCGCCTTCAGCCACCGCGGTGGGCACCACGGCCGCCTCGGCGGGCACCAGGTACCGGTAGAACAGCGCCGCCAGCGCGCCCCCCACCAACGGGGCAACGATGAACAGCCACACCTGGGAGAGCGCCTTGTGGCCGACGATGATCGCGGGACCGAGGCTCCGCGCGGGGTTGACCGACGTCCCGGTGAGCGGGATCCCGATCAGGTGCACGACACACAGCCCGAGTCCGATCGCCAAACCGGCGAATCCGGGCGAGCCCACCCGGCTGGTCGCCACCAGGACCACGAGCACGAACACGAAGGTGAGCACGACCTCGGTCGCGAACGCGCCACCGGCACCAATCCCGATCATCGAGACCTTGGGCCCCCAACCGTCGGCGCCGAGCCCCACAGCCGAGCGGGAATAGCCGGGGGCTCCGGAAACGATCCCCCACAGCACCAGCGCTCCCACGATTCCACCGAGGAACTGCGCCACCCAGTATCCGACTGCCTCGGTCGGCGTCATCCGGCCCGAGAGCACGAAGCCGAGCGTCACCGCTGGGTTGACGTGAGCGCCGCAGACGGGACCCAACGTGTAGGCCAGGGCGAGCAGTACGAAGCCGAAGGCCAGGGCGGTGCTGACGATCCCGGCCGAGGTCGATGACCCGGTCAGCTTGAAGCCGAAGCTGAGAGTCGCCACCCCCACGGCGATGATCACCAGCAGGGCGGTCCCGATCGCCTCCGCGACCAGCTTGCGATGCATCATTCTTGAGACCCCCCTTGGTCGCGCTTGCCATGAGCCTGCGCGTGAACGATCTCACATCCTGCGCCGCGAACGGATTCAGTCCCGGTCAGGGCGCGCGCGTGCCGCAGCGCACGAAGTACGGCAGCACCCCCAGGGGCGCGCTTACCGTCCGCGTGACCGGGCCGCGCACCACCGCTCCGGTCGCCGCCGAGCGCCAGCAGCCCATCGGGAGGTAGACGCGGCGAGCGACTGCACCTGGGCTGATCACGGGAGCAACCAGGAGGTTGTTCCCCAGCAGCCACTCCTGGTCCTGACGGGCCGACACGGGGTCTCGCGGGTAAGCCAGCCACAGCGGCCGGGTCGGCGGCATGCCGGTGTGGTCGGCCTGACGCCACAGGCGGAGGATCAGCGGCACAGCTGCCTGGTGCAGCCGGGCGAGGCGGTTGTAGATCCTGACCGTCTGCTGGTCATAGCGCCACGGCGTGTGGGTACCGGCGATCAGCGAGCCATGCAAGCGGAAGAACGGCGTGAACACCGATACTTCGGCCCAGCGCAGCAGCAGCTCCTTGGTCGTCGGGTGGGGGGTGTAGATGTCGAAGTAGCCGCCGATGTCGGTGGTGTAGCCGTAGGCGCCACCGATGGCGCGGTTGAGCATGTCGGGGATCACCGAGGCGATTCCTGACGAGCGCGTCCAGTCGGTGGTCTCATCACCGGCGAAGTTCGCGCTCTCGTAAGCCGCCGAGCCCGGCGTGCCGCTGTAGCCGGCCCGAGTGAAGAAGAAGAGCCGGCGGCCATGATGCGTGCGCATGTACCCGTCGAGGATCTCCCGGGTCACGCGCGCATACAGGGTGGGATAGCGGTTGTGCATCGTCTCGCCGGATTCGCCGTCGTGGAAGCGCATGCCGGGCAGCACCTCCTCGCCGAAGTCCTGCATGAAGCCGTCGGCACCGAGGTCGAGGGCACCACGCAGGCGCGAAGCCCACCAGCTCACCGCTGCGGGGTTGGTGAAGTCGATCAGCGCGGCATTGCCACCGAAGGAGTCTCCGAAAAGAAACGGCGCCCCACTTGAGGTCCGGGCCACGAGCCGGTGGGCGATCGCGTACTGGAACGCCCCGGGGGGCTCGGTGGCGGCGATGTCCTGGGAGACGAAGGGGCGGAAGTAGACCAGGGCGTGGATCCCCATGGCGTGGAGCTGGGCGATCAATCCGCGCACTGTCGCCGTCGGCAGGATCCCCCACCCCTCGATTCGGTAGGCGCGCAGCGGAAGCCGGTAGCGCCGGATGTCGACGAGGTCCTGGCGGACCTGGGCCAGATATCCGGCGGCTTTCTGGCCGAGCTGGGTCTCACGGTCGAGCTCGGGCGCCAGCGCCCAGGCCGGCGCCACCGGCTGGCGGCCGCTGATCGCGGTCAGCGCGGCGATCGCCTGGGCCCCTCCGGCGGGAGCCACCAGGTAGTCCAAGTGGTTACCAGCAACGTCGGCCTGCCAGGCGGGGCGACCATCGTCGAGACGAAAACGCGCCAGCTCGGGACGGGTGAGCAGGAAGCCATACCCGCGGGAGGAGACGAACGAGGCCTGCGGGTAGTACGCCGCCTCCGGCCCGTTGGGGTACAGCAGCGTCCCGTTCTGCGCCCCGGGAATGTTGAAGGACAGGGCGTTGACGTTCTCCTCCGCCGTCCAGTTGTAGAACGATGCGCCCCGCTGATCGACCCCGAGATGGCGTCCGCCAAAGCCGTGAAACGCCTCGCCGGGACCGGACGCGAAGGTGTCGCCGATGCCAACCACGCCGGTGCTCGGGGTGGGGCTTGCCGAGACGCGCAGCGTGCCGGCATCAGGCGTGACGGTGACGACCAGCTTCCGCCCCGAGGGGTCGCTGGTGGAGACGAGCAGCCGGATCCCGCTGCCGATCCGGTGCGCCGAGAGCACACGCTGAACCCCGTACACCGTCCCCGTGCGAACGCTCGACAGCAGGTCGCCGGCCCAGGTGCCACTGGATCGAGCCGTGTCCACCTCAGTCCCCACGGTGAACTCCAGCGGCGCGTACAGGGTCGACTGCAGCGGCGGGCCGTACTCTGGCGCCAGCGGGTTGGGGGGTGGTCCGAGCGCCAGCCTCCGGGGGCCGGGGCGAACCTCCTGCAGCGCGGTCCGACCGCGGGGGTCGACAAACGCGATCGCAAACGGCGAGCGGCGCACGACGACGCTGCCCGCACGCGTGCTCACGACCACCGTGCGCCGCCCCAGCGACACCGCCGCTCCGGCCGCTGGTGGGAGCGCCCCGAACAGGCAGGCGACAATCGCCGCGGCGGCGAGCAGCGGGCCGCGCCGCACCACTGTGCTCACCCGGACCCCCCGCTGCCGCGCCGGCGCATCACGGGATCCTCGCACGTCGGGAGCGGCTTCGTTGTAGGTTCATCCCAGTGGCACCGATCACCAGACTGCTGGCAGCAACGATCGCGCTGACGTGTGCCGCGGGCGGCCCGGCGATGGCGCAGGCAGCGGACGTGGGTCGTTGGGTCGATCCGTTCGTCGGGACGAGCAGCGGTGCGCCGGACTTCGGCACCGGCGGCGGAGCCGGGGCGACCTTCCCCGGGGCGGCACTGCCGTCGGGGATGGTGCAGTTCAGCCCCGACACGCTCCCCGGCAGCGACAACTTCGCCGGCGGCTACTCCTACCGTGACCATCTCCTGCGAGGGTTCTCGCTCACCCACTTCAGCGGCGCGGGCTGTGCCGGGTTCGGGGACGTGCCGATCCTGCCGGTCAGCGGCCCGATCTCGAGCTCCCCCGCGATCCCCGGCTCGAGCGACATCGCCTCGCAGTACGTCCCGGCCTTCGACCATCGTCACGAGCAGGCATCTCCCGGCAGCTACAGCGTCACCCTGAGCCCGAGCCGCGCCGCCGCGATCGAGGTTCACCTGACGGCGACAACTCGTACCGGAGAGGCCGATCTGGGCTTTCCCGCGCGACGCCGCGTAAGCGTCCTGATCGGCGCTGGAGGCAGCTCGCTGGCCGACTATTCCGCCGACGTGCGCGTACAGCCGGCGCAACGAGAAGTCAACGGCAGCGTTCAAAGCGGCAACTTCTGCTTTCAACCCACGAAGTACCGCGTGTACTTCGTCGCCCAGTTCGACCATCGCTTTGCCGCCAGCGGCACCTGGGACGGGCAGCACGTAGAGCCTGGGAGCGCGAACGCGGCGGCGTCGAATCCCAGCGCCTTCTCGCCCAAGGGCGTGCCCGGGGCAGCCGCCATACCCCCAGGTAGCCCGAGCACAGGAGTGCAGGTAGGAGCCTACGCCAGCTTCGACACCCGGCATGACCGGAGCATCGAAGCGCGTATCGGGATCTCGTTCACCTCGCTGGCGCAGGCGCGATCAAACCTGGCCGCCGAGTCGCGCGGGCGCAGTTTTGATCATCTGCGTCGGGCGGCGGCAGCCGCCTGGGAGTCAGAGCTTTCCCGAGTGCGGGTGAGCGGGGGCAGCCCGCGAATGCGGGCGTTGTTCTACACGTCGCTCTATCACGCGCTGCTCGAGCCGAGCACGCTGAGCGACGCCGACGGCAGCTACCGCGGCATGGACGGACGGCTCCACTCAGCCGGCGGCGCCGTTCAGTACACCGACATCTCCGGCTGGGACGTGTACCGGACGCAGATTCCGCTGCTGGCGATGCTCGCACCCAAGCGCGCCAGCGACCTCGCCGCGTCGCTGCTGCGCGATGCGCGACAGAGCGGCTGCCTGCCCCGGTGGCCGTACACCGACCAGCAGACAAACGTGATGACCGGAGATCCCAGCGCGCCGATCCTGGCCTCAACCTATGCCTTCGGCGCGCGCGGCTTTGACGCGCGCGAGGCGCTGGCTCGGATGGTCAATGCCGCCAGGCGCTCCTGCCACACCCAGAACGGCGACTACACCGAGCGCGAAGGCCTGGTCGACTACCTGCGCCTGGGCTACGTCCCCCAGGAGGACGACACCACATCCGTGGGACATACCTTCACCGCCCGCTCGAGCGCGTGGGGCGCCGCGGCCACGACGCTCGAGGATGCGCTCGCCGACAGCACGATCGGGCGCCTCGCCGCCCAGGTCTCGCAACCGGCGCTGGCCCGGCAGTTCGCCCGCCGCGGCGAGAACTGGCAACGGCTGTTCGATCCCCGGACGGGATACGTCCGCCCGCGCTCTCGCTCGGGAGCATGGCTGGCTCCGTTTGCGCCCACGACGACGACCGGGTTCGTCGAGGGCGACGCTGCTCAGTACACCTGGGCGGTGCCGCAGGACCCGCCACGGCTGTTCGCGCTGATGGGGGGCACAGCGGCAGCGCGGAGACGACTCGACCGGTTCTTCACGCGGCTCAACGCCGGTCCGAGCAGCCCCTACGCGTTCCTGGGCAACGAGCCGACGCTCGGCACGCCGTGGCTATACGACTGGCTCGGCCAGCCGACGCGCGCCAGCCAGGTCGTCCACCGGGCGCTGCTGGGGCTGTATTCGCCGACGTCGGGCGGGATGCCCGGCAACGACGACGGGGGAACGATGTCCGCCTGGTGGGTGCTCGGCGCCCTCGGGATCTACCCCGCCGTTCCCGGCAGCGACGTGCTCGCCCTGAACTCGCCGCTGTTCCCGCACGCGCTCATCCGCCTTCCTCACGGGACGGTGCAGATCGATGCTCTTCCTTCGCGTGACGATCACCTGGGCGTGGCGATGCTCGACGGCAAGAGGGTCAGGCAGAGCCGCATCTCCTTTGGCGCGATCATCCACGGCCAACACGTGCTTCGGGTGAGCAGTTAGCGACGAGCTCCAGCCGGCCGGCCTGCACCTGGTGGTGCGCGCCGCGGTGCATTGCGACCTCGACCCAGCCGGCGGCGGCAAACGCTTGGCTATGGTCTGGGCAATGGAGTCGGGCACGGAGGACGCGATCGAAGTCGAAGGCCTGGTGCGGGACTTCAAGGGTGGCGTGCGCGCCGTCGACGGCATCAACCTGCGGGTCGCGGCCGGCGAAATCTACGGATTTCTCGGCCCCAACGGCGCCGGCAAGTCGACCACCGTGCTCGTGCTGACAACGCTGCTGCCACCGACGGCGGGCAGCGCGCGGGTGGCCGGTTTGGATGTCCTGCGCCAAGGCGCCCGGGTCCGCCGGGTGATCGGCGCCTCACTGCAGGAATCGGCGCTCGACCCCTACCTCACCGGACGTGAGCACATGCGCCTGCAGAGCGCGCTGCACGGCCTTTCGAGGTCCGAGCGCGATGCCCGGGGAAGCGAGCTGCTCGACCGGGTCGGCCTGGCCGACGCAGCCGACCGCAAGGTCGGCGGCTACTCGGGAGGAATGAAGCGACGTCTGGATCTGGCCCTGGCTCTGGTGCACCGCCCGCAGCTGTTGTTCCTGGATGAGCCGACGACCGGCCTCGACGTGCAGAGCCGCTCGGCGCTGTGGGATGAGGTAAGGCGGCTTGCCTCCGACGGGGTGACCGTATTCCTGACCACCCAGTACCTGGAAGAAGCCGACGTCCTCGCCGATCGCGTGGGAATCATCGATCGCGGCCAGATCGTGACCGAGGGCACACCCGGCGAGCTCAAGGCCGAGATCGGGCGGCCGACCGTGGAGGCACTGCCGGCAGATCGCGGAGACCAGGCACGCCTGACCGCGGTGATGGAGCGCTTCGGCGAGCCCGCGGCGGCGTCCCCCAGCGGCGTGGCCGTGAGGTTGAAGACCGGTGCCGGCGACCTGGCTGAGATCGTCCGCGCGCTCGACTCCGAGGGGCTGGCGGTCGCGGATCTGCGCCTGCACGCGCCGAGCCTCGACGACGTCTTCCTGGCCAAGACGGGACGCTCGTTGGAGGGGGCCGGCAGCAATCCGGAGACCCCAGATGCACCCGCGCCGATCGAGGCAACCTCGGCGTGAGCAGCGTGTTGGTGACCCAGGTCGGCGTGCTGGCGCGCCGCTCGGTGCTCAAGACCGTGCGCCAGCCGTTCCAGCTCTTTCCGATCATCTTCTTCCCGGCGATGCTGCTGGCCGTCAACGCCAGCGGGCTGCGCGCGGCGACGCGGCTACCCGGCTTCCCCACCCACTCCTACATCTCGTTCGCGATCGCCGTCGCCTTCATCCAGGGCGGAATGTTCTCGCTCATCAACACCGGAACCAACCTGGCCGAGGACATCGAGAGCGGCTTCTTCAACCGGCTCGCGTTGACCCCGCTACGCCGGGTGGCGCTGATCGCCGGACTGCTGGTCGGCGTCGGCCTCCTCGGTGCGTTGCAGTCGGTCATCTACATCGTCATCGGGCTGGCCGCGGGAGCGCACCTGGACGCCGGGGTCGCTGGCGGGTTGGTGATCCTCGTCCTCGGTGCGCTCACCGCGCTCGGCTTCGGAGCCCTGGGTTGCGTGGCGGCGCTGCGGACCGGGTCCGGAGAAGCGGTGCAGGGACTGTTCCCGCTCTTCTTCGTGTTCATCTTTCTCTCCTCCAGCAACCTCCCCCGCCCACTGCTGAGGACGGGTTGGTTTCACACCGTGGCCACCTGGAACCCGATCTCCTACCTGATCGAGGGCTTCCGCAGCCTGTTCATCACCGGCTGGGACGCCAGCGCCCTGGGACGCGCGTTTGCGGTTGGCGGCGGGCTGTTGGCGATCGGCTTGCTGCTGGTGGCGGGAGCCCTGCGCTCGAGGCTGCAGCGGACATGAGGGGCGCGCAGAAGGGCGGTGGCCTGGGGAGCGTTGCCGGAGCGATCGCCTGGCGCAACCTGCACACCTACGTGCGCCGCCCCGACCTGTTCGTTCCCTCGCTCGTGTTCCCGCTGGTGTTCCTGGCCAGCTTCGGCGGCGGTCTGTCGGCGCTCGGGTCCGTACCCGGCTTCCACTTTCCGGCCGGTTACACCGCGTTTCAGTTCGTGTTCGTGCTGCTGCAGTCGGCGATGTTCGGCGGGCTGTTCACCGGCTTCTCGCTCGCGTTCGACTTCGAGAGCGGGTTCGCCCGGAGGCTGATGCTCGCCGCCGAGGATCGACGCGGAATCGTGGTCGGCTACGCGATCGTCGGGCTGACGCGCGCGGTGATCACGCTGAGCGTGGTCACCGCCGTGGCGCTGGTCGCCGGCCTGCGGATCACCGGTGGCGGGATCGACGTGTTCGGGCTCTATGCACTCGCCGCCCTGCTCGTCTTGGTCGGTTACGGCTGGGCCGCCGGCGTGGCGTTCCGTTTCCGCTCCATCCAAGCCGGTCCGCTGATGCAGACCCCGGTGTTCCTGATCCTGTTCCTCGCGCCCGTGTACGTTCCCCTCGGGTTGCTAAAGGGCTGGATCCACGCGGTGGCCAGCGTCAACCCGGCGACCGCTTTTCTCAACGCTGGCCGCGGCCTGATCGCGGGGGTGCACAACCACACCTGGCTGGGGTACGGGTGCGCGGCGCTGCTGATCCTGGCCTTCGGAGCCTGGACGATCACCGGGTTGCGCGCAGCCGAGCGAGCCGGGTAGCGTCCCGCCGGTGAGCCGCCGGTCACGGAAGTGAATGGTCTCGTTGGTCAGCTTGGAGCCTGTTCGAACGCTGCGCCGACCACCGCCTGCGCGGTGGCCTCATAAGGAGGCATGAACGCCTCGATCAGGTCACCCTGACCGCGCACGAACACCCCACGCAGGTTGGAGAACTCGCGGAAGCCCTCGAGGCCGTGATGGCGACCCCAGCCGCTCTGGCCGACCCCGCCGAAGGGAAGCGAGGGCAGCGCGCCGTGCACCGCGGCGGCATTCACGCAGGCGCCGCCGGACGAGGTGCGACGGAGCACCTCGTCGGCTGCCTGCTCGTCCTTGGAGAACACGTATAGCGCCAGCGGACGCTCACCCGCGTTCACGTGCTCGATGGCTCCGTCGAGGTCGTCGTATGGCTTGACCGGGAGGATCGGACCGAAGATCTCCTCCTGCATCAGGGCGAGGTCCTCCGGTGGGTCGAGCACGATCGACATCGGTACCTGGCGTCGGTCGGGATCGATCCTCCCCCCTTCCTCGAGCGACCGGACGTCGCAGCCATGGGCTCGAGCGTCCTCGATCAGCCGCTCGATCCGCTCGAGGTGACGGCTGGTGATGATGCTCGTGTTGCTCGGGGAGGAGCAGAAGTCAGGCATGTTCTCGCGCACGTGCTCCACCGCCAGGCGCGCGAACTCCTCCATACGTGCGCGTGGAACCAGGCAGTAGTCCACCGAGATGCACATCTGGCCGTTCTTGAGCGCTTTGGTGCCCAGGACCTGCTTGACCGACTCGGCGTCGATTGAATCCGGGGCGAGAATGGCGGGGCACTTGCCCCCCAGCTCCAGCGTCACGGGAACCAGCTGCTCGGCCGCGACCTTGGCGATCTCCCGCCCGATCTCCGGGCTGCCGGTGTAGAGCAGGTGATCCCAGCGCACACGGGCGAAGGCCTTGGCCAGGTCGAGCCCGCCGACGACCACATCTACGCGCTCGCGGTCGAACGTGGCGCGCATCATCTCCCGCAGCACCCGTGAGCAGGCTGGGGTGTATTCAGATGGCTTGAGGACCACGCGGTTGCCAGCGGCCAGCATCTCCACCAGCGGACCCACCGAGAGGTCGAAGGGGAAGTTCCAGGGACTGATGTTGCCGACCACGCCCTTGGGCTGGGGCAGCACGTACGCCCGCCCGCTGCCGTACAGCGCCGGGTCGCAGTAGCGAGGCTCGGGCGCCATCCAGGCCTCGAGGTTCTCGGCGGCGTAGGCCGCCCGTCCCGCCACCCCCAAGACTTCGATCAGGTCGGTGGCCAGCGCCGGATGCACGCCGAAGTCCGCGCTCATCGCTTCCTCGATCTCAGTGCGGTGGCTCAAGATGACACCGGCGAGGGCACCTAAGAGCTCGCGGCGCTCCTCGAGCGAGGGAAATGGATCCTGCCGGAAGGCAGCCCGCTGTCGCCTGACCACCTCGTGCAGCTCGTCGATGGCCGCCGCGTCGTGGCTGCCGGTCGTGGTGCCGTGCTCGATGGTCGACATGCGCTCGCTCCTCTGATCGCTGGGCTCCAGAAAACGATAACGCCGCGGGAACCCACAGCCGCAACTTTGGGCAACAGTCAAGCCTGACCGGCCATCGCCACCGACGTCTAGTTCTGGCTACTGGACGTTAAAGCCAGCGTCTGGTAGGGTCTGGCTGTGGTCAGCCTAAGCCAGCTCCTGAAGCCGACCCGGCGGGCTGACGCCTCGCCGCGGCTGGTGTTGGTGATCGTCTGCGCGGGAGTGGTTCTGGCCAGCCTGGACCTGTTCATCGTCAACGTCGCGTTGCCGGCGATGTCTCGAGACCTGCACGCGCACGACCTGGCCAACCTCTCCTGGGTGCTCAACGGCTACGCGATCGTCTACGCATCTCTGCTCGTGCCGTTCGGGCGGCTGGCCGAACGCCGCCGGCGCCAGAATGGCTTTCTCCTGGGAGTGGCGATCTTCACGCTTGCCTCCGCAGCCTGCGGCGCCGCTACCAGCGTGCCGGTGCTCGTCGCTTTCCGCGTCCTACAGGCCGCAGGCGCCGCGCTGCTGACGCCGACGTCGCTGAGCCTCGTGCTCGCCACGTCGAGGCCCGAGCATCGCCATGGCGCAGTGCGCGCCTGGACCGCCGTCGGCGGCGTCGCCGCCGCCCTGGGTCCGGTCGTGGGCGGCGTGCTCGTAGCCGCGAGCTGGCGCTGGGTGTTCCTGGTCAACGTCCCCATTGGCCTACTCGCGCTGGCGCTAGGATGGCGCCGGCTGCCGGACGTTCCGGGACATCCGGCTCCGCGTCCTGACGCACTCGGCGCGCTGCTCGTCACCGGGGGCGTAGCCACCCTGACCCTGGCCCTGGTCAAGGGAAACCAGTGGGGGTGGGGATCTGCAGCCACGATCTCCCTGCTGACGCTGTCGCTGGTCACGATCGCCCTGTTCGTGGCCCATTGCGCTCGCCATCACAACCCGCTGATCGACCGGACGCTGTTCGGAACGCAGGCGTTCTCGGGGGCGTCGGTGGTGGCGCTGCTGTTTTCGATCTCGTTCGGCGCGATGCTGCTGTCGATCGTCCTCTGGGATCAGAACATCTGGGAATGGTCGGCGTTGAGGACGGGTCTGGCCATCGCCCCCGGCCCGCTGATGGTCCCGTTGTTCTCATTCCTGGTGGCGGGACGGTTGATCGTCAGATTCGGGCCAGGACCGGTGATCGCCGCCGGTTCGGCCGCGTTCGCCGGCGGCGTCGCCTGGTGGGCCCTGGCCGCGGGCCTTCAGCCCGACTACGCCGCTGAGATGCTCGGCGGGATGCTGCTCACCGGCATCGGCGTCGGCCTCACCCTGCCGACGTTGATGGCCACCGCCGCCTCGTCGCTGCCCCCCGAGGCCTTCGCCACCGGCTCCGCCGTGGTCAACATGCTGCGCCAGGTGGGCCTGGCCGTCGGCGTCGCACTGCTGATCGCGGTCCTCGGCTCACCGGGATCGTCGGCGACGGACTTGGCTGCCTTCCAGCGTGGGTGGATGCTCATCGCTGCGGTGTCCGTGGCCACCGGCATCCTCGGCGCCGGCCTGCTGATCACGCGGCGTCCGAAGGCGGACTACCAGGCGCCCGTGACGACAAACCCGGCCGGCGCCGACGTCGCCTGAGGTGAGCGGGTCGTAGGCGAAGCTAGGATTCCAAGCTGGCCTCATCGGGTGCGACGGTAGTACTCGATCGCCCCGGTGGCCTCCAGGTCGCGGTCGAGGATCGCCTCGATGTCCAGGGTGACCTCGATCTCGTTACTGACGACCACACCACCACCCGGAATCGCGTCCTGCCAGGAGACGTCGAACTCATGACGGTTGATCCGGGTCTTGGCTTCGAACCCGATCCGGGTGAGCGTGCCCTTGTTTTCGTCGCCGACCCAGAACGGGGTCTTCCACTGACCGAGATAGGCAACGTCCATCGTCACGGTGCGAGTGATGCCGCGAATCGTCAGATCCGCTTCGGCCTTGAAGTTCGTATCGCCGGTTCGCTCGGTCAGGCGACCGGTGAAGGTGATCTCGGGATGGTTGTCGACGTCGAGAAAGTCGCTGCTGCGCAGATGGGCGTCGCGATCGGGCTCCCCCGTCCAGATCTTGCTGGCATCGATCACTCCGGAGAAGGTGGCGGTCAGTGGCTCATCCCAGTCGAGGCGCAGCTCGCCGTGAACGTCTTTGAACAGCCCGTGCACCCAGGTGACCATCATGTGCCGAGCTCGAAAGCCGGCCTCGGTGTGACCGGGCTCAAACGTCCAGCTCGGCAACCGGTCAGAGATTGGCGGTTTCGGGGCTAAGCCTTCCATTTCTCTCCTCTCATGTTCCTCTCGGCCTCTCCCGGCGTCCGCGATTGCTCACCGCGGAGCGACCGATGGTAGGCCTCGCCTCGCTGTGGGTGCCACCATCGCTAGGCTGGGCACGCCCGTCAACCCGGGGTCCGAAGGAGGCTGGGCCATGCCCACGATCGCCAGATCTTTCCAACCCAGTCTTGATCCGCGCGCCCTGCCACCCGGACCGCGGCTTCCCTACTGGCTGCAAACGCTGCTCGTGTGGCAGTTCACGGGGCCATTCGAGCGCTGGTGCCGCCGTCGTTACGGAGCCACGTTCACGATCCGGGCCTACCCGACGCGGGCATCGATCTTCATCACCGACCCACACGATCTGAAAGCCGTCTTCGCCGCCGACCCGGAGGTTCTGCACGCCGGCGAGGCGAACGCGATCCTCGGTCCTGTCCTTGGTCGGCGGTCGGTGCTGCTGTCCGATGAGGATGAGCACCTGCGGCGCCGACGACTGATGCTTCCGTTCTTTCACGGGGAGAGCGTGGTCCGGTATGCGCAGGTCGTAAGCGAGATCGCCGATGCCGAGATCGCTACCTGGCCCGCGGGCAGGCCGATCCGGCTCCATGAGCGGATGCAGGCGATAACCCTCGAGGTCATCCTTCGCGCGGTGATCGGGGTCGATGACCCCGCTCGCTTGGCGCGACTCCGCGTGGGTTTGCGTCGGATCGTCGAGTTCGCGCCCGGGGTGCTGCTGATGTGGGTCTGGCCCCGCCTGGGACGGTTTGGGATCTGGCGCCGCCAGCTGCGCTGGCAGGCGGAGGCAGAGGCGATGCTGCAGGAGGAGATCGCCGCTCGTCGAGTCGCGCCCGACCTCGACGATCGCGCAGACATCCTCTCCATGCTGATCCGGGCGCGCTACGACGACGACAGCATCATGGACGACGTAGAGCTGCGAGACCAGCTCATCACGATGCTGCTCGCCGGACACGAGACGACGGCCACCGGGCTGGCATGGGCGTTTGAGCGGCTGGCCCGCCATCCGGACGTGCTCGCGCGCGCCGAGCAGGCGGTTCGCGAGGATGACGATGCCTATCTGGATGCCGTGGTCAAGGAGGCGTTACGCTCGCGCCCGGTGATACCCGACGTTGCCCGTCTGGCGGTCAAGCCGTTCTCGGTCGCCGGCTATCACCTGCCCGCGGGCGTCACCCTGATGCCGTCGATAAACCTCGTGCAGCAGAGCGAGTTATTTCCTGACCATGGCGTTTTTCGTCCCGAGCGGTTCCTCGGCGACCCAGCGCCCCCTGCCTACGGATGGATTCCCTTCGGCGGTGGGCGCCGACGCTGCTTGGGAGCGGCGTTCGCCAGTCTGGAGATGCGTCTGGTCATCAAGCGCGTACTCGCGCGGGTCGAGCTCACGAGCCCGAGCGTCCGGAGCGAGTGGGCGCTGCCGCAGCACATCACGCTCGTCCCCGCGCGCGGCGCGCGCTTGTGTATCCGACATCGGGATCAACCATCCCGAAGCGACGAAGGAGTGACCGGAACACGTACCGCCGCTGCCGCTTGAGACCGAGCCGCTATCTGGACAGCCACTCGAGCCACGCGCCTCCGGGGTGAGCGAGACCGACCAACGCCTCGGAGCGATGGCCCCCGCGGTAGCTCAGCCGGCTGATGACCCCGAACACTCCCTCCCGCTTGCTTCGCTGCGCCAGCGCGACCGGCACGGGGACGCCGGTGACACTGTGGCGTGGCAACTCGCCCATCGGCACCAGGGGATCGATCGAGACCCAGTCGAGATCGCGTCGTGCGCCGCACTCCTCCACCAGCGACCGAAAGCGTCGCAGTTCGTCGCTGGGGAAGAAAACGTGAACGTAGGTGTCGATGAGACATACGAGAGCCTCCGGGGGAGCTTGGGCGAGAACCGCGGGCAGGCTCGCGCGGGCGTCGCCGCGGACACGGCGGGCGGGGTGCGCGATCGCCACCTCGAGCGCGCGATGAAACCGAGTCACGGCACCGATCTCCTGCGGTATGCAGGCCCGGAGCCACTTTCGAACCATCGGGTCCGCGATCTCCAGGGGTTCGATGTCGATGCCGACTCGATCGAAGATGCGCGGGAGCGTTTCCGGCAGGGGCGTGGGTAGCGCTCCTCGGAGCTCCGTCTCCAGCACCACACCGGCATCGGGGTCGCCTACGGCGGCGAGTCGATTCGGCGGTGACCGGTAGAGATAGCGGTAGCGATCCAGTTGCAGTGCCAGGCCAGCGCCGGTCCCGATGTCGACGAGCGTGATCCCGCGGCCGTCGGCGATCGCCGGCGCCAGCGCTGGCAGTAACTGAGCGCAGCGGGCAACCTCGTTCATCTGGTAGCGGTGACGAGCACAGAGCTCGAGCAGACGGGCGCGGTGATCGAGACAGAACCCGCGGTAGCGCTCGGCGAACTGACGATCCAGCGGCGGCTGGGGTTCACCAATCTCAGGAAAGAATCCGCGCAGCGGCCGCGGCTCGAGCTCGAGCACCAAGAACGTCGCCGCCGCCGAGAACAGCAGCGGCGGCAGCTTGTCGAGCGGGATCGTCGCGGCGATGGCCTGCAACTCCCGATCATCCCGCAGCACCTCAAACTGGCATGCGGTCAACCGCCATGACGCCGGCGCGCCCGGAGGCGACCACGCCATGGCCACGCTTGCCGCTTGATCGGCGACAACCCGCAGGTCGGTGGCAGGGCTCCCCCCGCTGGCCACGCCGGCACCGCCACGTGCAGGACTCACAGCCAACAAGATCTCACAGCGTCGCTGTCGCGGCAGGTCTCCAGCTTCTGGCTTGAGAGAATCGCAACATGCTCGCCGCAGCGGGAGGTGCCGGCGCAGACGCGCTCATCAGGCGGGTCGCCGATCGGTTCGGGTACACGATCCTGGGCGCGAACTTCGTTGGCGGCCTCGTGGTGTTCGTGTTTGGGAACTACGTGATACCGCCGCCGCCAGCTGTGCACCACGTGGAGCTGCTGCTCGACCTGAACCTGATCGTGTTCGCCGTCCTCTCGGCGGTGGCATTACCACTGGTGTGGATCTGGTCCCGTCGGCGCTGGCGCCTGGCGCTTGACTGGGCGATTAACGGTAGGGATCCGACCGACGCTGAGCGCGAAGCGACGCTCCGCCTTCCCCTTCACCAACAGGTGATCGTGGCCACCCTCTGGGCGACGGCGGCGACCGTGTTCTTTGCCCTGAACGCGCCGTTCTCGCTCGAGGTGGCGGGCAATGCCGCGGTCGCGATCGTGCTCGGCGGACTGGTCACCTGCGCGCTCGGCTATCTCATTGGCGAGCGGCGCATCCGGCCGATCATCGCTATGGCGCTGGCCAGCGGGATCCCGCCCCGTCCGCAGCTGCCGGGGGTCGCGGCCCGCGCTCTGCTCTCGTGGACGCTCGGCACCGGTGCGGTGCTGCTCGGCCTGGCACTGATCGCCGTCGGTGGGTTGCACGAGGCCAGGTTTGACCGCCAGCGACTGTCGCTGGCTGTCCTCGTGCTCAGCGTCATCGGCCTCGGAGTTGGACTACTGGCCACGGTCTCGCTCGCGCGCTCGCTCGCCGACCCGATCGAGTCCCTCCGGCATGCTCTGAGACGCGTCGAGCTCGGCGACCTCAACCAGCAGGTGGCGGTTGATGACGCCAGCGAGGTCGGACTGCTCCAGGCGGGCTTCAATCAGATGCTCGCTGGCCTTCGCGAACGGGAGCGCCTCCGGGACCTGTTCGGTCGCCAGGTGGGTGAGGACGTTGTTCGGCACGCGCTCGAGCATGGCGTCACCCTCGGGGGTGAGGCACGTGATGCGGCCGTGCTGTTCGTCGACCTTCAAGGCTCGACAACGCTCGCCGAGAAACGCGATCCGGCCGACGTGGTGGCAATTCTCAACGCGTTCTTTGCCATCGTGGTCGACGTTGTCGCCGCCCACGACGGCTGGGTGAACAAGTTCGAGGGCGATGCCGCACTATGCGTGTTCGGCGCACCGCTCCCCGATCCGCAGGCTCCGTCCCGGGCGCTGGCGGCGGCGCGCGTGCTCCGGGACCGGCTGGCGGTTGACCTCGACGGGATCAGCGCCGGCATCGGCGTCTCCGCCGGCCGGGTCGTGGCCGGCAACATCGGCGTGGCCAAGCGGTTCGAGTACACGGTGATCGGCGATCCCGTCAACGAAGCCGCGCGGTTGACCGAGCTCGCCAAGGCACGTCCCGAGCGACTGCTTGTCTCCGAGGCCGCACTGTCACGAGCGGACGGCGCGGAGGCGGCCCGGTGGCAGGTATGCGACGAGCTGAGGCTACGGGGACGGTCGAGCACGACCAACGTCGCCGCGCCACACTCTCGGTGAGAAGGTTCGGCAGTTGCGTCGCGCACCGAGGCGCCTGATCAAAGGCGTCCGCTCTCGCTGCGCTCTGATCGGCGACGGTCAATGGTGCCTTGAGCCGACCACAGCGGTGGCGATCCGGTCGAGGTCGCCCGGCGTGAGCTCCTGGTGGACGGGCAAACCAACGACGTGCCGGCGTAGCCGCTCGCCGACCGAATCCCGGCCCGGCACCAGAGCTGGATGTGGGGTTGACCAGAAGTCCAGCGCGTCGATGCCATCCCGGGCAAGATTGGCAAGCAGCAACGGCTTGTCCCGCGCCCACACCGGAAACGCGAATGGCGCCGCTCCCTCGGGTAGCGAGGGCATCTCCTCCGGGAGCATGTCGCCCAAGCGCTCGAGCAACAAGCGGTAGTACGCGCGGCGGGTCGCCGCCGCGGGATTCGCCGCCAGCCGCGGCAGCAGCATCCGGGCGATGCTCGACATCGCCGCCGAGGTATCACCCAGCGCAATCTCGGCGTCTGGGTCAAAGCGCCGTCGGCGGCGGCTGCGCAGCCATGTCCACCCACCACCCGCGGGCGCCCATCGCTGGGCAACCCACGCGGCGTTTCCCTTCGCCGTCCCGCGCAGGCCCGAGCTCACACCGTCGGCCTCGGTGGCCCTTCCTGATCGCAGGAACAGCGCAGCGCCATCGGGTATGCCAAAGGTCTTATAGAGGCAAAACAGCGCCAGATCGGCGTGGTAGCCGGCGGGAGCCCCGTCGCTCTCGGACAGCCAACCCTGGGCAACATCATCGATCAGCACCAGTCCTCGCTCGTCACACCACCGCCGCCACATCACCGTCGGCTGCACGAGGCCCAGGACGTGGATCAGCAACAGCGCTCGCGTGCGCTCCCCGAGCATCGTTTCGAGCTCATCGGCATCCGGCACCAACCCCGGCTGCGTGGAGTAAAACCGCGGGACCAAGCCGGCGGCCACCAGCGCCTGAATCTCAGAGCCATGATGGTAGGCGGGCGCCAGCACCTCGTCCCCCGGACACAGTCCGAGTGCCCGGACGCCGTGCCACAACGCCGTTCGCCCGAGGGCGAACCGCCGTGTTCGGGGCTCCTCGAGCGGGAACGGCAGCCGCTGGACTGGCTTGTGCAGCCACGCGCTGACGGGAAGCGGCGGCCACGGACTCAACGCCCCGGCGATCACCGCGCGAGCCGATCGCGGGCGCGCCGCGCGAGCGGACGCGCCCGTGCGGCGACGAGCCAATCTAAGCGGCCGGGCGCGGTGGTATGGAACGCGTGTAGCTGCAGTCGGTCGCGCAACGTGTGCGTCCACTCGCGCTTCCACGGCACGTCATCGCCCAAGAACTCATACGACGTGCATCCGTTCTCGATAGCACGAAGGATCATCTCGTGGCGTAGGAGGACGCCGGGAGCAAATGACCGCAGCGCCTCCTCGTATCCGGTCTTGAGCAAGTAATGGGCATCGTCTAGCTCCAGCGCCAGGTCAAAGGCGATCACCCGGCGGTCCAGGCGCAGAAACCCGAGCCGCAGCCAGCCCCTCGGTGCGGCCCAGCGCGCGATTGCCGAGTAGAACCTCCGCGTGCTCTCCTGGGAGACGATCGCCGTGCCACGCTGACCTTTCCAGCCCGAGGCCTCGACCGCAAACCCCTCCCCCAGCAGCTCCTCGAGCCTGTCCCGGCCATCCGCCACCTCGACCGACACATCACCTCGCTCGGCGAGCCGGCGGCGCAGCCGCCGCAGCCCGCTGCGACGCTTGGCGCTGAGTGTCGCCTCGAATGCATCAGGTGAATCCGACAGCGCTAGATACGGCGGTTGCTCGATCACCCGGGAGTGCGTCAGCACCTCCGATCGAGCTCCCAAACCGTCCATCACCTCAACCAGCGGCGAGCTCCTGTCCACGAACGACAGCTCGAGGTGGCGACGCGTGTCCGCAAAGGCAACCTCAACCAATGTCGCCGCCGCTTCCTGATCAGCGAAGACTCCAGCGAAACCAGGCGTATGCCAGTTCACCGGCGCCCGCAGCGCACCGCGGATCGCTTCCAGCGGCAGAACCCCGCGAAGGCCATCTCCGGTGCGGAGCACGAACACGCGAGCTGCGCCCTGCCCAAACGAGCTCCGCCATGCCGAGATCCAGCCCGGCCGATCCCACGGCAGTGCGCCTACGCGGTCGGCGAGTTCATCCCACTCCTCGGTGACCACCTCGACACGCGAATGAACCTCCACTCTCGGAGGCACGCGGGCGGACGCGGATGAGCGATCGAGCGATGACGACATTCCCGCTACCCAACTCCTTCCGTGGGCCGATCAGGACACCAGGAGGTTCTGATGCGCCCGCACGCTCGGAGACCACCGCGCCCGGTCGGAGCGGCAGGAGCATATTCTATGGTAGGAAGGCCACGAGGTCGCGGCGCTTTTGCCTCTGTGAGGTCGGGTAGGGGCACAGGAAACGCCGCTGAAGCTTTTTCACGAGAGGAGCGCGGGATGGCTACCTTCAGACGCGTGCCCCGGAGTCGTGTGGTGAGCGGTCCGGGCGATGTCGACGTTTCCTCGCTCAAGCGGTCGCTGGCGTCATCGATCAGGGGTGAGGTCCGCTTCGACGCCGGGTCGCGCGCCCTCTACGCGAACGACTTCTCGATCTATCGCCAGGTGCCGATCGGGGTGGTGATCCCACGCGACGTCGAGGATGTGATCGCGGGCATCGACGCCTGCCGAAACCACGGCGCCCCTGTGCTGCCGCGTGGATGCGGAACCGCCCCGAGCGGCCAGACCACCAACGTGGCCGTCGTGTTCGACTACTCCAAGTATCTCAACGCGATTCTCGAGCTGGATCCCGACGGTCGGCGTGCCCGGGTCCAGCCGGGGGTGATCTGCGACCAGCTGCGCGACGCCGCCGAGCAGCACCACCTGACCTACGGTCCCGATCCCGCCACGCACGAGTACTGCACCTTCGGGGGGATGCTCGGAAACAACTCGTGCGGCACCCACTCGATCATCGCCGGCAAGACGAACGACAACGTGATCGAGCTTGACGTGCTGCTCTACGACGGTACCCGCCTGACCGTCGGCGAGACGGCTCCCGACGAGCTCGAGCGAATCATCGCCGGCGGCGGTCGCCGCGGTGAGGTCTACCGGCGGCTCCGCGACCTACGCGACCGCTGTGCCGAGCGTGTCCGGGCCGAGTATCCCGACATTCCCCGCCGGGTGTCCGGGTACAACCTCGACGAGCTGCTGCCCGAGCGTGGCTTTCAGGTGGCGCGCGCGGTGGTCGGCTCGGAAGGCACGTGCGTGAACGTGCTCGAGGCAACCGTACGGCTGATACCGAGCCCGCAGCATCGTCGCACGCTCGTCCTCTCCTATCCCGACGTGTTCACCGCCGGCGACCACGTGCCGGCGATCATGGCGACCAAGCCGATCGGGCTCGAGGGCTTCAACGATCAGTTGACGCGCAACATGGAAGTCAAGCATCGGCTGGCCACTGAGCGGTCGCAGCTGCCTGATGGTGGCGCCTGGCTATTTGCCGAGTTCGGTGCCGATGACCCCGACGAGGCGACCGACACGGCTCGGCGTGCGCTCGAGGCGCTGGGCGAGCGCGGCCCACACTCGGATGCGAGGCTGCTGATCGACCGCGCCGCCCAGGCGCGGGTGTGGCTGGTACGCGAAAGCGCGGTTGGCGACAGCCGCGCGCCTGGCTACATGGACGCGGAGGGAAACTGGGAGGACGCCGCGGTGCACCCCGACAAACTCGGCGCCTACCTGCGTGACTTCCAGCAGCTGCTCGACGCACATGGCTACCGCTGCGTCTACTACGGGCACTTCGGACAGGGCTGCGTGCACACCAGGATGGACTTCGACTTCAAGTCCGCCGCCGGAGTGCGGACGTTCCGGTCGTTCATGGAGCAGGCGGCTGATCTGGTCATCTCCTACGGCGGCTCGCTCGCCGGCGAATACGGCGAAGGGCACGGCCGCGCCGAGCTGCTGCCCAAGATGTTCTCCCCCGAGCTGATGAGCGCATTTTTCGACTTCAAGCGCATCTGGGACCCCGACTTGAAGATGAACCCCAACCGGCTGATCGGCGACGTCAAGCTCGACGAGGACCTGCGAATCGGCCCCAGCTACCGTCCGCCGCAGCTGAACACCCATTTCGCCTATCCGGACGACGGCGGCTCGTTCGCGACCGCGGTGGAGCGCTGCTTTGGGATGGCCAAGTGCCGCAACCTCGGCACGCTGACCATGTGCCCGAGCTTCCAGGCCACGCGCGAGGAGCGCCACAGTACCCGTGGCCGCGCCCGCTTGCTGCTGGAGATGCTGCAGGGCGATCCCCTGAACGAAGGCTGGCGTGAGGAAGCGGTCAAGGAGTCGCTCGATCTCTGCCTGTCCTGCAAGGGCTGCACCTCGGACTGCCCCGTGCAGGTCGACATCCCCACCTACAAGGCCGAGTTTCTCTCCCATTACTACAGGCGTCGGCGACGCCCGCTGCGCCACTACGTGCTCGGGCTGATGCCGTGGTGGGGACGGGCCGCCGCCCGCGCTCCTGGTGTGGTGAACGCGATCAGCCACGCTCGAGCGTTCTCGGCCGCCGGCAAGCGGCTTGCCGGCCTGGCGGTCGAGCGTGAGGTGCCGCGCTTCGCGGGCGAGACCTTCGTGAGCTGGTTCGCACGCCGCGAGAGCCCTCCCGCGACCGGCCGGACGCGGGTGGTGTTGTGGCCAGACACGTTCACGAACCTGTTCTGTCCCGACGTGGGGCAAGCCGCGGTCGAGGTCCTGGAGGCGGCCGGCTTCGCCATCGAGTTGCCCTCGCGGCCCGTGTGCTGCGGGCGCCCCCTGTACGACTTCGGGATGCTCACGCTGGCTAAGCGCACGCTGCGCCAAACCCTCGACGTGCTCGACGAGGTGATCACTGACGGCGTGCCGGTGCTGGTGCTCGAGCCGAGCTGCGCGGCGGTGTTCCGCGACGAGCTGCGCAAGCTACTGCCAGCTGACGAGCATGCCCTTCGGCTGGTCGCCCAGACCTTCACGCTGGACGAGCTGCTCGATCGCTACGTCCCTGAATTTGATCTGCCGCAACTGCCGGGCAAGGCGCTGATGCACGGTCACTGTCACCACGCGGCGATCATCGGCGTGCACGGGGAGCAGGCACTGCTCGAGCGCCTCGGGCTCAGCCTCGAGCTCTCGGACGCCGGCTGCTGCGGGTTGGCGGGGTCATTCGGTTACGAGGCCGGCGACCCGTACCGGGTCTCGATGCGAGCCGGCGAGCGGGTGCTGCTACCCGCGGTCCGGGGCACCGATCAGGACACCTTGATCGTCGCCGACGGCTTCTCGTGCCGAACCCAAATCGAGCATGGAACCGGGCGCCGCGCGTTGCACACGGCGCAGATCCTCCAGCTCGCGCTGCACGCTGGCGGACCGCTCTAGCTCGCTGCGACCACGCGGTTGCGAAGGACGCCGATCCGCTGCACCTCGAGTTCGACCACGCTGCCGGGAGTTAAAAAGCGTCCGAGCTCGAGGCCGCATCCTTTGCCCTCGCTGCCCGAGCAGGTGCCCGACCCGATGAAGTCGCCGGGGTAGAGAGTCTCAGCCCGAGACATGTAGGCGATCAGCTCTTCGAATCGGTACGACGTCTCACCGGAGTTCCCGCGTGACCATTCCTCGCCGTCGACGCGGGCGGTCATCGTGAGGTTGTAGGGATCTGGGATCTCGTCCTGCGTGACCAGCCA
The DNA here is from genome assembly GCA_963830435.1 of uncultured Solirubrobacterales bacterium. Taxonomy (GTDB): domain Bacteria; phylum Actinomycetota; class Thermoleophilia; order Solirubrobacterales; family Solirubrobacteraceae; genus Palsa-465. Next base: position 732,001 of record CAWHMA010000002.1, on the reverse strand, counting down.
GGGGCCGATCGCGTTGCCGGTGTCGAAGTCCTTGCCCTTGGCCGGCCCGAGCCGCCCGCCCATCTCCTGCTGTTGGATGTCGCGCGCAGAGAAGTCGTTGAAGATCGTGTAACCGGCGATGTGCTCATGCGCCCGGTCCGCCCGGATGTCGCCGCCCCGCTTTCCGATGTAGACGCCCCATTCGAGTTCGTAGTCGAACTGTTTGGCGTAGGCCGGGATGCGCACGTCGGCATCGGTACCGACGACCGATCTCGTGTTGGCTTTGTAGTAGGGCGGCCGCTTATAGAACGAGCTGTTCAGGCGTCCGGCGAGCGAGCGGCGGGTTCCGACGAGCCGTCCGAGACGCTCGTCGATCGGCCCGAGTGGTCCCATGCGCTGGCGGATGCAGTTGATGACGTGCGCCTCGAACGTCATCGTCTCGCGGATCGAGGCGGGCCGCGGCACGGGTGACAACAGCGTGGCTTGATCGAGCGCGATCCAGCTCTGTTCTGGGGCGGTGGCGAGGTGTGCGCGGGCCGTCTCCAACGCTCGCTCGCCGCCTTCGAGCAGCGCAATCGCATCGGGCGCAATTGCGCTGAGATCGATCACGTGACGCTCATCAAGCGACAACGCGCCGAGACGCGGTGCGGCATCGCCGGTGTGGTAGGTGAGGATCTTCATGGCGCTTTCTCCAGGTGCTGGCGCAGGCACGCGATCCCGTCGAATGCCTTCGCGCGGTTGATCGGGTCGGCTGGGATCGGCCCCTTCCCGGCTCGCTGGCGGATGATCGTGGCGACGTTGATGTACAGGCGCTCCGGGCTCTCCCACGCGCGGAAGGCGTCGAACTCACGGGTGAGAGAGAGCCGCTTGGCGACCTCGAGCGGATCTTGCCCGGCGCTTTCGTAGGTTTCGGCTGCGGCGACCAGCCAGGTCCAGTAATCGCGCAGCGAGGTCAGCTCCGTGCGGCTGCTGACGGGGCCGTGGCCGGGGACGAACACGTCGGCATCGAGCGCAATCATCGCGTCCAGTGCGTGAAGCCAGCTAGATACGGGTCCGTGCCACATCACCGGCGTTACGCCCGTAAACAGGAGATCGCCGGTGTAGACGACGCGAGCGTCGGGCACCAGCACGATGCTGTCGGAGGCGGTGTGGGCTGCGCCATAGTCGATGAACTCCACCTCTCGGCCGCCGACCATCTCCGATCGTCGGTCGGCGAATGTCCGATCAGGGAAACGCAGGGTCACCTCCCCAAGCGCGAACGGCGCGAGCATCGAGCTGACGTAGCGGGCGCCGGCTCCGGGGCGGCCGGGGATCCGGCCGCCCACCTGGGCAAGGCGGCGCAGTCCGAGGAGTCGTTCTGGCGTCGGCTCTGAGCGCATCGCCCGCGCACAGCCGGCCGAGGCGATGACCTCCGCGCGTGGCAGCTCGGAGTTGCCCCACCAGTGATCGGGATCGGCGTGCGTGTTGACGAGCATCGAGACGGGTGCGCGGTCGGTGAGCGGCGCGAATGCCTCCAGCATCGATCGCGTCAACCGCACGTCCCACGGCGTGTCGATCATCAGGGACACGTCCTGGCCCACGACCAGCCCGATGTTCGTCTGCCCCCAGCTGCCGGGGAGCCGCAGCCAGGCGTGGCATCCGGGTCCGACCTGCTCCAGCCTCACATTCACGCTGATGGTCTCCCGGAGACGAGCTGCGGCGCCGGTATGGCCGTGGGCCACGCGTCGAGTGCATCCGGAGCGACGATCTGCACGGTGCGCCACAGCCGAGAACCGTCGCGACCGTCGCCGAACGCGAGGAGCACCGTACCCACGGTCGAGAGGTAGTGCCGCGTGAGCTCCGCCGCGGCTGCTTCAGGGCTCCCGGCATGAAGGGCGGCGACGATCCGTCGATGTTCAGACTGTCGTTTGGTCCAAGAATCGGGAGCGAGTGTCGCATTGGCGACCATGTAGCGCTGAGCGCGTTCGAAGAGCTCATGCATCGCCTCTCTCATGCGCGGCCCTGCCCCGGCGACGAGCATGGCGTGAAACGCGCCGTGGACCTCTTGGGCCCGATCGAAGACCCCGGCCATGACCAGATGATCCATCTGCGCGAGCAGGCCCTCGAGCTCGGCCAGCACGACTTCCGTGATGGTCGCAGCCGTCAGTCGCACCGCGGTCGCCTCGAGGGCGATGCGGTGCACGTAGAGGTCTTCCAGGTCCTCGAGCGAGAGACCGGCGACGCGGACGCTGCGCAGCGGCTCGGATTCGACCAGGCCTTCGCTCTGCAGGAGCCGCAGCGCCTCGCGAATCGGCGTACGACCCACCTCGAGGCGCTCCGCGAGGGCATACTGGGATAGGCGTTCGCCCGGCGCGAGCTCGCCGCTGAGGATCATCGACCTCAGCCGCTGGTGCACCTCGGGCACGTCGGTGCCCGCGCGCCGCCCGGGAGTGGTCATGCGTGCACCAGGCGTTTCCGCGTGCCGGCGAGAGGCGCCCGGGCCAGCATTGCCGCAAGCTCGTGGCCCGGCGCCACGCCGAACACGAAGCGGTCCGGGCGCACGAGCAGCAGGTCCCGCCAGCGCTCCCCGAGCCAGTGGCGCAGCCCTCCCGTGGGATCGAGGCCGACCGTCTCGCCGGCCACGGATGGCGCGCCGCCCCGGATCTCGTCGATGCGCAGGACCGACGCCGACAGTGCGTCGCACATCGAACGGACCTCCTCGGTCAACGCCCAGGCGAACGACGGGCCGCAGCCGACGATGGCCCAGCCCTCCCCGAGCAGGTGATCGATCGCCACGAGCTCGGCATGTTCTCCCAGCATCTGCAGACCCGGCAGCATGCTCCCGGTGAGGCGGCTCGGATCGCCGAGGAACGCGCCACGGCGATAACGCGGCCACGGGTACGTGCGCCCCTCCTGGATCGCCCGGCGAGCCGCCGGCAGGCGAAGCATTCCCCGGGTCAGCCCGTCGCGTACGGCTGCGACAGCGCGTGAAGTGGTGTTGTTCATGCGGCCGATCGCGATCGCGGTGCGCGTCATCCTGACCAGGTGCGGCCGACGCTCCTCTTCGTAGGTATCGAGCAACTGCTCCGGTGCGCCGCCCAGGACGGCGGTCAGCTTCCAGGACAGGTTCGCGGCATCTCGCAGGCCACTGTTGAGACCCTGTCCGGCGAACGGCGGCATCACGTGCGCGGCGTCGCCGGCGAGAAAAACACTTCCCACCTTCCACTCCGAAGCCCGGCGCGCATGGAAGCGGTAGACCGTGCGCCGTGCGACTCGTCCGGTCCGGGCGACGTCGACGACGGCGCTGAGGAGTGCGTGGATACGCTCGTCGCTCAGCAGGTCCTCGTCGCGCTCGCCCGGCAGCACCATGAACTCCCATCGGCGGCGGCGCCCGGGAAGCTCTGCGGTGATGTATGGTCGCCGGGGATCGCCGGCGAACGTCGATCCAGCGGGCAGGCCGGTGGCATCGCCCTCGAGGTCGAGAACGAGCCACGGCTCCTGGTAGGTGGAGCCGACGAAGTTCACGCCCAGGCGGGAGCGCGTCGTGCTCCGCGCGCCGTCGGCGCCGACCACGTATCGGCTGCGCACCGAGAACGTTCCCTCTGCACTGTGGCCCGAGACGAGGACGCTGTGGCCGTCGTCACGCAGGTTGGTGGCCTCGTGCGCCATCAGTATCCGGCACGAGGGGAATCGTCGGAGACCTCCCGAGAGCGTCCGCTCCACGTCGGGCTGGTGGATCCAGGCCATGTGCGGGTAGCCGATGGGCATCGATGTCGGGGCGACCCTCACCAGGGGGCGGCCGTGGCGATCCAGCGAGGTGTGTCCGGCGCCGACGCACATCCCGTCGAGCAGTTCCGCGCCCAGACCCGTCAGGTGCAGCGCTCTGAGCCCCTCGGCGTCGAGCACGGCGGCGCGGGACTCGGTGACCGTCCTCGGGTGACGCTCGAGGACGGCGACGTCGACCCCGGACTGACCGAGGATGTTCGCCACCGTGAGTCCCACCGGCCCCGCACCGACGACCGTCACGTCGGCCTCGATCACGGTCATCCGGGGGTGAGCGGTCTGAGGTTCGAGCTCCGTTGGGCCTTGGGGGGAAAGCTGCCGTACTTGTCCATCGTGCGCGGCCCCACCAGGCGCGTACGGGCCCGATAGTCGCCCCTGGGGGGCATGACGCCGAGGCCCCAGTTGTACTCGACCAGGCCACCTGCGGGGTCGAGGAAGTACACGAAGCGGTTGTCCCCGGCGGTGTGGTGCCCTGGCCCCCAAACGAGCTTCTGGCCACGCCCGGCGAGCACCGGGGCGACCAGCGGGAGTTGCTTCTCGGTGATCGTCCAGGCGTAGTGATTGAGGCCGTTACGACCGGTCCAGAAGCACGCGATGCCATGGTGATCGTGATTGCAGTGCCAGAAGGATCCGAACGGGATGAGTCGATCGGAGAAGCGAAATCCGAACGCCCGCTGGAGGAAGCGCTCCATCTTGGGGAGGTTGCTGACGTTGAGCGTCGCGTGCTCGAACTGCGACGGGGAGATGCCGGCCTCGGGGGACGGCCGCCCGGAGGCGGTCGACATGCCCGCGAACAAGCGGAAGACGTGCCCCCCTGGTCCGAGCACCCCGAACGCGCGCTCGACCTCTCGGTCGGCGGGTGAGGTGTCGCCCACGACAATGCCACCGGCGGCTTCCACCTGCGCCGGCGCCAAATCCAACAGGCTGGCGTCCGGGACCTCGAGACCGATCGTCTCGTAACCGGGCGTCGGCCCCTCGATCAGCACCAGCTCGTGATGGCGGTGGTTGGCGCTCAGCCAGGCGGTGTCGCCTTCGGACTCGGTGAGGGTGAGGCCGAGAACGCTCTGCGCGAACTCGACCGAGCGGCCCAGATCCGGGACGCTGAAGCTCATGTACGCGACCTTGCTGACCATCACGAATGTCCGGCGGCATCGGAGACACACCGGTTGACCAGGCGGCCGACGCCCGTGATCTCTCCGACCATCACATCGCCTGGCTGCAGGTAGCGGTTGTAGTGCACCCCATTGCCGGCGGGGGAGCCGGTGAGCAGGACATCACCCGGATTCAACTCGGCGATCGTCGAGACGTGCTCGATCAGCCGAGGGATGCCGAACAGCATGTCGGCCGTGGTCTCGTCCTGCATGATCTGGTCGTTGAGTCTCAGCGTCAGGCGCAGCTCAGAAGGCGTCACCTGGTCGGCGGGAACGATCCACGGGCCGATCGGAAAGAACGTGGGCGCGGACTTGCCCCACAGCCAGTCCGTCCCGATGGTCGGCAGGTCGGGTCGATAGACCCGCTCCCGCAGAGTGATGTCGTTGCAGACCGTGTAGCCGGCGACGTAGGACATCGCGTCCGCGCGCAAGACGCGTCGGGCCCGGCGGCCGATCACCACGGCGAGCTCCAGCTCCCAGTCGGGTTGCTCCGCACCGTCGGGAATGACGATGTCGTCGCGGGCGCCGCACATCGAGCTCGAGAGACCAAGCCAGACGTACGGGTTGCCGTGCTGCGCATGGGCGTCAAGACCGGCGTCCAGCTCGCCCATGCGCCGTTTGACCTCCTCCGGGTCCCCGGGGACAACGTTGTTGGCCAGCATGAGCTCCTTGACGTGCTGCCGGTAGTTTGCTCCCGCGCAGAACAGGTGGCCCCCCGACACCGGGGAAACGGGGCGGAGTCGCTCGCCGTCGTCCGCCCCGTCCGCGTGATGCGCGACGGCCTCGATCTGGTCGTGCCAGTGTTGCCAGTTGTCGAGCAGGCCCATCATCGACGCCGGAGCGTCAGGAAGCAACTCGCGCAATCGGCTGACACCGCCGTCCTGGTGCACCACGCCAACGAAGCCCTCGCTGGCGGTTTCGAACGTTCCCACCCCCCAGCGGGGAGGAGCGCCTTCCAGAGCTGAGCTTGCCGCGGTAATGACAACAGGATACTGTTTTTATAAGTGGATGACAAACGAGATATCATCGACTGCCACGGCCACGCGATCCCGGAGACCTATGTGGCCGAGCTCAAATCCCGATTGGGCATGAACGTGCTGCCGCGGTGGTCGATCGACGACCAGTTGGCCATGATGGCCCGATACGGCATCTCGACTGCGGTGGTCTCGCTGCCGCCGCCGGGCGTGTACTTCGGTGACGACGCGGCATGTGCACGTCTCGCGCGCAGCGTCAATGAGGCCATCGCCAGTCTGTCCGCTGACCATCCCGGTCGCTTTGTCGGACTGTCCGCACTGCCACTGCCCAATGTCGACGCCGCGCTCGAGGAGCTGCGGTTCGCCCTCGATGAGCTTGGGCTGGCCGGCGTCGCGCTCCTGACGAATGTGGCTGGCACGCATCTGGGCAACCCGGCGTTCGACCCGGTGTTCGACGAGCTCGATCGCCGCAGCGCCTACGTGTTCGTTCACCCGCAGGTTCCTCCTTACGCCGCGCCGCTCGCCGCCTTCCCGCCGTGGCTCGCCGAGTTTCCTTTCGAGACGACTCGGGCGATCATCAACCTCATCTACACCGGGACGCTCGAGCGATGTCCGAAGGTCAGGATGCAGTTTGCCCATCTCGGCGGGACGACACCATTCCTCGCGGGACGCCTGGCCTCGCTCGCCGAGCGCGAGCCCGAGCTGGCGCAGAAAGCCCCCGCCGGGGTCCATGGCTACCTGCGACGACTGCTCATCGACACCGGACTCAGCAACGACGTGACGCCGGTGAAGGCAGCGATGGATGTCGTAGGGACCGAGCACGTCCTGTTCGGTACCGACTGGCCATTCGCGGCGCTACCGGACGGAGGTGACGCGGCACCGGGTCTCGACGAGCTCGGTGTGGTGCAGCGGAGGCTCCTGGAGGACGGGAATCCACGAGCGGTAATCCCAGGGCTCCGTCCTTCGACCGAACCGGGCGTGTGACCGGGGACCCGATCGCCCGCAGACCAGGAGAGCAACAAAGGAACGTTCGGTGGCGAGAGCGCTTATTCGCCTGGCACGCCGGCGGAGACCTGTGATGCCCGATCACCGACGAACCTTGATCTCGGCGGTTGCCTCCAAGCCCGATCGGGTTGCGTGCGCCCGGTAGGTGCCGGCATGACCGAACGTCGCCGTCATCGTCGCGCTGCCATCCCGGTTCGTGTAGGTGTGGTGCCCATCGAGGGTCACCAGAACGTCCCCGACGGGTGTGCCGGCTCGATTGCCGCCGGAAGGCTGAAGCGGTACGACCACCTCAAAGACCACCCGCACTCGATGGCGGGCGCGGATGATCCGGGGAGCGACGGCGAGCCTGAGGTCGGACCCGCACCCCGGGGCGGGCGCCTTGGAGCCGAGACTGGAGGTCGGACCCGGCTTCGGATGGAGTGGCAGCAGCATCGGCGGCCTCGGCTTCTGGTTGAAGTCGAAGTCTTGCTCGAGGTTGCCGAGGATCGGCTGGTTCTCGCGCACGTCGGGGCGGGGGTCGGGGCGCCCGTCGGTCTTCGGGTCGATCCGTTGTGAGCCGAGGAAGTCATCCTCGATGAACTTCAGGTACGCGTCGTGCGAGAGCGTCTGGTCATCGATGCAGCCACGCTTGGCGTACGGGCTGATCATGAGGCCCGGGACGCGCAGGCCATACCCGTACGGGTCTACGTTCGGGGGCCGGACATGGTCGTAGAACCCGCCCCAGTCATCCCAGGAGAGGAAGATCGCCGTTGAGCGCCAGTCGGGGCCGGACATGATGGTGTTGATCAGCCCGGTCACATACGCCTGTCCTGCAGACACCTTCCCGGGCGCGTGCTCGGAGTCGGCCTGGTTAGGGACGACCCAGGAGACCGCGGGCAGCGTCCCCTTTCGCGCAGCCGCGTAGAAGTTGGTCACGTTCTGGACGTTGCCGGTCTGGCCGTTTTGGTTGACCGTGGAGAACTCCGGTAGCGGGTTCCAGATGTCTGGGACGAAGGTGACGAGGCCGTTCTCCGTCTGCGGCTGCGGCGGGCAGGTCATCTGATCGTTCGGGCAGTCCGCCTCGAGCCCCGCCTCGATGTAATAGGCCCAACTGACACCGTACTTGTGCAGGAGATACGTGATGTCGGTCCAGTCGAAGTGAACATTCGGGTATTGAGAGATCGGCAGGAACTGCGATTTCGCGTACTGCTTCCCCGCGGGTTGACTGATGTCACTCTTGCAGCTCGACGGGTCGCCGAGCTTCGTGCAGTGGGCCGACCAGCCGGAGACCATGTACAGGTGAGCAGCGAAGCTCCAGGAGCGGTTCGGCTGGAACAAGCGGTCATCGAGCACGTAGTTCTGCGCGTACTGCCAGTAGTTCGGGATCTCCCGGGCGTCGTGATAACCCATCACATCCGGCGTCCCGGATTGGCTGCAGTTGGGGTTGTCGACCTGGTTCGGCCCGCACCCCTTCGAGCCTGACTCAGCCTGGGCTATGAACCCGTTCATGTTGCCGCCATTGATATCGGCGTCCGCGTTCTTAAGCGCGTGGGGACCGCCGCCGTTGACGTCGGCCGGATCGTGATACGGACGCACGCACGTGCCCCTCCGGGGATCCGGTGAGCAGACCGTTGCCACCCCATTGCGCGAAGGGATCCCGTCCCCTCCCGGAAACGTGCCGAAGTAGCTGTCGTAGGACCGGTTCTCTTGCATGATGATCACGACGTGCTTGATCCTGTGGATGCCGGTGGCGGCGACAATCGCGGACGACTCGACGCCGCTGTAAGCGGCGCGCCCGGCTGAGCCCTCGGCAGCGGCGCCCCCACCGCCGCTGAGCGCCACGACCGCCGCGGCGGCCACGGCGAGTACCACTGGCCCGCTGATCCACTGGATCAGCGGGCGGGAGCGGAGGCTGCGCCAGCTCATCCAGGTGGGGTCGTTGCTTCTCGTCGCCGGGCCACGGGCCACCGTTCTCATCGCGCCTTAAGTCGATCCTCGGTCTGTTCGTGTCGCTGCGCACCCGGCAGCGTCGCGTCCGAACGCAACAGTACGCGCGCGCCGATGCACCGTCATCCCCCGCAAGGACCTTTCGCCTCCACCCTGGGACGGATGGCGAGCGCACGGAATCGTTCCTGCGATCGATGCGCAGCTCATCGGTGAGCTTCTATCGTTTGTGCAATGCGCGAGCCTAGCGTTACGCTCTTCGGGTTTCGGCTGTCCGAACGATTTGCCCCGCGGCAGATCGACTGGATCGTGGTCGGCGCGGCGGTCGTGCTGTCGGTGCCGCGGGTTGTTCGCAGCGCCGGCGTCGGGCAGCTGGCGGCTAGTCTCGAGCTGCTGCCACTCGCAACGGTGCCGCTGCTTTGGCGCCGCCGTAGTCCCGGTTCGGTGCTCGTCGTGCTCACCGCCGTGCTCGTTGTCTCGCCCGCGTTAGGACTGAGGTGGCCAACCAATGTCGGCCCTCTGTTGGCGCTGTACGCAGCCGCGCTGTACGGCGACCTCAGGTTACGCGCACTGACCGGCGCGATCGCTGCGATCGTCACCGTCATGGCGTGCGCGACGCTGCTGGCTACAGACAACGCACGGGGATTCGCTCCGTTGACGGTCGCGGTGTTCGGTGCCGGGGGGGCCTGGGTGCTGGGCGAGCTGGCGCGTACGCGCGAGGTGTACGTCACGGAGCTCGAAGATCGAGCCGCTCGCCTGCAGCACGATCACGACGAGCACGTCCGTCGCGCTGCCGAGGAGGAGCGAATCCGGATCGCACGGGAGCTGCATGATGTCGTCACCCACCATGTCAGCGCGATCGCCGTCCAGGCTGGGGCAGCGCACAGCACGTCCCGCTCCAGACCTGAGCGCGCACTCGACACGCTCGGAGTGATCGAGCGCACTGCGCGCAGCACGCTCGGTGAGCTGCGCACGCTCCTGGGAGTGTTACGTGCGGGGGATGAGCAGGCGGCACTCGCACCGCTCCGTCCCCGACGTTCGCTTCGAGAGCTCGATGAGCTCGTCGCCGACGCCCGCGCGGCGGGAATCGAGGTCGAGTTGCAAGTGCTCGGAAACCATGTCCCGCTCGATGCGGTCGTCGATCTGAGCGCCTATCGGGTCCTCCAGGAGGCGCTCACCAATGTGATCAAGCACGCCCCCGCCGCGAGCGCAAGCGTGCTAGTCACCTATGGGTCAACGGAGCTCGGAATCACCGTCGCCGACGACGGCACAGGCCCGCCGGAGGGCAATCACGGCGGCCACGGCCTGATCGGCATGCGCGAGCGTGTCGAGCTGGCTGGCGGCTCGCTTGAAGCGGGACCCACCGCTGGCGGCGGTTTTCGGGTTCGGGCGAGCCTTCCGATCAACCAGCCGGCTTGCGGCGACGGCCGCGTGATCGAGCCGAACGGAGCACCGGAGGCCGACCGATTGGTCAGAGCGTGACCATTCGCGTGCTGGTAGCGGACGACCAGGCGCTAGTACGCGCAGGCTTTCGCATGATCATCGAGGACCAGCGGGACATGCAGGTGGTCGCCGAGGCCGGTGACGGCGCGCAGGCGATCCACCTGGCCAGTCGCACGCTACCTCACGTCGTCCTGATGGACATCCGGATGCCCAACTTGGATGGGCTTCAGGCGACCAAGCAGCTGACCATGCAGGAGTCCCCCCCGCGGGTACTCATCCTCACCACTTTCGACCTCGACGAATACGTATTCAACGCGCTCGCCGCCGGCGCGAGCGGATTCCTGCTCAAGGATCTGCCGCCGACTGAGCTTGTCACCGCCGTCCGAGTCGTGGCCGCCGGTGATGCACTGCTCGCCCCATCCGTCACCCGACGTCTGATCGAAGCCTTCGCCCGGTATAACCCGATCGCACCGGTTGCCCAGGGGTTGGAGACCCTCAGCGAGCGCGAGCTGGACGTGCTGCGTCTCGTCGCGCAAGGAATGTCCAACGCGGAGATCGCAGCCACGCTGCTGCTGGGCGAGAGCACGGTCAAGACCCACGTCGGGCACCTGCTCGGCAAGCTCGGGCTCCGTGATCGCGTGCAACTTGCGATCTACGCCTACGAGTCAGGGCTGGTCCGACCCGGAGACGTCGAATTCGAACCGCCGCGAGACGACTTCCGGGCCCAGAACAGGCGGCCGGCATCCACCGGAGGGTTGAGGCGAAAAGTCCCAACGGAGGATGAAAAGCATCGCACTGCGCCCTACTGTCGGTGACACACGATGGGCGACGCAGCGAAACAGATGGAGGCGTGGCGGTGTGTCCACCGCGTCGCTGCCGTAGTGGGCGCTTTGCTCCTAGCCGGTGCGGGCGCCAACGCAGCAGCGAGCCGAGCGGCCCGGGGGTCAAGAGACACGGCGTTGTCCGGTTACTCGGTGCCAGCGGTACGGGACCCGTTGGAGACTACCGCTGAGAGCCCGGCCGCTCACGACACCGAGACCGACGCGCTCGTCGCCCATGCGGGACGCCTGTTCGCGACGACCGACCAATGGGAGTTCCCCGGCACGTCGGCGTACGGGCAGATCTTGGTCAAGAACTCCCGCACCGGGCCGTGGAAGATCTTCGAGCGAACCGACGGGCTTCGGGTCTCTGTCGCGATGGACTCCTTCGAGGTGCCAGCGGACCAGGCCCTCGGGCCCGGTCACTCGCTGTTGATAACCGAAGCGGTGATCAACGGCCGAACCGAGCTTCAATGGTTGCTCGACGGCGCAGACTCGTTCGCGTCGCGCGATTCATATGTCCTTCGATCAAATGTTGCCGACGTTCGATCGTTTGGCACGCACGAGTCCGGCGGTGAGTGGGCGGTCTACGCAGGCGTCGATCCGACCGGAATCCTGCGTGGCATCTGGTCACGGGCGAAGCGCACGCTGGTGTTCAACCCGATCCCCGAGCTGGCGGCGTCACCCGGATCGCCCGGTCAGAAGACGCAAAAGGTGACGGCATTTGCCAGCTGCGCCGGGGCCTTGTACGTCTCGATTAACACGAAGCTCTACCGGCGAAACGACGGGCCGCTGCCGCCGGGCCTCCCTCGTTGGGTGCTCGTCTACCAGGAGCCGCCGGTCGGCGCGTTCAACAGCGGCCTGCGCGGGCTGACGTGCATCACCCACAACGGCTCGCCCGCGCTTCTGTTCTCCACCGAGGGCAATGGCGACGTTTATCGCCTCGACGATCTCCCGCGAGGCCAGCTCGATCACTCCACGGCTCCGAGTCCCGGTCACACCGGCAGTGGACTGGTGCTGACAATCGAGTTCTCGCCGATACCCGCGATCCGGCACATGATGGCCGCACAAGGCACGCCCATTCCCGCGAGCGGTAGGCATTCGATCGGATATGTGATCTCCGCCTACAACAACTTCGAGACCGTCAGGATCGGCGGCGTCGAGCGACAGCTGTTCGGTTTCGAGCGCGCATACTTGGGAGGCTGCCCACCAGGTGGGAGCTGCGGTCCGACCGCGTTTGGCGCCGCGACCTACGACTCGGCAGCCTGCTTTGCGATCCGCACCGGCCACGGACCGTCAACGACCTATTCCTTACGGTGCCTGAGCGGCGCGGACTTCAAGCCCTCCCCAAGTCCCGGGAAGCCAATCCGCTCAGGTCAGGCCTTCGTCTCGATTCGGACAATCGTACCCTCGCCATTCGGAGCCGGTCGGCTCTACTACGGCGGCTACGACTGCAACTTCTACCCCGCCGACGGCACCGCGTGGATCGGATCGTCGACGATTGCAGCCGTGCTCCCGTGACCACGCTGCTCAGCGTCTACGCCCCGGTCTTCGGCAGCGCTTTCGGCAGCCGGCCCTGAGCGCCCGGGTCGCCCGTGCGTCCTCGGGTTCTCTCAGTACCGCTACCGGGATTCGGACTGCCAAAGGTGGGTCACGCTCAGAGCCGCAGAGCCCACAACGCTGGGGATTCGATGCCCTGCCGCATCGCTCAGGAACGCTCTCGACGCTGCATGCGACTAGCCCACGCGCGCGGTGGGCCGTAGCCAACGGGGCATGGCTGGTGCTCTCAGCCCGGAGCAGTATTCTCCACCGAGGCCTGCGCGTTGGGGGCGCGTCCAAGCCGGTTGCCTCGGGGGCGGTCCCCGCGTCGCGGACTGTGCGCCCTCCCGCCGCCGCGCTCGGGGGTTGCTTGCCCGGGCGGTGGGTTGCCTCAGCGTTTCAGGAGACGCGCTTCACTGCCGGTGCTTCTTGCCGTTGTGCTTCAACGTGATCGTTCCGGTCGATGTGGTTGTGAGCAGCCGGACCTGGGGATTGGCGGTCGGGGTAGTCGTGCTGAACACCGTGTATGAGCCAGTAGCGCCCCTAAATCGTCCTGTCCCGCTTGTGATCGTGAGAATCACCGTGGAAGTGTTGGGGCCCGTGTCGGTTCCGATCCCCGATTGGGTCAAGGTGCCGCGCGCGAAGACGCTGGTTTCGGTGAGGACGAAGCTGGTCGGGCCAGTTTGCGTGCCCTGCACGTGGAAGGTGGAAAAACCGAGTGTGCCGTCCGCCGTGCCGTCGGCGATGAATGTCGACCCTCCAAGCACGGGGATCGTGTCGATCCCGGACCCCGAGGCGGTGGTCTGAATCGTCCTAGCCTTCCCCAGCCCCAAAGCGGCTCCGGGACCCAAAGCGACAACTGCTAACACCAGACCTGAGAACACGAATCTGCGTAGCGGCATGCGATAGCCCTTCCAATCGCCATGCTCGACCTGGCCGAGCATGAGGTTCTTGACGAACCGGGCCAGGCCCGGTCGCGGGTCTCATGCAGGCTCTTCACAGACGAGACCTCTCCGCCGACCCTACTTGTTTTCTCGATGTCGTGGAGCCTTTGTTGCAGACCCTCCCCTCGCCCGAGTTCAGGTCTACATGCGGGATGGCGCTTGAGGGCCCGGGCCCGCACGGAAGCCACAATTCGTAGCGCAGCTTTCAGGTAGGGTCGGATGATCGACCACAACAAGGGAGGCGGCGATGCATGCTGTGCTCGTGAACGTGAAGCTCTCGGATAACCCGGACCCGACAGCCCTGCGGGAGCAAGTCGTACCGCGGGTCAAGGAGCTTCCGGGCTTCGTGGCCGGCTACTGGACTCGGGGCGACGGGGTAGGCCGATCGATCGTTGTCTTTGACTCAGAGGAGAACGCGCAAGCGGCGTCAGATCTCGTGCCGTCGATGGTTCCTTCCGGAACCAGCATCGAGGGCAATGAGGTGTGCGAAGTGGTCGCACACGCTTAGCGACGAAGCGAGCTTGCGGTCGGCTCGATCGCCCAGGAGTCTTGCCGTTCGCGCGATTGTCCGGGCATAAGCTTGGTTGGTCAGGGCACCGCAACGTAGACACGTCCTGTAGAGCATGGGCTAGTCCGTGCCGCCGTTCGCCGTAGGGGTCGGATTCGGATCGCGACTAGCCCCACGGACCAGCCCATTACTCTTCCAGAAACGACGAAACCCCCGTAGAATCGGGGGGTTCTGAAGTACCGCTACCGGGATTCGAAGCCAGCCTCGGAGAAGTGAGGTTTGGCTCGATCTGCCTGCAAAGCGAGTGATTCTCGGTTCGCGCTGCCTGAACCGCTCTCGCGGCGCCTGCACGTGGCGCGGCGATCCGTCCATGCGCGAGCACCGTCGATGCGCGCTTCCGCCAAGCCGGGCAGGGGCCTGAGGCGAGATGCCGGCAACCTTGGCTAGCAGCTAGCGCAAGCCGGGGGGCCCCCAACGACCGTCCGTGCGTTCGGATGGTGTGGCTCGCCTCATCTACTGGTCGCCGACGCCCGGGTGCCATGCAGGGCGCCCGGCGAGTCTGAGAGACTTGCGCCGTCAACTGCGATCGGAGAGACAGTGCCCGACACCAAAGGCGTGATCCTGAAGCACATCGCCGCGGTCAATGACCGTGATAGCAACGCTGAGCCGTGGGCCGCCGATGCCGAGCTGGTGGCGCCAGGCGGCCAGGCCAGCGGCCGCGACGACGTCATTGGCTTCTTGGGCGTGTTTCACGAGGCGTTCCCGGACCTCCGACTTGAGATCAAGCAGCTCCTCATCGACGGGCCAGCCGCGGCGGCCGAAGGGACCCTGGTGGGCACCCATGATGGCGTGCTCCACACCCCCACAGGCGATGTCGCGCCGACCGGACGACCCGTGGAGCTCCGGTGGGCGGCGGTCTATGTCACCGACGGCGACACGCTGAAGTCCGAGCACCTGTTCTTCGACCAGATGGACTTTCTCGGCCAGCTCGGTCTCCTCCCCGCGTAGTGCCGAACGTGCGGGCCAGGCCGGCGTAGACGACATAGGCGCAGTCACAACGGCGGGCCCGAGCGCAGTCCTTCACGTGCCGCCGATAGATCCCTGCGGCGCTGGTCTTGACGAGCTTGGCGGCCATCAGACGTCGTCTTCCGATACGTACCTCTCACGCCAAGGGTCCGACTCGGGGTCCAGCCCATCCGCCTCCCCGTCCGAAGCCTGGAACACCACTTGGGGGATGCGGTCTTCTGGCAGGCGGGCTCGCATTTCCTCGTGATGCATCGCGATTCCGGCCAGGATTCCGCGCCTCGCTGCCTTGCTCATTGCAGTCCCGATCGCAAGCTGATCTGCGGTTGAGAAGCCTCCCTCAAGACGAGAGCTAGCTCGCCGAGGCCGCCGGCCGTGATCTCAATGATGTAGGTGTTGATGCGCGTCGGCTGGTCTGGCTGCTCACTCATTTCCATAGCTTCCTCCGGACGCCGGCACAGCCGAGCGCACGCCCGACGCGTAGGAATCTCCGGCCAGCGTCATAGGTCGATCACCATCTTGAGCCCAAGCGCTGCGATCGCCTCCTTGTAGGCCTCGTCGGCACGAAGCCACTCCCGCAGCTCCTCCTCGATGGTCGCCGGCGGATGTTGGCCTAGGACGCTGTATCTCAGGTTGCCTCCGTCGTAGACGATCAGTCGCTTGTCCTCAGTCAGGTAGACCGCGATGTCGCCGTCCTCCGCGATCATCATCCCAGTGATCCGCCCCGTGTAGATGCCACCGTCCTCGTCCTCTAGATCCAGCTCGTACGCCTGCGTCTTTCTGAGCGTTGCGCTCATTGCATCCCTCCGCTCTAGCTCCTCGGTCACGGCGTCGCGCAGCATGCGGGAGAGAGGCAATTCCTCGCTCTTGGCTCGCTTGGCGATGTCGTCCGGCAGGTAGACGTTGATATTCATGCGCATACCAGTAGCAGATACGCGCGTGTGCGAACTCTTCTATGCGCGTATGAGAGCCACGAGAACGACCTGTCCTTTTACCTAGTCGCGCGCGCTCAGCACTCACCCCCTGCTGCTGTACCCAGACGAAGAAGGGGCCGCGGATGCATACCCGCCGCCCCCCTTGTCCGGCTCTTCCAACCACCTTGTGGGTGCTACGCGTCCACGCGATCCTTCTCGTCGACCGGGGTGACGTTATCGACCTGTGGCCCGTCGAGATCTTCGAAGCCGATGTCGTCGAGGAAGACGGGCATCGGGCCTTCGACGGTAGCCTGGCCCACCACCGTCCCCGCGTCGTCGCGGATGTCAACCCACATCGTCGCTGCCACGTCAACGCCGGTGATCTCATAGTGCAAGCTTCCATCGGCGAGCCCTTCCGCCCACTCGCGCAGCCGGCCCTTATCCGTCTCGGCGAGCCTTTGGAAGTACTCCCGACCATCAACCCGCTGGTGATTCCGTTTTGCCTGAGCCAAGTGCCTCACGGGCGTGCTGGGCCTGATAGACGTAGCTGTCCAGCATGTACGACAGGCTGTCGCACTCGTACATCGAATCCTCCGCGAGCAGCTCGTGCGCCGCCGCGGCGTACGTCATCAACCGATCCTCGTGCAAGCCGGTGATCTTCACCAGGGCCCGCCGGCAGTCACCCGGGAGCGTGTCATCGCAACCCAGGAACCCGCGCAAGAACTCCCGGGTGGGGAACTCCATCGGCTCGTAACCCACTTCCATCGTCACGGTTGCGGGCATGAGGTGGGTCTCCACCCGCCTGTTCACCAGTGACCGGAACACGCCACGCTTGTGAGAGGGGCAGTGCGTCATAGTTGGCCTCACTTTCTGTTGTTCTCGACGGCCAACGTCGCCTTGCGTCAACATGTAACCCGGTCAGGTCCGTTACTTGTAGAACGTTCGCCCAAAATGCGGCAACTACCATCTACGGCTCGTCGCCCTCGAAAAGCTCACGTCGACCGCGCTCATAATCCACCATCAAGGGTGGTGGCGCTCGGCGCTCGAGTGTTCCTCCCTGTGTGGAAGAACAACGTCCCCGGCCTGTTCGGGTGTGACGTCGGGGTAAAGCGCTCTGATCACAGCGATTGCGACGGCGCCGCCGACGAGCTGAGCGGCCACGAAGGTAGGGACGGAGGACGGGGCGATGCCGGCGAAGGTGTTGGAGAACATACGGCCGGTGCTGATCGCCGGGTTGGCGAAGCTGGTCGAGCTGGTGAAGAAGTAGGCGGCGCCGATGTAGGCGCCGACGGCGGTGGGCGCGGCGGCACCGCGTTTGGTGCGTGCGAGGGAGAAGATCACGAGCAGCAGTCCGAGGGTCGCGATGATCTCGGAGAAGAAGTGCGCTCCCGTGGCGCGATGCTTGGTCGAGATCGTCACGAGGCTGAGAGCGAACATGCCGTTGGCGGCGACGGCCCCGAGGATGCAGCCGGTGATCTGAGCGGGGATGTAGGCGAGCGTGTCGCGCCACGACAGGCCGCCGAAGCTCGCGTCGACGAGCGAGACGACAGGGTTGAAGTGCCCGCCTGATACGGGTCCGAACATGAGGATGATCGTGAACAGGCCGGTGGCGGTCGCGGCGGCGTTCTCGAAAAGCTCGAGGCCGATGTCGCCGGGTGAGAGCTGTTGGGCGGCGATGCCGGAGCCGATCACGACTGCGGCGAGGAACGCGGAGCCGAGGAGCTCGGCGAGGAGGCGTCGGACAAGATCTCGGTGCATGTGCTCACTGCCCGACCTTGGCTGAATCGAGCTCCCTAAGCAGACTTTGGACCCGGCGGCCGATCTCATCCCGGGTGGCCCGAACTTCCTCGATAGGTCGTCCGGCGGGGTCGGGCAGCTCCCAGTCGACGTAGCGAACGCCGGGCACGAACGGGCATTCATCGCCGCACCCCATCGTCACGACAACGTCGGCCCACTCGGCCATTTCGCGCGTGAGCAGCTGCGGCGTGCGCCCGGAGAGATCGATCCCGAGCTCGTCCATCATCGCCACAACCGCGGGGTGCACTCGCTCGCCCGGGGTGGTCCCGGCAGACCGCGCCTCGTGCCGCCCGTCGGCGGCGCGCTCGAACAACGCCTGGCTCATCTGCGACCGGCCGGCGTTGTGCAGACAGACGAACAGGATGTGCAACGTGGCTCCGCTCTCGGGGGACTGAGACTCGTCGTTGGCGGCGTGGCCAGCCGCCGCGGCAGTCTAACCATTGACAGTTGTCACTTCAATCGATATATGTATATCGATGAGCATCGATCTGGAACTCACCCCTAAGACAAAGCGCCCGCCCGGCGACCCATGCTGCCAGCCCGTCGTCTACCCCGATGTCGAGCGAGACCAGGCGGCGCGGATGGCGGGCATCGCCAAGGCGCTCGGGGACCCCGTCCGCCTCCAGCTCGTCGACGTGCTGCGCAGGCACGCCGGCAAGGTGTGCGTGTGCGAGCTCGTGCCGCTGTTCGACCTCTCCCAGCCCACCGTCTCGCACCATCTCAAGCTGTTGCGCCAGGCCGGCATCGTCGGCTCAGAGCGCGAAGGGCTGTGGGCCTATTACTACGTGATCCCCGACGCACTGAAGGAGTTTTCGGCATGGCTGAGCTGACCGACATTCGCGAGACCGTCCGCGAGCGCTACGCGAGCGCCGCCAAGGGAGCGGCCAGCGGCGCCTATGACCAGGCGCGAGCACTGGAATCCGAATCGGGCTGTTGCGGCTCAGGATCGGCCTGCTGTAGACCCGCCGACGAGACGGGCGTGTTCGGTGCGACGCTGTATGACGAGGCCAGCCGGGAGAAAGTGCCCGATGCGGCCGTCAGCGCATCACTCGGCTGCGGTGTTCCGACCGCCGTCGCGGATCTGCGTGGCGGCGAGACGGTTCTCGATCTAGGCTCGGGGGCGGGGGCCGATGTGCTCATCAGCGCTCGCCGGGTCGCGCCGACCGGCAAAGCGATCGGCCTCGACATGACCGACGAGATGCTCGAGCTAGCCCGCGCCAACGCGCAGGAGGCCGGCGTCACGAACGTCGAGTTCGTCAAGGGCTATCTCGAGGACATGCCGCTCCCGGACTCAAGCGTCGACGTCGTCATCTCCAACTGCGTCATCAACCTCTCCGGCGACAAGCCCAAAACGATCAGTGAAGCCGTCCGGGTGCTCCGCCCCGGCGGCAGATTTGCGATCTCAGACGTGATTGCCGACCCCGACATGGCCGAGGCGACCAAAAGCGACATGGCCGCCTGGACCGGCTGCGTCGCCGGCGCGCTCACCGAATCCGAATTCCGCTCCGCGCTGGCCGCCGTCGGTTTCGAAAGCATCGAGATCCACCCCACTCACCAAGTCCACGAACACGCGTCGGCCGCGATAATCCGCGCCCGCAAGCCCGAGGAGGCTGCCTCATGAACCCCAATCTCATGTACTCCCTGGTTGCCGAACGCCAGCACGAGCTTGAGCGTCAAGCCGGCTGCTGCACCGCCGCCGCCGAGCACCGGCGGGAGATCGCACGTCCAGGCTTCCTCGCACGCATCACCACTCGCCATCATCGCACGGCCGCCCGCAGCCTGCTGCGCGTAGTCAGTATCCCCGGGCACGGTGCGGCCGATGAGCCCTCCAACCGCACCTGCGCACGGGCACCGTACCGTTTAGTGGGTGAAGATCGAACTTCAACCCACCGAAGACGCGGTCCACATCCCCTTTGACGAGCGCTTTACGCTTCCGAACCGCATCGCGGCGCGCCTCGAACCCGACTCCCCAGACGAGCAGCATCTACCCGCCTGCCGAATCGAGCTAGCCGTCGAACACGGGCAGCCGGTGTGCGTTGGCCTGTCGGTCGAACGTCTGCCAGGCCAGCCAGCGCTCACTGGTGCAGTTCTCGGTCGCCTCCGATCGGCCGGTGGACTTCCGCGGTCGCGAAGAAGTGCGCCGGCCTCCGGGTTCCCAGCTCGGGCCCCGTGTGGTTCACCTACAGCGACGGATCGCGTGTTCCGGTGCACACCGAAGCGATGGCGGATGGCGCTCAGCACCTGCCGGCGTACCTTGAGTCACACGAGGGGCTGACCGAGGCGCTTCAGCCCCGACCTCACCGAGGCATACCCCTCACCGACGACGACCTCAACACCGTGGTGAGAATCTACCGCGCCGCGCTCGCCACCGGCGAGCCGCCAACCCAGGCCGTCGCCAAGCAGATGTTCGTGGCCCGCTCTACCGCAGGGCGTTGGGTGGCCGCCGCTCGCGAGCGCGGGCTGCTGGGGAAGGCCAAGCCTCGTGCGGGGGGCGAGCTCGATCGATGAACACCCCCGTCGTCGGTCGCGAGGCTCCTTGATGTATCAAACTGGCCGGAGCTGAGGGGCCGCCGGCGATCAGCTACCGCTCGCTGGCTGCGAGGATCTCTGCCAGACAGACGAGCCTGACCCGAGCACGGCGTTCAGATTCCTTGATTTCGCTAAGGATGGAACCTTGTATAGAACCATGGCGGAGGACCCACCCGAACACAAAATCCGTCGCCCCCTAGCGACGCCGTGTGAATAGGCGTAGGGTCGAACACACGGCCAACCAAAGCAGGGAGGGAAGCATGATTTTCATCACGACGTACAAGATCAAGCCGTTCCTTAGCAACGACGAGACCAAGAAGCTTTTACAGGTCTTCTCCAAAGAGGGTGCGGCACCCGGCACAACAGCGCACTACGTGGCCGCCGACGGCAGCCACGGCGTAGTAATCGCGGAATCTGACGACATAGAGGCCGCGTACCGGAACATCCAGAACTACACGCAGTGGGTCGAGTACGACACCAAGGTGATGCTGACGGTCGAGAAGGCCGTGCCGCTCCTGATGGACGCGCTCGGCTGACGTAGGCACGTCGACCCCGGGTGGGCAACGCGGGGTCGCTGTTGCGAAAGCGCTAGGCCGATCTACGGCGCGGGCGGTACGCCAGGCCGCCCGCGCTTAAGCGGCCCCTCGTCATCCGCGGAAACGAGCAAGATCTCCGCTGTCCCGAACAGGCGGTTGGAGCCGTCGGGTTGTCCCTCGCGCCCGCGATGGGCATCGTTCCCGATGCACGATCTTGACCCAGGGCTTGACCCCAAGCCTTCAGAACGACGAAAGCCCCGCAATTACGGGGCTGTCTGCATACCGCTACCGGGATTCGAACCCGGGTTTCCGCCGTGAGAGGGCGGCGTCCTAGTCCCCTAGACGATAGCGGCGATGTTGGCTCAGCCAGGCTCATCACGACGGGCACACGGCGGCAGTTCCGCCGCCGGCCGATCGCCGGGGAAGCCGGCAGGCAAGGCTAGCTTAGCCGCTGCGCAGAGCCCCTACAGGCGCGGAAGCGGAAGCCGGGCTAGCTGCGCGTCTTGCCCTCGCGCAGCATCTCCAGCGTCTTCGCCACCCGCCGGTCGCGCGTCTCCTCGCGCTTGGCCTCCTCGATCCAGCGCGCGAACTCCTTGCGATGAGTGAAGGCAAGCGAGTCGAACGCCTTGCCGGCCGCGCGATCCGCGGCCAGCGCGGCGGCTAGTGACGACGGAACCACCACCTCGCGAGGCGCCTCGTCGAGCTCCAGTTCCACCTCGACGGCATCGCCCGCCTGCACGCCAGCTGCCTCGCGGACCGCCCGATTCAGCCCCACCAGGTACTCGCCGCGCATCCGCGCGACGCTCGTGCGCCACGTGTGGCCGTTGACGGTGGCGAGGACGGGAAAGCGCTTGGCGCCCTCCCCCACCACAGCCACCTGCTCGTCGTCCAGCACTACCGCCGCGGCCGGTCCACGGGCCAGCAGCGTCGTGGTCAGGGAGATCGAGCCCACCTGCCCGATTTTCGCATCCCACTGGACCGGGCAGTTGCTAAGTTGAGCCCTTGCCGCGGCTGTGGCGGAATTGGTAGACGCGCAGGCTTCAGGTGCCTGTGCCCTTCGGGGCGTGGAGGTTCAAGTCCTCTCAGCCGCATCGACGCGGATCGCCCGGTTGCGCCCACTCGGCCCTAACCCGCCTCACCCTGGGGGTGGCGCAGGAATCTCACTATCAACCAGATCCCCACCGCCGTCCAGACCGCCAGCGTCCGCACGTCGGCCCCTCTTAGTCCGACTCCGGGGGTGCGAGGATCGAATGCGTACTGAAGGCCCTCGGCCAGCGGCCGGATCGGGAACACGTGGGCGATCTCCTTCAGCCACGTGGGCAGGTTGTCGGCCGGAAACCAGATGCTGGAGATGAAGGTCAGGGGCAACACGGTCAGGTTGACGACCACTGGCGCCGCCTCGGCGTTGGGGATGAACCGGGTGATGCCGATGCCCAGCGTGGTGAAGGCGGCGGTTCCGAGCGTCAGCATGACGATCAGCCCCGGCAGCGTCGAGGCACGCAGGCGAACCCCATAGGCGATCGCCCCGAGCCCCACCACGAGTATCGTCATCAGCGCGACGATTAGGATCGTCGAGCCGATCCGCGCGGCGACGTAGGCCCAGCGTGGGAGGGGCGTGCCCTGCATCCGCTTGAGCACGCCCTGGTCTCGGAGGATCGCGGTGCCGATCGCCATGTTCACGTAGGTCGTGGCGATCACGCCATAGGCGAGGATCCCGGGCACGAAGAACGTGTTGTAGGAGATGTTTCCGCGCGTGCTCACGTGCTGACCCTTGTTGAGGCTGCCGAAGATGACCAGGAACATCAGCGGGAAAGCGAACGTGAAGATCGCGCGCCCGCGGTTGCGCCAGTAAGCGCGCTGCTCATAGCGAATCTGCCAGGCGACGAGACCTAGATCCCGTCGCCTTGATCCTGCGCTGAGCGCGCTCATCCTCCTACCTCCTCTCGGGCCGGCTGCTCCCCGGGGTCGGTCAGCTCCAGGTAGATGTCCTCGAGCGTCGACTGCGTGACCGAGAAATGGTCAAGCTCGACGCCGCGCTCGAGTGCCCACGTGGTGATCCGCTGCACGGCGGCAAACCGGTTCGGTGGTGGCGATGAGCACTCGCTGGCCCTCCAGCGACCGTGACCGTGCGTCCACCTCGGGAACGTCGCCCAGCGAGCGCCCCGCCGGCAGTGTGAAGCTTGCGCAGATCGCGCACCTCGATCGCCAGCGCGTGTCGGTTGTCACCTATGTCCGTTATGCCGTCAGGTTAAGTCGTCGCCGAGCGCGGCGAAAGGTCGCGTGGTCGAAATCACGCGTTGCTTATGTCACGGCGGCGCCGACGTTCCAGCCCAGCAGCACTTCGGTGTCACGCTCATACCCGAGCCTACCCACCCCGCCGGCGTCGAGCCTGAACCGGGCCCCGCCCGCCGGGGCCAGCCCGATCCAGCGTGCCGTGAGCACGCGCAGGATGTGCCCATGGGCGAACAGGACTGCGTCGCCGTCGACCCGCGCCAGCCGGTCCAGTATCGCGTCCGCGCGCGCCCCCACCTGCTCGGGTGCCTCACCGCCCGGGCAGCCGTCGGACCACAGGTTCCAGTTCGGCCGCTCAGCGCGGATCTGGGGCGTGGTCAATCCCTCGTACTCACCGTAGTCCCATTCCCGCAATCGCTCCTCGAGTTCTGCGCGCTCACCGCATCCGGCCAGCTCGCACGTCTCCCGCGCTCGCCGCAGTGGACTGGTGAGCACGAGCTCGAACTGCTGCCTGGCGAGCGCTGGCGCCAGTTGTGCTGCCAGCCGTGCCCCTTCCTCGATCAGGGGAAGGTCGGTGTGGCTCGTGTGCTGCCCAGAGAGGCTCCACTCGGTCTCCCCGTGGCGGATGATCACGATCTGTCGCGCCACCGGAGCTCAGCCCATTGGCTGGGCGCCTCCGGCCGATCCCGGTGTTGGCGTCTGGGCGCCGCCGGTGCGCTCGATCTCCAGGACCTTGGCCAGACGGCGCACGTGGCGCTGCTCGCCGCTGAAGCTCGCCCCCAGAAAAGCGGTGACGATCTCTGCCGCCACCTCCGGTCCGATCACCCGTCCGCCCAGGCACAGCACGTTGACATCATCGTGCTCGACCGCCTGGTGGGCGGTGTAGGTGTCGTGGATGGTCGCGGCCCGAATCCCCCTGATCTTGCAGGCGGCGACCGACACGCCGGCCCCCGAGCCGCAGACGATGATGCCCCGGCGGGCCCGCTCGGCGAGGACCGCCTGCCCGACGGCCAGCGCCTTGTCCGGGTAGTCGATCGGCTCGGTGCTGTCGGTGCCGAGGTCCAGCACCTGGTGGCCGAGGGCCTCGATCAGGGGCAGCAGCCGCGGGCGTAGCGGCACCCCGGCGTGATCGAAGCCGCAGGCGACGATCATCAGCCTCGCCCGCTCGTCCTGGAGCCAGTTCCCGATGGGGCGTGGTCAGCTTCCTCACCCAGCTCGTGCTCGGTCAGCAGCGCGGCCCCGAGGACGCCGGCGCGCACGCCGTGGCGGGCCAGCCGGATCGTCGTGCGGGCACCGAGTCCGGGCAGCGCGTATGCCTGGGCGACGCGCCGCGCGGGCTCCAGGAGCAGCTCACCGGCCTGGGCCGCGCCGCCGCCGATCACCACCTCCTGGGGATCGAAGACGTTGATCGCGTTGGCGACGCCGATGCCCACCCGCTCGCCCCAGATCTCGACGATTCGCTGCGCCGCGGGATCGCCTTCGTGCGCGGCTCGGACCGCGTCGGGGCCGAGCACGGCCTTGTCCTCCTGCTGAAGGCGAGCCAGGTGGGACTCCGGGTGAAGGCCCGCCGCCTGCCGCGCCAGCCGATCCAAGGCATGGCCGGAGGCGACGAACTCGAGTGACCCCGTCTGGGGAAAGCGGGTGGGACGCGGCACCGAACCGGCCAGATCCAGACCGACGATCGTGTGGCCGAGCTCGCCGGCGCCCCCCGTGGCACCGCGGTAGATGCGGCCGCCGAGCACCAGACCGCCGCCGACGCCGGTGCCGACCGTGATCATCACCAGGTCATCGGCGACGGGATGCAGCTGCTCGTCGTGAGCTTCGGCCAGCGCCGCCACTGTGGCATCGTTGTCGACGAACACCGGCACGCCAAGCCGCTCTCCAAGCACCTCGCGCAGCGGCACCTCGGCCAGCGGAATGTTGACCGAGGAAACGACGCGGCCGGTTTCGAATTCGACTACCGATGGCACTCCGACACCCACGCCGGCGAGCTCATCGACGCGGGCATCCTGCACCATCTCCACCAGCTGATCGATCAACTCCGAGGCGCCCTGCAGGCGGGTGGGGCGAATCATTGATTCGCCAAGCTCGCGACCCTGCTTACTTGCGAGGGCGACCTTGGTCCCGCCGAGATCGACTCCGAGTACCGCCGGGCTCACAGCCGCTCCGCCGCCGCCGGGTCGAGCAGGACCGTGACCTGGCTGGC
This sequence comes from uncultured Solirubrobacterales bacterium, assembly GCA_963830435.1. Taxonomy (GTDB): domain Bacteria; phylum Actinomycetota; class Thermoleophilia; order Solirubrobacterales; family Solirubrobacteraceae; genus Palsa-465. The sequence continues at coordinate 706,718 of CAWHMA010000002.1, read as the reverse complement.
CACGGTCGGGACCAGCGACGCCGGGACATGTGGTCGCGGCTGGGCATCGGGACCGAAGGCGGCGGCCGCGGCCTCCGCCTTGGCGCCGCCGGCGATCAGGAACACCACCTGGCGGGCGCGCCCGATCGCCGGCAGCGTCAACGAGATCCGCGGGACGTAGGGCTCAAGGCCAGCATCCGGCACCGCCACGACCAGCCGCTCGCGCTCGGACAGCGTCTCCTGGTCGGGGAACAGCGAGGCGACGTGGCCGTCGGGACCCATTCCCAGCAGCAGCAGATCAAAAGCCGGAGAGCCCGCGTCACGCAGTTGACGCTCGTAGTCCTCCGCGCCACGCTGCGGTCCGAGCTCGCCCTTCATCCGGTGCACCACCGCCGGAGCGCCGTCACCGAGAGGGTCCAGCAGAGATTGCTTGGCCAGCAGGAAGTTGGACAGTTGGTCATCGGGACCGACGCACCGCTCGTCGCCGAACCAGAACTGCGTTTCGGCGAGATCCAAGTTCACCGCCTGGGCCGCGCGGACGAACTCCTGGTAGGCCTGCTTCGGCGTCGAGCCGCCAGTGAGGACGACGTCGCCATCGCCTGCGGCCGCGCCCACGAGCATCGCTGCGCATGCTCGGGCGGGATCGTCGCTGACCTCGATCTCGACGCTCACGGCGGACAGAAGCCCCGTCCCGCGTCCAGCGCCGGACCGTAGGTGGGGTCCCGCAGATGCGCCTGCCGCACCCCCTCTCCCAGGATCCCCCCCTCGCCGCGTGAGGCGCCCAGCACCTGCCAGACTCGCTCCTGGTCGTCGCGCTGCTCGCGAGCCACCAGACCCCCGTGACCTCGATCCAGCGATAGCGAGAATCCCTCGCCACAGGCGACGGTCACCCCCGCCAACCCCGGCGCGTCCTGATCGACGGCCTCGAGCACGACGGCGATCTCGCGGCCCTCGGCCTGGGCGCTGCCGCGCAACCGATCCCGGCCGTCTTCCCGCAGGCGCTGCGGCGTCCATCCCAGACGAGCAGTCAGCCAGCCCGCCAGCAGCACGGCCGAGCAGGTGGACGTGGAGCGGTGGCGGATCGTTACCGAGCTCAGGCTGTCCAGGGACGCGCGTCGGGCGGGTGGATCGAAGCTTGAGGCCAGCCGCTCGCGCCATGGCGTGGTGCGTAACCAGGCCAGGTCGACGACGTAGGCGCTGGCCAGCATCTCCGCCGCCCGCCGCAGGCCATCGGTCGGCGTGGGGACGTCGTCTGAGTCCAGCAGCATCACGTCGATCATCCTCCGCACCGCCTCAACCGCGTCCTCGTGACCGTGCGGGGACCACAGCACCGTGGGGAGCTCGGAGATGATCACCGGATCGATAATCGTGTCCAGCCGGGCCAAGTGCTCAGGTCCGAGGTCAATCTCAACCTGCTCGTGCATCACGCCGAGGCCGTCACGGGGCTCCTGATAGGAGATCGCCGCCCACGCGTTCAGCTTGGTCGCGCCCTCCTCCACCGCGCACAGCACGGTGCGGGAGGCGTGGTAGCGCCCGACGTGCGCGAGCCGATTGGCGATCTCCCCCTTCCAGTCGCGATCGACGACGACGACCAGATTCAGCACGCGCGCCGGGGCCAGGGCCTCGTTGGCGGCATGACGCTCGCGCAGCAGCTTGCGCAGCGCGTCGTCGATGTGGTCGGGACTAGTGTCGGACTCCGACCAGAAATCCTGCACGGGCCCCGCTGAGATGCTGGCCGCAGCCTGCTCCGCGGCTTGCTCCGCGGCCTGCTCGGCGCTCACAGCCGCCGCCACCGACGGCCGTCGTCGAGCAGCGCATCGGCCTGGCCTGGACCTGCCGAACCGGACTCGTACTGGGGGATCTCCGAGGATGTGTCCTCGTGCCACGCGGTCAGGATCGGGTCGATGATCGCCCACAGGGCTTCGATCTCGTCGTTGCGGGTGAACAGCGTCGCGTCGCCGCGCATCGCGTCGAGGATCAGGCGCTCGTACGCCTCCGGGGACTCGGACATGAACGAGGTGCCGTAGCGGAACTCCATGTTGACGGGACGGATCCGCATCCTCGGCCCGGGGATCTTGGCTCCGAGCGACACCGACACGCCCTCGTCGGGCTGAACGGTGAGGATGATCTGGTTCGGCTGGACCCCAACCGATCCCTCGCTCTGGAAGGCCAGATGCGGGACCGGCTTGAGCGTCACGGCGATCTCGGTCACCTTGCGGGCCAGACGCTTGCCCGTGCGCAGGTAGAACGGAACCCCGGCCCAGCGCCAGTTGGAGACATGCACGCGCAGTGCCGCGTAGGTCTCCGTGCGAGAGTCGGCCGCGACTCCCTCCTCCTGACGATAGCCGGGGACGCTCTCGCCAGCCACCACCCCGGCGCTGTACTGTGCACGCACGGACATCGACGCCACCTCATCCGGCGCGGGAGGAACGATCGCCTCCAGCACCTTGAGCTTCTCGTCGCGCAGCCGGTTGGCCTCGAACGAGGCCGGTGGTTCCATGGTCAGCAGCGCCAGCAGCTGCATCATGTGGTTCTGGACCAAGTCCCGCAATGCCCCGGCGCCCTCGTAGTAGCCGGCCCGGCCGCCGATCCCGAGATCCTCGGCTGCGGTGATCTGAACGTTGTCGATGAAGTTGCGGTTCCAAACCGGCTCGAACAGGGCATTGGCGAACCGCAGCGCCATCAGGTTCTGGACCGTCTCCTTGCCCAGGTAGTGATCGATTCTGAACACCTGGGACTCGTCGAAGACCTCCAGCACTTCACGGTTCAGCTTCTGCGCCGAGGCGAGGTCGTAGCCAAATGGCTTCTCGATCACCACCCGCGTCTGCGCCCGCTCGCACTTGTGCAGCCCGGAGCTGCCGAGCTTCTCGCAGATCACCGGGAAGAACTGCGGCGCGGTCGAGAGATAGAAGACGCGATTCAGCGGCTCCCCCGCCTGCTGGTCGAACTCGTTCAGAGTTCGCGTGATCTCGCTGTAGACGCTGTCGTCGTCGAACGTCCCCGGGACGTAGCGGACGTCGTTGAGCAGCCCCTCGAGCACCTCGGGATCGGGCGTGCGGCGGGAGAAGCGCTCAACCGAGTCCTTGGCGATTTCCCGGAAGTCCTCGTTGGGCTGGTCTCGACGGGCCACGGCGATGAGCTCGAAGCGCTCCGGCAGGGCTCCCTCGTGCGCCAGGTTGTAGAGCGCGGGCAGGAGCTTGCGGTGGGCCAGGTCACCGGTCCCCCCGAAGATCACCAGGGCCGTGGCGCGGACCGGCAGCCGCTCCAGTCCCTGGACGAGCGGGTTCTGCTCTGACTGCGGCTGCGCGACGACGCTCACGCCGCCTGCTCCTTCTCGACGCTCGTGACCGCGTGACCGCCGACCTGGTTGGGCAGCGCCGCCAGCATCCGCGAGTCGCGCCTGATTCGGTGCACCATGTTGCCGCCCATCTTGCCGGGCCCGACGAATCCGATCTGCATAGACCCCTCAGCTCCTGTTCAGTAGGTCCTTGACACGCGCGGTCAGCTTCTGCACGCCCGCCACCGGATCGTGGCCAAGTTGGACGCGCTCAGCCGGAAGGTCGTGGGCGCGAAGCGTCTGCAGGTCCCCGGCCGCCTGCGCCGCGATCAGGGTTGCAAACGAATAGCCGGCGCCGGGGATGTCAGTGTCGCGGCGAGGCTCGGAGATCAGCTGCAGGAAGCGCCCGGTGGAAGGACCACCCTTGTGCAGCTGCCCGGTGGAGTGCAGGAACCGGGGTCCGTATCCGAACGTGGTCGCCGCCTTGGTGGCGGCCCGGATCGTCGCCCGGAGCTCACCGATCGCCTGATCGAACTCCCGCGAAGGCGGGACGTATCCCATCACCGCCACGTAGTGGGGCGGCTCGGCGTCGGCCATGAGCGCGCTGAGCTGCTCGTCGGAGGCCTCCTCGATCCTGGGCACGCCGGTCTCCAGCACGCGCTTGGTGTTGTCCTTGGCCTCCTGCACGTTGGGCTGATCGAACGGGTTGATCTCCAGTGCCCAGCCCGCGACCGCGACCGCAAACTCGGCCAGGAAGAAGACGCGTCCCAGATCTCCGGCGCCGCGGGTGGCCAGCGTCAGCGTCGGATGTCCCGCGGCGGCCAAGGCCTCAATCGCCTCGTCCAGACGCCCGTCGGGCTCCTCCGGATTGCGCAGATAGGCAAATACCCGGTCGCCGCCATAGTCGTCAGCGGTCCCGACCGGCTCCTCGGCCACCGGCAGGATGCCCCGCCCGTGCTTGCCGGTCGACTCGGCGATCAACTGCTCCACCCACAGCCCGAAACTCTCGATCGGCGGCGCGACCAAGAACGTGAGCTTGTCCCTGCCCTGTCGGGCCAGCTCGCCCACGGTGGCGCCGAGCCACAGGCCAGAGTTGGACTCGCTCGAGTCGTAATGAGCGCAGTTCTGCTCCGCCACCTGGCAGCCGTGCAACAGACCCTTGACGTTCACGCCCATCAGCGCCGCGGGCACGAGCCCGAAGTAGGAGAGCACCGAGTAGCGGCCCCCGATGTCCGGAGGGTTGCGGAAGCAGCGCCGCAGCCCGTCCTCGCGGGCGAGATTCTCGAGCGGGCTGCCGGGATCGGTCACGACCACGAACTGCTCGGGTCCCGCCGATTGCTGGAAGTGGCGGTAGTGGGACAGCGTCTCAACCGTGCCCCCGGACTTCGAGGAGACGATGAAGATCGTCTTGCTCAGGTCCACCGACTCCTGCACGGACAGGACCACGTCCGGATGCGTCGAGTCGAGCACCTGAAGCCGCAGTCCGTCCGGCAGCTCTCCAAACGAGCGCCTGATCACCTCGGGTCCGAGCGAGGAGCCGCCCATCCCCAGCAGCACGGCGTCGGTGAAGCCGTCCGCGCGGCACTGGCGCGCGAACTGCTCCAGATCGTCGGCCTGCTCGAGCATCGTCTCGGCGACGGTCAGCCAGCCGAGGCGGTTCTCGATCTCCGGCACGCCCGGTCCGCCCCACAGAGAGGGGTCACGCCGCCACACCCGCTCGGCCACGCGCTCGGCCAAGGCGGCTTTCACCCGCTCTGCGACCGGCTCCTCGAGCTTGGCCGGAAGGCTGCCGGCGATCGTCGGCGGCCGTCCGGTGCTGACCGCTACGCGCTGCTCCTCGATCCCCGCCAGTAGTCGACCCATCGCCTCCTCGAACTGCTTGATCCCGTCGACCAGCAGCTCGTCGGTGACCTGGTTCAGGTCGATGCCCACTCGCTCGAGCGCTTCCAAATCGGAATTGGGATCCTGCTCGGCGGTCTGGTCGCTGACCTTGCCGTGGTCGGCGACGGCATGGAGCGTGGCCATCGGCATCGTATTGACGGTGTCGCGGCCGACGAGCTCATCGACGTACATCGTGTCCTCGTACTCGGGGTTCTTGACTCCCGTGGACGCCCACAGTGGGCGCTGGACCGATGCGCCGGCGTGGCGCAGCGCGTCCCATCGGGGGCCGGAGAAGATCTCGCGGAAGCGGCGATAGGCGGCACGGGCATTGGCGAGAGCGGCCGTGCCGGCGAGCTCGCTGTGGCCGAGCGCCTCGAGCTTGCGGTCGACGTTGGAGTCCACGCGGGAGACGAAGAAGCTCGCCACCGAGTGGACGTCCAGGGACTTGCCTTCGGCCTGCCGGCGCTCGAGCGCGCGCAGGTACGCCTCGGCCACCTGCTCGTAAGCGCCCACCGCGAACAGCAGCGTGACGTTGACGTTGATCCCTTCGTAGATCGCCTGTTCGATCGCGCTCACGCCCTCGGGGGTACCAGGGATCTTGATCATCACGTTGCGGCGATCCAGCGCCTTCCAGTAGAGACGCGCGGCCTTGATCGTGTACTCGGCGTTGTGGGCCAGGTCCGGCGCCACCTCGAGTGAGACGAACCCGTCGCGCCCACCCGATTCGCGATGGACCTCGGCCAGCACATCGGCGGCGAGCTGGACGTCGCGGATCGCGATCCGGTCATAGATCCCAGCCGCGTCGAGATCCTCGTGAGCCATCGTCCGCAGCTCATCGTCGTAGTCCTCGGAGCCGAGGATTGCCTTCTCGAAGATCGACGGGTTCGCCGTCACCCCGCGCAGCGACTCCTCAGCCACCATCCGCCTCAGCTCGCCGCCTTCGATCAGCGACCGCCGGATTTGGTCCAGCCACACGCTCGTCCCAGCGGCGGTCAGCGCGGCCAGGGGCTCATTGACCTTTGCCGTGGTGCTCATCGCCCGATCATCTCCCGGCCGAGCTCGGCCACCCGTTGCGCGGTGATCCCAAAGTGCTCGTAGACCTCCTTGGCGGGGCCGGACTCGCCGAAGGTCTCCATTCCCACGAAGCTGCCGTCGGCCCCGATCCACCGGTCCCAGCCAAACGGGCTTGCCGCCTCGACCCCAATCCGCGCCCGGCAGCCCGGCGGCAGCACCCGGTCACGGTATCCGGGCTCGCTCCGGGCAAACGTGTCCATGCACGGCATGCTCACCACCCGCACGCGTGCGCCCTGGAGCTGGTCGGCCGCCTCCAGGCACAGCGACACCTCCGAGCCGGTGCCGATCAGGATCAGCTCCGGCTCGCCTCCCGCGGCATCACGCAGGACGTAGGCACCACGTTCGATGGCGTCGTCGGGAATCGCCTCGGGATCGAGGATCGGCAGGTTCTGACGGGAGAGCGCGAACGCGGTCGGCGCCTCAGCTTCCCGAAGGGCGAAGCGCCACGCCAGGGCGGTTTCGTTGGCGTCGGCGGGCCGGACGACGTTCAGCCGCGGGATCGCGCGCAGCCCCGCGAGCTGCTCGATCGGCTGGTGGGTGGGTCCGTCCTCGCCGAGTCCGATCGAGTCGTGGGTGTAGACCCAGATCGACGGCAGCTTCATCAACGCGGACAGTCGGACCGCTCCCCGCATGTAGTCCGAGAAGGTCAGGAACGTAGCCCCGAAGGCCCGGAAGCCGTGCAGCGTCAGGCCATTGACGATGGCGCCCATACCGTGCTCGCGGACGCCGAAGCGCAGGTTGCGCCCGTCGTAGGATCCCTTCTCGACATCGCCGCCCTCACCGATATCGGTGTTGGTGGAGGTGGCCAGGTCAGCCGAGCCGCCGATGAGCTGCGGGATCGCCTTTGCCGCCCACTGGATCGCCTTCTCTGAGGCCTTGCGAGTGGCGATTGGATCCTCCCCGGGGTCAAACCGGGGCAGGTCCCGCTCCCAGCCTTCCGGCATCCTCGCCGCATCGATCATCTCCAGCTGCTGGGCCTCGTGGGGGAACTGCTTGCGGTAGGAGTCAAATCGGCGCTGCCACTCCGCCTGCATCTCGCGGCCGCGCTCACAGCACCTGCGGAAATGCTCCAGCGCCTCCGGTGGCACGTAGAAGTGCTTGTCGGGATCCCAGCCGTAGGCCTCCTTGGTCAGGCGGACCTCGTCCTCGCCCAGGGCCGAGCCGTGGGCGCTGGAGGTGTCCTGCTTGTGCGGGCTGCCGTAGCCGATGTGCGAGCGCACGATGATCAGCGACGGCCTGTCCTGCACCTCCATCGCCGCGCGCGTGGCTCGTTCCAAGCGCTCGACCGACATGTCTTCGCCGACGTTCTCAACGTGCCAGCCATAGGCGTCGTAGCGCTCGGCCACGTCCTCGGAGAAGGACTGCGAAGTCGGACCTGCCAGCTGGATCTTGTTGTCGTCGTAGAAAGCGACCAGGCCACCAAGGCCGAGGTGCCCGGCCAGTGAGGAGGCCTCGGAGGCGACACCCTCCTGGAGATCGCCGTCCGAGGCGATGGTGAACGTGTAGTGGCGCACGATCTCGTGGCCATCGCGGTTGAAGCGAGCCCCGAGCATCCGCTCGGCCAGCGCCAGCCCCACCGACATCGACATCCCCTGCCCGAGCGGACCGGTGGTGGCCTCGATGCCCGGGCTGTACTTGCGCTCAGGATGCCCCGCGGTGGGCGAGCCGACCTGGCGGAAGTTCTTGATGTCCTCCAGCGTCAACGGATAGCCGCTGAGGTAGAGGATCGAGTACAGGAGCATCGATGCATGCCCGGCGGAGAGGACGAACCGGTCGCGGTCGATCCAGTCGGGGTCGGCAGGGTTGTGGCGCATGACGCGCGTGTACAGGGTGTAGATCAGCGGCGCCAGCGCCATCGGGGTGCCCGGATGACCGGAGTTGGCCTGCTGGACGGCGTCCATCGACAGGGTGCGAATCGTGTCGACGCACAGCTCGTCGAGCGCGGTGGTGGCGGTCTCGGTCGCGCTCATGCTCGGCTGAATGCGGATGAGGCGATGGGGGCCACAGGCGGCAGCATTCTAGATCCTCTCTTTCCTCAGTAACGATAGGCCCAATCGAGCAAGACTCATAGGGCTTATCCGAACAGGACTCCGTAGCGACGATATTCCTCCACCGGCACTCGGCGCACCTCGGCCACCGCCTCGGCCAGCGGAACCAGCTCGATCTCGGTCGAGTGCAGCGCGGTCATCATCCCCCACGCGCCCTGGTGGGCGGCGTCGATTGCCGCCAGTCCCAGCCGGGTCGCCAGCACCCGGTCAAAAGCGGTGGGCGTCCCGCCGCGCTGGATGTGGCCGAGGACGGTGGCCCGGGTCTCATAGCCGGTCCTGGCTTCGATTTCCCGCTCCAGCACCTGCCCGATGCCACCCAGCCGCGGATGGCCGAACTCATCCACCCCGCCGCCCTCGATGGCGATCGTTCCCTGCTTGGGGACAGCACCCTCGGCGGCCACGACGATCGAGAAGTAGCGGCCCCGCTCGTGGCGCCGGCGGATCAGCCCGCAGACCTCGTCGATGTCGAACGGAGTCTCGGGAATCAGGATCACGTCGGCGCCGCCGGCGATGCCGGAGTGCAGGGCGATCCAGCCGGCGCTGCGGCCCATCACCTCGACCACCAGGATCCGGTTGTGACTCTCGGCGGTGGTATGCAGGCGGTCGATGGCCTCGGTGGCCACCTGCAGCGCCGTGTCGAAGCCGAAGGTCACGTCGGTGGCGCCGAGGTCGTTGTCGATCGTCTTGGGGACACCGACCACCTTCACCTGATCGGCGCTCAACCGGTTGGCCACGCCGAGTGTGTCCTCGCCGCCAATGGCGATCAACCCGTCCAGCCGGTGGCGCTCACACGTCTCCCGGACTCGCTGCACCCCATCCTCGCGCTTGTACGGGTTCGTCCGGGAGCTGCCGAGGATCGTGCCCCCGCGAGGCAGGATCCCCCGCGTGGACTCGATGCCCAGTGGCTGGCCGGAGTCCTCCAGCACCCCGCGCCAGCCATCGGCAAAGCCGTGGAGGGCGTAGCCGTAGTGGTCGATTCCCTTGCGGACCACGGCTCGGATCACCGCGTTCAGCCCCGGGCAATCACCGCCTCCGGTGAGCAGACCAATCCGCACGAGGCTCATCCTATGCGCACCAGGGTCCCTGAGCTTGTTACGTAGATGTAGGCTTGCCCCAGTGCCCAGAGGAGGACTCGATGCTCGCATCCTGGCCGCTGGCGCCGGGGTGACGGCTGCGGCTGTGGCCGGGACCGCCGTCCAGCGCAACCTGCGTCGGCGGATCGCCGCCGATCCCGAGAACGAGAAGCTGCGCGTCCCGGCGGCGGGGACCCCGAGCTCGGTGCGCTCGGCTGACGGAACCGAGATCCACGTCGAGAGCTTCGGTCCCTCCTCGGCGCCCAGCGCTGTGCTCATCCACGGCTGGACGGAGACGCTCGCCTTCTGGAGCTACGAGGTGCGTGAGCTGGAGCGGCGCGGAATTCGGAGTGTCGCCTACGACCTCCGCGGGCACGGCCAGAGCAACCCGGCGGCGGGTGGCGACTACGCTCTGGCTCGGTTCGGCGAGGATCTCGAGGCCGTCCTCAGCGCCTGCGTGCCCGACGGTCAGCGAGCGGTGGTCGCCGGTCACTCGCTGGGAGCGATGTCGATCGCCGCCTGGGCCGAGCACCACGACGTCTCGCGCCAGGCCGGCGCCGCCGCGCTGGTGAACACCGGCATGGACCACCTGATCGCCGAGTCGCTGCTGATGCCGCTGCCCAAGATCGCCCAGGCGATCAACCAAACCGTGGCCGTGCGCGGCTTCCTCGGCTCACGCGCGCCGCTGCCGCGGTTCTCCACCCCGATCAGCCACGCTGCGATCCGCTACGCCGCGTTTGGACCGACGGCCACCCCGGCGCAGGTAGCCTTCTTTGAGCGGATGCTGATCAACTGCGACCCCGACGTGCGCGCGCAGGTCGGCATCGCCCTGTCGTCGATGGACCTCCACGAAGCGTTGGCCAAGCTGACGCTCCCGACCGCGGTGATCGCCGGCGACAAGGATCGGCTCACGCCGCCCGCGCATGCGCGGCGGATCGCCGAGATGCTGCCGCAGCTCCACAGCCTGACCGTGCTTGAGGGCGTCGGACACATGGGGCCGCTGGAGCGCCCGCAGGAGATCTCCCGCACCCTGATGGACCTGGTTGCGCTCACCAGCGGAGCCGGCGCCGTAGCGGCCTGAGGCATTTGCCGGGACCTAACTCAGATTGGCGACCAGCACCGGCGCATGGGTTGGCACCTTGCTGCCTCCCGCCGGCTCGGGCGTGACCATCACCTGGTTGACCCCGCGCAAGCTGCCCGGCACGTCGACGCTTCCGGCGCCGCTGGCGGTGACGCTGAACAGAGCATTGGTCGGAGCCGGTGGCCGCGAGGAGCGCCCCAGCCAGACCTCGTAAACCTTGCCCGCGGGCGGCGCTGGCATCCGCTGCACGACCAGCTCCCCGCGCTGGTCGGTGACCCGGAGTACGGCACTGGTGCCGCTCCAGGAAGTGCTCGCGTGGATCACGCGCGTGGGCTGGCCCGGTCCACCGAGCGAGGTCGCGATGACGGCGACGATCACCGCCAATCCCGTCGCCACCGTGGCCAGGACCGGGCGCGGAAGCGCGCCCAGCCACGAGGAGCGGCGGCGCTGAGGGGCGTCAGCAGCGCGCTGCTCGGCCTTCACTGCCGCCATCACGTGCCGCTTGAGCGAACGTGGAACCGGCTGGGGTGGAGCGGCGAGTGGCAGCACGTCGGCGACCGCGTTGAACGCGCTCACCTCGTCGCGACAGACAACGCAGCTGTCCAAGTGGCGACGGAATGCCTCGGCCTCCGCGGGCTCCAGCGCTCCGAGGGCGGATGCCGCCGCGTCGGCGCCGCAATCCCGGTGCTCGGACATCTCCTGATCGCGATCGGTCATGTCGCGAACCCCGCCGGATCACCGAGGGCCATCCGCATCTTCGTCAGACCTAGTCGCATCCTTCCCTTCACGGTACCCGCCGGGAGCGCAAGCATCTCGGAGATCTCAGAGTGGGTGAAGCCACCGAAGTACGCCAGCTCGATCACCTGCCGCTGCTCGGCGGGCAGCTCGCCCAGAGCCGAGCGCACCCGGCTGGCCTCATCTCGCCGCGCCACCTCCGTATCGGTTCGTTCCACCGCCGGGAGCTGCTCGGCCAGGCCCTCGTCGCTGACGTTCCGACTCTCCCTGACCACGCCGCGGCGGAACGCGTCGATCGCCCGGTTGTGGACGACCCCGAGCACCCACGTCCGCACGCTCCCCCGACGTCGGTCGTAGCGCGCTCCGGTTCGCCACAGCGACAGGAACGCTTCCTGCACGACATCCTCGGCCATCGCCCGCCGCCCGCACATCCGGTAGGCCAGCGAAAACGCCGCGCCGCTGTGACGATCGAAGATCACCTCGAACGCCCGTGCCTCGCCGGCGGTGATGAGCTCCATCAGGTCCTCATCGGCGAGCTCTCGCAGCTCACGGCGACCGCTGGTGCTAGATAGGAACAAGTCTTGCCGGCCTCCCAGAGGGTCGTGACGGTAAGCGATCGCTTCGCAAAGTGCCTACGCAGCGATCCGTTTCTTAGATCATCGGCGCCCAGACGACTTTGCATCGTAAGCGCCCAGGGCCGTCGAGCTCGGTCTATCATCGCCTGGCCGCGGGGAGTGGCGCAGTCTGGTAGCGCACCCGGCTGGGGGCCGGGCGGTCGCAGGTTCAAATCCTGTCTCCCCGACTAGAGGAAGCCCAGCTTAGATGCGGTTTTGCGGGCCCTCGGCCACCGGCTGAACGCAATCGCCCCGCAGTGCGGCCCACCCCACCCGTCAGCGATCAGCCGCTCGAACCTCTCACAAACGCTAACCGGCATCGCCGTCAGTCAAATGGCGATCGCGGTAACGGTACTTCGCCCACAGCACACATGAACGACGGTCGGCTCGCGAAAATGCCGTCAGCATCTGGAACTCAAAATGTCTGAGATCGCACGCTGGCGAGCCCGGCTTTGCTGCTCAGGCGGCGGACGGTCCCGTTTCCTACAGGCTGGAGCGCGGCACCGTCACGAATGGTTTCGCTAAGCCATACGGACTTACATGTGGGTACTGACGACCGAGTTCACTAAAGCGGATAGCACAGCCAGACGGCTTCCCCGCAATCACCTAACGTGAGCGGGGCGCTCACTCCGAGCGAGTAAATATTGCTCATCACTTGCCCGATTTCGGCATTCCCGCCCAGACTGTCAACTCCGTTTGCGAGATCGGTCAGCGCCGGCACAGTGCCGTCGGCGGAGATGATGCTCGATGATGGTGGTGTGCTGCTCTCCTTTTGAATAATTTGCTCGAGCGTATTGATGTACTGTATTAGCTGGGATTTCGTCCACCATGCCCAACCACCATTCAAATATATGTAGAACTCGGGCTCCGCGGTGGGATCATTTCGGGGCACGGCAGCCCAGCGGGCCGCCCGAAACACGGGATTGCTAGGTATACGCCATTCAATCCAACTGGAGTTCGCGGTGTTGAGCTGGAAAGCCAGAGCACCTATCCGCGTGACGCTGCGTGGGTTGAAGGCGTAGACGTTGACGACGGTACGTAGGACTTCGCCGACGCTGTTTCTGTCGTACGCGGCACAATAGTCGCCGTGCCAGAGACCCCCGGCCACGGTGTAGTGGCAGCTGTAGTGCGAATTCCAGAGTGTCGTTCCGTTACGCGGCATCTCGATCCACCTCTCGGGGCTCCAGACCGAGCCGAAACTGCGACTTCCGGCGAAGTGCGTCGCAAACGCCGTCGTTACTGAAACATTGAACGTGTCGCTGTAGTAGCCGGATGCGTTCGTAAGGACGCTCTGGAGCGGCGTCCACGAACTTCCGCCGGGCCGCAGGTAGTAGAACGTGATCAGGGCGCCGCGGATGGCTCGGCCAGTAGAGGGGTTGATCAGCCTTCCATACATGACAGAACTCCGCTCGGGCAGAATCCGCGACGGGGCAGCGAAACCCAAGGTGACCCGCTGCACCGCGACGGCCGGACCCGCAGCGATTAGAACCATCATCATTGCAGCGACAACGCACGACGCCACTACTAGACGTCTATGTCCATGAATAGGCACGGCTTGCCCCCTCTCCGCTACGGAATGTTGGGCCACCTTTTAGTCCTGGACGTCTCACCTCCGCCGGTACAGGTCGGCAGACACTCAGGGTGAACCAGCATCAAGATGACGCAGCTGCCAAGGCGCTTCTTATTAAGACGACCCTAACGAGCGCAGGCTGGTGAGTCAACCCAGCCTTAACAATTTCGGCAGGTACATACTGAACATAAGCGTTCTTGCGATGCGGCTAGTGTCCGGCGCCGTCGGGCCGTGCTTGCTGCGCACAATTCGGCCCGTAACGCGGTGACCAGGTTTACCGCGTTGGCGGCGGCCGTATCGTTTTCTACACGCTTCCGGGCACCCTCGCCGCCTACCGCTGACGAAAGGCTCGCCTCATCTGCATTTGTGGGTTTGCGCCGGGTCTTCGGTGACCTGTCGGCTGATGGGCGTCGGTGCGACGGTTGCTTTCTTTGCCGACCTGGGTCTGGTCGGTGGCGTTGATGTGCCAGGGCTGGAGTTGGCCTCGGTTCCAGGTGTCGCAGCGTTTGCCAGCGACTGGGTCTCACGCTTTTGCTTCGGGATGGCAGCGGTATTGCTCGAAGTAGTCGCGGTAGCTGAGCAGGGCGACGCCGCCGAGGCGGTATCCCGAGAGGAAGGACCGCGGACCCTGATCGCGCCGTTCGAACACGACCCAGTCAAACGGCTACGAGCAAGCTGGATCGACCGCGACGACCCCAACCAGCCGCCACGGCGCATCCCACACCGCGACAACCCCCGTTGCTCAATGTGTCGAGCGTCACATGCCCCTGGCTACCGGGTAGGCGATATATGCGGGCTATGGGGTCCTATATCCATCGGGCGGTCGAAGCGCCCTATTCTTTACGAGGCAGAAGCGCCCTGAACCCGGACGGACACAGAGTGCGCAGGCTATTTAGGCTGGCCGGATACGAGCTGATTAGAGCGCCGAATCTATATGACTTGTTGGGCCGCACTATCACGAAGGACAGAGGAGCGCCGCGAAGTCGGACAAGTGACCGGACCCCATCCTCGGTCCAACCTTAATGAGAGTCGGTGGTCGGTATCTGCCGTCACCGTAGCGCCCTTGACCGATGCCCCGCGGAGCGAGCCAGTCGGGCGAGCTGAGAGGGCATCGGGCGGCGCGCCGGCGGCCCCCTCACGCCGCCTCCCCGAGGCCCGCCTCCGGCCGCCAGGCCGCCGCGAAGCGAGCCGGCGGCAGCATCCCGAGCGACGAGTGCGGGTGACTGGAGTTGTAGCCTCCGAGCCACTCGGCGAGGATCAGCTTCGCCTCGGCGAGCGAGCTGAAGAGCTCGGTGTCGAGCACCTCGTCGCGGAGGCGGGCGTCGAACGACTCGATCCAGGGGTTCTGCCAGGGCGGGCCCGGCTCGATGTGGGAGGCGCCGGTGCCGGAGATGAGGCACCAGTCGCGCAGGGCATGAGCCGTGTGACCACATCGGCACCCGCGGGCTACCCAACGCTGCCTGACCCGACCCTCATCGGGTGAAGGTGAGATGGGTGGACGCCGCTCGGCGTCGACACCGCCTCCACGTCGTACTGCTCCTCCAGCGCCTCCGGACCGCCCCAGAGCCGGACGCCGCGGCCGAGCAGGATCGGGACCTGCACGACATGCAGATGGTCGACGAGCCCGGCGGCGAGGAACTCGCGCAGCATCGTCGGGCCCCCACCGATGCGGACGTCCTGACCGTCTGCCGCCTCCCGAGCAACGGCGAGTGCATCCACAAGCGCGACATCGAGGAATGGAACGTCGTGCCGCCGTCCAAATGGAACGAAACGTCGTACCGCCGTCCAAATGGAACGAAACGTCGTACCGCCGTCCATCTCCAGCGACGGCCGCGGGCGATGGGTCAGCGCGTATGTCGGCGTGTGGAACGGCGGATTTGGTCCCCACCATCCGCGCCACTCCGGGTCGTCCTGCCGACCCGGAGGGCCGAACTTGCCGGCGCCCATGATCCGCGCCGATGCCATGCTCGTGACGCTCCGCGAAGGCGTTGTCGACGCCGGCAGTGCCGGCGGCGTCCCAGAATCGGGTCGCGAACATCCACTCGTGGAGCCGATGCCCGGCGCGGCCAAACGGCGCCTCCAACGATAGGCTGTCGCCGGTGCCGAACCCGTCGAGCGAGACCGAGAAGTTGTGAACCCGGACGCGAGACATACCGGGACCGAGATCTGTCAGCTATGCCGCCGCTCCGGAGAGTTTGGGCCGCCAGGCCCAGCTCCTCAATCGCCGCTGACAGGGCAGGGTGAACAAGATCCTTGGCGAAGCCCGGCAGATAACACGTAAAACGGCCGGGTCGCGCGTTACGATCCGCTCCTGATGGCACTCTGGGACGTGTCTCCCCCGAGCCGGGGGGAGCCCGGTGCGTCGGCGATATCGGGGCCCGGCATGACCAATCGCCGGGGCATATCGTCCGGCTGACGGAGCTGGTGCTCGGGCATCCGGACGCGGCGATGGCCCGTGATCGCACCCGGGAAGCGTTCCGCTCGATGGCTCCTGTAGCCGCGCTAGTCACGCCGGTAGTCACGCGCGGCCCGAATCCGCAGTCTCTGGGGGCACCGTGTCCTTTCTCCCCGACTTAACGAAAGTCCTGGCAAATCAAACTTTTTGGGTCATCCAAGCACGAGAGAAGACGAGAGGGACGGTCCAATTTCGGTCCAATTTCTCGTCTGACTTGCCGAGTGGCCGGCGCAAAGCCTGATCGCAAGCGTCGTGCCGCTCGTTTGCTCTCGACGGATCTTGCGCCGCATCCTCTTGGGGCATGTTCGCCGCCTCGTGCCTTCGGCAGTGGCGCGCAGCACTCCGGCGTCTGCACATGCACCGGCCGGCCGCCGGCTCACTGGCGCGGGCCGACTACGGCTCGGAAGGCCCGGGGCGAGCGCCTCGTCGCCGAAGCACTCTCGCGCCGTACCGACACTCTGGCTGGTCCACCGAAGCTAGCCGCTGACAGCGCCCAGACCTCCTTTCAGAGCGCGACAGGCACCGCGACGGCGCTGCGCCAGTCCTCCCTTGCGCGGGATCCGCGGCTCTCGCGGGGTCTGCTGCCGCTTCCGACTCGCAAAGCGGCACTTGTCTGCGACGGCCGCGTCTCTCGGAAAATTTGGCCGCAAAGCTGTCGAATCGGATGATTTCTGCGAGCTGCTGGGCGCTCTAGGGGACTAGGACGACTTTGCCGATGTTGCGCCGCTCGGCGATGAACCGGTGAGCGTCGGGCGCCCGGTCGAACGGGAAGGCCTCGGCGACGACTGGCTTTAGCTGGCCCCCTTTGAGGGCCGGTAGCAGCGGCTCAATCACCCGTTCAAGGCTTCCCTCGGCGTCCCACCAGGAGAGCATGTTGAGGCCGAAGACGCCCTTGTTCTCGTTCATCACGCCTAGGCCCTTCCACCAGGGCATCGACGAGAATGGGCTCTTGGCAAGGGTCCGGAGCGCGGTCGGGACGCTGCGCTTCTCCCCTGTCTGCACCTCCGAGGCCCCGTACATGATCAGTCGCCCCCCTTGGCGGAGCAGCTTGTAATCCCTGCGGAAGCTCGTCGGGCCGAGGGCGTCGAAGGCCACGTCGATGCCCTCCCCTCCGGTGATCCGTCGCACCGCATCGGCGAACTCCTCGCTGCGGTAGTCGATCGCATGGTCAACTCCCTGCTCCCGGATCGCGTCGTGCTTTGAGGCCGACGCGGTGCCGAACACCTCGGCGCCGATCAGCTTGGCGATCTGCGTTGCCGAGATGCCTACCCCGCCCGCCGCAGCGTGGATCAGGACCCGCTCGCCGCTCTTAAGCCCTCCCATCACGACCAGACCCGCCTGGGCGGTCGCGTAGTTAACCGGAAAGGCGGCGCCCTCCTCGAAGGAAAGCTGCTCGGGCAGCTCATAGATCATGTTCTCGCGCACCGTGACCAACTCGGCCTGGCCGTTGAAGCGCGTGCCGGCGAGCACCCGATCGCCCGGCCTGACCAACTTGACTCCGTCTCCGACCGAATCGACCTCGCCCGCCACCTCGTAGCCGACCACGCAGGGCACCTTCGGCGCGTCGGCGTACAGCCCGGTTCGGGCAAGCGTGTCGGCAAAGTTGATCCCCGCCGCCTTGACCGCGATTCGAACCTCACCCGGCCCCACCGGTGGGTCGGGCCGCTCCTGGACCTTGAGGACCTCGGGGCCGCCGTGCTCGGTTATCACTACCGCGCGCATCGCGCGGACTCTATGCCAATCCGAGGGCCGCGAGCCCGCCTCAGGATGGCACCGGGGCCGTCGGTGGTCGCCGGAGACAGCGGGCGGTTACGCGGACGGATCATCGGCGGGGCTTTCGGGACGCGGGCGCGACCGCGACCGCGACCGCGGAGAGCGTGAGCTACGGACAAAAGCCCGCAAGAGGTCCCGTTTGCGGCGCTCCTCGAACTCCAGGGACGAACCACGGGCGGGCGATCAGCAATGACCGCCTCCCGACCAGCGCCATCAGCGGTTTCCGTTCCCCTCAGGAGACCCGTCGGACCGGTTCGTATGTTGCCATCAGCACTCCGGTCGCCGTCGGCGTGCAGTCGACCAGCCGCAGCGGTTGCGCTTCGTCGTCGGAACCGAACAGCCGGTGGCCCGAGCCGAGCACGAGCGGGTGGATCATCAGGAACAGCTCGTCGATGAGGCCATGTGGGAGCAGCGACTGGATGAGCTGACCGCTGCCCGTGATCACGAGGCTGCCGCCGGGCTGCTCCCGAAGCGCACCACTTCGGCGGGAACGTCTCCGCTGAGGAGCGTCGAGTTTGGCCAGGGCAGATCGGCGTCGGGGTTGAGGAGGCGACGTATTTCCTGGTTTGGTTGAGGCCGTCCTTGAACGGCCCGCCGGCCTGGTTCCAGTAGGTGAGCATCCCGTCGTAGCTGCGTCGGCCGAACAGCCAGGAGAAGTCTCGGCCCATCCGCTCGCTCATCGCTGCGCCCATCGCCGGATCGTTCCCCTGCTGAGCCCAGCCGCCGTGTTGGAAGCCGTCACGGATGTCTTCGTCGGGCCGGCCCGGACCCTGCAGGACGCCGTCGAGGCTGATGTGGTTCACGACCAGAACGCGCACGGGGACTCCTTTCCAGAATGGTGTTGAAAGTAGCTGAAGTGGTCGGAGCCTCAGACTCACCGCCGCCGGTGGCAAGCCCAGGCGGACCCCGACCACTGGCATCCCGGCCCGCTTTCGCTCCAGCGTAGGCAACCAGCTGGCGCAGAAGGCTGACCTCCTTCGCGCGGAAAGTGCACTTCAGATCAACCTTCCATGTCGGCGCCGGATGGAATGCTGAGATCGAGGCGCTGGAGACGCTCGGGGTCGAGCAGGGCATCGATCTGGAGGATCCTTCCGTTGGTGACGGTGAAGGCCATGACCGAGAACACGCGGCGGTGGGGCGCCACCACGGCGCCAGCGGCGCCGTTCACCAGCGCGGGTATGACGGACGGGTACAGCTTCGAGTAGGTGGTCGTGTGCGCGGCCACGGCGTCCGCGCCGCGCAACAGGAGCGAGGCGTCCGCCCGCAGGACACCGCCGTCGATCCGCAGCTCGACGTCGGGATCGAGCAGCGCCAGAAGACCCTCGAAGTTGCCGTCGCGTGACGCGGCGAAGAATGCATCGACGACACGCCTCTGCCGCGTGAGGTCGCGGTCGGGTACTGGCGAACCGCGCAACCGCCGCCGCGCGCGGCTAGCAAGCTGCTGAGCGGACGCTTCAGAGCGTTCAAGCGCGCCAGCGATGTCGGCGAATGGGACGCCGAAGATGTCGTGCAGCACGAACGCCAGTCGCTCGGCCGGGGTGAGCTGCTCGAGCACCACCAGCAGCGCGAGACCAACGGACTCGGTCAGCAGCGCCTCGTACTCGGGATCTTCCGCCTCACCGAGGCTCACCACAGGGTCCGGAACGTAAACCGAGGGCTCTTCGGGTCGCGACCGGCGCGAGCGCAGAATGTTCAGGCAGACCCGTCCGACGATCGTGGTCAGCCAGGCCTGCATGTTCTCGACGCGCTGTGGGTCCTGATCGCCGATCCGAAGCCAGGTCTCCTGGACAGCGTCGTCCGCTTCGCTGACCGATCCGAGCATCCGATAGGCGACCGCGCGCAGGTGCGGCCTGTGGCGTTCAAACCGCTCAGTCAGCCATTCGCGCTCATCCATTGTCAGCTCCTCAAGCGGCCGGGTCGCTCACCAGTGTTTGTGGTAGGCGAGGTTCGTGGCCAGGGCCGCGGCCGCCAGAAGCAAGAAGAACACGGCTGGGGCGATCCCGCGGTCACCGACTCGGAGATGAGCGCTCACGGCACAGACGAAGTACAGGATCAAGCCGATCGCTGCAGCCATCCCGAGCGCGGGCACGGCGAAGCCCGCCACTAGTCCGGCGGCTCCTGAGGCCAGCAACGCGCCAAGCGGGACCATCCACCGTCGGGAGACTCGGACCCGGTCAGCAACGAGCTTGACCGATTCAGCGCCGACGAAGTCCAACGAGGCGGCATACCCATTCGCGAGCGCCGCCAGAATCGTGATTACGACATACAGGGCATACATACCTCCTAGACACGCGCCACCGACAGAACCTGACAGAGACGAAGCTGCTCGCCGCGTCCGGCTGATCGTCCAGCGTGTCGATCATCGCCTTCTGGCCGCGCCTGCGGCCTGCTCCGCTCACGCGACGGGCACCAATAGGGCCAGAGGCGCAGTCGCGCTTCGCGCTGGGAGCAGGCCACCTTCGGCAGGATTTCGGCTATTACTGCTGCTTGAGAGGCGAGGGTTAGCGCAGCGCCTTAGTTGGTTCTTGCCGCGCGTCCGTTGGCGGACTGCCGAATCACCATGCTCCTGGTCCGGCGCCGTGACCGGGGCCCCAGTTGAGGATCACCCACGCGAGCGTTAGGGCGAGCGCCAGGATGACCGAGGCGATCATGCACAGATCGAGCAGGGTGAGGGATGGCTGCGATTGGCCTTGGCGGTCAGAGGATGGGGGTGATCGCTTGTGGCTATGGGCGAGCTGCAGGTACGCCTTGTTGATGCGTTGCAGGCACCCACCCCAGATAATCATCGTGGGAGCGGATGCGGCCATGGTTCCTAGCGCCGCGTCGATGTAGCTGTCGGCCGTCCTTGAGAGAACCCAGAGCCAGCCTGCGGGTATTCCCAGCCACAGCATGAGGCTGCCAAGAATCCACCGATCGTCACCGACTGCGCGGGGTGCGCTATCGCCTCACGCGAAGCGGATGCGCGGCACGACGCCGCGTATCAGGTGGCGTCGCCCGCGACTGTCGTCAGAGCGGCAGGGGGTGTCATGGTGCCGCTCGATGTCACCCGGGGCACGAAGGAGCTAACCCTCGCCGACCGGCTATACGAGGTACAAGAACGTGTATATGGCGGACGCACCGGTCTGGGCCCACTCCGCGAGGCAATAGCGACACGTATTCCCGTTGTCGGCCGGCACGTCGATCGTTTTGGGCGGGCGGCCTTCCACGACGTTTACGTCGATGCGCCGACCCGCCAGCGGGCCGCGCTGGAGGACGGCCGTGATCGTCGGCCCGCTCTCTCTCGCCGAAACGCACACCTTCGCCACGCTCATCAGGTGCCGCGCCGGTGCATGTACAGCGCCGGTATATGGATGCGGATGGGTGGCCACCACACCAACGATCTGGTCAAGCGAGGTGTGTTTGAACACGGCTTGCACGATGCCATAGGGGAAGTGGCTCGACCGCCCCGAGGAATCCGGATACGTCCTTGAGGTGTGGCTCTCCCCGGGCCCATGCTCACTCAGGCGCGAATCGCCTGCTCATGGTGCTCGGCGTCGACGAGCGCCCAGCCCATGCGGTCGACGAGCTGGTCAGCGAAATGCTCGTTGGCCAACATCTCGGATCGCACGTGCTCGGTCAGCACGACCTCGTGGTCTCGTCCCTGCACTTCGGATAGAACTTCAACCCTGGGCATCTGTGCTCCTTGTGCGTTGTAATGCGGGATCGGCAGGCCCAGGTCTAGTCGTGCGATTCCGTGAGGTACGCATAACGGGGATTGGGGCCGTGCCGGTCTGCTTTCGCTACGGCGCCCACCTGCCGTGCGTTCAGGCGTCGTCGGGCATGAACTGCCCGGGCGAACCGCCGCGATCCGCGATCACGACCCCACTGGCCACGCCTACTTGCTGCCCGATTGTGTTCTATCTGCGTCATGGTCCTCGAACCCTTCCCATCCCTCTACTGGGGTCGCGCGAAAGGAAGAGGGCTAGAACCCCCGCACGCTTGATCAGATAGAGACGAAGCCACCGGGCCGGTGGAGTAACGCCGATAGGAATCCGGCACCGGCCCCGCAGTCAGAACCAGTAACCCACGCCTCCCGCCTCGTGGCGCAAAGCACGCCGTTGGTGGCAATCGGACTTGGGCTGAGAATTCTGGCCACAGGGCCAGCCACCTACCGACAGTACTCCTATTGAGAGCATTTGTGTGGCCAATCCCAAACTTCGTCGCGATTGCCATGAACCATGAAGCTCGACCGGGCGGATGCGCATTCAGCGAAATTGGTCGGTTAGCCGGCGGTCGACTAGCGGCCGCCGGCTTAGCGCGGGCGGCCTCATCGTCCCTACCCTCCGGCTTCCGCTTCGCGACGACGTGTCGTTCGAGCGGAAGTCAGCGGCTCGTGACCACATGGGCGACAAACGAGAAGCGAAAGCCACCGGCTGTCGGGTACCCAGATCGTTCCGGAGCAGCAGCCAGCCTCGCACTTCCCACTGATGGGCGACCGGAGATTGCCGTCTATCAAAGCCTTCTTAGACCGCGTTTGACAGCAGCTCGTGATTGTGGTCGACTCGCCCGCCTTCCTCCCGCCGGGTCACGTTTACGCACGACCGGCTCCCGGACCCCACCTTCGAGACACGAAATGACCCAAAACGCGACCGCGCGGGGCGACGCCGCCACCCAAACTAACGGTGGCATCCGCCTCGACGGCCTGGTCAAGTCCTACCGGGGTCCGCGGGGTCCGATCCGCGCGGTGCGCGGCATCGACTTCGCGGTCGCGGCGGGCGATACGGTGGCGTTGCTTGGCCCCAATGGTGCCGGCAAGTCGACGACGATCGACATGCTGCTCGGCCTCTCCAAACCCGACGGTGGCGATGTGTCGGTGTTCGGCCGTCCGCCGCGGGAGGCCGTCGACGCTGGCCTCGTCGGGGCGATGCTGCAGACGGGCGGGTTGATCCGCGACCTGTCGGTGCGCGAGCTCGTGGCGATGATGGCTTCGCTTTATCCGGATCCGATGGGCGTCGAGGAGGCGCTCGACGTCACTGGGCTAAAAGCGATCGCCGGTCAGCGAACGCACAAGCTCTCGGGTGGTGAGACTCAGCGCGTCCGCTTTGCGCTTGCGATCGTCAGCAACCCGGACCTGCTCGTGCTCGACGAGCCGACCGTCGCTTTGGACGTCGAGGGACGCCGCGAGTTCTGGAGCATCATGCGCGAGTTCGCGGCCCGGGGCAAGACGGTGCTGTTCGCTACCCACTACCTCGAGGAGGCCGACGCCAACGCCGACCGCGCGATCCTGATGGCGCACGGGCGGATCGTCGCCGATGGTCCGACGACCGAGATCAAGGCGCGTGTGGGCAGGCGGACGCTCCGCGCGACGCTGCCAGACGTCGATCGGTCGAGCCTGGCTGGCCTGCCCGGAGTCGCTTCGGCCGAGCGGCACGGCGACGCGGTGATCCTGAGCTGCGTGGACTCCGACCAGAGCATCCGAGCGCTGCTTGAGCAATATCCGGCGGCGAAGGACATCGAGATCGCCGGGGGAAGCCTCGAGGATGCGTTCCTGGAGCTGACCGGCGAGCCGGACGCTGACGAGCCGGAGGTGGAGGCGCGATGAACGGGATCGCCTACACCCGTTTCGAGCTGCTGCGTACGTTCCGCAACCGCCGCTTCTTCCTCTTCTCGCTCGGCTTTCCGCTGGTCTTCTTCTGGCTGATCGCGGCGCCGCAGCACAACAAGATCATCAGCGGCACCGGGCTCACCTACGCCACTTACTACATGGTCTCCCTGGCGTCGTTCGGGACGATGATGTCGATGATCTCGACCGGCGCCCGCATCGCCGGCGAGCGCCAGGCTGGGTGGACCAGGCAGCTGCGGATCAGCCCGCTGTCGGTGCGCGCGTACTTCCGCGCCAAGGTGTTGACCGGTTACGCAATGGCGTTGTCGAGCCTGCTCGTGCTCTACATTTCGGGCTCGCTGCTCGGCGTCAGCCTGCCCGCCGGGCGTTGGCTGGCGATGACCGGCCTGATCATGGTCGGGCTACTGCCGTTCGCCGCACTCGGCATCCTCGTCGGCCATCTCGTGAACACCGACTCGGTCGGCCCGCTGATGGGCGGCCTGGTGTCGATCCTCGCCTTCCTCAGCGGCACCTGGTTCGCGATCACGAGCGGCTTCCTGCATGCGTTCGGGCAGTTCCTCCCCTCGTGGTGGCTCGTCCAGGCCCGCAACGTCGCGCTCGACGGCCACGCCTGGGGCGCCCGCGGCTGGATCACCGTCGCGGCGTGGACGACGATTCTCGCGGCCGGCGCAGCTTGGGCATATCGTCGAGATACGACCAGGGTCTAACGCTTCTCACTCGCGCCCGGGAGCTGGAACGATGCGGCGCTGGTCAAACGGTCCTCGTCTGAGCTGGCCTAAACGGTCACGTTCTTGAACAAAACGTCTCTGGAGTCGCAGACCGGCGGGCTCGGCAGCCGCAAACGGCCAAGCAGAAGCTCGCTCCCGGTTTCACGCGCCAGCGGCCAGCTCGCCGCCGAAAAGCCGAGCGGCGTCCACTCCTGCTCCAGCTCGACCAGGCAGCGGAGCCAGCCGAACGCTGGCGGCTGGGTCGGCGACGATGCAGAAAGTGATCGTGATCGCGCAGTGCCAGCTTCCGGCGCTTGCATCCGCGCGATAGCTATCGCGAGGGCGAGCACCCGGGTCAGGGTCGGGACGCATAGGCATCTCCTGATCGAGGTTCCGATCGCGCCGGCCCTGCCATCCGCGCAAGGCAGGGAACGTGCCGACGACGGCAAAGATGCCCGGGAGTTCTGAGCGAAGCAGAAGCGACCCTGCCGCATCGGCAGCTACCGCGATTCTCGATCCAGCCCTTCGCGCTCGCTGCTAGCTTGGCGAAGGGGGTGGAAGCCGGGGTGATGGTGTCGGTCCGGCTGAGAAAAGCGCGGGCGGTCTTCGTGCGCAGTAGGTCAGAGGTGCCCGTCTGGCCTGAGGCGGGACGCGCAGCGCCTTGCACGACGGCGAGTTGCAGCCAGGGCTCAACAGCGCCCACCGAGAAATCGTCTCCCGCCCGCGGCACGTGTTGTTCATGATTGACTCGCCGAGACTTCAGCGTCCAGATACTGCCCCGGCCGCTGAGCATCGGTCATCGCTCCCTGATCGCTCACGGCCGGGTCCTCGACGCGTGGGGGCCGGTGTTCTTCTTCGCCATGATCTTCGCGATCTCGATGGACTACACGGTGTTCCTGCTCTCGGCGGCTAAGGAGCACTGGGACCGCACCCAGGACCCGCGTGAGGCGATGGTCGGCGGGCTCGCTCACTCCGGGCGGGTCATCTTCGCCGCCGGCGCCGTGATGGTCGCGGTGTTCTTCACCTTCGCCCTCTCGGGCCCACTGCCCCCGAAGGAGATGGGCGTCATCCTCGGCGTCACGGTCCTGCTGGACGCAATGCCCGTGCGCCTGCTGCTACTCCCGGTGCTGCTGCGTCTGCTCGGCAAGTGGGCGTGGTGGCTGCCCACGTCACTGCGCCGCGTGCTGCCCGACGTCCGCTTCGGTCACGCCTGATGCTGTTCAGCTCGATCCCGAGATCAGGTACGCGTTCGTGTGCCGCTCAGGCAAACGGAGCGCGGCCGCCACACGCTCGATCAGGGACCCCCGATCACGATGGGTGCGGCCGCGTCCGCTCGCGCCTCGTCAGATGGAGCAGCGTGGCGAACCTCGAGGTCGACCCGCGTGCGTTTTTCCCCCGGAGCGATGAAGCGGTGCGGGATGTCTTGCAGGCCGCTGGTATTCCTCAAGTGTCCTTTCACTCAGGACGATACGGCGACTACAGGTAATGCTCCACCGGCGCCGAACGGATTGCCGGATCTCGGCAATCGGGGGGAAGGCGAGGCTATGCCGGATGCTGTTCAGCCACAGAAGGACCACGAGCGCAGGAGGCGCAAGCCAACACGGCGCCTGCCATGGCTCGCCTCGGCCGCCGCGCTGTGTGCGCTCCTCGCCGGCGTCGCCGTCGCCGCTCCTGCCGGCGTCGGAACCCTGGCCACCGGCGTTCCACCTGGTGGTGGCCCGGCTTACGACGGCTCACTCACCCAGATCCTCAGCCCTTCGGGGGGCGCTGTGCTCGCCGGGGGACAACTGACAGTAAGGCTCCGAACACGTGCGCCACTGCCGTCGCTACATGTATCACTCAACGGGCGTGAGATCACCAGAGAGCTGACTCGGGCGCGTGCTGGGGTCTACGGGGCGGTGCTGCACTTTGGTGGGCCCCTTCACCTGGGCGGCAACCTGCTGACCGCCGCCACTGCCAGTGGCGGTCACTTCGATTTTGACTTCGCAAGCTTCCGCGTCGCCCGCACCGCTTCCGGGCTTGTGGGACTTGATGCGCTTCGAGTCGGCCAGGGCGGCGAACCGGTCACCCTCCTCGCCGGCATGCGGCCCGACGCCACGTTGCGAGCGTGGATGAACGGCCGCCCGATCACTGCAGCACTTTCGGTCAGCAACGGCAACGTTGTTGGCCGGCTTGGCGGCGATGACGGCGTCCGGCATGGCCGCAATCAGCTGGTGATGATCGCTTACACCGCGTCTCAGCGACAGGCCCGCGTGTCGTCGATCTCCCGGGTATTTCAGGTCCCGAACGACGACGTGATCGCCGGCGCCGGACCCAACCAAACCGTCGCCGTGGGCCAGTTCGTTCGTCTCAGCGGCGCACAGTCGCAGCTTGGGACCGGGAATTCTCGATACTCGTTCCGTTGGCAGATCGCGCAATCGCCCCCCGGCTCCAAGGCCGCGCTGCTAGATCCCAGCTCTGAAAAGCCCGGGTTGACGCCTGATGTCGCTGGGACCTTCCGGGTTCGCCTGACGCTCGCGGCCAACATCGCGACCCGGCGTGGAAGTCACCGCCGCCCGGGAGCGGCAACTACCAGGTCGACCGACGTGGTTACGGTCACCGCGCAACCGAGTTCTCCCTATGGCGTTGCGTTGCAGACGAATGCGGATGGCCCCCGGGGCGGGATCAAACTAGGCGGAGTCGCCTTGCCGGGTACCGTACGTCGGGGGCCCGGTGGTTTTTCCTACGCCGTACTCAACCGCACGACGCTCGAGCCCGAGGTTTCGGGCGAGGTCCAAGCCGCGACGATTTCCGCAAGCCTAGACAAGCTGTTGGAGATCGCCAGGCAAAAGCAGTACACAGATGGCCGCAGCCTGATGGTCTTCAACTTCACGGCGTACTACGATGCCTCCGACCGGGCCAAGTTCGCGGCGCTGTTCAAGCAGGTGGGCGGAGGGAACCTTCCCGCTGGAGATAACTTCACGCAGGGTTTGCCCGGCTCGGTGATCGGAATTCCAGGCGCGCCGTCGGGGGTGGCGTTCATCAATCACCGGGACGTCAACAACCTCCCAAACCCAGGGGACATGTCAGGTTATCTGCGCCTCAACGACGTCAGCCGTCTGTTCGACTTCGTCTTCACTGACAGCGTACCCGTCGACACGGCCGCCAGCCAGACGGCCACCGAAACGAAGATCACGATCGGAGGGGCGACGTACACCGGCCCTCATCCAGCGGGCGTCTCGGGCTTCCAGATGCTGCGACTCGATCCAAAGACGCTCGCGCCATTGGCGAACTTCACCTATGTCACGAACTCCGCGGACGGTAGGCAGCAGGCCAGCGAGCAGACGCGCTTGGCCAATGACCTTGCCTTCTCCACTACTCAGGTGGAACGGCCGCTGGTGATCCTGCAATCGTACGGGGAACCGACCGGCTACAGCGGCGAGTGGGATCGGGCGGCGCTGGCAATCGAGAAGCTCGGCGGGACGCGGCAAGTGTTCGACGACCTCAACCAGCCCAACGTGGGCGGAGATGACGAGCAGGGTCGCAAAGGCGGTTATGCGTTCATCGGCCGGGTCGACAGCAGCGCGCCGCGGGCGGAGGTGAGCTATCCACTCGACGGGCTTCCGGCCCGTCTCGCGGGCCTGCTGATGCGCACGCGCTCTGGGGACTACGAACCGATGCTCGTCAGTGCCGCTCGTCCGAGCGGGGCACCGCCAGTCAACGAGGAATTCGTGCGGATCGCAAATCAGCCCCCGACGCCGTTCCCCGTGCTGGCGCCCACAGCGACACGGGCACAGGCGCAGGCGGCAGAAGACTTCCTCGGTGGACCCCAGGTGATGGGCGTCTGCCAGCCAGGGGCCCCCTGCAACGTACGTCAGACCTACTACACGAACTACGGCGGTTCATGGGGGACGATCGCCACCGCGCTCCAAAACGCGAAGGGAAGGTGTGAGAACCCGCCTGCGGGCGTCGATTCGACCGCCTGTGAAAAGGTGAGGGAGCAGCTGTTCGACGAGGTGCAGGCGGGTAACCGAGTCAGACACTACCTGGGCCCAGAGGGCCTCCAGCAGCCGTTCGGCGCCGCCGGAGTGGCGGCACTGGCCAACCTCGGGCAAATCTCGGACACCATCCAGCGGGCTGTCAACCCACCACCCGCAGAGAACACAACCTCAAAAGCCCTGAACATTGTCTCGTTCGTGCTCAAAATCGGGAGCCTGGCGGGGGCCGTATACCCGCCGGCAGGCGCGGTCGCTTCCGGGCTCGGGGCCGTGTTTGGGCTCGCCGGGTATCTCACCAAGAATGACAACGGGCCGAACGTAATCGGCCCAGAGGTCCAGACCGCGGCCAGCAATCTCGGCGTCGAGTTGGCTGGGCGTTATCAATCGGCAGGAGATCAACTCGATGGCTTGGGGCGGATCATCGTCAGCGACTACGGCAAGCTCAACGCCGTCGCCGCCAAGGTCGACAGCGATCCGAGCTGGATTCTGGGCGCGCCGGGAAACTCTCGCGAGGGGCTGATCCGCGCCGCCAAGCAAGCGATCTCCGAGACCCTGATCCCAAAGGCCTGGCCGGTGCTCTACGACCTTGGCTACCCCACGAATCGCGTCGCACGCGAGTGGAATTGCTACTACGTCGTCTTCGTCACTAAGCACAAGTTTCTGTTTGCCGACGAGCCTGACGGCGGCCAGGTGGGGATGCGGTTCCCGAGAACGAACTGGAATCCCGTGATGGCAATCGGCGGCGTCCACGCCACCGGTAGTACCGACGGCGCTCGTATCCCCACGCCGCCAGCCACCGTCGTGAATCCGTTATTCGAATCGACGGCGCTTGGTGGACTGGGGCTGAAGAAACTCGAATTCTTCTCCCCCACCCTGTTCAGGCTCTTCCCCTCAAACCCCGAGCGGACCAACAACGAGCGCGTGTCACTTGGGGCCGATACGGGCGGTCAGGGATACCGGTGCATGGCCATACCGGATCCCCCCGGTAACTCCAGCTGATGTCCGATCTGCGGAGGTAAATGCACCTCTGCCCAACCGCTCGGTGCGAGCTCCAGTCCGGGTACTCCGGACCGTAGCCCCTCCGGTTGATTGTCATTGGCCACGCCGATCGATGAGGTGACCTACTTTCGCAACGATCCATCGCGGGATGGATCGATGGTTAGTCGGCTTCAGCTCAGTTCGTGAAGGCGTCGCGCAGCGCCAGGTCGGTCGACCAGAACGCGAGCTCCGGCCACGGGATCTCGCTCACCGCAAACGAACGAACCTCGACCGCCTCCGCTGTCTTCCGCGGCTGGCCAATGGCCCGGGCGCGGTAGACGATCAACACCACGCGGTCAGCAGCGCGCGAGTACACCCCTACCAGGGCCCCGAGTTCGATGGCCATGTCGAGCTCCTCCTGAGTCTCCCGGTGTGCAGCCTCCTCCACGGACTCGCCGAGATCGACAAAGCCGCCGGGAAACGTCCACAGTCCTCGTCCAGGATCGAACCCCCGGCGCAGGAGAATCACCCTTCCCTCGGCGTCGACCGGGATCGTCCCGGCAACCGGCTTCGGGTTGTAGTAGGCGGAGTAGCCGCAATGTCCGCAGGCGATCCGACGCGGGAACTTCACCTCCGCCGGCTGGCCGCACCTCGGGCAGAAGCGTGCCTCAGCCAAGGCTGGGTTAAGCGACACATCCATCCACCCGATGCTAGGGCTGCCAGCCGAGGGACTCGGGAACGGCAGCGCCGTTCCCTCCTGTGGCGGCGAGATCGCGCTTGCCGAGCCGAGCCGGATGGTTTGGCCTGCTGGCCATTCTGGCGGCTGGAGGTTAGGATCGCGCCGTGGAAGGAGAGCCGACGCTCCCTGACCCGGGCGCGGGCAGCCGGGCCGGGCACGGCCTCGTGCGGCGCCGCGCACCCGCACCGGCCGTGGTGCTCGCTGTCGCATCGCTCGGCGTATTCATGGCGTTCGTCGACGCGACGATCGTCAACATCGCCTTTCCGAACATCGAGCGTTCGTTCCCCTCCAGCTCGATCGGTTCGCTGTCGTGGGTGTTGAACGCGTACAACATCGTGTTCGCGGCTTTCCTCGTCGCCGCAGGCCGGATTGGGGATCTTCTCGGTCGCCGACGGATCTTCCTGCTTGGGCTCACGGTGTTCACGTCTGCTTCGGTGTTCTGCGCGGTCGCCCCCTCCGCGACGGCGCTGATCTGCTTCCGGGTCGTCCAGGCCCTCGGCGCGGCAATGCTCGTGCCTTGCTCGCTGGCGCTGGTGCTCGAGGCGTTCACGCAGGAGCGCCGAGCGCATGCGGTCGCGCTGTTCTCGGCCGTAGGCGCGTTGGCCGCGGGAGTCGGCCCGTCGCTGGGCGGACTGCTCGTGACCGCTTCGAGCTGGCGGCTGGTGTTCCTCGTCAACCTGCCGATTGGCGCCGCGGCCTTCGTGCTGGCGCGCCGCCAGCTCGTCGAGAGCCGCGCGCCGGGGCGGCGCCGAATGCCCGACATGGTGGGCGCGCTCGCCCTTGGAGCGGCAATCGCCGCGCTGGTGCTCGGGATCGTCAAGGGACAAGAGTGGGGCTGGGGGAATGCCCGGACGGTGGGCGCTTTCGTCCTCGCCGCAGTGCTCGGCGCGCTGTTTGTGCGGCGTTCGGGGCGCCATCGATCGCCGATTGTCGACCTCGCGCTGCTGCGCGTTCGCACGTTCAGTGTCGCGAATGCGATGACCGTGGTGGCAGCAGCCGGCTTCTACGGCTACACGCTCTGCAACGTTCTGTTTCTGACCAGCGTGTGGCGGTATTCGATCCTCGACGCCGGGCTGGCGATCACGCCGGGTCCGATCGTCGCCGTCGCGGTCGCGGGTCCGGCGAGCCGCCTGGCGGAGCGGGTCGGCCACCGCTTGGTGCTCGTGGTTGGCGGCGTCATCTGGGGGGGCGGCGTGTTCTGGTTTGTGACCCGCACCGGGTTGCGGGCCGACTATCTCGGGATCTGGCTGCCGGGGATGATTCTGCTTGGCATCGGTGCGGGCATTTTCTTCCCGAACGTGAGCGGCGCCGCGATGGCCTCGGCCCCGGGCGATAGCTTCGCGACCGCGACCAGCCTCAACACCGTCGCCCGTCAGATCGGCGCGGCGCTGGGTGTGGCGATCGTGATCGCGATCATCGGCACCCCTTCCCCGCTGGCGGCTCTGGCCGCCTTTCACCACGCCTGGACGTTTGCGGCGGTGGCACTCCTAGCGGCGGGCGTCGGAAGCCTGGGCGTGGGCCGGGTCGGCGCTGGAGAAGATGTCGGCCTCTCACCTTCCCTGGGCGCCTCGGCGCGTGCCGTCCTCCAGCAGCAGCCGCCGGCGCTGGTCAGGCCCTCGGCGGCGCCGACCCACCGCCCGGCCGCGCGCGCACCGGCGCCGCTCGACGGGCCGCCGGAAACTGTGGCCGAGTTCCTGGCCGCGGTCTCCATCTTCGCTGAGCTTGACCAGGCGCTACGCAAGCAATTGGCTGAGGCCGCCAGCGCTCTGCACCTTGGGGCCGGGGAATGGCTCTTCCAGGAGGGCGATCCGGGCGACGCCATGTACGTCGTGCGCGCCGGTCGGCTAGAGGTAGTGGTCGGCGACCAGGATGCCGCGCCGTTGCGGGTGCTCGGCCGTGGCGAGGTGGTGGGCGAGCTGGCGTTGCTGTCTTCTGTTCCGCGCTCCGCCTCGGTGCGTGCAGTCCGGGCCAGCGACCTGATCGCGATCGGGCGCGAGGACTTCGAGCAGCTGTTGCGCGAGCGACCGGAGGTC
Organism: uncultured Solirubrobacterales bacterium; assembly: GCA_963830435.1. Lineage (GTDB taxonomy): Bacteria > Actinomycetota > Thermoleophilia > Solirubrobacterales > Solirubrobacteraceae > Palsa-465. The sequence continues at coordinate 675,122 of CAWHMA010000002.1, read as the reverse complement.
TCACTCGGCCTCATGCGGGCGATGGCCGCGCAGCTGCGTGAGAGCCGCCCGGTGTTGTCGAGCGCACGGGCGTTGCCGGTGGCGATCGCCGTCGTCGCGCTCGACCAGAGCGTGCCGATCGCCAGCATCACCCGCACCCTGGCGGCCGCCTGCCGGCGTTATGCCACCGTGGCCACGCTCGACGGGAGCGAGGTTCCGTTGCCAAGCGCGGGGGACGGCGCGGTGTCGGCGTTCGCGCCGCTCCTCGACCGCTGCGCGGCCGTCAACGACCACGTTCTGCTCGCCGCTGGTCAGCCCTGGGACGAGAAGCCGTGGACGGCCTTCTGCCTCCAGCAGGCTGACCGGATCCTCGCCGTCGGCACCGGCAACGGCACCGGCGCACGTCCCGAGCACGCCGGCGACCTTTTCGGTCTGAAAGGCTGCGACCTCGTAGCCTGGGATGTGAACCCAGGCTCGGGCGCCCTCGCGCCGTGGGCGCATGCGCTCGACCCGATCGAAACCCACTCTTGGCGGCCCGGTCCCGAGCTCGGTCGGGATCTGTTGCGCACCGCCCGCCGGCTCACCGGCCACTCGGTTGGAATCGTCCTCTCCGGCGGGGGCGCCAGAGGGTTCTCGCACATCGGCGCCCTCGAGGAGCTGTTCGCCGCCGGCATTACGATCGACCGCGTCGCCGGCGTGAGCATGGGCGCCTACATCGGCGCGATGTTCGCCATGGGCATGGACTGCGAGGAGATCGACGCCCGCTGCTACGAGGAATGGGTCCGGCGCCGCCCACTCGGTGACTACGCGCTCCCACGCCACGCGCTGATCCGCGGCCAGCGCGGAGAGGCCTTGGTGGAACGGACCTTCGGAGCGGTGGCGATCGAGGAGCTCCCGCTCGGATTCTTCTGCCATGCCGCAGAGCTACGCAGCGGACAGCGGGTGGTGCGCCGCTGCGGTCGGCTCTCAGCGGCCATCTCGGAGAGCATCTCGATTCCGGTGCTCGCTCCGCCTCGCGTCCGTGAAGGGCAGTTGTTGGTCGACGGCGCGCTGCTCGACAACCTACCGATCGAAACCATGGCGGACCTCGCCGAAGGCCCGATCATCGCCGTCGACGTCAAGGCGAACCTGTCCGCTGCTGACGGTCGTCAGCGCTCGGAGGTGCGCCTGCCTTCGCTGGGCGAGACGCTGATGCGCGTGGTGTTCTTTGCCGCCTCCAACAGCTCGGAGGCCGCCCGCCGCCACTCCTCGCTGCTGATCACCCCGCGCAACGAAGGCGTCGGTCTACTCGAGTTTCACCAGCTCGACCGCGCCCGCGAGGCGGGCCGTCTGGCCGCCCGCCAGGCACTCGAGACCGCGCCGGAGGTGCTCCTCGGATAAGGGGGATGCGCTCGTGCTCTACCGGCTGATGTCCCGTCTGCTGCTGCCGTTGATGTGGTGGGGCCGCGTACGCGTCAACGGGCTTGACCACGTTCCGGGGAGCGGCCCGCTGCTGGTCGTGTCTAATCACGACAGTCAGATGGATCCGGTGGTGCTGGCCCTCGGCATGCGGAACGTTCGTTCCCTCCGGTTCCTGGCTCGCTCGGACCTGTGGAAGATGGCCGGTTTGGGTCCGGTCCTCAACGGCCTGCGCCAGATCCCGGTGCAGCGGGGAGCTGGCGACGCCGCGGCGATGCAGGTGGCGATCGACGCGCTGCGCGCCGAGGAGGCGATCGCCATATTCCCGGAGGGCAAGCTCTCACGCGGGAAGCCGCTGCGCGCCCGCACTGGCGTGACACGCCTCCAACAAGCCTGTCCCGAAGCTCAGCTCGTGCTGGCCGCAATCGCCGGCACCACCGACTACGTTCGCTTCCCCAAGCGACCGCGGGTGACCATCGACCTGCTGCCCGGCCCAGACGGCGGCGCCGAAGCTCAGGAGCTGCTCGACGCCGTGCGCGACCACGTGCCGCCTGCGCCCGCCGGGCGCCGATAGCCCTCCGCGCGGGCGTCCAGCCGTTCTCCGCGCATCACGCGGTCGCCGCCGCGCGGGCCAGGCCGATCTCGGCGCGCTCCAGTAGCGCCGGTGTCCCCAGGGCCTGAGCCGCATCCCGGGCCTGTCCGAACAGCTGCCTGGCGTGCTCGGCGTCGGCGGTGGTGGCGCGCTGCGCGAGCTGCTCGGCCCAGAACAGCCGCGCGCGGGTGGCCCAGACGGCGGCGCCGATGCGGTCGTTGAGCTCGATTCCGGCGGCGAGGCGCGCGTCGGCATCGGCGTGGCGGCCCAGGGTGGCGGACAGGATGCCGCGGTAGACGTCGATCGCTCCAAGCGTCCCGACGCCATTCCAGACCACCGACTCCGTCGGGGCTATGAGTTGCTGGGACAACACGGCGGCGGCGGCCTCGTCGTGCAGCCCGGCGGCGAGGAGGGAGTAATAGCCGACCGCGGTCGTCTTGAAAGGGTCACTCCGTAAGTGGCCAAGGCCCGGCCGGGCCTCGTCCAGCATCGTCCGAGCTTCGGTGATCCGGCCTGCCTCCAAGTAGAAGACACCGAGAGATCCGTGGAAGGTGGGGGTCTGAGGAGAAATCTCTACGGCCTGCGCCACCATCTGAAGCAGCTCGTCCCAAAGCCCCAAGAACCACTGGTGGTGAGAGATGTGCCCGCTGAAGATCATCAGAGCGTCGGGGTTGCGGCTGTCGGTGCCGAGGGCAACGGCCTGCTCGGCGCGGATCTTGATCTCCTCGGGGGATTCGATCAGCGCGGCGAGGCAGGCCGCTGCCCCGGCGACTGCCCACCTGAGCGTTGGCTGACCGACTCGCTCGGCGATCGAGTGGCAACGTTCCAGCGCCTCCTGCGCGTCCGCGACGTGTCCGGCCTCGACCTGGACGTCCATGTCGTGAAGGTGCGCCCAGTAGCTGACAACCGGATCCTCCAGCCCACCCGCGAGTTCAAGCAGCTCCCGGACGTTGGCGCGGCGCTCCTGCAGCGCCCCCGGAGCCCAGATCGCGTAGACCCGGTCGCGCAGCACCTGACCTAGGGCCCGCTGATCTCCGCAGCCGCGGGCGAGCGCAAGCGCCTCGTCACTCAGGACGCAGCGACGCGCGTAGTCCGGGTCGTAGACGAGCTCCAGCGCAAGCAGGCTCAGCAGCCGCGCACGCGTCACCGGCTCCTCGGTCCCGACGCGCTCGAGGGCGGCTTGCAACAGCTCGATCCGCTGCTCGTCGACCCTGACGATGAAGCTCGTGCGCCCGCGGTTGTTGGCCAGCACCGCCCGCACCAGGCGATCTGTGTCCTCGGACTCGAGCGCGAGCCGGGATGCCTCAAGCAGCGTCCGGCGGAAGCTGACTCCCGCTTCGCGACCCGCCTCGCCCAGCCCGATCAAAAGCTCACAGCGAAGACCCGGGGCAGCATCGGGTTGGCCGTCGAGCAGCTCCAGTGCCTGGGTGAACCATCTCACCGCCTCGTCGGGCACCAGCCGCTGCAGCGCCCGCTCGCCGGCGCGGCGGGCGTAGTCGATCGCCTTCTCGGCCTGGGCCGGCTGAGTCGCGGCCGCCCAGTGGCGGGCCAGCTCCCCCAGGCGCTCCCCGGGGTCCTGGCCGCACAGCTCCTCCAACGCCACCGCGACCCGCTGGTGCATCCGCGCCTTGCGCGTCGCGCCTAATGCCCCGTACAAGGCCTCGTTGATCAGCGCGTGGGCGAAGCTGAACCGCCCGACCGTGTCCGTGGACTCAGTCAGGATCGAGGCGGCAACTGCCGCTTCGAGCCGATCCAGCAGCCCGCTCTCGCTCACATCCACCAGCCCGCTCAGCAGATCCACGTCGAAGGAGCGGCCGATCACCGCTGCCGTGGTCAGCATCTCCCGCGCCTGCTCCCCGAGCCGCTCGATCCGCCGGTCGATCACGTCCCGCACGCTCTCGGGCAACCCCGCTCCCTTGGAGCGGTCGATGCTCCAGCGGCCAGCGTCCTCGTCAAACACCAGCGTCCCTGACTCGGTTAGATGCCGCAGGATCTCCCCGACGAAGAACGGGTTGCCGCCCGTCTCGGCCGTGATCTCGCCGGCGAGCTTCACGCCGTGCTCGTCGAGCTCGTGCCCGGCGACGGCGCTGATCACCTCCGCCACCTCATTAGCTCCGAGGCCATCGAGCTGGACCCGCTCGACCCCATCGATCCGGCGCAGATCCGCCAGCACCCCAGAGAGAGGGTGCTCCCGGGTCAGCTCAGAATCGCGATAGGTGACGATCACCTGCACCGCCCCCCGCTCGAGCGTCCGCGCCAGATGCTTGAGCAGCGCCACCGTTTGTCCGTCCCCCCAGTGCAGATCATCGAGCACCACGCACACCGGAACCGTCTCGGACACTTGCTGCACGAGGCCCGTGACGGCGGAGAACAACAGGAAGCGCTCCGTCTCCGGATCAGAGGTCTGCGGCGCCGGCAGGTCTGGCATCCGTCGGGCCAAATCACGCCCCAACCGGCTCAGCTCGCCGCCGTGGCGCTGCACGTACTCAGCCAGCAGCTCATCCGGTGCGTGCTCGACCAGCTGCGCGCACACGTCGATCCAGGGCTCGTACGGCGCCGCCAGCTCCTCCGAGCACGCACCCCAACACACCACGAACCCCTCCGCATGCGCGCCATGGGCTGCATATGCCGCCAGCCGTGTCTTGCCGATCCCGGGCTCCCCAGAGACAAACATCACCCGCCGCTCGCCAGTCCGAACCGCTGCCCGCGCGTGCTCGACCACCGCCCGCTCCGCCACACGCCCGACGTAGGAGACCGGCGGCACCGAACGCAACACCGGCGGCAACGGCCAACGGCCCGCGCCCGCGGCATCGGCCGATTCATCCTCCAGCGCCGCCCACCGCACCGCAAACGCCTCCACCCGATCAGGGATCCCCTTCAGCTCGAGCTCACCCACGGACTCCAACTCGACGTTCTCACACCGCCCCGCCAGCATCTTCACAGTTGGAGAAATCAAGATCCCGCCCCCCGGCGCCTTATCACACAAACGCGCCGCCTCGATCGAAGGCATCCCAAAGTAGTCCCCATGCTGCACCGTCGACTCCCCCGCCCCCAGCCCAATCCGCACATGCAGCTGCTGCTCCGCCCGCCGATAACGCCGCTCAAACAACTGCTGCATCAACGCCGCACAACCCACCGCCGCCGAAGCCGAAGAAAACGCCACCATCAAACCATCGCCGGTGTTCTTGAACTCCCTCCCCCCCGAGGAGCGAATCGCCTCCCGCAACACCTCGAAATGCTCATCGCGCAGCTCATCCGCCCGCGCCGGCCCCACCGACGTGGCCAAGCGCGTAGAGCCAACCAGATCAGTCAGCAAAATCGTCGCCAGCTCAACCGTCTCCGACACTCAATGCTCCCGAAAGAGGTAACGGCCCAAAACGAGGCCGATCCTAACGCAGCGCCTCTCGCGACCGCCGACGGAGCTGTCGCCGCGCTCGTGTTCGTCAACGGCTCGCGCGATCGGTGGAGGCGGGCCGAGAGTTAGACTCGCCGGCAACCAGCTCGCACGACAGGAGGCCCACCATGTCCAGCCTGCTTGACCTCACGGTCCAGGGCGATGTCGCCACGATCACCGACGAGTCGAAGTTGCCGCAGGTGAAGCTGATGACGCCGCCGCAGCTGTACCGCCTGTGGGAGCGCCAGAACTGGATCTCACACGAGATCGATCTCGTCCAGGACCGACGTGACTGGGAGGGACTGCGAGAAGACCTTCGCGACGAGATGTTGTGGGGCCTGTCGGCGTTCTTCGTCGGCGAGGAACGGGTCACAAACCAGTTCGCGGGTCTGGTCCTGGCCGCGGAGGATAAGCACGAGGAGGCTTTCCTGATCAGCCAGCAGGTCGACGAGGCGCGCCACGCGCAGCATTTCAACCGCCTCTACGAAGAGGTGTTTCGGTTGGACGGCAGCTTCGAGGATCGTCTGGAGCGCGCTCGGCGAGACCTGACCTCCGACTACTTCACGTTGTTCGACGGCTACCTCGTCGACGCCCACCAGGCGCTGCTGTCTGACCCCTCGGACATCGCGGCCAAGGTCGACTTCGTCACCGTCTACCACATGGTGATCGAGGGCACTCTGGCCCTCACCGGGCAGCATTTCCAGACCGACAACCTGGAGCGTCGCGGGATCCTCCCGGGGCACCTGAAGGCATTCGGCCTGATCTCGCAGGACGAGCATCGTCACGTCGCCTACGGCACCTGGTTCCTGCAGCAGAAGGCACGTGATCCTGATCTCGCCCAACGGATCCAGGAGAAGCTGGTTGAGACGCTTCCAGCGGCTGCCGGAGTTCTCGTTCCACCGGGCCACCAGCTCGGCGAGGACTATGAGTACCTCGGCTACTCCGCGCAGTCGATGAACGAGTTCGCCTTCACCGCGCTCTCGCGCCGCTTGAAGGTCATCGGCGTTGGGTTACCCGCGGTCGCGGCCTAGCCCGGATTCGTCCGCCCCTTCGCAATCGCCCCTCCCGGCGGCGAGTGATTTGGCTATGACCTGGATAGCGGGGGGCGAACGAAGCCGGCGAGCATCTTGCCTATCTCGATATGGGCCGTTCGGGTAACCACCACCGGATCGCCGGCGGCGAATGCCCGCAACTCCTCCTCGTCCTCAGCCTCGACAACCCCGAGCCCCCATGATCCATCCTGGTCGAGCACGGGGCCGAAGATCACCATCTGCCCTGAGTCGATGAACCGCTGCCAGTAGGCCGCGTGGCGGCCCATGATCTCTCGCTCCTCCTCAGTCATATCGAGGGCGAAGTTGGGGCGAGGAGTCTTGAGCCTGAAGACAAAGGTGCCCATGCATCAAGTCTACGTGGGGTGCGTCGCGCCTTCTGTTACCGGTCGCTGACGGGCTTGCCGGCCAGGACCCTCGCCATACTCCAGAGCGTGACCTCGGCCGATGACCACGAGCATCGTTTCGGATCGGGTCAAGGGTTCTCGATCGGGGTCGAGGAGGAGTTGTTTCTCGTCGACCCGGTAACGGGTCGGCAGACGAACACCTCGGCGGCGATCCTCGCGCGGCTCGGTGAGCTCGACGGGAAGGTCGAACGGGAGCTGCACGCCTGTCAGGTCGAGTTGATCACCGATGTGTACCCGAACGCGGGTGAGGCAGTGCAAGCCCTGGGCGAGCTTCGACGCGCGGTGCTGAGAACCGGTGCGGGCATCCTCGGATCGGGCACTCATCCCGCCGCCGAGGAGGGGGAGGCGGCAATCACCGATAAGGAACGCTACGAGCGCATCCACTACCTGCTCGGGGACGCCGTGGTCACTCCAGTCGCCGGGCTGCACATCCATGTGGGAATGCCGGACGCCGAGACGGCGATCCGAGCGTTCAACGCTCTCCGACGCGAGCTGCCGCTGCTCCAGGCGCTAGCGGCGAACTCGCCTTTCCGCCACGGTCGCGATACCGGCCTGGCGTCGGCTCGCGAGGTGACGCTGCGGGGATGGCCGCGTTCTGGCGTCCCCCGGGCGATGCGGGATTTCGCGGACTTCTGCCAAATGAGCAGCGTGCTGACGCGGGCGGCGGACGTCCCCGACTACACGTGGTTCTGGTGGAAGGTCCGGCCCCATCCGCGACTGGGAACGGTGGAGGTTCGAGCCATGGATGTGCAGACATCGCTCGCGGATACCGGCGCCCTGGTCGCGCTGGTCCACTGCTTGGCTCGAGACGCCGCGGAAACAGAATCCGACGCCGATCCTCCTCCCGAGCTCCTCGACGAGGGCGTCTTCCGCGCCGCTCGCTTCGGCGTTCACGGTCAGCTTCTCGATGCCCGCGGGAGACTGCGCCCGGTGTCGGAGCTCGCAGAGGAGGTCGTGGCCCGAGTGCAGAGCCGCGCTCGCGAGCTGCGGTGCACCGAGGAGCTGGCGGCGCTACCTGAGCTCCTACGTCGCGGTGGCGGAGCCGGAACCCAGCGCGCTACCTACGAGGTCACCGGGATCGATGCCGTCGTTCGCCAGCTCACCGAGATCACCGCGAGCGCCCATCGGTAGCCGGGCCTGAGGCCTTGCGCGGTGCACTGGAGCAGAGTAGCGTTGCGGCTCATTGTCCCCTGAAGGGGCGAGGGCAGATGCGACGGTGCTTGGGAGTGGTGATGGCGGTTTGCGCGGCGCTGCTGTTGAGCGCGTGCGCGGGGAGGACGACGGGCGCGACCAACATCACGGACTTCTCGGCGACGCTGCATGCCAATGCCCGCTGCGACAAGGGCGAGGTCTGCACGTGGTACTGGGAGTACTGGCCGGCGGACCAGCCGCGGATAGGCGGCAGAGATCAGCCGGGGAGCGCAAAGACACCTGTGCAGGGTCCGGTGACGGGCCCGACCGGCAACCGGGAGCTGTCGACCACCATCAGCGGTCTATTCCCAGACCGGAGCTATCGGTGGGTGTTCTGCGCCTCGCCGGACAACGGCGCGGTGTATGGCTGCTCCGGGCCTCAGGGGAGTTTCGGCTCCACAACTTCTGATCCGCCCCCGGATTTCGCCACGTTCACCACCCTCCCACAGAGGACCCTGGCCGAGGGGTGGAACGGCACGAGCTGGACGATCCAGCCCGCGCCCAACCGGTCGGGGCCCAATCGAGCTCTCGGCGGTCTCTTGCACCTCGGCCACGGCATGCACTGCCGTTGGAGAAGCCGAAGGGCCGCCGGCCGAACGCTGGAATGGGACGACTTGGACGATCCAGTCCACTCCCGCCAACGCTCAAATGCCGCTAGCTTGTCGGGCGTCTCGTGTACGTCCGCCACCGCTTGCACCGCGGTTGGGGTAAGCCCGGGGAGACATGCTCCGCTGGCCGAGGCTTGGGACGGGACGACGTGGACGATCCAGCCCACCCCCAACCCCAACCCGACCGGGGCGGACAGCTTCTTGCAGGGGGTTTCGTGCACGTCGGCGACTGCGTGCGAGGCTGTCGGAGTATCCATCGGCTATGCCAGCGCCAATCCCCCTGCTCAAAACACCGAGCTGGCGGAGGGCTGGGACGGCACCACCTGGACGATCCAGCCCATCGTCAATCCCGACGGGGGCCTGGCGGGCGTGTCGTGCACGTCGGCCACAGCGTGCATCGCCGTGGGGAGTGGCCAGACCCTGGCGGATCGCTGGGACGGCACCACCTGGACACCTCTGACCACCCCCTCTCCCGGACAATACGCCAACCTATCGGGCGTTTCGTGCACCTCGGCTACGGCGTGCACCGCCGTCGGGGGCTATTACAACGGGACGAACAACGTGACGCTGGCGGAGCGCTGGGACGGCACGAGCTGGACGGTCCAACCCACCCCCAGCCCGGGCGCGAACGACAACCTGACCAGCGTGTCGTGCACGTCGGCCACGGCTTGCACCGCGGTCGGGCATGAGAACAACGCTGGTATCCAGGTAACCCTCGCGGAGCGCTGGGACGGCACGTCGTGGACGATCCAGCCCACGCCCAGCCTCAGCCCCAACCCCTACAACACCCTTTTGGGTGTCTCGTGCACGTCCGCCACGGCGTGCGTCGCCGTTGGGCAGCACTAGCAGCGGCCGCGGCCAGCCACACCGAAGCCAAGGAGAACATGATGATCGTCGTCGTTGGACGAGTTCAGACCGATGCGGCCAAGCGCGAGGCGCTCGTGCGGATTGGTGAGGCCGTCGCGGCAGCGTCACGGAGGGAGACAGGCTGCATCAACTACCGCCTGTACGAGGAGACCGAGCGGGAAAACCACTTCGTCTTCGTCGAGGAATGGGAGAGCCAGGCCGCGCTGGAGCAGCACTTTGCCACCTCCCACGTGAACCAGTTCATGCGCGAGATCCAGGCGACGATCGTCGCCCCAGCTGACGTCAAGTTCCACGCCATCGCCAGCACCAGGGACCTGGCTGACGTCGGTGCCGGCGGCGGCAGCTGAGTGCGCGGGCCTAGACCACCGGCTCGGCGGGATGCACCCCACTAGGAGCGGCGCGCGCGATCAAGCGCGCGATCAAGCCGCCCACCAGCAGGTACACCAGCGCCGCGATCCCCCAGTTGACGGCGATGGCCACCTTCGGGTTGGAGATCGAGAACATCCCGTCGAACGGCCCGACCAGCGCCTTGGCCACGTCATGAACATCCTTGACGATCGTGTTCGATGCATTGGCCCCGAGTACACGCAGCAAGATCGCGGCCACGATCACCAGCACGATGATGCCCACCACCAGACGTACGAGCCGCGCGATCAGCAGCATCACCGACCCGACCGCCCACGCTCCGCGGGCTGCGGCTATCCGGCCGCGAGTGGGCCTCCTCCCCCGCCCGTCGGCCACCGGCGCATCATCGGCCGCGGCGGCACGGGTCGAAGGGCCACCAGAACGTCTGAGCGCGAATGCCATCTCTCCTCCACCCCAAGTCGATATGTGTGCCTGCTTTGTACCCCCAGCGAGGATCCCGCTAACGGTGCAGGACTTCTTTCACCGGGCGCCGCCGACGATCACGTTCGATCCGGCCACCAGAGGAGCCGGTAGCCACCAAGCGCAACCCCTGCCCAGGCCAGCGTCGCCAACACGAGCGCCACCACAGGACTAAGGGCGAGAAACGAAACCGCGCCGACGACGGCGAAGGCGATCATCGCGCAACCCCCGAGCATCGCTCCCCGTGCATCCTCGCGGGCGGTCTCGACGCCCTCATCCTCCTCGATCAACGTCAGGCTGGCGGCCAGGATCGCCGGCAGCCCGAGCAGGATGCCGCCGACCCGTGGCCCGAAGGCAAGCGTCACCGCGCCGGCGGCGATCGAGGTCAAGCCGCCCGCGATGAAGCGGATCGCGAGGTCCTTGGGCCGGACCTGCCGAATCTGCTGTCCCTCCAGTGAAGGTCGCTGCGGCGGATGGTCCTTGAGCGTGAGCTTCTGCGCGGGCTCGCTCATGCGATCAGAATCGGCAGCGCGAGCAGCCCCGCCACCGCCAGCCACCCGACAAGCGCCAGGGCGGCGGCGGGAACGGCGCCCGCGCGCGCCAGCAGCGGCACCGCGGCCGCAGCATAGGCCACCATCCCGGTGGCGCCGGCGATCATCCCCGTGGTGTTCTGATGGGCGTCATGGCTGCCCTTGTCCACGAGAACGACGATCAAGCCCGCGATAGCCACCGCGGGGGCAGCGCTGAACAACCCGGCAAAGCGCTTGGGCGAAAGCCCAAGCGCCAGCACCGAGAACGCGAGCACCAGCGATCCTCCGGCCAGCCCCTTGATACCCAGGATCACCACCTCGTGCATCGCCTCAGATGCTTTCACATCTTCTTCACAAGTTGAGATGATTGTGTAGGCAACTACTTGCTAACCTCGTGGGAATGGAATTGGGTCTAGCCACGTTCGCGGATCTGAGCTCGGGGATAGGTCCGGCGGAGCGGATGCGTGACCTGCTGGAGGAGGCCGAGCTCGCCGACGAGCTGGGGCTGGACGTATTTGCGATCGGGGAGCACCATCGTCCGGACTTCCTCGTCTCCGCACCAACCGTGGCTCTGGCCGCCGTCGCCGCGCGCACACAGCGCATCCGGCTGGCCAGCGCGGTCACGGTGCTGAGCTCCGAGGACCCGGTCCGGGTGTTTCAGCAGTTCGCCCACGTAGACCTGCTCTCGGGTGGCCGGGCTGAGATCATGGCCGGTCGCGGATCGTTCATCGAGTCCTTCCCGCTGTTCGGCTACGACCTCGACGACTACGACGAGCTGTTCGCGGAAAAGCTGGAGCTGCTGTTGGCGATCCGCAGCTCGGAGCGCGTCAGCTGGTCCGGTCGCCACCGTGCGCCCCTCCATGACGCCGGGATCTGGCCGCGACCGATCCAGGATCCACTGCCAGTGTGGATCGCGGTCGGGGGCACACCGCGATCGGTCGTTCGTGCCGGCACGCTCGGACTTCCGCTGACCGTGGCGATCATCGGTGGCCAGCCGGAGCGATTCGTGCCCCTGGTGGACGTCTACCGCCGCGCCGGCGCTGCCGCCGGGCATCCACCTGACCAGCTGAAGGTGGCCATCAACACCCACGCATTCGTCGCCGACACCTCCGCGCAGGCGGACTCGGCATTCGCCTCCTCATACCTGGCGATGATGAATCGCATTGGTCGTGAGCGCGGGTGGCCGCCGTCGGGTCGGAGCGAGTACCAGGCGCTGCGCTCGCCTCGCGGGGCGCTCGCGGCGGGATCGCCCGAGGAGGTCGCAGAGAAGATCCTGTTCGAGCACGAGCTGTTCGGTCACGACCGTTACATCGGGCAGATGAGCGTCGGTGCCGTTGCCCATCGCGACGTGCTGCGCTCGATCGAACTGTTCGCGACCAAGGTTGCGCCGATCGTCCGCGACGAAGTCGCGCGCCGGAACGGATCTGCGCCGCCGCGCGTGGCGGAGATCGATCACGTGACCTGAGCGGTGATCCATGGCAGGATTGCGGGCATGCCCGAGCGCCTGTACTTCACCGATTCCGAAGAGTGCAACCGCCTGATCGCCACGGACCCGATGGCGCTGCTGATCGGCTTTGTCCTCGATCAGCAGGTCAGCGTGCAGAAGGCGTTTTCAGGGCCACTGGCGCTGAAGGAGCGGCTCGGCTCGCTGGAACCGAAGGAGATCGTTCCCGCCGACCTCGAGCCGATCTTCCGCCAGCGACCGGCCATTCACCGCTTCCCCGGGGCGATGGCGCGCCGCGTTCACGACCTGGCCGTCCACGTCCGCGACCAGTACGACGGTGACGCAGACCGAGTCTGGAGCGACGCTGGGAACGCTGCGCAGCTGCGCGCCAACCTGTCGGCGCTGCCGGGCTTCGGGGAGATGAAGATCAAGGCGCTCGGCGCGGTGCTGGCTAAGCGCTTCGATATCGAGATCGCGCGCGAGCTCGTTCCCCCGCATCCGACCCTCGGCGACGTCGACTCAGCGCAGGCGCTGGCGGACTATCAGGCAGCCAAGCGCGCGCACAAGGCGGAGTGGTCGAAGGCGCGCGTCGGCGCCTAGCCACGGCCTGGTCGAGCGGTGTCGATCCTCGAGCTGGCGACCCCGCACGGCCCGGGCCGGGCGCATCTGGAGGCGGTCGAAGGCGCCGGTGCCGCGCTGGTGCTCGGTCACGGCGCCGGCGGTGGAGTGAGCGCACCGGATCTGGTCACGGCCGCGGCCGCGGCGAGCTCGTGCGGGCTCACCGTGGCGCTGATCGAGCAGCCCTATCACGTCGCCGGCCGTCGATCCCCGGCTCCGGCGCCGCAGCTGGACGCCGCTTGGCGGGCGATGATCGAGGGGCTGCGTGAGGACTCTCTGGCCGGGCTGGCGCTGATCGGCGGAGGGCGCTCCTCCGGAGCGCGCGTGGCCTGCCGGACCGCCGAAGCGCTCAGTATGTGCGGAGTGTTGTGCCTTGCGTTCCCGCTGCAGCCGCCGGGCCGGCGCAGGGATGGCACCCGCAGTCCCAACCGACTCGACGAGCTCGACGGGGTGACCGTGCCGACCCTGGTGGTGCAGGGATCCGGAGATCCGTTCGGCGTGCCACCGCCGGCCACCACCCGGACAGTCGTCACCGTGCGGGGCGATCACGCCTTGAAGAGCGACCTTCCCGCACTCGGCGATGCCGTACGGGATTGGCTACCGACGGTGGTGTGACGCGCTCAGGAAGAGCGGGCGACGGGAATCGAACCCGCCCTAGAAGCTTGGAAGGCTTCTGTGCAACCACAACACTTCGCCCGCGGTCACGGAGATGGTAGCCAGCCGGCCCGAGCCTGCTGTGCCGCGGCTACTCCCCCAGCACCTTGATGACCAGGCGCTTGCGCCGTTGGCCGTCGAACTCGCAGTAGAAGATCTGCTGCCAGGGCCCCAGGTCCAGCTGCCCGTCGGTCACCGGGACGATCACCTGATGGTGGACGAGCAGATTCTTCAGGTGCGCGTCACCGTTGTCCTCGCCGCCGCGATGATGACGGTAGTCGCCCGGGCTGGGGCGCAGCTGGCTTGCCACTTCCCCGTCGGGTTCTTGCCAGCTCGGCGGTGCCAGTTTGTCGAGCCACTCGAGCGCGTCGGCCTGGATCCCCGGCTCGTCGTCGTTGATCCAGACGCCGGCGGTGATGTGCATTGCGCTGACCAGCACCATCCCCTCGGCGATGCCTGCCTCTCGGACCGCTTCACCGACGTCGTCGGTGATGCGGACGAACTCCCGGCGGCGCTCGGTCTTGAAGGTGCGGTAGACGGTGTGGGATCTCATCGTGAGATCGTATGCGCGCCGGCATTCCGGGCGTATCGGCACCTGCTGGAGTGGCCCTGTCGCTACGATCGACGTGCTAATCAGGGGGATTGGTGTATCGGAAACACAGCGGTCTCCAAAACCGCAGCGCGAGGTTCGACTCCTCGATCCCCCGCTTCGCTGCAAGGCGGCGCTTCCGTCCGGGACAGAACATATGTTCCCGTCATGCCGGGAGCCCGTCCGCCTGGTCAGGTTGCCATGCTCTGCCGGCTGAAGGACGCCGGGTTCACGGATCGTGAACTGAGTCGAGAGACGGGAATTCCGGTCTCGACGATCCGCCTCTGGCGCCGCCAGGGTTACTCCAGGCGGGCAAGTGACGCGCTCGGACTCGCCGCTGCTCGTCCTCGCCGGATCAACGTATTCGATCCGGAACGGCTTCCTCGCGAACCTTACGCGTATCTGCTCGGCCTCTACCTCGGAGATGGCGCCCTGAGGCGGTGGGGATCGGGTTGGATTCTGCGGGTAGCGCTCGACGTGGCATATCCGCTGATCATCGAGCAATGCTGCCAGGCGATTGACGTGGTGCGCGGTGCACGCCCGATGGCCAAGCCGGACTACGGAGGCAAGCAGTGTGTTCTCATCGAGTCCTTCTGGAAGCAGTGGCCACTTCTATTTCCCCAGCATGGACCCGGCCGCAAGCACACGCGACGGATCGAGCTAGCCGCCTGGCAGCAGCAGATTGTTGACGCTGAGCCGGGACCGTTCCTCCGCGGCCTGATCCACAGCGACGGCTGGCGCGGTGTCAACCGCGTGCACGTCAAAGACAAGGATTACGAGTATCCGCGGTATCAGTTCTCCAACCGGTCAGACGACATTCGCCGGCTGTTCACCGATACGTGCGATCGCCTCGGCATCCGGTGGCGGCCGTGGACTCGGTACCACGTATCGGTCGCGCAGAGAGCTTCGGTGGCGATCCTCGACGAATACGTCGGCCGAAAAAGTGATTACGGCAGCTGAGCTCTGCCCCGAGCACGAGGCGACGCGAAGGCCCTGCAGTGCGGGCGGAGGGACTCGAACCCCCACGGGCTAGCCCACCGGCACCTAAAGCCGGCGCGTCTACCAATTCCGCCACGCCCGCCAAGAAACTGCTGCACGCGGCCGCAACAGATTGTATGGTCCGCATCATGCCTCCGGTTCGACACCTGCGCCCCGGCTACACCGTCGTCTACCCCAACCGGGACAAGGCGGCCAGCAACGCCACGAGGGCGATCGTCGTCCTGCTGCTGCTGGCGTCGGTGCTGCTGATGCTGATCGTCACCGTCGGAGGCTGGAGCGCGCTCCAGGGCCTCAAGCCGGTCAACTTCATCTGGATGCTCCTGTACCTGATTCTCGCCTTCTACATCGCGCGCTGGACCCGGGGCCTGTTGCCGATCGCCGCCGCGCTCGCGATCCTGCTCCTGATTCTGGCCCTGGTCGCCGGCACCGGGGCAGGGGGCACGAGCTGGTTCGATCGCAATCACGTCGGCTATGCGCACTCCCAGACGATCTTCGGCGGCGGCGGCGTGGGTCCAGACGTGATCGGACTAATCACGCTGCTGATGGCGCCGGTGCAGGTGCTCCTGATCTTCTTCGCCATGCAGGGCTTCGCGCAGGGCTGGAATGTCGAGCAGGAGGTGCCGGAGAGCGAGGCTCGCCGGCGGCGTGGTCGGCGCTCGCCTCCATCCTCAGCGGAGCCGGCTGCGATCTGATCGCCGGCCGATGCGGCGAGTGGGATTCGAACTACAAGGTGTCCTCCGGTTGCCATGTGTTTCGGCGGCGAGGGTTGTGGGCGGCTCGCGCTTGAACAGCCGTTCCACGTGGCGCGCGTCACGGGCATCCGGGATCTCCCAGACGCCCGTTTCGATGACGATGAAACGGCTCATCGCTTGACCTCCTGCCTGCTGATGGGAGGGATGCCCTCCGACAGCTGCTCCCGCTGCCGCCTCCTGCCCCTCCGTTCTCCGAGTTCGGCAGCTGTGAACAGCAGCAGGACCACGGCGGCCGATGCGGCGAACCAGCCGGCGATGATCAGGATGATGGTCATCGGTCGGCCCACCTGAAGGCTGTGGCCGCGTCGTCCGCGAGCGCATTGGTGAGGTCCCGGATTCCACTTCGATCGACGCGGTGGGCCAGGGTCTGGGGTTGCTGCGGGTGCATCAGGGCTACCTCCCTCGGTACGACGGTGAGAGTGGCGGGACGACCCGGCGCGGCTCGCGAGCGGACCGGAGGTATGGGTCCAGCCGCAGCGGCTCGTCCCAGATGAAGTGTTGCGCGAGCCTCGGTCGGTTCGCCAGGGCGCCCATCCGGTCTCAATTTGGTATCCGATTGGTATACGGGACTCGGATGCCGCTGTCGCGTGAGGTGCGCTAAGTGCCGGTTTGCAAGAGAATCGTCGCTCGGATTGCGGCACGAGTCGATGCGGCGAGTGGGATTCGAACCCACACGTCCCGAAGGACAATGCCTTTTGAGGGCATCGTGTCTACCGTTCCACCACCGCCGCGCCAGAACGGAGTCTACGCGCGGGGGGTGACACTGGCCAGCTCGAGCCGGGTATCGCGCGACAGCTGACACGGGCCAGCTCCGGGTCCGGCATCAGTCCCGTCCAATCACGAGGTCCGGCTCAGTCCCGTCCACTAACCAGCTCATGCAGCTCCTCGACGATCGCCTCCGGGGCCACGACCACGCCCGCGGGATCGTCTCCCAACGCCGGCAGCTCGCGCACCGCGAGGCCCGCTCGCCGCGCCAGCAGCTCGCCGGCGGCCAGATCCCACGCGTGCAATCCGCGCTCGTAGTAGGCGTCGTAGCGCCCGCAGGCGCACCAGCAGAGGTCTAGTGCCGCCGCACCCGCACGGCGGATGTCGCGCACGCGTGGCAGCACCCGTGCCAGCACCTCCGCCTGCCGCGTGCGCACCGCAGCGTCGTAGCTGAAGCCGGTGGCCACGAGCGCGGTGGCTAGCTCGTCGCGGTCAGAGGCCCGGATCGGCTGCCCGTTTCGCGACGGCTGGCCCGATCGCGTGGCGGTGAAGGCTTCTTCGCGGACTGGGTCGAGCACGATCCCGACCAGACCTCCATCGCCGTCCTCGCAAGCGATGCTCACGGCAAACATTGGGATCCCGAACAGGTAGTTGATGGTGCCGTCGAGCGGATCGACAACCCAGCGCAGTGAATGCTCAGCGCACTCACCCGAGACCACCCTCTCCCCGCCCTCCTCGCCGATTACCGTGTCGTGCGGACGCCGGGTGGTGATCACCTTCCGGATCGCCGTCTCGGCCGCGAGATCGGCGTCCGAGACCAGGTCGGTCGGAGTGCTCTTGGCTCTGACCCCGGCCGCGCGAGCGCCGAACCGCGCCCGCAGCTCGCGCGCCGCCGCAGCCGCGGCCTCCTGGGCGATGGCCAGTAACTGCTGCTCCTGGGCACGAGCCATCTCGGCGTTCTACTGGATGCAGCCCTCGCCGCGCGTTCCCCTGGGATCATGCCCACTCCCATGGCCGCCGCGCAGACACTCTCCGGCCTGGCGCGGTTTCCCGCGCGCGTAGCGGGCAGCGAGTCCGAGCGGCGGGCAGCCAGTTGGCTCAGCGCCGAGCTGCGCCGCGCGGGTCTGATCGCCCGGACCGAGACCTTCTGGTGCCGTCCCAACTGGGCGCTCGCGCATGGCTGGCACGTCGCGCTGGGGCTGGCCGGAAGCCTGGTCTCGACAAGCTCGCCTGGGCTTGGCGGCGCCCTGATCTTGGTCGCACTGCTGTCGGTGTTCGCGGACGCGCTGCTCGGGAGCTCGCTCGGGCGCAGGCTGACCCCGGAGCGAGCAAGTCAGAACGTCGTGTCTTCACCGCCACCGGGGGCGAGCCAGGACCAAGCGATCCGCCTGATCATCACCGCCGGCTATGACACCCGCCGCAGCGGCCTGCTGCAGCGCGTGAGGCTCCGGCGTGCAGCCAGGTGGATGGGCGCGTTGACCGGCGGCCGGGCCCCGGGATGGCTGGCCTGGCTGACCGTGTTGCTGTTGTGGCTGGAGGCTGCAGCCGTGATGCGCCTCCAGGGAGCCACCGGAGCCCCAGTCGGTGTGGTGCAGCTGCTCCCGACGGTTCTGCTCGTGGTGATGCTCGCGCTCCTGCTCGAGCAGGGCACCGCCGGAGCTGAGACCGCCGCGGCCCAGCCCGGCAGCGGCGCGGCGACCGCGGTGGTGTTGGCACAAGCCCTCGCCGCCCGTCCGCCGCGCAACTGCGGATTCGAGCTCGTTCTGCAGGGAGCCGCAGACGCGGGCGCGATCGGGCTTCGGCGCTTTCTCCGCGCACGCCGGCGCCGGCTGGGACGCGCCAACGCGATCGTCCTCGGGATCTGCGCCAGCGCTGCCGGCGGGCCCCGCTGGTGGATCAGTGACGGGCAACTCATCCCGGTGCGCTACTTCGCTCAGCTGCGCAGGCTCGCAACCAACGTCGCCGCGCAAGCCGCGCAGCTGAACCCGAGACCGGTGCGGACCCGGGGCTGCTCGCCGGCGCTGCCGGCGGCGCTGGCGCGGATCCCAGCTCTCGCCGTCGGTTCGTCGGACCAGCTGGCATCGGTCGTGTCCATCCCGACCACGGAGTACGGCCACTCTGAGCAGGCCAGCATCGACCAGGTGGTCGAGTTCTCGCTGCTGCTGGTGGACGCGATCGACGACTTTCTCGGATCCGCCGGCAGCAACGTCAAGGGCGGCGCTCCCGCTCCCGCCTCACCTACACCGGTGTGATCGGGTTGCGCTTATCCGGCCACAGACGCTGCTTGCCCTGGGCCAGCCGGAAACGTCGGATCAGCTCGAGGCGCAGCTCCTCGGGCTCGATCACCGCATCCACCACCAGCTCGGAGGCAAGATGGAGGACGTCGATGTCGGCGGCATACTCCTCCCGCAGCTGCTCGGTCCTCGTGGTCCGCTGTTGCGGATCCTCGATCGCCTGGATCTGGTTGTAGTACACGGCGTTGACCGCCGCCTGCGGCCCCATCACCGCGATCGACGCGCTGGGCAGCGCCAGGCAGCAGTCGGGATCGAACGCGGGTCCGGCCATGGCATACAGACCGGCGCCGTAGGCCTTGCGAACGATGACCGAGATCTTCGGCACCGTCGCCTCGGAGACCGCGCTGATCATCTTGGCGCCGTGCCGGATGATGCCCTCGCGCTCGACCTGAGTGCCGATCATGAACCCGGGCACGTCGGCCAGGAACAGCAGCGGGATGTTGAACGCGTTGCAGGTCTGGATGAAGCGGGCCGCCTTGTCCGCGGAGTCCACGAACAGCACCCCGCCCTTGACCTTCGGCTGGTTGGCGACGATCCCGATCACCCCCCCATCCAGCCGAGCGTACGCCACGATCAGTTCCTTGGCCCAGCGGGCGTGGATCTCCAGCAGCGATCCGCCGTCGATGATCCGGTTGATCAAATCGCGCATGTCGAAGGGCTTGTTCTCGTCGGCGGGAATCAGCTCGCGGATGGGTCCCGCCGCCGCCGGCGCAGCGGGCTCTACCGCCGGCGGCGGCTGTTCGAAGTGCGCGGGAAAGTAGCTCAGGTAGCGCCGGGCGAGGTCGACTCCCTGCTCGTCGTCGACCACGAGCGCGTGCGCGCAGCCGCTGCGGGAGGTGTGCATGCGGGCGCCCCCCATCTCCTCCAGCGTGACCTTCTCGCCGATTACCATGGCGGCCATCCTCGGCGAGCCGAGGTACATCGAGGCGTTGCCCTCGCGCATGATCACGATGTCGCAGAACGCCGGAATGTAGGCGCCCCCGGCGGCGCTGGGCCCGAACAGCACGCAGACCTGGGGAACCACCCCGGAGAGCCGAACCTGGTTGAAGAAGATCCGGCCGGCATGCCGGCGGCCGGGGAACATCTGCACCTGTTGGTTGATCCGAGCACCGGCCGAGTCGACGAGGTAGACAATCGGCACTCGCAGCGCCAGCGCCCGCTCCTGGATGCGCAGGATCTTCTCCACCGTTCGCGGAGCCCACGATCCTGCCTTGACGGTTGGGTCGTTGGCCATCACCGCCACCGGGCGGCCGCCCACCGCTCCCAGACCGGTGATCACTCCCTCGGCCCCTAGGCCTGGCTCCTCTCCCCCGGCGAGCAGGCCGTCCTCGGCCAGCGATTCCGGATCGAGCAGGCGGGCGACTCGGTCGCGCACCAGGAGCTTTCCCTGTTCGGCGGCCTTCTCGCGGTGGCGTTCCGGACCGCCCGCCAGCGACCGCGCCCGCGCGGCCGCCAGGGCCTCATGCGGATCCCTCTCGGTCATCGAGTCTGGCACCGGGTCACGGGCCGCAGCGTACGCTCACCGGTCGCAGCTCCCGATCATCGACCGTCGTGCACGCTCGCCGGCTGCATCTGCGGATCTGCGCCCGAGCCTTCCCATGAGACCGGACCGGCGGATAGGACGTGACTTCCCAGCGGCCGGCCCAGGATGCGCTGGGCGGCGGACGCCGCCTCCAGTAGCGCGCCCAGCTCGATGCCGGTCTCGATCCCCATCTCGTGCAGCATGCTGACCAGATCTTCGGTGGCGATGTTGCCCGTGGACCCGGCGGGCACCGGACAACCGCCCAACTCGCCGAAGCTCGACTCGAAGCTCTCCACCCCGGCCTCCAGCGCGGCCACCACGTTAGCCAGCCCCTGACCGCGGGTGTTGTGAAAGTGCGCGGTCAGCTCCACCTCGTCACCTAGCTCGGTCCGGGCCGCGTCGAAGAAGCGCCGCACGGTCACGGGATTGGCCATGCCAGTGGTGTCGCCGAAGCCGACCTCCTGCGCGCCGGCCTCGATCAATCGGCTGGCGATCGAGAGCACCCGCGCCACCGGGACGTGTCCCTCGTAGGGGCAGCCGAAAGAGGTCGAGATCACCCCCTCGCAGCGCAGCCCCTCCGCCGCCGCGCGCACGAACGTGCGTCGGAGGCCGGCCAGTGACTCTTCGATATCCCGGCCGACGTTCTTGCGGTTGTGCGTGGGCGAAGCGGAGAGGAATCCGTTGATCTCGTGGAAGCGGTCGCGATGGACCAGGGCGCGCTCCAACCCGCGCTCGTTGGGGACCAGAACGCTGACCGACACCAACGGCGGAAGGTCGGCCTTCGCCAACACCTGCTCGGCATCGGCCAGCTGGGGGATCACGTCGGCCCTGACGAAGCTGGTCAGTTCCAGCCGGCGCAGGCCGCAGCGGCCGAGCAGCTCGATCAGCCGGATCTTGTCGGCGGTGGCGATGATCTCGGGCTCGTTCTGAAAGCCGTCGCGCGGACCTACCTCCCGGATCCGCACGCGCTGGGGAAGGCTCACCGCCCCACCTCGACCACCCTGCGCTCATGGCTGCCGACCCCGATCGTCCGTCCATCCTGCCCCACCACCTCGACCGAGAACCGCAGCTTGCGTCGGTCCACCACCTCATCCAGTCGCGCTCGCACGGTGCAACGGGCGCCTTCCGAGGCGCCGGCCACGTGCTTGATGCAGACCTCGAACCCGACCGTCGCCTGCCCCTGCTCGAGCTCCGGCCGCACGAGTCTCATCGCGGTCCGCTCCATCATCGCGATCATCCCCGGGGTGGAGAGCACCGACTGCGCCAGCGAACCGCCGACGTCGGTGAGCAGCCGGCCCTGCACCTCGAACTCGTCTGAGCCCTCGATTCCCGCGTCCAGCATCGTCGCCAGCCTAGCTGACGTCCGGGTCCATAGACTGCGCGGACGATGACCGCCCCAGTCTGCATCGTCGGCGGTACCGGCGCGCTCGGCTTCGGCTTGGCGCTGCGACTCGGGACCGCCGGGACGCCGGTGGTGATCGGCTCGCGCAACCGTGATCGGGCCCGCGAAGCGGCTGGCCGGGCCGCGGAGGCCGTTGCCGACGGGCAGTTCACCGGCGCCGAAAACCACGAGGCCGTACAAGGCGCGGAGACCGTGATCCTCAGCGTGCCGTTCCGCAGCCAGTCCGAGACGCTCACCAACCTGGGGACGGCGCTGGCGCCGGGCCAGTTGCTGGTCGATGCCACGGTGCCATTGGCGGCAGCGGTCAGCGGCAAGGCGACCCGGCTGCTCGGCGTCTGGCAGGGCTCGGCCGCCCAGCAGGCACAGGAGATGGTCCCGGACGGAGTTCGGGTGGTCTCGGCTCTGCACACGGTGAGCGCGGCGCTGCTGAGCGACCTCGATCACGATCTCGACGAGGACGTGCTCTTGTGCGGCGACAATCGTGTTGACAAGGCGCAGGTCAAGGAGATCGTGGAGCTGATTCCCGGGCTGCGGGCGATCGACTGCGGGGGGCTCGAGCTGGCGCGGATCGTGGAGGGCCTGACTCCGCTGCTGATCTCGATCAACGTCCGCAACAAGACCCGCGCCGGGATCCGGATCACGGGCATTTGAGCCGGCCGGTCGTGGTGCTCGCCGGCGGCACCGGCGGCGCAAAGCTCGCGCGCGGGATGCTGGACATCGCCGGCGAGGACCTGGTAGTGGTGGCTAACCCCGGCGACGACGTCGAGATCTATGGCGCCTACGTGTCGCCGGATCCGGACCTGGTCACGTTCTGGCTCGCCGACCGCATCGACGAGCGGGGGTGGGGCTTACGAGGCGATACGTTCGCGGTGATGGACGGCTTGCGTGAGCTGGGAGTCGAGGTCTGGTTCGAGCTCGGTGATCACGACCTGGCGCTGGGAATTGAGCGAGCCCGCCGGCTGGCCGCCGGGGCCACGCTCACCGAGGCCCACGCCGCGATCACTCGCGCCCTGCAGGTGCCGGCGACGGTGCTGCCCGCCAGCGACTATCCGATCCGCACCCGGGTGATGGCCCATGATCGGTGGTGGCCGTTCCAGGAGTTCATGATCAAGGCCCGCGGCCGGGGCCCGGTAACTGACGTCGACTTCCGAGGCGCCGCGGCCGCGCCGGCCTCGGCCCCGGTGCTGGAGGCGATCGCCGCGGCCCGGGCAATCGTCATCGGCCCCTCGAATCCGGTTGTCTCGATCGAACCCATCCTGCGGGTGGTCGGACTGCGCGAGGCGGTGCGGGCCTCCCCGGCGCCGGTGATCGCGGTCAGTCCCCTGGTGGAGGGCCAGGTCCTCAAGGGCCCCACGGCCGAGTTCATGCGGTGGGCCGGGCATTCGCTCGACAGCGACGGTATCGCTGCTGCGTACCTCGGGTTGATCGACGGCCTGGTCGCCGACCAGCGCACCGACCGCCTGCCGATGCTCGAGACCTCGGTGCTGATGGACCGTCCTGAGGCCAGGCGGCGGCTGGCCGAAGCCTCGCTGAGGTTTGCGCTCGCCCTCGCCGAGGCGTAGGCAAAGCGGTCTCACGCCGGTGTTCGCGATCCTGCCCGTCAAGGGGTTCGAGCAGGCCAAGCAGCGCCTCGCGGGTGAGTTCTCCCCCGGGCCGCGGCAGGCGCTGGTGGAGGCGATGTATGCGGACGTGCTGGTCGCGCTGCGACGTTCACGGAGCGTGACTCGCGTGGTGGTAGTCACTGGCGATCGCGGCGCCCAACAGATCGCGGCAAGCTACGGCGCCACCGTGATCGAGGATCAACAGCAGGGACACAACGCCGCCGCCGGCCGCGGGATCGCCTACGCGCTGCGCGACAGTGCCGAGCGGGTGCTGCTGGTGCCGGGAGACTGCCCGTTGCTCGAGCCCGCGGAGCTGGATGGATTGGTCGCGAAGGCTGCCGGTCGGCGCCACGTCTTAATTGTTCCGGATCGTCACGGCACCGGAACCAACGCGCTCGTGCTGCGCCCAGCGGATGCGATCGCGCCGTCGTTCGGGCCGGGCAGCTGTGCGCGCCACGTGGCCGCAGCGGCGGCCCGGGACATCGCCCACGAGGTCGTGCCGGTGCCGACTCTGGCCCTCGACATCGATACCCCGGAAGATCTCACCGTGCTGTCCCGGGAGCTGACGAAGTCCGGCGGAGCCGCGCTCCGCACCCGCAGCGTGCTCAGCCAGCTTGGTCGAGGTGGTGGCCGGTGAGGCTCACGGTGGCGCCGCTGGTGGGGCTGCCGGAAATCGTGCCCGGTGCCGACCTGGCGGCGGAGATCGCCCGGGTCCTCCTGACGCCGGGCGACGCGGAGCCACTACGCGACCTGGGGTCGGGCAACCTCCGCGACGGCGACGTGCTCGTGATCGCGCACAAGGTCGTCTCCAAGGCCGAAGGTCGCACCCGGGACCTCGGCCGCGTCCGCCCCGGAGTGCGGGCCAGCGCGCTGGCGCGCGAGCAGGGCAAGGACCCTCGACACGTGCAGGTGGTGCTGGATGAGACCGACGAACTGCTGCGCGCGGAGCACGGCGTGCTGATCTGCGTTACCCACCACGGATTCATCTGCGCCAACGCCGGCGTTGACGCCTCCAACGTCCCCGGGGCAGACATGGTCGTGTTGCTGCCGCGCGATCCCGACCGGTCGGCTCGCCAGCTGCGCCACCGGCTGAACGTGCTCTTTGGAGTGGCTCCCGGCATCGTGATCACTGACTCGTTTGGCCGCGCCTGGCGCCACGGTCAGTGCGACGTGGCCATCGGCTGTGCGGGGATCGCGCCGCTGCAGGACTGGCGGGGACGCCGTGACGCCTACGGACGTGAGCTGAAGGCGACCTGGCTTGCCACCGCCGACGAGCTCGCGGCGGCGGCGGACCTCGCGCGGAGCAAGGACGCAGGACAGCCGGTGGTGCTGATTCGCGGCGCCGAAGGCCTGGTCAGCGGCGAAGACGGACCGGGAGCGGCCGCGCTGATCCGGCCCGAGCCGGAGGATCTCTTCCGGTAGCGCGTGGGCTCCCGCGCCGTGGTCAAGCTCAGCGCTCGTGCGGCTGAGCCGGTGCGCCGACAGCGTGAAAGCCGCCATCTACGTGCACGATCTCACCGCTGATCGCCCGGGCCAAATCGGACAGCAGGAAGCAGATCGCCGCCGCGACCGGAGCCGGATCGTCGGTATCCCATCCCAGCGGCGCCTGGGCGCGCCACAGCTCGGCCAACCGGTCGAAGCCAGGGATGCCGCGCGCGGCCACGGTGCCGAGGGGGCCGGCGGCGACCAGGTTCACGCGGATGCCGCGGGGCCCGAGATCACGGGCCAGGTAGCGGCAGACCGACTCCAGTGCGGCCTTGGCCACGCCCATCCAGTCATAGATCGGCCAGGCCACGGAGGCGTCGAAGTCCAGCCCGACGATGCTGCCCCCAGCCTCCATCACCGGCGCCAGCGTCGCGGCGAGGGCCTTGAGCGAGAACGCGCTCGTCCTGAATGCCTCCATCGCGCTGCCGGCCGGGGTGCTCAGAAACTGCCCTCCGAGCGCATCCTCGGGTGCGAAGGCGACGGCGTGCAGGATTCCGTCCACCCCGCCCCAGCGCTGCCTCAGCGACTCGGGCAATGCCGCCAGGTCGGCGTCGTTGTTGACGTCCAGCTCGAGCACGTCGACGGGATTGGGCAGTCGGCCAGCCGCTCGCTCGGTCAGCCTGCGCACGCGACCGAAGCTCGTCAGCACCACCTCCGCGCCGTGACGTTGGGCTTGCTCGGCGGCGTGGAAGGCAATCGAGTCGCGAGTGATGACGCCGGTGATCAACAGCCGCTTGCCGGCGAGCATCAGGGCCGCTTGAAGACGAGCGTGACGTTGTGCCCGCCGAACGCGAACGAGTTCGAGATCGCGGTTGGGACTCGCTCCGCGCCGGTGACGAGCTCACGCGCGGTGCCCGGCACGTAGTCGAGGTCGAGCTCGGGGTCGGGGACCTCGTACCCGAGGGTGGGGGCGATCACGCCGCTCTCCAGCGTCCGCACCGTTGCCACCGCCTCTACGGCTCCCGCTGCCCCCAGCAGGTGGCCGATTGCCGACTTGGTCGAGGAGATCGGGATCTTCCGCGCCCGCTCCTCCCCGAACGCCCGCTTGAGCGCGACCGTCTCGGCCGCATCGTTGAGCTGGGTCGAGGTGCCGTGAGCGTTGATGTAGGCGATCTCGGCGGGAGTGAGCTCGGCATCGGCCAGGGCCAATTCGATTGCCCGGGCGGCAGGCTCCCCGCTCGGGTCGGGCGCGGTCAGGTGGTGGGCGTCGGCGGTCGAGCCGAAGCCGGCAAGCTCGCCGATGATCGTCGCCCCTCGCGCTCGCGCCGCCGACTCCTCCTCCAGCACCAGCATCGCCGCGCCCTCGCCCATCACGAAGCCGTCCCTGCGCGCGTCGAACGGGCGAGACACGCCGCTTGGAGACAGCGCCTGCATCGCGTTGAAGCACGCGAACCCGAACTCGGTCAGGGTCGCCTCCGCCCCGCCGGCGATCATCGCGTCCGCGTCGCCGTACTGGATCATTCGCAACGCCAAGCCGAGGGCATGGCCGCCGCTCGAGCAGGCTGAGACGACGCCTAGCGTCTGCCCGCGCAACCGGTGCTTGATCGACACTGCGGCCGCGGCCGCGTTTGGCATGTACTGGGGAATCCCCAGCGGGGAGACCATCTTCGCCCCCTTCTGGCGCATCACGTCGTGCTGGGTCTCGACCGTTTCGATGCCCCCGATCCCGGTGGCGACCACGCAGCCGACGCGCATCGAGTCGTAGGGCGGCTCTTGCGACCAGCCCGCTTGGGCCGCCGCCTCCCCGGCGGAGACGATCGCCAGCTGCGAGAATCGGTCCAGGCGCCGAGCCTCCTTGACCGACAGGAACTCGGTGGGATCGAACTGGCTGCAGGCCCCGGCGCCGTCGACGATCCCGCACTCGCCCTGCGCCCAGCGGCGGTGGAGCGTGTCGGCTCCGACGCCCAGCGGCGTCACCGCGCCGAGGCCGGTGATGAGGACCCGGCGTTTCACGCAGACGCGCGCTGGGTGATCAGATCAATCGCGTCGCCGACGGTCTTCAGCTCCTTCATGTCCTCGCCCTTGAGGATCACTCCGTACTCGTCCTCGACGATCTGGGCGAGCTCGACCAGGTCCAGCGAGTCGATGTCCAGCTCCTCGAACGTTGCCTCACGCGTGATCTGACTCTCGTCGGGGCCGAAACTGGCCAGCGCCTGCACGACTCGTGCCTGCACCTGCTCGCTTGTCACTGTCGCCATCTGTGTTGCTCCTCTGTTCGTTGGTTGCTAGGCGGCCAGGCCACCGTCCACGCTCAGGACCGCGCCGGTGACGTAGCTTGCCTGCGCTGAGACCAGGAAGCGTACGCACGCCGCAACCTCCTCCGGCGTTCCCGCTCGCCGCGCCGGCACGGCGGACAGCAGCTCCGATGACACGCCGGCGGTCATCTCGGTGTCGATCCAGCCCGGCGCGACCGCGTTCACAGTGATCCCGCGCCGGGCCACCTCGACCGCGGCGGTCCTGGTCAGCGCGATCAGGCCAGCCTTCGCCGCAGCGTAGTTGGACTGACCGGGGTTGGCGCGCAGACCTACCACCGACGAGATGTTGACGATCCGGCCGGACCGTGCTCTGAGCATCGGCCCCAGCGCACGGCGAGTCATTCGGAATGCCGCGGTCAGGTTCGTCTCGAGCACCGACGCCCAATCCTCGTCAGCCAACCTGGGGGTGAGATCGTCGCGGCTGATGCCGGCGTTGTTGACGAGCGCCAGCACCGGCATGCCGAAGTGCTGCTCGAGGAGCGCGAACATCGCATCGGGGGCCCCGGCATCGGTCACGTCGGCCGATACCGACAGCGCCCGGCCGCCATCCTGCTTAATCGCCGCCACCACCGCCTCCGCTCGCTTCGCGTCGGTGCGGTAGTTGACGCCCACCGGCCACCCATCGCGAGCCAGGCCCTGCGCGACCGCGGCTCCGATCCCCCGCGAGGCACCAGTGACCAGCGCGCACCCACTGAGCTTCACGGACTCAGCCATCGGCTCCGTCACCCCAGTGGAGCACCCGGCTCCCGCAAGGTGACCCCGCTCCGAAGGCCGAAAATGAGCACGCGCGCGCCCGGCGGGCGTGAAGCCCGATCAAGCATGAACCAGCTCCACGTCGGTCACCGTTCGCTTGGCCAGCCCGCTCAGGACCTTTCCCGGCCCGACTTCGACGAACCGCTCAGCCCCGAGCTGGCGCAACGCCAGCATTGTCTCCCGCCAGCGGACCGGCATCGTCAGGGCCTGCGCCAAGCGGGCGGGCACATCATCGAACGGGGCCGCGGTGACCGCGCTCACCACCGTCGCCTGGGCCGGCCTCAGCTCCACCTCAGCGAGCGCCGCCTGCAGCTCAGGGACCGCCGAGGCCATCATCGGGGAATGGAAGGCGCCGGTCACCGGTAGGTCCATCCCACGCAGCCCCAGCTCCCGGGCTGCCTGCGCCGCCGCCGACAGGCGCTCGCGCGGGCCGGAGAGGACGACCTGCTGGGGCGAGTTGTCGTTGGCCACCGCCAGATCGTGAGCGGCGGCCAGCTCCGGCGCCTGCTCGGCCGCGCCCGCACCCAGCAGCGCGAGCATCCCGCCATTGCCGGCGCGCTCGCCGGCCTGTTGCATCAGCCTTCCCCGCAGCGCCACCAGCTCAAGCCCATCGCGCTCGCTCAGCGCTCCCGCCGCCACCAGCGCCGCCAACTCCCCCAGGGAGTGGCCGGCCATCAGCTCAGCGGGCGGACAGCCCAGCGCGGTCCAGCCGGCGAGGCTGGCGCAGAAGATCGCCGGCTGGGCATACATGGTGCCCTGCTCGGCGCGGGAAAATGGATCCTCGCCGACGGTCTCCACGGCCATGGCCAGCAGATCCGGACGCTCCCGCTCGACGGTCTGGCCCATCTCCGGGGTCTGGCTTCCCTGACCTGGAAACAGCAGCGCGGTCGTGGACATCTCCCTTACCCTACGCGCGCGGCGCTCTCCGGATACAGCCGGGGAGCGGGTTCCCCGCGGTCTGGGAGAAAACGCGCGCTCTGGACCCAACGGGCGGTCTGGGAGGCAACGCGCTCTGGGACGGGCGCGTCTGCGAAGACCCGTCCCGCGTGAGGGTGTCCGATCTTGTCAGCTGGGCGATCCTTTTCAGACAGCCTCGGGTTAGGATTGCCCACATCGTGCCGCGTTCGCGCGGCGATCCCAACCGCTCCCCCGGGACCCTTCCTCCAACCCCCGACCCGCGCCGATGAGCCTACCCCAGCCCTCCACCTCCTCTGCCGCGCTGGTGACCGGCGCCTCGGCCGGCATTGGCCGGTCGATCGCGCTGGAGCTGGCCGGCCGCGGGTACAACCTGATCCTGGTGGCGCGGCGCAAGCCGCAGTTGGAGGCGCTGGCCGAGGAGCTGGTGCAGGCGCATGGAATTCGAGCCGAGGTACTCGCCTGCGACCTGGCCAACCCGACCTCCCGCGGCCGGCTTCAGGGGCGGATCGGCAAGCTCGGACTGCAGGTCAGCGTGCTGATCAACAACGCCGGTTTTGCCACCGGCGGCCCGTTTCACGAGTCCGACTTCGACCGTGAGCTCCAACAGGTGCGGTTGCTGGTGGAGGCCGTGGTCGCCCTGACCTCGACATTCGCCGCCCCGATGGTGCAGCGCGGCGAGGGCGCGATCCTCAACGTTGCCTCGACCGCCGGGATGCAGCCGATGCCCTACTCGGCCGGCTACTCCGCCGCCAAGGCTTATGTGCTGGCGTTCTCGGAGGCGCTGCACTACGAGCTGCGCCCGCGCGGGGTCACGGTCACCACGCTGGCGCCGGGCCCGGTGAGGACCGACTTCTGGGAGATCGCGAACTGGGAGACAGCCGGCGGAGGATCGTTCGAGGACGCGGTTCCCAGCCCGGCGATGATCTCCGCCGAGCAGGCCGCGCGGGCCGCCGTTGACGGACTCGCCGCGGGTCGGCGGGTCGTCGTTCCCGGGCTGCCGGTGCGGACGGCGATGCAGGCCTCCCGTTACCTTCCCCACGCGTTCAAACTGCCGGCGATCGCCTGGGTCATGGGTCGGCGAGGCTAACGATCGTGCCCGCGATCCCGACCAGGAACCATCGCCAGTAGGACCTGGCGCATGCGCGACCCCTGGGGCCTCAACGAGCGCCTGTTCGCCTTCTACTACCCGCGGTTGGTGGCCCGCGCCGAGGACGCCGGGCAGCGGGAGACACGACGGGAACTGGTCTCTCAGGCCGCCGGACGGACGCTGGAGCTGGGGGCGGGCAGCGGCCTCAACCTCCCGCACTACACCGAGGCGGTGACCGAGCTGACCTTGACCGAGCCGAGCGAGCATATGCTCGTGCACCTGCGGGAGCAGCTGAGGTCGGCGGCTCCAGCGGTGCGAAAGTGCGAGCTCGTGCAGTGCGGCGCCGAGCAGCTTCCCTTCCCAGAGGCCAGCTTCGACACCGTCGTGGCCACGTATGTGCTCTGCAGCGTTCCGGATCCGGGGGACGCGCTGGACGAGGTGGCGCGCGTCCTATCCCCCGGAGGGCGCTACCTGTTCCTCGAGCACGTGCACGCCGGCGAGGGCACGTGGCTCGGTCGGACTCAGGACCTGCTCGAGCTTCCCCACCGGTACCTCGCCGCCGGCTGCCATCCCAATCGCCGCACCGAGGCGCTGCTGAATCGATCGCCGCTGCAGGTGCAGCAGCTGACGCACGGGTCCCAGCCGCAGTCGATCCCCACGGTGAAGCCGACGATCCTGGGCTCGGCTGGGCGGCCGGAGGGTTAGAGCCGGGCCAGCTCCCGGGTTCGTGCGACAGCGGCAACGCTGCTTATGATCCCGCGGCTCCATGACCGACGACGCTCTCCGCCGGATAGACGCTTTGCTGCAGGTCGCCCTGCGTGTGGCGCGCTCGGCGTCGACCGGCCGCGTCGCCCTGGCTCAGCTCGCTCGCTCGATCGAACCGCGGTGGCTCCCGCGGCCGTGGGCCGATTCAATCCTGCTCGAGCTGGAGACCGCCCGCGAGCAGGCGTGCGAGCCGATCCCGGTGAAGCAAGTCGAGCAGGCGCTGCGTGCCGCCTGGAGGGTGCGGCCCAGCCAGGAGCTGGATGAGCTCGACCCCGAGCCGGCGGCGGTCACGCCGACGGCGCAGGTTCACCGGGCAGTGCTGGAGGGCCGGCCGGTGGCGGTCAAGGTCCTGCGCCCGGGCCTTGCCGCCGCCGTGCGCCAGGACCTGTCGCTGCTGGAGGCCCTGGCCGCGCCGCTGGGGGCGGCGTTTCCGACCCTCGACGTCGCCGCGGCCACGCGCGAGGTGCGCGAGCGGGTGCTGGAAGAACTCGACCTGGAGAGCACGGCGACGACGCAGCGTCGCTTTCACCGAGCGCTGCGCGATCACCCGCTGTTCCTCGTGCCCGCACCCACCACCCGACTGGCGCACCACTCGGTGCTGGTCAGCGAGTGGATTGACGGCGTGTCGTTTCGGGCCGCAGCCGACCCCGATGAGGCGGCCGCGCGGCTGGTGCGGTTCGTTGTCGGCGCGGCGCGGTGGGGCATCGCGCCGGCCGATCTCGACCCCGACGACGTGCTGGTGCAAGAAGACGGGCGAGTGGCGATCCTCGACCTCGGCTCCACGCGCGCTGTCGACTCGGGCCGGCTGGAGCAGACCGCGCGTGCGGTGAACGCGGTCGCGGCTGGAGATCACGGGGCGCTCAGCAACGCGGTGGCCGCACTCGGCTGGCTTCCCGAAGGGCACGTTCAGGTAGCCGAGGAGCTGGGCCGACACGTCCTCGGCGAGCTGACTGGCGCAGCGCCGTCTCGGCTTGACAGCGACGCTGTGCTCGCCGCGCGCGACCGGCTGCTCGGTCGTCCCGAGCAGCTGCTGGAGCTGATCCTGGCCGGCAGCCTGGCTCCCGAGGATCTGTGGCCGGCCCGGGGCGTGGCCGCGCTGTTCGGAACGATTGCCCGGGTGGGGGCAAGCGGGCGGTGGCTCGAGCTGGTGCGCGTGGCGCTGGGCGAGGGTTGGCAGGCCGCGCCGCCGGCATAGGGAGCAGCCCCGCGAGATTGCTCAGGCGGCCGCGCGATCGTCCGGAGCCGCTGGCGGCTCCTGAGGAGCCTCCTCGATCACCGTCTCCACCGGCGGCTGCTCGCTCCTGCGCCCCAGCCGGCGGGCAAGCCATTCCAGGGCCACCGGCGTGCCCGCGACCGCGCCGCTGAGGTGATCGAGTCCGCCCCGGGTCACGTACAGCCGCACATCAGCGTCCAGCTGCTCCCAATCCTGGCTGAGGTTCACGCTCTGGGTGAAGGAGACGATCTGATCCCGCCGAGCATGGTGCAGGAGAACCGGCGCCTCGGGGGCGATCATTCCCAGCTTGTTCTCCCGCAACCGTGCCCGCCATTCCGGCATCTCCAGCACGTTGGGCTGCGTCAGCTCCGAGGCGTGCATGAACCGGGGCCCTCCCAGCATCGCCTGTAGAACCGATGAATGCCGCAGCCCGTCGATCCGAGCCTGAGCCATCGGAGTCAGGTACCGGTCGAGCTCCAGCTCAGGGTAAGCCGCGGCGTAGCCGATCCCGCCGTAGGCCAGGAAGAACGAGAAGAACGTGCCGTCGAGGCTCGGCCCGGCGGTCTCGACATCGGCGGCGGCGGCCCCGGCGACCACCCCGGCCAGACTGATCTCCGGCGCATAGGTCGGCTGCAGCTGCGCTGCCCACGCGGCTGCGGCCCCCCCTTCGGAGTAGCCGATGATCGCCGCAGGACCGTTCTCGGGCAGTTCCTCCGGGCACAGCTGACGCGCTAGACGCATCGAGTCGAGCACGTTGGGGCCAAGGGCGCGTCCGACCATATACGTGTGATCGCCGGGGGTTCCCAATCCTTGGTAGTCGGTGATCGCCAACCCCCAGCCGCGAGCCAGGATCATCGCCATCATCGCCGCCTCCCACTCAAATCCACG
Source organism: uncultured Solirubrobacterales bacterium (assembly GCA_963830435.1). Lineage (GTDB taxonomy): Bacteria > Actinomycetota > Thermoleophilia > Solirubrobacterales > Solirubrobacteraceae > Palsa-465. Next base: position 642,338 of record CAWHMA010000002.1, on the reverse strand, counting down.
AGGAAGCAGCCGCGACGGCGCAGAACTATCGCCGATTCCGTGGGTGCCGATGGCATAGCCGATCAGCGGCCGCACCTGCTGGTGACGACGGCGCGGCATCAGCACGGTGCCCGACACCGCGGTCGGCTCGCCCGTGGCGGCGGTCGAGAGGTAGAGCACACGCCAGGCCCGCGCGCGCAGCCTCAGACCCGGGACCAGATAGGCGTCGACCTCCTCACAGCGGATCACCTCCCCGGGCGAGCCCTGGGGGAGCGGCGACGGCGGCTCGTAGAAGCTGATGTCGCCGGCGGCATGACGCCGCGGGGGCGAGACCAGCAACAGCTGCGCGCTCGCCTGACGCGCAAGATCGATGATCCTCACGCTGAGCGAATCCTTTCAGCCGGCCCGGTTTATGGAGTCGGCTCGTTTACCTGGAATTGATCAGTTTATAGGAGTGACCGGAGCGACCGGACATACGGGCCTGCCGACGGGTTGCGCGGCGGGCGCTGATGCAGCTCCTGGCCCCTAGCCCAACAGCGCCCCGGGACGCTCGACGGCGACCATGATGTTCATGCCGCCACCGCCACCTCGTAGCGGCGACCAAGCTCGTACAGCGTGCTTCGTTGGGCGGCGGGACGGCCAGCGCGGTGGGCGGCGGCCACCAGCTCTGCGGGCTCGAGCCTGACGCCGTGGTAGCTGCCGGCCATCCGGGATATCGACTCCTCCATCAGCGTGCCGCCGAGGTCGTTGACGCCCCAACGCAGCGCCTCGGTGGCAGCGTCTAGGCCCATCTTGACCCAGCTGGCCTGGAGGTTGGTCACCGTCCGGCCGAGCGCGAGGCGGAAGGCGGCGGTGTGCTTGAGGTTCTCCTCCCGCGAGATCTCCTGCACCCCGTGGGTCCGCCCCAGCAGCGTGTGGAAGGGAATGAACGACAGCGGGACGAACTCGGTGAAGCCGCCGGTACGCTCCTGGAGCTCTCGCACTACCCGCATGTGCTCGGCCAGCTCCCAGGGCTCCTCGATGTGGCCGAACATCACCGTCGCAGTCGAGCGCAACCCGACCGCGTGCGAGGCCTCGATCACCTCCACCCAGCGGGCGACCGGCAGCTTGTTGGGCGAGATCCGCTCGCGCACACCATCGTGGAGCACCTCCGCTGCCGTGCCCGGTGTCGACCCCAGCCCCGCCTCCCGCAGCCGCTCGAACACCGCCCGCGGCGGCAGGCCGCTGACATCGCACATGTGCGCGACCTCCATCGGCGAGTAGGCGTGCAGGTGGATTCCCGGCGCCAGCTCCTTGGCCAGCCGCAGCCAGTGCTCGTAATCGGCCAAACCCCAATCGGGGTGAATCCCGGACTGGATGCAGAGTTCGCTGGCGCCCGCCTGCAGCGCCTCCTGCACCTTGCCCGCGAACTCCTGCTCGGAGTGCTGGTAGGCATCGGGCGAGCGACGAGCCTGTCCGAACCCGCAGAACGCGCAGCCGACTATGCAGACGTTGGAGACGTTGATGTTGCGGTTGACCACGAAGGTCACGGTCTCCCCGGCCAGCTCGCGACGGAGCTCGTCGGCGGCGATCCGCATCTCCTCGATCACCTCCGGGCGGCGCTCGGCGAACAGCGACGTCAGCTCGTGCGCGCTCAACGACTCTCCCGCACGGCCACGCTCGATCGCTCGCGGCGCCGCATCTTCAGAGACCTCGACCTCGGCCCGGCGGCCGGAGCCGCGGCGCGGGATGAACGACCAGTAGCGGGCTTTGATCACGTCCAGCACGGCCGGCGCCACCCACTCCGGATCGATGTACTCGGGGTACACGCACAGCCGCTCGGTCAGGGCCAGGTTCTCTCGCTGCAGTCGCTTGCGCACCTGCGCCGGCGACGGGAACGGGTGCTCAGGAGAGATGTGATCACCGTTGGCGCTGAGGCCACCGAGGTCGGTGGCGCCAACGTGGACGAGCTCCGGCCACCAGTCCGACAGGTTGGGGGGAACCTGGATGCCGATCGTCGGCATCAACCGACGGGTTTCAGCCACCAGCCGCTTCATATCGGCGATCGTCACCGGGCACGCCCACTCCGGCGCCGCCAGCTCAGGGCCGCCGCCGACCCCGGTGCGCCAGTACTCCTGCGCCGCCGCGGCCGCGATCTGCGCCGGCTCACGGCCGTAGTAGCGCTGGTGGGGGACGAAGTTCTGGAGGATCAGCTCCTGGATGTGCCCGTGGCGCTCGTGCAGTTTCGCGAGCGCTGCTAACGAGGCCATCCGCTCCTCCTCGGTCTCGCCGATGCCCACCAGGATGCCGCTGGTGAACGGGATCCTCAGCTCTCCAGCGGCCTCGATCGTCGCCACCCGCTGCGCCGGATGCTTGGTTGGTGAGCCGGAGTGGACCGTTTCCATCAGCCGATCGGAAATCGACTCGAGCATCAGGCCCTGGGACGCAGTGACCTCACGCAGCCGAGCCAGGTCCTCGCCGGCGAGCACGCCGAGGTTGGTGTGCGGCAACACTCCGCGCGCCAGGGCCTGCTCGCACACCCAGACGACATAGGAGGTGAAGTCCCCGTGCCCGTATTGGGCCAGCCGCGCCGAGACCTCGGGGTTGACCTCGGGCCGCTCCCCAGTCAGTACCAGCAGCTCCTTGACCGCGTGCCGCTGTGCGGCCCGGTCGAGGATCCCGATGACCTCCTCCGGGGAGTAGAGGTGCGCTTGGTGGGTGGCGAACGCGCAGTACTTGCAATAGCAGCGGCACGTCCGTGACAGCGACAGCGTGAGATTGCGACTGAACGTGACGCGACGGCGCATACGGATGATCGATTCTAAGCCCGGCGCCAGCGTCGGGCGGAACCCGGGCCTCATATCCTCACGGGGTGATGCGGCGGCTGTTCCGGTTGGCGATCGCCTTGCTGGTATCGCTCGCGCTTGCCGGCTGCGGGGTCGGAGACGCCGGCGCTCCCCAGGGCGAAGATGCGACCCTGGTGCTCGACTTCACCCCCAATGCGATCCACGCCGGCATCTACTCGGCCGTGGCCCGGACCTTCGACGATGGCGAGGGGGTGCACCTGCACGTGGTGGCCCCGTCAGCCAGCACCGATTCGGTCAAGCTGCTGCAGAGCGGGCGCGCCGACTTCGCGATCCTCGACATCCACGACCTGGCCATCGCCCGCGCCCACGGTGAGGACATCGTCGGGATCATGGCGATCGTGCAGGAGCCCCTGGCGTCGGTGATCGCCGCGCCCGGGATCGACAGTCCACGCCAGCTGGAGGGCCGAACCATCGGCGTCACCGGCGCGCCGAGCGATACCGCGGTGTTGCGCTCGATCGTCGCCGGTGCCGGCGGTAACCCCCGGAAGCTGCGGATCGTGACGATCGGCTTTGACGCCGTATCGGCCCTGCTGGCCCATCGCGTTGCTGGCGCGACGGCCTTCTGGAACGACGAGGGAGTGACGCTCGGGCTGCACCATCCCGGCTACCACGTGTTCCGCGTGGACAGCTTCGGCGCGCCGTCATATCCCGAGCTCGTGCTGTGCGCCACCAGGCAGAGCCTCCGGGAGGATCCCGAGCGGGCGCGAGCGGTCGTGCGAGCCCTGGTGCGCGGGTATGGAGTGACCCTCACCGACCCCGAGGGCAGCGCTGCTGACCTGGAGGCAGAGGTTCCGGGCCTGGACCCGAAGCTGGTGGCGGCTGAGCTCTCGGCCGAGGAACCGGCCTTCCTCGGCCCCGGCGGGCGCTTTGGCGAGCTCAGCCGGCCGCGGTTGCAAGCCTGGGCCCGGTGGGAGGCCCGGTTCGGGATCGTCGCGCAGCCGCCCGATGTGAAGCGGGCGTTTGACCCCGAGTTCGTGGCCGGAACAGCGGGGCTGATTGGCAGCTGAGTCGGCGAGGGCGAGCTCAGCTTGCCGCCAAGCGTGTCACCAGCCCAGCGCACTCCCGGGCCATCCGCGAGCGAGGCACGACCTGGTGAAATCCGGCTTGCTCGGCCGCCGCGCGGACGTCAGCCTCGACGTGGGAGTAGAAGGCCAGCACCTTGGCTTCACCCAGGTCGAGCGATGCCACGCGGCGGATCCGCGCCTCCGGGTCGACGGTGAGATCGGCGATCACCACTTCAACCCCGGGAGCGAGTGGGGCAAGTTCGCCGACCAGCTCCACCTCATGGCCCGCCGCGCGGAGAGCGCCAGCAACGTTGGAGCCGAACAGCAGGTCGGGGACATAGGCCAGGACCCGCGCCACGCTTGCGCCTACTGCGCCCGCAGCTGCTTGAACGCCCGGCGCACGGACTCAGGCCGGCCCCACATTTGTGTCACCTCGACCCGGCCGGTGCGGACCTCGCGCAGCGCGACTTCGCCCTGGATGCCCGCGTCGTCGAGCAGCTTCAATGCGGTGTGGACGACCGGTGCGGCGGCGGCGTGGCCGAAGCGGTGGGCGACCAGGATCCGCCAGTGCCACTCGCTCTTGGAGTTGGGCTGAGCGTTGCAGGTGACCATTAGCACCGCCGCGTCGACGTAGCGCCGCTCGTCGGCGATGCGCAGCTCCAGCTCGAGGTCGGTCCAGTCGTCGGGAAGGGACTGCACGATCGCGTCGAAGGTGTGCGCCAGCGCCATCGCGCCCAGCGTAGCGCCGGCGGGAGATCAGTGCCCGAGCTGGGTCACGAAGGTGTAGATCACCATCGCGCTGAGTACCAGGGCAAACACGCGCAGCGCCCACAGGCCCGCAGCCGCCCGGCGACCCAGGCGGGCCCGCGGCACCGGACGAGACCGGTCGGCCACGAGCTGGTCGCGCTCGAGGTACATCACCAGTTCCTCCTCGGGCTCGTCCATCAGATCAGGCCCACGGCCTGCAGGAACGAGTCGATCGCATAGGCCGCCCCGCACAGCGAGATGAAGACCACGATCGTCACCGCGATCCGATTGGTGGCGGCGGTGTTAGCCCACCGTCCCATCAGCTCACGATCATTGGCGAGCATGATCATGAGCACGAGCGCGACCGGCAGCAGCACGGTGGCGAGCACGTTGGCGTTGAGCGCGATCGACAGCAGCGGGACACCTGGGATCAGGATGATCGCTCCGGCGATCAACGCCGCCCCGAAGCTGGTGCCGTAAAACAGCGCCGCTCCGCGGGCGGAGTTGTTGAGGCTGTGCGGGGCGCCGATGCACTCGCCGACGGCGTAGCCGGTGCTGGCCGAGATGGTCAGGATCGCCACCGCCCCCGCTTCGACCAGCCCGAGCGCGAACAGCATGCCAGCGACGTTCCCGGAGACGTGGCGCAACGCACCCGGTAGGCCCGCTCCGGCCAGCCCCTGAATGCTCGAGCCGCCGTGGCCGAAGAGCGCGGCGCCGGCGATCAGCGCACCGCACCCGAATACCGCCGCCAGCACCGCTCCTGCAAACGTGTCGTAGCGACCGTGGCGTAGATCGCGCGGGGTCAGCCCCTTGTCGGCCGAGGCGCTCTGCTGGAAGAAGATCATCCACGGCGTGACCGTCGCGCCAATCGTCGAGGCCACCAGCAGCAGCACCGTGTTGAAGCTGCCCCCGGGCAAAGGCGAGAAGGTCACGAAGGCATGGCCCACGGATCCCCAATGGGGACCGACGGCAAGCGCCGCGACCAGGAACAGGCCGTTGAAGATGGCCAGCCCGAGCACGATCCGCTCCCAGCGCCAGTACCGCCCGCCGCTGAGCGTGAACACCACCAGCACGATCCCCAGCAGTGCGGAGATCCCCGCGCCGAGGTGGAAGTAGGCGAGGCCAACGCGAATCGCCACGAACTCGGCGATCAGCGTGACGAGGTTGGTCAGGATCAGGTCGCCGGCGCTGAACCACCCCCACAACCGGCCAAAGCGCTCCAGCACGAGCTGCCCGTAGCCGCGATGGGTTACCGCACCCACGCGCATGCACATCTCCTGGCAGACGAACGACATCGCGAAGGTGAGCACGATGAAGGGAAGGAAGAAGCCGATCCCGTAAGTCGCGCCGCTGGTGGCGTAGGAGATCATGCTCGGCCCGTCGTTCTCGCCCAACATGGCCAGGATGCCCGGCCCGACGAGCAGCCACAGCAGATACCAGCGCCGGCCCTGATGACGGGCGCTGTGAACTCGCGAGCGGTCGTGCGAGCGCGCGCTGTCCTCAGCGCTCAGCTCCGGCAGCGGAGCACCCTCGGGGGCGAGTCGGCCGTCGAGCAGCGGCGGCGTCATCTACGCTCCTGCACCCGCATCGCCCTCGCCAATCCACCGCCGATGACGTGGACATCGGTCGCAAAGCGAACGAACAGCGGACCACCGAACGGCTGCTTGTCGAGCACCTCGAAGTCGGCTCCGGGGGCGATCCCCCGGTCGGCCAGGAAGCGCAGCATGTCCGGATCGGAGTCCGAGACTCGGACGAAGCGCCCCCGTGAGCCGCGCTCGAGCGTCTGCAGGCTGAGCGTCGCCCCCTCCTGGATCATCAGGTCTCGGGACGGGATCGGGTCCCCGTGAGGATCGTGGGTGGGATGGCCGAGCTTCTCGGAGATCACCTCCTCCAGCTCCTCGGACAGGACGTGCTCGAGCACCTCGGCCTCGGCGTGCACCCGGTCCCAGGGCACGCCCAGGCTCTCGACCAGGTACAGCTCCAGCAGCCGGTGGTGGCGCATGACCTGCAGCGCCACCCGGCGACCGCGCTCGGTCAAGGTCGTCCCCCGGTAGGGCTGGTGCTCGACCAGTCCAAGCTCGTCGAGGCGCTTGACCATTCCCGAGGCCGAGGCAGCGGTGACCCCAAGCCGATCGGCCAGCGCCGTGGTGCTCACCGGTTGCTCTTCCCGTGACTGGAGGGCGTAGATCGCTTTGGCGTAATCCTCGATAGCGGAGGAGATTGGGAGCGGCTGGCGGGTCGGCACGACAATGATTATGGCATGCCTAACTCTTGCTTTAGGTTGGTCCGCCGGCGGGCGTCCTCGCGCTGCCTATCCTGTGCTTGGATGAGCGCGCTGGCCAACACCACCTCCGGGTACCGAGCCGCCACCGAGGGCTGCGGCCTGCTCGACCGCTCACAGCGCGGGAAGCTGGCGTTGTCCGGCTCACAGGCCAAGGAGTTCCTGCAGGGGCAGGTGTCCAACGATGTGGAGGCGCTGAGGTCCGGCAGCGGTTGCTACGCCGTGTTCCTGACCCCAAAGGGCAAGATGCTGGGGGACCTGCGGATCCTCGACCGTGACCAGGAGCTGCTGCTCGACACCGAACGAGGAGCCTTGCAGGAGCTGTTCAACATGATTCGCCGCTTTCACATCGGCTACCAGGTGGAGCTGCACAAGCGCACGTTGGAGCGTGGGCTGCTGTCGCTGTTGGGTCCGCTCTCCGACGTGGTCGCGGAGAGCACCGCGCTGCCAGCCGAGGAGCACCGTCACGCGCCCGTCGAAATCGACGGCATCGAGGTCCGCGCGATCCGCACCGACACCGGCATCGACCTGCTCTGCCAGGCCGCCGACACCCCCGGCCTGGCCACATCCCTGCAGCGTCGTGGTGCGGCGGCGCTCACCGAGGTCACGGCCGAGACGATCCGCATCGAGCGCGGTCGTCCGCGCTACGGGATCGACCTCGACGACACCGTGATCCCACAGGAAGCCGGTCTCAACGACCGCGCCGTGTCGTTCACCAAGGGCTGCTACGTGGGTCAGGAGACGGTCGCCCGGCTCTACCATCGCGGCAAGCCGAACCGGCAGCTGCGGGGCCTGCGCTGCACCGCAGTGGTCTCTGCCGGCGATCAAATCAGCTTCGAGGGTAGGCCCGTGGGACGGGCGGCGAGTGTCACGATTTCGCCGAGGTTCGGTCCGCTGGCTCTGGCCTTGGTTCGTCGCGAGGCGCCGCCGGGCACTTCGGTCACGGTCGGCGCGGCCGGAGTCGACGCGGAGGTCGTCGAGCTCCCGTTCGCTTGACCCGCGCCGGCCGCGAACACCGCCAGCTGGCCGGCATCGGGCGCCGGTTCCAGCGAAAGCTGCGGAGTCTGCGGATGGGACAGCAGGTAGCTGCCCAGGATCCTCACCTCGTCCACCTCCTCCGGGGGTACGTGCGCCCCCAGCTCCCCGCCGCGCCCCCCCCGGGCCAACGCGGCGACGGTGCGACGCTGCAGCTCCTGCGGATCGCCACCGAGCGGGGCCCAATCGAGCAGGCGCCCGGCCACGATCCAGAACGCGTCACCTCCCGCCTCGATTGGGTGGGGGGCGAGGATCAGCCGTGGGCTGACGTGCGTGGCCTGCAGCACGCCCTCCAGACGATCGAAGATCAGCTTCAGCCGCCGCCCGCGCCGCCGCAGCCAGGCGGCGCGCTCGTAGCGTCGGTCCCGCGCCGCCTCGCGCATCTGCGCGTGCACGTGATCGATCAGCCGTTGCGCCGAGTCACCGCTCGGCGCGACGAAGGCACCCAGCGCCGCATCCAGGCGACTGCGGTAGAGGTTGGGGTCGAGGTCACCCAGGCACGGCGACAGGCATCGGCCCATCTGCCCGTAGGCGGACGGGTGCTCGCGCCGCGGCAGCGCCCGGCCACAGTGACGTAAGCCGAACAGCGAGTCGAGCTGCTCCACCAGCTCCAGCGCCAGGCGGCGTCCGCGCAGCGGCCCGATGGTCAGCGCGTGGCCTGACGCGGGAGCGGACGTGACCTCCAGGATCGGGAACGGGATGTCGAGTCGACAGCGGATGTAGACGAGCCGGTCGTCGATCCGCGTCAAGCGCACGTTGCCGGGCGGCCGAAGCTGCTTGATCAGCCGGTTCTCCAGCACCAGTGCCCCCAGCTCCGAACGCGTCGCGCGGTAGTCGACGATGCTGGCATGCGCGGTCCATCCCGCCCTGGGCGCCGAGGGCGCGAAGTGGGCGCGGGCACGGCTGCGGATCGACACCGACTTGCCGACGTACAGCGTATGCCCGGCGCTGTCGCGAAACAGGTACACACCGGGATCGCCCGGCAGCTGAGCGAAGTCGAGCTGCGGCAGGCCGCTCTCCTCGCGGACGGCCGCGATGCCCGCATCGCCGTCGGTGCCAGGAGCCGCAGGTAGGCCTCGGTTGGTGGCTCGCCGGCGGCGCGGGCGGCGCCGCCTCAGCAGCGCCAGCGCGTCGGCGACGGTGCCGGCATTGGCACACAGCCGCGGGAGCAACGCGCACAGCACGCGCGCGCACGTCTCCGCATCGGCGAGCGCGCGGTGGGCCAGCTTCACTTCGATCCCGAGCGCGTCGGCGAGCGCTGCCAGTCGACGCTCGCGCTGCAGCGGCAGCAGCGTCCGCGCCATCGCGGCGGTGCAGATCACCGGCGGCTGAGGCCACTCCAGGTCGGCACGAGCAAACGCCTGTACGAGGACACGACGATCGAAGGGCGCGTTGTGGGCGACCATCACGCGCTCGCGTAACAGCCCCTGCAGCGCCGGCAGCACAGCCTCGGGTGGGGGCGCAGCGTCGACCATCGCCTGGGTGATCCCGGTGAATCGCTGGATCCCGCGGCGCAGTGGAAGGTTCGGGCGCACCAGCGACTGCCAGCGATCGTGAAGCTCACCCCCGCCGACCAGCACGGCCCCGATCTCGGTGATCTCGCACGCCTCTCCCGCGAGCCCATTGGTCTCGGTGTCAACGGCGATGAACTCCGCGCCGGAGAGCGGTTGCGCATCCAGAGCCACGCGTCCGTTGATACGCCCGCCGGCGGACGGCTTGCAGCTTTGCGTGCACGCGCCGCCGCTGAGCGACCGACAGCGCGGGTAGCATCGCTGGCCAGAACCGTTCGAGAGGAGTCGCCAAGTGACCCTGATCGCCGAAGACGCCAAGAAGCTCCGCGCGCTGAACGACGAGACCCGCCGCGCGTGGTCGGCCTACAGCGAGCGCCTGGCCGAACTGGCCGGCGAGGAGTACGAGCGGGCGGAGGACGACTCGTGGGAGCAGCTGCAGCGGGAGCTCCTCCGCTTGGAGCGCCGGCGGCGCAACCTGAGCCACGCCGGACACTGATGCAGTGCGTCATCGACTCCACCGTGCTCATCCGTTGTCAGGGCGGATCCGTATAGAGCCTTAACTCACGAACCTCGATCCGGTCGGTTAGGGTTCGCGGCGACAGGTGCCGCGGGACGCAGGTGTTTTCCGCAGTCCAGACGAGGAGAACCAGGGACATGCGCAGGAGGATGTTCGGGATGTTCGCGGCGGCCGCGCTGATCCTGTGCGGCTGCGGTGGCGGTGGTGGCAGCCTGGCCACCAGGCCGCGTCCGGCCGTCACGGTGAACCTCACTGTTGAGATCGACAACCAGCGGGTGTCGGTCTCCCCCACGTCGGTCGGCGCCGGTCCCATCATGTTCATCGTCACCAATGCCGCGGACCGCACGGAGTCGATGATGGTCCAATCGCCGGGGGGATCACAGACCCTCGCCAACACCGGTCCGATCAACCCCCAGACGACGGCCGAGGTAACCGTCGACTTCCATGATCCCGGCGACTACATGGTGGTCACGGGCACATCCGGAAGCGACGCCGCACAAGCCGCCCCCGCGTCGATCCAGCCCGCGACGCTGCACATCGGCAAGGCGCGGGCCAGCGGGTCGAACCAGCTGCTGCTGCCCTGAGCTGGGCGGGCTCGAGCACGGTCGTCGCCCCGGGAGACGCGCTGAACGCGCTCACCGGAACGATGCGCTGGCCGCACCCCGGCAAGATGCGCTGAACGACTCCGCCCGGACGTGGCGTGTCTTGAGTTCCACATCCGGAGCCCAGACACGCCAGGTGCCCTGAGCCGAAGCTGTCCGCGCATCACACCGCCAGTTCTCTACGATTCGCAACCCCGACCAAGCGAGGCACCGTACGTGGCCGTCGATCTGAGCCAACTTGCAAACGTAGACACCGAGCCGGGACAGCTGCCGTCCACGATGGCCGCGTGGGTCATCCGTCCCGAGCGGGAGGGCGAGCCTCGGGACGCCTTCCAGCTGGAGGAGATCGAGGTTCCCGAGCCGGGTGCGTTCGAGGTGATCGTGCGCGTGATGGCCGCCGGGGTCAACTACAACAACGTATGGGCCGCCCTCGGCCAGCCGGTGTCGGTGTTCGGCTACGGCGACCACCCCGAGTACGGCCATCACATCGGTGGCTCGGACGCCTCCGGGGTGGTGTGGAAGGTCGGCCAGGGGGTGACCCGCTGGAAGCCGGGGGACGAGGTGGTGATCCACTGCAACCAAGCCTCCTATGAGGATCCCGAGGTCCATGGCCTCGACCCTCTGGCTGCGCCCTCGCAAAGGATCTGGGGCTACGAGACCACGTGGGGCTCATTCGCCCAGTTCACCAAGGTCCAGGCCCAGCAGCTGCTGCCCCGCCCGCAGAACCTGAGCTGGTCCGAGGCCGCCTCCTACGGGCTGGTGTACTTCACCGCCTACCGGATGCTGATCACCCAGTGCGAGCTGCAGGCCGGCCACAAGGTGCTGATCTGGGGGGCGGCGGGAGGCCTGGGCGTGTTCGCTACGCAGCTGTGCGCCCTCACCGGCGCCGACTGCGTCGGCGTCGTCTCCAGTCCGGACAAGGGTCGACTGGTGCAGGAGCTCGGAGCTGTGAGCTACATCGACCGGGGCGAGTTCTCCGGGATGATGCGCCGCGGCGGCGAGAGCCCCGAGGAGGAGAAGGCGCGCTTCAAGGAATCGCGGCGATTCAGCAAGGCGGTAACCGAGGTTCTCGGCGGGCCGCCCGACATCGTCTTCGAGCACGTGGGCAAGGCCACCTTCCCCACCTCGGTGCTGGCGGTCAAGCCGTTCGGCAAGGTCGTGATCTGCGCCGCCACGACCGGCTACAACCTCGACTTCGACGTGCGCTACCTGTGGATGCGCCAGAAGCGGATCATCGGTTCGCACTTTGCCAACGCCTACGAGTGCATGAAGGCCAACGAGCTGATCGAGCAGAGCAAGATCCGACCCGTGCTGTGGCGGACGATGGGCTTTGACGGGGTCCCGGAGGCCCACCAGCTGATGAGGGACAACCAGCATCTGGGCAAGATCGCGATCCTCGTCGGCGCCACCGAGCCGGACCAGGGCAAGGCCGCCGAGGGACCCGGCGCGATCCACGCCGAGGTCGGGGCGTAGCCATGGCCACCGTCGTCCACATCCCTTGGTACGCGACCGTCCTGCGCCAGGACGGACTCGCCGCCGAGGTCGCGCGCATGGCCCCGGTCGCGCTGCGCTACGGGGCCACGCAGTACGCGGTCCACCGCTCCCACGACGATCGGTACAAGATCGTGCAGATGGCCTGGTTTGAGACCAAGCGCGATTGGTACCGGTATTGGGAGGGCCCGGAGATGATCGAGTTTCGCCGCCGCAACCAGGGCCGTTTCCAGATCCCGGTGACGTACATCTGGCACGACGAGCTCGTCGTCGGCCAGCTGGGCCCGGAAGTGGAGGTGGAATCGATGCCCGAGCCTGATCCGGCACCCTCCGGCGCGGCGGCCTAGCCGCCGGTCAACTCGCTCACCCGCAGCGCCACCTCCAGCCAGAACCGCTCGTCGGGATCGTCCAGCGCCGAGCCGAACAGCTCCCGCAGCCTGGCCACGCGGTAACGCGCGGTCTGCGGGTGCACCGACAGCCGCGCCGCCACTTGTCCGAGTCGTCCTTGCTCGGCCAGCCACACGCGCAGGGTCTGGGTCAGCCGCGTCCGGGAGCCGGCGGGAAGGCCACCCAGCGGGGCCAGTCGGACAGCGGCCAGCTCCGCCGCCAACCGTGGCTCGCTGGAGAGCAGCAACTCTCCGGCTTTCTCACGGGCCGCGATCAACGACGGGGAGCCGTCGCTGAGCGCCAGCGCACCGCGCGCCCGAGCGAAGCTGATGGCCGCCTCCCTCCAGCTCACGGTGGTACCGAGTCCCGCTCTGACCCCGGCCTGCGCCACCGCGTGCTGGAGCGCGGCCTGCCGCCCCGGCCCATCGGGGTCAGGAAGGATCGCGCAGGTGATCTCGCCGATCGTGTCGGTGATCGTCCCCTGCGGCAGGTGCGCCACCGCGGGCTCGCGACGGGCTCCGGAAATCGCCACTGCGGCGATCTCCCGCGGCAGTGGCCAGCCCGCCTCGCTGGCCGCGGCATGCACCAGCTCGGGGTCGGCCTCGGGCTCACGCAGCAGCAGCCGCACCAGCCGTCGGCGTAGACGCTCAGCCTCGCTGGCCGCGGCCGTCTGCTCCAGCGCGTGTCCCTCGGCCGACTCCACCGAGAGCATGTCGATGTAGGCGAAGATCGCCTCGGCCAGCAGGTACATCGTGCTGGGATCCAGGCCGGCGCGGCTGCCCGCCGCGGCGAACCGTCGCCACGCCACCCGCGCTCCCGTCCGATAGGCGCTGAGCAGCGACTCGAGGCTGCGTCCGGCCCGCATCTCCCCCCGCCCCAGCCGCGTGTAAACGTCCGAGCGGGCCACCGGCCCCCCGGCCTCGATCTCGGCCAGAAGGTGGTGCAGGGCCTGCTCGACACCGGCCCGCAACCCGAGGCCGAAGTCCCCCTCCAGCGGCCGCGCATACGCGGGTATCGCGCGCACCGCGTCGATCATCTCCTCGGCCGTCTCCGCCAGCTCCGGGCGCAGCACTGCGCCGATCTCCGGCGGCAGTTCGTGCCAGGGTTGCGCCCTCATTCTTGTGCGAAGCGTACAACTTCTGCCGATTCTGCCCGCGAACGTCTACGAGAAATTTGCCCCCGTCCCACGTACGCTGTACGCGTGAGTCGCACCCACAAGATCGTGAATCTGATCGGCGTTCCGCTTCCCCTGGTGGGACTGATCGCGGCTATCGCCCTGCTGTGGAACCGCGCGATCGGTCCGCTGGAGCTCGGCCTGCTGATCGGCCTCTACGTCCTCACCGCGTTGGGGGTGACGCTCGGCTACCACCGCATGTTCACCCACCGCGCGTTCGAGTCCTCGCGCGGCTTTCGGGCGATCATCGGCGTGCTCGGGTCGATGGCGGTTCAGGGCTCGGTGATCACCTGGGTGGCCGACCACCGCAAGCATCATGCCTTCACCGACCAGGATGGCGACCCGCATTCTCCCCATCTCAGCGGCCCCGGCTTCTGGGGCGCGGTCAAGGGCCTCTGGCACGCCCACGTCGGCTGGCTGTTCGAGTCCGTGGGAACCGCCGAGCGCGAGCGCTTTGCTGGTGATCTGGTCAAGGATCGTGTTGTTGGGGCCGTGGACAAGTTGTTCTGGGTGTGGGTCGTGCTCGGCTTCGTAATCCCGTTTGCGCTCGGCTGGATCGTCGGCGGCGGCATCGGAACAGCGCTGACGGCGCTGCTGTGGGGCGGCTTCGTGCGGGTGTTCCTGCTTCATCACGTGACCTGGTCGATCAACTCGGTCTGCCACTTCTTCGGTCGCAAGCGGTTCGCGATCGAGGACGAGTCCGGCAACGTGTTCTGGCTGGCGCCGCTGTCGATGGGCGAGGCGTGGCATCACAACCATCATGCGTTTCCGACCTCGGCCTTTCACGGGTTGCGCTTCTGGGAGCGACTGGCCGATCCCACAGGCCTGGCCATCAGGCTGCTGGAGAAGCTCGGCATCGTCTGGAACGTCGTCCGGGTCAGCCCCGAGCGCCAGCGGGCAAAGACGCTTCCTGGTCACGCCGAGCCGGTGTCCGGCTAAAGGCGGCGCGGCACTCCGGTGGCGGCGCGAATCACCAAGTCGAGGACCGGCGGAGGCGTCAGCTGGGCCAGACGCGTCTGCACGCGCGCGTTGGTCCCGACCAGGTAGCGAGCGCGCGGGCGACGCTCGGTCAAGGCTCGCTCGATCACGGCGGCCACGCCGAGAACCGGGCTCGCCATCCGCTGCGAGCGCGGGATCGTCTTGCGGAACCCGGCGATGTGCCTGGCGTAGAGCTCCCGCTGGTGCGGCGCCAGCAGCTGCGTCGCCCTCTCGGCGTCATCATCGGCAGTCCTCCAAAGATCGGTGTCGGTCTGCGCGGGCTCGACCAGCGCAACCCTCACCCCCCACGGCGCGAGCTCCATCCGCAGGACATCGGCCATGCCCTCGAGGGCGAACTTCGACGCGTTATAGGCGCCGAACATGGGCGTGGCCACGCGCCCGCTGACCGACGAGACGAACACCACCCGTCCACGCGACTCGCGCAGACGCGGCAGCACCGCCTGTGTCACCGCCAGCTGCCCGATGACGTTGACCTCCAATTGCCGGCGCACCTCGGCCAGCGGTAGCGCCTCGAGCGGACCGGGCACGACCGTGCCGGCGTTGTTGACGACCGCGTCGAGCCTGGCTGGAAGGACGCGATCCAGTCCCGCCACGTGGTCGGGATGGGTGAGGTCCAGCGTTATGGCTGTGATCGGGCCCGCGCCAACCGCATTCAGCGCCTCGCCGTCTTGCGCTCGGCGTACCCCGGCGAGCACCTCCCAACCGGTGGCCGCGAGCCGTAAGGCGCTGGCTCGTCCGATGCCGCGGGAAGCTCCGGTGATCAGAACGCTCGGCACGGCCCTCAGCCGGACTCCAGCGGCGCCATCGTCAGACCCGCTCCATCGAGCTGAGCCCAGTACTGCTCGGCGTCCTCACGCGGTCCGCTCCAGACGATCGCGCAGCCACTGCTGTGGATGCGGTCGGCCAGCCGGTAGCCATCGGCCAGCGACACGCCCGGGACCACGCTGGAGAGGGTTTCGGCGACGTGGTCGAACGTGTTGTGGTCGTCGTTGAGAACGATCACTCGCCATAGTCCCCCCACGCCGCTGCCGGGGCCGCCGAGCCGCGGCAGCTCGACCGTCTGCGACATCATCGACCAGGTCCACGCGCGGAGCCTCAATCCTGCTCAGGATACCCGCGCCTCACCGGCGTGCTTGCGCCAGTAGCGCGCCAGTCCCGCGTATAGCTGATCGGGGGGAGCCGCCTGTACGTAGTTCGGCAGCAGATCGGGTCCGGCACGGGACTCGATCTCACTGCGGACGCTGTCGATGAAGCTGCCCTGTTCGGCCGCTCGCGCCCGCTGCGCCCACGTCTCGAGCCTGGCGTCGACCTCGTCCAGCTGGGCCTCCACGTCCTCGTCGAGCCCGAAGTGGGTGATCGCCAGCCGCGCCGGTCTCCAGGCCTTGACGACCTCGATGGACCGATGCCAAGCGTCGAGGTCGATGTCCGGCGGGGGCGTCGGCGGGATCGCCAGCGACGAGCCGATCCTCACCCCTCCCACATCGCCGACGTAGGCAGTGCCCTCGTGCAGGTAGGAGACGTGATGGGAGGCGTGGCCCGGGGTGTAGGCGACCTCGAACTCGCCGTCGAGCACACGCTCTCCGCCGCGCACGATCCGCAGCTGGGGCTCGGGCACGCCCAGGAACTCCCCCCACAGCCGCTGCATCTCCGCACCGTAGAGCCGGGCCGCACTCTCCAGCAGTCGCTGCGGGTCGGCCATGTGCGCCGCCCCCCGCTCGTGGACGTAGACCTCTAGCTCGGGCCAGTGCTGGACCAGCGAGCCGCTCGCACCGGCGTGGTCTAAGTGGATGTGGGTCAGCAGCAGCGCCCGGGGGCGCTCGTTCCCCAGTGCCTCCAGCAGCACCGGCAGGCACGAGGAGGGTCCGGGGTCGATTATCACCCCGTCCACGAAATAGGCCCCGATCACCCGCTCGCGGCCGAGGTGGTGGAGGTCGATCAGCCCCACGGCGGTCAGGCAGCGGGCGGGGGCTCCGCGGGGCCGTCGGGCTCGGGCGCCTGGTCGGCGCCGGAGCGTGAGCCTCGCGCGCCCTCCTCGGCACTGCCGGAGCCAGGCTCCGCCTCACCCGCCCGTTCTGACTCCGGCGCCGTCTCGCCATCGATTCGCTCCAAGGAGATGGTCGCGTCGGGATCGACCGGCGGGTCGAAGGCCAGCGTCGTATCGAGATCGGAGTCCTCGGGGGGCACATCTTCGGCGGTGACGCTGGGGGCGCCCAGCACCTCTCCCTCCCCGGTGTCACTGGCGGCCGGAAAGCGCTCACCGGCCCCGTCGGCGAGAGTCAGCAGCTCCTGCGCCAGCTGGCGTGCATCCTCGACGATGCGCCGGCGCTCGGCCCAGATGCGATCGGTCTCGGCATCGAGCTCCCGCACGCGCTGCTCGGCGCCGGCGGTGACCTGCTTGGCCTCCCGACGCGCGGCCTGCAAGTGGTCCTCAGCCTCACGACGCGCGAGCTCCAGCCGGTCCTCGGCCTCGCCGCGTGATTGTGTGGTGATCTGCTCGGCGGTCTCGTGGGCTCGTTGGAGGATCCCGGAGACCTGCTCTCCAACTCGCTCCAGCGCCCGCCGCACCGCCGCCTCCGGCGAATGGGTGACCTGCAGCTCGGCGATCAGCTGGCTGGTCTTGCGCACGTAGGCGTCGACGGCAAGCCGGTCGTAGCCGCGCAGCACGATCGGGAAATCGGCCTCAGAGGAGGCCGCGGCTGGGTCGCCCGGCGACGTCTGCGGTGTCGCGGTTATCTCCTGCAGCAGCGCGTACTCATCGGCAGCTGAGCCCTGATCAGGCATATCATCACGTTACCCCAGGGTGAGGACGGGTGAACGGGAAGCGCCCAGCCGCCGGCTATCTGCGCGCCTTCAGACCCATACAATGGCGGCATGTCGCAGCAGTCCCCGCGCCTGCCCGAGCGGGATCGCCCATGGATGATGCGCACCTACGCCGGTCACTCGGACGCGCGTCGCTCCAACGAGCTTTATCGCCGCAACCTGGAGAAGGGGCAGACCGGCTTATCGGTCGCCTTCGACCTGCCCACCCAGACCGGCTATGACCCCGACCACGAGCTCGCCCGAGGCGAGGTGGGCAAGGTCGGCGTGTCGATCGCGCACCTGGGCGACATGCGCACCCTGATGGAGAGCATCCCGCTCGACCAGATGAACACCTCGATGACGATCAACGCGACAGCGGCCTGGCTGCTGGCGCTGTACATCGTCGCCGCCGAGCAGCAGGGCGTGCCGCAGGAGCGGCTTCAGGGCACGACTCAGAACGACATCCTCAAGGAGTACCTCAGCCGTGGCACCTACGCGTTCCCGCCCGGCCCGAGCATGCGACTGATCGCCGACACGATCGCCTACACGGTGCAGCACGTGCCCAAGTGGAATCCGATCAACATCTGCTCCTACCATCTCCAGGAGGCCGGAGCAACGCCCGTACAGGAGATCGCCTACGCGATCAGCAACGCGATCGCCGTACTGGACGCGGTGCGTGAGCGAGTCCCCCAGGAGCTGATGGGCAGCGTCTTCGGGCGGATCTCGTTCTTCGTCAACGCCGGGGTGCGGTTCATCGAGGAGCACGCCAAGCTGCGGGCGATGGCACAGCTGTGGGAGGAGCTCGGCAGCGAGCGCTATGGCGTCGAGGATCTCAAGCAGCGCCGCTTCCGCTACGGCGTGCAGGTCAACTCTCTGGGGCTGACCGAGGCCCAGCCGGAGAACAACGTCTACCGGATCGCCCTGGAGGCGCTGGCGGTCACGGTGGGGCGCAGCGCGCGGGCCCGAGCGATCCAGCTGCCGGCCTGGAACGAGGCCTTGGGCCTGCCGCGACCGTGGGATCAGCAGTGGTCGCTGCGCCTGCAGCAGATCCTGGCCTACGAGACCGACCTCCTGGAGTATCCAGACATCTTCGAGGGCTCGCAGGTGATGGAGGGGCTCGTGAGTGAGCTGGTCGAGGGTGCCCGCGCCGAGATGGCGCGTGTCGCCGAGCTCGGCGGTGCCGTGCAGGCCGTGGACTACATGAAGGCGGCGCTGGTGGACTCCCACCGCGAGCGCTGGCGACGTATCGAGAGCGACGAGCTGACCGTGGTGGGAATGAATCGCTTCACCTCAAGTGAACCCTCCCCGCTGACCACCGATGCCGACGGAGGCATCCTCGTCGTCGATCCCGCCGTCGAGGCTGAGCAGCAGCAGGCGCTGGCGCGCTGGCGAAGCGGGCGGGATGAGGCGGCGGTTGAACGGGTCCTGCAGGAGCTGGCTCGCGTAGCCCGGGACGATGGCGAGAACGTCATGTCCGCGACGATTGCCGCCGCCCGCGCCGGAGTGACCACCGGCGAGTGGTCCCAGACCCTGCGAGAGGTGTTCGGAGAGTACCGCGCCCCCACCGGCTTGGGCGAGGCCGCGGCGATCTCCGGCGAGGATGCAGCCGAGCTCCGAGACGAGGTGGAGAGGATCAGCCAGGCGCTCGGGCGAAGACTCAAGTTCCTGGTCGGCAAGCCCGGCCTCGACGGCCACTCCAACGGGGCCGAGCAGATCGCCGTCCGCGCGCGAGATGCCGGGATGGACGTCGTTTACGAGGGAATCCGCTCCACGCCTTCGCAGATCGCCAACTCCGCGGCGCAGGAAGGAGTGCACGTGATCGGGCTATCGATCCTGTCCGGCTCGCACCGCGAGCTGATTCCCGCGGTGCTGGCGGAGCTGCGCGAAGCCGGCATCGCCGAGGTGCCGGTGGTGGTCGGCGGGATCATCCCCGAGGCCGACGCCGCCTGGCTGCGCGAGAGCGGCGTGGCGGCCGTGTACACGCCCAAGGACTGGAATCTCAACCAGATGATGCGCGACATCATCTCGCTGGTCGGCGAGCAGCTGGATGAGTCTGCCGCCGCCCGCTCAGGCAAGCCTGGCCTCGACACGGCCGCCCCGGCTTGACCGGCCCTGTCGACGGCAGTGAGCTGGCACGCCGACTGCGCGACGGGGATCTCCTCGCCGCGCCGGCCGTGCTGAACCTGGTCGAGAACCAGACCCCCCCGGCCCGCAGGCAAGCCGAGCGTCTGCTCGCGGCCGTCTCACCGCGAGCTATCGGCGCGGAGGCGGCCGCCCACCTGGTCGGAGTCACCGGGCCACCCGGAGTGGGGAAGTCCTCGCTGCTCAGCCGCCTGGTCGCGCAGTGGCGCGCCGATGGGCGCTCGGTGGCGGTCCTGGCCGTCGATCCGAGCTCCCGTCGTTCCGGTGGCTCGCTGCTCGGCGACCGGGCGCGGATCGAGGTCGATCCCTCAGACCGCAGCGTGTTCATCCGCTCGACGGCCGCGGGTGAGCGACTGGGGGGCCTGGCGCCGGCCACCAGAGCCGCCGCCGCGGCCCTGGCCGTGGCCTTCGACGTGGTGGTGATCGAGACCGTCGGCGTGGGTCAGTCGGAGACCGAAGTCGCCGATGTTGCCGACACCGTCGCGGTGGTCGTGCAACCCGGGTCAGGAGACGTGCTGCAGTTTCTCAAGGCGGGAATCATGGAGGTTCCCGACGTGCTCGTGGTGACCAAGGCCGACCTCGGCGCGATCGCGGTGCGCGCGCTGAGCGACCTGCGCTCGGCGCTGCGCGCCCTCGGTGCTCCTGACACGGCGGTGGTTGCCGCTTCGTCGATCCCGCCCGGATCTGGCATCGAGGAGCTGGTCGATGCCTTTGATACCCACCTGAGCCGGGTGGACCGCTGCGCAAGCCGACTGCGAGCGCGAAGGCTGCACGCGCTTGCCGACTTCGGCGCCGAGTACGGCAATCGAGGGCTGCGGGCGCTCGGCGGCCGGCGAGAAGCGGAGCGATGGCTGGCCGAGCAGGACCCGGGTCTGGACGTGCCGGCCCTTACTCACGCCCTGGAGCACCGCGCGAGGGTGGTGCGGTGAGGATTTCAGCGCTGGTGCACAATCACCCCGTGCGGCTGGACCTGGCGATCATGCTGGTGGCATTCGTGCTCGCCAGCGCGCTCGCGGCCCTGCTTGGCGCGGTCAACCTCGGGACCGCCCTGGCCTTCGGGCAGATCGCGTTTGCCCTGGCGGTGGTCGCGGTGATCGTACGCCGCCCGTGACGCTGTGCCTGGCTGCGAGTCCTGCGGCGGCCCGGAGTAGCCTGTGATCATGACTCTCGAACCGCTGCGCGACGGTCACGGTCGCCTGATCGGCGACGTGCGCGTATCGGTGACCGACCGCTGCAACTTCCGCTGCCAGTACTGCATGCCGGCCGAAGGTTTGCCCTGGTTGGAGCGCCAGGAGATCCTCAGCTATGAGGAGGTCCACCGGTTGGTCGGCCTCCTCGCCGCGATGGGAGTCAAGGACGTGCGCCTGACCGGAGGGGAGCCGCTGGTGCGGCGAGACCTTCCCCGGCTGGTGTCCATGCTGGCGCAGATTCCTCAGCTGGCCGACCTGTCTCTGACCACCAACGGCTTCCTGCTCGACCGGGACGCGGAGGCGCTGGTGACAGCCGGCGTTCGCCGCTTCAACGTGTCGATCGACTCGCTGCAGCGGGACCGCTTCTTCCAGCTCACCCGGCGCGATGCGCTGCCTCAGGTCCTGCGCGGCCTGGAGCGGCTGGCCTCGTTCCCGCAGGCGCACCCGATCAAGGTCAACGCCGTGGCGATGCGCGGCTTCACCGAGCAGGAGGTGCTCCCCTTCGCCGAGCTGGCCCGCAGCAGCAGTCTCGAGGTCCGCTTCATCGAGTTCATGCCGCTGGACGGCGAGCATGCGTGGAGTCCGGAGCAGGTGCTCAGCGGCCATGAGATCCGTACGGCGATCCACGCCGTGTATCCGCTGGTGGCCCAGCCGCGGGCACCACATTCGACGGCGCGGGTGTATCGCTTCGCCGATGGCCGCGGTCAGATTGGGTTCATCAACCCCGTCTCGGAGCCGTTCTGCGCGGACTGCAACCGAATCAGGCTGACCGCCGACGGGCGACTGCGAACGTGCCTGTTCTCCTTGCACGAGACCGACCTCCGCAGTCCGCTGCGTTCCGGAGCCAGCGACGCCGAGCTCGAGCAGGTCATCCGCGATGCCGTTTGGCGCAAGGAGCTCAAGCATCACGTGGGCGAGCCGGGCTTCGTCCAGCCGGCGCGGACGATGTCGGCGATCGGCGGCTGAGCCCCGGCCCCACCCGGGGCCGCGTTAAGGAACCTGCAACAACCATGCCCCATCATCGGTGGTTGAGATGCCACTGCTGATGCTGTTCGCGCTGATCGCCGGAATGGGAACGGCGATCACGCCCTGCGTGCTCCCGGTGCTCCCGGCGCTGCTGTCGGCCAGCGCGCTTGGCGGTCGGCGTCGGCCGCTGGGCATCGTGCTCGGCCTGGCGGCGACGTTCACGGTCGCCATCGTCGTGCTGGCACAGCTGGTCAAGGGGGTGGGTCTGGCCTCCGGGACCGCGCGAGCGCTGGCCATCGTCGTGCTGATCGCCTTTGGCGTGGTGCTGATGATCCCGGAGCTCGCCGAGCGGGTCCAGGCGCCGCTCTCACGTCTGGGCCGATTTGGTCCCAAGACGCGCGGCGACGGGTTCTGGTCGGGGATTGGGGTCGGCGCCGCGCTGGGCTTCGTCTGCGCCCCATGCGCCGGCCCGATCCTGGCCGCCGTCACCTCGGTCAGCGCGTCGAGCGGGGCCTCGGCTCGCATCGTCGCGGTGGCGATCGCCTATGCCATCGGGCTGTCCGCGGTGTTGCTGCTGTATGCACTCGGCGGCCGCGCGGTGCTCGAACACGTGCGCCGTCGGACACGCGGTCATACCGTGGAGCGAGCGCTGGGCGCAGTGCTGCTGCTGACCGGTGTGCTGATGGCCACCAACGTCGATGTGCGCTTCGAGGAGGCACTGGCGCGCGATACGAGCCTCCCGTCGTTCCTGGTCGACCCGACGCGCTCGCTGGAGAGCTCCCACGCGGTCCAGAGCCGCCTCGCCACCCTGCGTCCGCGTTCGGTCTTTGCCACCCGTCAGGCGGCCGATCCCCGCGGCCCGTCGCTGCCGACGCTTGGGCCCGCTCCCGAATTCACCGGCACCGAGCGATGGTTCAACACCCCCGGCGGCCGGGCGCTGACGCTCGCCGGGCTGCGCGGACATGTCGTGCTCGTCGACTTCTGGACCTACACGTGCATCAACTGCTTGCGCACACTGCCGTTCCTGAAGGGCCTGTACGCGACCTATCACCCCTACGGCTTGGAGATCGTCGGGGTGGAGACGCCGGAATTCACCTTTGAGCAGGACCCCAGCAACGTCGCTCAGGCGATCCGCGCCGACGGGCTGCGCTACCCGGTGGTCCAGGACAACCAGTACGGGACCTGGAACGCCTACAGCAACCAGTACTGGCCGGCCGAGTACTTGATCGACGCCGCCGGGCAGGTGCGCCACACGCAGTTCGGCGAAGGCGACTACAGCCAGACCGAGCAGGCGATCAGAGAGTTGCTGGTGGCCGCGGGAGCCCGGCGGCTGCCTGCCCCCACGAGCGCCCGCGCGCAGTTGCCCTCCGCGCAGCTGGCGACTCCTGAGACCTATCTCGACCCCCAGCGCGCTCAGGGTTTCGTGACGCCGCCGAGGCTCGGCGTCCACGACTACCCCGGCATCACCGATCCCAGCCTGGGCGAGTTTGGGCTGCTCGGCCGCTGGCGGGTGAGCTCGGAGTCCGCCGCCGCCGTGTCCCCGGGGGCAGCGATCGAGGCCGGGTTCCAGGCGGCGGACGTCTATCTGGTGCTGACCTCAGCCGGCAACGTTCCCAGGCAGGTGCGGGTGCTGGTCGACGGGAGGCCGGCGGGTGCCGTGGACGCCGGGCGCGACGTTCATGGCGGCATCGTGCAGGTGCGCGGTCAGCGGCTGTACTGGCTGGTGGCACTGCCGAATGCCCAGCAGCACGACATAACGGTTCAGGTTCCACCGGGAGTGAGCGCCTACGACTTCACGTTCGGCTGAGACAGCATCGCCGCTGCCCGCAGGAGATCCTCCTCGTCGTTGACGTTGAACAACTCTGCCGGGTCAGTGACCTCGACCGGCTCGGGGTGAAGCCGCGCCACCACCGTCCGCAGGGAGGCGTCTGGGTCCCGGGCCAGCTCGCTCCTCAGCGGGTCCGTGGCCGTCGCGTGGTAGCAGCCGAGCAGTGGCTGGAGCTGCCCGCCGAACGCCGCCAGGGTCGCCGGGGCCCGGCCAGCGGCAGCCGCGGCGGCCAAGCGGGAGATCAGCCTCCCGGTCACCAACGGGAGGTCGGCGGCGCACACCAGCACCGTTCGCCCCCCGGCTCGGGCCAGGGCGTGGATGATTCCAAACAGAGGATGGCGCGGCGTCCGGGGCTCGATCCAGACGCTGACGCCCGCCAGGCTCGGGAGAGCGGTTTCGGGCTTGACCACCACCACAACCTCCTCCAGGGCGGCTGACAGCGCCTCCAACGGGTAGCTGATCAGCGGCCGTCCTCGCAGATTCACCACCGCCTTGGCCCCTCCGATCCGCTGGCCGATCCCACCGGCCAGAACGACCCCGATCGGCGGCCCGCCGAGACCCGCGTCGTGGTCACTCACAGCGGGATCGTAGAATCAAACCGATGGAGGGCTCAACCGAGGTCAAGAGCTGGCTGCGCTGCTATCGCTGCTGGTCGCAGAACCTGGAGGTCCAGGTCCATTATGAGGGGATCCACCGGATCGAGCCCGACACCGGGGAGCGGGGCGAGGTCGTCGACGAGATGCAGGAGGCCGTGGTGCAGTGCCTGGAGTGCATGCACGACCAGCCCCATCTCGGCTTCCACAACGGGCGAGTGGAGCCGATCGAGGATCGCTGGGAGCGGATGATCGCCGGGACCCCCTGGGTGGCTTCGTGCACCGTCACCGTCGACGCCGACGACGTCGAGACCTGTTCGGGCCCCGAGGCCGGCGACGCGCTGTCCTACGCGGCCTTCGGTGATCATGGGACCCGCGAGTTCTTCACCCATGTTCGCTTCCACAAGCACGACGAAGATCGGATCGTCGTGCACTTGCTGGTCGAGCTGTATGCGCGCTCGGCCGAGGAGGCCACCGAGGTGCTGGAGGAGGCGGCGCGCGGGACGCTGGCGATCACCTCGCTCGCGGAGGAGTCCCGGCCGCCCGCCTCGACCGGCGACAGCCAGCACTGACACTGGGCACGATCAGGTCGGCGCCGTCACCCTCGCCGTGGCCCGGCTACGGGTCCGTCCCTCGCCGCGCCGCTGCCAGAGCTCCAGCACCGCCAGCGTCAGCGCCACCGGCACCGTTGCCGGCAGCTCGTCCACGACCAGGAACAGCAGGTCAAACAGCGCCGCGATGGTCAGGGTCAGCAGAGCCGCCGCGCGCTGAGTGCGAACGTTTTGCGCGTACACGGCACCCAGCAGGGCGGCGACGAACAGATCTCCGTAGCCCAGCGAAACGCTGCCGAACAGCTCGCTCTGAAGCCGCGGCAGGCCGCCGCCCGGATGTGCGGCAATCAGGGTTGCGTTCGGTACCTGGAGCAGGTCGGTGATGACCAGCCAAGTGTCGGCAGCCGCCATCAGCACGATTCCTGCCTTGAGCCAGCGGGGTGGCGTGAGCGCCGCCAGCAGCACGCCCAGCGTCACGCAGCTGAGCGCGGAGAGCAGCGCGGCCGCCGCCTGTCCCACCAGCGTCGTCCGCTGTGCCCACGCGATCGCGAACAGCACGATGGCCGCCAGCGCCAGGGGCGGTCGGGCACCGCGGGCGGCCCAGCCCAGCGCGGCTGCGGCCAGCGGCGGCACCGCCACCAGGGCCAAGTAGGTCAATCCGGTGGCGGTGTCTGACCCGTAGCGGATCGCGAACACCACCGCCACGATCGACCCGATCGGCACCAGCGCCCACCCGCGCCCGTGCAGGCGCGCCAGCGCCGCAGGTCTTGGGAACGCTCGCGGCGCTGCGACAACCCCGGCCTGCAGCACGAGCAGGCCGGCGTCTGAGGGTATGAACCCGAGCGTGGCGACTAGGCTTCCACCCGCGCCACCAGCTCGTTCAGCTGAGCGCGCAGCGGCTGCGGCAGCTGATCACCGAAGCGAGCGTAGTGCTCGCGCACCTGGGGCAGCTGCTGCGCCCACTCCTCGGGGTTGACCGCCAGCAGCTTCTGGATCGCCGCGGGCGCGACGTCCAGCCCGTCGGTGTCGAGTCCGTCTGGCGCGGGCAGCAGACCGACCGGAGTGTCCACCGCCTGGGCGGCGTCCTGGCAGCGGCGGAAGATCCAGGCGAGCACGCGGGAGTTCTCGCCGAACCCCGGCCACAGGAACTTGCCCGACTCGTCGCGGCGGAACCAGTTGACATAGAAGATCCGTGGCAGCTGGGCGCCCTCGCGACGGCCGACCTTCAGCCAGTGCTCGAAGTAGTCGCCCATGCTGTAGCCGCAGAACGGGAGCATCGCCATGGGATCGAACCGCAGCTCGCCGACGTTGCCGGTGGCCGCGGCCGTCTTCTCGGAGGACATGATCGACCCCAAGAACACCCCGTGCTCCCAGTCGCGCGCCTCGCACACCAGCGGCACCACGGTCGAGCGCCGGCCGCCGAACAGCATCGCGTCGATCGGAACTCCCTTGGGATCCTCCCATTCCGGCGCAATTGACGGGCACTGGGCGGCGGGAGTAGTGAAGCGCGCGTTGGGGTGCGCGGCGGGCGTGTCGGAGCCCGGCGTCCAGTCGTTGCCGTGCCAGTCGATCGCGTGAGCTGGGGGCTCGCCGGTCAGGCCCTCCCACCACACATCGCCATCGTCGGTCCGGGCGCAGTTGGTGAAGATCGAGTCGCGGACCAGGGTGTCGATCGCGTTGGGGTTGGTCATTGCACCGGTTCCGGGCGCCACGCCGAAGAAGCCGGCCTCCGGATTGACGGCATAGAGACGGCCGTCGGAGCCGAACTTCATCCACGCGATGTCGTCGCCGATCGTCTCGACCTTCCAGTCACGCAGCGTCGGGATCATCATCGCCAGGTTGGTCTTGCCGCAGGCGCTGGGGAACGCCCCGGTGACGTACTTGACCTCGCCCTCGGGCGAGGTCAGCTTGAGGATCAGCATGTGCTCGGCCATCCAGCCCTCGTCACGGGCCATCACCGAGGCGATCCGCAGAGCGAAGCACTTCTTGCCCAGCAGCGCATTGCCGCCGTAACCCGACCCGAACGACCAGATCTCCCGCGTCTCCGGGAAGTGCACGATGTACTTGTTGTCGGAGTTGCAGGGCCACGGCACGTCCTGGACCCCATCGGCCAGCGGCATTCCCACCGAGTGCAGGCAGGGGACGAAGCTTCCATCCTCACCGAGCACGTCGAGTGCTGCCTGTCCCATCCGCGTCATGATCCGCATCGAGCAGGCGACGTAGGCGGAGTCGGTCAGCTGGACACCGATGTGGGAGATCGGGGAGCCGAGGGGGCCCATCGAGAACGGCACCACGTACATCGTGCGTCCGCGCATCGAACCGCGGAACAGCTCGCCCAGCGTTTGACGCATCTCCTGCGGATCGCGCCAGTTGTTGGTCGGGCCGGCGTCGGACTCGTTGGCCGAGCAGATGAAGGTGCGGTCCTCGACGCGGGCCACGTCAGCCGGATCCGACAACGCGAGGTAGGAGTTCGGTCGTTTGGCCTCGGAGAGCTTCTCGAAGGTCCCTGCCGCGACCAGCCGCCGCGCCAGCTGGTCGTACTCCTGCGCCGACCCGTCGCACCAGTGGATCTCGTCTGGTTGGGTGAGGGCGGCAACCTCCTCCACCCACTCGCGCAGGCGGGCGTTTTCCGTGGTCGCATGGTGCGTCGGTGCGGTATGGGCCATGGTTATTCAGCAACTCCTTAAGCTTCGGTAGCGGGTGGAAGCCTACCCGGGAACGCGTGTCAACGGCTGTCTAAGGCCACCTATTCGACGTTGTTCTCCGCGGCGTGAGTGGCTTTTCCGGGCTCTCGGCGCGGGACCAGCACCACCCGTTTGAACTCAGCCACGAGCACGCCGTCCTGGTTGAGAACTCGCGTGTGGACCCGCACCACACCGCGATCGGGCTTGGACTCCGAGGGCTTGACCTCCAGCACCTCGGACTCGCAGAACAGCGTGTCGCCGTGGAACACCGGCGCTGGGTGCTTGAGCTCCTCGGTGGCGAGGTTGGCGATCGCCTTGCCGCTGACGTCGGAGACGCTCATGCCCAGCGCCAGCGAGTACACCAGCGGACCGACGACGACGTTGCGGCGCTGCTGGGACTGGCCAGCGTACACGTCGTTGATGTGCAGCGGGTGATGGTTCATCGTGATCAGACAGAACAGGTGGTCGTCGCTCTCGGTCACCGTCTTGGCCGGCCAATGCTTGTACACGGCGCCCACCTCGAACTCCTCGAGGTAGCGACCATAGGGGTGGGCGCCGCTCGCCTCGCGCACGGCCTGATCGGTGTCGACGTGTGTCATCGCTACTCCCTGATTCGGCTGGAAGGGAGCTTGAGAATGCCACCGCACCGGGTATCTGTGCGTTCCGGCAGGATCGGAGTCGATAGCGTTGGGCGCAACACGTCAAGGAGATTCATCTGTGCGAAACCCCCGCGACTTCCTCAAGCCACTGGCCATCGGCGCCCCTCAGCCGGTGCTGGAGATCCCGTTCAAGCCATCGCGGATGATCCACTTCCTCGATTTCTCCAACGAGAAGATGGTGGCCAAGGTGCCGGAGATAGCCCCGACCGTCGACATCCTGCTCGGCAACCTGGAGGATGCCGTTCCGGTCGACCGCAAGGAGCCCGCCCGCGCCGGGCTGGTGCGTGTGGGCAAGGAGATGGAGCTCGGGGAGACGCAGCTGTGGACCCGAGTCAACAGCCTGGAGTCGCCCTGGGTGCTCGACGACATCACGACACTGGTCACCGAGATCGGCCACAAGCTCGACGTGATCATGGTGCCCAAGGTCGAGGGGGCGTGGGACATCCACTACGTCGACCGGCTACTCGCGCAGCTGGAGGCCAAGGTGGGCCTGGAGCGGCCGATCCTGATCCATGCGATCCTCGAGACCGGCCTGGGCGTCGTCAACCTGGAGGAGATCGCCACCGCCAGCCCGCGGATGCAGGGGATGAGCTTTGGCCCCGCCGACCTGGCCGCCTCGCGACGGATGAAGACCACCCGCGTTGGCGGGGGCCATCCCGGCTATCGCGTCATCAATGATCCCGATCCCGACCAAGCGGATGCTCCCCGGCCCAGCGCGCAGCAGGATCCGTGGCACTACTCGATCGCCAGAATGGTTGATGCCTGTACCTCCGCCGGCATCCTTCCCTTCTACGGCCCGTTCGGGGACATCCGTGACCTCGAGGGTTGCCAGGTCCAGTTCCGAGCTGCGTTCCTGCTCGGCTGCGTCGGTGCGTGGTCGCTGCACCCGGCCCAGATCGAGATCGCCAAGAAGGTGTTCAGCCCCGATCCCGACGAGGTGCTGTTCGCCAAGAAGGTGCTCGAGGCAATCCCCGACGGGCGCGGCGTGCACATGATCGACGGCAAGATGCAGGACGACGCGACCTGGAAGCAGTGCCAAGTGATGGTCCAGCTCGCCGAGATGCTCGCCCATAAGGATCCCGAGCTGGCCGAGGCCTACGGGTTCGCCCCCGCGGCGGCATAACTCGCTCGCTGGCCGCCGGCTCAGCCTCGACCGCGTCCAGAAACGATCGCTCGATGCGGATTTCCGCCAAAGCCGATTACGCGGTGCGGGCCGTGGTCGAGCTGGCGGCAGCTCAGCTCGATGACTCCCGCGCCGCCGACTCAAGCGAGGCTGGAGGCCCAGCGGGCGGCAGGCGAGAGGAGAAGCCGGTCAAGGCCGAGCGGATCGCCACCGCGCAGGGAATCCCGCTCAACTTCCTGGAGAACATCCTGGGTGAGCTTCGGCATGCCGGCATCGTTCGCAGCCATCGTGGCGCCGATGGCGGCTTTCGGCTGGCCAAGCCGGCCGAGCAGCTGACCTTGGCCGACGTCATCCGCGCCGTAGAGGGACCGCTGGCCAGCGTCCGCGGAGGTCCCCCTGAGGAGGCAGCCTACCCGGGCGCCTCGCAGTCGCTCCCGCGGGTGTGGATCGCGGTCCGAGCGAACCTGCGTCAGGTGGTGGAGCACGTAACCGTCGCCGACATCGCGGCCGGTGAGCTACCGCCGGCGCTCGAGCAGCTGGCCCAGGATCCGGACGCGTGGGTGACGCGCTGAGCAGGGTACGGCGCGGCTTCGAGCAGCTGGGCGCCGGATCCGGACCCGGCTGAGCGTGAGCGGGTCTAGGACACGGCCTTGAGCGCCGCCGCCGCCTGAGCGGGCGCACGGACGTAGACGATGTCCCCTTGCCCCACCTCCAGCTCGTCGATCTGCCGGCGGGTCAGTTGGGCGCGCGCCAGCTCCCCGCCGGGCAGCTCCAGATCGATCCGGACCTCGAAGCCGAGATGGACGACCCGAGCGACCATCGCCTCGATCCCTTCCGCGACCGGTATCCGTGAAACCGAAACGTCGTGTGGGCGCACCAGCCGCCCCTCGAAGTTGCTCACGGGGCCAACGAAGCCCATCACGAACGCGCTCTGCGGCCGGTCGTAGATGTCGCGCGGCGAGCCAACCTGCTCGATCTTGCCGGCGCTCATCACCGCGATCCGGTCGGCTACCTCCATCGCCTCCTCCTGGTCGTGGGTGACCAGGACCGTGGTCACTTGCTGCTCGTCGTGGAGTCGGCGCAGCCACTCGCGCAGCTCGGCGCGCACGGTGGCATCGAGGGCGCCGAAGGGCTCGTCGAGCAGCAGCACCCTCGGCTCGACCGCCAGGGCGCGCGCCAGCGCCATCCGCTGGCGTTGGCCGCCGGAGAGCTGGTGGGGGCGCTGTTCGGACCACTTGGTCAGGCCCACCAGCGCCAGCAGCTCGTCCACGCGCTGACGCACCTCGTCCTTGGGACGCTTGCGGATGCGCAGCCCGAAGGCGACATTCTCCCGCACGCTCATGTGCGCAAAGGGGGCATAGTGCTGGAAGACGAAGCCGATGCACCGTTCCTGGGGGCGGGCGAGCGTCACGTCGTTGCCGTCGATCGCCACCATGCCGGAGTCGGCGAGCTCGAGCCCGGCGATGATCCGCAGCAGCGTCGATTTGCCCGAGCCGCTGGGTCCCAGCAGCGCCGTCAGGGATCCCTCGGGCACCTGCAAGCTGACGTCGTCCAGCGCATGGAAGCCATCGAAGAGCTTGGACACTGAGTTGATGTCGATCTTCATTGGTTTTCGCTCCTTCGGGGCGCGAGCAAGGTCATCGCCAAGAGCACGATGAGAGACATGACCGCGAGCTCGGTGGCCGCGGCATAGGCGCCGTTGATGGACTGGGCGCCGATCTGGGCATCACGTTGGTACACCAGGAGGGGCAGGGTGAGGGTCGAGCCGGGAATGTTGGAGGAGACCACCAGGACGGCGCCGATCTCGCCGAGCGCCCGCGCCGTGGTGAGCACGACGCCGTAGGCCACCCCCCAGCGGATGGAGGGTAGCGTCACCCGCCAGAACGTCTGCCACCCCGAGGCGCCCAACGTGGCGGCCGCCTGCTCCTGCTCGTTGCCCACTTCGAGCAGCACCGGGACCACCTCTCGCACGACGAAGGGCAGGGAGACGAAGATCGTCGCCAGCACGATTCCCGGCGTGGCGTAGATGATCTGGATGCCGTGGTCGGCGAACCACCTCCCGAACCAACCGGCCTGGCCGTAGACCAGGATCAGGGCCAGGCCGATGATCACCGGCGAGACCACGAATGGTAGGTCCAGAAGAGAGTCGAGCACGCGGCGGGTCCGGCCCTGGCCGCGCACCAGCACCAGGGCGCAGCCGATGCCGAAGATGGTGTTCAGCGGCACCGCGATGGCGGCCACGGTCACCGTGAGCCAGAACGCGCTCACTGCCGCCGGCGTGGTGACCCAGTTCAGGGCCGCGCCCACCCCGTGCTCGAAGGTGCGCCCAAAGACCACGGTGAGCGGCAGCAGCAGCAGCACCGTCAGGTACAGCAGCGCGACCACGCGCAGCGAGAGGGTTGCCGGACGGCTAATGCGCAACGCGGCCTCCGACCCGTCGCAGGAGCACCAGCACGAGCAGCGAGAGCAGCAACAGAACCACGGACAACGCGGCCGCCGACTGCGGCGCGTCGCTCTCGATGTCGGCGAAGATCACGATGCTGGCGATCTGCACCTTGCCCACCACCAGCACCAGGGAGCCGATCTCGCCCATTGAACGGGCAAAGGCCAGCGCCGCTCCGGAGAGGATGGCGGGACGCAGGGCGGGGAGGATGATCCGCCTGAAGGTGGTCAGGTTGGAGGCCCCGAGCGAGGCGGAGGCCTCCTCCACCTCCAGATCGAGCTCGATCAGCACGGGCTGCACCGAGCGGACGACGAACGGCAGCGTCACGAACAGCAGCGCCAGCACCACGGCGATCCTGGTATAGGCCAGGTGGAGGCCGAAGGGGCTTTCGGGGCCGTACAGCGCCAGCAGGGTGAGGCCGGCCACGATCGTGGGCAGCGCAAACGGGAGGTCGATCAGCGCGCCCAAGATCCGCTTGCCCGGGAACCGGTCGCGGACCAGCACCCAGGCCACCAGCGTGCCCATGACGGCGCCGATGGCAGCGACGATCAGCGACACCAGCAGCGTGACCCCCAGCGCCTGCAGCGCCACGCTTCCGGTGACCGCGCTCCAGAAGGCACCGAGTCCTCCGCTGAACGCCTTGACGGTCACCGCCGCCAGCGGGATCAACACGATCACGCTCAGGTAGAGCGTGGCGACACCGAGCCCCAGCCCCCCGCGCGCTCCGCGCCGGCGCCGGCGTGGAGCCACGACAGTGGCGGGAGCCGCGATGGAGCTAGCTGCTGGCGGTGGGGACACCCGCGGCCCGCTCGATCTTGGTGATCGATCCCGAGGAGGGATCGAAGAAGGTCTTCTTGACCGTCGTCCACCCACCCAGGAACTTGATGTCGAACAGCCCGGGGGGGGTCGGGAACTGCTTGGCGTACTGGCGCATCACCGATGCCAGCACGGGGCGGTAGCCCTGCTGGGCCCAGATCGTCTGCCCAGCTGGTGACCACTGCCAGTTCAGGAACGCCTGCGCCTGCGGGGTGTGCGAGCTCCTGGACGTGACAGCGATCGGAGTCTGGATCAGGATCGTCTGCTGGGGCACGATGTACTGCACCGCGTCTCCGGCCTTCTCGGCGGCGATGGCGTCGCTCTCGTAGTCGAGCAGCACGTCGCCCTTGCCGCCGGTGAAGGTCTGCAGGGCCGCGTTGGCGCTGGAATCCTGCACGCTCACGTTCTTGGTCAGCAGCGTGTGCACGTAGGCCAGCGCCTGCGCCGGAGACTTGCCCACCTTGAGCTGGGCGCCGTACCCGGCCAGCACGTTCCAGCGGGCGCTACCGGAGGTGGAGGGGTTGGGGGTGATCACGTCCATGCCGGGCTTGATCAGGTCATCCCAGCCGGTGATGTGCTTGGGGTTGCCCTTGCGCACCACGAGCACGACCACGGAGTTGCTGGAGAACCCCTTCTGCGGGTTGGCGTTCCAGCTAGCCGGGACGATCTTGTCCTTGACCAGACGAGTGACGTCGGGAGTGGTCGAGAAGGCCACGATGTCGGCTTGCTGACCGGAGTCCACGGCCCGGCTCTGTGAGCCCGAGGCACCGAAGGATTCGGTGAAGGACACCCCCTTTCCTGCTGGAGTCTGCTCGAACGCGCTGGTGAGGGCGTCGTAGGCCTTCTTGGGGGTGGAGTAGGCCACTAGCGACAGCTGCGCGCCGCTGCCGCTGGCCTTGGAGCCGCCGGAGCCGGAGGACGTGTCAGCGGACCCTCCGCAGCCGACCAATACCATCGCCGCGGCCAGGGTAAGCAGGACCGCGGTCAAACCGCGGCGCCGGTGGATGAAGTTGGGGCTCATGTTCTCCTCTGCAGAAAGGACGTTTTCTCGATCAGGTTTAGGGAGATATGTCGTCCGAGCACGTTCTAGCACAAAGCCAAGCGAACTTGTGCGCTTTGGGGCGGACGCGGTGTTCGTGGCTTCGCTACGCTCCCGCGCCGGCCATGCGGTTCTTTGAGTACGAGTCACGGGCGATCGTCGCCAAGGCGGGGATCCCGGTGACCAAGCACGGCTTCGCCACCTCCAGCGAGGAGGCGCGACGGATCGCGCAGGACATCGGTGGCCCGGTGGTGATCAAGTCCCAGGTGCTGACCGGCGGTCGGATGAAAGCTGGCGGAGTGCAGTTCGCCGACGCTCCTGAGCAGGCGGCCGAGCTGGCCGAGCAGGTGTTGGGCCTGGAGATCGGCGGCCACATGCCCCGCGGCGTCCTCGTGGACTCGCGCGCTGCCGTGCGTCACGAGTACTACGCCGGCGTGGTCTGGGACGGGCTGCGCAAGCGTCCGGTGATGCTGTTCTCCGACATGGGCGGGATCGACATCGAGGAGGTGGCCGAGCAGCACCCCGATCACGTCGCTCGCGGGCACTTCTCCACGCTGCGACCGTTCTCGGACTGGCAGGCCAAGCAGGTGATCGCCTCGCTGGGGATCAGCGGCTCGGCGCTGAACCGGCTGACACCGATCCTCGCTCGGCTGGCGCAGCTGTTCCTGCGCTACGACATGACGCTAGCCGAGATCAACCCGCTCGGCGAGCTGGAGGACGGCTCGTTCGTGGCCCTAGACGCTCACATGGACATGGAGAACGAGGCCCGTCCGCGCCAGAAGCCACTGCTGAAGGAGCTCGGCGTCGGCGGCGAGGAGACCCGTCAGGCCCGGGAGGCGACGCCGTTCGAGCTCGCGGGTGAGGAGGTCGACGCCCAGGATCACCGCGGCGTAGCCGGCAATGTCACCGAGTTCGACGGCAACCTCGGCCTGGTCATCGGGGCCGGTGGCGGATCGCTGACGCTGTTCGACGCCGTCCGCGCCCACGGCGGAGACCCCGCCAACTACTGCGAGATCGGCGGCAATCCGTCGGTGCGCAAGGCCGCCGGACTGGCCAAGCTGGTGTTGCAGAAGCCCGGTGTGGACAAGATCGCGGTGATGATGTCGATCGTCTCCAACACCCGCGTGGACATCGTCGCCCGCGGGGTTATCAAGGCCTGCGTCGAGCTCGGCTACGACCCGGCGGAGAAGATCGCGATTTTCCGGATCCCCGGAGCTTGGGAGGAGGAGGGATTCAAGATCCTGCGCCGGTACGGCGTGGAGTACGCCGATCGCTCGGTTTCCTTGCACGAGGCCGCGCGGCGGGCGGTGGAGAAGATCCAGGGCGCCGACGGCAATGGTCTCTCGCCTCGCGAGTTTCGGCAATCGACCGCCGAGATCGGTGGGGAGAAGGACGTCTAGATGTCCATCCTGATCGACGCCGACACCACCTTCATCGTCCAGGGCATCACCGGACGCGAGGCCGTCAACCTGACGCGGGAGTGCCTGGATTACGGACGCGGGGCGAAGATCGTGGGCGGCGTGACTCCCGGTCGGCGGGGACGTGACGTGCACGGCGTGCCGGTGGTTGACACGGTCGCGCAGGCGGTCGAGCACCACGGCGGTCCGATCGACGGGTCGGTGGTGACGGTCCCACCGGCGTTTACCAAGGATGCAGTGCTGGAGGCGATCGAGAATGGCGTGAAGCTGGTGGTGATCGTGACCGAGCGGATCCCCCGCGGTGACGTCGCTCAGATGGTGGAGCGCGCCAACGAGCTCGGTGCCCGCATCATCGGCCCCAACTGCCTGGGGATCATCGTCCCCGACGTGATCAAGATGGGTGGCATCGGGGGCCCTGCCCGCGATGCCGCCAAGTCCTACACGCCCGGTCATGTCGGCGTGATCTCCCGCAGCGGCGGGATGACTACGGAGATGTCCTCGACGCTGACCGCCGCGGGCCTGGGCCAGTCGACCGCTGTGTCGATCGGCGGCGATGCGATCATCGGGTCCTCCTATGCCGAGTTGATGCCGCTGTTCGAGGCCGACGAGCAGACCCAAGCGATCGTCATCTACACCGAGCCCGGCGGGCGGATGGAGGCCGAGCTGGCCGCCTACGTGACCGAGCGCGAGTCTCGCCTGCCGATCGTCGCCTTCATGGCCGGGCGGTTCATGGACGAGATGCCGGGAATGAGCTTTGGCCACGCCGGCACGATCGTCGAGGGCAAAGCCGACACCGCTACCGAGAAGATCGCGCGGCTGGCCGAGGCCGGGATCGTCGTCGCCGAGGAGATCTCGGAGATCCCCCAGATCGTCAAGGAGAAGCTCGGAGTGATCGCATGAGCGTCTCGGAGAACGCGACCTTCATCGGCGTGGAGGTCGACGATGCGGTCGCCGCCGACCCGGCGACAGCTGCGAAGCTCACCGAAGTCTGCCCGGTGGACATCTACGCCCAGGACGCGGACGGAACGCTGCGCATCGTCGAGGAGAACCTCGACGAATGCGTGCTCTGCGAGCTGTGCATCAACGCCGCCCCGGCAGGGACGGTGCGGGTGCTCAAGCTGTACTCCGGGGACACGCTGCCGGCCTGACGTTCGACACCGGGCGCGCTCAGCGCCCGGTGTCGAACGGCGAGTGGCCTCCGAAGCTCAGCACCTGCTGGATGCCGCTCGGGCGGTTGGTGTAGCGCATCGTCACCGGCAGCAGACCGGGCACGAACTTGATCCGCTCGGCGGTCGCGCTCGAACGCCAGGCGGCCGGGTCGGGGCCGTGCTCGGCGGCCAGGGTGGCGCCGGCCTTCTCAAGCGCACCCCACAGGAGCGCCCGGCAGCGGGAGAGGCTGCCCCCGCCGCAGTAGCGCACGGCGTACGGCCCGCGCACTGGCTCGCCGAGGATCGTCCGCAGGTCCTTAATCATGTAGATGTGCCAGCCGATTTCCTGACCGCCGGGTGGCTGCTGGTAGATCGTGGTGAAGCCGGCAAACTCGTTGGTCAGCGCCGGGCCCAGCACCGACGACGCCCATGCCCTCGCCAGCAGCGGGAACGCGGTGTCCATGATCGCCGCCCCCGGATCGGTGATGTCCCCCATCCCGTTGGCGTCGGTGCGATCCAGGCGGCTGGCACCGTCGCGATACCAGGCATCGAGCAGCGCCAGTTCGGTCTCGGCGCGGGCGCTCGGTGCGTGGCCCCCGTGCAGGAGCTTTGACAGCGTCGGCTCGAGCGTCACCTCACGCACGTCCTGAGTGGCGGCTTCGTTCATCGCCCCCACCACCTGCTGCGGTGTCACCCCGCGTCCGTATCCGAGGTTGCGCATGAGCAGCGCCACGCGCTGCCCCACTCCCAGCGACCAGTTGTTGTCCGGTGCCTCGTAGCCGGCTTGGGTGCGGTTGTTCCAGTTGATGATCTCGCCGTTCGGAGGGTTGATCCCGTGCGGGTGATCCTTCGCGGGCACCCAGCCGCGCCACTCCTCGCCGCCGCGCCCGTCGATCGGCAGGGCCGGGTCGACATTCCGCGGACGGATCGGGATCAGCCCGCTTGTGAACACGCCGATGTCCCGGTCGTCCATGTAGAGCGAGTTGAACGTCTGCGGCGTCAGATTCGCGGCCTGGAAGAACTCGTGCACGTTGTGGACGAGTCCGTGGGCCAGGTCGTGGTAGAAGAGCTGGTCGAGCACGTCCTTGCCGTAGCTCGCTCGCTTGCGGCTCACCGCGACGAGCCGGCCATGGACGCGGGCATAGCCGATCACCGGTCCGTGCACCGTGCGGTAGAACGTGATCTCCCGTGTCCCGAGCTTGCCGGCGTCGAAGAACTGCATCGAGCGGCAGCGGCCGCGAAACAGGTAGCGGTGGGTGCTGTGGCCGCACAGCGTCTCGACGTAGGTGTCGATCTGGTCGAGGCTGGCCGAGGTCAGGGACCAGCCCGAGTCCTGGCTGCGGCCGATGAAGATGTAGCCGGGGAACGGCGCCGAAGTGACGCCGCGCTGGCTGATGCCCGG
Organism: uncultured Solirubrobacterales bacterium; assembly: GCA_963830435.1. Taxonomy (GTDB): domain Bacteria; phylum Actinomycetota; class Thermoleophilia; order Solirubrobacterales; family Solirubrobacteraceae; genus Palsa-465. The sequence goes on along the minus strand of CAWHMA010000002.1, from coordinate 604,964 downwards.
CCCCTCCTCGTCGACCTCGAGCGTCAGGCCGGGATAGAAGTAGCCGATCTGCGGGCCGGCGACCATGATCGGATGGTGGGTCGCGGAGCGCCAGCCGGCAACGAGCAGCGCGTTGCTGGCCATATGATGCGCGCCGCGATCGACGTCCGCGGCACGGCTAGCCGCGGCGGTCAGGCTGCCCGCGTCCAGGATCACGTTCCCCCTCGTGGAGGTCGGGGGCGGCTGGAACCGGACGTGGCCGGGAACACTCACCGGCGTCTCCGGGTCGTGGGCCTCCCGCAGGTCGTTCCACACCGCCGTCCCCTTCGCCGTGCCCAGCTTGTGTCGCAGGGCCGAGAGGAACTCGGCGCGTACCGCCTCGTCTCCCCCGCCCTCTCCGACGAACTGGTCCTTGAGCGCGTTGAACGCGTAGATGTCGGTGCGGGTGAACGGCTTGACGCCGGAGAACGGCCCCAGCGCACCGCCGTGGGCAGCGATGTAGGCGTTGATCCCCTGCAGGTAAACGTCGATGTCGTGCAGCACCGCCCGGCCGCGGGCGCCGCTGGCCAGCAGCGCGTTGGTCTGCTTGGCCACCTCCGTCTCGGTCTGGGCGCTGGGGGTGAAGTTCTCCAGGCTCGAGACCAGGTTGAGCGCGCTCAGCCCTGGCGCGTCGATCGCCGCCACCAGCGAGTCGTAACGTGCCTGCTGGATGAGCGTTCCACGCTGCTCGGCGAGATCCCAGCCGGTGCCCCAGGTGACGTCGTCGTAGGTGTCACCGTGGATGTGTGCCACGTGGTAGCCGTCGAAGGTGATCGTGACGCCCGGCTTTGGCGTCTCGATCGTGGTGGGGCCGGGGGTGGCCACGCCAAGCGTCTCTGGCTTGAAGTACGTGTTCACGTCGCTGGCGGTGACGTGGTTGAACAGCGGCGTCAGCCCGTCGTACATGTGCGCCTCGACCCCGGCATCGGCCGGCGCCGGCACGCTGCCCTGCGCCCCGGAGGGGACGACGTCCCGGGCGATGAGCGCGTAGTCAGTGGCGGCGACCGCCGAAGCCGGTAGGGCAGCGGCGGTTAGGGCAACGATGACGGCGGCGACCCTGCTGCGCATACGAATTCTCTCCTCCTCCCGGTTGCCGGAACGGCTTCCCGGCGGGGACGGTACCTCATGCGGCGGCGCGGAGGAGCCGCTTGCGCGCGGTGGCAGTCAGCGGCCGGTAGCGTCCACGCGCCTCGTCCAGGCACCAGATCTCGCGGTCCGGGTCGGGCTGCGGAATCCCCGCCTCGCGCAGGGGCGCGGTGATCGGGCGGTACCACGTGGTCACCGGAATCTCCTCCACGACCTGCACGATCGACGGTCTGGCGTGTGGCTCACAGCCCGCGAGTGCGCCGGCGATGTCCCTGGCCTCCAGCTCGCTTCCGCCGCGCAGCGTGACCGCCGCCACCGACACGTCGTGCGCGGCGCGGGGCGGCCGGACTCCATACACCACGGCGAGATCGATCGCCGGGAGATCACCGAGCGCGTCGCGAATCGGAACGGTGTAGGCGGGCCCATCGCGGGTGTTCACCACCTCGGCGGCGTGGTCCATCCGCCAGAAGTCGCCGTCTCGGTCGCGCCGGAACAGGTCCCCGGTGGCGATCCACGCATCGTCGCGTGCGAATACCCCCCGGAGCGGCTGGACGCTCGTGCTCAGGACGTCACGGCGGCTGCGCGCCAGGAGCATCCCGACTTCGTCGACCGCGCACTCTCGGGTGTAGCCGTCGGGCCGCAGGATCAGCTCCCCTGCCGCGGGGTCGTAGGCCGCGACCCGCACCTCGGCGCTGCCCGGCAACGGACGCCCCATGGCTCCGATCTTGGAGCCGGAGACGTTGACCAGGATCGCACCTGTCTCGGTGGCGGCGTAGAACTCGAGCACCCGGGCGGGCGCGAACCGCCGCTGGACGCGCCGCCACAGGCCGCGGGGCATGCCGGACCCGATGAACAGCCTGACCGGATGGTGACGCTCGCCCGGCTGGGGCGGAGCATCGACGAGGTCGTGCAGCGAGGTCCAGGTGTACGTGGCCACGGACACTCCGTAGCGGCGAACCTCCTCCCAGAACGTGGCCGGGTCATACCGGCCGCCAAGTGCCAGCCGCGCTCCGCCCGCGATCGCGCCCCCGATGCTCATCAGCAACGCAGAAGCGTGATAGAGCGGAGTAACGCTGTAGACGGTATCGCCCTCGCCGAGCGCCGCCGCCGAGGCCGTCCCGAACGCCGACATGGCCCATCGCCGATTGGTGATGCGGCTCGCGCGCAGCCGCTCCCCGGTCCCGGTGAACAGAATGAAGGCGACATCGCTGGCACGTCCCGGATTGGGGGCGTGCCAGCGGGGTAACGCGACGCCCTGCGGATCGATCTGCTCCATGTCGGTGAGCGCGCTGCCGAGATCCCGCGGACCGCCGCCACCACCGAGCACGAACGTGCGCACCTCGGCCACGCCGGTGGCCAGCTCGGCGTGCTCGGGGTCGGCGATGATGCGGTGGACCTGGCCCATCCTCGCCTCGCGGGCCACGTCGCCGTCCGGACGCAGCAGCACGGCGACCGCGCCGAGCCGGCTGATCGCCGCCACCAGCGCCAGTGCGGTGGGACGCGGGCCCATGAGCACGCCGACATGCTCGCCCTGACGGACCCCGATCCAGATCAGCCCCCTGACGACGTTGTCGATCCGCTCGTTCACCTCGCGGGCGGCATAGGCCCGGTCCTCGAACAGGAAGAACACGTCGTCGGGGGCGTGCCGCTGGCGCTCCTCGAGCAGCAGCCCCAGCGAGATGCGGGTGCTCGGCTGGATCTGCTCCAGGCGCGCCAGCCGGGGCAGCTGGGTAGCCGTCTCCCGGGCCAGCTCGCGTACGCTCCGGGCCGTGCGGTCGGCGGTGCCAAGGACCGACCGCATCATGCCGGTACCGACAGCGCCCGCGAGCTCCAATCCGTAGGTCACGCGGTTGCGCACCTGGGGGACGAGATCGATCGTCGCCTCCTCGTCGGGCACCTCGGTGATCTCCGCCGGAAGCGTGCCCTTCCCGTTCGCGGTCCACTTGGCCCAGGCGGCGACGGCCGGCCAGGTGATGCGCACCGCCTTTGACCCCACGACCAGACCGAAGTGGCCTGCGTCGAGCTCCAGCTCGTAGACCTCGGCGCGGGGCGCGGCCTGCCGGATCGCGCGGACTCCGGCCGCCGGCGCGATCTCGTCGACGTTGCCGACGACCGACAGGATCGGGCAGGCGATGTCCGCGAGCGTCAGGAGCCGGTCGTCGATCACGAACCCGCCTTCGAGCATCCGGTTGTGGGCGATGAAGTCGCGCAGGAAATCGGTCATCGCCGGACCCGGCCACGCCACCCAGCCCTCGGCCTCCAGGAATCGCCGCTGACCCTCCCGCGGCAGCAGCGCCTCCCGATCGTGCAGCCGCATGATGAAGTCGATCCGGCTTCGCATCGACTTCACCGGGTCGAGCATCCGGAACCCCGTGCGGCTGACCCAGGCCGGCACCGATCCGCGGAACACGGTGTCGGCGAGCAAAGTGGCCAGACCAGAGCCGATGTCCCGCGGGATCCCGAGCGGCATCGCCTTGGTGGTGTCGACCGGGCTGCCGAAGGTGATCAGCGAGGCCAGGCCCTCGTTGCGGCGGTAGGCGGCGACCTGGTAGCAGAACATCCCGCCCTGCGAGTAGCCGCCCAGGTTGACGTCGGCGCCGGTCGCGCGGCGAACCCGGTCGACCGCATCCGAGACGGCGATCACGTGGTCGGCGAGCGTCCGCTCTAGCCCCCCCTCCTCGCGCTCCGGTGCGCCGAAGTCGACCACCCACGGGTCGACGCCGTGCTCGCGCAGGAGCGTCACCGCGCTGGTGCGCGCCGAGACGTCGTAGACCTCCGCGGCGAGCATCAACGGCGGCACCAGCAGCAGCGGCGGGCCCGGGCGCTTGGCCGAATCGGGATGGTAGTGGCGCAGGCGATACACGCGCTGCTCGCTGACCACCTCGTAGGGCGACGGCTCCTCATCGCTGGCCAGGCCGCCGAACCTGGCCACCTCGAGCGCGTTCTGAGCCGCCGCACCGATCCTGCCGACCGGTGCGGTGAGTGTCTTTGGCAGCAAGTCCATGGTGCTGGTGCTGGCGCACATCTTCGCCGATCGTCCCGGCTAGGTACGAGCGGCTATTGTCCGACCGCCACCACCGTACCGCCGGAGGCTGCCCACGATGCTGAGCCTGGACCTGCAAACAGTCGAGCTGAAGATCGCCGATCGTGTGGCCTGGGTGGTGCTCAACCGGCCCGATGTGCTCAACGCGTGGACTCGGCAGCTGGGTGAGGAGATGCTCCAGGCGACCGAGCACGCCGCTCAGGATCCCGACGTCAGAGCGATCGTGTTCACCGGCGCCGGGCGGGCCTTCTCTTCCGGTGCCGACCTGAAGGCTGGCGTTGCGCTCACCGCCGAGGGCGCAGCGGACGTGCGCGGGGCGCTGCGTGAGGTCTACAACCCGCTGATCCTCAGAGTCCGGACGGTGCCCAAGCCGGTGATCGCCGCGGTCAACGGTCCGGCGGTCGGCATTGGCTGCGCGCTCGCGCTGGCTTGCGATCTAGTCGTGGCCGCCGAGTCGGCGTACTTCCTGCTCGCGTTCGTGAACATCGGCCTCGGCCTCGATGGCGGTGCGTCGATGACGCTCCCGGCCCGGGTCGGGCACGCGCGGGCGTCCGAGATCGCGTTCTTGGGTGAGCGCCTGCCGGCGGCCCGGGCGCTGGAATGGGGACTCGTCAACCGCGTGGTCGCCGACAGTGAGCTGGAACGGAGCGCGTCCGAGCTGGCGGCGCGTTTGGCGGCGGGGCCGCCCGGCTCCTACGCCGCGATCAAGCGCACGCTCAACGACCGCACCTACGGCGGCTTCGCCGAGCTGCTCGACCTGGAGGCAGTGGTCCAGCAGGAGCGCGCCGGGTCGCGTGACTTCATGGAGGGCGTGACGGCGTTTGCGCAGAAGCGGCCGCCCGAGTTCACTGGGGAATGAGGACGCTCCTCCGGCCGGGTTAGCCTTCCCCCCACGCCCAATGAACCTGGCAAGCATCCTCACCGGATCGGCGGAGCGGGATCCCAACCAACCGGCGATCAAGCTCGATGACGTCCAGCTGACCTACTCGCAGCTGGACGAGGCGTCGGCGCGCGCGGCCGGCCTGCTGCGGGCACACGGCGTCGAGCGCGGGGACCGCGTCGGCTTGATGGCGCCCAACGTGCCCTACTTCCCGATCTGCTACTACGGGATCCTCCGCCTCGGGGCCGTGGTCGTGCCGATGAATGTGCTGCTGCGCCGCCGCGAGGTGGCTTTCTACTTGGGTGATCCGCAGGCGAAGGTGTTGCTCGCGTGGCACGAATTCAGAGCGGACGCGCAGGCCGGTGCGCTGGAGGCGGACGCCGAGTGCGTGCTGGTCGAGCCCAACAGCTTCGAAGCCCGGCTGGGCTCTGCCGAGCCGGCCGCGATGGTCGCGGAGACGAGCTCCGAGGACACGGCGGTGATCCTCTACACCTCAGGCACGACCGGCACCCCGAAGGGCGCCGAGCTGACCCACAGCAACCTGACTCGCAACGCACAGGTGGCCCGCGATCTGTTCGACGCCGATGCGCAAACGGTCACGCTGGGAGCGCTGCCGCTGTTTCACTCCTTCGGGCAGACCTGCTCGCTCAACGCCACGATCCTCGCCGGCGGCACGCTCACCTTGATCCCGCGCTTTGATCCCGTTAAGGCATTCGAGATCATCCAGCGCGACCAGGTCACCATGTTCCAGGGCGTGCCGACAATGTACGGAGCCCTCCTGCACCATCCCGAGCGCCAGCGGTTCGACACCTCGACACTCAAACTCTGCGTTTCCGGCGGCTCGGCGCTTCCGGTGGAGCTGCTTCGCAGCTTCGAGCACGCCTTCGGCTGTCAGATACTGGAGGGGTATGGGCTTTCAGAAACCTCTCCGGTGGCCTCCTTCAACCATCCCCACCGTGAGCGCAAGCCCGGCTCCATCGGCACCCCCGTGAACGGCGTGCACATGAAAGTGGTCGACGAGGACGGCGCGGAGGTGCTCGACGGCGAGGTGGGCGAGATCGTGATCTCCGGCCACAACGTGATGAAGGGCTACTGGAACCGGCTCGAGGCGACGGCTGAGACGATCCGCGACGGCTGGCTGTACACCGGTGACATGGCCAAGGTCGACGAGGACGGCTACTTCTTCATCGTCGATCGCAAGAAGGACCTGATCATCCGCGGGGGCTACAACGTCTACCCGCGGGAGATCGAGGAGGTCATCTACGAGCACCCGGCGGTCCGCGAGGCAGCGGTGCTGGGTGTGCCTCACGACGAGTACGGTGAGGAGGTCGCGGCGGCGGTCGCCCTCAAGGAGGGCGAGAGCGTGAGTGCGGCGGAGTTGCGCGGGTACGTCAAGGAACGTGTGGCCGCCTACAAGTACCCACGGCACCTCTGGTTCGTCGACGATCTCCCCAAGGGCCCGACTGGGAAGATCCTCAAGCGCGAGATCGAGCCTCCGCCGGACGCTTGACCGGTCGCGTACGGATTCGCCGGGCGCGCCGCAACGACGTGCCGCTGATCTTTTCGCTGGTGGTGGCGCTGGCCGATTACGAGCGGGCCCGGGACCGGGTGAGCGGCAGCGAGGAGCTGCTGGAGCGGGCGCTGTTCGGTCCGCAAGCGTGCGCGGAGGCGGTGATCGCCGAGCTCGACCGCCAGCCTGCCGGCTTCGCCGTGTTCTTCACCACCTTCTCCACCTGGCTGTGCCGGCCGGGACTATGGCTCGAGGATCTGTTTGTGCTCCCCGAGCGCCGCCAAGCGGGCGTGGGACGGGCGCTGCTGGCCCATCTGGCGGCGGTCGCCCAGCAGCGAGGGTGTGGTCGCCTGGAATGGTCGGCGCTGGATTGGAACACCCCGGCCCTTGACTTCTACGCCCGGCTCGGAGCCGAGCGGATGCACGACTGGGAGGGCTTTCGGCTGGAGGGCCAGGCGCTGGCGCGACTGGCGACTGCGGCAGCAGCCTCCAATCGTCCCACCGCCAGTCGCTGCGGCACCGGAGACGAGTGAGGTCCCCTAGCCGGCGGCGGGTCAGATAGAGAGGCCCCGCCGCTGGCGGGGCCTCCCCGTAGCAGGCCTGTAAGCCGGATCCTGTCGAGAGCAGCCATCCATCTGTGCGGCCTACCCGGACCTTGGCGGGCAACCTGCAAACGGTCCTGCTTGGCCTAGCATCAGGTGGGGTTTGCCTGGCCGCCGCGTCACCGCGACGCCGGTGCGCTCTTACCGCACCATTTCACCCTTACCGGCCTGGGGCTCTGCAGCGGCCCCAGACTTAGGCGGTGTCATTTCTGTGGCACTTTCCCGCGGGTTTCCCCGGGTCGGCGTTATCGACCACCTTGCCCTGTGATGTCCGGACTTTCCTCGAAGGCATTCACCTCCGCAGCTGCTCAGCCTGCAGCGGTGAGCATAGCGCTCGCGGGGCTACTCGGGGGCCACTCCGGCGGGGGCAACTCGGCGGGCGCGTTGCCGCGGCGACAGCACACGGCAGCAAAGCCTTCCGGTGGCATGGCTCGGGCCACGCCTAGCTGAACGTCGAGCCGCAGCCCGCGCAGGAGCCACCGACCGGAAGCGCGTGAGCGCCGTAGGCGGGCTTCATCTCGCCGCCACACACGGGGCAGGCAACGATCCGGTGAGCGCTGAGTCCGTCCCAGGCGCTGGTCAGAAGCTCATTCAGCGTTGGCTCACCGGCCACCGGATCGAACAGCGATACTGGCCGCGATGCGAGTAGCGCAGTCACGTCAGGACTCTCCTCAAGACAGGCTCCGCATCAATCCCACGACCTTCCCGAGCACGCGAACGTCGCGGCTGCGGATCGGCTCCATGGCCTCATTCTCAGGCTGCAGTCGGACGTGATCGGACTCTTGGAAGAAGCGTTTGACCGTGGCCTCATCGCCAACCAGCGCGACCACGATCTCGCCCTCGCTTGCCACCTCCTGGGACCGCACCACGACCATGTCGCCGTCAAGGATGCCGACGTCTTTCATCGACTCGCCCCTGACCCGCAATAGGTATTCGCCCTCGTCGCCGCCGGCGAGGCCCGGGGTCTGGATGTAGTCCTCGATGTTCTCCTCGGCCAGGATTGGCTGCCCCGCGGCCACGTTTCCGACCAGCGGCAGACCTGGCCGGACCAGGCTTCGAACCCCTGCGGCAGCGCGATCTAGAAGCTCGATCGCCCGCGGCTTGGTGGGATCACGGCGCAGCAGCCCAATGCGCTCGAGGTTGGCCAGGTGCGCATGGACTGTCGACGAGGAGGCCAGACCCACCGCCTTGCCGATGTCCCGGACCGTCGGCGGATAGCCGTACTTGGCCGAGTAGCGCTTGATGAAGTCGAATATCTCTTGCTGACGCTTGGTGAGATCCACCGTCACTCCTTGTTCTTGTCTGCCCGCACTACCGCTGGGTCGAACATGTGTTCGCTAACTTAGCGCAGCGCGAGGACAGAACGCAAGCGACGGCCGCGGAAGCGTCCGAATCAGTGGCCGGTTTCTCCGCTCAGCGGCCGGCTCCTGTGAACAACCGGCACTCGGGTCACGACCGCGCTGAGCTGCGAGAACGGCGCGGACGCCGCTGCGGCCGGGAGCGATCTGAGGCGCGCGGCGCCCGACCATCACGGTGGGTCCCGCCCCCGCCCGAAAGGCCGTGGGCCAAGCCCAACTTACCAGCGAGCTGACTTACTTCTCTGCGCTGATCAGCGGCGACGAGCGTGATCCCGACGCCCTTGCGCCCTGCGCGTCCTGTCCTCCCGATGCGATGAACGTATGACTCGCTGTCGCCCGGTGGATCGAAATTGATCACATGCGAGATGCCGACGACGTCGATTCCCCGGGCCGCAAGGTCGGTCGCGACGAGCGTGTCGACCGAGCCCGCCTGGAAGCGGCTGAGCGCCTGCTCGCGCTGGCGCTGTGATTTGTTGCCGTGGATGGCTAGAGCGTCGACGCCATGTGCTCCCAGGCGCTTGACGAGCCTGTCGGCGCCGCGCTTGGTTCGCACGAACACAAGCGTCAGGTCCCGCTCGCGCCGCAGCTCGCCGACTAGAGCCTCCACCCGGTGCTCGTGGGCCACCTCCACGAAGTGATGTTCGACGTCGACGCTCGCTCGGCGCGCCGCGGGACCGTGCGCGTGCACCACCGACTCCCGCGTGTAGAGCCTGGCCACGCGCCCGGCCTCGCCGTCCAGGGTCGCGGAGAAGAACAGCGTCTGGCGCTCGCGCGGGCACAGGCCGACGATCCTGTCCACCGCCGGACGGAAGCCCAGGTCGAGCATTCGGTCGGCTTCGTCGAGTACGAGCACGCGGATCCGATCGAGATTGAACGCACCGCGTGCCAGCAGATCCTCGAGCCGCCCCGGAGTGGCCACGAGAACATGAGAGCGAGCGGCATCGCGGGCCTGCTTGACCAGACCCACTCCCCCGTACACGGCGCTCACGCGCAAGGCGCGGGCATGGGCAATGGGCCGGAGGTCCTGCACGATCTGGGTCGCGAGCTCACGCGTCGGGGCGAGGATGAGTGCCGAGGGCCTGCGACTTTCGGCCTCGATCCGCTCCACCAGCGGAATCCCGAAGGCCAACGTCTTGCCTGATCCCGTGGGGGACTTGGCGAGTACGTCGCGTCCACGCAAGACATCACCGATGACTGCGACCTGGATCGGGAAGGGATGGACGATCCCTGTATGGGAGAGGGCGCTGATAACAGCGGAAGAGACGCCGAGGCCGGCGAAGGACTGCTCTGACATTTAGGTCTCCAACGCGGCCGGCGGCCGCGGACGGTTCGGGAGGCTATGGCTGACCCGAACCGCGGAAGCGGGACCCAAGCGAGCTGCCTCGCGGCCGACGGCGTCGACCGCTGCACTGAACGTAGCAGCTCGTCCTCGGCGTAACTCAGCGCTCGCGCGGTCGTGGCCTGCGCCCTTGCGGGAGCCCTTTAGCTCCTCCAGCCGACCGCTGATCCTCCAGCGCCCCTACAGCCCGCGTGCGCGGGCGTCCTTGCTCAGCGTCTCGGCCAGCGCCGACGGTTGCACCTGAGCCTCCAGCTCGGCGATCCTCCTGCCCTGGCGCAGGGATTCCCGGTGCACCGAGTCTTGCAATCCCTCCAACAGCTTCTCCAGGTGCGCGACACGTCGCGCCAGGGCCTGGATCTCGGTTTCGTCTCTGGCGCGCTCCTGGGCAACGTGACGCCCCGGCCGCAGGTCTGCCAGCGCAGCCGTACGCCGCAGGACGCGGATCCGAGCGATCAGCCCCTCGCGCTCACGCATGCTCACACGCGCACGAAGCGCTTCGGTCGCGGCGGGCGCGGCGGGTTGAGACGCCGTTCCTCCTCGGTCATCTGGCGGATCACGAGCGTCCCGCTCTGAACCTGCTCGCGGACGAGCTCGAGCTTGGCCTGACGCTTCTCCTCGGCCCGCTCTCGGGTCGACTTCATTGCGTGCCCTGCATACGGCGTGCTGCGATTCCTGGATTCGCTGGCTGGTGGGCGACCATCGGTCCTTTCCGTCGCCGGCGCGGTGAGACGTGGTGGGGAGAGATTCGCTGCGTCGGCGAGGAGAACCTCCTGAGCGGCGCGCGCCGCCCGTAACCTCTGACGGTAGCAGCCGGTGAGCCGAGCGTGCGGGCTCTCGATCGGTCGATCGCATCGTCGCTGCGGCGCCGGTAAGGTGCGCTGAGCGTCCGTGCCACCCAGAACCGAGATAACCGTGCTCGGCGGGGATCGCTTCCGCGTCGAGGGAGATGCCCGCGACGTCGAACGGGCGATCCTTGACGCGGCTCGCGGGTCGATCATGGAGCTGGCGTGGATGGTGGAGGCGGAGAGTGGGCGGCGGGTCGGCATCAACCCGGAGTGCGTGGTCGTGCTGCGACCGATCGAGCCGTAGCCGGCCGAGCAGTTCTGATGGTGTCGCTCACGCTGCTGGTCGTCTCTGTGGCGCTCGCGGACTCGATCAACCCGTCCACGATCGTGCCTTCGCTGTGGCTGGCCGCCGCACAGTCAGCGGGGGTGCTGGCAGCCTTCACCCTCGGTGCGTTCGCCGTCTACCTGGCCGGTGGCGTGGTACTCGTGCTCGGTCCGGGCGCGGCCCTGATGTCCTTCTTGCATCACCTTCATGGGCCCCTCGAGCACGGTTTGCAGGCGGCGGGGGGCGTGGTCGTGCTGCTGATCGCGGTGGTTCTGTGGCAGTCCCGATCCTCGCCGGTGCGGGAGCGACGTCCGCCCCGGTCGCAGACACGTCAGTCGGCGTTTGCGCTCGGCGCGGGGATCATGGCCGTCGAGCTGCCCACGGCGTTCATGTACTTCGGCGCGATCTCGGCAGTCCTCGCCGCACGGCTCTCGGTGACGGCTGACCTCCTGCTGCTGGTCATCTACAACGCCCTGTTCGTCGCCCCGCTCGTGGCGATCGGGCTGGTTCGCCGGCTGCTCGGCGACCGCGCGGATCGCTGGATCGTCGCTACCGAGAGCCGCGTCCGCCGCACCGGTCAGCTGGCGCTCACCGGCGTCGCGGGTGCGGCTGGCACGGCGCTGCTCAGCTTCGGTGTGGTCGGATTGCTCGCCGCCTGAGGTCGGCGTCGGATCCAGAACAGCATCTACGCCGAAGACAGCTGCGACGTAGGCGACGAGAACATCATCGAGCGACCTCGCCCGTACCCGGCCGCAGCGTCTGTCAACGTTGACGCTGGCGCGAGGGCTCGAGTAGATTCGAATGATCCGCATCGTCGATCTCTCCGCTCCGATCGAAGCTTCGCCGTCCGGTACGCCACCTTTCCAGCGCACCGAAGTCCAGTTCGTGAGCCATGCCGAGGGAGCGGCCGAGATCGAGACCCTGTTTGGCGTCACCCCGGACCTGCTGCGCGATGGCGAGGGATGGACGCGCGAGACGCTGACGCTCGGCACCCACAACTCCACCCACGTCGACGCTCCCTGGCACTACAACTCGCGGATTGAGGGGGAGCGCGCAGTGACCATCGACGAGCTGCCGCTCGATTGGTTCTTCGGCCCCGGCGTGCTCGTGGACTTCAGCGAGAAGGCCGACGGTGAGACGATCGAGCGCCAGGAGCTGGCCGAGCGGATCGGCCAGAGCCGCGGCGAGTTGAACGCCGGCGACATCGTGCTGGTGCGGACCGGTCGTGACGCCTTCTACGGTCAGGAGGACTACATGTCGCTGGGGCCGGGGGTCTCGGCGGCGGCCACGCGATGGCTATTCGAGCAGGGCGTGCGGGTGATGGGTATAGACGCCTGGGGATGGGACCGGCCGCTGCACCTGCAGGCGCAGGACGCACTGCGCGAGCGACGTTCCGGGGTGTTCTGGGAGTCACACCAGGTCGGGCTGAGCTATTCGCAGCTCGAGCGGCTGGTCGGCCTGGGTCAGCTCCCCCACAGCGGCTTCACCGTTGCCTGCTTTCCACTGCGCGTCGCCGGTGCCAGCGCGGCCCCGGCCCGGGTGGTGGCGCTTCTCGAGCCGTGACAGGCCGGCCGCCCCGGAGCCCAGGACAGCTCGAGGATTGCCGAAGGCATCGGTGACTGGCCGGCTCACGCAGGCGAGTTCGGCGCCGAGGTCCCGCGGCTGGCGGTGATCACGCCGCGGAGGTCGACGGGGGTGTTGACCGAGGCCATCGTCACCAGGAACTCGACCGCAGGCCCGCGCCGACGCGCCTGAGAAGAGGTGATCCCGTCGGGCGAAGATGGCAGCCGCAGCTTTCGCGTCAGGCGTAACCAACCAGGAAGCCGCACGCGCAGCGCACGCCACCTGACCTCACGAAGCTCCACTTCCAGCTCGCCGTCGACAAGGCCCGCCTCGACGATGAACCCCATACGGCTACGGGCGGCAACCGCTTCGATCAGATTGTCCGCGGTCACGCTGAGCCGCCAGCGCTCGAGGTTTCGATCCGTCCAGGCAACGAGCTCTCGAAGTGGGATCCGCCCTTCCAAGCGAACCTGGTCCAGGGTGAGCGAGAGGCTCGGTGGCGGCGTGATCGAGACCTCATCGGCGAAGACCGAAAGCCGCTCGATCTCCAGTCCGCCCCAGTCGACGTGGCTGAACTTCAGCCGCGCCTGGTCCCGGCTCCCTCGATAGATGTGGATCGATTCGAGCGTCGCCTGTAACGACCGCCCGCCACATTGCCCCTCGATCCGCCGTCCCTGTAACCGACGGGTCAGCGCCGCAGCCGTTTCCGACACGAGCCTCTCGTTTTCCGCGTATACGGCGCCGGCGCTGTCGGCGACGGCGCCGGTCCACCACTTCGCGGCATCCAGCCAAAGCTGCAGGGCCCCACGAGATCTCACGTCGATCGCCGGGCTAGAACACCGGCTGCTCGCGGTAATCGCCCCAGACCTGCTGGAGCGCGTGGATGATCTCTCCCTCGGAGGCTCGCGCGCGGGCGGCCCCGAGCAGCAGCGGCATCAGGTTGGCGTTACCGGTCGCCGCGCCTTGAAGATCGCTCAGCGCCCGCCGGGCGGCGACCGGATCGCGATTGGCCTTGGCCACGCGCACCCGCTCCACCTGCTTTCGCTCCAGGGTCGGCCCGATCTGCAGGATCTCCGTCTGGCCCGTATCACCCTCGGTGAAGGCGTTGACGCCGACGACGATTCGACGGCCGGCATCGATCTCCGTCTGGAGCTGATAGGCGGCGTCGGCGATTTCGCGTTGGGGATATCCCTGCTTGACCGCCTCGACCATCCCCCCGAGCTCGTCGATCTTGCGGAAGTACCCGTAGGCCTGCTGCTCCATCCGGTCGGTCAGCGCCTCGACGAAGTAGCTGCCGCCCAGCGGGTCGATCGTGTTCGCCACGCCCGTCTCGTGAGCGATGATCTGCTGGGTGCGCAGGGCGATCCGGACCGCCTCCTCGGTCGGCAGCGCCAGTGCTTCATCGAACGAGTTGGTGTGCAGCGACTGGGTGCCGCCGAGCACTCCGGCCAGGGCCTCTACTGCAGTGCGCACGATGTTGTTCAACGGCTGCTGCGCCGTCAGCGAGACTCCGGCCGTCTGGGTGTGAAAGCGCATCAGCAGCGAGCGCTCATCTCGCGCCCCGAACGTGTCACGCAGCTCCCGAGCCCAGATGCGCCGGGCGGCGCGGTACTTGGCGATCTCCTCGAAGAAGTCGATCTGCGCATTGAAGAAGAACGACAGCCGCGGGGCGAAGTCGTCGACGTCGAGGCCGCGGGCGACCGCGTGCTCGACGTAGGTCAGGCCGTCCTTGAGGGTGAAGGCGAGCTCCTGGGCGGCGGTCGCTCCGGCCTCACGGATGTGGTAACCCGAGATGCTCACCGGGTGCCAGCGCGGCATGTGCGCCGAGCACCACTCGATCATGTCGGTAACCAGACGCATCGCCGGATCGACCGGGAAGCACCACTCCTTCTGGGCGATGTACTCCTTGAGGATGTCGGTCTGGATCGTGCCGCCGAGGCGCTCGCTGTGGACACCCCGCGCCTCGGCGGCGACGACGTAGAAGGCCAGCATGATCGCCGCCGGGGCATTGATGGTCATCGAGACGGTCACCTGATCGAGGGGGATGCCGGAGAACAGCGTCTCCATGTCGAGGACGGTGTCCACCGCGACCCCCTCCCGCCCCACTTCGCCCAGCGAGCGGGGGTGATCTGAGTCGTAGCCCATCAACGAGGGCATGTCAAAGGCGGTCGAGAGACCCGTCTGACCGTGCTCGAGCAGGTAGCGGAAGCGTTCGTTGGTCTCTTCGGCGGTGCCGAAGCCGGCGAACTGCCGCATCGTCCACAGCCGCCCGCGGTACATCGTTGGATACACGCCGCGGGTGAATGGAAACTGGCCCGGAAGCCCGATCGCGGCGGCGGGATCGGCGGGGAGATCCTGCTCGGTGTACAGGGGCTCGATCGGCTCGCCCGAGAGCGTCGTAAACGACGACTCGCGCTCGGATGCGAGGCCGTAGGCGGCGCGCCACTGCTCAGCTGTGACCGGCGGCGGGTGGAAGACGGTCATCGTCCCAGCATCCTAGCCCTCCGGAGGTCGCTGGCAATGCGGCTCACGTCGTAGATACTCCGCGTTCTGGAGGATGCGAATCTCGTCGCGCACAGCTCGCCTTCCGCGGCTGAATCGACACGCGTCTCACTGAGTGGCCCAGATGCCTCCGTCGACCGGGATGATCGCGCCCGTGGTGTACGCCCCGGCCCGACTAGCGAGATAGATCGCCGTGCCGGCCACGTCGTCGGGGCGTCCGATCCGACCCTATGGCGAGGAGGCGGCGATCATCTCCCCGAACGACTCGAGCGTGGCCGAGCGCTTCGCGGGGCGGCTGGCCACGGGTCCGACAGCCGCGCACGCTGCCACCAAGCGGGTGGTCGCCGCTGCAGCTCGAGAGGGCGTGGCGTCAGCGGACGAGCGGCTGGCTGAACTAGCCGGCAGCGTGTTCGACACCGAGGACTTCGCAGGCGGGTTGCGCTCGTTCAAGGAGCAGGGCCCAGGTCACGCCACCTTTGACGGGAGATGAGAATGACGCTGAACGGAAAGAACGTGTTCATGTCACCGGCCACACCGTGATCGACGATCACGTCCTCGCCGAGGCGGGTATCACCGATCTCTCGCGCTACGCGGCCGCGGAAGCCGACCTGATGCTAGACATCTTCGTCGACGACTGGGACCGTTTCAACCCACACGACTTGAAGGAGCAATGGTGAGCGACCACGATCGGGTCTGCGTAATCGGCGCGGGGTCCTCCGGGATCGCGGCCTGCCAGGTCCTGAACGCGCGCGGGATCCCATTCGACTGCTTTGAGAAGAGCTCGACCGTCGGTGGTAACTGGCGTTACCGCAACGACAACGGGTTGAGCGCGGCGTACCGCTCGCTGCACATCAACACCTCGCGCTCGCTGATGGCCTACCAGACCTTCCCGATGCCCGAGCATCTGCCCGCATATCCCTCGCACGCACAGATCGCCGCGTACTTCGACAGCTATGTCGACCACTTCGGCTTCCGCGACAAGATCCAGTTTCAGAGCGAGGTAACCGAGGTGCGACCCTCTCGCGGGGACTGGGAGGTGACGATTCGACCGGTCAGCGGGGGTGAGTCTCAGACACGGGGGTACCGGGCAGTGCTGGTCGCCAACGGGCACCACTGGGATCCCCGCTGGCCCGAGCCGCCATATCCCGGAGCCGACACCTTCCCCGGTGAACAGATGCATGCGCATTCCTACCTCGAGCCGGACATCTTTCCCGGGAAGCGGGTGCTCGTGGTCGGGATTGGCAACTCCGCCTGCGACATCGCGGTCGAGGCCAGCCGCATCGCCGAGAGGACGTTCATGACCATGCGCCGGAGCGCTCACGTCATCCCGAAGTTCATCGGCGGCAAGCCGACCGACGAAACCAGCGGCGCGTGGTTCGCCCGGCTGCCGCTGCCGGTGCAGCGCACGATCATGACCCTGATGCTTCGCAGCGCGCAGGGCAAGATGACCGACTATGGGCTTCCCGAGCCCGACCACAAGCTGCTGGAGGCGCATCCCACGGTGTCCTCTGATCTGCTGCCTCGCCTCGGCCACGGGGACATCACGGTCAAGCCGAACATCGCTCGCTTCGAGGAGCACGAAGTCGTGTTCGAGGACGCCACCCGGGAGCGGATCGATCTGGTCATCTACTGCACCGGCTACAAGATCACGTTCCCGTTCTTCGCCCCGGACCTGATCAGCGCGCCGGACAACCACATCCCGCTCTACCGACGGGTGGTCTCACCGGAGCACCCGGGTCTCTACTTCATCGGGCTGCTGCAGCCGCTCGGGGCGATCATGCCGCTGGCCGAGGCGCAATCGGAGTGGGTCGCCGATGTGCTCGAGAGCAGGGTCCGTCTTCCCAGCCCGGCGCAGATGCAGGCGGTGATTCAGCGCGAGGACGCGCGTATGCGGGAGCGCTATGTCGCCTCAAAGCGCCACACGATTCAGGTCGACTTCCATCCCTACCTGCGGACGATCGAACGCGAGCGACGCCGCGGCCGCCTCCTCGGACGGATCACCGGCCCGCTGGCAGAGCGATCGCACGAATTGCGCCTCGGCCATCCTCAGCACAGCGAAGCGACAGCTCAGCGCACCCAGGCGTGAGAGGTGGATGAAAAGCGAGCTGGGACCCCGCCGGGAGGCTAGGACCTCAGGCGGCGCCGGAGCCACCGAGGGGGTTGAGGTGCTCGCGGAGCCTCAGGAGGCGTGGCTCAGCCTCGTCATCGTCGATGAGAACGGCGGTTCCGGGCCAGGCGTTCCGCAGGTAGGCGAGGTACGCATCACGCGAGGTTAGATCGGGCTCGTAGATCCACGAACCCGGGTTCCAGTAGCGGACCCCACCCCCGGCTGCGGTCACTCCGGCCAGCGGCTGATGGGTGTGGGCAAAGATCATCTTGTCCGCACAACGCCCCCAGCCGAGGTTGACGACCACCTGGTCGAACGCTTCCACCGCGTGAACAGCGGGGTCACTTGGGGCCACGGTGCGCGCGAGGGCATAACTCGCGGCTTCCGCGCCCGCCGGGGCCCCCGTCCGACGACGACGTTCGCTCTCACGCGCACGCGCGCTCTCATATCGCTCAGCGCGCGCGCCGCGATGAAGCGCGCTCTTGCTGTCGCCAACGGCACCGATCTGCGCCGTCAGCCAGTCACTCGCCTGCTCGAGCGCCCTCACCGGCGCCGTACCGTGGCGGATTGTCCGCCCGAGGGTCTGAAACAGCCCGAACGCCCGCCGCTGCGCCTGCGTGCCGTTTGGCAGCTGGGCGATCGTGTACAGCATCGCGGTGAGCAAGGTGATCGTCGCCTCGTAGTCCTCGATCGTCGGCGTGTGCTCTCGGCCGCCAACCGCGATCGACCACAGGACTCGGGCCAGCAGCCGGCCCGGCGCCGCACCGCCGCGACGGGCGTGGAAGTCCAGATAGTGCCCGTGCGTGCACAGCACGTCGCCAAACATGTACGTCGGGTACCTGATGTCGATCTCGACGCCGGCGAGGCGTCGCTCCAGGAGGACACGGAAGAAACTCGTGCGATTCAGTTCACGAGCCAGCTCGTCGCGCGACCGTCCGGTCGCCAGCTCCAGCCCGAGCAGGTCCTCCGCCTCACGGACGACCAGGTGATGGTCGTGATTGCCCGCCAGGAATACGAAGCGCTTGCCCTGCAGCTTCGCTCTCAACAACTCGAGCAATCCGTCCGCGGCGGCGAAGGCATCTCGCAACGAACCGAACATGAAGTCGAACATGTCGCCGAGGAGGATGACCTCGTCGACATCGAGATGTGGTTCAAGCAGCGCCAGCGTCTCCGGCTCAGTGAGAATGTCCTCGCCAGTCCATGCACCGAAGTGGGTGTCGGAGATAACCAGTGCTCGCATGCGATCCTCACCCGCGAAGAAGTAGAAGGTAGGTGGGTGACTGGCACGGCGCCCACCGCGGCATTCAAACCGACGGGCGGCCTGAGTTCAACATCCGGTGGGAGGACGCGGCGGATGATGTCGATCGCGGCCAGGCTACGGCCCCTGGCACCCTGCGGGCGACCTCTCGCGTTCCGGCTCCGGCCGTCATCATTGACCGATGCAAGTCGGCGGCGGCAGACTGGCCACGATCGCGGCAGCGATCGCGCTGCTGTGTCCCGGGGGCGTGGCCGGATGCGGAGTCCTCTCCACCTCGCCAGCGGCCGGCACGTTTAGGACCGCCACCCCGGGCGTCCTCACCGTGGTCACCTCGGACATACCCACGGCGGGATTCTGGGAGGGGACCGCGGCGCACCCCACGGGCGGCTTTGAATACGAGCTGGCCCGGATGTTGGCCGAACGCTTCGGCCTGCGCCACGTGCGGATCACCATCGAGCTGTTCAACCGAGTGGTCGATGGAAATCTGCGCGGTGCCGACCTCGCCCTGGATCTCATCACGCCGACGTCGGCGAGGGAGTCCAAGCTGAAGTTCTCGACCGCCTATCTCACTGGCGCACCGGCGGTCGTTGTGCGCCGCCCGACCCAGATTCCCGACCTGGCGACAGCGCAAGAGCTCACGTGGGGAGCGGTCCGCTCGACCACGTTCGTGGGCGACATCAAGAGCCTGGTGGCGCCGGAGCATCCGGTCGAGATCTTCAACGACCAGCTCGAGCTGCAGCTCGCCCTACGCAAACGGCAAATCGACGCCGCGATCTTCGACCTGCCACTCGCGGTCGTGGTCTCGCGGCGATCCGGCGGGACGCTGAAGGTCGCCGCCCAGCTCCCCACCCCGGAGCTGATTGCCGCTGCCCTGCCCAAGAACTCCGGAAACGAACAGGCGGTTGATTCGGCAATTCGCGCGTTCATCGCCGACGGGACGATCCAGCGGCTTCTCGATCGCTGGATTGGTCCCCAGGCCACAAACGCGGACACGACGATCCCGCTGCTCCACACGACGCGCTGATGCGGTCCACCGTACCGGCACCGATGCTCGCTTCGATCTCGGTGAAATCGCCCACCGGCCCGGCGTGGGAGTTCCTGGTCCTGTTCCTGGTGGTGATGCTGGGACCGCCGATCGTACGCCGGTTCAGGGGACCCGGGATCATCGGCATGATCATCGGCGGCTACGCCATCGGGCCGTTTGGGCTGAACCTGATCGGCGCGGGGAACACAACCGTTCCGGCATTGGGTCAGCTGGGTCTGCTGTACCTCATGTTCGTCGCCGGCGTAGAGCTCGACCTCGCGCTGGTGCGGGTGCACCGTCGCGCGGTCATCGGCTTCGGAGCGGTCACGTTCGCCTTGCCGATGCTCCTCGGCAGCGCGGTCGGAGTGGCGCTGAGCTGGAGCCTGCCGGCCGCGCTCCTGCTCGGAGCCCTGTTGTCCTCTCACACGCTCATCCTCTACCCCACGGTTCGCCAGTTCGGGCTGGCCACCGATGCGGGCGTGGCGACGGCGGTGGGGGCCACTGTGCTGACCGACACTGCGGCGCTGGTGGTGCTAGCCGGGGTATCGGGTTCCCAACTCGCAGGAGGATCAGCGGGGTCGATCGCCCTGCAGATCGTGCTCGGGCTGGTGGCCGTCAGTGTCTTCTCTCTCGGGCTCCTGCCCCGACTCGCTCGCCTGGCTTTCAGATCCTTGGGAACCGATCGCGTGGTCCGGTTCGTGACCATCGTGGCGTCGTTCCTGGCCGCGGCGACCCTAGCTCAAAGCTTCGGGATCGAGCCGATCGTGGGCGCTTTCTTCGCCGGCCTTGCCCTGAATCGCCTCGTTCCCAACGAAGGGCCGCTGATGGAGCGGATCGACTTCTTCGGCTCTGCTGTTTTCGTTCCGGTGTTCCTGGTCTCGGTGGGAATGCTGCTCAACCCGGCCGTCATGGTGGAGGGCGAAACGCTGAAGCTCGCCGCGCTGTTCATCCTCGCCAGTCTGGGCGGCAAGGCGCTGGCATCGGTCATCGCCCAGTTGACGATGGGTTACTCCCGTCCTCAGGCGGCGCTCATGCTCGGCCTGACCATTCCGCAGGCTGCGGCCACTCTGGCGGCGACCGTGGTCGGGTTCAACATCGGGCTCTTCGACCAGTCGGTGGTTAACGCGGCGCTGGTGCTGATATTGGTGTCGATCGTCGCCGGGACGTTGATTGTCGAGCGCGCCAGAGCCCGCGTGGCTCGACCACAGCCAGGAGCACAGCGCCTGGGCGAGCGCGTTCTCGTCGCGCTGGAGGATCCCAGCCAAGCCGACCTCGGTTTTCGTATCGCCGCTCGACTCGCCGCTCCGGATACCGGGGTTGTTCGCGGGATCTTGGCCTGCTCGCCGGTGGAAGCACGTTCCCGCACGTCACTGCTGGCCGAGCTGAGCGCCGCCGGATTTGCCGCCGGCGTGGACGTCGAGCCGCGACTGATGGTCCACAGCTCGATCGCCGAAGGCGTCCTCAACGCCGCCGCGGCCGAGAACGCCTCGCTGGTGCTGGTCGGTCAACGCTCCGCACGCGCTGCTTCAGCGCTGGGAACCTCGGCCGAGGCAGTGGCGGCGGCCACGCCCGTGCCGGTGGCGATCATCCTCGGAAGCGTTGACAGCATCGGGGAGGTCGAGCTAATCCGGATGGATAGCGCAACTGCTCGGGACGATGCCCCACAGAACGGTCTGTTCGATGCCGCCAGACTGGCGTCGGAGATCGCGAGGCGCCTCGCCGGCGCTCGGGTGCGAGTTCGCGACCCGGGTGAAGCCGCTTGGTCGACGAAGCTGAGCCCCGGTCAGTTGAGCGTTACCCCGACGACGTCGTGGGAGCTCTTGGCCTTCAGCGACCCTCCGCCCGACACGGCTGTCGTGGTCGTGCTGGGCACCGGAGCTCCCCTGAAACGGTATGCCGAGTCCCTGGTCTGAGCACCGGTCTACGTGATCTTGGTTGCGCTGGGCCGGTGCTGGGCTGCTTCGCAGTGCTGTGACAGCGCTCGAACCTCCGGCACCGCTGGCCTCTGAGGGCAGAGCGCTCACCTAGAGGGGGTGACAGACGAGTCGGACACCCCAGCCAAACGTAACTCGCTGCTGACTAACTGCTCGAAGTGTGGTGCCTCCATCCCCGTGTGCCCACTGGCGATGGTGCGCTGCTAGGTGCCGCCGCCGTACGCGTAGCCGCCGCCGTCACCATAGCCGCCGCCGTCACCATAGCCGCCGCCGTCACCATAGCCGCCGGAGTTGCCGTAGCCGCCGCCATCTCCGTACCCACCCCCGTAGGCGTCACTCGGGTAGCCGCCAGCAGCGGAGGGGTCTCCAGATGCCGACGTTTGACTAGCGCTCGAGGCCCACGCCACGGAGAACGACGAGCCGTCGGCAGAGAGCCCGGATGGCTCTGCGCCGGCTGCGGATTGCTCGCCGGCCGCTCCCGCGTCGCCAGAGGCATAGCCGCCCGAGCCCGCGCTGAGCGCAACGGGTTGCGTCGTCCAGCTCGAGTCAGAAATCGTCCCGGTGTGGCCGTTGGCCATAGCCGATGCATTCGTGAAGCTGACGCTTCCGAAGTTGGCGAGCGGAAGCGGCTGACAGTTGCCGGATCCGTCACAGGAGGAGGGTGCTTCGGCGATCCAATCGGCGCTCGAGATGTCGGGATTGCTCATGGGCAGAGTCTTCGTGGCCGACGCGCCTGTGGTGTGGTCCGCGAGAGAGACGGTGACGTTCGTTCCGCTCACGCTCACGCTGCCAGAGACGTGATCTCCCGGAGAAATCGTGAGATCGAGCCGTTCTGGAGCGGCGGGCACGAGCTCATACCACGCAAAGTGACTGGCGGCGCCATCGCTGTCGCAGTCGACCTCGGTTCCGACCTGCTCCAGCGCTTGGGACTGCTGTCCGGCACCGCCGAGTCCAACCCAGAAGGACGCGTCACCTTGGCCCGTGGCGCAGTTTGCCGATGGCTGGACCCAGCTTCCAGAGACGCTGGAGAACTCCGGGCTAGTGCCGCCGGGTGTGCCACCGGCCACATATCCGGACCAGTTGGCACTCGCCGCCGACTGTGAGATCGTCGTGGCCGCCGACGCCGACGCCGAGGCCGCCCCGGCACAACTGACGGCACTGGCAAGCGAGAGGAGAAAAATCAGAGGTTTGGTGCTCATATGATGAGCGTGGGCTCCATAGGTGAGAACGGCTTACGAGTTAGTGAAGGGGCAGATACGAACTCGCGAAGACCTTCGTGTGAGCCGCACATTGAGCGGCGGCGTCTTTCGGCCTGCGCCCGCCCCCAAGCAGTAGCATCCGCCGCGGCCCTACGCGTCCGCTGCATGTGGCGCCTAGTTCATGCGCATGCCGACGCTGCCCCTGATCGACGCATCGCGGCAACATCGCGGGCCCGTACGTGACCGCCACCGGCCCTGACATTCACGGCCGGCGATGCGACTTCATCGCCCGGACCCTTATCGTCCGTCTGACAGCGTCTTTCGCTCCGGCTCCTCGCCGATGGACGCGCCCCGTCGCCAACGGTGGCGAAGGTCCCCTAGGTTTCCGGCCAGCAGCGCGAGTGCGGCCCCGCCGAACAGCACCGACACGGCGATCTTCCAGTACTGCTGGGACAGCTCAACGAACCCCACCACGACCGCGGCGAAGGCGATCACCAGCACGGTGCTGGCCAGGAATGACAAGAATCGCCGGCGCGCGAACGCCTCGAGGCCGAGGAACAGCACCGCAAGCGCCGCCAGCGTGCTGATCCAGGCCAGCGGTCGCGCCAGCAGAATCACCGGCACCAGGGCCAGCAGTAGCGGCGTGCTGATCGCCGCCCAGAACCGCAGGAAGCGGGTGCGACGCTGCTGGTCCTCGGTGCGAGGGGCAAATCGTGTTTTGATGTGAGCTTGGGGATCTTCACTGGCCAGCGGGCGACTGAGGGTGTCGCGGTGGGTGCGGAGTTCCTCGGCCACACGAGCGCGATCCGCGATCGCCTGGTCGAGCTTGGCCTCGCGGGCCGCCATCTCCGAGCGCCGGCTGGCGGCCAGCGACCGGGCATAGTCGTGGGCCTCGAGCGAGCGCACCCCGACTCCGATCCCGCGCAGCTCGGCCCGCTCGGTGGCGATGGTCTCGTCCAGTTCGAAGACCCGTCGCTTGAGCGCGGCGATTCGATCCTCCAGCAGCGACGTCACCTGCGCGTCGTCGGGGGCTACCTTGAGCAGTCCAACCCAGCCGAGCGGGTTGGCCCACGCCGGGCGGATCGAACCGTCGCGCTCGTACCTGGGCCCAGACGGCGCGCGCTCGCCGCCGAAGTGGTCTTCGGTGTCAAGTCCCCACAGTCCCCGATAGTCGCGTACCCAGGGCGTGTCATCATCAATCAACTCGGCTCTCCACTGCGCCGGCTGGCCGGGCCCGACGACCTTCCCATCGCCGCGCGCGTAGTCCACGAAGGGGATTCCGAACCCTGCCGCAGGGCGGGTGTCGTCCCGCCACGGGGCCAGCAGGCGCTGCGCCCGACGGGCAATGGCGATCACTTTCCGCAGCTGCGGCGGATCGACGGAGATCACGTAGTCGCCGGGGGCGAACGCGCCCGAATGCGAGCCCGCACCCGGGAACAGCACCGGATGATCTCCGTGCCGTCGAAGCTCCGGATCGTCCCAGCGGCGGCGGAGATCGTCGCCGTTATGGTCGTGGGAGGAGAACGCGACCCAGGCCGGACGCGGCGGCCCTCCCTTCCGCTCGGCGAGGTACACCGTCGCCAGCTCCCAGTCGGCCTCGTGGTCGTTGACGCCGCTGAACGTCGAGCGCCAATCGTTCATCGCATAGAAGAACCAGTACTGGAGGCAGATGAATCCCCCCGTTCGCACCACCCGACCGTAATAGGTGCATCGATCCGGATGCAGGTGTTCGCGGTAGACGATCTCAGCCGCCGCCGCGACCCCTGAGGCCACCGTGCCGCGCAGCACCAGCGTGGCGCGAAAGACGGCTTCGGCGACGCGTCCGAACATCCCCGTGGTCGTGAACCGCACCTCCCCGCCCAGCTGATCGCGCGGTATCCGTCGCCAACTCCGATACTCGCTGCGCGTGAGGCTGCGCTGCACAAACCGTATAGACAGCGGCCGATCCTGGTGTCGGACGGCTTCTTCACACATTCGCTCGATGGTCAGCTCGCCGGCCGGAACAATGCAAATCGCCTCCCCGTCCGTGTCGCCTCGCCACAGGCTGCAGCGAGCCACATAGGGACCAACAGCGGTGGGGAAGAACAGCTCTCCCTTGGTGAAGCAACCCACTGGCTCGTAGGCCCGGAGCAGGCTGAGATCCGTAGCCGAAGGCTCGGGAGTCGACAACTCCGCCTCTCCGAGAGAGGAGCCCACCGGTTCCGTCTCATGGCGGCTCATCGCCGGCTCAGCGCGCGCCCCTCACACGCAGTATCAGGAAGTCGCGCCCTCACCAGCCTGGTTTACGTCCTCTAGATACCGTGCTGGTTGCGGGCGCTGAGGTACAACAGGGCAGTCTTGACCCGGCGGTTGACCTGATCAGGATCCCCGAGCTCGAGCTTGGCGAAGATCGCGTTCACGTGCTTCTCCACCGCGCGCTTGATGAGCACGAGCTTGTCCGCGATCGCTGCGTTGCTCTGCCCCTCGGGCACCAGCGCAGGGGGATGCCCTCGTCCTCCTCGGACGGTGGCATTCGGATATCGGTGATGAGCACGTCGGCTCGTTGTTCGTCGATGACCCGCCTCACCGATCCGGCGTCTTCGCATTCGCCTACGACGGTGATCGTCGGAGCCCCTTGGAACAGATGTCTGAGCGCCTCACGCAACAGGTAGGCGTCGTCGGCGAGGACTACTCGGATCGGTGGTCGCGGGGCGTCGGGGCTAAGCGGCGCGGGAATCGAGGCGCTCATCGTGATGGGATCCGCGACACCCCGTCGATCGTAGCCACTGGTTGGGCGGCAGTCCAGAGTGTGGTATCTACCCCACGCCTTGCTGGGCGTCCAGGCCCAATCCCTGTCTGCCAACGCCGGTGACCCCGAGCGGGGCGACCGCGGGTCTTGATCGTGACTGGAGTGGTTGCCGGTGGTCCACCGCTAGGGCGACGGTAGCCACGCGAGGGCGATGGTTACGCTGCGATCAACCGCCCGCCGCAACGGCCGGATCGTCCAGTGCGAGCCTAAGTTTCTCTGCGAGGCCTTCGAACATCGGGTACACACCTTGGCCGTACGCCTCGGTGATCGCGGGGTTCCACATCTCCCAGCGCTCGATCAGCGTGCGCCCTAGGAGCAGCTTGACCAGCTCTAGGTCAAAAGCGCCCTGGCTTTCGAGCGCGGCGAGCTGCTCGAAGTAGTCGAGCTCCCGGAGGAGCACGTAAGCCTCAGGGGCATCGGCGGCGACGTAGGCGGTGAACGCGGCGCGCAGTTCATCGGCTGACTTGTAACGTTGCACCATCCGACGCGCCTGCACGAGGGCGTCCTCGTTCCAGCGGCGAAAGAACTCGGCCGCCATGTGCGCCTCGCGAGTCCTACGCGCTTCTCGGACTTGCTGTGCCCCAAACACCGCAGCGGCGATGGCTCCCACCAGGCCGATGGCCAGGAGCGAGGTCGCGATCGCGGTGACCTCACTCCAGTCCACTGCCATGGTGAGCAAGTCTCGTCTCCGATCTGTTCGAGATGGTGTCGGCTTCCCGATCACCATAGGCCAGCACAAGCGCGATTGGCGGGTGAAGGCGACGATGACGGCCGCAGGATGAGTGCCGCTAGCGCGGCGGTGACGATCCGAAGGCGTGGGTGGCGGGACCGGCGCCGAGCGGGGCGAGGCTTAGGTAGAGGGTCACGTGGTCAATGATCGTGCGACAGTCGCAAGTGTGGTGTCTTCCTCCGGGGAGGGGGCGCGCACTTGCACATGCGCCAAAGCCGCTCAGTCTTCGGACCGGTGAGACCTGTGGGCACACGACGACGATGAGCACGGGCCGAATGAGCGAAAGTCCGACTTCGCCGTCCGTTGAGGGCGCCGCCCGGCAGTCGGCGCCCGCATCGCGAGTGGCCGAACTGATGCCGCGGTTGAAGCGGGAGCTGATCGACTTGTCGCGAGTCCCGTCGATTCCCGTCCCGGGCCGGATCGATGATTAACCACCGAGGTGCGCCAAGCCCCCAGCCGAGCAGGTTCAGGAGCGCCAGGACGGAGGCTCGCAGGACCCCTCCTATGAGATCCCCGACCAGCAGCAGCGCGAACACGAACGGCCTGGACACGCTCATGACTCCGTAGTCGGTGTCGCCGGCGGTCACCGTGGCTCCCGTCGTGGTGACGACACACACTCCAAACAGGTCGCTGGGCACCCGGGCCAGGGCTGGGTAAGCGTCGGAGTTTTGGCCCTGGCGATCGGAGCCGTAGCGGCCGTGGGCCTCCTTGACCAACTGGTCCACCCGCTCGAGCGCCGGCAGCTCGCCTGTGGAGACGAAGGCATCGAGCTCCGGTTGTCGGGACGGGCCGGTCATCGGATGGGTGCGGGTCGTCGAGCGGATGATGCCACCGACGATGCCTCGGTAGAGGCGGCGGCAAAGATCGTTGCCACGCGGTTCAATCGCGCTGGCTGGGCGAGCGGGGCGGCAGGGTCAGCATCTGTTCGCTTCAGTCGCCGTGGCCACGCTGCGCCGCCAGCTCGGCAAGTCGCGCCTGCTGCTCGTCCCGCGCGTCGGCAGGGAAGAACTCGAAGCGGTCAAAACGGTCCTCCCGTCGCGAGTTGACGACGCCCAGGAGAATCTCGGCCCAGCCGCCGCCCAGAATCCAGTGCCCGGTGATCATGATCGCCGAGATCGAGAGCGCCCCAGCAGGGACGAAGCCAGCA
This sequence comes from uncultured Solirubrobacterales bacterium, assembly GCA_963830435.1. Taxonomy (GTDB): domain Bacteria; phylum Actinomycetota; class Thermoleophilia; order Solirubrobacterales; family Solirubrobacteraceae; genus Palsa-465. The sequence goes on along the minus strand of CAWHMA010000002.1, from coordinate 577,766 downwards.
CCGCTCCACCAGCGAACGTCGGTAGAGAGCTCAATCAACGACTGGATCCGGGCAAAGTACGCGTCACCGCCGTGCATCTCGGAGGGAAACGGAGAGGCCGGCCGGTGATCGACGATGACCATGTCATCGGCCAGACAGTTGCGAGCCGCCGGGAGATCCCGCCGGTTCAGCGCCTGGACCCAGGCGATGCCGAGACGCACCGACAACAGAGCCTCGAGGTCTTCGGCGATGAGCGCGAACCGCTCACGCGCCGGATGCTCATCGCCGTAGATCTCCACGTAGGCGAGCTCACCGGCCCGACTGGCAAACGTCAGCGCGACCGTCCCGTCGGCCCGCCGCACGAGCGTCGCCTCCTGCTCCTGCGCCAGCAGCTGCCCCGAGAGCGATTCGCCGAGCTGCGCCGTGACCGCCTCCGTCCCGTGTAGCGTCGCCGAGCCGCCGCGGCGGAGGTCGATCAGCGAGACGTCGTCGGCGAACGGAGCCCGCCAGTCGTCGACCTCGCGTGGTCGCTGCGGGCCAAGTGCCGCCAGACGCTCGTGCAGCAGCTCGCTCTGGTCGGGGTTGAACATCTCGACGCGGGCCAGGCGCCCGTCCCGAAGTTGGATGAGGGTGTCCAGCGCGATTTCCCACGGGGCTCCCTGCCACGTGCCCGTGTGGATCTGGCGCAGGAACACGCCGTCGCCGTCGACGTGGTGGAGTTCACCCCGAACGGTCGCCGCATCGGCGACCAAGTCGAGCATCGACTTGAACATCGAGATCAGGTCGCCGACACCCTGGAAGTTCTCCCAGCCGGCGGGACGGTGCTCGAGGAACAGGCAGTCATCGGTGTAGAGCTGCGCGAGCGCATCCCAGTCGCGCGCGTTGACCGCCTCGATGTACAGCCGCGCGATGCGTACATGTTCGCCCTGGGGCGAGAGCTCCTCGGCCTTGAGCAGCGCCTCTCCGGGTTCGGAAAAGATGTGAATCTGCTCGACCAGCCCGTTACGTAGGCGACACGCCTGATACGTCCGCCATTCAGCCGGGCCACCGGTCAAGCGGTCAGTTCCGTTCCAGGTCATTGCGATCGCCTCCGCGCCAACGTGAACCTCCAGCACCTCGACCGTCGCGTGTGGCGTCTCCAGCAGCTTGCCCGACTCGGTGTAGAACTCGCGGATCCCCGTCGCATTGATGCTCTCGTGAAGCTGCAGGGGGCGGTGATCGATCATGCGGCTCTCGGCATGGTGGGTGGCCATCAACGCCTTGAGATTGTCACCGGCTGTCTCGTAGGCGCGGGCGAGCTTCAGCGCGGTCATCCACTCCCGCGTCCGCGCCTCATCGCGCAGCATGATCGCCTCTACGAGTTGTCCGCCGCCAGACCTCGCGACAACGATCAGCGGCGGGTCCTGCTCGACACGGCCGAGCAGTAGATCTCCGTCCTCGGTCACCAAGCTCACCTCGCCGGATCCGACCAACGCGCGGTAGCCCTCCACGCCACGCGCGTCCGCGGCGGGAAACCCGCGGCGATCGCGCACGAGTACCTCCTCGGCCGGTTCCGGCCAGCGCCGGGCTTGGCTTCGGAGCTGTTCGTAGCGGGCGGGAGCCGCCTCATCGCCGGTTTCGAACACCTCGATCCGGGCCACCAGTCCCTGGCGCAGAACGAACACTTCGTCGAGGACGATCTCCCAAGCGCCGCCCGGGCCGCCCTCGAACGTCTCGCCGGAGAACGTGTTGCGGATCAGGGCTAGGTCGCCACCGCCATCCAGCAGCAAAACACAACGAGAGCGCTGATCGGTCCCGACTGCAAGCGTGCTGCGACAGACGTCCAGCAACGCCTGGCCGCCGCGTGTCTCCTCCCACGCCATCGACCGATGGTCGACCATCACGAAATCGTCGGTGTACAGGTCCGGGATCTCATCGAGCCGCCGCTCGTTGAACAGCTGGTCGAAATGCTCCCACGGTCGGGGCACCGGCGCCTCAGCGCCCGAGTCGCGGCAGAGTTCCTTGTAGCGCGCCAGCATCGCGTCTCGGTCGCTGCACTCGTACTGGTCTCGACTCACGCTTTGGGCCGCCTCGATCACGTCGACCATGCCCACGCGAATCTCAAAGCTCCCACTCGCGTCGCCACCCAAGCCGCGCCACGTGGTGATTAGCGCGATCACCCGCTCGTCGCACGCGAGCACTTCGTCGACCTCGCCCCGGACGTCGGGGGAGACCGCGAAAGCGGAGCGGAAGAAGGTTTCGGCGCCTTGCCGACCGCGCATCTCCTCCCAAGCCAAGCTGCGGTAGTCGACGAATACCCAATCGGGGGCGTGCAACTCGACCACAGCTTCGACGTCATGAGCGGCGAAGCGTCGCAAGAGCTCCGCCCAGTAGCGCTCCGGCGGCCGATCGCCGAGTCGTCCCTGGCCGCCACCGAGCTCAACGTAGCGGACGATCATCGCCTGACGGTGGTCAGGCTCATACATGTCCACGCCCTGCCACAGCCCGGACTCGACCACGGAGACCATTCCAAACGGAACCTCGAGCTCACCTCCGCCCTCAGGGCTGGTGCCGCGCCACGCCCCCGACCAGGCGATCACCCGCTCGTCACAGGCCATGACCTCATAGACCACGAGCTGCAGGTCCGGTGAAGCGGCGAAGGCCGAGCGCAGCAGCTCGCGCGCGGTATCCCGTCCCCGCGCCGGCTCCCAGCCCACCTTGCGGTGGTCGATCTGGTACCAGTCCTCGGCGTACAGCTCCAGCAAGCACTCGACATCGCGGGTTGGCCAGCGGCGCAGGTACTCGGTCAGGAACCGCTCAGGAGCCCGCGCACCGAGCTCCGCGAACCGCGCCAGCATCGCCTCTCGATCGTGCGGCGCATAGCGCTCGAGGCGCACCATCACCCCGCCGTCGACCACGATCACGTAGCCGTAGCCCAACTCCCCGCCACCGCCACCATGGTTGGAGAAACCCCGTGCTGTGGCCAGGACCGCGATGACCCTCGAGTCACAAGCCAGCACCTCCTCCACCTCGAGCCAGAACGCATCGAAGTCGTCCAGAACCGAGCGGACGAGGGCGCGCGCTTGGTCGCGCCCGCGCATCTCCTCCCAGCCGAGGGCGCGATGCTCGACCCCGATCCAATCCTCGGCGTAGAGCCCGACGATCGGCTCCGGATCATGCGCGGCCCAGCGGCGGCAGAACTCGGCGAAAAAGCGCTCCGGCGGAGACTCGCCCAGCGGTCCTTGACCGCCGCCGAGACCTGCGTATCGCGCGATCATCGCCTGCCGATCCTCGGCCGCATAGAAGTCGTCGCTGACGCGGCGGCCCTCCTCCACCACGGTGACGACCCCGAAGGGCAGTTCGAACGCCCCCCCACCCTCGTTCGCGGTGCCACTCCAGGTAGCGCGCATCGCCATCACGCGTTCGTCGCATGCCAGCACCTCGGCCCACTCGACCGTTACGTCGGAGGAGCTGGCAAACGCGGAGCGCAGACCCTGCTCGGCAGCGTCCCGGCCTCGCACCTGCTCCCAACCGATCTGGCGGTGGTCGACTTGGACGTAATCCTCGGCGAACAGCTCAAGGACGCCATCAAGGTCGTGAGCATCGAAGCGTCGCTTGAACTCGGCCCTGAAGCGGTCCGGGGCGCGGCCGGCCAGCTCCGCGTAGCGCGCGAGCATCGCCCCGTCGTCGTCAGGGTCGTAGATGTCGGAGCTCTGCCAGCGCCCCCCCTCGACGACGATCACGATCCCGAACGTCAGCTCATACTGGCCTCCGCTTTCGGCGGCGGTGCCGCGGTGTGTCAAGCGTCCGGCGAGCACGTGGTCGTCGCATGCCAGCACCCGGTCGATGTCCAGCCGGACGTCGGGCGAGGCCTCGAACACCGACCGCACCGCGGCCGGGTCGCGGCCTCGCGTGTCCTCCCAACCGACCTTGCGGTGGTCGACCAGCACCCAATCCTCGGCGTACATCTCCAGCAGGCCGTCGACGTCGTGCGCATCGAAGCGCTGCTTGTACCCGGCCAGAAAACGCTCAGATCGCGAGTTACCCAGTGGTTCCGCGTCGAGTGCAGCGGGGACTGACCCTTGGGACATTGGCTGCGCTCCGGCCAGCCGCCAGGCCCGCTCAGCCCCGACCGAATGCCCCTTGGCCTCGTACCAGCCGGCAGCGGCTCCAGCCGCTTCGCGCGCCTCGTCCCCGCGCCCCGCGGCCCGCAGCACACGCGCCAGCGCAATCGAGGCGTCGGCCTTGTCAGCCAGCGCGTCGGTGGGCTCGGCCAGCGCGACGGCGCGACGGGCGAAGTCGAGCGCCTGCTGGTGATCCCCACAGGAAGCGAGCGCCTCCGCTCGCGCGCTGCACCAGGTGATCGTGGTCTTCAGATCCTCACCGCCGTGCTGCTCGGCGACCCGCGTCTGCTCCAGCGCCTCGGCATCGTCGTCGCCCTGCTCCACCAGCGCTCGGGCCAGGAGCGCGGCGGCCTGGGCCGCACCGGCCGCCACCCCAAGCGCCTCAAACCCTTCTCGCGCCGCCCGCAGATGCTCGACGGCGGCGGCAGGGACGCCGTTCAGAAGCTCGACGATCCCAGCGTGCATCGCCGTCTCGTTCAGCTCGAGGGACAGGCCCAGCTCTTGCAGCGTCGCTCGCCCCGCGGCAAGGATTTCCCGGGCGGCACCGGCGCGCCCACGCATCGCCTCGAGCACCGCCTGACAGCGCAGGGCGACCGCTTCCACGTGCCGGTTGCCGGGTGTCATGCGCAGGATCCGGACCACGTCCAGGCAGCGCCCGCTCGCGCGCACCACCGGGGACGGGCCCCATAGCGCCGCCCTCGGCGCGGCGGCCAGAACCGCGGTCGTCCGGCGGCTGTCGCCCGCGACGCGGGCGGCGGCCAGCGCCCGGTCCAAGGCCTCCTCTACCAGCGCGACTTGGCCCAGCCGCACGTACGCCCCCGCGGCCACCTGCCAGCCTTTGGCCTGCCCCTTGGGATCGTCGAGCGTGCCCAGCTCAGCTGCCGCGGCCGCCACCCGCTCGGCCGTGGCGGCTATGTCGCTGGCTCCGGTCAGGTTGGCCAGCTGACCTTCCAGCACGGTGGCGCGAGCCCGCTGGTGCGGATCTGGGTCCTCGCCGGTCGTGAAGCGCTCCACAAGTCCCGCGCCCGCGCCCGTGTCACCGGCCGACAGCACGGCCTCGCACAGATCCCACAGAATCTCTTGCTCTCCCGCGGCGTGACAAGCAAGCGCGCGGGCGAGCAGGTTCGCGGCCGCGGCCAGGTCCTCCCGCGTCAATGCTCGCCGGCCAACGGTGTGCAGCCGCTCTGCCGCGCGTTCACCCAGTGCGCGCCCGCGCTCATCGAGCGGTCCCAGCTCGCGCCGGTACTCGTACGCCTGCTCGAGGTGAAACGCGATCACCTCCTCGTGCTCGCCCACCAGCTCGCCGGCCTTGACCTCCAGCCAATCGGCAAAGCGCTCGTGGAGCTCCGCGCGAGCCTCCTTGAGTAGCGACCGGTACGCAGCATCGCGGATCAGCACGTGATGGAAGCGAAACACCGGCTCGTCGATCCAGTAGGTGCCTTCCGGCTCGACCATGTCCTTGCGCCGCAGCGCCTCGAGATGGCCGTCGATGCCAATGCGCACCAGGGGCGCCACCAGCTCGGCGACGGCGCCGCGGTAGAACTGCTTGCCGATCACCGCCGCGCGCTCGACGACCGCGCGCTCATCGGCGCGCAGCCGTTCGATCCTTGCTGCCAGCAGCGCGTGGATCGTCGGCGGCACCTCGACCATCGCGACCTCACCCGCCGCCACCCAACCACCGGCCTCTCGCCGTAGCACCCCGTCGTCGACCAGCATCCGCACCGTCTCGCCCAGGAACAGCGGGTTGCCCTCGGTCGTCTGAAGGATCCGCGCGCTGAGCGTGGCGGGAACGCGCACATCGCCGAGCAGGCCACTGACCAGGTCGCGGCTCTGCCCCTCGTCCAGCGGCGCCAGCTCGATGACGTCTCGCGCCCGGCGCCCAGCGAAGGCCAGCGCTGCACGGACGTCTCTCAGCTCCGGACGGGCGAGGGCGATCATCAGGACCGGCGCGTCGCGGACCCACTCCACCAGGTGCTCCACCAGATCGAGGAGCATCGGCTGGCCCCAATGCAGATCGTCCAGCACCAGCACCAACGGGCGCTGCCGAGCCAGGAACTCGAGGCCACGACGCAACGCCCAAAACGTCTCCTGCGCCGAGGAGGGTTCGGCCACGCCCAGCACCCCGGCGACTCCCTCGATCAGACGCGCGCGATCGGGATCGTCCTCCGGCATCAGCGTGGCCAGCTTCGCGCGCACGATCTCCGCCGGATCGGCCTCACCGATGTCCGCCACGACCCGCAGCACCTCGGCCAGCGGCAGGAACGTCAGGCCCTCCCCCGTCGGCTCGCAGCGACCCACGACCACGCTGGCCGAGTCGGCCACGGCACCGGCCAGCTCTGAAGCCAAGCGGGTCTTACCCACCCCTGGGGAACCCATCACCGTCACCAGCCGGCACTCCCGGGCCGCCAGTACCTCCTCGAACGCGCTCCCCAGCCGCTCCAGCTCAGCCTCGCGCCCGATCAACGGGGCTTCCAACGCCGAGCCTCCACCTGCGATCTCGGGGGCCGTCACCGAGACCAGACGCCATGCGCGTACCGGGCCGGACTTGCCCTTCAGCTCCAGCGCCGCGCCCGCCTCCAGCTCGACCGCATGATGCACCAGCCGCCACGTCGCCTCGCCCACCAGCACCTCGCCCTCGCCGGCGGCCTGCTCCAGACGCGCGGCCGTGTTCATGGTGTCGCCGACCAGCTCGCCATCGGCGCTGACCACCAGCTCGCCCGTGTTCACTCCGGTGCGCATGCGCAGCCGAACCCCCCAGACCCGGTCCAGCTCCTGATTAAGGAGCGCGAGCGCGTCCTGCATCGCGGCAGCCCCCCGCACGGCCCGCAACGCGTCGTCCTCGTGCAGCTCGCGGGCACCGAAGCTCAGCACCATCCCGTCGCCGACGAGCTTCTCGACCTGACCGCCGTGATCCTCCGCGGCGATCCGCATGGCTTCGTAGAACCGCGCCATCACGCGCCTGACCGACTCCGCCTCGAGCGCCTCCTGCAGCGCGGTCGAGCCCGCCAGATCCGCGAACACGATCGTCACGACCTTGCGCACCTCGCCGGCGGCAGCATCCACTGAGGAGATCGCCGCTCCGCACGCGTCACAGAACCGGGCGCCCTCCGGCAGCTCCGCGCCACACGACGGACAAGCAACCGCCAGCGCACTACCGCACGCGGCGCAGAAACGCGCCGCATCGCGGTTGGCCTGGCCGCAGCTGGCGCAAATCAGCGACATCAGTGATGAACCCAAGGCATCATCGCAGGCGCCTGTCCTGCCCGCCAGGGGCGAGTGTTCAGCGGGTTCGGATCCCCGACTAACCTACCTTCGCCCGGTTGAGGTGATGGCGTGCCTGGTTGCTACTCCTACGGTCCAGGCGTAATCGCGAACAGAGAAGCAACCGTGCGCATCGAGGACTACGGCTTGATCGGGGATATGCAGACCGCTGCTCTGGTCGGTCTGAACGGGTCTGTCGACTGGCTGTGCCTGCCGCGGTTCGACTCGCCGTCGTGCTTCTCGGCCCTGCTGGGGGACGATCGTCATGGGCGCTGGCTGTCGTCGCGGCACGGCCCGCCAGCGTTGACGGAACCCACGTCCGGCAGTTTTTTGAGACGGACCTGGTTAGCTGTGCGAGCAGCGTTCGCTGCCGTCCTCGACCTCGGAATGCTGATCATGGACATGTCTCGCATACGCCGACCCCGCCCAGCTTTGACAACATGACGCGTGCTCGCCTGGCCTTGGCGGTGGCTTTGGCCGCCGCGGTGCTCCTGGTTCTCATGGGGCCGCCCACCGGAGCACGAGTTCCCGCGGTATGCGGCGGCACCGGCTGGGTGGGTGCGTGGGGAACCGCACCGGCGATCGCCGGTCCCTCGTACTCCGACCAGACCGTGCGCCTGGTAGTGAATCCCACTCGGGGCGGGCGGCGGGTGCTGCTGCGGTTCTCGAACCGGTTTGGCAGCGGGCCGCTGACCATCGATCGGGTGACGGTGGCGCGACGCCAGTCAGGAGCGCGGGTCATCGCCAGCTCGCTGGTGCCCGTGAGCTTCGGCGGCCAGCGGAGTGTGACCATTCCCCGCGGCGCCGACGTGTTCTCCGATCCGGCACGGCTGGCCTTTTCCGCCTTCTCTGACCTGGCGATCAGCATCTACATGCGCGGACCGTCCGGGCCGGCGAGCGAGCATCCGGTCGCCAACGAGACCGGCTCCTACCAGGCGACCGGCGACCTCACAAACGAGCCCTCAGGTAAAAGCTTCGGCTCGCCCTCGCAGGCGTGGCCGTTGCTCACCGGCGTCGAGGTGCAGGCGCCGCGGACCGTCGGGACGCTGGTGGCGCTCGGTGACTCGATCACCGACGGCTATCAGAGCACCGTGGGCCAGCGGCCGGGGGAGCACAACACTCGCTGGCCCGACTTCCTCGCGCGGCGGATTGCGCACCGGCATCTCCCCTTCTCGGTCGTCAATTCCGGCATCAGCGGCAACCGCCTGCGCCTCGATGGGCTCACCTCGATCTACGGCCCCAGCGCGTTGGCGCGGCTGGACAGCGACGTGCTCGCCGTTCCGGGCGTGCGCGAGGTGATCGTGCTCGAGGGCATCAACGACATCGGCCAAACCCCGCTCGCCTCCTCGGGGGATGTCATCGCCGCCCTGCGACAGGTAGTGCTGCGCCTGCACCTGGACGGACTCCGCGTGCTCGTGGGAACGCTCACCCCCTCGGGGGGATATGCCGTGTCAACCTATGGCAGCGCCCAGGCCAACTCGACGCGCGTCGCGGTGAATCGCTGGATCCGTACCAGCCAGGTCCCCGACGGCGTGATCGACTTCGACGCCGCAGTCCGGGACCCGGGCCAGCCCAGCCGCCTTCGACCCGCCCTCGACAGTGGCGACCACCTGCATCCCAACGCCCCCGGCTACCAGCGCATGGGCAGCGCCATCCCATTGTCCCTGCTGAACCGGGTGAGCTGTGTGAGCGCTGGACGGTGAGCGTCGGGGCCGAGGTTGCTTGCTGCCCAGACGCCGGTCCTCACACGCGGTTGGCTGAGTTCGATCCCGCCGCTCTAGCCGGTCAGTCGACCGCAAGGTAGAGAACGTCGGCGCCGAGCGCCGAGTACGTCGTTGCCGCGCGGCGATCGGCGCTCACGAGGGTGTGATCGTGATGCGCCGCCGTCGCGGCGATCAGCGCGTCGTAGAGAGCCCCACCGCGGACGTCGCGTTCGGTCGCGGTTCGGAGCGCGTGTTGAGTCGCGTCGGCGGGCATGACGAGCCAACGCGTCTGGAATCGCAGCTCTAGCCATTTGAACACGACCGCAGGTGCAAGCCGGTGGCCCGCGGGCATCCGGCTCAGCGCAGCTGTCGTCTCAAACGCGACGTGAGCGATGAGGGCCGGCTGCTCGGCAGCGAGCGCGGTCACGGCGGCTTTGTGTGCCGAGTGCCATGTCGCGGCGGCTGCGATCGTGACGCTCGAGTCCGGGGCAATCACCGGCGTACGCGGTCAATCGCCGCGCGAACGTCCTCGACCGTCAACGGAGCCATCGCGGCGTCGGTGACGATCATTGGCTCCCCGCCCTCATCCTCGATCCGAGCCGGAACGTCCGCCACGGCAAGTTCGATTACGCCGTCCCGGGCCACAACCTCGAGTTCCGTGGGCCCCGTGATTCCCAGGGATTGGCGCAGCGCCTTCGGCACGACGAGACGGCCAACCGAGTCAATGGCAATCCGCATACCATCAGATTACCAGGCAATTGGTAGAACAGCGGTTTACTTCTGACCCACCTCCGACGGGTGAGATTCGGCCAAAGCAACTTGGACAGTGCGCACCTTGTTGAGGGTAGGCTCGCCCGATGATCGGGCGGGGTGGAGCGGTGGTGACCGGAGCGGCGGGCGGACTCGGCTTTGCAGTTTCCGAGCGGTTGCACGAAGCCGGAACGCCACGCCCGCTGGTGCGCCCACCACGTCGGCGCCGGCGGACCTGCTGAGAACCTCAGAACGCGAGCAAGCCCCCATCACGCGAGGCTTCCGCCAGTGCGCCCGAGAGGACTCGAACCTCCACGGACCAATCAGTCCACAAGGCCCTCAACCTTGCGCGTCTACCAATTCCGCCACAGGCGCGTGAGGCGGCGAGTATAGCCTCCGCAGGCACCGCCTCGGCCCCCACCTCAGCTCAGAGGATGACTGCCTGTCGCACGGCATGACCGCCAGCCAACCGGTCGAAGCCCTGGTTGAGCTCCTCCAGCCTCAGCCGGTGGGTCAGCAGCCGCTCGACGGGCAGCAGCCCCGCCCGGTAGAGCTCCACGAACCGGGGGATGTCCCGGGCCGGCACGGTCGAGCCGAGGTAGCAACCCCGCAGTGTCTTCTCATCAGCGACGAGGCTTACGGCCGGGATGCTCAGCGACTGCGACGGGTCCGGCAGCCCGACGGCAACGGTCGTCCCGCCGCGGTGGGTGGCCTCGTAGGCCTGGCCGAGCACGCGGGCGTTGCCGGCGGTCTCGATCACCCGCAGCGCGCCCCCGCCGGTCAGCTCCCGGATCGCCTCGGTCGCACCAGCGCCGCCGCAGACCACGTCGGTGGCTCCGAGCGAGCGCGCGAGCTCGAGCTTCTCCGGGACGATGTCCACGCCGATCAGCGGCGAGGCTCCCGCCAGGCGGGCCCCGAGCAGCGCGGCCAGCCCCACCCCGCCGAGCCCGAACACAGCCACGCTGTCACCTGGCTGCACCCGGGCGCTGTACAGAGCGGCTCCGACGCCGGTCAACACCGCACATCCGAACAGCGCCGCGATCTCGAATGGCAGGTCCGGATCGACCCGCACGGCGGAGCGGACACTGACCACAGCGTGGTCGGCAAACGCCGACACGCCCAGGTGATGGTGCAGCTGTCGACCGTGTTCATCGTGCCAGCGCCACCCACCCGTGAGTAACGAGCCGGCGGCGTTGGCGACCGCCCCGGGCTCGCACAGCGCCGCGCGCCCGTTCAGGCAGGACCGGCAGCGCCCGCAGCTGGGAACGAAGGCCAGCACGACGTGGTCGCCAAGCGTCAGCTCACTCACGCCTGCGCCGACCTCGACCACCTCGCCGGCAGCCTCGTGGCCGAGCACCATCGGCATCACCCGCGGCCGGGTGCCGTTGATGACCGACAGATCCGAGTGGCAGAGTCCCGCCGCGTGCACGCGGATCATCACCTCGCCGGGACCGGGCGAGCCCAACTCCAAGCCGTCGATCTGCAACGGCCGTGACTCGGCGTAGGGCGCCGGTAGCCCCATCTCCCGCAGGACCGCGGCGCGCACTTTCATAGCCCGTCCTCTGGTGTGCGCAACCGGACCAGCGCACCGCGCACAGCCTCGGGAATCTCCACCGGACGGCGGCTGGCTCGATCCACGAACACGTGCACGAACCACCCCAGTGCCGCCGGCTCCAGGGCTCCGGCTCGGTACAGCGCCAGCTCGTAGCGGACGCTGCGCTCACCAAGACGGCCGACCCGCAGGGCCGCGTCCACGACGTCGGGGAACTCGAGCGCGGCGCGGTACTCGCAGTGTGATTCGGCGCACAGCCCGATCACCTTCCCTTCCTGGATGTCGAGCTCGCCTTCGTGGATCAGCCAATGGTTGATGACCGTGTCGAAGAAGGCGTAGTACTCGACATTGTTGACGTGGCCATAGACGTCGTTGTCCGCCCAACGCGTGGGGATCTGGAGCACGAATGCGTAGCCGGCGCGTGCCGGAGAGCCCGGATCCATGGTCGGCAAGCTAGCGAACGATCCCTTGGGCGCGGGCGAGCATGCGCTATAACGCGGGCGACACCATCCTCCACAGGCTTGCTAAGGAGTCCACGTGCGCAAGGCAGACATCGAAGCCGTTGGGGATCTGGCCGGCGAGGCGCTGGCGGCCGGCGGGACGCTGGTCAAGGAGTTGCACGAGGGCATCGCGAGCCGTGCTTTCACCGCTCTCGGCAGCGCCGCCGAGCCGGTCCGGGTGGTCCACGATAGCGTCAGCCGTGCGGCGTACGCGGGGGTTCGCGGCGGCTTGCGCAGCCTGGCCCGGGGCGGCACCGAGCTGGCTGGCCGCCGCTCCGAGCTGACGCGGGGCGCAGATCAGGACCAGCCCGGACTGGACTCGCGACCAATGGCCTCGGTGGTGGTCGGCGCAGTCAACGGCCTGTATGGCGACCACCTGCACGCGCGCGGCAACGGACTGGCGCAGCCGATGAGCTTTCGCCGGCAGGCTGTTGAGGTGCCGCTTGATCCTGACGAGCTGGCCGACGCCTTCCCGGAAGCCTCCGACCGGCTCGTCGTCTTCGTCCACGGGCTTTGTGAGACCGAGAGCGCCTGGTGGCTGCGGGCCCGCGGCGTCGAGGTCAGCGACCGGCGGGCCTACGGCGAGCGCCTGCAACAGGAGCTGGGGTTCACGCCCCTGTACCTGCGCTACAACACCGGCCTTCACATCTCCGACAACGGTCGCCAGCTCGCGGCGCTGCTGGAGCAGCTGCTCCACGGCTGGCCGAGCACCGTGCGGGAGCTGGTGCTGGTCGGCCACTCGATGGGCGGCTTGGTCGCTCGCAGCGCCTGCCACTACGCCGAGGCCGAAGACCTCGCCTGGGCAAAGGCGGTCAGGCATGTGTTCTGCTTGGGCACTCCTCATCTCGGCGCCGATCTGGAGAAGGGCGCCAACGCCTTGAGCTGGGCGCTGGGCCGCCTGCCGGAGACGCGGGCGCTGGCGACGTTCCTCAACGCACGCAGCATCGGCATCAAGGACCTCCGTTATGGCTCCTGCGTGGAAGACGACTGGCGCGACTGCGATCCGGACGAGTTCCTGCGCGATCGCTGCCAGGAGGTCCCATTCCTTCCCGATGCCGCTTACTACTTCATCGGCGCCACCCTCAGCGAGGGCCCGCTTGGCCGGCTGCTCGGCGATCTGCTCGTGCGCTCCCCGAGCGCTTCGGGCCGCGGCAACGGCAAGGGGCGCAGGATCCCGTTCGAGGTCGACAACGGCTACGAGCTCAGCGGGCTCACTCACTTTGACCTGCTCTGCCACCCAGACGTCTACCAGCAGCTGCGGACGTGGATCACCCGAGCCGAGGCCGGCGAGGGGCCCGAATCGACGGCTCCCGCAGCGTTGGCTTGAGCTAAACCAGGCGCGGATGAGCAGATCGATCGTCGGCGCCGTGCTGCTGGCACTGGCCGTCTGCGGCTGTGGCGGCTCCTCGTCTCATTCTGGCCCGTCCCCCAGGCCGGCACCAGCGTCTCGCCATCACGCTTACCGCTGGTTGGTCCCCACCGAGGGTCCGCAGCCGAGCGTGGCCGCCGAGAACCGCCATCAGGGCACGCGGGCGTGGCGTTTGCCGGGACCAGCGGCTCAGATCGGCGGTCTCGCCTGGGGCTCCGTGCGCGGCTATGTGGCCCGTGAGACGGTGGCTCCAGGTCAGCGCCAGCGCATCTATGTCAGCGCCCCAGGTGCCCGGGGGGTGCGGATCGACGTTTTCCGGATTGGCTGGTATGGCGGCACCGGCGGACGTCAGGTACTGGCCAGCGATCGGCTGCGGGTCCGGACCCAGCCCCCGTGCCGGCACCAAGCGGCCACCGGGCTGACGCAGTGCCGCTGGCACCCCACGCTGTCGTTCACGATCCCGGCAGCGCTGCCCAGCGGCATCTACATCGCCAAGCTGATCGCCCACACCGGCGCCAGCGACTGCCTGTTCGTCGTCACCGCCCACCGACGCCAGCCGCTGCTGGCGCAGCTGCCGACCGCCACCTACGAGGCCTACAACGCGTGGGGCGGGGACAGCCTATATCCCGGTGGGTCCGATCCGGTTGGGGTGACCGGAACCACGCAGGGTGTGGAGGTCTCCTATCAACGACCATACGACAGCGTCACCGGTGCGGGACAGCTGTTCGCCCGCGACGTGGCGATGATCCGCTTCCTGGAACGCTACGGCTATCCGGTGTCCTACACCACTTCCGAGGGAGTCGACGCGCACCCGCACCAGCTCCGCGGGCACCGCGCGTTGCTTGACTTCGGCCACTCTGAGTACTGGTCGCAGCGGCAGGCTGACGGGTTTGCCGGCGCGCGTGACCACGGCACGAGCCTGCTGTTCCTGAGCTCGGACACGCTCGCGTGGCGCATCCGCTTCGCCCAGCGGGATCAGACGATCGTCGCCTACAAGGAGCACGCCGCCCTGGATCCTGACCACGCTCACCCCACCGGATCCGCTAACGCGACCGCGTCCAGCCTGACCGGCTCGGCCTACCTGGGCTGCATCACCGCCCGTCTGCCCCAGCCGGGGCCGCCGACCTACCGCCTTTACCCGTGGCGTCCATCCTCCACGCTGCAGCCGGCGTGGCTGTTCAGCGGCAGCGGCCTGAGCGCCACCAGCCAGATCCCGGGCATCGTCGGGTATGAGCTGGACGCGCGAGTCCGTCCGGCTCCCGCGGGTACCGAGCTGATTGGCCAGGGTCAGGCTCCCTGCCAGAGTGCCGGTTCCGCTGAGCCCGGGGAGCCGGTGCCCCCGCCCGGCCCGGGAACGGCGGAGACCACGCTGTATCGGGCGCACGCGGGAGCGCTGGTATTCGCCACCGGGACCCTCAGCTGGGAGCTGGGTCTGGAGCCGGTGCCCAGCGCCTCGCCGCAGGCGCCGCGGGCTCCACAGACGCCGCTGGTGCGGATCACCCGCAACCTGTTGGCGCGCGTGCTCGGAGATGGCTGAGTCCGCTGCACGAAGATGGGCGCCAGGCGATAGCACGTCAACCCAGCCGATTCTCGGCCAGCATGTCGCACTGCCTACCTCCACGGTGCTCAGCACGAGAGTGAACGTCTCCAGCGGCGTCGTTGTCGCGCTGTGCACTCCACGAGTTCGCCCGCCGAGCCCGCCGAGCCGCTGGCACTGCACGTTTCACTCCCTGGGATGCCGCACGGCCTTCGAGACGGTGGCCGGCATCTGGGTCCGGGAACTACAGCTCCTGGATGTGGTCGGCCTCCCGCGGACCGGGGAACGGACGGGTCAGGCAGAAGCGCTCGAGCGTCGCCTCGGGCACACCCTCCACCCCGGGAGTGTCGGAGGCAAGTCCCTGCGTGTGGGGGTCGTCGGCAAAGCCACCGACCTCAACCGAGTGCTGCGGGCTGCGGTAGCCGGAGATCCCGATCAGCTGTAACTGCAGCGCCTGACCCAGCGCGTCGAGCCGCGCCGCGATCACCGGCTCCTCGCCGACGGAATAGTTGGTGCCCGGCGCCGGGAAGAACCCGTAGCTGCCGCCGTGGGGAACGTATGGCGTGCTGACACAACCCGCCGGCGCGATCCCGGCCCCCCCGGAGGAGACGGACTGGGCCGCGGCGGCCTGCTGGTCGAGCGCCGCTGCCTCGCGGGCGAGCGTTCCCCGCAGGGCGGTGAGCTGAGTCGTCTTCTGCGCCCGGGCTCGCGCCGCCGTCAGCTCCCGGCCGACGATCGAAAGCCGCAGCTGCGCGATCTGATCACGCTCCACCACCACCGCCGCCGTGGCGCGCTGGCGGCGCTCCTGCACGGCAGCCAGACGGCGAGCCTCGACGCCAACCTCCACCCGCTGCGCCCTGACCAGCCGGATCACCCGCGTGTTCGCACGCTCGATGGTCCGCAATTCGCCGACGCCGTTGAGCAGATCCTCAAAGCCATGGGCGTTGACGATCACTCCGACGATCGTCGGCGGCGGCGACTCGTACTCGGCCAGCAGCTCCGCCGCCAGCACCCGCCGGCCGTGAGCGTAATCCCGCTCCAGCTGCGCCAGGCGTACCCGCGCCTGTCCCAGGTGGGAGCGGACGATGCTCAGCAGGCGCTCCTGGACGGTGACGATCCGCTGGATCACATCCAGCCGCGCCTGCAGCGAGGAGATCGTTCCCTCGTAGCCCTGGATCTGGGCAGTGTCGGCCTGGATACCGCCCTGCAGCTGGCCGGCGCGCTGCTGGCCCTCGGAATAGCGGCTGGACAGATCACCGGAGCTGGGGACGGCCGCGCTCGCCATCATCGCCATACCGAGCACGGCGATCATCGCGATTCTCCTGACAATGGTTCGGAAGCTCATCGGCACACGAAGACGCACGCCGGGCAGCAGACTCGGAAACGAGCAGCCGGCCGCGCCGCAACAGAAGGAGGCGTACCCTGGGCGGCGAAGCTAGCAAGGTTGCCCTCAGGGAAGCTGCTTTATCTCCCCTGTGCAGGGAAAGTTGCACGTCCCGCCGGGTCCCGCGGGATCAGCGCCCGGGCAGGTGATAGATGTCGAGCGTGCCGCTGGTGGCGTGATCGTTGGCGTTGCCCTCGGGCACGATCAGTCGCCCGGCGATCACGATCGGGCTGTTCCAGTGCCCGGTGGCCGCGGGCAGCGACGCCAGCCGATGCAGCCCCATTGGCTCGAAGACGTTCACCTTCCCGTTGATCTCGTCGAACACGTACAGCAAACCGCCGGCAAGCACCGGACTCGTGCCCCCGGTGGGGTTTTGCGCGACCAGGCGAAGGCGAGGCGAGGCGCCCCCAGTGGGGACGTAGACCCCGACTCCGCTGTCGTCGGCGACGAACACGTACACCTGCCCCCCATGGCTCCAGACCGCCGGTGCGGTGTATAGCCCGCCGCCGCCCGGGGTGGCGATGTCCTGCAGCTCGCCGCCGAGACGAGGACCGGCAGCTCCCGTGGTGCCGTTGAGACGGTTCAGGTCCAGCAGCCGCAGCTTGTCGTCCTTGCCACCCTGCACCGCCAACCGCCGCCCGGCCACCGGCGGGAGTACCGCCGGCGCCGTGCTGCCGAGGTCGGTGTCGCTGGCGCTCAGCGCCGCTTGGTTGGCCGGCGTCCAGTTGTGAAGCAGGCGCGCGGCATCCGGGGTCAGCTCCAGGACGCTGTCGCTCCAGTACCGGCGGCCGTCGAAAGGATCGCTGACCGCATCGGCATTGCCGGTGGCCACCAGCAGCCGCCCGCTCCCCGGCTCGACCACTGCTCCCGCTCGGGCCCAGATCGCCGAGTCGCTGACCGGGCAGCGGCTCGGCACGAGCAGGCGGTGAACGTCGGAGCAGAGCGAGTTCCAGACGTGCAGGATGCGGCCGCTCACGCGATCGAGCGTGACTACATGGCCCTGATAGGGCGGAATGTCGCCGATGTAGCCGCCGGTGGTGACGATCAGCTCGTTTCCGCTCAGGTTAAGGGCAGCGGGGAGCTTTTCGTGGGTGCCATCAAGCGTCATCCGGGCCGGCCAGTACCGGGAGCGGACCTCGCGGCCGGTGAACACCGAGAGCTTGCGGATCAGGCCGTCGGGGCTGGTGGCGAACACATAGCGGCGACCGGGATCGGCGATCGGGGTGGCGGTGGTGATCTGCTCGGACCCTTGGTAGGTGCGGATGTCCGGCGGCACGAACTCCCACAGCTTCCGGCCGGTGCCGGCATCGATCGCGATTGTTCGGCCGTAGGTGGTGGTGACGATGATCAGGTCGTGCGGACGACCGTTCACGGGGATCGCGTGCAGCTCGATCGGGGACGAATCAACCGTCCCATCCAGATGCACCCGCCGACGGCGAAGGCTGGACAGGTTGCCGGCGTTGATACCGGTGTCGACCGGGCCCACGCCGCTGCGCGCGGCATCGAAGTCAAAGCGGGTCCAGTCGCCGCTCGGTATCACAGTGGCGGCGGCGGTAGCACCCGCAGCCGCCGGTGCGGAGCCGCGGCCCTCCGCGGAGAAAGCACCGCCCGCGGGCGCGACGGCAGCAGGGCTCCCGCAGCCGGCGAGCAGGAGCGTGGTGCTCAGCAGCACCGCGCTGGCGTTCAGGAATCCTCGCCCCCGGGCACTCCGATTGGTCCGGGTCGGAGTCATCCGGCAATGGTAGACGCCGGTGCGGGCAGGCGAGACGGTGGCGCTCCCCAGCCCTGAGCAGTCGCGTCCTGTACGTCCCGACCGATGAGTACGATCGTCGGCGCAACCTATGCAGCGCCTCTCGATCGCTCCGTCGCTGCGCCTGGCGCTGGTTGGCCGGGTCCGGCGCAGGCGTGATCCACCAGCCGACGGCGGTGACCGGGGCCCTGAGAGCGTCACCAGCGAGCTCGAGCGCCGACGTCGGGCGCTGGCCTTCGAGAGCCTCGGCGACGCGCTGATCGTCACCGACGCGAGCACTGAGACGGTGGCCAGTGTCAACCCGCGCGCGTTGGAACTGGTTCCCGAGCTCAGCCTCGGAGCGCCGATCGATGCTCCGACGAGTCCGCTGCCAGCGTTGGAAACGGCCCTGAACGATGAGACCAGCATCGAGCACGACGGCCGTTGCCTGACCGTCACCGCCGCCCGCCTAGGCGATGGCAGCGGCGTCGTCTGGACGCTCCGTGACGCCAGCGAGCGCGTGCGGCTGGAGCAGGCCAGGAGCGAGTTCGTGGCCATGGCCTCGCACGAGCTGCGGAGCCCCCTGACGTCGGTCAAGGGTTTCGTGGAGCTGCTCGATCGCTCCTCGTCCAACATGAGCCAGCGCCAAAGAGAGTTCGTGGACATCATCCTGCGTTCCACCGACCGACTGGTAGAGCTCGTAAACGACCTGCTCGATGTGGCCAGGATCGACGCACACCGGGTCGAGATCGACCGGCGGCCGGTCGACGTCGGCGAGGTGGTGCGCGAGGTCGTCGAGCTGATGGCGCCCCGGTTCGACCAGAAGCAGCAGCGGCTGGGCACCTACGTGGCCCCGACGCTCCCGCTGACCCTCGCCGACCCCGCTCGCATCAGGCAGATAGTCGCGAACCTGCTCACCAACGCGCACCTCTACACCCCGGTCGGCGGACGCGTCCATATCGGTGTGGAGGGTGAGCGAGCGTGGGTTCAGATCATCGTTGCCGACTCCGGCGTCGGGCTGACAGAGGAGGAGCGGGCGCGTGTGTTCGAGCGCTTCTATCGCGGTGCGGAGAGTCGCTCTGGCCAGGGAACAGGACTTGGCCTGGCGATCGTGAGGGCGCTGGTGGAGATGCACGAGGGACAGATCGAGGTGGAGAGCGCGCCCGGGCGTGGCACGACGTTCCGGGTGCTGCTCCCCGCCATCGCTCCTGATCCGGGGTCGGCGCGTTCGCTGGAGGCGATCCGCGACCGCCGGGTGCTGGTCGTCGACGACGAGCGCGAGGTGGCAGAGCTGATCGCGGGGCAGCTGGCGCCGCTGGAGGTCCAGACGCGGATCGCCGGTAGCGGACAGGAGGCGCTCGACCTCCTGCGTGCCGAGCGCTTTGACGCCATCACTCTCGACATCCTGATGCCGGGACTCGACGGGTTCGGGGTGCTGGATCAGATTCGTGAGGATCCGAACCTGGTCCAGCTTCCGATTGTGTTCGTGTCCGTGCTCTCGGGCCGGCGGGAGCTGGCCGGTGAGTGGACCGTGACCAAGCCAATCGACGCCGACGCCCTGCGCGAGGTGCTGGGCGCAGCCATCAGTTCCGGGCGCTTCCGAGTCCTGGTCGTCGCCCGGGAGAACCTGCAACCTGTCCTGGAGCCGGCGCTCGACGAGCTCGGAATCGAGCATGAGTGGGAGAGCTCCGGCGCGACGGCCGCACGGGTATGCGGCGAGCGGCGATTCGAGGTCGCGCTGGTGGACATCGGTATCCGCAACCCCCAGGCAGTGCTGCAAGCCCTTGACCTCCGTGGCCGCAGGCTCCGTCGGGCGGTGATCCTGTTCGCCGACGCCCACACCGCTACTCCGCCCGGGATCGACCGGCTGGGAGCGGAGGTGATCCCGGTCGATCGCGCTCCGGAGGCCGTGCTGGCGGCTCTGCGTGGCGAGCGACCCAGGGGATCAGCGCTCGGCCGACGCCTGACTGGGATGTAGATTTGCCGGGCGATGGTGGCGAGATCCAACCCCGATCCACGGCAGGAGATCCAGCACTTGCGGGCAGAGCTCGAGCGGCTGCGAGGCGAGCTCGCGCGACGTGAGCGCGAGGCCGCGGACAAGGAGCTGCAGCTGGAGCGCTACGCGGCCGACCTGCGCGAGACCTTCAAGCAGGAGCGGGCTCGCAGCCATCAACTGCAACAGTCGTACATGGCCACAGTGCGAGCGCTTTCCAACGCGGTCGAGGCACGGGACGTCTATACCGGTAAGCACGCGGAGCGGGTCACGGAGTACGGTCTGGCGATCTGGCGTGCGCTTGGCCTGCCGCTCGCGACCGCGGCGGAGATCGAGTTCGGCTTCCTCCTCCACGACATCGGCAAGCTCGGCATTCCCGACGCGATCCTGTACAAGCCCGGGCCGTTGACCGAGTCCGAACGAACGCTGATGGCCCGCCACCCGGTCATCGGCGCCCAGATCGTTGATGACATCGAGTTTCTGTCCGGAGCCAGCGAGGTCGTGCGTTCCCATCACGAGCGCTGGGACGGCGACGGGTACCCGGACCGACTCGCGGAAGAGAAGATCCCGCTCTCCGCGCGGGTGTTCGCGGTGGCCGACGTTCTCGACGCGCTGACCACTGACCGCCCGTACCGGGAGGCCTCCCCTCTGCCTCTGGCACGGGAGATGATCGTCTCGGAGGCGGAGACGCATTTCGATCCACGGGTCGTGGAGGCCTTCAGCTCGATCGGTGACGCCACGTTCGAGGCCATCAGCGCCGAGATCCGGTAACGGCTCGATGTCCCGAGGGATCCTTGTCGTCGACGACGATCCCTTCGTCCGCAGGTTGATCGCCACCACGCTGGAGGACGTCGCCGAGTTCGCCCTCTACGAAGCCGCCGACGGGATCGAAGCGATCGCGGTGGCCCAACGGGAGCAGCCGGCGCTGGTGTTCCTCGACGTGGACATGCCCCGGCTAAACGGAATCGATACCTGTCGACGACTGCGCGAGATCCCGTCCACCAGCCAGACCACGATCGTGATGCTGACCGCGGCGCACGGGGATAACGTTGAGCTCCGGTCCGAGGAGGCGGGAGCCGACCTGTTCCTGACCAAGCCGTTCAGCCCGCTGGATCTGCTCCGCCTGGTCGACCGGCTCAGCGAGCAGGCCGGCTGAACCGGGCTGGCCGCAGCGGTGTCCCGGGTCCGTCGCCCGAGGCGGATACGGCTAGGAGACCTTGATCAGCACGATTGTGTTGAGCGCGAACACGATGGCAAAGCCGATCGTCCAACGGTTCAAGTTGCGCTCCACCAGCGAACCCCCGCCGAAGGGTCCGGCGCCTGTACCCACGCCAAATGCTCCGGATAGACCGGCGTCCTTGCCCGAGTGCATCAAGATCAGGAAGATCAGCACAACGCACAGGAACACCTGAAAGATGCCGAGGATCGTCTCCATCACCTGCGATGGTAGCCCCTACGGCCGTTCAGAAGTGTGGTCGCGCCCGCTAGCGCTCTCGCCGACGACGACGTCGATGCGATCGAGGATCCCCAGGGCCTCCGTGCGCAGCCTGTGGTCGAGTGCCTTGAAGTCCTCGTCGGAGAGCTTGCCGGTGGCGTGATCGAGCTGGGTGTCGCGGATCTCCCGGTACTTGGCCTCGCGGGCCGCTTCCAGGTCGGCCAGCTCCCGGCGCGGCGGCTGAGCATCGTCCCCCGGTCCACGGCGATCCATCGTCGAGTCCACACCCCCTTTCCAGCGGGCCTCGGCCCGCAGCGGCGCGCTGATCACCAGCACCAGCACGACCAGGATCACCAACACGATCAGGAGCTCCACCACGCGCCAGGAACCGGTCGGGCGCTAGGCCGGCTCGGCCCGGGCAGGGCGAGCCGGGGCCGCGGACGCGGGTGCGGCCGCGCGGATGCGCCGGCGGGCCAGCGTGGGAACTGGCCACAGCGCGATCAATCCGCCCGTTGCCATGACGATCGCGCCGAGCCACAGCCAGGTGACCAGCGGCGAGACGATGAGCAGGAAGTTCACCGGCCAGGGATGGTTCACGAAGCGGCTGGCGAGGCCGGCAATTGCGCGTGCACGCTCGATCCGGATTGCATCGAGGGTCGCGGGCTGTCGCGCCTGTGCCGGAGTGAGGCTCGTCATCAATCTCGTGAACACGGTGTCGCCTCGATTGATTTCGGCCTGCAGCGGCTGAAGGTTCGGATTGACGACCGTCCAGACGTCGTGGGTGAGTCCGGCCTGCAGCCCCACCTGGCTGTCTGCCTGGCCGTTGAACGCCTCGGAGATTGGTCCCACGGTGGGATCGGAGGTAGCCGGATAAAAGCCGCGGGTGGTCTTCAGCGTGGTGACGTGGTGCCCGCCTCGCGAGACATCCAGCACCGCCCCGAACGACAACTTTGCCACCTCGCCCTGGTCGGTGAAGCTCGGCTGCTCGGTCGGCCGGATGTAGGTGATCCTGTAGCCGGAGACGGTGGTGGATTGACCGGGCGAGAGCATCACGTTGTTGGAGCGTTGAAACGAGGAGGACGCAGCCACGCCAATCAGCAGGAGTGCCAGTCCGGCATGGACTATGTAGCCGCCGTAACGGCGGCGGTTGCGGCGGATCAGCCCCACCAGCGCCAGCAGGATCGGGTCGCCGGTGAGCGCACGGCGGGCACTCGTGCCCCGCCACAGTTCCTGGGCCACGGTCGCGACCACGAACGCGCCGAGCACGAACATGATCAGCGCGAGCGGGCGGTCCGCGGCGGCAGTGCCCAGCAGCAGGGCCACCAGCGTAATCATCCCGACAGCGGTCGGGATCACGAAGTTGCGGCGCAGGTTGGCAGCCGTCACCCGTCGCCAGGCGATGATCGGTCCGACTCCGGAGAGGAACACCAGCACGAGCGCCAGGGGAACGATGAACGGGCGAAACGCGGGCGGCCCGACCGAGACCTTGGTCCCGGTCACAGCCTCGGAGATCAGCGGGAAGAACGTCACCCAGAAAACGACGAACACCATCGCCACCAGCACCAGGTTCTGCAGCAGGAACATCGCCTCGCGGGACAGCAGCGAGTCCAGCATCGCATCCGATCGCAATCTCTGGCGGCGCCCGAGGACCAGGGCGATGCCGCCGATCACCATCGCCGCCAGCAGCGCCACGAACGGGACACCCAAAGTCGAGGCGCCGAAGGCGTGGATCGAATCCAGGACCCCGGAGCGAACGAGGAAGGTACCGAGGATCGCCAGCGTGCCGCTGGCCAGGATCAGCGACACGTTCCAGACCTTCAGCATGCCTCGCTTCTCCTGAATCATCGCCGAGTGGATGAACGCGGTGCAGGCCAGCCACGGCATCAGCGCCGCGTTCTCGACGGCATCCCAGGCCCAGTACCCGCCCCACCCGAGCTCGGTGTAGGACCAGCGTGCCCCGAGCAGGATCCCGATGCCGAGAAATAGCCATGCCGCCAGGGCGAAGCGCCGGGTGACGCTGATCCACTCCGCGCCGAGCCGGCCGGTGATCAGCGCTCCCACCGCGAACGCGAACGGGACCGTCAGCAGCGTGTATCCCGAGTACAGCATCGGCGGGTGGATCATCATCGTGCGATGCAGTAGCAGCGGGTCGAGGCCCGCTCCCTCCAGCGGTGGCCGGGCGCTGGTGGTGAACGGGTTGGCGTCGAAGGGGAACACCATCAGCGAGGTGAAGAAAGCCGCGAAACCGAGCAGCACCGCGGTGGCATAGGGAGCGATCTCCCTGACCCGGTTGCGCGTGAGCGCCAGCGCCAGGCTCGACCACAGCGACAGCAGGAACACCCACAGCAGCAGCGACCCCTCCTGCGAAGACCAGGCGGCCGCGAGCTTGTAGAACGTGGGTGTGGTGGTCGAGGAGTGGCCGGCGACGACGTTGAACGAGAAGTCGTCACGAAGGAAGGCCGTCTCCAACAGGCCGAAAGCGATCGTCATCAGTGCCGCCAGGGCATAGACCGCCCGCCGACCCGAATCCACCCAGGCCGGCCGCCGGCGGGTGGCCCCATAGACGGAAGCGCCGATGCCGTACAGGCAGACGAGCAGACCGAGGATCAGTAGCGCCCGGCCGATCAGCGCCATCGTCGGATCCTCCGGGCCGGCATCAGTAGGAGGAGGAGGTCGCCTGGTACTTGGACGGACACTTCGTGGTCAGAGAGTCCTGCTCCCCGACGAACCCCGTGCCCTGGGGGTGGACGGTGACGAGCACGCCCCTGCCGGCCCGGAAGGGGTCGGGAACGATGCCGGTGTAGCGCACGGGCACGGAGACCTTGAGCTTGGGGTCGCGCACGCTGAACAGCAGCGCATCACCGGCGTGGCGCACCGAGCCGTCGAGCACGGTGCCGGCGAGGATGTAGGAGTGGCCGGGCTGTGCGCGGGCGCGCAACTGCGAGGCCGTCAGCTCGTCCCGGCCGGCGCTGAAGCTCGTGTACACCAGCGCCGAGGCGAGCAGCAGCGCCGCCGTCAGAGCGACTGTGAGGCGGATAGCGCGCTTGCGAGACGGGTCCATCGACAGCCCCATTGTCCCATAGGCGGTGGTGGCTCCCCACCACCAGCTCGCCGATTAGCGTCGGGTTAGGACCAGGAGATCCGGGCCCAAACGCGAAACCATTTCCCATCGGAGCCGTTACCTCTATATGACAGTGTTGGTCAGAAGCAAACGAGGTGAGAGCAGCCGCCGGTGGCGACGAGCCGGCGAGCAGCGAGCATCGGCCGCCGTTTCCACGCGCGCCGCCACCGCACCCGCGTCCGCTCCGGCTCCGGGAACCACGGCCGCCCCGGCACCGGCGGCGGCCGCTCCGATGCCTGCGGCCAATCCCCGACGCCGGCGTGAGCTGGGACCACTGCAGGATCAGGCGCTCTACACCTGCCACTGCGGCTTCGTGTTCGAGGCCGCCGTGTCGACCTCAGTGGGTTGCCCCCACTGCGGTGACACCCAGGCCTGGTAGCCCGAGCGGGCTCCGCCGGCAGCCGATTCGCCGAGCTGCGTGGATCAGGCTCAGTCGGCCGCTGACTCGACCGGTGCTGGCGCAATGCGCACCGGCTCAGGCGGCGGCGGAGCGACCTCGGCGCCCGGCGGCAATAGCTCGGCCAGCGATTCCTCCAGCCATCCGATCAGCTTCCACACGTCGCGCATTTGCTCGCGATCGGCGACGATCCCGAAGTCCAGGTGTCCGCAGTAGCTCATCACGGTGATGTTCAGCCCCATCCCATCGGTGATCACGGAGACCGGATAGTTTGCCATCAGCTGCGCCCCAGCCATGTACAGCGGAAGCTGCGGTCCGGGAACGTTGGAGACAACCAGGTTCCAGATCGGCTTGCGCGCGGCCGCCAGCGAGAAGGTGATTCGCGACGCCCGTGAGAACACCGCCGGCGGGATGAACTGCGTGGCGTCCTGCAGCAGCTGGGCCGGAAGGGCGCTGTGGTGCTCCTTGGCCACCCGCATCGACTCATGGGTCAAGCGCAGGCGCTCCAGGGGATCGGCTTCGTTGACGTACAGCGGAACACTGAGCATCCCGATCCGGTTGCCGTAGGTTCCCATCTCCTTCTCGCCCCGAACCGAGACCGGCACCTGCGCCACCAGCGGCTCGTCGGGGAGCTCGTCGTGCTCCAGCAACCACCAGCGCAGCGCACCGGTGCAGATCGACAGGACGACGTCGTTGACCGTGCACGCCTGCTCCTGCTTGACCTGCTTGACCGCATCCAGCGACAGCTGTCCGAAGGCAAACCGACGATGGGGGGAGACGCGCCCGTTGAACGAGGTGCGCGGAGCGGTCAGGTTGCTGCGTTCCAGCACGCGCTGTTCCCGGCCGCTGATCAGCCGTGCCAGCCGCCTGGTGGTGCGCCCGATCGTCGGCACGCCGGGGATCTGAGCCAGGACTTCGACGTCCTGGACGTTGGGCAGCGTCGAGGGCAGCGCGCGGACCACGCGCTCTACGTAGCGTGGTGCGCCGAGCACCCCCCGGGCCAGCATCTCCAGCTCGGTCGGCTCACGATCGGACTTGGGAGGCTTAGGAGGCTCGGTGGGGTCGCGCCCCTCAGGGGAGAGATCGAGCAGCACCCCCATGATCTCCGCGCCCGACATGCCATCGATCACCGCGTGGTGGATTTTCGTCAGCATCGCGACGTGCCCGGCGGGAAGGCCGTGGATCAGGTAGAGCTCCCACAGCGGTCGGGCTCTGTCGAGCGGACGCTCGAAGATTCGTGCCACCTGGTCGGCCAGCTTCTCGTCGGTCGCCGGGGGGGCCAGCGCCAGCTCGCGCACGTGGTACTCCAAATCAAAGTCCGGATCGTCGATCCAGTACGGGTAGTCGAGAGCCAGCGGCACCTGCTTCAGACGCCAGCGAAACGGCGGCAGCAGGGGCAGGCGCTGCTCGAGCAGGTTCAGCACGTCGGCCAGCTCGAGCCGGCCGTTGGGGCGAGTACTCGGATCGAGCACCGCCAGGCCCGAGACGTGACCTGCCTGCCGCGGGCTCTCCAAGGCCAGGAACTGGGCGTCTAGTCCGGTCAGCTGTCGCATCTCTCCTGCGCCGGAAGTCTAACTCTTGGCCGCGTGAGCGGTCTCCTGCTCCGAGGCGCCGACTCCAGGCTCAACCGACAGGGATGCCTGGCCAAGGCGGCGCTGAGCCGCTGCCGACGGAGTCCGTCCCGTGGCAGACGCTGCCGTCTCGGAATATGCTCGCCCCTGGAACCCACGAGTCGGAGGAGTGCTGAAGATGCTCACCCTGAAAGGCCTGGACGACGTCAAGACCCATGTCGGCGAGGAGCTCGGCGTCAGCGACTGGCATGAGGTCACCCAGCAGGAGATCAACGAGTTCGCGCAGGTGACGGGCGACCATCAGTGGATTCACGTTGACATCGAGCGGGCCAAGACGACTCCGTTCGGGGGCACGATCGCCCACGGGTACTACGTGCTCTCGCTGTTACCGCGGTTCTCCTATGGCATGTACACGATCGAGGGCTTCGCCTTCGTGCTCAACTACGGCCTCAACCGCGTCCGGTTCCCCGCGCCGATGCCGGTTGGGGACAAGCTGCGGATGCGGGCCAAGCTGGCCTCGGTCGATGACGTGCCCGGGGGGGCGCAGCTGGTGACCGAGTCCACGTTCGAACGCGAGGGTGGCGACAAGCCGGTGTGCGTCGCCGAGAGCCTGGCCCGGGCCTACACGGCGTAGCTGGCCAGGACAGCGGCGTCCGAATACGTTCGCTCTCCGTCTGCACTACACCTCCGCCGGAACCGGCGCGCGGCGGGATCCGCGGGAGGCACCCGCCGAGGCGATCACCACGAGCAGGATGCCGCCCAGCGCGCGAACGCCAAGATTCTGTCCCAGAACGATGAAGCCTGCCAGCGCGGCCACCGCCGGCTCCAGGCTCATCAGCACAGCGAACACGCTCGGATCAAGGCGGCGTAGCGCCTCCACCTCCAGGGAGTACGGGATTGCCGAGGACAGCATCCCCACCGCGCAGCCGAGCGCCAGCGAACGCGGTGCCAACAGGTTCGCGCCGCCGTCAACGATCCCGAACGGGAGCGCAACGACAGCCGCTACGGGCATTGCCAGAGCCAGCCCAGTGCCGCCGCTGAAGGCGCGGCCGAGGCGGCTGTTGAGCAGGATGTAGGCACCCCAGAAGCCGCCCGCCAGCAGCGCGAACAGGACCCCGACGGCGTTCAGCCCCGAAGTACCACCGCGCGTCAGGGCAAGGATTCCCGCCACCGCAAGCGCCACCCAGACCAGGTCCCGCGCTCTCCTTGAACCGGCGAGCGCGACGGTTAGGGGTCCAATGAACTCGATCGTCACCGCGATCCCCAGGGGAATCCGGTCAAGCGCGGCATAGAAGCTCAGGTTCATGCCCGCCAGCACCAGCCCGAACCCGACGGCCAGCCAACGCGGGCGCCGCTCGTGCATCCGCACCCGCGGGCGCCACAGGATCAGCAGGACGATGGAGGCGGTAGTCAGGCGCAGCAGCACCGTGCCCGACGGACCGATGCGCGCGAACAACGTCGCCGCCAGAGCCGATCCGAACTGCACCGAACAGATTCCACCGCCGACCAGCGCCAGCGCGGGAGCGCGAGCAGGTCGACTCAGCGCCGTAGCTCTGCGTGACACCGTGCCGAGGCTAGTGCGCCAGCTCACCCACGCCGCACCGTGGTAGACGCCTGAACGTGCCCGCTCGAGTACGGGCGCGCAGCCTGCCTCGCCTACGCGGCCGCTCCGGCGAGCAGCGACTCGCTCTCGGCCTGCTCGCCCGCGGACAGAGCACAGGCGATCTCTCGATACACCTGCGGGTTAAGGGCCATCCCAACGTGACTGGAGCGCACCTCCACCGGTTCGGCCGCCGGGTCAAGACATGCCTGCCAGGCGACGATGCCATCGGTGCGCGAGTAGATCGAGGTGAACCTCACCCCGGCCGGAAACGGAGCCTCCGCCTCGACCAGCGCGTCCGCGCAGCAGCCGTTGTTGCAGCCCAGCGTGAACAGCCCGGGGACTCCCAGCGACCCTAGTGTCGCCACCGCACGCACCTGGGCCCGCACCAGCGGATGCACCTCGAGCTGGCCGGTAATGGGTGAGCCGAGGCACACGATCGCCTGCACCAGGTCCGGCCGGCGCACGGCCAACACCCTGGCCATGGTGCCGCCCCGGCTGTGGCCGACCACGCTGACCGGGCGCCCATGCCGCTCGGCGGCGCGCTGCAGCTGTCCCTCCAGGCGGCCGAGGGCCTTCGCCGTGCAGTCGACGTTTGCGCGGATTCCCGCCCGCGTCGGGTAGTAGCCGAGCTCGCGCAGCCACCGTGCCATCACGCCAAGCGACAGGTCGCCGGCCAGAAAGCCAGGGATCAGCAGCACCGGTGAGCCATCTCCCCGCGGAACCCCTTGCCCTCGTAGTACAGGGTCGCGGCGTAGCGCCGCCCGCTCGCGTCCGACGCTGGCCTCGCGCCAGATCGGGATCTGTAGTCGCTGTGTGAAGGTCATCGGCGGGTATTACCCGGGTTGCACGCGAACACACCGTTCATGGCACAGTGTCCCCGATGAAGGCTGCTCCGGAGGTGCCGCCGGCGTTTCGCGGTGTGATGACCGTCTGCTCGCCGATCGTTCTGAGGTGGGGTCAGCTCGAAGTCTCTGGCCTGGACCACCTCCCAGCCACCGGGCCAACGCTGCTGGCGGGCAATCACGACTCCTGGTGGGACCCGATCGTCATCGGCACCGCCGCCCTACCGCGCCGCCAGATCCAGGCCCTGGCAAAGTCCTCCCTGTGGAAGTACCGACCGATCGCCAAGGTTCTGGACGGGATGGGCCAGATCCCGATCGAGCGCGGCCAGGGGGACGCTCGGGCGCTCGACCGGGCGATCACCGAGCTGCAGGCCGGCGCCTGCATCGGCATCTTCTTGGAGGGGACCCGCTCCAAGGGTCGGGAGCTTCGCGCGCGCAGCGGCTTCGGTCGGATTGCTCACGCGGTGCCCGATGCTCAGATCGTCTGCTGCACGGTGGCGGGGACGACCGACGTGATCCGTTTCCCAACCCGGCCGGAGCTGGGCGTGCGCTTCTTCCGGCCCTCCGCCGGTGGCTTGGCTCCGGGCGAGAGCTTCGCCGACTTCGGCGCCAGGCTGCTAGCCGAGATCAGGGCAGCTGCCCCGGTCGTCGCGCACGGGCGCCGTCTGCCCGCCTGAGACTTCTACCTTGAGCCGTCGAGGTTTCCGGTCTCGGCTCGCTCGGCCACGCTGAGCCCGAAGGGTTCCGCTCAGGGCTCGCTCGGCCACTGCTGGCCCGCCACCTCCAGTCGACCTACCTTGAGCGAGCCGATCTCGACTTCCTCGGCCCGCAGCTTGCGGATCACCGCCTCCGCGATCGACGCGCGTCCAATCGCCAATGCTCCGATCGCCACCGCACCGACGGCGAGCGCACCGAGCGCCGAGGCACCGACTGCGTGTGCTCCCGTCGAGCTGGCGCCGGTGCGGCGCGTGCCCACCCGCTCGTTCCGGATCAAGCGCGTCCGGGTGCTCCGTTGCCTCATCGTCCTCTCCTCTTGTCTTCGCTTGCCACCTGTACCAGGTCCGCGTCGACCTGAGCCACTGCCGGCACGCTGACCGCGGCCAGCGCCAGGGCATCCTCGTCGGGCGGGTAGTGGGGGTTTGGCACCGCGATCACCGCCATGCAGGCCGCGACGGCGCTGCGCACGCCGTTGCTCGAGTCCTCGATCGCCACGCAATCTTCGGGCTCGACCCCGAGTCGAAGCGCCGTCTCCAGGTAGACGTCGGGGGCAGGCTTGCCCCGTTGCACCTCTTCTGAGGAGAGCGTGACGCTGAACGCACCGAGGAGATCGGACACCTCCAGCACCAGGTCGATGATCTCGCGGTTGGAGGAAGAGGCGAGGCCGAGCGGCCACCGCTCACCGATCGAGCGGACCGCGTCGGCTGCTCCCGGCAGCAGCGGGAGCCGCATCCGATAGATCCGCTGCATCTTTGACACGACGGCGCGATTGATCTCCTCCAGCTCACGGTCCACACCGAGTTCCGCGCGCAGATAGGCGGACCACTCGGGCGCACTCATACCCATCATTTCCTCGGGGGCGCCCGGTCGCCAGGTACCCCCCCACTCTCGCACGAGCTCCTGCTTGGCCTCGTTCCACAGCTGCTCGGAATCGACGAGCACACCGTCGAGATCGAAGACCACCGCCGCGGGCACAGGCGCGTTTCTAGCAGGGCGGGAGCAAGCCGCGCAGCCGCGGGCAAGCGGGCACCGCACGGTACGTCTTAGGAGGAGCCGAGGTCGTCCGGGCCACAGAAGATAATTTGTTGGTGGCCTACGATGCGGATCTCGCCAACCGGATCCGCGAGCTGGTTCTGTCCCAGCCGGGGGTGAGCGAGATGCGCATGTTCGGGGGTCTGGCGTTCCTGATCAACGGCAACATGGCGGTTAGCGCCAGCGGTCAGGGAGGCCTGTTGCTGCGGGTCGATCCAGATGAAACCGAGGCGCTGGTGGCCAAGCCCTACGCGGAAAGGTTCGAGATGCGCGGCCGGTCGAAGTCAGGCTGGCTGCGAGTCCAGCCCGAGGGGCTGCGCACCAAGGCTCAGCTCGAACGCTGGGTGACCCGCGGGGTCGAATACGCCCGTTCACTGCCCGCCAAGCGGTAGACGCGACTACTCGCGGTGCCACTTGAAGGTCAGGTTCCCGAGCCTCCTCCGCGGCCGGTTCGCTGCTGAAGCTCGTCGATCAGCTTCGACGCCTCGGCTTTGCTGAGGTCCGGATTGAATTCCTGACCCGCCTGACGGCAGATGTCAGCCCAGATGTTCAGCCGATCCGAACAGTCCAGTTTCCGTCGGCCTGCACGGTCACCTGACTGTAGGTCCCTGCGGGGACAAAGGTTTGCCCGGCGTGAGTGGTGGCGTCGATCGCTTGGGCGCCCCCGTCGAACAGCAATCGGAAGCGTGTCCCGCTGTTGGTCCAGCGCAGCGTCGCCGGAGAGCCGACCTTGATGTTGCCAAGCGTTCGGGATCCATTGCCAGCGAACTGTTGCTTGACGGCGCGATTGGGCTGCGCGCCTGATGGGCCAGACGCGGACGGAGCGTTAGCTACCTGCGGACCACCAGGTCCACGCGCCCCGGCGCCCTGCGTGATCGTGTGCACCACGACACGGCCTGGGCGGGTGACCGTGCGCGTGTGCACGACTGTGCGCGTATGCCCCGCGACGATCGTCTGAGTCGTAGCTTTGGAGTTGGTCCCACCGGATGCCACGGCAAGGCCGATAAGCAGCCCAGCGACAGCGGCCACCAGCCCCGTAGCGAGTTCGCGGCGGTGAGCGGCAAACCAGCGCATCACGTGATTTTAACGGTGGATGCTCCCCGGTGGGGACCGGAGCAGGCCATGGCGGGTCCGATGTATCGTCACGGCTGATGAAGCGGATCGTGGCGCCTCTGTCGATTCTCGTGGTGCTCGCGAGCGTGGTTGGATTTGCGCCGGTGGGATCGGCTGCGGCCGCCGCCGGACTGCGCGACGCCGCCGGGTTGCACATCCTCTCGCAGGGGCGGGTCAGCAGCAGCGATCCTCGTCTGCTCGCGCTCGAGCTCTCAACCAAGGCGCTCCCCGGTCCGGCGAACGTCGACATCCTGCTCCCAACCGGCTACGCCGCCCACCCCCGCCGCCATTATCCGGTGCTGTATCTCCTGCCCGGCACTGGCGGTGGTGCCGCTGACT
The DNA here is from genome assembly GCA_963830435.1 of uncultured Solirubrobacterales bacterium. Taxonomy (GTDB): domain Bacteria; phylum Actinomycetota; class Thermoleophilia; order Solirubrobacterales; family Solirubrobacteraceae; genus Palsa-465. Next base: position 545,736 of record CAWHMA010000002.1, on the reverse strand, counting down.
GGACCCAGTTTGGCGGTGCCGAGCAGGCGACCGCCGGCCGGCCGCTGATCGTGGTGATGCCGGACATCGCACTCAACCATGGCGGTGGGGGCTGGTGCTCCAACGCGTTCAACTTCGGCCGCCACGGACTGCCTCGGTGGGAGACGTTTCACATCGACGAGCTGATCCCGTGGGTCGACGACAATCTGCGCACGATCGCCAATCGCGACGGTCGGGCGATCGCTGGTCTCTCCCAAGGGGGCTTCTGCTCGACGAGCTATCCGGCGCGCCACCCCGACCTGTTCTCGGCCTCGCTGTCTTTCTCGGGCGCTCCTGACATTTGGTTCACGCCAAGTGCCCGCGGCCCCGCCGAGGCGATCATCAACGCGATCGAGGTCGCCTACGACCACATCCCAGCCAACTCGATTTTTGGTCCGCCCGCGACCGAGGGGATCAACTGGGCCGCCCACGACCCGGCCACGCTCGCCAACAACATGCGCGGGATGGACATCTTGATCTTCGCCGGCAATGGGCAGAGGGGGCCGCTTGACCCCGCCCCGGTGAGCCCAACCTCGTTTGGGGCCGTGATCGAGAATCTCGTCGGCCAGGACAGCGCGGTCTTCCACGCGCGGCTGAATGCGCTCGGGATCAAGAGCTTCTACGACGCTTACGGACCCGGGACGCACTCGTTCCCCTACTGGGCTCGCGACCTGCGTCAAAGCATTGGGCCGCTGATGGGCTGGTTCGCCCACCCGCCGCCGCCGTCCGCCACGGTCACCTACACCGCGGCCGAGGACCGCTACACAGCCTTCGGCTGGACCGTGTCGATGCGGCGCCGAGCCATGGAGCTCAGCACGCTCGAGCGCGCAGGCGCAGGCGGCTTTACGCTCACCGGCAGCGGCTCAGGGACGGTGCGCACGCCGGCGCGCTATCGACCGGGCATGCGTTACCGCATCACGCTCCGCGGACGCCGGATCCGCGAGTCGCACACCGTGATCGCCGACCATCAAGGTCGTCTGCAGGTGACGGTGCCACTCGGACCGTCCAATCGCTACCAGGAGTACACCCAGGCGGCGCTCTCAGCCGGTACCGTCGTCTACACCACACGGGTGCTGATCCGGCCCGAGGCGTGATGGACAAGCTCCCGTTCATACCGGCGGGAGTCTCCCGAACGATCGCGTCGGCGGCCGGGTGTCGGTAGCCGCATTTCGCACAGGTCCGCACGGGCGGATGGCTCGACCGCCCGTCTGACCAAGTTAGTATGGAACGGGGCTATGCCTTTGTTTGGGAAACGACCGGAACCGCTCAGCGAGGAGGAGCGTGAGTCGGCGGCGGTCGATCTTGAGCGGATCAAGGACGGAGGAATCCCACTTGGGGCCGAACAGCGGCTGAAAGCAGTCGCCACGGCGAAGGCGCCGGTCTTCAGCAGCGATCTGAGCGCCAAGGAGTACGCGCTCGCCCAGGCTTCGGGCCTGACGCCGGTCGCCCAGGTCATGGGCTCATCGGTCGTCCAGCACGGCTGGCAGAACTACGGCTGGTCTTCGTATGGGGGCGGGATCCAAGAGATGCGCTCCTTCGCCCAGCCCTGGAACCTGTCGCGTCAGCGTTCGTTTGCCCGCCTGCGCCAGGAGGCCCAGTTCGCTGGCGCCGATGCAGTCATCGGCATCGAGATGAGCGCCAACGGCTTCCTCGGCGATCCGGGCAACGTCGAGTATGTGGTCTTCGGCACGGCGGTCCGCGACGTCATGCTTCCGGCTCGTGGTGACTCCGGACCGCGGATGTGCGCGCTCTCAGGCCAGGACGTCGACAAGCTTCGCCGGATCGGCGCCGAGACTCTCGGCGTCATCGGCCACACCTCCGTCGTCTGCGTGGCCCTGAGCATGTGGGCCAACCAGATGATGAGCTCCTGGTGGGGCAACCAGGAGATGATCGAGGTCACGCGAGGCGTCTACGCCGCCCGGCATCTCGCGATGGACGAGGTGCGCCGCCAAGGGCGCGAGATCGGTGCGAACGACATGGTCATATCGACGCTGACCCACGACATCCATCATCGTGAGTATGAGCGGGCCGGCTTCGCCCAGCACTACTTCATCGTCGTCATGCACGTGCTCGGCACAGCGATCCGTCTCGGCGCCCATGAGCCACATCCGGCTCGGCTCGGCGTGCCCGTCATGTCGATCAACCTCGGCGCCTAGTTTTGCCCCCGACTCCAGGAGATCATCAGATGTCGACCTACGATCCTACGAGCACTGAAGGCCTCGCGGAGCACGCCAGCGAGCGCCTTCGGATGAACGCCCGGGGACTGTTCACCTCAGACCTGTCGGTGAACGAGTACCTGTGCGTGGAGCGGGCCGGCTTTGAGCCGGTGGGGCTGGTGGTGGGCTCGAGTATCTACCACATCGGCTTTCAGCAATCGAACTGGAAGGCGAGCCAGGAAATGGGCGTCCTCACGCAGGCGATGTACTCCGCGCGGGAGTTGGCCATGACGCGCATGGAGGAGGAGGCAGACCAACTAGGCGCCGACGGCATCGTTGGCGTTCGCCTGGACATCGGTCGCTACGAGTGGGGGGCGGACATGGCCGAGTTCATCGCCATCGGCACCGCGATCAAGCACAAGGGCGGCAAGATCCACCGCGCGCCCAACGGCCGCCCGTTCACGTCCGATCTCAGTGGCCAGGCCTTCTGGACTCTGATGCAGACCGGCAAGCGGCCGGTGGGGATGGTGATGGGCAACTGCGTCTACCACGTCGCCCACCGCGGAATGATCCAGGCGATGCGCCAGACGGGGCAGAATGTCGAGCTCGAGCAGTACACGCAGGCGCTCTACGACGCCCGCGAGTTGGCGATGGAACGCATGCAGAAGGAGGCCGAGGCAATCGGTGACGGCGTCCTGGGAATCGTCGAGGTCAAGCTGCACGAGAACAACCACGGCTGGGGCAGCCACGTGATCGAATTCTTCGCCCTGGGCACCGCGGTGGTACCCAACGAGCACGCCGAGCCAGGGCAGCAGCTGCCGGGCATCACGCCGGTTCTGGATATCAACGACTGAGCGCGCGAGCACGGCATCAGGGGAAAGGAGATAGCGATGCCCGAGCACAAGATTGGAACCCGCGAGGAATGGCAGGCAGCTCGCGATGAACTTGCGAAGCTCGAGGCCGAGCACGCGAAGCTCGGCCACGAGGTAGCCGAGCAGCGGCGTCGGCTTCCCTGGGTTCCGGTCGAGAAGGAGTACCGGTTCCAAACCGAGGACGGTCCCAAGACGTTCGCCGAGCTCTTCGCTGGCCGCTCGCAGCTCCTGGCGTACAACATCATGTTCGGCCCCGACTACGAGCTCGGCGCCTGCCCCGGCTGCTCGAACGTGGGCGATGAGCTCGACGCCACTCGGGTGCATCTGAACCATCGCGACGTGACGCTGATCTGCTTCTCACGAGCGCCTATCGATCGGCTCGTCGCCTACAAGAAGCGGATGGGCTGGCAATTCCCGTACGTCTCGACCTACAAGACCGACTTCCCGTTTGACTTCGGGATCGCCCTCACCCGCGAGCAGGCCCAGAGCATCCCCCAGATACGGGACATGGTCGAGAACCCCCCTGACTGGCTGAAGCTCTGGAGTCGACAGATCGGAGCCAAGCTCGAGGACGGACTGCGCGAGGGTCCAAGCTTCATCGCCTTCGCCCGTGAGAACGGGACCGTGTACCACACCTACACGGTGATGGCACCTGATCCATTCGTCGCGCCCTACCACTCGTTCCTGCTAGAGCGAACACCCAAGACCAAGCCCGAGGACCCAGGCACACGGCGCAAAGACGAGTACCCGGACTGATCCACTTCTGTAAGAGCCGCCGCTGCGCGCAGTCTGACGCGGTCTGGCATTGCAGCGCCGAGGCGCCGGAGCGGAGATCGCCTGATGAACCGACATGGGCACCAGCTCACCGATGAGCAAGCAGCGGCCGTGTTCGAACCGCCAAGCTGGGACGAGCGGTACGGCGGCGACGGACACATCTGGAGCGGGAACCCGAACGCACAGCTCGTCGCCGAGGTGTCGTGGCTGACTCCGGGCACCGCTTTGGATGTCGGCTGCGGAGAGGGCGGCGACGTGATCTGGCTCGCCCGCCGCGGTTGGAGGGTCACCGGCGCGGACTTCTCCGCTAACGGTCTGGCCCGCGCCGCCCGTCACGCCGAAGAGGCTGGGGTCGCTGACCACACCGACTGGTGGCAGGTCGACGCACGGAACTTTCCGGCGGATGGCCGGTCCTATGACCTGGTCACGACACACTTCCTGCACCCACCTGACGGTGGCATGGTAGACGTCACCCGTCGGCTGTCTGAGGCGGTCAGCCCAGGCGGGCACCTCCTGGTCGTGGGCCACGCGCCGTCCGAGGCGTTCACCCACCTGACCGCAAGCCAGCGCAGGGCGATGTTCCTCGCCGAAGACCTGGTGTCAGGTCTGCCGGATGGCTTCGAACCCCTCGTGGTCGACCAGCGGCCCCGGATGGTGACCCGCGACGGCAGCACCGTCAAGATCCACGATTCCACGCTGCTGGCGAGCCGCGCGTCCTAGCTGACGACAGAGCAGCGTCGAACGCGGCACGAGCTGCCGCCCCGCTAGCGTTCCCCTGGATGGAGTTCAGCCCCTAGTTGCGGAACGACGTCCTGGCCGGCGGCGAAGCGGCAAGTCCGCTTGAGCCTCCGCTCTTTTCTGCTGATCGTCTAAGAAGCGGGGAGTCTCTGGTTTGCGACCGCAAGGCTTAGAATCACCCGAGAGAGAGCGGCTCGGCGTGCGCGTCGATCGGTTCTGCGAGCCTGTCTCGGTGACTGGTGGTGGTGAGCATCTCCGGGCAGACGGCTGTGGTTGCTGAGATCAGACAGTGGCTGCTCGCGTCGCCCGACGCCTCGGTGCGACGTGACCGAACCGCTGGCCGGGTCGCGGTGATCACTGGAGGGATCTTCGTCGTGGCGGGGCTGGTCAAGTTTGTCTTTCACGCCTGGGAGTTGAGAGCCTTTCGCGCTTTTGGCCTGCCGTGGCCGGCCGCCTTGGAGTTGTTCGCCGGCGTGCTCGAGATCGGTGGTGGGGCGCTTCTGATCGCCAGGTCGCTGGTGGTGCCCGTTTCCGCGCTACTCGCAGCCACGATGGTCGTGGCCATCGGCGCCTCCGGTGTTGGCCACGGGGATGTGATCCCCAGTCTCACGCTCGCGCCGGTTCTCCTCGGGTCTCTGCTGTGGTTGACGGGCCGTGCGACCAAGCGCAGGTGACCGCACACGCACCAGCCGAGCGTGCTGCCCGGAGCTAGCGGCGAGCGCCGAACGCCGTTCCAGGCGTGGCCGCTCGTTACGAGGCAGAAGTCCGAGCCCACACGACAGCCACACTGAAGACAATGGGGCTATCCCTGATCCTTGAGTGTCCTCGCGGCCGTCCGCAGGTTGTCGGCCAAATCGTTGCGACGGGCTTGCGCCTTTGCGGCTTGACCGGCGTCGCCGTCACGCCGGGCCCTCTTCATGGCGCGGTGTTCCGTTTTCATTTCTTCGGCGACTCCAGTGGCATAGACCTTGAAGCGCTGATGTGCTGCCTGCTTCGAGACACCAAGCGCGCCTGCGATCTCCCGCCAGGACGAGTTCAGAGCAGCCGCCCGCACTGCGTCCCGAAGGTGCTCATCGATTTCCTTCTGTAGCGCCACGATCGTCGGAAGTGCGCCAATCGGGTCCATCACAACGACCTCGCGCAGTTGCCGGGAAAGCAGTTTGCGGGTCGCAAGAAGATCGTCCATGGATGTCAATGTATCTTGACGCTAACCGGACGTCAAGTGACCTTGACGATCCGTGCCTCGCCTCGCCTCCCGCCCCAGATCTGGATTGCACCGATGCGTCGATTGGCATTAGGCTCGCGCTCTGCCGACTGAGGTGGCGGTGCCCGGAATTCGCCTCATCGCCATCGCTGGGAAAGGGGGGGAGGGTGTCTCGAGATCAGAAGAGGGCGCGCTGGTTTGGCGTGCTCTACCTCATCACGTTCGTCACGTCGATCGCCGCGCTGGCACTTTACGAGACTGTGCTGCGCCATCCGGTGAGCTACATCGCGGGTGCTGGGCACGACAACCAGGTCTTGTTCGGGGCTCTGCTTGAGCTGCTGCTGATCATCGCGAACATCGGCACCGCGGTCGTGATTTTCCCGATCGTTAGACGACAGAACGAGGAACTGGCGCTCGGCTACGTGACTGCGCGGCTGGTCGAGTGCACGTTCATCCTCGTCGGCATCCTGTGCATGGTCGGGATCATCACGCTGCGGCAGCAGGTGGCGGGCGCGGCCGAAGGCACGGTCGCCTACACCCTCGCCGCGATCAAGGACTGGACGTTCCTGCTCGGCCCGGGTTGGGTCGTTGGCTGGGGGAATGGGCTGATCCTCGGCTACCTGATGTATCGCTCGGGACTGGTGCCGCGAGGGGCAACGTGGCTCGGGCTCATCGGCGGGCCGCTGATCATCGTGTCCGGAACGGCCGTGATGTTCACCGGCAACTATCCGAGCCACGCGCTGCACTCGCTTCAAGCGATCGTGACCATCCCGGAGTTTCTATGGGAGCTGTTCCTTGGGATCTACTGCACGATCTGGGGCTTCAGGCGCGATGCCCCGATCCTTTCCGTGAGCGCCCCGACGACGACTCAACAGAGACCGGAACCCGGGAATGCTGTTTCGGCCTAGAAGCGGACAATCCACGGGCGCGCTGGTTAAGCTTGAGCACCGTGAGCACGCAGTCGATCCGGCCGGGGGCAGTTCTGTCGCGGATCTTGGAGATCTACCGCGATCAGTTCGGCGTGCTTGTAGGGACGGCGGTCGTGCTGTACGCGCTCCAGTTCGTCATCTATATCGTGCTTCCCGCGACCATCGGAATCGTGCTGGTGGTGCTGTTCTGGGCACTCAGCATCCTCTACCAGGGAATGGTGGTCGAACTCGTGCAGGATGTGCGCGACGGCCGCCGCGATCATTCGGTGGGCCAGCTGCTGCGAAGCGTCGAACCAGTCTTCTGGCGTCTGGTGGCGGTGTCGATCCTGTTCGGACTCGGCGTGGCAGTCGGGTTTGTTCTGCTGATCGTTCCGGGACTGATTCTGATCGTGATCTGGTCGGTGGTCGCCCCGGTCACGGTTCTGGAGCGTCCTGGCGTGTTCGGCGCGTTCGGCCGCAGCCGCGAGCTTGTGCGTGGCAACGGCTGGAATGTCTTTGGGGTGATCGTCATGGTGTTCGTGATCGTCGTCCTGATCAGCATCGCGGCCGGGCTGGCCGCCTCCGGCCTCGGCTCAGTCGGACATGCCCTGGTGCAGTGGGTGGTCAACTCCATCATCGCCCCGATCACCGCGCTCGGCGCATCGGTGCTTTATTTCGCACTACTCGGCACACCCGCTGAAGCTGCACCGATGGCTACGCCACCTCCGCAGGTGTGAGGCTGCTCGTGGGTGCGGGGCGCACAGCTCTGACTGCCGCGCGACGCGAGAGGATCGAGGCCGGCGATGTGCTGCCGGGGCGGTGAGCTGCCGGCACGGCCTCAGGCGGTGAGCGGTTGCTCCTGATCTCCGCGGCTGTCGAGCTCCCGGACGATCGCCTGGGTGCCTGCGTGCTTGAGCATCCAGTTGTCGAGCAGCGGGTTGACCGCGCCGCGCAGCGCGCTGTACGCCGCCCACCGCTTCGGCGCGATGATCCGCGGCGCCCGTCGCTCGATGCCGCGGGCCACGGCCTCACCGGCCTGAGCGGGGGTCAGGCGCTTGCGCAGCAGGCGTGGCATCGAGCCGATCAGCTGGTCGGCCAGCGAGTCGCCGTCGATCGTCTGGTGCACCATCGCGGTGTCGATGAATCCGAAGTAGGCGACGCTCGCACTGGCGCCGTGGGGCACGAGCTCGACGCGCAGAGCCCGTCCGAGCTGCTCGACCCCCGCTTTGGCCATGGCGTAGGGGGCGGCTCCCACGCCGTTGAGGAACGCGTACACCGACGCGGTGACGACGATGTGCCCGCGGCGCTCTGCGATCTGGGGGAGCGCCGTGATCACCGTGTTGTAGACCCCGCCGAGGTTGACCGCCAGCACCCGGTCGAACGCCTCGCCGTTCATCGCCCGGACGGTCGCCCCGCGGGAGGCGATCCCGGCGTTGGCGACCACGACGTCGATCCCGCCCGCCCGCTCGGTGACCTCCGCCACGACACGCTGCATGGCTCCGCGATCGGTCACGTCGGTCCCGGCGCCGAACCCATTCCGCGGAAGCTGCGCCGCCGCCCCCTGCGCAGCCTCCTGATCGAGGTCGAGGACGACGCATCGCGCGCCGCGGGCGGCGAGCGCCTGGGCGGTGCCGAAGCCGATGCCCCGGGCCCCCCCAGTGATGAGGGCCACCTTGTCCTGCAGGTTGTATGCCGCCATCGGGGGATCTAACCACGATCATGCCGCTGTCCAAAACCGAGGTGCCAGTTGCGCGCCTACGAGCGCACTCGTCAGTCCACGCCGCCGCGCATGATCGCTTGGCGCGAGAACCTTTCGTCCACTCCGGCATCGTCGCGCACTAGCGCCTGTTCGTCGAAGCGCTCGTAGGCCGGATGAGTCGCTAACGCGGTAGCGCTCGCGCGAACCGCGATCGGGCGGGCGCCGGCTCGGCATTCCCGACGGACGCGAGCTCCGGTCACCCGACACCAGTGTGAGGTCGTGCAGCTCGCGCTGCCTGACTTCGTAGAGGTGTTCGCGCCCGCTGGCCCGCCGCCCGCGGCCGCTTCGGGGATCCGCCACGGCCGAGGACGCTGGGCGGCTGTTCCTTCGCCGCTTCTGCCGTGGCTGTGCGGGCAAGCGCGGCTCGGCGGGGTCACGGATCCGACCAGCGGGCTGCTTGCGAATCTCGAGATGCGCTCGCCACCAGTCCCGCTCCCGATCAGTCACTGCCACCCAGGTCGCGGTGACCGGCATGCAGCGCCACGGCCACGGCTGGCAGGCGCTGCATCGAACATCACCGACGGCAGCGAAGCCTACGACATGTTGTTCCAGATGCGACTAGAGACACCTTGGATCGTGTCGATGCCGTAGTGAAAGCCGAACACGCCGCCGGTGCCGACCGGATCATCGGTAGTAAGGACGCTCAGGACGTAATCGCGGCCGTCGCCTTTGACCCATCCGCCGCTGTTGACCTGCCAGGGGCACTCCTCGATCGGTGGCGAGCAGGTGGGGAGAGTCTTCCAACCGTTCTTCAGGGCGACGGCGACTCCCGGTACGGGATGGGCGTAGTCGGGACCTGCGCAGGTAGTGCCCCACGGGCCGCAGGAAATCCCAAAGCGTTGGTCAGGCTCGATGCTCTCCATCAAGTGCAGGCCGTACTCCCGGGCGGCGAGCCCGAGTACGCGATCTGCCTCTCCGCCGGCGAAAAGCTTCATAACATCTATTTGGTCGTCTGCCGTCGTTGTGGTGTTACCCCAGCCGTAGTAGGTAGAGGTCTCACAACCTACCGTCGTCTTGTGCAACGGGATCAGGCTGTTGAACCGTGTCAGCGCTTTGCACCCGCCGCCAAAGTGGAACAGCCCCGTCGCCGCGGCGTTATCACTGTTTTCGATCATCCTCTCCATCAGGTACCTGATCGAGTAGGGGATGCCATCTGGAATGGCGGTTCCCTGCTCTTGGAAGTGGTGAAGCCACATCGCCAAGATGTCTGCTTTGACAATGCTCGCGGTGTACTGGACGTTATGACCGTTTGAGAGCAAATAGGTTTTATCCGTATTGCGGTCGAAGAGGGCGACCTGGACCAGACCTTCTCGTTCGTCGAGGTACTCACAGACTCCCTTCAACGGAGACCGGCCATTAGCAAGGGATGGAGAGATCCTGCAAGCCTCCGGGCGCATCGCTGGATCCTTCGTGACCGCGGATTGAGCGGAACTCGCACAGCACAAGCCAACGGCCACCACAAGGGCGCGTCCAACCCAGCGCCAGCGATTCATCAGTAACCGAGAGCACGCAGGCGATGCGACGGCAGTCGGCCACGTCGCCCGGACTGCAGATCGATGCCTCATACGGCTCCTTCCGACGGCACGCGCAGGCGAGCCGGATGCTGTGGACGACGCAGGGTGTACGGCCTCAGGAAGCTAGGGCCGGAACGGTTTCCGGCTTGGGCTTGGCGCACACGCAACCCCTATCGGCCAACTGTTGCCAACCTTTAGTCACCCCAGCCGCCGGAAGCCGCGCTCGGAAGGCCTTGGCGCGCGCGGTCGCGGGCGCACGTGGTGGAGACGGATCGTCCGGAGCAGCTGGATCGCTCTGCCGATGCAAGCACTTTGCGCTCGGTCACGTCCGTCGGGTTGGTTTACCGAGCGCGTTCTCGCCGAGGGAACGGACCTGCGGGGCGAGGAGATCAACGTCTCCATCCTATTCATCGACGTGCGCGGATTCGCGGCGTTCGCGGAAATGCGCGGCCGCGCAGCAGGTCGTCGAATACCTGAACCAACTCGCCATAGGAGTCGTCCACTCCGAGGGCTCCCAGACCGCGAAAGCAGTCGCTGGTGAGACGCACGGTTTTCCGCGCATACTGGGTCCGAGCCATTCGTCGTCCGGATGCACAACGTGACGCGGAAGCAGATCTCCTCCCTGGTCACGCGTCGAGCGGCGCCGACCGCGCGAGGACGAGCCGTAAGAGGGATCGCGGATCTGGGACGTTCGAGACTGCTATTCGGGCAGGTGGAAGGTGAAGATGCGGTCGGGATGGATCCGGGCTCCAAGGGCATCGGTGTTGTCCAGCCACTCCTCGAACGACGGCCCCTGAAGAGGTAGATAGTGATCGAGCATCGCCTGGCGAAGCTCCTCACCCGGGTGGTCTGACAACTCGAACAGCTCGGCCCGGCCGTGCACGGTCACCGCCAGCGACTCGCCCGGGAGGTGGCTGGCACTGACGGCCGGGCGCGACCGCAGGTGGCGCATCCGGACAGCGGTGCGTCCTGAGCTGAACCAGAAGCTGCCGTGGAGGAAGTAGCCGTCGACCGGACCGGCCAATGGCCGGCAATGTGCCGTCACGGTGGCCACGACGATGAGGCGCATGCCGTGAAGGCGGACGCAGAGCTGACGGGCGTCCAGCCGGCGCTGTTCGGTGATGATGCCGCGCAAGTGGGGGCCTGCGGCGGCGGCGCTGTCATCGAGCAGGCGCTGGAGGCGTCTCAGCTCGTCCGGCGTCTCGAGCACTCGGTAATTCTCCCACTGCGGCCCGCACCGACGCGAAAGCCGGCCAGGCGCGCACGAGCGGAAACGCAGAACTCGGTGCGATGTGGTCAAGGGGACCTGCTCGTTGTCAAGGAAGGGCTGGGCGCGCGGGTCGTCGCCATTGCGCTTGCACGCCGCGGCGCGTCGGGGGAGCGAAGCGATTGTCCGGTGATGTTCGTGGTCACGCGCGGGCGGCCGCGATTCGGCGGCCGAGCAGGATCGGCGTGCCGATACCGGCGACTAGCCACGCGACGAGGATGGCAGCGATGACCGGCGTCGATACACCGCCGGTGCAGTGCTCGACGGTGCGTTGCACACCGCCGCTACTGCTTTCACTGTTCGAGCAGTCCTGAGCGCCGGTGACAGCAGCGATAAGGATCGCGCTCAGTCCGCCGGGCGGAAGGAACGTCCCCATCAGCTTTTGGCGGACGCTCCACACCGGGGAGGACCAGAGCAGCACGATGGCGAGTATCCACCCGAAGAATGGGATAATGACGAAGCCGATGGGCAGGAGGACGACCGTGATCCATTCGAGTCTTCCGGCTCGCGTCGGCCGGATTCCGAGGCGTTCGATCTCCTCACCGACGATCCCGTCCGGCTCACCGAGGCGCTCAAGCGCGTTGCGCACCTCCAATTCGTCAGCACCGGGTGCGATCGCCTCGTCGAGATGTTCACGGATCTGCTCCACGAGCTCGTCGCGCCGGGCGCGGGGAAGCGCCCTGGCGGTTGCTCGCAGGCGCTTGAGGTAGGCGTCAATCAGTGGATCCGACGCGGCGGTGGTCACGGAGCGTTCCCTTCGGTGAGTAGGTGGTCGACGGCGGCACGGAACCGGCCCCACTCCTCGGTGAACTGCGCAATCGCCTGTTCGCCGTCGCTGGTCAGTCGGTAGTAGCGGCGCGGCGGGCCAGCGGGCGACTCCCGCCAGTCCGTCTCGACCGATCCGTCACGGCGCAGGCGCGCGAGCAGCGGATAGATCGTTCCCTCGGAGGTGAGCAGCCCGTCGGCATCGGCCAATGCCTTCACCAGCTCGAACCCGTAGCGATCGGCGCGGCGCAGGGCGGCGAGCACGCAAAACTCGAGCACGCCGCGTCGGAGCTGAGTGAGAACTCCACCGCGCGTCTCTACCATGCGTGACAAGATACCTTGCGGAGCGCCTTAGATCAAGCGTGCCTTGGCTTCTGGCTCGGGCCTGGGGCCGGACGGACGTACCCGAGCCCGCGCCAGGTGGATAACTCTTCAACCGGTGTTGGGTCGGGTTCAGCTGGCGCTCGCAGCCGGCGCACCGGAGCAATTGGATCGTCGCCAAGGCGCTCACGAAGATTGGGGCCGTCAGACGCGTCAACGCACTCGTCAGCCGACCCGCAGGACAAAAGGTGGCGCTGTCATCTGATGGAGCCGCCGCATGTGGGGCATCACGCTGGCGCGGGTGACAGCGTCCGCTTTCCGGTTGGCGGTCGAACTCGATCACGGGTCCGCCGTGAAGACGTGGGCGACGGCTCCGCCGCTGAAGGCGGTGGTGCTCATGGGCTCGATGGTGAGGGGTGCGGTGAACACCGGCTCGCCCGCACCGAGGACGACCGGGTGGACGACGAGGCGGTATTCGTCGATCAGCCCGCTCTCGACGAGCGATCGAGCGAACCGGACGCCGCCCTGCGCGAGCAGGTATCCGCCTGAGCGCTCCTGCTTGAGACGCGCGACGGTGTCGGTCAGATCTCCGGACGCGATCGTCGTCTCGCCCCAGTCCGCGGACATGAGCGACTTCGAGAACACCACCTTGGGGATCTCGTTCATCGGCGCCGCGAACGGCCCGGATGCACCGGGCCAAAAGCCGGCCCACTGCGCGTAGGTCACGGCGCCCACGAGGTGCGCGCCGGCGTTGCTCACGGTATCGAGGACCCACTCGGCGCCGTCGGGAGAGCGTCCCGTGGCAACCCAGTCGGAGCTCCCATCGGCCGGTGCGACGTACCCGTCGAGCGAGACGGACATCTTCAGGATCACTGAGGTCATGCGCTGCTTCCTTTCCGGGATGGACGACATACCCGCTATGGACTGCGCCGAACTCGGAAAGTCGTCGGTGGCGAGCGGGACGGCGAGGGCACGCGGTACGCGAAGGCGCCGCGACGTTCCGATCGCGTGGATCCACCCAGACGTGAGACGGCAGAACCCCGAGGCGCCGAGCGATCGGCCGCGAGTGCTGTTCACCGTCGGGGCGCGACCCGAGACGAGTCCTACGGCGACGCTTTCCTGAACCGCCCTCAGCCGCCCGGGGGGCGAAGCGTTACGGCAGTCGGAGGCGAACCGTAGTCCAACGACCGTCGCGCACTGCAAAGCGCGACTCGTGCCTTTCGCCCAGTCGCAATAGATATTCGCCGTCTGGAAGCCGACAGCGCATCCGACCCTGGGAGTCAGTGACGAGGGATACAGCATCCTTAGCGTCGGTTGCGGAGACTGAGACGTTCGCGAAGCGAACGCGACGATCGTCGCGGGCAACTCCTTCCAACGCGAGCTTCAGTCCTCCTACGGTGCGCACGCCGTCAAGGTAGCGCTCGCGCGCTATCGGGTGGCAAGCCAGTCACCAGCCTTCGTTCACGCAGACGATCACCCGGCAAGAAGCAACATCGTTGGCGAGCGCGTTCACCCATGTCGGACAGCACCAGCCGAACGATCGCATCGGCGACGGTGTGATCGTGCCGAATCCAGCCGCTCGACGCGATCGCTCCGCTCCGTCTGGCCTGTCCGCCCGCGGGAGCGCTGAGCAGTTTTCGCCCGGCGCCGTAGTGCGGCGGACTTCACGTCGCGATCCTGTGTAGGTTTCGGCGCTCCAGGTTGGTCGGTAGCTCCACAGATCGTGCATGGTCTCGGCGGAATGCCAGGTCAGCAGCCGGCGATGCCGATGGCTATGCGTGGAGCGCGGCGAGCGTGATCAGGACGAAGCCGGTGACATCAAACGGGATCCGGACGTTGTGCAGGCGATCCCAACGTCGGCGCAATCGCCGCCATTCCTCCGGGTCTCCCCGGTCTTCGTCCCAGCGGAACACGCGGAGGTTGATCGGCATGTTCCCGATTAGCGTGATCGCAACCATCGTCGCGTAGCAGCCGCCGGCGGTGAGCGCCAGTGCTCCCGATCTACCGTGCAGACCGGAAGCGGCAACGAAGCACGCCGCGGTCGTCCCCGTCATCAGGAACGGGTCAATGCTGCCGAAACGCTTGTACACCAGCTTCTCGACGCGAACCTGCTCTCTGTGCTCGAGCTTCCACAACGTCGGGTGGACGATCCCCCAGGAGGTCAGCTCGCTGCCAGTGAGCACCCCCGAGAGCACGATTGCGCTAAACGAGCGGCGATCCATCGGTTCAGTTGTACACCCAGCTCAGCATCACGAGCCGAGCGAAAGTACTTGGCGGGAGTGCTCGTCGCCGGCGGCACAATCGACGAGGAAGCTGGCGAGGTCGGCGCGGACGACATGCCCAAGCCGCCCCGGCTGGCCCTCCAGAAGGACTCGAAGGTTGCCGGAGGGGGTGCGGCGGGTGAATCGGCACGGCTACGGAGCACGGACCTGGGAGGTGATCTCGGCGGCCAGCGCAGCTGGAATCGATGTGCGTGTCGGCCTGGAGGACATGCTTGCTCTACCCGACGGTCGTATCGCGGCAGACAACGCCGAGCTCGTCGCCGCAGCAATCGACCTGATCAGCCCTCAGGCGTAGAGCACCCACCTTCTTCGAAATGACCACCACGACCAGAGGCGTGCTTCGCGCGGGTGGACGTGACTCTGGTGATCGCTTTCGCTTCCCAGGAGCCCTTGGACCGCACGATCGGAAGGGCGACACCTCGATCGTGCCGACCACCGGCACCGGACGACTGGTTCGGCACGCCTGCGATCGCACGCGCCGGCCGGCAGCGGACCCGCCGAACCACTGAAGCGGGACTGACGCACTCCGGGGGTCGCTGCCCTGGATTCGCCAAGAGCAGCACGACGCAGTGGGCGAGATCGTCAGGTGCCGCATAGGCACCAGTCGATCATCGCTCAGCACCCGCTGACGAGCGCAACGCGCGACGAACGCTGGTCGGCGATGAGCGTGCTCGACCGGCCGTCCCTCCGAAGCGATGGCGCCCACGTCGTTGGTCCTGTCAGGATGCGGCCGTGACGAACATCCTCGTTACTGGTGCCACGCGCGGCCTTGGACTGGGGGCCGCTCGTGCTGCAGCCGGTCGCGCAACAGTTCTGGTCGGTGGGCGTGACCGGGGCCGCACTGAGCAGACCGCCGCCGAGATCGGCGCCGAGGCGTTCGTGCTTGATCTGGCGTCGCTCACCGACGTGCGCGCGGCAGTCAACACGCTGCCCACGCTCGACGTCATCGTTTGCAACGCCGGCCTGCAGATTCCAGGTGATAAGCGCATCACTCAGGACGGCTTCGAGGAAACCTTCCAGGTGAACTTCTTGAGCCATCTCGTGCTCGTCGACGCGCTGCTGGCCCGCGACCGACCGCCGTCGCGGGTGATCTGGGTTGGATCGGGCACGCACAACCCCGAACTGCGGACTGGCATCCCCAACCCTCGCGAGGATGACATCGTCGCGATCGCCCGCGGGGATATGGGCTCGGAGGAGAATGCCGGCCGGCGCCGCTATTCAACCTCCAAGCTGCTCACCACTGCGGTGACCGGTGCGCTCGCTCGCGAGCGAACCGACACCTACGTCGCGTGCCTGGACCCTGGCCTGATGCCCGCAACGGGACTCGCCCGCGAGTACCCCGGGCTGACCGCCCGCCTGTACACGACGCTCGGACGCGCGCTCACCGTGCTCCCGTTCGCATCGACTCCCGACCGTTCAGGAGCCCGACTCGCTTTGCTCGCGCTCGACGACCCTCCGCCCGCACCATCAGGCAGCACCATCGACCAGCGCGGACGACCTGCCCAGATCTCGAAGCGAGCGCGCGACGCAGCATTCCAGGACGAGGTGCTGATCACGGCTCGAAGCTGCGCGCATCCCCCGCTCAGCGACCGAACCAGGAGTTGATCAGGTCAGCCAGCTTCAGCGGCTCTTGTGCCATCAAGCGTGACCGCAGTCTGGAAAGAGCTCGCGTCGCGCGCCGGGCAGCGCGCCGGCGAGCAGGTCGCTGTTGACTGCTGGGATCACCACATCCTGTGCACCGGCGACGATCAGCGCGGGGGCGCTGATCGACGCGAGCCGGTCACCCATGGGCTCCGCGTGCCAGAGATCGATCGCATGCTCCTGAGCATCCAGCGCGGCCATCGACAACCTGGTCCGGGCTTGAGCAACGAGCTCTCCGAACTCCGCGTCCATCGCACGAGCCTGCTCGGGCGGGAAGAGCAGGCGGAGAATCCGGGTGGCTTGTTCGCGCGGGGGCCAAAGCGGCAGCCAGCAACAGAGCTGCCCGAGGGGCGACGAAGCGGGAGCGGACGTGATCTCTGTCACCGCGCAGCCGGGCACTGTGGTTCTCGCGTGCGCCGCTCGGGTTAGGCCAGTCAGGCGGGGCGCGCCTGGAGCTTGTCGGTGCAGGGCTGGATGCCAGACTGCCCGCGATGGGGGATCTAGAGCCTGCCTTCGCCGCCGACCCCGCCACCGCCGGCTACTACGACCGGCGGGCCGGTGAGTACGACCAGTGGTACGAGGGCACCGGCAGCTTCGCCCAGCAAGACCGACCTGGATGGCACAAGGAGGTGGAGCAGATCGTGCGCCTGGTGGGTGAGCTGCCGCCCGCCCGGACGCTCGACGTGGCCTGCGGGACCGGCTTTCTCACCCGCCACCTGCACGGCTTGGTCATCGGCCTCGACCAGAGCCCGGCGATGGTGGCGATCGCCCAGTCAAGACTGCCGCACGGCCTCGCGCTGGTGGGGAACGCGCTGACGCTCCCGTTCGCCGACGCCAGCTTCGAGCGCGTGTTCACCGGGCACTTCTACGGCCACCTACCGCCCGGCGAGCGCGCCCGGTTCGTCGCCGAGGCGCGTCGGGTAGCCGGTGAGCTGGTGGTCCTCGATTCCGCACCGCGGTCCGATAAGCCGACCGAGCACTGGGATGAGCGGGTCCTGAACGACGGATCACGCCACCGCGTCTACAAGCGCTACCTGAGCGGCCCAGCGCTCGCCGAGGAGCTAGGCGGCGATTGTGTGCTGAATGGGCGCTGGTTCGCGGCGGCCCGAACCCGCTGGCCGGGACGCTAACCCCGGCAGCGGCGGCCGCGGCGTTGCTCCTGCTTCCGATTCTGCCGACTGTTCAAGCGGAAGCGATCCCGGACGTGGCCGCTACGGCGACGATGCAGCAGTCTGCTGAGCCTGGCGGCGGCTGCTAATTCTCGATCGAAGCGGCAGTCCGCCAGCTGCGCCAGCCCCTAGACCAGCCCGGTTAATACCCAGAACGACTCAGAACACGCTCTGGCCTGTGCAGGCGTTCCACTTCGACCCAAGCGTCCAGCGCTGATGTGGGCTGGGCTTGAAGTAAAACACGAGCAGCCGATATGCACCGCGGCCATGGCAACTGCCGAGATTGGACACGTGGAGCGACACGCTGCAGTGGTAGCCGTCGGCTACTGAGCTGCGCGGGCACCAGCCGGTCCCGAAGCCGACCGTCTTCGCTTCTCCCCAACCGTGCCAGCGAACGGACGTGACATTGCCCGTCGGATCGCCACCTAGGTCGACGTGCGAGGGCCTTACTTGTCCGAACCCGGCGCCATTAGGAAAGGAATGCTTCCAACCGAGGACGGGGCTGCCGCTCCCAAACGCAACCGTGCTACCCGTGAGCGCGACGGCGAAGACCGATGCCACAACAAACAGTGCTCGCGGACGCCCTCGAAGCGCCGAAGCTCTGGATCGCACCGCGCGATCATACAGCCCATCTGACGCCGCACCGGGCTAATCGCAGCAGTCAGGACCCGTCCGGCGAGGAAGAAGGGCAGCGGTGGGCAGCAACGTAGAAGGAACTTGTCGGCAGGTCCTCGTTCAGGCTGCCGGCGTTAGGCGACATCAAGGTGGTGCATTTGCCGAAGATTCGGTTGTCAATCCGGCAGGAAAACCACGTGTCGGCGTAGGCGCTCTACCTCGTCCCCAGGAAGATTCAGCACGAATCCTAGATCCTCAAGTGAGGTGAAGCCCGAGATTCGATCGCGCGTCTCCACAATTTGTTGAGCGAGTCGCACGTCAACGCCTGGCACAGTCTTGATGGCTTCCACCGGCGCGTGGTTGATGTCGACGAGCCCGCAGGCTTGGTTCCGATGGAGGTCTGGTCGACCGATCCCGAGTTCCGCAGCGAGGGCGGGATTCTCGGTAGCAAGTCGTTGCGCACGGTCTCGGTCGATCAGGCGCTGGCGCGCCTGGCGCAGACCGGCATTACGAGCGGGGTGGCCGCGCGGTAGATGTCCGAGCAGCCAGCTCCCGACGTCGCGCCAAGAACGCGGTGGGGGGTCATTCAGGTCCCATTTCACTCGCGCTCGGGAGCATGGGGGCGTCAGGTCCACGATCTGTTCCGTGGTGATCGCGAGGTCGACACCGTGCTCATGGATCGTGGTGACGTGCTCGGCTGGCACATAGGTCCTACCTCGGACGGTTGATAGCTCGAATCCGTCGAAGATATCCGCCGCTGGCTCGCAAAGCACCTTCGCCACCGTTCCGACCATCTCGCCGTCCGATCCGTAGACCGGTGTTCGCCTTGGCCAGCAGCAGATAGGAAACTGGTTCGCCCTCGTCCACGACGCGCAGTATCTCGCGACGCTCGGTTCGTCGCCTGAGGCTAAGCTGACCATGTGGACGAGGGTCTTCCGATTGCATACCAGGTGCTCGAGCGAGGAATCCCGGTCCACGCCCTCGACGGCGCTCAGGTGGGAGTCGTTGACCACGTTGTCGCCGCTTCTGCCGAGGACGTCTTCCACGGCATCGTCATTCGCGTCGAGGGCGAGCACCGGTTCGTGGCCGCCGACCAAGTCGCGTCGTTGCACGAGAACGGGGTTGATCTGCGTATCGACGCAACCGCGGCTGCCAACCTACCCGAACCACACGGCGCCGCCCCCGCGTGGCGCGACCGCGAACCTGGTGTCAAGCCAAGCCCTTGGAGACATCTGGTCGACCTACTGACCGGTCAGGATCCGCGTTCCCGGAGCTGGTCAGAAGAGGAATAACTGAAATGCCCGGGTGAGGAGGCGTCAAACGGGGCACCCGACGGTACGTCTCTGACCAGGAGTCGGTTCCATCCCGGGCCCGGGAACGCTCGCCAGCAGGTGAGCACCAGAGCGACAACTCGCACCCTGCCGAACGTCGTTAGACAGTCGTTTCCGAACTCACGAGGGACTGGGTCAGCCGTCTCCCCCCCGAGCAGCCGCGCGCGTACTCACGACGTGTGCAGGGCCTCGGAGCCGCCAATGGCGCCCGCTCGCGTCCCTCCATAGGGCGTGGTAGCGACGCGCGCCGCGTCGCCCCTTCACCTGGAGGTGGCCTGTTGCTCGGCGTTCCTCCGACACACCACGGGCACCCAGGGAACACAAGCTGTCGAGGTGCGGGAGGATTTCCAACGACCGACCTCGCTCTTCTCCCTGCTAAAGCCTTTTTGTGCCAAGCGGACGACGGGGGTCGAACCCGCGACCTTCGGCTTGGGAAGCCGACGCTCTGCCAACTGAGCTACGTCCGCGCCGGGGCGATTCTAGGCCTCGGCGGACGAGAGCGTGGCTCAATACTGACCCAAACCCGCTCCTCACTGTTGCCAACTGAGCTACGTCCGCAGACCGGGTGCCCGGGCGTGCCGAGCGCTGCTTCGCCCGGACCGGCAGGATTATCAAGACCACTAACCTTGAACGGCAGATGCGCCGCTTTGTCCTTCCTGCGCTGGTGACGTGTGCGGCGGTGGCTCTGCTGGCTCTGCTGGCCTTCGGGGTCTCCCATCAAGGCTCCGACACCTCGCTTGATGCCGCTGCCGCCCGCGGCCGTCCGCTGCCCGCGCCCAGCGCCCACGTGCTCCTTCCCCGGCTCGGCACAGTTGGTGAGGAGAGCCTTCAGGAGCTCCGCGGCAAGGTGGTGCTGCTGAACGTGTTCGCCTCCTGGTGTGATCCGTGCAAGGCCGAGGCGCCGGTGCTGGATCGTGCCCAGCGAGAGCTGGCCTCCCACGGCGGAACGGTCCTCGGCGTCACCTATCTGGATAACAGCTCCGATTCCGAGACGTTCATGCGCCAGCAGCACATCAGCTACCCGGTGGTGCGAGACGTCAGCGGCAGCTTCGTGCGCTCGTTCGGCACCACCGGCGTACCGGAAAGCTTTGTCATCGACCGCAGCGGGCGCGTGGCCGCGGTTCGCCGCTTCCAGCTCGACAACGGTTGGCTGGCCCAAACGCTGCCCTCGATCCTCGCCGGACGCGCATGATCTCCGGCGGCGCCGCAGCGCTGCGCCGGGCGACGCTGATGCTCAGCCTGATCGCCAGCGTGGGGTTGGCTGCGCCGGCATTGGCGGCGACCCCGCGAACCTCCCTCACCGACGTCGAGGACGCAGTGATGTGCGTCTCCTGCCGGGAGCCGCTGGCGCTAGCCCAGTCCCCCCAAGCGTACGCGGAGCGAAACTTCATCGGCATGCTGATCGGGCAAGGGCTGACCAAGCCCCAGATCTTGCGGGCGCTGGTAGGCCAATACGGCAGCGCGGTGCTGGCCAAGCCTCCGGCTCGAGGGTTCAACCTGGTCGTCTACGTCCTCCCTCCGGCACTGTTACTGGGGGGAATCCTCACCCTGAGCCTGGTCCTTCTGCGATGGCGCCGCCGGACTCGGGAACGCGAAGCGCAGGCGGGGCCGCAGGGGCTGGCGCCGAGCATCGGCCCCGCCGATGCTCGGCGACTCGAGCAGGACCTGGCGCGGTTCGACTGACCACCCGTTTCTGAGGCTCTGGATGATCGAGGACGAAAGCCTCCATCGCCAGAGGCTCGGCATCGGGCGCCAGCAGAATCGCCAGATGCTCGGCATCGGGCGCGAGCAGATCCAGATTCTCGGCTACGCAGCCATGGCCGGCATCGTCGCCTGGTGGGCGTGGCGGGCTTTCCAGGATCCCCACGGGTACGACCTGCGCCTCGCATACAAGGGCGGCCAGATCGCTTGGGCGACGGGCCATCCCGAACGTCAGTGGACCTGGGACGGTACGCCGCTGCTCGCCGTCACGATGGCGATCGTCACCCGCTTGATGAGTCTCGGTGCCGCGATGGACCTGATCACCACCATCAACGTAGTGCTGGTGACCGGCACCATCGCGATTGTGTTGCGAAAGCTTCGCCCTCAGCTGACCCCGGGCTGGTGGTGGTTGACCGCGTTCGCGCTCCTGAGCTTCGGTCCGATCATGTCCTCGGTGTGGTGGCGGCAGTTCAACATCATCGCGCTCGTCCTGGCCCTGGCTGGGTTCGAGCTCCTGCGCCGCGGACGCTCGCTGCCAGCGGGGCTACTGATGGGCCTCTCGATCTCGATCAAGCCGCTGGTATTCCTGCTCGCGCTGGTGCTGCTCACCCGGCGCCAGAGTCGCCCCACGGGGGCGCTGGCGATCGCGTCCGTCGCGGTGCTGAACATCGCCGCGCAGGCGCTGCTCGCCACTCGCAGCTCGACGTTGGCGGTGATCAGCCCCTGGCCGGCGTTTCGGAACTTCGTCGACAAGGCCACTCCGAGCCACGTGTGGGCATGCCAAGCGCAAAATCTGGCGCCGGGCTCGTTGCTCTGCCGGCTGGTTGGATCCCAGCACTGGACCCTCCAGCACATCGTGGTCTGGACCGTGGTCGGGCTGCTGGGAGCAGGAGTCCTTGCGGTGCTTCGAGGCGTCAAGGCGAGCAGTTGGGAGCTCTTCGCCTTCACCTGCCCGCTGTCGGTGATGTTGAGCCCGCTGGCGTGGACGCACTACCAGATCACGCTCGCCCCGCTGTTCGTCCTGCTGCTGGTGCGCTTCACCCAGAATCAAACGAGCCTATGGGAGTGGGTGGGGCTGGTGGTGGCGTTCGCGCTCTGCTCGCTGATGTGGGAGCCGTACGGTACGTCGATCGGCGCGCTCGGGGGGCTGCTCTCGCTGCACCGGGAGACCACCAGCGATGCCAACACGATCGCCTGGGTGGCGCAGTTCGCGCAGTATCTGCTCGTGATCATTGGGTGCGTCTGGTACGCCGGCCGGCTGCGCGCCTACATCGAATCAGGCGCCGAGACTCCCAGCAGACCCAGCGACAGCGCGATCGTTCGCTGCGCGGCCACCGAAAGCGCAATCCGGAAGCTCTCGATCGGCTCCGACTCTGCCCCCACCACCCGGCAATCACGGTAGAAGGCAGTGAATGCCTGGGCTAGCTCCAGCGCGTAGGCGGCGATCCGGTGTGGCGCGCGGCGGGACGCCGCCTCGGCGATCTCGTCGGGCAGCGCCAGCAGCATCTTGACCAGCCCCCGCTCGGAGGGATGCAGCTCCGCGGCACCCCAGTCGGCGCCGGCGGCAGCCGCCCGGTCGACGCGTTCGTCCGAGAGCCGCGTCAGCATCGACGCGATCCGCGCGTGCGCGTACTGGACGTAGTACACGGGGTTCTCGACCGATTGGCTTCGGGCCAGATCCAGGTCGAGGTCCAGCGTCCGGTCGTGCGAACGCTGGAGCATGAAGAACCGCGCGGCGTCGACCCCGATCTCGTCCAGCAGATCGTCAAGCGTCACGAACGACCCGCGCCGCTTAGAGAACGCGGTGCGCTCGGATCCCTCCACCAGGTGCACGAACTGCAGGATCGGCACCTCCAGCTCTCCGGGATCCGCGCCCAATGCCGCCATCGCCGCGGCCAGCTCGCGCGCGTAGGCATGGTGATCGGCTCCGACGGGCAGCAGCTGGCGCTGGAACCCTCGTTCACGCTTGTTCTGCAGGTACGCGAGGTCAGCCGCCAGATACGTGGGCTCGCCGCTCCCGCGCACCACCACCCGGTCCTTGTCGTCGCCGAAGCTCGTGGTCCGCAGCCACACCGCGCCCTCGGAGCGGTAGATGTGTCCATCGTCCTGGAGCCGCCTCACCGCCCGCTCCACAGCGTCCGGCGACCCGTCGTGCAACGTCCGCTCGCTGAAGAATTGGTCGTAGCGGACGCCGTAGCGCTCCAGCGTGCCCTTTATCTGCTCCAGCAGGATGGACACCGCCTCGCCGGCCAGCTCGAGTGCGTCCCGCTGTGCGGAATCGGGGATCTGATCCGCCAGGGCGGAGACGTAGTCGCCCTGGTAGCCGCCCTCAGGGATCGCTTCCCCCCGGGCCCGAGCCCGAACCGACTCGCCCAAGAGCCGGATCTGGTTGCCGGCGTCGTTGAAGTAGTACTCGCGCCAAACCGCGTGGCCGTGATGCTCCAGGATCCGCGCCAAGGCGTCGCCGTAGGCGGCATGGCGCCCGGCGGCCGCCACCAGCGGTCCGGTGGGATTGGCCGACACGAACTCGATCAGCACCCGCTCGGCGGGGCAGGCGCCGCCGCCACCGAACCGCTGCCCGACCGCCAGCACACCGGCCAGCGACCGCTGCAGCCAGGCGTCCGACATGAACAGGTTGAGAAATCCGGGACCGGCCACATCCCACCGCTCCAGGTCCTGACCGATGCGGGCGCTCAGCTGCACCCCGAGCCGCTCGGCGATCACCCGCGGGGCAGCGTCCAGCGCCGGTGCCAGCAGCATCGCGGCGTTGGTCGAGTAGTCGCCGAGACCCTCGCGCTTGGGTCGCTCCAGCCGAGGATCGACCGGCAGCTCGCCCTCGAAGCCCCGGACCGCGGCGGCGGCGTCGCACACCATCGCGTGCAGGTCCGCCAGTGGGTGCGCGCTCACGGCATCCTCGGGCTCCGGCCCGTCATTTTCGGTATCGAGACTCATGGTCGGGCGCCCGTCGGACGCGGGCCAGAGCGTAGCTGCCCATCTGGGCAGCACCCGGACTCAGCTGACCCTTCAGCGCCTCCTACCCCGCGGTGGCACCGGCGCGCTCGAGCAGTTGCTCCAGCCGCTCCAGCGCCGCCGGGGTGCCCAGGGCCACGAGCTTGTCGCCGGCCGCGATGATCGTGTCCGGTGCCGGCTGGGGCTCGAGCCGACCGTCGGTGTGCCACAGCGCGACGATCATCGCACCGCCGCGTGTGTCCTCGATTGTTCGGCCCACCCCCGGGCAGCCGAGCGGCACCTCGATCTCGTCCATTCGATAGTCGGCGACGTCGACCGATCCCGCCACCTGCGGGTGCAGTGCCGTGCGCGCCATCTCGATTCCCGAGGTCTTGTACGGAGAGATCACCCGGTCAGCGCCGGCCCGCAGCAGCTTTTTCTCGGAGTCCTCGGCCGAGGCGCGGGCGATGATCAGGATGTCGTCGCGCAGCTCGCGGGCGGTGAGGGTGATGAAGATGTTCTCGGCGTCGGAGTCCACGCAGGCGATCACCCCGCGCGCCCGGTCGATCCCTGCCTGCGCCAGGACCTCGTCATCGGCGGCCTCGCTCTCGATCCGGTCGACGTTGTCCACCCGCGCCGTCTCTCGAGTGTCGGGGTTGTCGTCGATCACCACGAAGCGCACGCCCGCCCGCCTCAGGTCACGCGCGACCTGGCGTCCAACCCGGCCGTAGCCGCAGATGATGAAGTGCTCGGCATAGGAGTCGATCTGCTTCTGCATCCGGCGCTCCTCCAGCAGCCCGCTGAGCTGGCCGGAGACGAAGAACTCCGCCACCGTTGCCAGTCCGTAGAAGAGGGTACCGATGCCGAACAGCTCCAAGCCGACCTTCACCACCCTTCCGGGGGTGTCGAGCGGGTCGGGGATCGAGCCGACGGTGGTGATGGTGTCGAGCGTCCACTCAAAGCTGTAGCCGATCGAGGTTCCTTCGGTCACGGCAAAGCCCGCCGTGCCGGCGGCGATCAGCGCCACCAGCACGCCGAACACGACCGCCAGCCGGCGCAGGAACAGCCGCAACTCCGCCCGCGCCCGCACCCGCTGCTGGAGCGCGCGGCGCCGGGCCAGGACATCGCCGCGCTCGGCCATCAGTAGTGGTAGGGCTCCCCGGCCAGGATCTTGTGCGCCCGGTAGAGCTGCTCCAGCAGCACCACCCGGGCCAGCTGGTGGGGCAGCGTCAGCTCGCCCAGCGACAGCCGGTGGTCGACCTGATCCAGGTCGAGCCCGTAGGGCCCGCCGACCACGAAGCACAGGTCACGCCCGCTCTGCCGGCGCTCCTCGAGCAATCCGCTGAAGCGCACGGAGTCCAGGCGATCGCCGTCCCGATGCAGCAGCGAAACGAACGCCCGGTCGGGCAGCCGGCGGGAGACCTGCTCGTCCTCGCGCACCTCGACCAGCTCCAGCCGCGTGTGCCGGGCCAGCAGTTTCTGGTAGTGCTGCACATCATCGGCAAACGGCGGACGCAGCCTGCCCACGGCGACGACGACGATTCGCACGATGTCGGATACTAGGTGGATATGGACGAACCGAACCCTCCCGAGCGGCACATCAACATCCACTTCTCGCCGGAGCTGATGGCCGGCAACTATGCCAACTTCGCCAACGTCAGTCATTCCGAGTACGAGTTCACGATCACCTTCGCGCGGGTCGACCACGAAGTCGACGAGGATGAGATCCCGGGTGTGGTGGTATCCCGCATCAACCTCTCGCCGAAGTTCATGCGGGAGCTGATCGACGCGATGCAGGACAACTTCTCCAAGTGGCAGACGCGCGAGGGGATCAAGAACCTGCCGGAGTTCGGCGGCCCGGGCGAGGCTCCGCGCAGCAGCTGATCGATCAGGGGCGGACCCTGCCGGGCCCGCCTGGTTGAGCGAGGCTACGGGCCAGCCCGATCCGCTGCGCGGTTGAGGGGTGCGTCGACAGCAGCGCGGTCAGCCACCGCGGCGGGTCCAGATCGGCCAGGTTCTGCAGTGCGATCGCGCGCTCGAACGAGATGAACGCCTCCGGGTCAGCGGTCAGCTTCAGCGAGAAGGCGTCCGCACGGCGCTCGAGCATCCGTGAGAGCCGGTTGGCGATCAGCCCGACCGGCGCCGTGACCGTTCCTGCCGCCAGGGACAGCCCCGGCAGCGCCGAGGGCAGAGGCGGCGAGGCCCCCAGCCGTTCGGCCAAGCGCTGGACGGCGAGTGCGGCCGGCGCTGCCAGGATCGCGCCGAACAGCAGCCCGCGGGGAACATCCCGCCCGCGGACGTGGGCCAGCTCGTGGGCGACCACGACCCGGATCTCCGACCGGCTGTAGCGATCGAGCAGCGTGTCGAACAGGACCACGCGCTTGGTCGGCCCCAGTCCGCTGACATAAGCGTTGGCGGCGGTCGTCCTGCGGCTGGCGTCGACCGAGTAGACCTCTCGCACACGGACGCCGGCGGCCTGCGCCAGCGCCAGCACATCCTGGCGGGTCTCGCCTTCCGCCAGCGGCGTGAAGTCGTTGAAGATCGGGTCCAGCAACAGCGGAGCGATCCCCGCCATCACGGCCCCGAGCGCAACCGACCCGGCGGCGGCGGGCAACCACCAGCGATCGGGCCAGCGGCCGATCGTGGCCAGGGCAGCGGCGCCGGCCCCGGCGCCGAAGCCCGCACTGATCGCGGTGCCCTTGATCCAGTCCCCGGCCCAGCCGGACCAGGACTGGGTCGCCAGCCCAGCCGCAAGCGCGCGCCGGCGCCCGATCACGCTGATCGGCAAGGGTGCAACCGCCAGCGCCAGCGCCAGTCCGGCACCGGCCACACCGCCGCCCGCGGTGGGACTGGGAAGCCGGTCCAAGCGCCGCGGCGGCTGACGCGCAAGGCAGAGCACAACCGCCGCCTCGATTGCACTCCGGGTCAGTCCGAGCACGAGCTGCGGCCGCGCGAACGCCCGCCCGCGTGCGATCTCCTCCGGGCTGAAGTACTCGCCGAGCTCGACCGAGGCCGGCTCCGGAGGCCGCTCCCGCGGCGCCAGCAGCCGCACGGCACCTTCAGCGGCACCGAGGGTGAGCGCCGCTGCAAAGAGCACACCCGAGCGAGAGGACCGCAGCACCAGAGAGACTGTAGACGTGAGGATCGCGGTCATCACCGACATCCACGGCAACTCCCACGCGCTGGAGGCGGTGCTGGAGGAGATCGGCGCCTCGGAGTGCGAGGAGGTGTGGTGCCTGGGCGATCTGGTCGGCTACGGCGCCAGCCCCGATGCCTGCGTGGAGCTCACCCGCCGCTACGCGACGATCTGCCTGGCCGGCAACCACGACCTCGGCGTCCGCGGCGCGCTGGCGCTGGAGGAGTTCTCCAAGGGCGCCGCGCTGGCCGCCGAGTGGACGCGACAGACGATCACGCCGGAAACGCGGCAGTACCTCGACACGCTGGAGCCCAGCAACCTCGACGAGGCCGTCGGCTTGTTCCACGGCAGTCCCCGCGATCCCGTCTGGGAGTACGTGCTCTCGTCGCTGCAGGCGGAGCTCTGCCTGGACAGCCAGAACCACCGCGTTTGCCTGATCGGCCATTCTCACGTGGCTCTGTCGTTCTGCCGCGAGCCGGGCGCCCCAGCCAGCGGTCAGACGCGGGAATCGGGCGAAGAGCTCGACCTGAGCGCCGGAGAGTGGCTGATCAACCCGGGCAGCGTGGGGCAGCCGCGCGACGGCGATCCCCGCGCGGCGTGGCTGGAGCTGGACACCGTGGGGTGGTCGGCGATCTTCCGCCGGACCGACTATGACATCGAGGCCGCGGCGGCGGCGATCCGGGCCGCGCGGCTACCCGATTCGCTGGCCGAGCGGCTGTTCTACGGTCAGTGAGGTTGGGGTGATCGGCCTAACCTCCTGCCAACCGACGCCTTGTCTAAAGTCAGCCAGCGGATGCGCTACGCGCCCCGCGCACTGCTGGCCGGCGGGCTTGGGCTCGCCGCTTGCTGCCTGGCCGCCTGTGGCGGCAGCTCTGGCGTGCTCTCTTCCGAGAAGGCCGGCAGCCTCAGCGGCCAGCTGGACCAGGTGTCGGCCTCCGTGAACTCGGGTCAGTGCTCAGCCGCCAACAACGCCGCCAACGACTTCAGCAACGCGGTCGCCAACCTGGCCGGCGTGAACTCGAGGCTCACCGACAACCTCAAGCAGGGGGCGGCGCGGGTCAGCCGGCTGGCGGCGCTGCAGTGTCGGACCGAGACGACCACCAGCACCACCTCCACCTCGACCACGAGCTCGCCCACGAGCACCACCAGCTCGAGCACGCCGACCTCGACAAGCACGACCTCGACCTCGACGCCCACCAGCACCAGTTCTGCAACCAGCTCCAGCGATACGGGTAGTACTTCTTCGAGTGGCAACGGGGGCGCGGGGATCACCAGTAACGGCGGCGGTGGCAGTCCGAGCGGAGGCGGGGGCATCGCCAGCGGCAACGGAAGCGGAAACGGAAACGGAAACGGCCAATGACCAGTACCACGACAATCGCGGGGCGCTACCGGATCGAGGGCCGGTTGGGCATCGGTGGCATGTCTACGGTGCATTTGGCCCTCGATCAGCGCTTGGAGCGGTTCGTGGCCCTGAAGCTGCTGGCCGAGCACCTGGCCGACGATCCGACGTTCGTCTCACGCTTCCGCCGCGAGGCGCTGGCCGCGGCCCGGCTGGTGCATCCCAACATCGTCCAGGTGTTCGACTTCGGCTTTGACGAGGGCCATCATCAGCACTTCATCGTGATGGAGCACGTCTCGGGCCACTCGTGCGCGGAGCTCCTGCGCGACCGCGGCCACCTGGACGTCGACCAGGCGGTGGAGGTCGTGGCTCAGGCTTGCCGCGGGCTGGACTACGCCCACCGCAACGGCGTCGTCCACCGCGACGTCAAGCCCGGCAACCTGCTGGTCTCCGATGCCGATGTGGTCAAGCTGGCCGACTTCGGGATCGCGCGGGCCACCGATCAGTCGAGCATCACGCAGGTCGGCTCGGTTCTCGGCACCGCCGCCTACCTCGCCCCCGAGCAGGCGCGCGGTGAGGAGGCGGGACCCCGGGCGGACCTTTACTCCCTGGGGGTCGTCACTTACCAGCTGCTCTCGGGACGCCTTCCCTATGAGGCCACGTCATTGTCCGAGCTGGCGCTCAAGCAGCAGCGCGAGCTGCCGATCCCGTTGGACCAGCTCAATCCCCGTGTCCCGCATGAGCTGGCCCGTGCGGTGGCCATGGCGCTGGCGATCGAACCGGGGGCCCGTCCAAACGATGCACTGGTGTTCGGGCAGGCGCTGCGGGACGGGGCCGACGGCATCGGTCCCGTGGCCGGTGGCGTTCCGACCGCCTCGCTGGGGCCGACCGCGGCCACCCGCGTGCTCGCCGAGCGCGAGGCAGCGACCACGGCCACCCGCGTGGCTACGCGGCCGCCGACCCGCGGCTCCCGTCCGCTCCCAGCCAGCCCCCCACGCGCGCCGGTGGTCCCAGGGCGGACGCGCCCGCCCCAGCCACCGCCGATGCGGACCGTCGACGGATCACAACCCACCCGTCGTCAAGGGCGTCGCGGCCTCGGCCGACTGCTGGGCCTGGTCGTGCTCACCGCGCTCGTGGTCGCGGTCGTGGCCGCGGCGATTTCGCTCTCCGCCAGCACCTCGAGCAGCGTCGTTCACCTGCGGCACGTCGTCGGCACCGACGTCAACAACGCCGTCAAGCAGCTCCAGCAGCTGATCGCCCAGAACACGAACTCGAAGTGAGCTCGCGGCCCGGTGTCGCCCCCGCGCGCAACGCGGCCGCGACCTCGCTCAACCGCCCCTGATCGATGGCCGCCCGCAGGGCGGCCATCACCGCGGCAATGAAATGCAGGTTGTGCAGCGTCACCAGCCTCATCCCGGTCAACTCGCCCGCCCGGAGCAGGTGATGCAGGTAGGCGCGGGAGTAGCCGGCCGCGCACGTTGGGCAGCCACAACCGGCGAGGATCGGCGCCGATACGGTGCGCCACCGGGACTTGGTCAGGTCTACGCGCCAGCGCTCGCTGGGGGCGGGCACGAGCCCGACGCCGTGACGGCCCAGGCGCGTAGGCATCGCGCAGTCGAAGGTATCGATGCCGCGCTGCACCCCAACGATGAGGTCGTCCACCTCGCCGATCCCGAGTAGATGGCGCGGCGCCGCGGGGGCATGGCGCTCGAGCTCGCTGGTGACCCACGAGACGACCTCATACATCTGTGGCTTGTCGGCGCCGAGGCTCCCGCCGATGGCGATCCCGCCGCAGTTGCTGGCCGCGACCGTCGCCGCCGATTCCCGCCGCAGATCCTCCTCCACCCCCCCTTGGACGATCCCGTAGACGAGCTGCTGGGATGGTCCGTGCTGCTCGTGCCAGCGCAGGCAGCGCTCCAGCCAGCGATGCGTGCGCTCGGTCGAGCGGGCGGTGTATTCGCGGCTGACGTGAAACGGTGTGCACTCGTCGAAAACCAGGGCGATGTCAGAGCCGAGTGCCGCCTGGATCTCCATCGAGCTCTCCGGGCCCATGAAGCGCTCGCCACCGTCCAGGTAGGAGCGGAAGCGCACTCCCGCTTCCTCAATCGACACGATCGCGCCGTCGTAACGCGGACGACCACGGCCCTTGATCTCGTCCGCGACATTGCCGTGACCCATCGAGAAAACCTGGAAGCCACCGGAGTCGGTGATGATCGGCGCCGGCCAGCGCATGAACTCGTGCAGGCCGCCCAGCCGCTTCACCAGCTCGGCTCCCGGGGCCAGAAACAGATGGAAGGTGTTTCCGAGGATCAGCTCGTATCCGAGCCCCTGCAGATCCCGCGCCTCGAGCGTGCGCACCGCCCCCTTGGTGGCCAGCGGCACGAACGCCGGCGTCTGCACGTCGCCGTGGGCGAGGTGGAGCGTCCCCGTGCGAGCGAGGCTCTGCGCGCAACGGGTCCGGACCGTGAACGACACGGTCCGGACCCTACTGCGGCGACCTGGGGCGCCCTGCGCCGGAGAACCTCGGGCTGCGTTCCCGACGGAACTCAGGCAGCGTTACCGCGTCGAGCAAGTCAGGCGGCGTTGCCGGCCAGCTCCGGATTGCTCCCGTTGGCCGCCTCAGAGCCCTCGATCGTCTCGGGCGGAGCCGGCTGGGACTCCTGCGCTCCGGCGCCACCGACGGAGATCGCGACCTTGCGCGGCTTCCGGACCTCAGGCTTGGGGATCCTGACCTCGAGCACGCCATGGTGGAAGTTCGCCTGCACCGCCTCCGGATCGACGCCCTCGGGCAGCGTCAGCGAACGTGAGAACGTGCCCCAGGCGCGCTCGACGCGGTAGTAGCCCTCCTTGCGCTCCTCGTGGTCGGCCTGGCGCTCGCCGGAGATCGTCAGGACGTTGTCCTCGAGCTCGATGTTGACGTCCTGCTCGGCCAGCCCCGGCAGGTCGGCGCGGAGCACGAATGACTCGCCGGTCTCAACCAGATCCATCGCCGGGACCCACCGGCGCAGGCTTTGGGCTCCCTCCCCGGCGGCCGCGGGAGCATCGAAGAAAGTGTTGAAGAGCCGGTTCATCTCGCCCTGGATCGTGCTCAGCTCGCGTACCGGCTCCCAGCGA
Source organism: uncultured Solirubrobacterales bacterium (assembly GCA_963830435.1). GTDB lineage: Bacteria > Actinomycetota > Thermoleophilia > Solirubrobacterales > Solirubrobacteraceae > Palsa-465. The sequence continues at coordinate 514,163 of CAWHMA010000002.1, read as the reverse complement.
ATGAGTGCCATTTCTGACCTCCTCGAACTTGAAGATATAACACCTTCTGTGCATTATGAAATCTAAGTCGCATACTGTCAAGTCCCTTGGCGCTCCAGGCCTCGCTAACAACGGGCCATGTTTGACGCGCCGCGCACGCGCGGCCTTCATCGCGGCTCGGACCTAACCCTGGGCGCAATCCGACTACGCGATCAGCGAGCGCGCGGTCATCTCTGGCGGCTGCTCGTAGCCCAGCACGCGCAGCACCGTCGGGGCCACATCGGCCAACACGCCCTCCTCGCGCAGCTCCAGGTTCGGGACAGTGACGATCAGCGGCACCGGGTTGAGCGAGTGAGCGGTATTGGGGGAGCCGTCGGACTCGAGCATGTGGTCGGCGTTGCCGTGATCGGCGGTGACGATGCAGGCGCCGCCGGAGGCGTGTACCGCGCCCACCACCTCCCCCAGGCATTCGTCGACGGTCTCGATCGCCGTGACCGCGGCGTCGATTACCCCGGTGTGACCAACCATGTCCGGGTTGGCAAAGTTGATGATCCCGAACACCGGCTCGTCTTCCCGCCAGGCGTTCACAAACGCTTCCGCAGCCTCCCGGGCGCTCATCTGTGGCTTGTGGTCATAGGTGGGGACCTCACGAGGGGACGGCACCAGCTCCCGGCGCTCTCCCTGTACCGGCCGCTCCTCCCCGCCACCGAAGAAATAGGTCACGTGCGGGTACTTCTCGGTCTCGGCGACGTGAAGTTGACGCACCCCATGTCGCGCCAGCACCCACGGCAACGTGGTCGCCGGACGCGCGGGTGCAAACGCGACTGGGTACGGCCATCCCTCCTCGTACTCGGTCATCGTCGCGTACGGTGACACCGCCTCCGCCCCCCCGCGGTCGATCTCGCTGAACCCAGGCTCGGCCAGGGCACGGGTTATCTCCCGCATCCGGTCGGGGCGAAAGTTGAACCCGAGCACCGAGTCCCCGGACCGAATCCGAGCCGGCGCACCAACCGCTATCGGCCTGACGAACTCGTCGGTCTCCTCGCGCTGGTAAGCGGCGGTCATCGCCGCCTGGGCGGTGTCGGCGGTGTGCTCGCCGCGGCCGTGCACGAGCAGCTCGTAGGCCAGCTGGATCCGCTCCCAGCGGCGGTCGCGATCCATCGCGTAGTAGCGCCCGATGATCGTGCCAACCCGCCCCGTGCCCGCGTCGGCCATCCACTGCTCCACCTCGGCCAGGTAGCCGCCGCCTGCGGTCGGGAGCGTGTCCCGTCCGTCGGTGAAGGCATGCAGCACCAGGTCCTGCACCCCGAGCTCAGCCCCCAACTCCAGCAGCGCCCGCAGGTGGTGCAGGCTCGAGTGCACCCCGCCGTCTGAGACGAGCCCGAGCAGGTGCACCCGCGAGGAGCCGGTGAAGACCTCCCGCAGCACCTGGTTGGCGGCCAGGGAGCCATCGTCTACGGCTTGGTCGATACGGGTCAGGTCCTGCATCACGACTGCGCCGGCGCCCAAGTTCAGATGGCCGACTTCGGAGTTGCCCATCTGTCCTTCGGGCAGGCCAACGGCACGGCCGCAGGCGGTCAGCTGCGTGTGCGGGTAGCGTTGCCACAGATCGTCGAAGTGGGGCGTGCTCGCCAGCGAGACCGCGTTGCCGTATCCAGGGGGAGCCAGCCCCCAGCCATCTAGGATGATCAACGCCGCGCTCGATGCCGGCAGTCGCTGCGGCCCATCGCCTTCCGGCGCCATCAGCCGGCGGCGGCGACGATCGCGGCCATCGAGTCCGGCTCCAGGCTCGCGCCACCCACCAGCGCCCCGTCGACATCGGGCAGGGCGAGCAGCTCGGCGGCGTTATCCGGCTTGACGCTGCCGCCGTAGAGCACGCGGGTGCGTTCAGCCTGCCCATGCGAGCGGTCGCCTACGAGCGCGCGCACAAACGCGATCGCCTCCTGGGCCTGCTCGGGCGTGGCCACCTGACCGGTGCCGATCGCCCAGATCGGCTCATAGGCGATCACCACCTCCCCTAGCCGTCCCGAGGCCACCTTGACCAGCGCCTCCTGGACCTGATGGCGCAGCTTGCGCTGGGTGTCGCCGCGTTCACGCTCGTCTTCAGTCTCGCCGACGCACAGGATCGGGACCAGGCCGCAGGCCAGCGCTGCCGGCACCTTCTGCGAGAGCGCCCGGTCGCTCTCGCCGAACAGCTGGCGCCGCTCGGAGTGGCCCAGAACCACTCCGTGAACGCCCGCTTCGACCAGCATCGGCGCCGCCACCTCGCCGGTGAATGCGCCTTCGGCGGCGAAGTGCATGTTCTGCGCGTATACCTGCACTCGCGAGCCCCGGGTGGAGTCGGTCATCGCCTGGAGGGCTGTGAACGGCGGGCAAATCGCCACGTCGACGGCGTCGGCTGTCGCCACCCCAGGTAGCAGCGCCTGGATGAACCGCTCGGCTTCTGCGACCGTCTTGTGCATCTTCCAGTTGCCGGCGATCAGTGGCCTGCGAGTGCTCATGCCAGCGCCTGCAGGCCCGGCAGCGGCCTTCCCTCGATCAGCTCCAGCGACGCGCCGCCGCCGGTCGAGAGGTGGTTGACCCGGTCCGAGAGGCCAAACTGCGCCAGCGCCGCGGCGGAGTCGCCGCCGCCGACGACGGTGGTGCCCGGAGCCGCGGCGACGGCCTCAGCGACCGCGCGCGTGCCGGCCGCGAACGGCTCCAGCTCGAAGGCGCCCATCGGGCCGTTCCAGAACACCGTACCCGCGGCGTGGATCACCTCGGCGTACTCGACCGCGGTGTGCGGGCCGATATCGAGCCCGATCCATCCCGGCGGGACCTCGAGCCCGTCGAGCGTCCGCACTGCCGTGTCGGCGGCCAACTGCTCGGCGATCACCAGATCTTGCGGCAGGGTCAGCTCGGCTTGCGTCTCCCCAGGCACCCGCGCGGCCAGCGTGGTCCGCGCCAGCTCCACGTCCGCGGGCTCGCACAATGAGGCCCCGACGCTGTGCCCCTGGGCGGCCAGGAACGGAAAGCACATCGCGCCGCCGATCAGGATCGTCTCGGCGCTGTGCCGGAAGCGGTCGATCACGTCGATCTTGTCGCTCACCTTGGCCCCACCCAGGACGGCCACCAGCGGCCGCTGAGGAGACCCGAGGAGGCTCGTGAGGATCGACACCTCCCGCTCGAGCAGCCGTCCCGCGGCGTGCCGCGGGAGCAACCTGGCCACGCCCTCGGTCGAAGCGTGGGCCCGGTGGGCGGCCCCGAACGCGTCGTTGACGTAGACGTCCGCCAGCTCGGCCAGCGCCTGGGCCAGCTGGGGGTCGTTGCGGGTCTCTCCGGGCTCGTAGCGCACGTTCTCCAGCACCATCACGGCGGTGGGACCGATTTGCTCGGCCAGCCGTCGAACCTCCTCGCCGACCACGTCCGGCGCCAGCGTCACCTCAGCTCCCAGCAGCTGTGACAGGCGCTCGGCGGCTGGTCGCAGCGACAGGTCCGGCTCGCGGTCCCGCGGTCGGCCCAGATGGGAGACGAGCACCAGCCTGGCCCCGCGATCGCGCAGCTCCTGGAGCGTCGGCAGGGCGGCGCGGATGCGGGTGTCGTCGACCACTTCCCCGTCGCGGATCGGGACGTTGAAGTCGACCCTCACCAGTACACGTTTGCCCTCGAGGTCACCCAGTTCGTGGAGTGTCCTCACAGCAACCGCTGCACCAGATCCGCGACGCGGTTCGAGTACCCCCACTCGTTGTCGTACCAGGCGACGACTTTGACCATCGTCCCTTCCATCACCGCGGTCAGCTGCGCGTCGACTATCGAGGAGGCCGGGTTCTTGACGATGTCCGAGGAGACGATCGGATCCTCGGTGTACTCCAGCAGTCCCCGTAGCGGCCCCTCCGCGGCGGCGGCAAGCGCCTGGTTTACCTCCTGCACCGAGGTCTCGCGCTCGGCCTCCACGGTCAGGTCGACGACGCTGCCGGTGGGCACCGGAGCGCGTACGGCGAAGCCGTGAAGCTTGCCGTTGAGCTCGGGGATAACGGCCCCGATCGCCTTGGCCGCCCCCGTCGAGGCGGGAATCAGGTTGATCGCGGCAGCCCGGGCGCGCCGGAGGTCCTTGTGCGGCATGTCCTGCAGGCGCTGGTCGGACGTATAGGCGTGGATCGTGGTCATCAGCCCGTGCCTGATCCCGATCGTCTGCTGGAGCACCTTGGCCACCGGGGCCAGGCAGTTGGTCGTGCAGGAGGCGTTGGAGATGACCGAGTGGGCTTGCTTGTCATAGGCGTCCTCGAAGTTGACCCCGAGCGCAACGGTGACATCGGGACTGGTCGCCGGGGCGGAGATCACGACCTTCTCGGCGCCGGCCTCCAGATGCTTGGCGGCGTTCTCGCGATCGGTGAACAGCCCGGTGGACTCGATCACGACCTCGACACCGAGCTCCTTCCATGGCAACGCGGCGGGATCCCGCTCGCCGAGCACCCGGATCTCCTTGCCGTCGACGAGCAGCCCGGTGTCAGTCGCGCGCACCTCGCCCGGGAACGGGCCATAGTTGGAGTCGTAGCGCAGCAGATGGGCGATCGTCGGGGGGTCGACGAGGTCGTTCACGGCCAGCCATTCGATGTCGCTTCCACGCTCGTGGGCGGCACGGAATACGTTGCGGCCGATCCGTCCGAAGCCGTTGACTGCGACCCGTACCGACATGCGCCCGATCCTCCCCTTTTTTCCGATTTGAGATGAACGCCCGTCACGCTCTGGCGCGGGTCGCCGCGGCTCCCTGGCCGCTCCGCCCACCACAATCTACCCCAGATCCGGTGGGCTAAGCCGGCGCAGACCCGGCCTCCAAGCGCCGGCCGAGGCCGCTTGCTGACTATCGGCGAGACACGACCTCGACCCGCAGACCGTCCGGATCACGGAGATATCCAGCGTAGTAGCGGCGTCCGTAATGTGGGCGCTGGCCGGGCGCGCCATCGTCGCTGCCGCCGGTGCGCACACCAGCGGCGTGAGCGGCATCGACCGCACCCTTGCCGTTCGCGGCCAACGCCAGGTGACCGTATCCGTGCGCGGGAGCACGACCGCGGATGACGATCCAGATCTGCGGATCGTTGATCCCGTAGGCGACGGCGTGCTCGGACTCGAACATCCGCCGGGCCCCGAGGGCGAAGAACACGGCGTCGTAGAACCTGGCCGAACGCTGAAGATCCGAGACCTCGAAGCCAACGTGGTCGATCATCGACTATCCCAGCCTGCCCACGTCCCGGTGGACGACCTCGACCAAGTACCCGCTGTCGGCGCGGTAGCGCTCGGCCAGGTGCTCGGTGATCGCCACCGAGCGGTGGCGACCACCGGTGCAGCCGATCCCGACGACGAGGTGGGCCTTGCCCTCGGCCAGGTACTGGGGGAGCAGGTAATCCAGCAGCGGGTGCAACCGAGCGAGAAAGGTGTCGAGCTCGCCGTCGCGGTTGATGAACTCGACCACCGCCGGGTCGGCACCGGTCAGCGGCCGCAGCGTTCGTTCGTAGTGCGGGTTGGGCAGGAAGCGCACGTCCAACATCAGGTCGGGGTCCCGCAACGGGCCGTACTTGAAGCCGAAGCTCTCAAAGGTGATCGCCAGACGTCCGGGCGTCCCCGTCGGGAGCAGCTCGTCGGCGAGCTTGCGGCGCAGCATCGATGCCGTGAGCCCGGTCGTGTCGACGACCACGTCGGCGCGCTCGCGCAGGGGCGCCAGCTGCTTTCGCTCGCGCTCGATGCCGTCGAGGACGCTGCCGGTGGGAGCCAGCGGGTGGCGGCGCCGAGTCTCCTTGTACCGGGTCAGCAGGGTCTGCTCTTCGGCCTCCAGGAACAGCACCCGATGCCCGGTCCCGATCGCGCGCAGATCATCGAGCATCGTCGCCAGCCCATCGAAGTAGCTGCCTCCGCGCACGTCGGAGACCACGGCAGCGCGGGCAACCTTCGAGCCGCTGTGCATGAACAGCTCCACCAGCGAGCGAATCATCTCCGACGGGAGGTTGTCCACGCAGAAGTAGCCTTCGTCCTCGAACACCGCCATCGCGGTGGACTTGCCGGCACCGGAGAAGCCGGTGATGACCACGAGGTCGGTCAGCGCCGACTCAGAGTCTGGCTGGTCCGCGCCGTCTGGCGATGCCGCTGGCTCGCCTGCTGAGGAAGTGATCGCCGGCTGCTTGGCCACACGGGGAAGCTTGACGACTCTTGCAGATGGGCGCGTCCCCGCGGCGAGGCGAACGAGCACGGCCTTCGGAGGAGGTGCCCGTCCGCCCGGGGGCCGAGGCGAAGCACTCCGGAAGCGACGCTATGCGAGGATGCCCCCGTGTTGCCACGCGGATGGCCCAGCGGCAGGTTGTCTGCGTCCGCGGCCCGGGTCTGCTTGGCGCTCGCGCTGCTGCTTGCCGGAGGCGCCGCCCGCGCCGCTGTGGCCAGCGCCGATCTACCGGTGATCAGCGCACAGGTCACCAGCTTGCCTTCTGGGGCGCCGATGGCGGCGGGGTTTATCGGGATCTCGTTCGAGTATCGAGCGCTGCACGCCTACACGGGGCGCGATCCCGACCATGTCAACCCGGTGCTCGTGGCCCTGCTGCGCGGGCTGGCTCCGGGCGGATCGCAGGTGCTGCGAATCGGGGGCGACAGCACCGATCAGACCTGGTGGCCGATGCGCGGCGTGATCCCCCCCGGCGGGATCAACTACGACCTGACACCGGGATGGCTGCGCACCACTCGGGCGCTGGCCCAGACGCTTAGGGCGAAGCTGATCCTGGGGGTGAACCTGGCGGCGCGGCGGCCGGCGCTCGCCGCCGCCGAGGCGCGAGCGCTGATCGCCGGAATCGGCGCCGGGAACATCCGGGCGCTGGAGATCGGCAACGAGCCCGACCTCTACCCGGTGCTCGCGTGGTACCGGGACCGGCTTGGCCGGGTCGTGCACACGCGCAGCTCCAACTACACCCTCAACACCCTGATCTCGGAATTCGCCCGCTGGCGCGCGGCGATGCCGCAGGTGCCTTTGGCGGGACCGACGCTGTCCGGCCTGAAGTGGATGAGCGGCCTCGGCCAGTTCATCTCCGCCGAGCGGGACCTGACCGTGGTGACGTTCCACCGCTACCCGCTGCGCGGGTGCGTCAACAACCCGAACGATCCGTCGTTTGCCTCGATCCAGAACCTGCTGGCCGACGCGGCCTCAGCCGGCCTGGCGGCGGGGGTGGCGCCCTACGTGCAGGTGGCTCATCAGCACGGGCTGCCGTTTCGCCTCGACGAGCTGAACTCCGCTGCCTGCACCGGGCGCCGGGGGGTCAGCGACACCTTCGCCTCGGCCCTGTGGCTGGTGGACACGCTGTTCAACATGACCGCGGTGGGTGTCGACGCGGTCAACCTGCACACGCTGCCGGGCGCGGCCTATCAGCCCTTCAGCTTCACCCAGGATGCCGCCGGCTGGCACGCTTTCGTGGCTCCTTCCTACTACGGAGCGCTGATGTTCACCCGCGCGTTTCCGCCGGGAGCGACGCTGCTGCCGGTGACGGCTCCGCCCGGCCCGGTGAAGGTGTGGGCGACCACGGACCGCGACGGCCGCGTGCGGGTGACGATGATCAACAAGTCGCCGACGCCGGTGGTCGTCAACCTGCAGCTTCCGGGAGCCCAGACCGCGCTCTCAGCCCAGGCGCTGATCGCCCCAGGCCTCTCCGCGACCGACGGCGTCACCTTCGCCGGACAGACGTTCGGGGATCGAACCGACACCGGGCTCCTGCCCGGCGCCCCGAGCGGGGCCACGATCGACCCGGTCGCCGGCACGTATCCCGTACCGGTGGCGGGAGACAGCGCCGTGCTGGTGACCCGCTGAGGCCCGGCGCTATACGCCACTCTTGTGCAGTTCACGGTGGAGCTCGCGCGCGAGCTTACCCGGCAGCCCCGGGACCGCCGCCAGCTGCTCGCGGCTGGCGGCGAGGATCGCGTCCGGCGAGCCGAAGTGAGCCAGTAGCGCCCGCTTGCGTGCCGGACCCACACCGGGCAGATCGTCGAGGATCGAGGCCGTCATCGCTCGGTCACGGCGGATCCGGTGATGGGTGATGGCGAACCGGTGGGCCTCGTCGCGCACGCGCTGGAGCAGCTGCAGCTCCGGGGTGTCGTGCTCCAGGCGCAGCGGCACTGCCCGTCCGGGGATGAACACCTCCTCGATCCGCTTGGCCAGCGAGACCACGACCACCCCGCGCTGCCGGAACGGCGCCAACGCCCGCAGACCGGCCGACAGCTGTCCCTTGCCGCCGTCGATGACCACCAGGTTCGGTAACGCGGCAAACCCGGCGTCGTACTCCTTGTCGTGCGGGGAGACCTCCCGCTGGCGCTCCCAGCGGCGCATCCGCCGCCCCAGCACCTCCTCCATCGAGGCGAAGTCGTCGGGCCCGGCGCCGGTTCCCGGTCCATCGGCGTCGCCAGTGGTGAAGACCCTGAAGCGCCGGTAGTCGGACTTCTTGGGGGCACCGCCCTCGAACACCACCATCGAAGCCACCGTGTTGGTGCCCATCAACGTGGAGATGTCAAAGCACTCGATTCGCAGCGGGATCGTGTCCAGTCCGAGCGCCCGTTGCAGGCCGTCGAGCGCCTCCACCCGCTGCTGGCGCCGCCGCTCTGAGCGCAGCTTCTCCTGGTCGAGGGCCAGGTGCGCGTTGCGCTCGGCGAGCTCCAGGATCCGTCGCTTGTCGCCACGCTCGGCGGCACGAACCTCGACCGCGCCGCCGCGACGTTCCGACAGCGCCTGCGCCAGCACCGCGGCGGCGCCCACCTCCCGCTGGACCACCAGCAGGGGCGGGATCATCATTGCGCTGCCGTAGTACTGCAGGATGAACGCTTCGGCAACATCAGCCACCTCCCCTTCGGCGGCGTTGTCCAGATAGAAGCTCTGGCGATCCGCGAGCACCCCGTCGCGAAGCTGGAAGACCTGCGCGTTGGCCTCGCCCTCGCCGACGGCCACGGCGATCGCGTCGAGGGTACCGACGCCCTCGTTGGCGATTCGCTGGCGCTCCAGCAGCGAGCGCACGGCACGCAGGCGGTTGCGCTCGCGCGCGGCATCCTCGAAGCGTTGCTCGGCGGCGGCCAGGCGCATCGCGTAATCGAGCTCTCGCTCGATCTCCCGGTAGCGGCCGGACAGGAACGCGATCACTCCCTCGATCCCGGCCCGGTAGTCGGCGCGGCTGACATAGCCCACGCACGGCGCCTCGCAGCGCTTGATGTAGTAGTCCAGGCACGGTGAGCCGCTGTGACGGCCGGGGGTGGGTCCCTCGCAGGAGCGGAACATGAACACCTTGCCCAGGACGTCGAGCGTCGACCGCACCCTGCCGGCGTTGCTGAACGGTCCGAAGTAGGCGCGATCCCGCCGATGACGCTCACGGGTGAAGTACACCCGGGGGAAGTCCTCATCAAGCGAGATCGCGATGTATGGGTAGGACTTGTCATCCCGCAGGCGGATGTTGAAGCGCGGCTTGTACTGCTTGATGAAGTTCTGCTCGGCCAGCAGCGCCTCGGATTCGGTGTGCACGACCAGCGCCTCGATCTGGTCGATCATCGGTACCAGGTCCCGGCCTGCGCGGGTGCTGGGGTTGCTGAAGTGAGAGGCCACCCGCTTGCGGATCGACTTTGCCTTGCCCACGTAGATCACACGACCGCGGTTGTCGCGGAACAGGTAGACACCGGGCTCGTCGGGAAGCTGCCGGCGGCGATCTGCGGTGATGACGGACATGCCGTTTTCGAGGATAGGCAGCCCCCGCTCCCCCCACCACGAGGGCGCTCACCGAGTACCGGGTGCCTCGCTCGCGCGCCGGCGTCGATCAGACACCAGCGACAGCAGCAGCCCGGCGATCGCCGCCCCCAGGGCGATGATCGCCACCGTCTCACCGGCGCCGGAGGTCGGGGTGTTGGCGACATAGCCGGGAACGCTCAGCGAGGAATCGAATATGTTGGTGCCGTTGCTCGGAGGCGTGTCCAGCGCGTGCAGCGTGAACGCGAGGGCGATCCCCGCGGCGGCGATCGCCGCCTCCCGGGAGCCGTGAGCACGCCCCGCACCCGCGGTCTGACCCGGGCTACCGGCCCCATCAGCCCCACCCCAACGACTGGCGCCACCAGCTCCGCGAAGGCCGCGGGCAGCGATGATCACCAGCGCCGCCGAGAGCAGTCCCAGCAGGACGTCGACCGCCGAGTAGACCTGCCACGCCGTGGGATCGTGAGGGACGCCGCGGACGGCGTCAGAGGAACCCCACTGCAGCAGGAACGCCGAAGAGAATTGATGACTCCAGGTGAGGAACAGCGATCCGAACAGCCCCACCCCGCCGGCAGCGGTCAGCGCGTGAGCGGCCCGCTCCTGGCGCTGCCGACTCACCTCAGTCAGTACCGCCGTGCGGAGAAGACCACCGAGGCTACTGCGGAGACCCCGGCGACCAGGAGCACGAACCATGCCACCTTGCCTCCGGAGGAGTGCCACAACCTCGTGGTCGCGGTCAGCGTCAACGTGAGCACGCCAACCCCGCAATATGCGATCGCCCGTCGTCGATCACCGAGGGCATACAAGCTCAGCCGACGCTCGCGGTACATCAGCATCGCCACCCACCCGACCGCGGCCAGGAAGATGAGCGACACGGCCTGAATTGCCACCGATGCGGTGGTGCCGCCTCCGGGAACGATCACCACCAGCGCCGCGATCACGGCCACGATCAGGATGTTGCGTAGACCCTGCGTCATCACTTCACGCAGCGGCGGCTGGGAGCCATCGCGGGGTTGTGGTAGCGGTGGCGGACATCACAGCGTGGGGCCATCAGAATGACAGCGTGCGCTGCTCGACACCGCCGAAGGCCCGGGCGTTGACCCGCACCCGTCCATGCCGCAGGCGCAGCGTGACTCGGAGCAGCTGGCATTGCGAAATCGCTCGTGCGGAAGCGGGCGGCCCAAACGGCCTCCGCGGGCGTGAGACCTGCAGTGACACGCGCCCGCCGTGCCAGAGCTCGACCTCCACCACGGCCTGTCCCGAAGCTCCTCGCTGAATCGTGGCCAGCTTGATCTCCGTGCCGCGCCGCAGGCGCCCGCGGCGGGCGCGGGGGCTGGGCTGGTAGCAGGTGAAGGCTGTCCTGCCCAGCGGGCTCAGGCCCGGCAGAGCCGCGTAGCCCAGATGCGCCAGGCCGAACACGTCCTCGACGCTGCGCAGCATCGAGAAGTGGTTGAGCGGCGCCGAGTCCACGGTCCCGGGCTGGATGAACGGCGACAGCAGCACCGCGCCCATGCGCCCACCGCCAGGGCCCGGATGCGGCCCGCCGTTGGTCACCGTGTTCGGGAACTTCGGTTCCCCGCAGCAGGCGCTGGCATCACTCCCGTCGGACTCGTCGAACAGGACGGCGATCAGGCCACCGTCTCGATAGGCGGCCGAGGACATGATCCGCGGAACCCAGGTGCGCAGGAACGCATCGGCCGAGACCAGGCCGCCGGGCTGGCCGCTGACGCATGGTGCGTCGTGACCGTCGTTGCACAGATTGGGGGTGATGAACGACAGCGACGGCGTTCTCGTCGCGGTGGCGAGGTCGGCCGGTAGGCGATCGAGGGGTACGTCATCGCGCGCGCAGGCGCCTGAATCGAGCAACGAGTGGAAGTACACGAACGGGTTGTGGCGGGCGGCGTACTGGTCGCCGCGTCGCGCCAGCTGGGTCGTATCGGCCGCACCGAGCGTCGGGTGGCGGCAGGTGGCGGGGGACGCGGGATCGTTGCCCATGTCCTCCATGTAGCCCCTCCAGCTCAGCCCGGCGGCTTGGAGCTGATCGGCGATCGTCTTGATCCTTCCCGGATAGACGCATCCCGTGCCAATGGCCTGTCCGTCGGCGCCGACCATGCCAGGAAGCATGTTGGTGTAGACCTGGCAATCGGATTGAGTGGTGGGGTTGGAGCCCTGACCGCTGATCAGCGCGATGTAGTTGCCGAGGCTGAGATGCGTGACCCCGTAGTAGTTGGGAACCAGCGCCCCCATCGCCGGAAGCGTTCGTCCCAGGTACGGCGCCGGCGATTGGGCGCCGAAGGTCTCGTCATAGCCCTTGTTCTCAAGCATGATCAGGAACACGTGCTTGATCGGCGGAACGCCGCTGGCCGCGCGCGCCGGCAGGGCAAAACCGGCCAGCAGCACGAGCATCAATGACGTTCGCATGGCCACGCGCCACGACCGCCGGATCCGGCCCCGGCCAGACGCGGGAACGACGATCCCGGCGCGGTGAGTCACGGCAACGTGAGGAGCTCCGCCGCGCTTGGGGAGAGCCTTTCGTTCTCCTGAGCCGGTACCGCCGCGAAGCGGTACCCGACCCCGAAGTGCGTGTGCACATAGCGCCAGTTGGGGGAGATCCGCTCGAGCTTCTGCCGCACCTTGCGCACAAACACGTCCACAGAACGGTCCCCCCGGGCCATCGTGTATCCCCAGACGCGGCTGTAGATCTCCTCGCGCTCCAGGACTCGGCCGCCGGCTCCGGCAAGCTCCAGCAGCAGCTCGTACTCTCGGCGCGACAGCGATGCTGCCTGCTCGCCAACGTAGGCGTCGAAGCGGTCGGGCCGGATCGAGAGCTCTCCGGCGGCGAGGCTCCCGGGCGACGGATCCTCTCCGGCGCGCCGACGTCGCAGCACCGCCTGCACCCGGGCGACCAGCTCCTCGGGATGGCACGGCTTGGTGATCCAGTCATCCGCGCCCGCCCGCAAGCCCCGGACGCGGTCGGCCACCGGGGCCGGGGCGCTCACGACCAGCACCGCCAACCCCGGAAGCTCGGCGGCCACGTCCTCGATGTAACCGACGCCGGTCAGGGCGGGGTTGACGATCAGCGCGTGCAGCCGGAGCTCGGCCAGCTCCTCGGCGCCGGCTGCATAGGCGAGCACCTGCCGTTCCCAGTGGAGATTCGCGAACCGGCGCTCAAGGACTGTGAACAGGCCAGTGTCGTCATCGATGAGGGCGACCCTGACTCGGGTCGTTTCGCTCCCAGCCATCTCGCGGTTCAGTGTATGCGATCACCGGGACGGCGCACCGCCGCGGCATCAACTCGCCACCTGCTCCCAGCGCCGCATCAGCTCGTCCACGCGGTGTTTTGCCCGCTCGTGGCGGGATGCCGCCTCAGCGCTGCGCTGTTGGCTGGCCCAGGCTGCCGGATCGGCAAGCTCGTCCTCCAGCGCGCGCAGCTCGGCCTCGGCACGCTCGATCTCGCGTTCCAGCTCCAGCTGCGTGGGCTCCGCTCCGGCTGAAGACCGCGGCTGCGCCTTGTGCCGGTCCCCCGAAGTGCCCTGCCGAACCGCCTGTGGCCTCGCTCGATCCGCTCGCGCGCGCAGATACTCCGGCCAGCCGCCCACATAGCTGTGCAGCGTTCTGTCCTCCAGTGCCACCGTGCGCGTGCCCACGGCGTCGAGCAGGGCGCGGTCATGGGAGATCAGCAGCAGCGATCCCGGGAACTTCGCCAGCGCCTGCTCGAGCGCCTCCCGGCTCTCCAGGTCGAGATGGTTGGTGGGCTCGTCCAGGATCAGTACGTTCGGCGGGTGCGGCTTCCCGTTCATGAGGATCGCCAGTGACAACCGCCGACGCTCTCCGCCGGAGAGGCCGTCGAGAGGCTTCTCGGCCTGCTCGCCGGAGAACAGGAACTGACCCAGCAGCGCCCGCGCCTTGTTCGGGGTCAGCCCGGTCGCGTGCTGGGCCGCCTCCAGCACCGTGCGGGCGGTTCCCGGCGAGAGCTCCTCGGCGTGCTGGGAGAGATACCCGAGGGTGACGTTGTGACCGGTTCGCAGCTTGCCGGTGACCACCGGGCCGCCGTCCTGCGGTCGCTCCTTGATCGGCCGCATGCCGGCGAGGGTCTCGATCACCGTGGTCTTGCCCGCACCGTTGGGGCCGACCAACGACACGTGCTCACCGCGCTCGAGCCAGAGCTCGGCGCCGTCCAGGAGCACGCGGGAGTCGACCACCGCCCGGGCGTCGAGCAACTCGAAGACGACGCGGCCGCTGCGCGGAGGCGCCTTGAACTGGAACGCCAAGGCCGCGCCGTCGCCGGCGTCGTGTCCCAGACGTTCGATCCGGGAGAGCTGCTTGGCCCGCGACTGTGCCTGCCGGGCCCGGGTCCCGGCCCGGAACCTGGTGACGAACCGCTCGAGGCGCTCGATCTCCGCCTGCTGGCGGTCAATCGCCCGTCCCAGGGCCAGCTCGCGAGCAGCCTTCTCCCGGCGCCACGCGTGCCAGGTGCCGGGAAAGAACTTGCCCCGGCCTCCCTCGAGCTCCAGCACCGAGGTGCCCACCGCCTCCAGGAACCAGCGGTCGTGGGCGACGAGCACCACCGCGGCATCCAGCGCCACCAGGTGCTGCTCCAGCCATTCCAACGCGACGATGTCGAGGTGGTTGGTCGGCTCGTCGAGCAGCAGCAGGTCAGGATCGCCGGCCAGCGCCCGCCCCAGCGAGGCCCGGGTGAGCTCGCCGCCGGAAAAGGTCGACAGGGGGCGATCCAGCTGTTGCTCGCCATGGAAGCCGAGCCGGTGCAGAGTCGACAGCGCACGCTCACGCCAGCCGTAGCCGCCGGCGTGCTCCAGCCGCGCCTGCGCCCCCGCGTAGCGGTTGAGCGTGCCCTCGTCGTGAGCGCCATCGGCCATCGCCCGCTCCAGCTCCGACAGCTCGGCCTCGATCGCCACCAGCTCCGCCGCCCCGGAGAGCACGTAGTCGCGCAGCGACAGCTCCCGCTCCCGCGGCGGACGCTGATCGTGCAGCGCCACGCGTGCCCCCTTGGCCAGCACCAGCTCTCCGCCGTCGACCGCGGCCTCGCCGGCCAGCATCCGCAGCAGCGTGGTCTTGCCGGTGCCGTTGCGTCCTGACAGCGTCATCCGGTCACGGCGCTCCAGGGTGAAAGAGACTCCGCGCAGCAGCGGCTCTCCCGCCATGTCCTTGCTCAGATCTGACGCTATCACCACTGCCATCGCGTCCATGGTAGGAGCCCTGGCCGCGGCCGGTGGGCCACGCCAGGCGCGGGTAGGATGCGCGGATGCGAGCTCCTCAGCGACCTCCGGTTCCCCCGTTCGAGATGCCGCCGGCCCGCACGGTGCGGGTTCCCGACCGAGGCGAGTTCTTCCTGCGCGATACCGGCGGCGACGGGCCGCCGGTGATGCTGCTGCACGGCTGGATGGCCACCGCCGACCTCAATTGGGCCGGCGCCTACGGCGCCTTGCAGCAGGCGGGTTACCGCGTCCTGGCTATCGATCACCGCGGTCATGGTCGGGGGCTGCGACCGATCGTCCCGTTCCGGCTGGCCGATTGCGCCGCCGACGCCGCAGCGGTCCTGCGGGAGCTGGGGGCGATTCCCGCGGTCGTGGTCGGCTACTCGATGGGTGGCGCGATCGCGCAACTGGTGGCCCGCGACCATTCCGAGATCCTCGCCGGCGTCGTCCTCAGCGGGACCGCGCAGCACTGGCAGGATCCGCGCACGCACCGCTCGTTCAGGGCCATGGGTGGACTCGGACTGGCCTTGTCGCTGGCGCCACGGACGCTGTGGCGGGCCGGCTTCAAACGCGCCGGCATCCAGAACTCCGAGCACGCCTCGTGGTTGCACTCCGAGCTGCTGCGCCATTCCGGCCGTGACATTGCTGAGGCCGGCCGTGAGCTAGGTCGCTTCGACTCGCGGCCGTGGCTGAGCGCGGTGAAACCTAGGGTCGCGGTCGTGATCACCACTCAGGATGACCTCGTGCCGGTGTTCAAACAGCAACAGCTGGCGGCCGCTGCCGGTGGACCCGTGCACGAGGCCGACTGCAACCACATGGAGGTGGTGTGGCGTGCCGAGGTGTTCAACCCGCCTCTGTTGGCGGCGATTGGCGCACTGACGCCCCGGCGCCAGGCCAGTGTCGCCTGAACCATCTCGCCATCCGGTACGCTAGCGGCCAGATGCGCCGAGCCAAGATCACCACCGCTCTGCTGGCGCTCGCGGTCACGTTGCTGAGCATTGCTCCCCCCGCCCTGGCGCAGACCGTGGCCGAGAACGGCGGCGGCCAGGGCTGGTACGGCGAGACCGACGACAAGGTCGTCACCAACGCGATGTTCTTGGTCATCGCGTTCTTTCCCACCGTGATCCTTGTCCTCTCGCTGATCCAGTGGCGGCTTGACAAGCGCAAGCACGCAAAGATGGACGCCGCCAAGCGACGCGCCGCCAGCAGCCAGTGGCACGGCGGCTGGTGATCACGGCACCCCGATGAGCTACTTCATCACCGGGGCGACCGGGTTCATCGGACGTCACCTGGTGGACCGGCTCCTGGAGCGAACGGGTGACATCTACGTCCTCGTGCGAGAGGGATCGGTCGACCGTCTCGAGGCGCTGACCGTCGGCTGGGGCGAGCGGGCCACCGGCCGCATCCAGCCGATGATCGGGGACCTCTCGCGGCCCCGACTCGGCCTCTCCGAGGAGCAGGTCGCTCAGCTGCGCGGCCAGGTCGATCACTTCTTCCACCTCGCGGCGATCTACGACATGACCGCCGACGCGGAGCGAAATCGGATCGCCAACGTCGACGGCACCCGTCATGCGGTGGAGCTGGCCAACGCCGTGCCGGCCGGCTGCTTTCACCACACCTCCTCGATTGCCGCGGCCGGCCGCCACCGGGGCCTGTTCCGCGAGGACATGTTCGACGAGGGGCAGAAGCTCGATCATCCCTATCACCGCACCAAGTTCGAGGCCGAGAAGATCGTGCGGACGCAGACGAGCGTTCCCTGGCGGGTGTACCGCCCGGCAATCGTCGTCGGCAGCTCGCAAACCGGTGAGATGAACAAGATCGATGGTCCCTATTACTTCTTCACCGCGATCAAGATGGCTCGGCACTACTTGCCGGGATGGTTTCCGCTCGTCGGTCCGGAGCTCGGCTACACGAACATCGTCCCCGTTGACTTCGTCGCCGCCGCGATGGATCACATCGCCCACCAGCCCGATCTGGACGGTCAGGCCTTCCACCTCACCGCGCCGAAGTCCCAGCGCTCAGGGGAAGTGATCAACGCCTTCGCCGCAGCTGCCCACGCCCCGCAGATGTCGATGCGGATCGACACCCGGCTGCTCAAGGCACTGCCTAAGGGGACGCTCTCGATGGTCATGGCGCTGCCGGCAGCACGGAACGTGCGGCGGGCGCTCCTGGCCGACTTCGGAATCCCGGAGGAGGTGCTCGACGAAATCGCCCTCGTCCCCCAGTTCGACACCCGTGACACCGAGCGCGCGCTGGCCGGCACCGGCATCGCCGTACCGCCACTGGAGAGCTACGCCGACAAGCTGTGGGACTACTGGGAGCGCCATCTGGATCCAGACTTGTACAAGGACCGCAGCTTCGAGGGCGCGGTCAACGGTAAGACGGTGGTGATCACCGGGGCCTCCAGCGGGATCGGTCGCGCCGCGGCGTTCAAGATCGCCGGCGCGGGCGGCATCCCACTGCTGGTGGCTCGTAGCGGGGACAAGCTTCAGGAGACAAAGCAGCAGATCGAGGACTTGGGCGGGACCGCCTATGCCTACTCAGCCGATGTCTCGGATCCTGAGTCGGTGGAGCGGCTGTGCCAGCAGGTGCTGGACGACCATCCGGCGATCGACATCCTGGTCAACAACGCCGGCCGCTCGATCCGCCGCTCGGTCGCGCTCTCCTACGACCGCTTCCACGACTTCGAGCGGACGATCCAGCTTAACTACCTGGGCACGATCAAGCTGATCATGGGGCTGCTCCCACACATGCGCGAGCGTCGCTCGGGGCTGATCGTCAACGTCTCCTCGATCGGCGTCCAAACCAACCCGCCTCGATTTGCCGCCTACGTGGCCTCAAAGGCCGCGCTCGACGCCTGGACGCGGGTGGTCGCGTCGGAATGCGTGGCTGACAACGTCCACTTCACGACGATCCACATGCCGCTGGTGCGCACCCCGATGATCGCGCCGACGAAGATCTACGACAGCTTCCCGACGATCTCCCCTGAAGAGGCGGCCGACCTGATCTGCGAGGCAATCCGGGCCAAGCCCAAGCAAATCAACACGCGGCTGGGCACCTTCGGCGAGGTCGCCTACGCGTTGGTGCCCAAGGCCGTGGACCAGATCCTCTCCACCGCCTACAAGGTCTTCCCTGACTCCGCGGCAGCCAAGGGAAAGCAGGATCCGAGCGAGCGGGCCTCGAGCGAGCAGGTCGCGCTGGCGCACCTGATGCGCGGAGTGCACTGGTAGCCGCTGTCGGTGTGAGGGCCCTGTGCCTGTCGGTCGTCGTCGCGGCGCTGGCGGGCGTGGGCTTGGTTGACGCGTCCCGCGGCGGGGCGCTCGCCATCAGGCGCGGCAGCGTCACCGTGCACGGATCGTCTCATCCGCTAGGTCGCGGCCGGCCAGGGCCGCTGCGCGCTGATGGGCGCTACCTCATCGACCCCGCGGGCCGAGTGGTCATCCTCCACGGTCTGTTTGCGGTCTGGAAGCAGCCGCCTTACTTCCCCAGCGGTATCGACAGCACGTCGGATCCGTCGCTACCAAGCTTCACTGACGCCGACGCCGACGAAGTCCGGGCGCTCGCGTTCGACGGTGCGCGGCTCTCCTGGTACTGGGAGGGACTCGAGCCAACCGAGGGCCATTACAGCTCCACCTATCTGGATGGCATCGCGGATGCGGTGGGAAGACTCTCCTCGAGGGGCGTGTACGTGGTGCTCGACGCCCACCAGGACCAATACGACCAGCTGTTCGGCAACGAGCCCGGGTTTCCGGAATGGTCCGCGGTCAGCGACGGACAGCCGCTGGCGCCGGCCTCCTCGGATTCGGGATACGCTGGCTGGAAGTTCCCGCTCGGCTACTTCCACACCTCCACCGAGCTTGCGTTCGGCAACCTATACGCCAACTCCCGCGTCGGCGGGGAGGGCATCGAAACGGCCTTCGCCGGTGCGTGGAGGGTCGTGGCCGAGCGCTTCCTACACGACCCGATGCTCGCCGGCTATGACCTGATCAACGAGCCGTTCCCGGGCACGACCTCGCCCTCCAGTCCATCCGTCGGGAGCTGCGCGCAGAGCGGCGGCTGCGCCGAATTCGACCGACGGACGCTGGAGCCGTTCGAGATCGCTGTGGCCCGGGAGATCCGCCGCGCCGACCCGGAGCGAACGATCTTCTTCGAGCCGACCTTCTTCTTCAACATCGGCGTCCCCACCGACTTCAGCACACCGCCGGCCGCCGTCCAACCTGTCGGTCTCTCGTTCCACGACCAGTGCCCGAGCCGGACCCCATACTCGGTGACGCACGACCCGGCGATCATCCTCCAGGGGCATACGAGCTGCCCACCGGTGTCGGCGGCGGTCCTGCGTCACGACCGCCAGACGGCTCTAGAGCTCGGTGGCCCCGGGCTGATGACCGAGGTGGCTTCGACCTCGGACGACGACGTCCAGGGCCTCAACTGCCTGCTCGAGCAGGCCGACCGGTTTCAGACGGGCTGGACCTACGGGCTGAGCTGGAGTAATCCCGACGACGAGCTGCGCCGCCTGGCCGCCGAGAGCGCTCCTGAGGGAGCGGCTCCGTTCAAGCAGCTGGTCATCGCCCGCGTCTACCCGCGGGCGGTGGCCGGGGTGCCCGAGAGCTACTCGTTCGACGTCCGCAACGGACTGTTCCGGATGCGCTACGCCACCCGCCCGGGGGTCGAGGCCCCGACGCTGATCTCAATTCCCGTGCCGGTCCAGTATCCGCACGGCTACCTCGTCCGCGTCACCGGCGCTCGCCAGCTGTCCGGTCCAGAAGCCTCGGTGCTGGCACTGGCCAATATGCCCGGACAGCATGCTGTGACGGTGACCGTGTCTCCAGCCCCCGGCGGGTCGGTCGCCCGACCGCCGTTCCCGCCGTGTCCGGGGGCGGCTACATCCTGAACACGAGATCAACCCTGCTCATGCCTAGGCGTCGGCCCGGCGATCAACTCGATGGGCTCCTCCAGGCCTGAACCGCGAAGCTTGGTTGCCAGCCAGCTCGTCGACCGCCTCATGGGGGGACACAGTCGAGGATCCGCGCGGCTCACCCCCCGCCTCCAGCAGGACCCCTTCCCTGACCCCGCCCCGGCCCACCTGCAGCGGCACGCCGAACAGCGTCGAGGCTGCCTGCAGGATCAGCAGACCTGCCGGGAGCAGCCGCACGCGCTCGCGGTCGAGCGCGAACTGCCGCGCCACCTCGGTCGCCGGCTCTCGGCCCAGCAGACCCAGCGACCGAGCGAACGTCCCGGCGTCCAGTCGAGAACCGGCGAGCCGACGCAACGATGCTGCACTACCCCCGACGGCAACTGCCGTCTGGGGTTGCGGGACGTCAAGCTCGATCACCGCCCGCTGCACCCGTCCCCGCGCCGCCGCGAGCTCCTCGCTGGTCGGCGGATCGCTGTGCAGGCAGCAATCGGCGATATCGCCTGATCCGACGCTGAGCGAGGTCGACCAGCGGATCTGGTCGGGGGCGGTGCCCACGGCAAGCTCACACGATCCGCCGCCGACGTCGACCACCCCCAGCGTCCCCACGGGCTGGTGCTGAAGGGTCCCGGCCGCACCGCAGAAGGCCAGTCTCGCCTCCTGCTCACCGGAGAGCACCTCAACCTCCACGCCGCAGACCGCCTGGATCGTCGCGACGAGCTCGTCGCCGTTGCCCGCCGCCCGTATCGCCGCGGTGGCCACGGCGTGCACTGCCTCCGCATCCATCGCCCGAGCATGTCGGAGCTGCGCGTTCACCACCTGCGCCACCTCGGCGATCTTCTCAGTCGAGATTTGGTTGGCGCGACGCAGATCCCGTCCGATGCGCGTGAACACGCGCTCCTGATGAACTTCCAGCAGCCGACCCCGAGCGCAATCGGCAACGAGCAGCCGCGTCGTGTTCGAACCGATGTCGATGCAGGCGCGGCGCACGCGGGTCGTAAGCTAGCGCCTGATCACCCAACCGCGGACTCAGCCACTCCAGGGCCCGTCTCGGCGAGGGTCGAGTGTCCCCCGTCCGCCCACTGGCATCATCACGGAGGTGTCCGAGCTGGCAATCGAGGTGCGTGGGCTGCGCAAGACCTACGGCGAATCCGAGGCCGTGCGAGGCATCGACTTCGAAGTCCGCCGCGGTGAGGTCTTCGGACTACTCGGTCCGAATGGGGCCGGTAAGACCACGACGGTCGAGATCCTGGAGGGATACCGGTCGCGCAGCGAAGGGATCGTCAACGTACTGGGGATGGACCCCGGCCAGAGATCGAGATCATGGCGAGCGCGGGTGGGAATCGTGCTGCAGAGCACCGGGCTCTACCGTCACATCAAGGTACGTGAGGCGCTCGTGCACTTCGCGGCGATGTACCCGCATCCACGACAGGTCGACGAGGTGATCTCGCTGGTCGGTCTCGAGGGAAAGGAGGATGCCCTCGCGCGCACGCTCTCCGGCGGCCAGCTGCGGCGGCTGGACCTGGCGCTGGCGCTGGTTGGCGATCCGGAGCTGATATTTCTCGACGAGCCCACGACCGGCTTTGATCCCGCGGCCCGACGCAATGCCTGGGAGGCGATCCGCTCGCTGCGGGGGCTGGGAAAGACGGTGCTGCTGACCACGCATTATCTCGACGAGGCTCAAGCGCTGGCCGACCGGGTGGCGATCATCAAGGACGGCCGGATCCTGGTCGAGGGGGCGCCGCGGGAGCTGGGCGCCGACGGAGGCGCGGGCTCTCCGTATCGGGTCGCCTACCGCAACGGGAGCGGGCACCAGGTCGAGCAGCAGACCAACGATCCGACGACGCTCCTGCACGAGCTGACCGGCGCGGCGCTGGCTCGCGGCGAGCGGCTGGAGGGGCTGACCGTGTCCCGGCCGACCCTGGAGGATGTCTATCTCGAGCTCACCGCGGAGGCGCCCGAGGATGCCTGAGCCGATGCTCGAGCTCACCGCGGAGGTGCCCGAAGATGCCTGAGCCGATGACGCTGGCCTGGCGGCAGTACCGGCTGGAGCGGCGACTGTTCTGGCGCAATCCCAGCGCGGCGTTCTTCAACTTCCTGCTGCCGCTGCTGTTCCTGGGCTTCTTCGGGGCGATCCTCCACGGCCACCAGCATGATCTCAACGTGATCGTGCCCGGCATCGCCGGGATGGCCGTGATGTCGACCACCTTCACCGCGCTGGCCTTCAACATGACCTTCCTACGCGAGCAGGGGGTGCTCAAGCGGATCCGTGGCACGCCGATGCCTGGGATCTCCTACCTGCTGGGGATCGCCGGTAACGCGATCACCAACACCGCGGTGCAGATCGCGATCATCACCGTCGCCGGGAGAGTGTTCTTCGGCACCGGCTGGCCGCGGGACTGGGTGGAGCTGATGGTGTTCGTCGCCGCCGGCGTGGTCTGCTTCGCCTCGCTGGGCGTGGCGTTCTCGCATGCGATCCCCAACTTCGACTCCGCCCCCGCCTACGTCAACGCGGTGTTCCTGCCGGTGATCTTCGTCTCCGGTGTGTTCTACGACGCTGCCCGAGCGCCGGGCTTCCTCAAGGGAATCGCGCAGGCGCTGCCGCTCAAGCACCTGATCGATGGGCTCTCGGGGGCGATGGTGCGCAGTCACTCCGGCCTCGGCCACAACGTCAGCGCCCTCGGGGTGGTCGCCGTCTGGGGGGCGCTCGGGATCTTGCTTGCGGTGAGGGGGTTCAGCTGGGAGCAGCGGCGTAGCTGAGGCACGGCGCACGGGGTCTGGGCCCGCCGCAGCCTGCAAGTGACGGGCCCGGTCACGGCCGGTGACGACACGCGGCCGCCAACCGCGGCCGGGCGGGGCCCCAGGGACTGGTGACCCGCGATTGGAGAGCACCCGAGGCGCACAGCACGCCAGCCACCCATTCACTCCGATCACTTTGACGCGTTGACCACTCCCTGGGTGGCCAACGCGACAGGAACGCTCCGGATCGCCGTGGTTGTCGTGCTATCCCCGGTGATTCCGTTCGCGGCACCCCGCGGTGCTATCACCCCGCTCGTAACCACCACCACCGCCGTCCTCTACGACATCCACGACAACCTCACCGCCTAGGCGGCGGCGCTCGTCGACGCTCGCAGGCACCTCATCGGCCGCCAGTCGATGGAAGCTGCGCCAGCACCTGGTAGATCGACGCCCAACCGGTCTGGAAACCGAGCCGGGCGGCTCGCAGGTACAGCCGCCAGATGCGCGCGCGCTCGATCCCGGCCAGGCGCACCGCCTGCTCATAGTGGGAGTCGAAGCGCTCGATCCAATGCCGCAGCGTCTCGGCGTAGTCCTCGGGCAGCCCCTCGACATGCCGGGTCACGAACCCTGCCCGCTCCAGCGCCAGCTCGATCCTGGACAGCGGCAGCGGAACCCCGTCGGGAAACACGAAGCGCTCCGAGAACGGACCCTCGTCAGGGGTGTCGAAGTCCTGGAGCTTGGCGATCCCGTGGTTGAGCAGCCGACCGCCCGGCTTGAGCAGGCGCGCCAAGCGCTGCGCGTAGAGGTCGATCCGCTCGGCCCCGACATGCTCGACCATGCCGATGCTGACGATCGCGTCGAATGGATCGGACTCGACCTCACGGTAGTCGGCGACGCGGATCTCGACCTGGTCGGCGACGCCGGCATCCTGCACCCGTTGCCGTGCCAGCTCGGCCTGACGCTCGGCCAGGGTCACCCCGAGGACGCTGACGCCATGGTTGCGGGCGGCGTGGATGGCGAAGCTCCCCCATCCGCAGCCGACATCGAGCACGCGCTCACCCGGGACCAGCGCGAGCTTGGTGCAAACGAGCTCCAGCTTCTCCTGCTGGGCCTGCTCGAGGGTCTCGGCGCCACGTGAGAACAGCGCGCAGCTGTAGGTCATGGAGCGGTCCAGGAACAGCGCGAAGAACTCGTTGCCGACGTCATAGTGGTGGCGGACGGCGCGGCGATCACGGGCGATCGTATGGCGCTCCCCGCGCAGCCGCAGCTCGGCCGCGGGCGCCCGCGGCGGGGTCAGGAGGCCGCAGGCCCGCACCAGCGCCAGCGCCAGCCGCACCTGCTGGCGCGCCGACAGCGCCGGCGCCTGGAAGGTGTCGACGATACGCAGCGCCCCCTCCAGATCATCGACGTCGATCAGGCCGGCGACATAGGCGCGTCCGACACCCAGCTCGCCGGGAGCCCGCAGCACGTGGGCCAGGGCATGCGGGGAGCGGATCGTGAACGTGGGCGATCCGGGTTCGGTGGCCGGGACTGCCGTCCCGTCCCAGAAACCAACGGTGAACGGGCGCTGCGCGATCGCGGTCCGCAGCTCTTGCCGCAGCGGCCCGGTGCGAGCGAGGATCGCCCGCCTCACGCTCCCGTAGGTGCCGCAACCGCGTGCCGCTGGCGGCGCGCGGGGTCCACCCGGACCACGTCCCAGACCAAGCCGAGCATCTCCATCGCGCGAATGATCGCGGCCGAGGGATCCAGCTGCCAGCGACGCAGCCCATGGCGGTAGGAGGTCGGGAAGGCGTGGTGGTTGTTGTGCCAGGCCTCGCCCCAGGTGGGAATCGCCAGCCAGGCGAGGTTGCGCGACTGATCCCCGGTGTCGTAATCGCTGCGACCGAAGAAGTGGCACAGCGAGTTGATCGAGAAGGTGGAGTGGTGCATGAAGAAGATCCTCGCCGCGCCTCCCCACAGCAACGCGGTCAGCCCGCCGGTCACCGTGCCGGTCAGCGCGACCCCGAGCCCGAACGCAGCCGCCAGCCCCAGCGCCACCCACAGCACAAACGTTTGGTCAACGAAGCGGATCATCGGATCCGCGAGCAGATCCTTGGCGTAGCGCTGCTCGTCGGCGACCTCCATATCGCTGAACACCCAGCCCACGTGCGCGTGCACGAGGCCCCGCAGCGCCCCCTTCCAGCCGGAGCCGTGTCCGTGCGGGCTGTGCGGGTCACCGTGCTCGTCGGAGAACTGGTGGTGCTTTCGGTGCGTGGCCACCCAATCGATCACCGGGCCCTCGGCCGCCGCCGAGCCAAGCGCGGCGAAACCTGCCCGCAGCAACCGGCTGCATTTGAAGCTGCGGTGGGTCAGCAGGCGGTGGAACCCGACCGTGATCCCGGTGCCGATGACCATGTAGGAGAGCGCCAGTACGAGGATGTCCTGCCAGTTCAGGAGGTTGCCCATCCATCCGAACCACATGCCAATCACCACCATGATCGGTGGGGCAGCGGTGACCACGGCGCTCGCGAGCCGGTCGACCAGCGGCATCGATACCGGCCGCACGGCTGAGGTCGAGGTTGCCGCTGGGTGAGCTTCCATCAGTGTCATTCTCCTGTGGCCCCGGACAACCGTCCCCGGCACCCGTCCGATTACGGTGCAGCGTCCGAGCTTACCGATGTGCCCGGCCGGCGGCTAGGGGCCGAGCACACGGTGCTCGGCCTGGCTCCGGAGAACGAGACCCGGCAACCGATTGACGGACGCTGGCACGGGTAGGAGAGGTCTCATGCTCCCAATCTCGACCAAGCTCCACGGTGCCGGCGACTACGCGACCGGCGTGCTGATGCTCGCCGCCCCCCGGCTGCTGCCGATTCGAGACCGCCGCGCCCAGGCGCTGGTGCTCGGCGCCGGCGGCGGCGTGCTGCTGACCAGCTCGATCACCGACTACGAGCTCGGCTTGCGGCGGAGGCTGCCGATGCCGGCTCACCTGATGCTCGACGCGGTGACGGGCGGACTGCTGCTAGCGGGCGCCATCTCGTTGCGCGACCGCCGCGGCACTCGGTTGCCGGACTGGCTGCCGCACGCGCTCCTCGGTGCCGGCGAGATCGCTGCCGCGGCACTGACCCAGCGCCAGCCGAGCGACCTGAGCACAGCCGCGGAGCCAACCCCCCAGCGTGGCGAGGACGAGGGGGCGGCGACGCAGATGCCCGCTGCCCCACTCGCCACGCCCCTGGCGCCGGCGCCGCTGGAGACGCCTGGCCCCTCGGTTACGGCACCGTCGCAACCGGAGTCCGAAACAGAGCGAGCGGAGCGAATCGACGCTGGTCTGGCCGGCGCCGGCAGTCCTCAAAGCGGCGACACCCTCGTGGCCCAACAGGAGGCCGCGGCGGCGGCTGAAGCCGCCGCGATCGGCGGAACCGTCACCGCCGACGCTGAGGATCCGGCAATGGATCCCGTCTATCAGGCCGGTGGCGGCGAGCAGGAAGGCTGGGAAGCCGCGGAAGCCGATCTGATCGAGAACGCCACCCACGGCGAAGGCCACGCTGAGCCCGAGCGGGACGCGATCGCGCCCGAGAGCGAGAGCGACCGGGCCAGCGCCGTCTACGGTGAGGCCGATCACAGCCGCTCGAGCGAGCTGGTCGACGACGAAGGCGTCCCGCGTGAGGATCCCCCGGAACCCAGCTAGGTTGTCGCCGCTGTGAATCCATAGGGAACGTGTGTTCCCTCTCGGCGGTCTCGGGGTAGTCGTAAGCGCACCCCGAAACCGAAGGAGACGCAGTGTCAGCAAACGAGAATGAGCGCACCGCCGGCGGCATCGCCGGCAAGGTGCTGGGCAAGGTCAAGGAGGCCGTTGGCTCGGCCACTGGTCAGGACGAGCTGGCCCGGGAGGGTCGGCTCCAGGAGGCTCAGTCGGATGCCGAGCTCCAGGCTCGTCGCGAGGCCGCCGAAGCCGACCAACGTGAGCAGGCGGCCCACCTCGAGCAGGAGAAGCGCGAGACCGAGCTCGAACGGAGGCGGCTGGAGAACGAGGTCGCCGGTCAGCGGCGCGAGGAGCAGGCCGAGCGTGACCGCCAGCAGGCCGAGCGCACCGCCGAGGGGCAGGCTCAACGCCATAAGCAGCAGGCCGAGGCGCAGCGCGAGGCCGAGCATCAGGCCGCCGAGGCCAAGGAGCGCGATGCCGAGCAGGCCCGCCTGGCCACCGAGAAGGATGCGATCCGGCTGGAGCGCCAGGCGCGTGAGGCCGAGGAGCGAGCCCAGAACATCGATCCGGAGGCCTCACGATGAACGTCCGCACCATCCCCCGAACCGCCGTCAGCGGCTACCTGAAGCTGGCTCGGATTCCGCTCGATGCCGCCACTAAATTGCTCCCCGGGCACCGAACCGGTCCCCGACCGGCGGCCGAGGTCGCCGTGGACAGGGCTGATGCCACCGCCCGCGCGGTAGCCGGAACGCTGCTCCGCGACCCGGCGCTGCGTGAGGACGCCCGCCGGCGCCAGGAGGCGGCACGCGAACGTCAGCACGCTGTGGAGTTGCGTGAACGGGCCGAGCAGGCCACCGAGCAGGCCGACGCCCGGCTCGAGGAGCGCCAGCAGAACGCCAGCGCCCGGCGCAAGCAGGCCGACGCGCGCGCGCACGCGCGCCGCCAGAAGGCCGAGGGCGAAAAGCAGCGCAATCAGAAGCAGGCCGCCGGCAGCGAGCGGCGGCGGGTGCAGAACAGCCGTAAGGTCGAGGAACAGGTACAGGAGAAGATCGACCGCGACGAGCCCAGGGAGCGCCTGGACGTGCTGGAGGCCAAGTCGGAGGCCCAGCAGGAGCGCGAGGAGGCGTTGACCGCGCGGGCAGAGGCACAGCGGCTGGGCGAGGCCGCGGCGCGGGTCAAGGCTGAGCGCAAGGAGAACTGATCGCGAGCCTCGCCGGGGCCGGGCGCTCCGCTCGGCGCCGGCGGTGGCTCACCACCACTGCTGCTCGCGGGCCCGGTCGGTGCCGCCGGTGCGATCCAGGGCATCGAGGGCGCTGACATCTCGCTCGTCGAGCTCGAAGTCGAAGATCTGCGCGTTCTCCTCGATTCGCTCACGGTGGGTGGATTTGGGGATCACGATCGCGTCGCGTTGCAGGCACCAGCGAAGCAGTACCTGCGCCGCGGTCCGGCCGAGGCGACCGGCAATCTGCGTGACCGCGGGATCGGAGAGGTGACGGCCGGTTCCGAGGGGGCTGTAGGCCTCCAGCGCGACATCGTTCTCGGCGCAGGCGCGGACCAGCGCACGCCGATATTCGAACGGGCTGAACTGCACCTGGTTGACCACCGGCGGGGTGCCGGCGATCTCGATCACCTCCGCCAGCTGGCGGGCGCTGAAGTTCGAGACTCCGATCGAGCGCACGTAGCCGCGCTCCCGCGCCCGCTCCATTCCCGGCCACGCCCAGGTGGGGCCGCTCTGGGGCCAGTGGATGATGTACAGGTCGATCTCATCCACCCCCAGCCGCTCCAAGCTCCGGTGCGCCTCGACCTCCGGATCCTCGTGACCGGGGTAGAACTTGGTGGTGAGGAAGATCTGCTCGCGAGGAATGCCACTGGCGCGCAGCGCCCGACCGACGCTCTCCTCGTTGCCGTAGGCCTGAGCGGTATCGAGGTGCCGGTAGCCCAGCTCCAATGCCCAGCTGACCGCGCGCTCGCACTCGGCTCCGTCGGGAACCTGCCAGACCCCCAGACCAAGCAACGGCATCTCGGCGCCGTCGCCCAGCGTGCGAGTGCTGTCGTACGGGGTGTGAGCTGGTTCTGCCACAGCGGCCTCCTCAATCGGGATAGGGCCATGTTCCCCGGGGTAGACCGGCTTCAACCGCGAGGCGGGCTCGCCCGCGGCGACGAACGCCAGCCGCCAACCCGTATCCGAGGAGATCAGATGGGCTTTGACCAGTACCACGAGCCGCCCGAGGAGCTTCCAGGCCAGACCCGGACGTTCGCGCGGCTGTGCGCGTCGCTAACCGAGGAAGCCGAGGCGATCGGCTGGTACGAGCAGCGGCTGGCGCTGGAGGCCGATCCCGAGGCCAAAGCGATCATGCGTGACGCTCAGGGCGAGGAGTTCAAGCACTTCTCCATGGACCTGGAGTTCCTGTTGCGACGCACCCCAGCGTGGCGGAGGATCGCCCAGGGCGTGCTGTTTCGCGGCGGCGACATCGTCGACCACGGCGAGGAAGCCGAAGCCCAGGTGCTCGAAGGCACCGATTCAGGGGGCGGAGGCCCGGCGGAGGACGGATCGCTCGGGATCGGCAGCTTGAGGGGGACGGCATGAATCACCTGCTGCGAGAGCTGGCGCCGATCAGCGCCCAATCCTGGAAGCTGCTCGACACGGAGGCCAGAGAGCGACTCGTGCCGGCGTTGGCGGCGCGCAAGCTGGTCGACTTCGCGGGTCCGCACGGCTGGTCCTACTCGGCCACCAACCTGGGCCGCACCGACGCGGTCGGCTCGCCGCCCTGCGAGGGCGTGGAGGGAGCCCGCCGCCGGGCGCTGGCCCTGATCGAGCTGCGGGCCTCATTCCAGATCGCCCGGTCGGAGCTGCGCGACGCTGACCGCGGCGCCGTGGACGCAGATCTCGGCGAGCTGGACCGCGCGGCGCATCAGATCGCGGTGGCCGAGAACCGTGCTGTGTTCCACGGTTGGAGCGAGGCCTCGATCGCCGGGATCGCCGAGTGCTCACCGCACGAGCGGCTGCAGCTGGGCGAGCGGACTGACGGCTATCCCCGTCCCGTGGCCGCGGCGGTGGAGCGGCTTCTGCACAACGGGATCAGCGGGCCCTATGCGTTGGCGCTGGGGGGCGAGCAGTACCAGCGCGTCGTGCAAACGGCCGAGCACGGCGGTTATCCCCTGCTCGAGCACCTGGGCAAGATCCTGGAGGGCCCGATCGTCTGGGCCCCCGGGGTCCGGGGCGCCGTGGTGGTCAGCCTGCGGGGCGGCGACTTCCTGCTCGAGTCAGGTCAGGATCTGTCGATCGGCTACGACAGCCACGATCGCGACCGCGTGCAGCTCTACCTGGAGGAGAGCTTCAGCTTTCACGTGGCCACGCCCGAGGCCGCCGTCGCGCTCGAGGCCTGATCGACGCTAGCCGATCGCGCTGATCTCCAACTCCCGGGCTCCCGCGGGCGTCTGGACCTGAACCACGTCGCCGATCCGACGACCGATCAATGCCTTGGCGATCGGCGACTGTGCCGACAGCGTTCCCGACGACGGCTTGGCCTGGTGGGGAGAGACGATCAGAAACCTCTGCTCCCGTCCCGAGCTGCGGTCGGTGTAGGTCACCGTGGAGCCGTGCTCGACAACCTCGGTCGAGCCGGTCGCTTCCACCACCTCAGCGGCCCGCACCGTCTCACGCAGCTTCGCGATCCGCGTCTCCAGGTGGGCCTGATCCTCCTTGGCGGCGTGATATTCCGCGTTTTCCTTGAGATCCCCCCATTCCCGCGCCGTCTTGATCCTGGCGGCGATCTCGGTGCGCCCTGAGCTCTCAAGCTGGCGCAGCTCCCGCTGCACCTTCTCGAGCTCCTCCGCGGTCATCGTGATGGTCTCCATGTCGTCGATCCTGGGCTGAGGGTTGGCGGGAGAGCCTCAGGTTAGGACGCTACCGGCGACTGAGCCGGCCGACCACGAAGCCGAGGGCGAACGCGCTGAGCGCGGCCACCGGCAGCGGATTCTCCCGCGCCTTTTGGGAGGCACCGGTGGCCGCGGAGGCGGCCGCGTCCGGCGAGACCTGCCTGGCCTTGTCCAGCAGCTCGTCGGTCTTGGCCGAAACCGACTCTTTGGTCTCGTCGAGCTTCTGCTTGGCCTGCGCCTTGACGTCGGTCTTCGCCGCCAGGGCCTCGACGGTGTCGCCGAGCTGCTCCCGTGTGGCCTGGATATCCTCGCGGATCTGCTCTGGGTCGGAGTTATCGGTCACTGGCGGCCTGCTCGGGCTCGTGTCGCTGTCCACTCCACGTCCTCCTTCACGCTCTCGGTTGCCTGCTCAGGCACCGGCGGGGTCGCCCGGGCGATGTTGCTGCGGCCCTGCAGTGCGGCGATACCCGCGACCGCGCCCACTACCGCGGCGACGATCAGGGCCGCCAGCCACGCCGCCACGGCGGTGGCCAGGGCGAGGATCCCGGCGGCAATCAGCGCGCCAAGCGCGTACAACCCGAGAACTCCCGCCGCTCCGAACATGCCGGCGCCGATCCCGGCCCGCTTGCCCTTGGCCGCGAGCTCGGCCTTGGCCAGCTCGACCTCCTGGCGTGCCAGTCGACTGGTCTGCTCGGAGAGCTGCTTGACCAGCTCCGCGACGGACGCTTGAGGCTGGCTGTCGCCGCCGTCGCCTATGTCTGCCATCTCATCCTCCGTTAGGTGGGCTGAGCCTGCGCTTCCCGCCGCCCGGCCGGGCCAAACCGCGGGCTCGAGGCCCAGCCGTGCGGTCTAGACGAACTTGGGATAGAGCGACATGCCGCCGTCCAGGACGATCGTCGTGCCGGTGACGTAGCCGGCCTGATCGCTCGCCGCCCATGCCACCGCGGCCGCGATCTCGTCTGGCTGCCCCATCCGCCCCAGCGGGATCTCGCCCTCCACGGCGGCCTTGGCCTCGGGATCGTCGAGAACGAACTTGTTGATCGGAGTGACGATCGCCCCGGGGGCGATGTTGAGCAGACGGATCTTCTTCGGCGCCAACTCGCGGGCCGCCGTCTCCATCAACAGCTTCATCCCCCCCGACTCTATCGTCGTACCTAATGGCGGTCCAGAAATGTACCGAGAACGCGGTACGATACCCCCACGTGGCTGAGGCCCTGAATCCGTTTGTTTGGGACCGTCCGCTCGACGATCCTTCGAAGATCATCGGCATGGAGGCGTTCGCCAACCAGGTCGCCCTGATCCTGAAGGGGCAGACCAACGTCGCCCTGTTCGGCCCCCGCGACACGGGCAAGACCACGTTCGTCAACCAGCTCGCGCTGGAGCTCAGCCAATCACATGGCCCTGCCGCACCGGCGTTTGACGTGGTGAAGGTCAACCTGCAGCGGGTGGTGAGCATCCCCGGGTTCGTCGGCTGCATCCACGACGCTCTCACCAGCCATCCGATCAAGCGCGTGCGTCGGGCCGCCCAGCGCCAGCTGGGGGCGCTGGAGAAGGAGATCGGCTTCGACATCAAGGTGATCAAGGGCACGGTCAAGAGCTCTGCGGTCACCCCGGCGCAGGACGCGGAGACACTGCACGCGCAGCTCGTCGCGCTGCGCGCCATCTCCGATCATCTCGTGGTCGTCTTCGACGAGTTCCAGCGCCTGCGCCACTGCCCCGGGGGACCGCTTTCGATCATCCGCTCAGCCCTGATGAGCTCAGGCGCCAACCACGTATCGCTGATGTTCACCGGCTCGATCCGCAACGCGCTGCAGATGATGCTCGAGAGCTCCGATCAGCCGATCTTCGGCGAGGCGGCGCAGATGCAGCTGCCGGCGATCAGCCGGATCGAGTTCCTGGAGTACCTGGATTTCCAGTTCGAGGCCACGGGGAAGCCGGCCCACGAGGAGGCGCTCGGGCACCTGCTCAACGCCACCCGCGCGCATCCGCGCAGCACCCAGCAGCTGGCGTGGGAATGCTGGGTCAGCACTCCGTCCGGGAAGCCGGTGACCCTGGAGACGGTGATCCGCGCCCACGACCGGCTCGTGCAGACGATCGAGCGATCGGAGTACGCATCCGTCCTGAACGTACTGATGAGCGGTGATGAGGGCGAGGTCAACGAGGTCCGCGCGTTGCAGTTGCTGGCTGACCGTGGCGGCGACAACGTCACCAGCCGACCGACGGCGTCTCGCTACGGCTTCTCGAGTCACTCCCGGGTGCGCCCGGCGCTCGAGCGCCTCCAGCGGCGAGGTTTGGTCGATCAGCGGGACGGCAGTTGGTACATCGTTGACCCGCTGTTCGGTGAATGGCTGCGACGCGCCTCGCCGTTGGCCGACCGGCCGGTGCCGCGCGAGGCGCCGGAGGAGGAATGAGGTGATTGCCGCGCTCCAGCTGGCGCCGGTGCCCCAGCGCCACCTGCTCCAGGCGCCAGATGCGGGGCTTGTCGTTCGCCGTGCACATCCCGTTGGTGTGCTTCTCTGGCGTCCGCGGCAGCTATCGTAACTGCGCGCGCCGCCGTGTAGCCGCCCGGAGATGTCGCTAGCGCCCACCGAGCCATCCGCAGCAGAAGCCTCATCGCGGGCACGCCCAGGCGTGGGTGGACCCGATCTGCCGACCGGCTCGTGGCGGTCGTGGCTGATCTCGCCCAGTCGCGAGCGGACCTGCCTGCTGGTGCTGGCGATCGCCATGATCCTGTCGATCGCGGTCGTCCTCGACGAGACTCGGGGCGCGACCTTCAGCACCGATGAGTTCCTGTTCTTCGTCGTCAATCGTGGCTTTGACATCAAGACTCTGCTCAGCCCCCACAACGGGAATCTGAGCGCGGTCATCCGGCTCCTCTACGCCATCGTCTTCAAGTTGGAGGGGCCGGACTACCTCGTTTTTCGCACCCTCTTGGCCGTCGAGATCGCCGCCACGGCAGGCCTCTTCTACGTGCTCGTGCGGAGACGAATCGGGGCCGTGGCTGGTCTGGCCCTAACCCTGCCACTGCTGTTCCTCGGCTCCTCGACCGATGTCGCCATCTCCACGATCGGCGTGCTGCACCTCCTGTGCCTGATCGCCTGCCTCGGCGCGCTGATCGCGCTCGAGTCCGAGTCGCGCCACGGCGACGCGCTCGCCTGCGTGTTGCTGACGATCGCGGTGGGGACGTTCTCGATCGCTTTCGCCTTCATCGCCGGCGTTGCCGTCTCCGTGCTCCTGCGCGACGATCGCTGGCGCCGGGCCTGGATCTTCGCGGTCCCGATCGGTCTCTATCTGCTCTGGCTGGTCGCGGCACCCAAGTATTACGGTCCCGGCTATCTCGGCACGACGCACGTGAGGCTCACCAATCTGCTCCTGGTGCCCAGCTTCTTCGCTCAAGCGGCGGCGGCCGTCCTAGCCGCCATCACTGGTCTGAGCTACGACTTCACGCACACGGGTTCGACGCCGGTGGTCACCAACTACTACTGGGGTATCCCGCTGGCCGGCGCCGCGGTCCTCGGGCTCGTGTGGCGAATCCGTCGAGGCAGCCTGAACCCATGGTTCTGGAGCTACCTGGCCATCCCGCTCGTCTTCTGGCTCTCGGTAGTGATGACGATCGAGCCCAATCGGTACCCCAACTCGGATCGCTACATCTACGGCGGTGCCGTCGCCATCCTCTTGCTGTCCGCCGAGGCGCTGCGGCGGATGCGGTTGTCGGCAAACGTGCTCACCGGCCTGCTGTGCGCCAGTGCGGTGGCCCTCGCCGGCAACATCGCGCAACTGCGCGTGGATGGTTCGGTGCTCAGACACTCGGCGGCGAGGCTGCGCAGTGTCCTCACCGCCGTCGAGCTTGCGCGCCACCACGTCGCCCCCGGTTTCCTACCGCCGCATGCTCCCTATCCTTCCCTGCTCATCCTATGGGGCGGTGGCGTCGATCCCTATCTGAAGGCCGTTGACCGCAACGGGTCCTTCGCCTTCTCCATCCCGCAGCTTCGTCAGCAGCCCGAGAAGGTCCGCGAGCTTGCGGACTCGACGCTCGTCGCGGCGCTGCGGATACGCCTGGCGCCCGCGGTGGGGCTCAGGGCCGGCGCGGGCTGCCTACGAGTAGGCCCCGGCGCCCCTGCCCTGAGGCACTTCCCCCTGAGGCCGCCCGGGGCAGCGCTGCTCCCCGCGGCGGGTGGCACGGTCAGGCTCGGTCGGTTCGGCTCGGTGCCGAGCGTGAAGGTCGGCATGCTCCGGCCCCACGAGTTCTCGGAGCTGGCGATTCCCCGCGATCGCGATCGGACGCCATGGACGGTCTCGGTCGGGGGTGGCGTGCGGGCCGTGTGCGCGGGTCGAGTGCCATAGCGTGGAATGACGCCGCCCAGACGACCAACGGGCTACGCATGGCACTTGACCTGGTCGTGTGCCGTTATCGACGGCTGCCCGAACCAGTTCGTGACGGTGAGTGCGAAGGGCCAGCTCCCGTTGCACCTGCGCGGGTTGGTGATGCTCGTCGGCACAACGCTGGCCGAGAAGTTCATCCCTGAGGCTGGAATCGATAGGGACGCCAGATCGACGTGACTGCACATCGTGCTCCGTCGGCTCAGCGTAGCTCTTGCGCGCCCTTCCGGCCTAGCTGCGCACGCACGGCCCGCCTGAGTTCCGCGAGCGTCGTGTCATGCTCGCGGGCGACCTGGCGAAGCGTCTTTCCCGAGCGGAGCTGGACCCGCAGCTGCGCGGGGGTCATTCGAAGGTAGGCCGCGACCGCGCTGATCACCAAGCGCCTCAACGCTGCACGTCCGCCACCACTCGGCTGGCGCACCGCGGGCATGATCAGGTCGGTGAGGGGGTGGACTGGGAGCACGACCGTCGCACGCGGGACCTGAGAGAAATCGAACTCACGCACCAGGTCTCCGAGCTGCGGCAAATTCTCGCGCACGGTCGGACGCGGGTCGGGGCGACCGTCGGCCTTTGGGTCCAGGCGCTGCCCTCCGAGGAAAACGTCCTCGATGAACTTGACGTACGCGTCGAAGCTGAGCGTCTGATGGTCAATGTACCCGCGCCGGGCGTAGGGGCTGATCAGGAGCCCAGGAACGCGCAGGCCGTAGCCGTTCTGGTCGACCGCCGGGGGGTACACGTGATCATAGAAGCCGCCCCAGTCGTCCCAGGACAGAAAGATGGCCGTGCTGTCCCAGTCGGGGCTCCGCATGATCGCATTTATCAGCCCAGTGACGTAGCTCTGGCCCGCGCTGACAAGTGCCGGCGGATGCTCGGAGACGGTGCCGTTTGGGGCGATCCAGGAGACCGCAGGCAGGGTCCCCCCTTTCGCGGCGGCGAAGAAGCTGCTCAGGGAGCGAATGTTCGCGAGCTGGCCATCCTGCTGGACGGTGTCGAAATACGGCAACGGATTCCAGATCCCGGGGGTCTTTTTGCCCTGCGCGACGGGAGCGCAAGACATGGCAGCAGCGTCCTCGCAGTCGGGCTCAGCGCCCTTGAACACGTAGTAAGCCCAGCTGACGCCGAACTTGTGCAGCAGGTAGGTGAGGTCAGTCCAGGCATAGTCGGGAGGCGTCGGCGCGGTCATGCCGTGCCTGCGCTCAAAGTCCGGCGGATTGGCGGGATTCTGGAGCGCGTTCCGGCAGCTCATGGGATCCCCGCGCCGCGTGCAGCGCGCCGACCACTCCGAGACCAGGAACAAATGCGCGGGCAGGCTCCACGACGAGTTTGACTCGAACATGTGGTCCTGGAGCACGAAGTCGTGCGCGTAGGTCCAGTAGTTGGGAATGTCCGAGCCGTTGTGGTACCCCATCACGTCCGACCTGCCGCCCGCGCCTCCGCACGCGGGATTGAAGGTTTGGTCGCACCCAACAAGTCCCTGCTGCTGCTGGGACACAAACCCGTCCATCCTGCCGCCGTTAATGTCGGCGGCCGCGCTGCTGGCTCCGTGGGGACCACCGAGGTTGCGGTCCTGGCGGTCGTGGAACGGGCGCACGCAGCCGCCGGTGCGGGGATCTGAGACGCAGACCGTCGGATGTCCGTTGCCCATCTGGATCCCGTCCGCCCCGGGATAGGTGCCGAAGTAGGAGTCGAACGAGCGGTTCTCCTGCATAATCACCACGATGTGTCGGATCTTGTGGATCCCGACCGAAGAAACCGGGGTGGTCGGTGCGGGCTCGTTGGGGTGGGAACGGTGGGTGGAGTGACCGCCACAGGCGCAGGCAAACAGCGCACACCCCAGAAGCCAGCCGGCGCGGCAACCCGTCAGGAGCCGCATTTTGCTGCTCGAACACGGTTGCAGGTCAAGCGAGCGATGCTAGGCAAGATGCATATTGGTTGGTTATCCCTTCGTTTACGGTTTGGGTTGTTCGCCGCCGGCTGAGTCATTTCGACAAAGCGCATGGAAGCCGTTCACATCAGCGTATGCTCGGGCGGAGGAAGCAAGCCTGTCCGATGCCACGGGCGATCCAGCTGAGGTTGGACACGAAGGACAGGCGGGCATCGCTCGCCCGCAGCTACACCCATACGCCGCCGCTGCTGGCCGGAAGCCAAGGCAACATGCAGACACTCCCCAATGGAAATGTGTTCGTCGGCTGGGGTGCCGCATCCAGGTCTCCGAGCATTCACCGAGCGGGGCGCAGCTGTTCAGCGGAACCCTCCCTGACGATCCAGTCCTAGCGCGCCGACAGGTTTCCGTGGAGCGGTCAGCCCGTCCAGCCCCCAGTGCTGACCACGACCCCCGCCACTAGGGGCGCGCTCACCGCCTCTGCCGGCTGGAATGGAGCCTCGGAAGTCGCCCGCCGGCAGCTGATGGCCGGACCCAGCTCCACCAGGCTATCGCCGCTGGTGGTCGCCTTGAGCACCGGATTCGAGACGGCACTCCCCGCCACCACCTCGCAGCCCTACCTCGCGGTCCGGGCGCTGGACAGCTCCGGGCGGACGCTGGACACCTCGGCGACAGTGGCCCGCTGAGCCTCCGCCACGCTCTCGGCTCGATCGCGATGGAAACGGGCACGCGGGTACATCAAACACTCGCCGAGAGCGGGATTTCAGCGCGAAAGACGCTCCAGCTCCCCATTTGGAAACTGAAGCGTCTAACTGTCGAGGTGGAGACGGTGGGAATCGAACCCACGTCCGCGGTCGCGTGAAAGGTGGCGTCTACGAGCGTATCCGGCGCTCTGATCTCGCCCTCGACTCGCCTCGCCGGCGGGGTTGTCGAGAGCCAGCTCCAAAAGATGTCCCCGGATCGGCTGGAGCGGACCTCCCCGGGTAAGCCTGCTATCTGATCCCGGCTAGCTCCACCACAGGCGAGCGGAGACCGAGAGACACTGGGTCAACTACTGGTTAAGCAGCAGCCAGACCGAGGTCAAAGTTGTGCGTGTCCGCACTTATTTTTTTCCGGGGGTTTTACGAGGCCACCCGGAACCTCGACTCGCAACCACCCCCACGAACCGACCACGTCGAAGCCTGTCGTCCCCTGGGGGTCTGCATCAGCCATTGTAGAGCTCCCGTGGTCGAGCATCCCTGAAGAGCATCGTAAGTTCGCCCCGGAGCGCCGCCCGGGCCTGCGAGAATCCATGTCATGGAGTCGACCTCGGAGATGCTCTCAGCCTCCACCCCCGGTACGCGGACCCACCCCTGGGGCTCCGCCCCCGGAGGGCCACTGGGCGCCGATGGCCAACCGGAGCAGCTCGGGCCTCCGTGCGAGCCGCACAAGCCGCCCTGGATCAAGCGGACCCTCGGCCCCACGATCGCAGCGATCGCCGCCTTCCTGGCCAAGTTCAAGACGATCCTGCTGTTGGCTCCCAAGCTCAAGCTGTTCACGACGGCGGGCACGATGCTGGTTTCGGTCGCCGCCTACACGTTGATCTGGGGGCTTCCGTTCGCGTTCGGATTCGTGGTGCTGCTGTTGGTGCACGAGATGGGACACGTGATCCAGCTGCGCCGCGAGGGGGTCAAGGCCAGCGCGCCGATGTTCATCCCGTTCCTGGGCGCCCTGATCACCGCGCGGTCGCTAGGCGAGAACGCTGTGGCGGAGGCGCGGGTTGGCCTGGCCGGGCCGGTCCTCGGCAGCCTCGGATCGGCCGCGTGTATCGTCGTCTGGCAGCTCACCGGCAACGACATCTGGCGCGCGCTCGCCTTCACCGGGTTCTTCCTCAACCTGTTCAACCTGATCCCGGTCTCGCCCTTTGACGGCGGCCGGGCGATGGCCGCGATGGCTCCGTGGATGTGGCTGCTGGGGCTGGCGCTGATGGTGGGGCTGATCTTCGTCCTGCACAGCGCGTTCATCCTCGTGTTCGCGGTGCTCGGCGGTCTGGACTCGTGGCGGCGCTGGCAGCAGCGTCGCCAGGGCGGCGAGGAGCAGCTGGCCTACTACCGGGTCAAGCCGGCCCAGCGAGTGCTCATCGCGGCCGTGTACCTGGCGCTGATCGCGCTGCTGGTCGTCGGCATGCAGGCGACACACCTGCAGCGGTCGATTCCGTAGCCACCGCTTAGGTCTAGCGATAGTCCCGGGGCTCGCGCATCACGCGCGTGTCCTGCTCCCGCGTTCGGGAGGCCCACCAGAACGTGTAGGCCAGCGAGACCAGCAACCCCACGAGTCCGACGACGAAGAGCACGGTTCCCGCCGTCTGCAGGTCAAGCCAGCTGACGTGCGCGGTCACCGCCCATTTCAGGATTGCTCCAACCGCGATCAGAGCCAGCGACCCGCCAATCGTCATGCCGAGTCACTTTACCGGCAATCGCCCCGGCCCCACATCTCTGGCTATCGCTGGGCGTCCCGCAGCTCCCGTTGCACGTCCCGCGCCATCTCCCGTCTGCGGATGGTCTCGCGCTTGTCGTGCAGGTCCTTGCCCCGGGCCAGCGCGATCTCGACCTTGGCCCGGGAGCGATCCCCCGCGAAATAGATCCGTGTCGGCACCAGCGTGAAGCCGCGCTCCTTGGTCCGGCCGATCAGCCGCTCGATCTCATAGCGGTGCAGCAGCAGCTTGCGGGGCCGCTCGGGCTCGTGATTGTCCCTGGCGGCCGGCCCGTAGGGCGGGATGTAGAGGCCGATCAGCCAGACCTCGCCGTCGCGCACCGTCGCATAGGCATCCTTGAGCTGTGCCTTGCCTTCCCGGAGCGCCTTGACCTCGGTCCCGGTGAGCATGATCCCGCACTCGAAGCGCTCCAGGAGGTTGAAGCGATAGGAGGCGTGACGGTTGCTGGCCACATCGCCTGCCCCCAGCTTGCGCTTGCGTGCTTTGGCCATCGCCGGTCAATCCTCCGCGACGGCAGGCGACAGGTCCACCCGGCCGCGCGGTGCGTCGATCTGCTGCACCCGGACCTGGATCGGATCGCCGAGCCGGATCGCCTCTCCGGAGCGCGTGCCGATCAGCATCGTCGCCTGCTCGTTCAACTCCCACCAGTCGCCCCGCAACCGCCGCACCGGCAGCATTCCCTCGTAGGCGAGGTCGCCTCCGAAGGCCGCGAACGCGCCGGAGGAGATGAGTCCCGCCACTTCGCCGAGGAACGACCGATCCCAATCCCGGTCCTCGCTCAGCCGGCGCTCCAGCAGAAAGCAGCGGGCGACGTCATCGGCATCCCGCTCGATCGTCATCGCTTCCCGCTCCCGAGCCGAGGTCCATGGGCCGGCCGCGGCCACCCAGGAGGAATCGGGCGCCGGCTGATCGCCGGAGATGAGCGATAGCAGCGCGCGATGGCAGATCAGGTCCGGATAGCGGCGAATGGGCGAGGTGAAGTGGCAGTAGCTCGCCGACTGGAGTCCTGCGTGGCCAAGGTTGCGCTGGTCGTAGTAGGCCTGCTTGAGCGAGCGTAGGATCAGGCTGGTCAGGGCCCGATGGCCGCGGCCGGTCCGTTCCACCCAGCCGCGCACGAGCTGCGACGCGGCGCCGATCGCGTCGGACGCCTGCTGGGGGGTCAGGTGGCCGTCGGCTACGGGCGGCGTGGGCACGCCCAGGGAAGCGAGCTGATCGATCAGGCGCGTCACCGCGACCCCATCCGGTCGCTCGTGGACGCGGAACAGCGTTGGTACGTGGCGCTGCTCCAGCAGTCCCGCCACCTGCTCGTTGGCGGCAATCATCAGCTGCTCGATCAGACGGTGGGACTCTGTCTGTTGGGCCGTGTGGGCGGCGGTCACGTTGCCGGCGCGGTCGAACTGGAACTCCGGCTCGCCGGAGTCCAGCACCAGGGCGGCGCGAGCGCTACGCCGATCGGCAAGGGAAGCGGCCGCAGCGCGTGCGGCTTGAAGTGGAGCTCCCCATGGCTCGGCCGCCTTCTCGGCACCACCGAAGATGCGGTCCACCTGCCCATACTCGAGACGCTCGTCGGAGCGGATCACCGAGCGATAGAACGCCGCTCGCCTGTCGGTCTTGGCCCCCACCGTCATCTCCACCGTCACCGTCAACCGGTCCTGACCCGGGACCAGCGAGCAGGCGGAGTTGGACAGCTGCGCGGGGAGCATCGGCTCGACGGCGCCCGGGACATAGACGCTGGTGGCCCGGCGATAGGCCTCGCGGTCGACCAACGACCGCGGCGTCACGAACGCGCTCACGTCGGCGATGTGCACCCACACGCGCAACGATCCGTCGGGCTCTCGATGAGCGGAGATCGCGTCGTCGAAGTCGCGGGCGTCGAGAGGATCGATGGTGAACG
Source organism: uncultured Solirubrobacterales bacterium (assembly GCA_963830435.1). Classification (GTDB taxonomy): domain Bacteria; phylum Actinomycetota; class Thermoleophilia; order Solirubrobacterales; family Solirubrobacteraceae; genus Palsa-465. The sequence continues at coordinate 473,403 of CAWHMA010000002.1, read as the reverse complement.
TCGGCAGCCTCCGCAGATCCCGACGCTCGCGATCCTCCGGCGGATGGGCCGCCGCCTCCCGCGCCTCGCGCTCGACCGCTGGGGCGAAGGATCGGCGTAGTCCCCGATCGAGCATCAGCCCCTCGATCACGTCGCGAGCCACATCCGGACGGCCGAGTCGGCGCGCGATCACCGCCCGGCCGCGACCGTTGCTGCGCTGCCCCCGACCGGCCCCGAGCAGGACCAGATCGCCGACGGAGAATCCTTTGTCACGGCTGACGGCCACGCGCGGACCGGATCCGAAGAACGGCTCGGCAACCAGGAACTTGCCCCGGCGCTGGAGCACGGCGACGCGCGGGCTGGCCTCCACGGAGCCGCTGGTTGCGTTCACGGGACTTCGGCGGCGACGGACTGCTCCGCCACTCTCAACGCTTGATCGCCGGGAGTCTTCCCGTTTATGGGGACCGGGATGTCGGGCTGGATTCCCGCTCCCTCGGTGACGCCCGGACCGCCGACGTTGTGACCGCTGGGCTCAAACCAGCGTCCGGTCACGATCTCCAGTGCGCCTCCGTTTGACAGCTGGTCGAGGGCCTGGAAGACCCCCTTGCCGTAGGTCCGCGTCCCGACCACCTTGGCCCGGCCACGATCTCTGAGGGCGCCGGTGACGATCTCCGCCGACGAGGCCGTGCCGCGGTCCACTAGCACCACCAGCGGGATCCGGGTCGAGATCGCGTCCCCCTTGGCCACGTACACCTGCCGCGGCTGGCTGCGCCCGTCGGTGGAGACGATCGTCCCGTCGGGGATGAACACGCTGGCCACGTTGACGGCCTCGTCGAGCAACCCGCCGCCGTTGGAGCGCAGGTCGAGCACCAGCGCCCGGGCTCCTTGATGGAGCACCCCTTGGACCTGGCCGCGGACCTCGGCCCCGGAGCCATCGGTGAAGCTGGTGAGGCTGATGATCCCGACCCTCACTCCGTTGATGGTGGCCAGCTTGCTGCTGGTGACGGGCACAACGATGCTCGCGCGCGTGAGCGTCACCGTTCGCCTGGTGACGCCAAAGATCACCGTCAGCGTCACCTTCGTGCCGGCCGGTCCCTTGATCAGGTGGGAGCTGAAGTCGGCCGACCGACCCGCGAGCGAGACCCCTCCCACGGCGACGATCACGTCGCCGGCCTGCAGTCCCGCCCGGGAGGCGGGCGAGCCGGCGAACACATCGAGGACCTTCCGCCCCCGCCGGTCAAGCTCGACTCCAATTCCGCTCAGGTGGGGATTGGAGTCGTTCTGAAACGAGCGGTAATCGGCGGGATCGAAGTAGTGCGAGTAGGGGTCATCGAGGCTGGCGATGGCCCCGGCCAGACCGCGGTCGATCAGCGTGCTGGGGTTCACCGGCCGGTAGTAGTCGTGCTCCAGTGCGTCGAGCGCCTCACCCACGAGCCCTCCGCCTGAGTCGGCGACGAAGACGCTGCGCAGCGGCGAGGGCAGCCAGCTCGGATGACCTCCGATCAGGATTCCGAGCAGCAGCAGTATCACCGCGCCCACGGCGTACGCCGGGGCGCGCGAGGGTCGTCCAGAGCGAGAGCTCATCGCCTGAGGGTAGCCGGGCGGCGTGAGCCGCCAGGGACCCTCAGACCCGCAGGAAGCGGCGCAGCGACAGTCCCGAGCCCAGCGCCGAGACGATCACGCCGGCACTCAGCAGAATCGCCACCAGTGCGGAGAAGGCGATCGTCCGCGGCGCGGCGATCAGCGTCCAGTTGTTGGCCAGCGGGTCGAGCAGCGCCACCTTGGTCACCCCGAGCACGACGATGGCCATGAACGCCCCCGCGGCCCCGACGATGACTCCCTCGATCACGAACGGCCAGCGGATGAACCAGTCGGTGGCGCCGACCAGCTTCATCACCTCGACCTCGCGACGCCGGGCATACAGCGACAGGCGGATGGTGTTGCCGATCAGCAGGATCGAGGCCAGAGTGAGCAGCACCGTCAGCGCCGCCGCGGTGATCGTAACCAGGTTCGTGACCTCGAGGATCTTGCGGGTGTCGTTCTTCTTGTTGGACACGCTCTGGATCGAGGCGTCAAGCGTTCCGGTTCCACTGCCGGAGCTGGGGGAAGTCAGCGCGCTCCTCACCGCCAGCACGTTGGCGGGATTGTCCGGGATCACATGGAACGTGTCCGGAAGGGGATTGGCAGACAGCAACGCGTAGGCCTGCGGATCCTGCGAGGCCTGCTGCTGGAGCGCGCTCTGCTTGGAGACGAACTCCACCAACCGGACGTGCGGCACCGCCAGCAGCTCCTGGCGCACCCGCGCGTCGTCGGCTGCGGTCGCTCCGGTCTTCATGTAAACGTCGACGAGGACGCGGCTGCGGACGGTGTTGGCGGCGCCGTTGGTCGCCTGCACGATCGGGATGAACACGCCGAGTACGAGCATCGTCACCAGCACCGTCGCCAGGGCGGCGAAGCTGGGAGCCGCGTTGCGGCGCATCGCGCGCATCGACTCGCGCATGAAGAACCCGAACTTCACGGCTCAGATCCCCGGCGGACGAGTCGGGGGCTGGCGGAGCCGCTGCGCGAACTCACGTGTCGTCTCATCACGGGTGTACAGCCCCGTCGCCTCGTCGCGGATGATCCGACCGCGGGAGAGCTCGAGCACCCGGCGGCGCATCCGGTCGACCATCGCCTGATCGTGAGTGGCGACGAGCACGGTGGTTCCGGTGCGGTTGATCCGGTAGAGCAGCCGCATGATGTCGATGCTCGTCTCAGGGTCGAGGTTGCCGGTGGGCTCGTCGGCCAGCAGCAGCGGCGGATGGTTGACGAACGCGCGGGCAATCGACACACGCTGCTGCTCGCCCCCGGAGAGTTGATCCGGGTAGTTGTGGAGCTTGGTCGAGAGCCCGGTCAGGCGCAGGATGTCCGGCACCTTGGCCCGGATCTCCTTACGGCCACCGCCGGTCACCTGGAGCGCGTAGGCGACGTTGTCGTACACGGTGCGATTGGGCAGCAGCTTGAAGTCCTGGAAGACCACGCCGATGTTGCGCCGGTAGAACGGGACGCGGTTGCGCTGGATCTCGTCCAGCTCGTGACCGGCAACTCGAATCGAGCCTTGAGTGGGTTCGAGCTCCTTGATCAGCAGTCGCATCACCGTCGACTTGCCCGACCCGGTTGAGCCGACGAGGAACACAAAGTCGCCGCGGTCGATCGCGAACGTGGCCTGGTCGAGGCCGGTGTCGCCACTCGAGTAGGTCTTGGAGACGCCGCGGAACTCGATCACCGTCGCGCCACCGGGGCGCGCGGTCGGAGCCTGCTTCAGCCGTGGGACCGACCTGGCGGCTGGACGCCGGGAGGTGCGGTGCTGGGTGATTTGATCTTTAGCCATAGGGTGCGCCGCAGCCTAGCGGCCGCGGCCGTTTCGAGGCCGTGCGAGCGCACCCTTGCAACACGATTTGCAGGATTAAACTTCAAAGCAGGAGTTGCCGAGGACACGCCGAGTTGCTCGGCTGACGGGCGTCTGCGGCCGGTCGCTACCGTTACCGGCGGTGCCGACGATTCAGAGCTCAACGTTGAGAAACGGGTTGCCGCTGCATCGCATCGAGGTGGAGGGCACACGCGCGGTGACGATTCTCGTCGCCTTCGACGCCGGCGCGCGCACCGAGCGTCCCCACGAGAACGGAATGGCCCACTTCCTGGAGCACCTCGTATTCAAGGGAGGCGAGAAGTATCCGAGCTATCGCGACGTCAACGAGGCCGCCGAGCGGATCGGCGCGGTGCTGAACGCGTACACCAGCCACGACCTCGTCGCCTTCCACATCACCGTGCGCGCCCAGCGCGCGCTGGAGGCCGCCGACCTGCTCACCGACTTCGTCGGGCGAGCACGGATCGACGCCGCCGAGCTCGACCGTGAGCGTGGCGTTGTGGTCCAGGAGATCGCCCGGGCCAACGACCAGCCGGCGAGCGTGGCCGAGCATCTGATCGATGCGGCGGTATTCGGCGAGCACCCACTTGGGCGGCCGGTGCTGGGCAGTACCGAGCACATCCGTGACCAGTTCACCCGGGAGGGCATCGTCTCGTTCCGCTCTCGCCGGTGGGCCCCGGCAGGCGGCGCCGCCTTGGCCGTGGGCAACCTCAGCTCGCTGCCGCCCGGCGGCGAGCTCGACGAGCTGTTCGGGCGCTTTCCGGCCCAGCCGCCGCCGGAGCCCTACGAGTCGGCGCCGCCGCTCCTGCCTCGGGTCCGGGTTGGTGAGCGGGAGTCAAACCAGTCGCATCTACGGATGTCCTATCGCCCCGATGTCGATGTCTCCGATCTGCGCCAGCGAGCAGCGATGACGATCTACTCCACGCTGCTCGGCGGCTCGATGGGCTCGCGCCTGTTCGACGAGATCCGCGAGCAGCGCGGGCTCGCCTATTCGGTGTACTCCGCCGCCCATGCCTACGCCGACGTGCCCGTACTGCAGCTGTCAGCGGGGCTGGAGAGCGGAAAGTGCGTGGAGGCATATGCCCGGATGCGCGAGATCGTCAGCGAGCTGCGTGAGCAGGGACCAAGCGAGTCCGAGGTCGAGCGCGCCCGCGCCTACGCCGCCGGCGCGCGTGCGATCGCCTTCGAGAACACGGGGGCAGTCGCCCGGCACGCCGCCCAGCAGACGATCGTCCACCACGAGCCCGTCGACCCGGACCGTACGATCGCGCTCCTGGACGAGGTGACGATCGCCGACGTCAGGCAGATCGCGGCGGGAATCGAGGACCAGCTGGCGGTGGCGGTGGTGGGACCCCACACCGCCGACCAGTTCGACTGAACCCGATGCCGCGGAGCTCCGCGCGCATCAGTGTCCTGGTTGCGATCGCCGTGCTCATGCTGAGCGGATGCGGTGGCGGACGGGGGAGGAAGATGCACGAGCGCTTGGCCACGGCCTCAGGCCCAGTGGCAGTCCGCCGGCCCGCGCACCGGCAGGCCCAGGTTTCGCCCGCCCGAGCACGGTTGCAGCGGAGACTGCTGCGAACGATCGACGCTGCCGGCACCTCCACGGGCGCCTCGGTCTACGACCTGTCCGGGCGCGCGCAACTGTTCTCGCTCCGGGCTGGGGTCCGCCGGCCACCTGCATCGGTGGAGAAGCTGTACACCACCGTCGCGCTGCTGCGCCGGCTCGGTCCCGGCGCGCGATTGCACACGAGCGTGCTCGGCACAGGCCATCTCACTGCCGGCGGAGTGTGGCGCGGCAACCTGTATCTGCGCGGGGGCGGCGACCCAACGTTCGCCGACGATGTCTTTCGCCGCGTCTGGGAGAACGGCTATGGCTCCTCCCCCACGGCGCTGGTCGGACAACTCGCCGCCGCGGGTATGCGGAGGGTGAGTGGACGGGTGTTCGGCGATGCGTCGCTGTTCGACGCCGGCCGCGGCGGGCCGGCCACCGAGCTGGCCCCCGACATCCCTGACTTCGGCGGGGAGCTCAGCGCGCTCACCTTCGATCATGGCGCCACCCAGGGCCCCCTGTCCCCCGGGGCATTCGCAGCCTCGCAGCTCACGCGGACGATGCGGGCGATGGGGATCGCGGCCGTTGCCGCCCCGGCGACGGCGACGACGCCCCCTGACGCGCGTCCGCTGGCCATGGTCAGCTCTCCGCCGCTGTCGGAGCTGTTGGCGCTGATGAACGTCCCCTCCGACGATCTGTTTGCCGAGATGCTGACCAAGCAGCTCGGCGCGCGCACGCACACGGGGGGCACGATCTCAGCCGGCGCCCGGGTGATACGGGGAGTCATGGCCGGATACGGCCTGCACCCTGGGATCGTCGACGGCTCCGGTCTCTCCCGTGAGGATCGCTCCTCGCCCGCGCAGGCGGTCACGCTGCTGGCGGCGGTATGGCGGACGGCGATCGGTCGTGCGCTTGCGGCCTCGCTACCGGTCGTAGGCGAGAACGGCACCGTTCAAACAATCGGCCGCGGAACCGCGGCCCAGGGACGCTGCATCGCCAAGACCGGCACGCTGAACCAGGTCACCAACCTCGCCGGATACTGCCGCAGCCGAGGCGGCCAGACGATCGCCTTCGCGGTATTCCTGGACGGACCCGAAAACGAGCCGGCGATGCCGCTGCTCAGCCGGTTCGTCGCCGCCATCGCCCAGTACCGCTGAGCCGCCCTTGCGCGAGCACGCGGCCGCCGTGAAAATCCGAAGCCGTGGAGCTGGGCACCCTCGTGAACCGGCGGGAGCTGAAGGGCTACCTCGGCCGCATCAGCGACCGCTGGCCGATCGAGATCGCGCTGCTGGGCGGCGCCCGGATCGCCGACGAGCGGGGTGCGCCGTCCCAGCGCGAGCGCGGTCCCGAGTACGTGGTGATCCTCGTCTCCTCCGCCTATGAAGGGATGCCCTGGCTGGAGCGCGTCTACCAGGCCGCCTCGCTGTGGGATGCGTTCGAGATGGGAGCGGCCGCCGACGTCCACTGCTATACGCCGGCGGAGTTCGCGCGCAAGCAGGCTTCGCTGCGAGTGGTGCGGGAGGTGGCGGAGAGCGGGATGAACCTGCTGGCGGAGGGTTAGGAGATCGCCACCATCCGCTCGATCGGCACCCGCGCGCGCTCGGCGATCTCCGCCGGAACCTTGACCTCGTGCACCCCGTCGCGGAGGGCATCACGCAGCTTCGGCAGCGTGATCATCTTCATGAACCGGCAGTGGGCGGCCTCGTTGGCAGCGATGAACTCGACATCGGGGGCAGCCTGGCGCAGGGGGTGCAGCATCCCGGTCTCGGTGGCGACGATCGCCGTTGCCCCCGCCGCCCTGCCGCTGCGCGGGCGTAGCCGAGCATCCCTCCGGTGGAGAGCATGTGCACGCCCTCGGCGGCGACATCGCCGGCGGCCACGTACTCCATCACGCTCGTCGAGCAGCCGCACTCGGGGTGGATCAGGAAGTCAGCATCGGGATGGGCGGCGCGCACGTCGCTGATGTCGCTGGGCCTGATCCCGGCGTGGACATGACATTCGCCGTCCCACACGTGCATCGGGCGACCGAGCGTCTTCTCGACGTAGGCGCCGAGGAACATGTCGGGTCCGAACAGGATCTCGGTGTCCTCACCGTGCCGGCGGAGGATGTGCTCCACGACCTTGACCGCGTTGGCCGAGGTACAGCAGTAGTCAGTCTCGGCCTTGACCTCAGCGGTGGTGTTGACGTACATGACCACGACGGCACCCGGATGGCGCTGCTTCCACTCGCGCAGCTGCGGTGCGGTGATCGAGTCCGCCAGCGAGCATCCGGCCTGCGGATCGGGGATCAGCACCCGCTTCTGCGGACACAGGATCGAGGCCGTCTCGGCCATGAAGTGGACCCCGCAGAAGACGATCGTCGGCTCGGCGCCAGCCGCGGCCTGCTGGGAGAGCCCAAGCGAGTCCCCGACGTAGTCGGCAACGTCCTGGACCTCGGGCAGCTGATAGTTGTGGGCCAGGATCACCGCCCCATGCTCAGCCGCCAGCGCCCGCACCTCCGCTTGCAGCGCGGGAATGTTCTCGAGCATCAGGGGTGCCTCGTCGGCACCGAGCATCGGCAGGTTCATGGCAGGGGCTGGAGGATCAGGGACAGGTCGAGCGCCGGAGCGCTGTGTGTCAGCGCCCCGACCGAGACATATTGTACGCCCGTCCCCGCGACCTCCCTGAGTGTTTGCAGCGTGATGCCGCCGCTGGCCTCCAGCTCAGCTCTGCCCGCGACCAGCGTTGCCGCCGCGCGCAGCTGCTGAAGGTTCATGTTGTCCAGGAGGATCCGCGGAGCGGCGGCGTCGAGTGCCTCCTGCACCTCCTGAAGCGTTCGGCATTCGACCTCCAGCGGCAGGTCCGGCGCGAGCTCGCGCGCAGCGGCGCACCGCCGCCCCAACCCCGCCGGCGAGGGCGACGTGGTTCTCCTTGATCAGGATCGCGTCGTATAGCCCGGCACGATGGTTGGATCCCCCGCCCGCGGCCACCGCGGCCTTCTCCAACCTGCGCAGGCCCGGCGTCGTCTTGCGCGTGTCGAGGATCCTCGCTCCGGTGCCCTCAACCGCCCGTACACAGCGCGCGGTGAGCGTGGCCACTCCCGAGAGCCGCTGCAGGAAGTTCAGCGCGGTTCGCTCGCCGGTCAGAATCGTCCGGGCCGAGCCGATGATCCGCAGCACCTCTCCCCCTTCTCTCCAGCGGCCCTCGGCGGTACGACGTTCCAGCTCGATCGAATCCTCCAGCGAGCGGAAGGTGCCCTCGGCGGCGTCGAGGCCGAACACCACCCCCGGCGCCTTCTGGGTGACCATGGCCTGGGCGCGGGCACCCGCCGGGACAGTCGCGACGGTGGTGACGTCGCCGCTGCCGACGTCCTCGGTCAGCGCACGGGCGATGACCTCGGCAAGCTGGGGGTCGGGCATCGGGTGGCGAGGATACGTGCACCTGCTACGTTCCCGCCTCGGTCGGGGTACAGCAGCGTCGTTCGTCCTGGTGCAGGAGCACGACGCGTGGAAGCGCTCATTTCAAAGGAGGGTGATGGTTTCCCGAGTAATCAAGCTGCTGGGCATATCGTTGGCTGGTGTGGGCGTGAGTGGCGGCGTGGCGCAGGCCGCCGGTCCACCGCCACCAACCTCCACCAACGGCAACGCCGTTCAGCTGGTGGCCGGTGGCCTGGGTACTCCCACCTCGTTCGCCTTTGGCGGCGGCAACACATTCGAGGGCGATGGCGGCGGCCAGGAATCCGGACCCCCGAACGGTGGCGTCTTCGTGCTCAAGAACGGCACGGCCACCAAGCTTTCCGGCTCGCCGAATTACGTCGCCGGACTAGCCTGGCGTGCGGGTACGCTCTACGTGAGCGCCAGTAGCGTGCGGGCGAGCGGCGTGACATCTCAGATCCTGGCCTGGAGCGGCTGGAACGGCACCAGGTTCACCAGCCAAAAGGCGATCTACACCGCGCCGAAGAGGCTCAATGGCTTCAACGGTTTGGCCCTCGGTCCGGACGGTCGGGTGTATGTCGGGGTTTCGACGTCGGGATACACGAACAACAACGACCACGGACCGGCCAACGAGACGCCGTACCTGTACGACATCCTTTCGATGCGGACGAACGGCACGGGCCTGAGAGTCTTCGCCAGCGGCATGCGTCAGCCTTGGCAGATGGCCTTTCCGAGCGGATCCTCCTCGCCGTTCGTATCCGATCTGGGCCAGGACAAGGGCGCTAAGAACCCGCCTGACTTCCTGCTCCGGGTTCGGCAGGGACAGGACTACGGGTTCCCGGAGTGCAACTGGACGAAGGCTTCGGCCTGCAGGGGCCTCGCGAGGCCCTTCCAGATGTTCACCCCCCATTCGGATGTGATGGGCGTCGGCATCATGGGTCAGCGGATTTACCTCTCCGAGTTCGTCGGTAACCAGGGCAAGTCCGGCCTGGTGGTCTCGATCCCGCTCAAGGGCGGAAAGCCGAGGACCCTTCTGACCGGCTTCGTTGCCCCGGTCGTCGGCCTCGGCACCAACGGTGGCTGGGTCTACGTCGGCGAGTTGACCGGACAGGTGTTCCGGGTCAGGCCGTAGGGCTTGACCTCTCCGATGTGCCCGGGCCCGCGGCGGGCGCGGGGCGACTGCCTGCTGGGCCCCCACCCGCCGCGAGACCAAGCCAACGCGGCACGCGAGCATGCGGGCGTGGAAAGCGATCAGGCCCGAACCCCTCGATCCGCGGTAGGCTACTGTCGCGGCCACACAGCAACGAGCGACAGGGGTTTCATGCAACGCAAAGCATTTTCGATGTTCGTCGGATGCGCGTCGATCGCCGCGATCGCGCTACCCGCCGCGGCGAGCGCAGCCACCAAGACGGTCAGTGCCGGACCGCCTTTGAGCCAGGCGGCCGGGCAGCGTCTGCTGGGCAAGGCCTTCGTGAAGAAGTATTCGCCCGACATCAACGACTTCTTCCTGCACCGCGTCACGATCAACCAGGGCGACACGATCCGCTTCCTGATCAACGGTTTTCACACCGTCGACCTGCCCGGCAGCAGCGGGCAGGACCTGCCGTTCATCGTCTCGGGAGCGACCGTGTCCGGAGCCAAGGACGCCGCCGGCAACCCATTCTGGTTCAACGGACACGTGCCGAGCCTCGGCATCAACCCGCAGCTGCTCTCGCACGTCGGCGGATCGACTTACAACGGCCGCACGCGGGTGGACTCCGGCATATTCACCGGCAACGGCAACCCGCCGCCGTTCCCGGTCACGTTCACCAAGCCAGGGACGTACAAGTTCTTCTGTGATGTGCACCCGGGCATGGTCGGCTACGTGGTCGTGCGCCCGAGGGGCCAGAGGGTGCCCAACGGTCGACAGGATGCGGCGGCGCTGGCCCGGCAGGTCGGCACGGACATCGCCAACATCAAGGCCGCGGCCAGGCTCAAGCCCCGCGGCAATCGCGTCAGCCTCGGATCGGCGGGGCCGAACGGCGTCGAGGCCTACGCGATGTTTCCCTCCAGGCTGAGCGTCAAGGTCGGTGCCACGGTGACGTTCTCGATGTCCACGGACACCCGCGAGGTCCACACGGCCAGCTTCGGGCCGAGCGGCTACCTGATGGGGCTAGCCAACTCCATCCCCAGCCCGATGCCTGAACAGCAGGCGTGGTATCCGAGCGACCCGGGGAGGATCACCCTCGCTGGCTCCCAGACGCACGGCAACGGCTTCGTCAACACGGGGATACTCGATCGCGATCCCACCACATCGTCGCCGTCCTCCTCCAGGATCAGATTCACCAAGGCCGGGACCTACCAGTTCATCTGCCTGATCCATCCCTTCATGCGCGGAACGATCGTCGTGCACTGATATGGCGCGGGTCCGGCGGTCAGCCGCCTAGGCCCTTACGCCCGCCGTTCCGGTGAAGGCCACGATCCCGTGGCCTTCACCGGTTAAGGCTTGCCAGACTCAACTCATGCGAGTTCTCATCGGAATCGCCTCGCTTGTGGGTACCGCTGTCCTGCTGGCTGAGTTCTTCTCGGTCTTCCTCTTGCCCCGCCGGGTCAAGCGGGACCCGAGGATCGCCCGCGGTTTGATCCGGACCGTGTGGATCCCCTGGCGAGCACTCGGCAACCGGATGCCGACGATCGCCGCCGACACGATGCTCGGCATCTATGGGCCCTTCGGGCTGCTGAGCATCCTCGGGCTGCTGAGCGCAGGGGTGATCGTGTGCTTTTCAGGGATGCTTTGGGCGACATCCGCCCAGCTCGGGCTGCCCCACGCCGCGCCCTGGGGCCACGACCTGTATTTCAGCGCCGCCACCTTCTTCAGCGCCAACACCTCCACGGTTCCCCACAACGGCTTCGGTGAGCTGCTGCAGGTGGCCGAGGCGGCCACCGGATACGGCGTGCTGTTCATCTCGATCGGTTACCTGCCGGCGCTGTTCCAAGCCTTCTCCCGCCGTGAAACGGCGGTCTCACGCCTGGATCCCCGCGCTGGCTCCCCGCCCACGGCAGGCGCGCTGCTGGAGCGTTCGGGCGAGCGCGGCGGCTGGGAGGAGCTCGACGAGTACCTGCGCGAGTGGGAGACCTGGACCGCGGAGTTGATGGAGACCCACCTGTCCTACCCGATTCTCGGATACTTCCGCTCCCAGCACGTCAACCAGAACTGGCTGGCGGCGCTGACCACAATCGTCGACGCGTGCGCCTACGCGATGGCCTACGGCCCCGAGGAGGCGATCGAAGCCGCCGAGCTGACCTTCCGGGTCGGTCGTCACGCGCTGGCCGACCTGGCCTATGCGTTCAGCCCGCGCCGGATGAAGAACGACCCTCGGCTGGGACGTGATCGACTTCCCGCCGAGACGCTGGCCGAGCTCCGCGCGGGCCTCGAGGGCAGCGGGCTGCATATGGAGGAGAGCTCGGGGTCGCGTGAGCAGCTCGCGCAGCTGCGCTCAACCTATGAGCGCTACGCGATCGCGATCTCACGCCAGCTCGCGCTCGATCTGCCCGACTGGGTTCCCTCCGGCGATGTGCGCGAGAACTGGCGTCTGGCCTCCCATCGCCGCCCCGGCCAGACTCAGCTGCCGTGAGCGCTATCGGGAGCCGTGGGTTGCGCCGGGGCCGACGGATCACCTGGAGCCGGCGGTCTTGAGCAGGTAGGCGCGGACGAAACCGTCGAGATCGCCGCCCAGGACCCGGTTCGCGTCGCCCATCTCGAAATCGGTGCGATGGTCCTTGACCATCGTGTACGGGTGCAGCACGTAGGAGCGGATCTGCGATCCGAAGTTGACGTCCTGCGCCTCACCCCGCTCGCGCGCGATCTCCTCCCGGCGCTTGCGCTCCTCCAGCTCGATCAGCTTGGAACGCAGCATGGCCATCGCCGTGGCCTTGTTGGAGGACTGCGAGCGCTCGTTCTGGCACTGCACCACGACGCCGGTGGGCCGGTGGGTGATGCGCACCGCCGAGTCTGTCTTGTTGACGTGCTGACCGCCGGCGCCGCTGGCGCGATAGGTGTCCACCTGCAGATCATCCTCCTCGATCTGCAGATCGCCCGCCTCCTGCACCACCGGCGAGACCTCGACCCCGGCAAAGCTCGTCTGGCGCCGGTGGGCGGCATCGAAGGGCGACAGACGCACCAGTCGGTGCACCCCCTTCTCGCTGCCGTAGAGCCCATAGGCGTTCTCGCCGCTGACCCTGAAGGTGGCGGACTTGATGCCCGCCTCCTCCCCCGGCGAAACCTCCAGGAGCTCGACGGCGAACCCGCGCTTCTCCGCCCACCGCATCTCCATCCGCAGCACCATTTCGGCCCAGTCCTGGGCATCGGTTCCACCCGCGCCGGCGTTGACGGTGACGAGCGCGTCGCCGGTGTCGTAGCGGCCTGAGAACAGCCGCTGCTCCTCGAGCTCATCGAGGCGCTGCTGCACGGCCTGGATCTGCCCCTCAAGCTCTCCGGCCAGCTCCGGGTCCTCCTCGGCGAGCTCGGCCAGCGGCTCCAGATCGGCTACGTCGCGCGCGAGCTCTTCGAACACCGCCAGCTTGCGGGTGGCCCGGGCATGCTCGGCCGTGGTCCGCGCCGCCTGCTCCTGGTCGTCCCAGAAGCCCAGGGCTCCCATCTCGCCCTCGAGCGCGCTCGCCCGCCGGGCCAGAGCGGCCGGGTCAAAGATAGTCCGCCAGCAGCTTGAGCTGCTCGCGGATTGCCGCGAGCCGCTGGGAAAGCGGCTCTGAGGGGGCGGTGGCCATCGGCGGCAACCCTAGCAGCGGCGCGCTGGCGAAAACCACGTTGACCGGATCGGCGCGCCGGGTAGAGTGCCGCCATGGCTAATCTTGATGATCAGGAAGTACGTCAGCTGCTCGAGCAGCCCAATCACGCCGTCGTGTCCACGCTCAACCGGGACGGCTCGATCCTCAGCACCGTGGTGTGGATCGATGCCCGCGACGGGGAGCTGGCGGTCAACAGCGCCGTCGGCCGGCGCTGGCCGACCAACCTCCAACGGGACCCGCACGTGACCGCGTTGGTCTACGAGCAGGGCAATCCTTACAACTACGTCGAGATCCGCGGTACGGCCAAGGCCGCCGAGGGCGCTGACGAGCACATCAACCGCTTGAGCAAGAAGTACATCGGCCAGGACGAATATCCCTTCCGCCAACCGGGCGAGCAGCGAATCAAGTTCACGATCGATCCGGCCAGCATCCGTCACCAGAAGCAGGGGTGAGGGCCTTGCCGGAGCGGGACCCGCGCACGTGCGCGCGCGCCGACGATCCCCGTCACGATGGCGCCGCTCGTGCTCGACGACCGGCTCCGCTAGGCGCCGTGGCACTTCTTGAACTTCTTGCCGCTGCCGCACCAACAGGGGTCGTTGCGCCCGATCTGCTCGGCTTCGTCGACCCGACGTTGCTCAACAACGGCTGGCGGTCCGGCTGACTCACCGGAAGCGGCCGGGTCGGCCGGCGCGCCTGAACCGCCGGGACCGTAACCCTCCGCACCCACGGCGCCACCCGCCGCAGCGGCCATGGCCATCGCTCCCTGCGCTGTGCCGCCGCCCGAATAGGTGACGCTGCCCGCGCCGGTGGAGGAGCTGCTGGAGCTCGTGCGGCGGGGCGCCGGAGGCGCCGGCGGTCCGCCATTCTCTCCCTCGACGGTCACCTCAACGTGGAAGATCATCCGGGCAAAGTCGCCCCACACACTGTTCATCAGATCCCGGAACAGCTCGAAGGCCTCGTTCTTGTAGGCCACCAGCGGCTCGATCTGGGCGAACCCGCGCAGGTGGATCCCTTCGCGCAGGTAGTCCATGTCGTAGAGGTGCTCTCGCCAACGCTGGTCGATGATCTGCAGCAGCAGGAAGCGCTCCAGCGCCCGCATCAGCTCCTCGCCGAGCTCGTGCTCACGGTGGTCGTACTGGGCCAGAGCCTCCTCCTGGAGCTCCTGCGTGAGCTGCTCTCGATCGATTTGGTTGGCATCGATAGCGGCGATCTCCTCGCTGGGGGTGAAGATCTCCTCGACGCGACGGATCAAGCCTGCGACATCCCAATCCTCGACGAAGTCCCCCGCCGTGTACTCCTCCACGAGGCGCTCGATCAGGTTGCCGACCTCCTCGCGTGCAGCGTCGCTCATGTCCCGTCCCTCGAGGATCTCGTCGCGGTAGCGGTAGATGACCTCGCGCTGCTGGTTGAGGACGTCGTCGTATTCCAACGTGTGCTTGCGCATCAGGAAGTGCTGCTCCTCGACCTTCTTCTGCGCCTTCTCGATCTGCTTGGAGAGCATCCCCGCTTCGATCGGCTCCTCGTTGCCCTCCTCGTCGAGGCTGCCCAGACGGTCGAGGATCTTGTAGATCCGCTCTCCGGCGAACAGACGCACGAGATCGTCCTGGGCGGAGAGGAAGAAGCGGGATTCCCCGGGATCGCCCTGACGGCCGGAGCGGCCCCGAAGCTGGTTGTCGATCCGCCGTGACTCGTGGCGCTCGGTGCCGAGGATGAATAGACCGCCGGCCTCCAGCACCTGCTCGCGCTGAGCCTCGACGCGGCGCTCTATCTCCGGCAGGACCCTGGCCGCGTGCTCCTCGTAGTCGGGCATTCCCGGTGTCGCCCCGAGCTTGGCCAGTTCCAGCTGCGCCAGGTGCTCGGCGTTGCCGCCGAGCTTGATGTCGACGCCGCGGCCGGCCATGTTGGTGGCGATCGTCACCGCGCCCGGGGCTCCCGCTTCGGCGATGATCTGACCCTCGCGCTCGGCGTGCTCGGGCTTGGCGTTGAGCACGGTGTGCTTGATGCCCCGGCGCCCAAGTCCAGCCGACAGCAGCTCGGAGACCTCCACGGAGATCGTCCCTACCAGCACCGGCTGACCCCGCTCGTGGCGCTCGGCGATCTCGCCGACCACCGCCGCCCACTTGCCGTCCTTGGTCTTGTAGACCTGGTCGTTGCGATCCCCGCGGATCATCGGACGGTTGGTCGGGACCTGCACCACCGGCAGCTTGTAGATCTTCATGAACTCGGTGGCCTCGGTGAGCGCGGTCCCGGTCATGCCCGCCAGCTTGTCGTACATCCGGAAGTAGTTCTGCAGGGTGATCGTCGCCAGCGTCTGGTTCTCCTCCTGGACGCGGACGCCCTCCTTGGCTTCGACGGCCTGATGCAGCCCCTCCGACCAACGCCGGCCCTCCAGGATGCGGCCAGTGAACTCGTCGATGATCTTGACCTCTCCGTCGACCACGGCGTAGTCGACGTCGCGCTTGTACAGCGACTGGGCTTTGAGGGCCTGAATCAGATGGTTGACGAGGTGGCCGTTCTCGGCTCGGTAGAGATGATCGATGGCCAGGAAGCGCTCGGCCTTGGCCACTCCCTGCTCGGTGATGGCCACGGTCTTGTGCTTCTCGTCGAACTCGTAGTCGAAGTCGGCAACGAACTCCTTCTTCTGACGTGGATCCATGCCCTCCGGCGTCTTGCCCGGGGTCAGCTTCGGCGCCAGCCGCGCGAACTTGACGTACAGGTCCGCCGCCTGCTCCGGCGCGCCGGAGATGATCAGCGGGGTACGCGCCTCATCGATGAGGATGTTGTCGACCTCGTCGACGATGGCAAAGGTGTGGTATGGAGACTGGTCCTCCTCGGGCTTGGGGCGGCCGCCGTGCTGGACCTTCTCCTCCAACGAGGTTGCCATGTTGTCCCGCAGGTAGTCGAAGCCAAACTCGGAGTTCGTGCCGTAGGTGACGTCGGCGGCGTAGGCGTCGCGCTTCTCCTCGTAGGGCTGCATGTTCTGCAACACGCCGACGCTGACGCCGAGCAGGTCGTAGATCGGCTTCATCCACATCGCGTCACGGCGGGCGAGGTAGTCGTTGACGGTGACCACGTGAACCCCGCGGCCGCCGAGGGAGTTCAGCACCACCGCCAGCGTCGCGGTCAACGTCTTGCCCTCGCCGGTCTTCATCTCGGCGATGGAGCCGTCGTGCAGCACCATTCCCCCGATCAGCTGCACGTCGAAGTGGCGCATGCCCATCGAGCGTTTGCCGGCTTCGCGCACCAACGCAAAGCACTCGAACAGCAGATCGTCGAGGCCTTCGCCGGCCCGGGCCCGCTCGCGCAGGCGATCGGCGGCCTCCCTCAGCTCCTCCTCGGAGTCGTGCTCGAGCTCGGCCTCGTAGTCGTTGATCCTGCCGACGCGCTGCTCGTAGGTCTTGAACTTCTTCGCCTCGCCCATGCGAAGCGCGCGGTCCAGAATGGACATCGGGCTAGCGTAGCATTGGGGTCCGGCCACCGAAGGGGTGCGAGAGCGGCCAAAGGGAACCTGGTGACAGGCGCTGACCCGGCTCCGGGCGCCAGGTACCGGCGCCGATTCTCGAGGCTGTTAGGCAGCCGGCGAGACGTCGTCTGGAAGCGGCGGGGAGGGTGCAGAGGGCTCGGCTGCGGCGGCCGAACTCGTCGCCCGGGCCTCACGGCGCTTGCGCCGCTTGTCCCGGTGGCGCTTGACCTGGACCGCCAGCTCGTCGGCGCAAAGGTTGATCGAGTGCAGCATCTCCGGTGAGGCGTCGCGGGCGCGGAGCGTCACGCCCTTGAGGTAGAGCGTCGCCTCGGCCACCTGCGAGTCGGCGATCGCCGGGTTTCGCTCTTGCGATACCTCCAGCTCCAGCTCGGCCAGCTCAGAGACCTGCTTTGCCACCTTCCGAAAGCGCTTTTCCACGTGAGCGCGCAGATCTTCGGAAACGTGCAGGTTGCGGCCTTTGACCTCGATCCGCATTGCCGACCTCCTAGCTGGAAGCTGGATGTTGAGTGAGTCCGTGAGACTAGTCCCCCCAAGAAGAATTGTCGACGTCACAATGGCGTCGTGGCCCCGAAGATCACCTGGTCCCTGGAGCCCGGGGTGCTGGTGGGAGTGCTGGCGCTCGGCGCGCTCTACCTGCGCGGCTGGCGAGACGCCCGCGGGCGATTGGAGCCTCATCCGCCGTCGATGGCGCGCTTGGCCCTGTTCGCGGGGGGGTTGCTGACGATCCTCATCGCCCTCGTCTCGCCGATCGATGGTCTCGGCGATCAGCTGATGGTGATGCATATGGTCCAGCACATCCTGCTCCTGGACCTGGCTCCGATCCTGTTGATCCTGGGGCTGACCAAGGTGCTGCTGCGTCCGGCGACACGCCGCATCCATGTCCTCGAGCGCCGCGCCGGATACCTAGCCCACCCGGCGTTCGCGGTGCTGGCCTACGCCGGTTTGATGTGGCTCTGGCACATCCCGACGATGTACGACCTGGCGCTGGGCCATCCCGCGATCCACGCGCTGGAGCACACCTGCTTCGCGGCGGCGGGCACGCTGTACTGGTGGCACCTGCTCTCACCGATCCGAGGCCGGCTGCGGCTTGGCGGCATGGGCCCGATCCTGTACATGGTCACGACGAAGCTGCTGGTCGGGCTGCTCGGGATCGCGTTGGCGTTTGCACCCAGCGACATCTATCCCTTCTACGCCCATCACCCGCACTACTGGGGCCTCAGCCCAGGTGAGGATCAGAACATGGCGGGGCTGGTGATGGCGCTGGAGCAGTCGATCGTGATGGGCATTGCGCTGGTGCTGCTGTTCGTGCAGATGCTGACCGAGTCAGAGCGTGAGGCCCAGCGGGCCGATCGCTACGAGATCGCCTAGCGGAGCGCCGGGTCAGCGCACGAGCAGGCTTGCGCCGATCGCCCCGCCAAGATCGCCCAGCGCGGCGACGCGGACGTCCGGGGGGTGCTGGTCGTTGAACAGGTGCGGCTGCATCGCCGCCGCGATCCGCTGCGCGTACGGCTCTCCGAAGCGAACTCCGAGACCGCCTCCGATGACCACGGCCTCGACGTCCAGCAGGTTGACTGCCGAGGCGATTCCTGCGCCGAGGGCGCGGATCGCCCGCTCGATCAGCTCCTGCGCGAGCTTGTCCCCCCGCGCCAGTGCGCGGGCCCAGATGCCGCTGGTCAGGCGCGTGCGTCCTCGTTCCTCCATCAGCTCGAACAGCACGGTGTGCCTGCCCCTCTGCACCTGCCGACGCGCCCGGGCCTCCATCGCACCGCGCCCGGCATAGGCCTCGACGCAACCTCTGCGGCCACACGGGCACTTAGCTCCGCCCACGCGGACGACCATGTGGCCGATCTCCCCGGCGCCGCCGCGCCCCAGCCAGGGCTCGCCCTTCAGCACCAGACCACCACCGACCCCGGTACCCCAGAAGACTCCCAGCAGCGACCGGTAGTCCCGCCCGGCCCCGAGGTGGAACTCGCCGTCGGTGGCGACCTGGACGTCGTTGCCCACCCTTACCGTGGTTCCGAGTGCGTCGCCGAGCGCGCCGGCGAGGGCGAACTTGCCGCTCCAACCGGGCAGGTTCCGGGCGCTGGAGACCTCCCCGTTGTCCGGATCGACGATTCCGGGCGACCCGATCCCGACCCCGGCCAGGTCGTGCGGCTCGGCGCTCGCGGCCTCACAGGCGGCCGTCATCGCCTGGATCATCTCGGCCGCCACCTGCTCGGGACCGCCCGCGGTGGGCGTCGGGCGCCGCTCGGTACCGCGAACCTCGTTGCCGTCGTCGATCACCGCGGCCTCGATCTTCGTCCCCCCGAGATCGATCCCGCCGTACAGGGTGCTCGAGTCCGCGCCGCCTGGCATCAGCCAGATGCTTTCACGTTCGGCCCCTGTTCGGGTACTTCCTCCACATGGCCTGGACAAGGATCGGATCGGAACGCTCGCCTCCGTCTCGCTCAGCCCCCGCTCCCCGACCCGCCCGCGGCCACGAGATCGTCCCGCTTCAGCTCCACGAATCCCGGTAGTGCTCCTGCTCGGCCGTCGGCTGGTCGATCTCCACTCCCAGCGCGGCCAGCTTCAACCGCCCCACTTCACGGTCGATTCGTTCCGGGACCGGGTGCACGCCCGGGGCAAGCTCGCCGCCGGCGCGCACCAGCTCCTCCACGCACAGCGCCTGCAGCGCGAACGAAACGTCCATCACCGCCCCTGGGTGGCCCTCGGCGGCGGCCAGGTTCACCACCCGACCCTCGGCCAGCAGGTTCAACCGGCGCCCGTCGGCGAGCTCGTACTCCTCCACCAGCGGGCGCACCTCACGCACCCCGCCCTGGGCCAGCTCGCGCAGGGCTACCAGGTCGAGCTCGACGTCAAAGTGACCAGCGTTGGCCAGCAGCGCCCCGTCCTTCATGGCCTGGAAGTGCTCGCTCCGCAGCACCCGGCGAGAGCCGGTGACGGTGATGAAGATGTCACCCCGCTCGGCGGCCTGCAGGCTAGGCATCACCTCGTATCCGGCCATCCGCGCCTCGAGCGCCCGCAGGGGATCGACCTCGCAGACGATCACCGCGGCTCCCGCGCCGCGGGCGCGCTCGGCCACCCCCAATCCCGCCCAGCCGTAGCCGACCACCACCACGGTATGGCCAGCCAGGAGCACGTTGCTGGCCCGGATCACACCGTCGAGCGCTGATTGGCCGGTCCCGTGGCGATCGTTCAGGGCGCGCTCGCTGCGGGCCTCGTTGACCGCCAACACCGGCCTGCGCAGCTGCCCGGAATCCTGTACCCGGCGCAGCCGTACCAGTCCGGTGGTCGTCTCCTCGGTGCCCCCGATGATCGGCGACACGGCCGCCTCGCCCAGCTCGTGGGCGCCTATGAGCAGGTCGGCGCCGTCGTCGATCGTAATCTGCGGCCGGCTCTCGATCAGCCGCCGGACGTGCCCGGCGTAGGCGTCGAGATCCTCGCCCCGGCTGGCGTGAACCTCGATCCCGTGGCTAAACACGAGGCCGGCCGCGACGTCATCCTGCGCCGACAGGGGGTTGGCCGAGCACAGCGCCACCTCCGCCCCCCCGGCCCGCAGCGCGGTCATCAGGTTGGCGGTTTCAGCGGTGACGTGCAGGCAGGCCGCGACCCGAATGCCGGTGAGCGGCCGCTGGCCGGCGAACCGCTCCCGCACTTGGGCCAGCACCGGCATCTGGCCGCCAGCCCAGTCGATCCGTGCCGCTCCCTGCCGATCCAGGTCGGGGTCGGCGATCTCGTGCGGCGGCACCGACGCGGAGGTCATCGAATCGCGCCAGCGTCGCCGCTTGCCTCTGGGAGGCGCCTAGTAGCGGTAGTGATCCGGCTTGTACGGCCCCTCGGCGGGAATGCCCAGGTAAGCCGCCTGATCGGGCGTCAGCTCGGTCAGGCGTGCCCCGAGCGCTTCCAGGTGCAGCCGAGCCACCTTCTCGTCCAGGTGCTTGGGCAGCGTGTACACGCGCTTCTCGTACATCTCCGTGTGACCGTAGAGCTCGATCTGGGCGATCACCTGGTTGGTGAACGAGTTCGACATCACGAAGCTCGGATGCCCGGTCGCGTTGCCGAGGTTCAGCAGCCGGCCTTCGGAGAGCACGATGATCGCGTGACCGTCGGGGAAAACCCACTCGTCGACCTGAGGCTTGATGTTGATCCGCTGCACCCCCGAGAGCTTCACCAGCCCAGCCATGTCGATCTCGTTGTCGAAGTGGCCGATGTTGCCAACGATCGCCTGGTGCTTCATCCGCGCCATCTGCTCGGCGGTGATCACGTCCTTGTTGCCGGTGGCGGTCACGAAGATGTCGGCGCTGCCGACCACATCTTCCAGTGTGGCCACCTGGTAGCCGTCCATCGCCGCCTGGAGCGCGCAGATCGGGTCGATCTCGGTGACGATCACCCGAGCGCCCTGACCCCGCAGCGACTCAGCGCAGCCCTTGCCGACGTCGCCGTAGCCGCACACCACCGCTACCTTGCCGCCGATGAGCACGTCGGTGGCTCGGTTGATGCCGTCGATCAGCGAGTGCCGGCAACCGTACTTGTTGTCGAACTTCGACTTGGTCACCGCGTCGTTTACGTTGATCGCGGGAAACAACAGCTGGCCCTGCTCTGCGAACTGATACAGGCGGTGGACGCCCGTGGTTGTCTCCTCGGTCACCCCCTTGACTGCCTCGGCCAGCCTGGTCCAACGCTGGGAGTCTTCCTGGAGGGAGCGCTGGAGCAGGCCGAGCACGATCTGAAACTCTTCGGACTCGGCGCTGTCGGGATCCGGCACTGCGCCGGCGCGCTCAAACTCCGCGCCCTTGTGCACCAGCAGCGTCGCGTCGCCACCATCGTCGAGGATCATGTTCGGACCGCCGCCGTCAGGCCAGCGCAGCGCCTGCTCGGTGCACCGCCAGTATTCCTCCAGCGTCTCGCCCTTCCACGCGAACACCGGCACCCCGCGGCGATCCTCCACCGAGCCCTCCGGACCCACGACCACCGCCGCCGCGGCGTGATCCTGGGTGGAGAAGATGTTGCAGCTGGCCCACCGCACCTCAGCGCCGAGGGCGACCAGCGTCTCGATCAGGACCGCGGTTTGAACCGTCATGTGCAGTGAACCAGTGATCCGGGCGCCCTTGAGGGGTTGCTGGTCGGCGTACTCGCGGCGCGTGGCCATCAGGCCGGGCATCTCGTGCTCGGCCAGGCGAATCTCCTTGCGACCGAAGTCGGCGAGCTCCAGGTCCGCAACCTTGAAATCGATCTCGTTCACAACGCTCGTAGTCATGTGCGCTCCAGGATGGGTCGTCGGGATGATCAGTCGGTTGCTCGGTCAGGCCACGGTGAGCAGCCGCTCGTGCTTGTCCTGCTCGAATCGCAGCCAGTCCCCCGGATCGACGTCGTCGGGCCGGGTGGGGGTGGCGGCAAGCCAGGAATCCACCGCTGTCCGCAGCTCCTCGTCAGAGGCCATTCGGGCCGCGAAGGCGACGTCCGAGAGACCGACATCGAACCGCGACAGCAGCTCCTTGAGCGTGCGCAACCGCTGCAGCTCTGGCGGGCCGTAAAGGCGGTATCCGGACGCAGAGCGGCCCGCCACCACCAGGCCGGCGCGCTCGACGTAGCGGAGCATGCGTGCCGACCAGCCGGTCGTTTCAGCCGCTTCGTGGATGGTCAGGGCTTCCATCGACCCCAACCTTACCACGACAGTGTCAAGGTTTGGGGAGCCCTAATCCCGCGCCAGCGCCTCCTTGAGCTGCTCGATCGGCTCCACCGGGCAGGGGTCGACCCCCCGCAGCACTGCGAGATACAGCGACACCAGATCGCCGAGCAGGACCAGCGATACCAGCCGCTCGGTGCGGGTCTCGCCAATCGAGTCCACGCGATAGGTGCTGGCGCCGCTGCCGGCGATGATCCCGCGGGTCAGCTCGATCCGCTGGCGAATGCGCGGATGCAGGTCGGAGTCGTCCAGGAACACCGCGCTGAAGCGTCCGATCTCGGCCGCTCCGGCCCAGCCACAGATGTCGTTGTGATCGAGCTCGGGGAGCTCCCCGGCGGAGGCCGGCAGCTTCGCGTTCTCGTTGAGCTGGCACTTCCAGCGGTAGGCGATCGGCGCGGTCAGGCCGGCGCCGGAGATCTGCGGGGCGGTGCCGCGCAGACCGGCCGCGAGGGCCTTGGGCAGGCAATCCTCGGGAGCCTCCGGGCCCCACTCGGCGACCAGGCTCTCGGCATGGGCGGCGGCGACGTCGATCTCCGAGTGCAACGGCTCGCCGGCGCCGCACACGGCCGCGACCTCCAGCGCCACCACCAGCAAGTAGGCCACGGCGGCTCGCGGCTGGAACCCTCCGGGCAAGGGGATCACCGGGATCCGGTCTTGGCGCGCGGCCGCCGCCAGCTCGCCGCCGGTGGTGGCGACGATCCGGCGCGCTCCGAGTGCGCCGGCGGCCTCGTAGGCTCCCAGAGTCTCCTCGGTGTTGCCCGAGTAGCTGGCGCACAGCACGGTGGTATCTGGCGTCGTCCAGGCCGGCAGCGCATAGCCGCGAGCGACGACGATCGGCCGTGAGGCGCGGTCCCCGAGCGCCGCCCTGGCCAGCGCTCCGCCGATCGCCGATCCTCCCATGCCCGCCACCACCAGGCCGCCCGGGGACTCCCCTCGCGTCAGGGTGGCCGACTCGACCCGCCACAGCGCGTCCCGGAGCTGGTCAGGCATCCCGAGGATGTCCTGCAGCTGCCCGCTGCTATCCACCGCGGCGATCGCCTCCGGGCTCAGATCCACGGCAACGCTCAAAACCTGATTGCTCCCGCCGGCAGCTCCACGCCGGGAAAGATACGCGCGCCGCCGGTGAGCATGTTGTCCGACCCCAAACGCACGCGTTCCCCGAGCACCACCCCGCCGGCGAGGTGGCAGCGCTCGCCGATCGAGACCGCCGGGCCGACGATCGAGCCGGTGACGGTGCTGTGCGCATCGACGCGCGCGCCATCGAGCGCCACCGAGCCCTCGATGCGGGCTCCCTCGCCGATGCTGACCCCGCACCCGAGCACCGCGCGAGCTCCGACGACAGCACCATCGCCGATCACGCAGCCGGCGCCCAGCAGCGCGGGAGCGACCACCCGTCCGTTGACCTCGGCGCCATCGCTCAGCGCCCTGCCGGCCGCGCCGATCCGGCGACCGACCTCGGTGTCGACGCGCCCCTCGAGGATGTCGAAGGTCGCCTGCAGGTAACGTCCGGGAGTACCGATGTCCAGCCAATAGCCGCGGGCCTCGTAGCCGAACAGTCCGCGACCCACCAGCGCCGGGAACAGCTCACGCTCGATCGAGATGTGGGTGCCGGCCGGTGCCATCTCCGCCAGCACGTCTCGCTCCAGGATGTACGCGCCAGCGTTGATCAGGTTGGTATCGAGCTGCTCCGGTCCCGGCTTCTCGACGAATTCGCTGACCGAGTAGTCCGGGTTGCGCCGCACGAGCCCGTAGGCGGAGGGGTCCTCGACCGGGGTCAGCGCCAGCGTCGCACGGGCCCCGGTGCGCTCGTGCTGGGCCAGCTGCGCCGTCAGATCGATGTCGGTGAGGACGTCGCCGTTGAGCATGAAGAAGCGCTCGTCCAGCAGCTCCTGGGCGAACTTCAGCGCACCCCCCGTACCGAGCGGCTCGGGCTCTTCGATGTAGCGCAGCCGGCTCTCGAACGCGCTCCCATCGCCGAGCACGGCCCGCACCCCGTCGGCCATGAAGCCGCACGCGAGGAGCACGTCGTCGACCTCGTGTCCACGCAGCCATTGGAGCATATAGGCGATAAAGGGCTGGCCCGCCAGCGGCACCACCGGCTTGGGCATCGTCGAAGTCAGCGGTCGCAGGCGGGTGCCCTCCCCGCCCACCAGGATCAGCGCCTGCAAGTCACCGCCCGATGCCCTCGTAGTCGAATCCGGCCCCGCGAACCGTGTCGGGGTTGAGCAGGTTGCGCCCGTCGATGACTAGGCGGCCCGACATCTGACCCGCGGCGGCGCTCCAGTCCAGCTGACCGAACTCCGGCCATTCGGTCACGATGATGCAGGCGTCTGCCCCCCGCAGCGCGCCCAGGGCCGAATCGGCGAACTCCACTCCGACCATCAGGCTGCGCGCCTCCTCCTCGGCGATCGGATCGTAGGCTCTGACCTTGGCTCCGTCGGCCTGGAGCCGGGCGGCCAGCACCAGCGACGACGCCTCCCGCATATCGTCGGTGTGCGCCTTAAACGCCAGTCCGAGCAGCGCGATTCGCTTACCCACCAGCGATCCCAGGTGCTTCTGGAGCTTGGCCACGACCCGGCGCTTCTGCAGCTCGTTGACCTCGATCACCGCTGTCAGCAGCTGGAAGTGGTACCCGGAGTTGCCGGCCAGCTGCTTGAGCGCCGAGACATCCTTGGGAAAGCAGGAGCCGCCGAATCCGATCCCGGGCCTGAGGAAGTGGGTCCCGATGCGCTGGTCGAGGCCCATCCCCCGGGCGACCTCCAGCACGTCAGCGCCGGTCTCCTCACAGACGTTGGCGATCTCGTTGATGAACGAGATCTTGGTCGCCAAGAACGCGTTTGCGGCCAGCTTGATCATCTCGGCACTGGCGATATCGGTGCGCACCAGCGGTGCCTGCAGCGGCGCGTAGAGCCCGGCCACGGCATCGCCGGCCCAATCGTCGCGGTCACCGATGACGACGCGGTCCGGAGCCAGGAAGTCATCCAGCGCGGATCCCTCCTTGAGGAACTCCGGACAGGAGACGTAGGCGAACTCGGACTTCCCCTGCTGGTCGAAGATCCGCCTGATCGCGGCGCCGGTGCCCACGGGGACCGTCGACTTCATCACCAGGGCGTGCTTGTCTGATGGAGGCATCGCGGCCACCACCGCGTGCACGGCCGACAGATCGGCATCGCCGGAGTAGGTCGGGGGCGTCCCGACGGCGACGAACAGCAAACGCGCGTGCTCTAGGGCCGGAGCCAGCTCGGTGGCGTAGTGCAGGCGCTCATGGTTGCGATCCAGGCTTTCGGCGAGGCCCGGCTCGTAGATCGGGACCTCTCCGCGCCGAAGCTGGGCGATCTTGGCCTCGTCCACGTCGACGCACCACACCTCGCTACCGAGCTCGGCAAAGCCGGCGGCGGTGACCAGGCCGACGTAGCCGGTTCCGATCACCGCGATCGGTTCACGTGTCCGGGACATGGGACGCGGAGGCTAGCGAGCCGTAGGCTCAGCCGCGGGTCAGCGAAGCGGCGATTCCCAGCATCTGGGCGTTGCTCAGGTCGTCGGTGAGGGTGTTGGAGATCCAGTACACGCCATGCGGCGTGCGCCAAGCGACGACCCCGAGCTGGTGGGCGTTGAAGTACAGCTGCAACTGCTTGCCGCCGACGGTCCGGGTCTCGCTTGGGTTGGCCAGGAGCGGCGGTGAGGACCAGGTCGTTCCCTCGACGCCGTAGTACTGCCCCAGGAGCTGGTTGAGCACCAGCGTCATCCGGTAGGCGGGAAAGGCGTTGCCCTGCTGGTCGCGGATCTTGTAACGGCGCGGGTATGAGCCCGGGCTGGGGATCTCCACGGGGCAGAGACTGGTGAGGTCTGAGCAGTAGCTCGAGCCGGTGGCAATCTGGCGCGGATAGAAGACGGGCATCGGCATGTGTCCCAGCGCCGCGGCCTGGGCCGCCCCGTCAGCGGGATCGGTGACCAGATCCACTGGGGCCGGTGGCGCCGGGGCGGCACCGCGTCCACCGGCAGGTCGGCTGGGGGTACCGGCTGCGTGTGGCGGCCCGCCGGTGCTCACCGCCATCAAGGCCGAGAAGGCGCGAGCCTCCGCGCCGGGGTCGGCGCTGACGTAGCACGGGGTCTGCGCGGCGGCGCTGCCTGCGCCTACTGGCGGGGCCCCGCAGGGGAGCAGGATCGCTGGGAACTTGATCTGCTTGATCGAATGGCCGGCCGAGAAGGCGACCAGGTTGAACAGATTGATCAGCCCGTCGACGGTGTGCAGATCCGCGTCGGTCTGGGTGTGCCGCCCGAAGATCTGCAGCAGGGGATCGCGGTTTGCGACCAGCTGGGAGACCCCGTACTGGTCCTTGGCCCAGCGGATGAAGTCCTGCTGGCGCGCGTTGCGGACGAGATCGTTGTCGGTGTGGCGAAAGCGCACGAAGGCGAGCGCGTTGGAGCCGCAGAGCTTCTGGTAGCCCGGCTGAAGATCGATGCTCGAGTAGTCGGTGAGCCGGGTGTCGTTGTAGTAGCGGTGGTCGACGTCGGTATAGACGCAGCCGATCGCGTTGACCAGTGTTTCAAATCCGCCGAAATTGACGTCGACGATGTGATTGACCTGCAGGGCGGGGAACACCTGGCTGCGCAGCACCCGGATCAGAAGGTTCGGACCGCCGAACGAGTAGGTGGCGTTGAGCTTGTTCGTGCCGTGACCGGGGATGTCGACCTCCAGGTCGCGCGGAATCGACAGGACGTTGATCGTCGAGGACTCCGGGTTCAGGCGGACCAGCATCATCGTGTCGGTGTTGGCCGCCGTGAACGGGTCTCCCGCGCGGTGGTCTGATCCGATCACCAGGATCGTCTGCGGGTTGCCGGGATTGGGGATGGTGACTCGCGCATGGCCCAGCGCGGGCGTCAGGCTGACGTCGGTGGCCAGCTGCTTGAACTGCAGCAGCCCCGCTACCGCCGTGGTCGCGGCAGTGAACGCGATCACGATCGTCGCCCCGAGCAGGAAGCGGGCCAACGCGCCACGCCCGGAGCTCGGGATCAAACTCATGCCAGACCCCCCTCGATGGCCCGCAACCCACCTTCGGAGCCTGGGGCCTGTACCCACATCGGCACCGCGCGCACGAAGTCACCCAGCGCGCGACGGTAGCGGGCCAGGGACGAGAGCGAGACCCATTCCTCGGGCCCATGGTGGCCATCGCCTGCGGGTCCGAACTCGACCGCGGGCACGCCGGCCTGGATGAACGCGGCTGCGTCAGAGGCCCCGTCGCGACCCACGCTCATCACCTCACCCCGGGTGGAGCGGGCGACCGCGTCGCGCAGCGCGAGCACGAACGAGTTGGCGCGGGAGACGCAGACGGTGGGATGGATGAACGTGCGAGTGACGTTTATCCCCTCGAGCGTGCGCACCTGGGCCAGGATCTCAGCGGGGTCCTGCCCGGGCAGGTAGCGGACGTCGACGGCCATCGTGCACAGGTCTGGGACCATGTTCAGGGCTCGGCCGCCCTCGATCCGGCCGAGGTTGATCGAAGGTCGGTCGAACATCTCGCTCGACTCCCGGGCGAACGGCAGCGACTGGATGCTGCGGAACACGTCGATCGCCTTGAGCACGGCGTTCTCGCCCAGCCACGGGGTGGAGCTGTGGGCCGCGCGACCCTGCACCTCGATGCGCATCACCAGGACGCCCTTGGCCTCGATCCCGATGTGCATGTCGGTCGGTTCCCCGGTGATGGCGAAGTCACCGGTGAGGCCGTGGGCCACGATCGCGTCGGTGGAGCGTTCGTCCAGCTCCTCGGACTCCTCGTCGGGCACGCACACCAGCCGCACCCGCACCCGGTCCTGCGCCTCCAGATCCTTGAGTGCGCACATCATCGCCGCCAGCGCGCCCTTCATGTCGTAGGCGCCCCGGCCAATCAGACGGTCGCCGTTGATCCTCGAGGTGAACTGCTGGGGATCGCCGGGGACCACGTCGAGATGGCCGTGCAGGATCACGCACGGAGCCGGCGGCTCGGCGGTTCCGGCCTCGGCGATCAGCACCGGAAGCCCGTTGTGGTCGGAATTGCGCACTTCGATGTCCCGGGATTCGAGCCATCCCTTCACGAATCCTGCGGCGGCGACCAACTCCTCCGCCCGCGAGGTGTCATAGGCGATCAACCGCTCGGCGAGAACGCGCTCCTCATCCATGGGCTCTCAGGATAGGGCCGCTGGCGCCCGGCTTCTGGCACGGCAGCCGACGGAGAAGTCAAACGCCGTCGGTCATCGGACCGCGGTCTCGGTACCCTCGGCTTGACGGGCCTGATCGATTTTCCACGCCGCGGTGATCAGGCCGATGTGGCTGAACGCCTGGGGGAAGTTGCCGAGCAGCTCACCCGTGGCCGTGTCGACCTCCTCGGCGAGCAGGCCGAGATCGTTCGCGTATCCCACAAGCTCATCGAAGAGCGCTTGCGCGCGGTCGATCTCGCCGGCGAGGGCCAGGCAGGAAACCAACCAGAACGAGCAGATCACGAACGTGCCTTCCTCACCCGTCAGGCCGTCCGCGTTGAGGCCCTCAGCGTTGACGTAGCGCAGCACGAGGCCGTCTTCGGTGAGGTCGGTCGCGATCGCATCGATCGTCGAGCGCATGCGCGGATCGGTCGCCGGCAGGAATCCCACCAGCGGCATCAGGAGCGCCCCGCCGTCGAGATCGTCCGAGTCAAACGACTGGGCGTAGGCTTGGCGCTTCGCGCTCCAGCCGCGGTCCAAGATCGCCGCGCGGACTGCATCGCGCTGCTCGGCCCACGCCTCGGTATGTGCGTGCGTGCCGAGCTGCGGGGCGAGCTTGACCGCCCGGTCCAGCGCCGTCCAGCACATCACCTTCGAGGACAGATGGTGACGGGGCTCGCCGCGCATCTCCCACATGCCGGCGTCCGGCTCGGACCAACGCGTGGCGGCGGCGTCGGCAAGCTCGGCGACGAAGCGTTGGATCTCAGGGTGTAGCTCCCCGAGTTGCTCGCGGTACAGGTGGAGCGCGCTCAGCAGCTCGCCGTAGACGTCCAGCTGGGTCTGGTTCCAGGCGTCGTTCCCGACGCGGACCGGCGCCGAGCCGCGCCAGCCGCGAAGGTGTGGGAGCTTGCGCTCAGACAGGTCGTGCTCTCCGGCGATGCCGTACATGATCTGCAGCGCCGTGCCGCCTCCGGCGGAGCTGGTCATGAACGAGACGAATTCCGATGCCTCGTCGGAGCATGCGCCGATATACAGCGCCTCGAGCGTCAGGCTCGCGTCCCGGATCCAGGAGTACCGGTAGTCCCAGTTGCGATCACCACCCACGGCTTCAGGTAGCGACGTGGTCGGGGCGGCGACGATTGCGCCGGTCGGCCGGTAGCTCAGCCCCTTGAGCACTCGCGAGCTGAAGCGCACCAGGTCTCGGTGCGGACCCTCGTAGATGTCATGTTCGGCTTCCCACGATCGCCAGCCGGCGATCGTGTCCTGGATGCGGGAAGCCACTTGCGCCGGCGCTGTGGGCGCGGTGAAGTTGCCCTCCGGCGCGATCCACCTCACCGCGAAGCCGACGCTGTCGCCCTCAGCGACGTCCACGTCGACGCGCATTGCCGAGTCTTCGATCTCAGTGTGGACCCCAGCGCTTACGGCGATCTGGTTGGGACCGCCGAAGGTTCGCCCGCCGTACTCGGTGTTGCGAAACAGCGGATGGACGAGCCCGTATTCCGGCCGGGGCACGAGCTCCATCACCATCGGCACGAGTCCATTGACGCCTTCGAGAAGGCGAAGCAGCTCATGGGGGCCATCCTGACCGAGGTCATGGCTGCGCTGTCCCTCGGCGAAGGCCAGCGCATCGGTCACCCGTACGACGCCGGTGCCGGATGCAAACGTGGTCTGAACGACGAGCGTGCCCGGGAGGTAGCGCCTGGTGGCCGTGAACTCCCCCGCGGGGCGGATCGACCAATGGCCCGCGTCGGGATCGAGGATCCTCGCGAACACCGCGGGGCTGTCATAGCGCGGAAGGCACAACCAATCGATCGAACCTCCGCGATCGCTCAACGCCGCCGTATTGCAGTCCGCGAGCAGGCCATAGTCACCGATGGGCGGTGACTCCCCAGGGCCAGTCGGTGATGGCGGCAAGGGCTACGAACCCTCAGTGATTTCCAGGAACCGCTGGAGCCGCCGAGCGTCCCGCTCGGCCACTCGCCGGCGCTCTGAGTCCTTGCCGGACTCCTCGAGCTCCCGCTCGGCCTGTTGCAGACGCTCGCGCAGGCTGCCGGCGTCGAGCTGGTCCGGGGGATGCGCCTCCTCCACCAGCAGCAGCGCGTGGTTCTCGGCGACCTGCAGGTAGCCCTCGGCCTGGGCGAAGGAGACCACGTCGGAGTCGCTCCTGTACAGCCGCAGCTCCGCCGGATCGAGGATCGCCAGCACCGGCGTGTGGTGGGCGAGGACGCCGATCGAGCCGATCGTCGTCCGGGTGGAGACCATCTCTACCTCGTCGTTGAACACCTCGCCCTCCGGCGTGAGCACCTCAGCCCGGAACTTCTCGTGCGCCATTACTCCTCGCCGCCGTCCGGCGTGCCGGCGTCGGCGTTGGAGTTGTCCTCGCCGCCGTCCTCGCTCTTGCCCTCGGCGTCGCCCCCACCGCCGTCGCGGCTGGTGGTGCCGCGCGCGTCCTCGACCACCTGGTCGATCGAGCCCTTCATGAAGAACGCACGCTCGGGCAGATCGTCGTGCTTGCCCTGGAGGATCTCCTTGAAGCCGCGGATCGTCTCGGCGATCGGGACGTACTGGCCCGGGGTGCCGGTGAACTGTTCGGCCACGAAGAACGGCTGGGAGAGGAAGCGCTCGAGCCGGCGGGCTCGGTTGACCGTCAGGCGGTCCTCGTCGGAGAGCTCGTCGATGCCGAGGATGGCGATGATGTCCTGCAACTCCCGGTAGCGCTGCAGCACCTCCTTGACCTCGTTGGCCACGTTGAAGTGCTCCTCGCCCAAGATCTCGGCCTTGAGGATCGTCGAGGTGGAGTCGAGCGGGTCGACGGCCGGGTAGATGCCCTTCTCGGAGATCGAGCGCGACAGCGACGTCGTCGAGTTGAGGTGGGCGAATGCGGAGGCCGGCGCGGGATCGGTGAGATCGTCCGCGGGGACGTAGATCGCCTGGATCGAGGTAACCGAGCCGTCGCGGGTCGAGGTGATCCGCTCCTGCAGCTGGCCCATCTCGGACTCGAGCGTCGGCTGGTAGCCGACCTGTGAGGGCATCCGTCCGAGCAGCGCGGAGACCTCTGAGCCGGCCTGCACGAAGCGGAAGATGTTGTCGATGAACAGCAGCACGTCCTGATGCTCCTGGTCACGGAAGTACTCGGCCATCGTCAACCCGGCCAGGGCGACGCGCATACGGGCGCCCGGCGGCTCGTTCATCTGCCCGAAGCAGAGCATCGTTTTGTCGAGCACGCCTGACTCCTTCATCTCCAGCCACAGGTCGTTGCCCTCACGCGAGCGCTCGCCCACCCCGCAGAACGCCGACAGGCCGCCATGCTCCTGGGCGAGGTTGTGGATCAGCTCCTGGATGATCACCGTCTTGCCCACGCCGGCGCCGCCGAACAACCCGACCTTGCCCCCCTTGGCGTAGGGCGCGAGCAGGTCGACCACCTTGATCCCGGTCTCGAACATCTCCGTCGTCGGGGTCAGGGCCTCCACCGTGGGCGCGGGACGGTGGATCGGCCAGCGCTCGGTGTCCTCGTCGAGCTCCTCTCCCTGGTCGATCGAGTCGCCCAGGACGTTGAAGATCCGCCCCAGCGTCGCCCGGCCGACCGGGACGGTGATCGATGCGCCGGTGTCGATCACCTCGGTTCCGCGGGAGAGTCCGTCGGTGCTGTCCATCGCCACCGCCCGGACGCGGTCGTCCCCGAGGTGCTGCTGCACCTCGCAGATCAGCCAGTCCTCGCTGGCCGCGGCGATGTCCTCGTCCTCCTCGGCGCGTGCCGCCTCTGGCCGGCGGACCTTGATCGCGTGGTTGATCTCCGGAAGCTTGTCGGGGAACACGGCCTCGATCACCACGCCCTGGATCTCCTCGATCCGCCCGACGTTTCGCTCCCCCTCTCCCTGCGTGTTCGCCGTCTCTGCTGTGGCTGCCATGGTTTCTCCAATCCGGCCGGGCACCGCGCCGCGGCGCGCAGTTCAATCTAGCCGAGGCCCTCGGCCCCGGCCACGACCTCCATGATCTCCTGAGTGATCTCCGCCTGACGCGCGCGGTTCATCTCCAGCGTCAGATCGTCGATCAGCGTCCCCGCGTTGTCGGAGGCGTTGCGCATCGCCGTCATCCTGGCGCCATGTTCGGACGCAGTCGACTCCAGCAGCGCACGGTAGATCGAGATCTCGACGTAGTCGGGAACCAGCCGCGCGAGGATCTCCTCGGGATCGGGCTCATACTCCACCAGCGCCCGCTGCCCGGATCCCCCCGAGCGCTCGCCAGCCTCGCCGTCGCCGTCGTCCTCCTCGTCGTCCTCCTCCAGCACCGTCGCCTGCTGAAGGGGCAGCAGCGTCTCCCGCCGAACCATCTGCGAGATCGGAGAGATGTAGCCGTTGTAGATGATCTCGACCTGATCGACCTCGTCGTCGATGTAGGCGGACATCAGCCGTTCGGCGATCCCGCGTGCGTCCGCGTAGGCGGGGCGATCAGTGAAGCCGGTGAAGCTTGCCGCCACCTCCAGCCCGCGGAAGCTCAGCGATGAAGCCGGGCGACGGCCGGAGGCGAAGTACACCGGGCTGCGCCCACCGGACTCGTGCCCACGGCCGACCGCGATGCCGCGGCGGACGATGTTGGAGTTGAACGCTCCGGCCAGCCCGCGGTCCCCGGCGACGAGCAGGATCCCAACTCGCTGTACCTGGTCGTGCTCGGCGAGGATCGGCAGTCGCGGCACGCTGCCGGCGGCCTCGGCCGCCTGCCGAGTCATCCGCCGGATCGCGCCCGCGTAGGGGCGCAGCTGCTCGATCCGCTGCTCGGCGCGACGCAGCCGCGCGGCGGCGACCATTTCCATCGCCCGGGTGATCTTCTGGATGTTCTTGACCGAGCCGATCCGGTTGCGAACATCCCGCTGCGAGGTCGCCATCGCGGTCAGGCCGGTCCGCTTTAGGCGGGAACGGCCTCTTCCTCCTTTTCCTCGCTGCGATCGGGAGACTCGCGCGCGGCCTCAGCCGAGCTGCGCTCGGAGCGCGGCGGAGCCTCCTCTGAGTCCTCGACGGGATGGCCCTCCTCGTCGAGGTCGTAGCCGAAGTCCTCGGCGAAGCTCCGCACCGCCCGCTCGACCGCGCTCTCGGTGTCATCGCTCCAGTCGCCACCGGCGAGCTTCTCCAGCAGCTCGGGCTCGGCCGCGCGCACCGACTCTGTCAACTCGGCCAGGAACCGCTCGACCTTGTCGACGTTGATCCGGTCCAGGTGGCCGTTGGTGGCGGCGTAGATCTGAACCACCTGGTCCTCAACCGGCAACGGACGGCGCTCGGCCTGGTTGAGGGTCTTGACCAGCCGCTCGCCCCGGGCCAGCGTCCGCTGGGTATCGGCATCGAGCTCGGAGCCGAACTGGGCGAAGGCTTCCAGCTCGCGGTACTGAGAGAGGTCGAGCTTGAGCCGACCGGAGACCTTGCGCATCGGGGTGATTTGGGCGCTTCCGCCCACACGTGAGACCGAGATGCCGACGTTGATGGCCGGGCGCACCCCGGAGTAGAACAGCTTCGGCTCCAGGAAGATCTGGCCGTCGGTGATCGAGATCACGTTGGTGGGGATGTAGGCGGAGACGTCCCCCGCCTGGGTCTCGATGATCGGCAGCGAGGTCAGCGAACCGCCGCCAAGCTCGTCGTTGAGCTTGACGGCCCGCTCCAACAGCCGGCTGTGGAGGTAGAAGACATCGCCGGGATAGGCCTCCCGGCCTGGCGGCCGGCGCAGCAGCAGCGACATCTGCCGGTAGGCGTAGGCGTGCTTGGTGAGATCGTCGTAGACGGTCAGGGCCGCCTTGCCGTTGTAGAGGAAGTGCTCCCCCATCGCGCAGCCTGCGTACGGGGCCAGGAACTTGATTGGCGCCGACTCGTCGGCGGCCGCCATGACGATGATCGAGTTCTCCAGCGCACCCGCCTCCTCCAGGGTCTTGGCCAGCGCCACCACGGTCGACTTGCGCTGGCCGATGGCCACATACACGCAGATCAGGTCGCGATCGCGGTTGTTGATGATCGTGTCGATGGCGATCGCGCTCTTGCCGGTCTGCCGGTCACCGATGATCAGCTCGCGCTGCCCCCGCCCGATCGGAATCATCGAGTCGATCGCCTTGAGGCCGGTCAGCATCGGCTCCTTGACGGGCTGGCGCTGGACCACGCCGGGTGCCTTGTGCTCGGCGGGCCGGGTTTGCCTGGCGTTGATCTCGCCCTTGCCGTCGAGCGGATTCCCCAGTGGGTCGACGATCCGCCCGAGCAGCTCGTCACCGACGGGGATCTCCAGCAGGCGCTTGGTCCGCCGGACCGTGTCGCCCTCAGCAATCCGCTCCCAATCTCCGAACAGCACCGCACCGACGTTGTCCGATTCCAGGTTCAGAGCCAGGCCGGTGACGTCGTGGGGGAGATCGAGCATCTCGAACGACATGCAGTTCTCCAGGCCGTGGATGCGACAGATGCCGTCCGCGACCGACAGCACGGTCCCGACTTCGGTCAGATCGGCGCCGGAGGCGTCCAGGCCTTCGATCCGGCTCTTGAGGATGGAGGTGATCTCGTCGGGCTTGATCTGCATTGGCGTTCAGTCTCCTTGGTGCGCCCGGGTGTCGCCCGGGGATGCGCTAGGGGATGCTTCCTCTAGCTGTGCGCGACTTGCTTGCGAAGTTGTTCTAGTCGGTTCCTGATCGAGGCGTCGAGGATGAAGTTGCCCACGCGCAGCACGATCCCCCCGAGGATGTCGGGATCGATGCTGCTGGAGAGCTCGACCTGGCGGCCGGTCTGCTCCCCGATGCGATCGCCGATGTTGGTCACAGTGGCCTCATCGAGGCTGACCGCACTGGTGACCTGCACCGGTAGCAGCTGGTGCTCCTCCTCCCACAGCTGGTCGAAGCGAGCGCGGATTCGAAAGATCGCCGGCATCCGGTGGCGCTCGACCAGCGCCTCCAGAAAGTTCACGAAGATCTCATTGACCTCGCTGAGCATCCGCTGCAGTCCCTGCTTCTTCTCCTCCGGGGAGAAGTAAGGCGAGAAGAAGAACACGGTCAGCTGGCGCTCGCCGCGCAGAGCGTCGGCGAACTGGTCCAGCTGTTCGTGCACGTCTTCGAGGCCACCCCGCTCGGAGGCGACCTCGAACAGCGATCGCGCGTAGACCTCGGCGATCTCCTCCACTAGTTGTGTCCTCCCGGGCTGAGCGCGCTGAAGTCGAGCTCGCGGAGGGCATCCTCCACCAGCCGCCGCTGATCGTTCTCGGTCAGCGTCTTGCGGGTGACTTTCTCGGTGGCCATCACCGTCAGGTCCGCGACCTCGCGGCGAATCTCCTGGATGGCGCGACGGGTTTCGGCGTCGATGTCGCGCCGCGTCTGCTCCATCAGCTGCTCGCGCTGCTCCCTGGCCTGCTCCTGGGCGTTGCGCTCGTGCGTCTCCGCAGTCTTGCGCGCCCGGTCGACGATCCCCTCGGCCTGCTGGCGCGCTTCACGCAGACGTTGGCGGTACTCCTCCAGCAGCTCATCGGCCGAGTGACGCACCTGCTCGGCGTGATCGATCGACTCCTCGATCGCGTGCTGGCGCTTGTCCAGCGCCTCGGAGATCCGCGGAAACGCCAGCCGCCATAGGACGACCATCGAAATCCCGAACAGCAGCAACGTCCAGATCATCAACCCGACGTTGGGGGAGATCAGGAACGAGCCGCTCGAGGCGGTATGTAGTGCGCTGGGCATTACTTGAGCACGTAGGAGATCAGCCCGGCGACCAGGCCGTAGAAGAAGCAGGCCTCGGTCAGGGCGAAGCCGAGCCATTGGATGCTGGTGATCTCGTCACGCATCTCGGGCTGGCGGGTTACCGCCTCAATCACCTTGCCGAAGATGATGCCGATGCCAACGCCGGCTCCGACCGCGCCCAGGCCGCCGCCGATGCCGATCCCGAGGCCCGCGCCGACGCCGGAGGATGCCGCGAACGAGAGGATGTGTGTAAGCACTGAGCTCAGCTCCTTGATTGGTTAGTGGTGAGAGACCGCGCCGCCGAGATAAATGGCGGCCAGGGTCGCGAAGATGAAGGCCTGCAGGGTGGCCACCAGCCCCAGCTCGAACAGGTAGATGAGCACGCCGGCGGGCAGCGTGAACCAGCCCAGGACCTGCAGGCCGAGAATCACCGCCAGGGCGCCAGACATGAACAGGATGATCATGTGGCCGGCGAGGATGTTGGCGAACAGCCGGATGGTCAGCGAGACCAGGCGCATGAAGGTCGAGACGATCTCCAGCGGGAGGATCAGCAGCAGCATCGGGCCCTTGACGCCAGCGGGGATCAGGCTCTTGACGTAGCCGATCGGGCCCTGGGCGCGGATCCCAACCCAGTTGAAGGAGATGAACACCACCAGTGCCAGCACCAGCGGGACCGAGATGTTGGCGGTCGCCGCATACAGCGCGAACGCGGGAATGTGGGCGCCGAACAGGTTGAATTTCTGCTCGGTGTTGGTCGGCAGCGGCAGGTAGCCGATCAGGTTGCAGTACCAGATGAACAGGAACAGCGTGCCCAGGAACGGGAACCACCTGGCCGCCATCGAGTCGGGCATGTTGCCGCGGGTGATGTTGTCGCGCATCAACGAGTAGATCGTTTCCACCGCGGTCTGCACGCGGTTGGGCCGGGCCTGCATCCGACGGGAGATCCAGACCATCGTGCCGATCGTCAGGATCGTGGCGATGAACAGGTACAGCACCGCGCGGTTGATGCTGAACGCTCCCAGGTGGACCCAGTCGGTGAGCTTGAACTCGTTTTGGACCTGGAACTGGTTGTTCTTGTGCGAGCTGAAGCCGAATAGCGCCAGGAGGAGGACGATCCCGGCCAGATAGAACCCGCCGATGGCGAGGAAGAGCTTCCGTCCCGTGCTCACCGGGACCTCGGGCGGGTTGCCGTCGACACGATCAGCTCGACGGTGAAGGCGAACACGATCACCAGCAGCGCCGTCAGGCCGGCGTCTCTACCGCCGCTGCGCCGGACGAGAATCACCGTCAGGGCGAGCAGGAACAACCGGCTCAGCAGGTACGTCAGGCGCAGCGTGATCTCGCGGCCGGCCAGGCCGGCCCCGGCTTGGCGATCGACGGCAACGCCGACGCCGCGGAGCAGGATCCAGGCTCCGGCCCCGGCGGCGTAGCCGGCGGCGGGAACGCCGATCAGCAGCAGGATCGGGGCCGCGACCACGACCAGGACCACGTCGAGGTAGCGGAGCGCGGTCACCGGCTCAGCGACCGAGGCAGCGCTCAGCGACATTGGCACTGTCCCCTCGGGCGGCGTCGGACGGACACCTGTGTGTGCCGGTCACCCACTCGACAAAGCGGGATCGACTGGCAGTCACGATGTCGTTGAGCGCGGTTCAAGCCTGGGCACAGATCGTATGGGGGGCCGGAGAGTACCGGCGCGGCGGGGCTAGCGTCACCGAGGCCGACGCTGGTGCATGCTGATGCGCCCGAAGGCAACCGCCTTCGGGCTGACAACGTTAGCGCGAGATTGGGATTTACGGCGTTCTAGGTACTCCGAGCTACGGCCAACCCGCTGCGTACGGTGGGCTTGGGCAGTTGTCCCTCTGCCCACATCGCCGCGATGCCCACGCGCACGAGCCCGAGCGCGCCGTCGTAGACGAGGTAACGCGGCTCCCAGCGCGGGAAGAACTTGGCGTTGAAGCGATACAAACTCTCGATCTGGAAGAACGGATTGCCGAGGGTCACGAGCTTGCCCAGCCAGCGCTCGTGGCGCTTTCGAGGGCTGTGCATCCACCTCGCGAATGCGGCAAAGTTCAGAGACATCTCGCTCAGACCCCGTTCACGGAGCAGCCCCGCCGCGTTGACGACCATGAACTCGGTCAGGCCGTTGGGCGTAGCGGGATCTCGGCGCATGAACGACAGCGACATGGTGTCGCGGCCGTAGCAGGGCACGAAATGGAGCACGCCGCGGATCGCCCCCTCCCGGTCACGGGCCAGCACGACGAGAGTGTCGTGGCCGTGCCGACCGCTGATCGTGTCCATGGCCATGGAGAAGCCCCGCTCCGGCGCCCCCTCCCGGCCGCGCACGAGTACCCGCTCGATTTCCTCAAGGGTCGCCGGGGCGAGCGCGCTGACCTCGCACAGCTCGGCGCTGAAGCCAGCCTTGCTCAGGCGGCTGACCGACTGGCGCACCTTCCTGATCGCGCGGCCCTCCAACGAGAACTGGTCGAGCTCGAGGATCGCCTCGTCACCGAGGTAGATGCTGCGCAGACCCAGCTGGTGGTAGAGCGGCAGGAGGGTTTGGCTGGCACCTACC
The DNA here is from genome assembly GCA_963830435.1 of uncultured Solirubrobacterales bacterium. GTDB lineage: Bacteria > Actinomycetota > Thermoleophilia > Solirubrobacterales > Solirubrobacteraceae > Palsa-465. The sequence continues at coordinate 434,668 of CAWHMA010000002.1, read as the reverse complement.
GCGCCGAGCTTCAAGGCTCGGGCGTCGGCGTAGGCGCGAAGCTCCCCCAGCAGAGCTGGGAAAGCGTCCTCCGGGCCCACGGGGTTGCCGGAGAGCAGCATCACCCCGTTCTCGATCCGGTAGCCGACGAAGGCTCGGCGGTCGGGCCCGAAGAAGTATTGCTTGTCGCCGCGGAGCTTGAAGAACGACAGCGTGTCGGTGCCATGGCTGCGGACCAGCTGGGCCGCGGCGGCGCGCGCGCCGGGCCCGGGCAGCGCCGCGGTGCTCGCCAACGGTCTGAAGATCACATAGGCGATCGCCAGCAGAGTCGAGATCTCGATCGCGTGGACGCCGAGCGGGATCCAGGCCAGGTGATGGTGGAAGTGGCGGTGAAAGTGGATTGGTCCAGGCTGCCAACGCAGCAGATCTCCGGTCTCGGCGAGCACCGAATGCCAGGATGGCCGGCCCTGCGAAGCCCAAGTCGCCAGCGCGGCCACGGTCACTCCCGCCGCCCCCAAGACCGGCACCCGCCACAGCGCCGAGCGCAGGGTGATCGGATCGTGGCGCACGGTGAAGGCGCCGCGACCGTAGATGAGCGCCGCGCCGGCGGCCCAGGTAATGGTCGTCTCCTCGAAGTCCAGGCCCTTGAGCAGGTCGAAGGCGCCGAGCACCAGCATCAGCGCCGCCGCCGCCTGCCACGCCCGCCGGCGTCGACCCCACAGATACGGGGCCACGAGCAGCAGCGCGGCGCCCGCGGGCAGGGCCAGAGCGTGGAACAGGCGGATCGCCTCGATGGGCTCGACGTCCAGCAGCAGATGGCCGCGCCAGCGAATGTTCGGACTCAGCGCGGAGGCGATGTTGACGATCCCTACGCTCGCGGCGGCCATCGCGATCAATCGCGGCAGCCAGCGTGGCGGGCGGTGCGTCGAATGGCTCATATGCTTTGAGAGGGCGCTGCGGGGATGAAGCTCAGGAGCGGCGATGGCCGGAAGAAGCTTGAAGGCGCCGCATATCGGTTCCTGGTCAACGTACGGCGCTACCTGCTGCTGGTTACGCGGATCGACGCAGCATTCCTGCCTCGCCCTCCGTACCCCTAAGCACGTGGGCTACCGCCGGAGTCGCGTCAGGACTGCGCTCCCAGCTCAGCCAGCCGCCGGGTGACCTGCTCACGCTTGTCGGCTAGTTCGCAAGCCAGCTGGTCCAGCTCGTTACGCCTTGAGCGCACCAGTGCCAGCTGGGTGTCGATGTGCCTGAGCCCCTGCTCGAGGATCCGGCGACGCTGCGCGGAGTCGTCGGTCTGGCTGTACTCGCGGCGCAGCTCGGCCCTGGCTGTCTCGGCCTCCAGCAGCTGCGAGAGCTGTTCCAGCGAGAGCCCGAGCAGATCTCGCAGGCGGACGATCTCGCCTACCCGCTGGACATCGGCCTGGGTGTAGAGTCGGTGCTGGCCCTGCTGACGCTTGCCGGCGCCGGAGAGCAGGCCGATTTCCTCGTAATATCGGATCGTTCGCGGGGTGGTGCCGGTGAGCTCGGCGACCTCGCCAATCCGCAACGGGCGCTCCGCCGTGGTACTCATGCCGGTGACGGCTCGGCTGAGACGACATCCGTTGCGACCTGTTTCGGGCGCGCGGCAGCCACGAAGGCGCCAAGGACCGAGACCGCTGCCAGCACCCACAGAGCGGTTTGCATGTTGGCCAGAAACGGGTTCAGCTCCGCATCGGAGATGTGGTTGGCCAGTCCGGAGAAGACGTTGAACAGGACCGTCTTGGGAACCGAGGAGGTGACGACGGCGAGGACGAAGGCGATCGAGATCACCGCCCCGGTGTTCTGCACCAGCACGCGGGCGCCGGCAGCAATACCCCTCCGGTGAGCCGCGACGGTGCCCATCATCGCCGCGGTATTGGGCGAGTTGAACATGCCACTGCCGATGCCGACGACGAACATGTAGACGCCCGGAGCCAGGTAGGTCGTGCTGCGCCCCAGCGTCGTCATCAGCGCGAGGCCCAAGGCGGTCACGAGCATGCCCATGACGGCCAGCCTGCGCGAGCCCCGCCGGTCGGCCCAGATCCCGGCCAGCGGCGAGGAAACCAGCATTCCCAGCGCCAGCGGCGCCAGCTTCACGCCGGCCAGCAGCGGCGAGTCACCCTGGACTCCCTGGAAGTAGAAGACGAACACGAACATCAGGGCGAACCGGGACAACCCATTGATGAACGCCGCCGCCGCGGCGGCTGAGAACAGCCTGTTCTGGAAGATCGAGAGGTCCAGCATCGGCGCCGGATGCCGGCGCTCGATGAGCACAAATGCCGGCAGTAGTACCGCCGCCGCCACCAAGCCGCCGATCACCACCGGCGACCCCCATCCCGAGATCCCGCCCTTGGAGATGCCGAGGACCAGGCCGGTGAGTCCGATCAGGAAAGTGATCGTCCCGGCGAAGTCGAACTGCCGGTCCGACGAGCGGCCGGTTATCTCGTGCAGGATCGCCGCGGCCCAGGCGCACCCGATGAGCGCGAACGGGACGTTGAACCAGAACACCCAGTGCCAGGAGATGGCCACCAGAGCACCGCCGAGCACCGGGCCGATGACCAGACCCACCGCAGCCACCATCGTGTTCGTACCCATGGCCAGGCCAAGCTGCTCTCGAGGGAAGGAGTCGGTGACGATCGCCCCGGCGTTGGCGAACAGGAACGCACCACCGATGCCCTGCAGGATCCGCCACAGGATCAGCTGCGTCCCACTGCCGGCGAAGCCCGAGCCCAGCGAGGCCGCCGCAAAGATCAGGAATCCGGCGATGTACGCCTGCTTGCGCCCGAACTGGTCCGACAGCCGGCCGGCGCTCAGCACCAGCACGGTCGAGGAGATCATGTAGACCAGGATCACCCACACAAGTTCGAGCAGGCTCGTATGCAGGCTTCGCTCGAGGTCCGGCAGCGCGATGATCAGCGTGCCCGAGTTGATCGTCGCCAGCAGCATGCCGAGGCTGGTGCAGGACAGCGCCCACCACTTGTAGCTGTCGTGGCCGGCCTCAACCCCCAGCCGGCGGCCGGTGCGCGCGGGCGGAGAGTCGATTATCGCGGGTGCTTGAGTCGTGGGCACGCTGAACCATCCTCTCGAACCGAATCTGATTCTTACGTAAACGTAAGATAGCACCTGGCGACCTGCACGGCACCGTTCACGTCTCGAACGCCGCCAACGTGGCCAGGATCACAAACGTCGCCACCAGCGCAGCGCCCTCGAACATGGTTGCCTCCCCGTCGCCGGTGACCTGCCAGACGATGATCGCCGTGCCCAGCAGCGCGCCGATGTACACCGGGGCCAGCGAGAACGTCAGCGTCGTCGCGGTCAGCAGCGAGACGAGCACCAGCAGCGGGTACAGGAAGGCAGCGATCTGCGCCACCGAGTTCTTGACCACCGAGATCGCCAGCTCGTAGTTGCCCTTCGCCGCCAGGACGATCCCGGCCACGTTCTCCACGGCGTTGCCGGCGATGGCCACGATCACCAGGCCGGCGAAAGCCTGCGAGATGTGCAGCGTCTTGATCGTCGGCTGCAGCGCGTGCACGAACCAGTCGGACACGAACGCCGAAGCCACGCCGCCGACGCTCAGCAGCACGATGCTGGTGGCGGTCGGAACCCGTACTCGCTCCTGGGTCTGCGAACGGGGCGCGTCCGAGCGCAGGTATTGCCCCAGCCACACCGCGTAGACGACCAGAATCGCTACCGCCCCGACGATCGAGATCGTCTCGGTGTGGCGGGCGGCCGGATCGTGCGCGGAGACCGCGAGCCCGATCAGCACGATGATGAAGACAGAGAGCAGCAGCAACGTCGCCGTATCGTTGGGCAGCCTGGGGCTGAAGCGCATCACCCCGTCGTGCTCCCGCCACGCACCGGCGATGATCACCAACCCGAGCACCAGCAGCGCGTTGACCAGGATCGAACCGAGGATCGCGGTCTCAGCGACGATCTGCTGGCCGGCGTTGAGGGCGAAGATGACCACGAAGAACTCCGGCAGGTTGCCCAAGGTGGACTGGAGGAAGCCGGTCACCGCGGGCCCCAGCCGCTGTCCCACCTGCTCGGTGGCGAACGACACCACCCACGCCAGGCCGGCCAGGGAGATCGTGGCCAGCGCGAACGCCAGCACCTGGTTGACCCCGCCGGCGTACCGGGCCACCCCCGCGAGCACGGTCGCCGCCGCGATCCCTGTGAGGATCGCGAGCTGTGTCCGGCTGAGTCCGCTCAGCTCAGCGTCCCGTCATCACGGTGTCGTCATCGGAGTACGCGGGCGCGCAGCAGCACAGCAGCACCAGCGGCTCGGAGCTGGGGTTCCAAAGCTTGTGTCGGACCCCCGGCGCGATCACGACACAATCGCCGGCGCCGATCTCCTGCTCGTCATCGCCCAGCCGCATCCGGCCTAAACCGCGGAGGAAGTAGTAGATCTCCTCCGTCTGGGGATGGAAGTGCTCCGCGGTCTCTCCCGCCGGCGGCACGGTGGCCTCAGCCAGGCTCTGGTTGCGCGCTGAAGTCCATGCCGGGCCCGCCAGCTCGCGAATCTGCGAGCCATCGAGCGTGGTGAAGGAGCGCAGCTGTGCCAGGTTGGCCTTGTCCATGCCGCCACTATCCCACGCGCTCGAACTCACCGGTCTCGATGTCCCGGCTCACCCGTTCGTCGATTTCGTCCTCGGAGGTGCCGGGATCCTGCGCGCGCAGCTCGCCCGCACGTCGGTTCTTGAACTTCAGGATCTCCAGGACGTAGACGAGATAGACGCTGGCGGCGAGCGCCACCAGGATGAGTGCCCCCATCACCAGCGACCATCCGGCTCGGTAGTGGCCTCGGTGGTCGGAGTACGGCACGAATCGCAGCGCCAGCGCGACCCCGGCCAGCATCACCGACCACGCGTACAGGTACAGCACCGTCTTGCGCTGACTGAAGCCGATCCGGGCCATCCGATGGTGGAAGTGGTTGGCGTCGGCCGACCACGGCTTGCGCCGGTACTTCAAGCGCTTGGCCACCACGAACCCAGTGTCCATGAACGGCACCGCGAGGACGACCAGGGGTACCGCCAGGGCGACGACCGCCTGCGTCTTCAGGCTGCCGACGACCGCGGCGACGCCGAGCAGGTAGCCGAGCAGGTTTGACCCCGAGTCGCCCATGAACACCGAGGCGGGATGGAAGTTGTGAAACAGGAAGCCCAGGGCGGCGCCGGCGGTGATCGCCGCCAGCACCGCGGCAGCGCTGGAGCCCCCCTGCAGGTCGAAAGCGATGATCGCGAACGCGATGCCGTCAATCGTGCACACGCCCGCGGCCAGGCCGTCGACACCATCGGAGAAGTTGACCACGTTCATCAGCCCCACCAGCCAGATTGCGCTCAGCACCCCACCGGTGTTCGGGAACTGCAGCGCGCCCACGAACGGAAGCGTGACGTCGGTGACCACGGCCCCACCCTCAACCGCGATCACTGCGGCCGCGATCTGGCCGAGCAGCTTCCACCCCGGCTTGAGATCTCGTGCGTCGTCGAGCGCCCCGACCAGCGCGATCACGCACGCGCCGAGGACGATCGCCCAGGTGTGCACGCTGCCGGCAGAGCCTGGCCTCCCCCCCACCGTACGCGCCAACCTGATCTCGTCGGGCATCCAGATTGCGGCGGCGACGAGCACTCCCAGCAGGATCGCCAGACCACCCAGCAGGGGCGTCGTTCGCGTCGCCAACCCGCGCTCGCTGGGCATCGCCAGCGCTCCCACGCGCCGGGCCACGCGTGCGGCCATCGGGGTCAGCAGCGCCGCCACGGCCATGGCGACGACGAAGGCGAGTACGGCGTCCCAGTACCGCATGACGTCGCCGTAGCATGGCAGCCGGAGGGGACTGCCAGCGGGAAGTGGCGCGTGTGCCCGGTGGGCGCCTGCGAGGTGGCCAAATAAAGTGCGAAGCGCTACGCCTGCGCCAGCGCTAGCGCCTGACCCAGTCGCACCGCCACCATCAGCGGTTCGTCCTGCAGCTGCCGGAAGGTGACGCGGACCACGCGCCACCCGGCCGCGATCAGTACCTGGTCTCGCCGGCGGTCACGCTCGAAGGCGGCGCGGTGCCCATGGGCGGCATGACCGTCGACCTCGACGATCAACAGCTGCAGCCGCCACACCGCGTCAACCCGGTAGCCGCAGATGTGCACGTTCTTCTCCGGCGCATGGCCAATCAGGTAGACGCCGCGGTGCAGACGCTGGAGCTGACCGCGGGCGACGCGGCCATCGACTTGTCGAACAGACAGGCCGGCCTGTCGCAGCTCGCACGCGTGACCACGTTGTCCTGCCGCCCCGCGATCTGTCCCAACCGCCGCTCGACTCCGTGCATAGCACGTCAACCCAGCCGATTCTCGGCCAGCATGTCGCACTGCCTACCTCCGCGGTGCCCAGCACGACAGTGAAAATCTCCAGCGGCGTCGTTGTCGCGTTGTGCACCCACGGCTTCGCTCATCGAGCCCACCGAGCCGCGGGCAGTGCACGTTTCACCCCATCCAGGAGGGAAAAGTCACAGATCTGGAAGCAACGCGCTCCGCGCCGAGCGCCACGCCGCAGCGACGCGAGCACCCCACGACCGCGTTCAGCTACAAGCGCTCAGACGACCGCCTCGGTGGCCAGCGCCGCATACAGCGGATGGCGCTCCGCCAGCGCCGCTGCCCGCTCGGACAGCTCCTCACGCCGCGAGTCGAAGTCCCCGGGCGCAAGCGCCGCGGCGATGATCTTGCCGACCTCGACGAAGTCGTCTCGTTCAAAGCCGCGCGTAGCCAGCGCCGGGGTCCCGATCCGCAGGCCCGAGGAGACTGCCGGCGGCCGGGGGTCGAACGGGACCGCGTTGCGGTTGACGGTGATCCCGATTTCGTGCAGCCGATCCTCGGCCTGCTGACCATCCAGCTCAGACTCGCGCAGGTCACAGAGCACCAGGTGCACGTCGGTCCCGCCGGTGAGCACACTGATCCCGCCGCCTGCCCCCAGCAGCGCCTCGGCCACCGCCCGCGCACCCTCGAGCGTGCGCTGCTGGCGCTCGCGGAATGCCTCGGTGGCGGCGATCCGCAGCGCTACCGCCTTGGCTGCGATGACGTGCTCCAGCGGGCCTCCCTGCTGGCCGGGGAACACGGCCGAGTTGATCTTCTTGGCGTGCTCCTCGCGGCACAGGATCATGCCGCCGCGACCACCGCCAATCGTCTTGTGGATCGTCGTCGTGACCACGTCGGCGTAGGGCACTGGGCTCGGGTGAAGGTCGGCAGCGACGAGCCCAGCGAAGTGCGCCATGTCAACCACCAGGTAGGCGCCGACGGCATCGGCGATCTCACGGAAGCGGGGGAAGTCCAGCTGGCGCGGGTACGCCGACCACCCCGCCAGGATCATCTTCGGGCGGCGCTCCAGCGCCACCCGCTCCACCTCGTCCATGTCGATCAGGCTCGTCTCTCGGTCGACCTGGTACGGGGCGATCTCGTACAGCCGGCCGGAGACGTTGAGTTTCATCCCGTGCGTCAGATGACCACCGTGCGCCAGCTCCAGCCCCATCAGCGTCTCGCCGGGCGCCAGCAGCGCGTGATAGACGGCGGCGTTGGCCTGCGCTCCCGCATGTGGTTGAACGTTCGCGTGCTCGGCACCGAACAGCTCCTTGGCCCGATCGATCGCCAGCTGCTCGGCCACGTCGACGTACTCGCAGCCGCCGTAGTACCGCTTGCCGGGATAGCCCTCGGCGTACTTGTTGGTGAGCACCGAGCCCTGGCACTCCAGCACCGCTCGGGGCACGAAATTCTCCGAGGCGATCATCTCCAGCGTCCGCTGCTGGCGCTCCAGCTCCTGGGAGAGCACGTGCGCGATCTCCGGATCGACCTCGGCCAGCGGCCGGTTGAAGAAGTCGGTGGGCAACTCGACGCTCACCTACCCGACGATACCAGCGCCGGCGGGCGTGGCGGGACCGTAATGCGGGCGTGGGCCGGACCGTCAGATCGGGGACGTATCCGCGAGCGAGCGATCGGCCACGACCAACGCCAGATCACCGGAGGACCACGGCACCCGGGCACGAAGCCCTGCGGCGGACAACCATCGCAGTTGCTCGGCCACCAAACTCGGCTTATCGTAGCCCGCGGTCAGCGGCGCGACGGCATCGGCCGGATCCTCGGGCACGACCACGTCAGCGAGCACGAAGCGTCCGCCGGGAGCGAGCACCTCCCGGATCCGCCGGAACAGATCGGCCTTCTGGCGCCCCGTGAGGTGGTGCACGCACAGAGCGCTGGCCACCAGATCGAACGGCCCCGGCGGCAGCGGATCCTGGAGGCGGCCGACACGCAGGCGAACCCGCCCGGCCGGCAACAGCGTCCGGGCGCTGGCGAGCATCGGGGCGCTGGCGTCGATCCCCACCAGCGTGGCCTGGGTGTGACGGGCCAGGAGCCGCCGCGCCGTCTCGCCGGTCCCGGTTCCGAGCTCCAGGATCCGCCGCGCTCCGGACCCGCTCTGGGCCACCAGTCGCTCCTGCAGCTGGTCGAAATCCGAAACGTCGGCGCGGATCATCTCGCGGTAGGTCTCCGGATCGAAGTGATGCGACCAGTCAAGGGCCGCGGCCAGAGTCTCCTCTCCCACCGCGCCGGCCCGGACCACCGACCACGACCCATCGGCCTCGTAGGCCCGCAGGTCGAGGACCGTCGAGGCGGTGCCGGGCAGCTCGCCGCCGTCGATCACGAGGTCGGCACCGCTGCGGATCGCCTCGGGCACGTCTTCCACCTTCCGGGGGTCAGGACCGCCAGTCAGGTTCGCGCTGGACTGCAGGACCGGCTCGCGGACAGCGGCGAGCAACGGCACCACGGGGACGCGCAGTCCGAGAGTGAGACGATCCTCACCGCAGGCCAGCGCAAATCGGCCCTGTGGGTTGGGCAGCAGCGCCGTTATCCCGCCCGGCAGCAGACGACCGAGCGCTGCACGAGTGCCCGGTCCGAGCTCCGGCAGCGCCGCGAGGGCCACGTCCAAGTCGAAGAACATCACCGCCGAGGCTTTGCTCGGCGAGCGGCGCTTGAGCCGGTAGAGACGATCCACCGCCCTCGGATCATTGGGAGAGCAGGCCAACCCGTAGACGGTGTCGGCCGGAAACACCGCCACTCCGCCGTCGCGCACGCAGCGCTCGAGCGACGCGGCGGGATCGTGCTCGCTCACCAGCGTCCAGTCACCACCCGCTCGTGTCCGCCCAGATCCCGCCGGCGCTCCACCACGGCGAAGCCGGACGCCGCCAGCAGCGCCGCGACTGCCTCACCCTGGTCATGACCGACCTCCAGCCCGACGAAGCGCACACCGTCCCCGAGCCTGCTCACCAAGCGCCGGATCAGATCCAGCCCGTCGACACCGCCAAACAGCGCCACCTCGGGCTCGTAGCGGGTGATCTCGGGCGCCAGCCCCTCCCGCTCAGGGTTCGCGACGTAGGGCAGATTTGCCAGCACGGCGTCATAGTGTCCGCCGTCGAGCAGATCAGCCGCCGCGAACTCGACCTCCAGCAGACCCAGCCGCTCCCGGTTGCCCCGGGCCACCGCCAACGCGTCGGGGCTGACATCCAGCCCGCGCACGATCAGATCCGGGCGCTCGTGGGCCAGCGCCAGCGCGACCGCGCCGCTGCCGGTACCCACGTCGGCCACCCGCGCGCGTTCAGGCAGCGTCAGCGCTGCCTCCACCAGCAGCTCGGTCTCCGGGCGCGGGATCAGCACCCGAGCGTCGACCTCCAGCTCTATGCCACGGAACCCACGCCGGCCGAGTACGTAGGCCACCGGCTCGCGGGCCTCCCGCCGGCGGAGCAGCCCGTCGTAGCGCGCCAGCACGATCGCCGGCAGCATCCGGTCGGCATCGAGCGCCAGCCCGCTGCGGCTCACTCCCAGCACGGCGCCGAGCAGTAACTCCGCGTCCAACCGGGGAGTGTCCACGCCACGGCGCGCCAGCCGATCGTCGGCAATAGCCAACGCGCCTCGCACCGTCGACGGTGCCCCAGCCGCCACGGCCTCAGGCAACCGCACGCTCCTGCAGTCGCCGGCGCTTCTCGTCGTCCTCCAGCGCAGCCGTCAGCTCGTCGAGCTCGCCCATCAGGATCGCGTCGAGGTTGTGCACCAGCAGGTTGATGCGGTGGTCCTTGACGCGCTTCTCTCCGTAGTTGTAGGTACGGATCTTCTCCGCCCGCTCGCCGCTTCCGACCTGGGCCTGGCGGGAGGCCGCCACCTCGGCCTGCTGCTCGGCCAGCGCCCGCTCATAGAGTCGGGCCCGGAGCACGCGCATCGCCCGCTCACGGTTCTGCAGCTGCGACTTCTCGTCCTGCATCGAGACCACGATGCCCGAGGGCTTGTGGGTGATGCGAACCGCCGAATCGGTCGTGTTGACCGACTGGCCGCCGGGGCCGGAGCTGCGGTAGACGTCGACCTGCAGCTCGCCCGGATCGATCGCCACCTCGACGTCGTCCGCTTCAGGCAGCACCGCCACCGTCGCCGTTGACGTGTGAACGCGCCCCTGGGACTCGGTCTCGGGCACGCGTTGGACGCGATGCGTACCCCCCTCGAACTTGAACACCGAGTACGCGCCATCGCCCTTGACGGCAAAAGTGAATGCCCCCTCGCCGATCGCCAGCGGCTCGACGGTGAAGCCGCGGCGCTCCGCGTATCGGGTCAGCATCCGGTACAGGTCCCCCGCCCACAGAGCCGCCTCGTCGCCACCGGCGCCAGGACGGATCTCGACGATCACATTCTTGTCGTCGCTGGGGTCCCGCTCGACCATGGCCAGGCGGATCTCCTCCTCCAGCGCGGCGATTCGCTCCCGCGAGGATTCCAGCAGCGCGCGTAACTCCTGATCGCCGCCGTCTTCGGCCAACAGCTCATTGGCACCCGCGAAGTCGTCAGCGGCCCGCTGATACTCCGTCGCCAGGCGCGCCGCCGGCTCGAGTTCGCGGTAGGCCCGGCTGGCGGCGGTGAAGCGATCGCGATCGGCGATCACCGCCGGGTCCGATAGCTCGGCCTCGAGCTGGGCAAAGCGCGTTTGAATCTGGCTGACGAGCCCGTCGATCATCCGTCGCCAGTGTAGGAGGCGGCGAGCCGCACCCGTGCCAGGCATGCAGCTGATATGGAGAGGTATCTGTCAGGGCCGTGGGGTGTCCGCGGGGTGGGTGCCATGGCCCAGCGTCACCGGACCGTCAGGCGGACCTGAAGTCGGCGAATTAGCGCCGCCGGGGGCATTGTCGCGTAACGAAGCCGCACGCAGCAGCTGCACGATGCCGGTGGCGGGTGGGCCTGCGACTGACGGCTGGTCTGCGTTCAGCGTATGCCGACGGCCGTGCACGCCGTGTTGGACGTGCACGACACCCCGTTCAGTGCGCGCTCGAGCGCGCCGGCCGGGTTGGGCGTGGGTTGGACCGTCCAGCTCGTCCCGTCCCAGCGCTCGGCCAGCGTCGCCGACTGAGGAGAGCCGGAGGAGCCAACGGCGGTGCAAGCGGTGGAAGACGTGCACGAGACTCCCGCCAGGCTGCTGACCGTGCCCGGGCTAGGGGTGGTCTGGATCGTCCAGGTGGTGCCGTCCCAGGCCTCGACCAGCGTCTGCGTGGGGAAGGGTTGTCCGGAGATGGACAGCGAGTACCCAGCCGCTGTGCAGGCTGCGGCCGAGGTGCAGGACACGCTCAGCAGCTCGTTCACAGTCGCACCGCGGTTTGGGGTCGACTGGATCGTCCAGCTCGTGCCGTCCCACCGCTCGGCCACCGTGTAATAGGTGTACATCTCGACGTGACCACTGCCAACGGCGGTGCAGGCCGTGGTCGACGTGCACGACACGCCCGATAGGGAGATGCCGCGCACGACGCCGGACGGGGCGGCGCTGGGCTCGATCGTCCAGCTGGTGCCGTTCCACACCTCGACCAGCGCGCTGCCGTCCGCGTTGGTGCTCCCGACAGCGGTGCAGGCGGTGGCCGACGTGCAAGACACGCTCGACAAATAGCTGTCGGCCACGCCGCTGGGGGTGGGGGTGGGCTCGATCGTCCAGCTTGTGCCGTTCCACTGCTCGGCCAGCGGTGCCGAGCCCGTAGTGCCCACGGCGGTACACGCGGTGGACGATGTACACGAGACTCCCGACAGGTTGCCCACGCCGGGGGCGGGCTGGATCGTCCAGCTCGTGCCGTCCCAGCGCTCGATCAGGCCCGAGTTGCCCACGGCCATGCACGCGGTGGAAGACGTGCACGAGACACTCGACAGCCCCACGCCGGCGCCGCTGGGGTTGGGGGAGGGCTGGCGCGTCCAACTGGTGCCGTTCCACGCGTCGACCAAGGTCCGTTGCGGGCGGGTGGTGAAGGTCGCATAGTCCGGTGGCGGATCGGCGCTGGTCGAGCCGAACGTCCCGTTCGGCCCGGTGCACCCGTAGGTCTGTCCGTCGTTGGGCGAGCCGCAGAACACCCAGCGGTAGGTCGTGTTCGGGGCCAGGCCGGTGATGGTGGTGGACAGGTCACGGTCGCTAGCCGGCCCGGTGACCGGGCCCTGAACCGGTGTCGTACCCCCGTATTGCGGACCGAGCCCGCTGTCGTACCGCGGTAGGTTCGCCTGCCAATACTGCCAGTACCACGTGCACGTCTCACCGGCGTCGCAGCTCGCCGTGGCATTCAGCGTGACTGAGACCTCCCTGATCTTGGTCGCGCCCGTGGTCTTGCCTGAGCAGGCGCTCACCGCCAACACCGCGACCAAGCCCAGTACTACTGCCCTGACCCTCTCCAGCTCGCTCAGCTCCCTTCACCAACCCCTACTGCTCACTCACATCCTACCCTCCGACCGCGGCCCCGGCAAGGCCCGCGCGTCGTCGCCCAAGGCGAGTCGCACACGGACTCGCGCCTGGAGCCAGAGCTCGAACATAGGGTCGGTCAGCCGCGGGCTGCCCTCCTGGTCGATGCATCGGCGTTCGACACCAGGCTCTCGACCGCCCCCCGTGTGGCGAGCTCGCGCAGCTCGGCTTGTGCTCAATCAGGCGGGCGGCCGGCCTCTCCATATGGTCTAGGCCACCACCTCGACCCCGACCAGATCCTGCGCCCAGACCTGCCCCGGGGCCTCGATCGCCAGCACCGCGTCGAGAGCGGCGATCGCCACCGCCAGCTGGTCCAGGTCGGGCTCGCGCGTGGTCAGTCGCTGCAGTTGCAGGCCGGGGTACATGATCGCCTGAACGAATCGACGGCGCCGGTTGCGCCCGGCCCACTTGATGACCTCGAACGACAGCCCGGCGATCAGCGGCACGCCCAGGATTCGCGTCAGCACCAGCAGCCACCACGCCGGTAGCCCGACCGGCGCGAACACGAAGATGGCCATGATCATCACCACCAACAGGAAGCTCGTGCCGCAACGCGGATGCAGCCGCGAGTACAGCTGGGCCCGCTCGGGCACCAGTTGATCCTCGGCTTCGTAGCAGGAGATCACCTTGTGCTCGGCGCCGTGGTACTCGAACACCCGGCGCAGGTCTCGCAGACGCGAGAGCAACAGCAGGTAGCCCAGGAAGATCGAGGTCCGCAGCACACCTTCCACCACCCAGAACAGCAGCGAGGAGCCGAGCCGATGCTTGACCAGGCTGGTGAGACCGACGGGCACGACGAAGAACAGGCCGATCGCGAGGACCACAGCCACGACTACCGTCCCGGCCCACGCCCCCCCGGAGATCGCCTGCTCTGACTCCGGCAGCTGCGCGTTGGCGGAGATGCCGAGCGACCGCAGGCCGATGCTCAGGGATTCGGCCAGAGCCACCACGCCGCGAATCACCGGCCAGCGGTAGACGCGGCGCCGGCCGGACCAAGCGACCAGTGGGAACGATTGCACCTCGACCGGACCGAGGGTCTCGCGGGCAGCGGCCGGCTTGCGCACCGCCACGGCCCAGTTGGAGACGCCGCGCATCATCACCCCCTCCAGCACCGCCTGGCCGCCGACGGGAGCGTCGCGGGTGGCGGTCAGCGGCTCATGGACGGCAGCCTCGCCTGAGCGCAGCCGGCGCGCGGCAGCGCCATCGACCCGATGATCGGGCATGCCGGTGAGCTGCCTTCTGACGCCCCCCTCCGGCACCGAAAACCGCCGGCTCAGGCGCCGCTGCTGGAGCGAGCCTGCCGCCGCCCCTTGGCCACGCGGCGCTGGAAGCGCTCGACTCGGCCCCCGGTATCCACCAGCTTCTGCCGGCCGGTGTAGAACGGATGACAGGCCGAACAGATCTCGACGTGGATCTCGGGCTTGGTCGAGCGCGTCATGAACTCGTTGCCGCAGGTGCAGCGCACATGGGCATCGACGTACTGGGGATGGATCTCGGTCTTCATCGTGACACTGAGTCTAGCGACCAGCGGCGGCGGTCCCGGCGGGCGCCGAGGCAGCCGGACAGGAGACGGTCTCAGAGTTGTTGCTGAGGTTGTAGTCCTCCACCTGCCGATCGGGGTCGACGGTGATCGTCGGGGGTGAAGTGGAGGTGCACACCGGCCCGAGGAACCTGACTCCGGTGACAGCGTGGGCGCCGAGACGCGACACCGACTTGTACACCCCGGGAGCAGAGCCGCCGGGTGAGAACAGAACTCGGAACGGACCGGCTGCGGTCTCGCCGGCGTTGGCGATTGTGGCCACGTAGGCGTCAACGGTGGCGGTCTTGGTGGTCAGGACCTCGACCTTGCGCAGGACCAGGTCGGGCCTCAGCTCCGGCTCTGGGCAAATCGGCGTCCGCCGTAGGGCTGTACCGATCACGCGATGGTGAGGCCCGATCCAGCGATATTCAACCCGGAGGCGGTAGGCGGCGGGAGCCGCTAGATCGACCACCTGCTTGTTGAGGATCCACACGTCTCCGGGTCGGCGCCCCAGCGTCGGGTCGGGCGGCGATTTCCACACGCCGAGGTCGCCACTGTGAACCAGGCTGAACGAGCTGGCTCCGTTACCGCGCCTGAGCAGGTCGAACCTCAGCTCCATCCCAATCGTGTCCGGCAGTGGCCGCATCTCCGCGATGACCGAGAGCGCTCGGGAAGCCGGCTCCAATGCGCGCTGGCAAATGAAGCTGCGCAGCTGCGCGCGCGGGGCCTGGGCAGCCACGCTCACCGAGATGGGGACGGCGGACGCCGCCAGCAGCGAGCCGCAGGCCAGGACTAGCAGGCGTTTCATACCCATAGAACAAATTCTGCGGCCGGAAGTTTCCCAAACCGCACCCTTCTCATCGACTACGTCAGGGTGTACAGGGGCCCGTCGCCGCCCTCGGGAGGAGTCAGACGACCGCCCTTGGCGGTGATCGCTCCGCACTGCACGCAATTGGTGTAGTTGACGATCACGTCGACCGGACCCGACTCGGGGGCATCGTCGGGGATCTCGTAGACGCCGGCCGGGCACATCCACCTCCACGTCTCCGCGATCTCTCGGGGGACGTTCTTGCGCACCCGGATGTGATTGGGCGCATCGTCCCGGGTGGCGTTGCCGGATATGTAGACCGAGGAGAGCTTGTCGAAGGTGTACCTGCCATCGGGCTTGACATACTCCTTGTAGGTGTCGCCGACGAACATCGGCTGCTCGTCGTTGCGATCCCACTCCATCCGGCCGCCCGGCATCTTGCCCTTGGTTACGATCGCCAGGCCCACGGCCGGAGTTCCCTGGATGAAGCCCTTGGAGAACGGCTGTCGGGCATTGCGCACCCGGTAGAGCTCCTGGGCGACCGATGACTTCTCGATCGCATCCTCGTAGGCCGACAGCTGGGCCTCGCCCTTCAACGAAGCGTAGATCGCCTCGGCAGCGAGGATCCCCGATTTAATGCAGTGGTGCACACCCTTGAGCGCGGCCGTGTCGACCATCCCGCCGGCATCGCCGACGAGCACCGCGCCCGGCATCGACAGCTTGGGCATCGACCAGTAGCCGCCGCCGGGAAGCGCCTTGGCCCCCCAGCCGATCCGCTCGCCGCCCTCGAGGATCCCCTTGACCAGCGGATGCGTCTTCCACAGCTGCAGCAGGTCGTGAGCCGAGGTGGTGGCGTCCCGGTACTCGAGGTCGATCACGAAGCCGATCGAGACCAGGTCATCGCCGGTCCGCTCGTCCTTCATCGGGTACAGCCACGTGCCCCCGATCTGTCCGTACTTGGAGGCGAGTTTGAGCGGCCACGGCCCGAGGGTGTGAATCACCCTATCCAACGGCTTGGGGACCTTCCACAGCTCCTTGACCCCGAGCTCCCACACCTGGGGCTCACGGCCCTCGGCCAGGTCAAACTCCCTGATCGCCGCCCCGGTGAGGTGACCCCAGCAGCCCTCGGCCAGCACCGTTACCTCGGCCTTGATGTCGGTCCCGGGCTCGAAGTTGCCCAGCGGCTCGCCATCCTTGCCGCGGCCCTTATCGCCCGAGCGCACCCCCACGACGCGCCCGTCCTCCACGATCAGCTGCGTGGCCGAGGTCTCGGTGAGCACGTAGGCGCCGCCCTCCTCGGCTTGGCGCTGCTGGTAGCGGGCCAGGGCGGACACCGAGACGATCTCGTTGCCGTGATTCTTGAAGTTCGGTGGCGTGGGGAGCCGCAGCTTCACCTTGCCATTGGGCATCGCGTAGACCGCTTCCTTGGTCACCTCGCCGAAGGCGAAGTGCTCCTTGCGCCAGTCCTCCCGGGAGAGCTCGGGGAATAGCTCCTGCAGCGGGCCCGGGCGCATCACGGCTCCGGACAAAGAGTGCCCTCCGCAGGTCTTGGCCTTCTCGATCACCGCGACTGGGACCTCTCCCAGCCGCTCCATCATCTCCGGATCCTCGCCGAGCAACTGCAGCAGCCGGTTGGCGCAGGCCAGGCCGGCCGTGCCGCCGCCGACGATCGCCACCCCGACGTCGATCCGCTCGTCCTCACCATCGAGCCCGCGCTTGACGAACTCCTTGACCGAGTCGACTCCGGGGGGGAATTCGCTGGGGGCGTGGGGCACTTTTCCGTTGCTCGATGCCATCGCCTAAGACCCCTTCTTGGCCTTGATCGCCTCGGTCAGCTTCGGCAGGATCTTGTTCAGATCGCCGACGATCCCAAGGTCTGAGAACTCGAAGATCGGGGCGTTGGCGTCCTTGTTGATGGCGACGATGTTCTCCGAGGACTGCATTCCCACCTTGTGCTGGATCGCGCCCGAGATGCCCGCCGCCAGATACAGCTTCGGCGACACCGTCTTGCCCGTCTGGCCGATCTGCGCGGCGTACGGGTACCACCCGGCATCGACCACCGCCCGGGTGGCCGCCACGGCGCTGTTGCCGCCGAACGACTTGGCCAGCTCCTCGGCCAGCTCGAACCCCTCGGGCTTGCCCAGCCCCCGACCGCCGGCGACGAGGATGTCGGCGCCCTCGATGTCCACGTCGGCGCCGCGCTGCTCCCCGCGCTGGACCATCTTCGCCTGAGTCGACCACGGCGAGAGCTCGACCTCGACGTCGACGACCTCGGCCGCGCCGCCGCCCGCCTGCCTGATCTCGAATGCGTTGATCCGCCCGATGATGATTCCCAGGTCCCCGCGGTAGCGGGAGACCGAGATCTTGGAGTCCTGCAGGATCGGGCGCTCGGCGACGAGCTTTCCGTCCTCTGCGCGGACCGTCGTGACCTCCATCGTCACCCCAGCCTGCTTGCGGGCAGCTAAGCCGGCTCCGATCTCGAAGCCGAGCAGACCGCCGCCGAACAGGGCGTAGGAGTGTCGGTGGTCGTCGATCACCTTGGCCATCACGTCGACGACGGGTTGCGCCAGGCCCTCAGGGCCCTGGCCGCGGAACACCTTGGTGGCGCCGTAGGCACCCAGCGAGGAGCAGAGCTCGTCTGGTAGTCCCTCGCTGCTGCCGACTACAACCGCGTGGCACTCGCCCCCGATCTCGGCCGCACGAGCGGCGCCTTCGGATACCGCGCCGAGGGAGTTCTTGTTGAACTGGCCCTCGTAGTGCAGGACGTATGTCAGGACGTCGGCCATCAGATCAGTTTCCTTTCCTCGAGCCAGGCGACGATCTTCTCGACGGTTTCGGTGGTGTCTTCGTCCTCGATGATCTGACCGGCGGCCTTGGCTGGCGGGTCGTGGAAATCCCCGCACTGCACGCGCGAGCCGTCCTCGCCGACCAGCGCGGCCTCGATCCCGAGCCCGTCAGCGCCGACGGTCTCCAGTGGCTTCTTCTTGGCTCCCATGATTGCCTTCAGGGACGGGTAGCGCGGCTCGTTGATGGCGTCACCAACTGAGATCACGGCCGGTAGCTCGACCTGCACGGTGTCATAGCCGTACTCCGCCTGGCGCTCGCAGCGCAGCGCTCCCTGGTCGACGTCCATCTTGATCACCTGCGTCAGCGAGGGCATCTTCAGGTGATCGGCGACGACGGCACCGATCGTGTAGCACTCCCCGTCGTCTGATTGCTGGCCGAGCAGTACCAGGTCCGGCTGCTCCTTCTCCAGCGCCTTCGACAGCGCATAGCCGGTGGCGGCGACGTCGGAACCGGCCAGCCCCACGTCGGTCAGGTGCAGGGAGCGGTCGGCGCCGAGCGAGACGGCCTTGTGCAGCGCGCGCAGAGCCGACTCGGGGCCCATCGTCACGGCAACGATCTCGTCGATCTGCACCGCTCCGCCCTCGCGGATCTGCATCGCCGCCTCGATCGCGTGGGTGTCGTACGGGTTCAGGTTCTTCTCACCTGATCGGTCCATCCGCCCCGTCGAGGGATCGATGCGCTTCTCGACGGCGGCGTCCGGGACCTCTTTGACCAGGACGCAAATCTTCAAAGTTGCCTCCTTGTGGGAACGGGGTCGAATATTACCCGGTTGACTGACGAGTCAATCGGTCGGGTGGATGAGCATGATCCCGCGCAACGGAGCGAGCTACTGGAGCGACCCGGACGCCTCGGACGTGAGCTACTGGAGCGACCCCTGGCGCCTCGGACGTGAGCCGCTGGACCGACCCTGGCGCCGCGGATGCGACCTCGCGGCATGATCCGAGTGGCCGGCTCCGACCTCTCCAGCATGACCAGGATTAAGCCCGTACGGCGCCGCGGATGAAGTCGATCGCCTGCTGGGTGGACGCGCCCGGAGTGAACACCTCGGCCACGCCGAGCCGCTTGAGCTCCTCCACATCGTCGGCGGGAATCGTGCCCCCCACGGTGACCACGACGTCATCGACCCCCTGCTCGGAGAGCAGCTCCATGATCCGCGGGACGAGCGTCATGTGCGCCCCCGAGAGGATCGAGAGCCCGACCGCGTCGGCGTCCTCCTGAATCACCGTCTCCACGATCTGCTCCGGAGTCTGGTGCAAGCCGGTGTAGATCACCTCCATGCCGGCATCGCGCAGCGCCCGAGCGATGATCTTGGCGCCGCGATCGTGCCCGTCCAGGCCGGGCTTGGCGACGACGACACGGATCTTCTTGTCGGTGGAGGCGACCATCGGTGGGACGCGGCAGACGCTCGACAGGAACCGCCCCCGCGGCCGCGAGGATTGTAGAGGCAGCGGTTCCCTCACGCGGTCCTGCGGGATTGACCTCAACCGCGGACGGCGGCGTTGCCGACTGAAGCCGTTTCGCACCGAGCGGTGGCGCGATTTGGCTTCGACGCTGAGTGAGACAAGCTCATCTGCCCGCCAGCCAACGGCCAATCCGCGGCTTGTGAGGCCAGTAGCGTCGATCCAGGACCAAGTAGCGCCGGCCTCGGACCAGGTAGCGCCGGCCCCGGACCAGGTAGCGCCGGCGCAGGGGCCGCGTCCGACGGGACAGGGCGACGGTGCCGGCACCCCCGGTGAGCGCCGCGCCGGTCAGGGCAAGGGCGGCCTTCAACCGCCGTCCAAGCCGATCAAAGCGCAGCACGTCCCAGCCCTCCTCGCGGGCCACGCCCAGCAGCTCGCGGTCAGGGTTGACGGCCACCGGGTGCCCGACCGCCCGCAACATCGGCAGGTCGGACTCCGAGTCCGAGTACGCATAACAGGCCGCCAGATCTAGCCCCTCACGGGCGGCGAGCTGGCGAATCGCCTCGGCCTTCTCGCTGCGATACACGAACAGGCCGGCCGGTGTCCCGGTGTAGACGCCGTCCTGCACCTCTGAGAACTGCGAGCCGATCCCGCCGTCGAACGCCAGGACGTGGGCCAGGATCTCCGCCAGCTCCTGCGAGGCGGCCGTGATGATGTACACCTGGCGCCCGGCATCCTGGTGCTCGTGGGCGACCTTCAGCATCTGGGGGTACAGCCTCGGAAGAACTCCGGCCAGCACGTCAACGCCGAGACGCTCCAGGTCCCGCACACGAGTACCGGCCAGCGAGGCCGAGATCCGGTCCCGCAGCGCGTGGGTGTCCGCGTCGGTGGCACCGCGCAGCCGGAAGCGTGCGTTGGCCCACGCGTCGGCAAGCAGCTGCCGGCGCGAGAGCAGGCCGGCGCGGTAGGCGGCCCGACCGAACTGGAAGGCCGAGGAGCCCTCCATCAGCGTTCGATCCAGATCGAAGAACGCCGCGCTGGAGCCGTGGGAAGCTGCGGCGCGGTGAGCGGCGCCGTTGATCAGCCGCCGTTCACCTCCACGATCACCGCGTCCCCCTGCCCGCCACCGGAGCAGATCGCCGCACAGCCCAACCCTCCCCCTCGCCGGCGCAGCTCGAGCACCAGCGAGCCGAGGATCCGGGCGCCGGAGGCGCCGATGGGATGGCCCAGGGCGACGGCCCCCCCGTTGACGTTGACGCGCTCCTCGTCGATGCCGAGCATCCGGATCGAGTTGAGCGTCACCGAGGCGAAGGCCTCGTTGATCTCCCACAGGTCGATTTCCTCGGCGCTCAAGCCGGCCTTGTTCAACGCCTTCTCGGCGGCGTTGGCCGGTGTGCGGGCCAGGTAGGGAAAGTCATCGGCGACCTGCGCCTGGCCGACGATCGTCGCCAGCGCCGTCTTGCCGTTGCGCTTGGCCCACTCGTCGCTGGCCACCACCAGCGCTCCACCACCATCGTTGACGCCTGGGGAGTTACCGGCCGTGTGCGAGCCATCCTTGACGAAGATCGCCGGCAGCTTGGACAGCGATTCCAGGCTCGTGTCCCGGCGCGGGGCCTCATCGACCTCGACCACCGTGTCGCCCTTCTTGCCCTTGATCGTCACCGGGACGATCTCCTCCGGCAGGCGGCCCTCCTCGGTGGCCTGGATCGCCAGCTGGTGCGACCGCAGCGCCCAGCGGTCCATGTCGGGACGCGTCAGCTCCAGCTCGGATGCGACCTCGCTCGCTTCCTGGGCCATGTGCTTGCCGGAGAACGGGTTGGTGAGCCCGTCGTGGATCATCGCGTCGAGCGCTTGCCCGTCGCCCATGCGAAAGCCGAACCGGGCCTGCTTGAGCAGGTACGGAGCGCCCGACATCGACTCCATCCCGCCGCCGACGCCGACCTCGAGGTCGCCGGCCCGGATGGCTACGTCGAGCAGCCCCGCGGCTCGGATCCCGGAGGCGCACACTTTGTTGATCGTCTCCGAGGGAACCTCTTTCGGGATCCCGGCCTTGATCTGAGCCTGACGCGAGGGAATCTGACCCTGGCCGGCTTGGAGCACCTGCCCCATCACGACGTGCTCCACCTGCTCGGGGGCGACGTCGGCCCGCTCCAGCGCGCACTTGATCGCGGTGCCGCCGAGATCGGTAGCGTCGAGGCTGGCGAGTCCCCCGCCGAGCTTGCCGATCGGCGTGCGGGCAGCGGACAGGATCACGGTCTTGGGCATCTGGTGAGGGCTCCTGGTTCGCGGGGGACGAGGCCTCATGGTAGAGAGCGCGGCCTCGCCCCCCGTTGCTAGGGTGCCGGCGGTGAACGTGCAGGCGACCGTACGAGGGCCGCTGGAGACTGGCGCGGACACCATTGCCGTTGGGGTGCTCGAGGGTGAAGGGGTGGCGCACGACACCCCCGACGGCGCACTCGGAGCGCTGCTGGCCTCCGGTGAAGCGCGCAGCGAGCGCGGCCGCGTCGCCGTGACCCACAGCCAGGGACGACGCTTCATTCTCGTCGGGCTGGGCACGCGGGCACGCCTTGATGCCGGGCAGGCGCGGATCGCTGCGGCCAAGGTGGAGGGTCGCGCCCGGGAGCTGGAGGCACGCTCGCTGTGCTGGGAGCTGCCCCACCACGTCGAAGAGACGATCGCAGCTGGGCTGATCGAGGGAACCGTGCTCCACGCCTACCGGTTCGAGCGCTACCGGCGCAACGGCGATTCGGCACCGGCCAGGCTCGAGCAACTGCTGATCAGCGCCCATCACGACGTGAGCGAACCGGTGCGGGTGGCCGCGATCATCGCGCGGGCCCAGAACCGGGCTCGGGACCTGGTCAACACCCCGGCCAACGACCTCACCCCCACGGACCTGGCCGACTACGCCGTCGAGATGGCGGCGCCGCGATCCGGTCTCGAGGTGACGATCATGGACGAGGACCAGATTCGCGCGGCCGGGATGGGCGCGTTCGCGGCTGTCGCGCAGGGATCGGCGCAGCCGGCACGGCTGATCGAGCTGCGCTACGAGCCTCCCGCCGGCGACGGTCCGCTGCTCGGCCTGGTGGGCAAGGCGGTGACCTTCGACACCGGGGGTCTGTCGCTGAAGTCGTCGGCCAAGATGCACGAGATGAAGTTCGACATGGCCGGCGGGGCGGCGGTGATCGAGGCGATCGCGGCGCTGGCCGAGCTGGAGGTCCCCGTGCGCGCGCTCGGCGTCGTCGGCGCCACCGAGAACATGCCCAGCGGCGGGGCGATCAGACCTGGCGACATCGTCCACGCGGCCGACGGGACGACGATCGAGGTCAACAACACCGACGCCGAGGGTCGGCTGGTGCTGGCCGACTGCCTGCTGCACGCGCGGGCGCAGGGCGCGGAGCGGCTGGTGGACGTCGCCACCCTCACCGGTGGGGTGCTGGTCGCGCTGGGATCGGTGTACGCGGGTCTGCTCGGCAGCGACGAGCAGTGGACCGAGCATGTACGTCAGTGCGCACGGGCCAGCGGCGAGCTCGTGTGGCCGCTGCCACTGCATCCGGACTATGCGACGATGGTCAAGGGCCGCGACGCGCAGCTGACCAACCTGCCCGAGCGCCGAGAAGCCTCGACGATCGTGGGCGCGGAGTTCCTTCACCACTTTGTCGGCGCCGTGCCCTGGGCGCACCTGGACATCGCCGGCACCGCCTACGACGTCCCCCACCTCCCGTACACCGGCAAGGGCGCCACCGGGTTCGGGGTGCGATTGCTGGTCGAGCTCGGGCGCGCCCGCTGGCCGGCCTGAGCCCGGGCATCACGTCCTGATCGAGCGGCCGACGGCGAATCCGCGCGCCACAGAACGGCGTGCCCGCGCCGCGCTTACCGCCTGCTGGTAGACGCTGATCATCTCCCGAGCGTGGACCTCGTCACGATACGGCGCCGCGGCCGCACGAGCCTGCTGCGACATGCGTTCGAGCGCTTGACGATCACGGAGCAGGTTGGCGGCAGCCTCCGCCCAGGCTTCCGGCTGCCGTGGCGGCAGGACGCGTCCGCATACGCCGTCGAGGACGAGCTCAGGTCCGGCTCCGACGCGACTGACCAGCGGCGGAGTGGCCATCGCCATGCTCTCGACCGTGGCCAGCCCGAACGGCTCCTCCCACGAGGGCAGGAGGGACAGGTCCAGGGTGGCTAGGACAGCAGGGACATCCTTGCGCTGGCCGGTGAAGTGCACGGCGTCGGCCACGTCCAGGTCCTGCGCGACCCGCTCGAGCTCGTTGAGGTACGCGTCGTTGTCGTAGCGAACGCGCTTGCCGACGAACGCGACCTGCCCGACGATCAGCAAATGCGCGTTCAAGCCACCACGGCGAAGCAGGCTCAGAGCACGCACCGAGGTCAGCTGGTTCTTCCACGGGGTGATCTGCGCGACGTGTCCCAGCAGCGGCGCTCCGGCGGGGATTCCGTACTCCTGGTGCAACGGCGCGGGGACCACCCGGTCGGGATCCAGCCGGTCGTGGTCGATGCTGTTGTAGACGCAAACCGCCGCCGGCCGCGCCAGGCCCTCGTTGAAGTGGCGGGTGGTGTAGTCGGAGACCGCGGCCACGCCGCTGGCCGAGTGGGCGACGATCGCGCGGATCGCCCGGCCCACGGTCGTCGCCGGCGGATGCTCGTGCGCCCGCACGACCACGGGAATTTGGGGGTTGTGGGGGATCGCCGCCAGCAGGCCGGTGCGGATTGTGTTGGCGTGGATCACGTCGGCGCGGAAACGCCCTGCGGCGCGCTGCAGGGCCATACCGGCGCCTACGAGCTGGGTCATCCCGCGGGTGGTGTGAACGGGATGCAGACGAAGGCTCAGATCGACCGAGGGCAGTTCGAAGCGCTCGAGCCCCGCCTGCGTGACGGCATCGGCGAGTGGACCCTCTCCGGGGCAGGCAACGGCCAGGTCGTGATTGGCCCGCAGCCCCTCGATCAGACGCAGAAGCGACACTTCCGCACCGCTCCAGGCGGCGGTGTGATTAGCGAGCAGGATCCTCATATCACGCTCTCAGGTTCGGGTCAGGTCCGTTGACAAGTTCGGCGCCCGGCGCTCGCCGGTTGCGCCACACGCAGCGGGATCGCGCTGCGCGGGGTTCATCCCTGCTGTCACCCGCGCCTCACACAGACGACGGGCGCATTTGGCTATATCACTCGGGTCGCCATAGCTGACCATTGTTGCACCGGAACAAGGTTTTTCGCGAAGATATTCGTTATCATCGGCACAAGCTCGGAAGTCCTTAAATCCGGAATGCGCCCACTCCAGGCCCGGGCCGCAGGAACAGAGCCGGTTGTGCAGACCGTACGTGGGACCGCAGACGGAACTGGCGGAGCAGGCTGAAACAATGGCTGCGTGGAGTTCGACCTCAGCGACGACCACCGGCTGCTGCGGGACACGGTGCGGGACTTCGCCCGCCAGGAGATCGCCCCGGTGGCCGAGGAGCTCGACCGGACGAAGTCATTCCCCTACGAAATCGTCCGCCGCCTCGGTGAGCTCGACCTGATGGGCATTCCGTTTCCCCCGGAGTACGGGGGCGCGGGCGGGGATTCGCTGGCCTACGCGCTGGCGGTCGAGGAGCTGGCCCGGGTTGACTCCTCGGTGGCGATCACGTTGTGCGCACACACCTCATTGGGCACGCAGCCGCTGTACCTGTTTGGATCCGAGGAGCAGAAGCAGACGTGGCTGCCGCGGCTGTGCGCCGGCGAGCGGCTGGCGGCCTTCGGTCTGACCGAGCCGGAGGCCGGCTCGGACGCGGCGAACACCCAGACCCGGGCTGAGCTCGACGGCCAGGAGTGGGTGATAGACGGCTCCAAGCAGTTCATCACCAACGCCGGCACCGAGATCTCCGCGCTCGTCGTGATCACGGCGGTCACTGGCAGGCAGGACGGGGTCAGCGAGATCTCCAACCTACTGGTGGAAAACGGAACTCCCGGCTATCAGCCGGGAAGGCCATACCGGAAGATGGGCTGGAATGCCTCCGACACCCGACCGCTCTCGTTCAGCGACTGCCGGGTTCCAGCCGAGAACCTGGTAGGTCACCGTGGGCAGGGGTTGCGTCAGTTCCTGCAGGTGCTGGACATCGGGCGGATCGGCGTCGCCGCGATGGGCGTCGGCCTGGCCCAGGGGGCGCTCGATGAGGCTCTCGCCTACGCCCGTGAGCGCCGAGCGTTCGGTCAGCCGATTTCCCGCTTTCAGACCATCCAGGCCAAGCTCGCCGACCTCTCGACCGAGATCGCGGCCGCGCGACTGCTGGTGCACAGGTCGGCCTGGCTCAAGGACCGCGATCGAAGCTTCACGCTGACCGCGGCCCAGGCCAAGCTCAAGAGTGGCCGGCTGGCGGTGCGGGCCAGCGAAGAGGCAGTCCAGATCCACGGCGGTTACGGCTACATCGAGGAATATCCCGTCTGCCGCTTCTACCGTGACGCCAAGATCCTGACCATCGGCGAGGGGACCGACGAGGTGCAGCAGATGGTGATCGCCCGGGCGCTGGGAGTGTGAGCGGTCCGCGGCGCACGGTGCTCCGCCTCGGGTCCTGCCTGCTGGCGGTGCTCCTGGCCGGGGCTTGGCCGACGGCCGGGGACGTGCGGGCGGCGACTCCCAATCCTGTGCCGGCGGCGGCGCGGCTGCAGGGTCAGTTCCTGCTCGTCGGTCGCGTCACCGCAGCGACGCGGGTCGACGGGGAGCATCGCGGGCAGCTCTTGCTGCGGACCTGGACCTTCGTGCCCGGTTGCCCGTCCGGAGCATGCGCGGCGATCGAACTGGTCCGGCAGCGGTCGGACGGGACTGATCGGATGCTGCTGGGTCGGCGAGCAGCGGGCACCTATGCCGGTCAGGGCATGTTCTACGCTCCGCTGCGCTGCGGCGGGCGAACCTACCTTCGCGGCGAGGCGGTGCCGTTCACGATCACCGTCCGGGTGACGGCCACCTCAGCTGTCGGGGGAGTACTCCTGGCCAGCCGTGTCAACGCCACCTACGTCAGTCGCGCACGTCGGAACCTGACCCCGTGCCTGGACCTTCCCGGCCACGACGCCGCCGCCTACCTCGGCAACCTGGTGCCGGCCCAGCCGGCGACTGCGGCCTAGCGCTGGCGACTCCGGCCTCCCTCACCTGCCGATCGCCTGGGGAAAGTTGAAGTGGTGCTCGGGATCAACGCGCCGGCGCACCTCGAGCAGCCGGGCGTAGGCGGAGCCGTAGTAAGCGCGCTGCCAGCCCTGGAGCTCGGAGTCGATGTAGTTCTGGTAGGCGCTGCCGGACACGTGGGGGCGCATCCGCGCGTAGGTGCTCCGCAACCAGTCGGCGCCGCCATCGTAGGTGAGGTACTGGATGCAGAACAGCGCATCGCGGTGCACGAAGGCAGTGGCGCTGACCGGAACCCGGTTGATCGCCCCGCCGTAGGCATCGAGTAGCAGCGCCCCCGAGCCAGCTTGACCGGCTCGCCTCTCAGCGGCCGAGATCATCACCGCGCGTCCGCTCGCCGACAGCGGTCGCTTGACGTAGTCAGACTTGGCGCGAAAGCTCGCTCGGGGCAGTGTTCCACCGGACGCGGCCCCGACCGTGTGGCACTGAGCCAGCCCGGTGTCCAGGCATCCGGCAAACCGCAACTGCAGGCCCAGATAGTCCTGCTCGCCGGCGGCGAGCTTTGCGCCGGCGACGCCGCGCAGGGGCGCCAGCAAGCGGGCCAGATTGGAGACCGGCCCCAGGTACTGGCCGCTGACGTTCACGCTGGTGGTACCGGCGCCCGCGTTGAGGTGAAAGATCGAGGTGAGCTCGTCCCGAGCGTGCGGGGCCCAGGCCTGCCAGGCGGCTAGCGCCGCCGAGGCCGAGGACCACGGCCAGGAGACGAAGAAGTAGGAGGCTCGCCGCGGCAGCGGGTGGATGCGGAACGTGAAGCTGGTGACGACGCCGAAGTTGCCGCCACCGCCGCCACGCAGCGCCCACAGCAGGTCGGGGTCGGTGCGCCGATCGACGCTGCGGATGCGGCCGTCGGCGGTCACGATCTCGGCTGCCAACAGGTTGTCGCAGGTCAGGCCAAGAGCCCGAGCGGCCAGTCCCATCCCTCCTCCGAGGGTGACCCCGGCAACGCCGACCGACGGGCACGAGCCGGCTGGCAGCGTCGCCCCCTGTCGGGCCAGTCCCGCGTACACGTCGATCAGCTGGGCACCGGCGCCCACCGTCGCCGTTCCCGCGCGGCGGTTGACCGTTATCTGGCGCAGGTTTCGCAGGTCCAGCATGACCCCGCCGGTGATCGTGCTGTAGCCGGCGTAGCTGTGGCCGCCCGACCGCGCTCGCAGCGGAACGTCGTGCCCGACCGCCCAACGCACCGCCCCACTCACGTCGCGCGCATCCAGCGGCCTGGCCACCGCCCGCGGGAGCACGTAGTCGAAGCGCTCGTTGTAGACATGCGCGGCGGCGGCATAGCCCCGAGCGCCGCGTTCGAACACCCGGCCACGCATAGCCTGCTCCAACGTCCGCGGCACCGCCGCCGTGCGCCGGGGAACGGCCGCGACCGCCTCGATCCCACCGGCGGCCATCTCGCCGCCGGCCACCAGCGACGCGGCGGCGAGCAGGAACTCGCGGCGGGGGATCTGCGGGCCCATCGGCGGAGCCTCTCACACCGCGGGCTGGAAGTCAGCCCGTAGGTCCCGCACGCGGGAGGATCTGCAGCGATCTCAGCACATGATCGACAGCAGCCAGGCGCTTGTGCCGGGTGAGACGGTCTCCGGCGATCACCACGTAGAGGCAGAACGGACGCTGGCTCTGCGTGAAGAAATGCTGCATCCCGGCCTGTCCCGGACGGGGATGGGCCAACGCCGAGCCACTGAACCTGTATGGATCCAACGGCAGCTCGACGCCGGGGGCCTGGTAAAGGCCGCTGCCGGGCTGAAGGCCTGCGCCCGGGAGATACTCGGTGAGGGCGAGAAAGCAGGCTCCGGGCCGCATCCGTGCGGTGTTGCGGTCGCCGAACTCGCCGTCGCTGAGCGCCAGGGCATAGTTGGCCACGTGCAGCGTCGCCGCGTGCCCGTCGCGGCTGAACAGGCGCCCACTCCAGCCCCGGGGCAGCTCGATCCGGATGCCGTGGCCGTCGAGGATCACGCTGCCGCCATCAGGCACAGGGCCAGCAGCGCCGCCAGCAGACCGGCACAGCCGCGCTCCACCGGCGCGCGCCAGCGCTCCAGGCGCGCGTGCATCGCCAGCAGCTGGTCGGGGCGGCGCACCCAGACGGCGGCGAGGGGAGTGATTCCACGGAGCAGCCCGTAAACGCCGAGGATCAGCGTGCCGGCCCCGGGCGAGCCCGTGAGCAGGGCAGCAAAGCCGGCAACGTAGGTGGCGGCGCTGCTGACCACCGTGGTCACCCCCAGGCCCAGCTGGGCTCCGAACCCCAGGCCGTACACCCAGCCTCGGAACTGCGCCAGCCAACGCTCATTGACCTGCCGGCGTGGACCCGGGAGCCGCACCGGAAGCAGCTCCGCGACGACAGCCAACGCCAGCCCCACCGCGAGCGTGAACTCCCGCCCGTGGGCACTCAACGTTCCAACTCCCGCGGTCGCCAGCGCACCCAGCGCACCCAGGGTCGCGCCGGCCAGCGCGCCGGCGGCGGTGGCCCCGATTGCCAACGCCGCCACCGTCACCCGCCAGTTGGATCCGCGGCCTCGCTCGCCGAGCGGGGTGATGCTTGCCAGCATCGACTCGCCTCAGGGCGACCAGGCGGCGGCGACGGCGCCGATCACCGCCGCGACGCTGCCGAGCACCACCAGCTCGATCACGAAGTCGGGTAGCGTCCGGGATACAGGCGGGGGTCGCCGGGCATGATCCCGGCGGCGGCCAGGGTCGCATCGACCTCCGCCGCGCGGGCGCTACCCCGGGGTTCGGCCTGCTGGGCGTCCTCGATGGCATCGTCGATGAGCGAGGAGAGCGCCGGCCAGGTGGCCGCCACCCCCTCGCCGCGAATCGTCTCGTCGACGAGCACGAAGTACGGTGCGCCGGGTACGTGGTAGTCCTCCCACGCGGCTGAGGACATCACCACCGGCACCCCCTCGGG
Source organism: uncultured Solirubrobacterales bacterium (assembly GCA_963830435.1). Lineage (GTDB taxonomy): Bacteria > Actinomycetota > Thermoleophilia > Solirubrobacterales > Solirubrobacteraceae > Palsa-465. The sequence continues at coordinate 405,265 of CAWHMA010000002.1, read as the reverse complement.
TGCAAGCGCTCGCAGCCGCGCCGGACGCTCGCGCTCTGCGCCGCGGGTGACGATCACCGGCTGCACGCCGGGGATCGAGCGCTCGCCCAGCGCCGCCCAGAAGCCGGCGCAGGTGCTGCACCCGCTGGTCAGGAACGCCAGCAGGGTCGGGGCCGGGACCGGTCCGCCAACCGTGCCCGGTATCTCGTCCCCGCGGTCGACTCGATCGAAGGCGAGCGCCACCGAATCCCCGCGGGGGGTGGTGCCGACCAATGGCGCGGCTGCGGCCGTGCCGGCACGGTGCGGCCCCCCGGACGGTTGGCCGACCGGCGGCAGCGGCGAGGCCTCGGGGCCGTCGTCCGCAGGCTGATCGGGAGGCCCGATGCGCCGCAGTAGCTCCGCGTGGCTGCGGAGCAGCCCGGCCACCAGCACCAGCACCAGCACCAGCAGCACCGTCTCCACGGAAACCAGCGCCACCATCAGGCGCCTCCCGCCCCCGGCAGTGGCACCGCCAGCCCCTCCAGGCAACCGGCTTCGTGGCCACAGGTGTTGTCGTCGACCTTCTCGGTGGGATTGCAGCTCAGTCCGTCGACGGTCGCAGGTTGCTGGCAGATCACCAGGCGACAGACGACCTCGGTGGTCCCGTGGACCTGCGGGTTGCACTGGCCGTAGCGGAAGTGATTGCAGTCGACTCGCCGGCGGCCGCAGTCGCCTTGGGCGCAGTGGCAGCCACCGGGGAAGTGATGTCCCGGGATGCGGTTGCAGTCCAGGTAGTAGCGCGCCCCCTCCTCATGGCACAGGCCGGTGCCGCGATAGTCGGTGCACTTCCACCAGCCGGCGATGTAGGTGCCCTGCGGGCACGTGTTGCGGCCCTGCTCGAGCTCACAGCAGAAGGCGGTGTAGCCATCGGTGCAGAGGCCCGAGGCGCAGTCGCCAGGGGCCACGACCGCCCAGGCGTCGCCGGGTCGAACCAGATAGCGCAGCGGCGCCACGGCGAAGGCAGAGCCGGCCACGGCGACGCGAGCCAGCGCCCCGCGGCGCGAGAGCCTCCGCTCGAGCAGCGTCCCAGCCGAACGCACCAGCCGCTCGCTCAAGGTCATCGCTCGCTCCACGCGAACCAGGCGCGGGCCAGCTCGGTATACGCCAGCGCGGCGGCATACACCGCCCCGACGAGACCAACCATCAACACCGCGGCAGTGGCCGGCGGTCGGGACAGCAGCCACGGCGCGCCGTGGGTCCCCGCCGACGCCGCCAGCGCCACCACCACCGCCAGCGCCAGGCTCATCCACACCTGTAGCGCCGAGGCCGCCACGTCGCGATCGCCAAAGCAGCCACAGGATGCTCGGCGACGGACCAGCGCCCCGCCGGTCGCGGCAAAGCCCAGGTACAGCCCCGCCAGCGCAAGCGCCACGACGGGCCCTGGGTGCAGCAGGCAGACCGCGCCCAGACCGAGCTCACCGACGGCCACGGCCCGCACCATCAGGCGACCCACACGCCCTCCAGCCCACAGGATGCCGAGGGTGACCAAGGCGCCAGCAGCTCCCGCTGGAGTGCGCAGCTTGGCGATCCCGGCGACTAAGAGCAGGCCGGAGGCGAGCAGAAACGGCGGCGTCAGCGCCTGCGACACCGAGTCCTCAAACCTCCCGCGGCCGTTCGAGGATCGTCGTCGCGGCACTCGCGGGATCGAGCTCGCGGGCCACCACCCGGTCGAGCAGCCGCCTGACGCCCGCGTCCTCGTGGATCGAGGCCTCCAGCTGGCGGCGCATGCGGAACGTGGCGATCGCCAGCACCTCGCTCATCAGGTTTCGTCGCCGCCGCTCTGACAGCGTCCCCTCGGCCTCGATGTAGGCCCGGTGCTCAGCCAGCTTCGCCAAAAGCTCCTCCACGCCCTCGCCCCGGCCCGCCTCCGTCCTGACGATCGGCACCGTCCAGTCCCGGTGGGGACCGAGCGCGAGCACGCCCTTGATCTCTCTCACCATGGTATCGGTCAAGGGATGGTCGGCCTTGTTGACGACGATCACATCGGGAATCTCCATCACGCCCGCCTTCAGCGCCTGAATCGAGTCCCCCGAGCCGGGCATCAGCACCAGTACCACCGTGTCCGCGTGGTCGATGATGTCGACCTCGGCCTGGCCGACGCCGACCGTCTCGAGCAGGACCACATCCCGGCCCGACGCATCCATCAGCAGCGCCGCCTGCAGTGTCGCCTCGCTGAGGCCACCGAGCGCACCTCGGTTGGCCATCGAGCGGATGAACACGCCCGGGTCGAGAAAGTGGTCGCTGAGCCGGATGCGGTCGCCCAGCAGCGCGCCCTGGGTGAAGGGCGAGGAGGGGTCGATCGACAGCACGGCGATGGTGCGTCCTCGCGCCCGCTCGAGCTTGGTCAGTGTCGCCAGCAGCGTCGACTTGCCCACTCCGGGGGGGCCGGTGAAGCCGACGATCGCCGCGGCTCCGGTATGGGGATAGACCTCCCGCACCAGCTCCCAGCCGGCGGGATCATCGTTCTCGACCAGGGTGATCGCTCGGGCCAGCGCGCGCTTGTCGCCAGCCAGCAGGCGCTTGGCCAGGGAGTTCTGCTCGGCGTTCATCAGGGTCCGAGAACTATGCCAGGGCGCTCCGTCAGCGACGCCAGGGTCGGGGGCCGCTGCGTGCAGCGAGCCATCAACGACGGCTGAGGACTTACGATCTCCGCGTGTCTACCGGCACGCGATCTACTTTCGAGGCCTCGCCACCGCCGTCCTCGCCGCCCGCGCTGCGCTCCCCGCCCCCGCCGCTGCACGGCGGTCCACTGACCCTGCTGCGCTTCGCCCGCGAGCACCGGATGCTGCTCCCGTCCTACCTGCCGGTGATCGCGCGCTGGCTGTGGCTCAAGCTGCGCTGGCGTGGGCGGCTTCAGACCGACGGGCTGTGCTTCATCTGCCGGGGCGTGAAGCTCGAGATCGGTCGGGATGCTCGCGTGCGCTTGGGGCGCTGGTCGTGGATCGGCGAAGGCTGCAAGCTCCGGGCGCACGAGGGGGAGGTGACGATCGGGGCCAAGTCAGTGCTCGGGCAGGACTGCACGATCTCCGCCTACCAACGGGTTTCGATCGGCCGCGAGTGCATCATCGCCGATCGGGTGATGATGATCGACTTCGATCACGGCGTCGCCGAGACGGAGCGTCCGATCCGAGAGCAGGGCATCTACAAGCGCGACGTGCTCGTCGGACACAACGTCTGGATCGGCTACGGCGCCTGCCTGCTGCGAGGGGTCACGGTTGGCGACAACGCGGTGATCGGGACCAGCGCCGTCCTCACTGCCGACGTTCCCGCCAATGCCGTCGTCGCCGGCATACCGGCACGAGTGATTCGCATGCGGCAGCCGCCGAAGACGTTCCGCTGGCGCTGAGCACGAGCAAAGGCGCCGGTTTGCTCGCGCTCAGGCGCACGACGGGAAAGTCGCGTGCTCAGCCGGTCCAGCCGATCAGCTCCGGAGCGAGGTTGCGCAACGCCGGATCCAGCTGCTCACCGGCCAGCGCGCGCTCCAGCCCCCGCGCGTGAGCCTCGGCCCGCTGGCGCGGATACTCGTCGGCGAGACCGCGGGTGATCAGGAACGCCCAGTCACTCGATTGCAGCGCCAGCAGCTCTCGCAGCGCCCGGGCCCCGGCGCCATTGGTGCCGTCGGCGCCAGCCACCCGTAGCTCCGCCGAGCGCGTTCGCCAAGCCAGATCGGCCACCGCCGGGCCGCTCCAGGTGCGCAGGTCTCCGCCCGCCCCCCAGCTGGTCACCGGCAATGCGTCGGGCGCCCGGGCCGGCTCATGGCGGGACATGGCGTCGTCGAGCGTGGTCAGTCCCAGGCCCTGGCGGGCGGTCTCGTCGATCACCGCTCGCAACCAATCGACGCCCTCATACCACCAGTGACCGAGCAGCTCGGTGTCCAGCGCGCACACGCAGATTCCGCCGTCGGCCACGCGCGCGCTCACCCGGCTGACGAAGTCACGGGCGTCGGTGCAGAGCTGCGCCCGCGCCGCCGCCCGGTCGTAGGGGCGGCCGTCGTTGCCGAACACGCGATGGTGCTTCTCGGTGAGGTGATGGTAGTCCCGGTAGGCGCCGGCCGCGGGATAGCCGCGGTCGCTCCACACCAGGGCCATCGTCGCCCGATCGACCGGCCACAGCACGGGCCCGTCCTCACCGCGCAGCGGCCTGAGGTGCCGCTGGTCGCCAGCGCCGAACAGCTTGGTCAGCTCGATGCAGGTGGTGCGTACCCCCACGTCGCGCAGGCGCGGGTCGAGCCACGGCGCGTGCGCGCACTCGGGCAACCACAGGCCACCAGACCAGCGGCCGAAGCGCCGACGATGAGAGGCGATCCCGGTCTGGAGCTGTAGGGCGATGCCGCCGTCGGTGCTCAACAGCGGCAGTACGGCATGAGTGGCGGAAGAGGTCCAGGTGGCGAAGCGCCCGAGCTCCTTCAAGAACCTCCCTGACAGCTGCTCCAGCCGGTCCGCCGCCGCGGCGTACTGCGCCGCCGAGCGGTCGAGCTCTCCGACCAGGCACTCCTGGCCGTGCGCGCGCAACCGCCGCCGGTCGTGAGCGTGGGTATACGGGCGAACCTCACGCAGAAAGCTCAGGCAGCGCGCGAGCGCCCCGGGAGCCTCCAGTTGATCGCACAGAACCGGGGTCAGCGAGAACGTGATCGGGGCCCGGCCGAGCACGTCCAGCAGCGGCAGGTAACAGCACGCGACTGCCTCCCACAGCCACTCCTCGCCGAACGGCCAGGTACCAAACCCCTCCACGTAGGGCATGTGCGTGTGCAGCACGAGCGCGAGCTCGCCGCGCCTAGGGGTCAGGCCGCGGCTCACGCGCGGCAGACGGCGAGAAAATCCAGCGCGCGGTCCGGGCTCCCTGACCGCAGGGAGAAATCGCCGACGGTGATCGCCGGCGTGAAGCGATCATAGAAAGCCTTGGTGATCCCCAGCCGCTTGTGGAGTCGATCCCATCCCAGCTTCAGCGCTCGCTCGTGAACACGCAGCTTGCCGGCGTGGAACAGCCCCAGCACCTGCACGCGCTCGAACTCCGATTCGCACAGCTCGCGGAACTCCGCGGCCCGGTACTCCTTCAGATGCCATGGGTTATCGGACTTCTCTGCTCCCGGGGGTGCCAACGTGAGTAGATTTGGGGTGGACACGTAGGCGACGCCGCCGGGCGCGAGGATGGTGCGGAAGTGAGCCAGCACCCCCGCCGGGTCGTGAACGTGCTCGATCGTCTGCAGGAACACGACCGCGTCGAAGCTGTCCTGCCGTCCATAGGTCTCCACCAGCCCCCGCTCGAAGCTGAGGTTGGGGGCGGTATAGCGCAGACGGGCGTGCTCATGCGCCCGTGGGTTGGCATCGACGCCGACAACGCTGCCGGCGCTGCGGGCCAGCAGCGCGGAACCGTAGCCCTCCCCGCAGGCCATGTCGAGCACGCGAACGCCGCGGGTCCGTGCAGCGATCCACTCGTACACGGCCAGGTGCCTCCGGAACCAGTAATTCTCGGCGGGAACATCCGGAAGCGTGCGCTCACCGGTCAGCTCCAGCGGTGGCACCCCGGGCGGCTGATCCTGCTGGACGTACTCGTTCACGGGCACCAGCGACAGGGTATTGTGCCGCCCCCGTGGAGGCCGTTCTCACCCCCGATGAGATCCGTGAGGTCAACACTCGATACCACGACGTGGCCGCCGCCGGCTACGACTCCAAGTGGGGCATCGACTTCGACGACATCGGGCGGGCGCAGGTCCTGGGCAAGCTGCGCAAGCTGGTCGGGCCCGAGCTCGACCGCGGCTACCGGCGCTCGCTGGAGATCGGCGCCGGCACCGGCTACTTCAGCCTCAACCTGCTCCGCGCCGGGGTGGTCAGGGAGGCGACTTGCACCGACATCTCTCCGGGAATGGTCGGCGTACTCGCTCGCAACGCCCGGCGGCTCGGGCTGACGGTCCGCACCGCGCGCGCTGACGCCGAATCGCTGCCATTCGCCGATGGCAGCTTTGACCTCGTCCTCGGTCACGCGGTGCTGCACCACCTGCCGGATCTGCAGCGGGCGTTCTCTGAGTTCCATCGCGTGCTCGCCCCCGGCGGGAGGATCGTGTTCGCCGGCGAGCCGTCGCGCCTCGGCGACCAGCTCGCTGCCGTGCCCAAGCGCGGTGCGGTGAGGCTGGCGCCGATGTGGCGCGCGGCGCTACGGGCGCGAGGGGCGACGCTATCGCCCGAACCGGAAGTGGTCGATCGAGTCGATCACGGACTGGAGCATCTCGTCGACATCCACGCGTTCGCGCCCGGCGATCTCGTCGGCCACGCCCGCGCCGTCGGGTTCCAAGCTGTCAAGGTCCGCGGCGAGGAACTCGTGGCGAGCTGGTTCGGCTGGTTCAACCGTACGCTCGAGTCCACGGCGGCATCCGAGGATGTACCGGTGGGCTGGCGCATGTACGCGTTCAAGGGCTACCTGTTGCTGCAGCGCCTCGACGAGCAGGTGCTGGAGCCCATGCTCCCACCAGCGATCTTCTACAACCTGCTGCTGACCGCGCAGCGGCCCTAGAGGCGGCCGACATCCAGCTCGCGGGACCTCAGGTCCGGCTTATGCCGGGTGCCAGGCCTAGACTTCGGTCGGTGAGCGATCGGCCCGTGCCGGAGTTTCCGCTGTTCCCGCTCGGCATCGTCGCGCTGCCCGGCGAGGCCATCCCGCTGCACATCTTCGAGGAGCGCTACAAGGCGATGATGAACGACTGCCTGCGCGGCGAGCGCGAGTTCGGCATCGTCTGGCTCTCCGACGACGGGCTTCGCGAGGTTGGCTGCGCCTGCCGGATCGAGCGCGTGCTCGAGCGCCTGGAGGACGGACGCCTGAACCTGCTGGCGCGCGGCACTCGGCCACTGCGCCTGCTCGAGCGTCAGGGCCATCTGCCCTATCCCGCGGGCATCGTCGAGTTCATCGAGGACCATGACGGCGAAGTCGATGATCAGCTCGCTGCCGCCGCGCGAACCGCCTACGCGGAGTTGGTGAGACGAGCGACGGATCGCGAGCCCGACGAGCGGGAGCTGGCGGGGATGAGCGCCTACGCCATGGCCGCGACCGTCGACTTCGGCCACGAGGCCAAACAGGGGCTGCTGGATCTACGCTCCGAGAGCGCCCGGCTGCGCCTGGTCGCGAGGTTGTTCCGCGCGGCCATCAAGCGGCTGGACTTCGTCGACCGGGCTCAGGCGCGGGCGCGCTCCAACGGCAAGGTCAGGTTGGGTTAGCCCGTCGGGGGGCTTCGTCGCCGGTCCCAGAAGGGACCGTTGGCCGGTGTTCAAGCGTTGTAGATCACCATCGCGGCGCCGAACAGGACGCAGTAGACCGCGAACGGCGTCAAGGTTCGGGTCTTGAAGTACCGGGTCAGGAAGTGGACCGTGACGATCGCTGTGACGGCGGCGGATACTGCCGCGACCACCGCCGCGCTGCGCACACCACCGGCGCCGTGGGGTCCGGTCAGATCACCGACCTTGAGGATCCCGGCGGCCAAGATCGGCGGCGTCGCCAGCAGAAAGGCGAAGCGGGCGGCGTCGCTGTTGTCCAGGCCGCGCATGAGCCCTACGGTCATGCAAACGCCGTCGCGGCTGATGCCGGCGATCAGCGCCGAGCTCTGAGCCACGCCGATCACGCCCGCTTCGCGTACGTCGAGGGTGTCCAGCCGACGCCCGCCATCGGCCTTGCTGCCCTCCCGCAGCGCCAGCTCTCGGACCTCCGACCGCCGGCGGGCGCGCTCGCCGGCGAACAGGATGAAGCCGTTGACGATCAGGAAGATCGAGGCGGCCAGCGGCTTGGCCAGGGCCACGCGAACTGGATGCTCCAGCACCAGCCCGAGGATGCCCACGGGGATGGTGGCGGCGATGATCAGCCACGCCAGCCGCTCGGTCGGGGTCTCGATCCGCCGCTTGCCCAGCGTGGCAAAGAAGGCGCCGATGATCGCGATCCAGTCCCTCCAGAAGTAGATCAGCAGCCCGACGGCACTGCCGACGTGCAGCATGACCACGAATGCCAGCCACGGCGACTCCGCCTGCGACTGCCAGATGACGATGTTGTGCCAGCCGAACAGGTTGGGGAAGATCACCGTGTGTCCGAGGCTCGAAACTGGGAACAGCTCGGTGGCGCCTTGGAGCACGCCGAGCACGATTGCCTGGAAGGTCGTGATCAGGTTCTGGCTGGCGAAGGCGAGCACGAGCCGCGGAAGGCTAACCGGAGGACCTAAACGTTGCTGGGAGACAGCAGCAGCCGGCCCCGGCGACGGCTCATCCGGCCAGTCCGCAGGCGCGCTGCGCTGCCTGCACGGCGAATAGCTCGGCCTGAGCCAGCTCCCGGTGCCTGGCCGCGGCGGTGTCGGGGAAGCTGATCGCTCCGTCCTGCAGCCGAACGCTGAACGTGTAGACGCTGCCCGGACCCGCCGGCAGATGCAAATTCGCCTTGGCGTCCTTGTCGAGATCGTCGGCGAGATCGCGTGCCTGGATCAGCAGCGCATCCGAGAGCGTTCGGGCGCCGCCGCCGTCGCACCGGATCGTGCCGCCGTCGCCGACCAAGAGAGTCAGCCGACCGCCCGGGCCCTGTCGGCTGAGCAGGAACAGGTCCGCCGGCTGCACGGCAAAGCCGCAGCCGACCGCGCCCGCTCCGAGCACGATCGCCAGGGCAAGGACCCTGAGCCTGCGCGCTGCTCTCATCGGCGCGGCCATGACCTCATGCTGCCGAATCACCGCGTTCGGCCGCTCGTGCACGGAGGTCAGCCCTCGACCACGACCGCGTGGCCTCCCCGACGCGGATCCCCGCCACCCCAGAACCGACCGCTCTGGTCACGCTCGGCCACCTGAACCCCCCCAAAGAACAGGTTGCGTTGGCGGAAGCGACCGATCGCCCGACCGGCGCCCTCCAGCTCCGCGGTGTCGATTCCCGGTTCAGCGAAGACGACCCCATCCTCGTAGTGGAGCCTGGGTGCTTCCACCGCCTCGTGGGCTCGCAGACCCTCGTCGATCACGCGGATGATCGTCTGCATGATCGCTGAGCGGATCCGGTTGGAGCCGGCGCTGCCGATCACCAGTTCGGGTCGTCCATCGCGCAGGACCGCCGTCGGCGCCATCATGCTCGGCAGCCGACGGCCGGCCCCGAAGCGGTGATAACCCAGCGGGTTGAGGTCCTGCTCCCCAAGCATGTTGTTCAAATGCACCCCGGTCCCGGGAACGATCACGCCCGAGCACGAGCCGTTGGAACAGGTCACCGAGCAGGCCCAGCCCTCGTCATCGAGCACCGCAATGTGGGTGGTGGAGCCCAACGACCCGCCTCCGCGTCCCAGGAACCGGGCCACGAACGCGGGATCGTCCAGTCCGGCTACGAACTCGGGGGTCCGTTCGGATTGAGCTCGCTCCATCACCTCGACGATCCGTTCGGGTCCCGGCGCTCCGGCCTCGCCGTCGAGCAGGCCGAGTGCGCGCGCGATCAGGATTCCTCCCGCCGACGGCGGGGGGTTGGTCAGCACGCGGCGCCCGCGGTAGCACACCTCCACCGGGTCGCGGTCGAGCACGTGGTAGCCAAGGAGATCCTCGCGCGTGAGCAGACCCCCGCCGGCTCTCACCCAGTCGGCGATCGCGCTCCCGATGTCCCCGGTGTAGAAGGGTGCCGGTCCCTCCGCGGCAAGTCGTTCGAGCGCGTGTGCGAGCTCAGGCTGACGCAGGATGTCGCCTCTGCGTAGAAGCCTTCCGCCGGGCGCGAACAGTGATGCCGCCTCCGGCGTCGAGGTGACGATCCCGGCCAGGATCTCGACCAGGTACGCCTGCTGAGCGCCGAGGCGCACACCACGGCGGGCAAGCGCCGCCGCCGGCGCCACGAGCTCACCCAGCGCCAGCTGCCCGAACCGAGCCGAGGCCTCCCATACGCCCACGGGGACTCCGTAGGTGCCGACCGAGGCCGCGCCAATGTTGAATATCTGAACCGCATCGCCGAACGAGATGCTGACCGGGACCAGCTCAGCGCGCGCGGAGGGATCAGTTCCTCGCCCCGAGGCCTCGACGAAGAAGTCGAGCAGTACCGGCGGGTTCTCCGGAGCGACCACCAGCATGTATCCGCCGGCGCCGAGCCCGGTCAGCAGTGGCTCGCAGACGAACGACGCGAGCATTGCCCCGATGGCCGCATCGACGGCATTCCCACCCGCCTTCAGCGCATCCGCGCCGGCGTTTGCGGACAGGGGGTGACCGGCGGCGACTACTCCGCGGCGACAGCGTTCAGGAGACATGCACGACCAGGCGTGCCCCAGCCAGACGTCATCGCTTGGGGATGAACTCCGGCACGTCGAGCTCGATCGCCGGGCCGCCCTGGCGCTCACGACCGCGACTGACCCGTGGCTCGCCGCGCGGTTCGCGCAGCGCCTGACGGGGATCAGCGCTACCTGGCTCGCGCGGGCGGGAGCGGGAATCGCCGCCGCGCGACTCTCGCAGCTGGGAACGGGAATCGGGGACGCGTCGCTCGCGCGGAGCTGCCCGCACCTCGGGTGCGCTTCTGGCTCCCATGGCTGGACCTGCCTCGGCCGGTCGGCGGCGTCGGGACTCGCCGTAGCCGGTGGCCACGACCGTGACCCACACCTGATCCTCGAGCTTCTCGTCGACCATCGCCCCGAAAATGATGTTGGCGTCAGGGTGGGCGGCCTGGGCCACCGCCTTGGCGGCCTCGTTGACCTCCCACAGCGAGAGGTCGCGGCCACCGGTGATCGACAGCAGAATCGAGCGGGCACCCTCCATGCTGGTTTCCAGCAGCGGCGACGACACGGCTTGCTCGGCCGCCTCGAGCGCCCTCTGCTCACCGGTGCCCATGCCGATGCCCAGCAGTGCGTTGCCGGCCTCGGACATGATCGTGCGCACATCGGCGAAGTCGAGGTTGATCAAGCCGGGCAGCGTGACCAGGTCCGAGATCCCCTGTACCCCTTGGCGGAGAACGTCGTCGGCGACCCGGAAGGCGTCCACCATCGACGTGTTGCGGTCCAGCACCGACAGCAGCCGGTTGTTGGGGATCACGATCAGCGTGTCGACCTCGGCGGCGAGCGCCTCGATTCCGACCTCGGACTGTTCACGCCGGCGGGAGCCCTCGAACTGGAACGGCCGCGTGACGATGCCGACGGTGAGCGCGCCCAGCTCCCGCGCGATCTGCGCGACCACCGGCGCGGCGCCGGTTCCCGTTCCGCCACCGGCCCCGGCGGCGATGAAGACCATGTCCGATCCCCGCAGCAGCGCCTTGATGCGGTCATACTCCTGGCGGGCGGCCTGATGCCCGAGCACGGGGTTGGAGCCTGATCCAAGACCGCGGGTAATCGACTCGCCGATGTGCAGGGTCTCGTGGGCCGCAGACTGCTGCAGCGACTGCAGGTCGGTATTGATGGCCAGGAACTCGATGCCTTCGATCTCCGCCTCGACCATCCGGTTAACCGCGTTCACACCCGCGCCGCCGACGCCCACGACGCGCAGCACCGGGGTGCCCAATGTTCGCGTGGCCGCCAACGAGTCGAGGCCCCGATCAGGACGCGCGTAGACATCCGGTGGGGGATCAGGACGCGCGTAGACATCCCGCTCCGGATCAGGATGCGCGTGGACGGACGGCGCCTGCGGGCGCTCGAGGACGTTGTCAGGGATGTCGGAGGCGAAGGCGTGGCGGAGCCGCTCCTGGGGGGAGGGGACTCGCAGCGGCTGCTCCGGCGTCGGTGGTGGACCGTCGAAGCCGGGATGGGGAAGCTGGCGACGCTCGGCTGGGGGATCCGGGGGCGCGGCCGGCGACTGCTCCCGGACGCCGGGCGCGGCTTCACCGGCTGGCTGTGCGCCCGCGTCCTCGGAGGTCTTGCGGAACAGGGCCGCGAGCGGCCCTTCGCGCATGCTCGCGCGCTTACCGGTGGGCATTGTGGAGGACCTCCTTCGCGAGCTGCCTATAGGAGTGCGCGGCCAGACCGTCCGGATCGTACTTGAGAACCGACATTCCCTTCACCGGGGCCTCGGCGAACCGGACCGTCTTGCGGATCCGGGAGGCGAACACGCGGTCGCCGAAGTTCTCCTCCAGCAGCTCGATCGCCTCCTTGGCGTGCAGGGTCCGGGTGTCGACCAGGGTGGGAAGGATGCCCTCGATGTCGACGCCGGGGTTCAGGTTCTCCCGGATCATCGCCAGCGTGTTCTGAAGCTGAACCAGGCCGCGCATGGACAGATACTCGCATTGGACGGGGACGATCACCTTGTCGGAGGCGGTCAGCGCGTTGATGGTCAGCAGCCCGAGGCTCGGCGGCGTGTCGATGAACACGAAGTCGTAGTCCTCCTGCACCTCGCTGAGCGCCTTCTGCAGCGACCGTTCGCGGCCGATCATCGTCGACATCGCGATCTCGGCGCCGGCCAGGTCGATCGAGGCGCTGGCCACGTCGACCTCGCGTCTGCGAATCACCTCGCGGATCGAGATCCGGTGCACGAGCACGTCGTACATCGACTTCTGCAGCAGGTCGGGGTCGATGCCCTGCGACATGGTCAGGTTTCCCTGCGGATCCATGTCGCAGCACAGCACGCGGTGCCCCTCTTCGGCGAAGGCCACCGCGAGGTTCAGCGTTGTCGTCGTCTTGGCGACGCCGCCCTTCTGGTTGGCGAACGAGATCACCTTGCAAGTGGCCGTCACAGGAGATTCCTCCGGCGGGTCGGGAGCCCGATAAGTGGCGAAAGTCATACGCGCCTGTATTCGCACAGCGACCACGAATTCCTTTTGCCGGCTATTTTCAACCGTCATGTCCGGGCTCCTGGACCGCCGCCTGATCTTCGTCACCGGCAAGGGCGGCGTCGGCAAGTCGACGGTCGCCACGGCGCTCGGGCTGCTGGCCGCCCAGCGCGGCCTGCGCACGATCGTGGCCGAGCTGGCCAGTCAGGAGCGCGTCCAGCAGGCGTTCGCGCACGAGGGGGAGCACTTCCAGGAGGTCCAACTGGCTCCCGGGCTGTTCACGATCTCGATCGATCCTCAGCACGCGATGGAGGAGTACCTGCGGGTCAAGACCGGCGCGGTGGGACAGTTGCTTGCCTCCAGCCGCCTGTTCAGTGCCTTCGCGATGGCCACCCCGGGAATGCGGGAGCTGCTCAGCATCGGCAAGATCTGGGAGCTGGCGCAGCTGCAGCGACGAACTCGCGGAGCGGCAGCCTACGACCTCGTGATCGTGGATGCCCCGGCGACGGGACACGGCGTCGGGATCCTGCGCACGCCGCGCACCTTCGCCGACATCGCCCGCGTGGGACCGATAGCCCATCAAGGTCGAGCGATCGCGCAGACGATCGCCGATCGAGGGTTCACCGCGGTGGTGGCAGTGGCCACCGCCGAGGAGATGCCCATCAACGAGACGCTGGCCATGCGGACGGCGCTCGAACACGACGGGCTGCAGCTCGACGCAGTGATCCTCAACGCGGTCTACGCCGAGCGCTTCGATGCCGCTGACGCGCAGCGGCTGCGAGCATTGCTGCCACGGGCACGGGCCAGGCAAGCTCGCGCGGCGATCCGCGCCGCCCTGTCCGAGCACGCCCGCGCGCAAATGCAGCAGCAGCAGCGTGCCCGCCTACGTGAGGGCCTGGACATGGAGCCCGTGGTGCTCCCCTACCTGTTTGCCGACAGCCTGGGCCGTGAGCAGCTCGACCGGCTCGCCGACGCGCTGGCACTCGAGCTCGACGGCGACCCGGCGCTCGCGGCCCCACCTCGGGCCCGCGCCCACACTCCCGCGCCGTGAGTGTCACCCAGCTGCTGCAGGACAAACGCATCTGCGTGTGCGGCGGAGCGGGAGGCGTCGGCAAGACCACAACCTCGGCCGCGCTCGCCCTGGGGATGGCCGCAGCCGGGGCCAAGGTCGCGGTGGTGACGATCGACCCGGCGCGTCGGCTGGCCAACGCCTTGGGGCTGCAGGAGCTCGACAACGAGCCCTCGCGGGTCGGCCCAGAGCGCCTGGCCGGCGCCGGCCTGCCGATCGAGGGCGAGCTGTGGGCGATGACGCTCGACCCCAAGCGAACCTTCGACGAACTCATCGAGCGGGTCGCGCCGACTCCGCAGCGGGCGGAGGAGATCAAGGCCAACCGGGTGTACCGAGAGCTGTCGACCGCGGTTTCCGGATCGCAGGAGTTCACAGCGATCGCCAAGCTCTACGAGCTGGAGCGGGAGGGCGACTTCGACCTGCTGGTGCTGGACACCCCGCCCTCACGCAACGCGCTCGACTTCCTCGACGCGCCCGGCCGGCTGACCTCGTTCCTGGAGGGGCGAGCACTGAAGGCCTTCATCCGTCCCACCGGGATGGGGGTGCGCATCCTCGGGCGCGGAGCCACGCCGCTGCTCGGCGCGCTGCGGCGCGTGACCGGAGTCGACCTGCTGGGAGACCTGACCACGTTCTTCGCCTTGCTCGGCGACATGACCGACGACTTCTCGGCGCGCGCGATGGAGGTCGAGGCGATGCTGCGGGCACCGACCACCGCGTTTCTGCTCGTGAGCTCGGCGCAGAGCGAGACTGCGCCCGAATCGATCTGGTTCGGGCGCACGCTGCGCCAGAGCGGGCTGCCATTCGCCGGCGTCATCGTCAACCGCGTCCATCACGACCTGCTCGGGGATACCCAGCTTCACCAGCTGCAGTCACAGCTGTCGCCGGCGCTCGATCCGGAGCTGGCCGCGGCGGTGACCGAGAACCTGCGTGACTATCACGTCCTGGCCCAGCGCGACGAGCGCAACATCGAGCTGCTGCGTCGAGAGCTGGACGACCCACCGCTGCTGCTCGTTCCCCAGTTCGACGATGACGTCCACAACGTGGAGGGACTGTTGCGCGTGCACCGCTACCTGTTCGCCAGCGAGCGGGAACGCGCGCGGCTGATCGCTGACGTCGTCGCCTGAGCGGCCTTATTGATCCTGGCGGCTTGCCGCCCCCGTCCCGGTCTGGGCATCGGGGGCCTGGAGGAGCAGCTGCGGTTGCCCGCGGTTGCTCCACGCGCGCCACTCCAGCAGCGTGGCCCGCCACTGGTCGATCGGCACCGGTTCCGTGCCGGCACCCTTCCGGACCAGAGCGAGCCGACCCTCGTGCAGCAGCTCCCAGATCGCCTGCTCGGCGATCGCCAGCCGCTCGCTGACGCGATGCTCCGGCCATCGAGCGCCGGCCAGCTCAACCGCCACCTCGGGCCGCTGCGGACGCTCGTCGCAGCTCGCCACCAACTCCCGCTTCAATTGCTGGAGCGCTTCGCCGCCACCCCGCTCCCGCCGCGCCTGCTCGAGCATCTGCGCCGTCACGTCCTCGCCGGCGCGCAGGGCCTCCTGCCATCCGCGGCCCATGCCCATCGCCTGGGGGGCCAGCTCAGGTCCAGAGATGATCGTCAGCTGCGCCTTCTCGGCCGACCAGCGACGATCCGCCCAGGCCACCGCACGCCCGGCCACCCAGGAATCGAGGACCTGCACCCGTAGCTCTTCCTCGCTGAGGTTGAACGCGCGTGCGGCATGGGGAAACTGCCGCAGCTCGACGTGAAACATGCGCGGGAAGCGTTACAGCTTGGCCGAGTGGAAGCTCCCCGGCCGTCGGCCACCGATAGCTCAGCCGCTATCGATGACCTGCTCTTGGTGACGGCGTCTGGACTCCTCGATCGTCCGTAGGGCCTTGACCCGGTCGCCCCAGCCCTTGACCTCTGACTCTCGGTCCGGGTCGAGGTCCTTGTAGATGGCGAAGAAGTGTGAGATCTCCTGCCGCATCGGATCCGGCAGGTCCTCGATCTCCTCCAGCCGGTTCCAACCGGGGTCGTGCAGGGGAACACACAGCACGGTGTCGTCGATCCCGTGCTCGTCCTCCATCTCGAACAGGCCGATCGGCTTCACCGGGACCAGGCAGCCAGGAAACGTCGGCTCGGACAAGCAGACGAGCACGTCGAGGGGATCCCCGTCGAGCGCGAGTGTCTCAGGGATGAAGCCGTAGTCGGCCGGGTAGACGACCGACGGCATCAGGTAGCGGTCGAAGCGCATCCGGCCCAGCTCGGGGTCGTACTCGTATTTGTTCCGGCTTCCCTTTGGGATCTCGACGATGCAGACGAGGTCGTCGCTCATCGCAAGCTGATCAGTTCATGGCGCCGTCGGCAACCGCCAGACAGGCCTCGCAGCGCGGCCACGGGGGATTCCAGGGGAACCCGGTGACATCGGCGCCGCAGAGGGCCGTGTCGGGATCCTCCTCGGTTACGAGGTGGCACAGCTGCTCGTATCCTTGATCGCCGATCCTCGGGACGTTGAAGCACCGCGGATCGACATTTGGGGCACGCACGGGCATGGTCGAGCGGCTGGGTTCGGAAACCTGCCCGGTCCTGGTCAAGCGGCAGGGCCCGGGAACATGCCCAGTCGGAAGGTTGCTCGCGGGGGCATGCCCGGGCGGGCGGCTAGAGCGAGACACCGCGCTCCTGCAGCCAGACGGCGACCGGCGGTGGCGGATCGCGATGAAACTCCGCGCGCGCGGTCAGTCGCAGCAGCTCGTCCGCATCGGCATCGAGCTCATCGCGACGATGAGCGAGATAGAGAACCATGGCACAGGCCATTGTGAACCCTGGCTCGTCATCGCGCACCCGCGGCCCCACGGCGCGGTCGAGTCGACCCTCGAGATCATCCACCGCGGCGATCGGCTCATCCGCGTCCTCGAAGGCCAGCAGCAGCTGATCCAGCGCCTCGCTGCCGTCCTCGCAGGTCTCGACGGCCCGATGGACCACCTCGGTCAGCGTGATCGGTTCGGGCTCGGTGGGCATCGCTGCCCGTGTTACCCACGGGCGGGCGGGTCACAAACAGAACGAGCGGGCAGGTAGCCCGCTCGCCACTGCGGTCGCGCTCCCCCTGACCTTCATACGAGCCCCAGGACTTACATGTTGTGCCTGGCGGCAAAACACTCCCGGCCCCCGGAAGGGCCGAGTAGGGAGCGGCCGGTAATCAGCCTAGCGCCTCGGCCTCAGAGGGCGCAGCGGCAGCCTGGCCCAGGAGCTCGTCGGCCAGCGCGCGCAGGTCGGTTTCCAGGTGGCCGCAGATGACATCCCGCAGCAGCGCACGCAGATGCTCGGAGAGCTCCTCCACCAGCTCGTCGGCTCCGGTGGTCGCGGGCGCCAGACCGGAGATGACCGCCCGTTCCAGCGAGATCGCGTGAGCGGTTCGCTCCGCCAGCCGCCTGCGTCCCTCCGGCATCGCGCACAGCATCGCCAGGCGCTGGGCGAGTCGACCGCTGTGAGGACCCTCCGGTTCGAGCAGCGCGCGAAGCGCGAGCAGGTAGTCAGTGAGTGCCTCGAATGGCGCCAGCCGCTCCCGACCCATCTCAAACCGGTCCAGCGCCCAGGCAAGCTCACCCGGAGACGGGCTGCGGCTGGCCACGAGGCTGCAGAATGCCCGGAGCTCGTCCTCCTGGGCCGCGGGGATCAGGGTGACCAGCCCTGGCCGGCCGCTGCCACCAAGCGCGAACGGCCGCCATACCCCCTCGTCGGCTCTGATCCAGGCCACCGGTCCGAGCGCATAGCCGCCGCGCTCGTACAGTCGCAGCGCCGTGAGGATCCGGCGAAACCGGCTGCGGGCCAACGACAGCGGGGCACGGCGAGCCCGCTGGTGATCGACGCTCAGCATCGCCAGCACGTTTGGCTCACGCGCCATGTCCAGCCCCGGGGTCCCCCAGATCGCCTCCGGGGGCGCATCCGGCAACGCCTCACCGCGGGTCAGGGACAGCCCTTCCCCGAGCGCGAGCGTGGCCGTGTCAGGGTCCAGCGACAGTCCCAGCAGGGGCGCGATCACGGTGGTTACGGAGCGGCCGTCGTAGAGCGCGCGCTCGAGTTCATCGTAGGCGAGCTCGAAACGATCGGCGTCGAAACCGAACTCGCTGCGCTCAGCGAACATCCGGTCCAGAAGAGCCTGCAGGGCCGCCTCGACGCGCGGGCGAGTGGCGGCCGGTATCGGCGTGACTCCACGCTGATCCAGGTAGGCCTCGATCCCCGGCACCGTCTCCAGTGCCTGCGCTGCCGGGGCGTAGCTGCCGAGTGCCCTGAGCAGCCCCAGCCGCGATTGGATAAAGGCGCTGGTCAGTGGGCGATAGCAGTAGAGCGCCGCCCGTCCGTGACCGGCGCCGGCTTGCGCGACCTCAAATGGGATCTCCGCACCCGCTGCCGTCTCGGCGGTGAGCGCTGCGGCGACCTCGCGCGTGAAGGCCTCGAGCGTGGCGGCCAGCGTCGAGTTGCGCACAGGCCCGATTTCGCGCTTCCGCGGTGGAGTCCTGCGCGCCGGGCAGCGCCTTGCAGCCGCTAGCGGCTCTCGATCTCGATCAGATGAGCGACGTTCTCGGCGTCGGAGGGATCGCAGCTGACGGCGGCGCCGAACCAGGAATCGAGGAGCTCCTCCAGCTCAGCCTGCGAGGTCGTGCGTAGGCTGAGGGCGAGCACGTTGGCGTCGTTCCAGCGCCGCGCGCCCTCGGCCGTGCGGGCGTCGCTGCAGAGGGCGGCGCGGACCCCAGCCACCTTGTTGGCGGCGATCGAGGCCCCGGTTCCGGTCCAGCAGGCGACTACTGCCTGCTCGGCTCGTCCCTGGGCGACGTCCAGCGCCGCGAGCTCACTCGCCCACGCCCAGTCGCTGCGTTCCTGGGGACGGTACGCGCCGTGCAGGATCAGCTCGTGTCCACGACGGCGCAACTGCTCGGGCAACGCTTGAGCCACCCCCGTCAGCTCGTCGGCGGCCACCGCGATCCGCATCGGCGTATCGCTTAGGCGGCCGCGACCACTGGCTCGCGATCGGTCCCCGGCGCGATCCCGGCCGGCTCGCCGGCATCACAGTCATCCCCGAGCCACCGCCTGCCGTAGGCGCGCATGTCCTCGATCAGCGGCACCAGCGCCCGGCCCTTCTCGGTCAGGGCATACTCGACCCGGGGTGGAACCTCGGGGAACGTCTGCCTCTGGACGACGCCCTCCTCTTCCAGCGCCCGCAGCCGCAGCGACAAGGTACGCGGGCTGATGCCGCGCAGCGAGCGCTCAAGCTCACAGAACCTGCTTCGCCCCTCAGCGAGGTCGCGGATCACCAGCAGTGTCCATTTGCCACACACGATCTCCGCCGTGCGGCAGACCGGACAGGTCTCATTCAATTCCATCCTGCAGTCGAGTCTAGCGCAACGCTTCAGGAAGTAAAGCGGGGAGCGGATGGCCGCTCGTCCGCGATGATCGCTTAAGCGACGTCTCGAAGCTTCTGCGCCTCGGCCAGCGATTGCAGCTTCTTGAGCGACTGGTTCTCGATCTGACGGATCCGCTCGCGGGTGACGTTGAACGTACGGCCGACCTCATCCAGCGTACGCGGATGCTCGCCCCCGAGCCCGTAGCGAAGCTCCAGCACCCGGCGCTCACGGTAGGAGAGATTCTCGAGCGCCTCGCGCAGCGCCTCCTTGGTGAGGATCTCGGCGGCGCGCTCGTAGGGCGACTCGGCCCGCTCGTCGGCGATGAACTGCCCGAACTCAGACTCCTCCTCGTCACCCACCGGCTTCTCCAGTGACACCGGAGCCTGCGCCGAACGCTTGATCGACTCGACCTCCTCGGGCTCGATTCCGGTCACCTCGGCGATCTCCTCGGCGGTCGGTTCGCGGCCAAGCTCGGTTACCAGCTTGCGCTCCGCCCGCCCGATCTTGTTGAGCTTCTCGACCACGTGGACGGGGATGCGGATCGTCCGCGCCTTGTCGGCCAGCGCGCGGGCGATCGCCTGGCGAATCCACCAGGTGGCGTAGGTGGAGAACTTGAAGCCCTTGCGGTAGTCGAACTTCTCGGCGGCCCGGACCAGCCCCAGCGTGCCCTCCTGGATCAGGTCCAGAAACGGAAGGCCTTGGTTACGATAGTTCTTGGCGATCGAGACGACCAGGCGGAGGTTTGACTCGACCATCTTCTGCTTGGCGTCCAGGTCCCCGCGCTCGATGCGCTTGGCCAGATCGACCTCCTCCTGGGCGGTGAGCAGGCGAACCTTGCCGATGTCCTTGAGGAACAACTGCAGCGAGTCGGTGGTCATGTCCGGCTTGAGGTCGAGCGCCGTCTTGGCCTTGCGGCGGCCGCGCTTGTCCGGCGCGCGCTCCACCTCCGCGGCGGCGAGCGCTGGATCGACCTCCTCGACCAGCTCGATCTCAGCCCGCTCGAGGAAGCCGTGCAGCTCCTCGACATCTGCCTCGTCGAGATCCAGCTCGGAAACCGCGCCGGCGATCTCGGCGAAGGTGAGGACGCCGAGCTGCTGCCCGCGGGTCACGAGGCCTTTGATCTCTTCGAGTTCCTGCAGTTCCGCTACTGACATCAGATTCCGTTTCCGTCGTATGCGCCGGGTGCTGAGACCGACCTGAAGGATGAGAAACAGCGGGTGCGCCCTCCGAGGGCGCAGACCCGCCACCTAAACATACATTACTGAGTGTAGGCGCTATATTTTTTGAAGTCAAGGCGCGTGGGGCTCTGATCAGACGTTTCTCGCCTGGCCACGGACGCCGGCGCCGCTTCGGCGGCACCCTCTTCACAACCTATACGTAGAACGAGGCCTGCCGTTTCAAAGTTCCGCCGCCGGGCGACCAACGGACCTCGTGGAATTGGCACATTGCCCGCCCACCCGGACGCCGTGGCGGATCCCGGCCCCGCCGACGCCGCCCGGGCCAGTGCGCGATCATGTGCCGGGATGACCGAAGAACGACGCTCAGAGGTTCTCGGGGGGCTGCCGCGCACGCGGCCACACCGGCGAAGCGACAAGCGAGCTCGGGTTGGGCAGGCGCCGGAAGCGACGAGAAGCCTCGGCGCAGCCGGTGAGGGCGCCGGTGCTTCAGCGACGGATGCGCCGCTGGCCGCTGACCCCGGAATCGCGGCGGAGGTGCCGGAGCCTGCGGACGCGGCGGCGGCTCCGGTGGCGCGGCGGAAAGCTGCTCCCGCGGGCAAGGCTTCTCCGTCGGGCCGAGCAGCGAGGTCTGGGCGGACAGCGACCTCGGGCAAGCCGGGCGCGACGTCGCGCAAGCCGGGCGCGACCGGCAAGTCCAGCCGATCGGGCAAGGCGGCGCCAGCGACACCACGAAAGTCGACGGGTGCGCGCGACCCCGGGCGCCGGCAGCCATCACCACCCAGCAAGCCCGAGCCTCCGGCGCGCACCGACCTCCTGGCCACGACGGTGCAGGCCGCCGGGGAGCTGGCCGAAATCGGCTTGGCAGTGGGCAGCCGCGCGGTTCGGCAGATGATCTCGCGCCTGCCCCGCCCCTAGCTCCCCCGAGGGCACACTTCGACAGCGGGCGCGTTACGTATACTGCGCCGCGACTTCCGTGCCGAGCGGTCGCCTCCCAGGAGACGACCGGCGGGGGACCCACTTGCGGACTCTGGTCCGCGGGGGCGAATCGGCTCTGCAAGGAGCCGTAGCGCTTAAGGCGCGAGCCCGTCAGCTCACCCCGTAGGCCGCCAAGCAACCGAAGGGATCCGCCCGACGTGCGTCCACGCGCCAAGTCACATGCTCTGTCGCTGCTGCTAGTCGGCGCCGCACTCGCCTCTCCCGCCCCCGGCTGGGCCTCCAGCGGGCCTCCGGCCGCTTCTGGTGCCAGCGGGGGCAGCGCCATCGTCCCCACCTCGACGTCCGTCACCTCCACCGGCGATTCGATCCGCCCCGGCGCCCCGGTTCAAGCTGGCAACTTCACGGTTCAGACCAGCGGCAACGGCATCACGATCGCCAGCCGAGCTTCGGCGCTGCTGCGCAGCCAGCTCCGCTTCAGCGGCACCGTTGCCAATCCTGGCCCGGGGCAGATCGTGGAGATCGAGCGGCGGGGTCGGGAGACCGGTGGCAGCTGGGTGCCGACCGCACATGGGTCGGTTGGCTCTCGGGGAGCCTTCTCCGCGCTGTGGCCGGTCAACCACATCGGCCAGTTCGGCTTCCGGGCGGTGCTCGAGAGTGGCCGCGGCATGGTCAGCCGAGCGAGCCCCGCGTCGCCGTCGCTGATGATCACCGTCTACCGCCCGGCAATCGCCACGATCTACGGACCCGGCTTTTGGGGGCAACGGACGGCGTGCGGGCAGACGCTGCGACCCGCGATGCTGGGCGTGGCCAACCGGACGCTGCCGTGTGGCACCCCAGTATCGCTCCTGTGGCATGGTCGGAGAATCGTCGTTCCGGTGATCGACCGCGGCCCATACGCCAACAACGCAGACTGGGATCTGACCTCGGCAACGGCCGCCGCGCTGGGAATCAGCGGCACCGTGACCATCGGCGCGGTTTCGCTGCCCCGATAGTCGGGATCGACCGCTTGCTCGGACAAGGAGCTGGGCGTGCGTGGTCAGCACGCCGCAGGCCCCAACCAGCCGCTGCCAGCCGTACCGCCGTCGGCCCGCACCAGCCGCCACCAGCCGGCTAGCGCTGCAGCTCTGACCCGGAGCCCCCGGAGGCATCATCAGAGCCGGCTGCATCCGGTCCGCCGTCACCGGGCGCGCCGCCGGCAGTCGCGAGGTCCACGCCGCTGGCCGCGGCGACCACGCACGCCTCCCGGGCGGCCTCGAGCAGCGCCTCGACCTCACGAGCATCATCCGGGTAGACGGCGACACCGACGCTGATCGTCAGCGGCGCCCCGCGCCAGCGCGCCGCGGCTCGAACCGACGCCGCTGCTCGCTCCCCCAGCGCCCGTGCCCCCAACCGCCCGGTGTCCCGTGCGATCACCCAGGCGCGCCCGTCGCTTTCCCAGGCGAGGATGTCCTGGCGCCGAACCACCGCGCGGAGGGCTTGCGAGAAGCGGCTGAAGTTCGCATTCGCCTCCTGCCCGAAGTCCGCCGCACGCATCCGCTCGGCGTCCTCAAGCTCGATCAGCAGCAGCGACAGCGTCGTGCCTGACCCAGCGGCTCGGGCCAGCTCATCCGCGAGCGCGCCCTTCCACAGGGGGTCGGCGGCCTGCGCACGTCGCTGATAGCTCGGCGGCCGCGGCTCACTCGTCGGGCGCGCCGGCTCAGTCGTCGCCCGGGCCTGCTCGCTGGTCAGCGGGGCCGCAACCGGCGCTACCGCCCGCAGGTGACTCTGCCGCGCGTCCGGCACCGGGTCGGGCTCCACCTCGGCCACGGGCGCCTGGTCTGGCCCCGCCGCCTGCTGCTGCGGCTGCGGAACGGGCTGCTGCTGCGGATCTGGTCCCGGCCCCTGCTCCTGCTCGGCACCGTCCGTCGCCCGCTGCAGCACCGCAGCGCGCACCAGTTCGCTCACCAGCGCCAGGCGCTCAGCGAGCTCGGAGACCTGATCGCCGTCGGGATCGCCCAGCTCGCTGCGCACGGCGCTCCAGATCACCGCTGCGAGCGCATCCACGGCGCCCAGGCTCGCCTGCATCTCGCGTACGCCGGCGATCTCGGCCGTCCGCGAGACGAGCGGCTCCAGCTCGCCACCGGGCTCCAATCGGCGCAGATCGGCGTCGGCTGCGAGCGCCCGCACAACCGCAGCGCACAGACGTGGCCCCGCGTGAGCGAACTCGCCGCTAAGGATCCCCGGCACCTGCTCGAGCGGCGACTGCTCGACCATCGCCAGCAGCCAGCCCTTGGCCAGGTCCTGATCGCGGGCCAGCAGCGCCTCGACGGGCGCATCGGAAACCGGTCTGGCGCGCCGGCGCCGGGGCGGACCGTGCTGCATCGCGACCTTTTATCACGGGCCGCGGTCAACCGACGCCAGCCAGCAGGCAAATGACGAGGTTCGACAGGCACCAGCCGCCGCCGGGCGCAGCGGGCTTGAAACGCAGACCGGCGACAATCGGGGCCATGGCCACTCCTCTACTCACGGTTGCGCAAGCTCGCGCGCTGGTTCTGGACCAGGTCGCAGAGCTGGGCCGCGAGCGGGTGCCGATCCCGGACGCACTGGGTCGGGTACTGGCTGAGGAGGTGCTAGCGGCCGGACCCGTGCCCCCATTTGCCTCCTCGGCCATGGACGGCTACGCGGTGGTCGCCGGACCTTCGGACCGGGTGCTCACCGTGATCGACGAGTCCCAGGCGGGAAACCCCGCAACCAAGGTCGTGACCGATGGGGACGCGATCCGGATATCTACCGGCGCCGTCCTGCCCGCGGGCGCGAACGCCGTCGTCCGCCAGGAGGATGCTCACCGCTGCGCCCGGGACCGGATCGAGCTCCGGGCCGCAGCGCCGCCGGGTGCGCACGTCCGCCAGGCCGGGGAGGACATGCGCGCCGGTGCGCGGGTGCTTTCATCCGGCACCCTGGTAGGGCCGGCGGAGCTCGGGGCCGCCGTGGCCGCAGGCGCCGGCCAGCTCCAGGTCGCTTGCCGTCCAGCCGTGGCCGTGCTGTGCACCGGGGACGAGCTGCGCGCCCCGGGGGCGCCACTGGAGCTCGGAGCCATCCACAACTCCAACGGGCCGATGCTGACGGCCCTGGCACAGCGATGCGGAGCGACCGCGGAGCCGGCCCAGCGCCTTCCTGACGAGCGCCGGGCCACTGAGGCTGGGCTGGCGGCGGCGCTGCTTAGGGCCGACGTCGTGCTTGTCTCTGGCGGGGTCTCGGTCGGGCCGCACGATCACGTCAAGCCGGCGCTGGCGCGCCTCGGCGTGCACGAGGTCCTGTGGGGGGTAGCTCTCCAGCCGGGGAAGCCGACCTGGTTCGGGACGCGAGAGGGCACCCTGGTCTTCGGCCTCCCCGGCAACCCGGTCTCCACGGTGGTCACGTTCACCCTGTTCGTACGGGTGGCCCTGGCGGCGATGCTCGGGCTACGCCCGAGCTCGACGGCGGATCAGCTCACGGCGGCCTCGGCGCCAACGGCCAAGCTCGGCGCCGCGGTCGCTCGCAACCCGGTGCGCGAGCAGGCGCTCCGCGTGCGGCTCGAGCACGGTCCGCAGGGCGTCGTGGCCATCCCCAACGG
This sequence comes from uncultured Solirubrobacterales bacterium, assembly GCA_963830435.1. GTDB lineage: Bacteria > Actinomycetota > Thermoleophilia > Solirubrobacterales > Solirubrobacteraceae > Palsa-465. The sequence goes on along the minus strand of CAWHMA010000002.1, from coordinate 380,436 downwards.
CCCCCAGGGGTCCCACGTGATCACCTCCCTGTTGGGCGCGCAGGCGCTGGCGCTGATCCCGCCCGGAGAGGGTGAGCAGCCGTGCGACAGCGAGATCGAGTTGGAGCCGCTGCCGCTGTAGCCCATCCAGCTCGCATCCCGGGACTGAGACCGGAAGAATGGTGGCCGTGAACGCACCCCTCGTGCTGATCGCCACGGCCATCGCGACGTTCGTGGGGTGGCGTCAGCGACGCAAGTCAACGCTGCCGGCGCTGGCGGTCATCGTCTCCCCACCACGCTCGACGGTGATCGCCAGCGACGGAGCGGTGCGCTCGATCCAGTCCGCGTCGCTGACCCTCTCCCGCCACGACCTCGATCGGCTGTGGAACCCAACCAACCTGGAGAACCTGGCTCGGACCTACTGGAGGTTCCTCTCCCGGGTCACGCTCGGGCTGATCCGAGTGGTCTACGGCACCGACGAGCGGCGGGTGGTGCTGCTGGCGCGCCCACTCACGCTGCTGCGCTTCGACACGCCCGAGTACGTGATCGAGGCTGAGCACGGCAAGGTCTTGTGGCGGATTCGTGACGGGCTGCTGGTCGCCCGGTCCGGCCGCGGCTCGGGGTTTCTCTCCCTGCACGTGCGGCGCAACCCCGATGAGGACAGCGCCGCTGGTCGCGCCTCGCTCCGCATCGAGGTGGAGGTGGCCAACTTCTACCCCTCGATCGCCGCCAGCTTCAGCACCCCGGTCTACGAAGCCACGCAGTCAGTCATCCACGTGCTGGTCACGCACGGCTTTCTGCGGTCGCTGGCCACCCTGGATCTGGCCGAGTCAAAGGTGAGGACCCTTGGCCTGCCCGAGGCCGATGAGGCCGAACCGACCGGCGCGCAACGGTAGCTCAGAGCGCGGCCAGCTTGGCGCGGTCGTGCCGCGCTGAGATCCGCCGTACGGTCCCCGAGCGTGAGCGCATCACCAGTGACTCGGTGGTGGCGCCACGGCCGCCCTGATAGCGAACGCCCTGAAGGACATCCCCGTCGGTGACACCGGTGGCGGAGAAGAACACGTCCTCCCCAGCGACCAGATCGTCAACGGTCAACACTTTGCCGAGGTCATAGCCAGCGGCCACCGCAGCCTGTCGCTCCTCGTCGCCGCGCGGCCACAACCGACCCCGCAGCTGACCGCCCGTGCACTTGATCGCCGCCGCTGAGATCACCCCCTCGGGTGTGCCGCCAATTCCCCACAGCAAGTCCACCGACGAGTTCTCGCTTACCGCCAGCAACGCCGCCGAGACGTCCCCGTCGAGGATCAGGCGCACCCGCGCGCCGGCCTGTCGGACCTCGTGCATCGCCTCGTGGTGGCGCTCGCGATCGAGCATCACGACCATCACGTCGCGCATGTCGATGCCCTTGCGCTCAGCGACCAGCTTCAACGTTTCGGGCAGCGGCCGGTCGAGATCGAGCAGGTCAGCGATCTCCGGGCCGCCCGCGATCTTCTCCATGTACACGCACGGACCCGGGTCGAACATCGCCCCGCGCTCGGACAGCGCGATGACCGCGATTGCGCTCGGCATCCCCAGCGCGGTCAGCCGTGTGCCCTCCAGCGGATCTACCGCGACGTCGACCTCCGGCCGACTACCGTCGCCGATGCGCTCACCGTTGTAAAGCATCGGCGCCTCGTCCTTCTCACCCTCGCCGATCACCACCGTGCCGTCCATCGTCACCGAGTCGAGCACGTGTCGCATCGCGTCGACGGCGGCCTGATCGGCGCCTTCCTTGTCCCCGCGCCCGACCATCCGCGCCGCTGCCAGCGCGGCGGCCTCCGTCACCCGGACCAGCTCAAGCGCCAGATTGCGGTCCGGCCGCGTCCCGTTGCCGCCCGCGCTCACAGGACCCCGGGCGGCTTGCGGGCAGCCGAGCTCTCCTGGGCGCGGGCGATCGAGCCGACCAGGATCAGCAGTCCCGCCACCAGCGCGACCCACCAGCCATAGTCGATTGAAATCTGCCCCGGCGGCGACCCCGGCTTGTCGATCACTCCGACGAACACGGTCAGCACCAACGCCGTCAGGGCGCTCACCGCCGTGAGCTCTCCCCGGGGCCACGAGAGGGGATGGCTGCGAAGGATGATGTAGGCGAGGATCACCGGGGCCAGCGCCGCCAGCAGGAGCAGGTAGCGGGCAAACGACAGGGAGTTCCACCCGCTGCAGGTGGAGTTCGGTCCCCGGCAACCGTGCAGCGTGGCGAAGCTATCACCGAGCGAGAACCAGCTCAAGAACAGCGAGATCACGAGCAGGATCCCCCCCACAACCGCGATCAGCTCGCCGCGGTTTAGCGCCTTGTAGTCCATCGTCGCCGCAGCCTAACCGGTTTCCACCGGTGTCTGCCGGTGGGCCATTGGCCACGAGAGCGACTGCTAGGTTCGGTTCCCGCCGATGCAGTTCCGCCAGTTGCTCCCCGCCCCGGCCACGGTCGATGTCGACGCGCTCCTGGACTCGCTGGACCCTGCCGAGGGTGCCCCGGCAGAGCGCCCCCACACCGCGGTCAACTTCGTGGCCAGTGCCGATGGTCACGCCACTTTCGGCGGACGCTCAGGACAGCTTGGCGACGATGGTGACCGGATCATGTTCCATGGCCTGCGCGAGCGCTTCGACGCGGTCCTGGCCGGGACGGGAACCCTCCATACCGAGCGCTACGGCCGGATCCTGGCCAATGAGGCGCGGCGACGGCGGCGGGTGGAGCACGGACTGGGCCCAGAGCCACTGGCCTGCATCATCACCCGCGGGGGATCGATCCCTGAGGACATCCCGCTGCTGGCCGAACCGGAGGCACGGGTGGTGGTGCTCTCGCCCGTGGCGGTGCGAGCGACAGCCTGGCGAGCCCACGTCGAGCAGGTGCGCCTGCAACCGGGTCAACCGTTGATCTCCTCCGCTCTGGGCGAGCTGCGAGCGCGCTACGGGGTCCGCTCCCTGCTCTGCGAGGGCGGCCCGGCGCTGTTTGGGGCAATGCTCCAGGAGCGAGTCGTCGACGAGTTGTTCCTGACCCTGGCACCAAAGCTTGCCGGCGGCGGCGCCGGACCCTCGGTCACCTCGGGCTCGGGGCTACCGGAGCCAGTGCGGATGCGCCTGCTGTGGCTGCTCGAGCGGCGCCACTCGCTCTACCTTCGCTACGCGCTCGCAGGCACGGGTCACGAGATGGGACAATGACCCCGATGCAGGGAGCGAGCGGAGCAGTCATCGGCCTCACCGCATCCCGGGCCGCCCGCGCGCTGGAGGAGGCACGGGCGCGCACGCTCGGCCTCCTCGAGGCGGTCTCCGACCGCGATCTGGAGCGCGTCCACTCGCCGCTGATGAGCCCGCTGGTGTGGGACCTCGGTCACATCGCGGCGTTCGAGGATCTGTGGCTCGTGCACCGGTTCGGGGGAAGGTCACTGCTGCGTGAGGATCTGGCCGAGGTGTACGACGCCTTCGAGACACCGCGAGCGCGTCGCGGCGACCTGCCGTACCTGCGGCCGGCCCAGGCCCGCCGGTACCTGAAGGACGTGCGCGTGCGGACGCTGGCCGTGATGCAGCAGCACGACCTCGGAGATGGTCTGCTGCACGAGATGGTGCTGCGTCATGAGCAGCAGCACGACGAGACGATGCTGCAGACGATCCAGCTGGCGCGGCTGCCAGGCTACCAGCCACCGGAACCGCGCCTGCCGACACCGGCCCTGCAGCCCGAGCACACCGGCCTGGAGCTGGTAGAGATCCCGGCCGGCCCATGCACGATCGGGGCGCCGGGGCATGGGTTCGCCTACGACAACGAGCGTCCGCGCCACCGCACCGACGTGCGCGCCTACGGAATCGGCCGCACCGCGATCACCAACGCCTCCTACCTGACCTTCGTGGAGGGCGGCGGCTACGAACGGCGGGAATGGTGGTCCGACGAAGGATGGTCCTGGAAGGAGGAGTACGACATCTCCCGACCTGCGAGTTGGACGGCGGGCGGCGCGGCTCAGTGGCGTCTCGGCAGACTCGAGCCACTTGATCCCCACCATCCGGTCGTCCACGTCTCCTGGTTCGAGGCCGACGCCTTCGCGCGCGCGCATGGCGCCCGGCTCCCCACCGAGGTGGAGTGGGAGAAGGCCGCGACCTGGGATCAGGAGCTGCAGCTGGCCCATCCCTACCCCTGGGGCGAGGAGCCGCCCGTTCCCGGGGTCCACGCGAACCTCGACCACGGCGCCGGGGGTCCCGAGCCCGTCGGCGCGTATCCGGCCGGCGCCTCCCCGAACGGTGTCCTGGGTGCCTTGGGAGACGTGTGGGAGTGGACGGCGAGCCACTTCCACGGCTACCCGGGGTTCTCGCCGTATCCCTACCCGGAGTACTCGCAGGTGTTCTTCGGCGCTGCCCACCGGGTTCTGCGCGGTGGCTCGTGGGCCACCCGCGCGCGGGTGGCCTCGCCCACGTTCCGCAACTGGGATTTTCCGCAACGCCGCCAGATCTTCGCCGGGTTCAGGATCGCGCAGGATCGACCATGAAAGCGGTGGTGGAGAGCGACGATGTCCGGATCGACTCATGGCTGACCGAGGCAGACGAGCGCTGCCTGGCCAACGACGTGCTCGACGGGCTCACGCGGCCGTTTAAGGAGCTTCCGCCCAAGCACTTCTACGACGCCCGGGGGTCGGAGCTGTTCGAGCGGATCTGCGCCCTGCCCGAGTACTACCCCACCCGCACCGAGCGGACCCTGCTGGCCCAGCGGGCCAGCGAGCTCGTGGAGGCAAATGCAGCCGGGGAGCTGGTGGAGCTCGGCTCCGGCTCGGCGGACAAGGCCCGGATCCTGCTCGACGCGATGGCCACGACGGGGGCCCTGCGCCGCTACATCCCCTTCGACGTCTCGGAGACGGTGGTGCGCGGTGCGGCAGAGGAGCTGATACGTGACTACCCCGGTCTGCGTGTCCACGGCGTGATCGGCGACTTCCAGCGTCACCTGGAGCGGATCCCGGACGCGCAGGCGCCCCGCATCGTCGCCCTGCTCGGCGGAACGATCGGCAACTTCCCCCCCGGCACTCGCCGTTCACTGCTGCGCAGCATCGGCGCGCTGCTGGGTCCAGCGGACCGGCTGCTGCTGGGGACCGACCTGGTCAAGGAACCAGCGCTGATCGAAGCTGCCTACGACGACTCGCAGGGCGTCACCGCCGAGTTCAACCGCAACGTGCTGCACGTGATCAACCGGGAGCTGGGTGGCGACTTCATCCCGGAGGGCTTCGCTCACGTCGCCTTCTTCGACCGCCGCCACGAATGGGTTGAGATGCGCCTGCGCGCCCTGCGGCCATGCAGCGTGCTCATCTCAGAACTGGGATTACGCGTGGAGTTCGCGGCCGGCGAGGAGCTTCGAACCGAGATCAGCGCCAAGTTCACCCGTCAGCGCTTGCACTCCGACTTCGCCGCCGCCGGACTCGCGCTGGAACGCTGGCTCCCGGATGCGGACGGTCTGTTCGCGCTGTCGCTCGCCCGCCGCAGCGCCCAGTAGGGGAGCTCAGGCCAGGCGCTCCACCAGCATCGCCATTCCCATGCCACCGGCCACGCACATCGACTCGATCCCGTAGGTCGCGTCCTTCTTCTCCAGGCCGTTGATCAGCGTGGTCATGATCCGGGCGCCGGTCATGCCGAAAGGGTGGCCGAGGGCGATTGCGCCGCCGAACGGGTTGAGCTTCTCCTCAGGGATCTTCAGCTCGTCCATGCACGGCACGATCTGCGCCGCGAATGCCTCGTTGATCTCCACGATGTCCACGTCCTCGATCGTCATTCCCGTCTGCTTGAGGAGCGACTTGATCGCCGGGATCGGACCGAGACCCATGATCTCCGGACGAATCGCGGCCACGGTCGAGCCAAGGATCCGGGCCTTCGGTTGCAGGCCTAGGCTGCGCGCCTTCTCATCCGACATCACCAGCACCGCGGCGCCGCCGTCGTTGAGGGGGCAGGAATTGCCCGCGGTCACCGTTCCCCCCTCGCGAAACGCCGGCTTGAGCTGGGAGAGCACCTCCAGCGTGGTACCGGGGCGGGGACCATCGTCCCGGTCGACGACCGTCTCCGGTACCTCGATGTCGTTGCCCTCCTTGTCCTTGTCCTGATGCGCCGGCACCGTTACCGGCACGATCTCCGCGTCGAAGTGCCCGGAGTCCCGGGCCTCCACGGCGCGGTTCTGGGAGATGACCGCCCACTCGTCCTGGGCCTCCCGGCTGACGTGACAGCGCTCGGCGACGTTCTCGGCAGTCTGGCCCATGGGGATGTACACGTCGTAGAGCGAGCCGTCGGAGCCGTCCAGCTTGGGGTTCTTGACCTCGTCCATCATGCCCGCCCCCAGCCCGGCGCGGGACACGGCCTCGACGCCGGCGGCGATGTACTGGTCGCCCTCGCCGACGCCGATCGCGTGCGAGGCCATTCGCAGTGTCATCAGTGAGGAGGCGCAGAATCGATTGACCGTGCAGCCCGGGACGTGATGGTCCAGGCCCGCCAGCAGACCCGCGTTGCGGCCGACGTTGTACCCCTGCTCGCCGATCCCGGAGGCCGCTCCCATGAGCACGTCGACAGTCTGCCCGAAGTCGACTTCGGGGTTCCGCTTCACCAGCGCCCGGATCGGGGTCGCTGCCAGCTCGTCGGCACGAACGGTCTTCAACGATCCCTTCATCGCCCGGCCGATGGGCGTGCGGATCGCGTCGACGATGACTGGTTCTGACATCTGGCCTGGCTCCTTTGTCGGTAACAACACCGATCTTACGGACCGACGCCGGCACCCCGCCGTGCGCCCGGCTTCCCGTCGAGCAGCTGGCCCCCCAGCCTCACAGCCCCAATCCGCGCACTCCGTTCTCGTCCCACCCCAGGTGGTGAGCGAGCTCATGGCGAACCGTGCGCGTCACCTGCGCGCGCAACAGCTCGGGATCGTCACCGAAGTCGCGCAGCAGGGTGTCCCGGAAGATCACGATCCGATCGTGGAAGTAGTCGCGGGCGACGGTATCGCCTTGGTAGAGGCCGTAGGCCCGCCGCCGGCGCCCCCCGTCGGAGACCACCACGGCCACGTGCTCCAGAGCCCGATGGAACTCCAGCGGCAGGTCGTCGAGTGCTGCGCGCACCAGCGCTCGGAAGTCATCCTCGTTGATGGGATCGAAGCCCGCGGCCTCGTCAACGTCCTGGTCGTCGTTCTCCTCGTAGTCCTCGGTGTCACCCGACGAATCCTCCGCCGCCAGCCGTTCGGCTCGCTGGACGATCCGCTCAAACTCCTGTTCGGACTCGGGATCTCGCCAGCCGGCCAGGCGCACCAGCACCAGCACCACGGCACCACCGAGGATCACCGCCCCGGCCCCGAACACCGCCAGCCCCTGCAGCAGCCGCAGTGGGAAGGCGTCGCTGAAGCGCCCGATCACGCTCACCGCCCCGAGCCCGATGGCCAGCGCCGCCAGCGCCGAGCCGAGGATCCGGCGCAGCGTTGGAGGCGACCCCCGCACGTCGCTAACGGAGCGTGCGGGCGATCACGAGCCGCTGAATCTCGTTCGTACCCTCGTAGATCTGCGTGATCTTGGCGTCGCGCAGCATCCGCTCGACCGGGTACTCCTTGACATATCCATAGCCGCCCAGCACCTGTACCGCCTCCACGGTGACCTCCATGGCCACGTCGGAAGCGAACAGCTTGGCCATTGCCGAGTACTTCCCGACGTCGGCATCGCCACGATCGATCTTGGCGCACGCCTGGTAGAGCAGCTCGCGCGCGGCGGCACACTTCGTCTCCATGTCGGCGAGCTTGAACTGAATCGCCTGGAAGGAGTTGATCGGCTTGCCGAACTGCCGACGCTCGCGCGCATATGCGGCGGCGTAGTCCGTGGCCCCCTGGGCGATCCCCACCGCCTGCGCGGCCACGCCCAGTCGCGATCGATCCAGCGTCGCCATCGCCACCCTGAAGCCCTCGTTCACGTTGCCGATGACGTTCTCCGGCGGCACGCGAACGCCGTCGAAGATCGGCTGCCCAGTCGGTGAACCACGGATCCCGAGCTTGTGCTCGAGCTTGCCCACGCTGAACCCGGGCCGGTCGGCTTCGACCACGAATGCGGTGACCCCACGCGAGTGGCCGGCCTCACGATGGGTGACGGCGAAGACGACGTAGAAGTCGGCGACTCCCAGGTTGGTGATCCAGTTCTTGGTGCCGTCGATCACCCACTCGTTCCCGTCCTTGGCGGCGTGGGTGAGCATTCCGCCCGGGTCCGAACCGGCCTCGGGCTCGGAGAGTGCGAACGCCGGCGACCACTCCCCGGTGGCACATCGGGGCAGGAACCGCCCCTTCAGCTCAGCCGAGCCGAACAGCTTGATCGGCAGCGTCCCCAGCTCCTGCACCATCAGGATCAGCGCCGTCGACGCGCACGCTTTGGCGATCTCCTCGACCGCCATGTTCAGCATCAGCGTGCCGGTGCCGGTGCCCCCGTACTCGATGTCGAAGGGCAAACCGAGGACGTCCTGCTCTGAGAGCAGCGCGCGCAGATCACGCGGGTACTCGGCACGCTCGTCAATCTCGGCGGCCCGCGGCGCGATCCGCTCGATGGCGATCTGCCGGATCGTGTCCCGGAAGTCCAGGTGCTCCTGCGGGATCGTGTAAAGCTCAGCCAGCGCAGACATGGCTGACAGGATGCCACGTCAGGAGCCGTTGCTGAGGCCGAGTTAGCCCGGGGACCCGCGCGGCGTCTACAGACTGTCCGGGTGGCGCTCCACGAACCCGCCGTTGGATCGGCCGCTGGTGGTCCACCGTGAGCCGCCGGTCTCGCCCTGGGCGCTGGTATCGAAGCGCAGCCCGGCCACGTACATGTACGTGTGACCCGAGTTGGCCCAGATCGTGATCCACCGTCCCGGGCCGGAGCTTCCGTAGGATTCGAGCTCGGTCGAGTCCTCGGGAGAGGAGATCAGCCCGGCGCCGTGAAGCGCGTAGCTGACCGAGCCGGAGCAGTCATAGCCGGAGTCGTTCCAGCTGCCGTGACCGCCGCCATAGATGTAGGGCTTGAACGCGATCCGGTTGCCAGCGGCGATCACCGCCTTGACCGAGGCGGGTGCGTCGGCGGGAGCTACGGCAAGTCCGTTGACGACCCGTGCCCTGCCCACGGGGGCGGTGCTGCTGAGCTGGCGCGCGGCGCTCACCGCGCCGACCGTGCGCCTGAGCGCCTGCGCGACCGTCCACGTGACCACCCCTTGCGGGGGCAGACGGTGGGCGCGCTGGAAGGCGATCACGTTCGCCTTGGTGGTCGTGCCGAAGTACCCGCTGACCGGCGTCGGGAACCCCGCCCGGGTGAGGTAGTCCTGCAGCACGCGCACGTCGTGCCCGTTCATGCCCTGGGTGAGGATCCGATCGCCCATGTGCGCCGAGCCGCCGGCGTAGCGATGGCCGCTGACGTCGCTGATCTGGGCTGCCGTCCCGGGGGTACCGGGAGAGCCGAATCCGCTGCCGCCGCTGACCGCTCCCGGGGCAGGGGTGGCCTGCGCCGCGGTTGGGGCGAGGATCGAGAGACTGAGCACGACTGCGGCCGCGCCCGCGCGGCGATCGACTCTCCGTAGACGTAGGTAGGACAACTAAACCGCCTTCTCTTTCTCACGCCTACGGGGTTAGCTGGCGGGCTCGCGCTGAAAGAGTTCGCGCTACGCCGAGGTCTCGGCGATTCGCCCCTGGAGCCGGCGGCTCCGGTGGGTCCCCCGCTCCCGGTGGCAGGTGCCACGGGGATTCGGCTGGTTTTGGCTGCGGCCGCCACTGTAGCCGAACTGCAGGATCTCTGTCATGAGCACGCGTTATGGAGAATTGATCGATCGCTACGCTGCGGTTTTGATGAACGACCTCACGCCTCACCAGGTCGCCGACATGCACGCCCGGGGGGAGGTCCAGCTGATCGATGTGCGCGAGCGCGCCGAGTACGAGGCCGGGCGGATCGCCGGCGGCCGGTTGATCGAGTTGGGTCAGCTGACCGCGGTCGTGGACTCGATCGATCGCCAGCGACCGGTGGTGTTCTACTGCCGCAGCGGCGCCAGATCAGCGATGGCCAGCGAGGCGTTCACCAGCGCCGGCTTCGACGCCCACAACATGACGGGTGGGCTACAGGCCTGGGAGGCGGCGGGGCTGCCGCTCGAGCCCGACGACGGACGCGTGGCCTAGCCTCGCTCGTCTAGTCGATGGTCCAGGTCTCCCCCGCCAGCAGCAGCTCGGACAGCTGCGCCTCGGAGGCGGCCGCGGAGCTGACCCTGCCGGTGCGCCCGAACACCGAGCGCTGGACGTCACGGAAGATCCCGATTGGCGTGGGGCCGGTGGGATCGGGGGCCAGACGAGCCAGCGCGAAGGCCAGGCTCGGATCCTGCCGAAACGGATCGTGGACCAGGAGCGAGTCCTCGCCGGCCTGCGCCACGTCGACGATCTGCAGCCCTCCGTCACCGCCCAGCGCCACACCGCGCTCCTGATGGGCGCCGAACCGGATCGGCTGACCCGCGGCCAGGCGGATCTGATTTGCGTCCTTGACGTCCTTCTCGGTCAGGGCGGAGAACGCGCCCTCGTTGAACACGGGACAGTTCTGGTAGATCTCCACCAGCGCCGCCCCCTGGTGCTCGGCGGCGGCCCGGAGGACCTCGGTGAGGTGATGACGGTCACGATCGAGCGTCCGCGCCACGAACGTTGCCTCCGCCCCCAGCGCCAGCGCCACCGGGTTGAACGGATGGTCGGCGACGCCGAACGGGGTCGACTTGGTGATCTTCCCGAGCTCGGAGGTCGGGGACGCCTGTCCCTTGGTCAACCCGTAGATCTGGTTGTTGAAGAGCAGGACCTTGACCGGCACGTTGCGCCGGAGCGCGTGAATGAGATGGTTGCCGCCGATCGACAGAGCGTCGCCGTCGCCGCTCACCACCCAGATCGACAGGTCCTCGCGCGCGGCGGCCAGCCCGGTGGCGAGCGCCGGGGCGCGGCCATGGATGCCGTGCATCCCGTAGGTGTCCATGTAGTAGGCAAAGCGGCCGGCGCAGCCGATCCCGGTGATGAACACGATCCGCTCGGGCGGGATCCCCAGCCGTGGCATGAACTGCTGCACCGCCGACAGGACGGCGTAGTCGCCGCAGCCCGGACACCAGCGCGTCTCCTGATCTGACTGGAAGTCGGCCTTGCTCAGCGCCGCCGCGCCGTTGCCATCTCCATTGTCGGCGATCGCGGTCATTGCCGCTTTCCGATCTGCTCTTCGATCTCCCCCGCGAACAGCGGTTGGCCCTGAACCTTGGCAAACGACTCGACGTCGACTAGGAACTTCGCCCGCAGCACCTGCGCGAGCTGGCCGCTGTTCATCTCTGGCACCAGCACCCGATCGAAGGAACGAAGCAAGTCCCCGAGGTTGGGCGGAAGCGGATGGAGGTGATGTAGGTGGGCACACGCCACCCGATGGCCGGCCTCGCGAGCCCGGCGAACGCCGGCGCGGATCGCGCCCTCGCTCGAGCCCCAGCCCAGCACCAGCAGCCCGGCGCCGGGTTCGGAGTCGACGGTCACCGGTGGCAGCTCATCGGCGATGCCAGCGATCTTCGCCGCCCGCAGCTCGGTCATCCTGGCGTGGTTGATCGCGTCGTAGGAGATGTTGCCGGTGCCGTCGGCCTTCTCCAGTCCCCCGATTCGATGCTGGAGCCCGCGGGTGCCCGGGATCGCCCACGGCCGGGCCAACCGCTCGTCGCGGCCGTAGGGCAGGAACGGTTCGCTCTCCGGTGGCGCGGCCGCGAACGCCGGGGCAATCTCTGGCAGCTCGTCCACCGATGGCAACCGCCACGGCTCCGAGGAGGAGGCCAGGAATGTGTCGGAGAGGAGGATCACCGGCGTCCGGTAGCAGATGGCGATCGAGGCTGCCTGAAGCGCCGCGTCGAAGCACCCGCCCGGGGTGCTGGGAGCCAGCACCGGAAGCGGAGATTCTCCGTGGCGGCCGTACAGGGCCATCATCAGGTCCGACTGCTCGGTCTTGGTCGGCATGCCAGTCGACGGCCCGGCGCGCTGAACGTCGATGACGAGCATCGGCAGCTCGAGCATCATCGCCAGCCCAATCGTCTCGGCCTTGAGGTCCATGCCGGGGCCGCTGGTCGCGGTCACCCCGAGCCGACCGCCGAAGGCCGCCCCGAGCGCCATGCCGGCGGCGGCGATCTCATCCTCGGCCTGGATCGTGCTGACCCCCAGCCCGGCGTGCCGGGAGAGCTCGTGCAGCAGCTCCGAGGCGGGGGTGATCGGATAGCTGGCCAGCACCAGCGGCAGCCGGCTGCGGGCGCTGGCCGCGACCAGGCCGAGGGCCAGCGCACTGGTGCCAGTGATGTTGCGGTAGGTGCCGGGAGCAGTGTCGGTGGCCGGCTTGACCCGGTAGGAGACGTCCAGCAGCTCGGTGGTCTCGCCGAACGACCACCCCGCGTTGAACGCGGCGAGGTTGGCCAGCATCACCGCCGGCTGACGGGCGAACTTCCGCTCGATCCAGCGATGTGTCACGTCGCTCGGCCGACCGTAGAGCCACGACAGCACGCCGAGCGCGAACAGGTTCTTGGCTCGCCCGGCATCGCGGGTGGAGGCGTCTTCGATCTCCTCAACGGCGCGAACGGTCAGCGAGGTCATGGGGATGCGGTGCACCCGGTACTCGGCCAGCGATCCGTCTTCCAGCGGATTCGTGCCGTAGCCCGCCTTGTCCAGGTTGCGCTTGGAGAAGGCATCCTCGTTGACGATGATCGTCGCCCCCCGGTGCAGCTCGGGAAGGTTTGCCCGCAGCGCCGCCGGGTTCATCGCCACGAGCACGTTCGGCGTGTCCCCGGGGGTGAGGATGTCCCGGGAGGCGAAGTGGATCTGAAACGCTGACACACCCGCGAGCGTGCCCGCCGGCGCACGGATCTCCGCCGGGAAGTTGGGCAGGGTGGCCAGGTCGTTACCGAGCACCGCGGTCGCGTCGGTGAAGCGCCCCCCCACCAGCTGCATTCCGTCTCCGGAATCCCCCGCGAAGCGGACCACCACCCGCTCGCGCTCCTGCACTGCCTTGCTCACGTCGTCCGACCCGTCTCACGTCGATTGGTTTGCAAAGGATGCTGCCCGCGATTCTACGCAGCAAACTCGACGATTCGCGGGGGCCCCTCAGCGGCGGCTCACCGCGGATCCTCGCGGTCGAGATTCCAGTAGCGCAGGATCTGTGCCCGGCGCGGCTTGAGATCCTCGTCGGTGACCATCGTGAAGCGGGCGATCGTGCGCTGGCCGCCCTCGTGATCTCCATAGAGGATGTCGATGAACACGCGATCCTCGGTCCTGACCGCCTCGATCAACCGCGGGTGATCGGGATCGTCGCGGCCACGAACCCGCCCCTGCCAAAAGCCGGTATCGCCGGCGGGGATGTAGAGGTCGAGCAGCTGGCGGCGGAAATCGTCCGGATCCGGTCGCTCTGTGGCCTGAGCCTGGTCGTACACCTTCGCCCGCCAGCCATGCAGCACCGCCAGCCCGGACCCTCCGTTGCGCAGGCCCAGGGCCATGTACACGTCGTCGCCGACGACCTCGATCGAGGCACCGTGGCCGGGAACGTTCAGGATGTGGCTGTCGCCGAAGCGCACCCGCTCGGGCGGATCGCTCTCACGCGAGGGGATCAGCACCGGACGCAGCCCCGTGAGCAACGACAGCTCCGCCACCCGCGCGGAGCGGTTGGCCGACCTGACCGAGCTGAACGTGGCCACCGCCAGCACCAGCGTCCCCCCCGCGGTCGCCAGCGAGGAGATCGTGACCCAATCCGTCATCAGACCAGTACCCCCGGCGGCTGGCGCGCCGGCCGCCGCCTGGCTAGAGCTTTTCGACGTTGATCGCCTTGGGACCCTTCGGCCCGGCCTCCTCCTCGTAGGAGACCTTGGACCCCTCGGCGAGCGAGCGGTAGCCGTCGGCGTTGATGCTCGAGTGGTGGACGAACAGATCCCGGCTGCCCTCATCGGGAGTGATGAAGCCGAAGCCCTTCTCGTCGCTGAACCACTTGACTGTTCCGGTTGGCATCTCTGGGGTTGCTCCGTAGCTTGAAGTGCGCTACCGCGGAGGATGTTCTGTGCATACCACCGGGGCCTGCACCTGCTCCTCACCGCCCCTGCGGACGGCCTTACGGCGCGGCACGGTATCACGCCCGCGGGCACGTCATCCTGTGCGTATGGACGACCCGATGGTGCTCGGCCGGCACGCGCAGATTCCGCTCCGTGAGGTGACCCAGCGCGCCTCCAGATCCTCAGGCCCTGGCGGCCAGCACGCCAACGTGACCGCCTCGCGGGTAGAGGCGAGCTTCGACGTCCTCGGCTCTCCCTCCCTGAGTGAAGATCAGAAGCGCCGCATCTGCGGCCGCTTGGGACCAACGGTGGTGGCTGTGGCCCAGGAGAACCGCAGCCAGTTCCGCAACCGGGAACTGGCGCTGGAGCGCCTCCGGGACCGGTTGACCAGCGCGCTGGCGGTCCCGCGCGTGCGCCGGCCCACCCAGCCAAGCCGAGCGGCCAAGCAGCGGCGCGCGGCGGAAAAGCGCCGCCGATCGGAGGCCAAGCGCGGCCGCCGCATCTCCGGCGGGGATCTGGATTGAGCAGGCGTGAGTCGCTCGACCCCGGCAGCCGGGTGAGCGCCGACGCCGGGTGAGCGTAGCCTCGGGCGGAATGCGGTGGCTGGTGGACGGCATGAACGTGATCGGGACGCGTCCCGACGGCTGGTGGCGGGATCGAGACGCGGCGATGCTCCGCCTGGTCGACCGCCTCGAGCGTTGGGCAGCCGCCGAGGGCGAGGAGGTCATCGTGGTCTTCGAGCGGGCGCCGCGGCCGCCGATTCGCTCGACGGTGATCGAGATCGCTCACGCCCCCAAGCCCAAGCGCGACGCCGCCGATGACGAGATCATCCGCCGGCTGCGTCTCGACGCGCATCCAGCGGCGGTCAGGGTGGTGACCTCCGACCGCTGGCTATCGGACCGCGTTTGGGCGGTCGGGGCCAGCGTCGAGGGAGCCGAGCACTTCCGCGCGAGGATCGACAACCCCTGAGCCACACCGACGTCCTCGAAGAGTGAGCACCGAAAAACTCAAAGCCGAGCCGTCAGGCTTGCGACAATCCGGCGATGGCCGACGAAGCCGCCCGCCGCCCCGTTCCCGCCCCGGGCCGTCCCGGTACGCCGGCGCCGAACCCACCATGGTGGAAGGTGACACCGGCTCCAGATGGCCGGGGCGCTGCCAACAAGCCGACGACACCCCAGCGACCGGGACCGCGCTGGCTGGCCGCGCTCCTGGTCCTGGGCCTGCTGGCGCTCAACCTATGGTTCTCCTCGCAGGCGCTCAAGCCGGGCGCACGGGTGCGGATCCCCTACAGCCCGACGTTCCTGGCCCAGGTGCGCAGCGGCAACGTCCGGGAGGTGTCCTCCACCGGCGACGCCATCCAAGGTTCGTTTCAGCATCCGGTCAAGTACCCCCAGGACGACACCAGCGCCCAGCCGACGACGAGCTTCTCGACGCAGGTACCGTCGTTCGCCAACAACGCGGAGCTGTCCAGCCTGTTGCAGAGCAAGGGGGTGACGATCGACGCCAACTCCCCGGACAGCGGACCGTCGTTCCTGGAGAGCGTGATCTTCGGGTTCGGACCAACGCTGGTGCTGATCCTGCTGTTCGTGCTGATCATGCGCCGCGCGGCCGGGGCCGGCGGGGCCGGTGGTCTGATGTCGTTTGGCCGCTCGCGGGCTCGACGGGTGGAGGGCTCAGACCAGCCCGTCACCTTCCGCGACGTAGCGGGGATCGACGAGGCCAAGGAGGAGCTATACGAGATCGTCGACTTCCTCAAGAACCCCGACAAGTACCTGCGTCTGGGCGGTCGGATTCCGCGCGGCGTGCTGCTGAGCGGCCCGCCGGGGACCGGCAAGACGCTCCTGGCCCGGGCCGTCGCAGGCGAGGCCGGAGTGCCGTTCTTTCAGATGTCCGCTTCGGAGTTCGTGGAGATGATCGTCGGCGTCGGCGCCTCCCGCGTACGCGACCTGTTCGCCCAGGCCAAGCAGGCCGCCCCGGCGATCATCTTCATCGACGAGCTTGACGCGATCGGCCGCTCGCGATCGGCTGGCAACGCCGGTTACTCCGGCGGCCACGACGAGCGTGAACAGACGCTGAACCAGATTCTCACCGAGATGGACGGCTTCGACCCGCGCGCGGGGGTGATCGTGCTCGGTGCCACCAACCGACCCGAGATTCTCGATCCCGCGCTGCTGCGGCCCGGACGCTTCGACCGCCGCGTCTCGGTCCAGCCCCCCGACCGGGTCGGGCGTGAGGCGATCCTCCGCGTGCACACCCGCTCGGTGCCGCTCGCTCCCGATGTCGACCTCGGCGGACTCGCCTCCTCCACCCCGGGCATGGTGGGCGCCGATCTGGCCAACCTGGTCAACGAGGCGGCGCTGCTCGCGGCCCGTCGTGGGCATGAGACCGTCAACTCCGAGGACCTCTCCGACGCCATGGAGCGGATCGTGCTCGGCGCCGAGCGCAAGGTCATGTTGACCGATGAGGATCGCCGTCGCACCGCCTACCACGAGGCCGGACACGCGATCGTCGGGATGTTGACCCCGGGCGCCGATCCCGTGCGCAAGGTGTCGATCATCCCGCGCGGCCAGGCGCTCGGGGTCACCTTCTCGGCCCCGGACGCAGACCGTTTCAACTTCGACCAGCGCTACCTACTGGCCCAGATCAAGGTCGCGCTCGGCGGTCGGGTGGCCGAGGAGAGCGTGTTCGGGGATCTGACCACCGGCGCGGAGTCGGACATCCAGCACCTCACCCGGATCGCCCGGCACATGGTCGGACGCTGGGGCATGAGCCGCGCCATCGGACCGATTGCCGTGCTTCCCGCCGACGGAATCGGGCCACTGCTGCCGGGCGCCGCCGAGACCTCGGAGGAGACGCAGAGACTTCTCGACCAGGAGGTGCGCAGGATCGTCGAGACCGCGCACGCCGAGGTGACCGACCTACTCGGCGGCCGGCGCGCCAACCTCGACGCGCTGGTGTCCGCGCTGCTGGAGCGAGAGACGTTGGACGAGGCCGACGCCTACGCCGCCGCCGGGCTGCCTCGCGATCGGCTGGAGAGCGAGACCGCACCGGCGCTCGAGCCTGAGGCGACGCGGCTGCCCTAGTCCCCCAGCCGCGTCATCCGCGCCAACGTCTCGTGGCACTCCACGACCCGCTGCTTGACCGGATCGCCATCGTCGCGGTCGTGGACGAGGTCCCAGGTCCGATCGGCGATCTCCCGCGCGCTCTCCGGCGTCGCGCCCTCGCACAGGCGGTCGACCAGCTGTAGCTCGAAGCTCTGCAGCTGATCGGCGGGATCACCCGGGGCCAGCCGGGGAAGCGGCTCGCCGGTGGCTTCCTTCCACATCCCGGTGGCCACCAGCAGTCGATTGCGCAGCGTGATCGGATCCATCGCGGCCATCATCCTAAACGCGGGGCGCTCGCGTGTTCATGCCAATCGCGGAAGCTGCTGAGCCAGGCTCAGCAGCGGCGCGAACAGATCCCCATCGCGTTCCACGCGCGCGAGCACCTGCTCGGTGTCGAAGCTGAGCCGCTCCGGATCCCCGACCTCGTGCGCAGCTTGCACCTCCTCCCAGGACACGGGCGTGGAAACCGTTGGCCGCTCGCGCGCGCGTACCGAATAGACGGTCACCGTGGTCTTGTGGACGTCGTTCTGGCTCCAGTCGACGAGCACCTTGCCCGCCCGCAGTCGCTTGGTCATCCGGCTGACCACCAGCTTCGGCATCCGCTGCTCGAGGAGCTCCGCGATTCGGCGGGCGAAGGACTTGGTTTGCTCGTAGCCGACCGGTGTGTTCAGCGGCACGTACACCTGCATCCCCTTGGAGCCCGAGGTCTTGACGAAGCTCTCCAGCCCGAGCTGGAGGAACAGCCCCTGGAGTACGAGCGCGACTTCGGCGCAGTCGATGATGCCCGCGGGGGCTCCGGGATCCAGGTCGAACACGAGCATCGTCGGCTGCTCGGGTGCCGAGGCCAGCGACAGCGAGGTGTGCAACTCGATGTCGGCGAGGTTCGCCAGCCACACCAGCGTCGGCCGATCCTGGGCCAGGGTGTAGTTGATCTCGCCCAGCGGCGCCGTCTTCACCCAGGACGGCCGGTGCGAGGGCGACTGCTTCTCGTAGAAGTGCGGCGCGTCGACGCCGCTGGGGTAGCGCTTGAGCGTCAGCGGCCGGTCGCGCAGGTGACCCAGCACGGCGGGGGCGATGCGAGCGTAGTAGGCGATCAGCTCACCCTTGGTGAAGCCGGTTTGGGGGTAGAGCACCTTGTCCCAGTTGGACAACTTCAAGCGTCGTCCGTCGGCCAGCACCGCCAGCCCCCCATCCGGGAGCTGGCTGACCTCGTCGAACAGGCTTGCCGGCGTCCCACGCGCGACCGGACTCTCGCGCTCGTCGGCGTCGGACAGCGAGGTTTCCAGAACCACCTCCCGCGGCGACTTGTCGTGCCGCAGTCCCTTGAACGAGGGCGCGCGCAGTACCCCGTCGGCAGTCCACTCGGTGAACTCGATCTCCGCCACCAGGCACGGCTCGACGAACTTCGCCTCTCGCGGCGGCTTGGGTCCGTCGGTGAACGGGCTCGAGTCCCGCTCAAGCGGCGCCAGCCGCTCCCGGAGATCATCCAGCGTGGCCTCGGTGAAGCCGGTGCCGACGCGTCCGGCGCTGCGGAAGCGCCCGTGCTGGTGGTAGCCCATGAGCAGCGCGCCGATCCGCTGCGCCCGTCGTCCCTCGCCGGGGATCCAGCCCCCGATCACCAGCTCCTGCCGACGCGTGTTCTTGACCTTGATCCAGACGCCGCTACGCCGGCCGGGATCGTAGGTGGAATCCAGCCGCTTGGCGACGATTCCCTCCAGGCCCTGCTGGACGGTGGCCGCGAGCAGGCGCGAGCCCTCGCCGACATGGACCGCCGGTACGCGCCAGGCCGGACCCTCCAGCGCCAGTTCCTCCAGGCGCCGGCGGCGAACGCCGTAAGGCAGCTCCAGCAGCGGATGGCCGTCGAGGTAGAGCAGATCGAAGATCGCATAGACCACCGGGGTGCTGGCGGCCAGGCGGCGCACGGCAGCGGGCGCAGTGACATGCATCCGCCGCTGTAGCCGTGCGAAGCTGGGGCGACCATCCTCGTCGAAGGCGACCAGCTCTCCGTCCAGTACGGCCTCCCGCATGCCCAGGTCCAGCAGGATGCCCCGAAGCTCCGGATAGCCGGCGGTTATGTCCCGCAGGTTGCGGCTCTCCAGGCGGATGCGACCAGGCTGCAGATAGCCGATTGCGCGGATCCCGTCCCACTTGACCTCGAAGGACCAATTGCCCTCGTCACGCGGGAGACCTCCCGCGCGCGCGAGCATCGGCAGCACCCGCTCTGGCATCGGCGTTCGCTCGGGGTCATCCGGCGGATCCATGCGATGGATCATCCAGTCGTCCTGGTCCGCGCCCTGGCTGCCGCGGCCGAGCGGGAACAGCCCGTAGCGACCGCGCAGCCGCTCTCCCAGGAAGGTCACCTCCACCTTGCGCTGCTCCCACTTGTGCAGCTCGTAGGTGCCGGCGTCCCAGATCTTCATCGTCCCGGCGCCGTAGTGGCCGTGCGGGATCTCCCCGTGAAACTCCAGGTACTCGAGGGGATGGTCCTCGGTGTGGACGGCGAGCCGGTTCTCGTGCGGGTCGGGCGGGATGCCATTGGGGATCGCCCACGAGGCCAGCACGCCATCGTGCTCCAGGCGCAGATCCCAGTGCAGGCGGGTGGCATGATGCTCCTGGACGACGAAGCGCGGCGCGTCGGCATCCCTTCCCTCCGCCGAACCGCCGGCGGGCTCCGGGGAGGTGCCGAGGTCGCGCTTGCTGCGGTAGCTGCCGAGCTGATCGCGGGCCATCAGCCGCTGATTGTCGCGCGGGCCACGTTGACGAGCAGCTTCAGCCGAGAGCAAAGCCAAGTAACGTCCGCCGTCTCGCCGTGCGGATCGTCACCTGGAACGTCAACTCGCTGCGGGTGCGCCTCCCGCGCGTGCTCGAGCTGCTTGATCAGCACCGCCCCGAGATCGTCTGCCTGCAGGAGACCAAATGCCTGCCCACGGGGTTTCCGACGGACGAGCTCGCCGAGGCCGGGTATCGCGCCGTGCATCACTCTGCGGGACGCTGGGCGGGGGTTGCGCTGCTTGCCCGCCAGCCGCTCGAGATGGTCGCACCGCAGATTGGATTCCCGGGCGAGCCCGAGGACAGCGAGGCCCGGTGGTGTGAGGCGACGATCGCCGGTGTGCGTGTGGTCAGCGTGTACGTCCCCAACGGGCGCAGCCTCGACAGCCCCGAGTTCCCGCGCAAGCTCGAGTTCCTGGGGGCGGTCGCCGCGCGTGCGGCCATGCTGGCTGATCAGCCATTGGTCATCGCCGGTGATCTCAACGTCGCTCGCGCCGACGTCGACGTCTACGAGCCTGCCGCGTTCGTCGGCGGCACCCACGTCACGGCGGCAGAGCGGGGTCGCGTCCAGGCGATCCTCGACAGCGGGATGGTCGACGCCTATCGTCACCTGCATCCGGATGAGGTTGGCTACACGTGGTGGGACTATCGGGGCGGCCACTTCCATCGCGCCCTGGGTTTGCGCATCGACCTGGCGCTGGTCAGCTTGGACCTGGCGTCACGGCTGCGGGAGTGCGGGATCGACCGCACCTACCGCAAGGGGCGCAAGCCATCCGATCATGCACCGCTGCTGGTCGACCTCAACTGAGACCGACGGTGTACTGCGGAGGATCGAGCCTCTTCGTCAACTTTTACCCGGGAGCGCGATCATGCGGGCTGATGGCACGCATTCTCGTGGTGGACGACGAACCCGCCGTGCGGCGGGCGCTCGAGCGGGCGCTGAGGCTCGAGCGTTACGATGTCGAGCTGGCCCAGGATGGCGAGGAGGCGCTCGACCGGCTGGCCGGACAACCCGTCGACGCGGTCATCCTCGACGTCGCGATGCCGCGCCTCGACGGGCTGGAGGTGTGCCGGCGAATGCGCACCGCCGGGGACCGCACCCCGGTGCTGATGCTGACCGCGCGTGACGCGATCGACGACCGGGTCAAGGGGCTTGATGTCGGCGCCGACGACTACCTGGTCAAGCCCTTCGCGCTGCGCGAGCTCCAGGCGCGGCTGCGGGCGTTGCTGCGCCGGCTCGCCGACGGCGGCGAGGCTGGCGAGGTGCTTCGCTACGCCAACTTGGAGCTCGATCCCGTGGCCCATCAGGTCCGCCGCGGCGAACGCGAGATCGAGCTGTCGAAGACCGAGTTCCTGCTGCTGGAGCTGTTCCTGCGCCATCCCCGCCAGGTGCTCACGCGCTCGACGATCTTCGAGAACGTATGGGGCTATGACTTCGGCCCGACCTCGAACGCTCTTGGCGTGTACATGGGATACCTGCGGCGCAAGACCGAGGCCGGGGGCGAGGCGCGCCTGCTGCACACCGTGCGGGGGGTCG
This sequence comes from uncultured Solirubrobacterales bacterium, assembly GCA_963830435.1. Lineage (GTDB taxonomy): Bacteria > Actinomycetota > Thermoleophilia > Solirubrobacterales > Solirubrobacteraceae > Palsa-465. The sequence continues at coordinate 358,998 of CAWHMA010000002.1, read as the reverse complement.
GCTACGTGCTGCGGGACTGATGCCGCTGCGCCGCCGGCTCGGGCTGATCGCCGCCGCAGCCGTCGCTGTGGCGGTGGCGATCGCAGCAGTGGTCTGCTACCTGGTCGTCCGCGGCCAGCTGCGGGGCGAGGTCGACGGCGAGCTGCGGGCGCAGGCCCTCGCGGTTCAGCGCGGTGACTTCCATACCCTCGATCAGCCGCTGCCCGGGCTGCCCGCCAGCGCCGGCGGGCCGGCGCCGTATGTCCAGGTGGTGCTTGCCGACGGCACCACCTATCCCCGTCAGGGAGGCATCGGTTTACCGGGCAGCGTCCGCGCCAGCCGGGTGGCGCTCGGCCTGGCTCCGCCGTACCTGCAGGACCTGCATTTCGGCGCCAGCCACCTGCGCGAGCTCACCTTCCCGGTGCCGGTGCTGTTTGCAGGCCAGCAGGTGGCGATCGAGCTCGCCCGTCCACTGAACGGTGTGGACCGGGTACTGTCGCACCTGCGGCTGATCCTGCTGGCGCTGTGCGCAGGGGGGATCGCGTTGGCGGCCGCGCTCGGCCGAGTGGCGGCCAGTCGGGTGCTGGCGCCGCTGGCCGAGGTCGCGCAGGCCGCCGAACAGATCGGCGAAACCGACGATCTCTCGCCCCGTCTGCGGATCCACGCTGACGACGAGGTCGGCCAGCTGGCCGGACGCTTCAACCACATGCTCGAGCGACTCCAGGCCTCTCGCTCGGCCCTCGACGATTCGGTGCGCGCCCAGCGCCAGTTGGTGGCCGACGCCTCGCACGAGCTGCGCACGCCGGTGACGAGCCTGCGCACGAACATCGAAGTGCTGCTGGAGGGCGGCGAGCTGGAGCCGGAGGACCGCCGGCGCCTGCTCGCCGACGTGGTCGAGCAGAGCGAGGAGCTCAGCCAGCTGGTCGGCGATCTGATCGACCTCGCGCGCGGAGACCTGCCGCCGGACAGCATCGAGGACGTGCGATTGGATCGGGTAGTCGAGGAGTCGCTGGCGCGGGCGCGCCGCAACTCATCCGGGGTGCGGTTCACGGCCGCGCTGATCCCGGTGACCGTCGAGGGCGCCCCCGAGCGGATCGGGCGGGCGGTGAACAACCTGCTCGACAACGCCGCGCGCCACTCTCCACCCGCGGGAACGGTGGAGGTGAGCGTCGACGAGGAGGGAATCCGGGTTCGCGATCACGGCAGTGGCGTGCCCGAGCAGGATCTGCCCTACGTGTTCGACCGTTTCTTCCGCGGAGAGAGCGCCCGTGGTCGACAGGGCAGCGGCCTCGGGCTGGCGATCGTGCGACAGGTCGCCGAGCAGCACGGAGGGTCGGTGTCAGCTGCCAATGCCCCGGGTGGGGGCGCGGTGTTCACGCTGGCGCTGCCCACCCGGGTCCCTGTCGTCCGGACCCCCGGCAGCCTATGGCACGCGGGGACGGGCGACCCGCGCCTGGCGAGCCCGCCGAAAGCGCTTGCGCAGCAGCCAGAACAGCAGTCCGTAGACGGGTACCGCGACGACGAGCACGATCAGGCGCTGGCCGGGTTGCCCGAACACGGCGATGACCGCGATCCCGGCCCCGACGGCCGGGATCCCCGCCAGCAGTGAGGTGTGCGAGCGAAAGCCGGAGAAGTGCTCCCTTGCCGTGACCTCGACCACGCCGAGCAGGCAGACGATCAGCCCGACGATGAGCGCCGGCCCCCCGCCTTGGATCAGCCCGACGGCGGTGCCGACGATGCCGGCGAAGATGGCCACCTCGGAGATCGGAAGCCCCCCGAACGGACTCGGCGGTCGCTCACCCTCGGTCCCCAGCTGCCGGTTGGCGCGGCGCCGGTCCCGTGTTGCCTGCGCCTGCCCGGCGGCGCGACGTTCCCGGCGCTGCTCACGTCCGAGCGAGCGAGCAGCCGGCGGAGCTGCCGCGCTGCCCCGCCGCTTGCGAGACCGCCGCTTTGACTTCTGCCCCGCCACAGTGCCAGCAGAATAGTGACTGCTGCCACCATTCTCCCCGCACAGCATCTAAGGTTTGCCGATGAGCTCGCAGAAGCCACTCGAGTTGATCCTGGCCCGAAATCTGCTCTCGAGCATCTTGACCCCAGCTTTCCTGGTTGCCGAGGGCGGCGTGCTCCTGTACTACAACGAAGCCGCAGCGGCCATGCTGGGCAAGCGCTTCGAGGAGCTCGGCAAGCTCTCGGCCGAGGACTGGACGCGTGAGTTCGGCCCGTTCGGCGAGGACGGCAAGCCGCTGCCCTACGACGAGATCCCGGCCACGATTGCCGTCCGCAACCGCCGCGCGTTCCACGGCGTGTTCCGAGTCTGCACCAGCGAGGGCTTGGAGGACGTGGCGGCCAGCGCGATCCCGATCGTCGGCCCGGGGGGTTCGAGTGGGGCGATCGTGATCTTCTGGCCGGTATCAGATGAGCAGCCGATAGCTGCCGGGGAGCTCGCTGCGGCCGTGGCCGAACCGCAGCCCGTAAGTGACAACCAGCAGGGAGAGAGACGATGAAGCTGAAGGTATGGGGCGCCCGCGGGTCGATCCCCGCACCGGGGCCTGAGACGATGCGCTACGGCGGCAACACCTCGTGCGTAGAGGTGACGCTCTCCGACGGGAGCACACTGATCCTGGACGCCGGAACAGGCATCCGCAACCTGGGGTTGGCGCTGCCGCGAGTACAGCAGCCGATCAACATCCTGCTCACCCATCTGCACCTCGACCACATCCAGGGGCTGATGTTCTTCGCCCCCGCCTTCCGTCCGGAGTCGGAGATCGTGATCTGGGGCCCGGCCTCACCCGAGGCTTCGCTTCGAGATCGAGTTGCCCGCTACATCTCGGCGCCGCTGGCTCCGGTGGAGGTGCGGGAGCTGCCCTCGGTGGTGTCGTTCCGTGAGGCGGTGACGCTCGAATGGGAGATCGGTCCAGCAAAGATCCGGGCGCAGGCGGTCAATCACCGCGGGCCGACTCTGGGCTACCGAATCGAGGACAACGGCACGACGCTGTGCTACATCCCCGACCACGAGCCCGGGCTGGGGACACCGATCTCCGAGCTCGACGACGACTGGATCTCGGGCTTTGACCTGGCCCATGGTGCCTCTTTGCTGGTCCACGACTGCCAGTACACCGATGGGGAGTACCGCGATCACCTGGGTTGGGGACACTGTCCTCTGTCCGATGCGCTCGCCTTCGCCCATCGAGTCGGCGCCGAGCAGCTGCTGCTGTTCCATCACGACCCGCTGCACAGCGACGACTTCCTCGACGGCTTCTGCGATCAGGCGACCGCCGCCTGGCATGAGCTGGGCGGTACTCCCGCGCGCCTACAGCTGGCCGCCGAGCGCCGGGAGCTGATGATCCACGACCAGGCCGCCCAACTGGCTTGAGGCTGCCTTACCGGCCCGACCGCGTTCGCTCCCGGCCGCCGGTACGCCGCCGCCCCCTGGCCTCTAATCGTGTGGTAAAAGCGCAACGCTCTGTTCAACTTGGTCGGGGTGCGGGTAGACGCCCGGCATTCGCCAACCAAGACTCGGCGGGCTCCGACATCCCGGAGCGTGGCCAAGTCACGAGCACGGAGGAAGCAACATGAACGTCGCCCACGCCTCGATCGTCTGGCTGCCGGTTAGCGACCTCGGCCGAGCGGTCGAGTTCTACTGCCAGACGCTCGGGCTTCAGGAGAAGCACCGCGACGGTGACTGGGCTGAAGTGCAGGCAAGCGGCCTTCGGATCGGCTTGAACGCCCATGAGCAGCCGAACGGTCGGGGCGGCGCGGTGATCGCCTTCGAGCCACACGAGCCGTTGGATACGGCGGTGGATCACCTGCGCGATCAGGGCGTCAACTTCGCCGGTGCGATCAGCCAGCATCCGTGGGGGCGAATCGCCAGCTTCAAGGACCCCGACGGCAACGATCTCCAGCTCTACGAGCCGCCAGGCCGATGAACCGCCATTTCGAGTTCGACTTTGACCCGCGGTATCGCTCCGCCGCCCGGGCGTTCGGGATCACTCCCGAGCGCACCGGCGTGGAGATCACTGCCGATCGGCTGAACGCTCGCTACGGGCGTTGGCGCGTGAGCACCCCGCTGAGCAACATAGCCTCGGTCGACATCACCGGGCCGTACCTGTTCGTCAAGACCGCCGGGCCGGCGCGGCTGGGCATCACCGACCGGGGACTCAGCTTCGCCAGCAACGGACGCCGCGGAGTGCTGATCACCTTCGAGCGTCCGGTCACCGGCATCGACCCGTTCGGGATCGTTCACCACCCCGAGCTGACGGTTACCGTCGCCGATCCCGAGGGGCTGGCGGAGGCGTTGCGCGAGGTGTCCGGCTAGCGGCCGTGACCACCTCGTCGCGGCGCGCTTGATCGCTCCGAGCGACACCAAGCCACCGAGCTGGCTCTAACCTGCGGCTGTGCTCTCCCCTGCCCACACCCGCCGCGGGAGATACGGGCTCACACTGGTTCTGGCCTGGGCCGCCCTGGCGGCAGTGGCGCTCGCGCCCTCGCCTGCCCGGGCCGACGGAGACCCCGCCAGCGACGTGCTGCTGGGCGAGAACGTCTTCTATCCCTACTCCCCGGCGGTCAGCGGCGCGCTGCAGAAGGTCCTGAATGCCGAAACCCAGGCGACCATGCGCAGCGGCTTTCCGCTCAAGGTCGCGCTGATCGGATCGGCGATCGATCTCGGGGTCGTGCCCGGCCTGTTCGGGCAGCCGCAGAAGTACGCGGACTTCCTCGACCAGGAGATCAGCTTCCAGCACAAGCAACCGCTGCTGGTGGTGATGGCAGCCGGCTATGGCGCGCAGGGGGTCGGCGCTCAGTCACGAGCCGCGCTCGCCTCATTGGCGAAACCGGCCGGACCCAGCAGCGATGACCTGGCCCGGGGCGCGATCCTCGCCGTCTCCCGCGTGGCCCGCGCCGAGGGGCATCCGCTCCGCGACGTCCCGGGGGCGCCGGGCGCCGCCGGGTCCAGCGGGAGCGGCCGCGGCCTGATGGTGATCGTCCTCGTTGTCGCGGCGGTGCTGGTCGCGGCGGCGCTGGCGGTGGTCACCACGCAGCGTCGCCGCGCCGCCGCCCGCGGCTGATCAATCCCAGCGGTGGCGACCCGCACGCAGCGCCCGCAGCTCCCCGACACCGTGTTCCTCCACCCTGGCCAGCTGACCGTCGCCGCCGCCATGCAGCAACCTTACCGGCAGCTGGCGCCGCGAAACCGAGCCGAGGTTCTCGGGCCGGATCTCCACCACGCGCGCTCCAGCCCGGGAGCCGACGCACTCCAGCAGGCGGGTACCGTCGAACACCAGCCCGGCGCCGTCGTCGGCGGCGTAGCCCGGCGGTAGCTCCTTCGCGCCCACCGCCTGGCAGAACATCTGAAGTCGCTGGGGCTCGCTATCCATGTGCACGGACAGGCTCCCGCGCAGCAGCCCGAGGCCCGGAACCGGCTCGAGTGCGCCGCCGCTCATGCTGAGCCCGGCCTGAAACCAGCACATCGCGCCGGCGCTGAGGCCGGCGAGTACGACTCCGCGCCGCCACGCCCGGGCTAGCGCACGGTCGATCCCGTGCTCGCGCCAGATCGCCAGCATGTTCCGCATCGAGCCGCCGCCGACGTAGATGACGTCCTGGCCCAATAGGTGGGCAATCGGGTCGATCCGATCCCGCCCGAGGTGAAACAGCGACAGGATGCTCGGCTCACAGGCCCACCCCGCGAAGCGCTCGTAGAAGCGGGTCACCTGCTCCCGCGGATCGCCGCTGGCGGTAGGAAGGAAGCACACCCGCGGCAGGGGCTTGTCCGCCAACGTGAGCACGAAGCGATCGAGCGCGATCGAACGCTCGCTCATCGTGAACCCTCCGCCCCCCATGGCGAAGATTCGCCGCCGCTCCCCGGGGGGCGGCGGGACCGGCGCGAAGCTCACGCGGCGACGACTTCGTTCAGAGAGTGAAAACGGGGCCCCAGGTACCTCACCTCCAGATCCTGCTCGAGCGCCCCGCCCGTGCCATCGGCGCAAACGAACACCGCTCGCGCGCGGGGACACGAGCCGACGGCCTCGGCCAGATCGGTGCCGACGAAGTGCAGCGCGGCCGCATCGCTGGCGCCGTAGCCGGCCCCTAACCCGCCGGCAACGGCCTCGATGAACGCGGTGCGGCGCCCGGGCTCGCTCTGGTAGTGGACGGCATTGCTCCACGGCAGCAGGCCCAACCCCTCGATTCGCCGCGGGGGCCCTTCGTGAAAGCCGCTGATCGCGTGCGTGAACCAGCACAGCGATCCCGCTGAGCCGCCGCACAGCACGACTCCGGCCTGCCACGCCTCGCGCAGCGCGTGGTCGATACCGTGGGCGCGCCAGGTGCCAAGCAACGACACGATGCTACCGCCGCCGACGTAGATCAGGTCCTGTGCGAGCAGGTGGGCGCGCGGATCGCCGATGCCGGTCTCCCGGCGAAACAGCGAGATGTGCGAGGGCTCGCAGCGGCTGGAGGGAAACGCCCGGTAGAAGCGGACCACGTAATGGTCGGCGTCACCGCTGGCCGTGGGCAGAAAGCACACGCGGGGCTTGGGCACCCCGGTCAGCGCCAGTACGTGATCGTCGAGCAACGTGTTGCCCGGTTCGGTCGAGAAACCTCCTCCTCCGAAGGCCACGATCTGCGGCGCGCGCGCAGCCATGCGCGCAAGCTACCCCCGCCGGTTGGACCCGTCATTGGCCGCATGGCCAAGCCGACCCACGGTCACGTGGCCTCCGGTCAAGCGGACGTCGGTCAGGGTGTCCGCGCCACCGGCGGCGACGAGGCATCCGCCATCTCGCGAAACAGCCCCGTGACCACGAACACCACCTGCTCGGCAATGTCCACCGTGTTATCACCGACCCGTTCCATGCACCGCGCCACCAAGATCATCAGCATCGCCCACTCGCGCAGCTCGAGCTCGTCGCCGATCTCCACCGCACGCTTGAAGATCTCACGATTGAGCCGGTTGATCTCCCTGTCCTGGCGGGCGAGGTCGCGGGCCAGCTCGACGTCGCGGGTGGCGAAGGCCTGCTTGGCCTGGAGCACCTGGGAGCGGGCGAGCTCGCCCATCCGCTCGATCGCGTTCAGGATCTCCTGATCCTGGGGCGACTCGTAACCGGATAGGGGCACCAGCTTGGCGATGTTCACGCACTGGTCCCCCATCCGCTCCACACAGCGGATGACGTGCAACAGGGCGGCGACGATGCGCAGATCGCCGGCCACGGGGGACTGCCGGGCGAGCAGCGACAGGACTCCCTGGTGGACCTCCAGGTAGCGCCCGTCGATGCGATCGTCGTCGGCGATCACCAGCCCGGCGAGCTCGACGTCCTGGGTGCTGATCGAGCCCAGGGCACGTTCCAGCTGCCCGTCGACCAGGTCGAGGCCCTCCATCGCCTGACGCTCCAGCGTCTTGAGCGCCTCGCGATAGTTGTGCCGCGTCTCCTGCATCAGATCACCCGAACTTCCCGGTGACGTAGCGCTCAGTGCGCTCGTCCCCGGGGTTGGTGAAGATCGTGTTGGTCGGAGCGTGCTCGATCATCTCCCCGTCGAGCATGAACGCGGTGGTGTTCGCCACCCGCGCCGCCTGCTGCATGTTGTGGGTGACGATCACGATCGTGAAGCGCTCCTTGAGCTCATCGATCAGCTCCTCGATCTTCAGCGTGGCCACCGGGTCAAGCGCGGAGCACGGCTCGTCCATCAGGATCACCTCGGGTTCGACGGCGATCGTGCGGGCGATGCACAGCCGCTGCTGCTGACCGCCCGAGAGCCCGATTCCAGGCTCGCTCAAACGGTTCTTGACCTCTCCCCACAAGCCCACAGCCCCCAGCGCCTTGTGGACTCGCTCGCGGAGGTTCTCCCCCCGGCTGCCGGTCAGGCGCAGGCCGGCGGCGACGTTGTCGAAGATCGACATGGTCGGAAACGGATTGGGCTTTTGGAAGACCATTCCGATCAGCCGGCGAACGGCGGTCACGTCGACGCCGTCGGCGTAGACATCGAGCTCGTCCAGGGTGACCGAGCCGGTGGCCCGCGCCCCGGGGATCTCCTCGTGCATGCGATTGATGCAGCGGACCATCGTCGACTTACCGCACCCCGAGGGGCCGATGATCGCCGTCACCTCGCCGGCGGGAAAGTCCAGATCCACCCCTTTGACGGCGTGCTGCTCACCGTAGAAGGCGTGCAGGTCGCGCAGGATCACGTTGTGACCGCCGGCCGGAGGGGCCTTGCTCACCGGCGCGGCTTGCTCTGGGGTTTGGCGCGGGGCCGGCGAACCGGTGGGCACTTCAGCCTTCTCCTTGTTGGCGGTAAACGGGTTCATGCCATGCGGCTCCTTCGCGAGGCGAACCTCGCAATCAGGTTCAGTAGCAGGATCAGCAGCACCAGGGTGAGCGCTGCGCCCCAGGCCCGAGTTACCACCTCGTTACGAGGGGAAGTTATATCGCTGAAGATCTGCAGCGGCAACGCGTTCATCTCGTGGCCGAGATTACCGGTCGCCACCTGCGCCCCGAAGGCCGTGAACAGCAGCGGCGCCGTCTCCCCGGCACCACGGGCGATGGCCAGCAGCGCCCCGGTGACCAAGCCCGACAACGACGTTGGCAGCACCACCTTGGTGATCACCCGCCAGCGCGGCGACCCCAGCGCCAGCGCTGCCTCCCGAAGTCCCGAAGGCACCAGCAGCAGCACCACCTCCGCGGAGCGGATCACCACCGGCAGCATCAGCAGCGACAAGGCCACCGAGCCCTTCCAGGCGGTGAAGCCGCCGCCTACATGACCCAGGACGAGCACTACGTAGACGAACAGGCCGAAGACGATCGAGGGCACGCCGGTCATCACGTCGACGAAGTACCGCACGACGCTGGCGAATCGGGCATCCTTGCCGTACTCGGTCAGCCACAAGGCGACGGCGATCCCCAGCGGCACCGAGATCGCGGTGGCCAGCGCGACCATCTCCAGCGTGCCGAAGATCGCGCTGCGGATTCCCCCGGGATATCCGAGGAAGTTGCCGTTGGGGTCACTGGAGAAGAACTTGCCGCTCCACGCCGCGAGCCCCTTGTGGAACAGGTAGTAGATCACCAACACCAGCGGGATCAGCGCGATCCCGGTGGCCACGGCCAGTAGCCCGCGCATGATCTGGTCGGTGCGCCGGCGGCGGGCGCTGACCTGGGGCAGCGTGATCATGCCTGTGCCGTCCCAGCGACCGCGCCGCCGGCGGTGCGCTTGCCCCGTACGCCCTTGACGACGAACCGCCGCGCGAGGATGTTGACCAGCAGGGTGAGCACGAACAGCACCAGCCCGGCGGCGAACAGGGCCGAGCTGTGCACCGGAGTGGACGCTGCCTCGCCGAACTCGACCGCGATCGCCGCGGCCAAGGCGTACCCCTGCTGGAAGATCGAGTGTCCCAACTGCGGCGAGTTGCCGATCACCAGCAGCACCGCGATGGTCTCGCCGATCGCCCGGCCGAGCCCCAGCATGGCTCCGCCGGTGATGCCTGCCCGGGAGTACGGGAGCACGGACATGCGCAGCATCTCCCAGCGGGTCGCCCCCAACGCCAGCGCCGCCTCCTTGTGCTCCGGGGGTACGGTGGCGATGACCTCCCGCGCGATCGCCGAGACGATCGGCAGGATCATGATGGCCAGGATCAGGCCGGCGATGAAGTAGCTGGGACCGGCGACCGTACCGCCGACGAAGGGCAGGAACGAGAACGTGCTCGCCATCGACGACTGGAAGCCCTTGAGGTTCGGGATGAGCACGAACACGCCCCACAGCCCGTAGACCACCGACGGGACCGCCGCCAGCAGGTCGACCAGCATCACCAACGGTCCCCGGGCGCGACGCGGACACAGCTCGGTCAAGTACAGCGCGGTGGCGATCGCCACCGGAACTCCGATGATCAGCGCGATCGCTGAGATGATCAGCGTCCCAATCACCAGCGCCGACGCGCCGAACGTGCAGTGGCCGGCGTTTACCGTGCAGGCCCCCCCCTGCTGGAGCTGGGAGACATCCCAGTTGCTGCGTACGAAGAAGTTGACCACCCCGATATGGCCGAAGGCGCTCGAGGACTGGCCGATCAACCTGACGAAGAAGTACCCGATCAGGATCAGCACGCCCGCGGCCAAGCCGCTTAGGCCCCAGTACAGGACGCGGTCGGGTAGGCGCTGCAGCGGCGACCGCTCGAGTACCGAGCGGCCGCCGCGCAACGAGACTGATGCTCCTTCCACGTGACCCCTACTGCAGCGGCGAGCCGTCGCAGGTCAGCGTGGCCAGCTGGGCCTGGTTCTTGGACACCAACGAAGCCGGCAGCGGGGCGTAGGAGAGCTGCTTGACCACTCCTTGCCCGGCGCCGAGACCGTAGGTCAGGAACTTCTTGACCCCGGACGCGGCCGACTTGGTCACCCCCGCCTTGCACATGTCCTTGTAGACGACCACGAACGTCTGCGAGACGATCGGGTACGCCGCCGGGTTCGGCGAGTTGATCGTCGTGATCGCCAGGTCGGCCGGAACGTTGATCCCCACCGCCGCAGCCGATGTGGCGTCGAGCGTCGGGGCGATGAACTGGCCGGCCTTGTTCTTGACCGCGGCGTAGGTGAAGTTGTTCTGCAGCGCGTAGGCCTGCTCGACGTAGCCGATCGCCCCCGAGGTCTGCTTGATCGCGGCGGCCACCCCGGAGTTCTTGGCCGCACCCGTGCCCGTCGGCCACTTGACCGTCTTGTCCGGCTTGCCCGCGGCAGTCGTCCAGTCGGGGCTGTAGTCAGACAGGAACGTCGTGAAGCCCTGGGTGGTGCCGGAGGCATCTGAGCGGTGCACGACGGTGATCGACGTGCTCGGCAGGCTGATCCCCGGGTTGAGGGCCTTGATCTCAGGGTCGCTCCAGGTCTTGACCTTGCCCAGGAAGATGTCGGCGATGGTCTTGCCGTCGAGCTTCAACCCCGCCTTCACCCCGGGCAGGTTGTAGGACACGGTGATCCCCCCGAAGGCGATCGGGAACATGGCCACCGGCCCTTTGGCCGCCTGCATCTCCGAGGCCTTTAGTGGCGGGTCGCTGCCCGCGAAGTCGACGGTTCCGGCCTGCAGCTGGGCAATGCCCGCGCCCGAGCCGACGCCGTTGTAGTTGACGGTCAGCCCCTGGGAGGAGAGGTTGGATCCCCACTGCTGGTAGATCGGCGCCGCCAACGTCGAGCCGGCGCCGTTGATCGAGCCCTTGCCACTGGAGCCCGCGGAGCTAGAGCCGCTCGCTGTCGAGCTGGAGCTCGAGCTCGAGCCGCACGCGGCCACCCCGAGCGAAGCGGTCAGCGCCAGCGCTGCCGCAGTCATCGCACTTTTTCTCAATTTTGTCTCCTTCTGGATCGTATGCCCGGCCAGTCTCGGGGGCCGGGGAAGGCGAGGTGTTACCCGGATGTGAACGCGTGGTTGGCGTGAGGTTGGACGATGAGCACGTGCGGGCAGCCCCGTCCCGCTCCCCCGATCGCCCCCGGGCGTGCCCGCACTCAGGAACGTGCAGACAGGACACTGGTTTTCGCCAGGTTAGGCGTCATCGTGCTGGCGCACGATTGGTCCCTCGTGGTCTACGGTGAGTCCGCGCGGCCGCCGAGTCCCAGCGCTGGATGCTCATCCTCGTGGTTACCTTCAGCCGTCTCGCCCTATGGTTGCTAGCCGCCGTCAACCCGTGATCAGATGAGAACCCCGTTCGTCCACCTCTTGACCGCGCTGATCCTGGCCCTGGCCTTGGCGCTGACCGGCTGCGGGTCCAGCGGGAGCACGCACTCAACGTCTACGGCAACGAGCAGCGCCGCCGCCGGCACCACCAGCCGGACACCGCCGCCGGCCGTGGCCGAGCTGCCCCAGGCCGAGCGGCCGACTGCGGGCCAGTTCCCACAGACCACCGGCGGGACCCTGCAGCAGCTTGCTTCGACGGTCAAGCCGGGCGGTCAGCTCGGCGCGGCCACGGGTACGTTTACCCCCGGGCTGCGGCGCTTTGCCTTCGCGCTGACCGACCCCTCCGGCGGGTTCATCTACGCCCCAACGGCGCTCTACATCAGCCGCAGCGCCTCCGGCGTCGCCCGAGGCCCGTTCCTCGCCCCCGCCGACCCGCTTGCCGTGCCCCCCGCCTATCGCAGCGCTCAGAACACCGGCCCGGGGGGGATCCAGGCGATCTACGCCGCCCAGTTGCCGCTGCCCGCCCCCGGGACCTATACCGTGCTCGCGCTGACGCTGACGCCGCAGGGGCTCACCGGCTCGCAGGGCGAGATCGCCGTCGCCCCGACCTCACCGATCCCCGACGTGGGCCAACGTCCGCCGGCGATCGCCACCGACACCCTCGCCTCGGTCCACGGCGACGTGGCCCTGCTGACGACGCGCCGGCCACCGGAGAGCATGCACAGCGTCTCCTTCCGGGATGTGCTCGGCAAGCAACCGATCGCGCTGCTCTTCTCCACGCCGCAGCTCTGTCTCTCCCGGGTCTGTGGACCGGTAACCGACATCGCCGTGTGGCTGCAGCAGAGGTTCGGCCAGCGCATCACCTTCATCCATGAGGAGGTCTACGCCGACAACCAGCCGGCCAAGGGCCTGCGGCCGCAGATGAAGGCCTTCGGGCTGCAAACCGAGCCGTGGCTGTTCACGATCAATCGCCGCGGCCTGATCGCCGCCCGTCTGGAGGGCTCCTTCGGCGTCAACGCCGTTACCGCGGCGCTTCAGGCGGCGCTGCGATGAGCGCGCGTAGGCGCAGCTGGTCGATCATCGCGCTGCTGGGCGCACTGGCGCTGACGGGCTGCGGCGGCTCGAGCACCGTCAGCGTCACCGCGCCGACGATCGGCGCGGCCAGAGTGTTCGCGCTCACCGGCTTCCAGCCGAGCGCCGCCGTGCTGCCGGGGCGTCCCACCACCGTCTCGTTCACGGTGACGATGCCTGACGGCAAGCCGCTGACCAGCTACCGCACCGGCGGCGGCCCGCACACCGGAGTGCACCTGATCATCGTCCGCGACGACCTCGCCTACATCATCCACCAGCACCCGCCGATCGGACCCGACGGGCTGCTGCGCCAGTCCGTCACCTTCCCCGCCCCGGGCCCCTACCGCGTGCTCGTCGACGCCTACCCCAACCTGCCCGGCGTCCAGCCAAACTTCCAGCTGTTCCGCAGCATCCAGGTCGCCGGCCGGTACCGACCGCAGTCGCTGCCTCCCTTCCGGGCCGCGCAGACGATCGACGGCTACCACGTGCAGATGCTGGGCAGCCCATCCCTGCACGCGATCCAGGCTCAGTTCGTGAACGTGCGGGTGCTGGATCCCCAGGGGCGCGATGTCACCTTCGTTCCCTGGTTTGGTGCGCTGGCCCATGCGATCTTCTTCCATCAGGGATCACTCGACTACTTCCACACCCACGTCTGCGGCCCCGCGGCGCCCAACTGCGCCACCGCGCTGGGCGCGGCTCGGATCACCGGCCGCGCCACCGCTCCGGGTCGGCTGACGCTGGGGGTGCTGCTCCCGGTACCGGGAACCTGGCGGCTGTTCCTGCAGATGAAGCTCGGGGGCCAGATCATCACCGCTCCCTACACGCTGAACGTCGCCTCCTGAGCTCCGGGGCGCCCACCGCTGTCCCAGGGGCGCGGGCGTCAGTTCACCACGCCGTTGAGGCTGCCGGTGGCGCCGACGCGCTGGCCATGCGGGCGGCGATCGCGGTGCTGCTCGTCGCTATCCTGCTCGTACGGGGCGTCCCCTAAGCAGCAGCGCTCCCTCACAGGATGGCCTCGCGCAAGGAGCAAAAGGAAGCAGCCCGGGCTCGGCGGCTCGAGCAGGAGCGTGCGCGCGTCGCCCGCCAGCGCCAGCAACGCCGGCTGCGGATGCTCATCGGTGCCGTCCTGGCCGCGATCGCGGTGGTGGTGGTGGCGATCGCCATCTCCAGCGGCGGCAGTGGAGCGACCGGATTGGCCACCGGCGCCAAATCGACCGCGGTCGCCTCCCAGGTCAACGAGCTGCTCACCGGCATCCCCCAATCCGGGGCCACGCTCGGCAGCCCACGGGCGCCGGTGACGATGACCTACTACGGTGATCTGGAATGCCCCATCTGCCGGGATTTCACCCTCAGCGGTGGCTTTCCCCAGCTGGTCAGCCAGGACGTCCGCAGCGGGAAGGTGAAGGTGGTGTATCGCGCGTTCCAGACCGCGACACCAAGTCCGAGCACCTTCCAGACCCAGCAGGTCGCGGCGCTGGCCGCCGGTAAGCAGAACCACTTCTGGGACTTCGCCGAGCTGTTCTACCGCCAGCAGGGTGCCGAGGGGACGAACTACGTCACCGAGGGTTATCTCAGCGGCATCGCGGCGCAGATTTCGGGCCTGAACCTCAGTGCCTGGCACACCGCCCGCAGCGACCCGGCGCTGGTCAGCCAGGTCAGCGGTGATCAGCAGGCGGGTCACGCCGCCGGTATCCAGGGAACGCCCACGCTGGTCTTCCAGGGCCCCAAGGGGGAGGCCCAGGCGCCCTCGGGGATCCCGAGCTACAGCGACCTTCAGAACACGATCAAGTCGGTGGCGTGAGCGCACTGAGCGACGCGGCCGCGCCCGCTGGGGCACGCACCTCCGCCTCGGCTCGGCGGCTGGAGATCGCGATCGTCGTGCTCTGCCTGCTCGGGATCGCCGACGCCGGATACCTGACCTACGTCCACTACGCGGGGCTGAAGGTCCTGTGCCTGGCCAGCGGCAGCTGCGAAACGGTTCAGGCTTCACGGTGGGCGAAGCTCGGCGGCGTTCCGGTCTCGGTGCTGGGGCTGGTCGGGTACATCGGCATCCTCGCCTCGCTGGCCATCCGCACGGAGCTCGGTCGCGCGGCCGGGTTCGGGATCGCGCTGATCGGCTTCGGCTTCAGCCTGTACCTGACCTACCGGGAGCTGTTCACGATCAAGGCGGTCTGTCAGTGGTGCGTGGGCAGCGCGGTGCTGATGACCGCGCTGGCCGTGATCACCGCCGTGCGCTTTCTGCGCGTGGAGGCCGACACCTGACCTGCTTGACCGCTCAGCCCTTACGCGCGACCAGGATCAATCCGTAGACGACGATCGCCAGCGTGAGCACCAGCGCCACCGCCCCGAGCGCGGCGAAGACACTCGCCTGGACTGAGCGTCCGCTTCGGCGCATGTCTCCTGAGCGGGTGGCGCCGAAGATCGCCAGCGAGAACACCACCGCCACCGAGACGCCAGCCAGCAGCGAGGTGTAGAGCAGCTTCAGCAGGGCGTGGGTATCGATCAGCCCCAGCCTCATGGCGTGCTCGGGGCCGCCGCGGCACGTTGCCACTGGCGGGCGATCACCGCGCCGAGCAGCGCCACCAGCACGACGGTGATGACGACCGGCCCGGCGGCGCCGTGGCCGAACAGGGTGGAGATGCCGTAGACGGCGGCACCGGAGATCCCCGCCGCCGGGAGCGTCAGCACCCAGGCGGCGACGATGTTGCCGGCCACGCCCCACTTGACGGCCGAGAACCGCTTGGCCGCGCCGGCACCGGTGATCCCACCCGAGATGACGTGGGTGGTCGACAGCGGGTAGCCCACGCTGGAAGCGGCCAGGATCACCGCCGCGCCT
The DNA here is from genome assembly GCA_963830435.1 of uncultured Solirubrobacterales bacterium. GTDB lineage: Bacteria > Actinomycetota > Thermoleophilia > Solirubrobacterales > Solirubrobacteraceae > Palsa-465. The sequence goes on along the minus strand of CAWHMA010000002.1, from coordinate 343,487 downwards.
GCGCCCTGGGCCGCGAAGCCCTGCGCGGGATCCATCTTGATGATCCTCATGCCCATCGTGCGGATGATCCGCCAGCCGCCGCTGAACGTGCCTAGAGCGATCGCCGTCGCCGCGCTGACCACGACCCACGGCGGGACGTGGAACTGGTTGGCGGGGATGTCTCCGTGGGCAACCAGGGCCAACGTGATCAGACCCATCGTCTTCTGGGCGTCGTTGGTGCCGTGCGACAGCGCCAGGAGCCCACTCGAGAGCAGTTGGCCGAGGCGAAAGCCACGGTTCACCGGGCCCGGGCGGAGCCTGCCCACGATCCGGTAGATGACCACGATCGCGATCCCGGCGACCAGGAAAGCCACCAGGGGGGCCACCACCGCGGGAACGATCAGCTTGGCCAGCAGCCCGCTCCAGGATACCGCGCCCGCGCCGTCAGCGGCCCAGACCGAGCCGACCAGGCCGCCGATCAGCGCATGCGAGGAGCTCGAGGGCAGGCCCAGATACCAGGTCAGCAGGTTCCAGCCGATCGCTCCGACGAGGCCGGCGAACACGATCGTCGTCGTCACCGCATCAGCATCGACGAAGCCCTGGCCGACGGTGGTGGCGACCTTCAGCGAGATGAAGGCACCGACGAAGTTCATAGCCGAGGCCAGCGCCACCGCCGGTCTGGGGGCGATGGCCCGAGTCGAGATCGCCGTCGCGGCGACGTTGGCGGTGTCGTGGAAGCCGTTGGTGAAGTCAAACGCCAGCGCGGTGGCGATGACGATGACCAGGATCACGTCGCCGCCCATCAGCTCACGCGTTCTTGATCACGATGCCCTCGAGGATGTCGGCGGCGTGCTCGGTGGCGTCGATTGCGTTCTCCAGGCGCTCGAAGATGTCCTTCCAGCGAATCACCACCATGGGGTCGATCCCCGACTCGAACAGCGACGCGATCGCCTCCCGCGAGACTCGGTCACCCTCGTTCTCCAGCCGGTGCACCTCGACCGTGTGGGCACTGATGTCGTTGAAGCCGCGCATCAGGGGAATTGCCGAGGCCACCTGGCGCGCCGCGTCCCGGAGCACCGCCGCCAGCGCCTGGGCCTGCATCATCGGCGCCTCGATCCGGTAGAGACCGAGGTAATCGGCGACCTCTTCGGTGTAGTCGACGATGTCGTCGAGCGAGGAGACCAGGGCGAGGATGTCCTCGCGGTCGATCGGCGTCACGAACGTCTGGTTGAGGTGGCTGATGACCTCGTGGGTGATCCGGTCGCCCTCCTGCTCGCAGATCAGGATCTCGCGAGCGAGGCTGCCGGTATCCGGAAACGAGGCCAGCATCTCGTCGAGCAGCTCGGCGGCCCGCACGAGGTTGGCGCCGGCGCGCTCGAACAGATCGAAGTACTCGCGGTCGCTGCGGCGGAAGCGGTCGGGGATCGAGGCCATCAGCGTTCAGCCGCCAGCTTAGGCCCCCGCCAAGATGTCGGCGTTGTCGTGTTCAGCGCCCGCTACCGTCCGCGTAGACGCGGATGATTCAGCGGTGAGCTGGCGATCGATACGCAGCCCAGGAGGCCCACGGCAGACCGCCGTGATGGACCTGGGTTCGAACTCCTGGCGCCTGGTGGTGTTCTCGTACGCGCCCGGCTCGTGGTGGAAGCGCACCGACGAGCTGTACGAGACCGTGCGCATCGGCGAGGGCATGAACGCCTCCAGGGAGCTGAGCCGGGCGGGGATCGTGCGCGGACTCGAGACCCTGACCGTGTTCGAGCGCTTCTGCCAGGCCCATGGGCTCCGGCGGGACGAGGTTCACGCGGTCGCTACCAGCGCGATTCGCGAGGCCAGTAATCAGGACGAGTTCCTGCAGCGCGCGCGCCGGGGCTCGGGGCTGACGATCGAGGTCCTCTCGGAGGCCCAAGAGGCCCGCTACGGCTACATCGCCGCCGTCAACACGACCACTCTGACCGACGGCGCGGTGGTCGAGCTCGGTGGCGGTAGCCTGCAGCTGGTTGCCGTCGGCGCCCGGCGCGCGCAGTCGATGCGGTCCTTTCCCCTCGGAGCGATGCGACTCACCGAGCGCTTCCTTCCCTCCGCTGGGCCGGCGAAGAAGAAGGATCTACAGCGGCTGCGCCTCCACCTGCGCCAGGCGCTCTCCGGGCTCGACTGGGTGTCCGGCGGGGGGCCGCGGCTGGTCGGGGTCGGCGGTGCAGTTCGCAACCTGGCCGCCGCCGCGCAGCGAGCACTTGGGCAGCCGGACATGGGCGTGCAGGGGTTCGTGGTCACGCCGGAGGCGATCGCCGAGCTGGTGCAGACGCTGGTGGCGCTCCCGGCCTCCGAGCGCGGGGCCGTGCCTGGGATCAAGCCCGGTCGGGGGGACATCATCCTGGCCGCCGCGATCACGCTGCAGACGGTGCTCGAGCTGGGCCCGTTTCCCGGAATCGAAGCCACCGAGGCGGGGTTGCGCGAGGGCGTGTTCTTCGAGCGGACGCTGCTGGCGGGTCGGGAGCCGCTGTTCGAACACGTTCGCGCCGACGCGGTTCGCAATCTCGCCGTCCAGTACGAGTCGGATCTGCCTCATGCCGAGCACGTCGCCACCCTGTCTCTGCAGATGCACGATTCGCTGGCGCAGTGCGGATTGATCGAACCCCGGCCCGGCGAGCGGGAGCTGCTGTGGTCGGCGGCAATGCTCCACGACGTCGGGATGACGATCGCCTACGGGGATCACCACAAGCACTCGCTCTATCTGATCGTCAGCGCGGAGCTGCCGGGCTTCGACCCGCGCGAGCGCGCGCTGATCGCCCTGATCACCCGTTTTCACCGCAAGGGAGCACCAAAGCTGGGTGAGCTGGCGCCGCTGGCCCAAGACGGCGACGAGGACCTGCTGGCGCGCTGCGCGGTGATCCTGCGGCTGGCTGAGCACCTGGAGCGCGGACGCGACCGATCGGTGCGCAGCGCCCGGCTCCAGACCAACGGCGACGGTATCGACCTGCACCTGCAAGCCGCGGGGGACCTGACGTTGCCGCGCTGGAGCGTCGAACGCTACGGCGACGACGAGTGCTTTCAGCGCGTATTCGGTCGGCGCCTGCTGATCGGCTAGCCCTGACCCAGCGGGCGTCGACGGGTCGGCGCATGCTGATCGGCCACCGCTGACACGCCGGCACCAGCGGGGGGCGATCGTGATCACGGCTCGTTAGCACTCCGCTGGACTCTCGTCGTAGAGTTCACCCTCATGCTCTGGCTACTGCGTCACGCCGAGGCGGCTGATGGGCCGCCCGACGACGAGCGTCCACTGACTGAGCGAGGGGTGCGGCAGGCGCAGGCTGCCGGGCGCGCCCTGGCGCGGATGGCCGTCGAGATCGAGGTCTGCCTGAGCTCGCCGAAGCTGCGCGCCCGCCAGACGGCGGAAGCAGCCTGCGAGCCGCTGGGGCTCGAGGTGACGCTCGAACCCGCGCTGGCCGGCGAGCCGTTCGACGTGCGCAAGCTGACCGCGGGCCTGGAGCGCGTGCTGTTGGTCGGGCACGACCCATCGTTCACGCTGACTCTTCACGATCTCACCGGCGCGCAGGCGCGGATGCACAAAGGCGGCCTGGCCGGGGTCAGAAAGGGCGAGCTGGTGGTGCTGCTGCGTCCGACCGAGCTGCGCGCGATCGCCGGCATGGAGGAGGCGGTGAGGTGAACGAGCCCGTGCTCGAGCAGACCGTCGAAGGCACCGGACCATCCGAGGGACTAGCCGAGCGCTCGCTCTACACCAACCGTGAGCTGTCCTGGCTCGACTTCAACGACCGGGTCCTCCAGCTCGCCGAAGACGAATCGCTGCCGCTGCTGGAGCGGCTCAAGTTCCTGGCTATTTTCGTCACCAACCTCGACGAGTTCTTCATGGTCCGCGTGGCCGGCGTTCACGACCAGGTCGACGCCCGCATCGACGCGCGGGGGCCGGATCTCCTGTCTCCCCACGAGACGCTCGAGCGCATCGCCGACCAGGTACGAACCCAGGACCGCCGTCATGCGCGACAGTTCGCCGAGGTCATCCGTCCGGCCTTGGCCGACCACGGGATCCAGATCATCTCCTGCGCCGAGTCGCGGGTCCCCCAGCAGCAGATCGCCGATCACTTTCGAGCCCAGATCTTTCCCGTCCTGACCCCGCTGGCCATCGGCCCGGGGCGTCCGTTCCCCTACATCTCCAATCTGTCGTTGAGCCTGATCGTGTGGCTGCGGGACCCCGACCTCGAGCATGATGTGTTCGCACGGGTCAAGGTCCCCAAGGAGGTGCTACCTCGGTTCGTGGAGATCGACCGGGCGATCTTCATCCCGCTGGAGGCGGTCATCGCTGATCACCTCGATGTGCTCTTCCCAGGCATGGAGATCGTCAGCCACTCGTTGTTCAGGGTCACCCGCGATGCCGACTTCGAGGTTTCCGACGAGGCCGATGATCTGCTCCAGGCGGTGGAGGACGAGCTCCGACGACGACGCTTCGGCGAGGTCGTCCGGCTCGAGGTGGACGCGGGCATGGATCCCACCCTGCGGGCCAGGTTGATCGAGTGGCTCGGCGTCGAGGAGATCCAGGTCTACGACGTACCCGGGCTGCTCGATCTCAGCGACCTGTGGCAGCTGGCGGGAATCGACGGGCACTCGGAGCTGCGCCAGCCATCGTGGACGCCGCTCACTCATCCCGCCTTCGGACCCCAGCCCGGCGATGGCGAGGATCAGCCTGACCTGTTCGCGCCGATGCGCGCCGGTGACATCCTCGTCCACTATCCGTACCACTCGTTCTCCACCAGCGTCGAGCGCTTCGTCAAGCAGGCGGTCGAGGATCCCAACGTGCTGGCGATCAAGATGACCGTCTACCGCACCTCTGATGACTCGGCGCTTGTCCCCTCGCTGATCCAGGCGGCGGAGAAGGGCAAGCAGGCCGTCTGCATGGTGGAGCTCAAGGCCCGCTTCGACGAGCGCCTGAACATCCGTTGGTCACGGGCCCTGGAGGAGGTCGGGGCCCACGTGGTCCACGGCATCCCCGGGCTCAAGACCCATGCTAAGGCGATCCTCGTGGTTCGCCGCGAGCGAGATGGCATCCGCCACTACGTGATGATCGGGACGGGCAACTTCCACGCCAAGAACGCCCGGCTCTACGAGGACTTCGGCCTGTTTACCACCGACCGGGAGCTGGGCGAGGAGGTTGCCAACCTGTTCAACACCCTGACCGGCTACGGCCATCCCGAGCGCCAGCGCAAGGTGCTGGTGGCGCCGGGGTCGATGCGCGTGCCGCTGATCGAGGAGATCGACCGCACGATCGAAGCCCACCAGGCGGGCGAGGATGCTCGGATCATGATGAAGATGAACTCGCTCGTCGACCAGGCGTGCATCGAGGCGCTCTACCGGGCCTCACAGGCGGGCGTGCCCATCGACCTCAACGTGCGGGGGATCTGCTGCCTGCGTCCCGGCGTGCCGGGTGTCTCGGAGACGATCAACGTGGTCTCGGTGGTGGGGAGGTTTCTCGAGCATTCCCGGATCTACTCCTTCCAGTGCGGCGACCACCGCAGCGTCTACATCGGCTCCGCCGACCTGATGCCGCGCAACCTCGACACTCGCGTCGAGCTGCTGGTGCCGGTCGAGGACCCCGATCTGCAGGAGGAGCTGCAGGACACGCTGGAGCGCTGCCTGGCCGACGACACCTTCTCCTGGGTGCTCGAGAACGATCACGGCTGGCGGCGGCGCTCCGGCGGCTCGCGCTGCGTGCACCGCGAGCTGATGGAGCGAGCGATCGCGCAGGCCGCCGCGGCCGGCGCGAACGCTGGCGCTCCGAGCTGATCAGCCGCCGCTGGGACCCGAGTTCGGCCGGGTGCCCAGCGTCAGCCTGATCTGCTGGGAGGAACCGCCCCGCCTGATCGTCAACGTGAGCTTCGTCCCGGGGGCGAAGCTGTCGACGCTCTGGATGAACTGTCCCGTCGAGGTGATCGGCTTGCCATCGATCGCGGTGACCACGTCACCCGGCTGCAATCCCGCGCTGGCAGCGGGTGAGCCCGGCTGCAGCTGGGTCACCTGCGCCCCGTTGGCGCTGTTGCCGTTGAGCTCGACTCCGACGTACGAGTGCTTGACCGGCCGGCCGGCGATGACCAGGTTGGCGATCCGCGCCACCGTGTTGGACGGGATCGCGAAGCCGACGCCGGCACTGGAGCCCGAGTTGGTCTGAATCTGGTCGTTGAGGCCGAGCACATGCGCGCTGGCATCCAGCAGGGGGCCGCCGGAGTTGCCGGGATTGATCGCCGCGTCGGTCTGGATCGCGCCGGTAATCGTGTAGTTGTTGGGCGCGGTGATGCTCCGTCCGACGGCGCTGACGATCCCGGTCGTCGTGGTCTCAGGAAGGCTGAACGGACTGCCGATCGCGACTACCGGATCGCCGACCTGGGCCGCTGAGGAGTCCGCCAACGGGATCGGGTGAAGCTCGGAGGCGGGCGCGTCAACCCGAATCACCGCCACGTCGGTGGAGGGATCGCTCCCGATCACCTTCGCGTTCGCCGAGACGCCGTCCTGGAACTTGACCTTGACACTGGTGGCGCCCGAGACGACGTGTTCGTCGGTGAGGATGTTGCCGCGTTTGTCGTACACGACTCCGGCGCCCTCGCCCTGGGTCTCCTGCTGTCCGCCGCCGCCGAATAGACCGGTGACCCCGCTGCTCTGCGAAGTCACCGTGATGTCGACCACGCCGGAGCTGGTCTGGCGGTAGATCTGGTTCACCGTGAGTCCCTTGCCGCCAGGGAACGACGTCGGGATCGAGGGCGTGGCGGAGGGCTGCACCACCGTGGTGGTCACCGACCGGTTCGTCGAGTTGCTGCCGCTGGCCACGGCCAGCGCGATCACGCCACCGGCAAGTGCGCCGGCCACGACGGGGATCAATGTCTTCAGTGGCTTCATTCTCGTTCTCCTGCTTGGCTGCGCTGGGGTCTTGCCTCACTCCCAGTACAGCACCCCGCGATGAGAGGCCCTTCAGAAACGGGTGAGAGGACCGTAAGAGCAGCCCATTCGTCAACACGAGCGCATCGGCGAGGCGGCCCGCCAATCAGCAGGCCCCGCCGGGCCAGGAGGAGCCTGCGCCCTCCTGACCCGGCGGTGGCCTAAGGCCGACTCCGAACCTAGCCGCGACGGGCGTGCATGTTCGCCGTCGGCAGACCGCTGCGGTTGATCAAACGATCGAGCTGGGCCGGCAGCCTGGCCAGCCGCTGCTGCTCCTGGGCGGCGGTGATGCGCCCGGTGGACACCGCCTTGTCCAGCCTGGTCTTGGCGGCCGCGAGCATCGCCGCGTTCAGGCCGGCGACCGTCTTACCCTGGGCCGGCGCGATCTGGGCCAGCGACTTCCCCGCCCGCAGCTGGGTGACCAACTGCTGACGACTGAGGCCCAGGTACTGCGCCGCCACGCTTAGCCGTGCGCCGCGCCCAGCCCGATGTCCGAGCCGCCCCAACAGCCACGGCGTGGCTCCGTTCTGAACCCGCTGCTTGATCCTGTCGGCCTGGGTCTGGGTCAGCTTTCCGGCCGCCACGGCCGCGTTCAGCCGATCCAAGAAGGCCGCCTGCATCGCCCCGTTCAGCTGCTGAGGCGAGACGTTCAGACGCTTGGCGACGTCGTTCTCGAACGCCTGACGGGATGTGCTGGACCCGGTTGTGGCGGCGACCGCGCCGCCGGCGAAGGCCGTCGCGAAGAGGACTGCCGCCCCGATCGCGAGCGGGCGCCTGGACTTGAAGTGCATGAATTACCTCCGGTGTGTTGATTCTTCCCTGGCGCAAGCGTGTCAACGCTTTTTCAGAGGACGGTAAGAAACCATCGGGGGTCGTTGGGCGAGGATCCGGCGCAGTCGCTGCGCCTCCGCCGCCGGCCGCTCGGTCAGCCGCTGCCAGGTGATGCGCACAGTGCGAAAGCCCGCCAGTAGGTGCTCGGCGTCGCGCTCGCGGTCGTCCTCGAACGAAGCCCAGCTGCGGTGGATGTAGCAGCTCCTCCAGCGAAGCGAGGTGCAGGTGGCCGGAGATGAACGCGTCGTTGACGGCTCGCCGCAGCGGCCGCGGGACCAGGCGAGCACCGCGGCGGCGGCGCGGTCGATCACCGACGCTGGCAGGTGGCCGACGGCGTAGACGCCCTGGTGGACGGTCAGCTGGGCGATCCTTCGCAAACACCCTCCCCAGTCTGCGGCGTGCTCAGCGCGGCGGAAGGAAACGTTTCAGTTATTTGACAGCTCCTGGGCCAGCTCGACGAACGGGTCCAGCGCGTCGGGATTGGCCAGCGACTCGCGGCTGGCAGCCTGCTCAACCGGAGTCCCGGACAAGACCCGCTTGACCGGCACCTCCAGCACCTTGCCCGACAAGGTCCTCGGCACCTCGGCGATCTGGCGGATCTCGTCGGGCACGTGGCGGGGAGAGCAATCCTCACGCACGCGGCGGCGGATGTCGGCAATCAGCGCGTCGTCGAGCCTAGCGTCCTCGTCCAGGACCACGAACAGCGGCATCCAGCCGTCGGTTCCTGGCCGGGGCAGGTCGACCACCAGGGCATCGACGACCGCATCCACCGACAGCACCGCGCGGTAGATCTCGCTCGTCCCCATGCGCACGCCGCCGCGGTTGATCGTGGAGTCCGAGCGACCGGAGATGATCGCGGTCCCGCGGGAGGTGATCTCGATCCAGTCGCCGTGGCGCCAGACCCCGGGGTACATGTCGAAGTACGCCTCCCGGTAGCGCTCACCGGAGACGTCATCCCAGAAGCCGATCGGCATCGAGGGCATCGGCTCGGTGATCACCAGCTCGCCGACCTCGTCCACCAGCGGGCGGCCCTCCGGGTCCCATGCGGCCACCGCGGCGCCCAGGCAACGCGCCTGCAGCTCCCCCAGGTACACCGGCAGCGTCGGCACGCCGCCGACGAACGCCGTGCACATGTCGGTGCCTCCGGAAGTGGAGAACAGCCAGGTGTCCTCCCCCAGCTGGTCGTAGACCCAGCGAAAGCCCTCGGGGACCAGCGGCGAGCCGGTCGAGCCCACCGCGCGCAGCGCGTTCAGATCGCGCCCCTCCCGCACCGAGATCGAGGACTTCATGCACGCGGAGATGAACGCGGCGCTGGTGCCGAACGTGGTCATCCCGGAGTCCGCGGCCAGGTCCCACAGTCGGCCCATGTCCGGATAACCGGGGTTGCCGTCGAACAGCACGATCGAGGCTTGGCTCAGCAGCACGCCAACGAGGAAGTTCCACATCATCCAGCCGGTGGTCGAGAACCAGAACACGCGGTCGCCGGCGTGCGCATCGAGGTGGAGCCCCTTCTTGAGCTGCTCGAGCAGGATCCCACCCTGGCTGTGGACGATCGCCTTGGGCAGTCCGGTGGTGCCGGAGCTGTAGAGCACCCACAGTGGGTGCTCGAAGGCCAGCGGCGTGAACTCGAGCGGATCCGGAGTGCCGGGAGGCAGGAATCCGTCCTCCCAACCGGAGCCGTCCAGATACCCGAGCCTCACCACGCGCTCCAGCGAGGGGATCTCGGCGGCGATCGTGGCCACCGCCTGCCGACGATCGTGATCCTTACCCCCGTAGCGATAGCCATCGATCGCCAACAGCACCTTGGGCTCGATCTGCGCGAAGCGGTCGATCACGCTGCGGGGGCCGAATTCAGGTGCGGCCGATGACCACACCGCCCCGATCGATGCGCAGGCCAGGAAGGCGGCCACGGTCTCGGGGATGTTCGGCAAGTACGCCGCCACTCTGTCCCCCGGCTCCACCCCCAGCGCCCGAAGCCCACCGGCGATCGCCGCCGTGTGCGCGCGCAGCTGCCGCCACGTCCAGCTCTCCAGCGGGCGCAGCTCGGAGGCGGACTGCAGCGCGAGCTGGTCGCCGTCCTTGCCCGGGCCGGCGAAGATGTGCTCGGCGAAGCTCAGCCGCGCCCCCGGGAACCACTGCGCACCCGGCATCGAACGGTCGCCCAGCACGCGTTCGGCGGCATGATCGAAGCGGACCTCGAAGAACTCGGCGATCGAGGACCAGAAGCCGTCAAGGTCCTCGACCGACCACTGCCACAGCTGTTGGTAGCCGTCAAAGCGCAGTCCCCGGGTCCGCTCCAACCACGCCTGATAGCCGGTGATGCGCGCGCGGCGCACCCGGTCAGCCGACGGCGTCCACAGAATCTCAGGCTCGCCCATCGGGCCGCAGTATCCACCACCGCCCCGATCGGCGATCATCCGGCCATGTCCACCACCTCGGGCACCGCCGTTGCGGCTCCGTTCAGCGGGACGGTGATCGCCGTCGCGGCCGAGCCCGGGGACCGGGTCACCGCTGGCGCCGCGTTGGTGATCCTGGAGGCGATGAAGATGGAGCACGAAGTCGTGGCCGAGGTCCACGGACTGGTGCGCGAGCTGGATGTAAGCGTCGGCGACACCGTGCACGAGGGCCAGCGCCTGGTCCTGCTGGCCGCCGGTGAGCCGGCCGGCGCCGAGGCGGAGGAACAGGCCGAGACCGACGCCGCCGGCCCCCGGCAAGATCTCCAGGATGTGCTCTCCCGGCACGCCCTCGGGCTGGACGCGGCGCGCCCCGAGGCAGTGGCCAGGCGCCATGAGCGCGGGCAGCGGACGGCCCGGGAGAACCTCCTCAACCTGCTCGACGACGGAACGTTCGTCGAGTACGGGCCGCTCATCTTCGCCGCCCAGGAGCGTCGCCGCTCCAAGCAGGAGCTGATCGAGCGCACGCCCGCCGACGGCCTGGTCGGCGGCGTCGGCGACGTGGATGGTCATCCCACCGTCGCCATGTCCTATGACTACACGGTACTCGCGGGCACGCAGGGGATGCGCAACCACCTCAAGAAGGACCGGCTGTTCGAGCTCGCCGCCCGGCGCCGGCTGCCGGTGGTGCTGCTCGCCGAGGGCGGCGGCGGACGCCCCGGGGACCTCGACTGGCCGATCGTCGCCGGCCTGGACTGCCGCGCGTTCGCGCTGTTCGCGCAGCTGAGCGGGCTGGTGCCGCTGGTGGGGATCGCCTCGGGCTACTGCTTTGCCGGCAACGCTGCCCTGCTCGGCTGCTGTGACGTGGTGATCGCCACCGAGAACTCGAGCATCGGCATGGGCGGCCCGGCGATGATCGAAGGTGGCGGCCTGGGCCAGTTCGTGCCCGGCGAGGTGGGTCCGATCGAGATCCAATCAGCGAACGGCGTGGTCGATCTGCGGGTCGCCGACGAGGCCGCGGCGGTGGCGGCCGCCAAGCGCTACCTGAGCTATCTGCGCGGCGATGCGGCGCCCGTCTCGCCCCCGGAGCAGGAGCTGCTGCGCGAGCTGATCCCGACCAACCGCAAGCGGGTCTACCAGGTTCGCACGGTGATCGAGGGGCTGTTCGACGGCGGCTCGGTGCTGGAGCTCCGGCGCGGCTTTGGCCTGGGTATCGTCACCGCGCTGGCCCGCGTCGAGGGTCGCCCGTTGGGCGTGATCGCCAACGACCCATCGCATCTCGGCGGCGCCATAGATGCCCATGGCGCCGACAAGGCCGCGCGGTTCATGCAGCTCTGTGACGCCTTCCGCTTGCCGCTGCTGTTCCTGTGCGACACCCCGGGCTTCATGGTTGGCCCTGCGGCGGAGCGAACCGCGACGGTCCGCCACTTCGCCCGGATGTTCGTGACCGGGGCCAGCTTGAGCGTGCCCACCGGCACCGTCGTGTTGCGTAAGGGCTACGGCCTCGGCGCGCAGGCGATGGCCGCCGGCAGCTTCAAGGCGCCGCTGTTCACCGTCGGCTGGCCGACCTCCGAGTTCGGCGGAATGGGCCTCGAGGGCGCGGTTCGTCTCGGGATGCGTCGCGAGCTGGACGCGATCGCCGACCCCGCCGAGCGCGAGCATGCCTTCGAGGCCATGGTCGCCGCCGCCTACGAGCGCGGGCGGGGCATCAGCATGGCCGAGTACGGGGAGATCGACGACGTGATCGACCCCGCTGACACCCGGCGGTGGATCGAGACGCTGTTCGAGCCCGGCTCAGGCCGGTGGTGGGCCGAGCCGGGAAGGCGCACGATGATCGACACGTGGTGAGCGGCCACGATTAGCTGCTGCAGTCCTGACAGGCGCCGTGGAGCACGATCTCATGTTCGGCGACGAGCATCGGAACCCGGCGGCTGAGCTGCTTGATCGCGTGCTCGAGCCGGTCATCGGTAAACGGCGTGACGGTGCCGCAGTTGTCGCAGACGAGGTGGTGATGGTGTCCCGGGCCGGAGCGGATGGGCTCGTAGCGGGCCATCGCCTGACCGACCTGGAGCTTCTGCACCAGGTGCAGGCGCTCCAGCTCGTCGAGGATGCGATAGATGCTGGCTCGCGCGACCGGGCGGCCCCGGTTCCGAAGCGCGTCTTCGATCTCGGTCGCTGACAGCGCGCAGGTTTGCCCGTCCAGCAACTCGACCAGCGCCAGGCGCGCCGCGCCGGTTTGATGTCGGCTCTGAGCAAGCACGCGCTTGGCCGTGGCGACCCAACTGTGATCGTTGATCTCCATCACGTCCCCCTCAGTCTAATTCTCGCTCCCGCCGGTGATCGGCGGCGCAAGCCGCGACCCGCTCCTCCGGCGATCGCCGGTGAGCAGGAACGCGAGCAGATAGACCGCGGAGCTCACGGCGATGATCGCCGAGCTCGGAGGCAGGGAGGCGATCACGGAGCTGAGGGCAAGCCCGATCCAGGTGCAGAGCACAGCGAGCGCCCCCGATAGCGCCAGCCCGTGGTAGGGATTGGCGGTGATCCGCAGGGCCGCGCCCGCAGGGGTGGCGATCAGGCCCAGGAGCAGCAACGCCCCGATCGCCTGGGTGGCCTCGGCGGTGGTGGCTCCGAGCAGCGCGAGGAGCAGCAAGCCAAGTGCGCGAACCGGCACTCCGCGGGCGGCCGCGACCGCCGGATCGACGCTGGCGAACAGCAGCGGGCGGGCGCTCGCCAGGAGGGCGATGATGATGGCGGCTCCAATCACCGTGGCCAGCCGGGCATCGGCGGCACTGAGGCCATAGATCGAGCCGAACAGGGTGCGTGCCCCCAGGAGGCCGTTTCCGCCCCCACTGCCGGAGCTGAACAGCGCCAGGAAGAACACGCCCAGCCCGAGTATCCAGGCAAAGACGATCCCGATGGTGACATCGTCTGCCCGCGACCGTCCTCCCAGGCCTTCGAGGATGAGCGCGAGCGCGATCGTCCCCGTGAACAGCCCGATTCGGAGGTCGACGCCGGCGGCCGCGGCAGCGAGCGCCCCGGTGAACGCGACGTGGCTGAGCGCATCGGCGGCGAACACCTGCGCGCGCAGTACGACGAAGTAGCCGACAAGGCCGCAGGCAAGGGCGATCGCAGTTCCGGCTAGGAACGCATTGCGCATGAACTCCTGCGTGAGCATCAGGCTCGGCGCCGGTGGCCGGGCAGCAGTGTCGGACGGTCGATCAGCGATCGCCCGATGCGCGCGATGACGTAGAGCCCGAAAGCGAGGGTGGTGATGTAGAAGCCGATCGGGTTGTTGTCGGAGTACGCCAACGCCAGACCGACCCACGTGATCCCGACGCCGAGAACCACGGTCAGGGTGAGACTGAGACCGATCCTCGGCGTGATCAGCTGAGCCGTTGCCGCCGGCGCCACGAGCAGCGCGAACACCAACAACGCGCCGGTGATCTGAGCCGTGGCGCCAACCACGAGACCGAGCAGGAGCAGAAACGCCCGCCCGAGCCGACGAACCGGCACGCCACGGGCGCCGGCCACGATCTCGTCCAACGAGGCGAACAGCAGCGGACGCCCGGCAATGGCGAGGAAGCCGAGCGCGACCACGGCGACGATCGCCAGCGCCAGCACTTGGCCGCGGGTGATGCCGAGGAAGTCGCCAAACAAGAGATTCTCGTAGCCGCCAAGCACACCTCGGTAGAGGCTCAGGAACAGAAACCCACACCCCAGCCCGAACGCCTGCACGGTGCCGGTCAGCGCGGACTCCCCGCCCGGAGGTGCGCGAGTGCCGGTGGAGCTGCCGATGGCCAGGGCCGAGGCGCCGCAGAAGGCGAAGTAGCCGACGGCCGCGGGCAGCCCGAGCAGCAGCGCGCCGCTGGCCCCTGGGAAGGCCATCATCGACAGGGTGTGGCCGGCGAAGCTCTGGCGCCGCACGACCATGAACCACCCCACCGCTCCGGCCATGATCGCCACGACCGTCCCCGCCTGGAGCGCGTTGACCATGAACGGATAAGCGGTCAGCGCCTGAAATTCCGAGACCGGATTCAGCGAAACGCTCGCCGTCCCGACCATTTATGCGCGCTCGTGACGATCGCTGTGATGGGCGGGCGCCTCGGGCAGGCCGACCACGACCAGCCCCGCGGCGGCGGTCTTCAGGACTTCGATCGGGACTCCGTAGAGGCGACTGAGCGTCGTGGCGGTGATCACCTCCCGCGGCGTGCCCACCGCCGCCGCACCGGACCCGAAGTACACCACCCGGTCAAGGTAGGAGAGCAGCGGGTTCACGTCGTGGGCGACTAGGAGCACGCTCACCCCCTGCTCAGAGCAGATCCGCTCCAGCAGCGCCGCCACCGCGGTCTGGTTGGGCAGGTCGAGGCTGTCCAGCGGCTCGTCGAGGATCAGCACGCGCGGGCGCGCGACCAGCGCCTGAGCGATCAGCAGCCGCTGCTGCTCCCCACCTGAGAGGAGGCCGATCGGGCGCGCGGCGTAGCTGTCGGCTTGAACCAGCGCGATCGTCTCCTCGACTCGCTGTCGTCCGCTGCCCGGCCACGGCAGGCCCCATCGGGCCCCGTCCAACCCCAGCCGGACCATATCCACGCCCCGGATCCGGATGCCGGGGTGCAAGCGGCGCCGCTGCGGCAGATACCCGATCTGGCGGTTGCCAGCTCCCGGTGGCCGCCCCAACACCGAGGCCTTACCGGCGGTGAGCGGAAGCTCTCCCAACAGAACCCGCAGCAGCGTCGTCTTACCTGACCCGTTCGGGCCCAGGATGCCGGTGAACTCACCGGCATTGACGGTGATGCTCACATCGCTCCAGACGGTCCGCCCGCCGATCCGGGCCTGAGCTCCATCCAGCTGCACGACCGGCGCCACCGCTGCGTCGGTCCGGTTGGGCTTTCCGCCGGCGCCGCCCGCGGCCGCGGGCTGAGGGGGTGTCAGAGACGGACTCACCTGCCGGTCGCCTGGTGAAGCGCCTGCTGAAGGCTCCTGAGCTCTGCTACCTGCCATTGCTCGAAGGTGGCCGATGCCGGCGAGAGCGTTTCGGTGATCGTGGTTATGGCGACGTGCGCCGCCCGCGCGAGCTGATTGACCCGCTGCACATCAGGGGTGGCGTTCTGGCGGTTGTAGATCCACACCTTGATCTGCCGGTCCTGGGCCTGGGTGTCGACGGTCTGCTTGTCTGAGGCGCTGACGTCGGTTCCCTCGGCGATCGCCTTGGCGAAGCTGTAGGGAGTCATCAGCTTCAAGGCGAGCGCCTGACCGAGCGGCTGAAAGATGCTCTCGCTGTAACCCACCGGTACTCCGGCGTACCGCGCGCGTAGCTCGGCGATCAGCCGGTTGTACTCGGCTAATCCCTGGGTTTCGAGGACGGTGCGCTGATGATCGAAGTAGGCAGCCTCCCGGCTACCGGGGTCAAGCTTCTCGAGGTCGCCGACGATCTGGTCGATCACCCTCTTGACCGAGGCGGGTGAGTACCACTGGTGCGGGTTGTCCCCCTCCTTCAACCCGAGCAGATCGCCAACATCGAGCACCCGCCGGGAGCTCGACGGGTTGGCGGCGATCAGCTTCGACGCCCACGGGTCATAGCCGATCCCGTTGACGATCGCCAGCTGCGAGCGCGCCATCGCGATGGCATCCGAAGTCGTCGCCTCGTACGAATGCGGGTCCGTGTTCGGGTTCACGATGATGCTCCTCACCGTCACTCTGTCGCCGCCCAGCTGGCTGGCGATGCTGCCCCAGAAGTTCTCTGCGGCGACAACCTGAAGCCGACCCGACGAGCCAGCCGTGCTCGGGCTCGGCGACCCGGCGCAGCCCGTGACCAGGCCGACAACGCCCACCACCAGCCCAATTCGCAACGGCAATCTGGACACGGCGCTCCCTCCGCGAGGCGATGGCTGGACAAAGGCGAGCGCAGCAGATTCGCCGCACCACGCGACCGATGACGTTATCACAAGAATGAGATTTGGTCTTGTTCCTATGGAACCGGAGCAGGTGGCGCTGCTGTCGCCGAACCGCGGATGCCGGCGGTCCTCCTGCCGCCAAGCGGGAGAGCGCGTGTTAGCGTGTGCCGTCGCTTGGTCGGAACGATCGCTGTGAACTCTCGTCTCACACCGGGTCGCACCGCTCTGTTGGTCCTTGCGTTGGCGCTCGCCGGCTGCGGAGCGAGCGGTCGGAGCGGCAGCAGCACGAGCTCCGCCCCCAGTCGGTTTACCAGCAGCACGCCGAGCCCGGGGAGCCACCTCAAGGCCCGACCGCAGGTGATCGAGCCGACCGCGGGTCAGCCGGCGGCAGTGGTCACGCCCAGCGATCCCGTCGGTGACGTCAACGCACATGCCCCCCCGCTCGCCGAGGTCAAGAACGAACTGCGCCTGGAGCTGATCGCCGCGCCCGCGACCAGCGCCACGTACATCAACCCGCTCCGCTACGTCACGGTCTGGGAGCGAACCGATCAGGGCGTGGACGCGCAGATGCCGGTGGGAGCGCCGATCCTGGCACCCTCAAGGGTCAAGATTCTGGCGATCATCCCGGACTGGTATGCCGGGCAGCCGCTGGTGTACTTCGAGCTCTTGGCCGGGCCGGACGCGGGCAAGCTGCAGTACGTGGCCGAGCAGATCACCGATATCGCCCCAGCGGGCACCATCCTCCAACAAGGGCAGGCAGTTGCTCGCTACGCGCCGTCTGGCACCGCGATCGAGTACGGCTGGTCGACCGTGAACGGGGTCACCTTGGCGGAAGCGACCACCGGCTACGAAGAAGGCGAGGTGACACCGGCAGGTCAGGCGATGCGGGTGTGGCTGAACAGCCTTGGCGCCAATGCCGGCAACGGCTGACGGATCGCGCGCGGACCGACCGAGCGAGCCCCGCTGGTGCGTGAGTAGCGAGTCTATTCGGCCGTGATCGTGCGGCTGCTCGACTCGTCATCGCACGCCGACGCGGCCCGGCTGGCAGAGACGAGCGTGTCTCTCTCATGAGCTGTGCGCGGGTGAGCGGTGATACGGTGCCGCCCGCGTCGGCGTTGCCGGCGTGACGTTGAGTGCAGCGAAGTCCGGTCTGATTCGGCGCTGTCCCGCAACGGTAAAGCCCCTCTTGGGGACGAGCCCGGTCGCCTACCCCAGCGTCTCGATACCAGTCCTCGGATGAAGGGCGGTTCGTGCGCCGCGGCGTAAGAGCTCCTTCGTCCTCCCGATGACGGACGATGACTCATGATCGGCAGTATCCGGCGCTTCCTGAATGGATGGCGCCGCCTCAGCGGCCTGGAGAAGCGGCACGCTGGTGCGATGCTGGCGGACGATCGCCCTCCTGAACGCGACGGGGTGGGGGATCTTTGCGGTGGCCATCCTGCCGCACCACTTTCGCTACAGCGGCTTGGGGATCGGGATTGGCGTGGCGTTCACGGCATGGACGCTCGGGTGCCGACATGCCTTCGATGCCGATCACATCGCCGCGATCGACAACTCGACTCGAAAGCTGATGGCGGATGGGAAGCGACCGCTGGGCACCGGTTCTTCTTTGCCCTGGGCCACTCGAGCATCATGATGGTCGTTGGCACGGGAATCACGATTGCGGCCCGGTCCGTGTTCCACGCTGCCGTGGCGGCGAGCTCGACGTTCGAGGCCGCCGGCGGTGGCCGGGACCGCCTCTCGGCCGGCTTCCACAGCTGCTGCGCAGATCGCTAGCCAAAGCCCAGCCACCGCGCCCTCCCGCTACGCCCATAACAGCTCATCATGCAACCAGCCCCACCCCTTCCGCATCTTCGCATCGCTGCGCAGTACCGCTACCATCGACTCGTCTTGGCTCAGCGCGCGAATCAACGCCAGCCGATCAGGCCTCAGGTTGCGGCGAACCCGGTCACGCAGGGGCCAGCAGCGAACGTCTCATGACAGGACGCCGCGCACGAGATCGATCGCGATGATCAGCGCGGTGACCCCGGCGATGATCGCGATCATCGCCGCGAGCAGCCGTACGCGCACCGCCCCGGGGCTGATCGGTGGCTCGTTCATCCGTTGGCCTGGTCGACGATCAGGGCCGTGAACGGGGACTCGCCGGGCGCCGCGATCTGGAAGGCCAGGCTCCATTTGCCGACCATGATCAGCGCCGGAGCCGCCCGGGAGTAGACGCCGGGCTGGACCTCTGTGAGCTGGTACTCCTGTTGGGGCATCTGCATCTCCAGGTGGTTGAAGGTCAGGGTGACGTTGGCTTGGCGCAGGGGATGTCCGTTCCTGGTGATCCGCAGCGCGAACGAGTCCGGCGCTGCCGCTTTGTTGGGTGAGACGAGAACCTGGAGGACGTATCCGGCGCGCTTGACGGTCTCGGCCACCCGGCCGGGACCGACCTGCGCCAGGGCCGAGTTCTGCAGCGCGAACGCGGGCGGCGGTGGCGCGAGACTCGAGAGGAGGGCGGCAACGAACACCGCCGAGGCCACCAGGAATGTCTCTCCTCCCACCAGTCGCCGCAGCAGGCGGCTGGCCGGCTCGCCGAGCCCGGCGCGCTCAGCGGCCGCGGCCAGACGCGGCTTGGCGCGCAGCAGGTTCCCGGCCGCGAGCACCAGCGCGGCGGTGAGGATCCCGATCTTGACCAGGATGGCGACGCCATATCCGGTCTCCCACAGCGCATTGATCGCCGGCATGTGGTCGATCGTCTGCCCGGTGCCCGTGGCCAGCAGCACGAGCACCGAGACGAAGGCGACATTGGAGAACCGGGGCACGACGACCGACAACCCGGCGATCCGGCTCGCCCGCCCGACCGTGAACCACAGCACCAACAATCCCACCAGTCCGCCCAACCACAACGAGCCGGAGATCAGGTGCAGCCAATCCAACGGCACCGACAACCCCCGCGGTGAGGTCTGTCCGGCGTGACCCACCGACCCGGGGATCACCAGCACCGCCGCGGCGGCCAGCACCGCCCCGGTCGCGGCCACGATCTCGGCGATCGATCGCTGCGCACGATCGGGCCGATCCAGCGCCAACCAGATCCATGCCGCAGCGCAGAACAACGCAAAGCACAACATCATGTCCACGTAGCCGCGCCCGAACGCCGTCACCCGGAACAACGGCACCAGCGCCCCGACATCGAACACCGAGCGCAGCGAATCGATCGAGGTGGCGAAGTCCAGATACACCGGAATCGCCAGCAATCCGGCGACGGAGGCGATCACGAACGCCACCGAGACCGCGTGCAGGTTCGTCCCCTGCACCCGCCGGACCAGCGGCCGGACGATCGCCAGCCGGAACGCAAACAGCCCGATCGCCACCATCACGGTGAGGAACATGGCCCACTTGGCGATCAGCAACTGCGGGGAGGTGGCGCTGCCGGAGATGCTCGGCACCGGGAACTGAGGCGCCGGCCCCGGGTTGGGCCCCACCGCGTAGGTGAACGCACCCTGCACCGGATGGCCGTCGACCGAGATCGCGCGCCAGTAGATCAGATACCACCCCTGGGGAAGGTGTGGGCGAAGCGGTACCACCAGGGTGTCCGGGTTGGCCGGCGAGCGACGCACGAGTGCCGTGGTCTCCTGCCGGCCGCTGGCGTTGGTGACCGAGATGATCGCGAACTTGGGCTCGACCGCCTCGTCATAGGTGAGTTCGACGTCCGGGGGCGGACCGTTCAAGATGCCGCTGGCCGCCGGCATCGTCTTGATCAGATAGGCGTGCGCCGAAGCCGAGGCGGTGAACACCAGCCCAACCGCGACCACGGCGAGCGCCAGAACGATCCGCCCCCGGACCCTCATGCCAGTGCCCGGTGCCTGCCGGCGCTACCGCTCATCAGGGCAAACGCGCCCGCGGCGAGGCCGAGCAGGCCGACGATCAGCGCGATGATTGTCAGCACCGACACCCCGCCTCCACCAAGCGAAGCCTTGGCCTCGATCGTGGGTGCGGGCGCAGCGGAGCTTTCCGAACCGGCCCAGTTGACGATCGACCCGTCGGAATAGGTCTGCTCCACCTGAAACGCGTACGTCTTCGCCGACGCCGGCTGGGCCAGGAACTGGAACAGCGAATCCTCGCCGGTCGGGGTCTTGCCACCGGTCCACGTGACCTTGGTGATCACGGCGTTATCGCCCGAGCCGGTCTGCTGCACCTGCTGTGTCCACCCCGGCGGGGCCGGGACGAACGAATCGATCCCGAAACCGGCGGGGACGGTCATCACGATCTTCGACGTGGTCAGATTGTTCTTCTCCGTCGGAACCGCGAGGCTGTAGAGCTGCAACTTCCCCGACAGCGACACCGCCGGGCTGACGCGCGCGTGTGCCGATGCCACCGCGGGAATCACCAAAACGCCGGCCATCGTCAGCGCGGCGATCAGCAAACGCCGCCTGCGAGTGGATTGGCTGCTCATCGATTTTCTCCTTCTGGCCACTGGCTGCGCCTGCCCGGCTTCTGGCCATCGATACGCAGGATTCGCTGCGGTTTCGACGGGCGGGCTCGAGGCGAGCGCCGACCGGCCAACTCGTAGTTTGGAGGCTGAGACGAACTCGCGGCCAGGCCTCGGAAACGTGGTCAGAGCCGCGGAAACCTCAGCGAGGAGGACCGCGGCCGGACCAGCCCTCGGCCAGCGGCGCCAACCGCAGCACGACCACCTGGCGCGGGCGCCGCGGCGCCCGCGCGCGAACCGGCTTGACCAGCATCGTTTGCGCTCGTCTGACCACCTCAGCTAGCACCCAGCGGGCGCCGTGGAGAACCGCTGCCAGCACCAGACCCACGCACATCGCAGCAGGAATCGCCCAGTAACCGCCGTAGCCGAAGATGCCCACGAGTCCAGCCGGATGACCGGTCGCGAACATGCCCTCCAGAAGCTCCTGGAAGACGTAGATCGCCACCAGCGCCGCCGTGCAAACCAGCCACAGCCCGGCCAGCGACAGCCCGTAGCGCGGCAGCGAGCGCTGCCCGGACACGGCGCGACCGAGCATCCACAGGAAGCCTCCGGCAGCGGCGGCGATCAGCAACACGATCCACGGCGCCAGGGAATGCAGGTATGAATGGCCCGAACCCTGAAGCGCGAGCCCGGCGTGGTCGCCGTAGGCCAACCAGAATCGCAGCTGATGCACGGCAAACGCCGCGGCAGGCATCAGCGCACCACGCCCAAGAAGACGAATCATGGCCCGGTGGCCACCACGCGCAAACACGGTAGTCAGGACGATAGAGGCTAACCGGATGGCATGTATCGCCTCGTCGAGGGGCCTACTGGCGGACGAACCTAACAGGCCCGGCTGCGCCCGCGCTCAAAGGGTTATCCCGCGCGGATCGCGATCGGGGCACCTGGGGCATGTCCACCTGGAAGGCCAGTGAGCCAGAGTGCTCCGTCAGGACCCGAGGCCAAGCCCGAGATCGCCACCGCACCGACGCTGGAGGGTACGGCGTAGGTGGTGGAGCTGCCAGCCGTTGTGGTGCGTCCAAGGGTATTCACACATCCATTCAGACAGTTGGACGAGTAGTACCAGAGCGCACCGTCGGGCCCTTCCGTGAGGCCCTGGCCCCCGCCTGGGTAGAACGTGACCGTCCCGCCGGTCGTGAGCTTGCCGATGCCGCTGTTGCTGAAAAACCATAACGCTGTCAAGCCAGCCGGCCTAAGTGGCCCGGAGCGCCTCGGTCGGGCTCAAACGTGCCGCCTTGGCGGCCGGATACAGCCCAGCCAGGGTGCCGATGGCCAGGCCGGCGAGTGGGGCCAGTACCAGCGCGTAGGCGGGGATCACCATTGGCTGGTGCTGCGCGAGCGAGTAGATGAGCGTCGCCACTGCTCCCAAGGCCAGCCCGGCCAGGCCGCCCAGGGCTGCCAGCAGCGCCGACTCGGTGATGAACTGGAGGCTGATGTGCCGGCGGGTGGCTCCCAGCGCCCGTCGCAGGCCGATCTCGCCGCGGCGCTCGAGCACGGAGATGACCATGATGTTGGCGATGCCGATCGCCCCCACCAGCAGGGCAACTCCTCCGAGCCCCAGCAACAGCGTGGTGAACTGGCCCTTGGCCGCCGCCCGAGCCTCGAGCGTGTCCGATGGTCGGCTGACCTGGACCCCGTCAGGGTTCTGGGGATCGGCCGTGGGCGCGAGCAGGTTCGACACCTGCGAGACCTGGTTGACGTTGGCGCGCAGGTAGATCTCCGAGGCGTTGGGCTGGGCGGAGAACAGCCGCTCGGCGACTGGCAGACCGATGAACACGGTGCTGTCGAGGCCGGGGTCGAGGATCACCGGATGGAGGATCCCGATCACCTCGAACCAGGTCCCGCCGAGGAACACCTGGACGTGCCCACTGGCGCTGGGAATCTGCAGGACGTTTGCCGCCTGCGCGCCGAGCACCACGGTGGGAAAGCGCTCGGTGACGCTCGACAGGAACTGGCCGGAGGCCATCCCGGTGCTGACGGTGGCGGGGAGCTGGGGGTCGGCGGCGTCGACGCCGATTCCGCCCGTCTGCTCGGCCGGCACGTATGGGGTTCGGCGCACCGTCACCCCGGACTGCGAGTACACGGCGGCGGCGCGCTGGACGGCGGTCATGTGGTTGATCATCGCCGTAGCCGTGGGCGGCAGCACCTCGTTGGCGCCGAGGAAGGTCTGTCCGGGACTGACGGTGAGCAAGTTCGTCCCCAGTCGGTCGATCGTCGCCAGCAGGCTCGCCTGGCTGGAGTCCGAGACGCCCACCACCGCGACCATCGCGCCGATGCCGATGGCGATCCCGAGCGCCGACAGCGCGGCACGCAGTCGACGGCTGCGCAGGCCCAGCAGCGCGGTGAGCAGCAGCTCCCGGGTCGGAAGCCTGGTCGGGCGCGGCGCGGCCGCGCGCCGCCGCGGCAGGGTCACGCTCATTGCTGCGCGTCCGCGATGATCTCGCCGTCTCGCATCTGAATCCGCCGGGGAAACGTCTCCGCGATCGCCTGGTCGTGGGTGATCAGGGCCAGCGTGGCGCCGTCGTCGGTGAGCTCGTGCAGGAGCGCCAGCACCTCCTGCCCGGCGTGCGAGTCGAGGTTCCCGGTGGGCTCGTCGGCGAGGATGATCATCGGCCGCTTGGCGATCGCGCGGGCAATCGCCACCCGTTGGCGCTCTCCACCCGACAGCTGCTGGGGGCGGTGGTCGAGACGGTGCTCGAGACCGACCTGGGCCAGCGCCCGCCGGGCCGCATCTCGGCGCTCGGCGGTGGGGGCGCCGGTGTACAGCATCCCAGTGGCGACGTTGTCCAGCGCGGTGAGCGAATCCTGGAGGTGAAAGCTCTGGAACACGAACCCGATCTCGTGTGCTCGCAGCGCCGCCAGCTCGCCGTCGCTGGCCCGCATCACGTCACGGCCGGCCACTTCGACGGTCCCGGTGCTGGCTCGCTCGAGGGTTCCGAGCACGGTCAGCATCGTCGTCTTCCCTGATCCTGACGGACCCACCACGGCGACGCGCTCGCCACCGCCGACCTCAACGCTCACCCCGCGGAGCGCCGTCACGCCGCCCGGATATTCCTTGCTAACCCCGGTGAGCTGCAGCGTGGAGCTCATCCCTGAGAGTCGGTCACCTGCAGGCCCGAGTAGATCCCCCCGCCTGATATCTGGACGAAGCCGGCGGCGAATAGGCCCGGCGTGACCGGGATCAACTGGTGCGTTCCTACTTCCTGCACCGCGTACCCGCCGCCGGCGGTGGCCAACAGCGCCGTCACCGGCACCGACAGCACGCCCAGCGCCTTCTGCTGCTCGAAGTTGACGCTGACCGCAGCCTGGTCGAGCCCGGTCGTGTGCTCGTGGCCCTTGAGGGTGATCGTCACCGGAACCGTGGCGGTGGGCGTGCTCGACCCGCCGGCGGCGCCACCCGAGGACGACGAGCTGCTGCTGGACGTTTGCGCCACGGGGCTGACCTCGGTGATCTTGCCATCGACGGTGCTGCCATCGGGCATCTGCACGGTGACCGGCTCTCCGAGCGTCGCCTCCGACTGCTTGGTGGCGTCGAGCTGAACCGTCACCACCAGCTGCGTGGAGGTGGTCTGGAGGATCGGTGCGGCGTTCGACGCCGCTGCGGCCGAGGAGGAACCTCCGGCGCCGGCCGCGCCGCTGCTCGCGCCACCCGAGCCTGAGCCCGTGCTCCCGCGTCCAGAAACAGAGCCGGAGCTCGAGCCGGAGGACCCGGCAGCGCTGCGCGCGGACGACGCCGCGGGAGCGGAGGACGAGCCGGATCGGGAGGTCGACGCCGAACGTTCTCCCTTCAGCTCCGCGATCTCGGCTCGCAGCAACGCGATCAGCGCTTGCAGCGTCGCGGTCGTCGCCGAACTCGGGCGTTGACTGTTCGAGCTCGATCCAGACCCAGGGCTCGATCCAGACCGCGACGGATTTGATCCGGAACCGGGGCGCGCGTACGTCGAGGTAGTTGTCGTGGTGGTGGTGGTGGTGCTCTCGCCGCTGGTGGTCAGGCTGACGAACTCCGGTCGTGCTGCGGGGCCCTCGAACGAGGCCCCGGACCCCGTGGTCGAGGATCCGCTCGTGCCGGAGGATCCACTCGAGCCCGAAGCGCCACTCGAACCCGAGGAGCCGCTCGAACCCGAGGAGCCGCTCGAACCCGAGGAGCCGCTCGAACCCGAGGAGCCGCTCGAACCCGAGGAGCCGCCGGAGCTTCCAGTGGAACCGAGATCGGTCTCGACGGCGGAGATCCGTCTGGCCCCGGGCAGGAACACCACCTGACCGAGCGTCACCGATCCGGTCTGGGGCTGGTCCAGCGACGCCTGCCAACGCTCGACCGCGTCGACGGTGGCGTCGTCGTAGGTCTGGTTGATGGTGATCTGGTGGCTGGGATCGAAGCCCAGCGCGACCAGGTTCTGCTTGAGTTGCTGGACGTCGAGCCCGTCGCTGACGCCCTCGGAGAGGGTCCGGTAGGCGGGCACGGTCCCGTTCATCAACACCACCGGGGCTCCGTCGACCTGGTAGAGCGTGCCCCCAGGATCCACGAGCTGACCGACGGCGGGCAACGACGTGATCGTGCCGGAAACGCGGTTGAAGACCGTGGCCGCATCCGAGTACCCGAGCGTGCCGGATTCGGTGTCGGTGGCGATCAGGTCCCGGCGCTCCACCGTTGCCCCGCCGGAGCTCTTCGTTTGCGAGGTGCTCTTGGTCTTCTGACTGGCGCCGGCGCTGCTGCCAGATAGCCCGGCCTCGAGAATCACGGCAACGACGATCACCACTGCCAGCAGTGAGCCGGCGGCGGCAATCGCGCGGCCACGAGAGCGAATGCGCAGCAATCCGCGAATCCCGCGGCCGCGGGATTCGCGGTCCCGGTCGCTACGCACCCTGCCCCCCGCCGCCACCGCCGCCACCACCGGGGCCGAAGCGGGGGCGCAAGCTCCTGCAGGCCTGGCTGGCGGCCTGGAAGGCCGGGCTGTTGCGGTCAACCGAGCCGAAGGCCCGCCGGAAACCAAAGCCACCGCCGCCGTTGAAGGTCGGATCCGGGACATCGACCCCGTGCGAGCGCATGCACTGGGCGAACTTGACCAGCTGCTGCTGGACCTGCGCGCGCTGAGCCGGGCTCAGGTTGGCCTGCGGGAAGGCCTGGGCGAAGTAGCTCGCGCAGGCCTGGCGCGCGGCCTGCACCTGGGCCTGCGAGTAACCCTGGATTGAGCGGAAGAACCCGCCGCCTCCGCCAGCCGCACCGCCGCCGGTGGACGGATCAGGGACGTTGAGCCCGTGGGCGCGGAAGCACTTGGCCAGGTTCAAGCGTGCCTGGGTACGATTGCTGGAGACGTTCGTGCCTGCGACGGCGGTGCTGGAGCTCGAGTTGGAGCTCGAGGATCCGCAGGCGCTCAGCGCGAGGGCGAGTGCGGTGACCGTGAACACGGCCAGCAGCCCACGGCGGGCACGGAGAAGAGCTGGAACAGACGACATGAATTCCACCTTTGACGGAATTGGACACAATCGGTTCTAGCGAGGATGCCGTCAGCTCTATGTAAGCGCGGGCTGCCTTCGCACGATCGCAACATCTTCGGGAAATTGGCCGGGAGACGCCGGTAGCGTGATCTCCACGCCCAGGCCGCCGCGCGCCAGCGCGTCCAGTCGCAGCTTACCGTGGTGGGCGCGCACGACCGAACTGACGATTGACAGCCCGAGGCCGAAGCCGCCGTGGCCAGTGCCCAGGCGACGGAACGGCTCGGTCAGCATCGCCGCGTCCTGAGCGTCGATCACCGGGCCGCCGTTGCGGATCGTCAGTCGCACCGAGGCGTTCTCGTGCGCGGTCGAGATCGACAGGTACCCGCCGGGGTGGTTGTGGCGGATGCCGTTCTCCAGCAGGTTGGCGATCATCCGTTCCAGCAGCGCAGCTTCGCCGCAAGTCCGTGCGGTTTGCAACTGGGCCGTCATCTCCACCCCTGCCTCCTGCGCCTGGGCGCGCAGGTCGGTGAGGCAGTCAGCCGCCAGCTGGCCCAGGTCGACCTCTTCCTCGTGACCCATCGCCGCCTCACTGCGCGCCAGCATCAGCAGGCTCTCGATCAGCCGCTCACAGCCGTCGACGGTGTCCCGCACCGTCTCCCCCATCGCGCGCAACTCGCCCGCGCTGGCGTGCTTGTCGGCCAAGGCGACGTCGACCTCGGTACGCATTATCGCCAACGGCGTGCGCAGCTCGTGCGAGGCGCTGGCGACAAAATGGCGCTGACTGGCAAATGCCGCGTCGAGGCGGCTGAGCATCCCGTCGAAGGTGTCGGCCAGCTCCTTGAGCTCGTCGGCCGGACCGATCAGGCCAATCCGTTCGCCAAGGTTCTCTCCGGAGACGCGTCGGGCCGTGGCTGTGATCTTCCGCAGCGGTCGCAGCGCCCGCCCCGCCAGCAGCCAGCCCGCGGCCACCGATACCGCGGTCATCGCCACCAGCGCCAGCCCGTATTCGGCGAGCAGGCGATGCAGCGCGTCGGCGCGCAGCTGCTGGCGGACGGCCTCGGCGACTCTCGCGCCAGCTGTCCCCGGTCCGAACCGGGACGGCAGACCCCTCGGTGGTCCCGGGAAGAATGGGACCCCGAGCCTCTGCATCTCCACCCGGAAGTTCGGTCGAGTGCTGAGGTTGTGGCGGACCAGGAGGTAGCCGATCGTCAGCAACAGCGCGCCGGTGACCAGGAACGTGACCCCGTAGAGGGCGGTCAGGCGCAGGCGGACGGTCGGCGCGGGTCGCGGGAGTGCCATCAGGCCATCCGGTAGCCAACCCCGATCACCGTCTCCACCAGCGGAGGCTCACCGAGCTTGCGGCGCAGGGTCATGATCGTCATCCGGACCACGTTGGTGAACGGGTCGATGTGCTCATCCCAAGCTCGCTCCAACAGCTCCTCGGAGGACACCGTCGCTCCCTGCGCCGACATCAACGTCTCCAGCACCGAGAACTCCTTGCGCGCCAGTTCGATCGGGCGATCACTTCGGGTCACTCGCCGGGCGGCGGGATCGAGCTCCAGGTCCCGGTGACGAAGCAGCGGCGGGTTGCGGGGCGCAGACCGCCGGGCGAGCGCGCGAATCCGGGCCACCAGCTCGGCGAAACGGAACGGCTTGGCCAGGTAGTCGTCGGCGCCGAGCGACAGGCCCTGCACCAGGTCCTCGACCGCCGCGGCCGCGGTTAGCATCAGGATCCCGGTGTCCGGTCGTTCGCCGCGTAGCACGCGGCAGACGTCGTCGCCGTGGGTCCCGGGCAGATCGCGATCGAGGACGACGACGTCGTAGCGGACGACCCGCGCTTTGAGCAAAGCCTGCGAGCCGTCGGGAGCCAGGTCGACAGCCATCCCCTCGCGCCGGAGACCGCGTTCGAGCGCGCTGGCCAGTCGCAGCTCATCCTCAGCGATCAGTACGCGCACAGGATCAGGATGACGCTCCGTCTATAAGAATCGCATAAGAACGGCTCGGCAGCACGGTGACGTCCAGGCCGCACACGCAGGGTATCGTCGCGGGACATGGCCCACGACCACAACCTGTCCGAGCGGGGGAGGGCAGTCGGCTTACGCGCGCTCAACCGCCTCGCGGCCTCGGAGGTCATCGACCGCTTGCGCCTGCGGGAGCCGACCAAGCGCTTCCTGCATGGCGCCACCAGGACGACGGCCAGGACCGCCGCGCGCGCCGGTCGCACGTTCGCCGCCGCCCACAAGCTGTCCCAGCCCGTGCGCCAACCGCGGGTGGGGCGCAGCGACCTGTTCGACCTGACTCCCACCGACGAGCAGCAGCTGCTGCGGGAGTCGGTGCGTGACTTTGCCCTGGCGCGGGTGCGTCCGGTCGCCGCCTCCGCCGACGCCGCATGCGCGGCGCCCTCCGGCCTCCTGGCACAGAGCAACGACCTCGGATTGGCGATGGTGAGCGTGCCCGAGGAGCTGGGCGGGGCGGTGCCGGAGCGCTCGGCCGTCACCTCGGTGCTGACGAGCGAGGCGCTGGCGCTGGGTGACATGGGCTTCGCCGTCGCGGCGCTGGCTCCAGCAGGGGTCTGCACCGCGCTCAACCTGTGGGGCGATGCCGACCAGCAGGCGACCTACGTTCCCGAGTTCGTGGGCGACAACGTTCCCGCGGCCGCGCTGGCGCTGCTCGAGCCCTGGCCGCTGTTTGACCCCTTCAAGCTGCAGACCACGGCGCGCTGGAGCGGCGGGGGCTACGTACTGCAGGGGGTCAAATCGCTCGTGCCCCGTGCCGGCGAGCTGGAGCTGGTGATAGTCGCCGCATCGCTGAACGGCCGGGGCCCGGCGCTGTTCCTGGTTGAGCCGGCAACGGCGGGGATCGGGGTGCACGGCGATCCGGCAATGGGGCTGCGCGCGGCCGCGACCGGTCGGCTCAGCTTCGACGCGGTCCAGGTCCCCGAGGGCGCGTTGCTGGGCGCGGGTGACCCCGCCGTCTACCGGGATTGCGTCCAGCTGGCTCGCCTCGGTTGGTGCGCGTTGGCGCTTGGCACCGGCCAGGCGGTGCTGGACTACGTGGTTCCGTACGTGAACGAACGCATGGCCTTCGGTGAGCCGATCTCGAATCGCCAGGCTGTGGCCTTCATGGTGGCGAACATCGCGATCGAATTGGAGGGCATGCGGCTGGCCACCTATCGTGCCGCCAGCCGGGTCGACCAGGGTTTGTCGTTCGCGCGCGAGGTCACGCTGGCGCGGCGGTTGTGCGGCGAGCGCGGGATGGCGATCGGCTCCGATGGAGTGCAGCTGCTCGGCGGCCACGGCTACGTCCAGGAGCACCCCGTAGAGCGCTGGTACCGTGACCTGCGCGCGGCCGGGGTGATGGAAGGAGCGCTGGTGATCTGATGCCGATCAGCCTGGAGATCCCGCGCAAGTTCGGTGCCCTGGTCAACCAGTCCCACCAGGTCGCCACCGAGGTTTTCCGAGCCAATTCTCGCAAGTACGATCGGGCCGAGCACGAGTACCCCAAGGAGCTCGAGATGCTCGCCGCGGTGATCGACGGGATGAACGAGAGCGGCGCGCTCGACGGCGCCGGTGCCGGGGCGGTTGGTGGCGGAGCCAGCGAGAACGGAGGGCGCACCGGTTCCGAGGACGGCAACCGCAACGGGACCAACATGGCCAGCCTGCTGGGGCTGATCGAACTGTGTTGGGGGGACGTCGGGCTGCTGCTGACCATGCCCCGCCAGGGGCTCGGGCAGGCCGCGATCGCCGCCGTCGCCGACGCGGAGCAGCTGCAGCGCTTCGGCGGCAAGTGGGCGGCGATGGCCATCACTGAGCCTGCCGCCGGCTCTGACTCCGCCGCCATCCGCACCACCGCGCGTCTGGACGGCGACGAATACGTGCTCGACGGCGAGAAGATCTTCGTCACCTCCGGCGACCGCGCCGAGCTCATCGTCGTGTGGGCAACGCTCGACCCGGGCGCCGGCCGCGGCGCGATCAAATCGTTCGTGGTCGAGCGCGATAACCCCGGCCTGAAGCTCGACCGGCTCGAGCACAAGCTGGGGATCCGGGCCTCGGACACCGCCAACTTCGTGCTCCGAGAATGCCGCGTGCCCAGGGAGAACCTGCTCGGCAGCCCCGAGCTCGAGACCGCACGCGGCTTTGCCGGAGTGATGCAGACGTTCGACAACACCCGTCCGCTGGTGGCCGGTATGGCCGTCGGGGTGGCCCGCGCTTCGCTGGAACGCACGCGCGAGTTGCTTACCGCGGCGGGGATCGAGGTCGACTACAACAGCCCAGCCCACGCCCAGTCGGCGGCGGCAGCGGAGTTCGTGACCATGGAGTCCGACTGGGAGGCGGCGCGCCTCCTGACCCTACAAGCCGCGTGGATGGCCGATAACCGCAAGCCCAACTCGCTGCAGGCATCGATGGCCAAGGCCAAGGCCGGACGCGTGGCGACGGATATCGCGCTGCGGTGCGTGGCGCTGGCCGGGAGCCTCGGCTACGGCGAGGGCGAGCTGCTGGAAAAGTGGGCGCGTGACGTGAAGATCTTGGACATCTTCGAGGGCACCCAGCAGATCCAGCTGCTGGTGGTGGCGCGTCAGTTGCTGGGCAAGACCAGCAGCGAGCTGAAGTAGCGTCTCACGTTAGCGCCGCCTCTCGGCGCAGCACCTCCCACGCCCGTTCAAGATCTGCAGGCGTGGTCCGCAGCTGCCCGACGGCCAGACGCAGAACGTAGCGGCCCGCGAGCACGGCGTGGGAGATGAAGATCTCTCCGCCGGCGTTCACACGCGCCAGCAACTCGCGGTTGCGCTCGTCCTCGCCCACCAGCCGGAAGCAGACGACCGAGAACCGTCGCGGAGCGCACAGCTCCCATCCCGGCTCCGCCTCGACCCAGCGCGCGAACGCCGCCGCCAGCTCGGTCCCGCTGCGGATGTGCGCTTGCAGCCCGGCGCGGCCATAGCAGCGCAGCACCGCCCACAACTTCAACGCCCGGAAGCGCCGGCCGAGTGCAGGTCCGTACTCGCTGAGCGACAGGGCGTCCTCGGCATCAGGAGTCCGCAGGTACTCGGGGATCAGGCTGAAGGCATGACGCAGGTCGGCCGGTCGGCGGCTCCACAGCAGCGAGCAGTCCATCGGGGTGAGCATCCACTTGTGGGCGTTGACCACCAGCGAGTCCGAACGCTCGACGCCGTCAAAGGCCCAGCGATGCTCAGGACAGACCATCGCCGCGCCGGCGTAGGCGGCATCGACATGCAGCCAGGCCCCGGCACCGGCACAGGTCTCGGCAATCTCCCCCACCGGATCCACCGCGGTGCTCGCGGTGGTCCCCACGGTGGCAACCACCACGGCGGCCTCGCCGGCATCTCCGAGCTCGTCGGCACGCATTCGCTGCTGCTCGTCGACCGCGACCTTGCGCAGCCTCATCCCCAACATGCGCGTGGCCTTCTCCACCGAGGAATGCGCCTGCTCGGAGCAGAGCACGAGCTCACGACCGGTCGCCTCCCGCGCCGCGATCATCGCGGTCAGGGTCGAGGTCGAGGCGCTGTCCTCGATGTGTCCGTGCCAGCCGGCCGGCAGGCCGAGCAGCTGCGCCGCCCAGTCGAGCACCACCGCCTCCAGCTCGGTGGCCGCCGGCGCGGTTCGCCACAGGATCGCCACCGAGTTCAGCGTTGCCGCCAGCAGCTCGGCCAAAATCGCCGGCTCCGCTGCGCTGGTGGCGAAGTAGGCGAAGTAGCGGGGATGCTGCCAGTGGGTTACCCCCTCCAGCAGCACCTCCTCGAGATCGTTCAGCACCGCCGCGAACGGCTCGCCACGATCAGGCGGGGAGGCTGGTAGCCGCGCGCGGATGTCTCCCGGGGCCACCTGTGACAGCACCGGCAGCTCGCCCACCCGCTCCAGATAGCTCGCCGCCCACTCCAGCGCCGCGACGCCGTCACTGCGCAGATCGGTCAAGCGGCGGCGACAGCCGAGAACTCGAAGCGGACGCCGGTGAGCTCCTCGGAGATCTCCCACAGCCGCCGCCAGGCCGGCTGCTCGTAGGCCTTGCCGGCCCCGGTGACCACGTGGGGGTAGCCCCGCTGCTCGGCCAATCCGTCGGGTCCGACGAACGAGCCGCCGGGAAGGTCGACCACGCACGCGTACAGCGTCGGGAGCGCCCCCATCTCCGCCGACTGAGCGATGACCTTGTTGCTCACGGCCATGATCGCCCGCTCGTAGAAGCGGCTCGGTCCGGCGAACTGCAGATTGGTAGCCGCATATCCGGGATGGGCGGCCAGGCTGCGCAGCG
Organism: uncultured Solirubrobacterales bacterium; assembly: GCA_963830435.1. Lineage (GTDB taxonomy): Bacteria > Actinomycetota > Thermoleophilia > Solirubrobacterales > Solirubrobacteraceae > Palsa-465. Next base: position 311,289 of record CAWHMA010000002.1, on the reverse strand, counting down.
GCGATCCGGCGGCGGTGGCGCGACGCTGCAGCTCGAAGCAGAACATCAGGTTGGCCAGCTTTGACTGGCCGTAGGCGCGCCAGTTGTTGTAGCTGTGCTGTGACTGGAGGTCGTCGAAGTTGATCTTGCCGATCCGGTGGGCGCCGCTGGAGAGGGTGACGACGCGCGGTTGCGCCGCCGCCTGCAGTGCGCCCAGCAGCAGGCCGGTGAGGGCAAAGTGACCCAGGTGGTTGGTGCCGAGCTGGCTCTCGAAGCCGTCCTTGGTGGGTCGCCGCGGCGGCGCCATCACGCCCGCGTTGTTGACCAGAAGATCCAAGCGGTCGTGCGCCGCGCTCAGCTCCTGAGCGAAGGTGCGCACCGACGCCAGCTCGGCCAAGTCGAGTTGGCGTACCTGAAGCTTGGCCGCGGGGATGCTGCGACGAATGTCCTCAGCCGCGCGCTCGCCCTTCGGCACGTTGCGGGCGGCGATCACGACGGTCGCTCCCGCGCGCGCCAGCTCCCGGGCCGTGACCATCCCCAAGCCGCTGTTGGCTCCGGTCACCACCGCCAGTTTGCCCGCCTGATCGGGGATGTCGGCGGCTGTCCACTTGTCGGCCATCAGCCTCCCTCCACCATCCGGAACTGGATGCCTGCCCGCTGCAGACGTCCGGTCAGAGGCTCGCCCATCGCCACCGCTGGCGTCAACTGTCCGGCTCGGGCTGGCAGCTCATCGCCGGCCAGGCACAGGGCGGCTTCGGCCAGCATCTTCGAGGTCTCGCCGTAGCCCGGATCACCGCCCGAGACCTCGGTCACGATTCGGCTGCCATTGGCTTCCCCCACCATCCTCACCTTGAACCATGCCTTCTCGCGCTGGTCCGCAGAGGGTCCCTCACCCGAGCCCCTGAGCTTGAGCAGCAGGTTGCGCGTCTGCGGCAGCTGCGCCAGCGCGATCACCGCACCGGCTCCTGCCCCCAGCCCGGCCAGCACCGGCAGACGCCGCACGACGAGATAGTGGCTGTAGCTGAAGTCGGGGCCGTAGCGCTCGAGCGCCCGAGCCGACCGGAGCACCGTCTGTGGGTCGATCGTCGGGAAGGGAACGACCCAGCCTCCGGCGGCCGGGTCACGGTGCGGGGCTCCCGAGACACCCTTGATCCGGCGGTCGTCGGGACGCGGCTCCCGCTGACGCCGCTCGCTGGCGACCCGCATGCTCTGGCGCAGCCGCCCCATGGCCTCGATTCCCGACTGGTATGTCCCTCCGGAGAACGTGCCTCCGGCGCGGACGAAGCCCTCCAGCCTGATCGGCACGTTCGCCGGCAGCTGGGTCACGGTGAACAGCGCGCCGAGGTCGTAGGGGATCGAGTCAAAGCCGCAGGAGTGCACGATGCGCGCGCCGCTGCGCTGCGCCTGCTCGTGGTGGCGCAGCCACATGAGGTCGACGAACTCGGGCTCACCGGTGAGATCGACGTAGTCGGTTCCGGCCTCGGCGCAAGCGGCCACGACCGGCTCGCCGTACCGGATGTACGGGCCTACGGTGGTGATGACCACGCGCGTGGATCGGGCCACCGCCTGCATCGAGGACTCGTCGGTCACGTCGGCGGACAGCAGCGGCAGCTCGACCAGGGACGGGTTCAGTTGCGCCAGCCGAGCGCGCACCCCCTCCAGCTTCTGGCGGTTGCGCCCGGCCAGCGCCCACCGGATCTCGGCCGGCGCCTTGGCGGCCAGATACTCCGCGGTCAATGCCCCGGTGAATCCGGTCGCACCGAACAGGACGATGTCGTGCTCGCGGTCAGCCACCTCCTCCCACCTCCTGGGCCAGGCGCAGCGCGTGCTCGGGCTCCACCTCGGCCCGCGCCGCCAGCCAGCAGGCCACCGGCGCCGCCACCCGTTCAGAGGCGTGCGCGGCCTCGCCGGCGAGATCGAGGAGCTGCTTGAACTCCTCGGTGGTTGGCGGCTCGGTGCCGAGACTGACCGCGAACTCCGCCAACCACTGGCGAGCGTTGAGCGTAGCGTCGCGCGGGGCGGGCACGGGCGGACTCTATCGCGAGCAGCGGCCCGTGATAATGCCCCGGCCCATCAAGCGAAGCGAAAGGCATCGACATGACACTCCTGGATGGCAAGGTCGCGATCGTCACCGGATCTGCGCGCGGTATCGGGCGGGCGACGGCGGAGCTGCTCTCCGAGCAGGGGGCGAAGGTCCTGATCAACGACCTCGACGGCGATGTCGCGCAGCAGACGGCGAGCGAGATCGGCGGTGAGACGCTGGTGTTCGGCGGCGACCTGACCAAGGAGGGCGTGCCCGACCAACTCGTCCAGAAGGTGATCGACGAGTGGGGTCGCGTCGACATCCTCGTCAACAACGCCGGCTACACGCTCGATGCACCGATCCACAGGATGAGCGACGAGTGGTTCCAGCGAATGCTGGACATCCACTCCATCGTCCCGTTCCGCATGTGCCGCGCGGTGGCGCCGCATATGCGCGAGCCGGCCAAGCAGGAGCGCGAGGAGGGGCGCGAGGTGTTCCGCAAGATCGTCAACGTGTCCTCGGTCTCGGGCACGATGGGTAACGCCGGACAGGCCAACTACTCCTCGGGGAAATCGGCGGTCGTCGGTCTGACCAAGACGCTGGCCAAGGAGTGGGGCCAGTTCAAGATCAACGTCAACGCGGTCGCCTTCGGGTTCATCGAGACCCGCCTCACCGCCGCCAAGGACGACCAGAACACGATGGAGATCGGCGGCGAGAAGGTGCAGCTGGGCATCCCTGAGCAGTTGCGGGGCATGGCGGCGGTGCTGATCCCGCTGGGTCGTCCGGGGACTCCAGAGGAGGCCGCGGGCGGGATCTTCCTGCTGTGCACGCCGTGGTCGAACTACATCCACGGGCAGGTGCTGAGCATCACCGGCGGGCAGTTCGGCGGGATGATCTCCTAGGGGGTGGGCTGCCTCAGCGCGGCTGCAGGCGAGCCAGCCGGCCGCGCACCGCGCCGGGAGAGAAGCGCAGGGCGCGGTAGGCGACGCTCGACTCGATTCCTACCGGCGCCACCTCAAGGTTGCGCTCAATCGCCCTGACCACGGCCTTGGCCACCGCCGCTGGCGAGTGGCCGTGGCCAAACACGCGCACGATCTGCTCGCGCTTGCTCGCCATCGCTCCGACGAGCCGCGTGTTGACGGCAATCGGGGTATCGATGACCCCTGGACACACCGCCGACACTCCAACCCCATCCGCCGCCAGGTCCGCGCGCAGGCACTGCGAGAACATCAGCACGGCCGCCTTGGCGGTGCAGTAGGAGGCCATGCTCGCGTGCGGCATGAACCCTGCCATCGAGGATACGTTCACCAGATGGCCGCGGCCCCGGTGCACCATCGCCGGGGCGAAGGCGTGGCAGCCATGCACGACCCCGTCGATGTCCACCTCGCGCAGCCACCGCCAGTCCTCGATCGAACCTTCCAGGAATCGCCCGGCGAGCCCGACGCCGGCGTTGTTGACCAGCACGTCGACGGGACCGTGCTCGCGCTCGAGTCGCTGCGCGAGCGCCACCAGAGCCTCGTAGTCGGTGACGTCGCAGCTGTAGGCGTAGGCGGTGCTCCCCAGCTCAAGACACCGCTGTGCGGTCGCCTCGGCGGCATCGCCGTCGATGTCGAGCGCGATCGTCTCCGCGCCAATCCGGGCGCAGTGGATCGCCGTGGCGGCACCGATGCCGCTGCCGGCACCGGTGATCGCGACGCGTGAGCTCTCGAGCTTGACCGACATGGAATCTCCTCTTACTCGACGGAGCGCCGGCCTCGCAAACCTCGGCGTCGGATCGAGCTAATTGGCAAACGGCCAACTGGTAGTCTTGCCGGCGCGATGGTCACCTCCCCGGGCCCGCGATGGCAGCGCCTGGACCACGATGAGCGCCGCCGGCAAATCCTCGTCTGCGCCCGGAAGCTGTTTTCCGAGCGCAACTACTCATCGGTCTCCACCGCGGAAATCGCGCGCGCGGCCGGGGTGACCCGCGGGTTGCTGCACCACTACTTCGGGACCAAGCGCGATCTCTACCTCGAGGTGGTCCGCTCGCTGCTGCGGATGCCGTCTAACCCGGTGCCGCCCCAGAGCCTGGAACGCGGCCTTGAGCCGGTCCTGGCCGAGAGCGTCGATCGCTGGCTGGAGCTGCTGGAGCGAAACCGCGGAACCTGGCTGGCCGCGATCGGGGCTCGTGGCCTCGGTCGCGACCCCGAGGTCGAGGCGATCCTCGAGCACGGTCGCGAGCAGGCCGCCGATCGCCTGGTCGCGGTGCTGGGGCGGGGTCCGGCGGCCCAGGCACCCCCGCACGTCCGGGCGGCGGTGCGGGCCTACGGCGGCTTTGCCGAGGCGGCGAGCGTGCAGTGGCTGGAGCGGGGCCGGCTCTCCCGCGCCCAACTTCAGGTGCTGCTGGTTGAGGGGTTCCTGAGCATCGTCGGACCGGTGCTCGAGGCGGTGGCGGCAGTGCCGTGAGGCGAGGAAGGGAGCACCATGAACCCGGTGCGAGGGTCTCGATCTTCACTGGGGCATCGGGCCTGTCGAGTGCGTGCACCACGGAAAATCAGCCAGCGGTCGACGTTGCCGCGGTAGTGTGAGCCAGCTTGGAGGGAGAGAGGAGCAGTTTGCGCCGTTGCGCTGGTGTGTTGTTGGTAGTTGGTGCCGTCGCCTTGTTGGTCGGCTGTTCGGGCCGCACAACCGGTGCGACGAATGTCACGGCAACCTCGGCCACGCTGAACTTTGTCGCCTCGTGCGGTTCGGGCGAGCAATGCTCCTGGTACGTCCAATACCGCGTGGTGAAAGCCAGTTCGTGGACGCCGGTTCCCTCCACCCCTCGCGGGCCGGTCAGCGGCCCGGTATCGAATGTGGCGCTCTCCGAGCAAGCAACCGGCCTCACCAGTGGAGCGCACTACGAATATCAGGTGTGCGGAAACTCCAAACCTGGAAACGCGTTCGTTTGCGTGGGGCCGGACGGCACTTCGAGCACCACCCAGAGGTTCGTTGCCACCGCGGGCTCCACCGACTGGCCGCAGTTCCACTACGAGCCCGACCTCTCCGGCAACAATCCGTTTGAAGTCACCCTCAACTCCGGCAACGTCAGCGGCCTCAGCCAGGCGTGGACCTTCACTAAGTACCGCAGCGATATCGGCTCGCCGACAGTGGCAGATGGCGTGGTCTATGCCAATGTCATCGTCTCCGGCGAGGATGAGACGATCCCCTCGTTGGATGCGTTCCCCGCCTCCTGTGGCACAGGTGGTGCGAGCTGCGCCCCCCTGTGGACCGGTCCCACCGGTTACGACGACACCACCCTTGTGGACGTGGCCCCTGCGGTGGCTGGCGGGATGGTGTATGCCGGCGCGGACAAGCTCTACGTGTTTCCCGCCGCTGGCTGCGGCGAGTCGAGCTGCAGCCCCGCCTGGACCGGCACGACCGGCGCCGCGCCTAGGTCTCCGACAGTCGTCGGCGGCGTCGTCTACGTCGGCACGAGCGCCGGAAAGCTAGAGGCGTTCTCGGCCTCCGGCTGCGGTGCGGCGAGCTGCAGCCCGCTTTGGACCGCGCCCACGTTTGGCGTGATAAACACGGCGCCAGCCGTGGCTGGCGGCGTGGTCTACGTTGGCACCAGCGACGATCACCTGTACGCGTTCAATGCCTCGAATGGCACGCTGCGGTGGACCGCGGCTACGGGCGGCGCGATCGACTCATCCCCGGCGGTCGCCAACGGCGTCGTTTACGTCGGCTCAAACGACGACAATCTCTATGCGTTCAACACCTCAAGCGGAGCTCGGCTGTGGGAGGGAGCCACCGGTGGCGCGGTCGCCTCCTCGCCGGCAGTCGCCGGCAGCGCCGTCTACGTCAGCTCAGCCGATGGCAACCTCTACGCGTTTTCCGCCAACGGCTGCGGTGGGCCGAGCTGCAGCCCGCTGTGGACCGGCTCGATTGGACAGTCGGGCGCTCCGATCCAGTCGTCCCCAGCAGTCGCCGGGGGTGTGGTCTACGTCGGCGGGGGCGCATTCGCCGCGGCGGGCTGCGGAGCAGCCACCTGTTCGCCTCTGGTGGGCCTCCCCACGGCGGAAGGCACGTCTCCGGCCGTGGCCGGTGGCGTCGTCTACTTCGGCGGGTCCGGCAGCCTGCAAGCATTCAGCCTCCCCTGACCTCCGGCTACCGGCCTGGGCTCAAGTCTCCCGGTTCGGGGCCTCTCCCTACTCCCTCCAGACGTGTGGGGTAGGTCACAGATGCGGTAACCCGGGCCTTGCCGTACGTACACTCGTTGGTATGAATAAGTTCGAGTTAGTGACAATCCTGGTCACATTCGCCGCCTTGACGATCGCCGTGGTCATCTCCCTGCGGCCCGGTAGCGCGTTCGTGGACGTCCGCCGCCGCGGCGGCTTCTGGTTCGATCACTCCGAGGACCTGGCCGTGGAGCTTCGGCCCTCCGAGGACGAGCGCGACGAGCCGATCCCGCGGCGGGCGCTGCGGGGTCGATCCGACTAGGCGCGGCACCGACCGCGGCGGCGGAACCAACGGCGAGCGCGAGTTCGGCGCTACAAACCAAGCGTCTTGGCGATGATCTCGCGCTGGATCTCGCTGGTCCCACCGTAGATGGTGGTCACCAGCGCGGTCCGGACCTGGCGCTCCATGTCGTACTCGACGGCGTAGCCGTATCCGCCCATCATCTGCATCCCCTCCAGGGTCGCGTGCTTGGCTGTCTCGGTGGCCTTGAGCTTGGCCATCGAGGCCTCCTGGCGGAATACCACTCCGGGATTGGCGTCGACCTTGGCCGCCGTGTCGTAGACCAGCAACCGGACCGACTCGATCTCGGTGGCGAGGTCGGCCAAGCGGTGGCGCAGGGCCTGGAAGCTCCCGATCGGACGACCGAACTGCCTGCGCTCCTTGACGTAGCTGAGAACCTCCTCCAACGCGCGCTCGGCCATCCCCAGCGCCTGAGCCGCGATGATCAGCCGCTCCTGGTTGAGCCCGGTCATGAGCTGCGTCCAGCCGTGATCCTGGCGGCCGATCAACCGGTCGGCGGGAACGTGGCAATCGGCGAAGAACACGTCGTTGACCTCTCTACCCCCCATCGTCTCGATTCCGTGCACGTCCAGGCCGTCGAGTTCGGTGGGTACCGAGATCATCGACAGCCCGTCGTGCTTGTCGGCGCTGCGGTCGGTGCGGCAGACGAGCAGGATGTGGTCGGCGGCGTGCGCGGCGGTGATCCAGGTCTTCTGCCCGTTGATCACGTAGCCGCCGTTGACCCGTTCGGCGCGGCAGTTCAGGTTGGCCACGTCCGAGCCGGCCTCGGGCTCTGACATCGCGATCGCCTCGACCCGACCCCGGGCGACGCCGCCGAGGATCTCCTGCTTCTGCTCCTCGGTCCCGAACCGCTCCACCGCTCCGGCGGTGATCATGCTGACCGTGAAGAAGCTCATCGGGATCTGTCCCGCCGCGAACTCCTCGCACAGCAGGCACATGTCGACCGCGCCGCCGCCCGCTCCCCCGTAGCGCTCGGGAATGGCGACCCCCAGCCAGCCTAGGTCCGCGATCTGCTGGTAGATCTCGCGGTTGTGCGGCTCGCGGCCATGGTCGGTGAGGGCGTCGCGCTGCTCGCGGGTCCCGCACTCGCGCCGGGCGAAGTCACGAATCGCCTCGACGAAGGCGCGCTGCTCATCGCTCAGGTTGTGGATGCTCATGACCCTCCTGTGGTTCGGTGCGGCGTGCGTCCCGATCCTATGGCACCGGGATCTGGCCGGGGTCCTCTCCCTATAACCTCGCGTCGATGCTGATCCGCCGGGCCGACGCCGACCGCGATGGTGGCCAGTGCGCCCGCATCTACGCCCCGTTCGTCGTCGAAACCGTGGTCTCGCTGGAGGAGTCCGCGCCCGACAGCGCCGAGCTCTCCCGCCGGATCGCCGTGGGGTCGGTGTCGCATCCCTGGCTGGTGGCCGAGAGCGACGGTGGCCTGGCTGGATTCGCCTATGCCTCACGACATCGTGAGCGCGCCTCCTACCGCTGGGCGGCGGACGTCAGCGTGTATGTCGACCCGCTCCACCATCGGCAGGGGGTGGCCAGTGCCCTCTATCGGGAGCTGTTACAGCGGCTGCGGGGCCAGGGCATCTACGTCGCCTGCGCGGGGATCACCGTTCCCAACCAGGCCAGCGTCGCTCTGCACGAATCGCTTGGCTTCACAATGGTTGGCGTCTATCCCCGCATCGGCTACAAGCATGGCGCCTGGCGTGACGTGGGTTGGTGGCAGCTGGGGCTGGCCGCCCAGCGGGACGAGCCGCCACCGGAGCCGGGGCCACCCGTCCGGGAGGACCAGTGACCGTCCCAGCCGGTCCGTGAGCACCGGTGACACGTGCATTCCCGCTAGCCACCGCCCTGGTGATGAGCGCGATCTGCGCCCTCCTCTGCGCCTGCGGCAGCGCACCGGGGTCAGCCGCGTCCAGCGGCGCGGTCGTGTTCAGGCAGAGCTGCAGCGGCTGTCACACCCTGGTTGGCAACGAATCCCGGCGCACGCAGGGAGGCGACCTCCTCGGCTACGCCCTGACTCGCGATCAGCTGCTCGGACTTATTCGGGAGATGCCGGTGCGACACGCCCTGAATCCCGCGCAAGTCCAGGCGGTCACCGACTACGTGCTGCGCGCCCAGCGACGCACCACGGGCTCCGTCGCCACCGGAACGTCCTCTGATGTCTCAGCCGCCGGGCACCAGCTCACCCACGGTCGCCTCGGTGCCCGCCGAGGTGCGGCCGCCGGCAACCACGATCGCTCTGCCGACTGACACCACGCCGGCATCCGACAGCGGGCGAGGAAGCCTTCCGGCCCGGCGGATCGATCCCGAGGCGGGATCGACCGCCCACAGCCGCGCGGTCTGGCTATCGATCGAGTCGCCCCGCCCCCCGACGAGGTAAACCAGTCCTCCGAGCGCGGCGGCGCCGGCATGCGTGAGCGATGCGGGAAGCCGTCCCAGTGCCCTGACCTCGCCGGTATGGGGGTCAAAGCGCAGGATCGCATCGCTGACGCCCGTGGGAGTGGTCCCGCCGGCGATCACCAGATACCCATCGGCGGCGGCGACCGCGGCGTAGCGCAGCGGCACCGGCAGGTGGCCCACGACCTGCGCCCCGGCGCCCGGATGCCAGGCGACGATCGTGTCCAGCCAGTGGACGCCGTCGTAGCCGCCGACGACGAATGCGCTGCCCCCGATCGCCGCCACGGCGACATCCGATTCGGCGCGGGGGAGCACCCCGACGGCCGAAACCGTTCCCGCTGCCGGGTCATAGGCGAGGATGTGGTCATACTGGTTGAACTGGCCGCCACCGAACACGTACACCTTGCCGCCCAGCCGCGTCGCCTGCGCATCGTGCTGGGGGTTGGGCAGCGAGGCGCTGTGCAGCGGCCTGCGGAGATCGGCCTGCACGACGGCGGCGGTGGAGGTGTCCTGCGCGGTCAGTCCTCCCAGCAGGGCGAAGCGATCCCCACCGTCCGCGGCGCTGGCGGGGTCCTGCACCGCAGCGGGAAGCGAGAACAGCCGCCGGTAGCTCAACCTCACGCTCACTGGCGGCGAGGAATGGCGCTGACCCGAGGAGGAGCCCTGGGTCGAGCGGGAGGAACTGGTCGCCGCCGAGCCACCACAGGCCACCAGCGCGAGCGCGCACAGCAACGCGAGCAGGATCAGCGACGCCTGCACCCGTGAGCGGCGTGAGTCCTTGTTCGCGTCTGGCGGCAAGTGCGCTCGAGCCTAGCCAACCGGCATCCGGCGGCCAAGCATGATCAGATCCTCACGAGGCGTTTATATGGATTTAGCTGAGCGGGGGCAGGCTCAGGCGGTGAGCAGGCTCCTCGCGCTGGTCACCGTCGCCGGGTTGTGTCTGGCCGGCTGTGGCTCCTCCCATCACCACCCCCTGCCCAGCCACCGCACCGGCACGACCGTGGGCGGCGTACCGGACCCGGTTCCCGCGCCGGCACCGGTTCCGGCGCCCGCTCGCCACCGGGCAACGAATGTCTACGCCGCCGCGCAAGCGGGTGATCTGGCCCCAGCGCTCCGCCATGATCCCGCCCTCGTCTACGTGCCCAACAGCATGAGCAACACCGTCGACGTGATCAGCCAGCGAACCTACAAGGTGGTCGCTCACTTCCCCACCGGTGAGCTCCCGCAGCACGTCACGCCCTCCTGGGACCTGAACACGCTGTACGTCGACAACGACCTTGGCAACTCCCTGCTGCCGATCGATCCGCGGACCGGCAAGCCCGGACGGGCGATCCCGGTCACCGATCCCTACAACCTCTACTTCACGCCCGACGGAACGTACGCGATCGTCGTCGCCGAGCGCCTTCAGCGTCTGGACTTCCGCGATCCTCATACCATGCGCCTGGTCCACGCGTTGTCGGTCCCGGACTGCCGCGGGGTCGACCACATGGACTTCTCCGCCCATGGCCGGTACCTGTTCGCCAGCTGCGAGTTCGCCGGCCGGATGATCAAGGTCGACCTGCGCACCCAGCGGGTGGTGTCGACGTTGATCCTCGGCCACGGGCTGTCCTCTCCCCAGGACGTCAAGCTCTCGCCCGACGGCAGGACCCTGTACGTCGCCGATCAGCAGAGCGGCGGGGTGTGGGAGATCGATCCTGGGTCGTTTCGAGCGATTGGGTTCCTGCCCACCGGCAGCGGCGCCCACGGCCTGTACCCGAGCCGCGATGCCTCGATGATGTACGTCAGCAATCGAACCGCGGGGTCGATCTCGGTGGTCAGCTTCAGGACCCGCCGGGTGTTGAGGCGCTGGGTGATCCCGCCGCCGGCCAGCCCAGACATGGGCGGCGTCTCTGCTGACGGCAGGATCCTGTGGCTGAGCGGTCGATACGACTCCGAGGTCTACGCGATCGACACCCGCACCGGTGCCCTACGCGCCCGCATTCCCGTCGGCGTAGGTCCCCATGGCTTGTGCGTATGGCCCCAGCCGGGGCGCTACTCGCTCGGGCACACCGGCGTCATGCGCTGATCATCCGGGCTTTCCGCTTTCTCCTCCAGCCCTAGGGCCGCTCCTGCTGCAGCAGCAACGCCAGCGTCGGGCAGGCGTCCACGGCCCGACGCGCCAACCCCAGCAGATCGTCCGGCACCACCGCCTGCTCGATGATCGGATAGCCCCAATCGTCGAGCCGGATCAGCTCCGGCAGCAGCTCTGCACACAGGCCATGGCCCTCGCAGGCGATCGGGTTGACGCGCAGCCGCTTGCTCATCTGGGCTCCGGCAGCGGCAGCCGGGCGGGCGGCGAGGGACAGCGGGCCGGGCTGTGGCCCCGGATGCCTGCGAAGACCCGGATCGCGCTCTCGGCGAAGCGGACCACCCCGTCCGGGTGGTGGCAGGCGCCGCGACCCTTGATGTCGCTGCTCCAGCGCAGGATGCGCTCGCGCTCGGTCCGATGGGCGATGCCGTCGGCAACGGCCGAGAAGCCGTCGGCGATCGCGGCCAGACCGTGTACGCATGGGCCACACTGACCAGCCGACTGCGAGGCGAGATAGTCGAGCACGCGGGATGACTCGTGCAACCCGCACGAGGACTCTCCGAGCACGAACACCACCCCAGCGCCCAGCGAGCAGCCGACCGAGCGCAGATCCTCGCGTGCCAGCCGCAGCCCTGCTGCCCGCCCCGACTCGACCCAGGTACCGAAGTAGCCGCCGACGAGCAGCGCCTGCACCGGCTCGGTGGCTCCGCCGGCGGCGCTCAGCAGATCGCCCATCTCGGTTCCGAACGCCAGCTCGTAGACCCCCGGGCTGGTCACCGCGCCGGAGATCGAGACTAGCGCCGAGCCGGGATCGTCGCTGGTTCCAAGCTCCCGGTACCAGCGCGGGCCATGTCGGGCCACGAGCGCGATCTGGGCCAGCGTCTCCGGGTTCTGGATCAGCGTCGGACGACCGCGATAGCCCCGCTCGAACGGCCGCGGAGGGACGAACGTCGGGAGGCTCCGACCGTTGGAGAGGAAGTTCACGACGGCGCTCTCCTCCCCGGCCACATACCCGTCGGGACCGCCAGCGAGGCTGAAGCTCACCGGTCCGTCTCCCCGCATGTCCATCGCCGCCTCCAGCGCCTGCAGCGAATCCGCGGCGCTCGCGGCAACCTTCACGATCGCCGTGCTGGCGCCCACCGCGCGTGCCGCCAGCTCCGCCCCGTCGAGCACCAGATGCGGCAATCGCGAGAGCAGCAGGCGATCCTTGAAGCTGCCCGGTTCGGTCTCGCTGCCATTGACGATCACCACCGCCCGGCGCCGGGCAGCCACCGCGCGCAGCTTCTGCGCGGTGGGGAAGTCCGCGCCGCCACGGCCGCGGAGGCCGCTGAACTCCACCGCATCGATCAGCTCCGCGGAGGCCGGTTGCGGCAGCGGCCCGTGCACTTCGCGATGCTCGACCAGGCCCATCGGCCTTCCTGAGGGATCAAGGCCCAACAGCAGCCGCGGCAGCCCATAGGGCGTGGGGCGGCGGATCCCGGTGGCCGGGGCAGCGGCGGCGCTCATCCCCCGCTCCCGGCTCTGGTCGCGCGCAGCGTCCCGGTCACCGCCTGGCCCTGGCCCCCGATCGTCAGGCTCGCGTGGAGGTCGAGCGCTCCGCCGGCGGTGTTGGTCACTCGGGCCACAAACGCCTGACCCTGCAGCGACTGGATCTGGCCCGCCATCACCCCGGGCAACCCATCGGCGAGCAGGTCGACTTGGCTGCCGGTCAGCGACAGGCCACCGCCATCCAGGGGTGCCCCGGCCATCCGCACTCGCAGACGGCCACGAGCGCCACCGCTGAGCCGCAACGACAGGTCGAGCACCTCCCCACCAGCGGCGGGACGCTGCGCGAGGGTTCCGGTCAGGTCAGCTGAGAACGGCACCGGCAGAGTGGCCACCGGAACGGCGCTGCCGGAGACCGGGCGGGAGGCCGAGGAGCTCTTGGCCAGCAGCGCGCGTGGGGTTCCGGCGCGCGCTGCCCATCCGGGTTGCAGCGGGCCAGCGAAGGTGAACACGGCGATCCCTGCGGTCACGGCGAGGGTGGCCACGAGCGCCGGTGTCCGCAGCTGGGAAGCGCCGGCGATGCGACCGATCCTGATCATCAGCGCCGCCACCACCGCGGCGACGCAGCCCGCGGTCAGCGCGAGCATCCACCACTGGTCAGTGTCGGTACCGGTGCCGAGGCCGTGCAGGACGGCCACCGGCCAGCTGGCATAGGCGAGCCAGTGAATCGCCCGCCAAGCACCGTAGCCGAGCCGCCGGCGGACCAGGCTCGTGACCACCAGTGCCAGCATGATGTCCAACGAGAGGGCGCCGAGACCAAGCCACAAGGGCCGGTAGGCCGAGTTGAAGGGGACCAACCCGTCGATCAGTCCAATGGGGGCAAAGCCGTCGAGCACGCTGGTGAGGATGTGGACCACCAGCAGCGCCACCGCCAGCAGCGACAGATCCCGGTGCAGGGAGTCGATCGTGAATCGTGGCCACCGCGGTCCGGCCGAGAAGCGCAGCGAGCCGAGCAGGCCGAGGACCATCACCGCCGTGAACAACAGCAGCGAGACGACGCCCGTCCCACGCGCGAGGTACCAGTAGGTACTGGGCCCCACGGCCGCGACCGCGACCGGCAAGCTCATGGCAGTACCACCTCTGATTCCACCGCCGCCGGCAGATCCTCCCCCGCCTGGGGCCAATCGCCGAGGTGGCAGACGGTCCCGTGGACGCTGACCAGGCGGCCGGGAAGACCGTGGTCGCTGAGCCAGCGGAGTGCGCTGGCGCCGCCGACGATCGCCGCGGTGCTGGCTATGTTCGCCTCGGCGCAGGTGGCGGCGGCGATGGACACGGTCCGCCACGGCCCGGAGGCACTCTGTCCAGTGACGGGATCCACGAGATGATGCACGTCGCCCTGTGGCGATGGCCACCGTCGTGACTGGGTGCTGGAAGTGGCCAGGCCGCCGTCGCGCAGCCAGACCGTCTGGCCTGGGGCGTCGGGGCCGGCGCGATGATCGTCGGTGACGCGCACGGCCCAGCCTGCCGCGGGCGCCGCCCCAGCGATCGCCAAATCGCCGGAGAGGCTGACCAGGACGCCGCTGTCAGTTGTCTGGGCGGCCCGGCTGGCGGCCCGATCGGCGGCAAGTGCCTTGGCGGTCGCGCCGAGATCGAGCGTGGTGCCGCGGGCGAGCCGGATCGTCGCGCGGTCAGCGTCGAGCTCGACGGTTCTCCATCCTGGAACCGCGCGGGCGTGGAGGCGGGCGCGCGGCGTAGGCGACGCGGAAGACGCGGCCCGCGCGGAGGGCAGGGCATCGCCGCCCCAGGGCACGAGCTCGTCGAAGTCCCGGTCGTACCCGAGCGCGATCAGTGCTCCACCGACGGTCGGATCGACTGCGCCGCCGGTCAGTTCCGCTGCCCGGAGCGCCACCGCCACCGCCTCCAGCAGCACCTCGCTCACCCGGACGGCGGCTCCGGCGCGATGATTGACCGCCGACAGCTCCGAGTCGGTGCGGAATCGAGAGCACGCGCGATCGAACTCGGCCACGGTCCGCCGCACCTCGCCGGTAGCCGCGCGCAGTTCGTCGGGTTCGACCACGGCGACGGTGGCGATCCCCCCGAAGGCAGGAAAGCTCTCGCTGGCGCTCATCGTCAAGTGAGGCTCAAGAGCCTCCGGAGACGGCCGCCGGTCCGCTCGACGCTGCCGGCGCGGGGGCGGAGGCTGCGGGAGCCGCCGCCGTGCTGCTGTCGGATCCGCTGTCGGGAGTAACCGAGGTCCCACCGGCAGATCCGCTGCCAGGAGTCGCCGAGGCCCCGCTGTCAGGAGTCGTGGGGGTTGCCTGCGGCGCGCTGCCGGGCCCCTGGAGACCCAGTGCCGTCGCACTGGCCAACGGGGGCAGTGCGGCAGTCGATCGCGACCGGGCCGCAGCGGTCCTCCCGCCGGTGGCCAATCCGGCGCGGGGCGTGCGGGCCGCGACCTTCCGCGGGGTGATCGAGGCCACCACACCGGCGAACAGGGCCGTCAGCCCTGCGGTGCCAACGAGCAGCCACCGACGGGTACGGCTGATCCGTTTCAGCGCCGCATCGCGCTGAAGCGCGGCGCTGGCAGCATCGGCGCGAGGGGGCTGCCGAGGTGTACCTGGACTGATCATGCTCTGAACTCTGGCCGATTTCCATCAGTTCGCCGTAAGAGCACCATGAGAATTTCCCTAGTAACGCTTAGGCCAGCGGAAGCTCAATCGTGAAGGTAGCGCCCTCCACCGTCACCACGCCACCGTGGCGGCGCACGATCGCAGCCACGATCGAGAGTCCGAGCCCAGAGCCGAGCCGCTCGGAAGCGTCTGGCCCGCGCCAGAAACGCTCGAACATCCGCTCGTGCTCGGCCGGATCGGGACCCTGGCCTTGATCAGAGACCGTCAGCTGCGCGTGAGTCTCTCGACGGTGAAGGCGGACGGTCACGGTTCCCCGCGGGGGTCCGTGCCCGAGCCCGTTCTCGATCAGGTTCCGCGCCGCACGCCGCAGCGACTCCTCCTCCCCCAGGACCCGCACCGGCTCCGGGCAGACGAGCTCGATGCGTCCCTGGTCGCGATCGAGCTCCTCGACCAGGTCGGCCAGTAGCCGCTCGAGCGCCACTGACGCCAGCTGCGGCTCAGCCCCGCCTTCGCGCTCCAGGGCGAGCAGATCGTCGACCAGGCGCGCCAGCCGGGAGGCGTCGCGGCGCAGGTCGACGAGCAGTTCCTCGTCGACCCCATGCCGGGCCGCGTACTCGACGTTTCCCAGCAGCGTCGTTACCGGCGTTCGCAACTCGTGGGAGGCGTCGGCCAGGAACCGCCGCTCGCTGGCCCGCGAGCGCGCCAGCGAGCCGAGCATCCGGTTCAGGACCCCGGTCAGGCCGACGAACTCCGCCGCCGGGGGCGCCCCGACCCCCCGGGGGCGGAGCAGCTGGGGCAGCCGCCGGTCGGGATCGCCGGTCCGTTCGATCTCCTCCGCGGCAGCGATCAGCGCGGGCAGCGGGCGCAACCCGCGACGGGTGAGTCCAGCGGCGGCGATCCCTCCGAGGACGGCGATCCCGGCGCCGGCGAGCGCGAGCACGAAGGCCAGATGATGGATGGTCTGGGAGATGTCGGTGGTCTCGGAGGCCACCAGGACCGCCCCCCCGGCGGCGGGACCGCCGGCTTGGGCGATCGGGGCCGCGTACATCCGCAAGCGCCGTCCGGCGATCTCGATTCCCTCAAAGCCGGTCGCTCCCTGAACCCGAGCACGGAGGGCCAGCGCATCCTGGGGCAGCAGCCGCGCACCCAGGGTCAGTGAGCGGGCGAGGATCCGGCCGCGCGCGTCGATCACCTCGACCGCCAGCTGACGAGCCGAGACCGGTGACTCCAGCGCTCCGGGGTTTGTCAGCACCGCCGGCGCGGAGACCGCCAACTGCGCGACTTCCTGAGCCCGGTTGCGCAAGGCCGAGTCCAGCGAGCCGCGGAGACTGGCTCCAACCAGCGCGATCGTCGTCCCCGTAAACGCCAGGATCGCCAGCAGCAGCGACCCCGCCGAGGCCGCGACCAGCCTGGCGGCGAGGGTGCGGGGGATCACGAACCTGCGCAAGCCACCAACCGTGCCCATGCTCACGTGTTATCAATCCGAGGCAGGAGCAGCTTTCGCTAGGGATTGGCAACTTTGACGCACATTGATCCGCTGGTGCATCATGCGAGCACGATGGGCGAGCCCGCACGGATTCTGCTGGTGGAGAACGATCCGCGGACGGCGTTTCTGCTCGGCGAGATGCTGCGCACGGTCTGGGGTGAGCGCCTGGTGCTCGTGCACACTGAGCAGCCGGGCGATGCGAGCCGGGAGCTGACCGACCACGGCGCCACCTGCGTGCTCCTCGATCTCGGCGCCGGCGAGCTCGACGCGGCCGCGGTGATCCAGGAGCTCAGAACGGCCGCGCCCACGGCGGCGATCGTCGTGATGTGCGACCGCGCCGACGAGGAGCTCGCGCTCCAGGTCCTCCGGGCGGGCGCCCAGGACTGTGTGGTCAGGCCCGACCTGTTTCCGTCGCTGCTGCGCCGCACGATCCGTTACGCGGTTGAGCGCAAGCGCTCTGAGGTGGAGCTCGCCGAGCTGGCCCTGCGCGACCCGCTCACGGGCCTGCCCAACCGGGCCCTGTTCCTCGACCGTCTCGGCGTCGCGCTCGACCGCTCGCGGCGGACGGGTGCGGCGATCGCCGTGCTGTTTGTGGACGTCGACAACTTCAAGGAGATCAACGACTCGCTCGGGCACAGCGCCGGCGACAGCGTGCTCGTCGGTCTGGCCCGGCGGCTGGGAGGGATGCTGCGGCCGATGGACACCATCTCGCGCTTTGGGGGCGATGAGTTCACGCTGCTGTTCGAGGGGCTGGCCAGCGAGCGAGAGGTGGTCCAGATCGCGAAGCGGGTCTCGCAGACGGCGGCCCTGCCGATCCCATTGCCGGACGGGGAGACGATGGTCTCGGTCAGCATCGGTGTGACCACCGTGTCCGATCCGGTCACGCCTCCGGAGACGGTGATCCGCGAAGCCGATGCCGCGATGTACCGGGCCAAGGAGCTGGGCCGCTCCCGCTATGAGCTCTTCGACGAGGTCTCGCGGGTCCGGGCGGAAGAGCGTCTGGAGCTGGAGTCGGCGCTCACTCGCGCCGTGGATCGCTCGGAGCTGCGCGTCCACTACCAGCCGGCGGTCTCCTTAACCGGCAGGCTCGGCGTCGTCGGCTTCGAGGCGCTGGTGCGTTGGCAGCATCCCCAGCGCGGCCTGATCGAGTCCGGTGAGTTCCTGCCCCTGGCCGAGGAGACCGGCACCGTGCTGCGGATCGGCGAATACGTGCTCGCCGATGCCCTGCATCGGATCTCGCTGTGGCGGCGCCGGCGCCCGGACATCATCGTGTCGGTCAACCTCTCCTCGCGCCAGCTGGAGGAAGCCAGCCTGGTGTCGATGGTCTCGAGCCAGCTGCGTGAAGCTCGCGTGGAACCGGGTGCGGTCTGCGTGGAGGTGAGCGAGCAGGCCATCACGGACAGCTCGGAGGCGGGAATCGAGGCCCTCCAGGGGCTGAAGTCGATCGGCGTGAAGGTCGCGATCGACGACTACGGGATCGGCGCGGCGTCGCTGGCTGACCTCAGGCAGCTTCCCGTCGATTCGTTGAAGATCCACCAGTCGTTCGTCGAGGGCCTAGCGGAGCAGGACGGGGAAGCGTCCGTGGTTGGAGCGATCGTCGACCTCGGTCACGCGCTCGGTCTGCAGGTCGCCGCCGAAGGGGTGGAGACCGACGTCCAGCTGGCCCAGCTGCGCGCCCTGGGCTGTGACGCCGCCCAGGGGTACTTCCTCGGGGCTCCGGTGCCGGGCGAGGAGGTCGAGGGGCTGCTCGAGCCCTTCCCGGGCTGAGTCCCACAGCTGAGGCCGAGGATTCACGCGCGCAGCGTGAACCCGGTGCCCCTGACCGTCCGAATCAACGGCGGCTCACCGAGCTTTCGCCGCAGACGGGTGATGTAGCGATCAACCACGTTTGACTCGGCGGCGCCACCCCAGATCTCCTCGATCGCCCGCTCTCGAGTGATGGTGCGGCCCGCTGCGCGCAGCAGCAGCTCCAGCAGCGCGCTCTCCCGGCCGGTGAGCTCGATGCTGCGGCCGCCCCGACTGGCGGTGCGGCGCGCCAGGTCGAGCGTCAACTCGGCGTAGGAGACCAAGCCCCGGGGATCGGACCGACGGCGAGTCAGGGCCCGGAGCCGGGCGATCAGCTCCTGCACCGCGAACGGCTTGACCAGGTAGTCGTCAGCCCCGGCCTCCAGCCCGCCGACGCGGTCGGGGATGCCGTCCCTGGCGGTCAGCATCAGGATCGGCGTCGGCAGGCCCTTGCTGCGCAGGCGGCGGCAAACCGTCAACCCGTCGAGCCCGGGCATGGCCAGGTCGAGCACGATCACATCGGGCGCCGCCTCCTCCACCGCCACCAGCGCCGCGCCGCCGTCGCCCGCCAACGTCACCTCGAATCCTTCGGCCACGAGCGTACGCTGCAGCATCCGTCGCAGCGGCGGGTCGTCATCGACCACCAGCACACGCTCTCCCCCGGCGGCCGCCGCCCCGGCCCTGCCCTCGGTGGAGTCAGCCACCCGCGACGTCGCGCCGCAGGAACACCAGGTAGGCGGCAAACAGAGCCGGTAGCCCATACAGCGCACAGACCCAGGCGGCACGGATGATCGGGTCCCAATCGATTGGGGTTCGCAGCAGTCCCTGCCACGCGTTGAACTGGGTGCTGAGCAGGTAAGGATGAAGTCCGCTCAACCCGGGCAGGATCCCGACCAGCTGGATCAGCAGTGAGAACATCAGGGTTCCCACCACGGCGGCGGCGCTGTTGTGCGTCGCCGCGGACAGCAGCAGGCCGATGCAGACCACAGCGGCGATCGGGATCAGGTAGATGAGCAGGCTCACGTACACGAGCTCCAGCGCCTTGGGAGCCGACACGGTCGTCCCCGACAGGCTCTGGAGCGGGTTGAACCCCGACTCGATGCTGCCCGCCACCACGGCCACGGTTCCGTTGACCAGGATGGCCACGACGGCATAGGTGGCGGCGGCCAGCGCCTTGCCGGCGAAGATCTGCTCGCGCTGCAACGAGCGCGTGAGGATCGTCTTCAGCGTGCCGTTGTGATCTTCGGAGGCAACGATGTCCCCGGCCACCAGCGCGGTGATCAGCGGAAACATCCACACCGCGCCAAACAGCAGGATGACCAGCGGGACGGCCAGACCGCTGCGGTGAATGTAGTCGCCGAAGGGGACGTCGCTGGGTCCGCTTCCGCGGCGGAAGTGGGTGGCCACGACGAACAGGATCGGGACCAGGATCGCCGCGCCGAGGCCGAGATAGGTGCGCTTCTGGTAACGGAGCTTGACCAGCTCCCACCGGTAGACGGTGGCCACCCCCGGCATCAGCGCACCTGCATGGGCTCTGGGGCGGAGGCGAGCTCCGGCGCACCGTCGTCGTGGCCCCCTTCGGTGAGGGAGAAGAACAGGTCCTCCAGCGTGACCGTCTGTGGCGCCAGCTCCCGAATCAGCGCGCCTGCCTCGACCAGGGCCTGCGACAGCGCGGCGACGGCGGGCTCGTCGGCGACGAAGGTGATCCGCTCACCGACCCGGCGCACCTCGAGGATGCCCGACTGAGCGCGGCTGATGGCCAGCGCGCGCTGATCGTCGGTGGTGTGCAGCCGGTAAGCGGTGCCCGCGCCCCGCTTGAGGTCGGCGATCGCGCCCTCGTAGACGATGCCTCCCGAGCGGACGATCGCCACCCGGTTGCAGAGTTCCTCGACCTCACCCAGCAGGTGGCTGGAGAGCAACACCGTCATGCCCTCGTCGGCCAACCGGCGGATCAGCAGTCGCATGTCGCGCATCCCCGCCGGGTCCAGACCGGTGGCGGGCTCGTCCAGCAGCAGCAGCCTGGGCTCGCGCAGCAGTGCCGCAGCGATCCCCAGGCGCTGGCGCATTCCGTGTGAGTAGCCGCCCACGCGATCGCTCGCGCGGTCGAGCAGCTCGACGGTCTTCAGCGCTGCGTCGATCCGGCTCGGGGCCCCGTGGCCGTCGAAGGCTGCCAGCAGCTCCAGGTTGCGCCGCCCGGTCATGTAGGGATAGAACGCCGGGGCCTCGACAAAACCCGCCACTCCCTCCAGCGCGTCCACGCCCTGAAGCGGATCCCGACCGAACAGACGGACGGTTCCCGCACTGGGCCGGATCAGCCCCAACATCATCCGCAGCGAAGTCGTCTTGCCAGCGCCGTTGGGGCCGAGATAGCCGTACACGTCGCCTGGCCCCACCGTCAGGTCGACGCCGGCGACCGCGGTCAGCTCACCGTAGCGCTTGGTCAGGCCGCGAACCTCGATCGGTGGCGAGCCGTTGGTCTCGGCGCCCCGGCGTGGGGTCATAGCGCCCGCGCCGCGGCATCGGCCGCTGCGGCGGGTACCGACCCGATCACCGTGTAGGCGACGCCGCCGCGGGTGAAGCGGACCATCGTCCCCAGCGCGGTGTCGAGCTCCTGTGCGGTGGCGCCGTTGATCGAGACCGTCGGCAGGCTGAGGCCCGACTGTTCCCCGTCGTGAGCGTGGGTGCTCTTGGTCGGGGCCGCCGAGGCGCTCGAGGCGCTCTGCTCGATCACCGCCACCCCGCCGAGGTTCTGGCCGTAGGCGACCAGTGCGGCCGGATGGCCGCCCCAATCGAGCAGCGTCACCGAGTGGCGCGGCAGTCCGACCAGCTTCGGCGGCGCCGTCAACGGGAACGGCAGGCGCTTGGCCACGGCGGCCACACCCGTCACCTCGGCGTGCCGGCGCCGGCCGTGGCTGCGGTGGTCGGCGGCGTTACCGGCGGGCGTGGCCACCTTGACCACCTTGGCGTCGCTCGGGGGTGAGATGGCAAAGTCCGATGCCGGTACGGCTCCGTAGGAGATGTTGGTCGCCTTGAGCTCGATCACCGGGGTGGAGGAACCCTGGGCGTAGATGGCGAACCGCAGCGGCACGCCGTGGAGCGCGTCCCAGCCGAGCTCGGCCGCGCCGAGCAGGCCTCCGTCGTGCTTGGGCGTGACCCGGACGGTGTACGCGGGTTGACCGGCAATGTCGCTGGGCTGGGCCCCGGAGACGTTCACATGTCCCATCAGCTGGTTCAGCTTGGACTCGATCCAGCCGATGCTGGGAATTTTGTCCGCGCCGCCGTCCGACTGCTTGTCCTGGCCAGAGCCACCGGGGATCGTGCCCTCGTAGACGGTCTTCGACGACGGGTCGTAGATCCAGAACGCGTTGTTGTTGACCAGCACCTGCGCGTCGTCGCCGCTATCGGACTGGAGCTCCAGTCGCAGCCGATGGTCGTTGGAGAGCCACAGCCGCCCGGTCGCGCCACTGAGCAGCGGGTCGGCGCCTTGGAGATCGGAGGCGTCGATGAGGTGGTTGGTGAAGCTGATGTTGGCGGTGATGCCCTGGACCTGCGGCGCGCTGAGGGCGTCGTGGATTGCCCGCGCCAGCGGCTTGGGCGGCGGGACGGGACCCGATCCCGCGGCCGCCACTGCGATCGCCGTGCCGACGAGCGCAGCAATCACCAAGCCGGCGATCGTGGCCAGCAGCCGCGGTGTCGAAGCAGTGCGCAGGAACCTCATCGGACATCCACCTTTCTCGTGAGAAAGCGACGATAGGCGATAAGCCTGAAATTACTCTGACAGCTGAGCGCTGTATTGCCCGCGCAGATCCCGCTTGAGCACCTTGCCGGTCGGGTTCCGCGGCAGCTCGGCGATCAGGTGCACGTCGCGCGGGACCTTGTAACGAGCCAGGTTCTGCCTGACGAAGGCCCGGACGTCGTCCTCGGTCAGAGGGCGGCCGGGCCGCGGGACCACAAATGCCGCCAGCCGCTTGCCGAACTCCGGATCGTCGACGCCGATCACCGCCGCCTCCTCGACCGCCTCGTGGGTGATCAGCAGCTCCTCGACCTCGCCCGGGAACAGGTTCTCGCCCCCGGAGACGATCATGTCATCGTCACGACCGTCGATGAACAGCCGGCCGGCATCATCGAAGTGGCCGACGTCGCCGGTGCTCATCAATCCCTGGATGATCTCCTTGTTGCCGCCCCCGGTGTAGCCCTCGAACTGGAAGCCGTTGCCGACGAAGATCCGGCCGACCTGACCTAAGCCCCGCAGCTCGCGTCCGCCGCCGTCGAACAGCTTGACCACGGCCCCGAGCGGTACCCGGCCGGCGCAGCCGGGCGCGGCGCGCAGATCCTCGGGCGTGGCGAACGTGGCGTAGGCGACCTCGGTGGTGCCGTAGAAGTTGTAGACCTTGTCGCCGATCGTACGCTGGGCTCGGCGCACCAGCTCGGCCTCAAGCTGCGCGCCCGAGCAGAACACGATTCGCAGCGAGCTGGTGTCGTAAGCCTGCGGCTGCTGCTCGAGCACGCTCACGATCCGTCGCAGCATCACCGGTACGACCACAAGCGCCGTGGGACGCTCACGATCGATCGCCTCCAGCACGGCCACCGGATTGAAGCGCCGCTGAACGATCGTCGTGCAGCCGAGGCTCACCGACAGCAGCATCTGCGTGAAGCCCACGCCATGGAACATCGGCGCGGCCACGTACGTCGCCTCCTCAGCGCGGTAGGGGACCTTCGACAGCAGCGCCCCGATCGGCGCCAACGATCGTCCCTGGTGGCGCGGCGCGCCCTTTGGTGTCCCCGTCGTGCCGCTGGTCAGCAGCACCAGCGCCGCCGGCTGGGCGGGGGGCAAAGGCACCTGGCCGGCGTACGCGTCCACCAGCGCCTGCAGCGACTCCGGCGAGGACTCGTGCGGCGGCCGATCGTCTGTCCAGGCCACCAAGCGGCCGTGCCCGGTCTCGATCGGCGCCACGAGCTCGGCGTACTCCTCGTCGTAGACGAGCAGTGAGATCCCCTCACGCTGGCACACGTCGCGCAGCTGCGGGCCGGCGAAGTCGGTGTTCAGGAGCAGGGTTCGCGCGCCGAGCTTGGCGGCGGCGAAGGTGATGTCGAGAAAGCCGCGATGGTTGCGGCAGAGGATGCCGATGCCGGCTTCCTCCGCGATTCCCCGCGCCCGCAGGGCACAGGCCAGCGCGTCCGAGCGGGCGTTCAGCTCGTTGAAGGTGAGCGAGCCCAATTCGTCGATCAGCCCCGTTCGCTCGCCATGTCGCAGCGCGGCGATCGCCACCGCGGCCCCCAGCTGACCGAGCCGGTCGAGCGCCCGGAACGCCGCCAGCGCCCGGGCCGGCGGCTCAGCGGCGATCATCCCCGCACGCCAGGCGTGAGCCGCCGCGCGGGTCTCGACCACGCCGCGGCGGATCAGCGTGGCCGGGCGCTCCAGCCGTGGTGAGCGTGTTTTCACCGCGGGAACCCTAGCGACGGCGGGTCCGCTACCGTCGCCTGCCACATGTGCCGCCTGTTCGGGATGAGCGGAGGACGCCACCGGGTTCAGGCCACGTTCTGGCTGCTGGAGGCCCCCGACTCCCTGGCCCAGCAGAGCCGGCGCGAGCCCGACGGGACCGGGCTGGGCAGCTTCGACGTCGCCGGCCGCCCCGTAGTGGCCAAGCAGCCGCTGGCCGCCTACGAGGATCAGGCCTTCGCCCGCGAGGCGCGCGAGGTCACCTCGAGCACGTTCGTGGCTCACGTCCGCTACGCCTCCACCGGGGGTCTCGTTCCCGAGAACACCCATCCGTTCGAGCAGCAGGGGCGCCTGTTCGCCCACAACGGCGTGATCGGCGACCTGCCGGCGCTGGAAGCCGAGCTCGGGCCGGCGCTCTCGCTGGTGCACGGCCAGACCGACTCCGAGCGCTTCTTCGCGCTGATCACCCGTGAGACCGAGCGCGACGGTGACATCGGGAGCGCGATCGGGCGCGCAGCGGGCTGGATCGCCGAGCACCTTCCCGTCTACGCGCTGAACCTGGTCCTGACGACCCCGAGCGAACTGTGGGCGCTGCGCTACCCCGACGTGCATGAGCTCTACGTGCTGGAGCGCTCAGCCGGGGGAACGACCGGCTCCCGGCACCTCGAGCACGCCAGCGCCCGCGGCTCGATCCGCGTCCGCTCCGGCGACCTCTCCGATGCGGCCGCGGTGGTGCTCGCCACCGAACGGATGGACGAGGATCCGGGCTGGCGTCCGCTGGCCTCGGGCCAGCTGCTGCACGTCGACGAGGATCTCCACGTCGCCATCACCACCCCGTTGCCCGACCCCCCGGCCCAGCCGCTGACACTACGGGACCTGGATCCCCGCGCGGCGGCCTCGCAGGCGGCCCAGCCGTCTGGATGAGCACCAGCCTGATCTACCGCAGTGCGCTCGGTTACGAGTGGCTGATGCGGGCCCTGTACGGACGTCACTACGGCGCCCGGCTTCGCAGCGTGGCTGACCGCGTGCCGCCTGGAGCCAGCGTGCTCGAGCTCTGCTGCGGCCCTGGGACCCTTTACCGGCGCCATCTGCGGCAGCGGGCCGGCGCCTACGTCGGGCTCGACGTCAACCAGGGCTTCGTCGATCGCCTGCGCGCGCAGGGAGTCGACGCGCGCCTGGTCGACCTCGCCGGCGAGCAGCCACTGCCCCGTGCCGACGTCGTGATCATGCAGGCCAGCCTCTACCACTTCCTGCCCGGCGCGTCGGCGGTGCTGGACCGAATGCTGGCCGCCGCCCGGCAGCGGGTGATCGTGGCCGAACCGGTCCGCAACGTCGCCTCGAGTCAACTGTCCATCGTGGCCTCGCTGGGCCGACGCGGCACCGACCCAGGGGTCGGCGGCCACGCGCAACGCTTCACCGAGGAGTCGCTGGGGGATCTGATGGAGCGCTATCGCGAACGCGTGCAGGAAACGTTCCTGATCCCCGGCGGACGTGAGAAGGTCTACGTGCTGGCCGGCGGCTGAAGCTCTGCGCGCGTCGGCGGCGAGGCTGGCTGGTCCGCCGGCCTCGAAGCCGTCATCCGAGCCGGGTCCTCGGCGGGGATCTGCGCCGAAGGTGCGTGATGGCGATCGGGACCCGATGTCTCGGCGTCGATCAGGAACAGTGGCCGATCCTTGACCTGCTCGAAGATCCGGCCTACATAGAGGCCGACCACGCCGACGCTGACGATGATGAACCCGGCCAACACCAGCACCAGCACGGCCAGACTCGTGTAGCCGGGTACCGTGCTGTTCTTGCTCGGCGAAGTAGTCGACGACCTCGAAGCCGGCGATCACGATCCCGATCAGCGCGACGAGGAATCCGACCAGCACGACGACCCGCAGCAGCACCGTACTGCGGAAGAACATCCCGTCGAGGGCCACGCGGACCAGCGTCTGGAGCGTGTAGCCGCTCTCCCCGGCGTGGCGGTCGTGGTGGTCGATCTCGATCTGGGTGGAGTCGAATCCCAGCCAGTCGAGCGCGATCATGTATTCCCGATCACGGTCGCGTAGCCGCAGGAAAGCCTCGACGACTCGGCGCGAGAGCAGGCTGAGGTTGCTGTAGTCCGGGCGTACGTCGGTCTCCAGGGTCAGCTTGCGGTAGGCGCGGCTGGTCCAGCGCCGGAACCGCGAATGGCGCCACCCGCGCCTGACCGTTCTCACGACGTCGTAGCCCTCGCCGGCGGCTGCCCACAGCCGCGGGATGTCCTCGGGGGCCTCCTGGAGGTCGCAGTCCATCACCACCGCCCACTGGCCGCGGGCCTGGGCCAGGCCGGCGGTGATCGCCGCATCCTGGCCGAAGTTGCGGCTGAGGCGGTAGGCGCGGACGTGAGGATCCTCACGCGCTAGTCGTTGCAGCACCTCCCAGCCTCCATCGCGGCTGCGATCATCGATGAACACGAGCTCATAGCGGTCGCTGATCTGCGCCACGCTGTGGGTGAGCCGGTCGTGCAGCGCGATCAAGCAGTCCGCGCAGCCGTATACGGGCACGACCACGCTCAGCACCGTCTCGTCCAGCCCCGGAGCGGCGCTCACCGCTGCGGCTCCTGCATGAACACCAGCAGTGAGGACGGCGTGTGGCGGAAGAACAGCGGCGCCATCACCAGCAGCCGCCGGACGTTCAGCCGCCACGGACGATCGAGCGCGAAGCGAGCCACCACCCAGTTTCGCACCCGGAAGCGGGCGATCAACCGCGTCCCCGACGGTGCCCTGCTCACCGGCAGCGGACTGGCCCGACGAGGCAGGGTGGTTGGCGCGAGGGAGGGGTCACCGCCGGAGAACGTGGACGGAGCCAGCGCCATCTTCTTCCTCGCTCCGACGATGTCGATCTCCCGGATCACCGTCCACCGGCCCTGCGGCTGGACCCAGCTGACGCCGGGCAGGTAGATCTTCAGCGGATCGGCGGTGGTGCCGTCGGAGACGATCACTGCCCGGCGAACCCGGGCGGGGCCCAGAGCCCGGGCCGCGACCCGCCACGCCGGACGCTGCAGCTGGGCCTCGGTCTGGACGGTGAAGGCGGCGAGGGAGAACATGGCCACCAGCGCTGCGGCCAGCACCCCTCCGAGGATGCGCACGCGCGGGGCGGCGCAAGCGCCCGCGATCACCACGACCAGGGGCACGAACGCCGGGATGACGTTACGGGAGAGGAAGTAGTCCTGGCCGAGCAAGCGGAGCGCGATCGGCGTCAGCGCCACGAACCCGGCAACGCTGCCGGCAAGCACGACCCCGGAACGGGTGCGGCGGTCTCTGGACAGCAGCACCAACGCCCCCACTGCCGCCAGCAGCAGGATCCAGCCGCCGAGAGCCGCAAGCGTCGTGCCGCGTCGGCTGACCAGACTCACCCCCCACTCCAGCGCCGCGACGGTGATCCGGTGAACCAAGTGCTCCTTGGCGATCCACCCGCTGCCGTGGCCGGTGTCGATAACCGCGAACGGGAGCATCGCCAGCTGCACGACCGCGACCGCGGCCGCCGCCGCTACCACGACCCGCTGGCGATGGCGCCACAGCAGCCACAGCGCCTCCGGCGCGACGATGAACCCGGCGAAGAAGTGGGTCATCATCGCCAGCCCTGAGCAGGCCACCCACCAGGCCAGATGGCGCCGTGAGGGAACGGCCAGTGAGCGGATGAACCACAGGAACGTGGCCCCGCTCAGCGCCGCCAGCAGCATGTAGGCTCGCGCCTCCTGGGAGTACCAGATCAGGAACGGGTTGACCGCGACCAGCGCCGCCGCGATCACTCCCGCCCACCGGGAGAACAGTTCTTTCGCCGATAGGTAGGCGATCGGCACCAGCGCGATTCCGGCGATCGTCGAGATCGAGCGCAGCGCCACCTCTCCGGTGCCGAAGACCTTCGCCCATGCCCATGTGAGCACGAAGTACAGCGGCGGCGTCGTCTCGATGTGCGCCACCGTGTGCAACATCGCCCCGAACGGCAGCCGCGCCTCGTAGGCGGTCAGCGACTCGTCCATCCAGAAGCTCTGATTGTCGATCGTGATGATCCGGATCACCGCCGCGACCACGATCAGCCCGACCAGCGCCCACACCTCGGCGGAGACCGGGGGGAGCGTGCGGGCGCGCGCCGGCGGGCGGTCCGCCGTTGGTCGTGGACGCGCAAGGGTGGGAACCTCGGAGGTGCTCATCGCCTCATCCCAGGAGTGCAGCCAGCGCTTGGACGACGTCGTCCTGGTCGGACTCGTCCACCTTGGGGCTGAGCGGCAGGCTCAGCGTCTGCTCGGAGATCTGGGTGGCGACCGGGAACTCCTCCGCGTGAAGGCCGTACTTGTCGCGGTAGAAAGGATGCAGGTGAACGCCTCGATAGTGGACGCCGGTGCCAATGCGACGAGCGGCGAGCGCATCCAACAGAGCGTCGCGAGTCAGCCCGGCATCCTCGCGCACCAGCACCTGGTAGAGGTGCCGGGCGTGCCGGGTGTCGGGCGCCGCCGGCGGCGGCGTCTGCAGCGGCAGGTCCGCCAGCTGCTCGTCGTAGCGCTCCCACAGCTCCATCCGGCGGTCGATCCATTCGTCCAGGCGTGGGAGCTGATGGATACCCAACGACGCCTGCACGTCGGTCATGTTGTACTTGAAGCCGGGCTCCACCACCTCGTAGTGGCGAAAGCCGGCATCCGAGAAGCGCTGCCAGGCGCCGAGGCTCAGCCCGTGCAGCGCCAGCCGCTCGAC
This sequence comes from uncultured Solirubrobacterales bacterium, assembly GCA_963830435.1. Lineage (GTDB taxonomy): Bacteria > Actinomycetota > Thermoleophilia > Solirubrobacterales > Solirubrobacteraceae > Palsa-465. The sequence goes on along the minus strand of CAWHMA010000002.1, from coordinate 282,784 downwards.
CTCGGCGGCGATCTCTTCGCTGTCGGTGACCAGCGCCCCGCCTTCGGCGGTGGTGATGTTCTTGGTCACGTAGAACGAGAACGCGGTGATGTGGCCGAAGGATCCGACCGGCCGCCCACGCCACTGCGCGCCGATGGCGTGGGCCGCATCCTCGATCACTAGCAGCTGGTGACGATCGGCCAATGCACCCAACCGTTCCATGTCGATCGGGCGGCCGGCCAGGTGCACGGGCATGATCGCCCTGGTTCGAGGGGTGATCGCCACCTCCACGGCATCGAGATCGATCAATCCGGTGCCCGGTTCGGAGTCGACCAGGATCGGGGTGGCACCAGCGTGCTCGACCGCGTTGGCGGAGGCCACGAACGTCATCGCCGGCACCAGCACCTCGTCGCCGGGGCCAATACCCAGCACCTGCAGCGAGAGGATCAGCGCGGCCGTGCACGAGGACAGGCAGCGACAGTGAGGAACGGACACGTACTCGGCCAGCATCGCCTCAAAGCGCTGTACCTTTGGGCCGGTGCCGATCCAGCCCGACCGCAGCGAGTCCACGACCTCGGCGATCTCGTCTTCGCCGACCAAGGGGCTGCCGAAGATCAGAAAGCTGTCCCGCATCTCGTGCTCTGAAGTGGTCTTGAATGCTCGCAAGTGAAGGCGCCCGCGGGGTTCGGCCGCGGGACAGCAGAAGCCTGCTCCGCAGCATAAGGCCTGTATAAGACCGCAGTTAGGGTTGTGCGACGATCATCCTCACGCCGATGACCACCACCACCATAGAGGCAGGGCTGCCACCCGGACCACCGCTGCCACGCGCCGTGCAGACCGCCGGCTTCATATTCGCCGGGCCCCGCTTCCTGGAGGCCTGCCGGCGGCGCTACGGAAACGCGATTACCTTCAGGACCCTGTTCGACTCGCGGTTTGTGATGGTGTTCGATCCCGCGCTGGTCAAGGAGGTCTTCCAGGGCTCGCCGCAGCAGCTGCATGCCGGAGAGGCGAACGCGCTGCTGGGCCCGGTGCTGGGCGAGCGCTCGGTGCTGCTGCTCGACGAGGACGAGCACCTGCGCCACCGCCGGCTGATGCTGCCGCCGTTCCACGGCCGCCGGATGCAGGCGTATGCGCAGCTGATGCGTGACGGCGCCGATCACGAGATCGACTCGTGGCCAGTGGGCGAACCCTTCGAGCTGCTGGGCAGCATGCAGGCGTTGACGCTGCGGGTGATCCTGGGGGCGGTGTTCGGGTTTACGCCCGGCGCCGAGGAAGCGGAGCTGCGCGCGCGGCTGCGGGCGATGGTGGAGCCGATGGCGCGACCCCGGGGTCTGCTGCTGTTGCAGACGATGGGACGACTTGGCGGTCGGGGCAACGCGGTGCGACGGTTCGAGGAGAGCCGCCGGCGGGTCGACGACATCCTGTACGCGGAGATCGCGCGCCGTCGTGACGATCCGAACCTGTCCACGCGTGAGGACGTGTTCTCCTCGCTGCTACTGGCTGAGGACGAAAACGGGGAGCGGCTCACCGACCGCGAGGTCCGCGACGAGCTGGTGACACTGCTGCTGGCCGGGCACGAAACGACCGCGACCGGGCTGGCCTGGACGTTCGACCTGCTGCTGCACGACCCGCGCGTGCTGGCTCGGGTCCGCGCCGAGGACGATGGCGGTCGCGAGCGCTATCTGGACGCCGTGATCAAGGAGTCACTGCGGGTGCGGCCGGTGATCCCGGGCGTCGGGCGCGTGGTGCGCGAGGCGCCGTTTTCCCTGGGTCCATACACCATTCCTGCGGGGGTGGAGATCAACCCGTCGATCCGGATGATCCACCGCCGAGCCGACATGTTCCCGGAGCCGGGTTCGTTCCGGCCCGAGCGCTTCCTGGAGGACGACGCGCCCGACACCTACACCTGGATCCCGTTCGGCGGCGGCACCCGCCGCTGCCTGGGAGCGAGCTTCGCGCTGATGGAGATGCGGATCGTGATGGACCGTGTGCTGGAGCGAGCGCGCCTGCGCCCAGCCTCCCCGGAGCTAGACGATGTGCAGTTCCGCGGCATCACGCTGGCCCCGCGCCAGGGGGTGCGGGTCGTACTGGAGGCGCCTCCGGCCCGGCTGTGACAGCGCACCGACCGTGACGACGGTGAACGCCGCCGATGGGGGATTTGTTGCCATGTCGGCCACATATCGCGTTTTCAGAGTCCCGAACAGACGCTTGGGTCCTCCTCGGGCTCGGCCAGTCGAGGGCGCGGGGTCAGTTCCGGCCGACCCGTCGCACCACCGTCTTGGGGATCGGCACCGGCGAGAGCTTCTGCGCTGCATGCGCCGCGAACTCCCGTGGGTGCAGCTTCACCATCAGCTCGTGCAGCTCCTCGCGTTCAGCCTCGGTCAGGTTGCGCCGGCGGCCCCGTCCGGTGCGCACCAGCTCCAGCAGCCGCCGCCGTTCGTGCGGTTGGAGTAGGGCCAGATGCTCCTGGTAGGCCATCAACGCCACCTCGCCGAGCGCCAGCATCCGCATCACCGGCAGTCGCTTCACTCCCGGGAGCCGCCGGGAGCCGAAGTTGAGCGCGCGGTTGACGTTGTTGGAGGGCATTGGCCTGAGTGTAGGCATCACGCCGGGCGGCAGGGGTCGATGGTCAGACCCGCTCACGTCGCCTCGGAGGACCTGGCCCGCTGCGAGGCGCTGCGCTTGCTCGCTAACGTGCGGCGACGATGAGAGACGCGGTCATCTGCGAGCCGCTGCGGACCCCGGTTGGACGTTTTGGCGGCGTGTTCCGCAACGTCAGCGCGGCCGCATTGGCGAGCACCATCATCTCGGAGCTCGTCACCCGCACCGGCATCCCGCCCGAGCAGGTCGATGACGTCCTGCTGGGGCAGTGCTATCCAAACGGTGAGGCGCCGGCGATCGGTCGCGTCGCCGGACTCGATGCCGGGCTCCCGGTCCAAGTACCTGGGCTGCAGATCGATCGCCGCTGCGGCTCCGGGCTGCAGGCGGTGATCGAGGCGAGCATGCAGGTGCAGACCGGCGCAGCCGAGCTGATTCTCGCCGGCGGCGTGGAGAGCATGAGCCAGGTGGAGCACTACTCGGCTGGCCTACGCTGGGGGGTGAGGTCGGGCTCGGCGGTGCTGGTGGACCGCCTGGCCAGCTCCCGCTCCACCGCCGGTGGTCGGCACCACCCGGTTCCGGGAGGGATGCTGGAGACCGCGGAGAACGTGCGCCGCCAGTACGGCATCGCTCGCGAGCCGCAGGACGAGCTGGCGCTGCGTTCGCATCGGCGCGCGGTCGAGGCGCACGAGCGCGGCGACTTCGCCCAGGAGATCGTCCCCGTCCCCGTGCCCGCGGGCAAGTGCGGGACGGTGATGATCGAGCGCGACGAGCATCCCCGCCCGGAGACGACACTGGAGGGTCTGGCCGGGCTACGGCCGGTGATGGCCGCCGACGATCCGCAGGCGACGGTTACCGCGGGCAACTCCAGCGGCCAGAACGACGGCGCCGCGGCATGCGTAGTCACCCATCCCGCGCGCGCGCAGGAGCTGGGGCTGCGGCCGTTCGCACGGCTGGTCAGCTGGGCGGTCGCGGGCGTCCCTCCGGAAACGATGGGCATCGGACCCGTGCCCGCAACCGCCAAGGCGTTGCAGCGAATCGAGCTGCGCCTTGAGGATCTCGACCTGATCGAGCTCAATGAGGCGTTTGCGGCGCAGGTGCTGGCGGTGCTGGAGCAGTGGCGGTTGCCGGACGGATTGGAGCGAGTGAACGTCAACGGCTCTGGCATCTCGCTCGGCCACCCGGTCGGAGCCACCGGGGCCCGGATCCTGGCCACGCTGCTGCACGAGCTGCGCCGCCGCGGCGGGCGCTTTGGCCTGGAGACGATGTGCATCGGGGGCGGCCAGGGGCTGGCGGCGATCTTCGAGAACGTGTCCGATCAATAGGAGCGCTCAGGGTCTCGGTTCCCAAGGAGCGCCCGGATTCCCTCAGGTGCGTGATCAGCACCGCGCCCGCGATCACCAGCGCCACCCCGCCCACCCGCGCCGGCCGAGCGCGAGGCGCCGGGCAGGCGCGCGTGGATAGCATTTTTGCCCGTGGCCGTCTCTCCCAGCGCAGCTCCCCAACCCGAGGACGAACTGCGTGCGGCCGTTCCCGTGCTGCGCGAGGTGATCGAGGCCCTGGCGCCGCTGGAGCGCCGCGCCGGGTCCAGCGACGAGCAACGCGCGGCCGGCTGGATCGCCGACCGGCTGCAGGCCGCGGACTGCCGGGCTCAGGTCGAGGAGGAGCAGTTTCTGGATGGCTACGCCACGGTGATTGGTCGGTTGACCGCTGCCAGTGCGCTTGCCGGCGCGGCGGCGATGAGCCGGCGCACACGCAAGCTCGGTGGCGCGCTGGCGGGGCTGCTGACCGCCGCCATCGCCGACGACATCTCCAACGGACCGCGCGTGTTCCGCCGGGCGACGATATCGGCGCGCTCGACCTGGAACGTCGTCGGAGAGCTGGGCGACCCTCAGGCGGAGCGCACGCTGGTCGTGCTCGCCCACCACGACGCGGCGCCTACTGGCCTGATCTTCGACGACAGCGTGCAGGCCTGGCTGGGAGAAGCCGTCCCGGGCGTGATCGAGCGCATCGACACCTCGATGCCGCTGTGGTGGGCGCTGCTGAGCGCCCCGGTGACGGTCGGTGTCGGCGCGATCCGCGGCCGCCGCGGGCTGGTCGGCGCGGGAACGGCGCTGTCGCTGCTCGGAACCGCCGTGTTCGCCGACATCGGCCGGCGCCCGGTCAGTCCCGGGGCCAACGACAACCTCACCGCGGTCGCGGTGGTGGTCGCCCTGGCCGAGCGACTGCGCCGCGCGCCGGTCGCGGGGCTACGGGTTCTGCTGGTCTCCTGTGGCGCCGAGGAGGTCCTCCAGGGCGGGATCCACGGCTTCGCCGCCCGCCACTTCCCGGCACTCGATCGTCAGCGGACCTGGTTCCTGAACATCGAGACCGTCGGCTCGCCCCGGCTGATCCTGCTCGAGGGCGAGGGCCCGGTGGTGATGGAGGACTACTTCGACCGCACCTTCCGGGACCTCGTCGCCCACGTCGCCGAACGTATCGGCGCCCCCTTGCGGCGCGGCATGCGCTCGCGCAACTCGACCGATGCGGTGATCCCCAGCCGGGCTGGCTACCCAACCGTGACGCTGTCGTCGATGGATCGCTACAAGTCGCTGTCGAACTACCACAAGATGAGCGACATCCCAGAGAACGTCGACTATCGCACGGTGCTTCAGGCGCTGGCCGTGACCGAGGCGCTCGCCCGAGAGCTCGCGGCCAACCCGTGGCTGTAGGCGCGCGCGCCGAGCCACAGCGCGTCATCGCCCGCCGCGACCCGCTCGGCGTTCCCCTCGGCGGCCAGCTCGATCAGCGCCCGCTCGGCTGAGCGACGGTCAGGCGCATCGTTGCCTCGCGCCAACACCGCCGCCACCTCCTGGGTGGTGAGGCCGCCGGGGAAGTGTGCCAGCAGCGGTCCGGGCCCGTCTGGCGCCTCCCGCCGCCCCAGACCCGGATCGAGGTTGGCGATCAGAACATCGTAGGCCTCGACCGGTTGAAAGCCTCCGGCTACCAGCCTGCTGGGGCTGCGCTCGAACACGATCGACGGAGCGGTGAACCTGACCGGTCCATCCGTAGTGGCGGTCTTACCCTGCAGCTCGGCGGCCGAGCCGGCCGCGCTGCGCGCCTGCGCCTTGTCCGCCTCGTAGGCATCCGTGACCTCGGCGGAATCGACCGCGCCGAGAATCGCCTCGGCGTAACTGGGATGGCTTCGGCGCAGCACCTGGAGCAGCTGCAGATCGTCGTCGAGCAGCAGCGGCGTGGTGAAGTTCGCCAGCTGCAGCGCTTCGAATACGTCCCATTCGCTATCTGGTGCCAGCAGCCGCGCGGCGACGACGGCCCGGCACGCCCGGGCGGTGGCGCTGAGCCGCTGCTTGGGCGCCGGGGTGAACGGCATCCCGTAACGACGGAATGACAGTTGGCCGAGCGCTGCCCGCAGCGGGGTGTGGCCCCGGTCCTCGTACTGCCGTCGGTGCTCGGTCAGCCCGATCAACACCAGCCGCCAGTTGAGCTGCTCCCCGTAGCGCCACTGAAGCACCCGCAGCGCCGGGCGTGCGGAATAGGCCCATGGGCACGCGGGATCGCTGTACAGAGTCGCTGAGATCACGTCGTTGATGCCTCAATTATATGCGCCATCCCCGCTCCCGGGCCCCGAGCCTCAGGCACCAACGCCGTGGCCCGATGCAGCTCCGCGTCGGCGAATCCGGCCTCCAGCAGCGACGCACGGGCATCCGCCGCGCTCCTCCAGTGCACGTGGACCTGTCCGCGCACGAACGCCGTCAGCACGACGCGGAACGCGCGTACCTGCGGTGTCTGCGCCTCGCCGAGGTGCAGGTCGGAGATGTAGCGGCCGACGGAGAATGCGGACAGCGCCGCGGCAAAGCGCTGCCACAGTTGCTGCACCTGCTCATCGGTCAGGTACCCGAGCAACCCCTCGGTGACGATCGCCAGGCCCTCGCCGCCCCCCAGCTGGGCGGCGAGCCCGGCGATCGACTCTGGTCCGTTGTCGTGCAGGGCATCGACCACCTCAACGCGATGGTTGGCAGACAGCGAACCCATCCGCTTCAGGGCGTCGCGCTTGCGCCGCGCCATCGCCGGCAGATCCGCCTCGATGTAGGTCAACCTGGTGCCGTAATGCTCGCTGAACCGCCAGCCTCGCGGCGACAGCCCACACGCAACCTCGAGCACCGCAGAGACGCCATGGTGCTCGATGGCCCGCTCCAGCAGCAGGTCAATGGCGCGGTGGCGGGCGAGCAGGTAGTTCTGCAGCTGCGCTCCGCCGAGCGCGCGGCTGGCCATCATCGCCGGGCGGACCGACTCGTAAAGCACCCGACCCTCGACCGTCGACAGCTCGGGATGCGAGAGGCCGTTGCGAGCCCAGACGTAGCCCGTGTAATGGGCGGTCGGGCTGATCCTGGCCGAGTCGCTCACGCCAGCCTCTCCTGCAGGCGCTCCAGCAGCGCCGCCTGGGCCGGGATCAACTTCTGGCGAGCGACCGCCAGGTCGAACCACTCCGCGCGGTCGACCTCCGGGATCTCCATCACCCGCCCCGAGCGAGGTGGCCACTGCACCTGACAGGTGTTGCTGACGATGCTCGCGGAGTCGAGGTCTCCGCGGAGCGCGAATGCCCGCACCACCTTGCCGGCGCGCTGACGGACCTCGCCGAGATCCGTCGCCTCGCCCTCAGGGGCGTGGCTGCCGAGCTCCTCGGCGAACTCTCGCCGGGCCGCGATCAGCGGATCCTCCCCGGTCTCGTACTCGCCCTTGGGGATCGACCACGCGCCCTGGTCGCGGCGCGCCCACATCGGGCCGCCGGGATGCACGAGCAGCACCTGGACCCGGCCGTCTCTGACTCGGTGCAGGACGATGCCGGCGCTGCGGCGGCGACTGGCGGCACGAGCGGACATAGCGGGACCAATACTGCCTCACCGCGTGGGCGAGCGTCGCCGCCTGAGGTGACGCCACCCCCGAGGTGCGATCTGCCGCGGGAGAGACGGGGGCCGCCGGCTAAGCTGGCTGGATGCCCGAGGCGAAGCCGCCGCGGCAGAGGCTCGCGGCTGCCGGCTGATTGTCATGGGACTGTCAGGCTGGAGGCGGACAATTCCCTCAGGTCGGGGGCAGCTGCCCGAACACGCAGACGGAGGTGCAGGCCGATGAGATCGATTGCCAGGTGGTGCTTTCGTCACAGGATCGTGGTCGTACTCGCCTGGGTGCTGGCCGTCGCCGGCGTCAACGCGATCGAGTCCGGGGTGGGCAGTGCCTACAGCGACAACTTCAAGCTCCCGCACACCGAGAGCGCGGACGCGATCAGGCTGCTGCAGCGCAGCGCGCCCCGCGCTTCGGGCGACACCGAGCAGCTGGTGATCGCGGTGCGGCAGGGCCGCGTGACCGATCCGGCCGTGCGTGCGCGCACGGATTCGCTTTTCGCCGAACTGGCGCGCCAGCCGCATGTCTCCACCATCACTTCCCCGTACGGCCCATTGGGCGCTCGGCAGATCGCGCCCTCCGGCCAGGTCGCGTTCGCCAACGTGACCTTCGACGAACAGCCCAACAAGATCTCCGACGTGAGCGCCAAGAATTTCGTGACCATCATCACCGGTGCCTCGACCGCCGGGGTCGAGTACGAGGTGGATGGCCAGGTAGCCCGTGCCGGTCGTGGCCAGCGGGGCTCCCACAGTCTCGGTTTCGGCTTCCTGGCCGCGGGCGTGGTGCTGTTCATCGTGTTCGGTTCGCTACTGGCGATGGCGCTGCCGCTGCTGACCACGGGGGTGTCGCTGGGCACCGGGATCGCCGTCGTCGGGCTGCTCTCGCACGCCATCGACATGGCCTCGTTCTCGAACCAGCTGGCGCTGTTGATCGGCTTGGGGGTCGGGGTCGACTACGCGCTGTTCATCGTCACGCGCTACCGCCAAGGAGTTCTGCGCGGACTCGATCCCGAGCAGGCGACGATCGAGTCGCTGGACACCTCGGGCCGCGCGGTGCTGTTCGCGGGTCTGATCGTCTGCATCGCGATGCTGGGCATGTTCGCCCTCGGGGTCAGCTTCCTCTACGGCGTCGCCGTCGCCGCTGCTGTGGCCGTGTTCTTCACCGTGATCGCGGCGCTGACGCTGCTGCCCGCGCTGCTGGGGCTGTTCGGGCGCTTCGTGCTCCGGCGCCGGGAGCGCCGGGCGCTGCGCGAGGGACGGCTTGCGATCAGCGACGAGTCTCCCGCCTGGACCCGCTGGACCGACACCATGCAGCGGCGGCCGGCCTTGTTTGCCGCTGCCGCCGCCGCGGTGATGATCGTGATCGGGCTCCCGTTCCTGGGGATGCGGTTGGGCTCGGCTGACTCTGGCAGCGATCCCGCCGGCAGCACCACGCGAAAGGCCTACGACCTGCTCGCCAAGGGCTTCGGCCCTGGCTACAACGGGCCGCTGCAGCTCGTCGCGCAGATCAGCTCGCCCGCCCAGGCGGCGGTGTTCGTCCGGGCCCAGCAGGCGGTGGTCGCCACGCCCGGCGTGGTCGGCGCCACCCGTCCGCACCTGATCCCCGGACGCGATGGGCAACCGGGGGTGGCGTTGGCCGACGTCTATCCCAAGGGTTCGCCGCAGGACGCCTCCACCGCCGACCTCCTGCACACCGTGCGCAACCGGGTGATCCCGGCGGCCACGCATGGCACCGGAGTCCGCGTGCTGGTCGGCGGCGACACGGCCATCTTCGACGACTTCAGTCATGTGCTGTCGGCCAAGCTGCCGCTGTTCATCGGGGTCGTCGTGCTGCTCAGCTTCCTGCTGCTGATGGCGGTGTTCCGCAGCCTGGTCATCCCGTTGACCGCCGCGGTGATGAACATGCTCTCGGTGGGGGCGGCGCTCGGAGTGGTCACCGCTGTGTTCCAGCATGGCTGGGGAGCCTCGCTGTTGGGGATCGACAAGACCGGCCCGATCGAGGCCTTCCTCCCGGTGCTGATGTTCCCGATCCTGTTCGGCCTGTCGATGGACTACGAGGTGTTCCTGCTCAGCCGCATCTACGAGGAGTGGCACCGTCGGCGTGACAACCGCCAGGCGGTGGCCCACGGGCTAGCGGCCACCGGTCGCACGATCACCGCCGCGGCCACGATCATGGTGCTCGTGTTCGGCGCATTCGTGCTCGGCGGCGAGCGGGTGATCGAGCTGTTCGGTGTCGGCCTGGCCAGCGCCGTGCTCCTCGACGCGCTATTCGTCCGCTCGGTGCTGGTGCCGGCGCTGATGCTGATGCTGGGCGAGGCCAACTGGAAGCTGCCGGGCTTCCTGGACCGGCTGCTGCCGCGGTTTCGCATCGAGGGCGCCGGGGCGAGAGGCCAGGATGGCCCGGTGGCCGATGCAGCTCCGGGCGCGACCGTCGCCGAGCCGGCGGCGGGGTAGCCCGTCTCGACGCTTCCCGATTCGCGCCTCAGTTCTCGACGGGCTCGCCGCTGATATCGCGGGCCACCAACGCCGCGTACAGCCCGCCTCGTTCGAGCAACTCCTCGTGCGTCCCTCGTTCCGCGATCCGGCCCTCATCGAGCACGACGATCTGCTCGGCATCCCGGATCGTCGACAGGCGGTGAGCGATGGTGATCGTCGTGCGACCCTCGGCCAGGCGCTCGAGCTCGGTCTGGACTGCCGCCTCGGTCTGGGTATCGAGCGAGCTCGTGGCTTCGTCGAGCACGAGCACGGGAGGGTTGCGCAGGATCGTCCGCGCGATCGCCATCCGCTGCTTCTCCCCGCCCGAGAAGCGGTAGCCGCGCTCGCCGACGATCGTGTCGTACCCCTCGGGGAGCGAGGCGATCAGCTCGTGGATCCGCGCCGCCCGGGCCGCATCCTCGATCTCGGCGTCGCTGGCCTGAGGCCGGGCGAAGCGCAGGTTCTCCCGCACGCTGGCATGGAACAGATAGGTCTCCTGGGAGACGACCCCGACTGTCGCCGCCAGCGAGCTGAGCGATGCCTCGCGCACGTCGATGCCGTCGATCGTCACCCGTCCGCGCTGGGGCTCGTACAGCCGCGCGACCAGATAGCCAAGCGTCGTCTTGCCCGCCCCGGTCTCGCCGACGATCGCCGCTCGCGTGCCCGCGGGGACGTTCAGCTCGATCTCGCGCAGCGTCCACGGGTCAGCAGGATCGTTGCCGTAGCGGAACCACACGTCCTGAAACCGGACCTCCCCGAGCAGCTCGTCCGGACGCAGAGTGACCGGATGCTCGTCCTCGACGATCTCCACCGGCAGATCCAGGTACTCGAAGATGCGGTCGAACAACGCCAGCGACGCCTCGACATCGGTTCCGGTGGAAAGGAGGTTCTGGATGGGGAACAGCAGTCGCGTCTGCAGCTGGGTGAAGGCGACGACGGTGCCGATCGAGATCGCGTGGCCCCCGTGCACGAAGCTCTGGCCGGCGACCCAGTAGACCAGAGCCGGCTGGATCGCAAACACCATCTGGATCGTCGACATCACCCACCGTCCCGCCATCCGCGAGCGGACCTCGATCTCGGCGATCTCGCGCGACTCGCCGCTGAAGCGCTGGGCCAGGTCTCCGCCCCGGCCCATCGTCTTGCCGAGCATGATTCCCGACACCGATAGTGATTCCGAGACCAGAGCGGAGAGGTCGGCCAGCCGACGCTGCCGCTCGCTGGTGATTCGCCTCCGGACCTGGCCGACGCGTCGGGTCAGCCACACGAACGGGGGCACGAACACGAGCGAGGCGGCGGCCAGGCGCCAATCGAGCAGCACCATGGCCACGATCGTGGCCAGGACGGTGGTGGCGCTCTGGGCGATGGAGGTGGCCGTGGTCGTCACCACCGAGTCGATCCCGCCGATGTCGTTGGCGATCCGAGACTGCACCTCCCCGGTGCGCGTACGGGTGAAGAACGCCAACGACATCCGCTGCAGGTGGCGATAGACCTGTGCCCGGAGGTCGTGCATCACCCGCTGGCCGACGACGTTGGCGATGTAGGTCTGCCAGACGCTGAACGCGCCGGTGACGATCGCGATCACGATCATCCCCACCACCAGCTTGGTGAGCAGAGTCCCGTCGCGGTGCGGCAGCGCGTTGTCGAGCACCGAGCGCAGCAGGAACGGAGAGATCATGCTGATCCCCGAGGAGAAGACGATCAGCGCCACCACTGCCAGCAGCCGCGCGCGGTAGGACCGGAACAGGCTGAGGATCCTGTGTGCGTCCCGTTCAGCTCCCATGTCGGTGCTCATCCACCTCCCATGATGGCGGACGGCGGTGGCGTGCCCGCGCCGGGCCCAGGCAAGAAGCTCGGGCCCGTGGCTCCTACCGCGCGCGCTGACGCTTGCCGATGGGCTCCGACGACATCGTCGGGTTGCATTGCATACTGCCCGCTATGACCGCGACCGAGCTTGGATTGGCCCTGTCGGTGCTGCTGGCCTGCGCTGTGGAGGCCGTGGAGGCGCTCACCATCGTCCTCGCGGTGGGAACGACGCGGAGCTGGCGCTCGGCGCTGGGCGGAGTGGGCGCGGCCGTGGTCGCTCTGGCCGCAGCCGTGGCCGCGCTTGGCCCGGCGCTGACCTCGCTGCCGATCGACGTGCTGCGGGTGGGCATCGGCGGGCTGCTGCTAGTGTTCGGCCTGCAGTGGCTGCGCAAGGCGGTGTTGCGCGCCGCAGGGCGGAAGGCGCTCCGCGACGAAGCGGCGGCGTTTGCGGCCCAGACAGAGGCCGCCCGAGCAGCGGGAGGAGCGGGCACAGGCGGCTTTGACGGCTACTCGTTCGTGATCGCGTTCAAGGGCGTGTTGCTGGAGGGCCTCGAGGTGGTGTTCATCGTGCTCACGTTCGGCGCCAACCAGCATCGCGTCGGCCTCGCCGCGGCTGCCGCCGGAGTCGGGGTCGCGCTCGTGGTCGTGGCCGGCATCGCCGCCCATCGGCCGCTGGCCCGCGTCCCCGAGAACACGATGAAGCTTGCCGTCGGTGTGATGCTGACCTCGTTCGGGATGTTCTGGGGTGCGGAGGGAGCCGGGGCAGCATGGCCGGGAGGGGATGCCGCGCTGCTGGTGATCGTGCCCGCCGTGCTCGCGACGGCACTGGTCATGGTGCGGTGGCTGCACCGCGAAGGTCGGGAACTGGTGGTCGGAGAGCCGGCGTGAGCTGGATCTCCCGCAGCGTCATGGCGGTCTGGGAGTTCGTCGTCGGCGACGATCCCTTGACCGCCGTCGGAGTCGCCGCCGCACTGGGGGTTACCGCCGCGGTCGCCGGTGCCGGAGCGAGCGCATGGTGGATCATGCCGATCGCCGTGGTGTTGCTTCTGGCCCTGTCGCTGTGGCGGGTCTCCCGGTAGACGGAGTCCCGCGTTGCCGAGGTCCCCGTGAACAACAGTCCGGCCCTGTTGCTCGCCGCCGGTGGCGTCGGCTTCGGCCACGCCATCCTGCCGGACCATTGGGTGCCGCTTGCGGTCCTCGGGCGCACCCAGAAGTACTCGCTGGCCAAGGTCGCGCGCCTGTCCGGGCTGGCCGCGATCGCGCACGTGTTGGTGTCGGTGATCCTGGGAGGGGTGATCATCCTCGTCGGGCTGCCGCTGCGCACCGCGGTGCAGCATGCGCAGGACGTGATCATCGGCACGCTGCTGATTCTCACCGGCGTCGGCTTCCTGGTGCTGGAGCTCAGCGGGCACGGCCACGCACACGGTCCCGAGCAGTCGCATCAGCACGGGACGGCGCACGCTCACGGGACGGCGGAGGCCCACGGACCGGCACGCGCTCACGAGCCGGCTGGGGCTCAAGAGCCACGGCACCAAACCCGGCTCGGGTGGCTGGCCTCGATCATGGTTCCCTTTGGCGCAGCGGCCTCGCCCGACCTGACGATCCTGCCCGTGTTCCTGGCCGCCACCGCGGCTGGAGCAGGCGCGGCGATCGGCTCGCTGCTGGTGTTCGCCGCCGTCACCATCAGCACGATCGTCGGGCTCACCCTGTTCGCCACCGCCGGTGGGTATCAGCTCCGCGGAGAATGGCTGGATCGGTGGGGCAACGTGTTCACAGCTGTCGTCCTGGCAGTGATCGGCACGCTGGTGCTGGCCGGCTGGCTGTAGCGCTTCCCTGGCAAACCTGAAACGATCGAGCCATGAGCGACGGTGACGGCGGCGACCAGCCGGAGATGCTGACCCCGGATCGGCCGGGGAGCGCACCGGCCCGCCAGCTGTCGCCGGACGTGCCGCTGGGCGGAAGCCCGTTCCCGCCGATCGCCGACTACGCCTTTCTCTCCGATTGCGAGACCGTGGCGCTGGTCGCGCCCGGCGGCAATGTCGAGTGGATGTGCCTGCCCCGCGTGGACTCACCCAGCGTGTTCGGCTCGATGCTCGATCGCGATGCTGGCTCGTTCCGGCTCGGGCCCGCTGGGATCGCGGTTCCGGCCTCCCGGCGGTACCTGCCGGGAACGATGGTGCTGGAGACCAGCTGGGCCACCGGCGCCGGCTGGGTCATCGTCCGTGACGTGCTGTTGATCGGCAACTGGCACCACGAGCGGGACCGTTCCCACACCCATCGCCGCGCCCCCACCGACTATGACGCCGACCACGTTCTGCTGCGCACCGCCCGCTGCGTCAATGGCGAGGTCGAGATCATGCTGGATTGCGAGCCGGTGTTCGACTACGGCCGTCGTCCGGCGGGGTGGGAGTACTCAACCTCCACCTACCACGAAGGCGTGGCCAGTGCCGAGGGCTGCGACGTGAAGCTCCGCTTGACCACCGACCTGCGGGTGGGCTTCGAGGGACCGCGCGCGACCGCCCGTCATCGGATGAAGGAGGGAGAGCAGATCTACTGCGCGTTGTCATGGTCAGAGCACGATCCTCCCGGGGACTTCGATGAGGCGTATCGCCGGCTGGTGTGGACCGCGCACCACTGGCAGCACTGGCTCGATCGCGGAAACTTCCCTGACCACCCCTGGCGGACGTTCCTCCAGCGCAGTGCGCTGACGCTCAAGGGGCTCACCTATGCGCCGACCGGCGCACTGATCGCGGCGGCGACGACCTCGCTGCCGGAGAGCCCGCACGGCGAGCGCAACTGGGACTACCGCTACAGCTGGATTCGCGACTCCACGTTCATGCTGTGGGCGCTGTACACGCTGGGGTTCGACTGGGAGGCGAATGACTTCTTCTACTTCATCGCCGATGTCGCGGGCGGTCGGGAGAACCTGCAGGTGATGTACGGGGTCGGCGGCGAGCGCAGGCTCGACGAGGAGCTGCTCGATCACCTGGCCGGCTATGAGGGCGCACGACCGGTACGTGTCGGCAACGATGCCTATACCCAGCGCCAGCACGACGTGTGGGGGGCGCTGCTGGACTCCGTGTACCTGCACACTCGCTCGCGGGACACGCTGGACGAGCGCGTCTGGCCGATCCTCAAGCGCCAGGTGGAGATGGCGATCGAGAACTGGCGCGAGCCGGATCGTGGAATCTGGGAGGTGCGGGGCGAGCCCAAGCACTTCACCTCCTCCAAGATCTTCTGCTGGGCCGCCTGCGACCGCGGCTCGCGCCTGGCCGAGGTGCGCGAGGACTGGGAGCACGTGGAGCGCTGGCGGGCGGCCGCGGACGAGATCCATGTCGACATCTGCGAACACGGAGTCGATGATCGTGGCGTGTTCGTCCAGCACTACGACACCACCGCGCTCGACGCCGCTCTGCTGCTGATGCCGCTGCTGCGCTTCCTGCCGCCCGAGGACGAGCGGGTCCGCAACACGGTGTTCGCGATCAGTGAGGAGCTGAGCGAGAACGGGCTCGTGCTGCGCTACCGCACCGACGAGACCGACGACGGGCTACATGGACACGAGGGCAGCTTCCTGATCTGTTCGTTCTGGCTCGTCTCGGCGTTCTGCGAGATCGGCGAGCTGGAGCATGCCCGGACGCTGTGCGAGCGGCTGCTCGGCTACGCCAGCCCGCTCGGGCTCTACGCCGAGGAGGTCGATCCCCGTACCGGCCGCCACCTCGGCAACTTTCCTCAGGCGTTCACCCACCTGGCGCTGATCAACGCAGTGATGCACGTGATCCGCGGCGACGAGGAGATCGCGCTCCAGCGCTCGCCGTGGAGCGATTGGCACGGTCCGTAGAACCGCGCTCGGAGCGAGCCGCCCGCGGCGCCATCGAGCTGCTGCGCAAGCCGACGCGGCCGCCGTATCGCCACGCCCTGGCCGTGGTGGTGATTGCGATGGTGATGGCGGCGCTGTTCGTAGCTTCCTACAGCCTGGCCCTCGGGCGCCCGACACCGCACCACATCCCGGCGGGAGTGGTCGGCAACCAGGCCGCTGACCCCGCGCTGATCGCCGCCCTGGAGAGTGCCACCGGCAACGGGCTGGAGCTGCATCCGTTCCTGTCGGCGGCCACGGCGGAGCATGCCATCGCCGAGCAGCGAATCTACGCGGCGCTGCTGCTCTCGAGTCGATCGCAGCTGCTGATCGCCAGTGCCGCCGGAACTTCGGTGGCGCGGGTGCTCGAGCAGGCGGCGAACACGGTCGCACAGAGCCGGGCCGGTTCGCTGACCGTCCGCGATCTCCATCCCTTGCCCGCCGGGGACCCGCAGGGACTGGTCTCGTTCTACGCGACGCTGGCGGCCACGATCCTCGGGTTCGTCACGATGTTCCAGCTGCGCGCGAACGCACCACAGTTATCTCTGCGCGCCTGGTGGGCCTGTATCGCCATGGTCGCGCTGGCGGGGGGCCTGCTGCTGGCGGTCGTGCTCGGGCCGGTGATCGATGCCCTGCCGGCGCCGTTTCCAGAGCTGTGGGGTGCGTTGAGCGTGCAGATCGCGGTGGCGGCGCTGTTCAACTCAACCATGATCACACTCGTCGGTCGGTGGGCGATCATCCCGACTTGGGGGTTCTTCGTCGCGTTCGGCAACGCCTCCTCCGGCGGCGCCGTCGCGCCGCCGCTGCTGCCAGCCTTCTACGGCTTCGTCGGCCGTTTCCTGCCGTCGGGAGCGACGGTGGAGATCGTGCGCAACGCCTCGTACTTCCAGGGCCATCAGCATCTCGAGCCGATGCTCGTACAGGCGGGGTGGATTGCCGGCACCGCGACCGCCTTCAGCCTCGCCGCGCGCTTTCGCGGACGGCCCCCAAGCCAAGTCTGACCCGCACCGTGGGCCAAGCCGCGGCTGGGTGCCCCCAACGAGGATTGATGTTTAGTTCCTGCCGTCCGCGGGAACGTCAACAACTACACGGTCAGGGAACTGCGCCCCCACTTCCCTGATCCTCCGGGGGAACCCAGATGGATCTGGGTTCCCCCGGAGACCCTTACGTGCTTCTGGAGACCCTCTGGGTCCCGCCCAGGGTCCTCGCGGCCTCAGGGGGCGCCGGGAAGGGTCAGCGTCCGCGCGCCGCACTCAGCTCCCAAACGGACCGCATCGGCCAGCGCCCTACCCTCGGCCAGCCCCAGGGTCAGGCCCGCGGCGAAGGAATCTCCGCAACCGTAGGCATCCCGCGGCTGACCCGGCGGTTCGAGTGCGGGCCAGCGACCGACGCTCTCCCCCCACCATCGGCCGCCCTGCGCCCCGGCGGTGGCGACGAATAGCCTCGCCCGGTGAGGGATCTGTGCCGCCTGGGCAGACTCGTGGCGGTCGTCGGAGCTGAACACGACCGCGTCGAGCTTCGGTCCGTCTTCGGTGAGCGCGGGTCCGCCCCTCGGGGTGACCACCAACGAGCGCGCCTGACGCGCGTGCATGAGCGCGCCGTGATCGCCGGCGGTGAAGTACACGCCGTCAGCATCCTGCAGGCGCTCCCACGGCAACGGATCGCCGCCGGCGGGCTGCAGCCGCTCTCCGATCGTGACGATCGTGCGTTCGCCCGCCGGCTCGAGCAAGGTCAGCGCCCGACGCGTCGGCGGCGGCCGCCAGGCGACGTGGACCTGCACCCCACGCTCGCGCAGCTGGGTCACCGCCGCCTCCCCGCTCCCGTCGCGTCCCAGCGCACAGAAGAAGTCGACCTCGGCGCCCAGCTCGGCCAGCACCACCGCGGCGACTCCTCCGCCGCCGGCCGCGCGCGTGAACGACTCCTCCGCCCGTAGCACCTCACCCTGCCGCGGCAGGCGACCGACGATCACGAAGTCGACCCACTCGACATGTCCGACGACGGCGACGCGCGTCACCGGAGGACCCACTCGGCACGTGCGCAGTCGCCGTCACGTGTCACGCGGAGTCGTTGTCGTCTCAGACGGCTGGCTTTAGCGCCGTGAGCCGAGCCGCACCGGCAGCGTCTTCAGCTGGTTGATGAATGGCGACTCGACCATCGTCGGACGCCCGGCGATCTCCATCTCCGGATAGCGAGCCAGCGTCTCTTCGAACAGTATCTGCAGCTCCAGGCGAGCGAGCGCTGCGCCCAGGCAGAAGTGCCGCCCCCCGGCGCCGAATGCCTGATGCTCGGGGTTGCGCCGAACGTCGAAGCGATCTGGATCCTGGTAGCGAGTTTCCTCCCGGTTGGAGGACACGTACCACATCACGACCTTGTCGCCCTCCCCGATCTTCTGCCCGGCGAGCTCGGTGTCGCAGGTGGCGGTACGGCGGAAGTGGGCAAAGGCGGGGAACATCCGCAGCGACTCCTCGACGGCACTGGGAATCAGTGAGGCGTCGCGGAGGAGGATCTGGCGCTGATCGGGGTGCTCGATCAACGCCTTGATGCCACTGCAATAGGTCGCCTTGGTGCTGTCGTTGCCCGCGGCCACGAGCAGGAAGAACCCCATCACGATCTCGTGCTCCTCGAGCCGTTGACCCTCGATCTCGGCGTGCACGAGCACGCTGGTGAGGTCGTCGGTCGGATTCTCCCGGCGCGCGGCAATCATTCGCTGGCAGCGGGCGAAGATCTCCGGGATCTCCTTGGCCATGATGCTCTCGACTCCCTCGGGGTTCAGGTCCGGATCGCCCGCACCCAGGGTCGAGTTCATCAGCGTTGCCCAGGCTGCGTCGTCCTCGGGCGGGATGCCCATGAAGCTGCCGATCACTCGGGACACGACCGGCTGGGCAACTTCGCTGACGAGGTCGCAGGTCTCGCGCCCGTCCAGCCGATCCAGCACGTCGCGGACGATCGTCCGGATCGCATCCTCGTGCGCCGCGATCCGCCGCGGCGTGAAGCCCGCCTGGAACAGCATCTTCACCCGATCGTGCTTGGGCGGATCCATGCCGATGAACATCGCGCGCATCAGCTCGAGGGGAAACACATCGGTGGTCGCGGTGACGCCACCGAGCTCAGAGGAGTAGGTTCGCCAGTCGCGGCTGACAGTCTGGACGTCCTCTGCTCGCGTCACCGACCAATAGCCAGCCTCCTCGGGAAACTCGCTGATCTTGGCGGTCCAGTGCACCGGGCATTCGCTGCGCAACCGTCGGAAGAGGTCGTGCGGGGGCCCATCCAGCCACTCCTCGCGCTCACTGACGAGGACGCTCTCAAGATCGCTCTTGGTGCTTGACACTTGCCCTCCCTTGGCCGGCGCTGATCAGGCGCTCATGCTACTGGCTGGCCAGCCAACCCGGCACAAGGCGCCCGCCAGCGCGCATCGGCGGTCTGCTTTCGGGCGGACGGGCGTCGTTGAGCACCCATGCAGCCGCGATCGTTCCGCAGCCTCAGCATCCGGAGGACTGAGGCGCTCCAGACTCGGGCCGCAGAAAGATCCGCGGCAGCGTCAGGGGCCGCTCTCGCAATGCCCGGCGCAGCTCTCGCGCTAGCTCGCGATAGAGGCCACGCCGGGGGACGCTGGCGAACAACCGCTGCAGCCAATCGCGCTCTACCCCGTGGCGGACCAGACCGCGGCTCACGTCCACCAGGTCCGCGCGTCGCAGCGCCTCCACCTCGGGTCCCTGTGCCATCTGCGGCCGAAGCTCATGGTGGCGGTCGATCGCGTCGGCGCACAGCTTCACCCGTTCGTCGCTCCAGCCCAGCGAGACCAGCAGCGTTCTCGCCACCGCGGCGCCATCGGCGGTGTAGACGTCACCGGTGGCGAAGGTCGGGTACAGGCCGATGTCGTGCAGCAGGGCGGCCACCGTCAGCACCTCACCGTCGATCACCCACTGACTCCGAGCGGCGATGCGGGCTGCGATCTGCCGGCAGCGCAGGCAGTGACGCTCCATCGGGCCGGCCCGCGCGCCGGTCGCCGCCCGCAGCCGCTCCAGCGCGGCTCGCTCCGCCCGGGTGTTCACCAGTTGCTCGAACTCGGTCACCAGTGAGAGCACGCTACCGGCCGGCGCCGGCGGGCGCCGCGTCAGCGCATTAATGTTGGCCGCGCCAGCAACCAGAGGAGGCTGTCGTGAACATCCGCGCCGCGGTGCTCGAGCAGTTCGGGAGGCCGTTGCACGTAACCGAGCTCGAACTCGCCGAACCCAGGGCGGGAGAGGCGCTGGTCCGTCTGGAGGCGTGCGGGGTCTGTCACACCGACTTGTACACGGCTTCGGGCGCCGATCCGTCCGGATACGCTCCGGCCGTCCTCGGTCACGAGGGCGCGGGCATCGTCGAGCGGGTCGGACCAAGCGTCGGCAGCCTCGAGCCCGGCGACAAGGTGGTGACCTTGTTCTCCCCCCAATGCCGCGAGTGCATCCACTGCAAGAGCCCCAAGACGAACCTGTGCCTGGCCATCCGCGAGCAGCAGAACCTCGGCTACCTCCCCGATGGCACCACCAGGCTTTCGCGAGGCCACGAGCCGATCCGCCACTTCATGGGCACGAGCACGTTCGCGCAGTACACGGTGATGCCGGAGATCGCGCTGGCCAAGATCTCCCCACAGGCTCCCTCCGACCGTGCCTGCCTGTTCGCCTGCGGCCTGTCGACCGGGCTCGGCGCCGCGATCAACACGGCCAGGGTCGAGCCTGGCTCGACGTGCGTGGTGTTCGGGGCCGGGATGGTCGGCCTGGGCGCAGTCGCCGGCTGCCGCCTGCAGGGGGCAGAGCGGATCATCTGTGTGGACATGTCCGACCAGCGGCTGGAGCTGGCGCGAGGCCAGGGCGCGACCGACACCTGGACCGGCGGCCCGGGTACGGTCGCGCGAGTGCTCGAGGAGACCGGTGGCTTCGGTGCCGACTACACCTTCGAGGCCACCGGGTTGGTGGCGGTGATGGCCCAGGCGGTCGAGGCCGCCCGCATGGGTTGGGGCCTGTGCACCATCGCCGGCGTAGCCGGGAAGGGCGAGACGCTCGACATCGTCCCCCGGTACCTGATCACCGGACGTCGCGTGTGCGGCTCCTCGTTCGGCGGGGTCAAGGGCCGTGACCAGGTACCGCAGCTCGTGCAGCTCTACCTCGACGGCCGCGTGGACGTCGACCCGTTCATCTCGCACCGAATCGCTCTGGAGGAGATCAACCGCGGATTCGAGCTGATGGAGCGCCAGGATGGCATCCGCAGCGTGATCACCTTCGACTGAGCTGACGCACCACCAGGCGGATCGCCGCTGATGTCCTAACGTTTGCCTTCGAGCCGTTCCGCCATGTTTGACCTGACTCACGTGTCGCTGGTCTCCGAGTCATCGATCCGCCGTCTAGCCATGCTCCCGCCGGCCGCCAGGGGCTCGTCCTGACCGCGCCGGCAGCCGCCCTCCAGGCCCAAGCGGTAGCCGCACGTCTGGGCGGCGACGACGCGCAGCGGGCGCGCGAGGTGGTCGCCGAGCTGGTGCGGCACACGCCCGTGCTGAGCTCTCGCAGTCTCTCCGAGGAGTGGGGAGCACGGGTCCAGCTCAAGGCCGAGAACCTGCAGCGCACAGGATCGTTCAAGCTGCGCGGCGCGATCCACAAGCTGGCCTTGCTG
The DNA here is from genome assembly GCA_963830435.1 of uncultured Solirubrobacterales bacterium. Classification (GTDB taxonomy): domain Bacteria; phylum Actinomycetota; class Thermoleophilia; order Solirubrobacterales; family Solirubrobacteraceae; genus Palsa-465. Next base: position 261,532 of record CAWHMA010000002.1, on the reverse strand, counting down.
CCAGAGGCGCGCGGTGTTGTCGTCGGCAGCGCAGGCAACCATGGGCAGTCGGTGGCCTATGCCGCCCGGGCCCGGGGGATCCCGTGCGAGGTATTCATGCCGAGCGAGGCGCCCGTGGCCAAGGTCGCGGCCGTGCAGGCTTTCGGCAGCACGGTCATCCTCGGCGGCGACTCCGTCGACGCGTGCGTGGCCGCTGCCCGCGCGCGCGCCTCACTGACCGGCGCTGCGTTCGTACATCCGTTCGACGACGCCGATGTGATCCTCGGCCAGGCGACGCTGGGGCTGGAACTGCTGGAGGATGTCCTGGAGCTGGGCACGGCGGTGGTCCCGGTCGGCGGCGGCGGGCTGATCTGTGGTGTCGCCGGGGCGATCAAGGCCAGGCAGCCGCACGTGCGGGTGATCGGGGTCCAGGCGGCGGCCTGCGCGTCATTCGTGGACTCGCTGCAGGCCGGGGTGCCGGTGGACTGCCGATCGCGGCCGACGATCGCCGACGGCATCGCGATCAAGCGGCCGGGAGAGCTGACCCTGCCGTTGGTGGCCCGGCTCGTCGACCAGCTGGTCGTGGTTGGGGAGGACGAGGTCGCTGAGGCGATGGTGTGGCTGATGGAGCGAGCCAAGCTGGTCGTCGAGGGCGGCGGCGCGGTCGGGGTGGCGGCGCTGCTGGGCGGAATCCTCGAGCCCACGGGCGACGGAGCGACGGTGATCGTGCTCTCCGGGGGCAACGTCGACCCCGGGCTGCTGGCGGGAATCGCGCAGCGTCACGAGACCGCCGCTGGCCGCCGGATGCGCCTGTTCACCCGCATCGCTGACCGTCCGGGGGCGCTGGCGACACTTCTGGCCACGGTGGCGCAGGCCGGCGGCAACGTCGTCCACACCGACCACATCCGCGAGGCCGTGCCGCTGCACGTGCAGGAGACGGGCGTCGAGATTGCCCTGGAGACGCGCGGCGCCGACCACGGCGAAGCGATCATCGCCGCCCTGGGCGATGCCGGCTACCCGGTGGAGCGTCTGGATTCCCGGTAGGGTGCTCGTCCGTGCGCGTCGCTCGCCTGACCGCCGGACCGTTGTTCATCTTCGCCGGCGCGATGCACTTCGTGATCCCGAAGGTCTATAAGCGGATCGTGCCGCCCTACATCCCAGCGCCAGGGGCCATGGTCTACGCCAGCGGCGTGGCCGAGATCGCCGGCGGGGCCGCACTGCTGGCGGCGCCGACCCGCCGCGCAGGCGGCTGGTGGCTGATCGCGACGCTGATCGCGGTGTTCCCGGCCAACCTGCACATGGCCCTGCATCCGGAGGAGTTCTCAGAGATCCCCGGGGGCGCCGCGTCGCTGTGGGCGCGGCTGCCGTTGCAGGCGGTGTTCGTCGCCTGGGTGCGCGCCGGGATGCGCGAACCCAGCTAGTCATTCAGTACCGGCGGCGCAGCAGGCGTCGCGCCGGCGGCCGACGAAAGTTCGTCTGAGCCAGCGTGGCGTTGGCGGCGGCCAAGGCGACCTCAGCGAAGATGTTGACCGCGCCCATGGCGTTGACCAGCCGCTTGAGTCGGGTCGCGGTGGGCGAGGCCCCCGCTGCCGTGTCGTGGCCGGAGGTCATCGGCACCGCGCCGCCCGGAGCCTGCTGAGAGAAACCCACGCCGCTTGCGGCGGAGGCCAGGCCGCTGAGGACGACGGCGCCCATGGCGAGGTCCTTGGCCAGCGCCAGGCGGCGCTCCCGGGGGCTGAGCCAGCGCGGAGCGGTCTCGTTCAGGCGCGCCGGCAGCCATCCGCCCACGAGCGTCGCCAGGGCCAGGGAGTTGACGGTGCCATAGCGCCGCCAGGCGCGGTTGAGAACCCGGCCGCGCTCGGTCTCGTCGCTGACGTCAGCGAGTGCCGGGTGCATGGCCACACGACCGAACAGGTTCCCGCCCAGCAGCGCCGCCAAGGCGATGTCGTGGGCGGCACGACCGGCGCTGGAGAGCGCGTCGCTGGGGATTCGAACCGAGGGCATCCTCGGGTCCCTACCCATGCGCGCGGGCGGTGACACCAAAGCGCTACTCGATCGCCTCGGCCAGCAGCGTGGCCGGGCTCACGAACAGGCTAGGTCGTCTCTCCCGGCCGCTGGAAGATGATCTCCGGGACCACGCACGTCGGCGAGACCCGCAGCAGGAACCGCACCGCCTCGGAGATGTCCTCCGGGCGCAGCATCTCCTCCGCCGGCACGGAGTCCTTGACGAACTCGGTCATGTCGGTGTCGACAAACCCGGGACAGAAAGCCACCGACTTGATCCCGTCGCCGTTCAGCTCCTTGTTCATCGACTGCGAGTAGGCCAGCACCGCAGCCTTGGTGGCGCCGTAAACCGACAGCCACGCCGGCGGCGACTTGGCCGCCATCGAGGCCAGGTTGACCACCAGCGCACTCCGGTGCTCGGCGCCCGCCGCGCGGAGCAGCTCCGCGCACTCACGGTAGAAGAGCACGATCGCCCGCAGGTTGACGTCGAGCTGCATGTCAACGAACTTCGACTGGTGCTCGTCGGCGGCGGCGCCGATGCCGACGCCGGCGTTGTTGACGAGCACGTCGAGGCGGCCGAAGCGGCGACGGTGAGCTTCGACCACGCTCTTGATGGCGTCCTCGTCGGCCATGTTGGCGGCTTGATGAGCCACCTCGAACCCCGCCGCCTGCAGCTCCTCGGCCGCTTGCTCCAGGCGCTCGGGGCGGCGCGCGGTCAGGGTCAGAGCGAAGCCCTCCTCACCCAGGGTTCTGGCGATGGCGAAGCCGATCCCGCGGGAGGCTCCGGTGATGATGGCGGCACGGTCGGGCATCGACATGACCTTCCTGATCGGGAACGGGGCGGGGATGGTGCTCCGGGCCGCGGGTGCTCGGAGAGACCGCCCGCGAGCCTATTGCACCCGTCCAGCCAGCGCGGTACACTCGCGTACCATGGCTACCGTCACCTCTCCCGCACGTCCGTCTTCCCTCGCCGAAACCGCGGCGCTCCCCTCCTCTGCCGGTCCCGTAGACGAGGGTCACCCACTCCACCTGCCCCCGGCGCGGCCCGGCTCTCGGCTCAGGCAGTCCATGCAGTTCGTCCGGGATCCGTTGCAGTTCAGCCTCACCTCGCGCCGGCGGTACGGCGACGTCTGGCAGCTCAACCTCCTGTCCCGCAAGGAGCCGTTCGTGGCCACCAGCCATCCCGACCACGTCAAGTCGCTGATGACGGCCAAGCCGGATGATGCTCCCTCGATCACCGGCGAGTCGCCGCTGCGCCCGATCCTGGGGCCGAACTCGGTGCTGACCTCGCTCGGCGTCCGCCACTTGCGCCAGCGCAAGCTGCTGCTGCCGCCGTTTCACGGTGACGCGGTGCAGCGATACGTGGAGATGATCGCCGAAGTCGCCGAGCGCGAAATCGATCGCTGGCCGGTGAACGAGCGCTTTGCCCTCGCCCCACGCATGCAGGCAGTGACCCTCGACGTGATCATGGGCGGAGTGTTCGGAATCGACACCACCCCCCGCCCGGGGACCGCCGAGCATCGCCTGCGGGAGACGTTCCGCCGGATGCTCGGGGCTTCGACCCACCCGCTCTACCAGCTGGTCGAGATATACAACGCCGGTCGCCTGGAGCCGCGCGGGGTGCTGCGCGCGGTCCTGGCCGTCGTCGACCGGCAGCTGTATGCGCTCATCGCCAAGCGGCGGTCCAGCGCCGAGTCCGAGCGCCACGACGTCCTCTCGCTGCTGCTGCATGCACGCGACGAGCAAGGTCAGCCGCTCACCGATCAGGAGCTTCGTGATGAGCTGATGTCACTGGTCCTGGCCGGTCACGAGACCACGGCCAACTCCCTGGCCTGGACGTTCGAGCGGTTGCTGCGCGCGCCGGCCGCCTACGACCGCCTGCGCGAGCTGGCTCGCGACAGCGGCGAGCAGGCCGATGCCTACATCGAGGCGACCATCCACGAGGGGATGCGCGTGCGACCGGTGATCCCGATGGTCGGGCGCGTGGTTCAGCGTCCCTGGCAGCTCGGCGAGTACGTGGTCCCCAGCCGGACGCCGGTGGCCATCAGCATCGCCGCGGTGCACCACCGCGAGGATGTGTACCCGGAGCCGTTCGCCTTTCGCCCCGAGCGGTTCCTGGACGCCAAGCCCGGAACCTACACCTGGATTCCCTTCGGGGGCGGCATCCGCCGCTGCCTCGGCGCGACGCTGGCGATGGCCGAGCAGCGCGTCGTCCTGCGGGCGATCGCGCGCCGAACCGACCTGCGCGCACCCGATCCCAAGCCCGAGGCGCCCCGCCAGCGCAACGTGACGATGATCCCGCGCCATGGCGGCCGGGTCGTCGTCAAGCGCAAGCTGGCCGCCTGATGTTCCCGGGCGGTACCGTGGAGCGATGCTCGGCGACCAGGTCCAAGGGGACCATAGGCAACGGCTGATCGCGGCGATGGCCGCGTCGATCCGGGTGCAGGGATACCGGGAGACCACCGTCGCCGACGTGGTACGCGTTGCTCGGACCTCCCGCCGAACCTTCTACGAGCATTTCGATGATCGCGACTCGTGCTTCCTGGCCCTGTTCGACGCCACCAACGACGCGATGATGGACGAGATCGCTGCCGCCGTGGACCCGAACCGGCCGCTGGAGGAGCAGGTCGATCAGGCGCTCGATGCCTACATCGCCAACGTGAGCGCTCAGCCCGCGCTCTATCACAGCTTCGTCCGCGAGCTCCCCGGCCTAGGTCAGGCCGGCGCCGATCGGCAGCTCGCGGTGATCGAGCGCTTCGCCCAGCTGTTGGTGGGGCTGGTCGAATCCGGCCGACGTCAGCAGCCCGAGATCGGGGCGACCCCGCTGAGCCTAGACACGGCGGTGATCATCGTCGGCGGGCTGCGGGAGCTGGCAGTGATCTCGCTCCAGCGGGGCCGCGACGTCCGCGAGCTCCGCGCCAGCGCGAGCGAGACTGTCAAGGCGATCCTGGCCGGCACCGTGCTGCCTTCCGGCTCCGACGCGGCGATCCCGGAGCCCGCAAAGCCCGCCACAGGCAACCGTGCCGCAGCATCGGCGAGCATGGTCTCGCGGTGAGCCGGGTCAAGGTTCCCGTCGACGGACGCACCGCCTACGTATCCGGCGCCGCGTCTGGCATCGGACGCGCCGTGACCCGGCGACTGTCGGCCCATGGATGCCCGGTGGCGATCGCCGACCAGGATGCAGACGGGTTGGCGCAAACGGCGCAGTCGCTGTCGGGACCGGTGCTCGTACGGCAGCTCGACGTGCGCGACCGGCACGCGCAGATGGCGTTCGCGGCCGAGATCGCGGAGTGGGCGCCGGTGCCGATCGGCATGGTGTTCAACAACGCCGGTGTAGCCACGTCGCAGAGCATTGCTCAGGCGGCGATCGAGGACGACGAATGGGTGTTCGACATCAACTTCCACGGCGTCGTCAACGGCGTCCGGGCGTTCCTGCCGGTCCTCCTGGAGCAGGGCTCGGGGGTGATCGTCAACACCTCCAGCGTGTTCGGCCTGCTCGGCATGCCCTTCCAGAGTGCCTACTGCGCCTCCAAGTTCGCGGTTCGGGGGTTCACCGACTCGCTGCGGCAGGAGCTCCGTGGCACCGGTGTGCGCGCGGTCACGGTTCATCCCGGCGGCGTCAAGACCAACATCGCCCGGAACGCGCGCTACCACGACAACGCGCTCGGGCTGGAGATGACCGCCGAGGAGGCCGCCAACCACTTCGAGACGATCGCCGGAACGACCCCCGAGCGTGCGGCTGAGATCATTCATGAGCGGGTCAAGGCGGGGCGGAGCAGGATCCTCGTCGGCCCGGACTCATACCTGTTCGAGGCCCTCGCGCGGGTGGCCCCGAGCCGCTACTACGACGTCTTCGCCCTCCTGGCCCCCTTCGCACGCCGGGCGGCAGAGCGCTAGCGTTAAAGCATGCAAAAGCTCACGCGCCACTGGCGCGCGCTCGCGGTGACGCTCGTCGCTGTCGGCGCATCAACCACTACGGCCATCGCTGCTCCGAGCAACTATTGCGATCCGCTCGGAGGCTGCCACTCTTCCCATTACCTCAAGGTCTCGCCCGGCGCCGTCAAGGTCGGCCGGACCACGACGGTCTCCGGTTCGACCGGAGGCAGCTGCCGGGCGGTCACCGTCTATTCGCGCGCGTTCAAGGGCGCGACGAGGCGCAGCTTCGCCGGGGTGCCGGCCCTGTATCTGCGGGCCGGCCGGAACGGCAAGTTCTCGACCCGGGTGACGATCAGGAGGGCCGTCAACGGCGGTCGATACCACGTCGGCGGTCGCTGCGGCGGCGGCAACTTCGGCTCTGCCAGCCTCACGGTTCGGCGCTAGCTGCGCACCAACTTCCGTCCGCCGGCGCGCCTAGCGCCGGCGGGCGGCCGGCGCCATCGCCGGGTTCTGCCAACCCCCGTCGCCAGGGTTGAGCGTGATTCCGGGCGTGACGATCTCGTCGACGCGGTCGAGCACGTCGTCTGAGAGCGTCACCTCGGCGGCAGTCAACTGCGACTCCAAGTGCTCCATCGTCCGCGGGCCGATGATCGCGGCCGTCACCGCGGGATGGCGGATCACGAACCCCAGCGCGAGCTCGATTAGCGTGATTCCTGCCTGCTCAGCCAGCTGTGCGAGCTGCTCGACGAGGTCCAGCTTGCGCTGGTTCTCGGGCAGCGACATGTCGTAGCGGCTGGGCAGCATCTGGGCTCGGCGCGAGGCCGGCAGATCCTCTCCCTTGCGAAAGCGGCCGCTGAGCCACCCTCCCGCGAGAGGGCTCCAGGGGATCACGCCCATTCCGTAGCGCTGGCAGGTGGGCAGCACGTCCTGCTCGATTCCCCGCACGAGAATCGAGTACGGCGGCTGCTCGCACGCGAATCGCTCCCGTCCGCGGCGCTGCGCTACCCACTGCGCCTCGACGATCTGGCTCGCCGGAAACGTCGAGGACCCTATGTAGCGAACCTTTCCGTCACGGACCAAATCACTCAGCGCACCCAGCGTCTCGTCGATGTCGGTATCGGGCTCGGGACGGTGAATCTGGTAGAGGTCGATCCAGTCGGTGCGCAGGCGCCTGAGGCTGTTCTCGACCTCACGGACGATCCAGCGACGTGAATTGCCAAACTGATTGGGGTCGTCGCCCATCGTGCCGTGAACCTTGGTGGCCAGGATCACGTTGTCGCGTCGGCCGCCGGCCAGCGCCTTGCCGACGATCTCCTCAGATTCGCCCCGCGAGTAGACGTCGGCCGTGTCGACGAAGTTGATGCCGGCCTGGAGCGCGCGATGGATGATCCGGATGCAGTCGTCGTGGTCGGCGTTGCCCCAGCCGCCGAACATCATCGCCCCCAGGCACAGGGGGCTCACCTGCACCCCGGTGCGGCCCAACGGTCTCATCTCCATGGCGCCACCGTAGCGAAGCTGTTGCTCTCGGGGCGATCGGGCGCCTACCATTCCCCAGCGCGCGTGAGATCGCTTCCGTTCCTGTGGGGCGCCGCCACCTCGGCGCATCAAGTCGAGGGTGACAACGACGCCAACGACTGGCATGACTGGGAGCGGGCACCGGACTCGCCGTGTGCGGAGCACTCCGGAGTCGCCTGCCGGCATCTGAGCCGCTACCCGGAGGACATCGCGCTTCTGGCCGAGGTAGGGCTCAACACCTACCGCTTCTCGATCGAGTGGTCGCGGATCGAGCCGGAGCCGGGCCGCTACTCCCAGCATTGGCTCGATCACTACCGCCGCATGCTGGCCGCGTGCGAGGAGCATGGCCTGCGGCCCCTGGTGTCCCTGCACCACTTCACCAACCCACGATGGGTGGCCGAACGCGGGGGCTGGGAGGAGCCCGACACGGCTCGGCGCTTCGGCGCCTACTGCCATCGTGTGGCCACGGCGCTGGGAGAGCGGCTGCAGGCTGTGATCACGATCAACGAGCCGAACATCCCGGCGCTGCTCGGCTACGAGAACGGCGTGTTTCCACCTGGCAAGCGTGAGCGCGCAGCCAGGATACGGGCCAGCGAGGTGTTCGTCGAGGCCCACCGCCTGGCGGTGAAGGCGATCCGCGACGCGAGTCCTGACCTACCCGTGGGTCTGGCGCTGGCCATGGCCGACTGGCAGGCGCTCCCGGGCGGGGAGGCAGAGCTGGAGCAGGTGCGGGCCCTGCGCGAGGACCTGTTCCTGGCCGCCACCGAGGCAGACGACTTCGTCGGCGTGAACACCTACACCCGGCACCGGATCGGGCCCCATGGCTGGGTCGGGAACGATCCGGGGGTGGAACTCACCGCCGCCGGCTACGAGTTCTGGCCCGAGGCGCTGGAGGCAACCCTGAGGCGCGCCTGGGCGATCACCACCGGCCGCGCGCTGATCGTCACCGAGAGCGGCATCGCGACCGATGACGACAGCCGGCGGGTGGAGTACATCGACCGGGCGCTGGGCGCGATGCAACGAGCGATCGATGACGGCATCGACGTGCGCGGGTTCCTGTACTGGTCGGCGCTGGACAACTTCGAGTGGCACTGGGGCTACTCCCAGCGCTTCGGTTTGATCGGGGTCGACCGGCGAACCCAGGTGCGAACGCTCAAGCCCAGTGCCTGGCATCTAGGCGCGATCGCCCGCCGTGGCGAGCCGGCCGGATCCGCTACAGCGCCAGCTCCGCCCACACGCTGACTGATCCCCGCCGCTCGCTGCCCCAGCACCGCGCCAGCTCCTCCACCACCTTGAGACCCATGCCGCCCGGTTGCAGCGGGTCGCCGTCGCCGCGCCGGGGTTCGCTGTCCGAGCGGCCGCTGTCGATGACCGCGATCCGCACTCCGGAGGGCACCAGCTCGGCCAGCAGCTCGAACTCGTCCTCCGGCGTGCAGCCGGAGTGCAGCACCGCGTTGGTGGCCAGCTCGGAGACGACCAGCACCACGTCCTCCCTGACCGGTTCGATCACCGGCAGCTCCGCCACCGCATCCCGGGCCAGCCGGGGCGCGGCAGAATCGCAGCGCAGACGAAGGCGAAGGAGCTCCGCGGTCATTGACAAAGTGGGACTACCCGCTCCGCCAGTCTCCATGCGAACGCGTGAGCCGCCGATCCTGTGTCGCGTGGACGCCAGAGCGCTGGGCGCGGCGCTTGCGATCCGGATCCGCGTGCTCGCCTCGGCCTCCGCCGCGCGCTCAGCCCCCGAAGATCGCGCGCAGCTCGGCCGGCACCTCGCCGTCACCGATCCGGCGCGCGAGCTGGATCTCGTGACCCGGGGAGGCAAGCGGGCGCAGCCCGCACGAGCGCAGCATCGCCTCCACGCCGGCGCGGTTGGGAGCCCACCAGTTGGTCGGGTCTCCGGCCAGGCGGTGCTCGATGAAAGCCAGCTTCGGCCAACCCGAGTCCAGCATCGCCCCTCGCTCGTCCAGGTCGAGGTCCGGTGGCGGCTCGACCACGTCCTCTCCCGGAATCGTCAGCGTCTGCAGGACCAGCAGGTCATGCGTGCAGCGGGCGACGATATCCAGCGCCAGCAGGGGATAGCGCAGGTGGTAGAGCACACCCAGGAACAGCACCAGGTCGAACTCCTGGTTCAAGCGCGCCAACTCGTAGACCTGCATCTGGCGCAGGGTCAGCTGCTGCTCGCTCAGGCCAAACCGCTCGCGCGCCCACCGCGCCTGGCGCAGGTAGTGCTCGTCGACGTCGATGCCCAGGACCTCGGCTCCGCGCTGGGCTACGGCAATCGAGTAGAAGCCGGCGTTGCAGCCGATGTCCAGGGCCCGCATCCCGCTCATGTCCGCCGGCAGCACCGGCGCGATCTGTGCCCACTTGAAGGCGGGAAAGTCCCCCAGCGGGTGATCCGGGGCCGTCACCCGCCCGTTCGGCAAATGGAGGTTGTGAAACCACGGCGCCAGCGCACGAATCTCCCGTCCCTGCTCGTCGTCCGGATCGACCCCGTGTCCGTGAGACTGCAGCGTCATCGCCTCACCTCAGGACAGCTGCGCAGCAACTCGTGTAGCTGCTGGACCCGTCGCTGGGCGGTGTGGTCGGCCAACACCCGCCGACGCGCCGCGTCCGCAACCCTGCGGTGCTCGGTCGCCGGGCCTTCCAACAGCGCCAGCACATCCTCGAGACCGGCGGCCAGGAAGATCTCCTCCCCGGGCTGGAGCACCTCCTCAACACCGGGCCAGGTGTCGGAGATGATCGGCACGCCACAGGCCGCAGCCTCGAACAGCCGCACCGACGGCGAGAACCCCAGCGCTCGCATCTCCGGGCGTGTCAGGTTGAGCGTGAATTGCGAGGCGCAGTAGAGCTCGGGATGCTGGCCCGGGGGCAGATGCTCGACGCGATGCACGTTCACCGGCCAGCGAATTTCGGACGGGTACATCGGTCCCGCGACCATGAAGGCCAACTCCGCCCGCCGCCGGGCCGGCTCCAGCAGCAGCTGCTCCAGAGCCGGCTGGCGTCCCGCCGAATAGGTCCCGAGATAACTGAGCGCCCAGCGCGAGGGCAGCGTGACCGGCCGGTAGGCATCGGCGTCGACGAAACAGTAGAAGGCCGTCGGGCGCCGAGCGCCGAACTCCTCGTGCAGGAGCTCGAGCGCCGGCCCGCCGGTGAACGAGAGGTAGAGGTCAAGGGCGGGGATCAGGTCGGGGCTCAGGTATTCGGTATCGCCGCTACGCAGCTTCTGTAGCGTGATCGGCGTGTCGATGTCATAGAAGGCCACGGTGCCGCCGGCGCGCGAGAGCACCCACCTTGTCACCTCGACTCCATCGGGAACGAATGATCCGACGATGACCAGATCGGCCGCGCCAACCTGGTCCCCGAACCGCGTGTGGAGCTCGGTCAGCGATCGGTAGAGATGTGTCTGCCCCCAGGGTGGCGCTGGCAGATCCCGGCTCTGCGCGTACCACGGCACGTCCCGCTCCAGGAAGGTCACCTCGTCTCCCCGCTCGTGCAGCGCGCGCACCAGCGCGCGATAGTTGGTGGCGTGTCCGTTACCCCACGAGGAGGTGATCGACAGGCCGAGGATCGTCACCTTCATCGACGGGCCTGGATGACCTCGTGGCCGCTCAGCACCCGCTCGAGCTCGCGGGCGCGCAGCGCGTAGGTGTGCTCGGCCAGGATCCGCTCCCGCGCTCTGCGGCCGATGCTCTGCGCCTCGGTGGGGGTCAGGTCCCTCAGCGCCGCCACCACCTCGGCTCCGCTGGCGCAGGCGATCACCTCCTCGCCGGGGGTCAGGAACTGCTCCAGGCCCTCCCAGGCATCGCTGATCAGGCAGGCTCCGGCCCCAGCAGCTTCGAACACTCGGGTGGCCGGGGAGAAGCCGTTGAGCACCATCGAGTCCCGAGTGATGTTGAGAACGGCCAGCGCCGAGCAGTTGAAGGCGTTGTGATCCGCCGGGCGAACGTGCCCGAGATAGCGGAGGTTGGTCGCCCCCACCCGATCCTCCCAGCCGGCGCCGGCAAGGACGAAGCGCCGCTCCGGCAAGGCCTCCAGGGGAGTGAAGAAGAACTCCTGCACCCGCGCCTCGCGGTCGGGCAGGCGGTTGACCAGCGCCGACAGGTCGCCGGCGAAGCGCTCCTGCGCCGCAACCGGGAAGTGGGTTCGCGGATCCAGCGCGTTGTAGATCGGCACGCACCGGCGGGCCCCCAGGAGCCGGTAGCGCTCCACCACCGGCTCGCCCCCCCCGTAGGTGAGCACCAGGTCGTAGTCGGGCACGAGCGCGCGCAGGGGATCTTCGGGGTCGGACTCGAGGCGGGTCAACGTGGCTGGCGCGTCGACGTCCCAGAAGATCACCATCGACCCGTCCCGACGGCTCTCCAGCACCGCCTGCTCCAGGACCACGTCGTAGACGCCGACGCCGCTGGTCTTGACCAGCACGTCCACCCCAGCCGCACCGGCCACCACGGCTCGCACCGCCGCCTCATCTCCTACCGGGTAGACGACGACCCGCGCGTAATCGGGGTCGGGGATGTCCCGGTGTCGCTGTCGCTCCAGCGCGTCAGGCTCATAGAAGGTCACCTCGTGACCAAGCTCGTGCAGCGCCCGGATGATCCCGCGGTAGTAGGTGCAGGCTCCGTTCCAGTACGCAGAGACGAGGCTCGACCCGAAGAAGGCGATCCGCATCAGCCGACCTGCTCGACGATCGCCATCAGCTCGCTCACCCGGTGGGCGCAGGTGTGGCGCTCGCGAACCCGCCGCACGCCGCTCGCCGCCACCCGCGCCGCCAGCTCGGAATCCTCCAGCAGCCGCCGCATCTGGGCCTGCATCTGAGCACCGTCTGCGGCGACCAGGAAGTCCTCGCCGGGACGGAACAGCCCCTCGGCATCGTCCCAGGGCGCGCAGATCAGCGGGATCCCGCAGGCCAGCGCCTCGAACACGCGGATCGTCGGCACCCCCGGGATCTGCTGAGCGTAGGCGCGGCGAGGCACGTGGACGGTAAGCCGGTGACGCGCGAATACCTCCGGCGCCCGAAAATTGGCCAACCAGCCCTCGTAGCGCAGTCCGGCGACCGCCACAGCGGCGCGGGCGGCCTCGGGATAGCGGACGCCGTGGACGTGGCCGGTCAGCCCCAGCCTGGCCGCCGGCGCCAGCAGGAGCTCGTGCAGCTCCTGGTTACGCTCGCCGTCCCCCCAGTTGCCGATCCAAACCAGGTCGTGCTCCCGCCGCACGTCCTCCAGGGGACGGAACAGCTCGGTGTCGGCGGCCTCGTGCCATACCCAGGCCCGGCGCGCCCAGCCGTGCCGAAGGTAGAGGTCAGCGATCACTCGGCCGAAGGCGAGCGCGCCGTCGTAGCCGCTGAGGTCGAAGGCGGCCAGCTGCTCGGGGGCGGTCACGGCGCGATGGTGGGCGTCGTAGAACAGCAGCAGGTTGTCGGGGTGGCGCCGGTGGTGTTCCCCGATGGCGCCGATCAGCGCCGGCTCGTTCCAGTCGTGGACCAGCACCAGATCCGCGCCTTGAAGCTCGGCGTCGAGGTCGATCCCGGCGGGATCGTAGGTGCGCGAAGTAAGACCCGGCAACACCCGGTGGAACTCTTCCACCGCTCCCGGACCGGCCTCAGCCACCAGGTTGGTCCGGCTCCACGCCCCCTGGGGCTCTAGCACGTCGACCCCGTGCCCGGCGCGCTGGAGCTCCCGGACCACCCCGCGCAGAAAGTGGGCGTTGCCGTGGTTCCAGTCCGAAACCAACGAATGGCAGAACAGCTTGACGTTCATGCGCTCACCGGGGCCGCCAGCAGCGTGCGGTATGCGTCCAGGTAACCGGCGGCCATCGCCGCGGGCGTGTAACCAGCGGCCGCCTCGCCCGCCGCCCGGGCGGCCCGACGTAGGCGCGCGGGGTCGCCGAGCAGGTGGTTGACCGTAGCGGCCAGAGCTTCCGGATCATCTGGTGACACGTAGGCCGCGGCCTTTCCCCACACCTCTCGCAGGCTGGCAATGTCGCCGAGGACGAGCGCGCAGCCGCAGCGGGCCGCCTCCAGTGCGGCCAGGCCGAACGGCTCGTAGCGTGCGGGCTCGGCGAACACCGCCGCCCGCGACAGCCACGGCATGACCTCCGCATGCGCCAGGCGCCCAAGCTGCTGCAGCCCCGCGGCCTGCCCCTCGCCGATCACCGCCACCCGAGCCTCAATCAGCGGCGCCGCCTGCGCCAACAGGCGCGCGTTCTTGCCCTCGTCCCACAGCCGGCCGGCGCAGAGCACCAGCCGCTCCCGCCCTCGGCCGCTGCTGGCTACGGCCTCGACACCGCTGCCGTTGGCTACCACCCGCGCGGGCGGTAGCGGCCCGTAGATCGAGCGCAGCTGGTCCAGCAGCGCCCGCGTCGGCGTCACCACAACTCCGGCTCGGGCCAGCGCCGCGGCGGCCAGACATCGATAGCGATCCCATCGCGGTGGGGCATCGCCGCTGTGGACGGCGCGCCACCAAGTGAGGACACATGAGTGGACGCTGAGCAGCACCGGAACGTGCGGGTCGCTCACCGGCGTGAACGTGTTGAGGTGGACGAGGTCGGGACGGTGGCGTTGGCGCAGCTCCGCGACCCAGTCCTGGGCGCGACGTACGTCGCCCCACGGCTCCGGCATCCATTCCAGCGCCAGCGAGGAAACCTGGCATGAGGCCGCCGGGAGCGCTCGGAATGCGGCAGCGTCGGCGGGGTCGCCGAGCAGCGCGAGATGCAGCTCCACCTCGGAGGGCATCGCCCGCGCCAGCTCGAGCGCGAACGTGCGCACGCCGCCGACGATATCCGCGACCAACAAGACCCTCATCCGCTTCGCCCGTAGATCCGGTCGATCAGCCGCGCCACTGCGACCAGGTGCTCGATCTCCGCGTCGAACCGGTGGCTCGTTTCGAGCTGCACCGCCCACGCGATCAGCGCCCGACCGCCCCACTCATCCGGAGGCTGGGCGATCGCCTGCACCTGCCGGCCATGGATCAGCTGGGCGCCGAAGTCGTAGAACGAGCCGGCGATGTTGGCGATGCGCAGTGCTCCGCCGGGGCCGACGAAGGTCGCCTCGATCACCGCATCGGTGCCGGCCGGCAGCCACCACGAGCAGGCCAGCCGCACCGCCTGTCCGGAGTCGAGAGTCAGTTGCGCCAGCGCCAGGTCCTCGACCCGACCGGGATCCACGGGCAGGCGCTGGCCGGCGGCGAACAGATCGGCGTGCACCGAGCCCGCCTCCAGGTCGCCCAGGAACAACCTCGCCAGATCCAGGAGATGGCAGCCCAGGTCGATCAGCGCGCCGCCACCCGCGAGCTCAACGTCCCTCACCCACTCCTGGTCGGGGCCGTAGGCATTGTGGAAGATCAGCTCCGCCGCATGCGGCTGGCCGATCTCGCCCGCCCGCAGGCGTGCCAGCGCCTCCTGCACGGCCGTTAGGTGGCGGTAGGACATGTCGACGCCCAGCAGCAGGTCCTGCCGGCGGGCCACCTCGATCACCTCGACACACTCGGCCGCGGTGCGCCCGAGCGGCTTCTGGCAGAACACCGGCAGACCCGCAGCCAACGCACTCGTGGCCTGGCGCGCGTGCAACGCGGTCGGGGTGGCGATCACGATTCCGTCGAGATCGAGCTCGGCGCCGGGATGCAGCAGCGCGTCGAGGTCGGCGCAGACCTGATCGCAGCCAACCGCCGCCGCTGCCCGCTCGGCCGCGGCGCGGTCACGGTCGGCAATCGCGGCCACGGTGGCGACGCCAGCCCGCTGCGCCGCTTGCATGCGCTGGCGCCCGATCCAGCCGACGCCCAGGAACCCAAGCCGCGGCGACGTGTCAGCCACGGGTCCAGACCGCCTTGACGAATCCCCTCGGTGGCTCGGAGGCGATCCGGTAGGCATCACCCAGCTCCTCCAGGGAAAAGGCGTGGGTCAGCAGCGGCCTGGGATCAAGCCGACCGGCGAGAACCTCGCGCACCGCGGCGCGCAGTCCCTGCACGTACGCCTGCGGATCCCGCTCGTGCGCGTTGATCACGTCCAGCCCACGCCAGTTCCACAGCTGCATGTCCACGGCTCGGCGCCCATCCTGGTGGTAGCCGACGATCACCATCCGACCCCGGACGCGAACCAGACGCGAGGCCAGATCGAGCGGCTGCTGGTGACCGGTGGCCTCGAACACCACGTCGAACGGTGGCTGGCGCTCCAGCCCGGTATCGCCCGCGCGCCAGGTACTGGTCGCTCCCGCGGCGCGGGCTCGCTCGAGTGCATCCGTACGGCGGGACACGACCGCCAACTCCCCCGCCACCGGAGCGCACAGCTGCGCCAGCAGCAGCGCCTGGAATCCCGCGCCGACGATGGCCACCCGTTCCCCCGGCGCCACGCCGGCGCGAGCACAGGCATTGACGGCGCAGGACAGCGGCTCGCCGGGAAACGGAGTCCTGGCCAGGGCCTCCGGAAGCGCGACGACGTTGGTGGCCACAGCGATGTCGGCGTCGGCGTGCGCGCGCTCGGAGATCATCGCCACGCGCTGACCCAGGCGCAGATCCTCGACCCCCGCACCGAGCGCCTCCACATTCCCCCAACCCTCGTGACCCGGAGCTCCGGGTTCACGCGGATACCGAAACCATTCCCGTCCCTGCCACACCGGCAGCTCCGATGCGCAGATGCCGGCCCCCTCCAATCTGATCCGCACCTCCCCTGACCCCGGCGGCGGCGGCTCGATCTCCTCGATGACCACCCGCTTGGGTGACTGCAGGACGGCGGCGCGCACCTTCGTTCAGGAGCGGCCGACAGCAGCGAGCAGCGGTCGGCGCAACTCCTCCCCCTCCCCCGACAGCCAGTGGTGCAGATGGGCCAACCCACTTTCGAGCCCGATCCGCGGCCTCCAGCCGGTCAACTCTGCGAACGCGGAGGTGTCGGAGACGTAGTAGCGCTGATCGGCCACCCGCCAGTCGGCCCATCGAATCTGCGGCCGTCGTCCGAGCAGCTCTCCGATCATCTCGATCACCTCGAGCACGCTGGCCACGTTGCCGGGGCCGCCGCCCATGTTGAACGGACGACCCGTGAGCGCTCGTTGCTCGCACGAGGCCGCGAGCAGCGCGTCGACGAGGTCGCTGACGTAGAGCAGGTCCCGGGTTTGCGCGCCGTCGCCGAACACGGTGATCGGCTCGCCCCGCAGGGCGGCGAGCAGGAAATGCGCGACCCACCCCTGGTCCTCGGTCCCATGCTGACGAGACCCGTAGATGCAGCTCATCCGCATCACGCACGTGGGAATGCCGTAGCTGTGGGCGTAATCGAGCACGTACTGGTCGGCGGCCCCCTTCGAGCACCCGTACGGACTGCAGAACTCGAGCCGCTGGAGCTCGGATATACCCCGGGCGCTGATCGTCTGCGCCACCGGCTCATAGCGGTCGGGGCCCCGGCGCAGCTCCAGCTCGTCCAACCGACCGTAGACCTTGTTGGTGGAGGTGAACACGATCGCCGGGGGCTGCTCGCAGCGTCGCGCCTCCTCCAGCAGGTTGATTGTGCCCTGCACGTTGACGTCCAGATCCTGGCGGGGTCGCTGCAGGCTCGTGGTCACCGCGACCTGGGCGGCGAGATGGAACACCCGTGTGCACCCGGCGATCGCCCGCCGCAGGGCGAACACGTCGCGCACGTCGCCGACCTGCACCGCGACTTGATCCTGGTACTTGCGCTTGAGCCAGCGCAGGTTGTCCTCGACTCCGGGGCGAGCCAGGCTGTCGAGCACAGTCACCGGGATCCCGTCGCCGGCCAGCCGATCGGCCAGGTTCGTGCCGATGAAGCCGGCGCCGCCGGTGATCAGGACGCCATCGCTCCGCGGCGCTTGCCTGCCGGAGGCAAACCCGACCATCTCCCGCACCCCGCGCACGCCGCGGTCGGCCAGCACTCGGGCGAGCAGCTTCGGCTCGCCGCCGTGCCGCCGCAGTCCGAAGTGGTAGGCGCGCTCGTCGCAGTGAAAGCCATCGAGCGTTTCGTGCTCGAAGGCCAGATCCTCCAGCGAGTACCAGTACACCCGCTGCGCCGGAGCCCGGGCGAGATCGACCATCGTTCGCAGCTGACCCATCTCGTCGTGAGCCCAGGTCGAATATCCAGCCTCGGTGATCCAGATCCGTTGCCGGGCGCGATGGCCGTCGATCACCTCCTGGACGCGTTCGATATGGCGGCTCCACCCGGCCCACACGGCCTCCCAAGTACCGGGGAAGCCGTGCACGCCGATCACGTCGACGTGCTCCAGTGCGCCCCGCTTGAACATCAGGTCGAGCCAATTGGGGTCGAACGGGCTCATCCCGCCGAGGACGCTGCGCGCGCCGAGCTTGGCCGCGCGCTCGGCGGCGCCACCGATCATCTCGGCAAAGATCCGCCACTCGGGATCGATCGTCCAGTCCCACTCGATGTAGTTGTTGGGCTCGTTCCAGAGCTCGACGTAGGGAAACCGCTCGCCGTACTCAGAGAGCACCATCTCCACGAACTCTCCGTAGGCAGCGGGGTCACGCGGCGGCGACGAGCTCTTGGGCAGAATTCCCAGATCCGGGGGCGTGTAGAGAAAGCAGGGAAGAACCTCCACCTGCTCGGTCAGCCGGGGCAGCAGCCAGCGATACCACTCCTCCCCGCCCGGGCGCATCCAGTCGCACCATGAGATCGACGTGCGCAGCGACCTGACCGGCAACTCGCCTAGAGCCTCCAGCGCGCGCTGCACGGCCTTGTGGTCGCCCATGTGGAAGTACTGCACCACACCGAGCTGGGGCGCGCCTCTGACCTCACGAGGCCGCTGGCGCCCCAACCGCTCGTGCTCGTCGGTCTCAGCGGGCGCTGGCTGACGAATCGTGTCGACGATCCGGCTCATACCGTCAGCCCCCGAGAGCTCAGCTCACGCCGCGCCTGATCGACGCGGTCATCCGCCACCTGCCCTTCTAGCCAGCCGGCAAGCTCAGCCATCCCCTCCGGCAACGCCACCGCCGGGTGGAACCCCAGCAGCTCGCGCGCCCGCCCGACGTCGGCAAAGCAATGACGAATGTCGCCCACGCGGTACTCCCCGGTGATCTCGGGCTCGATCTGCTCCTTGCCCAGGATCCGGGCCAGGCGCCGGGCGATGTCGTTGACGGTGACGCTCGTGCCGCTGCCGATGTTGATCACCTCGTTGCTCACCTCCGTGTGCTCCAGCGCCAGCGTGCACGCCTCGGCCACGTCGGCCACCGAGACGAAGTCGCGCCGTTGCTCGCCGTCCTCGAAGATCATCGGGGGCTTGTCGTTGAGCAGGCGCGCGGCGAAGATCGCCAGCACCCCGGTGTAGGGATTCGACAGCGCCTGATGGGGACCGTAGACATTGAAGAAGCGCAACGCCACCGCGGGGATGTCGTAGGCGTGGCCGAACAGCAAGGTGCTGCGCTCCTGCTCGAACTTGTTCAGCGCGTAGATCGAGGACAAGGAGGGATCCTTTGACTCCGGGGTGGGCACGGGAGTGAGCGCATGGCCGTCCGTCCCCCGGGGCTCCCATTCTCGCCGCGCGAGCTGCTCACGACTCCGAGGACAGGCCGCTGCCGGCTTGCCCTCGCGGTCCACGTACCGGCCTTCGCCGTACACGCTCATGCTCGAGGCGACGACGATTCGCTGCACCGGATGATCCAGCAGCGCCTGCAGCAGGTTGGCCGTACCGAGCGAGTTGACGGCGACGTAGTCGCCGATCTCGTACATGCTCTGCCCCACCCCAACTCGAGCCGCGAGATGGATGACGCTGTCGACGTCGCTCAGCGCGCGCTCCACGCTCACCGGATCCCGCACGTCCCCGGCGACCAACTCGGCCTCCGGGTCCAGGTAGTCCGGCCGTGCCCCACCGTTGTGGACCTGGGGCAAGAGCGCGTCCAGCACCCGCACGCGATAGCCCCGCCGCAGCAGCGCCGCCGCCGCATGGGAGCCGATGAACCCGGCTCCCCCGGTTATCAGGACGCGCCCGCGGCTCACGCCGGCACCTTCGCCACCGCCCGCGCATCCGCATGGAACCTTGGTCGGCCCCCGAGCAGGTCGGCGTAGATCGAGGTCAGGGCGCGGGCGGCGTCGTCCCAACTGGGCAGCAGGGTCGCCCCGCGGGCGGCGCGCCGTTCCAGCTCGCGCCGCCGTCGCGGATCGGTCAGCAGCCGGGTCAGCTCCGCTGCGAAGGCCCACGGATCATCGGCGATCGCCACCGACCCTCGGATCTCTTCAGGTAGTCCCTGGGCCCCGATCGAGGTCGAGACGATCGCCTTACCCCGCCGTAATGCCTCGATCGTCTTGACCTTGATGCCGCCACCGATCCGCAACGGGCAGACGATCACGTCGGCAGCGTCCAGATGGGCGACCACATCCTCCACCCGACCGGCCACCCGAACGCGCTGCTGCGCGAGCGTCCTCACTTGCCGGGGCGGGTCGTTGCCAACCAGCCACAGCTCGAGGTCGGGGACCGAGGCGCGCACCCGCGGCAGGATGTCGTGGCAGAGATGGATGGCGGCGTCGACGTTGGGGGAGTAGGCGAAATTGGCCAGCAGCGTGACCAGCGGCGCCCGTGGCCGTTGGAGCTGCTGCCGGCAGGCCGCGTCCAGAGACGGGAGGTGATCGGCACCGTCGGGAACCAGCCTCACGTCAGCGTCGGGCAGGGAAGCCGCGATCGTCTCCCGATCCTCAGGCGTGACCGCGGCAAGCGCGGTGGCCCGGGACCAGCAGCTCAGCTCTTCACTGCGCGTGCGCAGGCAATCGCGGTAGGCTCGCCGAGGCCGCGATCTGCCGATCCCCGCCCCCGCAGACTCGGCGACGGCGATCCGCTGGCGCCCGAGCTCGTACTCCACGTTTTGCTCGGCCAGCAGGACCGGCAGCGGCACCGCCTCCGGGAGGTGCTGCATCAGGTAGTAGCCCTCAACGTGGATCAGGTCGAGCTGGCCCCCGGCGACGATCTCGGCAACGCGCCGGCTTGCCGCAGGGCAGCGATGGCGGGTGGCCAGGCGGGACTCCTTGCGCCTCCGGCCGATGGGCACGTCCGGCCACGCTGCGGTGGGGAAAACCTCCACTTGCCGGCACAGCCCGCGCATCGTCTCGACGTTGGCCAGATCCTCCTCGGGAGTCTTGGAGATCGCCAGCAGGTGGATGTTGAAGTCGTCCGCGAGCCGCTTGATTAGTTCCAGCTCCCGCCGTCGGCCCCCGCTGATCGCCGGCCAGGGCAAATGGCAGGACAGGAACAGGATCCGGGGCCTGACTTCGGCTCGAATGCGAGGCATACTTGGCGCAGCCATCCCCCCTCCCTACCCGCGCCTAGGTTCATCTAAATCATGGGGGTGAATCCGCCACCGGCCCCACCAGTCGAGCGAACAGCTCCTCCAAGGTCGCGGCGGGGTCCAGGCACAGCCCCGTGTGGACCTCGGAGGGCTGGATCATCGTGCTCGCCGCCGCTACCAGCCAGCCGAATCGCTCCGAGGGAGCCAACGCCGCGATCGGTCCAGCTCCGGCTTCGCCGGCAGCCACGCGGGTGAGCAGCTGGAGCTGGTCTTCCAACTCGGTCGCCGTCGCCGCCAGCGCCAGCGGGCCAGAACCGGGCATCAGCGCCGCCAGCCGGGCCCGATCGAGGACCGCCGTGGCGGCCAGAAACCCGCGCTGGCGGCAGAATAGAACCACCCCGGCGTTGAAGCACTCACCCCGCTCCACCCGCGGGACCACCCGCAGGATCGCGTAGGAGAAGGGGCTACGCGCGGACTCGGGCACGCTCGGCCTCGTGGGCGAAAGCTCCGCTGCGAACCCGCCGCTCCAGGTAGTCGACATAGACCTTCCCCGGCGCTCGGTCCAGCCAATCTCGCGGCACCAGGCCCACCACCTCCTCCAGCAACTCTCGATCCACCCTCGGTGCCAGCCGCCCGTGAGCCTCGACTATCGAGCCCGCATCGGCAAGCAGCACGTGCTCGGCAATCGCCGGGAACGGCACGTCGGCGTCCGCAACGGGGTCGATTCCGCGATGCTGCCGGTACAGCGCCGCACCGTGGTCGATCAGCCACAGCCGCTGGTGCCAGAGCAGCAAGTTGGGGTTACGGGGCGTGCGATCAACGTTGGTCAGAAGTGCGTCCAGCCACACCACCGAGGCCGCCAGCACCGGGTCCGGTCGCCACGACCCCCCGGGGGCGTAGGGCAGCGCCCCGGGTAAGAAGTCCACGCCGAGATTGGTGCCCGCACTGGCGCTGATCAGGTCCTGGATCTCGGGGTCTGGTTCGGCCGCGCCGAGCAGCGGGTCGATCTCGATGCTCACCAGCTCGGGCACGAGCAGCTCCGCCCGTCGGACCAGCTCGCCGCCGATCGTCTCGGCCACCAGCGCCGCCACACCCTGCCCCGCACCCCGGAACTTCACCACGTACAGGCCGTCGTCATCGGCCTCGACGATCGCCGGTAGCGAGCCCCCCTCACGCAGCGGCGTGACGTAGCGCGTGGCCGAGACCGATCGCAGCGCGGTGACGGTGTCCATCCGCGGACCGTACCTCGGTCTGCGGCGGAGCCCAGACCGCTGCGCGCGAGGAGCCGTACCTCGTCCGCGGGCGCGGGCCGGGTGCGGTCACGGGCATCTACCATGGGCTTCAGTGCTCCTCTCCGTGCTCGATCAGTCACCGGTATCCGAGGGCTCTACCGGCGCGCAGGCGCTGGCTCACACCCTCGATCTCGCCCGGCTGGCCGACGAGCTCGGCTATCACCGCTACTGGGTGGCCGAGCACCATGGCGGACCGATGCTGGCGAGCGCCAGCCCGGAGGCGTTGATCGGACCCATCGCCGCCACCACCGGACGGATCCGCGTCGGCAGCGGCGGCGTGATGCTGCCCCACTACAGCCCGCTCAAGGTCGCCGAGACCTTCAGCATCCTCGCCGCGCTGTTCCCCGGGCGAATCGACCTCGGGCTCGGCCGCGCGGCGGGTACCGATCCGCTGACCACGTTTGCCCTGCAACGTGATCGACGGCAGGCCGCTCCTGACGACTTTCCCCAGCAGCTGGCCGAGCTGCTGGCCTATCTCGATGACAGCCTACCCGCGGACCATCCCTTCCAGCGCCTGGCGGGAATGCTGCCGGGGCGCCCGGCCCTCCCGGACGTGTGGCTGCTTGGATCCTCGCTGCAGAGCGCGATCTGGGCTGCGCAGCTCGGTCTCCCCTACGCCTTTGCCGACTTCATCAACCCTGACGGCGTCGAGATCGCGGCCACCTACCGCGAGCGCTTTGCCGCCCAGGACGGGGCGGCGGCCCGCACGGCAGTCGCGGCCTGGGTGCTGTGCGCCGACAGCGACGAGCAGGCACAGTACCTGGCCAGCAGCAGCCGGATGACGCTGACGCTGCTGCGCCGCGGTCAGCTGATCCCGGTTCCCCCGCCCGAGACGGCGGTGGAGTTCTTGGAGCGCAACGGCAAGCCGATCAGCGGGACGCTCCCCGGGCGCCGAGGGATCATCGGCTCGCCGGCGAAGGTTCGCGCCGGAATCCAGCGGCTGGCGGCCGAATACAGCGCCGAGGAGGTGATCGTGGTCACCATCACCCACGATCACGGCGCTCGGCGGCGATCGTACGAACTGCTGGCCGAGGCGATGGACCTGGCGGCACCGGTGCCGGCGGCCGCCGCCCCCTGATGGCCCCGCCGCTCGTCGGCGTGTTCCTCAGTACCGGACGGTGCGGCACCCAGTGGCTGACCGCGGGGCTGCGGGAGCTCCACCCGCATCTGTCGGTGGAGCACGAGCCAATTGGTCCGCTGTACGCACCCCGGCGTTACTTTCGTCGCTACCAGGACCCGGACGCGGTGCTCGAGGTCGACGCCGTCCGGGAGCACCTGCGCTGGATTCACTCCCTTCCGGTCACCTACGTCGAGACCGGGTGGCCGCTGCTCTCGGCGCTGCCGCTGCTGGCCGAACGCTTCCGCGACCGTCTGCGCGTCGTGCACCTGACCCGGCATCCGGTTCCCACTGCGCTCTCGCACTTAGCGCACAGCTCCTATGCCGGGAGCCCCCGTGACGATGCCTACACTCGGCTGGCGACGCTCGGACCTGAGGACGGCAACGTCTTTCAGCCCGACTACGCCCACCACTGGGATCGGCTCTCGCCCTACGAGAAGTGCCTGTTCTGGTGGACGGAGGTGAACCTGCTCGGGCTCGAGCTTCCGCAGCGCCTCCCCGATACGCAGCTGCTGCGAATCAGGGCTGAGTCGATGCTGGCCGGCGACGAGCAGACGCTGCGATCGCTGCTGTCGTTCCTGGAGCTGCCGTGGGATTCCCGCTGGCTTGACCACGCCGGACGCACCGTCGATCGCTGGCATCACCACACCGATCGTGAGCTCGACCCGCTCCGGGTGCACCGCCATCCGCGCACAGTTGGGGTGGCGCGGGCGCTCGGCTATGACCTGGCCGCGCTGAACGTGGCTGAGCTGCTGGCCCGCTACCGGGGGGTCCCGGATCCTGGGCTCGACCGCTACGCCCCGCGCTAAACACTTGCCGTCACTGACACCTGACGCGCCCCGGGGTGACGTGGCGGGTTCTGGTTTCGCATATGAGCACTCAGACACGCCACGTAGGTCACGGGCCAGCCGGGAAGATCACGTGCCGTCGTCACCAGCTAATGCACGGGCAGCGGCGGCGAGGAACCCTGAGGCGATCCGGTCGCCGATCCCGCCCAGCGGCACGAGGCGCGGCACGGACAGGGTCGCGTCGAGCGCCACCTCGATCTCCGTCCCGTCCCGCACCTCCCGCAGCCGCCAGGTGACCACGAACCGCTCTGGGTCCTCGGGGCCGTGGGCGAGCCGCGTCAGCCTGACCACGTCTGGGGCGCCGATTTCGACCGACACCAGCAGCTGCAGGTCGCCGATCAGCGGGACGTTGGGAACGTGCAGGTTGGCGTGAGCCTGCTGGGCCCGTCCGTCGTTGGCGCGCTCGAGCACCTCGACCCGACGCACGACCTCGGGATACCAGGAGGAGTAGCTCTCGACATCGGCGAGCAGCGCCAAGCAGCGCTCAGGGGAGGCCGGCACCGCCGCCCCCGCGGTTCCGTGCAGCTCCTTCAACCGTTCCGCTCGCGGCTATAGCTGGCGGCTGGACCACAGCAGAGCGGCGAGGACCACGCTGACCACGGCAACGACCAAGCCGATGATCCAGCCCTGCACCTTGCTCGCCGCGAGGATCGCTCCCAGCGCCACGCCAATGCCGATGATCCCGCCGGTGGCGACCAGCCGGACCAGGAGCCGTTCCAGGCCGAGGGTTCGTCGCTCGCGCCCCGGGAGCATGTTGCCGCGGCGCCGACCGGCCGCTGACTGGCGCCCGGACGCGGGCCCCCCGGCCGGCTCACGCTCGTAGCGATCGACCTCGCCTCCGGTGCCGAAGCCGACGCCCTCGCCCACCTCTGGCCCGCCCGGTTCCCGCGCGCCCAGGGGCTCACGCGGAATGTCCTCGGGGTCCATAGCTTCAGTTCTCCCCGGCAGCGGGCCGCCGAAAACGCCGGGATCGGGATAGGATCGCCGGCCAGGTGAGCGAAAGCAGTCCGGCAGGCGAGCAGGGACGCTGGGTCTACGACTTCGCCGAGGGCTCTCGAGAGATGCGGGTGTTGCTCGGGGGCAAGGGCGCCAACGTGGCCGAGATGACCCGGGTCCTCGGGCCAGAACGCGTGCCGGCCGGATTCACGATCACCACCGAGGCGTGCGTGAGCTACATGCGGACCGGACGGCAGGAGCCCGAGGGTATGGCCCAGCAGGTGGCCGAGGCGCTCGGACGCCTGGAGGGGCGCAGCGGCAAGCGGCTCGGTGACGACCACGACCCGCTGCTGGTCTCCGTGCGCTCGGGCGCCCGCGAGTCGATGCCCGGGATGCTGGACACGGTCCTGAACCTCGGACTGAATGATCGATCGGTCGTCGGCCTCGCTCAGGCCACGGGCAACGAGCGGTTCGCGTGGGACTCCTACCGGCGATTCGTGCAGATGTTCGGCAACGTGTCCCGCGGCATCGATGGGGAGGAGTTCGAGGCGGCGATTGTTGAGGCCAAGCACGCCCGGGGGGTGCAGGAGGACACCGAGCTCGACGTCGAGGCCCTCCGCGAGCTGGTCGAGTCCTTCCGGGAGATCTACCGCCGGCACACCAGCGAGGAGTTCCCGCAGGACCCGTTGCAGCAGCTCCGCTTGGCCATCCGCGCAGTTTTCGATTCCTGGGTCGGCGAGCGCGCGATTGCCTACCGGCGCATGAACCGCATCCCGGATGACTGGGGCACGGCAGTCAACGTGCAGCAGATGGTGTTTGGCAACAAGGGTCAGACATCAGGATCCGGAGTGGCCTTCTCCCGGGACGAGGTCACGGGGGCGGCGGAGCCCAGCGGAGACTTCCTGCCCGACGCGCAGGGCGAGGACGTGGTCTCGGGCGTGCGCACTCCCCGGGACATCGCCGAAATGAGGGAGTGGATGCCCTCCGTACACGCGGAGCTGATGGACATCCTGCGCGCGCTGGAGCGTCACTACAGAGACATGCAGGACACTGAGTTCACCGTCGAGGAGGGCCGCCTCTACATGCTGCAGACCCGCGACGCGAAGCGTCCGGCTCAGGCGGCGGTGCGCTTTGCCGTAGATGCGGTGCGCGAGGGCTTGCTCGACCGCCAGCAGGCGATTTCGACCATCGAACCGGCGTCGCTGGACGCGCTGCTGCACCCGACCTTCGATCCACAGGCCGACTTTGACGTTCTCGCTCAAGGCGTGGCCGCCTCGCCGGGGGCGGCCAAGGGCGAGGTCGTGTTCACCGCCGCCGAGGCCGTCGAGGCCGAGCAGGAGGGCCGCAAGGTGATCCTTGTCCGGCCGTTCACCGATGCCGGCGATGTCGCCGGTTTCCACGCTGCCAGCGGGATCCTCACCTCCGAGGGCGGCAAGGCCTCGCACGCGGCGCTGGTCGCGCGCGGGATGGGACGCCCCGCCGTGGTCGGGGTGGAGGCGCTGGCCATCGACCTCGGTGCCCGGACGATCACCGTGGGAGGGACGGTGATCGGCGACGGGCAGCAGATCGCAATCGACGGCACCAAGGGCTGCGTGACCACCGTGGACGTGCCGCTGGTCGACGCGCAGGTGGACGATAATTTTCAGACTGTCCTCGGCTGGGCCGACGAGATCCGCCGCCTGGGCGTGCGCGCCAACGCCGACACACCCGAGGACGCGCGCCGCGCGCGCGAACTCGGTGCCGCCGGGATCGGCCTGTGCCGTACCGAGCACATGTTCATGGCCGAGGACCGCCAGCCGAAGATGCGCGCGATGATCATGGCCGACACCACCCAGGCGCGTCGACGGGCACTCTCAGAGCTGCTGCCGCTCCAGCAGCGGGACTTCGAGGGGCTGTTTCAGGCGATGTCCGGACTGCCGGTCACGATCCGCCTGCTCGATCCGCCACTGCACGAGTTCCTGCCCAACCTCCCCGACCTGGCGGCCAGCGTCGAGCACGCCCGGATGGAGGAGTCCGACGAGCTGCCGGCGCTCGAGCGGCTGATGGCGCGGGTGCGGGACATCTCCGAGGAGAACCCGATGCTCGGTACTCGCGGATGTCGGCTGGGCATCCTCTACCCCGAGATCTACGAGATGCAGGTGCACGCGATCTTCCGCGCGGCCAAGACGGCTCCGGAGCCACCCCATCCGGAGATCATGATCCCGCTGGTCGACTACGAGCAGGAGCTTCAGCTGATGCGGGAGCTGGTCGTCAGGGTCGCCGAGCAGGAGGGACTGCGCGAGCGCGAGGACTACACCGTCGGCACGATGATCGAACTGCCACGGGCCTGCTTTGCCGCCGACCGGATCGCCAAGTTCGCCGACTTCTTCTCCTTCGGCACCAACGACCTGACCCAGACCGCCCTCGGCTTCTCCCGCGACGACGTGGAGTCGAAGTTCGTGCCCGTCTACCTGGAGCGCAAGATCATCGACCGAAGCCCGTTCGAGACGATCGATCGGCCCGGGGTAGGTTGGCTCGTGCACCTGGCCGCGTGGGTCGGACGGGAGTCCGTGCCCGGGCTGGAGCTCGGCATCTGCGGCGAGCACGGCGGCGACCCCGAGTCAATCCGCTTCTTCCACGCCGCCGGCCTCGATTACGTGTCGTGCTCGCCCTTCCGGGTGCCGATCGCGCGGATCGCCGCCGCGCAGGCGGCGCTCGAGCATCCGCTGGAGGGGTTCGGCTAGTGCCTTTGCGGGTGCCCAGGCGGGATGGCAACGGACGAGCAGAGCTCCGGCAAGCCGGCGATCTACCAGCTCGCCGGCTTGATGGTCGTGTTGGCCTCGCCGCTGGGTGATCAGGCGCTCGAGGAGGCGCGGGAGGCCTAGCGGAGGAAGACGGCGAAGAAGTCGCGGTCGTCAGGGGTGAGGTAGCGATCCGCGGGACGCAGGATCCCGGGCAGCAACTGCTTGGCACCTCTGGCTCCGCGGTGGCGATAGGTGATGAAGGTGATCCAGTCCTGGTTGATGTCCAGCTCGAGCGCCCGGACGGCCCCAGCGCGCTTGAGGATCCGCGCCAGCGAGCCGACGGTCTGGTAGTTGGCGGCCGCGTAGAGCAGGTTGCCGTGCCGATCGATGCCCAGGCCCGAGCGCCACACCTGGATCGCGTTGCCCACCGTCGCCCCCCACTCCGGGCCGTCGCTGAGGTTGGGGTTCAGGTGGCCGTGGTTGATGATCAGCGGCAGGTTCTGGCGAGCGAAGACCACGTCCGAGGGGATGCTGTGCCCGTGCTCCCAGTCGATTACATCGGTGCGGCCGTCTGCGTACTGGATGAACGTGCCGATGCCGTTGACCATCGGCGTCCAGGTGTGACCGTTGGTGGCAAAGCCCTCCCCGGCGTCGCCCAGCCTGAAGCCGCCGTTGAACGTGGCCACCAGGCGGCGGCGATCCTTCGTCGGAACCTCGCCGGCGGTCGGGCCGCGGGGGACGGCAACCGGCGGCTCGGACACCCCGGGGATGTAGCGGACATGCGTGGTGCTGGCCCGGATCCACGCAACGCCCGCGACCAGCTCCGGATATGCCGGATCGCTGCGGAACTGCGTCACCAGCACCGGGGGCGGCCCATGGGAGTCTGCGAACGGGCTGTGCCAGACCCCTTCACCAGGCAGCGCAGGCGAAATCACCGGGCGGATTCGCGGGGGCAGGTAGACGCGGTGGTTGCGCCGGTGGCGCGTTGCGGTTATCGCGCTGCCGCCGACGCCGGGCAGCGCCTTCAGCGCTACCCCGCCCTTCGAGGGCGCGGTGAGCGTGTAGTACTCGTCCTCGATCCAGGAGACGATCCTGGAGGCGCCGTGATTCCGCAGCCATTCGACGCTGCGCACGCCGAAGCGGGTGTCCGAGCGCCCGAACATCGCGTCGAGGTAGGAGACCGCGACGGGAACCAGCACGATCGCCGCCGCGATCAGCAGGATCCTCCGGACTCGCCGCCACGGGGCGAGTCGTGGCGGCGGCGTTCCGCGGGCGGAGCGCCGGGGGGAGACCATCTGGGGACGAGCCGTGCGAGTTGCCACTGGTTCGCAGAGAAGCAGAGAACCTAAACACCGCGTTTAGAGATAATCGAAATCTCACGAAGCGCGGCGGCGGGCAGGTTAGCATCGGCGAGGTGAGTCTCGACGCGCCTCGCCCACGCCGCCCCGCCCGCTCCAGCGGGCTGCTGGTCGACGGAGCGATCGCCGCCGCGCTCGCCGCGTTGCTGCTGGGGATGAGCGCCGGGCTCGGCGTGGTCGCGGTCGTGGCGGTACCGATCCTCGTGATCCTGCTGCTCAGCCTGCTGGTCGAGCACCTCGTGCTCCGCCGTCGTCACGGGTACGCGAGCATCCGCGCCACCCCGTCCAATCCGCCGGGTGCACGTAACGGCCGCAGCGACGCGGGGCGCTGGCGCAGGTAGCGGGCCAGAAACGCGAGGCTGACCCGCTCGACGATCCCGAGCTGGGGCTGCTGATCCACGTAGGGCGGCAGATGGCCGGCCCCGAGCAGCGCCAGGAGGTACTTCGGCCTCGGCGCGATGTCGAAGAATGCGGCGGTGTAGGACGGAGGGTTGATGGTGTCGGCCGTGCCCTGCATGGCCAGCAGCGGCGGCGAGTCCGGCGGAAAGCTAAAGCCGACGCCGGGGATCTTGGCTCCCGAGAGAATCATCGCGGCGCGTACGCGCCGGTCGCGGAACGGGCGATCGTAGGCGACGGCCAGCGCCGTCTCCCCACCATCGGACTGGCCGGCGACGGCTATCTGAGCTGGATCGATCGTGCCGGCGAGGGGACCGCCGCGGCGGTCGCTCAGCGCCAACAGCTGGGAGATCACGAAGCTCATGTCGGTGGGCTGGTTGACCAGGTCGGACTCGTCTGGGCCACCGGGCGCGGCGCCGTTCTCCAGCGGGAACACCGGTGCGGCCACCACGTAACCCGCCCGAGTCCAGGCGCGCAGCAGCCGCGTGTACGGGGCCGGGGACACCGTGAACCCGTGGCCGAAGACGATCAGCGGGAAGCGCCCGTGAGCCGGCCTCGCCCCTGGATCGTCGGTCTCAGCCGGCGACCCACTCGACGGGTAGCGGACGTAGGTGAGCAGCGGACGCGGCTCGGTGGCCCCTCCCGGCAGCCGGATCGTGCGCGAGTGATCGACGAGATGCAGCACGAGCAGGCCGATGCCGGCGCGGCGAAGACGCGGGCGCGCCCGTGGGGTCGGGGATACTGCTGCGGCGCGGCCGGGTGGTGGCAGCGTCGGCGCCCGGCGCGTGGCCTGCGAGACCGTCCGTGCCTGGGCGTGATGAGCGCTACCGCCGCCGCAGCCGATCAGCACCGCGGTGGACAGCCCGGCGACGGACACGAGGATCGGGGTGCCCGGACGCAAGCTCAGCCTAGAAGACGATCAGCGCGCGGCCGCGCAGGCCACCGGCGTCCATCAGCTGCTGAGCCTCGGCGGCCTGCTCGGCTTCGAACTCCCGCGCGACGCGCAGCTGCAGCCGTCCCTGGGAGGCCAGTTCGCGCAGCTCCTGGAGCCAATCGGTGCGTTCGAGCACGCTGAACACCCACACCTGGTGGACCACGATTCCGCGCTCAGTCCCGCTGCCGTCCCAGCCTCGCACTACCGCGATCGCGCCGCCATCGGCCAGGGCTGCGAAGCCGCTGCGACCCAGCACCGCAGTGTCGAACAGGGCGTCGGCGCCCGCGGAAGCGGCCTCGCGGACGGCATCGTTGAACTGCTCGCCGCGGGGCACGATCACATCGGCGCCGAAGCTGCGCACGAGCTCCTCGTCCTCGGGCGCGGCGTCCGCGATCACCCGCAGTCCGCGCTCTCTGGCCAGCGGGATCACATAGGAGCCGAGCACGCCGGCCCCGCCGCTGACCACTAGCGTCTGTCCCGGTCCCAGGCCGAGCAGGTCCAGCCCCAGCAGTGCGGTGAGTCCGTTCATCGGCAAGGTCGCGGCCTGCTCCAGCGTCGCCCCGTCCGGTATCGGCACCGCCGAGGCCTCGGGGACCACGAGCAACGCGGCCTGAGCGCCCCCATCGGGACGCCGAGGCGAGACCGCGGCCATGACCCGGTCGCCGACGTTCACACGCTCCACCCCCGTCCCGATCGATTCTACCGTCCCGGCGGCATCCATTCCCGGCGTCCACGGCGGATCGATCCCGTTGGTTCCGTGGCTGCGCAGCCCGATGTCGGTCGGGTTGACGGCTGCGGCACGGACGGCGA
The DNA here is from genome assembly GCA_963830435.1 of uncultured Solirubrobacterales bacterium. Classification (GTDB taxonomy): domain Bacteria; phylum Actinomycetota; class Thermoleophilia; order Solirubrobacterales; family Solirubrobacteraceae; genus Palsa-465. Next base: position 230,527 of record CAWHMA010000002.1, on the reverse strand, counting down.
TACGAATCTCGCCCGGGCCGGGATCGCGCACCGGCCGGTCGATCACCTGAAGCACCTCGGGTCCACCGGGAGCGGTGATGCCAACTGCCTTCATCCGGGTCAGGCTAGCTGGACTTCTCAGACTCGAGGTCGAGCTCGGTGAAGACGCCAAGCTGGTTGAGTGCCCGGTTTGCCTCCTCCAGGCTGTCGGCGTTGTTCACCGCACGGGCCAGCCGGCCGGCGGCGGCCAGGGTCGCGGGCACGTCGAGATAGAAGGTGATCGCGGCCACCGGGGAGAGCTCCAGCGTCCGCTCTCCCCCGCGAATGGACACGGTTCCACTGGTGCCGCGGAACCCTCGCACGGCGGTCGCACTGGCCTCCGTGGGCACGACGTGGGCCGCCGCCTGCACCCGGTCGGCGACCCCGCCGGTGAGGCCGCGGGCACCGATCAGGCCGCCCGCAGCCGCGACCTCGGCCAAGCGTGCCAGTACCTCCGCAGGTGTCAGCTCCGCGTCGCATCCGGTGCCGAAGACACCCAGCAGCACCGGGTGTCCTTGGGCGTGCAGGCGGGCCGCCACCGCGAGCATGATCGCGTCGCACAGGGGGCTGCGCAGCCCGGGCTCGTCGCCCTGCGCGAGCACGTCGCCACCGACGTCGACGAACACGAATAGATCGGTGTCCAGCTGGTCGGCGGCACTGGCGAGCCCCGCGGCGACCGCGGCCGGACCCTCGTGGATGTCGACGAGGACGGTCGAGTGGCCGAGGAACTGGGCCATGCGTGACTCGGCGAAGTACACGTCGCGGCCGGCCACGTGAGTCTGGGGGCCGGCTAGCAGCACTCCCGGCGCCAACTCCCGCGCGCCCGCGATCTCGCTCACCGCTCGGGGGCCCGGCTGCGGATCGATCGGCCGCCGCTCCCAGCTGATTCCGCCCAGGATCGGCATGCTGCCGTCGTAGCGGCGAGCGTGCTCGGCCGTGGCCAGCGCGCCGACGATGTCACCGCCGCCACCCATCCCCAGGACCAGCGGTCGGGCGGCGCGACGAAGCATGGCCTCCGCGTCGGTGGTCGTTGAGTCGGGATCGCGGGAGATGCCAAAGACTGTAGTCACGCCCCCAACCAGGTCCCTTAGGACGCGTGGACCGCCGGATCACCGGTCGCCTTTCCCCAGACCGGTCGCGCCCGGTCTGTTTCAGCGCGGGGGACCCCACGGGTACGACCGCCGTACCCATCAGGTACGCTGCCATGGCATGCATTCGCTGGTTGCCAGCCATCCCGAGGTCGAGCCGCTACTCAACGAGCGTCCGCAGCGGGCCAAGCTGCTGGACGCCATGGTCCGGGCGGTGGCGGAGAAGGGTTACGAGGCGGCGACGGTCGCCGGCGCCGTGCGCCTGGCCCGTGTCTCCCGGGGGACCTTCTATGAGCTGTTCGACTCCAAGGAGGCCTGTCTGGCCGCCGCCTACCGCGCCGGCACCGAGGTGCTGGAGGAGCGCGTCGCTCAGGCGGCGCACGCCGCGAGCGATTGGCGTGAGGAGCTGTGGCTGGGCATCGGCGCTTACCTGAGCACGCTTGACGCCGAGCCCTCGTTTGCCCGCGTCTACCTGTTGGAGTGGCCGGCGGTCGGCGCCGAGCGCGACAGCGCCATGTGGCGCTTCGCGCGCCGCTACGGCAAGAGCTTTGCTCGCTCGGGGCTGGAGACGCCCCCGCTCGAGGCGCTGTACGTGCTGGCCGCCGGCGTTCACGCGCTGGCCTGTGCCCGCGTGCGCGAGGGACGCACGACGGCCGACCTGCAAGACCTGCTGATGGGCTGCGCGATGCGGCTCGTGGGAAAGGAGCATCGATGGACCTGACCTTCAACGACTCTGAGCTGGCTTTCCGAGACGAGCTGCGAAGCTGGCTGGCCGAGAACGACGCCGGCGTGCCGCCGGAGACCGAGGACGAGCATTACGCCTGGCGCCGGGAGTTCCAGCGGCGACTGGCCGCCGGCGGCTGGGCCTCCGTTCACTGGCCGCGAGAGTACGGCGGCCGCGGCGCGACGCTGACTCAGTCGGCGATCTTCTTCGAGGAGCTCGGCCGCGCCGGCGCGCCGTTGCCGGCAAACGTGCTCGGGCTGCTGCTGGCCGGCCCGACGATCATGATCTGGGGAACCCAGGAGCAGAAGGATCGTCACCTGGCACCGATCGTCACCGGTGATGAGATCTGGTGCCAGGGCTTCTCCGAGCCGGATGCGGGCTCGGATCTGGCGGCGGTGAAGACGCGAGCGGTCAGGCACGGCGACGAATGGCTGGTCACGGGTCAGAAGGTGTGGACGAGCGGCGCGCAGTTCTCCAAGTGGTGCATGCTGGTGGCGCGTACCGATCAGCAGGCGGCCAAGCACAAGGGGCTCACCTACTTCCTGATGGACATGGAGCAGGAGGGCGTGCAGGTCCGACCGCTGCGACAGATCACCGGTGAGGCGGAATTCAACGAGCTGTTCATCGAGGAGGCGCGGATTCCCGACGCCAACGTCCTTGGAGGCGAGGGCAATGGCTGGAAGGTGGCCCTGACGACGCTCATGAACGAGCGTGCCGGTCTGGCCTTCTTCCTCCAGGTGCGGATGCGCCAGCTGCTCGATGAGGTGTTGGCGCACGCCAGTGGCCACGGGCTGCTGGAGGATCCGGTGGTGGCCGACCGACTTGGCGAGCTGCATCTCAAGGCCGAGGTGCTGCGGCTGACCGCCTACCGCGGGCTGACCGCGATCGAGAAGTACGGACAGCCCGGGCCCGAGGGCTCGCTGACCAAGTGGATGTGGTCTGAGACCAACCAGCAGCTGACCCAGTTGGCCGCCGATCTGTTTGGTCCGGAGGACGGGCTGCGGGCCGGCAGCCGCTGGTCCTACGAGTTGCTGCGGGCGCGCGGCAATTCGATCGAGGGTGGGACCACTGAGGTGCTCAAGAACATCGTCGCCGAGCGCGTGCTCGGCCTGCCGAAGTCGCGCTAGGCGCAGGAGGACACCGTGGACTTTGATCTGACCGAAGACCAGAAGGAGATCAAGCGCGTCGCCCACGAGCTGCTGGCCAGCCGCTCGCCATGGGCAAAGGTGCGCGAGGCAGCGCAGCGCGGAGAGTACGACCAGGCGCTGTGGCGGGAACTGGTGGAGTTGGGCTGGCCCGGGATTGCCGTCGGTGAGGAGCACGGTGGTCAGGGACTGGGGATGGTGGAGCTGGCGGTGCTGGCCGAGGAACTCGGCTACGCCTGCGCGGCGACGCCGTTCGTGCCCACCGCCGCGGTCGCCGCCGCGATATCGACCTGCGGCCACGACGACGTGCGCACGCGAGTGCTGCCGGGCCTGGTGTCCGGGGAGCTGCGCGGCGGGTTCGGGACGGCGGAGCTCGCGGCCGATGCGGCGGGGGCCGACGTGGTCGTGCTGCTGGCCGGTGATGGCGCCGAGCTGGTGGAGAAGCCGGACGCATCCCGGTTTGACTCGATCGACTCGACCCGCCGCTACGCCAGCGTCTCGGCTCCGGCGGGGCAAGGTGATCTGCTCGGCGCAGGCGCGGCCGATCGCATTCGCGTGGTGCTCGCGGCCGAGCTGCTCGGCATCTGCCAGCGCGCGCTGGAAATGACGCTGGAATACGTCAAGGACCGCAAGCAGTTCGGTGTCGCCGTCGGCTCCTTCCAGGCCGTCTCCCACCGCTGCGCGCAGATGCTGCTGCACACGGAAAGCGTGCGCTCGACGACGTACTTCGCCGCCTGGGCTGCGGACGCCGAGCCGGAGCGGTTGCCCGAGGCCGCGGCGCTGGCGGCTGCCGCCGCCGCGCAGGCCGGGCGTGAGGTCACGGCCAGCGCGATCCAGGCCCACGGCGGGATCGGGTTCACCTGGGAGGCTGATGTCCACTGGCTGTACAAGCGCGCCCAGCTGGACACGGCCCTGCTCGGAGGCGCCGGCCGGCATCGCGCGGCGCTGGCGCGGTTGGCGGCGGAGCGGGTGGCGGTTGCCGCTGGCTAGCGTGGTTAGGGCGGGTCAGGTCTCACGCCTCGACCGGCCCGAGGCGGGCGTGAAGCTTGGCCAGGGGTCGCGGAGACCACCAGTTCCAGGGGCCCAGCAGGGCCATCAGCGAAGGGACAAGCAGGGTCCTGACGATGAACGCGTCGATCAACACCGCCGCAGCCGTCCCCACCCCGATCTCCTTGAGGAACACGACCTTGGAGGTGGCGAAGGCGCCGATCGCCACGGCCAGCATCACCGACGCCGCAGTCACCAACTGCCCGGTCCGCTGCAAGCCGACGGCTACGGCCTCGTTGTCATCGGCCCCACGGTCATGAATCTCCTTGATCCGGGAGAGGAGGAACACGCCGTAGTCAGTGGACAGGGCGAAGACCACCGCGGCCAGGACCAGGAAGTCGGTCTCCTCAATCCCGTGCTGGCTCGCGTACGCCAGCGGGCCGGTGAGGCGTCCGTCCTGGAAGATGAATACCAGGAGACCGGTGGCGGCCGCAGTGGTTAGCGCGTTCATGACCAGCGTCTTTACCGGCAGGACGACCGAGCCGGTCATCATCCACAGCACGACGAGCGTGAGGATCACGAGGATCGACAGCGCCAGCGGGATGCTGTTGCCGATCGAGCTCCGCAGATCTGTGAAGTCGGCGGCAGGTCCCCCGACGAGGACGGGCACCGGGGCGGGGAGCGCCCGGACCGCGGCCACCGTGCGCTGACCGCCCCCCGAGATGGCATCGTAGGTGCCGATCAGCTTCAGGTACCAATGACCGGCGCCAACGTAGCGGGGAGCATCGACGCCCGTGACCCCCGGGATGGCACGCAGACGCTGGGCGTAGCCAGCCAGGGCAGAGCGTGCGCCCACGTTTGCAGGGGCGGTCGCCAGCACCGCGATCACCTGCCCGCCGCCCAGTCCTGGAAAGTCCTTGGCGAGCCGGTCCTGGACGACGCGGGCGCTCTGGCTGCTCGGCAGGATGGTCGCGTCGATTCCGCTCCAGTGCACCCCCGGGGTTGGCAGGGCGACCGCGAGCAGGAGCGCCGTGGTGGCGATGGCGACGATCCAGCGCCTGCGCATCACAAACTGGGCCACCGTGAACCACCGGCCTGTCCCGGCCGGCACGGGGGTACTCTTGCGCAGCCGCGGGGCCATGAGCACGAGCAGCGCTGGGAGCAGCAGCAGCGCACTGGCGGCGGCGACGAGGGCGACGATCGCGCCGCCCAGCCCCATCGAGACGAGAAACCGCTGGGGAAAGACCGTGAGCGACAGCATCGCGCCAGCGACCGTGAGCGCGCTGAAGATGATCGTGCGCCCGGTCGAGCGCAGGGTGATCGACAGCGCCTCGGGTACCTCGCTGCCGCGGGCCAGCTCCTCGCGGAACCGCCACACCAGGAACAGGCTGTAGTCGACGGCGAGCCCGAGACCCACCGCGATCACCAGGTTGAGCGCGAACACCGACAGTGACAGGAACACGTTGACGATCCGTAGCACCGTGAACGCCCCGAGCACGCTTAGCCCTCCCGCAGCAAGAGGCAGCAGCGCGGCGATTCCGCGGAAGATCAGGATGGCGATCAGCGCCAGCAGCGGAAACGCCAGCGCCTCGGCCAGGCCCAGATCCTGGAGCGCCTGGTTGCCGACCTGCTTGCCGGCCACGTCGCCTCCGCCGAGCAGCACATCGCGCCGACCCTGGAGCGCGGCGATGATCTGGGTCACGCCTGTATCGGTCGATCGTCGGGCGCGAAGCGTCGCTGCGAGAACCACGCTGCGCCCGTCGCGTGAGACGAGGGGCGAGGGTCGACCCATCGTCGGGATGGTCACGCGGGCGACATCGGGCTGGGCGCCGATGGTGCTGGCAACCGAAGACACGATCGGACTTCCCGGGGGCGCATTGACCAGGGCAAGGACACCGGGAGCGATCTCCTCACCGGTGAGTCGCTTCAACGTCTGCTCGGCCCGGGCGCTCTCGGAGTGAGGGTCTGCGAACGAGTTCTGCGCGTTGAAGGAGCCGGCTGCCGGGCCGCCGATCACGGCGACGATGGCGAACAGGAGGAGCCCGCTGAGCGCCATCCGCCGGGGATGGTGGAGCGCGAGCTCGGCCAGCCGCGTCAACACGGCTTGCTCTCCGTGCGGGCCTCAGCCAGCAGGATCGGACGGACCTGCTCCAGCCAGTCGAGCCGCGCCTGAGCTTGCGCGAGCCCAAACATCGCCGCCGCACGTCGAAACCGAGATTGGGGTCGCTCAGCCAGTCGGTCAACGAGCGCGGTCAGCTGGTCCCGGTAGGCGATAGTCGCCGTCGCGTAGGCATCGAGCAGCGAAGCCATCCGCTCCGGCGCCAGGTGATCACCGAAGAAGACGTGGACGAGGAACAGGTTGCGCTGGCGCTCCGACGGGAGTGCAGGATCGGCCAGCCAAGCGTGGAGTCGCTCCAGTCCCTGAGGCGTGATCTCGTAGATCCGCTTGGTCGGAAACCGCTCCTGCGGCACCTCGGTCACATCGAGCAGACCGAGGCGGCAGAGCCGATCGAGCTCGGAGTACACGTGGCTGCGGGTGAGCGGAAAGAACTGACCGATCGAGCGTTCGGCGTAGGCGGCGAGGTCATGGCCGGTAGTCGGCCGGACGGAGACCAGGCCGAGGACGACGTAGGCCGTAGGCGAAAGGCGTCCTGCCATGTCCTAAGCAGACTAGTCCTAAATGGACCTCAAGTGAATACGAGAGCCAGCCCCGCTCTATCCCTGGATGTCGCGTTATGCACCGCGCTGCGAGCCGGGGCGCGGGCGGAATCCACGGGTCGAGCCCACTACGCCTCCGTCTGAGTGGTCAGTCGACCCCGTACCCCTGCTCGCGCAGCCAGGCGAGGGTGCGCTCCAGGCCATCTGCCACGCCCACCCGCGGCTCCCACTCCAGGACCCGGCGGGCCTTGGCGATCGAGTACGTGCCCCGTCGAAGGAGGTAACGGGCCGAGCCAGGGTTGATCTCGTTGTCGCCGGGGGTCAGTCGCGCCAACCGCTGCATCACCGCCGCGCTCGCGATCGCCACCGGTGCCGGCAGGGTGATCAGGCGCCTGCCCACGAGCTCCGCATACGGAGCGAAGAACTCCCGGTAGGGAACCCCGATCCCGTCGGAGAGGGTGAAGATCTCCCCTTCCGCCTCAGCGCGAGCGGCCGCCAGCACCACCCCGTCGACGAGGTTGTCGACGTATACCGGGGAGTGGATCCCGCGCCCACCGCCCGGCAGCGTGAAGCGCCTAGCCCGGATCAGCTGCGCGGGAATTACCGCCCAAGCCCGCGAACGGGGACCGTAGACGTCGCCTGGCCGCACGATCGTGCTCGGCACCCGCCCCTCCACGTGGGCCTGCAGCACCACCTGCTCGGCGGCGATCTTGCTGTCGGGGTAGGGAACGAACGTGTTGCGCACCGGGTAACGCTCGTCGACTCCGTCGGGGAAGTCGAATCCGAACACGGTGACCGAGGAGAAGTGGACCAGGCGCGCCACCCCCGCTCGCTCGGCGGCGTCGAGCACGTTGCTGGTGCCGAGCACGTTGGCCCGCCAGGTCTCCTCGGCGCGCTCCATCCGCAGGGAGACGCTCGCCGCGGTGTGGATGACCAACTCACAGCCGGCGATATGCTGCTGCCAGGGGCCCGGCTGGGCCACGTCCCCGGCAACGACGCTCCGTGCGGCGTCTGCGGCCAGGTCGCAGCCGCGTACCTCGTGGCCGTCGGTGGCGTAGCGCTCGTACAGCGCCCGGCCGATGAACCCGGAGGCCCCGGTGATGAACACCCTCACGGGACGGACTCTATCCCCGGCGCGGCGGCTCGGAGGTGGGGCCGGCCGGCGGCTCGTCGGTGGAGCGAGCGGACCCGCAGGTAGCGTCAGCCGGCGGCTCGTCGGTGGCGTCGGCCGAGAGCTCACGCGCGCGGGCGGCCGCTTCCTGGAGCCGGTCATCGCCCCAGAACAGCTCGCCGTCCACCGCCACCGTCGGGACGCCGAACACACCTGCCACGTGGGCTGCCTGGGTGGCATCGCGCAGCGCCTGCTTGATCTGCGGATCGCGTACGGCCTGGCGAACGTCCTCCTGGCGCAGCCCGGCGCGACTAGCCGTCGCCAGCACCTCGGCCTCAACGCTGAGGTCGATCCCATTCCGGAATGCCGCCCGGAATGCCGCCAAGGCGAGCTCGCGCCCATCATCGTCCCCGCGCGTGAACGCGAAGGTCACCGCGCGCATGGCCAACAGGCCGTCCCCGGGCCACGGATCCGGCCAGCGGATCGGAGGCAACCCACACCTCTGCGCCCGCCGTTGCACCTCCTCCATCCCCTCACGCCGGCGTCGCTCGTCCCCCCGGGCCCAGGAGCTGCGTCCAGTCAGCTTGAACAGGCCACCCAACAGCACGGGCCGCCAGCGAACCGGCACCTCGGCCAGGACCGTATGTAGCCGTTCTGCGGTCAGATACGCGTACGGGGAACCGAGATCGAAGTAGAACGTCAGCGCGACTACGCCGCCATCCTCTCGGATCCGGATATCATTGAGTCCTCAAGCACATTGCTTTCGACCCTAGAGAGGTACAGACTTGCCGAACCTGATGATCGTGATCGCCAGCACCCGCCCCGGTCGCGGCGGCAGCGCCGTCGCCGAGTGGTTCACCGAACAGGCTCGCAGTCACGGTGGCTTCGAGGTAGAGGTGGTCGATCTGGCCGAGCTGAATCTTCCCTTCCTGGACGAGCCCAACCACCCGCGGCTGCGCCAGTACACCCAACCGCACACCAGAGCATGGAGCGAACAGGTGGAGGCGGCGGATGCGTTCGTGTTCGTCACCCCCGAGTACAACCACGGCTATCCGGCCCCGCTGAAGAACGCGATCGACTTCCTGCACCAGGAATGGAGCTACAAGCCGGTGGGCTTCGTCTCCTACGGCGGCGTCGCGGCGGGAACGCGTTCGATGCAGCAGCTCAAGCAGGTCGTGACCGCGCTGAAGCTCGCTCCGGTTACCGAGGCGGTGAATCTGCCCTTCTTCAAGCAGTTCATCGATGAGGACGGGGTGCTGCAGCCCACCGAGGTGATGACTCAGTCGGCGCAGGCGATGCTCGACGAGCTCGTGCGCGTGGAGGAGTCGCTGCGGCCGCTCCGCAGCGCAGCGGCCGCTAGGTCATGATGGCGCCTGATGCTCGCGGTCTGTGCCACCGACCAGAGTCCTGAGGATCCGCTCAGCGGCCTCCAGATCGGACCGCGGCCCGAGCCCGAGGCCTTGCCCGGGTGGGCGACGGTCACGGTCAGAGCGGCGTCGCTGAACCATCACGACCTGTGGTCGCTGCGCGGGATCGGCCTGGCCCGAGAGCGGCTGCCGATGATCCTCGGCTGCGATGCCGCGGGCCTCGATGAGGACGGCCGCGAGGTGATCGTCCACGCCGTCATCACCGACGATGCCTGGCGGGGAGACGAAACGCTCGACCCGCGACGCTCGCTGCTCTCCGAGCAGCACCAGGGGACACTGGCCGAGCGTGTAGCCGTACCCCAACGCAACCTCGTGCCCAAGGCGAGCGAGCTGAGCTTCGCCGAGGCCGCCTGCTTGCCCACCGCCTGGCTGACCGCGTACCGCATGCTGTTCACGCGGGGGCGGGTGGCTCCCGGCATGACCGTGCTGGTCCAGGGCGCGGCGGGTGGCGTGGCCACCGCGCTGACTGTGCTCGGCAGCGCGGCCGGGGCGCGCGTGTGGGTCACCAGCCGCTCCGAGGACAAGCGACGGGAAGCACTGGGGCTGGGTGCCGACGCCGCGTTCGAGTCCGGGGCGCGGCTACCCGAGCGAGTCGATGCGGTGATGGAAACCGTCGGTGCCGCGACGTGGTCGCACTCGATCAAGTCGCTCAAGCCCGGCGGAACCTTGGTCGTCTCCGGAGCCACCAGCGGCGACGCGCCACCGGCGGAGCTCACCCGGGTGTTCTTCCTCCAGCTGTCGGTCGTCGGCTCGACGATGGGAACTCGGGAGGAGCTCCAGCGGCTGCAGAGCTTATGCGTGGAGAAGGGGATCCGCCCGCAGATCGACCGGACCCTGGCGCTGGCGGAGGCCCGGTCCGGCTTTCAGTCGATGCTCGCCGGCGAGCTGCTGGGGAAGATCGTGTTCACGATGTGACCCGGCGGGACGGTCAGCGGGCCTCGCGTGCCCGGCCTCGAAGCCTTCCAGCGCGGTGGTCAGCCGGGCTCGGGGCGCCCGGCCTCGAAGCCTTCCAGCGCGGTGGTCAGCCGCTCCAGCGGCTCGACCAGGTCCTCCCGGTCGGCCTTGCGCTCGAGGGAGATCCGGATCGCCGTGATCTCGCGAGCCAGGTACTCCATGTCGGCCATCGACCGGGCGTTCATCTCCCGGTCGCGCTCGATCTCCGCCCGCTCCCGGTCGGTCTGGCGATTCTGGGCTAGAAGTATCAGCGGCGCCGCGTAGGCCGCCTGGGTGGAGAACACCAGGTTGAGCAGGATGAACGGGTAGGGGTCCCATCGTAGGACGGTCGCGGTGGCGTTGAGGATGATCCACACCACGACGATGACGGTCTGCCAGACCAGATAGGTGACTGTGCCGAAGAAGCGGGCGAACCGCTCGGCCGCGGGACCGAATGCGTCTGGCCTGCCGGCAGGCCGGCCGGGAGTGCCGCGGGGGTTACTGAGCTCGTGCTGGGCCATCTGTCCCGCTCAGGGTAATCCGCCAGTTCGGCGGGAGCACGCGATCGAGCACGTCGTCGACGGTGACTGCCCCGACCAGACGGCCCACCTCGTCGGTGACGGGTAGGGCGACCACGTCGTAGGCGGCGAGACGGCTGGCCACGTCACGATCGAGGAGGTCGGCTCCCAGTGGCTCCGTGTCCTCATCCAGGCAGCGGCCCAGCGGCTTGCCCGGGGATTCGCGCAACAGCCTTTGGATCCCAACGGTGCCGTGGTAACGGCCGGTGGGCGTCTCCAGCGGCGGCTGGCAGACAAATACCTGGGCCGCCAGCGGGACCGGCAGGTCGGGCTCACGGACGCGTGCCAGAGCCTCGGCCACGGTCGCCTGGGGAGCGAGGATCACCGGCTCCGGGGTCATCAGTCCGCCGGCGGTGTCAGGCTCGTAGCTCAGCAGTCGACGCACGGGCTCGGCCTCATCGGGATCCATTGCCCCGAGCAGCTCGGCCTGCTCGCTGGCCGAGAACTCGGCCAGTAGATCGGCGGCGTCGTCGGCCTCCATCTCGTCGAGCACCCGCGCCAGGCGATCTCGGTCGAGCCCCTCCACGATCCGCACCTGTTCATCCTCGGAGAGCTCCTCCAGCAGGTCGGCCAGCCGCTCGTCCTCGAGCGCCTCGGCGAGGACTCTCCGTCGGCTGAGCGGCAGTTGGCGGATCGTGCTGGCCATCTCGGCGGGGTGCAAGTTGCCGATCGTCGCCGCCTGGCGGTCGACCGGTCGGTCGTAGGCGAACAGCTCGCCGGCCTCGCTCCAGTCGATCACCTCGGGCGGCCGCGGCAGGCCGGGCAGCCGCCGGCTTCCCAGGGCGACCGTGGCGACCTCCCAGGCGAACGACTCCGGAGCGGGGATGATGCCAATGTCGACCACGCGCTGTCCTCTGACCCGACGGCCGATCAGCTCGCCGTCGAGCAGCCGCTCGCCGGACCGGAGCTCGAACTGGCGAAGGTTGACCGATGCTCGCCGAAGCCGCACACCGTCCGGCTCGATCTCCCCCACCCGGCCGGAGCCGACGAACACGCGACGGCGCTGCACGGCGACGACAAAGCCGTTGACCCGCGGCGGACGGCCGCCGAGGTCGATGACCACGTCCACCACCCGGCCCACATCGGCCCCATCGGAACTCAGCAGCGGCAGCCGGGTCAGTCGGGAAACGTAGACGATGCGGCGCTCCATGCTCCACATCGTAAGCCAGCCAAGGACGGCTTTAGCGAGCGGGCTGGCTCAGCCTGTCAGCCGGTGCGCAGCGAGGCTCGTTGGGCTCGGAGGCAGGAAGCCGACCTCAGGGCCACGAGCGCTCACGCGGACGAAAGCTGGCCCTCGGCGAGCTGGTGGCGCAGCACCTTCTTGTCGAACTTGCCCACCGAGGTCTTGGGCACCTCGGTGATGAACTCGACCCGGTCGGGAAGCCACCACTTCGCCACCTGGTCGGCCAGGAACTCGCGCAGCGAGCCGGCATCCAGAGAACTGCCCGGACCACGGACCACGCACGCGCATGGTCGCTCCCCCCAACGTTCGTCCGGAATCGCCACCACCGCCGCCTCGACCACCTCCGGGTGACCCATGATCACGTTCTCCAGCTCCACTGAGCTGATCCACTCGCCTCCGGACTTGACCAGGTCCTTGGTGCGGTCAACCAGCTTGATGAACGCACCGGATTTGATCTCGGCCACATCGCCGGTGCGCAGCCATCCGTCGTCGGTGAACTTGTCGGCTCCGGTCTCGTCGTTGTAGTAGGCGCTGGCGATCGTCGACCCGCGCACCTGCAGCTCACCACCCGCATGCTCATCCACGCGGAATTCCACGAACGGCACCACTCGGCCCTGCATCGCGCGCAGCGCGTAGGCCTCGTCTCCCTCCGGGCCGTCCGGGGGGACCCGGCAGACCGAGGCCATCGGGCTGGTCTCGGTCATTCCCCACGCCTGGATGATGGGCACACCGAACCGCTCGTCGTAGAGGCGCATCAGGCTCTCGGGGACCGCGCTGCCGCCACACATCAGCCGCTCAACGCTGCTGAGATCGGGCTTGGGCTCGAGCTGGGCGATGGCCTGGAAGATCGTGGGGACCGCGCCGGCGATCGTCACCCGCTCCTCGCTCATCAGCCGCGCCAGCTCGGCCGGCTCCATCCGCGGCCCGGGAAGCACCAGCTTGCTGCCCGCCATCGCCGCGGCATACGGCAGGCCCCAGGCGTTGGCGTGGAACATCGGCACGATCGGCATCACCGCATCTCGCTCCCGCAGCCCCGGCCCATCGGCCTGGTTGGTCATCAGTGAGTGCAGCACCGTCGAGCGGTGCGAGTAGACGACCCCCTTCGGCCGCCCGGTGGTCCCGCTCGTGTAGCACATCGCTGCCGCCGCGTTCTCGTCCAGCTCGGCGAACTCGAACCCGGGGTCGCCTGCCTCGATCAGGCTCTCGTAGTCCAGCGCGCCCTCACGGGCGCCCTCCGCGTCGGGCATCAGGATCTCGTGCTCCACGCCGTCAAACCGGGGCATCCGCTCGGCCAGTGAGGCGTCGAGGAAGATCACCCGGTCCTCGGCGTGGGCGACGATGTAGCGCAGATCGTCATCGAACAGCCGGATGTTCAGCGTGTGCAGCACGGCACCCATCGAGGGAACCGCCAGGTACAGCTCCAGATGGCGTCGCGAGTTCCAGCCGAAGGTGGCGACCCGGTCTCCGGGCCGGATCCCCAGCTCTCGCAGTGCCGACGCGATCCGGCGCGCGCGGCCGACGATCTCGCCGTAGCTCGAGCGCTCGACCCCTTCGCTGGTGACGCTGACAACCTCCCGCTGGGAGAACAGCTGCTCGGCCCGCTCGGTGATACCGCGCATCAGCAGGGGCGTGCGCATCATCAGGCCTTGAAGCGCCGGAGGCGCATAAGTGCTCATCGATTGCTTCTCCTCTCTCGGCCGGACGGGGTGAAGCCTACGCCGATGCATCGTTGCTGGCGAATCTGATCGTGCCGCGGTCGCTCGTGACCACGGTCCGTCCATCCTGTGCGTCGCCAGCCCGCTACCGCTGATCGCTCAGCGAATGTCCACCAGCGCAGCACTGGTGCCCGGCACCCTCAGCAGGTATCCGCGCGGTCCGGGGAGCACCGACTCGCGTGTGGCCCTACCTCGCCATCTCCCCTGACGATCGAGCCATCGACCGTCCAGGGTTACTCCCGAGGTGGAGTACGGCGAGAGCGCGCGCAGGCGCTGTACCGTGGCCGCTCCGGTGCCGGCCGCGGGCAGATCGACGATCCCGGTGCGCGCGGTCTTGTTGATCAGCAGCACATGCGTCTGGCCGGCGGGGGTGCGTACCGCCCACGCCTTGAACTGGTGCGTCGGAGACCCGTCGACCGCCGTGCTCAGCAGCCGCCCGCCCGCCGCCAGCGTTCGGTCGAACAGAATCAGTCCGTAGAGCAGAGGGCGTTCGCGCACACCGCCGACAGTGGGAACCATGGCTGCGTTGCTGGTGTCCGCACGGACGTGGATGTTGGCCCCATCGACTCCGGCGCGCATCAGCTCGAACAGCGCGTCGGGAGCCCATAGTCCCGTCGCGAACGTGTTGCTGACCCCACGTCGCCCCCCGCAGGTGACCGAGTTGAGCTCGGTCATGCGCAGCGGCAGCCCCGCGCGGTGCGCGGCCAGGGCCGCCGGCCGGACCCACCGGGCGTTACCCGCGGAGGCGTTGTCGCTGAGCAGGCGGCTGACGGTGGGAGATTTTCCCGAGCTTGCCGGCAGGCAGGCGGAGTACGGATAGCGGTGGACGGTGACCGTCCGCAGCCACGGACGCTCGCGCGCCACCAGCAGCGCGATCCAGTGCAGCGAATGGGCCGGGCTGGCCAGCGCCGGTCCCATCAGCGGCGCACCGGGGGCAAAGCGCGCCAGCGCGCGGGCATAAGCTCCGAAGTCGCGGACATAGCTCTGGGCCGAGATCGCAGCCGGCAGCACGGCCGCCTCCTGACCGAGATGCACGATCGTCGCCAGCCAGTACGGCCGGTCGTAGATATCCGGCTCGTTTCCGATCTCGAAAGCGGCGATGCTGCCGGGACGGAGCCCGGCCTCCGCCGCGCGGGCCCACGCGGCCGCGCGCAGGGGCGAGGCGGTGACGAGGTTGAGATCGAGAATCAGCCGGGCCGGGACATGCGCCAGCAGTCGGTTGGTCAGGTCCAGCCAGCGTGGGGCCAGCCGGAACACCCAGTGCGGCACCTTGCCTGCCCCCGGGTCCCACAGCGAGCGATCCGCCGAGTCGCCGCCGACGCGGAGGATCAGCGGGCCGTCTCCGCTGACGTGAAGCAGCGACAGGATGCGCGTGAACGCCGTCAGGTGCCGCTCGAACAGCGGCATCCCCCAGTACTCGAAGGACAGGCCCAGGTATGAGCGCGGGACGCGCCGGATCGGACGGCCGACGATCACCGTCAGGTGGGATGGCGCGATGCTCGCGCCCGTGACCGCCTTGGAGGCGCGGCGCGGTCGATCCTCCCCGCGGACGAACCCATGCTCGCGGCCGGCGCGACGACCGGCAGTCGTGGCCGCGCTGGTTGAGGTTCTGCCGTCACCGTATGCGGCCAGGGTCACCGGGACGATGATCAGGCACGCCAGCACCGCGGCGAGCGCGGCGAGCTTTCCCCGACGAGTCACGACCCCAGCCTAGGGGCAACCGGGCCCAACGCGCAAAGCGCCCCCGCCCCGCAACAGGGTCTTAACCAGAAACTTGCCGATCGGCGCGATTAGTGGAGGATCAGCACCAGCACGAGGATCACCAGGACGATCGCCATCCCGGCAGAGGCCAGCGGCCACGGGCGACGCCAATGCTCGGGCTTGGCGCGGTCCCGGCTGTAGCGACCCTCGGGCGGCTCCCCCACCCAGTCGTCATCGTCATAGCCAGACATTCCGTGACCAGTTCTACCCTCGATCCCGGACAATTTCCAGGCGCGGGAGGTGATGCCCAGAGACTGACCGCGGAATCGCTGGTCAACCGGCGAAGCCCTAACCTCCCGCGCCGGTGCCAGGGCCCCCCGGTGACACCTCCACCTCGCGAAGCGCACGACGAGCACGGCTACGCAGGCGGCGCATGGCGCTGGTCGGCGGCCTGCTCGTGGCGGTGGTCCTGCTGGTGATCGTGTTGTCGGCCTCCAGCAACACGGTCAACCGCCGCCAGCCGGCCCCTGAGCAAGGCCAGGCGCCGAGCGCTTCGGTGAGCGGGGACACCGGTACCCGGGGGCGAGTGGGCGTGCGCCACCGGCCGGAATCCCGGGAGGTGGCGCGGCTGGCTGCGCTCGGGCTGCCGGTCTACTGCGCCGGTCCCCGGGGCGACGCCTTGGCGTTCACCTTCGATGACGGGCCCGGCCCATACACCCATTACGCGCTCAAGAAGCTCGCCCAGGCACACGAGCGCGCCACCTTCTTCACCGTCGGCAGGAGCATCGACAACTTTCCCGGTTACCTCGTCCGTGAGCGCAAGCTGGCGGCGATCGGTGACCACACATATACGCACCCACTGCTGACCGAGCTTCCAGCGGCGACTGTCGAGTCGGAGATCGAGCGCACGGCAGAGAAGATCGAGGCTCAGAGCGGACAGCCGGTGCAGCTGTTTCGCCCGCCCTACGGTTCGCACAACGCGATCGTGGACCACATAGTCCGTCGGCTGGGGCTGCTGGAGATTCTCTGGAACGTTGACTCCGCCGACTCGCTGGGCGCCAACTGGGCCGGCATCATCCGCAACGTCGAGGCCGGCATGCGCCCCGGCTCGATCATCCTCATGCACGAGAATCGCGGCCAGACGATCCGCGCGCTGACCACGTTGCTGCCGGAGTTGCGCCGCCGACACCTGCGCTCGGTGTCCGTTCCTGAGCTGTTGGCCGAGGATCCGCCCTCGGCGGCCCAGCTGCGGGCGGGCACAGCCGGGTGCGGTGCCGCGGTGGTGCACGGAAGCGGTGGGTAGCGTCGGGCCAAGCGCTGCTGTCGACCGTCAGTTACCTCACGGGAGCCTTCCGGTCCAGCGGAGCGCTGCCGCTGCCGCGAGCAGGATCAGGATTGCCGCCGCCCCCTCCAGCGGCGCGGTCACGATGCGCTTACGGGTGACGCTGCCGAGCTGGTTGGCCAGGTGCTGGTAGATCGAGGACAGCTCGTCCGCGCTCTGGGCGTTGAACGTGCGCCCGCTGGAGAGCTGCGCGATCTGCGCCATCAGCTGCGGGTCGGGGGGGACCGGGATCGGCGGGCCCAGCGGGTCGGGGTTGTCCAGCGTGCCATTCGGGGTCCCCAGGGCGACCGTGTAGATCGGGATCCGCTCCTGCGCCGCCTGGCGAGCGACCATGGTCACGTTGATGCCAGTGTTAGCCGCGCCGTCTGAGAGGAGCACGATCGCCGAAGGCGGGTGGTGGGGATCGGCCCCCCGCAGCAACGTCAGCGCCAGCGACAGCGCGTCGCCGGTGGCGGTGGCGCCGTTGGCAAGCTGCCCGTCGACGAGCGAACGCGCGGCGCGGTGATCGGCGACCGGCGCCTGGGCCGCGTCCGGCGTGCTGCCGAAGGCCACCGCTCCGAGCCTGACCGTGGAGGGCAGGGTGTCGATAAACGCGTCGGCGGCATGGATCGCCGCGGCCAGGCGGGTGGGCTGCACGTCGCTGGCTGCCATCGAGCCCGAGTGGTCAGTCACGAGCATCGTGGAGGCCTCGCCCACGGCAACGCGATAGGGCAGGCGTGGGCGGGCCAGGGACAGCGCCAGGATCGTGATCGCCACCAGCAGCAGCGCCGCGGGAAGGCGCCGGCGCCAGGCCGAAGCTCGGGTGTCGGCCACAGCCGCGGTCGCGGTCGCGGTCGCGGGAAAGCGCACCGCGTAGCGACGTCGTCGACGACCGGCTAGCCGCTGCAACCCCAGCAGTGCCGGAACCAGCGCCAGCGCCAACAGCCACCACGGCGAGGCGAAGCTCATCGCAGCCGGCGCCCCAGCTCTGTCAACCACGCTTCGGCGGTGGAGAGAGCCAGGTGCTTGACCCGCAGTCGGCGCAGCTCGGCCGCGACCAGCTCCCGCCGCTGGCGCTCGAGGGCGGCAAACCGCTCCCGTAGGCGCCGGCTGGAGGTATCCACCTCCACCTGCGCGCCGGTCTCCGGGTCGACCAGCGCCAGGCGCCCGAGAGCCGGCAGCTCGGCCTCGCGGGGGTCAACGATCTCCACCGCCACCACCGAATGACGGATCCGCAACGAGCCGAGCGGCCGCTCCCAGCCGTGCTGATCGCGAAAGTCGGAGATCACCACCACAAGCCCGGACTGCGTGGCCAGGCCGGCCACGCGCTGCAGGGCGTCGGCCAGCGCATTGGGGTGCTGGCGGCCGTCGGGGGCGACCCCCTCGGCGAGCAGCCGCCGGAGGGCGACGATCCCGGGCTTGGAGCCCCGGGGAGGCAGCAGCCGTGAAGCGTCGGCGCCGAACCCGACCGCAGCCACGCTGCCCGCCCTGCGCACTCCCAGCCGTCCGAACACCAGCGCCACCCCTTCGGCGACATCGGCTTTGAGCCGCCGCGCGCTCCCGAAGGCCATCGAGGCTGAGAGGTCGAGCACGATCCAGGTCGTCAGCGCCCGCTCGGGGACGTGCAGGCGCACGTGCGGTTGGCCCGTCCGCGCCGTGGCCGCGGGATCGATGTGGCGGACGTCGTCACCGATCTCATAGGGCCGCAGCTGGGCGAGCTCCAATCCGAGCCCGATCCCGGCGGCGCGCCGGTCGCCGGGAAGGGTCCGGGCGACGAGCCGGTCGACCCGCGCCTCCAGCACGTCGATCAGCGGGGCGGGCAGCGGTCCCGGTCCCTGCCGGGCCGCCGGCGGCGTCAGCGGGGCCATCGGGCTCACGCCGCGCGCCCTCCGGCTCCAGTTCCCCCGGCCGCAGCCGCCGGGCGCGGCTGGCGGGCGAGGCGCCCCGCTCCAGGCTCCGGCACCACGCTGAGCACGCGATCCAGCAGCTGGTCGGCGCTGACCCCGTCGCTGAGCGCATCGTAGGAGAGCACGATCCGGTGGCGCAGGACATCCGGCGCCAGGTCCCGGATGTCCTCGGCGACGACATGTCCGCGCCCGCGCAGCAGCGCCAGCACTCGCGCGGCTCCGACCATTCCGATCGGCCCGCGCGGGCTGGAACCGAACTCGATCAGGCCGCTGAGCTCGGGCAGCCCGTAGCGGTCGGGGTGGCGGGTGGCATCGGCCAGCGCCACCGCGTAGCCGATCGTCTCCCGGTCGACGACCACGGTCTGGACCGCGGCGGCATGCTGTCCCAGACCCTCGAGGGTCAAGCATTCCCGCACGCTGATCGGAGGCGCGAGGCTCCGCCCGACAACCGCGGCCTCCTCACCGGGGTTGGGATAGTCGACCAGGATCTTCATCAGGAAACGGTCGATCTGGGCTTCGGGCAGCGGATAGGTCCCTTCGGACTCGATCGGGTTCTGGGTCGCCATGACGATGAACGGCAGCGGCACCGAGAACGACGTGCCCCCGATCGTCACCTGCTGCTCCTGCATCACCTCCAGCAGCGCAGACTGGACTTTGGCCGGGGCCCGGTTGATCTCGTCGGCGAGCAGGAAGTTGCTGAACACCGGTCCGAGCTCGGTGTCAAAGGCGCCGGTGCTGGGGCGATAGACACGAGTGCCGAGTAGGTCGGCGGGGACCAGATCCGGGGTGAACTGGATCCGGCTGTAGGAGCCGCCGAGCACGGCCGCGAGCGTCTTCACGGTCAGCGTCTTGGCCAGGCCCGGTACCCCCTCCAGCAGCACGTGGCCGCTTGCCAGCAGGCTCACCAGCAGCCGCTCGAGCATCGCGTCCTGGCCGACGATCACTCGCTTGAGCTCATACAGGGCCTCCTGCAGCTCCCCGCGGGCGCGGCTCCTCGGTTCCTCGGTATGTGCTGTCTCGTTCAATGACTTTCTCCTTGGCTAGCGACTGGCAATGTGGCGTGGTCGGTGAGGAACTAGACGAGACGGCCGAACCAGCCCAGTGAGAGCACGCCGCCGAGCACCAGCAAGGCCATGCCCGCGCCGGCGAAGCTCGTGTCGAGATCCCGCTTGACGCGCTTGTGACCAAGCTGCTTGGCCAGGTGGGCGTAGACGGCACTCAGTCCCTCGCTGTTGCCGGCGACGAACGTCCGCCCACCGGCGAGCTGCGCGATCTCGGCCAACTCGCCGGAGCTGATCGGCACGGGGACCCGATGGCGGGCGCTTCCGCCCCCGACGATGATGGTGCCGTGGGCGGTGCCGACGGCGACGGTGTAGATCGGAATGCGGGCGGCGGCGGCCCGGCGCGCGGCAGCCAGCGGATCGACGCCTACCGTCGAGGTGCCGTCGGAGATGAGCACGATCGCCCCCGGGGGCCGGGCGCCGCTAGCGGCCCGAAGTGCGGTGAGCACGGCCAGCGCGGCGTCAATGGCATCGCCGATCGCGGTGTGGCCGCCGGTGTGCAGCTGCGTGAGCGCGTCCCGGGAGAGCTCGTGATCACGTGTGGGTGACTGCAGCACCACCGCTTGCTGGTTGAACTGCAGCATCCCGACGCGGATCGAGCCGGGAACCTCGTCGATGAACCTAGCGGCAGCTCGCTGCGCGGCCCCGAGCCGGGACGGCGACACGTCGGTCGCCGCCATCGAGCTGCTGACGTCGTCGGCGAGCATCACCGCGCCGTCGGTGAGCGGGACGGCGGTGCTTCGCTGCGGGCGCGCGGCGGCCCCGATCAGGGCCACCAGGGCCAGCGCCAGCACGGCCAGCGGCACGTGGCGACGCCAGCCCGGCGGCCGGGGGGCCACCGAGGGCATCAGCGACGGCGCGGCGAACGCCTGCGCGGCCCGGGCGCCGGCACGCTGCTGTGAGCGGTAGACCCAGGCCAGCGGGGGGATCGCCAGCAGCGCTAGCAACGCCAGCGGCGCCGCGAAGCTCATGGCGACCGGGACGGACGCGCGCCCAGCTTGACGCGGGTCGTGTACGCCTTCGAGCCGCGGAGCGCCTGGATCTCCACGATATTTCCCGCCCGCAGCGCGCCCACAGCCTCGCTCACGTCCACCGGCGCGGCCACCGGCCGGCTCTCGATCTGGGTGATCACGTCTCCGGCGCGCAGCCCGGCCACGGCGGCCGGTCCGCCGGACGTGACCCCGACCACGACCACCGCCCCGGACGGCAGCACTCCCAGCTGCACCCCCAGCCAGGCGGGCTGGCCGCTCTGCGGGCGCCCTGATGAGCCCGATTCGACCACCCGGCCGAGTCCGTACGCGCCGGCGGCCAAAAACACCACCACCGTCAGGGCGAGCAGCCCGAGGCGCACACGCTCGGCGGTGAATCTGCGGCGAACGCGGCTCAGCAGCGGTGCCCACCGCGGTGGCCGAGGCCGCTGCGGTGCTCGCCTCGGGGCCGCCCGCGGGTCGGGCAACGGGTCTGCCTGGGGCTGCGGAGCCGTCGTGGCGCTGACTCGCTGTTGCGCTCGTTCACGGGCCGCGTCCTCGGATTCACGCTCCCAGTCGCCTGACCACAGATGCTTCGGTGCGCTCATCGGCGGGGAAGGTAGGGGTCGCCCGTGAGAGCTTCTTAAGAGGAGCTACCCGCTGAGTCGCCAGAGCCCATCGGAGCCGAGGTGCTCCTCCTGCGCCACGCGCCCGAGGCGCTCACGGGCATCGTCGAAATCGATCGCGCACACTGCCGCCACCTCGGCACTGGCCAATGGCTCGCCGGCCCACTCCAGAACCTCCTGCACCCCCTCGGGATCGGGGCGACGCTCGGCCTCAGGGGTGAGGTTGGCGATCACGACCTCATAGGCGGCCAGGGGTTGGAACCCCGCCACGGCCAGGCGAAGCTCGTCGGACTGGCGCTCGAGCTCGTAGGAGGGGCATGTGTAGCGGCGACCGTCGTCGGTCTCGGCGAGCTTGTGCGAGAGCGCAAGCGCGCGCGGGATCGGGCGCCGCGCGCGCTCGAGGTCGCGCTGCAGCTGCTCCTCGGTCTCGTGCTCCTGCATCCACAACTCGAGTCGCTCGGGGTCGAGCCCAGCCGTTTCCGCCGCCGCGACGATCGTCCGGGGCTCGTCGAGCAGCGAACCCCCGAAGTGCAGGACGCGCAGCGCGCGCAGCAGGGTCCGCTCGCGCTCAGGGGCGTGGCGGCGGGCGGCCACGACGGCGCGACAGGCGGGAACGGTGGCGGCCATGCGGGGCCGAGCCGAGGTGTCGATCGGCATCCGGTGCTCGCGGGCCAAGCGTCGGAACGACGCCGCCTGTCGCTCAGGGGTAAAGCCCTTCTGGTCGTACTCGCGCGGGCTCTCGGCCAGCCCCACCATGCGCAGCTGCCACTGCAGCTGGTCGCCGTAGAGCCAGTTCAGGCGCCGGCGCGCCGGCTCAGCCGACCACGCAAACGGACAGCCGGGATCGGTGAACTCAAGGATGTTCAGCAGCTCAGCCACTATCGATAATCTGCCACAGCCACGAGCACCTAGTAGCGGTCCTGAACATCGATCCTCCACCGCGCGGTGTCCGAGCCCGCCGTGACCACCGCCTGGTAAAGACCAGGGCCGGCATCAACGACATGGACCTGGTCGCTGCCGTCGTCGAGATCGAAGTCATCAATCGGCTGGCCGGTGCGAGCGTCGATCACCTGGGCCCTGGGACCCGAGCAGAAGACCACGAACGTGCACGTATCCGGGTAGCTCATGCTGTAGACGAGCCGCCAGTGCGCACCGCGGATGCGGAACGGCACCGACTGACCGCTGGTGGTTCCGGAGATGCTCGTCAGCGGTCGCCATCGCGGGGCCTGAGCGACCACTAGCGTGACCAGCGAGGCCGGCAGCAGGCTGGCTCCGGCCGCCGGGGACTGACGGGTCACCTCCCCGGTCGCCACTCCTGGGGCGGGGCGCTGGTCGATACGTGTCTGCAGCTTCAAACTGGCCAGCGTCGCCTGCGCCTGGCCGGCGGACGTGCCGATCAGCTGCGGCACCCTGACCGGCGGGGGCCCGGCGCTCAGCAGCACGGCGACGGCGCCGCCGTCCTTGAGGCTGGCTCCCGCGGCCGGGCGCTGGCCGAGGCCGATGCCGGCTGCGGCGGCGCTGTACTGGGAGGTGAACTCGGCACGCAGACCGGCCTGGTCCAGCCGCTGGACGATCCGGCTCCGGCTCAGACCCCGCAGCTGGGGGACGCGCACCTGCCCGGGGGCGAGGGCGACAGCACCGGCGATCAGGCCGACCGCCACCAGCGCCACGAGGACGAACAGCGCGCGGCGCTGGCGACGCTCGGAGGGATTGACGTTTCGGCGTGGCGTGCGGGGATCGCCGACCCGCGTGCGGTCCTCCGGGCTCGGGCGGGGCGCTCCCGGCCCGCCTTGGTCGAGCAACACCCGTGGTCGATCCTGCGGCGGCACTGGATTTCGGCGCGAGGCCGACTTGGTCGGACCTCGCGCCGAGCCCGCTTGGCCGGACGCCCACCCGAGCGCCTGGGCGAGTGCGCTCGCCATCTCCGCGCCGTCTCCGTAACGCTCGGTCGGTTCCTTGGCCAGTGCCCGCCCCACCACCTCGGCCAGCGCCGCCGGCACCGCCGCTGGCAGCGGCGGCGGTGGGACGCTGACGTGGCTGACCGCCAGCTCCACCGCCGAGCGCCCAGCGAACGGAGGACGTCCGGCCAGCATCTCGTAGACGACAACGCCTACGCCGTAGACATCGGTGGCCGGGGAGATGCGATCCCCCTGAGCCTGCTCGGGCGCCATGTACCGCGGAGTGCCGACGACCGTGGCCGCGGCGCCGTCGGTGCTGCCCTCGGCGAGCCGGGCTACGCCAAAATCGCCGACCTTGATTCGCCCGTCGCCGGAGATGAGGACGTTCTCGGGCTTGACGTCGCGGTGAACGACGCGGCCGGCGTGGGCGCGCGCGAGCGCGTTACACAGCTGAATCGCGATCTCGCCGGCGAGCTCGGGCATCATCGGCCCGCGCTTCAGTGCTTTCGCCAGGCTCTCACCCTCCACCAGCTCGGCCACGTAGTACAGGCCCTCCGGGGCGGCGCCGACATCGTAGATCTGCACGATCCCGGGGTCGCTGATCGAGGCCAGCAACTGCGCCTCGCGCTCAAAGCTCCGCACCCATTCTGGATCCTCGCTCCACCACGGCTTGATCACCTTCACCGCCACCGGGCGCGCCAGCCTGCGGTCGAGGCCGCGGTAGACGCGACCGAAGGTCCCCTCGCCGATGACCGCGTGCAGCTCGTAGCGGCCGTCGAGGGCGACGCCGGAGAGGTCAGGAGCACGCGGCATCCGCCGGCGCTCAGTGGTCGCGCCGAAGCTCATCGTCGACCGTGCCCACGGTGCTCGCGTAGACGGCATGGGTGGCCAGGCTGGTGACCAGGTATCCGCGCGGCCAGCGCCACGGCGGCGGGGTGCGTCCCAGCAGCGGGAACATCGTCAGGGTCGCGCTGATCAGCGTGGTCGCGAAGACCAGGGTTGCCGCCGGCTCGGCCAGGCGTCGCCGCAGGATGCCGTGCCACAGGCCGAACAGCGAGCCATAGCTCCAGCGCAGCGCGAGGCCGAGCTCCTGCTCGTCGGTGGCGGTGACCGCGGGCAGGTGCAGGATGTTGACCACGATCTCCCCGGGGACCAGGCTGTCGTCGTAGTCCACTGGGGTCCGCACACCGGGGCGCAACCGGTGGTCGAGCTGGTAGGCGAGCGTCAGCGCTGCGGTGCCCGCGGCGCCGGCGATGATGCTGCGCGCCGCCCCGGGCATCGCCGCTGTCCGTCCGAGCACGCCCATGAGGGATTCATCTTAGATCGCTCCGGGTACCTTGCTGCCATGCGCTCTCCCCTTCGCCTGCTTCTGCTGCTGCTTGCCTGCACCGTGGTGATCGCCGCCCTCGCGCCCGCTGCGGGCGCGGCCACGACCGCCTGGCTGTGCAAGCCCGGCATCGCCAACGACCCGTGCACCCCCAGCCTGACCACGACCGTGTTCTCCCCCACCGGCCAGAAGATTGGCGTCGAGCATCCGGTAGCCGAGAGGCACCCCGCGATCGACTGCTTCTACGTCTACCCCACGGTCAGCGGGCAGAAGACGACGCTGGCCAACTTCAACGTCGACCCGGTGGAGCGCTCGATCGCGCTCTACCAGGCGGCGCGGTACTCGCAGTACTGCCGCGTGTTCGCGCCGGTATACCGCCAGGTGACGCTCACCGCGCTGCTGGCCGGCACCAAGGAGACGCCGGCGCAGCTCGCGACGCCGGTGCAGGACGTGCGCAACGCGTTCCGGGACTACCTCCAGCACTACAACCACGGCCGCGGCTTCGTGCTCATCGGTCACTCGCAGGGATCGTTCGTGCTGCGGCAAGTCATCGCGCGTGACGTCGACAGCCACCCGGCGGTGCGGAGACGGATGCTGTCGGCGATCCTGATGGGCGGCAACGTGCTCGTCAAGCGCGGCAGTGACATCGGCGGCGACTTCAAGCACATCCACGCCTGCCACCGCGCCAGGCAGCTGAGCTGCGTGATCGCGTTCTCGACCTTCGACACCCCGGTGCTGCCCAACAGCCTGTTCGGGATCAGCGCCAGTGCGAGCGAGTCGGTGCTGTGCACCAACCCGACCGCGCTCGGCGGCGGGACGGGCAACGCTGACCTGATCTCCCCGGTGCAGCCCTTCTACCCGGGTAGCGCGCTGTCCGCGGGGATCAAGGCGCTGGGGCTCACCTATCCGACAGCGTCGACTACCTGGTTGTCGGAGCCCGGCTTTGCCCGGGCCGCCTGCTCCTCGGCCAACCACGCCCACGTGCTCCAGATCAAGCCGGTGCCCGGAGCCCAGGTTCCCAAGCCCAGCCCGGACGGGACCTGGGGGCTGCATCTGCTGGATGCCAACGTCGCCCTCGGGAACCTGCTCGGGATCGTCAACAGCGAGACCAAGGCGTTCCTGGCCCACCACTGAGCGGGGCCACGTTGTCAGGCGCAGCGCCAGAGCGCGCGCTAGACACCGGACAATCGCCTTTCAGTTCTGGAGGATCCTCGAGCCGTTCCGGCTCTTCTGCAGGTGCAGTTGCACCGGGATCCGCTGGCGCATCTCCGCCACATGGGAGATGACCCCCACCGCGCGGCCGCCCTCCCGTAGTCCGTCGAGGACGTCGAGGACGTCGTCGAGGGCACGATCGCCCAGCGAGCCGAAGCCCTCGTCGACGAACAGCGTCTCGAGCCTCGCCCCGCCCGACTCGGCGCTGACCACGTCGGCCAGTCCCAGGGCCAAGGCCAGGCTGGCCTGGAACGTCTCCCCGCCCGACAGCGAGCTCGGCGGCCGTTCGCGTCCGGTCCAGGCGTCCAGCACCTGCAGACCCAATCCCGCCTTGCGCGTACGCCCGAGACGCTCGTCGCAGTGCGCAAGCACGTAGCGTCCCGCCGACATGCTCTCCAGCCGCGCGGAGGCAGCATCAGCGATCTGCTCGAGCCGCGCCGTGAGCACGTAGGCGGCCAGCGGCATCCGCATCCGGTTGGCCGGAGAGCTTCCATCGACCAGCCCGGCGACCGAGCGGATGAGTCGCTGACGCTCCAGCCGCGGCGACAACGTCTCCAGGCGCACCTGTAGCTCCTCGGCGAGCTCCCGCAGCTCCGTGGCCTGCCGCGCCGACACCGCGCAGGCCTCGTGGGCCGCCTTCAGCTCTGACTCAGCGTGAGTGAGCGCGTCCATGGCCTGTTGCTCGTCAGGCGGCGGCTGCGCCGCGGCCGCCATCAGCTCGGAATCCTCGACGAGGGCGCTCAACCGCTGGCACCGCGCCTCGAAGGCATCGAGCTCCTTCTGGAGCCGCTCGAGCTCGGCCGCCGGCAAGGCTGCCGCGCGCGCGTCCGACAGCGACGCGAACTCCTGCGCGCGCGCCTGCGCTTGTGCTTGTGCGTGTGCGCGCACGGCCTCTCGCCGGGCCGATCCGGCCTCCTGGAGGGCGCCGGCCGCCTCGGACCAGCCGCGAGCCATGCGATCCAGTTGAGCCACCCGAGCCCCGATCGTCGGCGCGCCGTCGCGAGCCCGGCGCACCTGCTCCCGGGCCTCCTGCAGTCCCGCCAGCCGTCGTTCCACCTCGACCCGCAGCGCCGCGATCGCCTCCGCCGCCTGGGCGCGTTCGCGTTCGCGCTCGCCCACCTGTTGCTGATGCTGGCTCAGCGCCCGCTCGCTCGACCCCCGTTCCAGCGTCAGCTGCCGTCGCTCCGATGCCGCCGAGGCCGCCCGCCGCGCTCGGTCGAGCAGCTCGCCGCGGGGAAGTTCGCCGGCGATCGCCCGTGCGGCGGCCAGCTCGCGCTCCAGCAGAACGTAGTTCGCCCGCTCGCGCTCGCGCAGCTGCGCCGCCGCCTCGAGCTGCCGCTGCAGCGCCCGCTCGGCCGCGGCGTCGATCCGCTCACCCCCCTCCGGCTGGGAAGCGGGCGCCGGATGCTCGAGCGCTCCGCACACCCGGCACGGTCGGCCGGGCTCGAGCTCCGCCGCCAGCTCGGCAGCGATGCCCTCCAGACGACGCTCCCGAGCGTCGAGCAATGCCTGCCCGGCGGCTAGCTCGGACTCCGTCGCCGCAGCCATCCTCGTCATCGCCGCTGTCAGCTGCTCGACCAGCTCGTCGCGGCGGGTGCCCATCTCGGCCGCGCGCCGCGCCTCCTGCGAGGCCCGCTCGAGGCCCGGAAGCGCCGCCTCGGCATCCCGGACTGCAGCCAGCGCGGTACTGAGCCGTTGGCGTTCGGGTTGGGCCTCCCGGAGCCAGTCCTCGTGGCGGGCCAGTGCTCGCTCGGCCAGGCGAAGCTGTTCCCCGATGGCGGCGAGCCGATGCTGGTCGTGCTCGAGGCTCCGTTCTGCCTTCAGGAACGTCCCGGCGACGGCAGCCTGCTGGCGGAGCTCCAGCCCTCGCTCACGAGCCACCTCGGCGGTGAGCTCAGCCTCCGCGGGCGCGAGTTGTCCCGACGCCGCCTGCAGGAGCGCCCCGGCCTCACGCTCGGCCCGGTCCCGTGCGGCTGCGGCGGCATCGGCGCGCTCAGCCAGCGCACTTGCCGGAGCCGCCCGGCGGGCCGCCTGGAGCCGCCGCCGAACCTCTTCCCGTTGCGGTGCGCCCTCCTGGTGGGCGGCCAGCTCGGACAGCGCGGCAGCGTGCCGACGCTGGCGCTGAGCCAGCGCAGCCACCGCGCTGGCGTCCGCGGCGGCATGCTCCCGCGCAGTCGCCGCCGCGTCCCGCCGCCCCTCGGCGGCCGCTTCGCCGGCGTCGGCGAGCACGATGCGTCCCGGGAGCCAGCCGGCCAGGGTCTCAGGCTGCTCACGCCAGCCCGGCGGCGGCTCCTCGCCGGCCACCTGGGCGACGCGCGACGCGATGTCGGCGACCGCCTCCAGGCCGCGGGAGACCTCGGCCTCGGCCGCCCGCCGTCGGTCGGCCAACCACATCTCCGCCGCGGCGTAACGGTCGGTGGAGAACAGCTGCTGGAGGATCTTCTCGCGGTCGTCGCTGGAAGCGTGGAGGAACTTCGCGAACGCCCCCTGGGGCAGCAGCACGACCTGGCAGAACTGGGTGATGGTCAACCCCAACAGCTGCGCCAGCTCGTGCTCGACCGCCTCGATGCGCTCGGCCAGCACCGACCAGCCCGCCTCCGACTCGCGGAGCTCCAGCAGCGCCCGGGCGGGCTCCTCGGTGCTCCCCTGGCCGCGCAGCTTCGGCCGTTCCTGCTTGGGCGAGCGGGTGATCCGCAGCCGCCGCCCGCCCAGCGTCAGCTCCAGCACCACCTCCGTGCCCGAGCCGGGGGGGCTGTGGTCCGAGCGCAGCCTCCCGGCCGCGTCCCGCACCCCGGGGACGTGTCCGAACAGCGCGAAGCAGATGGCATCGAGAATCGCCGTCTTGCCGGCCCCGGTCTCCCCCTGCATCAGGAACAGACCAGCCTCGCCGAGGGCATCGAAATCGACCTGCTCCGTGCCCGCAAACGGCTCGAAGGCCGTCATCCGCAGCTGATGCAGGCGCATCAGCGCTGGACTTCTCGCGCCCGTCCCGCGTCGAGTGCTTCGACCAGCAGCGCCAGCTCGTCATCGGTGGCCCCGGTGCCGCGTACGTCGAGCACGAACCGCGCCAGGACCTCCTCCTCAGTGAGCCCACGCAGCCGTGCGGCGTACGAATCCTCCCCTGCCGCATGTGCCCCCTGGGGGTCGAAGACCATGCAGACCGCGTGGGGGAAGCGTCGTTGCAGCCGGGCCATGGCATCGAGCGGACGCACCACGTCGGTCAGCGTCGCCTCCACCCATGCCTGCTCGTGGGCGGCATACACCGGGTCGGCCAGTAGCTCCTCGAGCGTGCCGTGCAACCGCGCGAGCGGCCGGGGGACGGGACAGGCTACGGTGCGGGTGCTCACCTGTGCCGGCCCGTCGAGCTCGACGATCGTCACCGACTTGACGTCCGCCGCCTCGGAGAACGAGTACGCCAGCGGTGAGCCGGCGTACCGTCCCGCTTGGATGCGCTGGGGCCGGTGCAGATGACCGAGCGCGAGGTAGTCCACGCCTCCGAGCAGTCCTGCGGCCACCTGACCCGCGCCACCAACCGACAGCTCTCGCTCGCTATCGGCGGCGCTGGCGCCGGCGACGAAGGCGTGCCCGAGCACGACGGAGGCGGTTCCCACCGGCCGCCGAGCCATGTCGGCGCGCACCCGGACCATGGCTGCCTTCAGCACGGCGTCGTGGCTGCGCTCGCAGTCCAGCGCCGCGGCCACGAGATCCGGCTCCAGGTAGGGGATACCGTAGATGGCGACCCGATCCTGCAGGAGCACCGGCGTCCCGCAGTGCAGCGGGTCGGTGCGCAGGTGTAGACCGGCGCTGGCCAGCAGCGACGCCGCGAACCCCAGCCGCTGGGCCGAATCGTGGTTTCCGGGGATGACCACCACCTGACGCCCGTCCTGGGCCAACCTCTGGAGTCCTTCGCCGGCCACCTGCACCGCCTCAGCAGGCGGAAGCGCGCGGTCGTACAGATCGCCGGCGACCAGGATCGCGTCGATCTGCTCCTGGCGGGCCAGGTCGGTCAACCACTCCAGGAAGGTGGCCTGATGGTCGATCAGCGAAGCTCCGTGGAAGGCGCGTCCGAGGTGCCAATCGGCAGTGTGCAGAAGCCGCATGGCCACCAGGGTGCCGCGCGGGTCGGACGGAAAGTTCCTGCTCAGCCAGCCGAAAGCCTCGTCTCGCCCCGGCGTCGGCGCTTCCTGGCTCCTCGCGCGCGCGAGCCTGGCCTCACCTCGGCGCTACCGCTCCCCTCCCTGTTCGCGTGAGGGATGCCTACAGGTTGAGCGCGGCCATACCCGCCTCGTCGTAGCGCTCACCAGCCACCGGTGGGAGCTCGGACTCGATCCGCTGCAGATCCTGGTCGCTCAGCTGTACTTGCACCGCCTCGGCGTTCTCCTCCAGGTACCTGCGCCGCTTGGTCCCCGGAATCGGCACGAGATCCTCACCCTGGGCCAGCACCCATGCCAGGGCCAGCTGTGCCGGGGTGACCTGCTTCTCGGCCGCGAGCTCGGCCACCTTGTCGGCCAGCTTCATGTTGGCCTCGAGGTTCTCGCCGGTGAACCGGGGACCATGGCGCCGGAAGTCGCTGTCGTCGAGCTCGTCCGGGTTCCGGAAGCGACCTGACAGGAACCCGCGGCCGAGCGGCGAGTACGGCACGAACCCGATCCCGAGCTCTCGGCAGGTGGGTAGCACCTCCCCCTCGGGATCACGCGTCCACAGCGAGTACTCGCTCTGGACGGCAGTGATCGGATGCACTGAGTGGGCTCGCCTGATCGTCTCCGCCGCCGCCTCGCTGAGACCGATGTGCCTGATCTTGCCCTGCTCGACGAGCTCGGCCATCGCGCCGACGGTCTCCTCGATGGGGACGTTCGGGTCGACCCGGTGCTGGTAGTAGAGATCGATGTAGTCGGTTCCCAGCCGTTGCAGTGACCCCTCGATCGAGCTGCGGACGTGCTCGCCCGAGCCGTCCAGTGGCCCGAGCGTCGATACGTCGCCGGCCTTGGTCGTGGCCTCGATCCGCCGCGCAAACTTGGTCGCGATCACATACTGATCCCGCCGCCCGGCGATCGCGCGTCCGACCAGCTGCTCGTTGGTCATCGGGCCGTACAGCTGTGCCGTGTCCAGGAAGTTGATGCCGAGCTCCAGGGCGCGGTGGATAGTGGCGATCGCTTCGCCCTCGTCGGTCGAGCCATAGAAGGCCGACATGCCCATGCACCCCAGGCCGAGCGTGGAAACCTCCAACGATCCAAGCTTGCGGGTCCTCATCTGTGCTCCAGTCGGTCGGGTTGCGCTGACCCTCACACCGTAGCCATGTCCGCATGAGACGATGGCGAGATGGATGCCGTAGAGCTAGGGGTCGGGGCGCGGAGGGTGCGAATCTCCAGCCCCGAGCGGGTGTACTTCCCGGAACGGGGAGAGACGAAGCTCGATCTCGCCCGCTACTACGTGAGCGTCGGCGAGGGGATCGTTCGTGCGCTGCGCCGGCGGCCGTGCATGCTGCACCGGTTCCCGAAGGGGGTCGGCGACCACAAGGTCCACCAGAAGCGGATCCCCTCGGGGGCGCCGGAATGGGTGCAGACCGTGCGGGTTGACTTCCCCTCGGGCCGTCACGCCGACGAGCTGTGCGTGACCGAGCTCGCGCACGTGATCTGGGCAGTGCAGATGTCGACGGTGGAGTTTCACCCCTGGAACTCTCGGCGCGAAGACGTGGAACGGCCGGATGAATGGCGGATCGACATCGATCCGATGCCCGCGTGCGACTTCGCGCGCGTCCGGCGCGTCGCCCAGGTGGCGCGCGAGGTTCTCGACGAGCTGGAGATCACCGGCTGGCCCAAGACGTCCGGCGGCTCTGGACTACACATCTATGTCCGGATCCATCCGCGGTGGAGCTTTGGTGAGGTGCGGCAGGCCGCGCTGGCATTCGCCCACGAGGTCGAGCGGCGCGCCCCGGCGGAGGCCACCACCACCTGGTGGCGAAAGGATCGCGCCCCTGACAAGGCGTTCGTCGACTACAACCAGAACGCCCGTGACCACACGATCGCCAGCGCCTACTCGGTGCGCGGGATCCCCGAGGCCACGGTGTCAGCACCGATCAGCTGGGATGAGCTCGATGCCGTCGAGCCCCGGGAGCTGACGATCGCGACGATGCCCGATCGCTTCGCCCGGCACGGGGACCTGCACGCCGGCATCGACGAGTCTGCCTACTCGCTGGCGCCGCTGCTGGAGTGGGCGCGGCGTGACCGGCTAGGCGCCGAACCCGACGGCGACTGAGGCCGGCGCCGGGCTGGTCGCAGCCGGCTCCTCAGGTCGTGATCGTGCCGGCTTCCCAGACAGTGGTTGGCGGCGGTGATCCGCTTCGCGCCCACGCTCGTAGGAGGGGACGAGAGCCGCTGATCGTCAGGGCTCCACCTTCGAAAGGGAGAGGACGGCATGACCTCTGATCGTGATCCAGCACAAGCAGGCAAGGGTCGCCTTGATCGACGCTCGTTCCTGCAGAGCTCCGGTGGGGTGGCCACGGGTCTGGCGGTGACGATGGTTCCGGGTGCCGTGGCGATGAGCACACCGGCGTCGGCCGAGGCCAAGCTCGGGGAGCGGGTGCATCCCAGTGGCGACGTACCCGGCGAGCCGGTGATGGCCTACGTCCACGACGCCGCCCGGGGTGAGGTAACGGTCGTCTCGGGCACTGTCGAGAGCACCTACCGGGATCCGGTTCTGGCCAAGCGTCTACTCGACGCCGCCCGAGCTCACACCGCCTAAAGGAGACGAACCTCATGTCATCGCATCGCGAAGCGCCGGAGATCAGCAAGGATCCGGTCGCCGACAACACCGACACCTATGCATTCGTCAGTCCGGATCGGCCCGACACGGTCACGATCCTGACCAACTACATCCCGCTCGAGGCCGCCGCCGCGGGCCCGAACTTCTACGAGTTCGGCGACGACGTCCTCTACTACATCTACGTCAGCAACAACGGGAGCGGCCGAGCGAACATCGCCTACGAGTTTCACTTCACCACCCGAGTTCGCAACGAGAACACGTTCCTCTACAACACGGGCCCGATCAAGTCGATCGACGACGCCAACTTCAACCGGCGTCAGACCTACACCGTCACCCGCATCGACGGCACCGAGCCTGAGGCGGCGGACGCGAGGGTTGGTAGGCGCCGTCACCCGCATTCGAGCCCGCTGCGCCGAACTGTGCTGGCCCGGAACCTGGCCTCGCCGCCGTGCAACATCGGCCCGAGCTCAACTCCCAACTATCCGCAGCTGGCCCAAGCCGCCGTGCACAGCCTGCCGGGTGGCATCAAGGTATTCGCCGGCCAGCGCAACGACGGGTTCTTCGCCGACCTGGGGGCGATCTTCGACCTCGCCGACCTGCGGCCGTTCCAGAACCTCCACCTCGCCTCGATGGTCGCCGCCGCCCCGGGCATCGACACCCTCAAGAGCGGCACCAACGTGCATACGATCGCGCTGCAGATTCCGATCTCGCAGCTCAGTCGCCAGGGGCAGCTGCCAAAGGATCCGCTCAGCTCGTCGGCGACGATCGGCATCTGGGGCGGAGCCAGCCGGCGCAAGATGCAGGTCCGCGGCGACGGGGCCCGCAACGGCGCTGAGTCGGGACCGTGGGTCCAGGTCTCCCGTCTGGGCAACCCGCTGTTCAACGAGGTGCTCGTGCCTCAGGGCCGGAAGGACGCGTGGAACCGCAGCGATCCGATCGACGATCGGAACTTCACCCAGGGCGTGGTGCATCCTGAGCTGGCGGCGCTGCTGCCGGATCTGTACCCGGGGGTGTTCCCGAACCTGGCCAAGCTGAACGCCTCGGGGAAGCCCCGGGCGGACATCGAGGCGATCTTCCTGACCGGTCTGCCCAAGGGCATCGTCTCCGGGTTCCAGAACAACACCGGGACTCAGCTCGCCGACATGCTGCGGCTGAACGTGGCTATCCCGCCCACGTCAGGCCCGAGTTCGTTGGGGCTGCTCGGCAACGACGCCGCCGGCTATCCCAACGGACGGAGGGTCACCGACGACGTCGTCACGATCGCGCTCCGGGCATTGGCGGGCGTCACCTACGCGCTCGTGGACAAGTCGTTTACGCCAGACGCGGCGGCGGGGAAGGTCACCCAGGGGGTACCGACGCCTCCGACCGGCCCTCCCGGCTCGGGTGCCGAGAACATGGCCAGGTTCCTGCCCAACTTCCCCTATCTGGGCACGCCGCACGACGGCTACGACACCCCGCCGGCCTAGTCGGGGGTTGCTGGAGGCGGCGATCACCGGTCGCCGGCCGAAACCCCCCATAGCACCGCCGAGACCCCACCCCGAAAGCACCGATCACCGCGCCTGCCCTTGCCGAGCTCACTCGCTCGGCAAGGGCCAGGATGCGACCGCAAGAGGAGAGGAACCACGATGAGCCCAGAACCAGTTGCCCGCCCCCATCCCGAGCCGATTGTCCTGGACATCGGCGGACAGATCGGCGCCCTGATCGTCTACGCCGAAGACACGCGGCTCGACACTCCGATCGAGGTCAGTCCCACCGGCGCGGACGAGAAGAAGTTCCACCAGCACATCCTCGAGCGCCCGATGCCCGGCGGACGCACCCATGCCGCCGTGTTCGACAAGGTAACCGAGGGCCGATACACGCTCTGGCTCCATGGCCAGGCGCGGATTCGAGACCTTCAGATCACCGGCGGCAGGGTCTCCGAGGTGGATTGGCGCCACGGGGCCGGCGGCGAGCCCTCTGCCCTGTGAGCGATCGACGATGAGCGCGTTTTCCCTGCCGATGCCGCGATGAGCGCCTCCTCCCTGCCGCTGCCACGTCCCTCCCGGTGGGCTCGGGTCAGGGTCTCGATGACGCCATCGGAATGGCGTCACGCGGGAGCGATGGCCGCGGTGATCGCCGGGCTCCACGTGGTCGGCTTCGGGATCCTGATGCTGGTCGTCGCACCGGCGAAGTACAAGCTCGGAGCATCGGGCACATTCGCGATCGGCACCGGGGTGACCGCTTACACGCTCGGCATGCGGCACGCCTTCGACGCCGATCACATCTCGGCCATCGACAACATCACCCGCAAGTTCATGAGTGAGCGCAAACGCCCCCTGAGCGTCGGCTTCTTCTTCTCGCTGGGCCACTCGACGGTGGTGTTCGTGCTCGCGTTCCTGCTTGCGGTCGGGGTCAGGACGCTCAGCGGTCCGGTCAAGAACGACAACTCGACCCTGCACAGCGCGACCAACCTGATCGGGACGACGGTATCCGGGAGCTTTCTCTACCTCATCGCGATCGTCAACACCGTGATCCTGGTCGGCATCCTCAGGGTCTTCTCGGAGATGCGACGCGGCACCTACGACGAGGAGCAGCTCGAGCGGCAGCTCAACTCGCGGGGGCTGATGAACCGCTTCTTCGGACGGCACCTCGACCGCATCCGCGAGCCGTGGCAGATGTATCCGGTCGGAGTCCTGTTCGGCCTGGGCTTCGACACCGCCACCGAGGTCGCGCTGCTCGTCCTCGCGGGTAGCGCCGGCGCCGCCGGACTTCCGTTCTACGCGATCATCTGCTTGCCGGTGCTGTTCGCCGCCGGCATGTCGCTGCTGGACACGATCGACGGTTCGTTCATGAACTTCGCCTACGGCTGGGCTTTCTCAAAGCCGGTGCGCAAGGTCTACTACAACATCACCATCACCGGGCTCTCGATCGCCGTGGCGCTGCTCATCGGCACGATTGAGCTCGGGGGGCTGCTGACGGACAAGCTCGGCCTCCACGGTGCTCTCCCCGATTGGTTTCAGCACTTCAACATCAATCGAGCCGGCTTCATCATCGTGGCGATGTTCGTCGGCACCTGGGTGGTCGCGCTCGGTATCTGGCGTCTGGCCGGGATCGAGCGTCGGTGGGCGCTCGGGTTCGAACACTCCGCGCCCGATGCCCTGCGGGACCGAACCAGCGACGGAGCTGACTGGCCGCTGACACATCCCGTGCCCGGCGTGCACAGCACGACAATCGCGGCCAAATCCAGCCAGGCTGTCGAGTAGCCCACCTCAGCGGTGGTTAACCGGACAACGAGATCCGGAGCCAGCTTCATCGTCGCGTTATCCATATTGCTCACGAAGGCTTGATCCGCCGAGAAGCGCCCGACCCGGAGGCGGACGCTTGATCTGGAGGGGACGGTTGATCCGCGGAGAAGCGCCTGATCCAGGAGGAGCGCTTGATCGGCGCCCCAGCGGGTACGAACCAGCTATGCCCCGGAAGCGCTCGGACCTCGTCGTCGCCGTCACCGGCCCCACCGGAACCTTTGGCTTCGGGCTCATGCCCCTGCTGGAGGCCGAGCCCCGGGTATCCCGGATCGTCGGCATCGCGCGACGACCGTTCGATCCCGCCGCGCACGGGTGGAGCAAGCTCCGCTACCGCCAGGGGGACGTCCGTGACCAGGACGCGCTGCGCCAGGCCTTCCAGGGCGCGGACGTTGTCGTGCACCTGGCGTTCATGATCACCGGCAACGCGCCCGCGGAGACGATTCGTGAGATCAACGTCGAGGGGACGCTGAACGCCTTCCGCGCCGCTCGCGACGCCGGCGCCGACCGCTTCGTGTACGCGTCCTCGGTGGCCGCCTACGGGTTCCACCGTGACAACCCGGTGGGGATGACGGAGGACTGGCCCGTGCGTCCCGCCGATCGCCTCTTCTACGCGCGTGAGAAGGCGGAGCTGGAGCAGCTTCTGCGGGACGAAGCTGCCGTCACCGGCAAGCCGGCGCTCTACCTGCTGCGTCCCCCGATCGTCCTCGGACCCCACGCGATGGGCGCCAAGGGCGCTCTTCCCGGACCGGTCGCGGGCCTCGGGCGCGCTGCGCTGGATCTGCTCGGACGGCTTCCCATCCCGATCCCGTCGCTGGCTCCGGGGGTGCAGCTGCAGTTCATCCACGAGGAGGATGTGGGGCAGGCGCTTCTGCGCTGTGCCCTTGCCGACGGACCTCCCGGCGCCTACAACATCGCCGGCGACGGCGTCCTGACCGGAGCCGACGTTGCCCGCGAGCTTGGGTTGTCGCCGGTTTCGATCCCGGGGCGACTCGTCCACGCGGCGGCGCGAGTGGCGGGGACGGTGCCGCGACCCGGATTCGTGCCCCCCGCTGCCGACTGGGTCGAGGCGATGAGCCATCCCGCGATCATGGACATCACCAAGGCCAAGCAGGAGCTCGGCTGGCGGCCGAAGTACACCGGCGTTCAGGCGCTGCGGGACACCTTGCAGGCCGACGGTCCGACCCACGCGTAGACGGGAACAGCGCACCCCGACGAGACGGGCCACTCGAACCCACAAGTCCGGCGACCACCAGCGGCGAAGCGGTACGTCAGGGCGGGTTGGGAAAATGAGCAGCTCGATGGACGCCGCGATCGTCGCCGCGCGTCCCCACAAGCTCCAGATCGCCGTCCGTTCTCTGTCACGCTCCGCTTTCAGTCGTGCTCCACATCCATAGAGCTGAGCGGGCGGACGGGTTGGCCGACGCGCTGGGCGGGCTGTTGGCCGAGCCCCCGGAGGACCCATTCACCCCGGAGGTGATCGCAGTCCCCACTCGCGGCATGGAGCGATGGCTCTCGCAGCGGCTCTCCGGCCGCTTGGGCACTGGTCCCGGTGGCGCCGACGGCGTCTGCGCCAATGTCCTGTTTCCGTTTCCTCGGCGACTGATCGGCGACGCTTTGTCCGCCGCCTCGGGCGTCGATCCCGAGGAGGATCCATGGCTGCCGGCGCGGAGCTTGTGGGCGCTGCTGGAGGTCCTCGACGCCTGTGCCGGCGAACCGTGGATGCGGACCCTCGCCACCCATCTCGGCACGGATCGCCACCCGCCGGACCCGATCCGGCAGGCCCGGCGCCTGGGGTTCGTCGCTCACCTGGCCGAGCTGTTCGATCGCTACGCACTCCACCGCCCAACGATGGTGGGCGCGTGGAGCCGCGGGCAGGATGGCGACGGGGAGGAGCGGCTGGGACCCGCCGGGGCCTGGCAGCCAGAGCTGTGGCGGGCGCTGCGGGCCCACATCGGTGTGCCCGATCCGGCCGAGCGGCTTGAGGCCGCCTGCGCCCGGCTCCGCGCCGACGGCGGGATGCTCGAGCTGCCTGAGCGCATTTCGTTGTTCGGTCTGACCCGGTTGCCGGCGGGCGAGCTTCACACGCTGCGCGCGCTCGCGGTGCACCGGGACGTCCACCTGTTCCTGCTGCATCCCTCGCCGGCGCTGTGGCACAAGATGGCGGGTCAAGCGAAGCCCAGCCCAGAAGCGGCGCCTCGCCGGGAGGACGTGCCGGCAATCGCTTCCCGACACCCGCTGCTGTCCTCGTGGGGACGCGACTCGCGGGAGATGCAGCTGGTGCTGGGCAGCGGGCACGAGTCCGCCGACCATCACCACCCGCTGGCGCCGGCGACGAGCACGCTGCTGGAGCGCATCCAGGCCGATGTGCTCGCCGACCGGGAGCCGCCGGGGGGACCGTATCCCGGCCAGCCCGAGCGGCGAGCGGAGCTCGAGCCCGGGGACCAGAGCATCCAGATTCACTCCTGCCACGGACGCGCCCGCCAGGTTGAGGTGCTGCGAGACGCGCTCCTGCATACGCTCGCCGACGATCCGACACTCGAGCCGCGAGACGTGATCGTGATGTGCCCGGATATCGAGACGTTCGCGCCGCTGATCCAGGCGACGTTCGGCGCCGCGGGTGGTGGGCCCGAAGCTGCCTCGCCGCTGGAGCTCCGCGTCAGGCTGGCGGACCGCTCGCTGCGCCAAACCAACGGCGTGCTCGCAGTGGTGGCCGAGTTGCTGGCGCTGACCGATCAGCGGCTGACCGCCTCGCAGGTGCTCGACCTCGCCGCTCGGGAGCCGGTGAGACGGCGATTCGGCTTCGACGACGAGGACCTGGTCCGCTTGCAGGACTGGATCAGCGACGCCGGTATCCGCTGGGGCCTCGACGCCGCCCATCGGGCGCCGTTCAAGCTCGGCAGCCTCGACAGCGGCACCTGGCGAGCGGGCCTCGACCGCCTGCTGCTGGGGGTGACGATGACCGAGGACGGCGAGCGGCTGTTTCGGGGCGTGCTCGCGCTTGACGATGTCGACAGCGGCGTGATCGATCTCGCCGGTCGCTTCACGGAGCTGATCGCGCGCCTGCGGGAGGCCGTGGATTCGTTCAGCGTCGAGCAGCCGATCACCTCGTGGGCGCGCGCGATCTCGCTGGCCGCAGACTCCCTGACCGCGACCGCCTCCCGGGCAGCCTGGCAGCGCGACGAGCTCCAGCGCCTGCTCAACGAACTGCTGGCGGAGGTCGCGGGCATCGGCGCCGTCAGGGGCCCAGTGACCGCCGGCACCGCCAGGGACCGCCTGGCCGGCGGCGCCACCAGGCTGTCGCTGGCGGAGGTGCGAGGACTGCTGGCCGAGCGGCTCGTCGGGCGGCCCACCCGCGCCAACTTCCGCACCGGCCATCTGACCATCTGCACGCTCTATCCGATGCGCTCGGTGCCCCACCGAGTCGTCTGCCTACTCGGCCTCGACGACGGCGCGTTTCCGCGCAAGGCGCCGCGTGATGGAGACAACCTGATGCTGGACCAACCGCGGATCGGCGAGCGCGATCCGCGCAGCGAGGACCGGCAGCTGCTGCTCGACGCGCTGATGGCTGCGACCGAGCGGTTGATCATCACCTACACCGGCAACGACGAGCGCACCAATGCCATTCGTCCCCCGGCGGTGCCGGTGGGAGAGCTGCTGGATGTGATCGACGCGACGGTTCGCATCGAGGGTGCACCGGCGCGCGATCAGGCGCTCGTTCGTCACCCCCTGCAGCCGTTTGATCCCCGCAACTTCGATCGCGGCGCGCTGGTGGCCGGGCGGCGGTGGAGCTTCGACGAAATGACGCTCGGGGGAGCGCAGGCGCTCACCGGCTCGCGATCGGACCCGCGGCCGTTCCTGACCGGACCGCTGCCGCCTCAGGAGGATCCGGTGATCGCGCTCGAGGACCTCGTGCGGTTCGTCCAGCACCCGATGCGAGCGTTCCTGCGCCAACGCCTGCGAATCATGCTCATGCCGGTCCGAGACGAGATCGACGACGCCCTGGCCGTGGAGCTGGACGGACTGCAACGATGGGCAGTCGGCGAGCGGCTGCTGCAGGCTCGCCTGGCCGGCGTCGATGGACATAGGGCGATCCGGGCCGAGATCGCCCGCGGCCTGCTGCCCCCCGCGGTGCTCGGCAAGCCGGTGATCTTCGAGCTCTACCCGATCGTGGACGCCATCGTCCGCGCCGCGCAGGCGCTGGCGCCGGGGGATGGCGTCGACTCCGATCCGCTCGACGTCCACGTCGAGCTTCCCGGTGGCCGACTGCTGAGTGGCACCGTGAGCTCCCTCGGCACGCAACTGCTGCTGCTTCCCACTTACTCTCGGGTCAATCCCGGCCACCGCCTCGGCTCGTGGGTGAGACTGCTGGCCGCCACCGCCTCCGATCCGCAGCGCGCCCTGTCGGCGGCGACGGTGGGGCGTGGAGGCGGCGGGCAAACGGTGTGTGTGGCCCGGGTGCAGTCGCTGGGGGCCGATGTCCAAGAGCGGCGCCGGAACGCGGAGGTGCACCTGGCGGCGCTGGTGGACCTGTACGAGCGCGGGATGCGGGAGCCACTTCCGCTTCCGGCCCTGAGCGCCGCCGCCTACGTGGAGGCTTCCGCGCGCGGCCGCGACCCGGCGGTGGCGGCCCGGGAGCAGTGGACCTCCGATTTCGACTGGGACCGGGAGGACCGCCACCCTGAGCATCAGCTGGTCCTCGGCGGTCAGCTCAGCTTCGAGGATCTGATCGCGCTGACTCCCCGCGCCGACGAGTCAGGTCCGGGATGGGAAGCGTCGGAGATATCGCGCTTCGGGCGGCTGGCGCAGCGACTGTGGCACGGCCTGCTGATCCACGAGCAGGTGAGCGCCAGCGTATGAGCAACCCACAGCAGCCGCCGGGCTTCGATGTTGCCGGTCCCCTGCCCCGCGGGGTGACCGTCCTCGAGGCCAGCGCCGGCACCGGCAAGACCTACGCGATCGCCGCCCTGGCGGCGCGGTACGTCGCCGAGGGCATCCCGCTGGAGCGGGTGCTGCTGGTCACGTTCACCCGGATGGCCACCAGCGAGCTGCGTGAGCGGGTGCGCGAGCGGCTGCTCAGCGTCGAGCACGGGCTAGGACGAGCGCTGGCCGGTATCCAGCCTCTGACCGATCCAGTCGTCGAGCTACTGGCTGCCGGGCCGGAGGACAGCGTGCGCGCTCGGCGGCTGCGGCTCAGGCGGGCCCTGTCGGACTTCGACGCGGCGACGATCGCCACCACGCATGGGTTCTGTCAGGACGTGCTCGGGGGCCTGGGCATCGCCGCCGACCTGGAGCCGGAGGTCCAGTTCCTCGAGGATCTGAGCGACCTGGTCGACGAGGTGCTCGACGATCTCTACCTGCGCCGCTTCCAGCGCGAGGACCGCCCTCCGATCAGCCGTGCGCAGGCGCTGGCGATCGCTCGCATCGCGGTGGCCAACCCAGCGGCCGAGCTTGTCCCCGCCGACGGGGAGGTGGCGAACATGCGGCGGGGGCTGGCGCAGGCCGTACGCGCCGAGCTGGAGGCGCGAAAGCGCCGGCTGATGGTGATGACCTACGACGACCTGCTGATGCGACTCGACGGTGTGCTCGGCGCGTCGGGCGGAGACGGAGTTGCCGCGCGGCTCGTAGCCGGCTTCGACGTCGTCCTCGTCGACGAGTTCCAGGACACCGACCCGGTGCAGTGGCGGATCATGCGACGAGCATTCGGCGACACCGGCGGAACGCTGGTGCTGATCGCCGACCCCAAGCAGGCGATCTACGCCTTCCGTGGGGCCGATGTCTATGCCTACCTGGAGGCGGCCCAGCAGGCGGTCGCGCGGGCCACGTTGACCATCAACTGGCGCAGCGACCGCCCGCTCCTTGCCGCCTACGACGCGCTATTCGGCAACGCCAAGCTCGGCGAGGAGGGAATCTCCTACCGGCAGGTAGAAGCCGCCCCCGCGGGTCAGGCGTCGCGGCTGCGGGGGACCCCAGATCCTGCACCGCTGCGGATCCGAGTCGTGGCCCGCGAGGACGCCGGGATGACTCCCGGGGGATTTGCCCGCACCGCCGGAGCGCGTGAGCACATCGCCAAGGATCTCGCTGCCGACGTTGTGCGGTTGCTGTCCTCATCGGCACAGGTCGCTTGTTCGGGACCGGAGGCCGCGTCCGACTACGAGGAGGTCCGTCCACGCCACTTAGCGGTGCTGGTGCGGACCAACAGTCAGGCCGCTCTGATCCGGCGTGCGCTGGAGGAGGCCCGCGTACCGGCGGTCACGGGGGGCACGGGAAGCGTGTTCGCGGCGGCGGTGGCGCACGACTGGCTGCGGCTGCTGGAGGCGCTCGAGCGGCCCACGTCGATCACCCGCGCCCACGCGGCCGCATTGACTCCCTTTGTCGGCTGGAGCGCCGAGCAGGTGGCCGGAGCCGGCGAGAGCGAGTGGGAGTCACTGCACCGACGGCTGCACGATTGGACGCGGGTCCTGAGGCTCGCCGGGGTCGCGTCGCTGCTGGAGACGATCGTGCGGAGCGAACGCCTGACCCAGCGGGTCCTCGCTCATGCCGACGGCGAGCGACAGCTGACCGACGTTCGCCACATCGCGCAGCTGCTTCACGCCGCTGCCTCCAACGACCAGCTCGGGACGACGGCACTGACGGCGTGGCTGCGCCGGCGGATGCTCGAAGCCGTGCGGGAAACCAGCGACGAGGACCGGAGCCGTCGACTGGAGTCCGATGCCGAGGCGGTCCAGGTGCTGACCATCCACCGCAGCAAGGGGCTGGAGTTCCCGATCGTCTACGTCCCGTTCCTGTGGGATCCGGGCTTTCAGCGCGATGAGCTCAAGCCGGTGTGCTTTCACGATCCCCAGGCGGGCAGCCAGCGGATGCTCGACGTCACCCTGTCGGGGTCGTCGTTTCGGGAGCACCGGCAGCAGTCCCTGGGCGAGCAGCGAGGCGAGGATCTTCGACTTCTCTACGTCGCGCTGACGCGCGCTCGCCATCAAGCGGTGCTGTGGTGGGCCGGATCGCGCGACGGCCGGCACGCCCCGCTGACGCGACTGGTGTTCGAGCGCCGGGCCGATGGCACGGTCCCGGCGCAAGGCCGGTTGACGCCAACGGACGCCGTCGCCATGGAGCGCCTACGCTCGCTCGCGGCAGAGGCGCCCGGAGCCATCAGCGTCGAGCGCTCGAGGCTCGGGATGCCGATCTCCTGGAGCCCGCCCCTGAGGCAACCAGCCGGCCTCGGCGCGGCGATGTTCGCCCGCGAGCTCGATCGGCGCTGGCGACGCACGTCCTACAGCGACATGACCGCAGACACCCATGACGGCACCGTTCCCGAGGACCCGTTCGATCAGCGGGTGGCGAGCGAGCCCGAGGAGCCGGTACTCACCGACGAGCCCAACGAGCCGCGGCTGGCGCCGACTGGGCCACCGCAGCAGGGCGACATCGAGCCGGCGCCACCGCGATCGGATCCGACGCCGGGGTCGTGGCCGACGACGCCCGTGCCGCTGGGACAGATGCCGACCGGGACCGCGGTCGGCACGCTCGTCCACCAGGTGCTGGAGGCCACGGACTTTGCTGCCGACGACCTCGGCGGTGAGCTTTCCGCGCGACTAGCCGAGGCGCAACGATCTGGTGGCGTCGATGTCGGCGACCCGGAGGCGGTGGTCGCCGGTTTGCGCGCGGCGATCGAGACCCCACTTGGACCGCTGCTGAACGGCCTGCGCCTGCGAGACCTAGGCCGCGCCGACCGGCTCGACGAGCTGGAGTTCGAGCTGCCGCTGGCCGGCGGCGACCAGCCCCGGGGAGCTTTTGCCCCCGCGGCCTTCGCTGAGGCGCTGCGCGAGCATCTGCGGCCAGGAGACCCGATGATCGCCTACGCCGAGCGGCTGCGAGATCCGAGCCTTGGCCACAGCGCCAGGGGATACCTGACCGGCTTTCTCGATCTCGTCGTCCGGGTCCCCGGACCCGACGGGCGGCGCTTTGCCGTGGTCGATTACAAGACGAACTGGCTGGGAGCGCCAGCCGAGCCGCTGATCGCCTGGCACTACCGCCCGCAGGCGCTGCTGGCCGAGATGGGACTGCGCCATTACGGGCTGCAGGCGCTGCTCTACGTGGTGGCGCTGCACCGGTACCTGCGTTGGCGGGTGCCTGACTATGACCCGGACCGCCATCTCGCCGGCGTGATCTACGCGTTCCTGCGCGGAATGACGGGGTCGCCGGCACCGGTTTTCGACGACCCGCCGTGTGGAGTGTTCGCCTGGCGGCCGCCGGGCGCGCTGGTGGCGGCGCTCAGCGACGCGCTGGATCGAGGGTTTGCCGGGTGAGCATCGGGAGCCAAGAGCTGGATCCCTTCGACGTCCGTCGGGCACGCTCGGCCGCCGGCCTGCTGCGGGACTTCAACCAAGCCGGGGTGCTGAGCGCTGCCGACGTGCACGTGGCCGAGCGGCTGTGCCAGCTCGCGGGTGAGGACGAGGAATCGGTCAAGCTGGCCGCCGCACTGGCCGTCCGCGCGCCGCGTTTGGGCCACGTACAGGTCGACCTGGACAGCATTCGTGGCACCGCAGCCGTGGATTCCGAGTTGCCGGTGGAGCTGGCGGCGCTGCCGTGGCCGGAGACACGGGGGTGGATCAGGCGTGTCGCCGGCAGCCCGGTGGTAGCGGTGGGCGAGCGGCCCGGCGAGGGGGATCTCCCGTTCCGGCTGGTCGACTCTTGGCTGTACCTCGATCGCTACTGGACCGAGGAGCGTCAGGTGGCGGAAGCGCTGCGGAATCTGAGCTTGGGTGAGCCCGCTGATACGTGTCTGCCGGCGCTGGCCGAT
Source organism: uncultured Solirubrobacterales bacterium (assembly GCA_963830435.1). Taxonomy (GTDB): domain Bacteria; phylum Actinomycetota; class Thermoleophilia; order Solirubrobacterales; family Solirubrobacteraceae; genus Palsa-465. The sequence goes on along the minus strand of CAWHMA010000002.1, from coordinate 186,099 downwards.
GGCCTTGCCCGGCTGTTCGGAGACCTCGCCGACCACCGCCAGCGTCTCGCCGCCGCCAGCGCAGCGCTGGCCCAGCTATCGGTGATCGCGGGTGGGCCAGGCACCGGCAAGACGACCACCGTGGCGCGGCTGGCGGCGCTGCTGGCCGAGCAGGGCATGGCCATCGATGGGCGCCCGCTGTTGGTGGCGCTGGCCGCGCCGACGGGAAAAGCCGCCGTGCGTCTCGGGGAGGCAGTGCACGAGGAAGCCCGGCGGCTGAACGTCTCCGAGCCGGTGCGCACTCAGCTGCTGGCGCTGCGATCGTTCACCCTGCACCGTCTGCTCGGCCGCCGACCCGGCAGCCACAGCCGCTTTCGCCACAACCGCGATCAGCGCCTGCCGCACGACGTGGTCATCGTCGATGAGACGTCGATGGTGTCGCTGTCGTTGATGGCCCGGTTGCTGGAGGCGCTTCGTCCCGGGGCGCGGCTCGTCCTGGTCGGGGACCCGGGGCAGCTGGCCTCGATCGAGGCCGGCGCGGTGCTGGGCGACATCGTCGGCCCGGCCGGCCAAGGGATGATGATGCGCGCGCGGGCCCGAGAGCGGCTGTCGCAGGTGAGCGGGCTGCCGGTGCCGGCCGTCGAGCCGCCATCGGGAGTGAGCATCGGCGACGGGACGGTGGTGCTCGACCGGTTCCATCGCTTCGGCGGCGGAATCGCCGCCCTGGCCGACGCGGCGCGCGCCGGTGATGCCGACGCGGTGATATCGCTGCTCTCGGGCGAGGCCGAAGACGTGCAGTGGATCCCGGTCGACGTCGCCACCCAGCCCGGAGCGGAGGCACTGCCCTCGGTGCGACATGCCGCCGTGGCCGCGGGGCGGGAGATGGTCACGGCCGGCCGCGCGGGCGACGGCGCCCGGGCGCTAAGCGCCCTCGAGGCTTTCCGGCTCCTGTGCGCGCACCGGCGCGGCCCCTACGGGGTGGCGACCTGGGGCGCCCGAGTGCAGAGCTGGCTGGCCAGTGACGTGGACGGGCTGGCCACCGATGAGCGCTGGTACGCCGGCCGGCCGCTGCTGGTGACCGAGAACGACTATGAGCTCGGCCTGTACAACGGGGACATGGGGGTGGTCGTAGAGACGGCGCCGGATCGGCTCAGCGCCGTGTTCGAGCGCGGCGGGGAACTCCTCGATTACAGCCCCGCGCGCCTGAGCGCCGTCGACTCCGCGTACGCGATGACCGTGCACAAGAGCCAGGGATCGCAGTTCGACCTCGGAGCAGTGGTGCTGCCCGATGTCGGCTCTCGGATCCTGACCCGAGAGCTGCTCTACACCGCGATCACGCGCGCCCGCCGCCAGTTGATTCTGGTCGGGAACGAGGAGAGCGTACGGGCGGCGGTCGAGCGGCCGATCGCTCGCGCCTCCGGGCTGCGCAGGCGACTCTGGACGACGTCCGCGGAGGCTCTCTACACGCGCGGCCATCCCGCTGATCGGTGATCCCGAGCTGATGGGCTCATCGACCGGTTGCCTGGTCGACGATGTTGGCGACGAAGGCAGCCGCATCGCGACGGCGTCGAAATGGGTCTCGGTAGGGTTCAGAGGCTGGATTCCCGCGCCAGAAGGCCAGAGCCTCCTCAATCACCGGATGCCAGCGCCCGGGAAACACTTCGAGCGCGTGCTGAGCCGCCTGCTCCTTGGTCGTGATCTCGCCCGTGTGCAGGGTGTAGTGAAGGCGAGGTGCCCCCAACACGCCCCAGGCGGCAAAGCGCCGCAGCAGTGCCATCGCTCCCGTTCGTCCACGTCCGCGTGCGGCACGGGACCACCAGCGCCAGTAGCCATCGAGATTGCCCAAGGTCCAGCGCCGCAGCTCCGCGCGATCCTCATACACGTCGAGCTGGCGGGGATGCGGTCCACGCACGGGAATGCCTCGCTGGGCCAGGGTGCACCAGGTGACCGGGTTGGCGTCGAACCCGGATCCCACGCTGAAGTGCTCGGCAACGTGGGAGGCGATCGGGACGACGTCCAGCGGCGAGCGGTTGAGATCGGTCCAGCAAACGTAGATCCCGTTGCAGATCAGCGGCCACCGCGGCGGGAGTCTGGCCGCGCTGCGGAGGACGGCGGCGGCCCAGGATCTTCGCTGGCAGCAACGCAGCCTGTCGAGCTCGGCCTGGTCGAGCTCACCGGCCAGAACAGCAACGAAGTCCAGATCGCTGCGGCCGGGGCAAAACGCGCCCAAGCTGGCGGATCCGACCACGTAGAAGCCCTCGATTCGGCCGGGAACCGTTCGATCAAGCCGGGTGAGAAATCGCGCCGCGGCCTCCTGGGCCATCACCGGCAGCACACCGGACACCATGACTCACGCATCTTCCCCGGGGGAAGTTGGGACCGACAGAATGCCCAGCGGTCTCTCCGACCGTTCGAAGCGGGCGGCGGCCGCCGTCGGGCCGGTTCGTCGTAGCGGGGACGCGAGCGGGGGCCGGAAGCCCCTGGCGCTCGGACCCGCTTTGTCAGTCTGGGTCAGAGTCCTCCGGGTGCCCCACCGCGGGTGCCAAGTCAGCAGACGGGCGGGTTGTAGGTGATGGTGACTGCGCCATCCGCGCTCTGGACGCCGGTGTCAATGGGCGATGAGCACAGTGCGGCTGAGGTGATGAAGCTTGACCCGCCGCCACCACCCGTCGGGGTGAACCCGCTGTGTATGGCGTATTCGCCGGGGGCTCCGCCCCCGCCGCCGTAGTACCCACCGGCGCCGCCGCCACCACCCGCTCCGAAATCCTGCGGGGTCCCCTGGGCGAACGTGTTTGAGCCGCCATCGCCGCCGACTCCGAGCGCGCCATTGCTGCCACTTCCCCGGGCGCCGGTCGCGCCAACTCCGCCGCTGGTTCCCGTTCCGCCGCCACCCCCGGCGTACGGCGTACATGGACCGAAGTCGTTTGAGCAACTCCCAGTTTGACCGCTGGCACCGACCAGGCCCCCATCACCGCCCTGCGAGCCAGGAAGATTGACGACGTCGCCACCACCACCGCCACCACCGGCGACCAGCAACCGCGTGGAGAGGTCGCTGCCGCTACGAACATCGGAGGCGCCGCCGCCTCCTCCGCCACCGCCATACGGCCCGGAGCCCCCGTTGCCGGCCCCGCCTGAGCCAGCCGCGCCGCCATTAGCGTTCGATGGCGCATACAGCGACGGGTTCGCGTCTCCGCCTCGCCCAGCGACCACGATCGTCACCGTGTCCCCAGGATGCACCGCGAGCACAGCGCGCAAATGAGCACCGCGACCACCAAGAACCGCTGGCATCGGGTTGTTGTCGACGACGATCCCTCGGCCGCCCTCAGCCCCTGACACGTCGAACTGAGCCCGCATGACCCCGTTCGGTACGGTCCACGAGTACGTCCCAGGCTGGTTGAAGACCACACCGTCAGGGGTCGTGAAGCTCTGCGTCTGCGCACACACGTCGCCATTCGTCTGACCATCACCCCCGCACACCCGGTAGTAATAGGTGGTGTTCGGCACAAGCCCCGACACCTGCTCCCCGAACGGCACCAACGAACCGTCCGATCCGCTCACGTTCGGCGGAATGGGACCTCGCGCGGGCGTCTGAAACCCAAACCCGGTTCCCAGCGCCTGCGGCGCGGTCGCGTACTGAAAGTAGTAGTGCGCCGGGGTGCTATCAGTGCGCCCGCGCGCATTGAAGGTCGCGCTCGACGCCGTCACGTTGCTCGCCGGATCGGTCGTCGCCGCGCAGGCCGCCAACGCCAAGATCATCGGCAACCCCAACAGCAACGTGTAGACCCGTCGCACGCGACTCCTCCCTTGAATAGAACAATCGTACGTCCGTCACGGCGGCGACACAAGGAACCGATTACGGGATGTGCGCCAGCGGGAGACCGCGGCGCAACTGCCACGGGAACGCGCCGATTAGATTGCAGGGACGACCCCCCAGGCGCGCGATCAGCGGGAGGACATCTCGCGGGCGCGGCGGGCCGCCGCTCGGGACCCCGGCTGACTGTCGTCGAAGAAGCGCAGGATGGCGTCGTGGGTCTCCTTGGGCCGCTCCAGCTGAGGCACGTGACCGCACCGCAGCTCCAGGTGCTGGGCATCCGGCAGAACCTCACGCACGTAGCGAGCGAAGCGGATCGGCACGATCTGGTCTTGGCGGCCCCAGACGAACAGGCTCTCTGGGGCCAGCTCGGGCAGCCGGGTCCAGAAACCGTTGGGCCCGTAGGGTTCCTCCAGGTAGATGTTGCGGGCCGCGGCGTAGAACGCGGCCCGCCCGCGGGCGGTGAGGTACGAGCGCAGGAACTCGTCGATTCCCGCCGCGGTCCATTCCGTATCAGAGCCGGGTATCACCCGGCGCACGATCGACTCAACGGCCGCGCGCGGCGCAGGCTGGATCAGCCCCAGCTGCGGGGCGACCAGCTTCAGCAATGGTGCCCATGGGCGAGACCGCAGCCAGGCCAGCGACGGAGCCAGCAGCGCGAGCCGCCCTACCCGGTCGGGCGCGCTCAGGCCCAGCTCGAGCGCGACGCGGCCACCCATGCTGTTGCCGACCACGTCGGCCCGCTCCAGCTCGAGCGCGTCGAGCAGCGCGGTCATCGCCGCGGCGAAGAACGGGGCGTCGTAGCGGGCGCGGATCGGCTTATCGGAATCACCGAAGCCGGGCAGATCGACCGCAATCGCTCGCCGGTGGGGCGCGAGTGCCGCCAGCGTGGGTAGAAACGAGACCTTGGTCGCGCCAAGACCGTGGACCAACAGCGCCGCCGGTCCCTCGCCGGCTTCGCAGATCGAGATGTGCCCGCCTGCCGTCTGCACCCGCCGGAAGCGCAGTGCCCCCGGACCCGAGGGGGCGGTGGCGGCGAGAAAGCCCACGCCGAGATGTAGGTCGCGCCGGATTCGCAGGCGGCCGGCTCGGAATGCCGCCATCCCGCCGCGCACGTCCTTGGCGATGCGGGCCCAGGTGGCGGCGTCGGCCTCGAGCAGGGCATCCGGGCGGCTGCGGGATGGCGCCGGACGCAGCGTCGCCTGCTTACCGTCCAGCAGCACGTCGAACGCAGTCGGCCCGGCTCCGCTCAGCCGGATCCGCGCCTGCCGGCGCCCGAGCTCGAACACCTCGGCGTCATAGCGGCCAATCAGCGCGAGCAGAACCGCGGGGGGATCGGAGCTCGGGGACACCAGCGCGGGACCAGGCTGCCGGCTAGCGGATCTGCATCCCCGAGATCGCCCGGGCGATCACCAGGCGCTGGATCTCCGATGTTCCCTCGAAGATCGTGTAGATCTTCGCGTCCCGATGCATCCGCTCCACCGGGTACTCGCGGGTGTAGCCGTTTCCGCCCAGGATCTGGATCGCCCGCTCGGTCGCCCACACCGCCACCTCGCCCGCCTTGAGCTTGCTCATCGATCCCTCGGCGTTGTCGAAGTCGTGTCCGTTGCGACCCATCCAGGCCGCCCGCCACACCAGCAGCCGGGCTGCGTCGATCTCCAGCTTCATGTCGGCGAGCGTGAACGCGATCGCCTGGTTGTCGATGATCGGGCGACCGAACTGCACTCGCTCCTTGGCGTAGTTGAGCGCGTATTCGTAGGCCGCCCGGGCGATACCCAGCGCCTGTGCGCCGACGGTCGGGCGGCTGACCTCGAACGTGCGCATCGCCGCCTGCCCCCGTGAGCGCTGGCCCTCGCGCGCACGCGCCAGCCGCTGGTCGAGCTTCTCCTTGCCCCCGAGCAGACACGAACCAGGGATGCGAACGTCGTCGAGGAAGACATCAGCGGTGTGGGATGCCCGCAGGCCGTGCTTCTTCACCTTGGTTCCCATCTGCAGCCCGTGCGTACCCGGGGGAATCACGAACGAGGCGTGACCGCGCGCCTTGAGCTCAGGATCGACCTGCGCGACGACGACGTGGATGTTGGCAATCCCCCCGTTGGTGGCCCATGCCTTCTGTCCGTTGAGAACCCATTCGTCGGTCGACTCGTCATAGCGGGCGCGGGTGCGCAGCGAGGAGACGTCCGACCCGGCGTCGGGCTCGGACACGCAGAACGCGGCCACCTTCGGCTCGTCCTCGGTGCCGAAGCACTGCGGGATCCACTCGCCCCACTGCTCGGGCGCGCCGTTGGCCTGAATCGCGGCCACAGCCAGCGTCGTGCCCATGATCGCCATCCCGATTCCCGCATCGCCCCAGAACAGCTCCTCGTTGACGATCGGGAACATGATCCCGCTCTGGTCATACCAGAACTGAGCGATCCCCTCGAGGCCGTAAAGCCCGATCTTGGCCGCCTCCTGGATCAGCGGCCACGGCGTCTCCTCGCGCTCATCCCACTCAGCCGCCGCCGGGCGCACGGTCTGTTCGGCGAAGCCGCGAACCCAGTCCCGGATGTCCTTCTGATCCTGACTGAGCTCGAGTGAGAACGACGGCGCCTGCTCGCCGTCACTGTCCGCGACGAGATCTTGGCCCGCAGACGCTGCTTCCATTGTCGATCCTTTCCTCTCTGGCCCGCACCTGTAGGTTGGTCCGGCGGGATGCTACAGGTGCGTAGCCGGGGTCGAGCAGCTGATTTGGAAGTCAGCCATCAGCTGGCGATGTAGGAGCCGTACACCGTGCAGACGTTCAGCTTGGCCAGCGTCGTGGCGTTGTCGAACGCGTAGTCGACAGTCACCACCTGACCCTTGGAGTTCCCGAACATCACCGTGCCGGAGGAGTTGTAGTCGCTGGGCGTGTTCGGAGACAGGCTGATTCCGCGGCTTCTGCTCGTGAACGCGCTGCTGCGGATGGTGTGTAGCCGTCCCAGACCGTCGAACAGCCGCCCGAACAGGTCCGCGTTGCTGGACGAGGTGAAGGCGAAGATGACCGGGTTGCCGGTGGAGTCACAGCGGGCGTTGATCAGCAGCGTGTCGATGTTGACCACGGTGGTGGTCCTGGAGTTCCGGCTGGCGGTGAAGGAGAACGTCCTCACCACGGCTCCGCTCGTCGTCCTGACCACAGCTCCGTGCGCGGACCTCCTGACCACGGTTCTGCTCGCGGGTGCCGCACTCGCGGCCGCGGATGCTATGGCCATGGAGCCGAGAAGGGAGGCCGTCAGCGCCACCAAGCTGCGATTCAGCGCCGACACGGCACGGCTCGAATTCTCGATGCTCATCTCAAGTCTCCTCTCTCGTGGCCGCCCACGAGTTGTCTTGGGTGCGCGCTCAGGTTAGCTAGGCTGGCGGGGACGCCGGACGCCGCGGGGCAAGCCTGACGAGATGACGAGCCTGCAACCGCCTGTTGACGACAAACCCGACAGCGCGCTGGGCACCGTTCCCGTTCCCAGACGCGAGGATGCCGTGTCCGCCTGGGCGCAGCGGCGTCGCTACCGCGTGGAGCAGTTCACCCCGGCGCAGCTGCGAGCTGAAAAGGATGCGCGGGTGACGGTGGTGATCCCGGCCAAGGAATGCGCGAGAACGATTGCCGGCGTGCTGCGGGAGACCGTGCAACCGCTGGCCGAGAAGGAGCTGGTCGACGAGATTGTGGTCGTCGACGCGGCATCGGTTGACGGTACCGTCGAGGCAGCGCTCGAGACCGGAGCGCGCGTGATTCAGCAGGACGCGGTGCTGAGCTCCTACGGCCCCGCGCTGGGCAAGGGCGACGCGATGTGGCGGGGCGTGCACGCCACTGCCGGTGAGATCGTCTGCTTCCTCGATGGCGACACCGGCGACGCCGATCCGCGGCATCTGATGGGCCTGCTCGGGCCGCTGCTCAGCGACCCCTCGCTAGCGCTGGTCAAGGGTGCCTACGAGCGACCGCTGCGCACGGGCATCGGGGAGCTTCCGGACGAGGGCGGCCGGGTCACCGAGCTCATGGCCCGCCCGCTGCTCAACCTGCACGAGCCGCTGCTAGCGGGGTTCGCGCAGCCGCTGGCGGGGGAGTTCGCGGCCCGCCGGGAACTGCTGGAGAAGATCTGGTTCCCGGTTGGCTACGGAGTGGAGATAGCGATCCTGATCGATGCGCTGCGCCGCCACGGTCTCGACGCCCTGAGCGAATGCCACCTGGGCACGCGCCGCAACCACCACCAGCCGCTACGCAGGCTGGGTGAGATGGCCTACGCGGTGCTGGCGGCGGTGGAGCTCCGGCTCGCGCAGGGGAAGAGCGCGCCGGCCGGTCGGTACCTGCGCCCGTGGGATGACCTGAGCGTGGCCGAGGTGCCGATCGGTGAGCGCCCGCCGCTGGCCACGCTCAAAGGCGTGGACCACGCGGCACCTGCCGACGGTGCCTGACCCAGAATCCAGCACCCCTCACCAGGTATCGTCGCCACCGACACAGGCCATCGTATGCTTGGCGGCAGTGAACGAGGTCATTCCCGGAGTCCTGCACTGGCAGGCGCGCCACCCCAACATCAGGAGGGACGTCAGCTCCTACCTGCTCACCGACTCGGGCACGGCGCTGGACCCGATCCTGCCCCCGGGCGAAGGCCCGGAGTGGCTCGGTCACCCGGTGCAGCGCGTGGTGCTGAGCATCCGCCACCACCTGCGCAACGCCGCCGACTTCGGCGTGCCGGTGCTAGCCCACGGGGCGGGGCTGGAGGAACTGCGGGATACCGGCCTAGACGTGCGCAGCTATAACGCGGGCGAAGAAATCGTGGCCGGCTTGCGCGTCCTGCCCTTCGGCCGCATCTCCGCCGACGACGCCGTGCTCAGCATCGACGCCGGTCCCGGTGCCCTCGCCTTCGGCGACGGCCTGATTCACTACGGCGAGCTCGGTCACCCGCCCGACCAGCTCCTCGGGGAGGATCCCGACGCGGTCAAGGAGAGCATCGTCGACGGGCTCGTGCCATTGCTGGATGAGGACTTCGACGCGCTGCTGTTCGCGCACGGGACACCAGTCGCGGCCGGCGGCAAGGAGCTGCTGCGCGGCTTCGTTCAATCCCGGCGCGGCTGAGGGTGGGATGGCCGATCACCGCGCTGACCTCGTGTTCGAGGGCGGGGGGGTCAAGGGCATCGGCCTCGCCGGGGCTTTTCGGGAGCTGACCGAATGGGGCTATCAACCGGGCTGCGTGGCCGGGACCTCCGCCGGCGCAATCATGGCCGCGCTGGTGGCGGCCGGGTACACGGGGGCCGAGCTCGAACGGGTCGTGCTGCACGAGATGGACTTCGCCAGGTTCGAGGATCGCACTCTGCTGGAGCGGTTTGGCGACCTCGGGGATGTCGCTCAATTCTTCACCTCCCGCGGTCTTCACAGCGGTCACTACCTGCTGGGCTGGATGCGCGAGCTGCTGGGGAGGAAGGGCAAGACCAGGTTCGGCGACCTGCGCAACGCGAGTGAGAGCGACCCCCAGCGAACCTACAGGCTGCGGGTGATCGCCTCGGACCTGTCCGCTCGCAGCATGCTCGTGCTTCCGCAGGACGCCCGGCAGCTGGGGTACGAGCCCGACGAGCTGGAGATCGCCGAGGCCGTGCGGATGAGCATGTCGATCCCGGTGTTCTTCGAACCGGTGATGGCCAATGACCACGTGATCGTCGACGGCGGGCTGCTGTCCAACTTCCCGGTTTGGCTGTTCGACGCTCCGCCGGGCACTCCACCCCGTTTCCCCACCTTCGGGCTGCTGCTGGTGGCTCCGGGTCAGGCGGCGCCGCTGCTGAGCCAACCACCACAGGGGGCCGCGACGGCACCGATCGGCTCGGACATCGACTTCCTCAAAGCGATTGCCGAGACGATGATGGAGGCCCACGACCGCTTCTACGTCGATCAGGCCAACTACGCGCGGACGATCCCGATTCCCACCCTCGGGGTGCGGACCACCGAGTTCGACCTCTCCCAGGAGCGGGTTGCCGATCTGTTCCAGTCGGGCCGGGATGCTGCCGCCCGGTTTCTGGCCTCCTGGGACTTCGAGGCGTACAAGGCGAGCTTCAGAAGCGCCCAGCCGGCGGGTTCCCGGCGCCAGAGCGTGAGCGCCCACCGGCTGACCTAGCCGCAGGGCCATCCAAAGCGGTGGATTTGGACGCCCCTGCGGGTATCCCAACCTCGTGACGCTCACCAGCAAGCTCCAGCGCTACCGTCATATCTCGACGCTCGGAAGAGGGGGCATGGCCACCGTCTCTCTGGCCGAGGACACGGTGCTCGGCCGCCCCGTGGCGCTCAAGCGGATGACCGCCCAGGACGACCCGCGCGGGCTCCTGCGCCTGCGCCGCGAGGCGCTGGTCGGCGCTTCGGTCAGCCATCCCAACCTCGTCTCCATCTACGACGTCTTCGAGTCCGAGGAGGGCGGAAACGTGATCGTCATGGAGTACGTTCCGGGTGAGACGCTGCGAGACGCGCTGCGCCGTGAGGGCAAGCTCCCGGTCGAGGTCGCGCTGCGAATCCTCACCGGGGTCGCTGCCGGGCTCGACGCCATCCACCGCCAGGGCATTGTCCACCGCGACGTCAAGCCGGCCAACATCCTGCTCGGCACCGATGGTGCGATCAAGGTGGCCGACCTAGGCATCGCCTCAGTGCTGAACCGCACGCGGATCACCAGCGCCGGCGCGGTCGTGGGATCGTTCCGGTACATGGCGCCGGAGCAGCTGGGCGACAAGCCGCCGACATCGGCCATCGACGTCTACGCGCTGTCGGCGATGGCCTTCGAGATGCTGTCGGGCCGGCCGGCGCGGTGTGAGAGAAATCCGGTGGCGCTGGCCCATGCCATCTCCACGCAACCACCGCCTGATCTCCGGGAGGCGTGGCCCGAGGCGCCAGCGTCAGTCGTCCAGCTGCTGCGCAGCGGCATGGCCCGTGACCCGGCCGCCCGGCCGCGTTCGGCCGGTGAGCTGACGCGCCGGGTGCGCGTCGCCCTGACTCCCGAGCCGACGCAGCCGATCCCGATCCGGTCACCCGCCTCGGCGAGGCCGGCCGTTCCCCGGACACCCGCGCGGCCGGTGGGCTCGCGAGCGCTCCCGTCCCCGAGACCGGCGCCTCCGGGACGCTCACGAGCCGGCGCGCCTGGTTCGCCGGCGACGTCGCAGCGCAAGCCGGCCGCGGCCCTTCCGCAGCGCAAGCCGGTCCTTCCCCAGCGCAAGCCAGCCGCGGCGCGGGCAGCCGCTGACTCCTCGCCAGCCGCCGCACCGAGGCGGCGCAGTAGCCGAGGGTCCCAGCTGCTCGCCTCCGTGCTGGCGTTGGTCGCGGCAGTGGTGGCGCTCGCGATGATCCTGAATGACACCGGCTCGCGGCCTTCCCAGCTGCGGGCGACCGTCGCCGGCAACCATTCACCGCGGGCCCGGTCCGGGACGCGATCGAAAGCCATGTCGGCTAACGGAACCAGGAGGCAAAGCAGCGGCGGTACACAGACCACCGTGGCTGCCCAAAGCGCCAGCAGCTCCCACGCCGTGGCGTCGACCTCGCCCATCCCGACGGCGGGCCCCACATCCGTCGCGGCGGGGGCCGGCGGGCTCAGTGCTCGGCCCGCTGCGCCGGCCGCCGGCGGGCCCGCGGGCGCCGTCGAAGTGTTCTACGGGCTGGCCGCCTCACACCGGTACGCGCAGGCATGGTCGCTTGCCGATCCCACGCTCCGGACCCAGGTCGGCGGCTTCGACAGCTTTCAGGCCGGACAGAGCGGCGACCGCTCGATCACCTTCGATGAGGCCCACGTCATCAGCCAGTCGAGCACCGGCGCGACCGTCGCCGTGAGCACGACCTCGGTGCGCACCGAGGGCACCCAGCACTGCACGGGAACCGTCGATCTCCGGGCCGGTGGGAACTCCGGAAGCTGGTTGCTGCACCTGATCCACATCACCTGCGCCTAGCTACGTTTCGGCGACCTCGAGCACGAGCTTGCCGGTGTTCCTACCCTCGAACAACCGCAACAGGGTGTCCGGAAACGCGTCCACCCCGCCGCGTGCGATGTCCTCGAAGGACTTGAGCTTTCCCGCCGCGAGCCAGCTCCCCATGTCCCTGGCACCCTCGGCCAGCCGATCTCCATAGTCGGAGACGACGAAGCCGGTCATGCTGGCGTGGTTGACCAGCAGGGACATGTAGTTGGCCGGACCCTGCATCTGGCCTTCGGCGTTGTATTGCGAGATGGCGCCACAGATCACGATACGGGCATGCCGGGCGAGCTGAACCAGCGCCGCGTCGAGGATCTCGCCGCCGACGTTGTCGAAGTAGACGTCGATCCCCCGCGGGCAGTGCTCGCGGAACCCTTCGGCGACATCCTCGCCCTTGTAGTCGATTGCGGCGTCGAAGCCGAGCTCCTCCACGACGTGCCGGCACTTGTCGGCGCCGCCGGCGACTCCGACGGCTCGACACCCCTTGAGCTTGGCGATCTGGCCGACGATCCCGCCGACCGCCCCCGCAGCGCCCGAGACGACAACCGTCTCCCCCTCGCTCGGGCGCCCGATGTCCAGCAGGCCGAAGTACGCCGTCATCCCCGGCATGCCGAGCGTCCCGAGGTAAACCGGGAGCGAGGCAAGATTGGTATCGACCTTCATCACCGTGTCGCCGCCGGTGAGCGCGTACTCCTGGACACCGATCAGCCCGGTTACCTGGTCCCCCGGCGAGAGCGCCGGATGCCGGGAGGCTATGACCTCGCCGGCGGCCAGAGCCCGCATCACCTCGCCGATCCCGACCGGGGGGATGTATGACCGGCCCTCGTTCATCCATCCGCGCATCGCCGGGTCAAGCGATATGTAGCGGACCTTGATCAGCACCTCGCCCTCGCGCGGCTCGGCCACCGGCTCTTGGCTGAACTCCCAGTCGCTGGGCTGGGGAAGGCCGACCGGGCGCGCGGATAGTCGAAGCTGATGGTTGACGGCATCCAAGGTGTTCCTCCGGATCTCGTGGCCTGCTGCGGGCGGGGACGCTGCCAGCCTAACGCCGTCGCCCCGCGCGGTGAAGAGAACGATCCTGGGGGGCGGCAGGCGGAAGGGAACGATCCGTGGTCGAGGAGTACTAGCCCGTCAACCGAGGTTCAGACGGTGAATTCACCGGGCGATGCTGCTGACCCCGGCTCGGGTCCGGCATGGTCCTCGTCTCGCTCCCGCATTTGATCTGCCTGCCGCCGTGCCTCGGTGCGCCGCGCGCCTGCGGGCCGCTCGGAGATAAACATGGCCACCACCGCTTGTCTGCGGGCAAGGCACCGCGGGCAGCGCTCCAGGATCAGATAGGAGGCTCGCAGTCGGATGCTCAACCCGCAGCATGGACAGTTCATGTAAGCCATCGCATCTCTTTCTGAGTTCAGAGCGGGTCCGGCGGCGACCGGTGCCCGGATCGTCGCCCTAGGCTCGGGCAAGCCAGACCGTCCTCCCGGCAACGACGGGCCGGGGGCGAAGCTACCGCTGCGGATGGCGTCCCTCCACTGCGAAGGTCTGATCGAATACGTCTGCGGTCACGCGTGGGGTGAGGCCAGCGGCGGTTGCTGGAGAGTATGAGGTCGTGCATGCCGCTCGATCGGGACCCATCACGCCGCTCAAGCACCGTTGCGCTGCGCGTTGGCGAGGATCTCCGCCCCTTCGTTGAGGCTCCTGACCGCCTGGGCCAGTCCGCGTCCTGGGGAGGCGGCGCGCACCGGCGACGCGGCCAATGACCGGGTGTACGTAGGCGTCGACTCGTCATGGCTCTCGGAGGTCCGCTCTGTCGCTGAGGAGCCTCTGACGTCAGCGGGGACGAGCACGACTGTGGTGTCGAGCGTCAACAGCCGCAGGCCCAGGACGCGAGCCAGGATCGAGCCCTCGATGAGCAGCCCGTTGGAAAGGTGGCGTCCGTGGTCCGGGACCGCCCGCAGCGCCACCGGAGCCTCGCTCCGGACCCCGCGGGGGGCGACTGGAGCTGAACTCATCGAGTTGCGCCGCCAGCTTCGCCGCCCCGGTGACGATCTGCGCGTAGCGCTCATGCCCAGCCCTGGCCCCGACCACGTACCCGGCGGCGAACAGCGCGACCGTCGTCAGCTTCACGAATCGTCCCTCGCCCCCTCGTCGCGTCGCCGCAGAGACGAGATGCCGGCGCTTCCGGCGGTCAGACCAGCCAGACCGCCGGCGACCAACCCGGCCTTGACCAGGTTGTCCTGGGCCAACCCAGCCTTTAGCGCGTTGCGGGCTCCCGCCCCGGGCAGCGCGGATCCCGAGCCGGAGCGGAGCCCGCCTGGCAGGCTGGGCTTGATCCGACTGGACTTGGTCGAATGGGTCACATCGAGCGAGTCGGTGACCGTGTCGAGCAGACGCTCCAGTCTGCTCTTCCTGTTGATGAGCTTCATTTTGGGTCGCCTCCGTTTCAGCGGGTGCTGCGAGACGCCTTCGCGATCGCGTCGACGAGCTCGCCCTTGGTCATGGTGGTTCGATTCTCGATACCGATGCTGGCCGCGAGCTCGACGAGCTCGGGCTTGTTGTGCGACTCCAACGAGCCGTTGGCCGGATCCCGCTGCAGCTCGCGCGCCGTGCGCTTGGCGGTGGCTTGTGACTGTCTGCGTATCTGCTCGGTCGCCTTGACCCTTTCCTCCGCCTCGACCGCTTGCTGCTCGGCTTCGCCGGCGAGCTGCTGCGCCTGGCGGTTGGCCTCCTCGGCAGCGGCACGCGCGGCCGACGCGGCCTCGTCCGCCAGCCGCCGGGCCTCGGCCAGCTTCTCCGTCGCGTCCTCGACCAGCTCCTCGGCGTGCTCCTGGCGCGCTTGCGCGTCACGCTGAGCGGCCTCGATCTCGCCTTCGACCTCCGCTTGCACCTCCTGCCGCTGGGCCTCCGCGTCCGCATCGGCGGCCTTCTGCTCGCGCCTGACCCACTCATCGGCGCTCTTCTGCGCCTCGGCGACCCGCTGCTTGACCTGTCGACTCGACTCCCGCTCCACCTCCCTGACGCGGGCCCGGCCACGCTCGATCACTTCTCGCGCGTGGTCGGAGCGGTCCTTGGACTCGATTGCAGCCTCCACGGCCCGGTCCTCGGCCTCGCGAGCCCGCTCGCTGGCCTCCTGCGCCCGCTTCATCCGGATGTCGATCGAGTCCCCGCCAAGGGGAGCGACGTCGATCACCGCCGCCTTCACCTTCCGCCCCTGATCCCGAGCGCCCGCTGCCGCCGACTCGGCCGCGGTTCCGACCGCGTCTGCGGGCTTGAGGGCTCGGGCCAGCAGCCAGGCCGCGTTTGACGGCATCTCCCGCAGGCCCGTCCGGGTTCGCTCCGACAACGACATGTGTGGTTCCTCCTAGTGAATAGGACAGCAACGACCCTAGATGAGACAATAGCATCTCGTCAAGGGAACGTCTAGACTTCACACGAGACGACAATGTCTGAACCAGCCCCTAGGCAAGCGTTGCAGCAGCGCGTCGCGTCGGCGATCCTCGACGGAGCCGCCCAGATATTCGCGCTCCAGGGAGAGCAGGCGAGCATGAACGACGTTGCCGAGGCGGCCGGTGTCGCCCGGGCGACGGTGTATCGCTACTTCCCTAATCGGGAGGCGCTCCTGGACGAGCTCACGCAGACCGCGGTGCGCGATGTCGATGCGCGGCTGACATCGGCGCGGATCGACGAAGTCACGCCGGAGGAGGGGATCGCCCGGGCCGTGCGCGCACTCGTCGATGTCGGCGACTCCTTCGTGCTGCTGGCGCGCGAGCGGCAACGGTCCGGACGGGAGCGATTCGAGCGCAGACTCGCGCAACCACTGCGCCAGCTGTTCGAGCGCGGTCAGGCCGATGGAGCCATTCGTCGAGACATCGCCAGCGGTCGCCTCACCGAGTCGCTGATCGGGCTGAGCGTGGGAGTGCTCACGTCCTTGCCACCATTGGGCAAGGAGGACATGACGGCCACGATCACCGGCCTGTTCCTCAACGGTGCCCGCGCTCAGGGTCCCCGGCTTCGATGAGCCGTCGCCTGGACGCCATTCCAATGCCGAGCAGCCCCGCGGCCAATCCCCGACCCGAGGAGAAGCAGATGGACCAAGAGCCCGATCGACCGGCTCCCGAGGAGGAGCCGGATCAGCGGACCGACGAGGAGTCCCCCCGGCGGACCGACGATCAGCAGGGACGGCGGACCGGCATCCAGGCACCGCCGCGGTCCGACGAGGCCGAATCGCTGCTGCAGGAGCTGGTGACCTACCTACGCGAGAACCGCACCGAGCTCCGGGAGGAGTGGGCCCGGCGCATCAGCGAGGCAGAGCTGCTGGGCGTGATGTCGGACGAGGAGATCTTCTCCGAGGCCACTGCTGTCTACGACAACTACGTCGATGCCCTGGAGACCGGCAGCATCGAGACGCTGGAGACCTACGCCCGCGAGCTCTCGGAGAGAATCATCCCCCGCGGGGTCGAGACCCACGAGGTCCTCGGGATCGTGCTTCTCCTCCGCGACGTCCTGGCGCGGTCGCTGTTTACCAAGTACCAGCGGGATCTCGATCTGCTCAATCGCATCCTGGACGCCTACGAGCCTGCGGCGAATCGAATCGCGGTCACCGTGGGCGTGAGTTTTGTCGACGAACGCGAACGCGTGATCCACGAGCAGCAGGAGGCGATGCGCGAGCTGTCCACGCCGGTCCTGCAGCTCCGCGAGCGCCTGCTCATCCTGCCGATCATCGGCGTTCTCGACTCCGCGCGAGCGCGCCAGTTGACCGAGCAGCTGTTGGGTGCCATCCAGCAGAAGCGGGCCAAGGTCGTGGTCATCGACATCACCGGCGTGGCGACACTCGATCGCACCGTGGCCAATCACCTCGTCCAGACGGTCGAGGCCTCGCGGCTCATGGGTGCGAGCACGATCCTCACCGGACTGTCGTCGGAGATCGCCCAGACACTGGTCGATCTCGGCGTGGACCTCGGCATGATGAAGACGGTCGGTGATCTCCAAGGAGGCCTCGTCGAGGCCGAGAGGCTGGCCGGCTACGGCGGCGAGGCTGCCGGCGACACGAACGGTCTCGAGATCTAGTTAGGCGGCCCGCCGATGTCGGTAGCGATCCTCCGGCAGGGGGACTACCTCATCGCCTCGATTCAGTCGGACCTGTCCGACAGCGAGGTGCTCCAGCTCCGCCATGAGCTGGCTGAGCTGGTGGGAAAGCATCGCTCGCGCGGGATCGTGATCGACGTCGCCGCCCTCGACGTGATCGACTCGTTCGTCGCCCGGGCCCTGCGCTCCATCGTGATCACTGCGAGGTTGCGCGGCGCCGAGACAGTGATCGTCGGCATACATCCCGATGTGGCCATCGCGATGGTCCAGTTCCGCCTCAACCTGGAGCCTCTCCGCGCCGTTCTCGACCTCGATGAAGCCACCGCGCTGCTCGATGACCTGATCCAGGGGGGCGCGGATGGAGGATGAAGTCCGCGTTGTCATCAACGCCGACTCCGATCTCGTCGCGGCCCGAGCAGAGGGGCGTGCCATGGCCGAGCGGCTCGGCTTCCCCAGGCCCGATCCGACCCTGATCGCCACGGCCATCTCGGAGATCGCCCGCAACATCGTCGTCCACGTCGGGCAAGGCGAGATCGTGCTCAAGCCGCTCGACGAGACGGACCGATACGGGCTCGCCGTGATCGCCACCGACAAGGGCGCGGGCATCCGCGACCTCGAGGCGGCCCTCCGCGACGACTACAGCGGCAGGGGCGGCCTCGGCCTCGGCCTCCCGGGAGCGCGTCGACTCATGGACGAGTTCCACGTGACCTCGGAGGCCGACAGCGGCACGGTGGTGACGATGAAGAAGTGGAGGTTCCGTGACGAGCTCGCCCGCCTACGCGAGGAGCGCCGGAGCCGTGCGTGAGCAGACGGCACGGGAAGCGGTCGAGTGGGGCGTGGCCACGCGATGCCGCCGCGGCGAGGTGACGAGCGGGGATCTCGGCGTCGTCACCCTCCTGCCCGAGGGGGCGCTCGTGGCCGGGATCGATGGGCTCGGGCACGGCAGCGAAGCCGCTCGGGCCGCTCGCCACGCCGCCGAGGTCGTGCGCGGGAGCCAGACCCACGACCTGGTCGTGCTCGTCCAGCGCTGCCACGTCGCCCTGCGGGGTACGCGTGGAGCGGCTATCAGCCTGGCCTTCGTCTCCACCTCGGAGAGCGCGATGACCTGGCTCGGGGTCGGGAATGTGGAGGGGCGAGTGCTCAGCGGTGACCGCTCGGTGACCCGGCCGAAAGGCTCGCTGGCGCTCGGGCGCGGTGTCCCCGGGCACGAACTGCCTGCGGTGAGGCCGGCCACGGTCGAGGTGCGGCCCGGCGACGTCCTCGTCCTGGCCACCGACGGGATCGAGTCTACGTTCGCTGATGAGCTCGACATCTCTGGCTCCACCCAGACGATCAGCGAGCGCATCCTGGCCAACCACTGGAAGCGCCCCGATGACGCGCTCGTGGTGACCGTCCGCTATCTCGGCGCGCGGTCGTGAGCGGCGGTCTGAGCGGTGGAGCCGGATCGTTCGGGAGCGCCTACGCGCTCGCTCTGGGCGATTACCTGCTGCACCCCTCCGAAGCCCACCTGCGAGTCGCCTACGAGCTCGGGCGCGAGGCGGTGAGGCGGCAGCTGAGCGTCCTCGACCTGGCCGTCGCTCATCAGGAGGCGCTGTTGAACGCGCTGACCGGGGCGGGAAGCGAGGCCGACGAGCAGCCGCCTCCTCCGGCCGAGGAATCTCCGGTCGCGCCGGTGGAGATGCAGCCGGGCCCGCCCGCGGAGGTCGAGTGGGTCACGCGTGCGGGAGACTTTTTCCTGGAGAGCCTCTCCAGCTTCGAGATGGTCCAGCGCGGGTTCAAGGAGGCCAGGCAGGCGTTCCTGCTCGAACGGCGTCAGCGGGAGCTGTCGCGTCAGCTCTCAAGCTTCCTCGCCGACGCCTCCCTCGCCCTCCACGCGCCCGAGTCGCTCGAGGAGATGCTGCAGCTGGTGGCCGAGCAGGCGCGCGAGCTGGTGGATGCCGACTGCTGCGTGGTCACGGTGGCGGTGGCCGGCCATCCCCGGGCTGCCGGGGCAGCGTCGCACGCGGAGGCCGACCGGCGATGGACGGCGTTCGTTCGCTGGCTCGATCTGTTCGCGATCTATCGCTTCCTGCGGCTTCGCGGCGGCTCGGTCAGGATCGACGGCGAGCCGCTCGCCGGCCTGCCCTTCTTTCGCAACGCAGCCGACGATCCGCCGGCCGAGGGATGGCTGGCGGCGTCGCTGACCGCGCTCGACGGCGGTGAACTGGGAGCAATCCAGCTGTTCGACAAGCAGAAGGGAGGCTTCACCGCAGACGATGAGTCCGCCCTCGTGCATCTCGCGCAGATGGCCTCGGCGGCCGTCGAGCGAGTGCGGCTCTACTCCGAGCGAGAGTGACCCCCGTACCCGCCGGGGAGGGCTGTCGGGCGGCCGGCGATGCCGTGTTCGACCAGCGCCCGCGGGATCGTGCCGGCAAGCCCGGCGGCGTCACGGACTCCGCCGGCGGCCAAGGCATCGATCGCCGGCGCAAGCGCCGGCATCCGGGCGCTGCCGTGCGCGTCTGAGGCGATGACCACGCGCGGGGTCGACTCCAGCAGCCGCAGCGCATCTCGGCGAACCTGCTCCTCGTACAACCCCAGGAATGACCACGCGGTCAGCTGGAGCACGCTGCCGGCGGCCAGCTCGTGCTCGATCACGGCATCGGTCTCAGACGTCGCCGAGGCGCGTTCGGGATGTCCCACGACGACGGCGAACCCCTGGCGGCGAAGCTCATCCGCAGCTGCTGTGAATTCATCGTCGAGTCCGCTGAACGGGGCTTCGAGCAGCAGCCATCGCTTTCCCGGCGGCCCCTGGGCGATCGTGTCGAGGTCGCGGTTGCTCAGCCGCGGCACCATGTCGTGCGCGAGCTCGCCTCCGGGCAACACCTCGAGCGAGATACGTTGGCGCTTGAGCTCGGCGGCGAGCTGACGAACGCGCTCCGGAATGTGCGCGGGGTCGGTGATGTGCGCTTCGCTGACGTGGGGTGTCGCCACCACGGTCCGCGTCCCGTCGGACACCGCCGCCGCCGCCAGGGCTAGGCTCTCCTCGATCGACCTCGGCCCGTCGTCGACCCCGGGGAGCAGGTGAAAGTGGATCTCGACATAGGACACCTGTGGCGATGTTCGCGTCACTTGGGCAAATTCCGTGACGATTCGGTGAAGCTCCCGGCAAACCGAGGTCTACCGTATCCCTACGGGCGAGGCCGCACGTCCGGTCAGTGGCCGCTCCCCCACCCACCCTACTACCCGAGCGGTCCCAGATCTGGGTAGGATCGGCGGCCAGAGTTGAGGAAGGCTGGTCGTTGAGCCCGCTCATGATGTTCCCGGGCACCCTTGGACGAAGGAGTTAGCGCATGGCAGACGAGTTCAGCGGGTCGGCGGTTGTCGACCGCCCGATCGCCGAGGTTTTCGCCTTTCTGGCTGACGGAACCAACGATTCGAAGTTCAGTCCCCGGGTGCAGCAGATCAGTAAGACGACTGATGGCTCGATCGGCCTCGGGACGATCTTCGAGAGCAGGGTCAAGGACGCTGGCATGACCACCAGCCGGAAGTTTGAACTGACCTCGTTCGAGCCGCCGACCAGGATCCGGTGGGCCGAGCGGTCAACGAACATGATCACCGTCCCCGACGGAGGCTACGACCTCGAGAAGCTGGGTGAGAGCCAGACGAAGGTCACCATTCGCAATAGGTTCGAGGGCCACGGAATCGGCAAGCTGATCAAGGGCTTTGCGCTCAGGGCGGCGATCAAGGATGCGTCCGCGTTGGCACACCGGATCAAATCGGCAGTCGAAGCGTCGTAGCCGGAACGGGGGTTCTTCGATGAGCATCACGCACAGGCGAGTTGTCGCGCTGACCGGGGCCAGCCTGCTGCTCGTCTCAGGCGCCTGCCCCGCTCCAGCCGGCGCTCGCAGTGGTGGGCGCGGGAGCGCGCCGTTGACCAGCCATCGCCTCACGGCCACCCTCCAGGAGGTAGATGTGGAAACCGACCGGGTGCCGCTGGCCGGCGGCACCGCCACTGCCGCAGCCATCGTGGATTCGAACCTCTGCGGCCGCGGCGCGCAGGTGACCCACATCACGTTCACCGGACCCACGCCGGCGCCGGCGACGTTTGCCTTCACCGCCAGCGCGACGGCGTTCTTCGCCCACGGAAGTCTGAACTTCGCGCTCAGGGGCACCCTCGCTGTCCAGTCCGGCGGCTCGCTCAAGTTCGTCGGCAGGGGGACGATCACGGGTGGCACCGAGCGCTACGCGCGCGCGCGGGGCGCCGTCACCTTCGTCGGCACCGCGCCAAACGCCGGCCCGGGTCATGTCGACACTTTTCACTACCTGGGTACCGTGAAGTACTGAGACGCTGCGGAGCAGCCAGATGATCACCAGCCGGATCCGCGAACCGGGGTTGGTTCCCGGGGCTGCTAGAGCGCCGGCACCACCTGAGGCTGGCTGACGCAACGCCAGAACGAGATGTGTATGGTCTGCGCGCGTTGGTGAGGATTGTGTAGGTTGGCTTGGGCTTCCCGTCAAGCGTGCAGCGGTGGCGGGCGCTCCCGTTTGAACGAGCATGAGAGGAGTTCTCTCGATGAGCATCACGCTGAGGCGAGTTGTTGCGCTGAGTGTCCTGGTCGGATCGTTGTCCCTGGTCGCCACGGCGTCTGGAAGCACGTGGGGGCAGGGTGGCTCCGGCTACGGCCCGCGCCCGCTTCACGTCAGCTGGATGCCCGGCTACCAGGATCCCTCCACTCCCGCCCAGTACAACCGGGTTGGGGTGATCAAGGTCGGGTCTCGCCGGGCGCGCAACGTGCTCGTGCTTGAGCCCGGAACCTCGGCCGGCAGCACGTATTTCGTGCCCCTGGCTCAATGGATCACCTCGACCCTGCCCGGCTGGCAGGTGTGGTCGGTCGAACGGCGCGAGAACTTGCTCGAGGACCAGTCCGTGCTGAACCTGGCCAAGGCGGGCCGGGCCACGTCCCAGCAGCTGTTCGACTACTACCTCGGCTACCTGACCAACCCCAGCATTACCCAGCATTTCCAGTCGATTCCCGATTCCACCGTGGAGTTCGCCAAGCAGTGGGGGATGAAGGTCGCGGTCGAGGATCTGCATGCGGTGATCGCGGCCGCGCGGAGGCGCGGCGGCCGGGTCGTCCTCGGCGGTCACTCGCTGGGTGGCTCGGTTGTGACCGCGTATGCGACATGGGATTTCAACGGCCATCCTGGAGCCGACGACCTGGCGGGCCTGGTCTATGACGACGGCGCCAGCCGATCGGCGGTGACCGCCGACCAAGCCACCCAGGCGCTTCAGGCGCTGTTGGCTTCGACGGCAACGCCGTGGCTTGCCTTTGGCGGCATCCCCGCTCCGTTCGCTGGTATCTACAACGCGACCGGTTCGCTGGGGGCGCTGATCGATCCCAACGCGCCGTCGCTGGGCCAGTCGTTCTCGGCCCTGCCCGCCGACCTGAAGCCGCCGGTCCCCGTGACCAACCTGGCTCAGTACGGCTATGCCCTCAACGTCGGCACCTCACCACCCAGCCTGGCCGCCGCGCAGGCGCACCTGGGCGCCGGCGTCTCAGCTCAGACGATCAACGGCTACCACACCTGGGACGGCACCGGCGCGCTCACCCCGATCAACCGCTTCGCAACGATGTTCTCGGGCCTGGGCATCAACAACGCCGATGGCACCGAGTGGTACTTCCCGCAGCGATTGACCGACGATACGGGCGCGGTCAACAACGGGGTCCCGAACCCCGCGCAGAGCATCCTCGACGTGCACTCGACGCTGGGCAAGCAGCTGCCGCGGCGCCTCCGCATGTACGCCTTCGACACCTCCCTGGGCGGCCCGGCGGTACTCGCCGCCACCCAGGCCTTGGCGCAGCAGTCGGGGATTCCCGCGAGCCAGCTCACGCTGGTCGATCGGAGCTCGACCTACGCGCACAACGATCCCGCCGGAGCCTATCCGCAGAACGACTTCTTCAACTACCTGGTGCCGTTCCTGAACGGGCTGGGCGCTCAGGGGTACCACCGGCTCCCGGGTCGCTGAGGGCGGGAATCAATGCCCCATAGGGGGTGAGTGCGATGGCTCTCGAGAGCGCTGGCTGTGGCGTGTTGCGCCGCCTGTGTGTGCTCCTCATGCTGTGGTTGGCAGCGTCTGTCGTTGCGAGCGCAATCCCGCCCACCCCTGCGAGCGGCGAAGGACTGTTCAGGCCATCGCACAGCAGCACCCAACCGGTGGCTCCACTCTCCCATGTAGGCCGGTGGCTCACCGACGCACAGGGTCGAGTCGTGCTCTTGCACGGGGTCAACATGGTGGAAAAGCAACCGCCGTACTACCCAGCTGCGGTTGGCTTCGGCCGCGCAGAGGCCGGTTGGCTGAGGGACAACGGCCTCGACATCGTCCGCCTCGGGGTGCTGGCCACCGGACTCATGCCGAGACCGGGTCACGTAGACGAAGCCTACCTCGATCATCTGGCTTCCACCGTCAGGATCCTCGAGGACCATGACATCTTTGTGCTGCTCGACCTGCACCAGGATGGCTTCGGGCCGGCGGTGGGTAGCGACGGCTTCCCTTCGTGGATGACCGTCACCGGCGATGCGGTGAACAACCACGCCAGCTTTCCCGGCTATTACACGAGCAATCCGGCGACGCAGCAGGCCTTTCAAAGCCTGTGGGACAACGCCAAGGGGTCCGATGGCGTCCAGCTCCAGCGCGACGTCGCGATCATGGTCCACGCGCTGGCCGGCCGGTTTGCCGACAGCCGCAACGTGATCGGCTACGACATCTTCAATGAACCCTGGCCCGGCACTACCTGGGCGCCGTGCCTGGCCAATCCCGACGGCTGTCCCGATCTCGATCGACTCGAGCTGGATCCCTTCTATGCCAAGGTCGACCGAGCCCTGCGCTCGGCGGGGTCTTCGCAACTCTTGTTCGTCGAGCCGTTCGTGCTCTTCAACTTCGGGACGGCCAGAACCAACGTCTCGCTCCCGGGATCCGACCCGGCGGCTGGGCTGAGCTTCCACCAGTACGCAACCAGCGTGAGCGCAGCTCCAAACGTCTTGGCCAACGCCCTGTCGTGGTCGAGTCGCACCGGCGGTGCATTGCTCGACACCGAATGGGGGGCAACAAAGGATGGCACCGCCATCACGGCTCAGGCCGCCCAGTTCGACCAGGCACTGATGCCTTGGGTTTTCTGGGCGTTCAACGAAGACGTGGTGAGCAATCTCGCGCAGGCACCGTCGAGCTCGAATCTCATCCTCAGCACGGTCAATGCGCTCGTCCGGCCTTACCCCCTGGTGGTTGCCGGCACTCCGACGTCTGTGTCCTACGACTCACCGTCCCACGCGCTTGTGGTCCGCTGGACAACCGTCAGGCCGACCGGCGGTCCCTCACCCGCCGGCGCAGTGACCACGATTGAAGTCCCCAAGCTCGACTATCCATCGGGCTATTCCGTCAGCGCCACGGGTGCAGAGGTGACCTCGGCACCGTGTGCGAGGCTACTGACTCTGCGCACCAAGCCCCACGCCGCCTCGGCGACGGTGAGGGTCACCGCGGGTGCAAGCTGCCGGCCTGCTGGTTAGCCACGGAAGTCAGGGTGCGGCGTGTCCGGTGAACTCGACCACCTGCTGGAAGGTCGAGCGGTTGGTCCAGCGCATCGTGAACGAGATCAGCCCGGGGATGAAGGAGATCCGCTCTGCCGTGGCGCTCGAGTACCAGCTCTCGGGATTGGGTCCCTCACGGGCTGAGAGCTTGGTCGCCGCGGCCTGAATCGCCGCCCACAACGAGGCTCGGCAGGCCTTGAGGCTGCCGTTGCCGCAGTACCGCCGGCTGTAAGGTCCTCGAACTTTCATTCCCAGCTCGGTGCGCAGGTCCTTGGACACGTACCCGAACCAGCCCGGATCGAAGGACGGGGTCGAGCTGGTCGGGATCATCTGCATCAGGGTGTTGGTCAGTGGGCCCAGCACCGGGCTCATCACCGCTCGCGCGATCCCGTCCCAGGCGGTGTCCATGACCGCGGCACCGGGATCATCGATCCGACCGTCGAGGTTCAGGTCGATCCGGCTGGCGCCGTGGGCGCGCCACCGGTCGATCAGCGCCGCGGCCTGCGCCGCCATCCGGCTCGGGGCTTTTCCTCCGTCCAGCACTCGCCGGATGATCGGCCACACGTCTTCGGTGCGCAGATCCTCGGTGGCGGCTCGGTTCATGATCGAGACGTCGTCGTTCTCGTGCATCCCCGTGGTGAAGCCGCGGTAAAGCTGGACGCGGTGAACGGCGCCGTAGGCATAGTTGTCTGAGGCGGCACCCCAACCCGGTGCCGGCTTGTTGTTCCAGTTGGTGAGCGTGTCCGAGCGCGGGGCGACGAGGTGCGGATGGCCCTGCAGCCCCAGCCAGCCGCGCCAGTCGTACCTGCCGGTGCCCAGGGTCGGGAGGCTCGGGTCGGTGCCGGGGGCCATGATCGGCAAGCGGCCGGAGGAGAAGTAGGCGATCTGCCGGTTGTCGATGTAGGGCCAGTTGAACGTCGTCCCGAACTGGTTGACCGCGCGGAAGAACTCCTGCGGGTTGTGCACGCGGTTTGAGTCGAGATCGCTCAGCGCCAGCTCGCCGGTGGGCTCGTCTCCCCGCGTCGAGCGATCCAGGGTCACGGCATAGGGCCGGCCGTGCACGGTGACCGTGCCGCTGACCGGGCCGTGGACCGTCTGGAGAAAGGTCAGCTCACGCGCCGGCTGGCCATCGCCGGCTCCCAGCCGGCCGGCGTCGAAGCGCTGCATCGGTCGGCAACGCCCCTGGTATAGGTAGAACTTCGATGCCCGGGTGGGAGCGGCTCCCGACGGATTGCAGAGCTGCTCCAGGAACTGCTGCTCGTTCTCGTTGCCCGCGCTGGTCAGACTCCAGGCGAAGTCCCGACCGCGCCCGATGAACACGTAGGGCGCCACCGGCGCGATGATCCCGCGGGCGTCGATACCGCCGCCGTGGAGGTCTCCCTGCATCACGATCTCGGGGTAGTAGTAACCGAGCTGCGGACCCATCACGGCCAGCGGATGCCCGTCGGCGGAATGGGTGTGCCCGGCGATGATGAAGTTGGACGCCAGCCGACGGGAGGCGGCGGTGGCATGCGCAGCAGCGTTCACCGAGCCCCCCTCCGAGCCAGGATCAATGACCATCGCGCCGGGGGTAGGCCCCGTGGGCACGCCGTCGTAGGGGAACGGCTTGTCGATGGTGGTTGGCGCCTCAGGGTCGTTGACCTCCCGCAGGTCGTGAAACACCTGGGTTCCAGCCCCCGTCCCAAGCCTGCGCTGGAGCCGGGCGAGGAAGTCGGAGTTGGCGACCTCGTTACCGCCCCCGTTGCCGAAGATCGAGCCGATGAAGGCAAAGCCGGCGATCGCGTCGCTCAGCTTCCCATGCGGAAGCTTCGGCCCGGTCTGCTCGGGCGAGGCCTCATAGGCGTTGGCCCCGTCAATCCAGTCCTGGAGATCGCGCAGCACCTGACGGCCCTTGGCGCCGGCTCGCCGCAATACATTCTCCTGTCCGGCGACGAATCTGACCGTCTGCGCGCTGGGGGTGAACGACCGAGCGGAGGTGACGAGGTTGAACGCGTTGATCCCGGGAACGTCGAGCGTGGCCAGGTAGGCCGGCCCGATTCCCTCGAGCAGGAGCAGCCCTCGGTCCTCGGCCGCCACCCAGCCCGACCCGAACATCACATCGTCCCGCGTTTGCCCGTAGATGTGGGGGATGTCGTTGGTGTCACGCAGGATCTGCAGGCCAGGTCGCCCCGTCTGCTCGCTGCGGATCACCGGACCGGTCACACCGAACTTCTCCGAGAGGTAGAAGCGGCTCAGGTCGGCGGGGGTCACGTTGCCCTGCAGCGGGGTCAGCGCGTCGTAGAGCTGACCTTGGTCGGTGGAGTACTGGTTGGCGGGAAGCCCCCCGAACTCGCCGGGGGCAAGGATGTTGAATGCAGGCCCGGAGAAATCAACCCGCGCTCCCGCGGGGGCCGCGACCAGCAAGATTGTGATCAATGCGGTCACGGCGCCGCCGGCAAATGCTCGCACCACGAACCTCCTCCTCCCGCCGACAACCCGCGGACTTACGCGGCGGCGCTCACCCTACCATCGCCGGCAGCTTCTCCTGCCGCTGGTGCCGGGCGAGGCGATCGCTGTCCCTCGCAGCGGTGCGATTCTGCTGACCGACCCTGGCGAAGCCCTAGTCGTTGCAGGCTCAGGCGCTGACCGCCTGCTTCTCGAGCAGGATCTCGTAGCGGTCGGTGATCGGCGGGCGATTGCGGTCCACGCCGCCCCTGGTGACGGCAGCGGCTCTGGCCTCGTTGGCGAGTGATTCGGTGGCGTGCAAGGCCTCGAGCGACTCCCAGTAGGTGACGGCGATCGCGCGACCGCCGGGGTAGTCGGCACCCGCCCAGACGCCGCGGTAGCCGGGCTGCTGCTCGAGCTTGGGGAGATCATTCTCCGTGAATTGTTTCAGCGTGGCCCGGATGCGCTCCGGGGCGAGGCCCGGGAACGTGGTGACCCTGGCGTACATAGAACCTCCCTCTGATGTTCAGCGAAGCGTATCCAGCTGGGGTGAGCCAATCAATGATGCGGTGACCTGGGCGCGAGCCAGATCAGTAGCGCTGGGCGACGCGGAACAGCGCGTCAGCGCCGAAGGCGACCGCGTCGACGGGGATGCGTTCGTCGGCGGCATGGATTAGCTCCGTGAATCTCAGCTCCTCGGGCAGCTGCATCGGCGTGAATCCATAACCCTGGATGCCGAGGCGGCCGAAGTGGCGGGCGTCGGTCACACCGGCGAGCAGCAGCGGTATCGGCGTGGTCGTGCCGTCGGCGTCGCGCAGCACGCCCGCGAGCAGCTCGAAGAGACCAAAGTCCGGCTCCGGCGGCCCGGGCTCGCTGTTCAGCACCTCGAGCTCAACGTCGGCTCCCAGCAGCGCGCGCACCTCGCCAAGCATCTGCTCCGGGGACTGCCCGGGCAGGACGCGACCGTCGAGTACCACTGTGGCCTGCGCCGGAACTACGTTCACCGTATCCCCAGCCTGCACGATGGTGGCGTTTACGGTGTTGTGCAACAGCGGCGCGAAGATATTGCCTCGCTCCCCGAGGAGCTTCAGGACGCCGTCGGTGAGGCGCGGGTCGAGCAGGCGTTGGAGCAGGAGCCTCTGTGGCGTTGGCAGCTCAGTGCTGAGCGCCTGCACCATCCGCGCCACGACCGGCGTGACGTGCACCGGCAGGCGCTTGCGATCGAGCCGGCGCAACAGCTTTGCCAGCCGCGCCGTCGTTCCCCCGTGCATCGGCAGTGAGCCGTGACCGCCCGGTCCGCGCACGGTCGCCCGCAGCGTGCACAACTGCTTCTCGGTGACCTGGATCGGTGAGAACCGCTGGCCGCCGATGTCCATCGTGAAGCCCCCGAACTCCCCGATGGCGTATTTGATCCCCTCGAGGAGATCGGGGCGTTCGCGGACCAGGTGGAGCGCGCCCAGACCGCCGCCCCCTTCCTCATCGGCGAGGACAGCGAGGACGACGTCGCCGCCCGGTTGGATCTGCTCTCCGTGGGCGCGCAGGAGCGCATGGATCATCATGGCCACGCCCGCCTTCATGTCGAGCGTCCCGCGGCCGTATACATCGCCCCCGTCGATCACGGCGCCGAAGGGATCGTGTGTCCACTCCTGGCCGGTCGTCGGGACGACGTCGACGTGGCCCTGCCACAGCAGCGGCGGCGCCGTGCCCCGGCCGGGCAGCCGGGCGACGAGATTCGGTCGCTCGGGGTCGGCGGCCACGATCGTCGTCTCCAGGCCGGCTCGCCGCAGCAGCCGGTCGATGTGCTCGATGCAGGCGCGCTCGTTGCCGGGCGGGTTGGTGGTGTCGAACCGCAGCAGCTGCTGCAACATCTCGATCGGCGTCAGGTCGATCACGGCTGCTCGAAGGTCGGTGTCACCCATCCAATCCTCCTGTGCGAGTAGCCGGCCACCAGTGGTTCTACCACCTCCCGGCAAATCTCGCGGTCGCACAACACGAAACCGCGGTCTCGGTGCTGGCGGAGATCATCGCCTCCCGCGCCAATCGTTTGGCGGCCCCGTTGCGGCAGACCAGCGGCCCCATCCACGGCCGCGTGAGTTCGGCCTAGCCGGCGATACGCTGCGTGCCACAGTCTGTCGCGAACACTCGCCTAACCATCACCGCCGGGACCCCGCTGAGCGGCGCGACCACAAGGAGCAGGCCTCATGTCACGCATCCCCTACACGCCGGAGGACGAGCTCGATGACAATGCCCGCGAGGTGCTGAGGGCGCTGCCGCCGTTCAACCTCGCCCGCATGTTGGCCGGCGCTCCCACCACGCTGCGCCCGTTTCTCGGGCTCGGAGCCGCGATCCTGCAGCGCTGCGAGCTCGACCCCCGTTTGCGTGAGCTTGCGATCCTGCAGGTCGCGCACTGCACGGGCGCCACGTACGAACGCGTCCAGCACGAGGAGATCGCCCGGGGGATCGGGATCCCGGAGAGCGATATCGAGTCGCTCCGTGACGGTGAGTTCGAAGCATTCGACGATGAGGCACGGCTCGTCCTGCGCGCCGCCGAGGAGATCACGCGGGAGATCCGCGCCGCGGAGGCAACGCTCGCGGAGCTGCTCGAGCGCCTCGGGCGCCGTCAGACCCTTGAGCTGATCGTCACCGTCGCCTACTACGGCGCTGTCGCGCGCGTCCTGGAAACGACTGGCGTCGAGCTCGAAGCCGAGCTTCCGGCCACCGCCATCACCACCGCAAGGGGCCGAGGACGGGGGGGCGCACCCGGCTCTACGTCGCCGGGCCCCAGTCAGCCAAGCTCGGCTATGGCACCGGAGTCGGCTGAACACGCCCCTGGGCGGGATCGGTTGGTGAACCGCCGGGTGCTGGTGGTGGGTGCGGGCACACGAGCGAGCGTCGATTCCGACGCGCCCGTGGGCAACGGGCGAGCCATCGCCGCTCTGGCGGCTCGGGAGGGCGCCGCGGTCGCGTGCGCCGACATCGACGCCGGAGCGGCTCGCTCCACCGTCGATCTGATCCAAGCCGCGGGAGCGACCGCGGTCGAGATCATCGCAGACGTTGCCGACCCCGAGCAATGCGCGGCGATGGTGAGTGAGGCACGGGAGGAGCTCGGCGGGCTGGACGCGCTCGTGCTGAACGTCGGCATCGGCCTCGGCGCTGGTCTGGAGGGAACGACGGTGGAGGCGTGGGACGCGGCGCTGGCGGTGAACCTGCGGGCGCACTTCCTGGTTTGCAAGGCCGCCCTTCCGGTGATGGCCGACGACGGGGCGATCGTTTTCATCGGATCGGCGGCAGGCGTGCGGGCCGGAAGCGGGTCACCGTCTTACGACAGCTCCAAGGCAGCGCTGTTCGGCCTCTGTCGCCACGTGGCCCGTGAGGGCGCTCCCCGGAGGCTGCGTGCCAACGTGGTCGTACCCGGCTTCATCGATACGCCGCTGGGGCGCGGTGCGTCAGCTCACAATCAGGTCCGGGACAAGCTCGTCAAGCGGATCCCGCTCGGCCGCCAAGGCAGCGCCTGGGAGATCGCCCAATCGACGGTGTTTTTGCTCTCCGGAGAGGCGGCGTACGTCACCGGCCAGTCGCTGATCGTGGACGGAGGTTTGACCGCGTTGTAGCGGCGGCCGCTGCCGACCCGTGGTTCGGATCAAACGTTGTGCCGTCCCGGTGCTGCGACCCGAGTCGACTCGGACTTAACTCGCCGGGCCGCGCGGTTTGGCCAGGGCCGAGGTAGCCACTCGCAGTGTTAGCCGTGTGGCTTGTTGGCGTGGGTCTGAACAAAGCTGACGCATTGCCCCTGGTTCTTGAACTGGGGGTAGTTGCGCCAGCCGCCCTGCTTGCATTGCTCTTTGCTGGTGGGGGCGCCAGCCTGACGTAGCGCAATGCCGATGGGATCCTGCCCAGCAGCGACGGTTGCCGGCGTCTTGGGCAAGAGCGCGCCGGTCAGCGGGTCGATGGAGTACTGAGAAACGTCGTTTGAGCCCTGATTGGTGACATATGCGCTCGTCCCGTCGGGCGTGACCGCTATCTCCGTGGGACCCATGTCCGCAAGCGCGATGGGCGGTGTCTTGGGAGACAAAGCGCCAGTCACCGGGTCGATGGAGTACTGCGAGACGGTGCCCTGCCCGACGCCGCTACCGAGGTTGGCGGCGTACGCGTTCTTGCTGTCGGGCGTCACGGCGATGCCCTGGGGATTCGCCCCCGCGGCGACGGTTGCCGGGTTCTTTAGCGACAGCACGCCGGTCACGGGGTCGATGTTGTATTGCGAGATGACGTTGCCGCCCGTGACGTATGCGCTCTTGCCATCGGAGCTCACGGCGATCATGGCAGATCCCGCACCCGATCCCGTGGGTACGGATGCCGGGTTCTTCGGCGACAACGCCCCCGTGGTCGGATCGATGTTGTACTGAAGGACACCGTCAAAGAAAGTGGTGACGTAGGCGCTTCTTCCATCGGGCGTCACGGCAACGTCGGATGGCGTGACGCCGGGGGCGAGGGAGGCAGGGTTCTTCGGCGACAACGCGCCGGTGCTCGGATCGATGTTGTACTCCGAGATGTCGTTGCTCGGGCCCGCGTTGGTGACGTAGGCGCTCTTGCCGTCGGGAGTTATCGCGATCCCTTCCGGATTCTGGCCCGAGGCTACGCTCGCTGGGATCTTCGCCCCCAACACCCCGGTCGTCGCATCGATGTTGTACTGCGACACGGTGCTCTCATTGGTGTTGGTGACATAGGCGCTCCTGCCGTCGGGGCTCACCGCCACGCCGAACGGCCCCACTCCAGAGGGGACCATCGGCGGAGCCAGCGGTGAGAGCAGGTCGCCGGGGCCAATTCCATACTCCGAAACGCTCGAGGAAACGTGGTTCGCAACGTATGCGTTGCCTGCTGCCCGAGCGGCACCAGGCACGCCAAGCAACAGGAGCACACCGACGAGAGACAATCGCCGCGTGGTCGCTGTTCTCGCGGCCCTGAAGTCGAGAGACCAGATCCAACCCTCAATCGCGCCCAATCTGAAGCTCACTGCACAACCTCACGTTTCGCCGAGCCGGCCGGCTCGCTCAGCCGAGCGGCCCCGTCTGCCTATGGGCTGCCGATGCTACGCCGCCGCTTCCAGCAGGGCAACCCCTCCCGCGGTTTGCCGTGGTTCGCGTTTGGATCCGGTCATTGGGCGGTAGCGCGGGGATGATTCGAAGCCGCGACCTTCAGGTTATGTGGCAACTCCGGGGGGTGGCGAGAAGGAGCACCACCCCGCTCGAGAGCGGTCCGCCTGCGGATACGTCAAGCCGTCGTCGGTGAGTGACTGCGAGCCCAGGCGATGATATTGGCGCTGCCGTTGATCGTCGCGCCATCCGGCAAGCGAAGGACGGGCAACTTCTCCTGGCCGCTCAGCTGCTTGAGCTCCGGGCGCCGGCCCGTGGTGAACAGACCAAAGGGTATCCCCCGGCCGGCGATGACCTTGTCGAAATCATGACCAGCGGCTCGCAGTGCCCGCTGGGCCCGGCGGCAGGCGTGCGGGGGTGGGCCGCCATCGTCGATGTGACAGACCAATAGCGTCAATTGTTCGCTCATCTCGTCCCTTCAGTTCGCCGGGCGCCGAGGCACATTGCCCTGGGCGCGCATCTTAGGGAGCCGACCTTGACTTGCCGGGCACCTGATCAACCGCCCGTTTGTGCCCAGCAGTCTGAGGGCAGCCTTCGCCTCGAGGGTAAACGAGAGAGGGAGGGCCCGGTCAATGGCCTCAGCACGACGCGGCTCAGCACGCTCGACCCGCAACGCGCAGTCCAGTCGCAGCAACGGACGGTCCTCGGCGAGCGCAAATCGCTCCAACCAGGATCTGCCCGACTACTCGGTGATCAATCCCGCGGATATCGACACCGCGGTCGATGTCTACATAGACGCGCCCGTGGTCAACGTGGATGAGATCAAATTCGAGCTCGACGATTTCCGAGCCCACCTCGCGGTCCTGGCCGAAGCCGGCCACTTCGTCCAGATCAACGCCGGCGTCGGGGTTCGGCTGGGAAAGGTGGCCCTGGACATACAGGGGGTCGAAACTCAGGCGCTGATGGAGGTCCGCCTGAACCACGTGAGCCGGATCCTGGAGCGCGTCCTGACCACGCTCGACCGCAACCCGGAGCTGCTCAAGAGCGTCGGCGATGCCCTCGGAGATGTCGGTGGAGGCGCGCACGATTTGCTCACTGACACCGGCGACACGGTGAAGAGTGCAGGCCAGGGCGCCGGGAGCGCGGTGCAAGACGTCGGTCAGGGTGCCGGCAAGGGCGTCGCCGGGATCGGCCAAGGGGCAGAGCAGGGCGTCGAGGGCGTCAGTCAGGGAGCGCGGCAGGGAACTGAAGGGCTGGGTCAGGGAGCTCAAGCAGGTGTCCAGAACCTCGGCCAGGGCGCCAGCGCGTCCGCGGGCGGCAGTTAGGAGCTTGGCCATGCCCCAGAGAACGAGCACACCACAGCGTCCCAGTCGTGGCCAGGGCGGGTCCTCCCGCAGCGGGACGGGATCCTCGAGTAACCGGAAAGCGAGCAGCCGTCAGGGCGGAAACGGCCGTCCGGCACAGCAGGCCCGGAGCGCGAGCAACGATTCTGTCCGCGAATACCGGCGCTACGAGGGTCGGGAGGTGCAGGATCCGGCAGGACCGCCGGACGTCCTCTTGGACGTGCCTGAGCTGAGAGTGAACTCGATCCATTTGGAGGTCGACGATCTCGATGCTCACGTCGCCCTCAAGGCGAGAGTGCTGAATCTGGTCAAGCTGAACGTGGGCATCGACGTGCACCTCAGCCAGGTCAAGCTCGACATCAAAGGCGTCGAGGCGGAGGTTGTGCTCAAGGCTCGACTCGAGCACGTCACCGCGATCGTCGATCGCCTGATGACGAGCCTGGATCGCAATCCGGAGCTGGTGAAGGGACTCAGCCGGGCGGTCTCCGACGTCGGCCAGGGCGCCGGGGAAGCGGTGGGCAAGACCGGCGATGCCGCCAAGGGTGTGGGCAAGGGCGCCCAGGGAGCACTCAAGGGTGTCGGCTCGGGGGCAGGCCAGGCCACCGGCGATGTCGGCCAGGGCGCCGGCCAAGCCGCAGGCCAGGTCGGCCAGGGCGCCGGCCAAGCCGCAGGCCAGGTCGGCCAGGGCGCCGGCCAAGCCGCAGGCCAGGTCGGCCAAGGCGCCGGACAGGCCGCAGGTCAGGCCAGTCACGGCGCGGGGCAGGCCGCCGGGCAGACCAATGGCGGAGATCCCGCGGCCGCCAGTCCCGCAGAGCTGGCCAAAGAGATGGCCAAGGTGGTCGCCACCGAGATTCGACACGCCGCATCTGACGAGGCCCGGGATCTTGGCTTGGCTGCGTCCCGAAGGGTTCGCCGGCTCGGCGAACGCCGCGAACACCGACGCGCCGAGAAGTATCGCGCCACCGGTGTGGCCATTCGCGTCGCCGACGAGCTCGGCGTGGACCTTGCACAGCTGAAGGGCACCGGCAGTGAGGGCCGGATCACGGCCAAGGACGTTCGCAGCGTGGTGGAAGCGTGATGGAAACGGAGCCGGATCTCGAGATCGCCGCTGCGGTCTCCGCCGCAGAGTTGCGTTTCGAGTGCAAGCCACAGGTCCGGGTGGTCGTGCACGCGGATGCGCCGGTATCGGCGGAGTCGGTTTCGGAGCGCGATAATCTGCCCGAGACACTCGAGCCTGCAGTCACCTACAGGAACTTCGCGGTTCGCTGGCGGGTGGCCGCCCGCCTTGAAGCTCCAGCTTCCTCCGACGGGTCTTGACCGAAAACGAGTTCCTTCGGCGACGCCGAGCCGCGGGACACGGCCGGCTCCGGCTCGGCCACACTAGGCGTAGTGCTCGGGCGCGCGCCTGAGCTGCCACCACTCCTCGTGATCGTGCCCGAGCACCAACAGCGCGTTGGCTTGCTGCGCGAGCTCGCGCAGACGCGCCAGGGACTCCGTCGCCGCCTGAGCTGAATAGAACGCCCGCGGCCGCTGCCGGCCTTCCCACTGCGAACGATTGTCGGCGGCATCGGCGGTGAGGAGAACGAATCCGGTCTGCTCGAGGTCGAGCAGCAGCGACATGTGTCCCGCGGAGTGGCCCGGCGTCTCCAGCAGTCGGATCGTCCCATCGCCAAACAGATCCACCTCCCCCTCGACCAGCTGCCAGCGCAGCTCCGGACGGTCGTAGTCCTGGCGGATGTATCCGGTCCGAGCCGGCACCTCAGATGCGCGTGCGGCCTCGAGCTCAAGCGCGTGGACCACCACCACGGCGTTGGGGAAGTGGCCGAGCGCTCCGGTGTGATCCATGTGCAGGTGGGTCTGCACGACGTGGCCGACCGACTCCGGCTCCACGCCAAGCCGGCGCAGCTGGGCGGCACAGTGCTGCTCCTCGGTCATGTGGGGCTCGAAGTGGTCCGCGAGCCGGCCCCAATGTGCGCGCGGATCGCGAGCGACGGCCACCGGATTGCCGCCATCGACGACGACGTCTCCATGTGGATGCCGGATCAAGAAGAACGGCACCGGCACGTCGAGCCCGCCGACGCTCAGCGTGCCGCTGTCAAACATGTAGAGCGTGAGATCCTGAGGCATGAATCAATCCTAAGTCGGGCGGCGCTCGGTCGCCAACGCTCGCTGGCGAGGATGGTGCCTCAACGATGGGTCCACCAGGGTGACGAAAAGGTGCTCAGGCGAGCGCGTCGGCGGGCAGACCCACCAGCTGGGCACTGCGTTCCCACAGCCCGCGCGCGAGCGCCTCGTCCTGGGCCTGAGCACTCGGGGGCACGACCTTCTCATCCTCGATGTACTCGCCGGTAAGACCTGCGGCCTGGTCAGACAGGGCAAGCCAGACCAGTGAGCCGGATCCGCGCTCCGGGGAACGGAAGAATGGCGAGCCGAGGGTGGTGAGGACCTTCCAGATTCCGTTGTCGTTCTTGCCGAACCCGCTACGGACGACGCCGGGATGGAAACAGTTGGCGTGCAGCTCCGGTGCGCGCCTGGCCAGCTCGCGCGTGAACAGGACGTTGCCCAGCTTCGAGGTCCCGTAGACCCGCATCGCCGAGTAGGACTTCTCGGACTGCAGGTCCTCGAGATCCAGCCGTCCGGACTTGTGGGCATCGGAAGCGGTGGTCACCACCCGGCCGCCGCCCAGCCGATCTCGGAGCAGGTTGGTGAGCAGGAACGGGGCAAGATGGTTGAGGGCAAAGGTCTGCTCAAAGCCCTCGGAGGTCTGCCTGCGGGAGGCGAACAGGGCTCCGGCATTGTTGGCCAGAACGTCGATGTGCTCATAGCCAGCCCGGATCTCCTCCGCGAGCATGCGGACGCTGGACATCAGCGCCAGATCCGCCACGTGCTGATGGACCGGCGCGCCGCCGCCGGTGGCGGCGGCTTCCTCGGCCACCGCTTTAACCCGCTCGGCCTCCCGGCCCACGAGGGCAACCTCGGCGCCTCTGCGGGCGAGCTCAATCGCCGCGGCTCGGCCGATCCCGCGAGTGGCTCCGGTGAGCACGACGAGGGGCACGGGGCGTCAGTCTACCCACACCCTCGGGTCACCGGGAGGATGTTTTGAGCGAGTGTGAGAGGGTGTTCCCTCGGCCTCACCACGACATCGACAGGAGCCCTCCCGTGCCAGTTCCGACCATCGAGCCGACCGCCGACCAGATCACGGAGCTCGCAGCATCCACCGACAGCGGACCGATCGTCATGCTCAACCTGCTGCGGTTCAAGGATCGGGCCGACGGAATCGACCAGGCCGACGGGATCAGCGGTCGGCAGGCTTATGAGCGCTACGGCCAGGAAGTGAGCGCGCATCTGGAGCGCGCCGGTGGCAGCGTGATCTACATGGCGGAGTGTGGCGAGAGCGTAATCGCCCCTCGGCAGGAGATCTGGGACATGCTCCTGCTCGTCCGCTATCCCTCGCGGGAGGCCTTCCTGCGGATGATTTCCGACAGCGACTACCAGGCCTCGCACGCTCACCGCTCCGCGGCACTCCAAGACAGTCGACTGGTCTGCTGCCGGGAGCTACTGGCGCCGGTGCAATGAGCGGCGTCGCCGCCGGTTAGCCGCCGGTGGGCTGAGCGCTGGTCAGCGGGGCGAAGTTGGGCGTGCGCCGCTCGAGGAAGCTCTGCACACCCTCGCCGAAGTCACGGCCTGAGAACGACTCGGCCATCAGACGATTGGCGTTGCTGAGGGTTTCCTCCAGGCCGCGCTCGCAGTCCGCGTAGACCTGCCGCTTGATCACCGCCATACTCGTCGGCGAGGACTCGCTGGCGAGCATACGGGCGTAGCCGAGCGCTTCATCGAGAACGTCCGCATCGGCGACCGCTCGGTTGACGAGCCCCAGCTCGGCTGCCTCAGCCCCGAGAACCACCCGGGCGGACAGGAGCAGGTCAAGCGCGCGAGCGGGGCCGACGAGTCGGGGCAGGATCCAGGAGATGCCGTGCTCAGCGACCAAGCCGCGGCGGGCAAACGAGGTGGTCAACTTCGCGCTCGCCGCGGCGAAGCGGATGTCGCACATGAGCCCTACTACCAGCCCCAGCCCGGCGCACGGGCCATTGATCGCGGCGACGATCGGCTTCGGGATCGTTAGCGGAAAGGTGACCGGTCTATTGTCATGCCCCCCGGTTGCTCGCCCGCCGTTGCCGTCGGCCAGCGTTTGCAGGTTCTCCATGTCGGCACCCGCGCAGAAGCCTCGGCCGGCTCCGGTGAGGACGATCGCCCGCACGTCCTCCCGGGCGGCGCACTGCTCGAGCAGGTCGAAGTAGCCGACCTGCATCTCCCCGGTCCAGGCGTTCAGCCGTTCCGGCCGGTTCAGGGTGATCAGGGCCACGTCCTGCTCAACACTCATCAGTACGACCTCGGTCATTGCTTCTCCTCGCTGTCCGTGAACGTGAAACGAACGCCCGCGATCTCGACGGGATCGCGTCGCCGGCCGCCCGATACGTCGATTCTGAGCGCCACCAGACCCCTCTCCCCATCCTCGCCTGTCAGCTCAACCCCAGCCGAGCCCACGGACGCGCCGAGGACCTCGCTCCAGCGCGCGGCCACGGCATCGGGGGCACCGACTTCGATCCTCGCGCCGGCCACCGACAACGGCGCGCTGCGCTCCGACCATCCGGGCCCACCCCACCGCCACCCTTCTCGCGGTCGAGGCGAGCTCAGCGACACGATCGCCCCCCGCATGTCCGCCGGGTGGAGATGAACCTCTGACATGTCCTCGAGCTCGACCTCGAACACCTCACGCACGCGCTCCCCAGCCGCGCGCTTACGCGCCGCGGCGAGGTCGCCGACCTGGAACATGACCATGTATCCGCAGTCGCCGCCGCGGCGGGCGAGCACACGCGCGGCGGGAGCGTCCTCCTGCACCGGAGAGATGACCTCGAGGAAGGTGTCGCCGAGCGCGAAGACAGCGTTCTTAAGCCCAAAATGCGCAACCCCGGGATCGGCGAATGGCTCCCGCAGGCCCAACCCATCGCGCAGCGAGCTGGTCACCCCGTCGAGATCCCGGGCGACGAGCACGGCTTGCCGCAGACGTGGAAGCTGAGGATCAACCCGGGCGCGGATGGACATTGTGCGGGCGATTCGCCGCCGTCAGCCGGGCTCAGGAGCCTGCCGTGGGGGCGGCAACCGAGCTCCTGGGATCGATCAGGATCTTCGCATGTCGGTCGGGATCGTCGAGTGCCCCAAAGGCGGCCTCAACTCCCGGCAGACCGACGGTCCCGGTGACGATCGGAGCCGCGTTGACCTTGCCCTCGGCGAGCATGTGGAGCGTGTCGCGGAACTCCAGGGGGGTGTAGCCGACGACGAACCGCAGGTCGATCTCCTTGTTGATCGCCATCGCCGGGCGGATCTTGTCCGGCTGCATGCACACTCCGACGACGACGACGCGCGAGAACAGCGGTGCGCTGGCGATGACCCCGTCGAGGATCCCCGGAATGCCCACACATTCGAAGATCACCGGCCGCTTCGGCTTGGCGCCCAGCGTCTCCGCCGTCCGCCAGAGGTGATGCCAGGGCACGGGCAGGCGGCCGAGCTTCTCCATCGTCCCCACCGCGAGCTCGGCCGCGTCGGGGATGGTCTTGAGGTGACCGCGATCTCCCGGTGCCTCGTAGGGCGAGGCTTCGTGCGGGTCAACCACGAGGTCGGCTCCGCAAACGCGCGCGAGATCTCGCCGCCCGGGAGAGAAGTCGCTGGCCACGATCGTGCGCACGCCCTGGGCCTTGAGCATGGTGATGACCGCCAAGCCAACCGGGCCGCAGCCGATCACGATGGCTACATCCCGCTTCTTGATCTCCGAGCGGCGCACGGCGTGCCAGCCAATCGACATCGGCTCGGTGAGCACGCCCAGCTCTGGAGAAAGACCGTTGGGAAGGGGGAACATCAGTGACTCCTCGACCACGACCTGCTCGGCGTATCCACCGGGCGCCGCGATCGAGAGGCCGATCGCATGCACCTCCGGCCCCCGCCGACGGAGCGGCAGCGCCACGACCGGCGTACCGGTGGCGACCTTCTTCCTGCACTTGGGTCCATAGTCGGCGACTTCACCGCAGAACTCGTGGCCCAAAACGACGCGTTGATCTGAGCGCATGAAGCCGTTGTAGCCAGCCTCCACCAACACCTCGGCGGCCTCATCGGCGTGATGGCGAGCGTGGAGATCAGATCCGCAGATACCGCAGCCCAGGACGTCGATGACGACTTGGCCCTTCTCGGGCTCGGGCGTTGGCAGGTCGACGACCTCCAGCTTCGTCTCCTGGCAGGCGACCGCTTTCATGGCCGGTGGTCCCCGACCGCAACGATCCCGTTCTCAACGCAGAGGCTGGCCGACGACATGCCGGTAGTCTACGACCGCCCACAGCGGCCAGCGGAGCTTTTTTGCGCGAGTGCCCGGTAACCGCTCCCGCACGGGCCATGTGCGAGCATCGCCGGATGAGGCTGGGGCTGCACGCACTGGGGATCGGCACGGGCGCGCAACGCGCGGTGATCGATGCCGTGGCCCGCTCCGCCGAGGCGAATGGGTTTGCCAGGCTGTGGGCCGGTGAGCACGTGGTGATGGTCGATCGAGCCGAGTCACGGTACCCGTACTCCGACGATGGGAAGATCGCAGTACCGGCCTCAGCCGATTGGCTTGATCCGCTCGTCGGGCTGAGCTTTGCCGCCGCCACTACCCAGCGCATCGAGATCGCCACCGGGGTACTGCTGCTGCCGGAGCACAACCCGGTGTTGCTGGCCAAGCAAGCGGCGAGCCTCGACGTCCTCTCCAACGGACGGCTGATTCTCGGGGTCGGCATCGGCTGGTCGCGTGAGGAGTTCGCCGCCCTGGGCATCCCCTTCGCTCGACGTGCGGACCGCACCGCTGAATACATTCGGGCGATGCGTACCTTGTGGCGTGAGGACGTGGCCTCGTTTGACGGCGCCTTCGTCTCCTTCGATCAGATCCGGGTTAACCCCAAGCCCGTTCATGATCGGCAAATCCCGGTTGTGTTCGGTGGCAATAGCGACGCGGCGCTTGGACGGGTGGCGACCATCGGAGACGGCTGGTATGGCTTCAACCTCGCCAGCGTGGACGCAGTCGGCGAGCGGCTCGCCAAACTGACCGAGCTCTGCCTGCAAGCGGGGCGCGATATCGGAGATCTCGACCTGGCGGTCGCGCTGGACCGAGGTCAGCCTGACGACCTGGCCGCGCTGGCAGAGCTTGGGGTCAGCGAGCTCGTGCTCGTGGAGGCACCGCCCGGAGATCCGCGTGCCGTCGAGGATTGGATCGGCATGCTCGCCAGCCGATGGAGGGCTGGAATCGCCTAACCGGGCATTGCCGCGCACCGATTATCGACCGAGCCGCAGCCGGAAGCTCACGGATACGATGCCGTGAGCCATGACTGATCCTCCAGAGCTGTCCGGCGTCACGCACGAGTACGTCGACGCTGCCGGCCTTCGTACGCACGTCGCGCTGGCCGGTTCCGAGAATGCTCCCGCGGTCATTCTCGTTCACGGCTGGCCGCAGCACTGGTGGGCTTGGCGCAACGTGATCCCGCGTCTGGCGGAGCGCCACCGAGTGATCGTGCCGGATCTCCGCGGCCATGGCTGGACGGAGGCGCCGCGGTCCGGCTATGCGAAGGAGCAGCTGGCCAGCGACCTCCTCGCCGTGCTCGACGCGCTCGGAACGGAGCGGGTCACCTGGGTCGGTCACGATTGGGGGGGCTGGATCGGGTTTCTCGCCGGATTGCGTGCGCCGGAGCGTTTTCAGCGAATGCTCGCGCTGTGCATCCCGCACCTGTGGATCCCACCGCATCCTCGTCAGCTGGCTTTGCTCGGGTATCAGGGGCCGATCAGTGCGCCATTCATCGGACCACGGGTGGCGCGGAGGATGGTTCGCTCGATCCTCCAGAGCGGCCGCGGGAACGATCCACTGCCAGCTGCTGACGTCGCGCTGTTCGCCGAACACCTCCCAGCCGAGGTGACCGTATCCATGTACCGGACATTCTTGACCCACGAGATCGTGCCCATCGCCCGCGGGCGCTACGCCCACGCGGTCCTCGAGTTCCCAACCACGGTCCTCGTCGGGGAGCGCGACCTGGTGACGAAGGGAACGCCGACCGGGCCGGTCAGCGGTCAGGCACAGCTACAAGTGGGGGTGCTCGACGGCGTCGGTCACTGGGTGCCCGAGCAACGCTCGCAAGCGATCGTCGACTGGGTCAACGATTCTTAGCCAGACGGAAGTACGTTCAAGCTCCCAGGGGGGCGAGGTCCACGTGCCCCGGCTGCCTATGCACAGCGCGAGGCGGCGGCTGAGTCATGTCCAAGGTCGCGCGAACGAACGCTCCGACGACGCGCGCATCGAATTGCGTGCCGGCACCGTCTAGCAACTCCCGGGTCGCGTCCTCATGATCTCGCGCCGGTCGGTGCGGACGCCTGGAAGTCATTGCCGCATACGCCTCGGCGATGTTGAGGATTCGCGCCTCGAGCGGAATCTGGGCACCGGACAGCCCGCGGGGATACCCGAGACCATCCGGCCGCTCGCGGCGGCTCAGGATCCATCCGCGGATGTCATCGAAGCTGGCGTGACCGAGCAGAGCCGCACCGAGCTCCGGCTGACGGTGCACTTCGACCCACTCGTCGCGCGTCAGCGGTCCCCGCTTGTTGAGGATCTCGCGCGGGATCCGATCGCGTCCCACATCGCTGAGCGACGCCGCCAGGCGAACCCGGGCGATCTCACTGTCGCTGAGCCCGAGCTCGCGCGCGGTCAGCTCAGCCAACTGGCCCACCAGTCGGCGCCCGTAGGGACGGTAAGCGAGCGTTCCGAACTCGCCGCGTTCGGCTCCGCAGCGATCGCACACCAGCACGAGGCGCAACTGCGCTGCCTCTTGTCGGTACTTGGCTGCGCCGCTGTGCGGCCCCGAGTGATCGCAGCCCATGGTCCGTCATCGGCATTGGAGGCGCAGCGGCTGACAAACGCTGCGAAAAGTGGACGATTTCCGTCCGCCAGGCAGTGCATGAGGTTCCGGCGGAAGCCGGCCGGCTGCTCCCGACCACGATCCGGTCCGCAGCGGCAGGGTCAGGTCGTGTAGTGCCAGACCTCGGTCACCTCTATGGCCAAGATCAGGCCGAGCAGGTAGACGACCGTGCCCCAGGCGATATATGCCCGGCGAGCTCGGGGATACAGGCGGCTATCGGGAGGGCGTCCGACGGAGAACGCAACCGGGACGAGAAAACCGATGCCCACGATCAGCAGGATCCAGGGGCTGAGCTCACTAAGCAGGTACGTCGGGTCCCAACGGAAGGAATCGAGGATGTCGCCGACAACTCGGTGCCAGATCACCCCCGGAGCGATGGCTAGTGCCAACAGCTGTGCGAAAGCCAGGGCAGTGGCCACAGAGTGCTCCGCTATGGCAACTTCGAAGTGCTCGCCGCGACGCTGTCGCTCTCTCTCGAGCTTCGGTCTCCAGGATTCGAGTTCCCGGGTGGCGGTTCGCACAGGCTCTCCTCCAACAGCGCCCTGAGGATCTCGAGCTCCCGCTGGGTAGCCGGACGTGGGCGCGAGGCTCGTGCAAATGAGTCCCAAGCCCGCGGAAACGCGCCCACACCGCAGCGCACGCCTCGGCGGTGCGCGGCGAGCATTGGACACATCCGCCCTTGCCGATCGGTGTAGGCGCCGACGATCAGCTCGTCCGTGTCAAGCGCCTCCAGCATCGCTCGGCGGGTAACCGGAGGCAACGCAGTGATCGCTCGGCTGAGAGTCTGAGCGCGCTGACTCCGGCGCCCCTCGGCGAACCTCCACACGCAATCATCTTATCGCCCGAGGCCCGACGTAAGGGCGCCGAACCGTCCTCGGGCTGATCTGAAATCCGGTTTGACCTCAGGGCGCCAACGTGTTATGACACCCTGAGCCCGTGTCGGTTGCCGCTCCGGCTCGAGCGCAGCGATGAACAGCAGCGGCGGATCGGAGACCAGCGATGCGCTTCAGAATGAGGCTCGGGGCAGCTGTGGCGGCGGCTGTTCTCGTTCCGGCGCTGTCCGCGCCGGCAGCAGCGTTCGCAAAAAGCCATCGCAAGCCACCGCGCCATCACCCCTCAGCCCATCGCCACCGCCGCGGGTCCAGCTCGACCCACTCCAACTCCAGCTCAAATCACTCGAGCTCGACCCAATCCAGCTCCAACTCCAACTCGAACCACTCGAGCACGA
This sequence comes from uncultured Solirubrobacterales bacterium, assembly GCA_963830435.1. Taxonomy (GTDB): domain Bacteria; phylum Actinomycetota; class Thermoleophilia; order Solirubrobacterales; family Solirubrobacteraceae; genus Palsa-465. Next base: position 142,657 of record CAWHMA010000002.1, on the reverse strand, counting down.
GTTCGAATCACTCCAGCTCCATCTCGAGCCACTCCAGCTCCACTTCGACCTCGCCGACCTCCACCTCCACGTCGACCTCAACCAACTCGACCTCGGGCTCAGGCGGTACGAACAGCGCGGAATCCATTTCGAAATCGACAACCACCTCGTCGTCGACCGGCTCGTCCTCTACCAACGACACTTCCACGAGCGTCACCCTGAGCCAAGTCATAGCTTCCAGCGAGTCGAGCTAGCCTTTCCAGGCGGCGCGCTCGCTGGCGGCCTGAAGCTTCACCAGGGCAGCGGGACCTGTTCCGCTTCTCGTCGCTCGGCGATGTACAGCGAGGGCAGGAAGCGAGACAGGTAGAAGAACTCGCTGTAGGCGTGCTTCATCAGACCGAGGCCCAGCTCGTCGGGGAGCAGCGCCCGCAGCTGGTCCGCCGAAGCCTCCAGTCCCTCGCCGAGCCAGAAGCGGCTGCGTAGGACGCAGCCGAAAGGCGTGTCCCGGGCTACATGGGTCATACGGCCGCCGAGCGGACGCCCGTGCTCGTCGCGCGGAGGCTCGTCACCGATTCCGATGCGCGCGCAGATCGCAGTCGAGATGTCGCCGCTGCCCACCGCGGCCTCGTAGGCGGAAGCGGAGAAAGTCTCGGTCGGATCGTGGAAGGCAATCCACAGCCGCAGGACCTCCTCGCTGCCCACCCGCTCCTGCACCTCGTGCGTGGAGCCCAGGTGCGTGTCGGGCCTCGTCTCCCACCACTTCGAGGAGACGTGATCGCCGGGGTGCCACCAGGAGTACTGCTGGTCATCGGGAGCAAAGCGAAACCACCACTCGAACATGCGGCCGCTGCAGCCCAGCATGTCCGTGCGCGCGGCGACGCACAGTACGCCCGAGGGCAAGCGCGCCACCCCCATCTCCAGCGGCAGTGGGCCGGGGTTCAGCAGGCCGTCGGCGTCTCGGAACTCCATCGTTCTCCCCTCGTGATCATGGATCGATCTGCAGGCTGCGTGACAGCTTCACCCCGCCGATCGCGATCGCCACAAAGCAGCCCAGTTCGACGACTTCAGCGTCGCTGAAGACCGATCGGAGCTCCGCGTAGACGGCGTTGAAGTCGCTGCCGTCGCTGTCCGGCGAGTCGAGCACGAGCGCCCGCGCATAGCGCAGGGCAGCGCGCACGCGGGGGTCGGGATGGTTGAAGTCCGGCAATGCGCAGGCTTGCGCTTCCGCCTCGTCGAGCCCCTCGTCGAGGGCCTTGACCGAACGTTGCTGGGCGCAGAACTCGCAGCCGAGAAGCTGTGCGATCGCGACCCGCATCAGCTCCTTGGTGGTGTGCTCGACCTGTCCCCCGCGGTGGGTGACCTCCCAATAGTCGGCGTACGCGTTGGCCATCTCCGGCGAATGCGCAAGGGTCAGGTACCAGGCCGGCTTGGGGGTGGACAGTTGCTCGGCTCGGGCGATAACCCTACGCAGCTGCGGATCCTTCACCTCCTCGAGCGGCACCTGCGGCAGCCGTGTATTCGTCGAGGTCATGATCGCGCAGCTTCCCGGCCCGGCAGCGCGAGCCGCTCCTCGGTCTCCTCCACGCCCGCCGGCTCGCGCTCGAGCGCGCGAGCGACGGCGACCAGTCGCGCCACGAGCTCGGCGTTGGAGCTGGCCGGGACCCCGCGCCGCAGCATCAGCGTGTCCTCCATTCCGGTGCGGGCGTTGCCCCCGAGGGCGAGTCCGATCGCCGTGAGCTCGAGGTTGGCGCGGCCGATCGCGATCACCTGCCAGATCGAGCCCGGAGGCAGCCGCGCGATCATCGCCAGCAGATTCTCGGTCGTCGCCGCCGCCCCGCCGCGCACCCCGAGCACGAACGAGAACTGGAGCGGCTCGGCCAGCAGCTGCTCGGCGTGCAGAGCCAGCGCCACCTCGAGGTGGCCGGTGTCATAGATCTCGAGCTCGGGCTTGACACCAAGCTCGCGCATCCGGTGAGCCAATCGCCGGACACCGTCGGGCGGGTTGCGAAACTCTCCCGCTCCAAACGTCATCGAGCAGACGTTCAGCGTAGCCATCCGTGGCCGGGCTTCGACCAGCTGCTCGCGCGCCTCGAACGGGACGTCGAGTCCGACCCCGGTAGACAACTGGATCAGTGCCGGGCACGACTCCTCGATCAGGGCCACCGTCCGCCGCGCCAGCTCGAGGTCGGCGGTGGGACGTCCCTGCTGGTCGCGCACGTGAACGTGTACTACCGCGGCCCCGCCCGCGTGGGCGCCGGCAGCCGCAGCGGCGATCTCCTCGGGGGTGGTCGGCAGGTTCGGGTTGTCGGACTTGGTCGCGATCGGACCGGTTAACGCCGCGGTGACGACGGCCGCTGTCATGCGACCGCGGAGCCCTTGGCCTCGCCGACATAGAGGGCGAGCAGACGCGGGTCGGCCCGCACCTCGGCCGGTGATCCCGCCAGCGCGACTCGGCCCTTCTCGAGCACGTAGACGTGGTTGGCCAGGGTCAGTCCGCGCTCGACGTTCTGCTCGACGACGAGCATGGCGACCCCCCGGCGGTTGATCTCGGCCAGCGCCTCGTACACGCGGTCGACGATCACCGGCGCCAGCCCCAGCGAGATCTCGTCGAGCAGCATCAGGCGCGGGGCGGCCATTAACGCCCGTCCCACGGCGAGCTGCTGCTGTTGGCCTCCGGACAGATCCTTTCCCGGCTGGCTGCGCTTCTCTTTGAGCACCTCGAACAGCTCGTAGACCTGCCGGAGCCGGCCGGCGAGCTCGTCGCGGCTCTTCGCCGTGCGCCCGCCCACCAGGAGGTTCTCCTCCACCGAGAGCTCGCCGAATATCCGGCGGCCCTCCATGCAGTGCGCGATTCCCGCGGCCACGAACTCGTGCGCCGGACGGCCCTGCAAACGGCGGCCGGCGACCTCGATCTCCCCGCTCGAGGGCACGATCATGCCCGAGAGGACGCGCGCCGTGGTGGTCTTGCCGGCGCCGTTGGCGCCCAACAGCCCGACGATCTCGCCCTCGTTGATCTCGATCGACACGTCGGTCAGAGCCCGCGAGTGGCCGTACCCCGCGGTCACACCGTCGGCCCGGAGCAGGGGCTGGGCCTTGGCGGCGCGTAGCGGATGGACGGGTCGCACCTGCTCGCCCGAGGATCCTCCGGTGCCGAGATACGCGGCCACGACCTGGGGGTCGGCCATCACCGTCGCCACCTCACCCTCGATCAACTTGCTCCCGCGGTCGATGACCACGACCCGATCGGCGCAGTCGTGGATCACGTCCAGGACGTGCTCGACGACGATCATCGACTCCACCTGGGAGCGCAGTCGCTTGATCAGCCCAACCAGCTCCTGGACCTCGGTCTCGACGAGCCCCGCGGCGATTTCGTCCAGCAGCAGCAGCCGCGGTCGCAGAGCGAGAGCCCGCGCCAACTCCAGACGCTTCAGTCGGAGCAGTCCGAGATCCTCGGCTCGCACTTGGGCGAACCCGCCCAGGCCCGTGACCTCGAGGATGGCCATGGCCTCGGCGCGGGCATCATGGCGGCTTCGGCGTCCGCCACCGTAGAGACACGCCACCTCGAGATTCTCGAGTACCGTCATCTGCGCGAACGGAGCCGGCACCTGGTGGGTGCGCCCGATGCCGAGCTTTGCCCGCACTTCCGGAGCCAGCCCCTCGACCTGTCCACCGGCGACGGCGATCCGGCCGGAGCTCGGCGTCAGGGCACCGCTGAGCAGTCCGATCAGCGTGCTCTTGCCAGCACCGTTGGGCCCGATGATCCCGAGGACCTCGCCCGACTTCACCTGGAAGCTCACATCGCTCACCGCCTGGACGCCGCCGAAGCTCTTGCTGACCTCGGTGACCTCGAGTAGGGGGGTGCCGTCGGCACGTTCGACCGTCCGGCCGTGGTAACTCGCCTCGGCGAGTGGGGCCGAGGTCGGAGGCTGATCGTCCTGCCGCCGGTTGTTCACGAAGGCGGCCAGCGACCCCCAGATCCCCCTGGGGGCGAAGCGGATGACGAGGATCAACAACACGCCCGTGAGGGCCACGTGAAGCTCGGGATAGTTGGCCAGCTGGATGCCGAATTCGACGATGAACAGTGCCCCGACGATCGGGCCGACCACCGTCCCGAGGCCCCCGATGATCGTGGCGTTGACGATCTGGATCGTCCACTGCAACGAGTACGCCCCGGAGGGATCGATGTGCCCGAGCTTGTCGGCCTGGAGGCCCCCCACGATCCCCATCAAGGCGCCGGAGAGCACGAACGCCCACAGCTTGGCGCGAAACGTCGGCACACCGACCTCGCGGGCGACGTCTTCGTTGTCACGGATGGCCAGCAGCGCCGAGCCCAGCCGCACCCGGCGCACGATCACCACCGTCAGGCACGCCAGCACCGTCAGCAGCAGAGTCAACTGGTAGAGCTGACCATCGCTGGGCGCGTTGTTGGTCAACGTGAGCCCGGCGTTGCCGCCGAGACCGTTGAAGTTGATCATGAACTGCAGCAGCGCCTCGCCGAGGACCAGCGTTCCGATGGTGAAGTACAGGCCCCGGAAGCGGAACATGGGCACGCTGGTCAGGGCGGCGAAGCCAGCCCCGACCGCGCCGGAGATCAGCATCGCCGGCAGCAGCGGCATGCCGGCGTGGATGGTGATCCAGGCGGTGGCGTACTCGCCGAGCCCAACGAAGGCGGCGGAGGCCAGCGACACCAACCCGGAATAGCCTGCGAGCAGGTTCCAGGCCTGCGCCAGCGCGGCGAGCTGCAGGACCTGGTAGCCGACGACGGTGTCGTAATCGCTGCCGTAGGAGGGCAGGAAGGCCAGCACCACCGCCAGCCCGACGAGCAGCAGCGCACCGAGCTGGCGACGGGTCGGGTGGGCAAGCCCAGCGAGCCAGCTGCCCGGGACGCTGGTCTGCTCGCCTACCCCGCTCACTTGTTACGCCGCTCGCGTGCGGCCGAACAGCCCCTGCGGGCGCACGCCGAGAATGATCAGGAAGGCCAGGAACCCGATGAAGTCTCGATACCCGTCGCCGAAGAACGACGCCCCGACGCTCTCGATCAACCCCAGCAGGAGCCCGCCGTAGAACGTGCCTTTGACGTTTCCCAGTCCGCCGAGCACGACGACCGCGAACCCCGTGAGCAGATAGGTCGTGCCCGATGAAGGATCGAAGGAGAAGGTCAGCCCGGCGAGCACGCCACCGACGGCGGCGCAACCCGCCGCAACCGCGTAGATGAGCGCATATACGCGCCGGATGTCGATGCCCATGACGGCGGCCGCCTCGGCGTCCTCGGCGCTAGCGCGCACGGCGCGACCAGCCGCCGTTCGCTGCAGCAGCAGATGCGCTCCGCCGCAGAGCACGAGTGCGAACGCGAACGAGATCACGTAGATCGTCGGGATGTGCAGCCCGGCAAGCGAAAGCGACGAGGTCGAGTAGGACGCGGTGAGCGACCGGGTGTCACCGCTGAAGATCAGGATGAACACGTTCTGGGCGATGATCGAGAGTCCGAAGGTGGTCAGCAGCGCCGGCTCCGGGCCGCTGCGCATCACTGGCGTCAGCAGCAGCCGCTGCACGGGGTACCCGAGCAGCATCACCGCCGGAACCACCGCGATCAGCGTTACCAGCGGGTCGATCGAAGCGTGGGTCGAGATCTCGAACGCCAGGTAGGCACCGAGGATCACCAGCTCGCCGTGGACGAGGTTGATCAGGCGCATGACCCCGAAGACCAGCGACAGACCAAGGGCGGTGACGGCGAACAGGCCGCCGAGCAGGATCCCGGTGACGATCGCCGTGGCCAGTTCGTGCCCGCTGGGCACGGTTATGGCCACGACGATCGGCATTGCACTCATTGCCGGTCAGCCCTCTGCGTCGCTCATGCGGGTGGCAGCGGGAACAGGAACTTCCCGTTCGGCTTGATGTTCGGGAACGCTGAGAACACGACCTTCGACTGCCCGTTCTGCCATTGATCCTCGACCAGCGGCAGCTTGGAGGTGTGGTTGGCGTCGAACTTCACCGTCCCGACGACGTAGGTCTTGTTGGTCTTGGCGATCGCCGCGTTGACCTTGGCCTTATCCGTCGATCCTGCCGCGGTGATCGCGTCGAGGAGCACACTCGCTGCCGCATAACTGTCAGCGATGTGCTGGGACCAGGTACTTCCGGTCTGGGATTGGAACTGCTGCCGCAGCGTGGCGGCGCCGGGGTACGGGAACGTCGGGTCCCAATATCCGCCGACCATCACGCCGTTGGCCAGGTTGCCGAGTGCCTGAGCGAACTGCAGCGGCTCAGCTCCCTTCTCGATCACCAGCATCTTGGGATTGAACCCGGCCGAGGCCATCTGCTTGCGGATCGACACCGCCTGCGGCGTCACCGAGTCAACGAACACGATGTCGGCCCCCGAGGCCTTGGCCTGGGCGACAAGACTCGAGAAGTCGGTGGCCTCCGTCGAGTACTGCGCGTTCATCACCACCGTGTAGCCGCTCGCCTTGGCGATGGCCGGCCACGCCTTGCCGAGTCCCTGCCCGTCGGGCCCGTTGTCGTGGAGGATGGCGATCTTGTGGTTGGTGGGCGTGTGCCAGAACTTCAGCGTGCCGAACGGCGCTGCGGCTAGGTCGGGCTCATCGAAGAACGTGTCCCAGACGTAGTTCCACTTCTTGACGCTCTTGAACGCCTCCAGCGGGTCACAGCCGGTGACCATCGGGACCCGCGCTCGGTCAGCGACGATCGCGCCCGCGTTGACCAGCACCGGGGTGCAGGATCCGAGCAACGCGTCCACATGGTCGCCGGTGATCAGCTGCTGAACATTGGTCGAGGTCGTGTTGGGGTCGCTCATGTCGTCGAGCAGGATCAGCTTCACCTGGCGCTTGTGGCCGCCGACGTCGAGCCCGCCGGCCGCGTTGACCTGGTTGACCGCGTGCTGGTAGCCCCACTTCACGAACGCGCCGAAGCCGGCCAGCGGGCCGCTGATCGGGATCGAGGCCCCGATCACCACGGGGCCGGAGCTCGACCCCCCTGAGCTCGAGCTGCCACAGGCCGCCAGCCCGATGCTCGCCGCGGCGGCGACGAGCACAGAGGGCAGGGCCCTGCGCCATCCGGGGGTGATAGTCATCGCTCTCCTCCTGGGATCGATACGGCACCGACGGGCTCGCCGGCGGGGGTTGTGATGGTTCGAAGGTGGGAGATCAGCCGCGCCCTGAGCTCGTCTGCCTGCGCAGTGGTCCAGCGGCGGAAGCCCTGGCCGCTTTTCATCCCCAGCCGCCGCTCGCCGACGAGCTTGCGCAGGTACGGGGATGGACCGGCTTCACGGTTGATGTTGGGCAGCACCTGCTCATGAATCGCCAGCGTCATGTCGAGGCCGATGAGGTCGGCGTTCTCGAGCGGCCCGAGCACCGACAGACGCAGCCCGAAGCTGCTCTTCACCACCGTGTCCACGGTCTCCGCGTCGCACACGTCGCCAGCCACCAGCGCGATCGCCTCGCGCCACAGCGCATGCTGCAGCCGGTTGCCGATGAACCCCGGCAGGTCGCGCCTGACGTGCACTGCCGTCTTACCGGCCGCCTCGAGCAGCTCGAGCGTCCGGTTGATGACCTCGGCGCTGGTCTCGGTCGCCTGGACGACCTCGACCAACGGGATCAGGTAAGGCGGATTCCACCAATGCGTTCCCACCACCCGCTCGCGGCGGCTGACCCGTTCGGCGATCTGGCTGATCGGGATCGCCGAGGTGTTGGTGGCCAGGATCGTCGTCTCAGCGCTCACCTGATCGACGCGGGCGAAGGTTGCGCGCTTGAGCTCGAGGTCCTCCGGGCCGGCCTCGACCACGAGCTCGGCCCCGGCGACCGCCGCCTCGAGCTCATCGTGCAGGAAGATGCGCTTGACCGCGGCGCGGTCGCGCCCGAGCTGGGCGAGGTTGCTGTGCACGCGCGCGTGCACGGAGTCCAGCGCGGCCCGAACCGGGTCATAGATCGCCACCTCGGCGCCCGCCTCGGCAAATGCCTGAGCGAGGCCGTGGCCCATCAGGCCCGCGCCCAACACCGCGATTCTGCGATCCGCGAGCGACATGCGTCAACCGGCGGTGTAGCCTCCGTCGACGTACAGGATCTGACCGGTGACGAAGTCCGACGCTCGGGAGCACAGGAAGATCACCGAACCGGCGAAGTCCGCGGGCTCTCCCAGCCGTCCGAGCGGGATCCGGGCCAGCATCGCCTCGCGCACATCCTTGCCTCGACCTTCCTCCTCGTACATCCAGGCCGTCAGCTCGGAGCGGAAGACGGTTGGGGCGATCGCGTTGACGTTGATCGCGTGCTTGCCCCACTCACATGCCAGCGCCTTGGTGAGCCCGTCAACTGCCGCCTTCGAGGGACAGTAGGCGCTGTAGCCAGCCGGATGTCCGAGCTTACCCCGGGTCGAGGACACGAGCACGACCTTGCCCCCCTCCCCCTGGTCGATCATCTGCCTTCCAGCGGCCTGGGCGATCAGCCACGAGCCGCGGACGTTGGCATCCATGACGCTCTGCCAGTCGGATTCGTTCATCTCCACCGTCGGCGCGACGACGTTGATTCCCGTCGCGCTGACCACGAGATCGAGCCGTCCGGCCGCCTCGACCGTGGCCCGTACCATCGCCTCCGCCTCGTGCGGGGAGTCTGGGCGTCCGCGGTAGACGCTCGCGGACCCGCTTCCGCGGGAGACCGTCTCGGCCACCGCCTCCGCGGCGTCCGCGTTGCCGGCTGCGAGCATGACGTGGGCCCCGGCGCCGGCCAGTGCGCGGGCAGCGGCTCCGCCGAACGCCCCGCTCGCCCCGGTCACCAACGCCGAGCGGCCAGTGAGGTCGAACAGCTCGAGCGACTTGGCCCCGAGGTCGTCCCTGAGGTGGCTCATGCCCGGGCCTCGGGATAGGGCATGACCACCAGCATCGAGGCGGGAGTGTTGGTGCGATTTTCGATCGCCCGACGCTCGCCCGGCGCGAGGTGGCAGGAGTCCAGTGGACCCAGCTCTTGTTCACCGTTGTCGGTGATGATCGTCACCGCCCCTTGCAGGACCACATACACCTTCTCGAGCGGAGTCGCATCCGCCTCGGCTCCACCGGCGGGCAGGAAATGCGAAAGCCCGACCCAGAAGTGCTCACTTGGTGAGGCATCGAAGCCCTGCAGCCGCAGCGCCCGCATGTCGTGATGCTTGGGCGCCTGGTATGCCCGGGCGTCACCGATGCGGGTCACCTCCATCAATCCTGGCTCCCGGTCTCGATGCGGTACTCACCCGAGGGATCCACCATTGCCACCAGGCGGACGATGCAACCATCGCCCTTCTCCCATCGCCACGGGAACGCCGCGAACGTGCAGCGCTTGCCGGTGACGGCGTCGATCTGCCCGCCGACGTTCTCAAAGCCGACGATCCCATTGCCGAGCAGGTGGCGGTGGCATGGTTCCCACAACGGAAAGTCGTCGGTGATCTCGCGCCCGCCGGAGAACTGCTTGTACTCGTTGGCGATCCCGTGAATCAGCGGTCCGTTGGGCTGCACTCCGATCGCCGTCCCCAGCGGGTGATCGAGCGCCTGGCAGTCGATCCCGAACGCCTTCACCTTCTTCTCGGCCAGCCACGCACCGGCTTCGTCGTAGGTGCCGGGCGACTCGACGAAGTACCGGCGATTGTCGCCCCAATAGCGGTGCCAGCCGGTGTTCACGATCACGATGTCGCCCTCGCGGATCTGCGGCCGCGCCTGTTCGAGATCGTCGGCGGTGACCACGTCCCACTGCTCCTTGGGGATCGACACCACCACCCCCGTGCCGAAGAACGAGGACAGCGGCACCTCGTCGATGTACGGAGTTCCCTCGATCACGTGCGCGGGGGCATCGCTGTGCGTCGTGCAGTGCATGAAGGTGGTGATCTGCTGCGAGAGCACGCCTGACTTGGCGTGGTAGTGAAATCGCTCGATCTTCACGTCCGGGAAGTACGGCCACAGCGGGGCGTTGTGTCCCCACGGATGCGAGAGGTCGTAGAACCGCAGCCCGGTCGCGGCATCGGTGGCACTGGGAGCGGCATCCGTCAGCGCGGTGGTGGTCATGTCTCTCCTCCGAGACGTCCCGTTCTACGAGACATCCATCTTGCTTTGCAGGACGATAACCACAAGCGCTGCCAGGTGTCAAGTTTCGAGTGGTGAGACGATTATCTTGCCTGATGGGATACCGGACGTTAGAATGCCGGCCGTGCCCGAACCGCTCACCGTGCCGGACTCCCGCCGGAACGGCATCCAGGTGGTGGCACGAGTGGCCGATGTCCTGCGCGCGCTGGCCGACGCTCCCGAGGGTCTCAGCCTGTCCGAGCTCGCGCATGCGGTGACCATGCCCAAGTCGACTGTCCATCGCTTGGTCTCAGCACTTGAGAGCGAGGAATTCGTCACCCCGGCCCGCGCCGGCAAGCTCCATCTCGGCCACGGAATCGCGCGTCTGGGGGCGGCGACCCGCGCCGGCATCCGTGACCAGATCCGGCCCTACCTCCTGCGTCTGCACCAGGAGCTTGAGGAGACGGTCGACCTGTCGGTGAACGAGATGAGCAGCGCCCGCTTCATCGACCACATCCCCGCCCCCCACCGACTGCGCGCGGTGTCCGCCGTGGGCGCGGCGTTTCCCCTTCACTGCACCGCCAACGGCAAGGCACTCCTGGCCGGCATGCCCGAGGAGCAGGTGGCGGCGATGCTGCCGGCTCGCCTGGCGGCGCTGACCCCCAACACGATCACCTCCCGCAAGGAGCTCTGGGAGGAACTCGAGACCGTGCGCGCCGAGGGCGTGGCCTATGACCGCGAGGAGCACACGCTCGGCATCTGCGCTGTCGGCGCCGTGGTCAGCGACCCCTACGGCGCGGTCGCGGCGATCTCGGTGCCAGTCCCAGCTCAGCGCTTCCTCGGAAACGAGCCCGAGTTGGCCCGTGTCCTGCGAGAGGTGTGCCGCGCCTGCTCAATCGGGCTGGGCGGCTGATTGAGATGTCGCTGAGCTCATCCAGCGGAGGAGGAATTCCATGAGCAGCCTCAAGACCGGGCAAGCCCAGCGGGCGCGGCAGTACATCGCCGGCGAGTGGGTGGATGCCAGCACGGGCGGGACATTCGAGGACCGCAATCCGTTTAACGGCGAGCTCGTCGCCGAGGTGGCGGCGGGTACCGGCGACGACGCTTCCCGCGCGGTGTCCGCGGCCGCTGAGGCGTTCCCGGCCTGGGCGGCAACCCCGCCCGAGGAGAAACAGCGGCTGCTGTTGCGCACCGCTGACGTCGTCGAACGCCGCCTGGACCACATCATCGAGCTGCTCGCCACCGAGACCGGATGCGGTGCGGGATTCGCCGGTTTCCAGCTGAAATGGGTCGTGGGCGCACTACGACAGGCCGCCGGGTGGGTGTACCAGCCCAAGGGCGAGATCATCCCCTCCGACATGCCGGGCGCCTTCCACATGGCGATCCGGCGCCCGCTGGGCGTGGTGGCGGGTTTCAGCCCGTGGAACGGCGCGGCCGTGCTGTCGTGGCGCACCGTCATCCCCCCGCTGGCCTTTGGCAACACGATCGTGCTCAAGCCCTCCGAGCATGCTCCGATCTGCGCCGGCCTGCTGGTGGCGGAGCTGATGGAAGAGGTGGGCTGGCCTTCCGGCGTGTTGAACGTGGTCACCCACGCGCCCGGCGAGGCGGAGGCGATCGCCGATCGGTTCTTCGCTCGCCGGGAGGTGCGCTGCATCAACTTCACCGGCTCGACCCAGGTAGGCCGCCTGCTGGCCGAGCGCGCCGGACGAGCGCTCAAGCGGATCGTCCTCGAGCTCGGGGGCTACAACCCGCTGATCGTGCTCGCGGACGCCGACCTCGACTACGCCGCCGAGGCGGCGGCGTTCGGAGCCTTCTTCCACCAGGGACAGATCTGCATGAACGCACGCAAGGTGATCGTCGACCGCACGGTCGTGGACAAGTTCGTCGACAGGCTCGTGTCCAAGACCGAGTCGATCAAGGTCGGCGACCCACGCGAACCAGGCACGATCATCGGCCCCCTGATCACCGCTGACGCGCTCCAGCGCGTCGAGCAGGATGTCGGTGAGGCAGTTGCGGGCGGAGCGCGGATCCTGACCGGGGGCACCGCCGCCGGCCCCTGCTATGCCCCCACGGTCCTTGTCGACGTGCCTGAGTCGGCACGAATCGCTGCCCACGAGACCTTCGGCCCGGTTCTGGTCGTCCAACCGGTCACTGGTATCGATGAGGCGATCCGGGTGGCCAACGATCACGGATACGGACTCTCGGCGGGAATCCTCACCTCCGACCACGATCGGGGGCTGGAGATGGCCGGCCAGATCGAGTCGGGCATGGTGCGGATCAACGATCAGACCGTCCACGACGAGCCGCAGATGCCGCTCGGTGGCGTCCGCGACAGCGGCTGGGGCCGCGCCGGACCGCACTCGGTCGATGACTTCACGCAGTTGCAGTGGGTTTCGGTGCAGAGCGGGACGAGGCCGTTTCCGCTCTAGCCGATCTTCCCCCGGGCTTCTCCGGCGAGCTGTTCGAGCGCGGCAGCGCTGGGTTCGAGAACGCCTGCTGCGCGAGCGTACGGAATGCCCGCTGTCCCGGCCGCCGACCCGATTGCGTGGTGGTGGCGCGGTCGACGGAGGACGTGCTCGCCGCGATGACCCTGGCCAACGACCGCGGGTGGCGAGTCGCCGTGGCCTCCGGAGGCCACAGCTGGTCGGGCTCGCATCTGCGCGATGACGGGATGCTCCTCGATGTCTCGCCGCTGCAGGAGCAGGTGATTGATGTTGGCGCGCGCACGGCGGCCGTGGGTCCGGGGGTTCGCAGCTCGAATCTCCAGGTGGACCTGGGAGCGCACGATCTCTTCTTCCCCACCGGCCACTGCCTGGGCCCCTGCCTGGGCGGCTATCTGCTCCAGGGCGGGTTCGGCTGGCACTCCCGGGAGCTCGGGCCGGCGTGCATGAGCGTCATCGCAGTCGACGTGGTCACCGCCTCCGGCGAGCTGGTCCGCGCCGATGCACAACACCACCCGGACCTGTTCTGGGCCGCGCGGGGATCGGGTCCCGGGTTCTTCGGCGTCGTAGTTCGGTTTCACCTGCGGCTCCATCAGCGTCCCCGCGCCGCCATCGCCTCCGCCTACCTGTATCCGGTCGAGCTGCTCGAGGAGGTCATGCACTGGGCGCATGCGGTCGCTCCGTCGGTCCCGCGCTCGATCGAGTTGATGGTGTTCATGCACCGTGGCCACGACGGCCGACAGGAGCCCGCGCTCCAAGTCGTGGCGCCGGCGCTGGCCGACTCGCCCGAACAGGCCCGCGAGGATCTTCGCTTTCTCGACCAGTGCCCGGTCCGCGATCACGCGATCATCGCGCAGACAAACCAGGAGACCGACGTGGTGGCCCTGGTGGCCGCGAGCGACGCCTTGTATCCGCCGGGATACCGCTTCGCCGCCGACAACATGTGGACGCACGCGCCGATCGACGAGCTGCTCGAGGGCTACCGGAGCATCGCCCGGACCCTGCCCTCCAGTCCGTCGCACATGATGTGGATGAACTGGAGCCCGCCGGAGGCGCGACCGGACATGGCGTACTCGTTGGAAGACAACGTCTACATCGCCCTGTATTCGGTGTGGAACGACCCCCGAGCCGACCAACAGTTTCTCCACTGGCCGACCGAGCGAATGCGCGAGCTCGAGCACGCCTCGACGGGGATCCAGCTGGCGGATGAGAACCTCGGCCGCCGAGCCGCGCCGTTCATGGCCCAGTCGAACATGGCTCGCCTGCAGGAGATCCGGGCCGCCTACGACCCCAATGAGCGATTTCACAGCTGGATGGGCGGGGGCGGCAGTGGCGGGGCGGGCGGGGACGGGAGTGTGCCGGGCCGGGCCCGGGCTGCGCCGGACGCGCGCGGACGTGGTTCGTGATCGGCAAGATCGCCCTCGAAGAACACTTCGTCCCGGCGCGGCTGACCGATCTGGTCACCAACCCCGGGTGGTCCCCCTCGGCTTGGCAACGCGTGCTCGGCCAGCTGACCGACACCGAGCAGCGGCTCGAGTTGATGGAACGCGCCGGAATCGACGTGGCGGTGCTGTCGTTGGCGTCCAATGGCATCCAGGACGTGCTCGACTCCGACCGCGCCGTAGTGCTCGCGCGTGAGACCAACGAAGCCCTGGCTGAGATCATCGCCAGACACCCGAATCGATACGCCGGGTTCGCGGCGTTGCCGATGCAGGATGTCGATGCTGCTGCGGTCGAACTGGAGCGCGTCGTCGAAAGCTTCGGTTTCAAGGGCGCCTTGGTCAACGGCTACACGAGCGCGGGCAATCTGGACACCGGCCTCTACTACGACGACCCCCGCTATGAGCCGCTGTGGGAGCGCTTCTGCGCCCTGGACGTGCCTATGTACCTGCACCCCCGCAATCCGCTGCCCGACCAACGTCGCATCTACGCCGGGCGCGAGCAGCTGCTCGGCCCGACATGGGCTTTCGGAGCGGAGACGGCCGTGCACGCCCTGCGGATGCTGGTCGGCGGCGTGTTCGATCGCTTCCCCACCCTGACCGTGGTCCTCGGACACCTCGGGGAGCTTCTCCCATTCGCGATCCGCCGTCTGGAACAGCGCCTCTCGCGCCGCTCTGATGTGGACCTCGCTCGTCCGGCATCCGCCTACCTGCGCGAGAACTTCTACCTGACGACCAGCGGCAACTTCCACACGCCTTCGCTGATTGGCATTCTGCTCGAGCTGGGGGCCGACCGCTTGATGTTCGCCGGCGACTATCCCTTCGAGGACATCGACGACGGCGCCAACTGGTTCGAGACCGCGCCGATCAGTCTTCCGGACAGGGTGAAGATCGCCCGCGGAACCGCGAGCGCGCTCCTGCGGTTGGGCGAGACCGGCCGCTAGTCCCCGACACTGCCCTGAGCTCGCTGTACGCCGGCGGCCCCGTGCTCGCGGGCGTAGGCGTTGAGTCGCTCTAACTCGTCCTCGTAGATGCCGCGCATCGCCCGGGGAGCGAACAGACGCTCAAAGAACCCACCGATCCCTCCTGCTCCCTGCCACGTGGTGGAGATCAGCACCCGCGACGCACCACCGTCGGGGGTCACCGTGAAGCTCGTAACCAGGCTGGAGTTGGTGTCGGACTCGGTCAGGACCCGACCAGGGTCGGGTTCGGCAACCTGCATCCGATACTCGCGGCTGCGTCCGCCTGCGGTCACCTTGAAGCGCGTGACCGTGCCGGCGCCCACCCCACCGGACTCGACCTCGAAGTCCGAGAACGCCGGCGGTAGAAAGCGCGGGTGGTGCTCGCGCATATCGGCGAGGTAGGCGTATACCGTCTCGGCGGGCGCATCCACCCGGTGCTCGGCCGAGACACGAATCGTTCCCATGAGATCTGTTTATCACGGCCGGTGCAGCGACCGCGACCGGGCCTAAGGCCGCGCCCGTGGGACGAAGCCTAGCCAGAGTCGTCCAGACCAGATAGGTTCGCTTCGACCGTGAGCGCCGAGCGACCGAAGAGCCGCAAAGCAGCAGTGGCGTTGGGTCTCGCGGTTTTTGGGGCTGTGGCTGGGTTCTATCTCCTGCCGTTACTGGGCTCGCTCGCCGCCATCTTGCTCGGATTCTCCGCCCGACGAGACATCCGTGAGCACCCCGAGCAAAAAGGCAAGAGAAAGGCAACCGCCGCGGTGGCGCTCGGAATTCTCGGGTTCCTCGGCTGGACGCTGATCATCCTCACAGTGCTCGCCGCCGGGCCCCCTACCGGAGGCGGCGGTGCGTTCCTCTGAATGAGGATGGGTTGAGACCTCCCGTCCTCAATTTACGGTTGCGCGTGCTGCGCGGGCCCTACCGCGGGACTGCGGCCCGCTGTGGAGCTTCCTGCCGTCGCCTGCTCCTACCTGCCGCGCGCTGGAGGTCGGCCTCGATGTCCTCGAGGCTGCGACCTTTGGTCTCGGTCACGAATGCCTTGACGAACAGGCCGGCCAGGATGCCCAGGACGCCGTAGCCGATGAACACAGGTCCAGGTCCGAGCGCTTTCAGCAGCGACGGGAAGGTCTGGGAGACCACGAAATTTGCAGCCCAGTTGCCGAAGATAGCTACACCCATGGCCGTACCGCGCACGCTCAGCGGCAGGACCTCGG
The DNA here is from genome assembly GCA_963830435.1 of uncultured Solirubrobacterales bacterium. Classification (GTDB taxonomy): domain Bacteria; phylum Actinomycetota; class Thermoleophilia; order Solirubrobacterales; family Solirubrobacteraceae; genus Palsa-465. Next base: position 126,592 of record CAWHMA010000002.1, on the reverse strand, counting down.
GGATCATCACCCAAACCACAGGGCCCCAAGTGGCCGCGAATGACGCGATGAAAGTGCCCAGACAGACGAGCGTGATGATCGCCGCAGGGTCACTGGGATGGTGGGGCGTGGCCAGCACCGAGAGCGAGATCCCGAGTACGAGCAGGCTGGCCACCATGCCGGCCACGCCGGCGTACAGCATCGGCTTGCGCCCCACCCGGTCGATGAGCCGGATTGCGAGCACGGTCATGAGCACGTTGACCACACCGATGATCAGGTTCGCGTAGATCGCGCTCGTCTTCGCGAAGCCGACGTTGGTCAAGGTCGTGGGCGCGTAATAGATGATCGTGTTGATCCCGACCAGCTGCTGGAACACGGCGAGTCCCGTCGCGACGAGCAGCGCTGGACGCACCCATTTGGCTCGCCAGAGCGCGCCGACCCCACCGCCGCCCTCCTCGTGCTGCTCGACGTCGCGGATCTCTTCGATCCGGGCCTCAGGACGCTCGTCCCCGGGAAGGTCCTCCAATACCTCACGCGCTGTCTCCTCCTCGCCGGCATGCACGAGGTACCGCGGCGTCTCAGGCATGAACAGCATCCCCGCCAGGAGGATCGTGGACGGCACCGCTGCCAAGCCGAGCATCAGCCGCCAGTTGCCTGAGGACGCGAGTATCGCGTTGACGATGAAGGCCACGAGAATCCCACCCACGATCATCAGCTGGTTGAGCGAGGCAACCGCACCGCGGACCTCGGTCGGGGCAATTTCGGCTAGATAGAGGGGCACCACGAGTGCTGCCGACCCGACCGCCAGCCCGATGATGAAACGTGCCGCGATGAGCACCGCCACGCTGGGTGCGAACGCAGCCAGCAGGGCGCCGGCGGTGAACACGACGGCCGCGGCGATGATCAGGCGCCGGCGCCCCAGCCGGTCGGACAGCCGCCCGGCAAATGCAGCTCCGATCATCGCGCCCAGGAGCAGGCCGGCGACGATCGCACCCTGCAGAAACGCGGTCAGCTTGAACGTGTTCGGGATGAACAGCAGCGCACCGGAAATGACGCCCGTGTCGTAGCCGAACAGCAAGCCTCCCAGCGCGCCGAAGAAGTAGATCGTTCGGCCAGTCGGTCGCAGTGCTCGCATGCTTCCTCCCTCGCTCCGCCGTCACCTTTGTGAGGAATGTCCCCAGGCTTCCCGGCCAGCCGGTTGAGAAACCGTGCCATGGCGCGCTGGCTGACAGGCGCGCTAGGCTCCTCCGCTGATGCTCTCCGATCGCTTTCGCGCCGCCGTCGAGCGGGGGAACGTAGACCAGGCTCGGGACTTGTTCCACGAGAATGTGACCTTCCGCAGCCCGGTGGTGTTCACGCCGTACGAGGGCCGCGAGCAGGTGTTGAAGGTTCTGCAGGCGGCCGAGCGGGTGCTCGGGACCGCCGGCAACTTTCGCTACCTGCACCAACTAGAGGACGAGCGCGACCGCGTGGCGATTCTGGAGTTCGCCACCGACGTGGGCGGAAAGCAGGTCGAAGGCATCGACAAGCTCACCTTCGACGAGCGAGGCCTGATCACCGAGCTGAAGGTGATGATCCGGCCAGCGTCGGCCCTGCAGGCGGTGGGCGCGAGGATGGCCGAGGAGTTTCCGCGGGTCGGCCTCAGCGTCCCGGGCTCTGGCTAGACCTGCACCTGGTTCAGGAGCAGGTCGCGCAGCTGATCGGCGTTGCGCACCGAATAGTCGCGATAGCAGTTGTTCATCAGCAGGTGGGTCTCGCCGGCGTCCCCGGCCAGCTGAGTGATCGGCTGCACCAGCTCGGCGAGCTCCTGCTCGGTGTACAGGTAGCGAAAGCGCTCGGCCGCCGTGCGGGTGTGGCCGGCCCAGGTGCTGTCGGAACGCCCATGGAAGCGGACGATGAACAGCTGCGGATTGGTGATCGCCAGGAGGCGAGGCAGCTTTGAGACCTCCGGGGCGTCGACGCCGACGAACACCAGACCCTGGTCTTCAAGCAGTGCGAGCGTGCGCTCCCGATCGCGCTGCTCTGCCAGCCATCGCGGCGAGCGGAACTCAACGCAAATGCGGTAGTCAGGCAGCCGCTGGCGCAGCGACTCGATCTCGGTCCGGTTGCTGCGCCGGGGCGTGAACCACGGCGGGTACTGGAATAGGACCGCGCCCAGGCGCCCGGCCTCATGAAGTGGTCGCAGGGCCGCATCAAAGCGCCGCCACGCCTCCGCCAGCGCCTCCGCCGGCAGGTGCTTGTCATATAGATTGCGCTTCTCCAGTGCCTCAGCCGGGACCTGCTCGCGCAGGTCGCTCCACAGGCTCTGCGGCCGGGTCGGATGGCCAGTCAAGAGCGAGTAGGCCTTGACATCGAAGCGAAAGCCCTCGGGAGTGCGCTGCGCCCACAGCCGCGCCTGCTGCTCGCTCGGGGGCGCGTAGTAGGTCGAGTCGATCTCGGCGAGCGGAAACCGTGCCGCGTAGAAGCGCAGCCGCTCCTCAGCGCTCATCGACCGGCGGGGATACCATTCCGCCTCCTGCACCAGCGTGCGATCCGTCCACGAGCAGCTCCCGGTGCGAACCGTTGTGCCGTCAATCTCGATCGCCGCACCCATCTGCTCCTCACTCATTCCAGGGGAAAGGTAGCCTGCCCGCCCTGTCTCGCGGCAACAGCACGCTCGCCTCCGCGACGAGAAACCCCAGGCGCGCCGCCGGTTCGTCGTGGCCACCGTCGGCGGTCGCTTGCGCGCGAAACGCTGAGGCGTCATCATCGTGATGGTCGAACTCAGGAGGTGTGCCGATGTGCCACGACTGGTGGGAGCGCCGCAGATGGGAGGAGCGCGAGGCAAGCCGAGAACTGTGGAATGAGTTCAGGCAGACCCGGCCCGTGAGCGACCCTGAGGTGACCGAGGAGAAGCCCGAAGTCACGCTCGAGGAGCGCGAGAAGGCCTCGGCCGTCGCCGGGCGCTGAGCTGCCCAGCGGGCGGGTCGGGCGCCAGACGCCAGGCTCGCCCGCAGCGGCGGTTTGCGTTTGGCGTAGGCTCGCTCTGTGGCCACCAAGTCTCAGCGCGATGCCGACGTAGTGGTTGTCGGCGCGGGACTAGCTGGACTGGTCGCGGCGCGCCAGCTGAGGCGCGCAGGACGCGAGACCGTGGTGTTGGAGGCGCGGGATCGCGTGGGCGGTCGTACTCTGAACCTGCCCATCGGCGACGGACGCGTGGTTGAGATCGGCGGTCAATGGGCCGGGCCGACCCAGGATCGGTTGCTCGCCCTCGCCGCCGGGCTGGGCGTGCCGACGTTTCCCACCCATGCCCTAGGCGAGAACCTCGTCGAGCTGGACGGCACGATCCGGCGATATCGCGGCACGATCCCGCGGATCAACCCCGCGATCCTCGCCGACATCGGCCAGGCGCAGGTGCGGATCGACAGGATGGCTCGTGCCGTGCCCCCAGACGCTCCTTGGCGCACGCCCCGGGCCGATCGCTGGGACGGCCAGACGGCGTGGACGTGGATACGGCGCAACACCATCACCCGCGGTGCCCGCGCGCTCCTGCAGCTCGCCGTCGAGGCCGTGTGGGCCGCACATCCTGCCGATCTCTCGCTTCTGCACCTGCTGTTCTACACGCGCGCAGCGGGCAACTTCGACGCGCTGATCGGGACTGCGGGTGGGGCCCAGCAGGACCGTTTCGTCGGCGGCTCACAGGAGCTGTCGCTGCGCTTGGCGGCAGAGCTCGGGGAGAGCCTCACACTCGGCGCGCCGGTACGCAGGATCGAGCAGCGTGGCGACACGGTCAGGGTGATCGCCGATACGGGCACCTACGCTGCCCGCACAGCGGTGGTCGCGATTCCACCGACCCTGTGCGCGCGGATCGCCTACGACCCTCCGATGCCGCCACTGCGCGACCAGCTCACGCAGCGGATGGCGCAGGGAAGCGTGATCAAGTGCATGGCGCTCTACGAGCAGCCGTTCTGGCGCGCCGACGGCCTGAGCGGCCAGGTGACCAGCGTCGACGGCCCGGTCAAGGTGATGTTCGACAACTCGCCGCCAGATGGGATGCCGGGCGTGCTGCTCGGGTTCCTGGAAGGACGCCAGGCGCGGGAGCTTGGGCAATGGGATCCAGCCGCGCGCCGGCAGGCGGTGATCGGGTGCTTCGCGCGGCTGTTCGGCTCGCGCGCCGCCCGTCCCGAGGGCTACCTGGAGCAGGTGTGGGCCGCCGAGGAGTGGACACGAGGCTGCTACGGGTGCATCATGCCGACAGGAGGCTGGGTCTCCTTCGGCCCGGCGCTGCGCCCGCCGGTCGGGCGCATCCACTGGGCCGGCGCCGAGACTGCCACGACCTGGAATGGGTACATGGACGGCGCGGTGCGCTCGGGCGAGAGCGCGGCGGTCGCGGTGCTGGAGCAGCTCGGCGCCTGATCGATAACTATCTGGTCTGCCGCCGAGCACGAGTTCGACCCAACGCAGCTACTCCGCGCGGCCGGAGCGACCTACGTCGGACGCCACCGTGCGCCCCGCTTGCCTCAGTTCGAGTCCCGGACGTAGAATGATCGTGCCAGACGGACGCTGGGATCGGAGTGCGAACGTGGACTTCCGGGTGCTCGGTCCGCTAGAGGTTGGTCATCGCGGAGATGCGCTTGAACTAGGCGGCGCTAAACAGCGTGCGGTCCTCGCACTGCTTATCCTCCGCGCACCTGAGCCGGTCGCGGCTGAGCAGCTGATCGACGGGCTGTGGGGCGAGCGTCCACCCGACTCGGCTCCGCACGCCGTGCAGGTCTACATATCAGGAATTCGCAAGGTGCTGCGCGGCGCAGCAGGCACGACCGAGCTTGGGTCGGCCGACGCGGCGGTCGCTGATGGAGGCGGGGCGCGCGTTTCGCGTGGCTCGTCCGGATATCAGCTCGTCGTTGCACCCGAGCGAGTGGATGCACGTCGGTTCGAGCGGCTCGTGGAGGACGGGCGCCGCGCTTTGCGCGCGGAAGCATTCGAGGATGCTGTGCGCCTGCTAAGCGAGGCTGTGGCTCTGTGGCGGGGTCCAGCGTTGGCTGACTTCCTGTTCATGGACTTTGCCAGGGGCGATGCCGCCCGGCTAGAGGAGCTTCGTGTCGAGGCACTGGAGTCGCGCCTAGAGGCGCGGGTCGGCCTAGGCGATTATGCAGGCGCTGTCGGCGAGCTCTCCGCACTTGTTGCCGAGCACCCGCTCCGCGAGCACGCGCGCTGGCTGCTCATGCGAGCCCTGTACAGCGCCGGGCGTCAGGCCGAAGCGTTGGCCGCCTACCGCGCAGGGCATCGCATTCTCAGCGAGGAGCTCGGGCTCGAACCTGGCCGCGAGCTGCGCGAGCTCGAACAGGCCATCCTGCGCCAGGCGGATCTAACCAAGCGCAAGTCGGTGATCCCGCAGGACTCCCCCATCAATCCGAATTCGTCGATCGTCCAAGCCCCGCTGCAACCCTCCTTACGCGTGGTCGCGCCCATCAACTACGTTGGACGAGACGACGAACACGAGCTGGTGAGGGAGCGCTGGAATGCCGCTCGCGCCGGTGTGCGTCAAGGGCTGCTGGTTTCCGGCGAGCCGGGAATCGGCAAGACGGAATTCACATCCCGCGCCGCGCGCGAGTTCCACTCAGCCGGCGACCTGGTGATGTATGGCCGCTGTCTAGAGGAGCTCGCGGCACCGTATGGCCCCTGGATTCAGGCACTGTCGCCGTTCATCGAACAAGCGTCAAACGAGGTTCTCTCGGCATACGTAGGGCGCCACGGCGGCGAGCTGACACGCCTGATTCCAACACTCGTGCGCAGAGTGCCCAACACTCCCGCACCGAGGCAAACGGACCCAGAGTCCGAACGCTATCTGCTCTTCTCTGCCGTAGTGGGACTGCTCGAGGAGGCGAGCGCCGTGGCCCCGGTGATTCTGCTGATCGACGACCTTCACTGGGCGGACAGAACGACGCTCGCGCTCCTCAAACACGTCGTCGCCGAAACGGCCGACTTGCGGTTGCTGGTGCTCGGCACCTATCGCGACAGCGACCTCTCGCGCGATCATCCCCTGACTCCTGTGCTCGCGGATCTGCGACGTGAGCAGCAGATCGTGCGACTACAGCTTCCGCCGCTCGGCCCAAACGAGGTGCTCTCACTGTTGCAGGCGGCGGACGGTTACGAGGCGAACGGGACCGGCGGCGCGCTAGCCGGGGAGATCACCGTCGAAACCGGTGGCAATCCGTTCTTCGTGGGCGAGATGCTTCGTCACCTCTCAGAGTCTGGAGCCTTCGTTCAACCAGTGGGCGGAGGGTCTCAGTTGCCTCGAGCGTTCGACCGTCTAGGGCTCCCTCAAAGCGTGCGGGAGGTTGTAGGTCGGCGCGTGGAGCGGCTCGGTGAAGAGTGTCGCGAGGTCTTGGGCTACGCGTCGGTTATCGGTCCCGGATTCGAGGTTGACCTGCTCGCGCGGGTCGTCCGCGTCCACGAGGATGAGTTGCTCGACCTGCTCGATGCCGCTGTCGAGGCATGCCTGCTCGACGAGCAATCGCAGCCAAGCGGCGCCTTCACGTTCGCACACCACATGATCAACCACGCTCTCTACGACGCCCTGGGCGCTACTCGGCGATCACGCATCCACCGCCGGGTTGCCGAGGCGCTCGAGCATCTTTGCGGCGAAGACATAGAGCCTCGGATCGAGGAGCTGGCCCGCCACTGGATTGCCGCTCACCCCAGTGATCCACATAAGGCCCAGGCGTACAGCAAACGGGCCGGCGAGCAGGCGATCGCGAAGCTCGCGCCTGATGAGGCGGCGGGATGGTACGCGAAAGCCCTGGAGTTGCTGGAGACGACTCCGCGTCCAGATCCAGCCGAACGCTGTGAGCTGACGATCCGCCTCGGGGAGGCACAGCGGCAAGCTGGGCAACCCGAATTCCGCAGTTCGCTGCTCCGCGCGGCGGAGCTGGCGGAGGAACGCCAAGACGCTGAGCGGATGGCGCGCGCGGCAATCGCCAATAACCGCGGCTTCGCCAGTGCCTTCGGGGTGGTTGACCGAGAGCGGCTGGATGTACTCAAGCGCGCGGCCCAGCTCAACCGTGGCAATCCGGCCTGGTGTGCAAGGTTGTTCTCGCTGCAAGCAATGGAGTTACAGTTCGACCCCGATCATCGGCAGCGACGGGATCTTGCCGACCATGCGCTAGCGCTCGCGCGGGAACAGGGCGATAAGCGCATCTTGCCCTACGTACTCCGCGACCACTTCCACGCCACCTGGGCGGTCGACACGCTTGACGCTCGCCGCCGTACGGCCAAAGAGATGCGGGATCTGGCGGACGAGGTCGACGATCCGCTAGTCCGGATCTGGGCCCTGGATCGGACCGTCCATGTGGCTATCGAATCTGGCGCCCTGGGACAGGCTGCGGAGACGTTGGCTCAACTTCAAGGCCTGACCGATCAGATCGGCCAGCCGGGACTGCGCTGGCATGGCGCCTACTACGCAGCCGGTCTCGCCCACGTGCTCGGGGAGCTTGATGAAGCGGAGCAGCTTGCGGAGGCTGCCGCACGGCTGGGAGAACGGGGGACCGAGCCCGACACGATCTTCATTTACGGCGGCCAGCTCTACATGGTGAGAGTCGACCAGGGTCGCGGAGGCGAGGTCGTGGACGGACTCGGGCAGGCCGCTGCCGATAACCCCGCCGTCCCCGGGTACGAGGCTGCCCACGCCACGGTCCTATGTGACCTGGGACGCACCGTCGAGGCGGCGCCAACACTGGAGCGACGAGCTGAGCGCAGGTTCTCCGACATCCCGCGCGATCAGGTCTACTCAACCGCGCTCGCGCTCTGGGCGAGGGTTGCCAGCGATGTGGGATCAGAGCGCGCGGCGGCCCCCCTCTACGACCTGATCGAACCATGGCGGTCTCAGTTTGTCTGGAACGGCGCAATGGGCTATGGCTTCGCCGAATCCTACCTCGGCATGCTCGCGGCGACGATGGGCTCGCGAGACCGGGCGAGCGAGCATTTCGCCGCCGCCTCCCGGCTTCACGAGCGTGAGGGGGTCAAGGTGTGGGAGGTGGTCAACCTCTGCTATTGGGCGAGCTCGCTCCTTTCCGGGGGTGCCGCTGACGACGCGTTTGCCACGGCTGAGCGGGCGCTGGCATTGGCCCGCGCGAATGGTTACGGCTCTAGCGCAAGGCGCGCTGAGGAGCTGCTCCAACTGGCAGCGTCCGCGCTGGGCGAACCGGGGCGCCAGGGCGGGAAGGTCCCGACGTGAGGGTTCGGGCTTAGGAGCGCGACGAATTGTTGGGGACGCCCCACCTGCTCGGCGGAATCGAGAGCCGCATCCAGACACTCGAGTCCTACTCGGAGCTGCAATCCGCAAGCGCGCGCGTCCTCGTTCCGGCCAATCTGGACGAGCTGAAGCGAATCTTCCGCTTCGCCACCGACAACGGGTCCCGTGTGACCCTGCGCGCGGGCGGGCACTCGTTCGACGCCCAGTCGCTCGGCGAGGACCTGGTCGTGTCCATGGAGCGGTTCAATCGGATAACGGTGGATAAGGCCGCCGAGCAAGTGCACGTGGAGGCCGGCACCACCTGGGGCGAGATCCTCCGCAATCTGAAGGGCCACGATCTCGTCGTCGCAGGAACGGTGACCACATCTCACGCCACCGTCGGCGGCACGGTCGCCGCAGACTGCCTGTCGCGTTTCTCGGCCGCCTACGGCAAGGACGGCGCCCGCGTTAAGAGATTCTCGCTGCTGACGCCAGAGGGGAAGGTACTCGAATGCCGGGCGCCAGCCGCCGGCATCGCGCCAACGACGGACGAGGAGCGCGCGTTCCTCGGGACCATCGGAGGATTCGGGTACCTCGGGGCAATCCTGGAGATCACCATCAGCGTGCACGCGGTCGACCCGCCGATCAGGGTACGGACCACCGTCCAGGCATCGGGAAGCTTCGCGAACCTCGCCCGCGACCTGGTGCCGAGGGCGACCATGATGGCCCGGACCGGCGGCCGTCCTGCGGATCCCAACGACGACGCCCTCTCCGCGGGTCTCTACCCTCTCGGTTCCGGACGGCCATCCGCTGTGCTCTTCACCTCCAGGTTCGTCACGACGCCTCGACGCCGGCGGTTCCTGATGTATCGGCCCGGCAATCCCCTGCGGATCCTCACCGAATGGCTGATGAGGGTGCCGCTTCTGTGCCGGGGGTTGTCGGTCTGTTACTGGTGTTACTACTCCTTCATCGCTAAGGACCGGGAGTACTTCGACGACCTCGAGGGCTTCAGCTTCTTCATGGACGCCAATGCCCGCGCGAAGCAGATCGCTAAGCGTTTTGGCCGGGGACAGCCAACCGTCCAGCAGACGTTTTTCGTCCCCGCCAACGCCGGCGCCACGGAGACCAGCCCGGGTCAGGCGCAGGATCGCGACGCTCAGGTGCAGGAAGCGCAGGATCGTCTCGTGCAGTGGCTCGAGGCCGCGAACGACCTGCTGCGGCTTCACGGTCTAACGCCGACGCTCCAGGACGTGCTCTTCCTAAAGGAGGACCTGCCGTTCTACCTTTCCCCGAATCCGGGGCAGGAGGGCTTTGCCGTCAGCTACGCCTTCGAAACCTCGAACGAAGACACAATCAGGCGGGTGGAGCAAGCCTTCAGCGAGCTGACCGACACGCTGTGGTATCGGTTCGCAGGCCGGGTTTCGCTGGTCAAGAACGTGTGCGCCGACGCGAGCGTTCTGCGACACATGTACCGCGATGGAGCTGCCGAATTCCTCGCGCTCAAGGCCCGGCTCGATCCCCAGGGGATCCTTCGCAACGAGTTCTTCGAACGCGTGCTGGCGTAGTCCCGTCGCCCTGCGCCGGCAAAGCTCAAGCTCGCTTTGATTTTGCCATGAGAGGGGCTTGAGCGCCGGTTCGCATCCTTGGCCCGTCAGTTGCCATCTCTCAGGAGAACTGCGGTGCTCAGCTCGACGTTCACATATCTCAGTGCGCAGCAGGCACACCCCTCGGTCAAGAGCGTCCAGACCCCGCCAGGCCGCACCCACTACAAGACAAGCGCCTGCCGACGTGCAGACTCCACGCGCAGAGCGTCGTCGACCGCGGCGGCAGTCCGCGGCACGGAGCGCACGCTCGCGACAGTCCTGTTCGCCGACATCAGAGGTTCGATGGCGCTGAGTGGATCCGTCGGGGTCGAGGACTGGTGGTCGATGATTGCGACGCTGTTCGAGCTGATGTCCGACGCAGTGCATCGCGCGGGCGGCTGGGTCGGCGCCTTCACGGGCGACGGCATCAAAGGCGTGTTCGAGGCGGACGGTCGGGATGACGACCACGCCCACCGAGCTTGTCAGGCTGCCCTGTCGATGCGCGAGGGGATGAAGCAGCCGGCGGCCGAGCTACGACGGGAACGCCAACTCGAGCTATCGGTCCGTATCGGGATCAACACGGGCGAGATCGTGACCGGCACGCTCGGGGATGGGTACGGCCGGTACCACACCGCCTGTGGCTACACCGTCGCTTTGGCCAACCGGATGGAGGCGCTCGCGACTCCGGACGGCATCTACCTCAGTGAGCACACAGCTGCGCTGATTGGCTATGCGCTGAAGTTGGACCACCTCGGCAGGTTCGAAGTCAAAGGTGCGTCCTGCCCGGTGGGCGTCTATGAGCTAGCACCGACCTCCAGCCCCGCCCTGGCTGCGTAGTCACGCACGAACTGCTCTAGGAGCGCAAATGGTGGTGACCGACGACTAGCCTGTGCGCCGGTGAGCAAAATGCGCGTGCGCGCGACCACGAGGAGTATCGCGTTGGTAGCGATGCTCATGGCGTTGGCGTTGCCCGCGGGCGCGGTGGCAGGTCAGTCTGCGCCGGTTCCCCTCTCGGGCGAGCACGCCCTCCCCGATGTGGCGTCCGATTTCGGCAGTGGTTCATTCGGGCGCTGGATCGTCGACGGGGTCGGTCTCCCGGCGTATCGCTACGACGTCGACGAGCAGGTCGCCCTCCGCGCCGGGCAACCGGAGCTGAACGGCAGCACCGCGGCACAGCATGAGCTCGGCAACGACCACATCGTCTCCGCAGCCTTCAACGACGGCTACACCCAGTTCTGGAGCCAGGACCGTCTCTCGCAATGGGCCAACCTGTTCGCCCCGGGCCAGCGACATTACGCCGGCGGCTACGGCTACCTCAACGTCGATGGCCGGGTGCTGAGCACGCTGTACCTCGACCGCCCGCGCGGCGCAACGACCCAGAGAGTGTTTGGCGTCGGCTACTTCCAGCGACTGCTACGTGCCGCCGGGGTCACGGTGCAGGAGGATGTCTACGCGCCATTCGGCGACGATCCGCTGCTGTTGCACGACGTGACGATCCGCAACACCACCGCGCATGCGGAGCGAGTGACCTGGTTCGAGTACTGGGATGTCAACCCCTACGACCAGACCAACCACCGTCTTCGCGGGCTTGGAGCTCCACAGTGGGTTGCCTCGGCCAGGACCCTCCTCGCGCCTCAGACCGCGGGCGAGGGTGATGACCGTCCGCTGAGCATCTTCGCCGCCGCACTCCGGGGTCCGGTTGGCGGCCATGAGACTTCGATTGCCGCTTTCTTCGGCGACGGTACTCGGGCCGCCCCCGCCGCAGTGAGGACCGATCGACTGCTCGGCACGACCGCTTCACCGGTAGCAGCCGGGCCGGGAGGTGGGACGCTGTTCGTATTCCGGGCTCCACTCCGGCTGGGCGCGGGGCGGTCGGTGACCCTGCGCTACGCCTACGGGATGGCTCATCGCGCCCAGATCCCGCAGCTCGTGAAGAAGTACAGACTCGCTCGGCAACCATTCACCGCCAGTGAACGTGCCTGGGTCCGGTGGCTGCCAAAGGCTTCGTTTGGACCCGGCAGAGAGTGGGTTGCACGAGAGCTGGAGTGGGATGCCTACCTGCTGCGCGCCGCATCGGTGTACGAGGAGGCGTGCGGCCATCACACGATCACCCAGGGTGGTTATTACCAGTACAGCGGCGGCCAGAACCTGGGATCACGCAGCTGGCTGCACTATCTCCTCCCGATGGTCTACACCGATCCCGCGATGGCGCGCGAGATCCTCCGCTACTCGATCTCGCTGCAGTCGCAGGCTGACGGCAGCATCCCTTACGGGACCGTCCCGCTGTGCAAGCCATACAACGGCCTGGGCACCTCCGACGATCTTGATTTCTGGCTCCTGCTGGCCGCCGCTGAGTACGGCCTTGGGTCCCGCGACTTGGCGTTCTTCTCCGAGCGCCTGCCGTTTTACGACACCCATCAGCGCGCCAGCGTATGGGAGCACCTCAAGGTCGCCTTCCGTCATCAGGAGTCGCTTCGTGGTCCAAGCGGCGGGTACCTCGCGGGAACGAACGGTGACTGGTCGGACTTCTCGGCCACGTTTCTGCACATGAGCGAGTCGATGCTCGTCCCGGCTCAGCTCGCATACGCCTATCCGCAGCTGGCGGAGCTGGCCGACCTCCGCGGCGACCGGGTCTTCGCCGCCCAGCTGCGCCGGCGCGCCCACGAGCTCCTCACCGTTCTGCGACGCGAATGGACAGGTCGCTGGTACCTGCGCGGCTACTCCGAGGCAAAACCCATCGGGCGCGGGGTCATCTTCGGCGAGCCGCAGCCGTGGGCGATCCTCGCGGGCGCGCCGAACGCCGCCCAGGCCGGCGTGCTCGTGCGCAGCATCCGGCGCTTCCTGACCGGCATCGGTGCGCCAGCAACGGTGAATGGACCGGCGAAGATCGGCTCGGCGATCTCCCCCGCAGCGCGCGACCCCGGCGTGACCGATCCGCCGACCGGGGGCGGGGCCACCATGGACGGCGCCTCCCAATATGTGGGCGGGGTGTGGTTCGACGTCAACGGCTGGCTGACCTGGGCGCTCACCGAGCTCGACGGCGTCGTCCCCGGAGCCGCCGGCGATGCCTGGAGCGAGTACACGCGCAACACGCTCGCAGCGCACGCCAACGCGTTCCCGAATCACTGGGACGGGACGATCTCCGTCGACGACGCATGTAGCGCCTTCTACGCGCAGCACCCTGACAGGTGCGGAATCATCCTCTTCCACGATTACGAGGGGCAGATCACCGAGCAGCCGGCGTGGATGGTGATGAATGCGGTGCACCTAGCCGGGGTCACGGCCACCGAGCACGGTTTCCTCATCGATCCCCATCTAGCCCATTTTTCGCTACGACTTCCCGACCTCGGCGTCGCCAGGAAGCCCAGACTCCTGCGCGGCTACTTTCGCATCGATCGCCGCGAGCGGCTGGTCCTGCAGATCGGCGGCATCCCCGGTTGGGCCCGCCGCATCACAACCTGGGCCAACGGGCGGATCGCCGCCCATCGCGACTCGCGCGGGTTTTTGGTGTTCGTGCTGCCTGCCGGGCCCCGCGGGCCGGCGGACTGGGCGGTGACGTGGCGGTAGGCAGGACGAGAACCAAGGACCGGCTGATGATGCTGTTGGCGGTGCTCGCGTTGGCCGCTAGGACCAGACGGGAGACCCGGATTCGTACAGCGCCGAGCGGTCGACCCCGGCAAATGACGTCTGGCCGGTGAGTGCCAGGGCGACGTCGATGTCCGCCTTCATCACGTCGAGGACATGGCGAACCCCCGCTTCGCCCAGGGCGGCTACCGACCACACCCAGGCTCGCCCGACCAGGACCGCCTTGGCGCCCAGCGCCACCATCTTCACAACATCGAGCCCGGTCCGCACCCCGCCGTCGACCAGCACCTCGATCTGGTCACCCACGGCGTCGGCGACGGCCGGCAGCGCGCGGGCCGTGGACGGCACGGAGTCGAGCTGACGACCGCCGTGGTTGGAGACGACGACGCCATCGACCCCGGCGTCGACCGCCAGGCGCGCGTCCTCGGGATCAAGCACGCCCTTGACCACCAGCCGGCCCTTCCAGTGCTCTCGCACCCAGGCAACGTCCTCCCAGGTGACGCTGGGATCGAACTGCGCATCCACCCAGTCCTTGAACGCATCCGGCGTCCGTGCGCCCGGGACCACCTTCTCCAGGTTCCCGAACGTCAGCGGCTTGCCGTTCACCGGAACGTTGCGGATCCAGGCGGGGTGGGCAGCGATGTCCATTCCCCGCTGAATCTTCGCCCACAGCGAGGGACTGCCGACAACGGCATTTCGTGTGTCCCGGTGTCTCGCCCCGACCACAGCGAGATCGATGGTGAGGACCAGGACTGGCGAGCCCACGGCCTGGGCGCGGGAGAGCAACTCCTCCGCATACCCGCGGTCGCGCATCACGTAGAGCTGAAACCACGGCGGTTTCGAGGTCGCGCGGGCCACTTCCTCGATGCTGCAGATCGACACCGTGGATTCCACGAACGGGATCCCGGCGCTCTCGGCCGCGCGGGCCGCCTGCACCTCGGCGCGCCGGGCGAACATGCCGCCCAGCCCGACCGGGCCGAGGATCACCGGGAGGGCCAGGTGGTGTCCCAGCACCTCGACCGAGTGGTCGCGGACCGAGACGTCTCGCATCACCACTTGACGCAGCAGCACCCGCTCCAGGTCGGCCACGTTCGCGCGCATCGTCGTCTCTTCGTAGGCACCCCCGTCCACGTAATCGAACAGCTGACGCGGGAGTCGTCGCCGCGCCAGCTCGCGGTAGTCGAGCACCGTCGCCGGTGCGACGCCGAGCGGGCGATCGGCTCTGAAGCGCACGGACAGCAGCCTAACCGAAACCCACAGTCTCGTCGGCGCAACCGCAGCCGTGGCCAAGACGTAAGCTGTGCGCCGGTGAACGGTGCTCAGGCCCTCATCCGGACGCTCGTCGATGCCGGCGTGACCAGGTGCTTCACCAATCCCGGCACCTCCGAGATGCATTTCGTCGCTGCTCTCGATTCGGTCCCGGAGATGCGCGCAGTACTGACGACCTTCGAAGGCGTCGCCACCGGAGCCGCTGACGGATACGCGCGCATGTGCGGCGCTCCGGGCGCAACGCTGCTGCACCTGGGACCGGGACTTGGCAACGGGTTGGCCAACCTGCACAACGCCCGCAAGGGCAAGGTCCCGATCGTTAACATCGTCGGCGACCACGCCACCTACCACACCCAGTACGACGCCCAACTGCAGTCCGACATCGAGACCGTGGCGCGCAACGTGTCAAGGTGGGTGCGCACGTCGAAGAGCACAGGGGAGGTCAGCGGCGATGCCGCGGAGGCGATCGTCGCCTCACTGGGACCCCCGGGCGAGGTGGCCACGTTGATCCTTCCGGCCGATGTGTCGTGGGAGGACGGGGCCCGGCCCGCGGAGGCTCTCGCCCCGGCGACGCCCTTGCCGCCAAACGCCGAGGCGGTCGAAGGCGCGGCCGAGGCGATCCGGTCAGGACAGCGAACCGCGATCCTGCTCGGGGGCCGAGCGCTTCGCGAGGATGCGCTTCGATCCGCCGGGCGCATCGCGGCGGCCTCCAGCGCCAAGCTCCTGGCGGAGGTGTTCCCAACGCGGATGGAGCGGGGCGCCGGCGTGCCGGCGGTGGAGCGGCTCGCCTACATCCCCGAGCTTGCCTCGGTTCAGCTGGCCGGGCTCAAGCACCTCATCCTCGTGGATGCCAAGGCGCCGGTCTCGTTCTTCGCCTACCCCGGCAAGAACAGCTACCTGGTTCCGGAGGGCTGCCGGGTGCACGAGCTGGCGTCTCCGAGCTCCAACGTCATCGCGAGCCTGGACGGGCTGGCCGAGGCCGTCGAGGCGACGGGAGCCACGGCGGAGCTGCAGCGACCATCCCGGCCGGAGCGCCCAACAGGAGCGCTGAACGGCGAGTCCGTCTGCCAAGCGATCGGCGCGATGCTCCCGGAGGACGCGATCGTCTCCGACGAGTCCCAGACCTCGGGGGTCACGCTCCCGACGAGCACCGCCGGTGCACCGCACCACGATTGGCTGGCCCTGACCGGCGGGGCGATCGGCCAGGGACTTCCGGTCGCCGTCGGCGCGGCCGTCGCCTGCCCCGACCGTCCGGTGTACGCGCTCGAGGCCGACGGCTCGGCGCTCTACACGATCCAGTCGCTGTGGACGATGGCCCGCGAGCAGCTGAACGTGACCGTCGTAATCTTCAACAACCGCTCCTACGCGATCCTCAACATCGAGCTGGCGCGGGTCGGCGCCAAGTCGGCCGGCCCTGAGGCCAAGGACCAGCTCGACCTCAGCCGGCCGGATGTCGATTTCGTCCAGATCGCCTCCGGCCTGGGCGTCCCCGCGCGCCGGGTGGAGACCGCGGAGCAGCTCACGGAGGCGCTCCAGCACGCCAACGCGGAGCCGGGACCACATCTCATCGAGGCCGTGATCCCGCCGATGTTCACGCCGCGGCAGCTGCGCGCGATGCCGTATGCGCTGCGCGCGCTGGAGAAGCTGCCGCGGCCGATCGCCACCGCGGTCAAGGATCGCCTCTACGCGTAAGCACGCAGAGACGCGCTCATGTGGCCGCGGGTCGCCCTCCGCTCAGCGGTACAGCGCCTCGAACGCCTCGGCGTAGCGCTCGTTGATCACCGCCCGCTTCACTTTGAGCGTGGGCGTGAGCTCACCGGTCTCCGGGGTGAGGTCGCGCTCCAGGATCGTGAACTTCTTGATCTGCTCGACCTGCGCGTACTTGGTGTTCGCCCGGTCGAGCTCCGCCTGGATCAGCGCCTGCACGTCACCGTCCCCGGCCAGCGTGGCCACATCCTCGCTCTTGCCGCGCTCGCGGGCCCAAGGGCGGATCTCCTCCTCGTCGAGGGTGATGAGCGCGACCGGGAACGGCCGGCGATCGCCGTGCATCACTGCCTGGGAGATGAAGCGTGACTGCTTGAGATCGTTCTCGAGGTTGGCCGGGGTCAGGTTCTTGCCCCCTGCGGTGATGATGATGTCCTTCTTGCGTCCCGTGATCTTGAGAAACCCGTCCTCGTCGAGGTCGCCCACGTCACCGGTTCGCAGCCAGCCGTCCACGAGCGTCTCCGCGGTGGCCTCGGGATTGCGCCAGTACTCGCGGAACACGTTGGGCCCGCGCAGGAGGATCTCGCCGTCCTCGGGTGCGATCCGGATCTCGACCCCCGGCATCGGGCGCCCAACCGTCCCGAACTTCAGATCATCGAGCGTGTTGACTGTGCCGACGGCCGTCGTCTCGGTCATCCCCCAGCCCTCGAGCACCGGAATCCCGGCGGCGTAGAAGAACTCGAGGATCTCCGGGGCGATCGGCGCCGCGCCGGTGACCGCCTGCCGCGCCCGGGCGCCGAACAGCTCTCGCACCCCCTTGAACAGCTGCGTGTCTGCCTGTTCGAACGCACGCTGCATCTCCACCGGCACCTCCTCGCCGCGACGCTGGCGCAGGCGCACCTCGACCCCGAGCTTGACCGCCTGCTGGAATTGCTCCCGTTGCTCTTCGGATATCTGCTCGAGCTTGGCGGTGGCGATCGCGTAGAGCTTCTCGAAGATCCGCGGCACCGAGGGAATGTAGGTCGGCGCGGTCTCCCTGAGCTCGGGGATCACGTTCTTGGTGTCCCCCCCGAAGTAGACGACCGCGGTCCCCTGATCGACCGAGCCGAGCACGGTGGTCAGCGCGAACACGTGGGCGAGCGGGAGATACAGGTAGCTGACGTCGTCTGACTTCACAAACCCCAGCTGCTCCACCATCGCCCCTACCGACACCGCGTTGCGGTGGGTGAGCAGGCAGCCCTTCGGCGGCCCGGTCGTGCCTGAGGTGTAGATGATCGTCCACGCGTCCTCCTCCTGGACGGCCTGCTGACGGCGCTTCAGCTCGGTGCGGTCACCCCGGTCGCGGCCGCGTGCTCTCAGTTCCTCGAGGTCGACCGGGGCGATGCCCGCCTGGATGCCGATCGTGTGCTCGAGCTCGGGAAGCCGCTCGCGAACATGTTCGATCTTCGCCAGCTGGCCGGCGTCCTCGACCACCACCGCCTTCGCCCCCGAGTTCCCGGCCACCCACTCGCACTCCTCAGGTGAATTTGTGGGATAGATGGGGACCACGACGCCGCCCGCGGCCGAGATCGCGAAGCTGACGAAGCTCCACTCCGGTCGAGTATTGGCCAGGAGGCACACGCGCTCGCCAGGCTCGATTCCGAGATCGACCAACCCCAGCGCAAGCTCCTGCACGATGCCCCCGAACTCGGCGTAGCTGAGCTCCCGCCATTCGCCATCCCGCTTGAAATGGACCGCCGGCCTATCGGCATAGCGCTCGGCCGAGCGCTGCGCCAGCTCGGCCACCGTCCGTGCCGTCGTGGGCTGCACCGCCATCGCATCCTCCCTTCGAACGACTACTGCGCTGGGAACACCTACCTCGCACAGGCTACGCCGTCAGCTGCGGTCCTTGCAGCGGCGAGGCGCAGGTGCTGGCGGTTCCCGCTGTTCTGTCGGTCAGCGGATCGTCGTGATCTTCCAGCTGACGACGCGTGCGGGCTGGACTGCGAGCTGGAAGACGAGCATCCCGCCGCGGAAGGCGGCGCGGGTCTGGCCGCCGGCGGCATCGACGCGCCACTGCTTGCCCGGTGGTGGCTGGACTTCCATCGTCAGTGTCTGGCGGGCGGCGCAGACGAGGTATCCGCGGGCACTCGCCTTCTGGTAGGCGACGCCTATGTCAGGCAGGCCCAGCGAAAAGGTGTGAAACGGCAGCTCGGGTCGGATCTCGAATCCGGTCGCGGTGGGATTGATGCCGGCCAGCCGGATGGCGTCGAACAGGCTCCACGCCGGCTGATGCATGATCTCGCCTTCGTAGCCGGTGGTCAGGCCTGCGCCGCAGCTGGCGGGGGTGGGGGAGTAGAACGAGTGGCATACGTCGTCCACGGAGATGACGCCGTCCCAGTGCGCCGGATACACGGTCGCATGCGCAGCTAACGTGTTTCGCTCGAGCTCGGAGAACGCGTAGTCGCGAGCGTGCGGGAGGATATCCCCAAGCGAACCCAGCGCCCAGGTGAGCCAGCCGTTGATGGCAAACCAGCTACCCCCCGGGAACACGGCAGCATTGGCTCCAATCCCGCCGGTGGTGGGATGGCTGTGTTCGGTGACCGCAGGGTCGTTCGCCGCCGGGGACTGCGAGGATCCGATGCGAGCCGGGCCGTGGATCTGCGCCGGCGCACCGACCCCGGTTAGGTAGCGGCGAACCATGGCCACCAGCGTCCGCGCCTGTCCGCGGCTCGGCGCGCCGGCGAGAATCGCCCATGGTTGCGGCTCGCCGAAGATCACGCCAGTCCCAATCTCCCGGTTGCCGGCATAGCCGCGCGCGTACCAGCCCGCCGGCGTCCATTGTGCTCGTGTCGTCCTCAGGTCGCGCGCCGCCGCTCGCCGAAGCTGGGCGCCGAAGCTGTGATCGTGGAGCGCGTCCGCCAGCATCGCCAGGCGGGGATAGATGTAGGCCGCCTGCTCGGTGACCAGCATCGACTCGGTCATTTGCAGGAAGCTGGTCGAGAAATCTGACCAGTCGCCGGTGTCCTCCGCCAGGTAACCGCCGTGCGGACCAAGCAGCGACTCCTGGTGGCGGAAGGCGAGCTTGAGGTGGTTCCAGAAGGTCCCCCGGCCGCCACCGGCGTAAGCGACAGGCAGATCGAACAGGCGCAGATCGCGGGTGGCCAATCCGTACTCCGACGCCGCCAGCAGCAGCCAGAGGTCGAGATCGTCGGCGCTGCCAAACTTGTACGCCTGGCAGAGCTCAGACATCGCGTAGGGAATCTGGCCCCCGGTCCTTGGCTGCTCCTGGGCTGAATAGAGCAGCACGTCACGGGCCAGCGCAGGGTCGGCATAGACCATCGGCAGCATGTGCTGCAGCGGATCCCGGAACGCGCCCTGAAAGCCGAAGTCGTACTGGTAGTAGCCCCCCTGGGAGATGATGTGCCGCCCGCGGCAGTCCTCATAGGTCGCCCCGGAGCGGACGGTGTAGGCGTCCCATTGCAGCTCGCGCGAGAGCCAGGCGAGACCGCGGCCGAACGAGATCTGAGGCAGCCACGAGCGCCACCGCCGCACGCTGGTGCGCCATGGCGACACCGCGCGCGCATACCTTCGCACCAGACCAGGGACCGCGCTCGCGTGCGCAGCGCCATAGGCGTAGCGCAACGTGATCGAGGCGTGAGGCGCGAGCAGGATTGGGGCGCGAAAGCCGAACATCGCCCGCCCCACCGCTCCCGGCGCCGTTGCCGGCGCCAGCGAACCGTTCAGGCGACCGGCCACGACGGCGGCGGGGACGGCGCGTGACCCGATGCCGAAGAACGCGTGGGTGTCGCCAGTGCGGTCGCCGAGCGGCCCGCGGAGCGCGGCGGCGAAAATCGTCAGGGGACGTCGGTCGATTCCGGTGGCGAGCTGAGTCGTCGCCAGTGCCCGCTCGGCCGATAGCCAGCGCACCGGACCGGTGCCGATCTGCGTCTTCGTCGCCTGATCGAATGGGTTCACGTCCCAGTACTCGAACCACGACACGCGCTGCTTGCGGGAGGTGTGGTTGCGGATCGTCACCTCGTGCAGCAGCACCGGATCATCGCCAAACGGCGCGTAGACGTACTCATCGGCGCTCAGCCCGGAGAAGGTGGTGGTGTGGTGGAAATAGCCGATGCCGAAGTCCCGCACCGACTCCGATCGATCCGGCCGATCGTCGTACAGCGTGCTCACGACGCGGTTACCGACACGGAGGTAGCCGTACCCACCGGCGAAGTGGTCGGTGGCCGCGTCATACCGATTCGTCCACTCGTAGCGGCGGTCCTGGCTCCACAGCTCGACGTATCCGTGGTTGAAGGCATCGGCGACGATGTGATCGTTGCCGACCTGATGCCAGGCATCGGTGCTGCCAGCGAGCTCGGGCTGGCGCCCGGCTCGACTTCGGAGCTCGTCGATCTTGTAGCGATAGCTTGGCAGCCCGAAGGCATCCGTTCGCCAGCTTCCGAAGTCGCCGCTGCCATACGACGAGGAGATGGCTACTGGAGACCAACCCGGCAGCGCAGCCGCCGAGGCGCAGACCACCCCCTGGGCTAGAACCGCCGCGACGCAGACCCCTAGCGCCCGCCTCATACGCCGCGGAGTTGCGGTGATCACAGATCCAACCGCGGTCACACGGCAAACCTCACTGATCGGCTACGACGTCGCGAGCGCACGGGCGCAGTGTTTCACGCTGGTGGACGCGTGACACCTATCGGATCAGCCGCGGCACGTCCGCACAGAACGTGCCGGTGAGATCCGCGTGTGCCATTGAACGGTGGAGCGGTCTGACCTGGCCCAGATGACGATTGTGCCCTCGCCCGGGGGAGTCGCGATCGGAGCTCTCAGCCAGAACGCGATCACGGTCACCAGCAACGCCAGCAGAGGAGGACTCAGCGCGCGGCGGCGGACCAGCCGCCAGCCAACCACCGCAATGATGGCGAGCAGGATCACGCGTCCTCGCTGGAGCCCAGCGCCAAACAAGCTCCCGGCCGCGCTCGCCGCCATGTCGGCGGCGAACTTGGGCACCTTGATCAGGTCCTGACCGGCCGCCACGGGCTCGTAGTAGCTGAGCCACCAGACTCCATACAACAGGAGAGGCACCGCCCAAACCCATGCGCGCCTCAGGCCCTGATCGAATACCAGCATCGCGACGGCGATCCCCACTGCAAACATCGCCGAGAACTCCGAGAACGCCAGCCCCAGCACCAGAAGAGCGCAGGCCATCGCATCGCCCCGGCGATCGCCCGTGTCCAGCGCAAGCAGAGCTCCGATGCCCAATGCGATCGAAGCAGTGAAGCCAAAATTCACGCCCTGCAGTTCGTACTCCCAGCCCGACCCGAAAAAGGCGATCGGAACTCCAAGCAACAGCGCGGCATGACCGATCCGGCGCCGCGCGAACTCGAACACCACCGCGGCGCACGACAGGTGCGCGGCAGCAACGAGCACGCGATAGATCGTGTATGAGCGAGTCCGATGGTGTGAAAGAGCAGCTGGTAGACCGCGAGCGGAATCGCCAACAGGTGCTCGTTGTAGGACGCCAGGACTGAGTCCAAGCCGTTCCGGCGGTACTCGATCCAACCCCACTCGTCATACACGAACGTATTGCCGCGCCCCTTCCACATCAGGAAGACGAACGCGCCCGCCAACACGCAGGCAAATACAAGCCATGCTGCTCGGGGCTTGTCACCGTGGGGTACCGGACTCGGCCGCCCCTCGGTCGCCCATTCAGGGGCTTGGGACCCGGCGCCAACGGCAGCCATCCCGGCAGCGTAGTCAGCAAGTCGTCGGCGTGACCGCTAGGAGCGTCCGCCGGCGAGCCTGACGAGACGAGGTTTGGGGGAGACTGTTTCCCGTGACCGCCGAAGATCTCCCCTGGCCGGCGTCGAGCACCGATGCGACTGTGACGCGGGTAATCGACTTCCTACGCTCCGAGGGTGCCGGAAGCGTCGGCCATTCCGGCGCGTACACGCTGTTCGCCCATCTCATCGGCACGTATGAGGTCATGAGGCGTTGGCAGCAACCGGACGTCATCGCTCACGCAGGGCTCATCCACAGCGTCTACGGGACGGATGTCTACGCGCGGCCGCTCCTGCCCCTGACCAGACGGCACGAGCTGGTCTCCCTGGTCGGGGAGCGGGCCGAGCGTCTCGCCTATCTGTTCTCGGTCACGCCGCGCAACCCGCTCTTCGCCGGCACCCATGGCTGGCTGCGTGATCTACCGCAGCGGCCGGTCGGCGAGCCGGGTACCGAGTCCGATCCCCCCGCGACGCGGAGTGAAGTTGATGCGCTGATCGTCCTGCACATGGCGAATCTCGCCGAGCAGGCACAGGACCGCGATCGATCGCCTGGGGTCTGGCTGGCAAAGCAGCGCGAGCTGGCCGAGGTGATCCTGGCCAGCGACGCGGTCTCCCTCCCCGCCTTCATCGCCGAGCTCGCGGCCTTCACCGCTGCCGATGAGGCGCATACCCGTGACCTGTATCGCGCCGGGTTGGCCGAGGATGACGATCTGGAGAGGCGGCGCAACCGGCTGGCGTTGGCGGCAACGAGATGCCCGGTTGTGCCCGAGCCGTGCGTCTGGTTGGCGCATCTCTCGCACTGCCGCCAAGATGCGGTGGGCGCCACGTCCTGGGCCCGGTTAGCACAACGGCGACTGCGGATGCTCGGCACTCCGTGGGACAAGCGCTTGAGCTTCGACGAGTGGGATCAGTTGGCGCGGCGACTCGAGCAGCCCAAGGGGCCGGATTCGTCCGTGCTCGAGATGATCACCGATCCGGGGACGCTGTTTGCGGCTTGGTGTCCGCGGCCAGCGGGAAGGGTTTCAACATTGCCGGCGTCGACCGCCGCCGAGGAAATCAGGACACCCGACGAGGCCACCGGGCAGAAACGCTTCCACCGATACCTCGACACGTTCGCGGATGCGAGGGGCGAGACTCGCGTCGCCTATCCGGACCTCGAGTCACGGCCTTGGCACGATGTTTCCCACTTCCCGCTGGCCGGCTATCTGGAGTCGCACTTCGAGGAGGTCCGCGACGAGGTGCTCGCGCTGGAACCGGACTCGTTTCACCGGGAGAGCGAGCGCATCGAGCGAACCGGCGACTGGGACGTGGTGTTCTTCTACGAGCGCGGGCGACGGCACGACGAGGCGTGCCGGGTCTGTCCGGTAACGACGCGTGGAATCGAGGCCTTGCCGGCGATGCGTACCGCCGCGGGGTTGATCTATGTGTCGCGGATGCGACCCGGAACCCATATCCACCCCCACCGCGGGCCGACGAACCTGCGACTGCGGTGTCATCTCGGGATCATGGTGCCCGAGGGAGACTGCGCTCTTCGTGTCGCCGAGGGCACCCGGCAGTGGCAGGAGGGACGGTGTCTCGTGTTCGATGACTACTTCGAGCACGAAGCGTGGAACCACTCCGCGCAGGATCGCATCGTCCTCATCGTCGATCTCTGGCACCCGGGATTATCAGCCACCGAGGTTCGGCTGCTGGAGGGACTGCACACCTACACCTACGCTCACGCTCGGCGGCTGCAGCGCTACTGGGCGGCCAACGCCGCGGCATCGGCCAGGTCCGGCGGCGCGTAAGCGGTGTCACGGGTAAGCCGGGACGGGCGTCAGCCGTTCCGCGGTCAGTTGCCCTCAGAAGTCTCCACCGTCACCGCCGTCCCCGCCGTCTCCCCCATCGCCCCAGCCGCCACCGTCGCCGTCGCCGTCGCCGCCATCACCCCAGCCGCCACCGTCGCCATCGCCGCCGAAAAGGCCGCCGATCGCCTCGGCGCCGAAGCCCAGGCCGGCGCCAAGGGCCGAGCCCATGAGCATTCCTCCCAGCAGACCGCCGCCACCGAACCCGTTGAAGTAGCCGCCCGCCCACGGCCCGTAGTGGCGGGGCGCATTCCAGTAGTCGGTTAGCTGACCGTCGACCGTCACCTGCCGACCGTGCGGGGCGAAACCTTCCTTGAGGCGCACGGCGTCGGCGGCGCACGCCGGAACCGGGCGCGGCGAACCGCCGGGGGGCGACCACTCGACGTCCTCGGTCGATGGTCCGTGGCGAGGATCAAAGAAGCACGGCGGCCGTCGCTCCGGTGGCGGCCGACCCTCGAGCAGCGCCTTGGCGTAGGCCATCGCGTACCGCCCCTCCTCGAGCGTCTCACTCACTGGGGCTAGATCTTCGGGCCGCTTGGCCCGGTCGAAGATCTCGCTCGCGCGCTGGTAGGCCTGCAGCGCCTGCTCGTAGCGCTGCTTGGCGTCGTCGGAAACGCCGGGCATCTCGATGTCGACGTCCAGCGAGCGGATGTCATCGCCAAGCGCGACAAGATCGTCCTGGGCCGATGCCCGGACCTCCTCCCACTCGCGCTCATGGCGAGTCTTGTGTCCGAAGAAGGGCATCGCGCCAACCATACCTGCCGGTTCGTTGCGGTCCCAGAGGTGCCGCAGCCACATTTCGCGGCCACCGCGGGCAACTGAGCCACAACAGGCCGTACATCTGATAGAACGCCGTCATGCTTCGACGGGTCGCTGCCGGGATCGCGCTGCTCCTGGCCCTGACCGTTTCCACCGCCGCTCAGGCCGCGCCAAGCGACATCGCTCGCTACGTCCTGCCGCCCGGCAACTACGGCGGAATTCCAACCGGCCCGCACTCACTTGACCAGCTTCCGCTGTACACGGGTCTCACCCCGCTGCGGCGGAACGTCTCGATGAGCGACGTCTTCAAGTTCTACCTGCCGATGGACTTCCGGCCTATCGGAGCCACACACATCGAGCCCGTGGGGCGCAGTGACGTGACCGTCACCTACGACGCCTACGGAATTCCGCACATCAAGGGCAAGACGCGCGCCGGAATGGAGTTTGGCGCCGGCTGGGTGATGGCGAAGGATCGCGGGCTGCTCTTCCAGTTCGGCCGTAATCCGGCGCGCGCGGCCGTGGCCGATATCCCCGGCCTCAATGCCTTCTCGCTCGTCACCAGCGCGACGCCGTATGAGCCGAGCGCGGAGGCCGAGGCGCTCGTCACCCAACAACGCCAGGAGCTCGTCCGCGCCTATGGCGCCGAGGGGCGGCAGATCCTGACCGACATGACGAACTACACCGCCGGCGCCAACGCCTACTACACCACGAACCACCTGCCGATCCCCGGCGGCCGTCCCTTCAATGCCAACGACATGATCGCGGTGACCGCGTTCATCGGCTCGATCTTCGGCAACGGTGGCGGTGACGAGCACGAGAACGCCGACCTGCTCGCGCGGCTCGACCAGCGATTCGGCGCCCGGACCGGCTATGCGATGTGGAACGACGCGATGGAGTCCAACGACCCCGATGCGCCGGTCACGACGCACAGGTACTTCCCCTACCCAACGCTCACGGGCGGCAGGGTCACAGGTTCGGTCGTGGTCGATCCCGGCTCGATCCAGCTGGTGAAGAACCCCGCCACCGGCGCGGCGCGCGACATGGAGCCCGCCCGACGCCACGCCTCGAACTGGCAGCTGGTGGCCCCATCGCGCTCGGCCACCGGGCGGCCGCTCGGCGTCCTGGGCCCGCAGCTCGGCTACTACTACCCAGAGATCGTCTACCAGGAGCAGCTCCAGGGTCCCGGGATCGACGCCCAGGGCGCCGCCGTGTCCGGGCTCGGCCTGTACATCCTCATCGGGCGCACCCGTGACTACGCGTGGAGCCTGACCACGGCGAGCGGCGACAACGAGGACGTGTACGCGGAGAAGCTCTGCGTGCCCGGCGGCGGCACGCCCACCCGCACCACCCAGTTCTACGTGTTCCGCGGGCGCTGCCGGGCGATGCCCATCTTCGATGCCGGCAGCATCGGAGGCCGAGAGATCCGCTTCCCGACCACCGTTCATGGCCCGGTGATCGGGACCGCCACCGTGCACGGACAGCCGTTCGCGCTCGCCCGCAGACGCACGACCTACGGCCAGGACGCGCTGTCACTGGCGGCGCTCAAGGAGATGACGGAGGGGCAGGCCACGACGCCGCAGCGGTTCTGGAAGATCGCCAACCACTTCGGCTTCACGTTCAACTGGGGCTACGTCTCGCGCAAGACGACGTCGTACTTCTCCTCCGGGCTGCTCCCGATTCGAGCCCGGGGACTGGACCGTCGCCTCCCGACGCTCGGCACCGGCGGCTACGAGTGGCGCGGCTGGCTTCCCGAGCTGGCCCATCCGCACGACATCGGGGGCCGGGGCGACCTGCTGCTCAACTGGAACAACAAGCCGGCGCCCGGCTGGATGCCCGGCGACGACCAGCACCTCGGCTCGGTCCAGCACGTCGAGCTCTTCGGTCCCTGGCCGGCACACCCACGGATCAACGACGTCGTCGGGGTGATGAACAAGGCCGCCACGCAGGACGCCACCGGCGTGCTGGTGTGGCCGATAGTCCGCGCGATGCTGCGTCGCGGCAAAGCGCCCGACGCCCAGACGGCGAGCGCGGTCGCGCTGATTGATGATTGGGTGCGCCAC
The DNA here is from genome assembly GCA_963830435.1 of uncultured Solirubrobacterales bacterium. Taxonomy (GTDB): domain Bacteria; phylum Actinomycetota; class Thermoleophilia; order Solirubrobacterales; family Solirubrobacteraceae; genus Palsa-465. The sequence goes on along the minus strand of CAWHMA010000002.1, from coordinate 99,826 downwards.
GGAGCGCCCACGGTTGGCAACCCGCCGGGCGGACCAATCCCCTACGCGGGCGCGGCGGTGCTCAACGCCGCGTGGCCGCACATCTTCGACGCAGTCATGGCCCCACGGTACGGGAACCTCCTCGGGGCCTTCGAGGCGCTGCTCGGCCGCGACCCCTCCTACGTCGATAAGGACCTGAAGACGCAGCTGGGGCGCCGCGTTCTCGCGCCCTATGCATTCCGCTACTGCGGCCGCGGGAACGTGGCCGCGTGCGCACGCTCTCTCTGGGCGGCGATCAGGGCGGGGCGGGCGGACCTGGTCACCAAGCAGGGCGCGAACGCTTCGGTGTGGCGCATCGACCAGGGGCTGACCAGCTTCGTGCCTAACCTCATCCCGACGAAGTTCCCGAGCACCAATCGGCCGACCTACCAACAGGTCATCTCGCTCGCGCCAACGCCCTAGCTCATGCGCCGCACGACCACCTGCGAGCTTCCGCAACGGGTCCCACGGCAATCGGCGGAATCCTAGACCCGCCAAGCCGCAGACCGCGACGCCGGACCACTGGCTTCGGCGATTCTGCGGGACAATCAGCGGATGCTCGACCGTATTGCTCGAACGTTGTATGACCGTCTCGGCAGGCGCTACAAGCTCGTGTTCTTCGCCACGCAGATACCGGCGGGAGTGCTCGTCGGGCTTGCCGTGGTGGGAATCGTGTCTTCCTATTACCACCCAGCGCTATCAGATGCCGCGCTGATCGCCGCGGCGACGAGCCTGTTTACGGCGGCGGGGGTCGGCCTCGCGATCTTTCGCCAGCGCAGCGCACTGGTCGACATGGCCGACTGGGGCGCCAAAGAGAACCCCAGCACTGCCGAGACGGTGGCCGCGTGGGACGCGGCCACGAATTTCCCCATGCGCTCGTTTCGTCGTGACTCGCTGGCGACGAACTCGATCGCGGCGATGCCGAGCGTCGCCGTGATGGTGATCATTCTCGGCCTGCCGCTGAGCGCGTTCCCGATCCTTCTGGCGGCGGGCGCTATCGCTGCGGCTTACGGAACGATCGTGACCTACTCGATCGCGGAGTTCCTCATCCGGCCGCCGATCGAGGACATCGCCGCGGCGCTCCCTGAGGACTTCCTCTTCAGCTGCAACGGATTGCCCCTGCGCAAGCGGCTCCTCATCAGCCTGCCGGTGTTCACGGCGATCACGGGACTCGTCGTTTCCGCGCTGGTGACCCACCACGGCGGGACGCGCATGCTCGCCGTCAGCGTGGGCGTGTCCCTTGTGGTTGGCCTCGCCCTCTCAGTGGAATTGTCCCTGTTGCTCTCGCGGGCGATCACTGATCCCATCGTGCAGCTGCGGGCTGCCCTGGCCCGAGTGCGCGATGGTGACTACGACGTACGGCTGCCGGTGGTCTCCAGTGACGACCTCGGCGACCTTTCCGATGCGTTCAATCGCATGGCCCAGGGGCTCGCCGAGCGTGAGCAGATGCGCAAGACGTTCGGCACCTACCTGGATCGGGACGTCGCGCGCGTCATTCTCTCGGGCCGCTTCCCTGAGGGTGGAGTGGAGGTGGATGCGTCGATCATGTTCTGCGACGTCCCCGGCTTCACACCCTTCGCGGAGCACGCGTCCGCATCGCAGGTGGTGTCAGCTCTGAACGGTCTATTCGAGGTTCTGGTTCCGATCATCACCAGTCACGGCGGTCACATCGACAAGTTCATCGGTGACGGGCTGCTGGCAGTGTTCGGGCCGCCCGATGGCTTTCCCGACCACGCAGATCGTGCCTTGGCCGCGGGGCTCGAGATACGCGAGACCGTCAATAGCTCCGGCATTGGTCTCGGCGTCTGCATCGGGATCAACACGGGCCGCGTGATCGCCGGTTCGATCGGCGGTGCAGGACGGTTGAACTTCAGCGTGATCGGCGACGCGGTGAATGTCGCGGCGCGGGTCGAGGCCGCCACGCGTGACAGCGGCGACGACCTGCTCATCACGTGTGACACCCGCGAGGCGCTTCTACGACCGGCCGCACTGGTCTCCCGCGGCTCGATCACGCTCAAAGGCAAGTCCGATCCGATCGAGCTCGTCGCCCCAGCGGGCAAAGCACACGCCGCGGTTCGAACACCGGCCGCGACAAGCCTTTGATCTGCCCCAGGCGGCGGAATTGCCCTCGCCCGGATGATCTACAACCCGGAGCTCGTGCTGGTCTACGAGTCGGGCACCGTCGGAGCCAAGCCGCGGCAGATCCCGCTGTCGATCGGCGACGGCGAGCTTGCCCAGACCGCCGACTTCATCGTCTCCGTGCCGGAGATGTTCAACTACTGGATCGGACCCGGACGGGTGCAGGTGGCGTTTCTGGGCGCGGCCCAGGTCGACCGCTTTGCCAACCTCAACTCAACCGTGATCGGCGACTATGAGCACCCCAAGACCCGTCTGCCCGGCGCCGGCGGCGCGCCGGAGATCGCCGCGTCGTGCGGTGAGGTGATCGTGATCGTCCCCCACACCCGTCGCACTTTCGTCTCCCGGCTCGATTTCCGCACCACCGTCGGCCACGGCCACGGTCCGGGCTACCGGGAACGGCTCGGCTTCCGAGGGGCGGGCCCAACGTCCGTCATCACTGACCTCGGCGTGCTGGAGCCCGACCCGGAGACCAGAGAGCTCGTTCTTGTTGCCGTACACCCCGGGGTCGATGTGGAGCAGGTGCGCAACCGTACGGGATGGGAGCTGAGGATCAGCGACGCGATTCGTGAGACCGAGCCGCCCAGCGACGAGGAGCTGACCGCGCTGCGGGAGCTGATGAGCCGGTGAGTGAAGACACCTCCGCCAGCTACTTCCGGGAACCCGGTGGGGCGCACCCACCACTCGACTACCCGCCTTACAAGTCGACCGCGCTGCGCCACCCCAAGCAGCCGCTGGTGTACCTACCGCACACGATCACCGAGATCACCGGGCCGCAGCTCGGTTCCGAGCTGGTCCGGGAAAACGACAACGATCTCCTGGCCCAGCACGACGGGACCCCGATCGGCGAGCGGATCGTCGTCTCCGGCCGCGTGCTCGACACCGAGGGTAAGCCGCTGCGGGACACGCTGGTCGAAATCTGGCAGGCGAACGCGGCCGGCCGCTACCGCCATGTGTGGGACCGCTGGCCGGCCGAGCTCGACCCGAACTTCTCGGGCGCCGGGCGCACGTTGACCGACGAGCAGGGTCGCTACCGCTTCGTCACGATCAAGCCGGGCCCGTATCCGTGGGGCAATCACTACAACGCCTGGCGGCCCGCCCACATCCACTTCTCGCTGCTGGGCCGCGCGTTCGCCCAGCGCCTGGTTACGCAGATGTACTTCCCCGGCGATCCGCTGTTCGAGTTTGACCCGATTTTCAATTCGGTTCGCGACGCTGCTGCGCGCGAGCGGATGATCTCGCGCTTCTCGATTCGCGACAGCCTCCCGCACTGGGCGCTGGCCTACGAGTTCGACATCTACCTGCGGGGTCCAGCGGCAACGCGGTTCGAGGACGCAAATTGATCTTCCCGGTGACACCGGCGCAGACCGTCGGGCCCTACTTCGCGATCGGGCTGCCATGGGAGCAGGGGGCGCTCGTCGTGCCGGAGAACACGCCGGGGGCGATCCGGATCGCCGGCTCCGTCTACGACGGCCATGGAGACGTCATGCCCGACTGCCTGATCGAGACTTGGCAAGCTGACCCGGAGGGCCGGTTCGCGGATCTGCATGGCCATGGCGGACGCTCACAGATGCCGGGCTTTCGCGGTTTTGCTCGCTACGGCAGTGAGGACGGCGTCGGCCGTTTCGAGATCGTGACCGTCAAGCCAGGACCGGTGCCGTGGCCGGTCGGGGGCGAGCAGGCGCCGCACATCGATGCCTCGGTGTTCGCGCGCGGGATGCTCCACCGCTGCGTGACCCGGATCTACTTCGCCGATGAGTCCGAAGCCAACGCCGTCGATCCGGTGCTGCAGTCAGTCCCTTTCGCGCGCCGGTCCACGCTGATGGCACAGCCGGCGGCGGGCGGCTACACGTTCGACATCCACCTTCAGGGTCCTGACGAGACCGTCTTCTTCGCGGTGTGATGGCCGTCGCGCGCTCGCACGGAAGGCAGTTCGTGCAGTCGCTGGAGCGGGGTCTCGACGTGATCAGGGCGCTCAGCCGGTCCGGACCGGGCCGAACCCTCTCCGAGGTGGCGCGGGACACCGCTTTGACCCGGGCTTCGGCGCGGCGCTTCCTGCTCACACTCGAGGAGCTCGGCTACGTGCGCTCGGAGGACCGGCGGTTTGCGCTGACCCCGCGCGTGCTCGAGCTCGGATACGCCTTTCTTTCCGGCCTCACCCTGCCGCAGATCGCCCAGCCACACCTGCGGGAGCTGGTCGAGCGGGTGCATGAGTCCTCTTCGGTTTCGGTGCTGGATGGTTCCGACGTGGTGTACGTAGCGCGCGAGCCGACCCAGCGGATCATGACCGTGGCCATCTCGGTGGGGACCAGATTCTCGGCGCATGCCACGTCGATGGGCCGTGTGCTGCTGGCCGGGCTCGACGACGGGAAGCTCAACGCCTTCCTCGAGGCGGCGGAGCTGAGGTCGTTCACCGCCGCGACCGTGACCGACAAGGACCTGCTTCGGAAGGTGATCGAGCGCGTACGTCGCCAGGACTGGGCGCTCGTGGACCAGGAGCTCGAGGACGGGCTGCGCTCCATCGCGGTCCCGATCCGCAGTCCAGCCGGTGTGGTTGTCGCCGCGATGAACCTCTCGACCCAGGCCAGCCGCAGAACGCCCGCCGCCATCCGGCAGGAGTTCCTCCCGCCGTTGCGAGAGGCGACCTCCGCGATCGAGAGTGATCTGGCCGCTGGGCGGGTGCCATAGGATCGGCGACGGGGATGAGCGTGGACATCGACCAGGTTGCCGCGATCGACGTGCACGTGCACGCCGAGCGCAATGAGAATGAACCGCAGGATCCGGTGACCGCCGAAGTGCTCGAGGCCGCCGCGAATTACTTCGGGGGTAGCCCACCCCAACCCACGGCGCGCGAGGTCGCCGGCTACTACAGGGAGCGCAACATGCTCGCGGTGATCTTCACCGTCGACGACGAGGCCGGGATGGGCCGCCGCCGGCTCGGGAACGATGAGGTGCTCGCCGCCGCGCATGAGAACCCCGACGTGCTGATCCCGTTTGGAAGCGTTGACCCGCACAGGGGCAAGCTCGCCGTGCGCGAGATCCACCAGCTGATCGAGGCCGGTGTTCGCGGCTTCAAGTTCCACCCAAACACGCAGGCGTTCTGGCCCAACGACCGCGCGCACTACCCGCTCTACGAGCCGATCGCACAGGCTGGGCTGATCTGCCTGTTCCACTCTGGCACCACCGGCATCGGCGCGGGCATGCCCGGTGGTGGGGGCGTCCGCCTGAAGTACTCGAACCCGATGCTAGTTGACGATGTCGCCGCCGACTTCCCGCAGCTGAAGATCATCCTCGCCCACCCGTCGTTTCCCTGGCAGGACGAGGCGCTGGCGGTAGCAGTCCACAAGCCCAACGTCTACATCGACCTGTCCGGCTGGTCGCCGAAGTACTTCCCGGAGAACCTGATCCGCTACACGAATTCGCAGCTGCGTCACAAGATGCTGTTCGGCTCGGACTTCCCGCTGATCACCCCAGACCGGTGGCTCTCGGACTTCGAGCAGCTTCCGATCAAGGACGAGGTGCGCCCGCTGGTGCTGAAGGAGAACGCGGCTCGGCTGCTGGGGCTGCGCGGGTGAGTTCGGTTGGAGATCTTGGCTGGCCGCTGCGCCACGCGGCGCAGCTGTACGGCGGGTCGGTGGCGGTGATCGACGGGCCGCGCGCGCTCACCTACCGTGAGCTCGCCGGCCGGGTGCGGGCACTCGGCGCGGGGCTGGCCGAGCTTTCCGTCGCGCGAGGTGACCGTGTCGGCTTCCTCGGGGTGAACTCGCTCAGCCACCTGGAGTGCTGGCTCGGGGCGCCGGCGTCCGGGAGGGTGTTGGTCGACCTCAACTTCCGGCTGGCTCAGGCGGAGCTCGAGTTCATGGTCGACGACTGTGAGCTCGAGCTGCTGATCGTCGATTACGATCAGCTCGCCGTCGGCCGTGCCCTACGCTCCCGATGCCCGAAGCTGCGGACGCTGGTGCTCGACACGACCGGCCAGTGCCCGGAGGACTGCGTACCCTACGAGCGGCTGCTCGCGGCTGGCACCGTCGAGCCGCCTGAGGTCGGGGAGGACGAGCTAGCTGCGATCTCATACACCGGTGGGACCACCGGTCGGCCCAAGGGCGTGATGCTGAGTCACCGCAACCTGCTCGCCAACGCGCGCCACAACCTGATCGCCACCGGCCACCGACGCCTCGATCATTGGCTGCACGTGTGTCCGATGTTCCACGTCGCCGGCACCGCCAACGTGCTCGCCTGCACGTGGACCGGGGCGCGCCAGATCGTCCTGCCGCGCTTTGACGCTGAGGCAGTGCTCGAGGCGATCGAGCGCCAGAGGATCACCCACACGGTGCTCGTCCCAACGATGCTGGCGATGCTGCTCGAACGCCTCGAGGACGCACCCCACCGCGCCCTGGACTCGCTGGCCCACATCCAGTACGCGGCGTCGCCGATCTCCCCTGGGCTCCAGCGGCGGGTGCTCGAGGGCTTCGGCTGCGAGATCGTCCAGTTCTACGGGATGACTGAGGCGGCGCCGACGGCCACGTGCTGCACCGCCGAGGATCATCGCCGCGGGTTCGCTGGTGAGCGGCCGTACGCGGAGCGTCTGCGCTCGATCGGGGCTCCGGTGATCGGCGTGGAGGCAGAAGTGCGCGGTGTGAATGGCGCGCCGCTTCCGGCGGGCGAGGTCGGCGAGATCTGGGTCCGTGGTCCGAACGTGATGCTTGGTTACTGGAACCTCCCCGAGGAGACCGAGGCGGCGCTGGCCGACGGCTGGTACCACTCCGGCGACGCCGCCTACGCGGCTGAGGATGGGTACCTGTATCTGGTCGATCGTCTGAAGGACATGATCATCACTGGGGGCGAGAACGTCTACTCGATCGAGGTCGAGTCGGCGCTGGCTGAGCACGAGGGCGTGCGTGAGGCAGCGGTGTTCGGGGTGCCCGATCCGCGCTGGGGCGAGGCGGTGCACGCCGTGATCGTGCTGCAGGCCGGCCGCGACGTAAGCGCCGAGGAGCTGATCGCGCACTGCCGGCAGCGGGTCGCCGGCTACAAGGTCCCGCGGACAATCGAGCTGCGCAGCGAGCCGCTGCCCCAGTCGGGAGCCGGGAAGCTGCTCAAGCATCTCCTCCGCGAGCCGTACTGGTCTGGCCAGGAGCGGCAGGTCGGGTGATGGCAAGCGTGCCTGGCGCGGGCGTGTTCGCCGGGATCTACGCGCGCGGCGACGCGGCCGATGCCGTATCGGGCGAGGCGTGGCTCGGAGCCATGCTCGAGGCCGAGGCCGCGCTCGCGCGCGCGTGCGTGCGCGAGGAACTGATCCCGGCGGCGGCTGGGAAGGCGATCGCTGCCGCCTGTCGCGAGGTCGAGATCGACCCGCTCGAGCTCAGCCTTGACGCGGCCGAGCACGCGAGCCCAGTGGTTCCGCTGGTGCAGGCGCTGCGCGTGCGAGTCGGGGCAGAGCTCGCGCGCTACGTCCACCTGGGCGCCACCAGCCAAGACATTCTCGACACCGCGGCCATGCTCGTGGCCCACCGCGCCTGCGGAGCGATCCTGGAGGACGCCGGCGCGGCGTCGACCGCAGCCGCCCGACTGGCCGACGAGCACCGGGAGACGGCGATGGCGGGGCGCACGCTGCTCCAGCAGGCGCTCCCGACCTCGTTCGGGTTGCGCGCTGCGGGCTGGCTCGTGGGCATCCATTCCGCTGCGGGTCGCCTCGCCGAGGTGCGTGAACGCGAGCTCGCGGTCCAGATGGGAGGCGCGGTCGGCTCCCGGAGCCCGATCATCGCCGGGGCGGTCGCCTCCGAGCTCCGCCTCGCCGATCCGGTCATGCCCTGGCATACGCTGCGAGCCCCGGTGGCGAACCTGGCCGCCGCCATCGGGGTGCTGGCGGGTGCGGCGGCCAAGGTCGCCCGGGACGTTACGCTGCTCGCCCAGAGCGAGCTCGGCGAGGTCCGCGAGGGCGGCGCGGGCCGCGGCGGCTCGACGGCGATGGCGCACAAGCGAAACCCCGTCGCGGCCGTCTCGGTGCTCGCGTGCGCCCGCCGCGTCCCCGGACTGGTGGCCACGCTGCTGTCCTCGATGGAGCAGGAGCACGAGCGCGCCGCCGGAGCATGGCAGGCGGAATGGGGCACGCTCAGCGACCTGCTGGCGATTGGTGGGGCAGCGGTCAGCTGGGCGCGCGACCTGCTCGAGCACCTGGAGGTCGACCCTACGCGGATGCGGGAGAACCTGGTCCGACTGGCCGACGCGGGCGTCGCTGAGGCGGCCGACCCGCCAGCCCACCTCGGAGCGGCCTCGGAGCTGATCGACCGGGCGCTGGCCACAACCCACTCGTGAGCGTCGCACTGCACCATGAGACCGCCGGCCCCGACGACGGCCCGGTGCTGTTGCTGGGCGGCTCAATCGGGACCACGCTGCGGATGTGGGACGGGCAGCTGCCGCTGGCCGCGCAGCTGCGGATCGTACGCCTCGAGCATCGCGGTCACGGTGGCTCACCGGTTCCGCCCGGCCCGTATGAGATCGAGGATCTCGGGCGCGACGTGCTCGCGCTGCTCGACGCGCTCGGCCACGAGCGCGTCAGCTACTGCGGCCTGTCGCTCGGCGGGATGGTGGGGATGTGGCTCGGTGCCAACGCGGCGGAGCGGATCGACCGCCTGGTGCTTCTGTGCACGGCGGCGCACATGCCACCGGCGTCGATGTGGCAGGAACGGGCGGAGACCGTGCGCCGCGCCGGGTCGGTCGAGCCGGTCGCGGACGCCGCGCTCGGACGGTGGCTGACGCCGGAGTTCGCCGACGAACACCCTGACGTACGCGCGCGCCTGCGGGAGATGCTTGTCCGAACGTCGGTGGAGGGCTATGCCTCGTGCTGCGCGGCGATCGAGCGGATGGACCTGCGCGGCTCGCTCTCCGGTATCCGTGCTCCGACCCTGGTGGTATCCGGTGCGCAGGATCCCTCCACTCCCCCGGCGCGCCTGGAGGAGATCGCCCGCGCCATCCCCGGCGCCCGCCACGAGACGATCGACCCCGCCGCCCATCTGGCCGCGGTAGAGCGGCCCGGGGCCGTAAACCGACTAATCCGGGAGCACCTCCTATGAACGACGAGCAGTTCGAGCAGGGAATGAGCGTCCGCCGCGAGGTCCTCGGCGACGAGCATGTGGACCGCGCGGTCGAGCGGACGACGCCGCTGACCGCGCCGTTTCAGGACTTCATCACCCGCTATGCGTGGGGCGGGGTGTGGGCGCGGCCGGCACTCGACAGGCGTACGCGCAGCGCGATAACGCTGTCCGTGCTCACCGCGCTCGGACGCGAGCACGAGCTCGAGATGCACATTCGCGCGGCCATTCGCAACGGCCTCAGCCACGAGGAGATCGGCGAGGTGCTGCTGCACACCGCGGTGTACGCCGGCGTGCCCGCGGCCAATGCCGCGTTCGCGATCGCGCAGCGAGTGCTGGACGGGTAGAGACAGACGACCACGATTCCCCAGGAGAGGCCATGACCCTTCGCGACAAGCCACCGTTCCGCGCCGATCACGTGGGTAGCCTGCTGCGCCCGCCGGAACTGCTCAAGGCGCGCGAGGACCATGCCGCCGGGCGCATCGACGACCAGCAGCTGCGCGCGGCCGAGGATCAGGCGATCCGCGAGGCGGTCCAGCTCCAGCGCGACGTGGGGCTGCGCAGCGCCACCGACGGCGAGTTCCGTCGGGCGTCGTGGCATATGGACTTCATCTACTCGCTCGACGGTGTCAGCAAGGCGCCGGGCGATCTCAAGGTCCAGTTCCACAACGAGCAGGGCGACATCGAGTTCACCCCGGCCGCGATGCGGATCGACGGCAAACTGGGTGTGTCCGGGACGATCTTTGGCGATGCGGTCGAGTTCCTGAAGACGTGTGTCTCCGAGGAGCAGACGCCGAAGGTGACGATCCCATCGCCGAGCATGGTCCACTACCGCGGGGGACGCGCTTCGATCGACGAGTCGGTCTACCCGGACATGGACTCGTTCTGGGCCGACTTGGTCGCCGCGTATCGCGAGGAGGTCCGCCGCCTGGGCGGCCTTGGCTGCACCTACCTGCAGTTCGACGACACCAGCCTCGCCTATCTCAACGACCCCAAACAGCGGGAGTACATCCGGCGGATCGGCGGCGACGCCGAGCATCAGCACGAGGCCTACATCCGCCACATCAACGAGGCGCTCGCCGCTCGCCCGGCGGGGATGTCGGTCACCACGCACATGTGCCGCGGCAACTTCCGTTCCTCATGGGTGGCCGAGGGTGGCTATGACTTCGTCGCCGAGGCGCTGTTCAACGAGCTCGGAGTGGATGGGTTCTTCATGGAGTGGGACGACGCGCGCTCGGGCGGGTTCGAGCCGCTGCGGTTCCTACCCAAGGGGAAGGTCGTCGTGCTCGGACTGGTCACGACCAAGCGGCCCGAGCTTGAAAATCGAGACCTGCTCAAGCGACGAATCGACGAGGCGTCTCGCTACGTCGATCTCGACCAGCTGTGCCTCTCGCCCCAGTGCGGCTTCTCCTCCACCGTGGAAGGAAACCTGCTCAGCCGCGAGCAGCAGGCGGACAAGCTGCGGCTGATCGTCGAGGTTGCCGCGGAGGTGTGGAGCTAGGTTAGCCCGGCCCTCGGCTCGAGCACCGTAGCGACGCGTCTGGGACGTCGTGTTTCAGCGTCGGCGGTTCCGCGTGGCCTCGCTGCCCACGCCGCGGGTGACCATGACTCACGACGCGGTACCAACTAGCCGCGCCTTAATCACCTTTCCGAGCTCATTTCGCGGTAGCTCGTCCACGAAGTGGACTGTGCGGGGGCGCTTGTGAGCTGAAAGCTGACCGGCGACGTGCTGGATCAGGGCGTCAGGGTTCGGCTTGGCGCCGTCGCGCAGTACGACCCAGGCAGTGACACGCTGGCCGAGATCTGGATCCGTGAGACCGGCCACCGCCACTTCTTGCACATCCGGGTGGTCGAGCATCGCGGCTTCCACCTCGCCGGCACCGATCCTGAAGCCGCCACTCTTGATCAGATCGGTTGAGCGGCGTCCGACGATCCGGTAGTCACCGCTCGCCCGGCGGGTGGCGATGTCGCCGGTGCGAAACCAGTCGCCGGCGGTCGACGCAGCTGTGGCCTCGGGCTGGTTCAGGTAGCCGCTGAACAGGTTGGGGCCCTTCACTTGGACCTCGCCCAGCGTCTGGTCATCGTCGACCTGGATGGCTGTGCCGGCGTCGTCGACCAGGCGCACGTCAACGCCCTCTACCGGCGGGCCGACGTACCCCGGTGATCGTTCGCCGTCGACGCGAAACGAGCAGATCATCAGCGTCTCGGTCATCCCGTAGCGTTCGACGATCCGCTGGCCGGTCAGGCGCTCGATGCGACGGTGCAAGGTCGCCGGCAGCGGCGCCGACCCTGAGATGAGCAGCCGCGCGCGGCCCAGCGCGGCACGGATTCGGCCATCGGCCTCGGCGGCATCGGCCAGACGGTGGTACATGGTGGGGACTCCGAACAGCATCGTCGCTCCCCGTTCGAATCCCCGCGCCACCGCCTCGGGTGAGAATCGGCCGAGATGCTCGACGCTGGCCCCCCGCCGCAAGGGCCCAAGGATCCCGAGCACGAGGCCGTGGACGTGGAACAGCGGCAGGGCATGGACGAGTCGGTCCGAGGCGGTCCACCCCCAGGCTGCAGCAATCGCGTCGAGGTTGGTCGCGATCGCCCTACGGGGGATCAGCACCCCCTTGGGGAGTCCGGTGGTGCCCGAGGTGTAGAGAATCATCGCGGTCTCGTCTCCGTTGCCGACAGCGGAGAGCTCTTTTGATCCCCGCTGACCCGGCGAAATGCGCGGCAGATCGCGAAGCGGTTCCGGTACCGCCGCGTCCGCGGGCGCAAGCAGCACCTCGGGGCAACTGTCGCGCAGTACGTGGACGAGCTCCTTCTCGCCGGTGCCGGGGTTGAGCGGTACGACCGGAACTCCGGCGGCGATCGCACCCACACAAGACACACACGTGTCCAATGAGGGCTCGGCCACCACAGCGGCAGAGCGCGCTCCCGACAGCCGCTCGGCCACTCCGGACGCCGCTTCCGCGAGACCCCGGTAGGTCAAAGCCGCGTCTTCGAAGCGGATCGCCTCGTGGTCGGGCTCTCGCTGGAGACCCGTGAAGATAGCCGCGCTCAAGAGGCCGCCAGTTCTGTCAAGTGGACGCTGAAGCTCGCGAAACGGGACGGTACTGTTTGGGCCAGGGGCCCGTCAATGCGTTGGAGGCAGACATGGAGTTGATCGAGGAGTTCGGTTTCGCCCCCGGCGAAGGCCGGGAATTTTGGGGTCCCGGAGACCGCTACACGTTCCTCGTGACTGGGGCGGAGTCGGGCGGCTCGATGTTCGCGCTCGACTGCCTGGTCGGAGCCGGCGGAGGCCCGCCACCGCATCGCCATCTGGCCGAAGACGAGCTGTTCTACGTCTTCGCGGGCTCAATCGCCTTCACCATGAGCGACACGACGCGGACCGTCAGCGCCGGGCAGTCGGCGTTCGTTCCGCGCGGAACGGCGCACAGCTATGTCAACCCGGGCGAGACCGAGGCTCGGATGATCGCCGTCTATACCCCCGCGGGTATGGAGGGCTGGTTTCGCGAGGTCTGTACTCCGGTGACTGACCGGACCGCCGCGCCGCCTCCAGTGACCCCGGAGCTAATCGCACGAATGCTCGATGCGGGGCCGGGCTACAACATCGACTGGGTTTAGTGGCCGTTCGTCGCCTCCAGTCGAGGCTTTGCTGTTCATCCGACTGCCTCGTTGAACGGCACACGGCACCGCCGCTCACGAACGGCCGGAGTCGCAGCCGCGCGAGCGGCTGAGTAGGACCTCTAGCTCTCGGGGTGGTAACGAAGGCCGTCGAGCGCGATGCGGATGATGTGCTCGACCTGGCGGGGGTCGCTCGACGAGACCTTGGCGATCCCCATCACCATCTGCATGACCTCCGAGAACTCGACGTCCGGTCGCACGACGCCGGCCTGCTGGGCATGCTTGAGCAGTGGCTCCCCGGCGGCGTAGAGCGACGCGCGGCAGGCCTGGAAGAGGGGGGCATCCTGACCGAGGTAATTGAGTAGCTCGTGGGCAAGCGCTCGCTTGGTCGCGAGATAGGCGACCAGACGCTCGAACCATCCGTTGAGCGCCTCCCAGGGGTCGGCATCGTGAAGTTGCGCAGCCGAGCGACAGACCTCGTCGACTTCGTTGACATACACCGCCTCTAGCAGCGCCTGCCGGTTGGGGAAGTGGCGATAAAGCGTGCCGATGCCGACTCCTGCGCGGCGGGCGATGTCCTCGAGCGCCGTCGCCTCCCCACCCTCGGCGAACGCGGCTCGCGCGCTCGTGAGCACCTTCTCGTAGTTGCGCCGTGCGTCGGCGCGCTTGGGGCGCGCAAGCAGCGTCTGTGCGGGTGCTTCGGTGGTGTCCATGGCTATGTCGTTGACAAACGGAGGAAGCCTCCGTATAGTTCTGGAGGATGCCTCCGTTTATTTCGGAGGCGACCTCCATTTTAGCGCGACGCCAGAACCATCAACAAGTTTGGGATTTATATGAATCTTGTTTCTGCCCCCACCGCTGTATCCGATCGCCGCCGCTGGACGGCGCTGATGGTCGTTTGCATGGCACAGCTGATGATCGTCCTCGACGTCACCATCGTCAACGTCGCCTTGCCATCGATCCAGCACGATCTCCATTTCAGCCAGGGAAATCTCACCTGGGTGGTCAACGCGTTCCTGGTGACCTTCGGGAGCTTGCTGCTGCTGGCTGGCCGGCTCGGCGACCTCGCCGGACGAAAGCGTGTGTTCCTCAGCGGCGTCGTCACGTTCACGGTCGCGTCGCTCCTGTGCGGGATCGCGCCCAGCCAAGGAGCACTGATCGCCGCCCGCTTCCTGCAGGGCATCGGCGCCGCCGCCCAAGCCTCCGTCATCCTCGCGATCATCATCACTGAGTTCCCCGAGCCCGGGGAGCGGGCCCGGGCCATGAGTGCCTATGTCTTCGTCTCCGTCGCTGGAGGCTCCCTCGGCCTGCTGGCCGGTGGGTTGCTCACCCAGGCGCTGAGTTGGCACTGGGTCTTCTTCGTCAACCTCCCCATCGGCGTGACCACGTTCGCTCTTGGCCAGGCACTCATCCGGTCCGACTCAGGGCTCGGGCTCGAGCATGGAGTCGACTGGGTCGGCTCGGTGCTCGTCACCACCTCGCTGATGAGCGCCATCTACGCCATTGTCCAGGCGACAAGTCACGGCTGGATCTCCCCGCCGGTGCTCGGGCTCGGAGCCCTTGCGGCAATGCTCATGGCGGCGTTCCTCGCCCTCGAGGCCCGCATCCAGAATCCGATCATGCCGCTGCGCATCCTCCGCCTGCACGGGCTGATCAACGCCAGCCTCGTCAGAGGCTTCCTCGTCACCGGCATGTACTCCACCTTCTTCCTCGGCACCCTCTATCTCGAGCACGTCCGCCACTACAGCGCGCTGCAAACGGGCGCTGCCTTCTTGCCCTGGACCATCACCGTGGCCATCCTTTCCCGGGGCATCACGGCGGGCCTGGTCAACCGGTTCGGAGCGCTTCCCGTTCTCATGACAGGTATGGCGAGCGCAGTCAGCGGCCTGCTCCTGTTCAGCACCGTCGGGCCGCACACCACCTTCTTCCCCACGATCTTCGTTGCCTGCTTTGCGATCGGCCTCGGCATTGGCAACGCGTTCATGCCGCTCCTGACTCTTGCCATGGCCGACGTTCCCGCCGCGGACTCCGGTCTCGGGTCCGGGATAACCAACGTCTCCCAACAAATCAGCGGCGCGCTCGGCCTTGCCGTCCTCAGCACCATCGCCGCCAACCACACCAAGGGACTGCTCTCCGCCCACCACGGACTCACCGCCTCCCTGATCAGCGGGTACCACGTCGCGTTCCTCATCGGCGCAGCAACCATCGCCGCCGGCATACCCGTCGCGTTCGCGCTCCTACGGCCCCGCACCCCACTACCCGAGTTGCAATTGGCCACGACCCCGCACGACGCGCGGGCCCTGGAAACCAACCTCGACACCGAGGAACAAGCGGCATGACGCAAGCCGAGTGCCCCCGTGCCGAGCGCCCCCGTCCCGAACCACGACGGCTCCCGTGGTCATACCCTTCCTGCAGCCTGCCGATCCTCCGGGATGGCCGGTGGCGCTCGTGATACCCCAACGGCAACCTCTTCTCCCGCCAGCCCTCACCGTAGATCTCCCGCTCGAGCTTGATCGCGGCGTCGTACCGGCTTCTGGTGATGCCTCGGATCGAGCCGAAAGCAAAGGCTCGTATTTCGCCCGCAGCTCCCGATACGGCTAGCTACCGAATCGCCAGCGCGAAGCCCCGTGCGGCTCCGCGGTCGCGACGCCGAACGCGGTATGGATCGTGACGCGGTACAGGTGCCACGGGGGCGGCCCAGCGCTCGGTGCGCTATAGGGCGCCGTGAACGCGTCACCCGCAACCTCCGCCGGCCAGCCGTCCTCGCGGTACATGGCAGCGAGCCGCTCGAGCGCCCGGGCGTCGGTGACCCGCTCGGCCCGGCCTTCGAGCACCACGTCGATCCCCTGCAGCCGGGACGAGATCGTGCACGCCTGGTTGGCAGCGAGGTTCCGCGCCTTGCGGGTCCGCGGACCGCTGACAAACCACAATGTGTCGTCGACCCAGACGGCGCCGATCCCGGCGGCATGAGGCGTCCCGTCCGGGCGCACGGTGCCGAGGAAGAACGTGGTGCCGGGGCCGTGGCTCGCCGCGAACGCGTCGCGAGCGCGGCTCCACGGGATCGGGGCGGAACCGTAGATGTCGAGGTTCTTGGTCTCCATGCCAGTTCAGACCGACCCCGGTCGCCGAACTAATCGGTCACACCTCGGCCGGGCTCAGGAACTGCTTCTTGACGTCTTGGACAGGACAAGGTACTAGCCGTCGTTGAACCAGATCTCGGCGGGTCGGCCGAACATTCGCAGGCCTCCTGTCGCCGAAAAGTCGCGGCTCAAAGCCGGCGCGGGCCAGCTTCTCAGCGTGACGGGACGCGGTGTGGCGTCGCAGGAGCTCTGACGACGGCCGTCGCAAAGGGGGCTAGCGTCAACGTCCCGTGTAAGACGTTCTCGGTGCGCGGCGGTTGTTCGCCCGAGTGCTGGTCAACCACGCTAACTGTTGACGAGGACCCTTTCGTGCCGACGCGTACAACCACGCGCACTGACACATGGGAGCTGTTGACCAGGAGAACCTTCCTGCCTGACCTGCTCTCGGCAGCCAGCGCCAGGACGAGGGGCGAGCTCGACTTTGTGGCCACGAGAGCATCGCCCGGTTTGAAATCATCGTTGATCAGCTCGAGGACCCGGTAGTGGGCGTTCGGTTGTCCCGTGTTCCAGTTGACCATCGTGGTCGACTCCGACTGGTCTGGGTAGCCGAGCATCTGGGTCATGCTGATCAGCTGGATCCCGAGCCTCTCCGCGGTCATGAAGTTCGACGCGAAGTTCGCCCCCGAGGCGACCCAATACAACGGGTTATAGACGCTGTAGCGAGCCGTCGTCGAAGCCGGGCTTCCGCCAGCCAGATCGAAGGTGCCCAGCTCGTCAAGTGCGATCTTGGTATGCGGGGAGAGTCTGTCGCGAATGCTGATCAGCTCGCGCAGTTGCTGGGCGAATCTGTCAGAAGGTGCGCCGAATACCAGCGGGCCGGTAAAGAACTCAGCCTGCCACATGGTCGGGGTGTTGCCACCGATCGGATAATTGTGCAGGCTGAACCAGTCAAGGGGAGTGCTCTTCCGGTGGTTTCGCGGGTTCAGGAAATACTCCGCCCAGTCCTTGGAATACACCGCCAGCTCCGGCCCTATGAACTGGATCTTTGGGTCAATCCGCTTGATTGTCGCCGTGACCGCATCGTAGATCCTGGTGTACTGCTGCACCGTGAAGCCGTGTTCTAAAGTCGGCTCGTTGAGGACGCCCCAATAGTCGATCTTGAAGTGGTACCCGGACCGGTGATATCTCTCAAGCTCGTCAGTAAAGCCGCCTTTGGTATACCACTCAAAGACGTGGGCTTCGTACTGAGCAAACTGTCGTCCGCTCGGGTCCCGCAGCTGCAGCCCGGTGCCCTGCTCGTAGTTGTAGTCGGTGGCACCCGGATCGTCAGGATAACTGACGGGCGCTGACGTCTTGAACATCCACTCGGGAATCGTGCCGATATTAACGTTATGCCGGCCGCTGGTGTACTTGAAGAAGTCGGTGACGGTCTGGTCCATATACCGGAAGTCCCAGAAGGTTCGAGAGCTAGTTGGTGGCTTTAGTTCAGCCACCGCTTGTCGTACCAGCGGATACCAAAGCTGCACCCGCGTGTTGTTTGTGTGGAGGTCCCGCAGATCTCTAAGCAGGGCCTTGTTCAATCGATGGTTGCGCAGCGTGTAGGCGCTGCCCAGGTGCTGCGTCGTCGGGACCGTTCGAGACATTCGGATCACTCGGTTCCAATCCACACTTACCGACGCCCGGGGCGTAACCACCGAGGCATTCGCAGCGGGTACCACCACGAGCGCCGTCGCGGCGAGCAACGAGGCGGTCCTAGGAAACAACTCTGATTCCTATTTCTGAGCTTCCGGTGTCGACCGTCATGACCGGACCCTTGCACACCCCTCCCCAGCCGTCAACGATGGTGTGATCGGCCTTTCATTCAGGCGATCGGGATGCCGCATGGCTACAGGTACATCCGTCTAGTGGCATACCCACGACTACCGACGATGCTCGTCGCAAACCGTCGGGGGCCCTCCCTTCTGGGAAAGCCGAAGATCTGTCAAGAGCCCAGGCAGCTCAAGCGCCGTGGCCGAGGAGGTTCAGACAGATCAGGCGACGCACACGACGGTAGGCTTGGCGCGTTGTCGCGTCGAGCACTCTTTGGTTGGCTAGCGGCCGCAGCAGTCTGGGGGCTGGTGAACCCGGTACCGACCCAGGCTGCGCGCATCGTTGTGCTCGAGCGTGGCGGGCGGGCGGTCGTCGAGAACGACAAATTTCTGAGCGGCGTCGCGCTGGCCTCGGCGCCAGATGCCGCGATGGGGAGCGAGAAGCCAACCCACTCCCCTCCACGCGCGCAGGCCGCCGACCTAAACGTACGCACGGAGCTGGCTCGGCTGTATCGAGGTCATCAAATACCCCAGGCCAGGTTCCAGAGCTACAGCGCCAGCTTCAACCAGAGCCCTGAAGGTGGTCAAGCACCTCAGAGGCCAACGGGCGGTGGAGCTCGAGGCGGTAATCGAAAACCTGCACGGCATCGCGGCCGCCGGCTTGCTCACGCCGTCACGCTTACCAGCGCTGTTCCTCACCCTTGACCGCAATCGCACGTGGTGGACGACCGGTCCGCTGCTCTCGGACGGTCAGCGTGTCCGCTTTGGCAAGTCCCAGATCGTGTGGGAGTACTACCCCGGGCAGGGAATCGAGCTGCAGCAGCTGGGCAGCTGGGGACAGGCAAACTGGATGTATCAGGCCGGTCCGCGGTATTGGCGACGCCTGCACAATCTCGTGGACGAGCTGATCCCGCTCGCCGCCCAACGCGGAGGCGGACTCGCATGGGAGTACTACTTTCACTTCGACGGTGGCTCACCACCATGGACGAGCGCGATGTCGCAGGGCACGGCCGTACAGGCACTCACGCAGACCTACGTCGTCTCGCGCGACCCTAAGTACCTGAATCTGGCGCGCCAGTCGTTGGCCATTTTCGCAGACAACCCCCCGGTGGGCGTGGCTGTGAAGACGAATCGTGGACGCCGTTACCTGCTGTACTCGTTTGCCGCCGGTCGCAGCGTGGAGGTCATCAACGGCTTTCTTCAGACTCTGATCGGTCTGTTCGACTACGCCAAGGCAAGCGACGACCCGCAAGGGTGGAGGCTCTTCAGGTCTGGTAATAACGAAGCCCAAGCGGAGCTCCCGAGCTACGACACGGGGTCGTGGTCGCTCTACCAGCCGGGCGTGAGAGCATCGCTCGATTACCACAAGCTCGTGACGCGCTTCCTCGAGCAGCTGTGCGCAAGGAGTCACGCGCGCGTGTATTGCCGGACCGCGGCCCGGTTCGAGCATTACCTGCACCATCCCCCGCCGTACGCCTCCAAGTGAGGCGGTGGCGGATCCAGGCGGACCGGCTTGTGGGGCGCGCCCGGGTGTAACCCACCTCGCGGACCTTCCCGCATCTGGACCACATCGGTTCTTGGAGGTAGTCTAGGCACCTCGATCGATGACTACGAGCGAGAGAGACATCCGTGGCGCCGGCCTTCGGTGCACAGCCCAGCGCGTCGCCGTCCTCGACTTCCTGCGCTCAGAGCGGCGCCACCGCCCTGCGGACGAGGTGTCCTCAGGGGTGCGCGAGCGTCTGGGAGCGGTGTCCACGCAGGGCATCTATGACGCTCTGGGCGCGCTCGTAGGCGCAGGGCTGGCGCGGCAGATCGAGCCTGCCGGCAGCCCCGCGCTCTACGAAGCCCGGGCGGGGGACAACCATCACCATCTGGTCTGTCGGGGGTGTGGCGCCGTGGTCGACGTCGATTGCGTCGTCGGCCCAGCCCCGTGCCTGGAGCCATCCGACCGTCTGGGCTTCGTCATCGACGAGGCGGAGGTCACCTTCTGGGGCCGGTGCTCGGAGTGCGTCGAAGCCAACCATCAGAACGAAACAGTGAGCGAGTAGGAGAAACCACGTGACCGACACCGTCAGCGAATCCGAGAACCCAGCAATCCCGTCTCCGACGCCGGCGTCGACGCGGCCCAGGACGAACCAGGACTGGTGGCCAAATCAGCCGAACCTGCAGGTGCTACGGCAGCACGCGCCCGCGGCCACTCCGTTGGGCGAGGGCTTCAACTACCGCGAGGAGTTCAAGCAACTCGACCTCGAGGCTTTGAAGCGGGACGTCTTCGAGGTCATGACCACCTCGCAGGATTGGTGGCCGGCCGACTACGGCCACTATGGGCCGCTGTTTATCCGCATGTCGTGGCACTCGGCCGGCACGTACCGCATCGCCGACGGCCGTGGTGGCGGCGGCGCCGGTGCCCAGCGGTTCGCTCCCCTCAACAGCTGGCCCGACAACGCGAGCTTGGACAAGGCGCGCCGGCTGCTGTGGCCGGTCAAGCAGAAGTACGGCCGCAAGGTCTCCTGGGCCGATCTGCTCGTGTTTGCCGGCAACTGCGCCATGGAATCGATGGGCTTTGAGACCTTCGGCTTCGGCTTCGGGCGCGAGGACATCTTCGAAGCCGAGGAGATCTTCTGGGGTCCTGAGGACACCTGGCTCGGGGACGAGCGTTATAGCGGCGAGCGGGAGCTTTCCGGTCCGCTCGGCGCAGTGCAGATGGGCCTCATCTACGTTAATCCCGAGGGTCCGAACGGGAACCCGGATCCTCTGGCGGCGGCAAAGGACATCCGGGAAACGTTCGCTCGTATGGCCATGAACGACGAAGAGACTGCGGCGCTGATCATCGGCGGCCATACGTTCGGCAAGACCCATGGCGCTGTGGATCCCAAGTACATCGGGCCGGAACCCGAGGCTGCCCCGGTTGAGCAGCAGGGGCTGGGATGGAGGAACAGCTACGGCAGCGGGAAGGGCGCCGACGCGCTCACCAGTGGCCTCGAGGGCGCCTGGACCAGCGCGCCGACCAAGTGGGACAACGGCTTCCTGGACAACCTGTTCAACTACGACTGGGAGCTCACGACGAGTCCTGCCGGGGCCAAGCAGTGGACGCCCAAGAATCCCGAAGCCCAGGACACCGTGCCCGATGCGCACGATCCCTCAAAGCGCCGCGCGCCGATGATGCTCACGACGGACCTCGCGCTGAAGGTGGATCCGATCTACGGCCCGATCGCCAAGCGCTTCCACGAGAACCCCGACGAGCTCGCACACGCCTTCGCCAAGGCCTGGTACAAGCTGCTGCATCGTGACATGGGGCCGGTCTCGCGCTACCTCGGCCCCTGGGTCCCCGAGTCGCAGCTGTGGCAGGACCCGGTCCCCACGGTCGATCATCCCGTGATCGGGGAGCAGGAAATCGCCGGTCTCAAGCGCGAGATCCTCGCCTCGGGACTGTCGATCCCACAGCTGGTCAGCACCGCGTGGGCCGCGGCAGCAAGCTTCCGCGGCACTGACAAGCGCGGCGGGGCCAACGGTGCGAGGATTCGCCTGGCGCCGCAGAAGGATTGGGAGGTCAACAATCCGGCGGAGCTGACCTACGTCCTCGACACGCTGGAACAGATCCAGCGTGAGTTCAGTTCCGGTTCAAAGCGGGTCTCGCTGGCAGACCTCATCGTGCTCGGCGGGTGCGCCGCGGTCGAGAAGGCGGCGGCGGACGGCGGGGTCCAGGTCACGGTTCCGTTCGCTCCCGGGCGCACGGACGCGTCGCAGGACCAGACCGATGTGGAGTCCTTCGCCGTGCTGGAACCGAAGTTCGACGGGTTCCGCAACTACATCCAGGGGGGCCAGACGCTGTCGCCGGAGACGTTGCTGATTGAGCGGGCGAACATGTTGATGTTGACCGCGCCGGAGATGACGGTCCTCGTCGGCGGCATGCGCGCCTTGAACGGCAACCACGAGCGGTCCGAGCATGGCGTCTTCACCGACCGCCCCGGGACGTTGACCAACGACTTCTTCGTCAACCTGCTCAGCATGGCCAGCGAGTGGCAGCCCTCGTCTCAAAACGGCTCGGCCGCCCGGGTGTACGAGGGCCGCGATCGCGCCACGGGCGAGGTCAAGTGGACCGGGACGGCCGTTGACCTCGTGTTCGGATCGAACTCACAACTGCGAGCGATCGCCGAGGCCTACGCGACCGATGATGCGCGCGAGAGGTTCGTGCGTGACTTCGTGGCCGCATGGGACAAGGTCATGAACCTCGATCGGTTCGATCTGGCCTGATTTGGCTGGTGCCGCGCGCTCGGTGCAAGCTTGGACGGGAAGGCTCTAGCGCGGAATGGCTCAAAGGGTTGAGCCGGTTCCGTTCCGGGCGAGCTGGGTCAGCGCTTTTGAGATGCTCCGGGTCAACATCGACTTCACGACCGGTCCGACCCCCGGAAACTTGCCGTCGAAGACGATCGTGTAGTCCAGGTGACACCCTTCACCTTGGGGCGAAAACTGCATGACACCTTCGTGATCCTTGAGGACCCCGCCCTTGGTGATCCGGTAGCGGATGAGCTCGTCGGGGACGACCTCGGTGTTCGTCTCGACGAAACCGGGCAGCGGTCCAACGCGTAGCTCTCTAGAGGCGCCGGCGCCATTGCGCGTCCCATCCGACCCCTCGCTCACTCTCCTGATCTTGGCCCCAAAGAGCGGTTCGAGGTTCTCGTGCTCGCTCAGGTGGGCGAAGATCTCATGCACTGGCTGCGGGAAGTCTTGGACCACGTGTACGCGCTGCACGCCGAGAGCCTCGCAGACACCGAAAGGGAACGCAAGATCGAGGCAGGCACTGGCTACGGCGTTCCCGCGGGTGTCGGGCAGCGCGACGTCGGGTACCGTCCGGGAATGACCCCAGCCCCGACCAGGACCCGCACTGCCCCGACACCCCGCCGGCGGGAGCCGACGCTCGAGCGGGTGGAGATGTCGCTCCACGGCCAGCGGATGAACTTCACGATCGCGGGTCAGGGGCCGCCGGTGGTGCTCATCCACGGGGTCGCGGGTCGGGCCACCCAGTGGGATCAGGTCGTCGAACTGCTGGCGGCAAGGCACACCGTGGTCGCGCCCGACCTGCTCGGCCATGGAGAGTCGGCCAAGCCCCGTGGCGATTACTCCCTCGGTGCGCACGCCTCCGGGGTGCGCGACCTACTCGTCGGCCTTGACGTCCAGCGAGCGAACATCGTCGGGCACTCGCTCGGCGGCGGGATCGCCATGCAGTTCGCCTACCAGTTCCCGGAGCTCTGCGAACGGCTGGTGCTGGTCGCCAGCGGCGGCCTTGGAGACGACGTGCACTTCCTGCTGCGAGCGGCGACGCTCCCGGGATCGGAGTACGTGCTGCCGTTGATCGCCCACCCCAATGTGATCCGGATGGCCTCCGCCCTGCCGCGGGCGCTCGGCCGGATCGGTCTTCGCACCCGGCCGGACCTCACCGAGATGGCCCGTGGCTACCAAGCCCTCGCCGACGCCGAGGCCCGCAATGCGTTCATCCACACGCTGCGTGCCGTTATCGACCCGAGCGGCCAGCGGATCAACGCCACCGACCGCCTTTACCTCTCGTCCCGGATGCCCTCGCTGATCGTCTGGGGCTGCCACGATCGAATCATTCCGGTGAGTCACGGCCGGGCTGCCCACGAGCAGATGCCCGGCAGCCATCTCGAGCTCTTCGAGCACGCCGGTCACTTTCCGTTCCTGGATGACCCAGTTGGGTTCACCCGCGTGTTGGACCGGTTCTTCGCCGAAACCGAGCCGGCGCAGCTGACCACCGCGATGATGCGTGAGCTCGTGATCGCACGGGATCAGAACTCGGGCGCCGTGCTCGAGCGTCTGCAGCGCGAGCACCCGTCTTCCTGACCGTCGGTTCGCGCGCCGTTCACCGGGAATGGGGGCCCGTGTCCGTCAAACCACATCCGGCTTGACTAGCGGCGGGAGCTCGAGTCCCCCAGCGGCCTGGGAAAAGCGTGTCCGAACATGGGTCTGGTCGAGGGCGGACAACGCCCGCTGGCGGAGCCTTCACCCTCGCCGCCGCCGGCCGATCGTCCGCTCAGCTTATGTCTCAGCGGCCAGCGGGTAGGACCGTCTGCACGAGTCCGGTGGCGACGTCGTAGACGTGCCCGGACACCGTGATGCGGGATGAGATGGGGGCTGCGGAGCGCAGGAGCGCGACGTCGCGGGCGACGGTCGCCGCAGGGTCGAGGACGGCGTGCTCGCGCAGGGTCGACTCCTCGGCTCCGATCCGCTCGGCGTAGCGGCGGCGGAACGCGTCGTCGGCGAGCGCGCCAGTGCCACACTGGGTGTGATGGATGACGGCGACCTCGAACAGCGGACCGTCGGCAAGCGCGCTCTCGGCGAGCTCGCCGATGAAGGCGACGTCGTTGATCACTTCCGAGGTGACTCGCCCGCCGACGTTGCGGACGACCATCGCGTCGCTGAGACCAAGGCCGAGGAAGTGGGCCGGGTCGACGCGCGGATCGAGGCATGTGATCACGAACAGGCGCAGGTTGGGAAGGACGACCGCGCCCTCGTGGGTGCCGGCGGCGGCGAAGGCGCGGTTGCGCTGGAGCGCGGCGTCGATGTTGTCAGCGGTTGCCTGCCCGGGAGAGGCCAGCGCGAACCCGGTCGCGTGGACGGACCCGGCGCCGTCGCTGGCTTGCATCGTCGTGGATTTCTGCTTGGTCATGGCGTGGGTCTCCCGTTGCTTGGGGGTCAGCCGCCCGCCGCAGCTGTGGTCGGGGCGCCGACTGCACGTAGGTCTGGCACGTTGTCGCTGCTGACCGTGGGCCGAGCGGGTAGCAGCGCGAGGGCCATCACGGCCCCCGCGGCGGCCACGCCGGCAGCGACGTAGTTCGCCGCGTGGAAGCCGTCGAAGAAGGCCGAGCTGGCGGCGTTGTGGATGGCCCCCGCGAGCGCCGGATGGCCGGCGTGGATCAGCTGGTCGGCGGCGGCGAGCGCGGCGCCGACGGACGCGTGCGCGGTCGCCGCGACGTTGCCTGGCAACCGACCCGGCAGGGAGCTCGTGAGCCGGCCGGCGTACAGCGAGGCGTACACGCTGCCGATCACGGCGACGCCGAGCGTGCCGCCTAAGAGGCGTGTGGCGTCGTTGACCGCCGACCCGACGCCGGCCTTCGCCTTCGGCACTACGCCCATGATCGCCTCAGTCGCGGGTGCGCTCGTCAGGCCCATGCCAGTTCCGAGCACGACCATCTGAGCGGCGATCGTCCCGTAGCTGGTCCTGGCCGCTGCGGTCGTGACCCACAGGTAGAACGCCGCCATCAGGAACAGCCCCGAGGCAACAAATAGCTTCGTGCCGAACCGGACGGCGAGCCGTGTGCCGAGGATCGAGGAGATCGCGACGCAGGAGGCGACCGGCAGGAGGCGCACGCCGGTTGACAGCGGACCGTAGCCCTTGAGGAACTGAAAGTACTGCGTGACCAGGAAGATGAACCCAGAGAGCGCGAAGAACGAGATCGCCACCGAGACGCTGGCGGCGGTGAACCGCGGGTTGCGAAACAGGCTCACGTCGAGCATCGGATGATCGATACGCCGCTCCCAGGCCACGAACACCGCCGCCAGCACGGCCGTCAGGGCGAGGCTGGCGAGAGTCCGCGTGCTTCCCCAACCGTGGTTCGGCGCCTCGATGATCGTGTAGACGAGCAGCCCGACCATCGCCGTCGACAATCCGAACCCGGCGCGGTCGGTACGGGGCGCGTGCGCATCGCGCGAGGCCGGAACGTACCCTGCGACCAGGACGCCGGCGAGCGCGGCGATCGGAGCCATCGCGAAGAAGATGCTGCGCCAGCCGAACAGCTCGAGCAGCCAGCCGCCGACGATCGGACCGAGCGCGATTGCCGCACCCGTGGTCGCGCCCCACAGGCCGATCGCTAGCGCCCGCTCGCGCCGCTCGGTGAACACATTTGTGATCAGCGAGAGCGTCGCGGGGAACACCATTGCCGCACCGATGCCCATCGCCGAGCGCGCCGCGATCAGCTGGCCGGGACTGCCGGTCAGCCCGCCCGCAACGCTCGCGAGTCCAAACGCCGACAGGCCCGCAAGCAGCATCCCCTTTCGTCCGAACCGGTCTGAGAGGCTGCCGGCGGCCAGCACCGATCCCGCGAACAGCAGGTTGAACGCGTCCACGACCCACTGCAGCTGCGAGTTGGAGGCGTGCAGCTCGCGCACCAGTGTCGGCAACGCGACGTTGACGATCGTGGTGTCGAGGTTGATCACGAACGCCGCCAGCAGCAGCGAGAGCATGATCAATGGCTTGCGTTTCATGACTCCTCCTCGGGAGCTTGGCCTGACCAGTCGAGATCGGACCGAGAGCTAGCTTGCGTCATGCAAGCCACCCTACCCACTGCATCTGGCTTTTGTCAAGCAAGTCAGCTACGATTCGGTTGTGCTCCAGCGCGGCTATCCAGATCAGGTCTGCTCGATCGCCCGATCGCTAGAAGTCATCGGCGAGCGCTGGACGCTGCTGATCCTGCGCGACGCGGTCCTGGGCGCGCAGCGCTTCGAGGAGTTCCAGAACAAGCTCGGGATCGCCTCTAACGTCCTCACCAACCGGCTCAAGCTGCTGTGCGACGAGCGCGTGCTCGAGCGGCTACCCGACGAACAGCGGCCCGGCCGACCAAAATACGTCCTCACCGACAAGGGCCGCGAACTCGCGCCCGCCCTGCTCGTGCTGATCAAATGGGGCGACCGTCACTACCCCACCCCCGGCGGCCCGCCACGACTCACGCTGCACGCCGGCTGCGGCGGCAACGTCGGCGCGGACTTGCGATGCCAGCGATGCCGCCAACACGTGGGCCGCGGCGAGATCGAGCTCCCCCCGGGGCCGGGGGCGCCACGCGCCGAGCGCTCACGAAGGTGAGCGAAGGCTCCCGCCCGCAGCCCCGCCGACGTGGGCCGTCCGACGACGTGATCCACTCAAACATCCCAATCCCGCGCTCTGCCACCTCGTCGGCCATACGAGCCGATTCCAGTCGATGAACAGCCCATAGGTCAGATTGCCGACCTGCAGCGCCTGCGTATCCAGCTGGCCGATCCTCCCCATCTGTTGTCCGGTTCGCGTCGAGAGTTGAGCCTCAGCTCACTGCTTTCTTCAGCAGAGCGCTGATCCTCGCCTCCTCTTTGGCCGTCAACTCCTTCAGTGCGAAGTCGGTGGGCCACATGTCGCCTTCGTCGAGGTTCGCCTTGTCGCTGAAGCCGAACGTCGCGTACCTCGTCTTGAACTTCCGCGCGCTTCGGAAGAAGCAGACGACCTTGCCGTCCTGGGCGTAAGCAGGCATCCCGTACCAAGTTCTCGGCGAGAGCTCCGGCGCGCTGGCTTTGACGGTCTCATGGACCCGCTCGGCCATGGCGCGATCGTGTTCTGGCATCTCGGCGATCTTCGTGAGCACGTCGCTTTCCCCGTCCGCCTTGCCCGTCTTCGCGCGCTTGAGCTCTTGGCTGCGCTCCTTCATGGCGGCCCGTTCCTCGGCCGTGAATCCATTTGAGCGCTTCCGGTTCGCCGTGGCCCGCTTGGCGGACGTCCGCGTGCTCCTCTTTGCCGCTGTGCTCTCAGCCATACGAAGCACCTCCTGATCAATCATCGGGTATAAAATCTGGCTGCGCACTATTATAGAGATTCACCAGGATAATTGTCAACCACAATGGACGACAACCATAATACTGATAAGCTCTTCGAGATGGCAGACGCTTTCTCAACCGCCAAGGGGGTGGACGAGTTCGCCGGTCAGCTGTTCTTCCGGCTTTGGCGCGCGTCCCACACGCGCACGTCGGAAATCCTCAAGGCGCTTGACCTGACGACCGTTACCTTCGGCGTGCTCAACGTCATCGGCACCCGCGACGGGGCGATTCAGCAGCAGCTGAGCACAGACATGGGCATCGACCCCAGCGCCATGGTCACCCTGATCGACGAGCTCGAAGGCCGGGGCTTGGCCGAGCGCCGGCGGCGCCCGGGTGACCGCCGCGCCTGGGAGGTCACGATCACGCCCAAGGGTCGCCGAACGCTACAGCGCGCGAAACGGCTCGCCGCACAAGTGGAAGACAAGGTGCTGGGCGGGCTCACCGCCCCCGAGCGCCGTCAGTTGCTGACGCTGCTTCACCGGGCGGTTCTCTCAACGCCACCGCAGCCGGCGTGGAGCTCCGAGGAGGACCACTAGCCTCACCGCGAGGGACCTCGACGCCGCCGGTGAGCAAGCTGGTGATCGCACCGGCCATGTCCCTTGTGGGGCGATGTGGTCGTCAGACCATCCCGGGCCACCCGAAGTAAGGCGGGCCGCAGCCGCGGCAGGCCGAGTCACGCGCGTCTCACACAGCGGGGTCGCGAGAACGATCCTCGAAGCGGGGTCCCCTCACCCACGGCGCAACTTTCATCACGAGGGATCTTCGGCGAGCGCCGGGCGGGCGGACCGTCCGCGGACCGCGGCCAGCAGCGGCGGCGAGTACCAGGCGGCACCCTCACCATCCATGAAGCGCGCGATGTTGGGAGTCTGCGGGCGGGCCCCCCCGAGCGCGTAGAGCAGAACGGCGAGGAGCGCACCGCTCGCCGCGAGCCCGACACCGATCCACAGCGCGATCCCGGTGCCCGATCGAACGTTGCCCCCGACCGTGGCGGCAAAGTGGGCGAACACGGGTGCGATCATGAACGCGGCCACCGCGCGCAACAGCTCGATGATCGCGAACACCCGCTGCAGGTTCATCGAGGGCAGCGACAACCCGGCGACGAACAACGCCGGGGCGACCGTCGCGCCGAGCCCGATCCCGGTCAGACCGGACCCGATCAATGCAAGCGCCTGGCTCGGGGGCACCGTAATCCGGAACGCCGTAATTCCGGCGGCCAGAAACACCATCCCCGCCAGCGGGAGGTAGTGGATCTGGCGTTTGTCGATCAGGAAACCGAGAGCGAGCGCGGTGAGCACGGCTCCCCCGAGCTCGGGGAGGTAGAGAAGCCCCACGTGGAGGGGTCCGTAGCGTGCGGCGAGCAGGCTCGCGGTCAGCCCGGTCGCCGACACCGACGCCGCCGCTGCGAACAGGGCGATCACGATTCCCGAAACCGGCATAGTGCTGGCCAGCCCCCGGATCGTCAGCAGTGGCCGCCCGGCGCGGAACTGGTAGACGATCAATACGACGATCAGGGCAAGTCCGCCAAACAGCGGCGCCACCGCGGACAGGTCGAGGAACCGGTGGGTGAGCAGCTGCGAGGCCCCGAAGAACGCTGCCACCGAGCCCGCGGCCGCGAGCCCGATTGCGATCAGATCCCACGGGGCGGTCCGGTCAGCAGGCGCGGCGTCCTCAAACGTCAGCAGCGCCAGAATCAGCGCGGCGGCCGAGATCGCCGCGACGATCCAGAACAGAGGTCGCCACGCGTGCGAGTTGGCCTGGATGCCGCCCATCGTCGGGCCGAGTGCGACTGCCCCGAAGATGCACAGGTTCATGATCATCGCGGTCTCGCGAAACTTTGCCGCTCCGTAGCCGAGAGCCAGCGGCGGGACGGCCGCGATCAGCAGCAGGCTCGTGCACAGCCCTTGGAGCACGTGCCCGGCGATGAACATTCCGGGGTTCTGGGCCGCCGCCGTCAGGACGGACCCGATCACCAGCAACGCGGCGTAGACGACCATCATGCGCCGCTGGGGCAGATGCTGAGCCAGCGCCACCGCGAGCACCGTACCGACGGCGTAGCCGGCATTGGCCATACCGGAGGCGAAGCTCATCGTCCGCAGGCTCGTGTGCAGGTCGTGCGCGATGATCGGCGTGAGCGGCTGCAGCGCCGATGACACCGCCAGGTACGGGACGAGGGCGAAGATCACCATCGCCGCCGCGGCGGAGTAGCGTCCGGCAAGCGAGCCTGGTCGCATCAGCGTCAACATCAAAGCGATTATTGCGCAGGCAACCATTCGACTCCGGGCTCAGCGCCCCCGCCACACCCACCCTGAGGATGAAGGAGGACTTGAGCGCGGGCGGCACGCTTTAGGTCACGAGCGGCAGCCTGTTCCACACGAACTACATCTCCAACCCGCAGACGCGAGCGCGGCGGCGAGTGCCAGCGGCTTCCCGACGACCACGAACTCCTGGGCGGGACTGGTTCAGCGTGGGTGGGTCATGCGCTGATCGAGCGGGTCGGTGCTGGCCTGTGCCCGCAGGGCTCTGCCGATTACGAGGCGCTGGATCTCGCTGGTGCCCTCGAAGATGGTGTAGAGCTTGGCGTCGCGGTACCACTTCTCGGCCGGGAAGTCCTTGACGTATCCCCACCCACCCATCGTCTGGATAGCCTGCTCGCAGGCACGGACCGCCACCTCGGAGGCTTTGAGCTTGGACATAGATCCTTCTGCGTTCTCGAACGGCTTGCGCTGCGCGGCCATCCATGCCGCCCGCCAGGTCAGCAACCGCGCCGCGTCAATGTCGGCGGCGAGGTCGGCGAGGGGGAAGCTGACGCCCTGGTTCTCGATGATCGGCTGTCCGAAAGCCTCGCGCCCGACGGCGTAGTCACGGGCGAACTCCAACGCGGCCCGGGCTATGCCGATCGCCTGTGCGGCGACCATCGGCCGTGTCCGCTCGAACGCCCCCAACGCCGCCGAGCTTCGCCGCCCAACGGCCGAGGCGGGCCCTCCTTCTTGGGCCGGAGCGATGGAGCGTTGTCCCTGCTCGGCTTCGCGACCGCGGGCGATCCGCTCCTGTAGGCGCTCGATCCCGCCGAGCAGGTGCTCACCGGGGACGCGGCAGTCCGCAAGCACGATCTCGCCGGTGTGTGACGCGCGGCAGCCGAGCTTGTCGAGCTTGCGGAGCATCGAGAGGCCGGGGGTTCCCTTGGGAACGACGAACACGCCCTGGCCGCGGTGACCGGCGTCGGGATCGACGGTGGCGACCACGACGTGCACGTCGGCGATGCCGCCGTTGCCGATGAACACCTTGTGGCCGTCGATCACCCAGTCGCTGCCGTCCCGACGGGCGCGGGTCTGGATCGAGCGAACGTCGCTGCCACCGCTCGGTTCGGTCACCGCCAGCGCGGCCAGCTTGACGTCGTCCGGGGTCCCGAAGCACTGAGGCGCCCACTGCACGAGCTGCTCGTTGGTGGCGGCCTGGCGGATCGCCGCGAGGGCCAGCGCCGGGAGGACGATAGTCAGCCCAATGCCAGCGCAGCCCCAGAACAGCTCCTCCATCAGGATCGGCAGGGAGAGCCCGGTGGGATCCATCCCCAGCGCGGCGTAGAGCTCCCACTGGTAGAGGCCCTCGCGCGCTGCGTCCTGCAGGACCGGCCACGGAAGCTCCTGAGAGCGATCATATTCCGCGGCCACGGGGCGGATGACATCGCGCGCAAAGGCGTGCGACTTCTGCCGCAGCGCAACGTGCTCTTCGGTGAGATCGAGGTGGAAGCTCATCCCTCAATCCCCCCTGCGCCTGTGGCCCGTTGGCTGTCTTCCAGCGCCCGCTTCATGGTGGCCAGCCCGTTCCAGGCGTTGGGGAAGCCGGCGTACACGGCAACCTGGCGAAGGACTTCGCGGATCTCCTCCTCGCTCGCGCCCTGCCGCCGGGCGACTCGCACGTACACGCCGAGCTGCAGCTGTTCACCCAGACATCCCAACATGGCCACGGTGCACAACGCCCTCGTCTTGGGATCGAGCACCTCGCCGGCATAGATCTCGCCGTAGACGAAATCCATGATGTAGCGGTGCAGCTCGGAATCCAGCTGCTCAAGATAGTCATCAGCCCGCTTGACGTTCTCCGGACCTAGAAAGCGACCGGCAACTTCCGCTCCTGGCTCGCTCATGACTTTGTCTCCGCCCGGCCGACATAGCTCCCCGCATCGAAGGAAACCCGGATACCCGTGGAGGCGAACTTGCCCACCATCTCGCCGTCGGCGAGCACATCGGCCTCGGCCCACACCAGCCGTCCGCCCGCCCGCACCACGCGCGCTTCCGCGCGCAACGTATCGACCTTCTTGGCGTTCACCGGGCGGATGAATCGCGCGAAGATGTCCACCGTCGTAATCGCGCTCTTCTGGATCTCCTCGTCGTCCAGCACGGAAGTCGTGGCCGCGGCCATTGCAGCATCGGCCAGCGCCGTGACCACCCCACCCTGGATCAGCCCGAGCGGGTTGCCGAGCTCCGCCCGAGCCTCCATCTCATACGTCGCCTCTCCCCGGCCGAAGGCCACGAGATTCATCCCCAAGGTGCTCGAGACCGGCGAGCGCAGCTCCCCGGTCCTTGTCTTCTCCAACATCTGATCCACGAAATCGTGACCCATCGCGATTCCTCTCCACGTTTGGTTACTGTTGAGTAACGTTACTCCGTAGTAATCTCGTGGTAACACATGAGCAAGTCATCTGGCACATCGATCTCCGGCGAACGGCTCGAACGGGCGAAACGTGAGGCCCTGATGCTCCAAGCGGCAGGGGAAGCCTTTGCCACCCATGGCTTTCACGGCAGCTCGATGGACGAGATCGCTGGCGCTGCCGGAATCACCAAGCCCATGCTTTACAGGTACTTCGGCTCAAAAGAAGGCCTGTACGCCGCGTATCTGCGGATTACCGGCGAAGAACTCATTGAAGGGATGCGTACCGCTGAGACGCGTGGCTTATCCCCCCAAGCGCGCCTACGCGCCGGACTGTTGGCCTTCCTCACCTATGTCGGAGAGCATCGCGCTGGTTGGACCGTCCTGCATGGCGAGACCACCGCTCCTGCCGACGCGCAAGTCGCCGGCGAGGTAGCAGAGCTCCGCCGACGGATCGTCAGCATGAACACGACCGTGTTCGGCGACGACGCCTTTGCCCACGCCTTCACCGGCGCCGCCGAATCTCTCGCCACCTGGTGGGTGAACCAGCCCCAGCCGTCCATCGACGATGCCGTCGAAACCCTCATGAGCATCGCCAGAGCCTCAAGAACAAGCTTGGAGCGCACAGCCTGAAGCGGAGCTTCGCTCCGTTCCCGCCAATCCTCAGCAGCGCAACTGCCTGGTTGCGCGACCGACCTCGAATCAGGGACGAATACGATGGTTTCGATGTTTGGTGTGCTCATTCCGGTCGGCCCGGATTCGCGAGAGGCGTCCCGACTCGAGCTCCTGCTCCGAGAGCTCGCGCGGCACGAGAACCGTCGGGAGATTTCGCTGATTGTCATAGACGACGCGGCCGAGCCGCGGGAACTGGCGGCATCCTGGCCTGGGCGCACCATTGTGCGGATGCCACGGCCGAAGGGCAGGCCTCCGGACGCCCCGGGCGCCCCTGTCGCCGGCACGCTCGAGGGGCTCC
This sequence comes from uncultured Solirubrobacterales bacterium, assembly GCA_963830435.1. Taxonomy (GTDB): domain Bacteria; phylum Actinomycetota; class Thermoleophilia; order Solirubrobacterales; family Solirubrobacteraceae; genus Palsa-465. The sequence goes on along the minus strand of CAWHMA010000002.1, from coordinate 66,828 downwards.
GGGCGGGCAGGGACCTCGACTTCGTCCTGAAGCTCGATACGGATGCAGCTGTCATACGGCCGTTCTCAGACCCGATTGCAGACGCGTTTCGGGACTCGACTCTCGGAGTGGTCGGCTCCTACGACACGACCTGGGACGGCGGGGTGCGCGACTTCTCGATGTGGAAGCGGCCGATCGACCGGGCGAGCCTGCCGATCACGCTCGCGCGTGAGAATGGCCGCCTCCGAGTGTGGCGACACGGCCCTCGCGAGCGTGCTGCGGTCCGTCGTCTGCGCAAGGCGGCATATAGGTGCGCCCCTCCCGGCGCGCACTGCCTGGGTGGGGCATATGCGGTCTCGCGCTCCTTCCTGGAGTCGGCGGAACTCGACTTTCGGCCATGGAGCGGAGGCCGGCTCGGCGAAGACGTTGTCGTCGGGCTGTTGTGCTCGGCCGCAGGCCTGCGAATGGCGAGCCTGACCAGCCCAGGACAGCCGTTCGCGCTGTCCTGGAAGGGGCTACCGGGGAGCCCGGCTGGGATCGCTGAGTCAGGGGCGAGCCTGGTGCACTCGGTCAAATGCGAGGAACCAGAACGTGAACTTGCGCTGCGCGATGAGCTGCAGACGCTCGCCGCGGCGCGAAGCCCGAGGGCGTGGATCTCGCGGCCTAGAACCCAGACGGAGGCTCACGGGTCAAGCGATAGGCGATGAAGGCCAGGAACGAAACTAGGAAGCTCGCCTCGCCGAAGGTGTCGGTTCGGGGCCACGCCGCGAGGTGGGTGAGCCGCCAGGACAGTGTTTGTGGCTGCGCCAGCGCCACTCCTGCGACGTAGATCCAGCTCGCGAAGCCGTAGAGGGCGAGCGCTAAGAAGATCGCGTTGAGGACCCGCCTCACCTGTGTCATAGTCGCAGACGGTGGGGCGATAGAGTGGGCTCCCGAGGCCGCTACCTGGCCATATCTCGGCCCGCTTCTTTAGGACCGTTGTCCTTGTACCGGCCCAACCTACGCACGCTCGCTGTTTCGGCACAGCTCGCGATGCGCGACAGCCTGCACCGCGCATCTCTCCTGTTGCTGGCCAATACGGCCGTACTGTCCGGCTTTGCGTTCGTCTTCTGGTCGCTCGCCGCCCACTTCTATCCGGCGGCCACCGTCGGGCCGTTCTCAGCGCTGATAGCCGGCACGAGCCTGCTGACCGCAATTGCCACCCTCGGGTTCCCCAACATGCTGCTCCAGCAGCTCGGTCGTGTCGATGATCGCCGGGAGCTGATCCTGCTCGCCAGCGCCGGCATTGCCAGCGTCGGGGGATTGCTCTGTCTGTTCACGCTCCTCCTCCTTGGCCCCGCGCTTCCAAGCCGGCTTCACCTAAGCGCCGGCGGGCTGAGAGCCGCAATCGTCGTGATGCTCGTCCTGTGCACGTCAATCAGTGCAGCGACGGACGCAGGGCTGATCGCACTACGCGGGGCGGGCCAGGTGCTGACCACGAATGTGGTCGCCTCGGTGGTCAAAGTCGCTCTCGTCGTCCCGTTAACCACGCTCGGCGAGTACGGTCTCCTCGCAGCGTATGCTGCCGGCGCCCTCGTCCAGGCTGCCTCCTCCTTCTCGGTACTGTGGATAAGGGTTGGCCGCAGCGCGCAACGCGGCTCGGTCCGCGACGCGGTTCGCGCGCATTTTGGATTCTCCGCGGGCAACTACCTGGGAGGCCTGATGGGCATCCTCCCGGACACCATGTTGATCATCGTTGTCCTCTATCGACTAGGACCGCGCTACGCGGCGTGGGCGACGAGTGCCTCGCTGTTCGGGACCTCCATCAACTTCATTCCAGCGAATACCGCCCAGGCCCTGTACGCCGAGCTGCGTCTGGCGGAGCGTCGAGCCGTGGCATTGCTCAGTTCGGCCCTGAAGGGGATCTACGTCCTGACCGTCCCGGCAGTGGCCGTACTTGTCGTTGCGGCGCCTGTGTTGCTCAGAGTCTTCTTTGGCGCCCAGTACGCGACGCACGCGACCGGCATGCTCCGGGTGTTCTCGCTCTCAGGGCTGATGACGGAATGACCTACGTGATCGACACCTTCTTGCTGTCTCGAAGGCATCTGTTCGCGTACATAGTCATAAATGCGGTCAATGCAGCGCTCGTGCTGGGGTTGGTCATCACCCTGAGCAGCGACGGTCTGACCTCGGTGGGGCTGGGCTGGACGCTCGGCCAGGGGGCATCCGTGATCGCGGGACTTACGATCCTCCGTCTGCTCGGCTACCGTCTGCCGTTCGCTGCTTCCGCCAGGATGCGAGCGGCTCGGTCGCGTCTCGGACTGATCCGGAGATCAGGTGAGTGACGAATCTGAGCACGTCCCTCATCGTCGGCCGGCGCTGGGCCGACCATAGGCTCTGTCCTGAACCCAGGCCTGAACGCTCCCATCGCGGAACCGCGCGCAGCACCCCATTCGCCCGCGCATCGCGGTAGCGGAAGACCAGATAGTCGATGCTCTCGAGTGCGGTTGGCCAGACCGGGGTCAAATACGACCACCCCCACGGTATGCACACATCCTCCATCGCGGCGGGGGCGGAGTGCGCTTTGACAGCGGCGACGTCCTCTTCGCCCAGCGGCCGCAGCAGGAAAGGCCTAACCCTCTGCACCTCGCGTCCCCTCACGCGCCCGCGCCTCACGGCCGCCGGCCATGGGATGGGCGCGACAGTGGGCCACGGATGCACGATCGCACGCAGTCCCTCCTGATAGTAGTGACGAGCATGAAATGACTCACTGGGACCGAACTCCATCTTCAAGTCCTTCCACCGCGCGAGATCCAGCAGCCCGCAATCTGTCAGGCCATACCCACGCACCATGGTGAGACCGTCGGGAGACACGGCGAGATCGGCTACGTTGTGGCGATCCCGAGACAGGGCGAGGGTGGTGACATTCACACACTCGGGATGAGCATTGAAGATCTGTAGCGCGCGACTGACCACTGACTCATCCCACCACAGCATCTGCATATCTCCCTGGAGCACGTGGAGCAGCTGAAATTCGCGTGCCAGCACGAAGGAAACCCCCGCCTGGTAGGCGTCATATAGACCGCCTACTTTCGCGTTGCGATTGGTCTCGTTCGATCCCCGCAGGATCAGATGAACGTGGTCGTCCGCGTCGGCGACCTGGCGTAGTGCGGCGCGCAAGCGCAGGTCGGGTGAAGCGTTGTCGATCACCAGCACCTCGTCATCGGGTGCGGCATAACGCACCGATGCGATTGCATTGAGGAAATAGGCCGGGAGCCGATGGCCCACGACCAGGTGAAGGACTGATGGTCGCTTCGGCCCCATCCTGCGCCCAGCATATCGCCGCAGTGTCACAGAATACGTCGCGTACGATAGACCGCGTGACGCTGCGAGTGACCGTTGTCGAACCCAGTGAGCTGGGAGAACGTGAGGCCGAGATCTGGGCAGGGTTTCAGCGGGCCACGCCGGTCATGCTCTCCCCTTTCCTCTCGCTTACCTTCGCGCAAGTCGTGGGCCGAGCGAGAACTTCCGCTCGCGTGGCCGTGGTCGAAGACAGTGGGAGCATCGTGGCGTTTCTCCCCTTTGAGCTATCGGCAAATCGAACCGCAATTCCGATCGGCTGGCCGATGAACGACCTCCAAGCATTCATCGCCGCGGCCACTCGCTTCGACGCTCGGTCGGTAGTGAGGCACGCCGGCTTGCGGGGGTGGCGGTTCGATCACGCACCGGCAGAACAGGTGATCCTCGCGCCCCACGGTTACCGAGAGACCGAGGTCCAGTGCCCGGTGATCGATCTCCGCCGCGGATATGGCGCCTACCTGGAGGCAGCCGGGCTGGTCAGCGGACGCGCGGTCAGGAAGCGGCGTGCCCAGCGACGCGCTTTGGAGCGAGAGATCGGCGAGGTATCGCTCGCTTGGAGCAGTTCCGATCCGCAGCAGATGCGCCTGATGATGGCCTGGAAGTCCGACAAGTACCAGGCGTCACGCGAGCTCTTCTCAGACCCGAGCGCCGTGCAAATCGTGGAGGAACTCGCTGCCGTGCGTAACCAGGATTGCACCGGCGTTCTCAATGTTCTATCCGCCGGCGGGCGTCCGGTTGCCGTGCATTTCGGGATCATCGGACCGCAGGGCCTGTGCTGGTGGTTTCCAACCTATGACCGTGAGATGGATCGCTTTTCACCCGGCATCACGCTGGTGATGGCGGTCGCTGAGGAAGCGGCCGCGCGAGGCGTCCCCGGTATTGATCTCGGGTACGGTCAGGACAGGTGGAAATTCTCCCTGGCCACCCGGTCCTATGCGGTGACCGGAGGTGGCGTGTGGGCGAACCCGTTCGAGGCCGCAGCTCGCTCGCTCTACAGAAGGCTGATCTATGAATCGCCGCTGCGCGACTGGGCGGGAAGGCTACGCGCGAAGCCTCAGGTGCGGGCGGCTAAGTAGTACAGCCAGAGATCACTCGCGCGATCGACCGCCGACGGCACAATCTGCCTGCCATCGAGCCCGTAGACCTCGATGCTCGAGAAGCCCGTACGCTCGAGTTGCACGAGCTGCTCGCGCGGGCGCACGTAGTACATCTCGGAGCGGAAACCAAAATAGGCCTCCCGAATCAGGGCGTAGCTGGCGCGAGCAAGACGCTTCCGCGAAGGATTCAGGCGACGGAAGATGGCTTGCTGGACGAGACCGCGCCCGCGGCCAAACAAGCTCGCTCGCTGGTCCGGGCTCAGCCGGAACAGCTGCGAGACCGCGTTCAGGTTGTGAGAGGAGAAGCCGACGAAACCAGATGGGGCGCAGACGCGATGAAGCTCGTACAGCGCCCGCAGCCGGTCGGCGTGCCCAATCAGGTCGAGGCCGTTAAAGCTGAAGAGGACGAACTCAAACGAGCCCGACTCAAATGCGCGTAGGTCGCGCACGTCTTCAACCGCAAACTGTGCGTTTGGGAGGGACTCACCGACGCGGGCTTCGCAGTCCGCGATCATCGGTGGCGAATAGTCCACTCCCAGGTAGGAACCGACCAGGGGAGCGAAGTGCCACGCCGTCCGGCCGTTGCCGACGCCGACGTCCAGCATGGCGCGGCCGTCCAGCCACGGTCTGAGCCGCTCGAGAATCGCCGCCTCCGGCGGCTGCAACTCGCGATTCTCGCTCCATTCACCGACGACGTCGTGGCTTCGGTACAGCGTCTCGTTGTTGGGGGCTCGGATGGCAGCCGCGAGGGGTCTGATCGCCGACGCCATGGCCCCGCCCGTCGTCCTGCGACCGGTTGAGCGTGATTGTCCACCTACCTGTCCACCCAAAGGATCCCCCATCTGACTCGCCAGCACGGGCAGCGCTGGGTGGTGCAGGGCGGTAGTTTATTCCACCGGGCCGTGCTGCCAGCCGCGGACAGCGATCCTCCACACATCGACAAGTCATCGCATTCGGCAGTTCAGGCGCCAGACCGCCGCGCCGATGACATGGACTGAGCCGGCCAAAGCTCGAGCCCATGATCCGTTTCCGTCGCCTGAGAGTTTCGATAGCTGTACCCGCCATGCTGACCGTGCTTCTCTTGGCCGGCGCGGGCCGCGCGGTGGCGACCCGGCTGCACCATCGCCCACCTTCTCCGGCGCGGTCTCACCGACGTTCCGATCGGTCCGACCGCCATGCTCGCAAGCACCGCACGCCGCGAGCGCCGAGGCGTTCTCAGGTTCCCACCGCGGCGCCCGCGGTCACCTCTGCCCTCAACGAGAAACGGGTCTGTGTGTATGACCACAACTCGATCAGCGGCCTCGCGGCGTTTGCCACCGAGGTCGGGCGCAAGATCGTCGACTGCGCGATGGTCTACACCGGGAGTCCTGACTGGTCAGGATGGGTGGATCCGTGGTTCTTGCACCACCCCGATCCCGACCTCGACTGGGCGCTATCGGTTCGCCACAGCCCGACCAACGACCGCCGCCAACTGATCATCAGCCAACCGCTGATCCCTGCTGGTCTCGCCGACACCGACTGGCGGGCGCGAGGCGCCGTCGGAGCATATGACGGTTATGCACGCCAGTTTGCCCAGACGCTCGTCGACGATGGCGTCGGTGAAGCGATCATCCGTCTCTCCTGGGAGATGAACGGGACCTGGAACGTCGACAGCATTGGCTCCACTCAAACCCAGCGAGCTCAATGGGTGGCGTTCTGGCGCAGAACGGTGCTCGCCATGCGCTCGGTGCCGGGCGCACATTTCCGGTTTGTCTGGTGCATCAACAACATTTACCGGAACATCCCGTTCAACTCTTACTATCCCGGCGATGACGTGGTCGACATCATCGGCGATGACGTCTACGACGCAGGCGTGGCGGCAGGTGCCGATCGGTGGTCAACGATCTATGGACGTGCCGGCGGTTTGCGGGACCTGGTGGCCTTTGCCCGTCTTCATCGCAAACCCATCAGCATTCCCGAATGGGGTATCGCGCCACAGGATGGGGCAAGTCTGGGCGGCGGTGATGACGCGACCTACGTTCACAACCTGGCCGAGGTGATCGCCACCAACAACACCGCCTTCCAGACGTACTTCTATGTGGGCCAGTTCGCAACGCAGCTCCAGCGGGGGCCGCGCAGCCTCGCCGCCTACAGAGCCAGCTTCGGTGACACCGGTGCACCCGTGGGCCGCAACAACGGGACGGCCCTGATTGCGCGAAAGAAATAACCGCGCCTCGCGGGCCAAGCCGTTCAGTCGTTGGCCGTAAAATGCGGCGATGCTCGGGGGCGTCTCTGTGGTCGTCTGCACACGTAACGGTGAAAAGCGCCTGCCGACGGTGCTCGCGGCATTGGCCCGACAGGACACCGGCGGGATCGCGTTTGAGCGCACCGTCATCGATGACGGCTCCACAGACCGCTCGAGCGAGGTGGCGCACGCGGCGGGAGGGACCGTTGTCCGGATGCAGCATCCCAAGGGCCTGGCGGCGGCGCGCAACGCCGGCGTCTCGGCCTCAACCGGCTGTGTCATCGCCTTCACGGACGATGACTGCGACCGGACCCGAATTGGCTGGCCGAGCTGGTCGAGCCGTTCTCGGATCCTTCGGTGCACGGAGTCGCCGGCCTCACCTCACCCGCCTCGCACAGAACATCGGATTTCGGTATCTCTCACAGCGAAATCCACTTGCGCCGCTCCCCGCTGTACTGTTGCGATCTCGCCACCCACTGTTCCGGCTGCGAACCTACCTCCGCGAGGGCGTCGGTCCGTCGCGTCGGCCGCCGGCCGGTGCTGAGCTCTACTCGGTGGCCGGCGCGAACATGGCGTTCGCCGCTCGCTTCTGGAGGAGCTCGGTGGTTCGACGAGGCGATCACGTTTGGCGGTGAGGAGGAGGATCTCTGCCGAAGAGCGCACCACCACCCCGGGGGCGCCCGTTCGTTCTTGCCCCCGGCGCAGTCGTTCACCACCATTACCGTCCAGGCATCTGAGACATCATGCGACGCGCACACGCGTACAGACGCAGCAACGCGCGACAGGCGATCACCGCGAGCACGCGACCCATCGTCTATCCCTTCCCGCTGCTCACCGCCGCTGCGGCGACCGTGTTCAGTCGAAGATCACCGCGCGTGGGCGCAACCGCGCTGACGCTTCCGTTACTGCTCTACGGGAGCTGAGCCCCTTACGCGTGGCGCCAGCGCGCAGTTGAACCGCTGATCTTCCCCTACTTCCAGCTCAGCCAGGAGACCGCCACCATGCTGGGGGAGGTAGAGCAGTACCTGGCCATGCGCCGGTCACCCCAATGCGCGTAGCAGTCATTCTCATCAACAAGAACGACGACGCGATCGAGCAGACCGTTGAGTCGCTGGTGGAGCTACCAATAGTTACCGCACGTGAGGCGGAGATCGTCGTAGTGGACGCGTCAGCAGGCCGATTCGATCACGTTCGCCGCCGCTTTCCCCGCGTTCGCTGGATCGACTTCTCCCCGTTGACAGGACGCAGCTCGATTCCTCATCAACGCAATGTCGGACTTCGCGCGACCGAGGCTGAGACGATCGTGTTCATCGACGCCAGTTGCCTACCCAGCCCCTGTCTCGAGCCGCTCTGCCGCCCTATCTGGGAGGAGAGCGACACAGTCGTCGCGAGTTCACATCGCTCGTCAGGCAGCTCGCGTTTCAGGAACCTCGCCGTCGAGCACCTGCAAGAGCAGCGGTACCTGACCGAGGCACCGACGATTAACCTCGCGCTGCATCGGTCGGCATTGCGAGCAGTGTCAGGCTTTGACGAATCATTTAGGTACGGATCGGACGTCGATCTCACCTGGAGACTGATTGATGCCAGCCACAGAATCCGCTATGTCCCCGAAGCATCTGTCAGCCACGACTGGGGAGGCGTCCGCGACGAGGTCCGCCGCTCCTACGCATACGGGCATGCGCGAGCGAGGCTTTACCTGAAGCACCGAGGCCGGTGGCAAGCGCTGTTCGGTGCCGACTCGCCCGTGCTCGTGTATCCGCTGCTTCTGATGGCGGCGCCGCTGTTCCTCCGCAGGCCGCGTCTGCTCGCGGTGCTAGTGGTCCCGCTCGTGCGGAACCGAGGCAGACGCCCGCTCATCACCGTTGCCGAGCATCTGGTCTACGGCTGTGGAGCGCTCAGAGCGCTCATCGATGCCGTCTCTGAACGGGCGAGCGTTCGGCACCAGGCGCTCCCACGCCGCCGACATGGTGGAGGCCTTGTAGCCCCCAGCAGCCAGGAAGGTCAGGAGATCCTCCAGAATCGCGACGCAGTTCTCGCTGCCGATCAGCCAATCGTGGAACGTGTAAACGGGGAGAGTTCCCGTCCGACGAAGAGCCAGGCGCGTGGCGAAGCGCGCGTAGTCGAGAAATTCGTCGCTCGTTGAGACCTGTGGCGCCGGGAGTCCGAGCAGCTCCGTGTCGACCGGACAGTGGATCAGTATCTCAAGCAGCCCGTCACGCCAGAAGGGAGTGGCGTCGGAACCCGCGATCGGCGCCTGCTTGCGCCCGGTGCCGAGGCGGTGACGGTGGCGGCGGTTGAGAGCGCTGACCAGAAGGCGTGACGTCCGGCCGGTGAGGAGCGCCGGCCGCCGGCGCAATAGTCGGTCTGCAGGGGCAAGGCGCCTTTCAGAGCGCAGCAGCTCCTCCGGATAGTGCACTTTGTGGTTGCTGACCCAGCGATATCCGTGAGTTGCGAGCATCGTGTACACGTCGCGACAGTAGAAGTCGAGCCAGAGCAGGTAGGGAGCCCTGAAGCCGGCGGGCCGTCGCCCGGTGATCCGCTCGATCAGGTCCTCCGATCGGGCTAGACCGCCCTCGACCGCCAGCAGCCCCCCGTCCCCGAGTCTCGCAAGGTTCTCGTGCCGCCAGCCGTGGAGCGCGATTTCGTGGCCGGCCGCGGCGATCTCCTCGATCAGCGCCGGGTGCTCCTCGGCCAAGCAGCCCACCACGAAGAACACCGCCGACACCCCGTGACGGGCGAGCACCCGAAGCAGCCGCCGCGTGGTCGATTCCACGTCGTAGCTTCCGAGGTCACCTGGCATGCCCCACTGCGCCTCGTAGTCGATGGTGATGAGCGCTAGCTTCACTTCTCAGCGAACCTGGTCCCAGACGGACCTCGCTCGGTCGCGCCACCTGACCGTCGATACACGCTCGACCGAGCGGCGGCCGTCTTCGAGCTTCTGAGCCCACGCCCAGTCGTCGTCCTCGACTCGGAAATTCGAGAAGCTGGGGTGCTGGCAGACGAGCAGGTCAAACACGAGCCGCATGTGCGGCGTCGCCCGCTCGGCTTCCGACAGTCCAAGCGCGTCCGGGCCTTGCCCGGGCCCGAACGAAGATGTCGAAGCGCCATGTGACCAGGCCAAATCGTCGAGCAGCAACCAGCCGCCGGGGCGGAGCAGCTTCTCGACGAGGAAGAAGGCGAGACCGTCGATTGTCCAGTCGTGTGCTCCGTCGATGTAGACGAAGTCAAAGATCGGCTGGCACGTCCCGCGTTCGTCGCTGCGCGCAACGATCTGATCCTTCAACCACCACGTGTAAGAGCTGTCCTCGACCAGCACGCGATCGACGCTTTCCGCCACTCCGGCGCGATCGAGCACATCGCCCGGAGCGGGCTCCCGGAGCTCGGTGGCGACGACGTGGTCGACGGTGGTTACCCGTCCGTCATCGGGCTGGACCGCGGCGGCCATGTAGGCCGCGGATACGCCGTGCGCGGTTCCCAACTCGAGGACCCGACAGCTGTCTGTCTCGCGGAGATGGTCGTAAACGCGTCGACCACGATCTCGGGTCATGTTGGGTATTCCGTCGACGACGGAGGCCACGGAACTGAAACTGACCGGGTGCACGATCAGCGGACTGCCGAGACGACCATGTAGGCCGTGAGCTTTTCGATGCCAAGCCCTCTGACGATGCTCTCGTACAGCGAGGTGAGCACAAAGATCGGAAACACAGGTTCGAAGTAACCAGGCTGAGCCCAGCAGACGGAGACGCTGACGCTGCGAAAGCCTGACTGCTCGACCATGGTGCGCAGTGCCCGCGGGTGGCAGTGATCGTAAACGACGTCGAACTCGACCTGCTCATCCGCTGTCGGTTCGGCGAGGTGGAGCAAGGCGAGTAGTCGCTTGAACGGCAGCAATCGCGCCGCCGTGCCGAACAGCGAGTACCGGCACGCGACGAAGTGCATCATCTGGCCGCCCGGCTTGAGCACGCGCGCGACGTTTCTGATCAGAGCAGGCACCCCGTCGATGTGTTCAAGCAGAGCTCGCGAGACGACGAAGTCGACGCTCTGATCCTCAAACGGAAGGTCCTCCGCCGCGTTCGCGACGCACGTCTCGGTTACATCGCTGTTCAGCGCGAGTTCCTCCGCCGAGACGTCGACAGCAACGAGTCGCACCGAATGCGACTCGGCCAGGGCGCCGGCATAGACGCATCTGCGACCGCCGCCGAGATCGAGAGCTGTCGCCCCGGCGGGGAGGCTCCCCAGGTGGTCGGCGGCCGCGCGCTCGAACGACCGCCAGAACGGCTTGTCGCTCTCCAGCCCCAAAGCCGACCCAAGCCGCCGTGAGGCGACTGCATTGGCCTGAATCCCGCCCGGGCGGCCCGCACAGCCATCGCCCTGGCGCGCGGTCGCGTCAGCGCCCGACCCCTTCCGCTTCGACTGTCGCCGCCACTGGCGTCGTCCTGTCGCCGAGAGGCTCCGGAGGCAGGAGCGAGGTCATGACCTTGATGGTCGAGTCGGCGATCTCGTCCCAGTCCGGACCCAACTCAGCCGACGTCCGAGCTGCACGACCCCTCGCCTCGAGGGTGTCGGCGGGCATCCTGGCAAGCTCCAAGAGCTCCTGCCGAAGGCCATCCTGCCCGGGTCGATAACGCATCACCGCGTCGGCGGGAAGGTCGCGGAACGCCGGGAGGTCCGGGACGATCACGGCGCGCGCCACCGAAAGCCCGAGCAGCACGCTGCCGCTGGTGCTCACCGCCCGGAACGGGAAAACCAGCGCATGGGCAGATGAGAACAGCGCCGGCAAGTCGCTGTCCGGGACATGACCCAGCAGGAGCGTGATGTTCGTTCCAGCGGTCTCGGCGGCAGTTCTAAGTCGCGCCGCCAGCGCCTGATCTGCGCAGCTGCCGGCGATCGTGATCTGAAGCTGGTTCCCCAGTCCACGAGCCGCGTCGACCAGGTCGTCGAGTCCCTTGTACGCCGCAATCTTCCCGAAGAACAACACCGTCCGCCGTCCTGCTGCTCGCGGCGCCTCCAACCGAAGAATCGAACCATTCCCCATCGGCCCGTGCGGAATGACCTCTTGGCGCCGGTTCCATCCGAGCGCGCCGAGCTGAAGAAGCGTGTCCTGAGAGTGCGCGATGACGAGTTCGCACGCCCGTACGAGCGTGCGCCGGGCTCGGATGTCATCATCGAAGACCGAGTCGTGCGGCAGAACGTTGTGGGCTGTCCAGACGATCCGGAGGCCGGCGCGCCGCGCAACTTGAAGTACAGCGCCGAACCACATGCGCCCGAGGCGCTGCACCGCGCGCGAGCGCTGCGCACCTGGGAAGCGAAATCCGAACGTCCAGTGAAGGTGCAGCACGCGGTAGCCGCGCCAGCGCAACCACAGGAGCTCGAGCGGCAGGAGCAAGAGGTTGAGCGAGTGCGACGGAGTGAGAGCGCATCCGTAGCGGGTCCGTGCGCCGCGGGCGCGCAATGCGCCGTAGAGCAGCTCCTGGTAGGGGTTTGGATCTCGCGGAAGAGCGACGATCTTCAGCGGACTCATCGGTGGTAGACCTTGCTGACGCCATCGTTGTAGACGACGTTGAAGAACTGGTTCAGGAATGCTCCGGGCCATTGGTAGACGGCGGCCTGGCTGCTGATCTGTCCGCGCGCGCGACCGAGTACGACATTCGTGCGGGTGCCGTAGATCCACGCGTGCTGATCGAGGGTCTCGGGCGTAACGTCCGTCAGCACCACGCGTCCCGAGGTGAGGAAGAACCGCAGTTGACCGTAGCGGTCGGCATTCAGCAGCTGTCGCCCGCTGTGGTTGTTCGCCCAGGAAGCGGCGGCAAGCTCACCGTTGGTGACGTATTGGCGTTCGAAATCCTCGCCGCTCTGGGATAGGTTCAGTGAGGTTCCTCCCCCCAACACGAGGGCGGTGACCCCCAGTTGGTAGCCGAACCCCACCGCGAGCGCGAGCGCGGCGGCAACTGCTGCCGCATGCCGGAAGCGGCTGGGCAAACGGCGCAGGAGTTGCCCAGCGAGCCACGCCGTCGGCAGCACGAGCACGATGGTGACTGGACGAGCGCCCGCTCCTGGTTGTACGCACCGGCTACCGTCCCGCTGACTCGAATGACCGCTAGGAGCACGACGGAGGCCAACGCGAGGATCGCGACCCCGCTAGCGAGAACGGTGACCCGTCTCACAAGCAGTGCAACTGCTCCAATCACCCCGAGCACGAGCATTAGTTCCCCGACCAGCACCGACAAGCTCCTGACCCCGTCGGCAGCGACCGGAACCCTGACCGGTGGCGCAGGGGCAGACGCGCTTTTCAGCTGATAGCGCTTCGTTTGGCCCGCCGGGAGCGGGTGTACGTAGCCGGCCCGGCTGCGGTACTCAGCGGTGGCCAACTGCTCGAAACGCGCGCCACTGACTGTCGCGACGGCGTTGCCGCTGAACCAGCCAGACACGAGGTTGCCGTGTCCGTTCGGCAATACGTTCAGCCCGTGCTCCTCCACCGCCGATGACAGAGAGGCAACTTGCTGGTCGAGTGCGTAACCGCCGCGTACCAGATCCCAGCGCCGGCCACGAGGACAACGGCGGCGCTCCCAGCTCAGTCAGCCGCAGCGATGTCTGCCTAGATCATTGTGCAGCGCACTCGATCAGCAACGCCACGACCACGATCACGATCGCGACATACGTGCTGGAGTAATGAGAGACCACGAGTCCGGCCGCCGCTCGCGATCATCGGTATGCGCGCCCGACCCAACAGCCGATCGAGGATCGCGAACACGAGCACGGCGAAAAACAGCAAGCCGATCTCCTGGCGTGCGAGCTGCGGCAACACCTGGAAGAAGTAACTCTGGGTGATGATCAGCGTCGCCGCCCCGGTGGCCAGCGCGCGGTGCATGAATCGCTCCCCCATCAGAAACACCGAGACGGGGATCAGCGCGGTGAATATCGGGAACAGGACTTTGAAGGCGATCAGCGGCGAGATCCCAGTCATGGCCTTCAACGCGCTCGGGAGCACGGTGAGGCTAAGCATCGCGCCGTACGCACCGCCCTGCTGCCCGGGATGCCAGACGCCCTGCCTGGCCGTGCTCTGAGCCAGGTGGAACTCGGTCGAGATGTCGTAACCGACGATCGCGTGACTCCTGAGCGAGAAAGCCCATTCGGCGGCCAGCGCGCACCCGAACAGGAGCATCGCCACTTGACCCGACGTCAACCGTCGCGCCAGAAGGATGGTTGCGAAGAGCGCGACGACAGTGACGACCGCGCCACTCTCAGCGAGGAGAGCGCCGTGTCCGTTGGTGAGGACGAGGGCGCCGCACGCCGCCAGGGCCGGTAAGCCAAGCGGTGCGAGCAGCGCCGGCCGCTCGCACAGTGAGCGCCAGGGGATTTGCGCCGACGTCGGCGAGCGTAAGCCGATCAGCCAGAGGCCCAGCGTAAAGACGAGGGTCACAACCGCGACCGTGTCCCCACGAAGGGGGTGCGCGACGCCGAATGCCGGGCCGATCAGGTCAGTTCCCAGGCCACCGAGCATGATCACGACGAGGGCGGCCGCGGGGACGTAGATCGGGTACGCCAGGACGGCGGGCGTGGGAACCGCGAGCGCCTTCAGCACGATCACCCCCGGAACCGTCAGGCTGAGGATCACCAGGGCTGCGTCGACCAGCCAGATTCCGCGCAGCGCAGCAGTACGCCGATCCCGGCAAGCCCCGCCAGCCCGGCAGCGCCGCCCGAGACGCGGCTTCCGACCGACGCGAGACTCAGCGGCGCCGAGAGGCGTCCAGCGGCGGAGGTGGCGCTCATGCCGTCACCGCGATCGACTGCGGATCGGACACGAGGCTGCGATACAGGGTGGCCGTTTCAGCGGCGATGTTTGCCAGGTCGCCGCCTGATGATCTTGGGAGCGGCCGCTCGTCTGTGCTTAGAAATGCTGCCAGCTGCTTCGCGAGCGCCGACGGATCGCTGGGCGGAGGTGGGGGTACACAGCTGTGTCCGCCCAGCTCACCAACATCGGTGGTGATCAGCGGCGTCCCGGCTGCGGCGGCAAGGCTCGCGACGCCACTCTGCTCGCTACGCCGGTAAGGCAGAACTGTCGCGCTAGCGAGGTCAAACCACGCCCGGATCTCCTCCGCCGGGACGAATCCCGTGAACAGCACACGCCGCTGCAACGCAAGCCGCGAGACCTTTCGCCGCACCGACCACAGATGGACCCGATCTCTCAGCTCGAACACGCGGAACAGCCCGAACCGCCGGCGCACGGCGCCGGCAATCACAAACCTGACCCCGTCCAGCTTGCGTGCGAACTCAAGCGTTCCCGCCGCGGCGATCAGGTCCCCGAGCCCCTTGGAAACATCAATGAAGCCGAACGCGAGCAGGATTCGGTCACCACTAAGTCGGTGCCGCGCCCGGAGATCTCCAGCTTGGACACTCGTCGCGGGCAGTTCGGCCCGAGGATGGGGGATCACGTCTATTTGCAAGTTTCGCCGAGCTCCGATCAGACGCTCTAGGACTATGCGCGCGGATTCCGTGTGGACGACGATCCCGTCGGCACGCGTTGCCACGCGCCGGTACAGCGCCCGCCCCGGCGCGCGCAGGCATGCGGTATCGCGAGTGACCTCGTGCATGGTGACGATGACTGGGATCCCGAGTTGACGGATGCGATCGATCACACGCAGCAGCACTGGAATCCGCGTGCCGTATGCGGCAACCGCGAACTGGACGTGCACGACATCGGGGGCAAAGGCGCGCGCGTTGGTGAGCGTCGCGTCCGCAGCTGCCGCCACGGAGCCGATTACTTCGGGTCGCCTGGGATGTGGGTCACGAGCCGAGACGACCGCCACAGCATGACCTTGTTCGCGCAGCTCCTCACCCAGCATCGCTAATACGTGCCGATACCGTCGCGCTCCGGGGGGTACGGACTGACGAACAGAACTCTCATGCCAGTGCCACCGCGACCTCCTGGCTGATCGATTCCCAGTCGTACTGGCGCAGCCAGAGATCGTCCCCTCCGCCGAAAGCCGCCGGCCGGTCAAGCGCTGATGCGATTGCGTCGGCGAACGAGTTTGCGTCAGGCTCGCACACGACGCCCGCTCCGCCAGATTTCTGAACCAGATGTTGGGCCAGGTTGTCGGGTGCCGAGCTGGTGATCACGGGGACCCCGCAGGCAAGCGCCTCCAGCACGGCAATTCCGAATCCCTCGCGCTCGGATGGGAACACTGCGGCCCGTGCCGCCTTGATCAGGGCGTACAGCTGATCCTGCGTCTCGACCCCCTGGTGGAACTCCACCAACTTTTCGACATCCAGCTGCTTCGCCAGGCGGCGGAGCGCTTGAAGCTCGGGGCCGGTGCCAACGACCGCCGCCGTCACGTCTCGGCCGGCGCACTTGAGAATTGACAGTGCCTCGAGCAGGCGATCGACGCGCTTGTGGGCAAGAAGCCGCCCCACGATCACCACGTCGGCCGACCGCGGAGACGGTTCGGCTGCTCTGATGGCCTCGAGGTCCAGGCCATTGGGGGCCACCACGACCGGGATCCTGCCTCGCGTCAAAGCACGTAGGCGCTCGCCGGTCTCACGCGAGGCGGCGATGATCGTGTCAGGCAGCCGCATCGCCATGGTTTCCAGCAGGCAGCCAATACGACCAGGCCGTCCAAGATATGCATGCCAGTAGTCCGGCCCCCAGCATTCGTGCCAGGTCACAACTAGCCGCCGCCGCCGGATCAGCACGACCAGCTTCAGCGTGAAGAGCTGGAGATAGGGCATATGGTCGGCTTCGATGACCTCGAAGGGCTGCGTGAGCAGCCGCAGGCACGAGAGCGCGAACACGATCGCCTGGAGGATCGACCGCCTGGCCCCCGAGTAGAGGGGCATGAGCGGAGAGATGGCGTGGTAGGTCACGTCTCCGTCGCGTCGCACCTTCGGCCCGTCCCACCAGTGCATCGTGTAGACGTGCACGTCGGCTCTCGCGGCCAGCCGCGGTGCGAGCTGCTGGTATCGCTGCTCCTTGCCGCCGCGGTGATAGGGCCCAATGGCGTCGGTGACCAGCGCGAGTCTCGGGCGGCCGTCGATTCTCGGGCGACTGTCGATTCTCCGGCGACCGTCAAACATGGCACGGGGTCCAATAGCTGATCGACTCTGCGGGATTGGCGAGGGCCACCCGGCTCTGCATCCATTTGTCGTTTCCAGCCCGACGGAACCGAGTCGGTTTCGCGGACCGCGAAGAGCCCGGGCAGACGTTCACCTCGCGGCTGATGTGCGCCGATCCTCCCGCGCTAACGACGGCCGCGCCGGTGGCCAGACGCCGGCCGGTGTCCGTCTTGATCGTCCATGCGTACGTCATACCTGTGCGTTCGTGACTGTGAATCACGAACGACACCGTCTGCTGTGACGTGGGCGAGTCCCGTCTAACAGAGGAGCCGCCAAGCTGCGCCGGCTGTTCGAAGTAGAGCTCGGTGAACGGCTCAGAGGGACTCGAGATGCCGACGCTGTTGGTCACGCGCCGCCCCGGCGCGGTCTGCGCGAACGCGATCGCGCCCGCGCATAGGACCAGCACAACTGCCGTCATGCGCTCCCGGGATCTCAACGGACGGGTGCGGGCTTGGCAGAACTCAAAAGCTCCGGGACGGGCGGCGCCGAAGCAAGACCGGCCAGCGTGTCTATCGAGCTCGCCAGGTGGTCGAGCGGATCCTCGACCAACGGCGTTGGCTCACGCCGCTCGTGGAAGCGGATCCGTCCCAGAACCGCCAGACACTCTATGCCGTCGCGCCACGTTATCTTCTTTCCGCTCGCGCTCGAGCGGCTGTGGTAGCTGACGGGTACCTCGAACGGCCGGATCCCTCGCTTGAGCAGCTTGGCCGTGATCTCGGTGTCCAACCCAAAGCCGTTCTCATGCAACTGGAGTTCCCGGAACAGATCGACCGGCATGAGTTTTAGACAGGTGTGGATATCGCTCAGATAGGCATCGAAGAGGACATTTGCCGCGAACGTCAGCGCTCGATTTCCGACTGCGTGGGTGTACGACTGGTAGCGGGTGTTCGCCCCGAATAAACGCGCTCCGTAGACGACGCGGCAGCGGCCCTGAAGAACCGGGATCACCATCGCCACCAGATCCGCTGGGTCATATTCGAGGTCGGCGTCGAACGGCACGAGGTGTGTTCCCGTCGCCATCTGAGCCGCCGTCTGGAGCGCCGCTCCCTTACCCAGGTTGCGGGGGTGGGCCGCGACGAATGCCTTCGGATGGTTGAGAGCCGTGAGAATCTTCCCCGTCGCGTCGGAACTGCCGTCGTCGATGATGATCAGCTCAAAGTCGCACGGGTACCGGGTCCGAAGCACGCTGGCAACCGTGTCGGCGATCGTGCGCTGCTCGTTGAACGCGGGCATGAGGATGGATAGCTTCATCCCAGTCGTCTGAGGACCAGGCGCCGCTCGCAGCCCAGGACCCTTCTCCCGGAAGGCTGCGCGGCGTGCCCCAGGTGCGGAACGGATGGTGTTGATCATGTCGGGTGCCCCATCGGCCTACGTCTGTTGCCTATTTAGCTGCGGCGTCATGTGGCGAAGCCAGGCATCCTCACCCGCCGCCGGAGGTTGCCTAACTGAATGCCCCCATGCCACCGGGCGCGTTACGACACTCCGACCGTCAATTCTCCAGATAGTACAGCTTTGTCGAACCTTGATCAGGTTTGTTTAGGTTCGGCTGAAGATATGGTAGCCGCCGCTCTAAATTTTGGGCGATAGAGCCCCCTCTGGAACTCGCCGCCTGGCGGACGTCGATGATGAGATCGGGCGCCGCGTCCTCGGCCGCCGCCACGGCAGGCGAGGTCTCGCGCGCCTGCGATCAAGTGGTCGCGACCATCTCTGCCAGGGTGCGCGCCATGATGCTCCGTTGTCGGCGGGGCGCAGTCACGCGATCATCTCTCAAACCGCGGCTCGAGCCGGGAGTAGGGTTTCCGATCGTGAAGAAGCATGTCCTGATCCTCGGCGCGGGCTTCGCCGGCCTCGAGCTGAGCACGCGGCTCTCCGAGACGCTTCAGGACGCTGTCCGCGTCACCCTGCTGCCTCGCCGTCAACGGCTGGGCCCGGCGGCGGCGGCCCAGCGGCCGTCCGCGATAGCGAGACCTGGCCGTCACGCCTGCAATTCAGCTCATGCCGCCACTCCCGCGCCGGGCGCCGAGGCAGCGGCCCCGGTCGGATGCAGTCACTTGGCTGGGGACGCGCACTGCCGCGGCGAGTCAGCGGTTCAATGTCGGCTAAACGGAGCGCGCCTTAGCCGTCGGTGACGACGCGGCTGCAATCACGAACACCGGATCGTTAGGCTCGTACCAACCCGCGACAAGAGGAGAGAAACATGCCCATCGCGTTTATTCAGGAGTGGAAGGACGCCGCGCCCGGCACTAGCAATTACGACGCCATCAGCGCGAAGTTGGACGTTCAAAACAATCCGCCTGCGGGCATGATCGCTCATACCGCCGGCAGAGACTCCAATGGCGTCTTTCGCGTCTTTGACATTTGGGAGTCGCGGGAACGGGCGAAGAGCTTTCAAGAGGAGCGGCTGATGCCCATCGTGCAAGAGGCAATGCAGCAGGCGGGTGAGGATATGACGCCGCCAGACACGGTTGACATGTACGAGCTGCACGACTTCATTCACCCTTAGACGAAGTCGGGCCCGTGAGGGTGTAGCTCGTTCACGGCAGGGCAGGCTGCCGCCCGCCGCTGCACGCGCGCCTGGTATTCGCCACAACGGCCGAGGGCCGTGGCGGTGGGCGAGAAGGACCAACCTCCCTGCCTGCCGCGCTGAGCGTGCAGGGCGCGCTGTGCGGATGGCCAGGTGCCTGCCGCAGCACGAAAGCAGCACCGCTCCGCTGCTGATCCGGTCGGGAGACGCCGTTGCGGGTCAAGGAAAGCGACCGTGTGATCAGGGCGCGGTCATAGCGTGATGACGATCTTGCCGTGGACGTGGCGTCCGGCCTGGAGTGCGACAGCGTCGCGGATCTGATCGATCGGGAAGGTGGCCGCGATGGGCACCGTGATCTTGCCGGCGAGGATCGCGTCGGTGATCTGCTTCAAAAGGCGTCCGGTCCGGCTTCGCTGCCGCCAGTTGCGCGACTGCGACCCAATCGCTCGGGCCGGCTGGAGGGCGTAAGGTTCAGCTCCATGGCTGATGCGCGGAAACTGAGCGATCCGGAAGCGCCGCACGCGGGTGATTCCTCGCCTGGAGGCGGGATGCGCGGAGAGATCTCCGGCGCGATGGTGACCATCATGAAGCAGTACCACGGCAAGGGACCGACCAACGCTCGGACGTTCGTCAATGAGCGGTACGTGTTTTGCGTGATGGAGGGCGGGCTCTCGCGCAGCGACGAAACGCTTCTAGCGGCCGGTGAGGAGGCGGTGGTGCGGGCCTACCGGTTGAGCTTCGAGGCGGCGATCACGCCGGTCATCACTCGGGCGGTGGCGGACATCACGGGACGGGCGGTGGTGGGCTATCACAGCCAGGTGATTCTCGACCCGCCGCACGTGATTGAGATCTTCATCCTGGACGAGCCCCCCGCGCAAAGCGTCGGCTCCGGGTAGCTCGCCGGAACGGAACGCGCAGCGAGCCCTCCTCGGGGCGGGGCGTCACCTCGGTTCCGCCTCATGCCGGGTTGTGCGAATCAGCGCTAGTACGAGTACCGGGTGCGGCGGCGACGGTGGAGGAGGTGAATGACGAGGGCAATGACGATCAGCCAGAGGAGGATGCTGACACCGCCGTGGCTGAAGAGTAAGTGCAGGACGTAGGCGAAGGCGAGGGCGTGCGCGACATGACGCAGCACGTGGTGGGAGCTACGACGCCGGTTGCCGAGGAACCCGGCGCCACCAAAGCTGCGACGACCGCCGAAATGGAAGGCGACGAGCGTGCTGGGGGCCGGGGGGCTGGCGCCGGCGCTTGTCGCGCTGACTAAACCGGCGGCCGGGAGGGCCATCACGATCAGCAGGGCGGCGAGGATCGGGTAGCGGCGCATGGGATCAGTTCCCTCGGGCGCGGCGGCGGTGGCCGAACAGGCCGCCGAGCGGGAGGACGAAGAGCAGCGGCAGGAACCGCAGGTGACCGCCTGAGACCGCGAAGATGAGCACGGCGATCAAGAATCCGTATAGCGGGAATCGCATATGAGTGGCTCCAGAGGAGAGGAGAGGGGGAGGAAGGTCGAGCGAATTACGCGAGGGGGACGTCCGGGCGGACCACCAGCGTTACGCGGTAGGCGCAACCGGCGAGGCACCCGAAGCCGCGGAGGTGTGCGGCGCCCGCTGTGGACGCCGCACACCCGGGCGGGCTTCGCGGGGTTACGACCTCTCGTCGTACGGCTGGCGGCTGCCGGCCTTGGCGATCCCGCGGCTGATCATGTAGCCGACCGTCAGCACGGTCACGTAGAGCCACACGCGGTCAGCGCGAAGCGCGTCATGATTCTGGCCGTAGCTGCTGGCCTTCGTCACCGCGCCGGCGATCAGGATGCCGGCGAGGACAACTAGGTACGCCATGAACTCGGTGGTCTTGAAAGCCGCCTTCGTCTCCGTCGACAGACGGCGACCATGATCCGTTAGGTCGGTGCGACCGCTTCCTGCCGCGTCGAGATTGCGGCTGCGTGCGCCGGTGGTGGCACTCATTGAAGCTCCTAGTGGTAGTTGTGATGGACGGCGCGAGTCCGGATTCGTTGCGCCAGCGCCAAGTCCGGTTTCGCTGGCCGAAAAGCCGTCGAAATCGTTCCTACCGATGCTCCGAGCAGCGCGCCGAGTCAGACATCGACGCACCTAACCGTGATGTACCCCGATCAGATGGATCTGTCACATGGTCGCCCATCCGTGTCCGCATACGGACATGGACAACGGGCAGCCGCGGCTCGGGTCGCTCCAAACCTCGCGTGCCGCTACTTCAAGCGGCTCCGTCTCGGCGTAACTGTGGATCAAAGCCGCGCGCAAGACCGGCGCGACCCGATCGATCAAGACCTTCTCCCGCCACAGCGTCTTCCTCACGCCGCTCGCGATGCTCGCCGCACTCACCACCACGAGTGCCTTCTCGACGTCACTCTGAGACCTCGGCCGTGACAACCCACGAGCAGCCGTCCGATCGAGTCTCAGCACCCGGTCGCTTCCCCGCCATCCGCGCGTTCGGAGACTCAGGTCGCGGCCAGCGAGATGCTCGACGGACCACTCGAGCAGGGCAGCGGTCCAGCGAGGAACCAACGCGGCTGCCGCGGTTCGCTTGATGCGGGCTCTTGGGGCCGAAGCGTTACGCTGCGCCCGTACGGCACTCCGGAAAAGGCTGGTCATGGCAGCGGTCGGGGAGGAGATGGTCAATCCCGTTTCGAGGGAGCGGTTCGTTTGGCGGTATACGGCCGAATCAACGGACGGGGAGTTCTGCGAGTTTGATCTTCATCTGGGTGAGGGCGCCCTCGTCGCATCCCCCCACCTTCATCCTGGACAGCAGGAGCGTTTCGAGGTCAAGAGCGGGTCGATCCGCCTGAGGTCGGAAGGCCACGAGGAGCTGCTCTCCGTCGGGGATGTGCGGACCATCGAGCCCGGCGCAGTGCACGCTTGGGGCAATGCGGCGAGCGGAGAGACACTCGTCACCGTGCGACTCACGCCGGCGCTGCGCAGCGAAGCATTCTTTGCCTCCTTCTGCAACGTGGCCAACCAGGGCCAGGCGAATGCGAAAGGGATGCCGCGCAACCCGCTGCGGCTCGCCGTCTTGGCGCATGAGTACCGCGACGTGGCACGCCTCCCGGGAGCGGCCGGCACCGCTCCGGCTATGGCGCTCCTCGCCGCGCTTTCAGGCCTGGGGCGGGCTTTCGGCATCCGTGCTTGATCGCCGGACGGCTCGCATAAGCGTCCAGGAGTGAGCACATCTCGGCTTCCGCTGCGGGCTCAGTTCGGGCACCCGTGCGAGCATGAACCGAGGTCTCCCGCACACGGCCACCTACGCAAAGCTCTACCGGTTTGTGAGACCGCACTCGTGAACGGCGCCACCCGGGGTCATCGTAGCGGCCGGCCGGTGATGGCCTTCACCGTCGCGAACGGGAAAATCCGTCCAGATCGAGCCCTTCTCAAGCCCGTTTCACACGGGTCGCAGAGATCCGAGCGACAGCGAGGACACGCCGATGGCGACCGCGACTGCGACGCCGAGAACGGTGAACCCCGCTGACAGTCGGGGTCCGATCGCATGGGCGTTGAGAACGGCACCGAGGATCGACACCGCCAGCAGGGCACCGGCCTGCCGGGTGGTGTTCTGCACGCCGGAGGCAAGACCCGATTGCTCCTCGGTGACACTGGCGAGCAGCAGCGAGGTGAGGGCCGAAAACGACACGGTGCTGGCGACGCCGAGGAGCAGCAGTCCCAACCCGATTACCGCATACTCACTGCGGGCGTCGGTCGGCGCCAGCACCGCGACGCCGACCGCGCAGCTAACGAACCCGGCGACCATCAGCACTGGATGGCCAAACCGGCGAGACAACCGGCGATAGATCAGAAACGGGCCGGCCAGCGTTCCCACCGTCAGGGGGAGCAGCGCGACACCGGTCGATCCGGGGGTCCAACCGCGTACCTGTTGGAAGTACAGCGACATCATGAACAGCGTTCCGTAGAACAGGAAACCCATCAGCGCCGCGCAGATCACGGCCACTGTTCGGACGCGATGCGCGAAGAAAACGGGCGGCAGCATCGGCTCGCGGATCCGTCCTTCGGCGATCCAGAATGCCATCCCCACTAGCAGACCGCCGAGGAGCATCCCAATCGTGATCGGTGACCGCCATCCCGATTGCCCACCGTGGATGACCGCCCCGGTAATGAGGCCCATGGCGGTAATCGCAGTCACCTGGCCGAACCGATCGACTCGACGGGGACGCCGCGGCGTCTCGGAAATGCTGATCCGTCCGACCAGGATGCTGAGGAGGCCGACCGGCAGGTTGATCAGGAACACGCTGCGCCATCCGAACACGTCGATCAGGAGGCCGCCAACCAGTGGGCCTAGCGCTACCGCGCCCGCTCCAATCCCCACCCATACAACCGCAGCACGGGACCGGCCGACACGGTCTCGAAACAAGTACGGGATGAGCGCGAGTGTCGCGGGCAACAGCGCCGCTGCACCCACACCCTGCACGACGCGCGCTGCGATCAAGGCGAGGATGGACGGTGCCGCAGCGCAGGCCACCGATGCCGCGGTGAACACGCTCGCGCCAAACAGGAACATCCGTCGCAACCCGATCCCGTCACCGAGCGCGCCCGCTGTCAGTAACAGTCCGGCGAGCGTGAGCGTGTATGCGTTCAGCACCCACTGAGCCCCGGCGAGCGAGCCGTGAAAGTTGACCCGGATCGCGGGCACCGCTACGTTCAGCACGCTGCCGTCGAGGATGATCGCGAAATAGCCGAGGCAGATCGCCGCAAAGCCGATCGTCGCTCGGCGCTGCTCCGCAGCATCGCCGGTCATGAGTGGGCGAGTTCGAGCACCCGCCCCGTGCCGACCGTCATGTCGACGTCGTGGAGACCGAACGCCGCCCCAGTGTGCTCGAATACGGCTCCGAGATCCGGTCCTGCGCTCATCCAAGCCTCCACTGTCGACAGGGCCTGGTGCACGACGATGTCACATTGCCAGCCGTCGGCGTTCGCCGACCGTGGGGTGCCCACTCGGGCCGAGCTCTACCAGCAGCTGCGTGCCGACCGGAGCAAGATCGGTTATCGGCCGTCCGCGTCGGTGACCGCCTGGATCGTCGCAACCGTCGTACGGCGCAGTTGAGAAGAACGGAGCATTAAACGACGAAACCCCCGTTCTCCCGAAAGTCTCGACTCCTAAACCAACTCGAGAGAGGTGACCGAGCGTAGAGCGCTTGTGGCGGCCAGATTGACCCAGCCGCTCCGGACGATCCGTCTCCACCACGTGCGCCCGCGGCTGCGCACGCCAAGGCCTTCCGAGCGCAGCTTCCGCGGCAGCTGTGGTGACTCAAGGCCTGGCAACAGTTAGCCGATAGGGACTGCGAGCGGTGCCGAGCCCAAGCCGGAACCGCTCGGGTCCAAGCCTTTCTGAGGCCGTACACCCTGCGTTTTCCACAGCGGTCGGTTCGACTGCGCGGGCCTTCGGAAGGAGCTGTATGAGGCATCGATCTGCAGTGCGAGCGACGTTGACGACAGCCGTTGCATCGCTGCTTGCTCTCGGTTACTCGGGAATCGCTGGCGCTGCGTCGGGCGCGAGCAGGATTGCTCCGCACAAGCCGGTGCCGCAGCATGCTCAGAAACACGGGAATAGTAACCGAGGGGCGGCGAACGGCCGGCCGGACGACCCGCCGATCGGCGCGTCGATTCAGACACTGTCGAGCGCTCCAGCCTCGACGGTCCTCATCAACGGCCAAGGCTTTCCCTACATCTCCGATCGAAACGGGATCACCGGCGTCGTGCTGTCCGCCACCACGCGGGACCGGCTCGAGTCCGGCACGGCACCCCGGAGCTCGGCGGGCTTGGACCAGTTGGCCGGGATCGCGCAGCACTGGGCGGCAGAGAACACGCTGATGATCGTCAGCGGGGCACACGGAGTAAACGCCGTCGACATGCGCAATCTCGACGCCCTGGTCAAGGAGCTCGGCGGCCTTCAACCCACCACAGCCGAGCAGAGCCGTCTGGCCGCAGGTTCATCGTTCTCCATCATCGGAAACCCCGGTGGCCTCGCCGGTACCGCATGGATGAAGGTCGGTCCCAATCCTGACCCCAGCAGCGGCGGCAACATCACCGGCTGGCTGCAGTTCAACCATGTCACCGGGGAGTACGGGTACGTCAGCGGGCAGGACCTCACGTTCAACACCTCGGCGCCCGGAGCTCCCGCCAACGGCAACACGATCGAGGTGAACGGACGGTCCTACTCCGGGCAGCTTCCGGCAGGCTCGACCGCCGGATTCGAGATTCTGTCCCTCGACAGCCAAACGCTGGCACAACAACGTCTGGTCGTCGACCAGACCGGCAACATCGCTGGTTCGCAGAAGCTGGCCGAGGACCTCGTTGCAGCCTCCCAGCCGACCAATCCCAACAATCCCCCGCCGCTGGTCTTCGTCCAGAGCATCGGGCGTCCGCTCGGGGGCGCGGGAGGGTTCTGGCCTACTGCCGCTGCCGCGATCGGGAAGTTGGGCGGGTCGCCGATCGCGTTCTTGAACCTGTTGGGCAAGAGCGACTACACGTTGGTCGGCAGCACGCAGGCCGGTGCGGCAGCCAGCGAGGCAGGCACCGTCCTCGGCGATGCCGGACCCGAGTCCGGCGTGCTCGCCCCGGGACATGATCTCGGCTTCCTGCCGGTCATGGCCGGGCCCGTCGGGGGAGTCAACCTGCAGCTGGTCAACCTCGAGTATCAGGCACCTCAGGCATTCCCGGCGGTCAACGCCGCGGCTGAGAACTCGGTCGGCCAGCAGGTGCTCCTGTGCGGCGCGTCGAGCACCTCGTGCAACTTCCGGGACAAGTTCGGCTCGGACTATCAGGCGAGCTGGTCGCAGATCTCGACCGATATCAACAAGGACTCCGTGAAGGCGCCGCACAGCGGTCCCGGTTTCACCAACGACGACTACCAAGCAACTCGGACGGAGCTGTCGAGCGAGATCTCGAAGTTCCTCCAGGTCAAGAACTACTTCACCGTGCTCCGCGACGCCTTCGGGGCATCGAGCCAGGATCGACGGGTCGACGTGCAGCAGATCGGGAATCAGGTCTACGACGCGGTGAAACCGCCACCGGCGGACAAGACCGCGGTCTTCGCGGTCGGTCTGATTGGCAAGGCGTTGAGCCTGGGGGCGTTCGCCGGTCCGCCCGTGAGCGGGATCACCAGTGGCCTCTCGGCGGCGTTCGCCCTGACGGCCTACGTGGCTTCGAAGGAAGCCCCCGCCTCGCTCGCCGACCAGGTGAAGGTGCAGGCCAATCAACTCGCCAAGATGTCGCAGGCCCAGATCTCTGACGCCATCGACAGCCTCACCACCGAGGCCCGGATCGTCGTCACCGACTATGGAAAGCTGCGAGACGCGTCGCGCCACATCAGCGACGGCGACTGGCGACTCCCGGCGGACCCCAAGGACTACGTGCCCGCCCTGCAGCAGTCCGTCAGGCAGTGGTTTGCCGAGACGCTGGTCTCGTCGACCTACCCGTGGCTGATCAGGGGCACGCCCCCGCCGCTCGGCCCCGGCGATGTCAATGGGCTCAGCTGTGACATCTACCAGGGCAACTGGCCGTTTCCCGACAAGCGGGTCGGCAGTGCCCACCCCTGGTTCGCGGAACCCAAGAATGCGCAGATGCGCGCCGTGGAGTCGTGGAATTCCAACGGGACTCCCAACCTGCCTCACTACTTCTTCTCCAAGAAACCACTCCTGCGCATCATCAACGACGATGCCGTCAAGCAGAACACCGTCCCCCAGGACCTGGCCGACACGCTGTTCGGTCATGCGCGCGGCCAGCTGGGGATCAACCTCTTCCAGTTCATGAGCCCGCATTGGTTTGGGCCCCTCCACTACGCCAACGACGCCGCGCGGAACTGCGACTTCTGAGAGCGGACAGTTACCGACAGACGCGCGCGTAACAGTAACTGCGCGATCTTCGGGTTATGAGTGAGTTGCCGGACCGGACTCGTCGGGCCGATCGCACCCGCCAGGCGCGAGGAGCTTGGGTCCGCGGCCGACCTGCTCTTCAAAGACGGCCACTCGGGGCCTTTCCGGGCCGACCCGGATTGTCCCGGCTATGCAGTGGGCGACAGCTGCTCACCAGTTGGCGACGCAGCAGCGAACTGTCGACACCGCCAGGACGATCGCCATGCCGACCCAGCCGTCCCGATCAGCGTAGTCTTTTCGCGTAACGGCGTTCGCGATCACAAGGGGGTGCGCCTTGCGTTTGATCCTGAATCTGATCTGGCTCGTTCTGGCGGGATTCTGGCTGGCGATCCTGTACGTGATAGCCGGGATCGTGGCGTTCATCCTGATCATCACGATTCCGTTCGGGTTCGCTGCCTTCCGGATTGCGGCTTTCGCGCTGTGGCCGTTCGGCCGCAGAATCGAACGGCGGCCGGATGCAGGCGCCGGCTCGACAATCGGCAATATCGTGTGGATCATCCTATTTGGCTGGGAGCTGGCGCTCGCGCATCTCATCACTGGCATTGCGCTGTGTGTGACGATCATCGGGATCCCGCTTGGGCTGGCGAACTTCAAGCTGATTCCCGTCTCGCTGACTCCGCTCGGACGTGAGATTGTCTCGGGGGACCAAGACTTCGCGTCGGGCGCCTAGCGAGTTGTGCGACACCGTCGGAACCATTCGCCGGTGGAGGGAGTCGGAGCAGGAACTGAGCAGAATCGTCTTTATGATCGACGGGTGGTCGAAGAGCGCGTGTGACATCGACTGCGGCTCGATCCACGGCGAGACGACCACGCCGGCACTCGCACGCCATAGCATCCAAACACCTGGTCGTCGTCAGGCGCTTCCGGCGGCGCGATGTGATCGAAGAAGCCGCCGTGCTCGTCGTAGAAGACGATCAGAAGCGTTCGCTTCCATTGTGGGCTGCTGGCGAGCGCGTGGTAGCCGGCGAGCACGAGCTCCTGGCCGTCTCTGACATCTGCGGGCGCGTGGTCGTCGTTGGGCTGAAAGCCGATCGAGTTGAAGTTGCTGAAGTTCGGGTCGATCCAGGCGACCGAGAGAAGCGTGCCCAGGGCGGCGTCGTCGAGAAAGCTTCGCGTCTTGGGTCGATGGTCAGCTCGAGCCGGGTTTTCCAACCTAGCGTCGACGCTCGCAGCGTGGCGGTCGCCGGTCAGGCAGCTCGGTGGCTCCTGTCAGTGACCGTCCGGCCGCCGCGATTACGATGGGCAGGTTGGTGCGACGCCTTGTATTAGGTCTTGCCCCCAGGAGGAGAGAGTTGTCGGGGTTTCCGCAGCGATTCCGGACGGCCAGAGCTCGAGCGATTGGGCGTGGTGGCTGATCGCCGCGGCGACGGTGCCGCACTGGGCGCTCGGGTCGGCCGAGAACTGCTGGAAGGCGATCGGCGTCGAGTTCGGGTTGGCCGCGTAATAGTTGTCGATCATCGAGCCGATGACCACCGCGCCGGCCGGGATCGTCGACGCGGAGCTCAGCGCGTTGTTCGCGAGGACGCACCACGGTCCACCGGATGCCGCAGAGCTGACGCATCTCTGCATGACCTCGTTGGTGACGTTGTAGTCGGTGCCCGTCTTACCGGCCGGCGTGATTGTCGTGAAGCCGTTGAACGGGAAGTACACCGCGGTGTGCTGCCATGGCGCGTAGTCGGCGAGCGCACCGTCCAGACACGCCTGCGAGGCCGCATTGGTCCATCCGTCAGCGAGCATCTGGCTGACGTTGCTCGGAGCGGGTGAGGTCACGAACGGCTCGGCACTGATCGTCGAGCACGACGCGACCGCGACTTCGCGAACCAGGGAGTTGGTGTCGTAGCGGTTGGCGAGCGCCACCTGCAAAGCGGCCCAGGCGGCGCGGTAGTCGGGCTTCCACCACTGACCCACGGTGCCCTGAACGCTCCCGTGCACGGTGATCGAGATCGGTGCGCCATCCAGCATCTTGGCCCACTGCGGCGCGCCGTAGCCGCCGAACACGCGCAGCTTGACCGCCAGCGTCGCCGTGGGATGGGCCGTGTTGTACGCAGTCACCGCGGCAAGGGAGTCGTCGAGGTTGGAGAAGTCAAACGCACCCTGGGTCGGCTCGAGCTGCGACCACGATGCGTTCACCACGACTCCGGCCAAGCCTGGGGACGCGGCCGCGTCCTTGGACAGGTCGATCACCGGGAACGGTTGGCCGGCGGTATACGGCGTCGCGTCGCCCTTTTCGATAAGGCCGACGATCAGCGCCTTGTGACCCGAAAGAGTAGGTACCGGCGCACATCCTGCGAGCAGAGCCGCAATCCCGACCATGGCACCAACCATCAGGAATCGATGCATCACTCTCCCGATCGAACTCAACCCTTACACGACGGCCGCTCGTCAGCCTACTCGGCCTGCGGCATCAGCAGGACGAGGCGGTGCGGGTGCGCAGCGCCCGCGCCCAGCTCACCAACTCTGATTCGGGGTAGGCGCTGAATCCCTTGAAACCCTTCGGATTCGCCGACGGCGGCCACAGCTCGACAGACTGGGCGTGGTAGGCCACCGCGACGTTGATCGCCTGGCAGCCACCGAAGTTGTCGGGCGAGAAGGTCTGGAAGTCAACCGGCGTCTGCCCGGGGTGCTTGGCGTAGAGCGCGTCGATCTCGAAATAGATCGGCGCGCCGAGCGCCGGGCTGGTCCCGCTCGCGGCCAGGGCGTGGTTGCTGAGAATGCAGCTGCGACCGGCCGCTCGGCGTAGATCGGCGCAGCGGGCCATCACCGCATTGGTGAACTGCTGGTCCGGCACGCCGATGTTGTTGCCCGGCGAGTAGCTCACGAACGTGTTGAAGGTGTACTCGATCGGGGTGCGCGTCCAGCCCGAGTAATCAGAGAATGCCCCCTGCAGGCACCGCTGCTGAGCGGCGCTTGACCAGCCGTCGGCGAACAGCTCGGCGTGCAGCGCCGCGTTCGGAGAGAACACGAACGGCTCGTCGGAAAGCGTCGAGCACGAGGACACAGCCACCGCGCGGATCAACGGATCGCCGTCGAAGCCCGCGGCCAGCTTGTGCTGGAAGGTCGACCAGGCCGCGCGATAGGCCGGCGTCCACCACCGCCCCGTCGTTCCGCTCGCCTTCGGCACGGAAAAGGTGACCGGGGTGGTCCCGTCGAGCGTCTTGGCCCAGTCTGGCGCCGTGAAGCCACCCCACAGGCGCAGCTTGACCGCAAGCGAATGCCCCGGGTGGGCTCGGTTGTATTCCGCGACCGCGGCGAGCGAGCGCTCAAGCGGAGCGAACGTGAAGCGTCCCTGGCTGGGCTCCAGTTGTGCCCATGTCTCGTTGACGACGAAGCCCGAAAACGCGGCGGCATAGAGTGCCACCTCGTCCGGAGTTGCCGTTGGCCACGGCTGGCGCTGCACGTACGGCGCCTGAGTGCCCTTATCAACCAGACCAACAATCACCGCCTTGACCCGCGACTGGTGTCGGGTAGAGATCGTCGCATCGCCCTTCGCTTCTCCCCGATCATGCTCAGCAGCTCCGGCGGCCACCCCGCTCAAGGTCACACAAAATGCGGCTAGGAAAGTCCCGCAGAGCCAAAGCGCGCCACGGCGCAGGGATGGCCGGAGAGGACTGAACTCGCGCATGCCTCAGAAACACTGCCTCCACACCCGTAGTTGCGTTCGGGACCGATCAGTCCGCTCGGGGCCGTTGCCCGCAAACCGATCTACGTCGCGAGCCAGATAGGCCGGGCCACATGGCCCCGAACCCGACGGCATTCCCCGCCGTGACGCGAACGAACAGCGCGCGAAGTACAGAGGCGACACAAAGCAGGTCGATCGGCGCGGACCGCCGGTCCCGGATCTCGGCAATAGCCGGTTGAAGAGTGGTTTGCCAAGCCGCCAGAATGCGGACGCGGACTGGTATGTTCCGCTCGTGGCCTGGCCACATGGAAACGGGCGCCGGGAACGCTCGGGGCATCAGCGGTCCTACCGCACTTGGGCTACGTTGGTCACGGTGCTCGCTGCTGTTCTCGCCTCGGCCGCGGCCGCCAACGCGCAGCCGGTCCGGGCCACAGCGGCAAACGCCACCACCACAGCGACTCTCGCCGCGGCGCCCACAACGGGCCCGACCATCAACGTGACCCCAACGAGCGGCCTGGCCAATGGCCAGTTCGTCACCATCACTGTCGCCGGCGCCCCGCCAGGCTCGACGCTGCTCGCGGTCGAGTGTTCTGTGGCCGCGCTCCAAATCAGCGAGGACGGCTGCGAGAACCACCGTGACGCGGTCTTCTTCGCCAACGCCGCCGGCAACGCGACGACCACTCTCGACGTGACGTCGCAGATCTCGACCGCGGTGGGCACCGACAGCTGTGTCAGCGCGGTGTGCCTGCTCGGCGTGGTGCGCTTCACCTCACCGACCGACGATGCGATTCTCGGCGCGAGTGCGCTCAGCTTCGCCTCCTCGGCGTGCACCGGAGGTACCCCATGCGAGGACGCACCGCCGATTCCGACGACCGTCGTCGGGCCGAAGCGGCCCGTCGCTCCCCTCCGCGGGACCGCGCTCATCACCCCATCGGCTCCGTTCGCTGCCGCTGTCCTGGCCACACAGGCCAACGACCTGACGTCCGCCTCAGCCATCACCGGCCCCTATCAACCGTTACGCGGCCGGGCGCTCGCTGTGATGCAGCGTCGCGCTCCTCGCGACGCGACTGAGGATGGCGGCCCCGGCGTGGGTCTCGTGCAGCTGAGCATGGATGGCCCCGGCACCGCATGGGCATCCGACAGCGACAAGGCAGTCGTCGCGAGCGTCCGCGTCGACCGGAGTCCCTGGCAGGTCATGGTCTTGTTCGCGGGCTCGCAGCCGTTCACGTACGCCGGCTTCACCGGCCCGCTCGCCGTCGGCGTTCACCAGGTGTCGATCCGGATCGAGCCGCGGCGCTCGACCACCGGGGACCATGTCCCGGCGGTCGCTCTGTACCGGATCCGCCTGCGCGTCGTGGCGCCCGGCAACCCGATGTACCTGCTCGAGAAGTACTCGCCGGTCATCCTCGGCCGCAGCACGTCGGCGAGCAGCGACACGCAGCTGCTCACCTCCGCGGACGCCACGCCCCTGGGCGGCGGCTCGACGGCGCTCTCCTACGAGACGGTGTGGAGCCGCGAGGACGCAGGCACGAGCTTTGTGCCGTTCCTCGAGTGGGGCGAGTGGGGACGCATGACCGACATCACCGGGACCACCAGCCTCGACGTCAGCCCGAGCGGCGCCATCTCAAACGCGACCTACCACTGGTGCGGCTGCGATCCGCCCTTCCCCGAGGAGCGCGATTCGCTCCAGGAGGTCACGGTCCCGTTCACCGGTCGGTACTTCGACGGGACCCACATGATCCTGCGCAACGCGTCTGGGAACGACTACCAGAGCGACGTCGACACGACCGACGTCGACACGACCGACTTCCGCTTCCAGCAGCCTGCTGTCCCGGGCCCGCCCGCCCCCCAGCCGCGAGAGGCGGTGATGGACGCCCATCCGTGGACCTACCGGATCATGGCCGACGAGGTTCGCTACTGGTACCTCGACCGCTCCACCGATCCCCTGTCGGCTCAGCCGGGAGCAGCTCGCCAGTACGCCATCGTCAGCCTCGACACGTCCTCGAGCGCCAGCACGGTGGCGGTGGCCATCCGCCTGGCGGGAAGCTCGACCTGGTACCGGAGCGACATGGGCAGCGGCGCGCCCCTCTACACCGGCAGCCTCGGTCGCACCGTAGTCAAGCTGCCGCAGGGATGGGAGTCTCGCCGCATCACTGGCGTGCAGCTGGCGGTCTATCCGGCCTCGGCGACCGGGTCGCTGAAGGTCAACTCATTCGAGCTCCTCGGCCTCACCCCGGGGTTCGGCGTGAAGCGGATCCCGACGCCCGCGCCCACGGTGGTCCCGGGCGCGATCGACGTTCAGCCCTAGCTCGCGCGCAAACCACGCAGCAGCTTCGCTCCGTCCTCACGCTCCTCGACACGGACATAAGTCTCCTCGTGCTTCCCGCAGAACACGCACACCAGCTCGAGCCCCACCCCTGCCCGATGTGCCCGGGGTCGCTGTACTACTGCAGCCGCGACCGCGTCATCTTCATCACCAGCGCGAGCAATATTCGCGCTACTACATCGATGACCGCCGGTTGTTCGAGCTCAACACTTCCTATTGCGAGATCCAAGGGGCGTCCGCCGCCTTAGTCGTAGCCAAACGTCGGTGCAGGGCCGGCAGTGTGCCGGCCCGGCGAATTCAGCGTGCTGGGGGCGACGGGAACCGTGACCAGTGCGGCGCTCTCGCCTCTGACCGACAGGACGTACGACCCGCCTGAGGAGCTGTACGTTCGGCCTGCCCTGCCACATCGCCTGGTGGTTACGGTGCTGGCCCTCCAGGGTCACACCCGAGGGGCCTTCATCGGGCCCGGGCCCGGGACGGTTACGTCGGCCTGGTTTGGGCCAAGCGCTGGTTTGCCCGAAGCGCGTGCAGACGGGAATCCTGTCAAGCGAGCGACCAAGGCGACGAGCGAAAGGCCTACAGCAAGCACCCGAGTCGATGCACTCTGTGCGGCACCACAGCATGATTCCCCGCGTGAGTCAAGCACCGCCGAAGCGGTC
Organism: uncultured Solirubrobacterales bacterium; assembly: GCA_963830435.1. Lineage (GTDB taxonomy): Bacteria > Actinomycetota > Thermoleophilia > Solirubrobacterales > Solirubrobacteraceae > Palsa-465. The sequence continues at coordinate 33,036 of CAWHMA010000002.1, read as the reverse complement.
GTCCCAAACCAAGGCGCGCGATCGCGCGTCGGTCAATCACCGATTGGTTGGCTCGGCGCTGAGCCGACCGGCGGGCGCGCGCAGCAGCGGACGACGGTGTGCCGTTAGGTGCACGGCGCCCGCCGCGCGGTGACCAAGCAGGCGACGGTGCTCGAGCGGATCGGCCGGCCGAGCCGCTGGTGCAGGGCGTGGTTCTCGGCGACGAGAGAGTCGCGCTGTTGGGGCGACAGGCGCGCCCAGAACGACATCGTGCTTAGCAGAGCGTTGAGCGTATCGGCCGTGTGCTCAACCAGTATCGGCATCGCGGCAAGCTGAACGTCCTCGAACAACTCGCAGACATACCCGCGCGCTACGTCGTAGCTCCCGAGCCATGCCCACGCCTCCGACACGTTCTCGTGCCGCTCCGCGACGCCCGCGTGCACGTCGTTGAGGTCCCGGTAGCGCGGCCACTGCGCAGCAAGCTCGGGGGCGTGCCGGGCCAGCGCGGCACGGAGAGCCTGCTGATCCTCGGCACTGCGCGAATCCTCCAATCCGAAGTAGGAGACCAGTGCCAGCATCCCGCCGTCGACCAGCGCGTTGGCGAGCTTCCGCCAACCCACATCCGGATCGACCCAATGGATCGCCGACGCCGAAAACACCGCTCGGTAGCGCCCACGCGGAACCACCGCCTCCTCCAGGCGTGCGTTGACAAGCTGCACCCCACCGGCGCCGGCCAACCGATCGCGCGCCACGCCGATCAGCTGTTCACCGGGTTCGACCGCCATGACCCGCAACCCCCGCGCGAGCAAGCCGCGCGTCAACTGGCCCGTGCCGCAGCCGATCTCCAACACCCTAACCCCAGGGGCGACGCCGCCGACCTCGCAGGCACGGTCGATCAGCGCATCCGGGTAAACCGGGCGTTGGCGGTCGTACTCGTCGGCAACCTCGTTGAACACCCGGCCGTAGCTGCGATCCTCAACACTGTCGGCCACGGCTCGAAGGTAGATGACCGCTGGCCGAGCCGACAGTCCGGCCGGACCCTCGGAACGTCCCGCGCATCTACGGACTCAATTCTCGCTTCAACGCTGTCCGCCAGCTCAGGCGAAGCGCCGGGTTTGCGCGACCTCGGCTGGTATCGGCGTAACCCGGGTGAGACCGAACCGCTCGATCAGTTGTCCGAGTAGCTCATCGATGGCTGCCGCCTCAGCGGCTAGCTCGACTCCTTCGGTAGCTCTGGGGCCTCATGACGTGCGGCAATAACACCGAGAAGGAGCGGGTGTAGGCAGGTTCGTCGAGCAGACGTGCGGCGAAACGCGAGAGCAGGTGTAGGTCGCTGCCGCATCACCCGAGGGCGTGCCGTAAGGGGATCTTTCTCTGGGACGTTGCAACGCCGGCCACTGCCGCACGGACGTCGTGCCAATGCGCTCTAGGCAACGGGTCCGGCCAAGTGGCGCTTCCGTTGGTCGTCCCACGCGTGAGCGAGCACGGGCTCGGCGGGGCCGCCTCCTTCCGCGCAGGAGCGACACTCCTGCTCGGGTCGCCGGGGTAGCTCGCTTGGACGAGCGACGCTCTGCACCGGGGGCTGCGCGTCGCAGCCAGAATGCTCCGTCACGCGTTCGCGTGCGCGCCGCGTTCGGCACGCCGCTGGTCAATGCGAGGGCGGCGTCCGGTTGCGCTAGGTGCCGTCCGTCTTTCGGCAGATGACGAGGGCCTCGATGTAGTCGCGGCGATAGCGGTTGGGGGCATCGGCGACGCGCTCCTCGAGCGTTCGGAGGAAGTCGGCGAGGAGAGTGGGGGCGCGGTCCTCGCCCTCGCGCGTGAACGCGCTTCGCATGAGCGGCTCGCCCCAGGCGAGGACGCTTCGCACGTATTCCCGCGCGAACACGGCGGGATCGTCGTGCCAGTAGGGATTGTCGAGACGGAAGAGCTCGGCGCTCTCAAGCTGGAGGCCGTCGACACTCCCGCCGCCCGCTTCGAAGGGGCCTCGGATCTCGTCGAGCGTGCGCATCCACACCGGGACAACGACCGCGGCGACGGTGGCGGCGCTGATGCGCCCCGCGCGGCGCCAGTCGGCGAGCACCCGGTTCATGTCGCCGATGAGCTCGACGTAGAGCCCCGTTCTCTCCGGGTCCGGAGCGGGCGAGGCCGGGAGCGCGGCGATGAACCGGCCGTCCGGCGCGAGCTCCATGGCGCGCACCTCGAGCAGCCGCTGCCACTGGTGCGCTGCGGCCACGCGCCAGGCTTGCCGCTCGGCCTCGTCTCTGTGGTCCGGGTAGCCCGGGAAGACCGATCCCGTCGACGCCAAGGCGCCTGAATCGGCGATCCAGTGCATCGCCGTCCCGGTGACCGCAACGTGCACACTGCCCGGCGGCAGGCAGGGCGCCTGCTGGAGTGGGATGCCCGCCATGCTGATCACCGTGGCCGGAGGCGGGCTGTGCTCGACCGCTCGACGGCAGGCCTCCCCGTGCGCCTCCGGCGAGGCGTAGTGCGCTCCCGTGCCGGCATCGGCGACCCCGGGGCCGGCGTCACCCGGCGCGGGGATCACTACGACCCTCGGCTCGTCCGCCGCTTCGCCGAAGACATGCCGAAGTTCTTCGGCGGCGACGCGCCACGCGTTCGTCGGCAGATCGACGAGCGCGTAGATCAGCGGCCGGCCAGCGCGCTGCTCCGCGAGATCACGGATCAGCCCGTGCGAGTTGACGCCGTCGGCGGCGCCGAGATCAACCACGCACAGCACCCGCTCGTCCGCGAACAGCCGCGCGGCGCCCAGCGCAGCCGGGTGGGTCGCCTCGAACGCCGCGCGCTGCGAGAGCGCGCCGCGCGCGTAGTCGTCCGCCATGCTCGAGAGTTCGGGGCGATCTGCCGGCGTGGCGCCTCCTTCCAGTCAGCAGGGCCGGTCTCGGCGCTGCGACGACTATGTTGCCGTTCCAGCCGAGACGGTGACGGGCAGGATCGTACCTCGCCCATGCTAGCGGGACTCAGTGCCGACTACTACATACGTCTGGAGCAGGGTCGCCGCTACCGGCCGTCGGAGAAGGTGCTCGAAGCGCTGGCCGAACGGTTCAGCTCGATGACGACGCCACCGATCACCTGTTTTCCCTGAGCCGCCCGACCTCGCCTGGTGCGCAACATCGTCGAACCGCGGGTGGGAGTGTCCGGCCGGAGGTGCAGGCTCTGCTCGAGGCCTGGAGCACCCGGCCTCGGTCCACACACGCCGCCTAGATGACCTGGCCTCGAACGCGCCCGCGCGCGCTGACTAGCGTTGCCGAGCCGGAAACCAACTTGCTGCGTTCGTTCTTTCTGAACGAGGAGCGCGAGCGCTACAAGCATCTCGAGTTCACGCTCGCCAGAGCAGTGGCCTACTTCCGCGCCAGAACTGACAGCGATCTCGAGGATCCCTATTTCAAGGACCTGGTACGAGGAGCTGTCGCTGAAGAGCGACGACTTCCGCCGACTGTGGGCCAAGCACGACGTGCTGTCCGCGGTGTCGGGAGAGCACTTGTACTTCCACCCAGCAGTGGGCGTCATGCGCCTGAGCTTCCAAACTTCCGCCGTGGGCGGCACCGACGGACAGACCCTGTTCGCGGTCGCCGCAGCTCCGGCCAGCCGGGACGCGGAAGAGCTCGCCCAACACGACGCCCGCGCAACGACGAATGCAGGTCTCAACCGGGAGGGTGCCACCGGTCTCACAGATCGCCAATCTCGCGTCTCCGCCGACTCGGACGCGTGGTCGCCAGCGGCCGGCCCTCCTTGGCCGCGCTGAGCGGGTGCTCGGTGTGACTTCGACAAAACACGCCTCCCGGGACGAACCGGGTCGACGCGGCGGCGGGCTTCGCCGCCGCAATGCCTCGAGACTAAGCGGCGCGTGCCGGTCTTCGCCAACTACAGCGTCTGTGGCAGCCTCCTGGGCGTGGTCATCGACGTATGGATGCAGCACCCGACGCTCCGGTTTCTTGGCCATGACATGTTCGCCTCGCTGCGTAGGTGGACCGGTCAGGAGGTCCCAGCGGATCAGCCTCCGATTGAGGCGACCGTTGCGGCGATGGATGCCGCCGGGGTGGACTTCGGGCTGCTGAGCGCGTGGTCGGCACCACATCAGCCGCCGCTGATCTCAAACGAGGAGGTGGCGGAGTGGGTAAGGGCCCATCCATCACGCTTCGGGGGCCTGGCAGCAGTCAACCTGAACCGTCCGATGGAGGCGGTCCGGGAGCTGCGCCGGTGTGTGACCGAACTGGGCTTCAAGGGCCTGCGTGTCGTGCCCTGGTTGTGGGAGGCACCGCCGACTGATCGGCGCTACTACCCGCTGTTTGCGGCCTGCGTGGAGCTCGGCATTCCGTTCTTCACGCAGGTCGGGCACACGGGGCCGCTTCGCTCCTCCGAGACCGGCAGGCCGATCCCGTACATCGATCAGATCGCTTTGGATTTCCCTGAGCTGGTGATTGTGGGCGGCCATATCGGCTACCCATGGACCGATGAGATGATCGCTGTCTCTCGCAAGCACGAGAACGCCTACATCGACACTTCGGCCTACACCGCCCGCCGCTACCCGCCGGAGCTCCTGGCCTACATGCGAACGCGTTCGGGGCGCCGGAAGGTGATGTTCGGAACGAACTATCCGATGCTCTTCCACCGCCAGGCCCTAGAACACCTCGACGAACTTGGACTGGACGGCGACACACGCGAGCTCTTCCTTGGCGGAAACGCAGAACGCGTGCTTGGCGCCCGACGGCGGACAGCCAGATTGCCTGGTTGATCGAGTGTCAACGCTTCATCACCCCAGGGGCGGCATCGTCAGCGTCGTGCTCGATTCCTTGTGCGACAGCACGTCGTGGCGCTGCAGCCAGAACTGAAGGAAGTGATCAGCGGAGTAGGCGAGTGTCATGTCGGCGAAGTGTGGCGACGTGGGGTTGTCCGTCTCGCCGACCGGTCGGGTCCGGAAGAACTGACGCGTCCCGAAGTCGTAGTACCACATGTAGGAGGAGCCCTGGCTGGCGTAACCGACCCCCTTGATCGTGACCGTCGGCTCGGTTGGATGCACGATGTCCTGCTGGGTGGTGCCTCCGTCGACCGGGACGACGACGCTGCCGCGCGCGAGCTTGTGGACCTGTCCCCAGGGCACCGTCAGGCTTCCGTACGTCGCGCGCATGTACTTGACGGCCGTCTGCAGCGCAGAGACGGCCTTTTGCATGTCCGCGGCCGTCGGCTTACAAACGAATGGCGGCGGGACGAGCCCGGTGCAACTCGGGCCCAGGGCGTGGTAGTCGGTGAACCACGTCGTAAATAGTTGCATCTGCACGCTCGACTTGCTGGCCTCGTCGTTCCAACCCATGAGGATCTGGACCGCCGCTTTCAGATCGCCAGTCGGGTCGGCTGACGGGCCCGCTTGCTGGACCGCTGCGGCGAGGATCGGCTTCAGGTAGTCGGCAACCAAGAGGTGGATGTCGTGGCCGATCCGCTCGACGTCGGCGCCGGTCGCGGAGTGCAGCGGACCGAGCAGCGAGTCGAGCCTATAGGGCCGCGCGTCGTAACCACCCGGCAGCAGGTAGGACGGGAAATCGGCAGCCTGTATCTGGCCCGGAGCGGTGTGCACCGGGTCGTTGTTCGCGTTCATGTAGTAGCCGCGGGAGGGGTTCTCGGCTTTCGGCAGCCCGCTGAAGGGGACGATGCCGTGCCACGCGGTCCGCGGGTTCGATCCCGTGAGCGGCAGGTTGTAATTGAATCCGCTGTCCCGGACCCCGGTGCGGGTGTTGGCTACGTAGAAGATGTGACCTTGGTCGTCGGCCCCCATCAGGTTGAAGGTCGGAATCTGAAGCTCGCTCGCCGCCGCCATGAACTGCGTCGGGTTCCCGGCGTCGTCCAGACCCCAAGCCTCATGGGCAAGCCCCGACTGCTCGAACAGCGAGGCCGTGGTCGAGTAGACCGTGCCCGGCTTCGCGCTGGCGGGACCGATCCCGTCGAGCACCGGGCCGTGAACCGTGTAGCGGAGCGTCTGATGCTCGGTCATCAAGCCGCTCGCGGTGCGCACCACGATCGGGACCGTCTCCGTGAGCATCGGCTGATACTTGCCGCCGAATAGATACTGGTTCTGATTGGCCGGGTTCAGCTGCTCGACATAAACATCGCCCTCGTCCACCGGGTTGTTGGTCGCGCTCCACGCAACGTGGCCGTTGGTTCCGATCCCGATGAACGGCCAGCCGCGCCACGTGGCTCCGGCGACGCTCGCGTCGCCGTAGTTCAGCTGCGCCTCATACCACTGCTGCACCCCGGTGAAGGGCAGGTGCGGGTCGCCATACACGATCGCGCTGCCGTCCTTTGTCTTGCTCGGGCCGAGCACGAACATGTTCGACGCTGTTTGCGGGACCGTCGCCGGCGCTCCGGGCACGGAGGCCGCGGCGGCTCCGCCGCCGGGGATCTTCTGCAGCGCCCGGCTGATCTGACCGGCGAACAGGGGGTACTCCGAGTAGGCGAGGACGTCGGTCGGCGAGACGTCCGACACCCATGACGGAAAACTCGAGCGATGCGTGTTCATGTACGCGTTGATCCCGTCAGCGAACGCGCTGAGGCGCCAACGATCCGCTCGCGGCAGCGAGGCGTACGTCGATCGGGCCGTTTGCGGAACTCTGAACAGGTCGACGATGTGGTCGCTCGCCAGGCACCGTGGAAGGCACGACGGTCCGAACGTCTCCGCGTCACGCGCGGTCGCGATTCGGTACTGGGTGAGGATGAAAAGCCCCTGGTCCTGGGCCTGGGCGTAGCCGAAACCGAACTCGGCGCCGGCAGCGTCTTTGGCGTAGATGTGGGGAACGCCGTAGTTGTCCCGCACGATCGTCACTCGCTCGCCGCGAGGCACGCGGAGATGCCGCGCCGCGCCAGCGCGATGCATTGAGGCGCTGGCACGGGCGAGCGACTGCTCACCTTCGGCGGTAGTACTGGGAACCGCGGTCGCCGCCGCAAGCAGAAAAGCGGCGGTCAGGCCTCTACGCAAGAGCCGCGACGTCATCTTCGACCTCCGATGCTGACCAGGACACGAACCGTAACTCGCGAGACATCAAGAAGTTGCGCCATCAGCGCACGTCGCCCTGCCGGCTCGGTAAGCGCCGGCGACGGTCCCGTCGCCAAGGAGGAGCAATGTCGGGCGCTAGGCTCGTAGCCGGGCGATGGCATCACGGGCGTACGGCCATCGCAGCGCTGATCCCCCCGTAGACGAGCTTGTCGAGGGATGAAGCGGCCTTGGTCCTGGCGCGACCGGCCGCTGGCTCGCTGATTTGACATCGGCGATAACGTACAACCAAATGGTTGTAGCTGGATTATCAGAGCGACAAGCCGACGGCGTGTTCCACGCGATGGCCGACACGACCAGGCGAGACATCCTCGCCCGCGCTATCCAGCGCGAGCAGTCGGTCTCGTCGCTCGCGCATCAATACGAGATGAGCTTCGCGGCGGTTCAGAAGCACGTCGCGGTATTGGAACGCGCAGCGCTGGTCAGCAAGGAGCGGCGCGGGCGCGAGCAGATAGTCCACGCCAACACCTCCACCGTGCGCAGGGCGGTCGAGCTGCTGGACGCATATGAGCAGCTCTGGGTCCAACGCGCCAAGCAGATCACGCAGCTACTCACAAACGAGGAAGGAGACGGACATGACCGTCATCAGCACTGAGAAGGACGCGGAGAACCTCACGCTCACGATCGTGGCCGAGTTCGAGGCGGACGCGGAACGCGTCTGGGATGTATGGGAGGACCCGCGCAAGCTCGAGCGCTGGTGGGGACCGCCGACGTTCCCCGCGACCTTCACACGCCACGAGTTCACAGTGGGAGGTCAATCGCGCTACCACATGACCGGCCCCGAAAGCGAAATCCCGCGCGGGTGGTGGCGGATCGACACGATCGACAAGCCGCACAGGATCGACTTCGCAAACGGCCTCGCCGGCGACGACGGCGAGCCAGTGCCAGACCTGGAACCGATGAGCGGGTACGTCATCTTCGAGCCCACCGAGACGGGCACGCGCATGACTGCGGTCACCCACTTCACCGACGTCGAACAGATGCAGAAGATGCTGGCGATGGGCATGCCGGAGGGCATGACCGAGGCCGTGGGCCAGATCGACGAACTACTGCTGAGCTCCGCCACCGCGTGAGCGAGCGAAGCCGCGAGAGACGGTTAGTAGTGACCACGAGAGAGCAGGTGCCCATCCTCCCGGCGTCACCCGCCGACGACCTGCAAAGCATCCCGCAGGGAGCCTCAGACACCTGATCGCTCTGCGTCGCGAAGCGCAGCACCGGAGCTCACTCCCATCAGGAATTACCAACGCCGCGCATCTAGCTGTCGTCAGCCTCGGTTTCCGCGGAGGCTGTTCGGCGGCCCGATCATTCCGTTGCGAGCGTCCGCGCTAGCCGGCTGAGCGGGTCCCATGAGGTCGTGCGACAGCCTCCGCGCGAAACGAGACTCAGCACCGGTCGCGGCGGACCGTTGCCCGAAGGTGAAGGCAGGTCTACCGCACCGGTGTTCCGCAAGGCAGCAGACCCGGGGGTCACCGAGGACGTCCTCCCTGCTCTGCCCGGCAGCGCCGTTGCTGCACCCTCGGCCAGGTCAGGCGTCTCGGTCAGCCGCCGCCCGCATCGCTTCGGCGATGACGGGCTTTTGGTGCGCGTCGGCGCCATGCGGATAGGCCAGGCGCTGCCCGGCGAGGACGACGAGCGTCGCGCCTGTATCGGGGTACTCGACGACGTCGGGGCGGTTGGTCGTGGAGACCACGAGGTAGCGAACGGGCGCGTCGGAGCGGTTGACCAGACTATGGGCAGCTGCCTGGCCCCGAGGGAATGCGACCACCGCGCCGGCCGGCAGGAGCTTCGTCCCGTCCGGATCGCGCAGCGAGAGCGTCCCGGCGAGGACGAGCAGTAGCTCCTCGTTGGCGTGGTGGACGTGCAACGGCGAGCCGACGGCGCCCGAGTCGAGCTCGTAGACATTGGCAGCGAGCTCCCTGGCCCCGGCCTGAGCGCCCACGGGAGTGACATGGCGACCAGGGTATTTGTCCGCCTCCCAGCTTGGCTGCTCGAAGTCAACGGGCATCGGACGACCGTAGCCGATCTCCGGGCCGCGGCCCTACTACTGGAGCCTCCATTTCCGTGGTAACGCTCACGCGGCTCACGTGAGACCGAGCCGGCACCCCTCCTTCGGCGCCCGAGCGTCAGCCTTGCCTACGCTGCCGCCTTCGGCTGCCTGAAGAGATCGCGGTCCGGGCAACCATGAGCGCGTCGAAACGAAAGCACGTCTAGGACGCCGCGCCGACAGCTTGCCTCTAATGAGGAGCCCGCTGCCGAGTGTGGCGATGCCGATGGTGAGCAGGTGCGGGAAGCGGGCGCCGATGCTCAGCTGGCTGCGCGCACGTACGTCAGCAGAGCATGTGGCGGCAACCAGCACACCGCCACATGCTCTGCGCGAACGGACTCCGGGGGTCAGTGTTCGACCGCTGGAATGGCGATGGGCGGAACGGTCTCCGGGGCGATGGGCAGAACGTCTCCGGTGCGATGGGCGGAACGGTCTCCGGCCGCTCGCCGATTCGTGCGACGTCGAGGGCGATCAAGGCCGAGGTTCGCACCGGCAGCTGCTCCGACGATCGTGGTGATGACCGCCATGATCCCGGCTGTAGCGTTGAACCCCAGCAGCGCGCCGACGAGGGCGCCCGTCAGCGCGACCCAGATGCCGATCCTCGTGGCCCTGGCCGGCCGGTCGCGGTTGACCCAGGCCCAGTAGGTGCCGAGGCCGATCGGCGTGCCGATGGAGAGAACAGCCATGAGTTCGCTGTTGAGGGGTACTGTCGGCAAAGCCACCAGCACGATGATCAGGCCGATGAACCATCCGCCGAGGCCGAGCACCAGCAGGTAGACGGAGCGCAGCATCGCGCTCGCCTTGCGCCCGAAGCCGCCGCGCTTGTGCGCCCGGCGCCACATCAGTAGCAGTGACAGGATCGTGAGGAGTCCGAAGCCCATCATCGCGCCGGCGATGGCTTTGCCGGGTCCGGTCTGTGTGGAGCCGGGCGTGAAGTTAACCGCTTGAGGTTTGTACAGCGAGTCGTCGACCTTGCCTGTGTCGAAGAAGGTGTTAATCAGGTGCTTGCTCGCCTTGGTCTGCTCGGTCCAGAAGGAGGTTGTGTGGCCGAAGCCGGCGAGGATGACCTGGTGGCCGTTGGGCAGGTAGGGGAGGAGCTCCTTGGTCGCAACCTCGGGCGGGGTGGCGAAGTCGAGACTGCCGCCGATCAGGAGCGTCTGCACCTTCGATGTCTGGACATGGGTGTACTCGTTGTCGGTCGGGTTGGCCGGCCATGCGTGCAGGAGGCCTCCGCCGCCGAAGAGGAACTCCGTTCCGGGGTTGCCGATAATCGAGTCGCGGTCGTGTTCGCTTGACGAGAAGTAACGCTCGCCAGCTTGGCTGTCAGCCATTGCGACAGCTGCGAGGTCGCCCCAGACAAACGCCGACGGGAAAGTGATCTGGGCGAGGAGCGATTCGAACCAGAGCCCGCTCGAGTCACCGTGGGCGGCCGAGAGCCAGGCGTCCAGGGTCATCGGTCCGGAGAGCGGCGAGGCATTCGCCGTCGTCTCCATGAGTCCGAAGAAGCTGGCGATCCGTGCGTTGCCCTTCTTGATCGGAAAGAACAACCAGTGGTTCGGCATGTGCGCGACGGTCCGCTTCAGCGACGCGGCGAGATCGCCGGTGCGCTTGTGGCACGTCGCGTCTTGCGCACAGAGGCGGGCGTAGCGGCCGATCTGCTCGTCCGTCGTCTTCGGGTACCAGAGGAAGTTGCCGGGTGGGTTGACGCCGATCATCACCGAACGGTGGATGGCGGTCGGGTAGCGCCAGGAGTAGATCATCGCGGTGCGGGTGCCCGCGCTCTCGCTCAACAGGTCGATCTGGTGGTAGCCGAGGGCTTTCCGTGCCGCCTCGAGGTCGTCGACCCGTTGGGGGAGTGTGTAGCCGGCGAGATCGATGCCGTTTGCCTCGAGCCGCTTCGCGCACGAGCGGAACGCGTTCGAGTAGGCATCGAGGGACTTCTGGCCGAGGAAGTCGGCGGAGTGCTCGAGGGCCGACTCGACTTCCGGGCAGTCGAGCCGGACGGAGCCGTCGACGCCGCGGTAGCCGACGAGGACGACGTCGTGGTTGGCGGTGAACCGACTGGCGTCTGCGAACGACATGTTCGTGACGCCGGGGCCGCCTTGCAGGCGGAAGATCGGGTCGCCCGGGTGTGCCGAATGCGCACGGATCCGGATGACCGGCAGCGCGATCAGCCGCGAGTGCGGGTCGGCGCGGTTCTCGGGCACCACGAGCGTTCCGCAGTCGGCGGCGTAGGCGCCCTTTTCGGTGTTGTAGGTACAGCTCTTGAGCGTCAGCTGGCCGGCATGCGCGCCGGCAGGCACGGAGACGGCCGTAGAACTGCCGGCGAAGTGGAGATAGCCGAGCGCGAGCGTGAGGAGGGCGATCAGCGCGAGGCCGGTGATCCGGCCTGGCCCGAAGCGTTTTGCGACGGTCTTCTTGCCGTTACTGGAGAGATCGCGCATCGGTCAGCCCTCCGATCCGACGGCGACGGCCGGCAGGATCGACTTCTTCAGTACGGCGTCTGGTGCGGTCATCACTGCTCCTCAGGTCGGTGGGAGTTGCCTGGGGATCAGTCTGGGACCGTCGGCTGTGCCTGTCATCGCCCGCGGGGCGTGTCTGCGCTCCTCCTCAGCGCAGATCTTTGCCGCTCGCGCCTCTGTCGAAGGACAGAGGCGCGTCTACGCGCCGGGCGTGACCAGCCCGCTCTCGTACGCGAGGACGACGGCCTGAACGCGGTCACGGAGCCCGAGCTTGGCGAGCAGGCTGGAGACGTGGGTCTTGATCGTGCCCTCGCTGACGAACAGCTCGGCGGCCAGCTCGGCGTTGCTCTTACCGTGCGCCAGCATCCTCAGCACCTCGCGCTCGCGCTGCGTCAAGGCGTCCAGCCGCGTGCCGAGCTCCGGCCTGACCGGCCGGCGTGCGAACTGCTCGACGATGCGCCGCGTGACCCGACGGGGCGAGCAGCGCCTCGCCGGCAGTCACGACGTGCACCGCGTGCAGGAGCTCCTCGGGTGGGGCGTTCTTGAGCAGGAACCCGCTGGCGCCCGACCGCAGCGCCTCGAACACGTACTCGTCACGCTCGAACGTGGTCAGGATCACCACACGACTGTGCAGCTCGCCGTCTTCGGTAATCCGCCGCGTGGCCTCGAGTCCGTCACCGTCGGGCATCTGGATGTCCATCAACACGATGTCGGGCCGCAGGCGCCGGGTGCTGGCCATGGCCTGCTCGCCGTTCGCCGCCTCGCCGACAACCTCGATCTCGGGATCGGACTCGAGGATCATCCGAAAGCCGGCGCGAACCATCGCCTGGTCATCGGCCAACAGCACACGGATGCTCACAGCACACCGTCCGAAGTGGCAGCGGCGTAGGCGAATGGATGATAGAACGCCCCTAGCGCGCGGGCGCGGGCGTCGGCAAGGTCGAAGCGGTGGCCGCCCCGCGTGTCGTCGACCGAGACGGTCACTGCGTCCTGGCGGGTGACGGCTGCGCCAGCCCGAGCAGGGCGCGCAACGTCGTGCCCTTCCCGGCCCCGTTCGGTCCGAGGAACCCCGTGACGCAACCGGGCTCGATGTCGAACGAGAGGTGATTGACGGCGGCGACGCCACCGAACTGCTTGGAAAGATCGTGGATCTCGACGGGGGCCGTCGGTCAGCCCGTCCGATCCGGCGACGGCGGCGGCCGGCAGGATCGACTTCTTCAGTACGGCGTGTGGTGCGGTCATCACTGCTCCTCAGGTTGGTGGTAGTTGCCTGGGGATCAGTCTGGGACCGTCGGCTGTGCCTGTCATCGCCCGCGGGGCGTGTCTGCGCTCCTCCTCAGCGCAGATCTTTGCCGCTGGCGCCTCTGTCGAAGGACAGAGGCGCGTCTACGCGCCGGGCGTGACCAGCCCGCTCTCGTACGCGAGGACGACGGCCTGCACGCGGTCACGGAGCCCGAGCTTGGCGAGCAGGCTGGAGACGTGGGTCTTGATCGTGCCCTCGCTGACGAACAGCTCGGCGGCCAGCTCGGCGTTGCTCTTACCGTGCGCCAGCATCGTCAGCACCTCGCGCTCGCGCTGCGTCAAGGCGTCCAGCCGCGTGCCGAGCTCCGGCCTGACCGGCCGGCGTGCGAACTGCTCGACGATGCGCCGCGTGACCCGCGGGGCGAGCAGCGCCTCGCCGGCAGTCACGACGTGCACCGCGTGCAGGAGCTCCTCGGGTGGGGCGTTCTTGAGCAGGAAGCCGCTGGCGCCCGACCGCAGGGCCTCGAACACGTACTCGTCACGCTCGAACGTGGTCAGGATCACCACACGACTGTGCAGCTCGCCGTCTTCGGTAATCAGCCGCGTGGCCTCGAGTCCGTCACCGTCGGGCATCTGGATGTCCATCAACACGATGTCGGGCCGCAGGCGCCGGGTGCTGGCCATGGCCTGCTCGCCGTTCGCCGCCTCGCCGACAACCTCGATCTCGGGATCGGACTCGAGGATCATCCGAAAGCCGGCGCGAACCATCGCCTGGTCATCGGCCAACAGCACACGGATGCTCACAGCACACCGTCCGAAGTCGGCAGCTTGACGCGCACGGCGAACCCGCCGCCGACTGCCGGCCCCGCCGTCAGTTGGCCGCCGTGCAGGGCGGCACGCTCGCGCATGCCGATCAACCCCAGGCCGCCCGGGCTCATCGCTGATAGCGCCGTCGCGCCGCGGCCGTCGTCGATGATCTCGACCTCGAGCTCGTCGGGCCAGTACCGCACGCGCACGTCGGCGCGCGACGCCGCCGCGTGCTTGAGGGCGTTAGTCAGCGCTTCCTGCACGATGCGGTACGCCGACACGCCGATCATCGGCGGCAACGAGCGTTCCTCCCCTTCGATGCTGACCGAGACAGCGAGCTCAGACTCACTCATGCTCGCCGCCAGCCGCGGAAGCTGGCTCAGGCCAGGGCGCGGAGCCAGCAGATCGTCCTGGTCGCCGGCCTGCCGCAGGAATCCGAGCAGGCGGTGCAACTCCCCCACCGCCTGACGGCTCAAGACCTCGATCGCGGTCAACGACTCCTTCGCCTTGACACGGTCACGGTCGATCACCACCCGGGCAGCGCCGGCCTGGACGCCCATCATGCTCACGTAGTGGGCGACGACGTCATGCAGCTCCCGCGCGATCCGCACGCGCTCCTCGAACACGGCGTGCTCGGCCTCTGTCGCGCGTGACTCCGCCACCTCGGCCTGCTCGGCCCGCGCGCGGAGGGCAAAGCCTGCAAGCCAGGCGACGGCGAAGTCGACGGGAATGAAGACGAGCTGGGCGACCGAGTGCCCAGGGATCTTGTAGACGACGGTCGCCACAGCGCCGACCACGATCGCCAGTCCGAGGACAGCTTGCCGGACGTCCCGAAGGTTCCCAAGCAGGAATGCGACCGCCAGCTGCATCGGGAAGAGGGACTCGGGGTACGGGATCAGCAGCGGGTCGACGAACGAGATTCCCACGGCCAAAAGCCAGAACGCCGCCGGTCCGGCAAACGGAAACCATCGCCGCGCGAACACGGGTAGCACCAGGATCGCGAGCGCGGGAAGGCAGAACCACAGCGTCGTTGTCGGAACTCCGGACGAGCCGCGTCCGAGCACCACGTCAAGAATCGCCACGATCGCCAGCAGCGCGATCAGCAGATCGAACCAGTACGTGCGGGCGAGATGTTCGCCTCGGCTCACGCATCGAACGTACTCCACCAGCTCGCGGACCGCCTCCCACCGAGGTCAGACCCCGGGATCCCTATCAAGGGCTACCCACCTTGGAGACCGGCGGGCTGGCGACGACGCCCCGCCGGCGACCCCTCGCCCTAACGGCGCCCACACACTCGCGGACGAGGCCCACACTGCGCATCACCGGCGCGCGGACGGCGCTGCCTCCACCCGTGGCCGGACGAGGCGCCGGAACGGTAGCGGTCAGTCCCCCGCGCTTGCTGCCAAGCCAGACGCATCCCCGCTGCAGCGGAGCTCATGAAAGAACGACCGCTTCCGATCCGCTAACTGCCAAAGGAGGGCTTAAGCCCCGATACCCGTGCCGACATCAAACCAGGGCGCAGAATCCAAGCGCTGGTTGGTACCGCTCCTCGCCGCGAGCAGGTTTCCGTGCGAATGCTCGGCGCCGAAAGGATCATCCGGTTGGGACCGCCGAGATCGCGAAAGCGGTCGTCGGAGACGTGCGCGAGTTTCCGCTCGGTGAGGTCGCTCGTTCAGT
Source organism: uncultured Solirubrobacterales bacterium (assembly GCA_963830435.1). Classification (GTDB taxonomy): domain Bacteria; phylum Actinomycetota; class Thermoleophilia; order Solirubrobacterales; family Solirubrobacteraceae; genus Palsa-465. The sequence goes on along the minus strand of CAWHMA010000002.1, from coordinate 17,765 downwards.
CGGACGAGGTTCCGCGTCGCGTCCGGCTGCGTCCGCCTCGATCAGCAGTCTACGTCCGCCGATCCTGAAGAACGCGGGCTTTATCACGGTCGCGCTCGGGAACTGCGAACGTACGCCGCTCGGCCGGCGTCAGTTGCCCGACGCTCTGCTTGAGCGCCATGGCGGCCAGGCGGTGCGGGTTCTCGCAGAACGCGCACGTGTCCCACACCCGGACGACGTTGTCGGTGTCCTCGACCGCGAGCTCCTGGCTGTCCGGCGAGAAGGCTAGGGCCTCGATCGAGTTGACCAGGGCGTGGTGGCGGACGAGCCGCAGGCTGCGCGCGTCGTGCCGCTCACGCTCTATGGCGTTGCGCACTCGTGGCCATGCGCTCGCCGCGCGGGTCAGCGCGATGGCGACTCCCTCGTCGCCATTCTCAGCGTCTGGATCAATGACCCAGCGGAGACGGCCGCGGCCGACGCGGACCTGCGTGGGGAATTCCCGGGGCGGTTCATGCTCGGCGTCGGGATCGGTCACCCCGAGGCGACGAGTGACTACCGCCGGCCGTTGTCGACGATGCTCGCGTTTGTGGACGGTCTGGATGCGTCGCGCACCCCGCCGCCGGTCGAGGGGCGCTGCCTGGCCGCATTGGGGCCGAAGATGCTTGATCTGGCTGCCGAGCGCACTGCCGGCGTGCACACGTACTTTGTGCCGGTCGAGCACACGCGGTTCGCCCGCGAGCGACTCGGTTCGAGCAAGCTCGTGGCGCCCGAGTTGGCGTGCGTAGTCGACACCGATCCGGTGCGCGCCAAGGCTGTCGCCCGCGACTACGCGAAGTTGTATCTCGGGCTGCGCAATTACACGCAGAACCTGCTCCGCTTCGGCTTCAGCGAGGCCGACATCGCCCACGGTGGCTCGGACCGGCTGATCGACGCCATCATCCCCCAAGGCAGCGCGGAGCAGATCGCCGAGGTCGTCCGCGCGCACCTCGACGCTGGCGCCGACCACATTTGCCTGCAGCCACTGGGCGAAGAGGGCATCCCCCGCCAGCCGTGGACCGCCCTCTCGAAGATCTTGATCGACTAGCCAAGCAGACCGCTACCACAGCCCTAAGACGCTTGAAGACAGCGCTCGCTCACAATCCATCGTCGCCAATGAGATGGTGCGGATCGGGGCTCATTGCCGACAAAAGCGATCGCTCGGATCGTGGGAGCCGCGCGCTGGCCGCACGATCCTGGGGCACGCTAGACCGGCGGCGACCCCGGGGCTGGCTCGGCCTCAGCCGCGCAGTCGCACCGACAGGCAGGTGACACCGCCGTCCAGCTTCTCGTATTCGGAAATGTCAACGGCAATCACCCGGAGCCCACGGGACTCAAATATGGCTCGCGTGGCGGGCGCGCGCGTGGACATCAGTACCGCGGATGAGTCGAGCACCACAACATGCGCGCCGGCCTCCTCGGGCACCGAGAGGAACGACGGCCACAGGCCGGGCTCATCGACCAGCGGCGCGAAGCCGACGATGGTGCCGTCCGGCAGCGCAGTGACGCAGGACTTCAAGTGCAGCACCCGGGAGACAGGGACGGGGACGACTCGCGCGCCCAGCGGGCTGAGCAGCTCCGCGAGCTGCTCAGCCCCAGATGCATTGGTCCGCCCGCTCACGCCGACCCACACCACGCCCGGGACCTTGAGGACATCACCGCCATCAAGAGTGCCGGGCGCCTCGATCCGGCTGATCCGGTAGCCCAGCGAGGCCAGCGTCGCTTCGGTGCCGGCGATCTCGAACTTGCGCTCGTCGGCGCCCGGGCGAGCGATGACAGCGAGGTCACCGTAGACCACGACCGTGTCCTCCACGAACACAGCATCGGCGCAATCGTCAGCCGGCGGAACTTCGATGATCTCCCAGCCTTCGGCCCGCAGCGACTCCACGTACCTACGCCACTGGCGTCCCGCGAGGTCGACGTCGACCGGCGTTCGGATGGGATGCCTGACCAAGCCCTCAGCCAAACGCGGGCCTGGACGACGGACGAGTACACGCCTATTCGCCACGCGAACGTCAGTCACCGCACCACCGCGCTTCATCTAGGCGGGTCAACTTTGCCATCCATCCCATCCCGCTAAAGGGTGACGCTTGGCGTGGTGACACTCGCCAAAGGTCCGAAACAAACAATCTGTTGTGGTGGCTTGATCGAGCAGCACGCGTCTCGACAAACTGTGTGCTCACCCGGAACGCAGCAGCGCCGGTCCCGGGGTCGCGACATGACTGCCGCTGCCGCCGCGCCCTTGGTCGCCGATCCGATAGCGCACTTTGATGCAACCGAAACGCGAAAGCGATCGCCCGCGAGATGCTCGCTTTCCGCGCGAAGCAAGTTCTTCGTTTCGGAGGGGCCGACTGCCGCGGTGATCGAAAGGGGGTGGGGAAGCCGCTCCCGAGGGCTACACCGCCGCGGCAGTCGCGGGAACTGGTCGGTCTCTTTCAGGGCGACTCCGGGTTGAACGGCAGATCGTCGTAGGTGCCGACTCAGGTCGCCGAAGAGATCGGTTCGAACTCGTCTCTCCACGAAGGGCCACCGCCCGTCAAGGCGCGCGAAACGGTCGTGATAGCGCCCGCTGACGATCGGCTGCAGCGCCATGTCGGGCAGCGCTTGTAGCGCGGTGAAGTAGGAACGCGAGACCGCTGCACCCGCCGCCTCATCGACCTCGATAGCGAGATTGGTTGTCACGTGCTTGGTGCGTGGTGTGCCGTCGTCGTAGATGATCACGCTGTCGCGGAGCAGTTTCTCGATGGCCTCGCGGCCCGTCACGGACCCGGCGACTCCCATGAAGGTCGCATCCGGGAGGAGGACACCGACGCCTGCGAAATCGGTGGCGTCCACAAGCTCGGCGTAGGTTGCGATGAGAGTCTCGATCGCCCGGTAACTCGACGGCGGGTCGGCGAGGCGCATGCGATCCGAGACTATGCGAATTGGACCCGCGACCGCGCTCGATCCGGCTGGCATTGCGCTACCTTCCGGGCAGCGCAAGGTGATGCGTTCATGTCGGGCGAGATGGGTGTCGTGGAGCGAGAGGAGGTTGCGCCGCGACGGCTAAGGCTGCTGTTCGGCCACCTTGGCTGCCGCTTCGACGGCGGCTTGCATGTAGCGGCGCCATAGGGGGGCCAGTCCCAATCGGAGCAGGAGGCGCCGGCCGCGCTTGGGTTTGAACTCATAGGTCCACCGGATCATGGTCCCGTCGTGGTCGGGTGTGAATGTCCATTCTCCGCGCACCACGTAGGTGATACGGCCCAAGACATTGGTGAAATCGGTGAGTTCGTAGGCGAAGCTATGAGGGGCCGTGTACTCCATGAGAGTCTCGGTGGCCGTGCTGCCGTCAGAGAGGTCGGGATTCCGAGACGCTCCAACGTGATCCCATGCTCCGGCCTGGTTGTTCGATCCGCGGACCGCTGGGAACGGTCCCCAGCCGGAGAAGATGAGGGAGAGATCGATCGGAGCGATGACCTCGAACGCCTTGTCCGGTGCAACCTGGGCACGGGTTTGAACGGTGACGGGCACCGTTGCGTCGGTCGCGGAGATCAGGCTGTCTTGATTTATTTTGAGGTCCTCACCTAACACAGCTTTACGTTGCGATGGAGCACCATAGCACAACCGCAACGATTTGGTGCGTTAGTCTAGGCGCGGTGCAGAGGCGGAAAAGCGAGACGCCCAGGAAGAGGCCTGGTGGCCGTAGCGCTCGGGTCCGTTCAGATGTGCTCCAAGCGACGCTCGAGGAGCTGGCGGATGTCGGCTTCGGAGAGCTCAGCTTCGAGCGCGTCGCGCTGCGAGCGGGCGTCCATAAGACCACCCTCTACCGGCGCTGGGAGAACAAGGAGAGCCTGATTCTTGAAGCGATGCTGGAGCGAGGCCGGGACCGGATTCCGATCCCAGACACAGGGTCGCTGCGCTCGGATCTGGCAGAGCTCGGCAACGAGATCATCGCCAACCTCACTGACCCCGGCGTGCAGGCCACAACACGGACGGTCGCGTCGATCCGTGACCGCGACTCGGCTATCGCCCAACTAGGACGGCGCTTCTGGCGCGCCCGCGTCGAGCTCGCCAGCGCGATGCTGGATCGAGCGAAGACGCGCGGTGAGATCTCATCCCAGGTCGAACCCAGCCTCCTGATCGAGGCGCTCAGCGCTCCAATCTACTTCCGGCTGCTGCTTACCGACGAGCCGCTCGACGACGCATTCGTCGAGGAGCTCGCCAACCGCGTGGCGTCGAGTGTTCAAGAAAGCCGTCCCGAGTAACAGCCGAACCGTGGTATGCGCGCGACCATGGCGGACAAATCTCTATCGACAGCCCTATCGCCTGCCCGCAACTGCCTCGGATGTCGACTCCCAGGCGAACCGGCAAGCACCCAGCGGCAAACGTCGCCGCGACGGCCATGGTCGCCGCTCCCTTCGTCGGCCACAGAAGTACCGCCTCGACAGCAGAGCAGGACGGACCACGAACATGAACCGGCACCTGGTATTCGCCAATTGCGAGCCTCTCGCGATCGTCGTGCTGGCCGTCCACGCAGACGAAACGGATAGTGCGCGTCAGCACCGCTGAGGGCTGACCGGAGGCTCTGAATGTCGCCTACGCGATCGTGCGGCGTGAGCCGGCGTGAAGATGAGAGCGGTCGTGCGGACAGCGCCAGCTGGACTGGGGATTGGGCGAACTCGCCAGCGCGCAGCAGGCGACGGGACTCGAGACGCAAACGATCGCGTACGAGGGAAGGCCGCTAAACCGACTGAGCTCATCGCCCTTTGCGTGCAGCCTGAAAACGTTGGTGAGCGTTCAGTCCGGGCAGGCGTCGGGGTGTGCCGGTCAGGCGAGCGGTGGTACGGGAGCGCCGGGGGCGTGGCCGCCGACCGCGTCCCTGAGGAGGTGTGGAGGCGGCGGCGACCGAACACCGCTTCGCACCTGAGAGGCGCTGAATGCTTACCCCTTCCTACGTTTGACCTGCGGTGGCGAAACGACCGATCCGGGTTCGTGGGGCTGCGTTTTGAGCCACCGGTGTGCACCATTAAGGCCACGGTTACGCACGACCTCGAGCTGGCCTCGTCCGGGCGCTGCTTGAGCGTGACCTGTAGGGCGCCACAATGCGGGGCGTGCTGATCTGCAGTGCGGACCGTTCTTGCGATCATGCGACTCATGCCGCCGCTGCGGGCTAAGGAGCGCGCGCAGCTTCCGGACAGCGCGTTTGCATACATCGATTCACGTGGCAAACGCCGGCTGCCGATCCACGACGCGTCGCACGTCCGAAATGCCCTGGCGCGGTTTAGCCAGGTGGCGTTCGAGGACGAGGACGCGCGGGACCGCGCGCGCAGCCGGCTGCTCAGGGCGGCGGCGAAGCACCGGATCATGCCGATCGGCTTTATCAACGCTCAGCTGCAACCGCAGCGGAAGCTGCCCAAGGGCCATCTGACATTCCTGCTTACGGACATCGAGGGCTCAACCGAGCTGCTTGCGCGCTTCGGCAGTCAATACGCTTCGCTGCTCGGCGATGTCCGGCGCCGGGTGCGCGCTGCGGTGCGGGGTGCCGGCGGTCGCGAGGTGTCCGCCCGCGGGGACGATGTTTTCGCAGTCTTTGAACCGGCGCCCGCGGCGCTAGAGGCCGCTCTGGCGATCCAGCGGGCGATGCATGCCGGGCCGTGGCCTAAAGGGATTGATGTGCGGCTGCGAATCGGCCTGCACCGCGGGCGTCCCGCGCTCACGGACACCGGGTACGTTGGTCTCTCGGTGCACGCCGCCGCACGCATCTGCTTCGCGGCGCACGGCGGCCAGATCGTAATGTCCTCCGCCGTTCGGGCGGCGGTCCTCGAGTCGCTCTCGGATGGGGTCACCCTGAGCAGCCTGGGCACTTGGCGGTTCCGCGGACTGCCCGAGCCAATCGTCCTCTACCAAGTATGCGCGCCTGATCTGGTCATCGACTTCCCGCCCTTGCGGTCGGCCATTCTTGCCGATTAGAAATCCCGGTGTCAGGACTTCGAGGGAACAGGTGCCCGAGGCCCTGGCCGCTTGGAGTGGGCCCGTGCTCGCTTCGTAGCGGCAGCCGCTCGAGCTGATCCTGGCCCAGGAAACTGCGCTCGAGTCTGTCCACCCAGCGTTTCTCGCGAACCGGACCAACGACATCATCTATTTCAACGAGGCAGCGGGCGCGCTGTTTTCTTCATGATGTTCTACGGGTGGCCTAGGAGCTTAAGGAGCCTGCCAACCTCGACGCTCGCGAGCCTCACGCGACTTTCACGATCGGCGATGTGCAGCTCTTGGTCGGAGGCCGTCGCATCACCGACGAACGCGAACGAAGGCTGGCCTTCTTCATGATGTTCTACGGCGGCCTGGGAGCTTAAGGAGCCTGCCAACCTCGACGCAGCCGGCGAGATTGAGTCAGTCGACTGGCGTTTCTCGGCGGTGGAGGACGCTCGATCGGCGGACGAGCCGCGCTTGCTCGGGGCACTCAGCAGCCTGTTTTCGACCGCGTTCAACCTGGCGACACTCAAGGATGGGCACGTCGTGCGCTTGCGGCATGAGCCGGCTCCTGGCGCTCTCTCGGAACTGGTCCCTGAGAACTATTGGAGCCGGACGGATCGGATACTCCCGCTATGGCAGTTCGAGGTACACCCCAGCGCCGGTCCGCGCGCTTCCGAGCGAAAGATTGGGCTCTTACTGGATGCGCACTTCGTCATAGCTTCCGCGCAGCAGCGCGATGCCGTCTTGCGCATCCGCGTCGTCTTTGAGTGGCTTGCTGACCCATCCGGAGAACCATTCGTTCGCGCGTCCAGTGTTCAGGACATCCGCCCGTCGGTCCTCTGGGAGTGGCAGGTCGAGTGTGCCGCGGTCGGCGTGAACATGGCCAAGCTCGTGACCGTCGACCACGATCGCGATGGAACCCCGGGGGGTGGGTTGAGTGCTGACGCCTGGCCACGTGGTGACCTCGTCGAGTACGGATGTGGCAGATCAGCTGGTGTTCATTGCTGCCTCCTTGGGGCGGGTTGATGAGCGAGACGGTCGCGGGGATCGCCACGCCGAGCGCGCCGCCGATCTGCTGAGACATGTTGAGGAGCCGGGCCACGAGCTGGCGAGCAACCTGGCCCGTCGGGGTGGTGATGACAATCATCAGGCTGCCTGGGATCAGCCGATTAGGCTGTATCGAACCTTGCGCCAGGAAGCGCGGCCGCCCTGACCGTGGGCGGAGCTCACGCCCTCGCCGACCGGCATTAGGGTGAAGATCCCGAGGGCCATGTTGACCTGCTCGGGCAGGTCGGTCAGACCGCCGGCCACGTGCAGGATCTCGTCGTCGACCGTGTAGATCACCTGTCCGCGTGATCGGTCGATTACGGTCGTGCACCGCAGGAAGTCCCCGCTGGGATGGATTCCTCGGCGAGAGAAGAAGAACGGATCCTCGGTGACTCGGGTAAACGGCGCGTCCTCGGGATGACCCGGCAGGAGCTCCTGCTCGGCGAATACCCGCTCACCGGTCGAGAGGATGTTGAACACCCTGTGCGCTGCGGGATCGACCACGTTGAAGGAGGCAAAGCCCATCCGGTAGTCGCCGGACTCGTCGCGGACCTCGGAGCGCAGCTCAACCGAGAACCGCGCGATGCCGTCGTCCGGAATGCGGAACGTCTGCGTAGTGAAGATGACGTGCTTGGAGTTGTCCAGACCTTGGTTGCTGACGTCAGCGACCGTGAATCGCGGGATGTCGATGGTCACGGTCCCATTCTCGACGGTGGTCCGTGCGTCGGGCTCGATCATCGGGCCGGCACCGAAGTTAAGAGGCTCCCACAAACTCGGGTCAAGCTCGGGCCCTTCAAGCTCGTCGTAGGTGACCCACTCCGATTGGGTGCTCGAAACAGTGCTCATGATCGTTCCTTTGCTGATCACAGATTTACGCCGGTGGAGGCCGTCATAGCTAAGCGGCATTGCAGCCACCGCTCCCGTCGCAGGCAGGGTGGCCGCTTTCGACGCCATCGGGTTTGCCGTGCCAGATCCCGGCTAACGGTCTCACGAGACGCGCATCCCGCGCATACCGAGATGTCCGACCGCGAGCGGTCGAAAGTTCTGCCTCTGCCGTGGATGGGGAAGTGAGCGGCGGGCGACGCATCTGGTCGTCGCTCAAGAGGGAACGGGGTCGATATCGGCGCGGTCTGTTGCTTCGATCGGATCGTTGGCGTCAGCGCGGGGGTGTCCCTCGCTGGTGAGCTGCTCGCGGGCTTGCTCTAGCAGCGCGCACAGGTTGCGGTAGCGCTCGGTGCCGAGGAGCTCTTCGAGGCGCCGGTCGAAGGCGATCTCGCGAGTGGTGCCTTCGTGGTGTACCCGTTGCCCGGCCTTGGTGATGTGGAGGCCGACGCCGCGCCGGGGGCCGAGGCGTCTTTCGATGTAGCCCAGTTTCTGAAGCCGCGCGACGGTCTGGCTGATCGACTGCTGGGTGCGGGGCATCTGGCGCGAGATCTCGGCGACCGTGATCCCGGGCAGCGCCTCGATGACGTCAAGCAGCCCCAATGACGCCGTTGTCAGCGGGGTATCGGCGAGCTCTGCCTCGGCGAGCAGCGCCACCCGAGCCGTCGTCTCCCAGAGCAGATGCGCCAGCCGATGCGCCCACGGCTGCGCGGGATCGCCCGGGGGCTGCGTGCGCTCGCGGGAGCTGGCCATACAGGCAAGCTTAGCCGACCTGACACAGGATGTTCTTTATACAGGATCTTGTAAATACAGGATCCTGATGCTAGGGTGGGAGCTCAAGCCCTTCTCTCTTCAAAGAACTGGATAGTCATGTCCTTCTCTCCTCCCGTCTCCGCTCATAAGAACTGGACCCTGGCCGCAGTGTGCTTGGGCACCTTCATGCTGTTGCTCGACATCACCATCGTGGTGGTGGCGCTGCCGAGCATCCGGGGCTCGCTGCACACCAGCTTCAGCGACGTGCAATGGACGATCGACGCCTACTCCCTGTCGCTTGCAGCGCTGCTCTTGCCGACCGGTTCGCTGGCTGACATCTTGGGGCGCCGGCGCGTGTTCGCGCTAGGCCTCGGGGTATTCACGCTCGGATCGCTGTCGTGCGGCCTGGCCCAGTCGGGCCTCATGCTGATCGTCTCTCGAGCCCTTCAGGGCGCCGGCGGCGCCACCGTCTTCGCCACCTCGTTGGCCCTCCTGGCCCAGACCTTCCACGGCCGCGATCGCGGGGTCGCGTTCGGCGCCTGGGGCGCCATCGCCGGCATCTCCTCCGCGCTGGGACCGCTACTGGGCGGCGTGCTCACCACCGACCTGAGCTGGCGCTGGATCTTCTACGTCAACCTCCCGATCGGCATCATCGCCATCCTCATCACACTCACCCGCGTCCAAGAGTTCCGCCCGCCCCACGCACGACGGATCGACTTCCCCGGATTCGCCGTGTTCGCCCTCGGTCTCGTCGCGCTCGTCTACGGACTAATCGAGTCCGGCCCCCGCGGCTGGAACGACAGCGTGGTGATTGGCGCTCTCGTGCTGGCGGTCGTGAGCCTCGCTGTCTTCCCGGTCGTCGAGCACTTTCGCCGAGAGCCGATGTTCTACCTGCGGCTGTTTCGCAAACCAACGTTCGTCGGAGGCTCCATTGCGGCTTTCGGGATGAACGGCTCGCTGTTTGCAATGTTCCTCTACATAATCCTGTACTTCCAAAACGCGCTGCACCTATCGCCGCTGGGCAGCGGCGTGCGCTTAGCGATCATCCCCGGGGCAGCCCTGATCACCTCGATCCCCGCCGGCCGACTGTCAGAGCGCATCCCCGCGCGCTGGCTGATCGGACCCGGCCTGATCCTCGTCGGCGCCGGCCTCCTGCTCATGCGCGGGATCCACGCCGACTCCTCATGGACGCACCTCATCCTCGGCTTCGCCGCCGCCGGGGCTGGCGCTGGCCTAGTCAACCCGCCACTCGCCTCCACCGCAATCGGTGTCGTCGCGCCCCAAGACGCCGGAATGGCGTCAGGCATCAACACCACCTTCCGCCAGATCGGCATCGCCACCGCCATCGCCGCCTTCGGCACGATCTTCGCGACCCACCTCAAAACCGCGACGCCAACCACAATCGCCGCTCACTACGCCTCGACGACGAACGATCTTCTACTCATCGCCGCCATCACCGCTCTTGTCTCCGGCGCTCTCGGACTCGCGCTCATCCGACCAAAGGACTTCGTCACACACCAAGCCCCATCAAGCTCCGAACGCTCAGAACCCGACCCGCAAACACGGCCAGACGCACCCCGGCAGCCCAAGACCCCAGAACCATGCGGAACAGCCGTCTGATCAGCAGTCCGCGACAACGTCGAGCTGGGGTCCTCGGACAGAAGCCAGACGCGTCCCTAGGTCCCGCACAACAGTTATCTTGGTCGCCGCCGGGGAACCCGGTCGCGGGCTGCCGCTTCGACCGACCCCAGGCTCGGAGGAGAAAGCCTCGGCGCGGCTGCTTTTCGCGCCGACGCCAACGAAATGTCACTCGGGTCCGCTGAGCAGGAGCGCGGCTGTGCCCAGCATGGCAGCTGCCGTGGTGCCGTGCACGCCGTAGGCGGTTGCCTTCGGGCCGTTGCCCCGCAGCACGATGATCGCGTCGCCGAGCGGGATGATGCTAGCCGCGACCAGGTATCTGCCCAGAACGTGCGGCTTACCTGCCCCGAGCAGGACGAACAAGACAACGCCAGAGGCGATATCCCGCACGCCCTTGACAGCATGGTACGGGTTGCTGGCCGGGCCGCCTTGCTCGCTCGTAAGCCCGTACCCGGCTGCCGCCGCCCGCGGCGCGACAAGAAACCGGGCTCCGATCCCAATGATGCCTGCGCCCAACAGCCCAGACAGTCCGTAGCCGATCTTCGTCAGCACCATGGCGCCTCCGCATTTTCTCTAGCCCTGCTCTGCGCACCGACCCGTCGGCTTCGATCTCGGCTACGGTCACCGCTGTCTTCGCCGACGCGTTCCTTGCAAGCGGGACAGCGAGGAGGAGGAGGAGGAGGAGGTCGAGATGCGCTTCGCTGAGCTCGGGGCCATCGCGAAGTTTTACTAATGGGCTGCATCTCGCCCATGGGCGCAGGCACGTCTCCCGACGCCAGCCCGTCCGGACGCTTCGGACCTAGGTGCTCCGTCAACTGAATCCTCCTCTGTCAACTGGCCCGAACCCGACGTATTAGATCGCGACACGAAGCAGGATCGTGCCGCTGAAAACGCCGGGCCCTCCGCGTGATGATCATGACGGGCCGCCGGGCGTCACCGCGTGGGCCCTCGGCGCGGAGTGCGCGCTACGGGTCGACGCGCGCCACGGCGTCTCGGGAAGCTCCGAAAGGAATACCAAGCAGCAGAGACTCGGTTGCGACTATGCGACCTTGACGACGTGAAGTCCTGAGAGCGGTCCGCCGCCGACCTGCATGAAGCGTCCGGCGTCGTGTAACCCGCCGAGGTCGAGGGGCGCGAACCCCAGGGAGTCGATGAAGGTTGAGACGGTGGCCTTGGCGTCGGGGTCGTCGCCGGCGAGGAAGACGACGAGGGGGCCGGGGTTTTGCGCGAGTACATGAGCGAAGAGGGTGTTGAATGCTTTGACGACGCGGGCGCCGGGCATGAGCGCGGCGTTGCGTTCGCTGCCGGTCTGGTCTCCCAGGTCGACCGCGGTTCCGGGGCCGTGGTGCCATTGATTGGTGGCGTCGATGACGATCTGTCCGTCCCAGTCGGGGAGGTTCTTGACCGCGTCGGGTATTTGGTCCCAGCCGACCGCGAGGATCACGACGTCGCCCCGAGCCGCCTCGGCGACGGTTCCTGCGGACGCGTTGTCACCGAGCCGGTCCACGAGCTCGGCGAGGGATTCTGGGCCGCGGCTGTTGCTGAACTTGACTGGATGGCCTGCCGTGAGGGCATGGCCGGCGATCGCCTGGGCGATGTTGCCGGCGCCGATCGTGCCTATGGAGAGGTTGTGGCTCGAGGACATGGGAGTTCCTTGCGGGTCCGGGGAACGGCTGCGTGCGTCGCGGTTGATAGATGTTTGCACAAACAAGTATACTACCACCGATGGGTGCAGTTCGCGACACCCCTGCTGTGATGCCCAGCGGAGCCTCGAAGAGCGGCGTGCTGTCGCCAGGAAGAAGCTCGCAGCGTGGCAGGGCTTGCTACGGGCCAACGCATATCTGCTCCGAGAGCTCGACAAGGATCTTCGGCGCTACCAACTGAGCCTGAGCTCCCACGATGTCCTGCTGCAGCTGGCGCTCGCCCCGCGACGCCGGTTGCGGATGACCTCGCTGGCCGAGGCCGTGCTCATGTCTCCCAGCGGCCTGAGCCGCCTCGTCGATCAGCTAGAGCACGAGGGCTTGGTCGCCCGAGAGCGGGGCGTGGACGACGGCCGTAGCTACGACGTAGTTCTGTCTCCTCAAGGCCGGAAGCTACTGAAAGCGGCCAACACTGCCCACCTTCAACGCATACGCGAGCTGTTCATCGATCATCTCTCCCACAACCAGATCACGCAGCTCATCGCCATCTGGAACGCCGTCGATCCTCGTTTCATCGCGGGCCCCTCAAGTCCGCGTACCGCCCCGCCCTCTTCGGGAGGTGAGCGGGTCGCGCCATAGCCGACGGCGGACCCGGAGCCTAACGCAGAACATCGGCCTGCCGCGCCAGAGGCAGCCAGCATAACCGCGGGCCAGTTGCGAACTTTCGGGCGTCGGCTGTCGGGAGACCTGCCGGCACCCTTTCCCGGCGCTGCGCGGTCTTGGCCGAGCCGCGCGCGGTCAAGGCGCGCTACGTCGGAGTGTGCCGTGGCTGTAGCGCCTACACCGAGCCGCGCAACGGCAAGGGCTACGCCTACGCCTACTGCAAGGCCTGCCACCCGGGCGCGATCCGGCAAAAATGGACCACCGACGGGGTATTCGACGCGATGCTCGCGTGGCGCGAGCGGTATGGGCGGCTCCCCTCTTCATATGACTGGTCGCGCACGCATGCGAGGCGGCGTGGGGGAGAGGCGCTCGAGCGCCTGGTGACTGGAGATTGGCCAGCGGCGAGCGTTGTGGCGGCTCTGTGTGGCAGCTGGCGCGCAGCGCGTCGGGCAGCGTCTGCCGGTCGGATGGACGACGCCCACGTCGAAGCTCACAGGACTCTGTGAGCTGTTGTTGGCACTCGGCGAGTGAGCGTCCGGCCGGATTCCGCGCTCAGAAATTGCTCTCGTCGTGCGCTGGCACGCGTCGCGAGGGGCCGGTAGAGGTCCGAGCATGCCTCCAGATAAAGCGGGATCTCGCCTCGGCGCAGCCAGTCGCGTTCGATGTGGCTCTCGGGCAGATGCGCGATGTGCTCGCACGGGTTGGAGGAGATCTTGTGCAGCGCGACGGCGTCCTTGAGGCAGGTGCTCAGGCAGCTGAGCGTGTTGTTGACGGTCTTCGGCGCGAGCTCGCCGGCCTCGACCAGCTCGACCATCCCCACGGCGAAGTTACGGACGGTCTGGACGTCGATCGACGACAGGCGCATGAGGCCGAAGAACGACTTCAGCCGCCGCTCGCCGGCCGCACGGTGGCCGTCGCGCGTGACCTTGGTGGCACGGTGGTGCCCTCGCCAGGCGTCGAAATGCTCGGCGAAGGTCTCGCGGGTGCCCCGGAGCTCGCCGCGCTCGGCGCGGACCTGCATCCGCGCGCGGAACTTCGCCGCCGCGCTCGGGCTGGTGAATCCGCGCTTTTGGCGCTGGCGCCCGTTGCTGTCGGTGTACAGGTCCGGTAGAGAGTGCGGCCCCTAGCCGCGGGGTACGGGTACACGCCGGGATATTCGCGTCGAGCCATGCGGGTCTCCTTGCTCTGGGGGCCGAGACGGCTTGCCGACTCATGCCAAAGTCTTGCCACACGGGCTTGGCGTTTTCTCGAGGTCCCCCGCGGAAGAGCCCCGGAAGCGCTCGATTTCCGGACCTTCCTTCATGCGCCCGAGAGGACTCGAACCTCCACGGACCCAGCGGTCCACAAGGCCCTCAACCTTGCGCGTCTACCAATTCCGCCACAGGCGCGGGGGATGGCCAGTATAAACCTGCGCCTGCGGCCGACCGCTGCCGCGCGCCCTACGCGCCCTGGTCGGCGAAGTGCTTCTATCCGTCCGGTGGGCTCGCTAGATTGACGAACACATGTTCGATTCATCGGCTCGGGGAAGGAGTACGACGATGGACTTGACCAAGCGGCAACAGGAGATCTTCGACTTCATCAAACGGTACTCGGCGAAGTACGGCTATCCGCCCACGGTGAGGGACATCGGCAAGGCAGTCGGTTTGGCCTCCTCCTCGACCGTTCATGCGCATCTGGCAAATCTCGAGCGGATTGGCATGTTGCGGCGCGACCCCTCGAAGCCCCGCGCGATAGAGCTCTTCGACCGCGCCGCGGCGGGGGTGCGAGGCTTTGTGCGCCCTGGCCTACCGCTTGTGGGTCACGTCGCTGCCGGGCAGCCGGTGCTGGCTGAGGAGAACATCGAGGACTATGTTCAGACGCCCTCATTTGCTGGCGGCGAGGAGGGTGAATATCTCCTTCGAATTCGCGGCGACTCTATGAAGGACGCCGGCATCTTCGAAGGCGACGTCGTGGTCGTGCGGCGCCAGGACAACGCCGAGGACGGTGAGATCATCGTGGCGCTAATTGGCGACGAGGCAACCGTCAAGCGCTACTTCCGGGAGGCAGACCACGTTCGTCTGCAGCCCGAGAACGAGGCGATGGAGCCGATTCGAAGCCGCGAGGTCCAAGTGCTGGGCAAAGTGGTCGGCCTCATGCGGACCATGTCATGACCCCCGCGCTGGCTGTCTCCCGGCTGGCGATGGGCCAGGAGTCGCTGCTCGGCGACGGCGACGAACGCGCCGAAAACGCCGACGGCATCCGGCGCGATCACCCGCACAGCCTCGATGATCTGATCGTGGACACTTGGGAGGAGCTCGCCAGAGGAACGAGCCAGTGTCCCGTATGTGGAGGGCGTATGGAGCCGGAGTACGGAGCGCACTCGCGGCCGGTCGGCGGCCGCTGCGCCGACTGCGGCTCCGCCCTTCACTGAGCTTCCCGCGGTCGACTGAGCGCCACCCTTCACTGAGCTTGCGCCGTCCAAAAGCGCTCCGCCCTTCCCTGAGCTCCCCGCCGGCGCTATCCTCCTCACCGCAGGCTGAGCAACCGCGGAGGTGTGAACCTTCGAGGAAAGTCCGGACATCGCAGGGCGGGGTGGTCGGTAACGCTGACCCGGGGAAACCCGCGGGAAAGTGCCACAGAAACGACACCGCCTAAGCCTGGAGCCGCTGCAGAGCTTCAGGCCGGTAAGGGTGAAATGGTGCGGTAAGAGCGCACCAGCGTCGCGGTGACGCGGCGGCTGGGCAAACCCCACCCGGTGCTAGGCCAAGCAGGACCGTTTGTAGGTGACCCGCCAAGGTCCGGGTAGGCCGCTGAGATGGATGGTTGCTCACGGGCCCACGCGCAAGCCGCCGGGCCCCGGACAGAATCCGGCTTACAGGCCTGCTAAGGGAAAGCCTCCGCCCAGGCGGGGGCTTTCCTATTCAGTCCGCACGGGCGACGACGCGCAGCCGGCCGCCAAGCGTCGGTAGCTCGGCGAGCCTTCGGCGCAAGACCAGGATGAGAGTGAGCGCGGAGGGCCTCTGGTCCCTAGCTGACCGGACGCGCCGGCTCGCGCTCTGGCGCCTCGATCTCCCGCTTGAGGATCTTGCCGGTAGGTCCCTTCGGAAGGTCGTCGACGAACCAGATGACACGCGGGTACTTGTAGGCGGCTACCTGGCTCTTGACGTGGTCGCGCAGCTCTTCCGCGGTTGCCTGCGCGCCATCCTTTAGCGCCACCGCGGCGCCGATCTCCTCGCCGAGCTCGTCGTGCGGCACCCCGACTACCGCCGCCTCGCGGACGGCCGGATGCTCGTAGAGCACCTCCTCGACCTCGCGCGGATACACGTTGTATCCGCCGCGGATGATCATGTCCTTTTTGCGGTCGACGATGAAGAAGTAGCCGTCCTCGTCGGTCTTGGCCATGTCGCCGGTGTGGAGCCAGCCACCCCGCAACACCTCCTCGGTGGCGTCCTCCCGGTTCCAGTAGCCCTTCATCACGTTCGGCCCGCGAATGACGATCTCTCCCACCTCGCCGGCGGGCAACTCGTTGTCGTCCTCGTCGACGACCTTCATCTCGACGTCTCGGATCGGGGTCCCGATCGAACCGGCCTTGCGCTCTCGATCGGGATGGTTGAAGGAGGCCACGGGTGAGGTCTCCGACAGACCGTACCCCTCGAGGATCTTGCACCCGAACACCTCCTCGAAGCCCCTCAAAAGCTCCACCGGCATGGCGGCGCCGCCCGAGGCGCACATCTCGAGCGATGAGGCGTCAAACTCATCTCGCTCGGGTGCGTGCAGCATCGCGCCGTACATCGTCGGCACGCCCTCGAATACGTTGACGCCGTCGCGCTCGATGATCTCGAGCGCCTTGGCCGGCTCAAAGCGCGGGAGCAGGGTCAGCGTGCCGCCGCCCTTGACGGTGGCGTTCATCGCGCACGTCTGGCCGAAGGAGTGAAACAACGGTAGTGCGCCCAAGGTCACGCGCTCTGACTCGAGGTCGAACAGCGAGCGGGCCGTCTCGCAGTTTCCCAGAAGGTTTGCGTGCGTGAGCTCCGCCCCCTTCGGGGTCCCTGTTGTCCCTGAGGTGTAGAGGATCACGGCCGTATCGTCGTCCGCCCTCTCCACGACCTCGGTCCGAGGCCGGGCCTCGCCCACGACGCGCTCGAAACGCCCGGGCTCGACCAGCACGCACTCGGCGCCGGCGTCATCGGCGCCCGCCTGCGCATCCTCTCCGAAACCGTGCCAGGCAAAAAACAGCCGGGTGCCGGAGTCACGCAGGTAGAACGCGACCTCGCGCCGCTTGAGCAGCACGTTCATCGGGACCACTACGCCGCCGGCGCGCAATACGCCGAAGTAGCAGACGGGGAAGTAGGGGACGTTCGGCAGCATGATCCCCACACGGTCTGAAGCCGAGAATCCCTTCTCGTGCAGCAGGCCTGCGAGGTGGGTGCTGGCCCCATCAAGCAGCCTGTACGTCAGCTCGATGTCGTCGAGCTTGACGGCGACTCTGTCGGGATAGCGCTGAGCGCTTTCAGTGAGGATCGTGGCGAGATTATCGCGGGCAAGCCTACCGGGACACACCCCTCACTCACCGGTGAATCGCGGTTCTCGGCGCTCCATGAAGGCCTGAACGCCCTCGATGAAATCAGCCGACTCGACGTGCTCCTGCTGTAGCACGGCTTCGAGCTCGAGCACTTCCTCCAGCCCGGCGTACAGCCGCGCGTTGATGGTGCGCTTGATCGTTGCGAGCGCGCCGGGTGCGGCTGCCGCCAGTCGACCCGCGAGCGACGCGACCGCCTTGCCGAGCTGGTCGTCGGCTACCACCTGGTTGACGAGTCCCCACTCGAGCGCCCTGGCTGCCGGAATCCGCTCGCCGAGGTATGCCATCTCGAAGGCCCGCGCGTGGCCGCCGCGCAGCGGCAGCGTCAACGACGCACCGCCGTCGAGCCCGAGGCCGATGTTGACGAAGGCGAGCAGGAAATAGGCGGTTTCGGCCGCGACGACAAGGTCGGCCGCCAGCGCGAGCGAACAGCCTATGCCGACCGCGGGGCCGTTGACCTGGGCGATCACCGGCTTGGGCAAGGTGCGCACGCGTGCGATCAGGGGATTGAAGGACTCTCGCAGCGGCCCCAGCACACTCAGCCTGCCGTCAGTTCCCAGCTCGCCGTTCTTGAGGTCCGCGCCCGAGGAAAAGGCCCGCCCGGCGCCGGTGAAAAC
>CAWHMA010000001.1:0-19539 GCA_963830435.1 uncultured Solirubrobacterales bacterium | reverse complement strand
TCAGCCCGTCCCTGGTGTCGATGACGGTGTTGGCCGGCACGGGCGGCTTTAACGAGCTTGTCTGGGCGTCGACGTTGTGCTCGACTTTTTCCAGGTTGGCCTTGGTTGCCGCGGGGCTGTAGGTATTGGGCTTGGCGTGGTAGTACTCGGTGAGTAGGATCGCCAGCTGGGCCTGGTAGCCGGCGAAATAGTCATAGACGCTCTGAACCTCAGCCGAGCTTCGAGAGTCAAAGAACCGACGGATGCTGAGTAGGCGTGAGGCCGACTTGATCAGGTTGTCGGACAGGGGAACGCTGGAGCTGAGGTTCTGGTTGAGTATCTCGGGGGCATCGATCAGGTGCGACCCGATGTAGCTGACGACGAGCCGGCTGTATTCTCGCCTCTGGGCCGCGGTGGCCGGCTCCCGCGCGAGGACTTGGAGTTCGTTCATGGCATGGTCGATCTCGCCAATCGTGCGGTCGGTCTGGTGCACAAGGTTGCTAAACCCGGCCAATTCGACGCGGCTCTGGACCTGCGTGATCTGCTTGCCAAGCTCATCCAGTGTTGCCCGGACATCCGCTAGGTCCTGATTGTTGTTGTTATCCTCGAGGCCGAACGCCGCCAGCACCCAGCCAAGCACCGGTGTGGCGGCCTTAAAGCCGGCAGCCTGGATAACGCCGGAAAGCAGGTCCTTGAAGATTCCCGACACTAAAGCGGATTTGCCCGCGGCAACCCGCGCGATCGGGCCACCGAGAAGCTGGTGATCGACCGTGGTATGGCCACCTCGGCGCCGCACAGTGTAACGCGCGATTTGGCCATTGAGCACATCGATACCTCCGGCCCGGCGGGCGGCTCGCAAGTAGCTCGCGCCGTCGACTGTTGGAACGCGATAACGCAGATCCGCCTGAGTCTCCCAACCGGGGATGCCGAGCGCGTGGTAGACGTCGCGGCGGGCCTGGGCCATGCTGACCCCACGACTGTCCGGGACGTGGGCCGCCATGATGTCGGCGATGAGCGTCGTCACCGGGTTCACGTACACAACGCTGCCCGATTGGTAGCCGCGCACAACGGCACGGAAGGTCCCGCCCAGTCGCTCCCGCGGGATCACCTCGACCGAAAAGCTGTGCGGCAGCCTCACGAAGGAAAGCAACGAGGTGCCGTCGCGGGAAGCTGTGGTCCACCGGCTGCCATTGTCCTGGCGCAGCACACGACCGCCTTCGAGGATCTGGACCCGCGCTCCAGCCAGTGGTGTGTTGCCGCCGGCCAGCGCCCACACCGCTACTACCTGCGGCTCCGCCGCATGCGCGGACGCAGCAAACGTCACGGCCGCTGCGAGCGTCACGATCACCGACGAGAGCGCCGTTTGGATTAGTGGCAAACGAGCATACATGCAACAAGCTGATAGACACAGGAAAGAATTTCCACCGTATCCGGCATTTCGCGCACCGTCAACAGACCTGAGTCCTATCGTCAACACGACCTAGGTCTATTGCGAACCAGACGCCGGGGCGGTAGCGTCACCCCTGCACAGTGGTCATTTCATGCCACCACCCAGCGCCTGCGCCTCGTTGCCGAGTGCGACAGAGCGACCCCGGGAGATAACCTGACGCAGCGAAGGAGTGAATGATGCGCGGATGCTGGTTTCGGACAGGCCAGCTCGCTTTGTCGATGGTGGGTGCTCTGGGCACAGCTCGCGCTGGCTCGGTAGCGCGGATTCCGTTAGGGGAGAGCGCCCCGGAGAGGTGACCGCCTCAAGGGGGCGACGTCTCCCGGCGCCGCGGCGTGAAAACCGGCGGTGACGAAAGGTCCAGCATGCAGCGTAAGCTACTCCCGCAACGGCTGGTGGTTCTCGCCGGCGTTATGGCTCTCCTCGGTGGCGTGGTCGGGGGAATCGCAGCGGCCAGTCCAGTCCCTGGGTCGACCGCCATCTCCGCGCGCGAGGATGCGCCGCTGGAATTCACGCCGTGGGCGGCGGCGGTGGTCGCACCCCCTTCGCCGGTGCTCGGCAGCGACGGGCGCCGTCATCTCGTATATGAGATGACGGTCGCCAACTCCGCGGCGACCACGACGCTGCTGTCGGTGCAGGTCCGCGATGCACGCAGCGGCCACGTCATCGACAGCATCTCCTCGGCCAGGTCGCCGGACTTCATGTCAAGCCAGGCATCCGCCGCCCCCACCCGCACCCTAGCCCCGTCCGAGGGCGGGTTACTGTGGTTCGACGTGACGCTGACGCGTCACGCCAGGATCCCACAGTCGCTGACGCACACGATCACGATCCGCGTGGCCCGATCGGGCGAGAAGCCCGTGATCAGGCGGATGGCGGACATGGGACGGACCACGGTCGACCGTCGAGCGCCGATCACGCTGCACGCTCCACTTCAGCCGGGAACCTACGTCAACGGAAACGGGTGTTGCACCAAGTCCGCCCACACCCGCGCGCTGTTGACCATCGATGGGCGGCGCTACCTGTCTCAGCGCTACGCCATCGACTGGGTGATCGCTGGACCTAACGGGCATACCTATTCGGGCGATCCAACCAAGAACACAAGCTACTTCGTATTTGGCAAGCTCGCCGTCGCAGCGGCCAATGGCATCGTGGCGGACACCAACGACGTGGTGCCCGAGAACACCCCGCCCAACCCGCCGACGAACCGCGAGCGCCTCACGACTCGCACCGCGCTTGGGAACTTCGTCGCGATCGATGCTGGCGGCGGGCACTTTCTCGTCTACTGCCACTTGCAGCCCGGGAGCCTCCGGGTGCACAAGGGCCAGCGGGTGCGCGCCGGCGAGCCCGTCGGGCTGGTCGGCAACACCGGCAGCTCCACCCAGCCGCACCTGCACTTCATGGTCACCGACGGCCCGCAGCCGATCGCCTCAAACGGCCGACCGTGGGTCCTCTCATCCTGGCACTTTGCCGCACGGGTGGCAAACCTCGCCCAGTTCAACGACAACCAGCCCGCGACGATCATCCCCGCGCCACGACCCGCCCTGCGTCGCAACCAACTCCCGCTCCAGGGCGCGCTTGTGCGCTTTCCCTGACGCGCCAGCGCGCTGGTTAGTTCTCCGTGCCGCGCAAGCGAGCGCCGGCGAGTGAACATTGTCGCTGATCCATGGAACATGGTTGGCTGGTAGTGGCCGTCGGGCCGTGGGACCAGGCTCGTCGTCAGGGGCCGGTTCAGACCATCGCCTCCTCATCGCCGCGCAGGTCCTGTCAGATCAACGGGTGCGAAGCCGAAGCTTCGACGGGCCGAATGGGCGGCACCCATCGCTCGTCCGTGGCGGAGGCGGACGACGTCTTGTGGGTGGCGGGCGCCGGTCGAACGTGACCGTGGCTGAGAGCATCATCCGAGCATGTTCGCGATGCTCTTCGAACGACGCTATGACGTTCGTTCGAGAGAGCTGGGCGAGCGGCGAGTCCCGGGGCGGCTTCCAGGAAAACTGCAGCCGAGATCGAGGTGACCACACTCTTCGTGCTGTCCCGACCTCGGCATAGCGCGAACTATGCCGACGGCGTCGCTATGCCGAGCGGGCCGCCTGCACCGCCGAAGGGCACGTTCGTGGGAGCTCGGCTTCAAGCAAAGCGCGCCGCGGCGATGAAGGGGTGCTCCGAGGCGAGGACCCCGGAGCACCATCGAGATCGATGTCGCTGAGCTTGTAACCGACAGCCACGAGATCGCTCATTCGCTTCCTCCATTCGAATTTGAGTTTGGGCTAGCATGCCCGCCCCCCGGACCCGGGGCGACCGCGCATTCTCGCCTGGGTGAGCAAATCGTGCCAGCCGACCGGGTGAGCCGGCTTCACCCGCGGGGAAGAGGTCAGCTTACCCGGGGAGGTTTCAAGCTGGGGCCGATCCCGACAGGAGGAACACCAAGCCATGCCCAAGCCGTTCAAGGGAGTCGTCAACCTCGACGTGCGCGACTCCGTCGCCGATTGGTCACCCTATCTGGCCGAGACGGCGCCGGCGGGAGCGCCGAACGTCCTCACCGTCCTCTCTGACGACACCGGCCTGGCCGCGTCGTCGTCGTTCGGGGGGCGGATCGAGACGCCGACGCTGCAGAGGCTGGCTGATGACGGTCTCACGTACTCCCGATGATGGTTCTGGGCTGGGCCAGGTCCTACCAGCGGGCCTGGCTCGGCGCCGACCTCGTCGCCGGGCTGATCATCTGGAGCGTGATCACGCCGCAGTGCGTTGCCTACGCCCAGATCGCCGGGCTGCCCCCGCAGGCGGGGCTGATGGCGGCGCCGGGGGCGATGGTCGGCTACGCCCTGCTCGGCAGCTCACGCTCACTCGTGGTCAGCGCGACCAGCTCGACGGCGGCCGTGTCGGCGGCCGCGGTCGGCACGCTCGCCCACGGGGACGCGACTAGGTTCGCCGCCATGTCGGCCGCGCTGGCGGTGCTGGCGGCCGCCGTGCTGATCGGCGCCGGCGTCCTGCGCCTGGGCGGCCTGTCGGACCTGATCTCGGTCCCGGTCATGACCGGCTTCCTGTTCGGCCTCGGCCTGACCATCGCCATGGGGCAGCTGCCCAAGGTGTTCGGAGTCAAGGCCGGCAACGGAAACTTCTTCCCTCAGCTCGCTCACCTGATCGGCCACCTCGGCTCGACCCACGCGCTCACGCTGGTCGTCGGCGCCGCCAGCATCGCGCTGCTGTGGGGGCTGAAGCGGTTTGCCCCCGCGCTACCGGGGACGCTGGTCGTGCTCGTGCTGGCGATCGTGGTCTCCAGCCTGGCCCACCTGTCGCGCCACGGCGTGGACGTGGTCGGCAAGCTGCCATCGGCCCTGCCGCACCCGTCGCTCCCCGATGTCAGCGCCCACGACCTGGTTGCGCTGCTGCCCGCCGCGTTTGGAGTGATGCTGATGACCACGGAGGGGCTGGGGGTCGCGCGCTCGCTGGCCACGCGCCACCACTACGCGATCTCGGCCGACCGCGAGCTGATCGCGGTCGGGGGCGGAAACCTGCTGGCGGGCCTCTCCAAGGGGTTTGTGCAGGCGGGGGGCTCCAGTCAGACCGCCGCTGCCGACGAGGCGGGGGGCAAGAGCCAGCTTGCCTCGCTTGTCGCGGCCGGGCTCATCCTGCTCACCGGCGCCTTCCTGGCGCCGGTGTTCAAGAACCTTCCCCAGGCCACGCTGGGCGCGATCGTCGTCGTCGCCGTGACCGGATTCTTCCGCGTCGACGAGCTCGCTCGTTTCGCGTCCCTGCGCGCAAGCGCGCTGGTGCTGGCGCTCATCGCCCTCGTCGGTGTCCTCGCGCTGGGGGTGCTGCCGGGGCTGATCGTCGCCGTCGGCCTATCCCTGATTCTGGTCATCCACCATCTGAGCCGACCGTCAGTCGGCGAGCTCGCCCGCGACGCCGCCACGGGGCGCTGGGGCAGAGCCGACCGGCATGCCGACTGGCAGCGCCCGTCGGGCGTGGTCGTCGCCCGCGTGGACGGACAGCTGTTTTATGCCAACACGCGGACGGTCAAGGAGCGGCTGCTCGCGCTGGTGGCGGCGGCGGGGCGCCGCCCAAGCAGGCTCGTGCTCGACCTCGCGGGCAGCGCGGGGCTCGACGTCGAGACGGTGGACGCTCTCGGAGAGCTGGTCGCCGAACTAGCCGGCCAAGGCACCGAACTGGTACTGGTGTCGGTGCGGGGTCCGGCCCTGGCCATGCTCCAGCGCGCAGGGTTGGCCGAGCAAATCCGAGTGGAGCCGACGCTGGATGATGCCGCCGGTGTGGGCGCTAGCATCGCCGATTCCGGGTGAGAGGCTCACCAGCTCGATGAAAGGCTGGCGCACGGCCATGAGCACGGGATCGACCACATCAGGAGGCGCCGGAGCGCCGAAGCCGCGGCCGAGCCGTAAGGCTCAGGCTCGCTTGCTGCTCTCGGGCGCCGCGATCGTGCTCATGATCGTGTTCGCCGTGCTGAACACCGACAAGGTCAAGGTCGACTGGATCGTGACCACCACCCAGACCCCGCTGATCGTGGTGATCATCGTCTCCTTCGTGCTCGGCGCGATCGGAGGCGCCCTGCTGTGGCGCCGGCGCGCCGGCTGATCCCGCCTTAGTCGCCGCGCATCACGCAGCGAAAGCCGATATGTGAATTCGAGGTGTCAACCGCCTCGCCCTGACGGGCGGCGGGGCGAAAGCGCAGGCAGCAGTTCGGCGCGCACAGATGCGATCCCCCTTGATCACCCGCCGCGGGATGTGGCCACCCGGACCGGCCATCGGCAGTCCCTCCGGGAACGGCGTCGACCCGCGGGTTGCGGGGCACACAGGGTTGCGGGGCACACAGCACGGTTTGGCGGCCTCGCCAGGATGACGGGGCTAAAGAAGTCCCGCGTCCACTCCCACACGTTGCCGGCCATGTCGAACAGCCCGTAGCCGTTGGCCGGATAGCTCCCTACCGCGGTCGTGCCCTGCCGGCCGTCGGGGCGGAGGCTCTCCCACGGGAAGCGGCCCTGCCAGGTGTTGGCCATCACGCGCCCGCGCGGCGTGAGCTCGTCGCCCCAGGTGAACGCGGCGCCGTCGAGCCCGCCCCGGGCGGCGTATTCCCACTCGGCCTCGGTGGGGAGGTCCTTGCCCACCCAGGCCGCGTAGGCGGCGGCATCGTCATAGGCGACGTGGACGACCGGGTGGTACTCCCGTCCGCCGATGTGGCTTGTTGGCCCCTCCGGCCGGCGCCAGCCCGCCCCTGGTGTCCAGCTCCACCACTGTGACCAGTCGCGCAGATCGACCGGCCCGGCGGTGGGCTGGAACACGAGCGAGCCGGGGACGAGCACCGCCGGATCGGCGTCCGGGTAATCGGCCGCCGCTTGGCGCCCGCTCCGCCACCGTGACGTGGCCGGTGGCTTTCACGAAGCGCCGGAACTCGGCCACGGTGACGGGATGCTCGTCGATCCAGAAGCCATCGAGCTCAACCCGGTGGACCGGAGCCTCCTCGGGATAGAAGCGCTCGGATCCCATCCGAAAGCTGCCGCCGAGGAGCCAGCGCATTCCTTTCGGAGGAGAGACCTTGGCGTGGGGCTGTGTAGCACTCGCCACGTCGTGAGCAAGCCTACGGCACGTGCCCCACCGAGGCACGTCAGCACGGCCGCGAACATGGCTGGCCGTCATGGCACGATCCTCATAGCGCAGGGCTGTGCTTCCGAGTGGCTCTGAAACCGTGAGAGGACCCACGCCGACGGGTAAGCTGTCCTCACCTTCGCGGGGTGAGGTGAGCAGCCTCACCCCGGGCGGATGAGGACAACTCACCCGCGCATGGGCCACAGTGCCGAGATGGCACGCGACAGCGGCAGCGCACCTCACTGCGCCAGATAACACCGATGGCGGCACCTCGCTACGAGATTCGGGTCAAGGGGCGTCTCGGCCAGCCCGTGATCGAATCGTTCGAGGGCATGCAGGCCGAGATCGAGCCGGTGGAGACCGTGCTGCACGGGCCGGTGACCGACCGTGCCGCCCTGCGGCGGCTGCTCGAGCAGGTGCCAGCCCTCGGGCTGGAACTGGTCGAGGTCAGGCGGCTGGCGGCGCCTGGCGCCGAAGATGAGCGGTAGCCGACAGGACGCGGCCGGCCGGCGTGCTTCCCGGTCGTGCGCCGGCCGGCTGCCCAGCTGGCTGTTCTCGTCCCTGCGCGGCTACCAGCGCGGCCGGCTGAGCGGGGACCTGATCGCTGGCCTGACCGTCTGGGCCGTCCTGATTCCAGAGGCGCTCGCTTACGCCTCGATCGCGGGGGTGTCGCCCGTGGTCGGACTCTACGCGGCCCCTGGCGCCCTGATCCTCTATGCGGCGTTCGGCTCCTCGCGCCATCTCATCACGGGGCCGATGTCGGCCACCGCCGCGCTATCGGCGGCCACCGTGGGCGCGTACGCGGCGGGGGGCAGCGGCAAGTTCGTCGCCATGACCGCGGCGCTGGCGATCAGCGCCGGGGTGGTGGCCGTCGCCGCCGGCCTGCTGCGGCTTGGCTTTCTGGCGAACTTCGTCGCCGAGCCCGTGCTCAAGGGCTTCATCATCGGCCTGGCGCTGACGATCATGGTCGGGCAGCTGCCAAAGTTCTTCGGCATCGAGAACGGCTCGGGCGACTTCTTCCAGAAGCTGTGGGACGTGATCGCCCATCTCGGTCACACGCACGGGCTCACGCTGCTGATCGGCGCGCTGTCGCTGGCGATCGTGTTCGGCCTAAGGCGGTTCGCCCCTGCGGTTCCGGGATCGCTTGCCGCGGTCGCGTTCGGGGTCGCGGCGGTGGCGATCTTCGGCCTGGACAAGCACGGCGTCAAGATCGTTGGGCACATCGACCGCGGACTGCCGTCGCTCGGGCTTCCCGCGGTCAGCTTCCACGACTACGTGAGGCTGGCCGGCGGCGGCATCGGGATCATGCTGGTCGGCTTCGCCGAGGGCCTGGGCGCAGCCAAGACCTACGCGGCCAAGCACCACTACGACGTCGACGCCAACCGCGAGCTGGTCGCCCTCGGCGCCGCCAACGCCGCCGCCGGACTCTCGAGCGGGATGGTCGTCAACGGCAGCCTGTCCAAGACCGCGGTCAATGGATCGGCGGGCGCCTACAGCCAGATCTCCGGGCTCGTCGTGGCGGCGATGACGATCGTGACGCTGCTGCTGCTCACCGGCCTGTTCGAGAAGCTGCCCGAGGCCACGCTCGCCGCCGTGGTCATCGCTGCCGTGGTCGAGCTGGTCGACGTCCCCGCGGTGATCCGGCTCTACCGGGTGTTCACGCGGCGTCTGGGCCGCGCCTACGGCGTCGCGGCGCGTCCTGACTTCATCGCCGCGATCGCGGCTCTGCTCGGCGTGACCGTGTTCGACACGTTGCCCGGGCTGTTCATCGGGATCGCCACCTCGCTGCTGCTGTGTCTGTACCGGGCTTCACGTCCGCGCGTGGCCGAGCTCGGGCGGGTGCCAGGAACCGACAGGCAGTACGCGGACATCGAGAAGCACCCCGAGAACGAGCCCGCTCCCGGGGTGGTCATCCTGCGCGTGGAGAGCGGCCTGTTCTTCGCCAACGCCGAAGCCGTGCGGACGCGGGTGCGCGCCGCCGCCGCCCGGCCGGGGACCAAGGCGGTCGTGCTCGACGCTGCGTCGATGGCGTTCATCGACGTCACCGCGGTCGAAATGCTCGAACGGCTCTCGGACGGGCTGCGCCACGAGGGGGTCCGGCTCCTGCTCGCCCGCGACATCGGACAGGTGCGCGACGTGCTGCGGCGCGCGGGCGCCGACGGGCCGCTCGAGCGCTTCTATCCCACGGTCCAGGCTGCGGTTGAGGCTGCCCAGGGACCCGGCCGATCGGACGCGTAGCCACTGCGCTCACCCTCGAGGAGTGATGGCAACTCATCCCGCCGTCCCCTACCGTCCCAGTCGAACCGAAAGGAGCTCAAGATGGCCACAAATCCTGTCTTCCTATACGCCGGGACCTACGAGTCCGAGGACGACGCCCGCGCCGACTACGAAGCACTCAGAGAACTGCACGCAGCGGGAATGGTCGGCACCTACGACGCGGCGGTGATCACCAAGTCGGAAGGCAAGATTCACGTCCACAAGCACGAGAAGCCCACCCAGCACGGGGCGTGGACCGGGCTCGCCGTCGGAGCGCTGGTGGGAATCTTGTTCCCGCCGTCGATCCTGGGGGCCGGCGCCGTCGGGACTGCCGCCGGCGGGCTGGCCGGCCACCTGTGGCACGGCATGTCGCGGTCGGACATGAAGGAAGTCGGTGAGCTACTCGACGACGGCCAAGCCGCTCTGGTGGTGATCGGCACCTCGAAGATCGAGCAGCAGGTCGAGAAGGCGCTCAGCAGCGCCGAGCGCCGGCTGAGCAAGGAACTCGACGCCGAGGGCGAAGAGCTCGACCAGCATCTGGAGACCGCGAAGACCTGAGCGATGTCCCACTTGTCCCCCGGGCGAATTGGGATGGTGGCGCACCCGGGCACCGAAGACACGTCCGAGCCGGCGGCCGCCGGGCCGGTGCCGGTTCCGCGCCGCGACCGCTGGCTCGTCGGCTCGCTGTTCGCCGCCGCCCCCGTGGCCGCGCTCGTGACGGTGCGCGCCGTGTGGGCTGACCGGCAGATCCTGAACCCCGGCAACTTCACAAACATGAGCTCGCGGGTCCTGGCCGACCGGCCGGTTCAGACTGCGCTGGGCGCGTTCCGGGTCACGGAGCTGTTCAAAGCAACCGACGCGCAGGCCGAGATCAAGAACGCGCTCCCGGTTAAGCTCCGGAGCCTGGCCGGTCCGGTCAGCGCGGGCCTGCGGCAGGTGGCTAACAATCAGGCCCCCAGGCTGCTGGCCAGCGCCCCGGCGCAGGCCGGGTTCCAAGACGCTGGCCACGCAGCCCACGCGACCTTCCTGAAAATCGCCCGCGGCGGCGGCGCGTCGGCGGTCACCGGCCAGGTCGTGGTCCTGCGCTCCTCCCAGCTGAATCTGGCCCAGCGCCTCGTGTGGCTGCTCGCCGTCCCGGCGGGGGCGCTGCCACTCCTAACCGTCGGGCTGCTCGCGCTGGCGGTGTGGCTGGCCGAGGGCTGCCGGCCGGCGGCGCTGCGTACCGCCGGCTGGTGCCTGGCCGGGATCGGCCTGTCCGTGCTGCCGTTCCGGCGCGTCGGCGGCAGTGCGCTAATCAGCGATCTGGTGAACGTCCAGTCCAACCGGCCGTCCGCCCGCGAGGTGTGGGAGATCGCCACCAGCCTGCTCTACGACATTGCGATGGGGATGGTGGTCTACTGCCTGCTGGTGGTGGTCGCGGCCTGGCTGGCTCGCATCAACCGTCCGGCCACTGCGCTTCGGCGCACACTGGCCCCCACCCTTCGCGACTATCCGGCTCGTGCTTACGCCGGCGCCGGGCTGGTGTTCCTGGTCCTGGTCGCATTGGGGCCCACGCCGGCCTTCCGGCAGGTGATCCCAATCGCGCTGATCTCCGCGCTGCTGCCGCCCGGATCGGACCTGGTTCGCCGCCAAACAGGCGCGGCGTTTGTCGACGCCGAGGCGGACGACACCCTGCGGGCCGTCAGGGCTCAGCTGTGATCCCGCAGCTGATCACCGCGGCGGTCATCGGTGCGCTGTCGCCGATCCCGGCGCTGGTCACGATCGTGTTCCTAAGCTCGCGTCGCGCGGTCCTCAACACCGTCGCCATGCTGCTCGGCTGGTCGCTCGTGCTGGCCGGGCTGGCGGCTCTCGTGCTGGCCCTGGTCGACCCACATGCGCAGGCCACCGATCACGGGGCCAAGGGGATCGTCAGCCTGCTCGTGGGCGTCCTGCTCTTCGGCGCGGGGCTGCGCGCCCTAATCGGGGCCCAACATCCCCTAGCCGCTCCGGCTGCGGGCGAACGGGCGCACGAGCGCACACCGGCGTGGATGACCAAGCTAGACGTCCTGCCGGCATGGCAAGCTCTCGGGTTGGGCATGGTGCTGATCCTCGTCAGCCCGGCCGACATCGCCGCCTTCGTGGCGGCCGTCCAAGCCCTCGCCGGTCAGCACTACGACGCCGGGGCGCGACTGATCGTGCTGGTGGTGCTGATCCTGTGCATCGACCTGTGCATCCTCATCCCGCTGCTCGTCTATGTGCTGATGCCCCGTCGAGCCGCCGATCTTCTGAACAAAGCCAAGCTCTGGCTGATCCCGCATCAGCGCGCCGTGACAGGCTGGTCCTCGCTCGTGTTCGGAATCGTCATGATCATCAACAGTCTGGCCACGCTGTTGTGAGAGCGGCGATCCCGACACCGCGCTCGTGTCCACGGGTGGCCAGAGCGCGCCGCCGGCCCACCAAGCGCACACGACGGTCGCGCCGCCTGCTGACCGAGCTGCGCACCCGTCCAGCCCAGTCGCCTTAGACGCTCATAATCTTCGCCGTCGCCCCGCTCGGCGAGGGCGCACGCCAGGACGCACAGGTTCTCCGAACGCGCAGGCCCGAAGCCGCGGTCTCCGCCCGGAGCGGCGAAGTCGCCGCGGGGCGGTACTCATGCCGCGCTCGAAAGCGGCATCGCCGATACGCCCCTCCATCTCGCGCTCGCGCCGGAGTACCCGACCGTGCTCTTCGAGCAGGCCGCGGATGGTGCTGCGCGTCGCGGCACTCCCCCCGAAGGTCCGGGGGCGGCGGCAGACCTGCCCATGCTCCGGGGCGTTATCCGACGCACGTAGAGACCAGGCGTCGGATCGACGCCCGGCTCGACCAGGCGCGGCACGAGACGCTGCTCGCCGTAGTGGCGGCGAGCAGGCGGAACCAAGTTGGTGCACATCCTCGCGGCGCTGGTGGCGATCGCGGTCGCGCTGGGCGAGTGCACGTCCTGGCGGCGCTCGTGGCGATCGCGGTCGCGCTGGCCGTCTTCGCGCGCGTCGGCGCGGTGCGTATGCTGAGATCCGGCGGTGACGGCCACGGCTGCTTGGCGCCAGACGCTCCTGACCGCTACGGCCAGCTGAAGCTCGTGTCTGTTGGGCGTCGGGATCGCGCACGCGTGGTTCTCGCGATGCCCGTCCTGGTGCAGCAAGTTCGGGGCGGCGGCGAGGCCGTCGCTAGGAGCCGGCTTGGCGAGGCCGGACGATCGTTGATGGGGGGGTGGATCGTCGGGCTTGGTTGATGTAGGTTTGCCCACGTCCGGGGCAGGCGTGATTGGTTGGCTATCAAGTTGAGAGAGGGAGGAACGGGAGATGAAGACCTACCGTGAGGGAGAGCGGTTCCCGGGCGAGATTGGCCGAACCTGGGAGGACTCCGATCCAGCGTTCCCGATGCCTCCGTCGGCGCCGGAGGACGCGCCCAACATGCTGTGTGTGGTGGTCGATGACATCGGTTTTGGTTGGATCGAGCCGTTCGGCGGGGAGATCCGGACGCCGAACATCCAGCGGCTGGCCGAGAATGGGTTGAAGTACACGAATTTCACGACGACGGCGTTGTGTTCGCCGACGCGCGCGGCGTTGTTGACGGGCCGTAACCATCACTCGGTCGGGATGGCCGCGATCACCGAGATGGCGACCGGTTATCCGGGGTACAACGCGCGCCAGCCGCAGAGCAAGGCGGGGCTGCCGGCGATGCTCCATCAGCACGGGTACACGAGCTTCTGCATCGGTAAATGGCACAACACGCCGTCTGAGGAGACGTCGCTGGCCGGCCCGTACGATCGCTGGCCCGACGGCAGCGTGTTTGGGTTTGATCGCTTCTACGGCTTCTTGGGTGGGGATAGCGATCAGTGGCAGCCGAAGCTGTTTTTGGACCGCGAGCCGGTCGATCCGCCAGGCCAGCCCGAGGACGGATACCACCTGTCTGAAGATCTAGTCGATCGCGCGATCAACTGGACCTCACAACACCGTTCGCTGGCGCCGGACAAGCCGTGGATGGCGTGGCTGGCGTTCGGAGCGATGCACGCCCCGCATCACATCTGGCCCGAGTGGGCCGACCGCTACAAGGGCGCCTTTGATGACGGCTGGGACCGGTACCGCGAACGGACCCTGGAGCGTCAGAAGCAACTGGGGATCCTCCCCGAGCACACGCAGCTGACGCCGATGCTCGAGGGCGTCCAGAAGTGGGACGAGCTCCCCAATGATCACAAGCGTCTGTTCGCGCGCATGGCGGAGCTGTACGCCGGCTACATGGAGCACACCGACGCGCAGATCGGCCGGTTGATCGACTCCCTGGAGCAGACCGGCCAGCTCGACAACACACTGATCTTCGTGTGCGTTGGGGACAACGGCTCATCCGGGGAGGGCGGACTGGAGGGCCTGTTCAACGAGCAGAGCGTTACGGTCGGCGGTGAGACCGTCGCTGAGAACATCGACAGGATCGACCAGTTCGGACAGCCCGGCTCCTATAACCACTATCCGGTCGGCTGGGCGATGGCCGGCAACACCCCGTTTCAGCTGTGCAAGCAATACACGCACCTCGGGGGGGTCCGGAACCCGCTGGTGGTGCACTGGCCCGACGGGATCGCGGCCAAGGGTGAGATCCGCCACCAGTTTCACCACGTGACCGACATCGTCCCGACGGTCCTCGAGGCGATCGGCGTGCAGGCGCCGCAGTCGGTCAACTCCGTCCAGCAGGAGCCCGTCGAGGGGTACGCGATGAACTACTCCTTCGACCACGCAGACGCGAAGACCACCCACACCACTCAGTACTACGAAATGATGGGCAACCGCGGCCTCTACCACGACGGCTGGAAGATCGCGACCTACCACGGCCGCAAGCCGTGGGAGAACAGCGCCGCCTGGGGGTTTGACGAGGACCACTGGGAGCTCTACGACCTCACCAAGGATCCGTCTGAGTCAAACGACCTGATGAAGGACCGCGACAGCGCCAACCTCGACGATCCGGTCGTTAAGCGTGCCCTGGACATGATCCAGCTGTGGTGGGCCGAGGCCGGCAGATACCAGGTGCTGCCGCTCGACGACCGCTTCTATGAGCGTGCGCTGGGACGCGCGGGCGTCTACCCGCACCGCGAGCTGCTCACTTTCTATGAGGGCGCGGTGCGGATCCAACCGTTCTCCGCCCCGGACACGCTGAACCGGTCTTGGGCGGTCAGCGCCGAGATCGAGGTCCCCGACAGCGGGGCGCACGGGCCGATCGCGGTGATCGGCAGCAACTCATCCGGCTGGGCGCTCTATCTCAGGGACTCGGTCCCGACGTTCGTCTACTGCTTCCCCGGCCCCGAACTGACCTACGTCCGCGCCGCCGACCCGCTGCCCGCCGGACGCCACCTGGTGCGCTACGAGTTCGAGAAGACAGGTGAGCAGCCGATGGGCGCCGGCGGCACCGGGCGGCTGTTTGTCGGCGATCAGCAGGTCGCCGAGGACAAGATCGCTCGAACCTGCACCGTCGGGTACTCGATGGACGAAACGTTCGACATCGGCTGGGATAAAGGCGCCCGCGTCACCGACGAGTACGACACCAACGCCCAGTTCACCGGCACGATCATCCGCGTCGACTTCGACGAAAAACCCGACCTCCATCCCGACCACGACACCCACGAGCCCCGCCACCAAGCCCACACCGCCCAGGCCATGATCCGTCAATAGCCAGCCTGCGCTGCGGGGTCTCTGCGCAAGGGACGGTGACGCGGGCGGGGCAAGTGGCAACCCTTGATCGCGTCGTGGGCGCGGGGGTATCGGCGTGAATGGTTAGCCGGCGATGCGGTCGCGGGCGTCGTCGCGGCGGGTGTGGTGGTCGGGCCGCACACGATTGTCTACGCAGGGCTGGCGGGGTTGCCGGTGCAGGTCGGCTGTACGCGGCCTCGGTGCCGATGGTCGTGTATGCGCTGGCGCGCAGCTCGCGGCGTTGAGCGTCAGCGTGACCTCGACGGTGTCGATCTTGACCGCGTCAGCGATCGCGTCGTCGGGTGATCGGCCTTCTCGGGCGGCGCTGCTGGCGATCCTCGTCGGCGTGACTCGCAGAGCGCCGTGCAGTGAGATTCGGGGCGCGGGACACAGCTGGCGTCGATCTCGTGCGCGATCGTGCTCACCCTGTTGCCGGGACTGTTGGCGCATCTGCGCAGGCGACCGCTCGGGCGCTGGTGATCGTCGGCGTGCTGCTCGCGATCGCGGTATCGATCGCGGTGCTCGGGTACGAGATCGCCCCCCAGTCGCGCACCTTGGCATCGATCAACGAGGCGACCTGTACGAACTCGAGCCCGGCGAACGGCGCAACCTCCCCGCACGGGTGACTGCCGTGCTCCTGAGAGGCCGACTGTTCTACCTCACGCCAGATGCGTCTGCCACACGATCACCGAGATTTTCGAAGTGCAACAGCCAGCACCCCGGCTGGTGATCATTGATTTCGTGGAACGTCGACCGGTCACCGCCATCGTCGCGATCGTCCACGACCTCACCGCCGCGATGCGCGACCGCGGGATCCGGGGTGCCGGCGTGGACCGCACCCAACAACAGAAGCTCCGCGCCTGGGCAGTCGAACCCGCAGCTCGCGGTTCCCCACCGACAAACGCGCGATCGCCGAAGCAGAAGCGGCGGCTCAGCTGCTCCCGACACGCCTCGGCAATGAATACCGCCTGCGGATCCTCCGCAACTCACTGCCTCTAGCAACTCCGACGCTGTCCGACCTTACGCGCAGACGGTGGTCGACAGTGTTGCTCGACTACGAGAACCCGAAGACGAAGACATGAGCACAGTCCGCAGCCTGCGTCGAGCCGCGCCCGAACAGAAGCCGCCGCACCGGTCGCACGGCGAGTAGATCGTCGTGACGCCGGCTATGACGAAGCCACGCCCACTGCTGCTTCGTCGCGGCACCGGCTACCAGATCGGCGCTGCTGCTTCAGTCGGCCGCCGACTCAGAGCGGCAGCGAAAATTCCGGCTCGGTCGCCGGCGGAAACCCCTCCTGGTGCGTGGTTGCGACAGTCTTGCCCTGGTCACGGTCCGGAGCATCGGTGCGGGCTAGCCAGGTCACGCGTTTCGGTGATGACGAGGTTCAGTGTGATGAGCGGCGGGCCGTCCGCCTTCCGTCGGTTGCACCTGACCGCCCAGGTAGTTCGACAGAGGATCTGATCTGCACCTTGCCGGCGGAGACGCGATTTCCGTCTCGGCGCCTTCATCGGACCGCGTGTCCGCGGCGGACCTGGTCGAGAGCCCGATCGAGTGCGTCGTTGATTGGACCGTGCCAGACCGGTCCGTGGCCGGGGATGAACGTGTCCGTATCCAGGTTTCGGAATGCGCCCAGTGAGTCGATCGCCTCGGTTTGGTCATGGGACCAGTCGGCCGGCAGCAATCGGGGGGCCTACGCCGTTGAACAGGGGATGCGCGGTGACCAGCGCGTCGCCGCCGATCAACACCCCGACGTGTGGCAGTAGGAAGCTGCAGTGCCCGGAGGTGTGGCCGGGGCTGGCGATCGGGACGGGTCGTCCGGGTACATCCAACGGGCCCTCTTGGGGGAATGGCTGGGCGGAGGGGAAGGTGTAGTGCTTTAGCCCGCCGGCCTTGATCATCCTGGCAGCCCAGCGAACCACCTGGGGCCGGTACAGGCGCCTTGCGAGACGTGGGTAGCGGGCAACACCCCCAAGCGCCGTTGCTGCTCGGCTTTGAGGATGCCCGCTTCGAACAGCGCATGCTCGGTGGCGGCCAGCGTCCCTTTATAGCCTCGGCGCAGCCATGCCTTCCAGCTGCGGGCGTGGGCGCTGATCTGGCTCAGGGCGAGGTCGAGCGGCTTGTCGGAGAGGGACGCGCGAGCGGCCGCCCACACCACGCCACCGGCCTCGTTCACCGCTCCGGCAAGGACCAGCTGGGTCAGCACGCCCGCGTGGGTGAGAAACGCTGTCCGAGTGCGGTCAAAGAGCCGGCCGGTGTCGGGATCGCAGGCGAGCAGGTAGCACTGATAAAGGAGTCCGTTCGGGGCGCGGCTCATCGCTCGGTGTCGCCCTCGCGGTTGATCGCGCGGCGGATCGGCGCGATCGTCGCCACTGGATCCATGGTCAGGAACGCGGTGATGATCTCATTGCAGACGTCAGGCTTTTCGTGGAGCAGGCCGTGCGATGTGCCGGGTATGACCGCAAGCTCGGCGACAGGCAGCGCCCGATACAGCGCGATCGCGTGCTCGAGCTCGACCTCGTCGTCATCGCCGACCATCACGAGCGTGCGGCTCTGCACGCTGCCCAGATCAGCAATCGTGAGGGCCGGCTCCTGCCGGGCGAGGCGCTGGAGCTTGGCATGCACCACGGGGAAATGCTCGGCGCCATCGGGCGACAGTTCCGCGTAGCCGCGCACCAGCGCCGGGTGCGGGGGCTGGGTGGGGTCGATCGCAGCCGGGATCCAGCCCTCATAGTGAAAGACGCCACTGACGAGAACGAGCCGCTTTGCCAGGTCAGGCCGCGCATGGGCGACGCCGAGCGCGACGATCGCCCCCGCGCTGCAGCCGACCAGTTCAGCCGGTCCTCCGACGACCCGCTCAAGGAAGAGGATCGTGTCCTGAACCATGAGTTCGTAGGTGATCGCACCTTCGACGTCCGCTGTGCGCCCGTGACCGCGGCGTTCGGGCGTGAACACTCGAAAGCCGGCGGCAAGCGCCTCCAGGTTGGGCGCCCAGGCCCGGGCGTCGGCGCCTCCCGGGTGCAACAGCACCACCGGCGGTCCCTCTCCGCGCTCCTCATACCAAGTGTGCACCGCACCCAGCTCCACGTATGCCGCCATCGCTCGACCTCCGTCGGTGGACTCAAATGCCCGCTGCATCGCGACAGGATCCGAGGTCGAATTACGAAGATCAACGGCCAATCCAGTATCCCAGCGATTAGCCTGACTACTTGATGTGGGAAGCGGTCAACCTGAGCGAGCTGCGCGCGTTCCTGACCCTGGCCGAGGAACTGCACTTCAAGCGCACCGCAGACCGGCTCAGCCTCACCCAGTCGCGGGTCAGCCAGAGCATCCGCAGCCTCGAGGACAAGCTGGGCAGCGAGCTCGTCTACCGGACCAGCCGACGCGTCGAGCTGACCACCGCAGGTGAACGGTTGCTGGCCGATGCCCGCCCCGTACACGACCAGCTTCTCGACATCCTTCGCCGCGCCGATCGGTCGAAGCGCACGCCGAAGCGGACGCTCACCCTCGGGGTGCTGACGGCCGCGTCGGGCGGGCCGCTCATGGTCGCGATCATCGATGCCTTTGAGGCGCGTCATCCCGAGTTCGAGGTGCGGCTGACCG
This sequence comes from uncultured Solirubrobacterales bacterium, assembly GCA_963830435.1. Classification (GTDB taxonomy): domain Bacteria; phylum Actinomycetota; class Thermoleophilia; order Solirubrobacterales; family Solirubrobacteraceae; genus Palsa-465. The sequence continues at coordinate 971 of CAWHMA010000001.1, read as the reverse complement.
AGCTTCCGTTCCGCGACCGCCTGGAGCCGCTGCGGCGTGGGGAGATCGACGTGCTCGTGGCTCGCCTGCCGCTGCACCAGGTCGATCTGGTCGTCGGGCCGACCCTCTCACGCGACGAGCGCGTGCTGGTCGTCAGCCGGGATCATCCACTCGCCGCCCAAGCCAAGGTCACGATCGAGGACATTGCGGACTACGAGGTGACCGAGATCGAGGGTCTCTTGCCCTCAGAGCTTGCCGCCGCGTTTAGCCCGCCGAGGACACTGGATGGTCGGCGAATCAGGCGCTGCCGTCTCCGCCCTCGCGACGTCAACGAGCTGGTCATGCTGATTGCCCGCGGACGGGCGATCCACCCGACGGTCCCAGCCTTCCTCACCAGCTTCGGGCATCCAGACATCGTCGGGGTGCCCATCGCCGACCTTCCCCCATCCGAGAGCGCGCTGGTCTGGCGCCGCCGCAACCACGATCCGATGGTCATCGAGTTTGGGCACACCGCCACCGCCGTTCTCGAAGCGTCACTGACCGCGCCCGCCAATTGTCCAACAGCAGCGAGGAACCCGCCCGGATGATCATCTTCTCCACCCGACCAGCCAGCCGGTGAGCGCCTTCCACCCGGAGGAGAACACCGTTCTGGCCCGCATCTCCGACCGCGAGGGGTTCCTGTTTCGACACGACGAATCGCATCGAGGACTACTGTGACGGCGAGTCCGCCGCCGGATAGCCGCTCGTCCACGCCGAGAGTGCCCCATTCACGCACCAGCTGTCATGTCGGCGGCGGCTGGGGCGTACCGCCGCCCTTCTCCTTCGGCCGAGTCAGGCCCAAGATCAGCAGCCGGACCGAGATGGCCCCGTCGGCTACAACCCAGTCGGCTGCCCAGGCTTGACCGGACAACCGAACCGGAGTTCCGCGAGGGGGCGCTTCGCCGCGGCCGAGGTTGCGTCTTGCGCCAGTTCTGTGGCTAGCGAGTGAGGGC